>NZ_CP108454.1:2663750-5327500 GCF_036240795.1 Streptomyces sp. NBC_01268 | reverse complement strand
TTCGCTTTCGCTCCGGGCCCTTCCGGCGGTTCCGACTCTATCAGATCCTTTCGGGCCTGAATCCCAGTCAGCGGGTTTTGCCTTCGCGGCTGTTGGGCCGTTCCGACGAGTGAGACTTTAGCGGATTCCTTGCCCCCGAAGCCAATCGAGCGACTCGCACTCGAATCCTTCGGACAGGGATTCCCCATTCCGCAAACACGCACGAGAAGACATGACGGAACGACAAAGAACCGTCGGCTTCTGTAGGTCTTGCGGGATGGCTGCCCGGGGCCGATCTGCATCGGTGCTCACGTCGGACAGCTCGGAGGACACTACGCATCGGGAGAAGCCATGTCAACTTCGGGCCCGCCGGCCCGCCCCGCCCCACTCACCGGGGGCCATGAGGCTGACGGAGCTCCCGTCGCCCACGCCTACGGGCCGCGCTCTGCTGGTGGCTTCCCGCCTTCTGGCGCCGGGACCACTCCGCGTCATGACCTGCCACATCATCTACCTGGGCGAAGAGGCCCGTACATCGACCGTACCGACCTGCACCCGGAGAGGTGACCGATGCCGTCCCCACACCCCGAGGAAGTCGGCTACGGCCATGTGGTCGAGAGCTACGTGACGAGGATGTACGGCGGCCTCCCGCGCTATCTCGTACTGAATGGCGGGCGGTTCCTGGGCCCCCGGTGGTGGCACACCACTCGCTTTACCCGGCATCTGCTCGCCGACGCCGCCGCGATCGACGACGGGGAACTGGAAGCCCTCCTCGGGTACGAATGGCGCTCACGCCTCACCGCCGGCTGGCTGATCGGTGTCGACCGCCGCGAACGGTTCCGAGCGCGCATCGGCGACCTGCTCCTGGCCAGCGAGGTCTGCTACTCCGGCGGCGCCTACTGCTTCGCCCTGGCCCGCTTCGGCACCCACGCCGACGCCGAGATCCTCACCGCCTACCTCGACCACTACCTCCCCCGCACCGACCTCCACTACGACCAGCCCGCCGCCCTGGGCGCCCTCCTCCGGCTCGACGCCCTCCTCGGTACCGGCCACGCCGACCGCTTCACGGAGCCCGACGGCCTCTGGGACGAGTGGGTCAAGGGCGTGGGACGCCTCGGCCACTCCAGCCACACCCCCGCCGAACAGCGTCGCTGGGCGGACCTCCACTGCGAGTTCGCCAACGGATGGACCCGCACGTAGGGGACGTCTGCGTGGCAGCTGCACCGACGAGTCGTCCACCCCCCAGCCTGAGCTGCGGGCCCCTACCGCGAAGCCATGACCGCACAGCCCGACTGGATGCGCCCGCCGCGCGCGGAAGGCTGGTTCGCGGAGGACCTCGACCCGCGCAACCGTCCCGAACCGGACCTGCTGGTGACGACGGCCGATTTCGACGGCGACCGTACCTGGTTCGCACCGGAGGACGTCCGGCTCGTCATCGAGGTCGTCTCCCCTGAGTCCGCCCATCGCGATCGCACAGTAAGACTCCGCAAGTATCCAACCCCCTTCTGACCTGCACGTTTGTCGAACGTAGCTAGCGTGCAGTAACGACACGACTACACGTTGAAGCGGAACGTTCAACGCAGAGCTCCGACCTGCGAAAACACGGTTCTGAGAGTGGCTATCCAGCACCCATCCAGCACGGTGCGCGCCCATCCAGCACATCCAGCACCACACGGCCGGACACAGTTGTGTACACATGGCACACTCGGTACGCTTGAGCGCATGACGCAGCCGCTGCCCATAGAGTCCATTCGGGACGTGCGCGCCCACCTGGCGGAAGTCGTGGAGCGTGCGGACCGCGACGACGTACCCACGATCATCACGCGCCGGGGCAAGGAAGTCGCCGCCGTCGTCTCCATCGAGGTGCTGCGCAAGTACCAGGAGTGGGAAGAGCGCGAGATCAACCGGATCATCGACGAGCGCATGGCCAACCCTGCGCCCGGCATCCCGATCGAGGACATCATGCGGGAGACGTTGGCGCGAGGTGAGTGAGTACCGAACCGTCTTCCGACCTGAGGCCCAGGCCGAGCTTCGGAAGATCCCTCGTGACATGGCGCTGCGCATCCTGGCCAAGCTGACCGAGCTGGAGACCGACCCTCTCGGCTTCAACACCACCGCACTCGTGTCCCAGCCCGAGCGACGCCGCCTGCGCGTCAGCGACTACCGCGTCGTCTACACCCTCGACAACGGAGAGCTGGTGGTCTGGGTCGTTCATGTCGGACACCGGTCCACCGTTAACGAGACCTGACTGCCGCTGACCCCACGTCAGAATATCCAGCACCCATCCAGCACGGTGACGGCGAAGGGGTCGGACTCGACAGAGTCCGACCCCTTCTGACCTGCATGTTCGCCACGTCAGCGACGTGGTGTTATTTCATCCGCTCAGACGTTGAAACGGAACTCCACGACGTCGCCGTCCTGCATGACGTACTCCTTGCCCTCCATGCGGGCCTTGCCGGCGGAGCGGGCGTCGGCGACCGAGCCGGTCTCGACGAGGTCGGCGAAGGAGATGACCTCGGCCTTGATGAAGCCCTTCTGGAAGTCGGTGTGGATCACACCGGCAGCCTCGGGGGCCGTCGCGCCCTTCTTGATGGTCCAGGCGCGGGACTCCTTCGGGCCCGCCGTCAGGTAGGTCTGCAGGCCGAGGGTGTCGAAGCCGACGCGGGCGAGGATGGCCAGGCCGGGCTCCTCGGCGCCGACGGACTGGAGGAGCTCCATGGCGTCCTCCTCGTCGAGCTCGGTGAGGTCCTGCTCCAGCTTGGCGTTGAGGAAGATCGCCTCGGCCGGGGCGACCAGGGCGCTCTGCTCGGCCTTGAAGGCGTCGTCGGTCAGCTCGTCCTCGTCGACGTTGAAGACGTAGAGGAAGGGCTTGGTGGTGAGCAGGTGGAGGTCGTGCAGGAGCTCCGCCTTCTCCGAGCCCTGAACGATGCCCTGCGAGAAGAGGGTGTCGCCCTTCTCCAGGATCGCCTGGGCGGCCTCGACCGCGGCGACCTTGGGCGCCGTGTCCTTCTTGATCCGCATCTCCTTCTGGAGGCGCGGCAGGACCTTCTCGATGGTCTGGAGGTCGGCGAGGATCAGCTCGGTGTTGATCGTCTCGATGTCGTCCTTCGGCGAGACCTTGCCGTCGACGTGCACGACGTTCTCGTCCTTGAAGGCGCGGATGACCTGGCAGATGGCGTCCGACTCGCGGATGTTCGCCAGGAACTTGTTGCCCAGGCCCTCGCCCTCGCTCGCGCCGCGCACGATGCCGGCGATGTCGACGAAGTCGACGGTGGCCGGGAGGATCCGCTGGGAGCCGAAGATCTCGGCCAGCTTGGTCAGGCGGGCGTCCGGGACGCCGACGACGCCGACGTTGGGCTCGATCGTGGCGAACGGGTAGTTGGCCGCCAGCACGTCGTTCTTGGTCAGGGCGTTGAACAGGGTCGACTTGCCGACGTTCGGCAGGCCGACGATTCCGATCGTGAGCGACACGGTGGCGACTTCCCTAGAGGAGTGGAGGTGGGGCGATCCCCCAGTTTACGGGGGCACCGGACCGCGCCCCGACGGCGCTCTTCGCGCCAAGGTCACCCAAAGGGCGTGTCCCGCACGTGGTTCCCGGCCCGTTCCGACCTACGTTGGTGGTGTGGAGCAGCACAGGACACGCAAGCCGCAGTCGCGGCGCCCCGCCGGGCACCCGCCGCAGACCCCTCTGACGCCGCCCGGCGCGCTGGTCGAGGGCGCCGCGGTCTATCGCGTCGCCGCCCGTCCGCGCCCCGGCAAGCCCCGGGTGGAGCGGCCGGCGCCGCCGGTCGTGGTGGCGCTGCGCAAGCTGCCGAACCCGCGGCTCACCGGGCTCGGGGCGGGGCTCTTCGCCT
Organism: Streptomyces sp. NBC_01268; assembly: GCF_036240795.1. Classification (NCBI taxonomy): domain Bacteria; kingdom Bacillati; phylum Actinomycetota; class Actinomycetes; order Kitasatosporales; family Streptomycetaceae; genus Streptomyces; species Streptomyces sp. NBC_01268. The sequence continues at coordinate 5,323,670 of NZ_CP108454.1, read as the reverse complement.
CCGCCGTGATGCTGGTGCTCGGTTTCCTCGACTGGCTGCTGTTCGACAGTTCGCCGCTCGTCTTCGGGCTGCTGTTCCTGCCGGTCAGCGCCCTGACCGCGCTGTGGGTCCGTACCGCCGACCTCGTGACCGCCCCGATCAGTGTCCCCATCGCGTTCGCCGTCGGCGTCGTGCCCGTCTCGGGCGGTACGGGCGGGGTCGGCGGACAGGCGATGGCGCTGGTGACGGCGCTCGCCGTGCACGCCGGGTGGCTGTACGGGGGCACGCTCGTCGCCGGTGTGATCGCCAGCGTGCGCAAGGTGCGGGACATGGGCCGACGCCAGCGGGCCGCCGGGTCCGCCGTACGCCCGGTGCGGCGCCCCGCCCCCGAGCGCGGCTGAGCGGGACGACGGCGGGAGGGGGCCGGTGCCGGAGCGGGGGTGGGGGTGTCCGGACGTGGCGGCGCCCGTAACGAGCGAAGCGAAGTGAAGGTCGCAGTCCGGACACCCCCACCCCCGCTCCGGCACCGGCCCCCGTCGGACCACCGGTGAAGGGTCCGAAGACGCCGACCGGTCAGCCGAGCAGCCCCGCCGCCATCCCCGCCCCCACGATCCCCGCGTTGTTCTGCAGCTCCGCCGGGACGATCTCCGCGTTGACGCCCTCGATCAGCGGCAGGAACCTGTCCGCCTTGCGGCTGACGCCGCCGCCGATGATGAAGAGCTCCGGCGAGAACAGCATCTCCACGTGCGCCAGGTACTTCTGCACGCGTCGCGTCGCCCAGTGCTCCCAGGTGAGGTCCTCGTCCTCGCGGGCCTTCGACGAGGCGCGCTTCTCGGCGTCGTGGCCCTTGAGCTCCAGGTGGCCGAGCTCGGTGTTGGGAACGAGCCGGCCGTCGACGAAGACGGCGGAGCCGATGCCGGTGCCGAGGGTGAGCAGGATGACGGTGCCCTTGCGGCCGCGGCCGGCGCCGAAGGCCATCTCGGCGACGCCGGCGGCGTCGGCGTCGTTCAGGACGGTGACCGGCAGGCCGCCGAGGCGGTCGCCGAGCAGCTTGCCCGCGTCGACGCCGATCCAGGACTTGTCCACGTTGGCCGCCGTGCGGATGGTGGAGCCGGTCACGACGCCGGGGAAGGTGACGCCGACCGGTCCCTGCCAGCCGAAGTGCGCCACGACCTCCGCGACGCAGCCCGCCACCTCGTCGGGTGTGGCGGGCTGCGGGGTCAGTACCTTGTGGCGCGGCTCGGTCAGGTCGCCGCGGTCCAGGTCCACGGGGGCTCCCTTGATGCCCGAGCCGCCGATGTCCACTCCGAAGACGTTCATGGACCCAACGTTACGGGCCGGAGCCCTGCGTCACTCGTTTTCGAGCAGGGCCGCCGCCGCGGCGCGCAGGTCCTTGTTGCGCAGCTCCTTGGGCAGCGAGAAGGTCAGCGACTCGTCGGCCGTCTTGACCAGCTCCACGTCGGCGTAGCCGCGCTGGGACAGCCACTCCAGGACCTCCTGGACCAGCACGTCGGGGACGGAGGCGCCGGAGGAGAGGCCGACGCTGGTGACGCCCTCCAGCCAGGCCTCGTCGATCTCGCTGGCGAAGTCGACGAGGTACGCGGCGGGGGCGCCGGCCTGCTTGGCGACCTCGACCATGCGGATCGAGTTCGAGGAGTTCTTGGAGCCGACCACGATGACGAGCTCGGCCTGGCCGGCGAGCTCCTTGATCGCGATCTGACGGTTCTGCGTGGCGTAGCAGATGTCGTCGGAGGGCGGGGAGATCAGCTGCGGGAACTTCTCCTTCAGCGCGTCCACCGTCTCCATGGTCTCGTCGACCGAGAGCGTGGTCTGGGAGAGCCAGACGACCCGGGACGGGTCGCGGACCTCGACCTTGGCGACGTCCTCGGGGCCGTCGACGAGCTGGATGTGGTCGGGGGCCTCGCCGGAGGTGCCGATGACCTCCTCGTGGCCCTCGTGGCCGATGAGGAGGATGTCGAAGTCCTCGTTGGCGAAGCGGACGGCTTCCTTGTGGACCTTCGTCACCAGCGGGCAGGTGGCGTCGATGGTGGCGAGCCGACCCTGGCGGGCCTCCTCGTGCACGGTGGGGGCGACTCCGTGGGCGGAGAACATCACGATGTTGCCCGGCGGCACCTCGGTCGCCTGGTCGACGAAGATCGCGCCCTTCCGCTCCAGGGTCTGCACGACGTACTTGTTGTGGACGATCTCGTGGCGGACGTAGATGGGGGCCCCGTACTGCTCCAGGGCCTTCTCCACGGCGATCACGGCACGGTCCACACCCGCGCAGTAGCCGCGGGGAGCGGCGAGCAGGACACGCTTCGGGCGGTTCGTCGCGGGCGTCGACGCGGGCGTTGCAGTCATGCGTCCCATCGTAAGGCCGCGTCGGTCAGCGTTTGGAGCGGTGCGGTGGCCGAGACTGGCGCCATGGCTGAGGACGGGCGGGGGCGGGCAGGGGAGGAAGCGCGGGTCGCGGAGCACACGGGGCTGCGCAGGGACCTCGGGTTCCGCGACCTCGTCGTGTACGGACTGCTGTTCATCGCCCCGATGGCGCCGGTCGGCGTGTACGGCACGCTCGACGCGAAATCGCACGGCGCGGTCGCACTGGTGTACCTGGTGGCGACCGTCGCCATGGCCTTCACGGCGCTGAGCTACGCGCAGATGGTGCGGGTCGCGCCGCAGGCCGGGTCCGTGTTCACGTACGCGCGCAAGGGGCTCGGGGAGGGGCCGGGGTTCATCGCCGGGTGGATGGCGATGCTCGACTACCTGCTGATCCCGGCCGTGGCGTACCTCTTCGCGGGGATCGCCATGGAGGCGCTGGTCCCGGAGGTGGACCGCTGGGTGTGGACGGCGATCGCGGTCGTCGTGACGACCCTGCTCAACCTCTGGGGGGTGCGGGCGGCGGCCCGGGTCGGCTTCGCGGTCCTGGCCATGGAGATCGTGGTCCTGCTGGTGTTCGTCGTGTCGGCGGTGGTCGTGCTCGTACGGGACGGGGCGCAGCGCGACTGGTGGTCGCCGCTCACCGGTGACGCCGGGTTCTCGGCCGCGGCGGTGTTGGGGGCGGTGTCGGTCGCGGTCCTGTCGTACCTCGGTTTCGACGCGATCGCCGCCTTCGCGGAGGAGGTGACCGGGGGGTCGGCGAAGGTGGCGCGGGCGGTGCTGTTCTGTCTGGCGCTGGCCGGTGTGCTGTTCGTGGCGCAGACCTGGCTGATCGCGCTGCTCGAACCGCTCTCCTCCAAGGAGCTGGCGGCGGATCCGGCCTCGCAGGGTTCCGCTTTCTACGACGCGGTCGACGCGGCGGTCGGCGACTGGCTGCACGACCTGGTGGCGGTGTCGAAGGCGATCGGGGCGGCGTTCGCGGCGCTGGCCGGGCAGGCGGCGGGCGGGCGGCTGCTGTTCGCGATGGGCCGCGACCGACGGCTGCCGCACGTGCTTGCGCGTACGGACTCGGGGGTGCCGCGGGTGGCGCTGCTGGTGGCGGCGACGGTGACGATGATCGCCGCGGTGTGGGCGGCCCGGCGCGACGACGGGCTCGACCATCTGGTGTCGGTCGTGGACGTGGGCGCCCTGACGGCCTTCGTGTTGCTGCACGCGAGCGTGGTCGGCTGGTTCGCGGTGCGGCGCATGGAGGGGCCGCCGCACTGGTTCAAGCATGTCGTGGCCCCGGTCCTGGGTGCCGCGATCCTGGTCGCGGTCATCGTGGAGGCGTCGCCGGCGGCGCAGGTGGTGGGCGTGATCTGGCTGGGGGTCGGGTTGGTGGTGCTGGCGGTGCAGGGGTCGCGGCGCGGGGTGTGAGGGGGCGCCGCTCGACGTGCAGGGTCGCGGCGCGGGGTGTGCCGGGGCGCCGCTCGACGTGCAGGGTCGCGGCGCGGGGTGTGCCGGGGCGGCGCGCGACGGGGAGCGGGGCCGGCGGGGTGGGGGCCAGGGGCGGAGGCGCCCGAGGCACCCCGCGCGGACGGCGGCACGGCACACGGCTCCTCTGTCCTACCCTCCCGTTACGCTCGGCTCATGGGTCTGAACACGTCCGCCGAAGCGCCGCTGCCCGTCGGGGAGGTCTCCCGGCTCATCGGGGGGTGGATCGACCGGCTGGGGGCGATCTGGGTCGAGGGGCAGATCACGCAGTTGTCGCGGCGGCCGGGTGCCGGGGTCGTGTTCCTGACGCTGCGGGATCCCTCGTACGACATCTCGATCAACGTCACCTGTTACCGCCAGGTCTTCGACGCCGTCGCCGACGTCGTCTCGGAGGGCGCCCGGGTCGTGGTGCACGCGAAGCCGGAGTGGTACGCGCCGCGGGGGCAGCTGTCGCTGCGGGCGGTGGAGATCAAGCCGGTCGGGATCGGTGAGCTGCTCGCCCGGCTGGAGCAGCTGAAGCGGAGCCTGGGGGCGGAGGGGCTGTTCGCCCTGGACCGGAAGAAGCCGTTGCCGTTCCTGCCGCAGCTGGTGGGGCTCGTCGTCGGGCGGGCCTCGGCGGCCGAGCGGGACGTACTGGAGAACGCGCGGCGGCGCTGGCCCGCCGTGCGCTTCGAGGTGCGGAACGTGGCGGTGCAGGGCGTGAAGGCCGTCCCCCAGGTGGTGGGGGCGGTGCGGGAGCTGGACGCGCACGAGGGCGTGGACGTGATCATCGTGGCGCGGGGCGGCGGCAGCGTCGAGGACCTGCTGCCGTTCTCGGACGAGCAGCTGGTCCGGGCGGTGGCGGAGTGCCGTACGCCGGTGGTGTCGGCGATCGGGCACGAGCCGGACTCGCCGCTGCTCGACCTGGTCGCGGACCTGCGGGCGTCGACGCCGACGGACGCCGCCAAGAAGGTGGTGCCGGACGTGGGCGAGGAGCTGGACCGGGTGCAGGGCCTGCGGGACCGGGCGCTGCGGACCGTGCGGGGGCTGCTGGACCGGGAGGAGCGGGGGCTCGCGCACGCGCTGGCGCGGCCGGTGATGGAGCACCCGCAGCGGATGGTGGAGGTCCGCGAGGACGAGGTCGGGGCGCTGCTCGCGCGGGGCCGGCGGACCTTCGGGCATCTGCTGGACCGGGCCGAGTCGGAGTTGTCGCACACGCGGGCGCGGGTCCGGGCGCTGTCGCCCGCGGCGACGATGGAGCGGGGGTACGCGGTGCTGCAGCGGGCGGACGGGTCGGTGGTCCGGGATCCGGTGGAGGTGGCGGTGGACGAGGAGCTGCGGGCGCGGGTGGCCGCGGGCGAGTTCGCGGTGCGCCGGACGGCCCCCTGAGGCGGCCGGGGCACGTCCGGGCCCGGGCGGGGCGCTCCCCGACCCGGCCGGAGCAACGCCCCGGCTCGGCGGGGACGCTCCCGACTCGACCGGGGCGCTCCCCGACCCGGCCGGAGCAACGTCCCGGCTCGGCGGGGACGCTCCCCACGTGACCCGGGCACCCCCGGATCGACCAGGACGCTCCCCGCCCGACCCGGGCCCCCGGATCGGCCAGGATGCTCCCACCGAGCCGGAGCGCTCCCCGACGCGGCCTGAGCGTCAGAGCGGTGTCGGGAAGTACAGAAGTACGTCAAGGATCTGACAGACAAGGGTGGATGGCATGGCGGCACGCACGGGCGCGGAAGAGACTGCACTCGGCTACGAACAGGCGCGCGACGAGCTCATCGAGGTCGTGCGGCGGCTGGAGGCGGGCGGTACGACGCTGGAGGAGTCCCTGGCGCTCTGGGAGCGCGGCGAGGAGCTGGCGAAGGTCTGCCGGCATTGGCTGGAGGGGGCTCGCGCCCGTCTGGACGCCTCGCTCGCCGCGGAGCGGCCGGAGGGGTCACCGGGTGGTGCCGACGGCTCCGGGGACGAGTAGGCAGCGGGGCCTCGGAGGCGTCGATGTAGACTCGACCTGTGAAGCGGATCACTATCCGGATAGGATTGTTGAAGTTTCACCTACCTTGGGCGTACTGTCGAGCCATAGCCCCGTACACCCGGAAGGTACGCAGCATGTCCCTCGCCCTTGACCCCACCGCCCAGGACCTCCTCTTCCGTGAGGCCCGCACCGCCAACACGTTCACCGACGAGCCGGTGACCGAGGAGCAGGTCCAGGCGATCTACGACCTGGTCAAGTACGGTCCCACCGCCTTCAACCAGACCCCGCTGCGCATCACCCTGGTCCGCTCCCCCGAGGCCCGCGAGCGCCTGGTGAAGCACATGGCCGAGGGCAACCAGCCCAAGACCGCCGCCGCCCCGCTGGTCGCGATCCTCTCCGCGGACAACGAGTTCCACGAGGAGCTCCCGGCCCTGATGCCGCACTTCCCGCAGGCCAAGGACCTCTTCTTCTCCGAGCGTCCGGTCCGCGAGCAGTCCGCTCTGCTGAACGGCGCCCTGCAGGCCGCGTACTTCATCATCGGCGTCCGCGCCGCCGGCCTGGCCGCCGGCCCGATGACCGGTCTCGACTTCGCCGGCGTCCAGAAGGAGTTCCTGGACGCCGACCACAGCCCGCTGATGGTCATCAACATCGGCAAGCCGGGCGAGGACGCCTCCCCGTTCCCGCGCCAGCCGCGCCTCGCCTACGAGGACGTCATCACCACCGTCTGATCCCTCCCGGACCGATCCGTCCGGACCCAGACGTGAAGAACCCCCGGGCGCCCAGCGCCCGGGGGTTCTTCACGTGTCGCGTCCGGTGTCGGTCGGAGCGTCTAGGCCTTCTTCGCCTGCAGCGCGCCCGCCATCTGCGCGAGGCGGTCGAACGAGGCGGTGCCGGTCACGACGGTCGTCGCGCCGTTCTCGGTGCGCACCAGGGCGTCGTACTTCGGCCCCTCCCAGCGCTGCCAGGGCTTGCCGGCGACCGTCTGGGTCTTCCCGGAGTTCTTCGCCTGCTGGGTGACGTCGGGCACGTACTTGCGCGCCTCCTCGGTCGACTGGTGGACCGCCACGTACTGGGTGTCCGGGTCCAGGAAGCCGAGCTGCCACGCGTCGTGGTTCTCCCGCTTGTACGAGACGACCGTCGCGCGCCAGTCGTCGCCGAGGCCCTCGGGGGCCAGCACCGGGTACGGCGCCGCCCGCTGGGCCGTCAGGAGCTCGACCCGGTAGTCCTTCGCCGGGACCGGGTCCGCCTTGTCGTCGTGCGGGATGAAGAGATACATCACGCCCGCGGCGACCATGATCACCCCGAGGGACTGGAACATCCCTCGTACCGTCTGCCTGCCTCGCATACCTGCCACGCCCCCCATGGTCGCATCATGGTGTTGTGCTCATACGTGGGCCCCTCTGCTCAATTTGTCGACCTGACGATAGAGTCGCAGCACCCTCTTTTTTCCGGCCGTCGCCGTACAGAAAGGTGCGCTCCGATGACCGAGCACCACCTCCCGCCCGAGCTGGAGGTCTCTCCGGAGGCCCCCGACCGCAACCTCGCCCTCGAACTGGTCCGCGTCACCGAGGCGGCCGCCATGGCCGCCGGCCGCTGGGTCGGCCGCGGTGACAAGATCGGCGCGGACGGCGCCGCGGTGAACGCCATGCGGACCCTGATCTCCACCGTCTCGATGAACGGCGTCGTCGTCATCGGCGAGGGCGAGAAGGACGAAGCCCCGATGCTGTTCAACGGCGAGCGCGTCGGTGACGGCACCGGCGCCGAGGTCGACATCGCGGTCGACCCGATCGACGGCACCACCCTGAACGCCAAGGGCATGCCGAACGCGATCGCCGTGCTGGCCGCCGCCGACCGCGGCGCCATGTTCGACCCGTCCGCGGTCTTCTACATGGACAAGCTGGTCACCGGCCCCGAGGCCGCCGACTTCGTCGACATCAACGCCCCCGTCTCGGTCAACATCCGCCGGGTCGCCAAGGCCAAGAACTCCTCCCCCGAGGACATCACGGTCGTCATCCTGGACCGCCCGCGTCACGAGGGCATCGTCAAGGAGATCCGTGAGACCGGCGCCCGGATCAAGTTCATCTCGGACGGCGACGTCGCCGGTTCGATCATGGCCGTCCGCGAGGGCACCGGCGTCGACATGCTCATGGGCATCGGCGGCACCCCCGAGGGCATCATCTCCGCCTGCGCCATAAAGTGCCTCGGCGGCGTCATCCAGGGCAAGCTGTGGCCCAAGGACGAGGCCGAGCGCCAGAAGGCCCTCGACGCGGGCCACGACCTGGACCGGGTGCTCTCCACGGACGACCTGGTCTCCGGCGACAACGTCTTCTTCGTCGCCACCGGCATCACCGACGGCGAGATCCTGCGCGGGGTGCGCTACCGCGCCGAGACGGCGACCACCCAGTCGCTCGTCATGCGCTCGAAGTCCGGCACGATCCGCCAGATCGACTCCACGCACCGGCTCTCGAAGCTGCGCGCGTACAGCAAGATCGACTTCGACCGCGCGAAGTAGCAGACGGTCGAACGGCCCGCCCGGACGGCGGCCGACGCGACGACGGTACGAAGAGGGGCGCCCCCATGTGCGGTGGGGGCGCCCCTTCCCGTACGGGCGACGGACCCGTCAGCCGGCCTTCGCGATGCCCTCGGTGGCGGTCTTCCTGAGCTCCACCTCGCGCCGCCGGCGGCGGGCGAGCACGACACGGCGCTCGGCTGCGGTGAGCCCGCCCCACACCCCGTACGGCTCGGGCTGGAGCAGCGCGTGCTCGCGGCACGCGACCATCACGGGACAGCGGGCGCAGACCCGCTTGGCGGCCTCCTCGCGGGAGAGCCGGGCGGCGGTGGGCTCCTTGGACGGGGCGAAGAACAGTCCCGCCTCGTCCCGGCGGCACACCGCCTCCGTGTGCCAGGGGCCGGCCTCGTCCTCCCGAGCGGGGACGCGCTGGGACGGCACGGCGGCGACCTGGAGGGGCTGATGCGGCATGGGCAGCACGGTCTACTCCTGACGACGGCTTCGCGAGCGAGCGACGATGCACCAGCCCTACCCGCTGTGCGCGTGCCTATGCACTGCGTGCCCCCGAGTTCCGCAGCGCGGACACCGGGCGGCGAATTCCGGTCACTCCGGATCGCCGCCCGAGGAGACCCGGCAATCCGGCGCGAAGCGGACCGCCGGCGTCAGTCGTCGAGGCGCTTGCGCAGCTTGTCCTGGACGCGGCCCTGCAGGTCCGTGATCCACTTGCCGCGCTTGGGCTTGGCCTCGACGTTGCCGAAGACGGCGTAACCGTTGACGACGACCAGCGGGGCCTGCGGGTCGGCGCCCTCCAGGGTCACCACCTCGAAGTTGCCGAAGATGCCGGTGCCGCTCCCGCGCAGGCTGATGTTCTCCGGGACGCGGACCTCCACGTTGCCGAAGATCGAGGTGGCGTTGATGGTGGTGAGGCGCTGGGCGAAGATCGCCTCGGTCAGGTCGATCTCGATGTTGCCGAAGAGCGAGAAGGCGTTGGTCTTGCGGCCCACCCGCCAGCGGCCCTTGCGGGTGGTGCTGGAGAAGACCGCGACCAGGTTGTCGGCGGGGCCCTCCGCCTCCTCGGGGCCGTACAGCGGGGCGGGCGCCGGGGCGGCGCCGGAGCGGGCCGCCGGCAGGTCCCGCACCAGCGGCTCCAGCTCGCCCACGGTCTTGGCGCGGTAGACGGAGTCGATGCGGTCCGAGTGCTCCTCGGCGTCGATCCGCCCCTCGGCCAGGGCGTCCCTGAGGATGTCCGCGATCCGGTCCCGGTCGGCGTCCGAGGCACGCAGCGACCCTTCCGGGTCCGCGTAGGCGGGCCGGGGCGCGGGGGCGGGCTCGGTGGGAGCGACCGGCTGCTGGGGCTGCTTTTCGAGGTCCACGGCCTCAGCCTAGCGAAACGCGATAGATCGCGACCAGGGGAGGGAGTCGTGTCCTGTGGACAAGGCACCGGCGAGGGGCGGGGCGGGCGCCGTCGAGGGTGCGGAACGCGCCATCGTGGAGTGGTCCGGGCGCCTAGTGAGCCTTACCTCACAGGATCCGCGCCGCGCGCGCGTCTTACGCTGGAGGGCGCGCCGCCAACGGAGGCGGCGCAGCTGTCTGCCGAGTGAGGAATGGCCGCCGTCATGCCTGAGTTTGCGTACTCCGATCTGCTCCCCCTGGGAGAGGACACCACGCCCTACCGCCTGGTGACCGCCGACGGTGTCTCCACCTTCGAGGCCGACGGCCGTACGTTCCTCAAGGTCGAGCCGGAGGCGCTGCGCCGGCTGGCCGCCGAGGCCGTCCACGACATCCAGCACTTCCTGCGCCCGGCCCACCTGGCCCAGCTGCGGAAGATCATCGACGACCCGGAGGCGTCGAGCAACGACAAGTTCGTCGCGCTCGACCTCCTCAAGAACGCGAACATCGCCGCCGCGGGCGTCCTGCCCATGTGCCAGGACACCGGCACCGCGATCGTCATGGGCAAGCGCGGCCAGAACGTCCTGACCTCGGGCCGTGACGAGGAGGCCCTGTCCAAGGGCGTCTTCGACGCGTACACCAAGCTGAACCTGCGCTACTCGCAGATGGCCCCGGTGACCATGTGGGAGGAGAAGAACACCGGCTCGAACCTGCCCGCGCAGATCGAGCTGTACGCGACGGACGGCGGCGCGTACAAGTTCCTCTTCATGGCCAAGGGCGGCGGCTCGGCCAACAAGTCCTTCCTCTACCAGGAGACCAAGGCGGTCCTGAACGAGGCCTCCATGATGAAGTTCCTGGAGGAGAAGATCCGTTCGCTGGGCACCGCGGCCTGCCCGCCGTACCACCTGGCGATCGTGGTGGGCGGCACGAGCGCCGAGTTCGCGCTGAAGACCGCCAAGTACGCCTCCGCGCACTACCTGGACGAGCTGCCCACCGAGGGCTCGGCCGAGACCGGCCACGGCTTCCGGGACAAGGAGCTGGAGGAGAAGGTCTTCGAGCTGACGCAGAAGATCGGCATCGGCGCGCAGTTCGGCGGCAAGTACTTCTGCCACGACGTGCGCGTGGTCCGGCTCCCGCGCCACGGCGCCTCGCTGCCCGTCGCCATCGCCGTCTCCTGCTCGGCGGACCGCCAGGCGGTCGCGAAGATCACCGCCGAGGGCGTCTTCCTTGAGCAGCTGGAGACCGACCCGGCGCGCTTCCTGCCGGAGACCGAGGACGCCCACCTGGAGGCGGGCGAGGTCGTGAAGATCGACCTCAACCAGCCGATGGACGAGATCCTCGCCGAGCTGAGCAAGTACCCGGTGAAGACCCGCCTCTCGCTGAACGGCCCGCTGGTCGTGGCGCGCGACATCGCGCACGCCAAGATCAAGGAGCGCCTTGACGCGGGCGAGGAGATGCCGCAGTACCTGAAGGACCACCCGGTGTACTACGCGGGCCCGGCGAAGACCCCCGAGGGCTACGCCTCCGGCTCCTTCGGTCCGACGACGGCCGGCCGGATGGACTCGTACGTGGAGCAGTTCCAGGCGGCGGGCGGCTCGAAGGTCATGCTGGCCAAGGGCAACCGGAGCAAGCAGGTCACGGACGCGTGCGGCTCGCACGGCGGCTTCTACCTCGGCTCGATCGGCGGCCCGGCGGCCCGGCTCGCGCAGGACTGCATCAAGAAGGTCGAGGTCGTCGAGTACGAGGAGCTCGGCATGGAGGCGGTCTGGAAGATCGAGGTCGAGGACTTCCCGGCGTTCATCGTGGTGGACGACAAGGGCAACGACTTCTTCCAGAACCCGGCGCCGGAGCCGACCTTCACGCACATCCCGGTGCGCGGCCCGGGTCTCGGCTGACCCTGCGGCTCTCGTGGCACGGCGCCCCTCGGTCCTTCGGGACCGGGGGGCGTCGGCGTTCCCCGGCCGCCGTCGGTCCCCGCCCGTCGTCGATCTCCGCTCAGAAAGTGGCTACCGACCGGTAGCCGTGACGTCACTTACTGGCCAGTATTGGCCGCGAGCATGTCAACCACTGAGCCGGTCGACCCCTCGGGAGCCCCCCATGCCCTCCGTCAAAGCCAAGGCCTCGGCAACCGCCGCCGTCGCCCTGACCACCGCCTTCCTCGTCGTCGGCCCCGCGCCCGCCGCCTCCGCGGCCGACCCGGACACCCACGTGACGTCGACCGCCGCCGTCAAGCACGTCGACTACACGACCTGGCGCCGTGACGTGGCCGCCGTGGTGGCCGAGGCGCGGCCCTACATCGAGGAGCGGGCCGCGGACGCCGGCCGCGAGAAGCAGGCGATCGTCCTCGACATCGACAACTCCTCCCTGGAGACCGACTTCCACCCGTTCTGGGAGCTGCCGACCCCTGCGATCGCCGACGTCCGCGACCTGGTCCGGGACGCCCACGAGCGCGGCGTGGCGGTCTTCTTCGTGACGGCCCGCCCCGGCATCATCCAGTCCCTCACCGACTGGAACCTGAAGCGGGCCGGCTACCCGGTCGACGGGCTGTACGTGCGCTCCCTGCCCGACCTGTTCGCCGAGGTCAGCGCGTACAAGACGGAGAAGCGCGCGGAGATCGAGGCCAAGGGCTACACGATCGTCGCGAACATCGGCAACAACACGAGCGACCTGGTCGGCGGCCACGCCGAGCGCACGTTCAAGCTGCCGGACTACGGCGGCAAGCTGTCCTAGCCGGCCCGCCGTCGGGCGGCCTCAGCGCGTGGCGATGTGGAACTCCATCTTCGACCAGTCGCCGTCCGGGGTGGAACGGACCCAGCCGCGCGCGTTCTTGAAGTCGCCGGTGCCGCCGGTGATCGCGATGTCCAGCGCGGGCGGCGCCTGGTCGGTGGGGTCGACGGCGGCGAGGGTCTGCAGCGCGAGCGTCCCGCCGGGGCCGCCGTTCAGCACGACGGTGCCCACGCACTGGAGGTCCATCGGGTCCCCGGTGCGCACCACGACGCAGACGGCGCCGTCCCGGCCGACCTTGTCGCCGCCGGCGTCCTTGGTCTTGTAGAGGTCGTCGGCGAAGGCCATGGTGTCCCCCACCTCGGGCGCCGGCGCGCTCGCGCTCGGCGACGGCCCGGGGACCTCCTTGGCGTACAGGGTGAACTCGAACCCGTCGACGGTGTCGGCCGAGGCCGGGGCGACGGGACCGAGGGCGAGGACGGCGACCGTGCAGACGCCGAGCGCGCCCATCCTCCTGGAGCTGCGGATCATGTGCTGCCTCCCGCGAGGTGGCTGTTCTCCCCGAGCCCGCTTCACATTGTGCGACGGGCTCCTCGGATTCGCCCACTCGGGCGAACGCGCGAGGCCCCGGCCACCCCCCTCGGTGGCCGGGGCCCTCGTCGCGTACGCGCTGGTCAGACGAAGCGCTGGTTGGCCGAGCCGGTGCAGGTCTGCAGCCGGATCGCCTCCTTCGCCGCGCCCTGGGTCAGGCACAGGCCGGTCGCCGCGGCCGGGCGCACGGTGTCCCCGTCGCGGACGAACCGCTGGTTGGCGCCGCCGTGGCAGTTCCACACGATGAGCGCGGTGCCGGCCGCGTAGTTCGCGCCGGGGACGTCCAGGCAGCGGTCCTGGGTGAGCCCGGTGTGGACGGTGCGGCGGGCCGAGTCGTACCACCAGTTCTGGTTCCGGCCGCCGTGGCAGTCCCAGCCGAGCACGGCGGTGCCGTTGGCCGACTCGGAGGCGTTCACGTCCAGGCAGTTTCCGGTGGCCGCGTTCTTCAGCGGCTTGTACGCGTCGTCCCAGGCGAGCGGGAAGAGCGTCGGGGTGCCGCTGGAGTCGACGTCCGCGCAGCTCGCCTCGCGCAGGCCGGAGCCGTAGATCTGGGTCAGGCAGGACGCGAAGGCGCCGTGGCCCCGGTAGTTGGGGTGGAAGGACTGGCGGACGGAGTTCTCGTCCGGGGTGCCGGGCTTGGAGAGGTCGATGTAGAGGCCCCGCGCCCAGGTGTCCTCCATGCAGACCTCGTGGCCGTGGAAGAGCCGCGAGTTGTCCAGGAAGACCGCCCCGGTGTCGGCGGCGGCCCTGCGCATGCCGCGCTCGAAGGCCGGGACGGCGGTGTTGCGGCCCCACTTGGTGTCGGAGTCGTAGCCGAGGCCGCCGCAGGCCAGCTTGCCGGGGAAGTTCGGGTTGTCGCCGAAGTCCGGCCCGATGGGGCTCGGATAGCCCATCAGGACCAGCTTGTAGTCGGCGTCGGCGTACCCGGCGTCGCGCATGACGGTCCGCAGGTCGCGGACGGTCTGCTCGACCTTGGGCACCAGGGCGTCGACGCGGGCCTGCCAGCCGGGGGCGTACTTGGGCTCGCAGGCGCCCTGGAGGAGCAGGTAGCGCTGGACGCAGTCGGTCATGACGGGGCCGAACTGGAGGTCGTCGTTGGCCCCGGCGACGAGGAGCACCATCTTGAGGCGCGTGTTGCGCGCCTTGACGGCCAGGTTGTCGCTCTGGACGAGCTCGTCCCCGTACTGCTTCGAGCCGCCGATGCGGATGTTGCCGGTGTACGCGCCGGAGCAGGCCACGTTGAACGTGAGGTCCGCGGGGATCCCGGTGCGGTGGATGGCGGCGTCGGGCGAGCGGTGGCACCAGTTGGTGGGGCCGTTGGTCGGCGACTCGTAGCTGCCGACGCCCTCGCCGGAGATCTCGCTGTCGCCGAGGGAGATGAGACCGGTCTTGCGCTGGGCGAGCGGGCGCTCCTCCGGGCTGCCGTAGATCTTCGTCGCCTCGGCGGCCCGGACCGCCTCCAGCTCCGGAGGGAGCGGTACGGAGGCGATCTGGACCGTGTTGCTCGTGTCGGCCGCGCCGGCGGGGGTGGCGGCCGTCATGCTGCCGAGGGCCGCCGCCGCAGCGGCGACGGCCGCGACCGGCCAGCGGAGTCTGTACCTGGTGCGCCTCATTGCGCCTCCTGGAAGTGGGGTTACCCACGGTTTTTACTGGCCGGTAAGCGTCTTGGGAATACGTCGAACAAGACAAGTGCTCATGTTTTTCGGGGGGTTCGGGAGGTCACCCCCCGACCAGCACAGCCAGGAGGATGACGAAGATGAACGACGAAGCCGGCTACCGGATCGAGCACGACTCCATGGGCGAGGTCCGCGTCCCCGCCCACGCCAAGTGGCGCGCCCAGACCCAGCGCGCGGTGGAGAACTTCCCGGTCAGCGGCCAGCGCCTGGAGCGCGCCCACATCGCGGCGCTGGCCCGGATCAAGGCCGCCGCCGCCAAGGTCAACGCCGAACTCGGCGTGCTCGACGAGGAGGTCGCGCAGGCGGTCCAGGAGGCGGCGGAGGAGGTCGCGGAGGGGCGCTGGGACGAGCAGTTCCCCGTGGACGTCTTCCAGACCGGCTCCGGCACCTCGTCGAACATGAACACCAACGAGGTGCTCGCCACCCTCGCCGGCGAGCGCCTGCCCGAGGGCCGGGAGGTGCACCCCAACGACCACGTCAACGCCTCGCAGTCCTCCAACGACGTCTTCCCCTCCTCGATCCACATCGCCGCCACCGCCGCCGTCACCCACGACCTGATCCCGGCCCTCGCCCATCTGGCGGAGTCCCTGGAGCGGAAATCGGCCGAATTCGCGGACGTGGTGAAGTCCGGCCGCACCCACCTCATGGACGCCACCCCGGTCACCCTCGGCCAGGAGTTCGGCGGCTACGCGGCCCAGGTGAGGTACGGCGTGGAGCGGCTGCGCGCCGTACTCCCCCGGCTCGCCGAACTCCCCCTGGGCGGAACGGCGGTGGGCACCGGCATCAACACGCCGCCCGGCTTCTCGGCCGCCGTCATCGCCGAGGTCGCCCGGGCCACCGGACTGCCGCTCACCGAGGCCCGCGACCACTTCGAGGCCCAGGGTGCCCGGGACGGCCTGGTGGAGACGTCCGGGCAGCTCAGGACCATCGCGGTCTCCCTCACGAAGATCGCCAACGACCTGCGCTGGATGTCCTCGGGACCGCGCACCGGGCTCGCCGAGATCAACCTGCCGGACCTCCAGCCGGGCTCGTCGATCATGCCCGGCAAGGTGAACCCGGTGATCCCCGAGGCGGTCCTGATGGTCGCCGCCCAGGTGACCGGAAACGACACCACGGTGGCGGTCGCGGGCGCGGCCGGGAACTTCGAGCTCAACGTCATGCTCCCGGTGATCGCCAAGAACCTCCTGGAGTCGGTCCGGCTGCTCGCCAACGCCTCCCGGCTGCTCGCGGACCGCACCGTCGACGGCATCACCGCCAACGTGGAGCGGGCCCGCGAGTACGCCGAGTCCTCGCCGTCCGTGGTCACCCCGCTGAACAAGTACATCGGCTACGAGGAGGCCGCCAAGGTCGCCAAGAAGTCGCTGGCCCAGCGCAGGACCATCCGCGAAGTGGTCCTGGAGTCCGGGTACGTGGAGCGGGGCGACCTCACCCTGGAGCAGCTCGACGAGGCCCTCGACGTCCTGCGCATGACCCGGCCCTGACGCGCCCTCGTCCCGCCCCGGCCGGCCGGTCGGGGCGCCCTGACCCGTTCTCGCCTACCGCCGGCCCCTCCGTGACCTTCGCCGCAGCGGTGCCGGGGGCGCGCCCCTAAGATCTGCGCATGACAGGATCCGGCCGCCCCCAGCACTGGGCGCCGGGGGATCACATCCTCTGGCGCTACCGCGACAACGGCACCGGCGACGTGCACATCTGCCGCCCGGTGACCGTCGTGCGGGACACCCCGGAGCTGCTCGCGGTGTGGATGGCGCCCGGCACCGAATGCGTCAAGCCGGTCCTGACCGACGGCACCCCGGTGCACGAGGAGCCGCTGGCCACCCGGTACACGGCGCCGCGCACCACCACCCGCTCGCAGTGGTTCGGCACCGGCGTGCTCAAGCTGGCCGCTCCCTCGCAGCCGTGGTCGGTCTGGCTGTTCTGGGAGCGGGGCTGGCGCTTCCGCAGCTGGTACGTGAACCTGGAGGAGCCCCGGACCCGTTGGTCCGGGGGCGTCGACTCCGAGGACCACTTCCTCGACATCTCCGTCTACCCCGACCGCAGCTGGCTGTGGCGGGACGAGGACGAGTTCGCCCAGGCCCAGCGGGCCGGTCTGATGGACCCGGCGCAAGCGGCGCGCGTCAAGGCGGCGGGCCGGTCCGCCGTCGAACTGATCCGCTCCTGGGGGGCACCGTTCTGCGACGGCTGGGAGGACTGGCGGCCGGACCCCGCCTGGCCCGTGCCCCGGCTGCCGGCCGACTGGGATCGCACCCCGGCGCACACAGCGCCATGAGACCCTTGATGCGCCCCCCGGGTGCAACCGTAGGATCGTCCTCCGCAAGCAGTCGATCATCGGCGGCCTACCCGGCGCCCCACCCGATGTCCCACCCGAACGGGACGTCAACCACTGAGCACGGCGCAGGAACTGACCGCAAGTCATCCATGAGGTCCTCATGAGGGGGAGAGCAGTGCCCGACGTGCGCCCGGGTGTCCGCACCCCCTTCGCCGCCCCTGCCCGCACGGCGTCCACATCCACCGCGTGCCGGGGGTTTAGCCCTGCCGAAGGCGCGGCATCGGCGAGAAGAGCGAGTGCAGCGCACCACCGGCCCGGACGGACGGAATCCCAGGCGTGACGGAGCATCCCACCTCCCACGAAGGCCGCAAGGCGATGGCCGCCCGGCCGCAGGAAAGCGCTCGCCCCCGTCAGGAGACGGCGGCGACGGCGGCCGCGGCCGCCGTCGCGGTGCCCGCACCCTCCCCCGGCGGCGGTGGCGGCAACGGCGCGGACGGTGCCGCGGCGCGGCGCGAGGGCGACCGGCTGCGGTTCGTGGGCGCCGCGACCCGGCGGATCGCGCGCGGCCTCGACCTGGACGAGATCGTCCTCGGCCTGTGCCGGGCGACCGTGCCGACCTTCTCCGACGCGATCCTCGTCTACCTCCGCGACCCGCTGCCGGTGGGCGACGAGCGCCCCGCGGAGCCCTTCGTGCTGCGGCTGCGCCGCACCGACCGGCTGCGCTTAACGGACCTGGAGGGCGAGGAGCTCGTCCTCGTCCCCGACCCGGACCCGACCCCCGCGGCCGAGCTGTGCGAGGTCCGCTCGGGCAGTGCGCTGGCCGAGGTGCTGCGCGGGGTGCGGCCGGTCCCCGGCGACTCCGCCGCGGCCCGGGCGGCGCTGCCCGAGCTGCTCGGCCCGGACCACCCGGTGCCCGGCGGGCAGCGGGCCATACTCGCGCCGCTGCGCGGCCGGCGCCGGGTGATCGGCGCGGCCGTGTTCCTGCGCCGCCCCGAGCGCGGCGGCTTCGAGCCGAACGACCTGCTCGTGGCGGCCCAGTTGGCGACCCACACGGCGCTCGGCATCGACAAGGCCGTGCTGTACGGGCGCGAGGCGTACATCGCGGACGAGCTGCAGCGCACCATGCTGCCGGACTCGCTGCCGCAGCCGACCGGCGTGCGGCTCGCCTCGCGCTACCTGCCGGCGGCCGAGACGGCCCGGGTGGGCGGCGACTGGTACGACGCGATCCCGCTGCCCGGCAGCCGGGTGGCGCTGGTCGTCGGCGACGTCATGGGCCACTCCATGACCTCGGCGGCGATCATGGGCCAGCTGCGCACGACGGCGCAGACCCTGGCCGGGCTCGACCTGCCCCCGCAGGAGGTGCTGCACCACCTGGACGAGCAGGCCCAGCGGCTCGGCGAGAACCGGATGGCCACCTGCATGTACGCGGTGTACGACCCGGTCTCGCACCGGATCACCATCGCCAACGCGGGCCACCCGCCGCCCATACTGCTGCACCTGGGCGGCCGGGCCGAGGTGCTGCGGGTGCCGCCGGGCGCGCCGATCGGCGTCGGCGGGGTGGACTTCGAGGCGGTGGAGCTGGACGCACCGGCCGGGGCCACGCTGCTGCTGTACACGGACGGCCTGGTGGAGTCCCGGCTGCGGGACGTGTGGACCGGGATCGAGCAGCTGCGCGAGCGGCTCGCGGCGACCGCCCAGCTCACCGGCCCCGACCACTCGCCTCCGCTGGAGGCGCTCTGCGACGACGTGCTCGACATGCTGGGTCCGGGCGACCGGGACGACGACATCGCGCTGCTCGCGGCCCGCTTCGACGGGATCGCGCCGAGCGACGTGGCGTACTGGTTCCTGGAACCGGAGGACGCCGCCCCGGGCCGGGCCCGGCGGCTCGCCCGGCGGGCGCTGGAGCGCTGGGGCCTGGAGGAGCTCTCGGACTCGGTGGAGCTGCTGATCAGCGAGGTGGTGACCAACGCGGTGCGGTACGCGGAGCGTCCGGTGACGCTGCGCCTGCTCCGTACCGACGTGCTGCGCTGCGAGGTCGGCGACGACTCCCCGCAGCTGCCCCGGCAGCGGCGGGCCCGGGACACCGACGAGGGCGGGCGCGGCCTGTTCCTGGTGAACCGGCTGGCGCGGCGGTGGGGCGCGACGCGGCTCTCCGGCGGCAAGGTGGTCTGGTTCGAGCTGGCCACGCGCTGACCCGGCGCGCGGAGGACGTACGAGAAAGGCGACGGCCGGGCCCCTGTGCGGGGGGCCCGGCCGTCGCCGTGTCTCACTGGCCCGGTCGGCCGTCGACGATGCCGTTTCCGTCGCCGCCGTCCGGCGGCGGCTCGGTCGTCGGCTCGTCCGTCTTCGTCGGCGGCGGCGTGGGCGGAGTCGTGGCCGTCGACGTGGGCGGCCGGGACGGCGTGGTGGCCGTGGACGTCGGCGGCCGGGTCGGCGTGGTGGCCTCGTCGCTCGGCGTCGTGGTCGGCGTGGGCGACCCGGTGGTCGCGGTCGGCGTCGGGACGGTGCCGTCGCCGCCGGAGGTGCCGTCGGTCTTCAGGTCGAACGAGGCGTCGGAGCCGCCGCCGAGCGCGTCGGTGGTGTAGGCGCCCCAGATCTGGGCGGGGGTGCGGCCACCGTTGGCGCGGCCCGGGTTGATCGTGTCGGTCAGGGTGACCTGGTTGCCCTTGGCGTCCTCGCCGAAGAGGCCGACGGCGGTGACCAGCTCGGGGGTGTAGCCGACGAACCAGGCCGAGCGGTTGTTCTCGGAGGTGCCGGTCTTGCCCGCCGCCGCGTAGTCGCCGGCGGCGCGGAAGCCGGAGCCGGACTGGACGACGCCCTGCATGGCCTTGGTGGTGGTGTCGGCGGCCTCGCGGCTGATCACCCGGTCGCCGATGGACTTCACGGGGTCGGCCGTGCGGTCCTTGTGCTCGGCGGACTTCACGAGGGTCGGGGTGACCTTGACGCCGTGGTTGTCGAGGGTGGCGTAGGCGCCGGCCATGTCCATGGTGGAGGCGCCCATGACGCCGAGCGACATCGACGGGGTGGCGCCGAAGTCGACGCCGTCCTTCATGCCGAGGCCGATCGCGGTCTGCTTGGCCTTGGTGGGGCCGACGTCGACGATCATCTGGGCGTAGACCGAGTTGATCGAGCTGTTGGTGGCCTTCTGGACGCTGACCGGGCCGTAGCTCTGGTTGTCCTCGTTCTCCGGGTTGAACGGGATGGAGCTGCCGACCACCGCGCGCTTGCTGGTGCCGTCGTAGATCGTGCCGAGGCCGATCTTGCGCCCGTCCTGGGTCACGGCGTCGTTGTCGAGCGCGGAGGCGAGCACGAGCGGCTTGAACGTCGAGGCGGGCTGGTAGTCGCGCCGGGTGGCGTTGTTGGTCCAGTGCTCGGTGGCGCCGATGCCGCCGTAGAGGGCGACGACCGCGCCGGTCCTCGGGTCGACGGAGGTGGCGCCGGCCTGGACGCTCGCCTGCTTCTTGCTGCCCTTGCGGTCCAGCTTGTCCTCGAGCTGGTCGTCGACGGCCCGGACGAGCGCCTTCTGCTTCTTCTCGTCGATGTTGAGGGTGATCGTCCAGCCGCCGGCCTTCAGGTCCTCCTCGCTGACGCCCTGGCGCATCAGCTCCTGGTTGGCGGCCTCGACGATGTAGCCGCTCTGGCCGCTCATGCCCTTGGGGGCCTTGGGCTTCTGCGGGACGGGGAACTTCATCCCGGCGCGCTTGCCGGAGTCGAGCCAGCCCTCCCCGACCATGTTGTCGAGGACGTAGTTCCAGCGCTGCTCGACCAGCTTGCGGCCCTCGGCGCTCGCGGAGGTCCAGTCGTACTGGCTGGGGGCCTGGAGCAGGGAGGCGAGGTAGGCGCCCTGGGCGACGTTCAGCTTGGCGGCGTCGATGCCGTAGTACGCCTGGGCGGCGGCCTGGATGCCGTAGGCGTTGCGGCCGTAGTAGCTGGTGTTGATGTAGCCGGCCAGGATCTCGGGCTTCGACATGTTCTCGTCGACCTTGATCGCGATGACCATTTCCTTGAGCTTGCGCGTGGCCGTCTGGTCCTGGCTCAAGTAGTAGTTCTTCACGTACTGCTGGGTGATCGTCGAACCACCCTGCTTGCCCTTGCCGGTGAGGGTGTTCCACGCGGCGCGGACGGTGCCCTTGATGTCGACGCCGTTGTCCTTGTAGAAGGTCTTGTTCTCCGCGGCGACGAACGCCCGCTGGACGTCCTGGGGGACCTTCTCCAGGCCGACGATCTCGCGGTTGATCTTGCCCGTGCGGGCCATGACCTTGCCGTTGGAGTATTTGTAGACGTTGCTCTGCAGCGTCGCGTCGGCGTTGGCGGTCGGCACCGGGACCATCACGTAGACCGCGTAGAAGGCGCCCATGACGAGCAGGCATCCCACGAAGAACGTGCCCAGGAGTTTCTTCCAGGTGAAGAGCCGGCGTATGCGCCCGCCCTTCTTCGCCTGGCCCTTGCTCGTTCGGCCCATGTCTTCCGTCGCTCCGCTCGTCGTGGAATCAGCTCAGAAAGCTAACACCGCCCATGGAGACAAAGGGCGATCGATCCGTATTTACCGGACGTGACAATCAGCACCCGCTCCCGACGGAACCGACGCTCCAGAGCGCCCGATGGTTGTGTGCCGCCGGTCACACCCCGCTCGCACGGGGGCACCACCAGGGCTATACATCGTGCGTATACACGCCATGTACAGTGGCGCCATGTCCATCGGTCACACCCTTCTGGGACTCCTGGAGTCCGGCCCGCGCCACGGCTACGACCTCAAGCGCGCCTTCGACGAGCGGTTCGGTCACGACCGGCCGCTGCACTACGGGCAGGTCTACTCGACCATGTCCCGGCTCCTGAAGAACGGTCTCGTCGAGGTCGACGGCATCGAGGCCGGCGGCGGTCCCGAGCGCAAGCGGTACGCCATCACCGAGGCCGGCATCACCGACGTCGCCGGGTGGCTGGCCACCCCCGAGAAGCCCGAGCCGTACCTCCAGTCGACGCTCTACACCAAGGTCGTCCTCGCCCTGCTCACCGGGCGCGGGGCCGCCGAGCTCCTCGACGTCCAGCGCACCGAGCACCTGCGCCTGATGCGCGAGCTCACCCGGCGCAAGAAGGACGGCGACCTCGCCGACCAGCTGATCTGCGACCACGCCCTGTTCCACCTGGAGGCCGACCTGCGCTGGCTGGAACTGACCGCCGCCCGCCTCGACCGGCTCGCCGAGGAGGTCCGCCGATGACCGCCGAGCCGCTGCTCCGGGCGAGCGGGATCGACAAGGCGTACGGTCCGACGCCCGCGCTCGCCGGGGCCGACTTCGCCCTGCGGGCCGGGGAGGTCGTCGCCGTGATGGGCCCCTCCGGCTCCGGCAAGTCCACCCTGTTGCACTGCCTCGCCGGCATCGTCCGCCCCGACGCCGGGACCATCCACTACGACGGGCGCGAGCTGACCGCCCTCACCGACGGACAGCGCAGCGCCCTGCGCCGCGCCGACTTCGGCTTCGTCTTCCAGTTCGGCCAGCTGGTCCCCGAGCTCACCTGCGTCGAGAACGTGGCCCTTCCGCTGCGTCTGAACGGCGAGCGGCGCAGGAGCGCCGAGGAGAAGGCGCGCACCTGGCTGACGCGCCTGGAGGTCGAGGACGTGGCCGGCAAGCGCCCCGGCGAGATCTCCGGCGGCCAGGGCCAGCGGGTCGCCGTGGCCCGCGCCCTCGTCACCGCCCCGCGGGTGATCTTCGCCGACGAGCCGACCGGCGCCCTCGACTCGCTCAACGGCGAGCGGGTGATGCGGCTGCTCACCGACGCCTCCCGGGACACCGGCGCCGCCGTCGTCCTGGTCACCCACGAGGCCCGGGTCGCCGCCTACTCCGACCGCGAGGTCGTGGTCCGCGACGGCTCCGTACGGAACACGGAGTGGGCGGTATGAACCTGCGGACCTGGGCGCGCGACCTGGCCCTCGGCGCGCGCTTCGCCCTCACCGGCGGCCGCGGCGGCTGGATCCGTACGGCGCTGACGGCGACCGGCATCGGATGCGGCGTGGCCCTGCTGCTGGTCGCCGCCTCGCTGCCGAACATGCTCTTCCAGCGGGAGGTGCGGGAGTCCGCCCGGGTGCCCGACGCGAGCTACGAGGTCGCCAAGCCCGGCCCCGACACCTTTCTGCACGTGGGCCACCGGACCGAGTACCGGGGCGAGGCCGTCACCGGCCTGCTCCTGCGGCCCGAGGGCGTGCGCCCCGCGCTGCCGCCCGGCGCCGCCGCGATGCCGGGCCCGGGCGAGATGCTGGTCTCCCCCGCCCTCGCCGACCTGCTCGGCTCCCCCGAGGGGGCGCTGCTGCGCGAGCGGATCCCGTACCGGACCGTCGGCACCCTCGGTGAGGCCGGGCTGATCGGCCCGGCGGAACTGCGGTACGTGGCCGGCAGCTCGACCCTGACCACGGACAACTACGACGGCCGCGGAAGGACGTACGGCTGGTCGGTGCCCGAGGAGCCGAAGAACGCCTTCCTGCTCCTGCTCGTCGTCATCGGCTGCGTGGTGCTGCTGCTGCCGGTGCTGGTCTTCATCGCCACCGCGGTCCGCTTCGGCGGCGAACAGCGCGACCGGCGGCTCGCGGCGCTGCGGCTGGTCGGCGCGGACAACGCGATGACCCGGCGGATCGCGGCCGGCGAGTCCCTCGCGGGCGCGCTGCTCGGGCTCGGCACCGGCGCCGTCCTCTTCGCCGTGGCCCGGCAGTTCGCCGGCACCGTGCGGTTCTGGGACGTCAACGCCTTCCCGTCCGACGTGTCCCCGCTGCCCTGGCTGGCCGCCCTGATCGTCGGTGCGGTGCCGGTCGCGGCCGTCGCGGTCACCCTCTTCGCGCTGCGCGAGGTCGCGATCGAACCGCTCGGCGTCGTCAGGACCGCCACTCCGCGTCCCCGCCGCCTCGCCTGGCGACTGGTCCTCGTGCTGGCCGGTGCGGCGCTCCTCGTGCCGTCCGTCTCGGGCGTGCGGATCGAGCAGACACAGATCGACACGGTGTGGGTCGCCGGCGGCACCACCCTGGCCCTGATCGGGCTCACCACCCTGCTGCCCTGGCTGGTGGAGGCCCTGGTGAAGCGGCTGCACGGCGGTCCGGTGGCCTGGCAGCTGGCCGTCCGCAGGCTCCAGTTGAGCAGCAGCGCCGCCGCCCGTACGGTCAGCGGCATCGTCGTCGCGGCGACCGGGGCGATCGCCCTGCTGATGCTGTTCCAGGCGATGCAGAACGACTTCATGCAGCCCACCAACATGGACACCGCCCGGGCCCAGATGCAGACCAGGGTCCACGCCCGCGACGGCGACGCGGCCCGGGTCATGATCGAGAAGCTGGCCAGGACGAAGGGCGTCACCGGGGTCGCCGGCACCATCGAGTCCAACGTGTGGCGGCCCGGTCCGCTCGCGAAGGGCGAGGAGATGCGCCCGATCACCTCGATCGCCGTCGGCGACTGCGCCTCGCTGAAGGAGCTCGCCACGCTGCCCTCCTGCAAGGACGGCGACGTCTTCGTCGCCCTCGCGCACGGAGCGGAGGGGCCCGAGGACGCCTGGGTGACCCGGACCGCGAGGGCGGGCGCGCTGGTGGACCTGCGCGATGCGGAGCTCCACAAGGCCGGGCCGCCGCCCACCTGGCGCATCCCCGCCTCCGCCCGCACGGTGGACGCGCGCCGCGACCCCATGGGCATGGTGCAGTTCGGGGTCCTCGCGACCCCGAAGGCGATCGACGCGGCGCGGCTCGACACCCCCGGCGTCAACGCCATGATCCGGATCGATCCGGCGGTGCCGGACGCCCCCGAGTACGTGCGGAACGCGGTCGCCGCGCTCGACCCGCTGACCCGCGTCGACACCCTGCAGAACATGGAGCGCGACGCGCAGTACGCGAGCGTCCGCACCGGGATCCTGGTGGGCGCCACGCTCACCATGCTCCTCGTGGCGGCCTCGCTCCTGGTCACCACCCTGGAGCAGCTGCGCGAACGCCGGCGGCTGCTGTCCTCGCTGGTCGCCTTCGGCACCCGGCGCAGCACGCTCGGCTGGTCGGTGCTGTGGCAGACGACCGTGCCGATCGTCCTCGGGCTCGCCCTCGCGGTGGTCGGCGGACTCGGCCTCGGCGCGGTGCTGCTGAAGATGATCGGCAAGCAGGTCGAGGACTGGTGGATCTTCCTGCCGGTGGCCGGTGTCGGCGCGGCGCTGATCGCCGCGGTGACCCTGCTGAGCCTGCCGCTGTTGTGGCGCCTGATGCGGGCCGACGGGCTCAGGACGGAGTAGCGGGGTACGGGGTGGGCGCGGGGGTCTGCGGTCCCGGCGCCCCGGGGTGGGCGCGGGGGTCTCAGGCCTCCGCGCCCACCACCCGTACCGGCAGGCGACGCATCGCCTCGCGCAGCGCGCCCGCCAGCTGCCCGAACTCGGACTGGCGGGCCGCGCCCGTGCGCATGGCGAGCGCGATCCGGCGGGACGGCGCCGGGGCGGCGAAGCAGCCGGTGTGCAGGGCCGCGTTGCGGGCCGTCTCGACCTTGACCGCGGTGCGCGGCAGCAGGGTCACGCCGAGGCCGCCCGCGACCAGCTGGACCAGGGTGGAGAGGCCGGCCGCGGTGGTGGTGACCGGCGCCCCCTCGGTGCGTCCGGCCTCGCGGCAGATGTCGAGGGCCTGGTCGCGCAGGCAGTGCCCCTCGTCCAGGAGCAGCAGCTTGAGCTCCTTGAGTGCCTCGCGCGGGATGTCCGCCCGCCCGGCGAGCGGATGCCCCTCGGGGGTGACCAGCACGAAGTCCTCGTCGAACAGAGGGAGTTCGGTGACCGCGGGGGCGCCCAGCGGCACCGCGAGCAGCAGCAGGTCGAGCCGCCCGGCGGCCAGCCCGTCGAGCAGCGAGGAGGTCTGCTCCTCGTGCACCTGGAGGTCGAGCTCCGGGTAGCGGGTGTGGACCAGGCGCAGCACGGTCGGCAGCAGGTACGGCGCGACCGTCGGGATGACCCCGAGCCGCAGCACGCCCGTGAACGGGGCCTGCGCCGCCTCGGCCTCCTCCATCAGCTCGCCGACCGCGTCGAGCACGGCACCGGCCCGGACCGCGAGCCGCTCCCCCGCGGGCGAGAGCAGTACCTTGCGCGTCGTACGCTCGAGGAGCTGGACACCGAGTGCCTCTTCGAGGGCCGACACCGCACCCGAGAGGGCGGGCTGGCTCATCCCGATGGCTGCCGCCGCGTCGCGGAAGTGCAGGTGCTCCGCGACCGCCGCGAAGGCTCTGAGCTGGGACAGGCTGGGTTGTTTCACACGCCGGGACGGAATCACTGATAACCACCTTCGATCAACCTGAGCCAGTCTAGCTATTTCACTGATCAATGCACTCCGTGCCATGCTGGGGATTCGTCCAACCCCTCACGGAAGACCTCAAAAGGGACCCTTCCGAACTGCAAGGAGAGCGCGTGCTCACTGTCGGTGACAAGTTCCCCACCTACGACCTGACCGCCTGCGTGTCGCTGGAGAGCGGCAAGGAGTTCGAGCAGATCGACCACAAGGCCTACGAGGGCAAGTGGCGCGTGGTGTTCTTCTGGCCGAAGGACTTCACCTTCGTCTGCCCCACCGAGATCGCCGCCTTCGGCAAGCTGAACGACGAGTTCGCCGACCGCGACGCCCAGATCCTCGGCGTCTCCGGCGACTCCGAGTTCGTGCACCACGCCTGGCGCAAGGACCACGCCGACCTGCGTGACCTGCCCTTCCCGATGCTCGCCGACTCGAAGCACGAGCTCATGCGCGACTGCGGCGTCGAGGGTGCCGACGGCTTCGCCCAGCGCGCCGTCTTCGTCGTCGACCCGAACAACGAGATCCAGTTCACCATGGTGACCGCCGGCTCCGTGGGCCGTAACCCCAAGGAGGTCCTGCGGGTCCTGGACGCCCTGCAGACCGACGAGCTGTGCCCGTGCAACTGGAACAAGGGTGAGGACACCCTGGACGCCGGCGCGCTCCTGGCCGGTGAGTGAGCATGGCGCTCGATGAGCTGAAGGCCGCCGTCCCGGACTTCGCCAAGGACCTCAAGCTGAACCTCGGCTCGGTCATCGGCAACAGCGACCTCCCGCAGCAGCAGCTGTGGGGCACGGTGCTCGCCTGCGCGATCGCCTCGCGTTCGCCGAAGGTACTCAAGGAGCTGGAGCCCGAGGCCCAGGCCAACCTGAAGCCCGAGGCGTACCAGGCCGCCAAGTCGGCCGCCGCGATCATGGCGATGAACAACGTCTTCTACCGGACCCGGCACCTGCTGTCGGACCCGGAGTACGGGACGATGCGCGCCGGTCTGCGGATGAACGTCATCGGCAACCCGGGCGTCGACAAGGTCGACTTCGAGCTGTGGTCGCTGGCCGTCTCCGCGATCAACGGCTGCGGCCAGTGCCTGGACTCGCACGAGCAGGTCCTGCGCAAGGCCGGCGTCGACCGCGAGACGATCCAGGAGGCCGTGAAGATCGCCGCGGTCATCCAGGCCGTCGGCGTCACGCTGGACGCCGAGGCGGTCCTGGCCGAGTAGGGCCGGGTCCGTACGCGGGACTCCGCAGGAGTACGACACGAAGGGCCCCGGGGCGCAGCACGCCCCGGGGCCCTTCGTGTCATGCCCGCAGCGCCGCCATCAGCGCGGTGACGTCCTCCACGAGGAAGGTGCGGGTCGCCGCGGGGTCGAGCTCGGGGGGCTCGGGCGGCGGGCCGACGCCGTCGTACATCAGGTTCGGGGAGAGCGTCAGCTCGATGACCGCCTGCCCGTCCAGGACGCGCAGCGACGTCTGGCCGCCGCCGTTCGTGAACTCGGCGACCTCGCCGACCCCGGAGACCTGCTCGCCGCCCTCCAGCGGGTCGTTCAGCAGGGCCTCGAACTCCGGGCCCGGGTCCGTGACCCGGTGCACGGTGTACGTCACCTGCACCTCGTAGAAGAGGGGTTTCCCCTCCAGCGGCACCATGCACTGGGCCCGGTAGAGGGCGGGCTGCTCCACGGTGATGGGGTTGGTCGGCTCGCCCCTGCGCCCGAAGGCCGAGGCCAGCCCGTCCAGCTTGGCCCGCCCGCACGGGTCGACGCCGAGACGGTAGCCCTTCAGGTCCGGCCCGCGCCCGTCCTCCTGCCGGTCGTACGCGACGAGGCCGCCGGCCCACACCGCCGAGGCGACGACCGCCCCGCCCAGGGCCCACAGCCAGGGGCGCCGGGGCCCGCGCCGCGCCGGCTCGGCCGGGAGTGGCTCCAGGGCGGCCGGGAACTCCGTACCGCCGACCAGCTCCGGTTCCGAGATCATCCGTCCACCCGGTCGGCCGCCCCCGGCGCGGGGGTCGGCGCGACCTCGAAGGCGGTGGCACCGCGCGGCTCCGGTGAGGCGCGCAGGGCCTGTTCGTGGCTGTACGCCCGCAGGTAGCCGACCACCGTGTTGGAGACGGCGACCAGCGGGACGGCGACGACGGCGCCGCCGATGCCGGCGGTCAGTCCGCCGGCCGCGACCGCGAGGACCACCGCGAGGGGGTGCACCCGCACGGCCCGGCCGAGGATGAACGGCTGGAGGACGTGGCCCTCGATCTGCTGCACGGCGAGCACCACCACGATCACCATGAGGGCGGTGAACACCCCGTTGGTGACGAGCGCGACGACGACGGCGAGGGCACCGGAGAGCACGGCGCCGACCATCGGGATGAAGGCGAAGAGGAAGATGAAGACGGCGAGCGGCACGGCCATCGGCACGTCGAGGAAGTAGAGCCCGAGGCCGATGAAGACGGCGTCGATCAGGGCGACGAGCACCGTGCCGCGGACGTACGCGGTGAGGGTGCGCCAGGCCCGCGGACCGGCTCCGGCGACGCCGGGCCTGGCCTGCGCGGGCACCAGCTTCAGCGTCCACTCCCAGACCTTCTTCCCGTCGTAGAGGAGGAAGAGGGTGGAGAACATGGCGAGCAGGATGCCGGTCATCGCCTCGACGATCACGGTCACGCCCTGGAGCCCGGCGGAGGTGATCTGCTCGGCGTTGGCGCCGATGGTGTCGCTGAGGTTCTTCGCGATGTCGTTGATCTGCGACTCGGTCACGTGGAACGGACTGTCGAGCAGCCAGCGCTTGAGGTCGTCGATGCCCTCCCTGACCTGGTCGGAGAGGTTGTCGATGTTGTCCATCACCTGCCAGACCACGAACCAGCCGACCAGGCCCATCACGACGAAGCCGGAGACGGCGGTGACGGCGGTGGCCAGACCGCGGGGCAGGCCCTTGCGGCGCAGCAGGGCGACCGTGGGCTGGAGCAGCGCGGTGATGAGGAGGGCGGCGACGAAGGCGAGCACGACCAACTGGACGGAGCTGATCACCTTCATCAGCACCCAGACCGTGCCGGCCAGGACGAGCAGCCGCCAGCCGGCCTCGGCGGCGACCCGCATGCCCCACGGGATCGCGGCGACGGGGTCGGGCCGGGCGGCGACGGCGGGCGCGTAGGCGGGCGGTGCCGGGACGGAGGCGGTGGAGGCCGCGGCCTCGCCGGCTTCCGGGTCCGGCCCGCTGGGCCCGCCCTTGTCCGGGCCGGGGCGCGGGTCCGCGACCGGGTCCGCGACGGACACGGTGGTGGCGGCCGCGGCAGCGGGAGCGGGCGTGGCGGCGGACGCGGGCGCGTACGCCGGGACGTCCGGGACGACGTACGGCGGACCCAGCGGGTCCCCGCGTTCGGCCTCCGCGCGGCGCTCGTCAAGGCGCTCGCCCATGCGGCTGAAGCTGGCGCCCAACCGGTTCAGCCATCCTGGCAGTCTCGACATGCTCTTTCCCTCTCCCCCTCCGAACCCCCGAACCTACACGCACGCAGCCCCCCACCGTAGGACGGCGAGGGGCTGCGCGAAGTTGAGCGGCCGGTACTAGTACCAGCGGTTGGCCTGCCAGAAGGACCAGGCGCCGCACGGGCTGCCGTAACGGCCGTCCATGTAGCTCAGGCCCCACTTGATCTGGGTGGCGGGGTTGGTCTGCCAGTCGGCGCCGGCCGAGGACATCTTCGAGCCGGGGAGCGCCTGGACCAGGCCGTAGGCGCCCGAGCCCGCGTTGACCGCGCGGTAGTTCCACCCGGACTCGTGGTCCACGATGTTGCTGAAGCACTGGAACTGGTCGGCCGGGATCATCTGGCGAGCCATCGCCTTGACCTCGGAGACGCTGTACGAGCCCTGGGCGGAGAAGCTGCTCGCGTCGCGCAGGGAGGAGCGGTTGGCCCGCTCGGCCTCTTCCTTGCGCTCCTTCTCGGCCTTGTCAGCGGCCTTCTTCTTCGCCTCGGCGTCCTTGGCTGCCTGCACGCGGGCGGCTTCCTCGGCGGACTTGCGCGCGAGGGAGTCGGCAGCGGCGGCCTGCACGTCGGCCTGCTCCGAGAGGGAGGAGACCTGTACCTGGGCCTGCTCGCCCGCGGGAATGTCCGCGAGCAGCGTGGTGTCGGCCGCGGTGGCCTCGAAGTTGTCGTCCGCAGGCTGCGCGGCATTGCCCGAGGCGACGCCGACGACGGCGCCGACAGTGGTGACCGCAGTGGCCGAAGCCACCGCGAATCCCCGGACCGAGATCCGGCTCACACGGTTTCCTTCCAGCATCGCCCGCGCAGGTGACCAAGCGGGCGAAATCGTGCCCCTGGCGCTGGTCTCCGAACTGCTGGGTCACAGAAGACACGGGCCCGTGGTGCTGTGGGCGGCATACGGCTGACGGCTGTTCAGTTGTGTGGTGCCACACCGCTGAGGGTGCACGTGTGCCGTATGCGGGGCCTGACGGAAGCAAGACTCTGCCGGACGCCTGTACCGCAAGGCAATTCCCCACTGCGTGTGAAAGCTCACACCTGAACAGACGCACGGGTTTTGGGCGATACGGCGGACAACGCGGCGCCGCCCGGCTAAGATCCTGCGCTTTGCCGGGCGGCGCCAACTGCGGTGCGATTCAGGTCAGATCTGCCCGTCCTCCAGCATTTCGGTCACGAGCGCGGCGATCTGCGAGCGCTCGGAGCGGGTGAGCGTGATGTGCGCGAAGAGCGGATGCCCCTTCAACTTCTCGACCACGGCGACCACTCCGTCGTACCGCCCGACCCGCAGGTTGTCGCGCTGGGCGACGTCATGGGTGAGGACGACCCGGGAATTCGCCCCGATCCGGGACAGAACGGTCAACAGCACGTTCCGCTCCAGGGACTGGGCCTCGTCCACGATGACGAACGCGTCGTGCAGCGAGCGGCCCCGGATGTGGGTGAGCGGGAGCACCTCCAGCATGCCCCGGCCGAGCACCTCCTCGATCACCTCACGTCCCGCCACGGACGAGAGGGTGTCGAAGACCGCCTGGGCCCAGGGGCTCATCTTCTCGGCCTCGGTGCCCGGCAGATAGCCGAGCTCCTGGCCGCCGACCGCGTACAGCGGACGGAAGACCATCACCTTCTGGTGCTGACGGCGCTCCAGGACCGCCTCCAGGCCCGCGCAGAGCGCGAGCGCCGACTTGCCGGTGCCGGCCCGGCCGCCCATCGAGACGATGCCGACGTCCGGGTCGAGCAGCAGGTCCAGCGCGATCCGCTGTTCGGCGCTGCGGCCGCGGATCCCGAAGACCTCCCGGTCGCCGCGCACCAGCCGGACGCCGCCGTCGGCCGCGACCCGGCCGAGCGCCTTGCCGCGCTCGGACTGGAGGACCAGTCCGGTGTGCACGGGCAGCTCGGCCGCCTCGGGCACGTGCAGCGTCTCCTGCTCGTAGAGGGTGTCGATCTGGTCCGCGGAGAGGGCCAGTTCGGACATGCCGGTCCAGCCGGAGTCCGTGATGGCGAGTTCCGCCCGGTACTCCTCGGCGAGGAGACCGACCGAGGACGCCTTGATGCGCAGCGGCAGGTCCTTGGAGACGACCGTGACGTCGTACCCCTCCGCCTGCAGGTTGCGCGCGACCGCGAGGATCCGTGAGTCGTTGTCCCCCAGCCGGTAGCCCGCCGGGAGGACGCCGGGGTCCGAGTGGTTGAGTTCGACGCGGAGCGTCCCGCCCAGGTCCCCGATGGGAAGCGGGGAGTCGAGGCGTCCGTACCGGACCCGGAAGTCGTCGAGGAGGCGCAGGGCCTGGCGCGCGAAGTAGCCGAGTTCGGGGTGGTGCCTCTTGGCCTCCAGCTCGGTGACCACGACGATCGGGAGCACGACCTCGTGCTCGTCGAAGCGGGACATCGCGCTCGGGTCGGCCAGCAGGACGCTGGTGTCGAGAACATAGGTGCGCCTGTCGGACAAGCGGCGCTTAGTGCTGGTCACCACGGAAGGACAGACCCCCTTCGGGCACCCCTGTCAGGTCGGGGTGCGGCGGCTCCGCCCACGGTGGAGCCGCCGTCGCTGCGGAATGGGACCGGGCTCAGGCCGCGATGCGCGGGCCGAGCTCCGGCCCTCCGCGTCGTCCGTACATGTCCTGCACGGTCGTCCTGGTGCAAAGGGCCTCCCGGGTGGCGGTCTCCGTGCCGCTCACTTCACCAGGGATATGCCCTCGAACACACGCCGTCATGCCATGGCATATGACGGCGTGTTCGTGAACAAGGGGTGACCAGGGGTGCCGAAGGCACCGGCGGTGCCGGGGATGCCGGTGACGCCGGGGTGGCGGTGGTGCCGGGGTGGCGGTGGTGCCGGGGTGGCGGTGGTGCCGGGGTGGCGGTGGTGCCGGGGGGCCTCAGGAACCGAAGCGGCGGTGACGGGCCGCGTAGTCGCGCAGCGCGCGCAGGAAGTCGACCTTGCGGAAGGCCGGCCAGTGCACCTCGCAGAAGTAGTACTCGGAGTGCGCGCTCTGCCACAGCATGAACCCGGACAGGCGCTGCTCACCGCTGGTGCGGATCACCAGGTCCGGGTCGGGCTGGCCTCGGGTGTAGAGGTGCTCGGAGATGTGCTCGACGTCGACGATCTCGGCGAGCTCCTCGAAGCTGGTGCCCTTCTCCGCGTGCTCCAGGAGCAGGGAGCGGACCGCGTCCGCGATCTCCTGGCGACCGCCGTAGCCCACCGCGACGTTCACGAGTATCCCCGTGTTGTCGTGGGTGGCCTGCTCGGCCTCCTTCAGCACGGACTGGGTGCGGGCCGGCAGGAGGTCCATGGTGCCCACGTGGTGCACCCGCCAGCGGCCGTCGGCGGCGAGCGCGCGGACCGCGTCCTCGATGATCGCGAGCAGCGGGACCAGCTGCTCCTCCGGGCGGCTCAGGTTGTCGGTGGAGAGCATCCACAGGGTGACGACCTCGACGTCCGTCTCGGAGCACCAGCCGAGCAGTTCCTGGATCTTGTCCGCGCCGGCCTTGTGACCCTGCTCGGGGGTGCCGCCGGCGGCCTTGGCCCAGCGGCGGTTGCCGTCGAGGATGACACCGATGTGCTTGGGCACCTGGGCGTGGTCGAGTCGGCCTTCCACCCGGCGTGCGTACAGCCCGTACACCAGGTCACGCAGGTTCACCGTTCTTTACCCCTCCATGAGTGTCGGCCCCCCGAAGCCGCCACATTACTGCGCACGGGTCACGGGCTCCCAGCCCGGGACTGTCACAAGTCCGTGATAAGGAGAGATACGTGACTGATTCCCCCCTGTACCGCGCCGCCTCGAACCGCTACGACTCCATGGAGTACCGCCGCACCGGCCGCAGCGGGCTCAAGCTGCCCGCGGTCTCCCTCGGCCTGTGGCACAACTTCGGCGACGACCGCACCCTCGACTCCCAGCGGGCGATCCTGCGCCGGGCCTTCGACCTGGGCGTGACCCACTTCGACCTGGCCAACAACTACGGACCGCCGCCCGGCTCCGCCGAGCTGAACTTCGGCAAGATCTTCGCGCAGGACTTCGCGCCCTACCGGGACGAGCTGATCGTCTCGACGAAGGCCGGCTACGAGATGCACCCCGGCCCCTACGGCGAGTGGGGCTCGCGCAAGTACCTGATGTCCTCGCTCGACGCCTCCCTGAAGCGGATGGGCCTCGACTACGTCGACATCTTCTACTCGCACCGCTTCGACCCGCACACGCCGCTGGAGGAGACGATGGGGGCGCTCGCCTCCGCCGTCCAGCAGGGCAAGGCGCTGTACGTGGGCGTCTCCTCGTACAACAGCGAGCAGACCGCCGAGGCCGCGCGGATCCTCAAGGAGATGGGCGTCCCCGCCCTGATCCACCAGCCCTCGTACTCGATGATCAACCGCTGGACGGAGGACGACGGCCTCCTCGACACGCTGGAGGCGGCCGGCATGGGCTGCATCTCCTTCGTGCCGCTGGCGCAGGGACTGCTCACCAACAAGTACCTGAAGGGCATCCCGGAGGGCTCGCGGGCCACCCAGGGCAAGTCCCTCGACCCGAACCTGCTCTCCGGCGAGGTGCTGCGCCGGCTGCGCGGCCTGGCGGACATCGCCGAGCGGCGCGACCAGTCGCTGGCGCAGCTCGCGCTGGCGTGGGTGCTCCGGGACGAGCGGATGACCTCGGCGCTGATCGGCGCGTCGAGCGTGGCCCAGCTGGAGGAGAACATCGCGGCTCTCGCCGGGGCGCCGCTGACGGAGGAGGAGCTGAAGGAGATCGACTCCTTCGCCGTCGACACCGAGGGCACCAACATCTGGGCCGGCCGGGGCTGACGCGCCCCTGGGCGGAGGCGGAGGCGGAGGCGGAGGAAAGAAAAACGGGCCGGTCCGTGGGGGGGGATACGGACCGGCCCGAGGGGGGGTTTCCACCATAACCCTTCATTAGTCGTCCTGCGCGCCACCCGCGCAGACCGGAGCGTCGCGGAATCTCCGGAGGCCAAGCAGCACAAGGGCTGTAGGGCCCGGTGGCGGGTTTGCGCCCGGGCGTGGCGGCGGAATCCGTACCTCCGACGGGGGACCCCCGCGCCGGGTCGCCCGGTTGACGCGGCGGCGCAGGTCAGGACGGGGTGCGCGGAGGCCGCACGCGGTGCAGCAGGGTGATGCCGTCACGGCGGGCGACCAGCTCGTAACCGTGCTCGCGCTGCGCGGCCCGGAGCTCGTCGAGCTGCTGGGGCAGCGGGTAGGGCCAGTGGCCCGGCTTGTACGGCCAGGCCTCCGGGGCCCGGCTGTCGTGGATGATCCACTCGGCGGTGGGCGGCGGCAGGTCCTCGCGGGGGTACGCGTACAGCCGTCCGCCGACCGGGAAGGTCGGGAAGAGGACGACGGCGCAGCGCGAGGTGAGCTGCGGGGCGAGCCGGTTGGACGCGGCGACGGTGGCGCCGTCGGGGATCTCGTCGAGCAGCGCGCGGGCGGCCCGCAGGTGCCCGGTGGTGTGCCAGGTGGCCCGTTGGGCGAGCTGCGCCAGCGGGAACGAGGGCAGCAGGACGGCGGTCACGGCGAGCACCGTGGCCAGCGAGGCGCGGATCGTGCGCGGGTCGGTCTCGCGGCCGAGGACGTCGACGAGCCCGGCGAAGACGACGGGCATGAGGATCGCGCTGTAGTGGAAGGCGGTCCCCCAGTGGAAGCCGTTCTCCGAGGCCATCCGCCAGGCCAGGGTGGGCAGCGCGATCAGCGTGAGCGGGGAGCGCAGGGCGAGCAGCGCGGACGGGGCGAGGACGAGCACGAGGGTGGTCGCCTTCGTCTCGGGGCGCAGCAGGTCGAGCGGGGCGTGGGCGAGGGCGCCGAGGAGCGAGCCGTGGGCCGCCGCGAGGTTGCCGCCGTGGGCGTAGCCGCCGGTGGGACCGAGGGCGGGCAGCAGGACCTTGATCTCCAGGAGCGAACCGAGCAGGCCCGCGGCGGCCGTGGCGAGGCCGAGCCGGAGCGCGCCCCGGTCGGCGCGGCCCCGGGCGGCGACGTAGCCGCCGACGGCGGCGAGGGTGAGGCCCAGGTCCTCCTTGACCAGGAGCAGCGGCGCGGCCCAGCCGACGGCGGTCCGCCAGCGCTGCCGGCCCAGCGCCTCCAGGGAGAAGGCGAGCAGGGGCACCGCGAGGGCGACCTCGTGGAAGTCGAAGGCGGCGGCGGAGGCGACGCCCCAGCTCAGCCCGTACCCGGCGGCGACGGCGTGGGCGGCGCGGCGGCCGAGCGCGCGGTCGGCCCAGCGGGCGAGCGGGACGACGGCGAGGGCGAGGAGCGCGGACTGGGCGACGAGCAGGGTGAGCGGCGAGGGCCAGAGGCGGTAGAGCGGGGCGAGGGCGGCGAGCAGGGGGTGGAAGTGGTCGCCGAGGAGGTTGAAGCCCGCACCGCGCAAGGGGGCGACGGGGGCGCGGAGTTCGGCGTAGCCGCGGACGGCCTGCTCGAAGATGCCGAGGTCGTATCCGGTGGTGCGCATGAGCTGGTGGCGGCGTACGGCGACGGTCGCGTAGAGCAGGCAGAGGGCGAGGGCCCAGGCCCAGGGCAGGGCGGCGGGGCGCCGGTACCAGGGGGTGGGGGCGGGACGCTCCGGACCGTACGCACCCGATGCCGGTTTCTCAACGATTGTCCGCATATGGGGTGATGCTAGGGCCGGTCCCCTCAGGGGGTGGCGGTGAACGCGCCGAGGAGCAGGCCGAGGAGGGCGCCGCCGAGCATGAAGGGGCCGAAGGGGATCGCGGACCCGCGGCCCGCCCGCCGGGCCAGGACGAGCCCGAGGCCGTACAGCGAGCCGAGCAGGAAGCCCGCGAACGCCCCCGCGAACAGCACGCCCCAGCCGTACCAGCCGAGGGCGGCACCGAGCGGGACGGCCAGCTTCACGTCGCCGAAGCCCATGCCGTCCGGGTGGACCAGGAAGAGCAGCAGATAGCCGCCGCCGAGGGCGAGCGCGCCCAGCAGGGCGTGGACCCAGGAGCCCGCCGCGTACGGGAGGACCGCGGCCACCGCGAGCAGCAGCGGCAGCGCCCCGGCGAGCGGCAGGGTCAGCCGGTCGGGCAGCCGGTGGACGCGCACGTCCACCCAGGCGAGCAGCGTGCCGAAGGGCGCGACCAGCAGCCAGACCAGCAGCTCCGGCCGCGGCCCGCCGACGGCGGCGGCGAGCGCCGCGCAGGCCAGCGCCGTGAGCAGCGGCGCGGCCAGGGGTGCGGGGGTGGTGGCGCACCCGGCCCGCCCGGGGCCGCCCAGCCAGCCGCGCGCCGGACCGGCGAAGGGGTGCCCGGCGGGACAGCGGTCGCGCCAGGGCTCGTCCGCGGCGACGGAGAGCCGGTACGCGGCCCGGGGCACGAGACGGCCGAGGGCCGCGCCCCACAGGGCGGCGGCACAGACGAGGGTGATCCAGGCGGCGTCCACGGGGCGACCCTAGGGCCTGGGGCGGACGGGCCGCAGGCCCTAGGTGTATTGATCACGAGCGTTGTTGACACCGGTTCGGTCTTGAACATGGCGAAGACCTCCGATGTGGTGGGAGCTGTCTAGGAACTCACCGCACGGAGGTCTTCGTGCCCCACCGTAATGCCCGGCTGACCGTCTTCGGTAGGAGACTGCTGGTCGAACGTGTCTGCTCAGGCCGTCCGGTCGCCCATGTGGCTGCCGAGATGGGCATCTCCCGGGCCACCGCCCACAAATGGATCCGCCGGTGGCGGACCGAGGGCGAGGCAGGCCTGCACGACCGGCCGAGCCGGCCTCACACCACCCCGCACCGGACCGCGGCCGCCGTGGAAGAACAGGTCTGCGACCTGCGACGGAACCGCAAACTCGGCCCGGCCCGGATCGGCCCGATCCTGGGCCTGCCCACCTCGACCGTGCACCGGATCCTGACCCGCCACCGGCTCAACCGGCTCGCATGGATCGACCGCCCGACCGGCACCGTCATCCGCCGCTACGAGCGTGAGCGACCCGGCGAGCTGATCCACGTGGACGTGAAGAAGCTCGGCCGGATTCCCGACGGCGGCGGCCACAAGGCCAACGGCCGCGAGGCCGGCCGTCCGATCCGCGGCATGGGCTTCGACTACGTCCACTCCGCCGTCGACGACCACTCCCGCCTCGCCTACAGCGAGATCCACGGCGATGAGAAGGTCGCGACCTGCGCCGGGTTCCTGACCCGCGCGGCCGCGTTCTTCCAGGCCCAGGGCATCGACCGCATCGAGCGGGTCCTGACCGACAACGCCTGGGCCTACCGCAAGGGCCTGGCCTGGAAGAACGTCCTGGCCGACCTCGGCGCGACCGGCAAACTCACCCGCCCCTACCGGCCCCAGACCAACGGCAAAGTCGAACGCTTCAACCGCACCCTCCTCGACGAATGGGCCTACCTACGGCCCTACACCTCAAACGACGAGCGGACCGCGGCCCTGGCAGACTTCCTCCGCACCTACAACCACCACCGCTGCCACACCGCACTCGACGGACACCCGCCCATCAGCCGCGTCAACAACCCTGCGGGTCAATACACCTAGGGTCTGCCCCATGGGGTGGAGCGGAAGTGCGGGGCGGGCCTGGCGGGACGGCACGGGGTCACTGGTCACGCCGGACGGCGGGGCGGTGCCCTTGGAGATCGCCGCTTCCTATCGGGCCCGTCGCCGGGGGCTGCTCGGCCGGGACGGGATCGCGGGCGCGCTGCTCATCACGCCGACCAACAGCGTGCACACCTTCGGCATGCGCTTCACCATCGACGTCGCCTATCTCGACCGTTCGCTGACCGTCCTCGACGTGGTGACGATGCGCCCCGGTCGGCTGGGCATGATCCGCCCGCGCGGCCGGCACGTCCTGGAGGCGGCGGGCGGCGCGATGGCCGACTGGGGGCTGCGCCGGGGCGTACGGGTCACGGTGGACCGTCAGGGCGGGCCGGAGCCCAGCAGCGTGAACGCCCCGTAGACGCCCGAGCCGAGCGCCAGCACGGCGAGGACCGGCACGGCGGTACGGGGCCGGAGCCGGGCGAGGGCCGCGGCGGGCGGCAGGAGCAAACCGAACGCGGGCATCATCAGGCGCGGCCGGGAGCCGAAGTACGCGGCGCCGACCAGGGAGATCACGACGACGGTGACCGAGTAGACGAGCAGCGGGAGCGGCTGCCGCTGCCGCACGCACAGGGCGACCAGCCAGGCGAGCAGGCCGAGCGCGGCGCACAGGCCGAGGGCGGCGGGCCAGGGCAGCCCGGCGATGAAGCGGACGAGGGCGACGCCGCCGTCGATGGAGTTGCCCCAGGCGGCCTGGACGTCGAAGTAGGCGGTCGCGGCGCCCTGCCGGACGCCGACGTAGACGATGTACGCGAGCCAGCCGAGCGGCGCGAGCAGCGCGCCCACGACGACGGGGGCCCTCAGCCGGCGCTCCCGTACGACCGTGACCAGGGCGGTGATCCCGATCGCGGCGATCAGCGCGGCGGCGGTCGGCCGGGTGAGCCCGGCGAGGACGCAGAGCGCGCCCGCGAGGATCCAGCGCCCGCGCAGCACGGCGAGGACCGACCAGGCGGCGAGCGCGGTGAAGAGCGTCTCCGTGTACGCCATCGACTGCACGAACGCCGTCGGGTACACGCCCCACAGGACGGCGAGCACGATCCCGGCGCGCTTCCCGGCCACGTGCGCGCCGACCTCGTAGATGCCCCAGGCGGCGGCGAGCGAGGCGGCCCAGGAGACGAGCAGTCCCGCGGTGGGCACGTCGACGGGCAGGGCGGCGGCGACGGCCCGTTCCAGGGCGGGGAAGAGGGGGAAGAAGGCGAGGTCGGCGTGGACGCTGCCGTCGGGCAGGGTGACCTGGTAGCCGTAGCCGTGCTCGGCGATCCGGGTGTACCAGACCGCGTCCCAGCGCCCCATGAGCCGGTGCAGCCCGTCCTTGCCGGTGGCCGCCGCGACGACGGCGAGCGCGGCGAGACCGAGCAGACGGGTGGCGGCATAGCCGCCGAGGGCGGCCCAGGGCGGGGCGGGGGCGGTGCGGGACATGCGATCGATTATGTCCGGCGCCGGCAGCGCCTAGCCGAGGGGCCGGATCCTCAGGAACCGCGCCGAGAGGACCGGACCGAGCTGGCCCGCGATCTCGTGGCCGGGCTCGGGCGGGGCGGGCAGGTCGCCCAGGAACGAGGTGGTGATCACCTCGTCGATGCCGAGGACGCCCCGGCAGCACTGCTCCTCCAGGAAGTCCAGGGTGCGCCGCCAGCGGTCCTGGTCCTCCAGGAAGGAGCTGACCGTGCCCTGGACCACGTCCCAGAAGAAGACGTGCGGCAGGACACCGCCCTGGGTGAAGAGGTGCGACTCGTACGCGTCACGGAACTCGGGGATCCGGGCGACGAGGTCGCTGACCAGTTGGACACTCGGGGTCGTGGTCGTCATCGGCTGCCCATTTCGGACTTCGAAAGCGCTCTGTAGCTGTTGCTCTTCCGACCAGCATGCTCCTCCTGAAGTGCACCGTCCCGTCACTTTTGCGCTTTCCTGACGACGTCTTATGCCGGGTTTTCCACAGGGGGTGCGAAAGCTCCCCCATTCGTGGATCGTTGCGCTTATGTACGAGTTGGTGGCACTCGCCCGGGGCGGGGTGCTCCTCACGGCGTGGGCGCTCGCGGCGGGCTGGCCGCGGGGCCGGCTGGACGGACGGCTGCTCGGGGACGGCTGGCAGCGGATCTGCAGGGGCGCGTGGGCGGTCCCGGGGAAGGAGGTGGACTGGAGGGTGCGGGCGGGCGCGGTCCAGCTGCTCCGCCCCGGCCTGGTGTGCAGCCACCGCACGGCGGCGGCGCTGCACCGCATCGAACTGCTCGCGCACGGCACGGACGCGCCGCAAGCCTCGGATCCCCTGGACTTCACCGCCCGTGGAGGCGGATCCTCCCCTGGCTGGATCCGAGTGCACCGGACGCTTGCCCTGACGGACCGTGACTGCACCGTCCGGCGAGGCCTGCGGGTGACGAGCCCCGCCCGGACGGTCGCCGACCTGATACGGACCGCCGCCACACGCGAGGCGGCGGTGGTCGTCGCGGACTCGGCGCTCTCCCGCCGCTTCGTCGCGGGCCTGCGCCGGGACCCGGTGGTGGACCGCGAGCAGCTGGCCGCGGAGCTCGCGGCGCCCCACCGCCCGGGCGCTCCGCTGGCCCGCCGCCGACTGCCGCTGGCCCACGCCGGTTCGGGCTCCCCCGCCGAGACGGTCGCCCGCCTCCGCATGCGCGACGCGGGCCTCCACCCCGAGATCCAGCCCACCCTCCACACCCCCGCGGGCCGCGCCCTGCACCCGGACTTCTACTTCCGCGCCGAGGGCCTGGCCGTCGAGATCGAAGGCTTCGCCTTCCACGGCACCCGCCAGGCCCACGAACGCGACGTCCACCGCTTCAACGCCCTCCAGACCTGCCCGGACATCCGCCGCGTCCTGCGCTTCACGGCCCGCGAGGTCTTCACCCGCCCGGACCGCATGACGACGACGATCCACGAGGCGCTCGCGGCGCTCGGCGGGCGGTGACTACCCGCCTCCCGAGCCCGAGGTGCGCGGGAAGGACACCTCGACGCGGCGGTTCTTCTTGCGGCCGTCCTCGGTGCCGTTGTCGGCGATCGGGTAGTCCTCGCTGTAGCCGCGGATGTCGAAGGTCGTCCCCGGGTCGAGGTTCTTCGCCAGTTCCAGCTGCACCGCGTCGGCGCGGGCCTTGGAGAGCTTCAGGCCGTGCTCGTACGAGCCGAGGTTGTCGGTGAACCCGAAGACCCGGACCCGGCCGGAGCCCTGCTTGTTGATCTCCGCGGCGATGGCGGCGATGCGGGCGGTGGCGGCGGGGCCCAGTTTGGCGCTGTCCTTCGCGAACAGCACCTCGGCCTGGAGCGCGAACGTCACGTCGACGTTGGTGTCCTCGCGGCGCTGCTCGCCGCCCTGCTCCTCGACGATCTGCTTGATGTCGAGGATCTTCGCGGGGGCGAGGGTGGCACCGTCGGGAAGCATGAGCGCGGGCGAGTTCGCGTCGATCGCGGGCGGCGGGGACGCGCTGGAGGTCGAGCCGGGCGGGTCGTCGGCCCGCGCCGTGCCGACGGCACCCGCGGTGCCGGACAGCAGGACCAGGGTGGTGGTGAGAGCGGCGAGTCGGCGGGGTGTCGTCGTCATGGCTGCGCCCTCAGGAGAGCTTGATGGTGGCGGGGTCGAAGGTGGGGAGCTGGAGGGAGACCTCGGTGGTGCCGGCGGGCGGGGCGGGGAACTGCATGAAGACCGCGGCCGATTCCCCGGAGCCGAGGATGTCCAGCCCGGTGGTGGTCAGGGGCCGCCCGTCCGTGTCGCGCAGCACGTAGTAGCGCTTCTTCCCCTGCGTGTCCACGAGCGTGGCCCCGCCCAGGGAGTTGCCGTGCTTCAGCACCTCCGTCTCGTTGCCGCGCGTGCCCACGGGAACGGCGCGGCCCTTCTCCGAGGTGTTCTTCAACGAGCCCTTGACGGTGAGGAATCCGCCCGCGTCCCGTTCGGCGGAGGTGATCGCCAGCTCGAATCCATCCTGCCCCTTGAGGACGGCGATCGGCTCGGCCGGCTCCTCGGACTGCGGCTGCGCGTTCCCGCTCGCCGTGTCCCGGGGTGCCGCCGTGGTCCCCTTCGGCTTGTCCTGCTGCGGCTGCTGCCCCTCGCCGCCGCAGCCCGCGAGGCCGAGGATCAGTCCGGCCGCCATGGCCGCCGCGGCCACTCCTCTGCCGGCCTTCGTTGCGTGCCGCACTCTCATGAGAACAAGGTCCTTCGCTCGTCAGTCGGCCAGTCGGACGGTAAAGAGGTCGGCCGCGTCGGGCAGCCTCGGGTGCTCCGGGTCGATCGTCCACTCGACGCCGTCGCAGAACAGGCCGGTGATCGGCTCGGGTTCAGGGCTCGGAGTGGGGGTCGGTTCGGGTGTGGCCGTGCCCGTCGGGGCCGGGGTCGTGGGGGGCGGGGTCGTGGGCGGAGGCACCGTCGGGGCAGGGGGGTCGAAGAAGCAGCGGGGTTCCAGCACGGCGGTCGCCGTCGCCGAGGCGTGCCGGTCCGCCGTTCCCGGGACGACCGAGTCGCCCACGGTGTCCAGGGTGCGGATCGTCACGCGGAACCCTTCCTCATCCGACAGCCGGACGCACCGGTCACCCCAGAGCTCGGCGTCGTTCTTCTCCGCGAACACCGCGGCGTACCGGCACGCGGAGACCGTGTCGTACTCCTCGCCCTGCAGGTACACGGCCCACTCGGCCGGATCGAGGATCACGTCGAGCCAGCCGTCCCTGAGCTGCTCCCTGGCGTCCTGGGCCGCGGCGAGCGCTGCGGAGTCCGCGGCGGTCTGCCCGCTGTTGCGTACGACCGCCGCCTGTCCCACGGCAAAGTAGACGAACGCGAGGAAGAGGAGCGCCGCCACCACGGTGATGTACACCGGGAAGGCCTGCCCCGCCTCCGGGTCCCTGCCGGCCGGCGTTACTTGGTCAGTTCGGCGATCTTGTTCGTGATGGCCGACTTGATCGTGGACCCGATGTCCGTGCCCGTGATCGCGACCACGATCGCCACCACCACCACGATGATCCCCAGGTACTCCACCGCCGTCTGCCCCCGGTCCCCCCGCCCCCTCGACCAACTTCCGGCCCGTACGCGGGCCTTGGTCAGGAGCTTCAGCAGTGCGTCGTTCATGGTGTTCCCCTCCGTGTCCGGCGACGCGGGCAGGGTACGCCGGGAGGGTGGGGTGTTCACAGGGTCCGTAGGCCCAATCACGGTGGGTAGTCATGACGCCGTCCTCGTGCCGAGCCAGGAGGCGATCGCTTCGCCGCGGGTGGAGCTGTCGAGTTTGGCGAAGATGCGGTTGATGTGGTTCTTGACGGTCTTCTCGGTGATGAAGCAGGTGGCGGCGATCTGCTGGTTGGTCATGCCCGACGCGATCAGGTCCATCACCTCCGCCTCCCTCACACTCAGACCGAACCGTCCCACATCTGGTTGCACTTGCGAAGCTGGATTCCTGAAACGCAATATATTCGAGACAGTTGAGCCCGCGCCAGTGTGTGCAGTCGCACGCATGGTCCGTAAGAGCTCGTCCAGGGTGAACGCGCCGTGGACCAGGGAGGTCACGCCCCGCGGGACGTCCTGGCCCGGGTGGGTCAGGAGGAGGACCGGGGCGACGGAGGTCAGGGGCGGCAGGGCGGGGAGCGGGGTGGGGGCGTCCAGGAGGATCAGGTCCGGGGTGGTGCGGCGGGCCGTCGGGAGGGTGTCGTGGGGGTCGGGTGTCTCCGCCACGACCCGCAGGTCGGCGCGGGTGCCCAGGAGGGCCGTGAGGCCGGCTCGTACCACCGGGTTCGCGCTCGCCACCAGGACTCTCATCGCGGTCCTCATTCGCCCGTGATCGAGCCGAAGTCGGTGCCCGTGCCGAGGAACAGGCCCGCCCCCAGCAGGATCATCGTCGCCGGGACCATCAGGGTCGTGATCACCATCGTGGCCTTGGGGACCGCCTTCGCCGCCTTGCGCCGGGCGTTCTGCGCGTCGGTGCGCCGCATGTCGTTGGCGATCTGGATGAGGGTGTCGACGATCGGGGCGCCGAGTTCCTCGCCCTGCTGGAGGGCGGTGACGAACTGCGCGACCTGCTCCGAGTCGTTGCGCCGCCGCAGCTCGTCGAAGGCCTGGCGGCGGCTGACGCCCATGTCCATCTGGCGCAGGGTGATGCGCAGTTCGTCGGCCCACGGCCCCTCGTACTTCTCGGCGACGCGTTCGAGCGCCTGCCGGAAGCCGAGCCCGGCGGAGACGACGACGGCGAGGACGTCGAGGAAGTCGGGGAGGGTGCGCTCGATCTGGTCCTTGCGGATGCGGACCGCGGACCAGATGCCGACCTCGGTCCAGAACGCGCCGAAGGCGAAGAGCAGCACCGCGACGAGGAACGAGCCCCGCGCCAGCATGAGCAGCCCGCCGAGGACGCCGAGGAAGCCGTAGACGGCGCG
The DNA here is from genome assembly GCF_036240795.1 of Streptomyces sp. NBC_01268. NCBI lineage: Bacteria > Bacillati > Actinomycetota > Actinomycetes > Kitasatosporales > Streptomycetaceae > Streptomyces > Streptomyces sp. NBC_01268. Next base: position 5,279,156 of record NZ_CP108454.1, on the reverse strand, counting down.
CCGGGCCCCGTACCGGTCGATCGTGAGGCCGCCGGGGTTGCCCGCGAGGTCGATCCGGCGGCGTACCGAGCCGACCCGCTTGGGGCCCATGAGCCGCAGCACGGCGGGCGACCAGCGCATGCCGAGCCGGTCGACGAGCGAGTCGACGGCGCCGGTGCGGGTGGCGCCGACCTCCAGGGCGAGCTGGAGGTCGGAGGGCAGCTTGACGTCCGCGCGGTAGAGGCGGACGCCGTAGCAGGCGCCGGCGACGGAGAGCCCGGCGAGGAGGGCCAGCAGCAGGTCCACGGTCACACGCCCCTACACGTCGATCTTCGAGAAGCGGCGGATCGCGACGAAGCCCACCCCGTAGAGCGCGAAGGCGATCACCACGGCGAGCTGTCCCATGCCCGAGCCCGTCATCCGGTCCAGCGCGCCCGGCTGCATGTTGTCGATGAGCAGCAGCGAGCCGACGCCGATGACCGGCACCGCGTACGCCGTGAGGCTCACCTGCGACAGCTGGGTGCGGACCTCGCGGCGGGTCTCCTTGCGCTCCTCCAGCGTCTCCGTGAGGTTGCGCAGGGAGGAGACGACGGTGCCACCGGCCCGGTTGGCCAGGACCAGTGTCGTCACCAGGACGACGAGCTCACGCGAGGGCAGGCGCTCGGCCAGTTCGCCGAGCGCGTCGTCGACCGAGGTGCCCACGGCGAGCTGCTGGGCGACCTTCTCCAGCTCGTCGCCGGCCGGGGCCTCCAGCTCGTCGGCGGCGAGGGAGAGGGCCATCCGCAGCGCCAGTCCCGCCTGGGTGGCGTTGGCGAGGATGCGGGAGAGCTCCGGGAGCTGGTTGATGAACTTCTCGATGCGCTTCTGGCGCTGCCAGTTGAGGAAGCCCATCGCCACCCACAGGCCGAGGAAGCCGCAGATCGGCCCGAAGAACGGCGACAGCAGCGCCTGCCCGGCGATCCAGAGGACGGCGACGGTCGCCGCCATGGCGACCACGAACTCCCCCGGGGTGACGTCGAGCCCCGTGGCGGAGATCCGCAGTTCCAGCCTGCGCCCGAAGGCCGTGCGGCGGACACGGCGGTCGACGCCCCGGAAGAAGCGGCGCCGCCCTCCCGTGCCGCCCTCGCCGCCCTCGCCGGACTGGGACAGGCGGGCGATCAGCGCGGCCCGCTGCGCGGCCCCGCTCGCGTACGTGTGGACGCCGAGCACGGCCAGGACGCAGCAGATCAGCGCCACGCCCGCGGTCAGCAGAGTCGGATTCACGTCGGTCTTCCTTCCCTACTTCGCTTCCCGCACGGCCAGTTGCGTGTCGTGCACGGCCACCCCGAAGGCCTGCGGAATGGGCTGCCCGGCCATGTAGAGCCGCTGGGCGACCCGGCGCGGCAGCGGGTGGTACGCGAACTCCCCGTACACCCGCCCGTCGGCGGCGAGCGGCTGCGCCAGGAAGCCGCAGACGGTGGCGAGGAGGTAGCGCTCGCGCCCGTCGGAGGCGAGGATCGCGATCTCGGTGATCCGGCGGGTGCCGTCGGGGTGGCGGGTGAGCTGGACGAGGACGTCGACGGCGCTGTTGATCTGGTCCCGCAGCGCCTCGAAGGGGACCTTGACCTCCGACATCGACGCGAGGGTCTGGAGCCGCATGAGGGCGTCCTCGGCCGAGTTGGCGTGGACGGTGGCGAGCGACCCGTCGTGGCCGGTGGACATCGCCTGGAGCATGTCGAGGGTCTCGCCGCCGCGGACCTCGCCGACCACGATCCGGTCGGGACGCATGCGCAGCGAGTTGCGGACCAGGTCGCGGATGGTGACCGCGCCACGGCCCTCGATGTTGGGCGGGCGCGCCTCCAGTCGGATGACGTGCGACTGCTGGAGCTGGAGTTCGGCCGAGTCCTCGATGGTGATGACCCGCTCGCGGTCGGGGATCAGCCCGGACAGGGCGTTGAGCAGCGTGGTCTTCCCGGTGCCGGTCGCTCCGGAGACGATGATGTTGAACTTCGCCTGGACCAGCCCGGAGAGCAGCAGCAGCATCTGCTCGTCGAGCGAGCCGAGGCCGACCATCTCGTGCAGGGTGTACGCCCGGGGGAAGCGGCGGATGGTGAGCGTGGCCCCGGTGAGGGAGAGCGGCGGGATGATGACGTTGACGCGCTCGCCGGAGGGGAGCCGGGCGTCGACCATCGGGTTGGACTCGTCGACCCGCCGGTTGACCGTCGACACGATCCGCTCGATGGTCTGCATCAGCTGCTCGTGCGAGGCGAAGCGCAGCGGCAGCAGCTCCACCCGGCCGGCCCGCTCGATGTAGATCTGGTCGGGTCCGTTGACCATGATCTCGGTGATGGACGCGTCTTCGAGGAGTGGTTCGAGCACGCCGAGTCCGAGGGCCTCGTCGACCACCCGGCGGATGAGCTGGGAGCGTTCGGCCGTGGACAGGACGGGGCCCTCGCGGCTGATGATGTGGCCGAGCACCCGTTCCAGGCGCGCCCGGCGCTCGGCGGCGGCGAGCGCGGACATCTCGGTGAGGTCGATCTCCTCCAGGAGTTTGGCCCGGAAGGACGCGACGAGGTGTCCGTCCTCCCGGCCGCCGCCGGCGCCGGTCTCCTCGGGGTGGCCGATACGGGACCTCAGGCTCATGGCCGGTCCTCCTGGGGGGCGTCGGGCAGGGGCATGACGGCGGTCCTCGACACGTCGTCGAAGTGCGTGAACGGGATGAGCGAGGGGACCTTGACGGTGACGGTGACGGAGACGGTGGACGCCCCGCCGGACACCTCGACGCCGCTGCGGCCCGCGATCCAGCCGCTCATCGCCGCCTTCCCGGCGGACGCCGGATCCGGTACGGAGTCGGTGTCGTCGACGCTGGCCGCCCGGGCCGCCGCCCGCGCGCCCGTGCCCGCCTGCTGGGCGGCGTACGCGGCGACGCCGAACTGCACGCCGACGAGGCCGACGAGCAGGAGGATCGGGAGGAAGCCCAGGTACTCGATGGCCACCTGGCCCCGGTCGCGTCCCCGGAGCCGTGCGGCCGGGGAGCGCCCGAGTAGCCTCATCGAGGATCGCCCGAGTCGCGCCGCCCCGGAGCGCCGGAGCCGGCCCACCTGCCCGGATCGCCCGGTTCGCCGGAGTCGGCCCACCGCCCCGGATCGCCCGGATCGCCTCATCGCGGAGCGCCCGAGTCGCCCCGTCCCCCATCGACCGGATCGCCTCATCGCGGATCCCCCTCCCATACGGCCCCGGCCTCGGCGGTCACGTCGAACGGGAAGCTGATCGCGCCCGGGAAGAGCACGGGCACCCGCAGTCCCACCGTCGCCCGCACCATCCCGCCGTCCCGGCCGCAGTCGGCCGAGGCGCCCGAGGCCCAGGCGCCGTCCAGGTGTCGCCTGGCCGCCGCGCCGCAGTCGTCGCCGACGGCCGCGGCCCGTGCCGCCTCGTCGGCCGCGTTGCCGGCGAGGGTGAAGGTGTAGCCGATCAGGACGCACTGCCACAGCAGCACGAGCGTGAGCAGGATCAGGGGCAGCATGCCGACGAACTCGACGGCCACCTGTCCCCTGTCGTCCCGCTCGGCGCGTCTCATGTCAGCGCCCCGCCCCGCGCCGCCGCAGCCCGAGGGCGCCGCGGTCCCCGCCCCGTACGAGCTCCTTGCCGTGGGAGCTCGCGCCGGTCTTCACGAGGCCCAGCTCGCCGGCGAGCGCCCACAGCGCCTGCTTGACGGTGGAGCGGGCGTCCAGGTCGTGCAGGCGGCCCGCGTCGACGACGGCGGCGAGCTCCTTGAAGTGGGCGGGGACGGTGACGCCCGCGATGCGGGTGCCGGTGATCTTCTGGACCAGGGGAGGCTGGATCTCGGTGGCCCGCTGGTGCCGGTTGACCAGCATGGTCGTCTCCTCCGGCTTGCGCACCTGGAGCCGGTCCCACATCCGTACGGCCCGCTTGGCGGCCCGGACGGCGACGACGTCGGGGGTGGTGACGAGGAGGGCGGTGTCGGCCATCTCGACGGCGGCGGCGCCGGCCCCGTCGAGGTGGGTGCCGCAGTCGATGACGACGATCTCGTACCGGCTGCGCAGGGCGCTGACGATCTGGCGGGCGGAGCGGTCGGTGACCTCCTCCGCGCGTTCGCCCTCGGCCGGCGCGAGGAGCAGGCTGACGCCGGTCTCGTGGACGAAGACGGCGTCCTGGAGGACCCGGGGCGAGATGTCGTCGACGGCGGCGAGGTCGGCGAGCGAGCGGCGGAACTGGACGTCGAGGTAGGAGGCGATGTCGCCGCCCTGGAGGTCCATGTCGACGAGGGCGACGGTGTGGCCGGAGGCGCGGGCGGCGAGGGCGAGGTGGACGGCGGTGACGGTGGTGCCGACGCCGCCCTTGGCGCCGCTGACGGTGACGACCCGGCCGCCGGGTCCGGTGAGGGCCTCGGTGCCGCCGCCGAGGTGGCGGCGGACGCCGGTGGACCACTGGGCGGCGGCCTGGACGCGGCTGGCCAGCTCCTCGTAGCCGAGGGGGAGGGTGACGAGGCCGCGGGCGCCGGAGTCCATGGCGGCCGAGAAGAGCACGGGGCTGGCGTCGGCGGTGATGAGGACGACGCCGACGGCGGGGAAGCGCAGGGCGACCTCGCGGATCAGCTCCAGCGCCGGTACGGGCCCGATCCGCTCGTGGACGAGGACGACCTCGGGGAGTTCGTCGAGGGACTCGGCGGCGAGGCGGCCCAGGGTGTCGACGAGCTGGGTGGAGTCGCCGACGGGGGCGGCGGGTTCGGCGTCGGGGAGCTGGCCGATGAGGGTGGTGACCGCGCGGGCCGCGTCCGGGTCGCCGACCGCCGGCAGGATCCTGGTGGTCATGCGGGGCCTCACTTGTCCTTGTCGAGCGTGTAGGTGCGGTCGCGGGCGTCGGGCGCGTTGCTGCCGCCGGGCGCGACGAGGGCGAGGCGGACGTGCTGGGCGAAGGACTCGGCGTAGGCGACGCGCTGGGTGTCGACGGTGGAGAGCGCGAAGGTGATCGGGACGGCCTCGGTGGCGCGGTTGCGGTCCTCGCGGTCGGGGGTGAGGGCGGTGAGTTCGCCGACGTCGATGACCCGGGCGCCGGCGACGATCATCTTGGACTGGGCGGCCTGGCCGCCGCGTTCGCCCGCGAAGGTGGCGTAGATGTTGACGGTGGAGCCGGGGGTGATCTTGCCGGCCACTCCGGTGGCGGCGTCGATCATGATGGCGATCTCCTGCTGGCCCGGTTCGAGCGCGGGACGCTTGACGATCATGTCGCTCTGCAGGAGCGAGCCGGCCTTGAGGGTGGTGACGGCGATCTTGCCCTCGGTCTGCGCGAGGTCGGTGACGGCGGTCTCCGGCAGCCAGCGCTCGGGCATGGTGATCTTCTCGAACCGGCCCGGGCCGAGCGGGGTGTACGGCTTGATGTCGTCCTTGACGCGGTACGCGGTGACCTCGGGTCCGACCTTGGAGTTCACGTCGCTGATCACCGAGAGCACCCCGGCGAAGGCACCGAGGGCGCACAGGACGGAGAGCAGCAGCAGGATGACACCACGGCGCTGGCGGGAGTTCATGGCCGTACTACCTCGATCGTGGACGTGGGGCGCTGATGACGGGAGGGGCGGGACAGGCGGGGCAGGTAGGCCCGGCGGGACGGGCGGCCCGCACGGGGGACGGGGGCGGGGGCCGAGGGGGCGGGCGGGGCGGGCGGGTTCACGGGGCTAGCGGGTCAGGGCGGTCGCCGCGGTCGGCTCGGCCGTGGGCAGCGGGGCGGCGCAGAAGCCGCAGCGGTCGCCGATGAGCTCCATCCGGCACCAGTGGCAGGTCTCCCGCCGTACGGAGGAGACCAGTTGGTGCAGGACGGGCAGGTCGGCGAGGTGGGCGGCGAACTCGACCAGCTTGGGCGTGCCCCACCAGCGGGGCGAGGACTCGGGCAGCGCGGTCTCCTGGACGGCGCGGACCTGCCAGCGCGGGGCGAGGGCGGTGGCGGGCCAGTCGGTCTGGAGCTGGCCTCGGGCGAGCACGAGGTCGGTGGTGAACTCCGGTCCGGTGAGCGTGTCGGCGGCGCCGCCGGATCCGATCCGCACGAGTTCGGGGACGGGTCCGGCGAGGACGCCGAACTGGGCGCCGGGGAGCCAGCCCTTGACGTGCGAGGTGAGCCCGACGGGGACGCGGTCCAGCTTGGCGACGGAGCCGAGGACGGCGCCCGCGTACACGTAGTGCGTGAGCAGCCGGGCGGCGGAGGCGAGGACGCCGGGGCTGAAGTCGCAGCCGGAGAGCTGGCGCAGCTGGCGGACGAGGACGGCGGCGCCGAGCGGCGGCAGCGCGGTCCTGACGATGGCGATCCGGTCGGATTCGAGCAGCGAGCGGACGGTGTGCAGGCGCCGTTCGGTCGCGGCCGGTGCCGAGGCGGGGCAGACGACGATCACGTGCCCGTGGCGTTCGAGCAGGAGCTGGACGTCGGCGAGGGCGGCGTCGAGGGGGCGGGTCCCGGGGCCGGGCAGGACCGCGGCGGGGGGTGTCTGCGGATCGGTGGGCGGCAACACCAGATCGGGGCTGGTGACCGCAATCGCTGTCGGCACGCCGGGCTCCCCCGATCCCTCACTGACCACTACTTGCTGCGTTCGCAGCGTCACGCCTCTGCACTTTATCCACGTCCCCCGGGGTGGTGAACAGACAATCCTTCAAGCTCCGTCACTTTCTGCGCCGTTCTCCTCCCGCCCCGCGCGTCGCCGCGCCCGTCGCCCCGCGCGTCGCCGCGCCCGTCGTCCGGCGCGTCGCCGCGCCCCTCGTCGCGCGCCCACGGGCGGCGGTCCTGAACTGCGGTTCCCGCCAGAGGTCTTGACAAGCCGATTGGTCTGGACCAGCTTGTTCCCCCGACGGTGGCCACCGTTCCGCACCTCCGTACGAAGACGTACGGCCTCCACCCCTCCCCCGATCCCCACTCCCCCGCTCCCCCACTCCCCCCCCCGGAGGCAGCAAGTGGACCGCACCACCAGAGCCGCACTGGCGCTCGCCGTCGGCGCCGGGCTCGTGTTCGTCGGCGGTACCGGCGTCGCGCAGGCCGCGGACGTCAACGTGGCCAAGAACGCCGGATTCGAGAACGGCCTCGCCAACTGGTCCTGTTCCGCGGGCAGCGGCGCCGTCGTCTCCTCGCCGGTCCGCACCGGGGCCGGCGCCCTGCGGGCCACCCCGGCCGGCCTCGACAACGCCAAGTGCACCCAGGCCGTGACGGTCAAGCCCAGCTCCACGTACACCCTGAGCGCGTGGGTGCAGGGCGGTTACGCGTATCTCGGCGCGGCCGGCACCGGCACCACCGACGTCTCCACCTGGACGCCGGACAGCGCCGGCTGGAAGCAGCTGACGACCACCTTCACCACGGGGGCGAACACCACCTCGGTGCAGGTCTACACGCACGGCTGGTACGGCACGGCCGCGTACTCCGTCGACGACGTGAGCGTCTTCGGGCCCGACGGGGGCGGCGGCACCGACCCGACGCCGACGGTCCCGGCCGCCCCGGCCGGCCTCGCCGCGGGCACGCCCACCTCCTCGTCCGTCCCGCTCAGCTGGGGCGCGGTCTCCAACGCGACCGGCTACAAGGTCTACAAGGACGGCGCCCTCGCGACCACGGTCAACAGCGCCTCGGCCACCGTCACCGGCCTGACCGCCAACACGACGTACCAGTTCCAGGTCTCCGCGACCAACGCCGCCGGCGAGTCCGCCAAGTCGGCCGCCGTCTCCGCGAAGACCGCCCAGGTCACCGACCCGGGCCCCGGCCCGGCCGTGCCCAAGCACGCGCTGACCGGCTACTGGCAGAACTTCGACAACGGCGCCGCCAAGCAGAAGCTGCGGGACGTCCAGTCGCAGTACGACATCATCGCGGTCTCCTTCGCCGACGCGACCACCACCGCCGGCCAGCTCACCTTCAACCTCGACCCGGCGGTCGGCTACGCCTCCACCGCCGACTTCAAGGCCGACATCGCCGCGAAGAAGACGGCCGGCAAGTCCGTCATCCTCTCGGTCGGCGGCGAGAAGGGGAACGTCACCATCAACAGTGACGCCTCCGCGACCGCCTTCGCCGACAGCGCGTACGCCCTGATGCAGGAGTACGGCTTCAACGGCGTCGACATCGACCTGGAGCACGGCATCAACGCCACGTACCTGACCAAGGCGCTGCGCCAGCTCTCCGCCAAGGCCGGTTCGTCGCTCGTGCTCACGATGGCCCCGCAGACCATCGACATGCAGTCGACCGGGACCGAGTACTTCAAGACCGCGCTCGCCGTGAAGGACATCCTGACGGTGGTCAACATGCAGTACTACAACAGCGGTTCGATGCTCGGCTGTGACGGAAAGGTCTACAGCCAGGGCTCGGTGGACTTCCTCACCGCGCTCGCCTGCATCCAGCTCCAGGGCGGCCTCGACGCCTCCCAGATCGGCTTCGGCGTCCCCGCGTCGACCCGGGGCGCCGGCAGCGGCTACGTCGACCCGCAGATCGTGAAGAACGCGCTGGACTGCCTCGCCAAGGGCACCGGCTGCGGCAGCTTCAAGCCGTCGCAGACCTACCCGAACATCCGCGGCGCGATGACCTGGTCCACCAACTGGGACGCCACGGCGGGCAACGCCTGGTCGAACGCGGTCGGCCCGCACGTCCACGGCCTCCCGTAACCGCCCCCGCGGCTCGCCCCGCACCCCCGTCCGCCCTCCCCCCTTCGGGGGAATCCACCGCAGCGCCGCCGCTCCCCCGGCGGCGCTGCGCCGTTTCCCGGGTCCGGGGCCGGAAGAATGTGGCCGAACCTCACTGCTTGACCGGTCCATGTCACAGCCGCACGATGTCAGCACCGCACGTCCGTCTGTCGCACTCCCCCACACTCCCCACCCAGGAGACAGCATGCGACTTCGTATCCGCGGAAGAAGGTCCGCCGCACTGGCCGGCCTCCTGGCGCTCGCCCTCGCGGCGCCGATCTCCGCACTCGCGACACCCGCCGGGGCCGACCCGGCACCGGCCGCCGCCACCCGCGACGGGGACGAGGTGATCCGGCAGTACGAGATCGCCGGACCCGCCACCGCCGCCGAACGCACCGCCCTCGCCGCCACCGGCGTCTCCATCGACGAGGTCGACGCCCGCTCGGTCGTCGTCAGCGCCAACGCCCGGCAGGTGGCCCACCTCAAGAGCCTCGGCTACCGCGCCGTCGCCCTGCCCGCCCCGCCCGACCGGAGCGGGGGCACGAGCCCGGTCCAGGGCGTCGGTCCGCTCGACTTCCCCTCCGCCGACGCGAAGTACCACAACTACGCGGAGATGAACGCCGAGATCGACCAGCGCCTCGCCGCCTACCCGAACATCATGAACAAGCGGGTGATCGGCAAGACGTACCAGGGCCGCGACATCATCGCCATCAAGGTGAGCGACAACGTCGCCACCGACGAGAGCGAGCCCGAGGTCCTCTTCACGCACCACCAGCACGCCCGCGAGCACCTCACCGTCGAGATGGCGCTCTACCTCCTGCGCGAGCTGGGCGCCGGCTACGGCACCGACTCCCGGATCACCGACATGGTGAACAACCGCGAGATCTGGATCGTCCCCGACCTCAACCCGGACGGCGGCGAGTACGACATCGCCAGCGGCTCCTACCGCAGCTGGCGCAAGAACCGCCAGCCCAACTCCGGCTCCTCGTACGTCGGTACGGACCTCAACCGCAACTGGGACTACAAGTGGGGCTGCTGCGGCGGCTCCTCCGGCTCCAAGAGCTCCGAGACCTACCGCGGCACGGCGCCCGAGTCCGCGCCCGAGGTGAAGGTCGTCGCCGACTTCGTCCGCTCCCGGATCGTCGGCGGCAAGCAGCAGATCAAGACCGGCATCGACTTCCACACCTACAGCGAACTGGTCCTGTGGCCCTTCGGCTGGACCAACGCGGACACCGCCACGGGCATGACCCAGGACGACCGCGACGCCTTCGCCACGGTCGGCAAGAAGATGGCGACGAGCAACCGCTACACCCCCGAGCAGTCCAGCGACCTCTACATCACGGACGGGTCGATCGACGACTACCTGTGGGGCGCGCACAAGATCTTCAGCTACACCTTCGAGATGTACCCGACCGACTCCTGGAGCGGCGGCTTCTACCCGCCCGACGAGGTGATCGAGCGGGAGACCAGCCGCAACCGGGACGCCGTGCTGCAACTCCTGGAGAACAGCGACTGCATGTACCGCTCGATCGGCAAGGCGGCGCAGTACTGCTAGGCGCGCACGCCCGGCGCACGCGCCGGGCGTTCCCGCCAGGTGTCCTCGCCGGGTGTCCTCGCCAGGTGTCCTCGCCGGGCTTCTCGCTCGGCGTTCTCGCTCGGCGTTCTCGCTAGGCGTTCTCGTCGAAGTAGGCGTCCAGCACGGCGTCGAGCTGTGACTCCCACTCCGTGATGTGCCCCCTGGCCGGTGCGTCGATCTCGATCGGGTACCAGCGCCGGTCAGGGGTGTGCACGGTGACGGTGAACCGCTTGCCGAAGCGCCCCGACGCGGTCTCGACCGCGCCGATCTCGTCCCAGCGGAAGTCGCAGCTCTCCTCGTCGAGGCTCAGCCGTACGCCCGCGCCGTCGGCGACGATCCGGGCCCGCCGGTCGGCGGCCTCGAAGACGGGCCCCTCCGGGGCCGCGTCGGCGTCGGCACCGCCCTCCTCCGGCACGGCGTCCTCGACGACGGCATCGGCCTCGTCGGTTCCGCCGGCCGCGTCGGGCGCGTCGGCCTCGTCGGGCTCGATCGCCGCGTCGGCCTCGTCACTCACCGCCGTCACCGCCGCCGCGTCAGGGCGTGGCCCCGTGATGCCGGGGACGAACGCCGGATCGGCCGCGGCGCCTTGGAGGGGCGGAATGCTGCTGGGTCCTGTGCTCTGCTCCACGCGGGAAGTATGGACGACGATGCTGTGAGAACGTCAGGCGCCCCTCGCCAAGCCCTCCCGCGGGTGCCCGGCTAGACGGCGAGACTCAGCGCCGCGGCCACCGCGAAACCGGCCAGGGACAGCACCGATTCCAGCACCGTCCAGGACTTCAGGGTGTCCCGTTCCGAGATGCCGAAGTACGTGGAGACGATCCAGAAGCCCCCGTCGTTGACGTGCGAGGCGAAGATCGAGCCGGCCGAGATCGCCATGATGACCAGGGCGAGGAAGGCCTGGGAGTGCCCGCCGCCCTCGACCAGCGGGAGCACGATGCCGGCCGTGGTGACGATGGCGACGGTGGCCGAGCCCTGGGCGACGCGCAGGACCAGGGAGATCAGGTAGGCCAGGACGATCACGGGCAGGCCGACGTCGTTGAAGGTGTCGGAGAGGGCCTGCGCGACCCCGCTGGCCTTGAGGACCGCACCGAAGACGCCGCCCGCACCGACCACGAGCAGGATGTTGCCGACCGGCTTGAGGGAGGACGTGGACACCTGCTCCAGGGACCTACGGCTCCAGCCGCGCCGGATGCCGAGCAGGTAGTACGCGAGGAGCAGCGCGATCGTCAGGGCGACGAACGGGTTGCCGAAGAACTCGATCACCGACCGGGGCGTGGAGGGGTCGAGCGCGATGGAGGAGAAGGTCGCGGCGAGGATGAGCACCAGCGGCGTGCCGATGATGAACAGGACGGTGCCCAGCGGTACGGGTGCCTCGGAGCCGTCCGCGCGTCCGGCGGTCACCTGTCGCCTGGCCTCCTCGGCGGCGTCGACCATGTCCTGCGGGACCTCGACGAAGATCCGCCGCCCGATCCAGGCGGCGTACGCCCAGGCGGCGAGGACGGCGGGGACGCCGACGACGACGCCCATGAGGATGACCCAGCCGAGCGAGACGTGCAGCAGGCCCGCGGCGGCGACCGGGCCGGGGTGCGGCGGCAGGAAGGCGTGGGTCATCGACAGGCCGGCCAGCAGCGGCATGCAGTACAGCAGGATCGATTTTCCGGACCGCTTGGCGGCGGCGTAGACGATCGGCGCGAGGACGAAGATGCCGACGTCGAAGAAGACGGGGATGCCGAAGATGAGGCCGGTGAGGCCCATCGCGAGCGGGGCGCGCTTCTCGCCGAAGAGCCTGAGCAGACGCCCGCTCAGCACCTCGGCCCCGCCGGAGACCTCGAGGATCGCGCCGAGCATGGTGCCGAGGCCGATGATGATGGCGACGTGGCCGAGGATGCCGCCCATGCCGTTCTCGATGACGGAGGTGGCGGCGGACTTCTGGACGGTGCCGAAGAGTTCGGTGACCGACAGGCCGGCCGCGAGGCCGACGGCGAGGGAGACGGCGAGCAGCGCGACGAAGGGCTGGAGCCGCACCTTGATGATGAGGACGAGCAGCAGGGCGATGCCGAGCGCGGCGACGGTGAGCAGTCCCGCGGTGCCGGGTATCAGGAGCAGCAGGCCGCCGGTGTGGGGAGGGGCGGGCGGCGCTTCGGCGGCGAGGAGGGGGAGGCGCATGGCGGGGGACCTCGGATCTCGGTTCCGTGTCTCGATTCTGGGCAGGGTGGAGCGCGGCACGGCGTTCCGTCGGTGAACGCCGTGCCGTGGAGCGGCCGGTGGTGCGGCGGGATCAGCTGAGGACCGCCAGGGCGTCGATCTCGATGAGCAGGCCCTTGGGCAGGCCGACGTAGACCGTGGTGCGGGCCGAGGCGGGGGCCTTGAGGCCCTGCTCCTCGAAGTACGCGTTGTAGATCTCGTTCATCTCGGCGAAGTGGTCGACGTCCGTGAGGTAGACGCGCATCATCATCACGTCGTCCCAGGTGGCGCCGCCCTCCTCCAGGATCGCCTTGACGTTGGCGAAGGTCTGGAGGGTCTGCTCGCGCAGGGTCGGGCCGGCCGGCGTCGGGGGCTGCCCCTCGACGGCGGGCAGGAAGCCGACCTGGCCGGCGACCTGGAGGATGTTGCCCTTCTTCACTCCGTGGGAGAACTTGGCGGGCGGGGTGGTGTGGGTGGCGGGGACGAGGGCGATCTTCTCGGTCATGCGGTTCCTGTTTCCTAACTGTCTTTCCTGGGGGCGGTTCCGGAGTAGTCGCGGCTGATGTCCTCGGCGGTGCGGCGCACCAGCGGGAGGAGGGTGAGGAGTTCCTCCGCGGTGACCACCACGTTCGGCGCGGAGACCGACATGGCGGCGACGACCCGTCCGTCGGCGCCGCGGATGGGCGCGCCGACGCAGTTGATCGACTCCTCGTGGCCGCCGAGGTCGGTGGCCCAGCCCTGTTCGCGCACGGTCGCCAGCTCCTTGAGGAAGGCGGCGGCGTTGGGCGTCGAACGGGGCGTGTACAGGGGGTAGTCCAGCTTGGCGGCGAGGGCGCGCCGCTCGGGCTCGGGCAGGTCGGCGAGGAGCAGCTTGGCGACGGCGGCGACGGTGATGGCGACCGGCTTGCCGATGCGCGAGTACATGCGCACCGGGTAGCGGCTCTCGACCTTGTCGATGTAGAGCACCTCGCCCTCCTCGTGGACGGCGAGGTGGACGGTGTGCCCGATCTGCTCGTTGAGGGCGGCGAGGTGGGGGTGGGCGATCTCGCGGATGTCGAGGTTCTCGACGGCCTCCTGCGCGAGGGCGAAGAGCCGGGCGCCGAGCCGGTAGCGCTGGTCCTGCTGCCGGTGGACGAGGCCGTGTTCGTGGAGGGTGCGCAGCAGGCGCAGCGCGGTGGACTTGTGCACGCCGAGCCGGTCGGCGACCTGGCCGAGGTCGGCGGGACCCTGCGCGAGCAACGGCAGGATGCTGAGCGCGCGGTCGACGGTCTGGCTCATGGCGTACGTACCTCCTGGTCGTCCCCCGTCCACCCGGGGCCGAGGTGCAGTCTCCCCCAGGCCGCGTCGTCGAGTCCGGCGAGCCGGTCGGCACGGGCGCGCCGGGGCGGTGCGGCGAGATCGCCGGGCACGGTCAGCGCGGCGGCGGCCGCCAGGTGCCCGTGGCGCAGCCGCGCGACCGCTCCGAGCCCGCGCAGGGTCCCGGAGAGGAACCCGGCGGCGAAGGCGTCCCCGGCGCCGACGGGCGCGACGACGTCGACGCGGGGGGCGGGGACGTGGGCGACGAGGTCGACGAGGGCTGCGGGGCCGGCGGAGTCGGCGGGGCCGGCGGAGTCGGCGGAGTCGGCGGAGTCGGCGGGGCCGGCGGAGTCGGCGGGGCCGGCGGGGCCGGCGTCCGCGCGGCGCTCGAACAGCACCGCGCCCTCCCCGCCCCGCTTCACCACGAGCACCGCCGGCTCGGGGAGCAGGGCCCGGATCCCCTCGGGCTCGCCCACCCCCCACGCCGCCTCCGCCTCGTCGGCCCCGACGAACACGAGATCCGCCCCGCGCGCCAGCTCCAGCAGCACCCGCCCGCCCTCGCCCGCCTCGTCGCCCCACAGCCCCGGCCGGAAGTTGACGTCGAAGGAGACGAGCGGGCGCCCGGCGCGCGGCGCGGTCAGCGCGCGCACGAGTGCCAGGCACGGCGCGGACAGCGCGGCGGTGATGCCGGAGAGGTGGAGGATCCGGCCGTCCGCGACCCCGGCGTACGGGACGGTCTGCGGCGACATCGCGGAGGCGGCGGACCCGGCCCGATAGTAGACGACCTCGTGCGCGTCGCTCGCCCGGTCGGTGGCGGTGCGGAAGTAGACGCCGGTCGGGCGGTGCGGGTCGCGGCGCACGGCGGAGACGTCGACCCCGTAGGCACCGATCGCCTCGACGAGGTGGTCGCCGAAGCCGTCCCGTCCGACCCGCCCGACCCACTTCGCGCGGTGTCCGGCGGCGGCGAGGGCGCAGGCGACGTTGGATTCGGCGCCGCCGATGGCGCGGGTGAAGGAGGGGACGTCGGCGAGGCGCCCGGCCCGGTCGGGCAGGAAGGTGACCATGGACTCGCCGAGGCAGACGACGTCCGGCGCATCGTCCACGGGGGGCGGGGTTCCGGTCACCTTCGGGCTCCTTCAGGCTGGTGCGACGGGGGCGGGTCGGCGAACGGGTCCATTGACCCGGCGTTGGCCCGGATGTTAGACAGCCATAAGCGATACGCGCAACGGGTGTTGCACATGCTGCAACACCCGTATCCCGCGCAGGAACCCTCAAGGAGGAGGACCCATGCCGGACCTGGCGAACGAGGTCGTCGACCACCGCTTCAAGGCCCTGCCGCCGGACGCCGAGGGGCTGACCGTCCGGGAGCTGGCCGCCGAGCGCCGCAACCTCTTCACCGGCGGCTTCACCACCCCCGTCCTCGCCCTCTCCGCCGAGTCCGTCGAGCACAACCTGCGCCTCCTGGAGGAGTACGCGGAGCGCCACGGCCTCGCCTTCGCGCCGCACGGCAAGACGTCCATGTCCCCGCAGCTCTTCGACCGCCAGCTGGCGCACGGCGCCTGGGGCATCACCGCCGCCGTCCCCCACCAGGCCCGCGTCTACCGCGCCCACGGCGTCTCCGCGATCTTCCTCGCCAACGAGCTCGTCGACGCCGTCGCCCTGCGGTGGCTGGCCGCCGAGCTCGACGCCGACCCGGACTTCCGCTTCGTCTGCTACGTCGACTCCGTCCGCGGCGTCGAGCTGATGGACGAGGCCCTGCGCGCGGCGGGCGCCCGGCGTGCCGTGGACGTCGTGGTCGAGCTGGGCGCGGCCGAGGCGGGGCGCACGGGCGTGCGGACCGAGGCCGAGTGCGAGGCCGTCGCCGACGCGGTCGCCGCCACGGACCGGCTGCGCCTGGTGGGCGTGGCGGGGTACGAGGCCACGATGCCGCAGGCCGACGCCGAGCTGGTCCGCGCCTGGCTGAACCGGCTCGTGGGCATCGCGGCCGCCTTCGACAAGGCGGGCAGGTTCGCGCCGGACCTGCCGGAGATCGTCGTCAGCGCGGGCGGCAGCGAGTGGTTCGACACCGTCGCCGACGTCTTCGCGGAGATCCCGGACCTCTCCCGCCCCGTCCTGAAGCTGCTGCGCTCCGGCGCGTACGTCTCCCACGACGACGGGCAGTACCGCGAGCGGACCCCCTTCAACCGGGTCCCCGAGGAGGGCGCGCTGCAGCCCGCGTTCCGGCTCTGGTCCCAGGTCGTCTCCCGCCCCACCCCCACGCAGGCCTTCACCAACGCGGGCAAGCGCGACGCCGCGTACGACCTGCACCTGCCCGAGGCGCAGGCCCTGCGCGACGGGCGCACCGGCGAGATCCGCCCGGCGGACGGGATCACCGTCACCGCCCTGTCCGACCAGCACGCCTGGCTGGACACCGGGCCGGGGGCGGACGTGGAGGTCGGCGACTGGGTCGGGATGGGCCTGTCCCACCCGTGCACCGTCTTCGACAAGTGGCAGCTGATCCCGCTCGTGGAGGCGGACGGCACGGTCGTCGACTACATCCGCACCTTCTTCTAGCCCCAGGGAGCCCGACATGGATCTCGTCTTCCGTGACGCCGAGGTCGTCGACGGCAGCGGCGCGCCCTCCTACCGTGCCGACGTCGCCCTCGCCGACGGGCGGATCGCCGCGATCGTCAAGGAGGGCGCGGCGGCCGGCTGCCAGCGCCCCACCGCCCGGCGCGTCATGGACGCCGAGGGCCTCGTCCTGTCGCCCGGCTTCATCGACATGCACGCCCACAGCGACCTGGCCCTGCTGCGGGACCCGGACCACAGCGCGAAGGCCGCGCAGGGCGTGACCCTCGAGGTCCTGGGCCAGGACGGCCTGTCGTACGCCCCGGTCGACGACCGCACCCTCGCCGAGGTGCGCCGGACCATCGCCGGCTGGAACGGCGACGGCTCGGACATCGACTTCGACTGGCGCACGGTGGGCGAGTACCTGGACCGCCTCGACCGCGGCATCGCCGTCAACGCGGCCTACCTGATCCCGCAGGGCACCGTCCGGATGTACGCCGTCGGCTGGGACGACCGCCCCGCCACGGAGGCCGAGCTGGACCGCATGCGGCAGCTCGTCGCCGAGGGCATGGAGCAGGGCGCGGTCGGCATGTCCTCGGGCCTCACCTACACACCGGGGATGTACGCGCCCGACGCCGAGCTCACCGAACTGTGCCGGGTCGTCGCCGGGTACGACGGCTACTACTGCCCCCACCACCGCTCCTACGGGGCGGGCGCGCTGGAGGCGTACGAGGAGATGGTGCGGCTCACGCGGGACGCGGGCTGCGCCCTCCACCTGGCCCACGCCACGATGAACTTCGGCGTCAACGAGGGGCGGGCCCCGGAGCTCCTCACCCTGCTCGACGAGGCGCTGGCCGCCGGCTCGGACATCTCCCTCGACACCTACCCGTACACGCCCGGCTGCACGACCCTCGCCGCCGTGCTCCCCAGCTGGGCCCACGAGGGCGGCCCCGAGGCCCTCCTCGCCCGGCTGCGCGACGACGCGACCGCCGAGCGCATCCGGCACCACCTGGAGGAGACGGGCTCGGACGGCTGCCACGGGGTGCCGGTGGACTGGCCCACGATCGAGATCTCCGGGGTGACCGACCCGTCCCTGTCCCCGTACGTCGGCCGCCACCTGACCGACTGGCCCACCGCGCGCCGGCTCCTCGTCGACGACCGGCTGGGCACGACGATCCTCCAGCACGTGGGGCACGAGGAGAACGTCCGCGCGATCATGCGCCACCGCGTCCACACGGGCGGCTCCGACGGCATCCTCCAGGGCTCCAAGCCCCACCCGCGCGCGTACGGCACCTTCCCGGAGTACCTGGGGCGCTACGTCCGCGAGGAGTCGGTGCTCACCCTGGAGGAGTGCGTCGCCCACCTCACCTCCCGCCCCGCCGCCCGCCTCCGCCTCCCGGACCGCGGCCTGGTCCGCGAGGGCCACCGAGCGGACCTCACCCTCTTCGACCCGACCACGGTCGCCGCGGGCGCCACCTACGCCCACCCCCGGACCCTCCCGACGGGGATCCCCCACGTCCTGATCGACGGCCGGTTCGTCATCGAGGACGGCAAGCGCACGGACGTCCTGGCGGGCCGCTCCGTGCGAAGGGTGGGCACCACGGAGGGCGCCCCTCGCAGGCCCTAGGCTCCGGTGCCCGTACGTTCCGCGCGGCTGCGGCCGCGTCGCGGTGCGGGCACGGGGGGCGCAGGCGCGTGCGGGGGTGCCGTCCGGGTGGATCCCCAACGCCCTGCGCGGAGGGCGACGGCGGCCACCGCCACCGCCACGCCCATCAGCGCGAAGCCGTACGCCGGGGTATGCCCGGACGGCGCCGTCTCATAGGCCAAGGCCGCGGACGCCACCGCGAGCCACCGACCGAGCGCCCCGTCCCACGCCCCCGCGGCGACCCCGCACACCCCCCACAGCAGGTACCACGGCTGCACCATCGGTGACAGGACGACCAGCGCCACCAGGGACAGCCCCAGTCCCAGCACGGGATCGGTGTGCCCCTTCCACGCGCGCCATCCCAGCACTCCGATGGCCCCCGCGGCCACGACCAGCCCGAGCTGCTGGACGACCGCCTTCACCGGCTCCGGGTCGTCCGCGACGAGCATGCCGAGGCCGAGGCCGAGGTCGCTCGTGACGGAGAGCGCCGTGTGGATGGTGCCGGCCACGCTCTGGGTGCGGAGCCAGCCGAAGCCCGTCCCGGCCGCCACGGTCGCGAGCGCCGCGACCCCCGCGGCGACCACCCCGGGCAGCAGCCCCTTCAGGACCCCCCGCACCCCGCCACCGCACTGCCGCGCGACGATGATCCCCACGAACAGCAGCGCCACCGCCGCCGGCGACTTGACCATGACCGCGAGGCCGACGAGCACGCTGCCGGCCACCCACCGCCCGCGCACGGCGAGCAGCACGCCGCCGAGCATGAGGCCGATCATGAGCCCGTCGTTGTGCATGCCGGCGACGACGTGGATGAGGAGCAGCGGGTTGAGCGCGGCGAGCCAGAGCGCTCCGGGGCGCCCGTCGGAGAGGCCCCGGACGGCCCAGACGATCAGGGCGAGTGCGCCGACGGCGACGAGCCGCATGCCGAGGACGGCGGGCACGACCGCCCCGCCGGTGAGTTTCACGACCGCCTGGGCGAGGACGAGGAAGACGGGCCCGTAGGGCGCGGGGGTGTCGGTCCAGTGCCCGCCGACGCTGGCGGCGGCGTCCCAGCCGAGCTCGCCGGGGGCGAGGACGGAGGGCCCGGCCCCGTACACGTCGTGCCCTTCGAGGACCATCGCGCCCTGGGCGATGTAGCTGTACACGTCGGCGCTGTAGAGCGGCGGCGCGAGCAGCAGTGGCGCCGCCCACCAGCAGAGGGTGGCTCCGACGCGCTCGGGGGCGCCGGCCCGCAGCAGCCGCCCGTACTGCCACCAGGCCGCGATGAGCAGGGTCAGTCCGAGGTACGCGAGGACCGCGCCGGCCACGGTGAGCGCGGAGCCGCGCGGCTCCCACAGGCCCCAGCCGCCGCGTACCGGCAGGGTGCCGGCCGCCCATCCGCCGACGGTGACGGCGAGCGATCCGGCCGCGCCGAGCCACCGGCATCCGGCGGTGCTGAGAACCCACATGACGGACCAACCTATCCTGCGGGCCCGCCCCTCCTACCGCTGCTTCTTCTTGATCCCGGGCGCGGAGCCCGACTTTCCGGGCCCGTCCCCGGCGGGAGTGGTGGTCGTCACGGGCGCGGGCAGGCCGCCGGCGGACGGGGCGGCGGGGCGCGGGCTCGCGCTCACGGACGCCGACGCGGACGCGGAGCCGGACCCGGATCCCGCACCCGTACGGGAGGGCGTCGCTCCGCCCTCGCCCTCGCCCTGGCCCCCTTGGTCCGCCGTCCCCGGATCAGGCTGGATCAGCGCCGGCATGCCCGCCCGTCCTCCGCCCCCCGCCGGAGAGCCCGGCTCGGGCCCCGGCCCGGAGGCGGCGGCCAGGACGGCCGCGAGCGCGCCGAGGGCGACGACGGCGCCGCCCCCGGCCATCAGGAGCGGGCCGGGCCCGCGGCGCCCGGAGGCGTGCCTGCGGCGGCGTCTCGGGCCGTCGTCGGCCCCCGTGTCGTACTGGCTCACGAACCGGGATTGTAGGGAGCACGTCACCGCGGAAGCGACGTGGGTCACAACGGGGCCGGGCCCGGGTCCCGCCCGAACGGGCGCCCGCCCCGTCGCCCGAACGCCCGACGTGGCACAGAACACGGAGCGCGCCGACCGGCCCCGCCGTAAGCTCTCGTCATGCAGGTGATCCAGTCCACGAAGCTGTCCAACGTCTGTTACGAGATCCGGGGCCCGGTGCTCGAAGAGGCGATGCGGCTCGAGGCTGCGGGTCACCGCATCCTCAAGCTCAACACCGGCAATCCGGCCGCCTTCGGCTTCGAGTGCCCGCCGGCCATCCTCGAGGACGTGCTGCGCAACCTCGCCGACGCCCACGGCTACGGCGACGCGAAGGGCCTGCTGTCCGCCCGCCGCGCGGTGATGAGCCACTACGAGACCAAGGGCATCCCGCTCTCCGTCGAGGACATCTACCTCGGCAACGGCGTCTCCGAGCTGATCCAGATGTCGATGCAGGCGCTGCTCGACGACGGCGACGAGGTCCTCGTGCCGGCGCCGGACTACCCGCTGTGGACGGCCTCGGTCTCCCTCGCGGGCGGTACGGCCGTGCACTACCGCTGCGACGAGCAGGCGGACTGGATGCCGGACCTGGCCGACATCGAGCGCAAGATCACCGACCGCACCAAGGCGATCGTGATCATCAACCCGAACAACCCGACGGGCGCCGTCTACGACGACGAGATGCTCCGCTCGCTGACGGAGATCGCCCGCCGCCACAAGCTGGTGGTCTGCTCCGACGAGATCTACGACAAGATCCTCTACGACGGCGCCACGCACACGCCGACCGCCGCGATCGCCCCCGACCTGCTCGTCCTCACCTTCAACGGGATGAGCAAGAACTACCGGGTCGCCGGCTTCCGCTCCGGCTGGCTGGCGGTCTGCGGACCGAAGGCGCACGCCACCTCGTACATCGAGGGCCTGACGATCCTCGCCAACATGCGCCTGTGCGCCAACATGCCGGCCCAGCACGCGGTGGCCGCCGCGCTCCAGGGCCGCCAGTCGATCGAGGACCTGGTGCTGCCGGGCGGGCGGCTGCTCGAACAGCGGGACACGGCGTACGAGCTGCTGACGCAGATCCCGGGCGTGACGTGCGTGAAGCCGAAGGGCGCGCTGTACCTGTTCCCGCGGCTCGACCCCAACGTCTACAAGATCAAGGACGACCGGCAGATGGTCCTCGACCTGCTGCGGGCCGAGAAGATCATGGTCGTGCACGGGACCGGCTTCAACTGGCACGAGCCGGACCACTTCCGGATCGTCACCCTGCCCACCGCCGCGGACCTGGCGGACGCGGTGACCCGGATCGGCTCCTTCCTGGACGGCTACAGCCAGCACTAGCGCCGCCACCCCGGCGGGCGCCACGACGCCCCGATCCGGACAGCACTCAACTTTAGATTGAATCTAAGCTAGGATGCCTCCAGAGCAACCAGGAGGCCGTCCCATGTACGAACCGATCCGCACCAAGTCGGTCCACCGGATGGCCGACGACGACCACCACGCGTACCCGCACCGCTCCCGCGAGGAGGAGCTGGACATCCAGCTCGCCGGGCACCTCGCCGCCCTGCTCGCCGTCACCGACGAGCTCGGCGACGGCGAGGCCGGCGAGCTGATCGCCCGGCAGGTCGCCCGGCTCCGCGGCGCGCCCCCGGCGCGGCACGCGGGCCTCAGCGGCTCCCCCGCCGAGGCGCTGCACCGCAGGGCGCACGCCCTCGCGGGCCGCGCCCTGGTCGTCGCCGCCTCCCGGGCCGACACGGCCGCCGCGATCCTCGCCGCCGAGCGGATGGACGCGCACACCGCGGCGCTCGCCGGGGAATCCCTGGTCGGCGCCCCTTGACGGCCCCGGTCCGCGCGGCCACGACACCGCGCGGACCGGGCGCCACCCACCGCCCGCCTCACGACCCGGCAGCCCCGCCGGCCCCGGGCGCCAGCGGCACCAGGTCGCGCACACCGCAGCCGAGTTCGCCCCCGTCGAAGCGCTTCGCGCCGACGAGCGTCGCCCGCCGGGAGCCCCCGGGCTCCGCGGAGAGGACGACGGCAGCGCCGTCGACCGGCTCCCCGTTCCCCGCCCGGCTCGTGTCGAGGAAGTCGACACCGACGGTGTACGACCCCTCGCGCACCCCGCCGACCAGCGCCACCTCGACCACCGGCCGTCCCGACGCCGGATCCAGGCCGCACTTCGCCAGGCTCACGTCGTCCTCGGGAAAGCGCATGTCCTCGTGGTTCGCCCCGTACACGTAGACGTATCCGACGAACACGGCGACCGGCGCGAGCACCACCAACGCCCCCACGGTCACCAGCATCACCACCGCCCAGCGCGGCATGGCGTCACCCCCCAGTGAAGTCCGCACACCGTACACGCCGATTCCGGCGCGAAATCCGGACACTCCGCTCCGGTTCGGTACCGGGATCACCGCTTCACCCGCCGTACACCCGACTCCCCCTGGAATGTGGGTTTCCGCGAGCACGCTGCCCGCGTGAGACGCATTCTGGGAATCGTCCTCGCCGTCCTGCTCCTGGGCGGCGTGGCCGTGGTCCTCGTGACCGACGGCGACCAGGACGACAAGGGCACGGCAACGAAGACCGTGCGAGGAGTGATCGGGTCGGAGAAGGCGGAGTTCTTCGCCGATCCCGAGGTCGTGAAGGCCCTTGCCGCCAAGGGCCTCACCGTACGGACGGAGACCTCCGGGTCCTGGGACATGGAGCGACTGCCCCTCACGGGCCACGACTTCGCGTTCCCGTCCGCCAAGGCGCCCGCCGACGAGATCAAGGCCAGGACGAAGGCGACCGGCACCCCGCTGCGCCCCTTCTACTCGCCGCTGGTCGTCGTCGCGCACGGCGCCGCCGCCAAGGTGCTCGCCGGCAACGGGCTCGCCACGCTCGCGCCCGGCGGCCACACCGGCACCCTGCGCATGGAGCCCTACCTCGCCGCCGCCCGCGCCGACCGGACCTGGCAGCAGCTCAGGGGCTCCGCGGGGCACGCCGAACTGAGCGGCACCCTGTTCGTCACCTCCACCGACCCGCTGGCCTCCAACTCCGGCGCGCTCTACCTGGCCGCCGCGAGCTACGTCGCCGACGGCGGCCGGGTCGCCGGGGACAAGGCCGCCGTGGACCGCACGGCCCCGCTGCTGCGCAAGCTGATCCAGGTGCAGGGCGCCCAGCAGTCGAGCTCCGACGCGCCCTTCCGGGACTTCGTCAGCGGCGTCGGCAACCCGCTGGTCCTCGTCTACGAGTCCCAGGTCGCCGCCCAGCTGATCGCCCGGCCGCCCGGCGACTGGGCCTCCGACCTCGTCGTCCTGTACCCGGACACCACCGTCAGCAGCGACCACACGCTCGTCCCGCTCACCGAGGCCGGCCGGACCCTCGGCGAACTCCTCTCCACCGACCCGGAGCTGCGCAGGCTGGCGGTCCGCCACGGCTTCCGCCCGCAGGGCGCCCCGGCCGAGTTCACCGCCGCCACCGCCGGCCTCACCGGCTACCTCGACCAGAAGCTCACCGGGGTCCGCCAGGCGCCCGTGCCCACCTCCGAGGTGCTGCACCGGATGGCGCTGCGGGCCCGCGACCAGGGGGACCCCGCATGACCACACCCACGAGCCCGGACAGCCCGCTCGTCCTCACCCCGCCCGAGCCGGTGCCGCCGGTCCGCGCCGAGCAGGCGAAGACGCTCGTCCCGGTCGACGACGCGGTCCGCACCGAGATGGCCCGGCGCGCCGACGAGTACGTCGGCGCGCTCGCCGGACTCGACGCCCGCTCCCCGGAGTTCACCGGCCGGATCGGGGAGATCACGGCGCTCGGCGGCGGCGAGCTGCGCACCGCCGCCCAGCAGTCCAACCGGATGCTGGACCGCACGGTCCGCTCGCTCGGCACCGCCGGCGGCGACCCCCAGGCCCGGGTCGGCGACTCGCTCGTCGCGCTGCGGCGCACGGTCGAGGACCTGGACCCGCGCGACACCCCCGCCAAGGGCGTCCGGGGCCTGCTGTCCAAGCTGCCCGGCGGCAACCGGGTGCGCGACCACATCGCGAAGTACGCCTCCTCGAAGACCACCCTCGACCGGATCCTGGCCGCCCTGGACGGCGGCCAGGACGAGCTGCGCCGCGACAACGCGGCCCTGCAGACCGAGCGGGCCCGGCTGTGGGAGACCATGGGCCGCCTCCAGGAGTACGCGGTGCTCACCGAGGCCCTGGACGCGGCCGTCGAGGAGCGGGTCGCGCTGACCGCCGACCCGGCGCAGGCCGACGCGCTCCGCGCCGACGTGCTCTTCCCGGTCCGGCAGAAGCACCAGGACCTGCTGACCCAGCTCGCCGTCTGCGCCCAGGGCTACCTCGCGATGGACATGGTGCGCCGCAACAACGACGAGCTGATCAAGGGCGTGGAGCGGGCGTCGACGACGACCGTCACGGCGCTGCGGATCGCGGTGATGCTGGCCTCCGCGCTGGAGCACCAGAAGAAGGTCACCGAGCAGGTGACCGCGCTGCGCGGCACGACCGAGAGCATCATCCAGCGCAACGCGATCGCCCTCGCCGGCCAGTCCGGGGACATCCAGCGGCTGGCCGCGGAGCCCGCGGTCGGTCTGGACACCGTGCGCACCGCCTTCCAGCAGATCTACTCGACGCTCGACGCGATCGACACGTACAAGGTCCGCGCGACCGAGTCGATGGCGCAGACCGTCGACGCGCTGACCGCGGAACTGCGCACGGCGAGCGCGCACTTGGAGCGCACGCGCACGGCGGACGGCGGCACCGGGATCCTCGAAGGGGGCCGCGGATGAGAACCGCCCGCACGGCCCTGCGCGCGGCGGTCGCCGCGCTCTCCCTCGCCCTGGTCGCCACCGGCTGCGGCGGCTCCGGCACCCCCGACGGCCCCGACGGGGACAAGCAGGCGTACCGGCCCGGCACCCTGCGGGTCCTCGCCTCCTCCGAACTCGCCGACATGGCACCGGTGTGGGAGGAGGTCCGCAAGGCGACCGGCGTCACCGTGCGGCCGACCTACGCCGGGACCCTCGACGCCGTCGAGCGGATCGCGTCCGGCGAGGCCGACCAGGGGTTCGACGCGGTCTGGCTGTCCTCCAACGACTACCTGCGGCTGCGCCCCGACACCGCCCGGCGGATCACCGGCGAGACCCCGGTCATGACCTCCCCGGTCGCGCTCGGCGTGCGGCCCGGCGTCGTCGCCCGGCTCGGCTGGGACCCGAAGAAGGTCACCTGGGCGCAGATCCACCGGGCGGTCGCCGACCGGAAGCTCAGCTACGGCATGACGGACCCGCTGCGTTCCAACTCCGGCTTCTCCGCGCTGGTCTCGGTGGCCTCCGGCCTGTCCGGCGCGCAGTCCGCGCTCACCGACCGGGACGTGAAGGCCGCCACGCCGAAGCTGAAGGAGTTCTTCGCCGGGCAGAAGCTGACCTCCGGGTCCTCCGGCTGGCTCGCCACCGCCTACGCCCGGCGCGGCGACGTCGACGCGCTGGTCAACTACGAGTCGGTGCTGCTCTCGATGCCCGGCGACCTCACCGTGATCCGCCCCGCCGACGGGGTGGTCACCGCGGACTACCCGCTGACCTCGCTGACCGCCGCCCGCCCGGAGGCGAAGGACGCGGCCCGCCGGCTCGCCGCGGAGCTGCGCACCCCGGCCGTCCAGCGCATGATCACCGAGCGCACCCTGCGCCGCCCGGTCGTCCCCGGGGTGGCGCCGGCGCCCCGGCTCGCGGCCGACCCGCGCCGCGAACTGCCCTTCCCCGGCAGCCGATCCGTCGCCGACGGGCTGCTCGACGCGTACGACAACACGCTGCGCCGCCCCTCCCGCACGGTCTACGTCCTGGACACCTCCGGCTCGATGGAGGGTGAGCGGCTCGACCGGCTGAAGTCGGCGCTCGCGGAGCTGACCGGCGACTTCCGGGACCGCGAGGAGGTCACGCTGATGCCGTTCGGCTCGTCGGTGAAGCGCTCCGAGGTCACCACCCGCACGGTCGACCCGGCCGCCCCGAAGGGCGCGCTCGACGCGATCCGCGCCGACGCGGGCCGCCTGTCGGCCTCCGGCGGCACGGCGATCTACTCCAGCCTGAAGGAGGCGTACGGGCAGCTCGGCGCCGACGCCTCGGACGGCGCGTTCACCTCGATCGTGCTGATGACGGACGGCGAGAACACCGACGGCGACCCGGCCTCGGCCTTCGACAGCTTCTACGCGGACACACTCACCCCCGCCCAGAAGCGCACCCCGGTCTTTCCGATCCTCTTCGGCGACTCCGACCGGTCCGCGCTCGACCACATCGCCGGGCTCACCGGCGGCCGCCTCTTCGACGCGACCCACGGCTCGCTCGACGGAGCCTTCGAGGAGATCCGTGGCTATCAGTGACGCGCTGCTGCGGTACGCCGAGTCCCGCAAGAACCTCACCGGCTGTGTGTGCGGCCTGGCCGGGGTGGGCGTCACCCTGACCGGCGCGGCCGGCTCGCTGTGGCCGCTGGTCGTCGCGGGACTGTACGGGGCGGGCGCGCTGATCGCCCCGCCGGAACGCCCGGCGGCCCCCGCCTTCCCGGACCCGGCCGAGCAGCTGGACGCGCTGCGGGCGGACCTGGCGAGGCTGCGGGAGTACCTCGCCGAGGTGGAGCTCCCACCGGCCGCGCACGGGCGTCTGACGGAGCTGGACACCCTGCTCGGCGCCCTGCTCGAACCGGGCTGGGTCAGCGACCCCGGGCATCTGCGGGTGCTGGGCCGGGCGGTGCGCCAGGACGTGCCGGAGGCCGTCGACGCGTTCGTACGGAGCCGGTGGTGGACCCGGGCGGTGCCGGGCAAGGAGCCGCCGGAGCGGCACCTGGAGCGTCAGCTGGCGGCGCTGCACGCCGAGGCGGAGGCGGTCGCCGGGGCCCTGCACGAGGCGGAGGCCCGGCGCCAGGAGATCCACACGCGCTATCTGGAGGACCGGGGCCGGTAGCCGCCGCCCGGTCGCGGACGTGCGCCGGCCCCCGCAGCCGTGAGGGGGCTCCGGGGGCCGGTTGCGTCGTGGTGGGCCGTCGTGACCCCACTGGTCAGGGCGGAATGTCGGGGCAACCCACCACGAGTCTCAGGTGTACCGCCAGGGGATCAGCCCAGGCGCTCGACGAGCGCGCGGTACTCGTCCCACAGCTCCTTGGGGGTGTGCTCCCCGAAGGTCTCCAGGTGCGCGGGGACCAGGGCGGCCTCCTCGCGCCAGACGTCCTTGTCGACGGTGAGCAGGAAGTCCAGGTCGGCCTCGGGCAGTTCCAGACCGGCGGTGTCCAGGGACTCCCGGGTCGGCAGGACGCCGATCGGGGTCTCGACGCCCTCGGCCTTGCCCTCCAGGCGCTCGACGATCCACTTCAGGACGCGGCTGTTCTCGCCGAAGCCGGGCCACACGAACTGGCCCGCGTCGTTCTTGCGGAACCAGTTCACGTAGTAGATCTTCGGCAGCTTCGCCTGGTGCCCTTCCCGCGCGGCGTCGCTGCCGACCTTGACCCAGTGCGCCATGTAGTCGCCCATGTTGTAGCCGCAGAACGGCAGCATGGCGAACGGGTCGCGGCGCAGCTCGCCGACCTTGCCCTCGGCGGCGGCGGTCTTCTCGGAGGCGACGTTGGCGCCGAGGAAGACGCCGTGGTTCCAGTCGAAGGACTCGGTCACCAGCGGCACCGCGGAGGCGCGGCGGCCGCCGAAGAGGATCGCGGAGATCGGGACGCCCTTGACGTCCTCCCACTCGGGGGCGATCGTCGGGCACTGGCCGGCCGGGACGGTGAAGCGGGCGTTCGGGTGGGCGGCCGGGGTCTCGGACTCCGGCGTCCAGTCGTTGCCCTTCCAGTCGGTCAGGTGCGCGGGCGCCTCCTCGGTCATGCCCTCCCACCACACGTCGCCGTCGTCGGTGAGCGCGACGTTGGTGAAGACCGAGTTGCCCCAGAGGGTCTTCATGGCGTTGGCGTTGGTGTGCTCGCCGGTGCCGGGCGCGACGCCGAAGAAGCCGGCCTCGGGGTTGATCGCGTAGAGGCGGCCGTCCTCGCCGAAGCGCATCCAGGCGATGTCGTCGCCGATGGTCTCGACCGTCCAGCCGGGGATCGTGGGCTCCAGCATGGCGAGGTTGGTCTTGCCGCAGGCCGACGGGAAGGCGGCGGCCACGTACTTCGCCTCGCCCTGCGGCGGCGTGAGCTTGAGGATGAGCATGTGCTCGGCGAGCCAGCCCTCGTCACGCGCCATGACGGAGGCGATGCGGAGCGCGTAGCACTTCTTGCCGAGCAGCGCGTTGCCGCCGTAGCCCGAGCCGAAGGACCAGATCTCGCGGGTCTCGGGGAAGTGCGAGATGTACTTGGTGGAGTTGCACGGCCACGGAACGTCGGCCTCGCCCTCGGCGAGCGGAGCGCCGAGGGTGTGGACGGCCTTCACGAAGAAGCCGTCGGTGCCGAGCTCGTCGAGGACGGCCTGTCCCATGCGGGTCATCGTGCGCATGGAGACCGCGACGTACGCGGAGTCGGTGATCTCGACGCCGATGGCGGAGAGCGGGGAGCCGACGGGGCCCATGCAGAACGGGACGACGTACATCGTCCGGCCCTTCATCGAGCCGCGGAAGATGCCCTTCTCACCGGCGAAGACGTCCTTCATCTCCGCGGGGGCCTTCCAGTGGTTGGTCGGGCCCGCGTCCTCCTCCTTCTCGGAGCAGATGAAGGTCCGGTCCTCGACGCGCGCGACGTCGGTCGGGTCCGAGGCCGCGTAGTACGAGTTCGGGCGCTTGACCGGGTCCAGCTTCTTGAAGGTCCCCTTGGCGACGAGCTCCTCGCACAGGCGCTCGTACTCGGCCTCGGACCCGTCGCACCAGACGACGCGATCGGGCTGAGTGATCTCAGCGATCTCGTTGACCCACGAGATCAGTTCCTTGTGCTGGGTGGGGACGGTGGAGGGAGCCGCGTTGTCGCGCGCCACGATTGCTCCTTGTTGAGGGGTTTTTAAGATGTATGCCCCTTGGGGGCTGCGACCCGGATGCGTCGTAGGCGCTCATCCGGTGCCGACCGCACTCATTTGATCATCCGATGCTACCGCCCATATGTCCAGAGGGCCTCACACGTGAGCATCGCCACTCGTTCGTCGCCACTCATATCCGGCACACCCGTACACGTATCCGGTACCTACGGGGGCGTAGGTAGCATTCGGTGCCATGACTGCAGCCACGCCGGACCTCACGTCGACGGAGCAGCGCCCGCCGCTGCCGCTCCCGCTCAAGCCGAGACTCAGGGGCTGGCTGCACGCCGGGATGTTCCCCGCGGTGATCGTCGCGGGCCTCGTCCTGGTCGCCCTCTCGGACTCACCGAGGGCCCGGGTCGCCTGCGGGATCTACGCCCTCACCGCCTGCCTGCTCTTCGGCATCAGCGCCCTGTACCACCGCGGCAACTGGGGCCCGCGCGGCGAGGCGGTGCTGCGGCGCCTCGACCACGCCAACATCTTCCTCATCATCGCGGGCACCTACACCCCGCTGACCCTGCTGCTCCTGCCGGACTCCACCGGCCGCCCGCTCATGTGGGCGGTCTGGGCGGCGGCCGCCGCCGGCATCGCCTTCCGGGTCTTCTGGGTCGGCGCCCCTCGCTGGCTGTACACGCCCTGCTACATCGCGATGGGCTGGGCCGCCGTCTTCTTCCTGCCCGACTTCATGCGCACCGGCGGCATCGCCGTCCTCGTCCTGGTGATCGTCGGCGGTCTGCTCTACAGCGCGGGCGGAGTCATCTACGGCATCAAGCGCCCCAACCCCTCGCCCCGCTGGTTCGGCTTCCACGAGGTCTTCCACTCCTTCACCCTCGCCGCGTTCATCGTCCACTACGTGGGCATCTCGCTGGTCGCGTACCAACACGCCTGAACCGCCTGACCAGGCACAATGACGGCCATGCCCGTCACCCCCGAGCGCCCAGGCCTGCGCGAGCGCAAGAAGCTCAGGACCCGCGCCGCGATCCGCCGCGCCACCTTCCGGCTCGTCACCGAGCAGGGGTACGAGGCCGTCACCATCGAGCAGATCGCGGCGGCGGCCGAGGTCTCCCCCTCCACCGTCGTGCGCTACTTCCCGGTGAAGGAGGACATCCTCCTCACCGAGGCCCAGGACACGCTCCTCGAAGCCCGACTCCTCGCCCGCCCGCCCGGCGAGGAGCCGCTGGAGTCGCTGCGGGCCGTCGTCGTCGACGCCGTCACGGCCGCCCTCACCCACGAACCGGCCGAGACACGGCTGCGCGCCCGCCTCATGGCGGAGGTCCCCGCGGTCCGCGCCCGGCTCACCGAGACCACCGCCGAGAGCGCCCGCCGGCTCTCCCGGGCCGTCGCCGAGCGCACCGGGCGCGCCCCCGACGACCTGGAGGTACGGGTCTTCACCGCGGCCGTCCTCGGCGCCCTGCGCGAAGCCACCCTGCACTGGGCCGAACACGGCCAGGGCGACGACCTGCTCGCGCTCCTCGACCGGACCGTCGACACCCTCAAGGCCGGGCTGACCCTCCGGCCGGCCGGGCCAGCGCGCCCCTGAGCACCTCGCCCGACGCCGGGTTCTCCGCACAGCCCCACACCCCGTGCGGGCAGTAGTCGGTGAAGGTCTGGTACACCGGCCGCTGCCGCGCGAACCAGTCGAGCATCCCCCGCACGTACGCCGGGTTGTCCCCGTTGCGGAACAGACCCCACTCCGGGAACGAGACCGGCTTGCCGTGCGCCGCCGCGAACCGCGCGTGGTGCGCCAGCCCGTACTCCTCGGTGACCTGCTCCTCGAAGGAGAGCCCCGCCGGCTGGTCGTACGCGTCCATGCCGAGGATGTCGACGTGGGCGTCGCCCGGGTAGCAGCGCGGCCAGGCGATGGCGTCGAGGCCCCGGCTCGGCGTGAAGTCGAAGCGGAAACGCTGCCCCGGCACCGCGCGCAGCACCCCCACCACCCGCCGCCAGTACGCCTTCCAGGCCTCCGGGTCGGGCCCGCAGCGATGGCTGTACGTGGTCCCGTTCATCTCCCAGCCCAGCACCAGCACCGCGTCCCCGAGCCGGTACCGCACCAGCCGCTCCCCCAGCGTCCTGAAGTGCCCGTCGAACTCCCCGGCCGCACCGCGCCGCAGCCCGTCCCGCACCTGCCCGTCGTCCAGGCCCGCCTCGCTGCGGTCCAGGAGCGGCACGTTCAGCACGAACAGGCGCCCCGGCCGCTCCTCCTTCCAGTGCGCCCACGGCTCGAACAGCGCCGGGTGGCCCTCGATGTTGGACCAGCGGTCGCCCGGCAGATAGGTGTGCCCGACGCCCAGCGGCTCCCCGCCGAGCCACCGCTCGACCCCGGCGATCCGCCGCACCCCGGCCTCGTCGGAGCCGGTGAAGAACCCGGACGGGACCCCGGGCAGCGGTCGCGGCGGCTCGGGCGGCGCCGCCCGCTCCCCGGCCGGCCGCCCGCCCGGGGCGAACCGCTCGTACGGCGGGACGAACACGAACGCGGCCGCGAGCAGCAGCATCAGCGCCACTCGCGGCCAGGAGGAGGAAGGATGCACGTCAGCTGGTCCAGAACTGCCACCAGCGGGTCAGGATCAGCATCCCGATGATCCCGATGTGCAGCACCGGCGGCGCGAAGGCGAACTCCCCGAAGAAGCCCTTCACTGCGGCCGGCGCCGGCAGCGTCCCCTGCCTCACGTTGAGCGCGGTGACGTACCAGAACATGGTGATCGTGGCGCACCAGGCCAGGCAGCACCACAGGCACAGCGAGTTGATCTCGTACAGCGACTGGTACATCAGCCAGGTGCAGAAGCCGACCCCGAACAGCATCCCCGCGTTGAGCGCGAGCCAGAACCAGCCCCGGTAGCGGGCGCCGGCCAGGATGCCGGCGCCCACGGCGGCGACCACGGCGTAGGTGGCGAGCCCCAGCATCGGGTTCGGGAACCCGAACACCGCGGCCTGCTCGCTCTTCATGATGTTGCCGCACGAGACGACCGGGTTGAGGCTGCACCCCGGCTGGAAGCCCGGGTCCTCCAGGAGCTTGAACTTGTCGATCGTGATGACCCAGCCGGCCAGCACGCCCGCCGCTCCCGTCACCATGAGCATCCAGGCGAAGGCCCGGCTCGCGCCGTACCCCGCTCCGCCGGTCCGCTCGTCCTCCTGCTGCCGCTGCCCCGGTACCGCGCCCCGTACGTTCACCGTCGCCATGACGCCGCCCCCTCCCCGCTCAGCCCTTGATCCGGCTCACCGGCACCGCGATGTGGCCCGAGTTCCGCACGACCTCGTCGGCGGAGATGAACGCCTTGAGACGCTCCTCGTCCACCGGGGCGCCCGGCTCCGCGTCCGCCCACGGCACGACCGGCACCTTCACGATGACGTGACCGGTCTCGTACGCCGCGGCCTGCCAGTCCGCCGACACCGGGCACTGCGCGTTCATGAACGGCAGGGTGAGCACGGCCCGCTCCGCCTCGACGAGCAGGTGCGCGCCGATCCCCCGCTCCTGGCCCGCGTCGACGACGATGCCGCCGATCGGCACGCCCATGCCCTCCAGGGTCCCGCGCAGCTCCGCCTCGCCGGCCTCCGCGCCGTGCAGGCCGTCACCGAGCGAATAGACCATCAGGAAAGGGGTGGCGGGCATGTCGTCGGTGGGCCCGAGGGTCCAGGAGATGACGGTGAGCGTGCCCATCGTATGGGCGCTGTGTTCCGTCGGCAGGACGTTGGAAGTGGTCATGGATCGGGATGCTAGGGGACGAACACCCGCCCCCCTCCGCCGAATTCACTCATTCGGCCGACATTCCCTCCGTCGGCATTTCCGGCGCAACGAAGCGCGGTTTACATCGTTGTGCCCAGAGGGCATCAGCCGACCTCAGGAGATCGCTCATGATCGTCCCGCGCCGCACCGCGTTGCGGTCCCTCTTCGCGCTGGCCGTCACCGCTTTCACGGGCGGCGCGCTGGCCCGGATCGGCACGACCGGTCAGGACCGGCCCACCGGCCCCGGTCCGCTCGCCGCCGGCCCCGGCCCCGGCCCGGCCGCCGGCATCGGCGTCGCCTTCGACGAGATGTACGCCGGACGGCGCATCCAGGGCCGTCCGGGACCGGACGGCGAACCGCTGGCCCTCGTCGACGGCCGGCCGCTCCATCTGATGCGGTGCGCCGACGGCGGCTACGTCACCCCGATCGACCACTACGAGTCCTGTCCGACGCCGCTGGCGGCCGTCCGCGCGGCCGTGGACGAGCTGGGCACCGCCCCGCTCTCCCGCCTCGCCGCCGCCCACGGCACCCATCCTGGAGGGAGCCCGCGTGGCGTATACGCGTAAGAACCAGCGCGATCTGACGAGCGCCGAGCGGAAGCGGTTCGTCTCCGCCGTCCTCGAACTCAAGCGCACCGGGACGTACGACGACTTCGTCCGCACCCACATCGACTATTACGTCGCCGACGGCGAGGGCAAGCGGCGCGAGGCGCACATGTGCCCCAGTTTCCTGCCCTGGCACCGCAAGTTCCTGCTGGAGTTCGAGCGGGCGCTACGCCGGATCGACCCGGCGGTGACCGTGCCCTACTGGGACTGGACCCGCGACGACACCCCGGCCGCCTCCCTGTGGAGCGACGACTTCATGGGCGGCAACGGGCGCCGGGGCGACTTCCAGGTGATGACCGGGCCCTTCGCGTACGCGGGCGGCCGCTGGACGGTCAAGCAGAACATGACCGAGGGCAACTTCCTCACCCGTGACTTCGGGCGCCCGCGCGACCCCATCACGCTGCCGACGGCCGCTCAGGTCGAGGAGCTCATGGGCGAGCGGGCGTACGACGTGGCGCCGTGGAACTCGACCAGCGCGTCCGGATTCCGCAACCGGATGGAGGGCTGGGCCGGCGGCCAGGGCAACGACCGCTTCCGGGTGCACAACCGGGTGCACCGCTGGGTGGGCGGGATGATGCTGGGCGGCGCCTCGGTCAACGACCCGGTGTTCTGGCTGCACCACGCCTTCGTCGACCTGCTCTGGTCACGCTGGCAGCAGCGCAATCCGGGGGCGGGCTACCTGCCGAAGGACCCGCCGCCGCTGGGCGATCCGCAGTACCGGCGGGTCGCGTCGCTGAACGAGCGGCTCGGCCCGTGGAACGTGACCCCGGCGGAGCTGCTCGACCACAGCGGCGTCTACCGCTACGCATGACAGCGTCCCCCCGGCCCGTCGGGCCGGGGGGACGCTGTCGGGGCCGGGGTTCAGCCGCCGTAGCCGCCGTCACCGTGGTGACCGTCGACGTTCGCGCACTGGTTGCCGAAGGTCGGGTTCAGCAGGCCGATGACGCTGACGCTGTTGCCGCAGAGGTTGATCGGCACGTGGACCGGAACCTGCACGACGTTGCCGGAGGCGACGCCGGGGGAGTGAGCGGCGACGGCCTCGGCGCCGGAGTCGGCGACGGCCATGCCGGCTCCGCTGAGGGCAACGGCACCCGTGCCGGCGAGGACAGCGGCAGCCTTCGCGATGCGAGACATCAAGAACTCCTTGAACGTGGAATGCGACCGCGAGAATCACGGCCACGCGTTTCTTCAACGCCGAAAGGGCGGGCGGGTCACGGCCATTGGGCCGAATGGAAGCCGCAGGGGAGGAGATGGCCCGCAGATCGCCCGTCCGCCCGCCGTCGGATACGACGGGGCGGACCGGGACCTGCGGGCCGCGGCCATGCGACAAGCCTTCATCTGCAACGAGCAGAGATCCCTCGGGTGGCGGGAAGAATCGTGTCTTCACCCGCCGGATCAAAGGTCGTACAAACGAACGCCGCCCGGCCGGCTACGGCGCCAGGCCCAGCTGCGGGTCCAGCGCGCCGTTCAGCGCGGGGGTGAGGACGCCCACCTCGGGCGCCGTGAGTCCCGGGAGCAGCCCGCCGGCCTGCGGGGTGCGGACCGCGTTGCCCACGGTGGCACCGGGGGTGACGGCCTTCATCTCCGCGCGGGGGCTGGTGAGCTCGGCCGTGCCCGGCTCGCTGTCCCTGAGGAGCTCGGGCAGTGGCGCGGCGATGTCGGTCCTCGACAGGGTGCTGTCGAGCGGAATGCGGGGCAGGGTGAGGTCCGGCAGGCTGCCGGCGCCCTCGTGGAAGCCGGTGGGCGCACCCGGCACCGGCGTGGGGACGCCGGTGGCGAGGGTGGGGGCGTCCATCGGGATCACCGGCTCGAGGCCCTGGAGCGGGACCACCACGGGGGCGTCGGCGACGGCGGGGGTCGCCAGGGCCGCGGACGCGAGGGCGGTGGCCAGGAGACCCAGGCCGACGTGAGATCGCAGATTCATGTCCTGCAAACGAGTTCCGGGCGGGGAACGTGACGCAATTCCCCTGAGTGCAGCAACGCCGGGGGTCCTCACCGGTGAGTGGTGAGGACCCGGGTTGACGTGGCGTCAGTACGGCTTGCCGTGCGGCCGGTTCAGTGGCGGCCGCGGACCAGCCGACCGCCGCGCAGGTACATCACGCCGCCGCCGACGAGGAGGGCGGCACTGATCGCGGCGGCCCCCATGAGGGCGGCGGAGTCGCTGCCGGTGTCGGGGAGGTGGGGGTGCTCGCTGGGGTGACCGGGCGGCGTGGTGCCGCCACAGTCCGACTCCTCCTCGCCGTACTCACAACCGGGCCCTCCCGGGTGGGTGGGCGGCTGCGTGCCGGGACCGCAGTCCGGCCCCTCCTCGCCGTACTCACAACCGGGCCCGCCGGGGTGGGTGGGCGGCTGGGTGGTGGGCGGGTGGGTCGTGGGCGGCTGCGTGGTGGGCGGGTGGGTCGTCGGCGGGTGCGTCGTCGGCGGCTGCGTGGTGGGCGGGTGCGTCGTCGGCGGGTGGGTCGTCGGCGGCTGCGTGGTGGGCGGGTGCGTCGTCGGCGGGTGGGTCGTCGGCGGCTGCGTGGTGGGCGGCTGCGTGGTGGGCGGGTGCGTCGTCGGCGGGTGCGTGGTGGGCGGGTGCGTCGTCGGCGGGTGCGTCGTCGGCGGCTGGGTCGTCGGCGGCTGCGTCGTCGGCGGCTGCGTCGTCGGCGGCTGCGTGGTCGGGGGGTGCGTCGTGGGGCCGCAGTCCGGGCCCTCCTCGCCGTACTCGCAGCCGGGTTCGCCCGGGTGGGTGGGCGGCTGCGTGGTCGGCGGATGCGTCGTGTGCTCGCCGCCGGGCGGGGTCGTGTGGCCGCCCGGCGGGGCGGGGTGGTGACCGGGCGGGTGCCCCTCCTCCCCGTGGCCGCCCGGCTCGTCGTCCCCGTAACCCCCGGGATCGTCGGCGGCGGAGTGGACCGCCTTGGCGCACAGCTCACTGACGGCGGCCCCCATGGCCCCGAGGTGCGCGTGGTCGCCGCAGACGTCCGCCGCGGCGGGCCCGCGGACCTGGCTCCCCGCGCCGGGGCCGGGCGCGTCCCCCGCGGCGAGGGCGAAGCCGCCGGTGAGCGAGAGAATGCCGGTGGCCGCAGCCATGGTGAGCATTTTCCTGGTGTTGATGGGTCGCATACCGCTCTTCCTCTGGGAAAGGGAGAGACCGGCGAGGATCCCCCCTCGCTCCGACCGGCCCGCGTTCCCCACCGTCCGTCTGCGTGGGGATGGCGAGAGCGTATGGAGCGGGGGCCGTGCATGACCGATCCCACGCGACACATGATCCGAAAATCATTCAATCGGACCCATGAACGGGGCAGACGAAAGCCCCGGCGGGGAAGGTCCGCCAGGGCCCGTCACCACATGGTGGTCTGACTGCCAGTCAGTCGGTCAGCCGCCGAGCGGAAGGCCGCCGAGCAGGCCGGTCGCACCCTTGCCCGCCTGGTTCAGCTGACCCGCGGTCTCGGTCACCTTCTGGACGGGCGAGCCGTCCGTGGTGCTGCTGAGCGCGTCCGACTTCAGGCCGGAGCTGGTCAGCGATCCGAGGCCACCGTCCAGGCTGGAGGGCACCATCGACTCCGCGGCCATCGCGGGCGCGGCGACACCCAGGGCCATCACAGAACCGGCGATGACCGCGGCAACCTTGGTGGGCTTCATGAATGAGGATCCTTCCTTCTGGCGTACACGTGTCGGCGCAAGCAACTCACTTGCCGCACAGGCTTCTTGAGCGATTCCCGTACGTCGTTCTGCCTTCTGTAACGAGACGTGCGCTTCCCGGAAACTCCGGGCGGAGGGATTTCTCGACACTGCACCCGAATGATGCGGGCCGGTGCTATTGACCGATCGCATGACGTACGAGCGGCCGTGCCCGCCCGGGAGTACCGGACGGGCACGGCGCGTGGCGCGAGCGGTCAGCGGACCGGCAGCGGCGGCTTCACCGGCAGGGCGCCGATGCCGGCGGGCGGCACGACGGGGAGCGACCCGGTGCCGACCGGGAGCGAGTCGGCGTCGGCCGGCGGCGGGACCGGGAGCGAGTCGGCGTCGGCCGGCGGGTCCTCCGGCGCGTCGACGGGCAGGTCCGGCGGTGCGAGGCCCGGCAGGGCGGGCAGTCCGGCCGGGGCCGTGGCGGGCGGGCCGCTGCCGAGGACGGTGGCCACGGCGAGGTCGACCAGGGAGCCCAGCGTCGAGGTGACCTGCGGGACGGCGCCGACGGCGCCACCCGAGGCGACCGCCGCGAGCAGGCCCGCGACCGCCTTCCGCACGTTCGCGAGCGCGCCGGAGACGGGATCGGCGGGGAGGGAGGCGGGGGCGGCCGGGCGGGCGGGACGGACTTCGTCGGCGCAGGCGGGTCCCGCCGTACCGAGGGTGATCGCGGCGGATATCGCCAGGGCGGTGAGACGGCGTGATGCCAGGAGACGCATACGTGTTCCTTTTCCTTATGCGTCGGACAACTTCCCCGCCACCGTGCCTGCGGGTATAGCCGTACGCAACCGGAGAACTACTGAGCGCCACGTCTCCGTTCGAGTGAATCCCGTTCCCGACCTGCCCCTCTCAGGGGCGTACGCCGTTGCACCGGACGGCGCACAGGCGTGCGCCCAAACGAGTCACCACCCAGTGAGCAGACGGCGAAAGGCCGGCGCGCCACCCCTGGCGGGGACGGCGCGCCGGCCTCGGAAGGACCACGATCCGGCGTGCGAGATCAGGCGTTGATGCAGGTGTTGCCGAAGGTCGGGTTCAGCGCGCCGATCACGTTGACGGTGTTCCCGCAGACGTTGACCGGGACGTGGACCGGGACCTGGACGACGTTGCCGGACAGCACGCCCGGGGAGCCCACGGCCGCGGCCTCGGCACCGGCGTCGGCGGCGGCGACACCGGCGGTGCCGGCGACGGCGGCGGCGGCACCGAGGGACAGGACGACGGCCTTCGCGATACGGGACATGAAGAGGATCTCCTCGATCGATGGGGAGCGACGGAATCTGCTGCGACTGCGAGGTCGGCGCGGACGGTTCAGCCCGGCTCCTTCAACAACGGCCCGGCCATTCATCGGTTGCTCTCCCGAACGGGTGACGTTCAACCGATCTTTGGGCCATAGGAGGGTCATTCGAGTGACCGAACCTGGAAAGGGGCAACACGCTCAACGAGGAACCGGCCCCGAGGGTACGGAAGTTAGCGTTTGCGAGCATCTAATGCTTACTATCGCCCGCCGTGGGGGTTATAACGTTCCCGAACGTTGCTTCCGGTCCCGTCACGCGTTCTTGGATTTTGCGCGGACGACACCTTCCTCTCTCCCGGTCTACACGGGTCTTCCCTTCCTTCTCTCATCAAAGCGGAGAACCTGTATGCGGAATTCAGCGGTTCATGCCGTACGCCGGGGCGCGCTCTGCGCCGTGTCGTGCGCGGCCCTCTCCGCCGCGCTCCCGGCCGCATCCGCCGTCGCGCCCAAGCCGACGGAAGCCACCCGACTCGCCTTCGCCCCGCGGTACCAGGCCGTCCAGCACGGCGGCATCGTCCGGGCCGCCAACGCCTCGGCCAAGGGCAAGCGGGGCACCGAGTCGGCCAACGACGGCGCCACGATGGGGTACGTGGACGTCGACGACGACGCCAACACCTACAACTCCAGCAGGGCCGAGCTGCGGATCCCCGCCGGGGCCCGGGTCAGCTGGGCCCGCCTGTACTGGGGCGGCAACCTGCGCGTCGGCGAGCAGAAGCCGCCCAAGGACAACGGGCGGGTGCTGATCGCCGAGCCCGGCGGCCGGTACAAGGCACTGCTCGCCGACACCACCATCGGTCACCGCACCGCCGACGGCGCCGACGCCTTCCAGGCCTCCGCCGACGTCACCAAGCTCGTCCGGTCGGCCCACTCGGGAATGTGGACCGTCGCCCAGGTCAACGTGGCGATGGGCCGTTCGGCCGTCGGCGGATGGGGTGGCTGGACCCTGGTCGCCGCCTACGAGAAGGCGGCCGAGCCACTGCGCCGTCTGGCCGTCTGGGACGGCTTCGAAACGGTCGGCCCGAAGAACCCCGAGCTGGGAATCCCGCTCCCGCTCGGCAAGGACCGCATTCCCCAGGGGGCGGGCGGCCTGCTCGGACTGGTCGCCTATGACGGTGACCGCGGGACTTCCGGGGATTACCTCGCGGTGGAATCCGAACGGGCTAAGACCGTCAAGCGGAGCGTGCTCTCCGATTCCGCGAATTCCGCGGACGACGTGATGAACTCCAGCATCACGGAATCGGGAAAAAGTCGGATGGGACGACTGCCCGCTCATCAGAACACCCTGGGGTACGACTCCGACGTCTTCGATCTGCGGGGGGCGCTGCGCCATGGGGCCGATCGTTTCCACATCCGCGTCGGCAGCCGGACGGACACCGTCTGGCTCGGCGCGCTCTTCCTCCAGGCGGACGTCCGGCGGGCGGGCGCCCGGGGCTGACGTGCTGCACGCGGTCCAGCCGGGTGACGGCGGGGTCGCCCGGGTCGTCACCGACCTGGTCCGCGCGCAGCTGGCGGACGGGCTGCGGGTCGCCGTGGCCTGTCCGCCCGACACCGGACTCGCCGCGGCCGTACGGGCCGAGGGCGCCGACACGTACGCGTGGCGGGCGGGCCGGGACCCCGGCCCCGGGATCGTCCGGGAGACCCGGGAGCTCGGCCGGCTCGTCCGCACCGTGCGCCCCGCGCTCGTCCACGCGCACAGCGCCAAGGCCGGCCTGTGCGCCCGGCTCGCGGTGCGCGGACGGGTTCCGACGGTGTACCAGCCGCACGCCTGGTCCTTCGAGGCGGTCGAGGGGACGACCGCGACGCTCGCCCGGCGCTGGGAGCGCTGGGCCGCCCGCTGGACGGCCCGGATCGTCTGCGTCAGCGAGGCCGAGCGCCGCACCGGCGAGGCGGCCGGGGTGCGGGCGCCCTGGTCGGTGATCCACAACGGGGTGGACGCGGGGCGCTTCGCGCCCGCCGACGAGGAGCCCGGCGGCGACGCTGCCGGGCCGCTCGTCGTGTGCGTGGGCCGGCTCTGCCGGCAGAAGGGCCAGGACGTGCTGCTCGCCGCCTGGCCCGAGGTGCTCGCCGCCGTGCCGGACGCCCGGCTCGTCCTGGTCGGCGAAGGACCCGACGGGGAACGGCTGCGGGCCGCCGCCGGGCCCTCGGTGCGCTTCACCGGCGCGGTGACCGACACCGCGCCCTGGTACCGGGCCGCCGACCTCGTCGTGCTGCCCTCCCGCTGGGAGGGCATGGCGCTCGCTCCCCTGGAGGCGATGGCGAGCGGACGGCCCGTGGTGGTCGGCGACGTGGACGGCGCGCGCGAGAGCCTGCCGCCCGGACATGAGGAGCTGTGCCTGGTCCCGCCCGGGGACCCGGCCGCCCTCGCCGCCGCGCTCGGCCGCCTGCTGGGCGAGCCCGGGCTGCGGCGCTCGCTGGGCCGGGAGGCCCGCGAGCACGTACTCAGCAGATTCGATGTGCGGCGCACCGGCGCGGCCGTCGCGGAGCTCTACCGCGAACTGGCCGGAGTGCGGTGCACGGAGCACAGAGAGCCGATTGCGCAGTGACTACCGAAAGCACCAGCGTCCCTCCTTCGCCGGGCCCGTGGCCCACGGCGGCTCCCTTCGCGGGCCTCGCCTCCCTGGCGTCGCCGCGCGGCGCCTCCGACCGGCTCGCGCTCGCGCCGCGGCGCCCGGTCCGGGCGCGGCCCACCACCGCGCCGCTGCTGGCGGCCGACGCCGTCGCCGTCCTGCTCGCGGTCTGCGTGCTCTCCGCGGCGCACCGGCGCTGGGAGGTCTCGCTGCTGGTCGGCGGCCTCGTCGTGCTCCTCGACGGCCGGGCCGGCCTGTACCGGCCGGGTGCCGTGCTCGCCGGGGCCCTGGACGACCTGCCCGCGCTGGCCTCCCGCGCCGGTGTCGCCTGGTGCGTGACGGCCGCCGCGGTCGCCGCGTACGCCCCCGGGCTCGCGATCGGCCCGCTGCGGCTCTGCGGCGCGTACGGGACGCACGTCGCGGCCGTGGTCACGGTGCGCGGTCTCGTGCACGCGCGGCGGCGGCGGACGGCCCGGGCGCATCCGCGGTCGGCGCTCGTCGTCGGGGCGCCGGGCGCGGCGCGCCGGTTCGCCGCGGCGCTCGGGCAGCACCCGGAGTACGGCATCCGGCCGGTGGGCCTGGTCGCCGGGCGGGCGGACGGCGAGCGGGGCCTCCCGGTGCTCACCACGACCGAGGAGATCCACCGGGCGGTCATCCAGAACACCGTCCGCGACGCCGTCTTCCTCACCGAGGACCACGGGCTCGTGACGCTCTTCCAGCACTACGGCTGCACCACCTGGCGGGTCGGCGGCGAGCCGCGGCCGGGGGCGATGGGCGACCACCTGTGGGGGTACGGCAGCCACCGTCTGGTGCCGGTCTCCGAGCGCCGCGGCCTGACCGGGAAGCGGGCCCTGGACGTGGCGCTCGCCGCCCCGGCCCTCGCCGTCGCGCTGCCGGTGCTGCTGGTGTGCGCGCTCGCGGTGCGGCTCGCGGACGGGCCCGGGGTGCTGTTCCGGCAGGAGCGGGTGGGCCAGAACGGGCGCCTGTTCACGCTGCTCAAGTTCCGTACGCTGCGCCCGTCCGACGAGACGGAGTCGGCGACCCGGTGGAGCGTCGCCGACGACCACCGGATGAGCGCCGCCGGGCACTTCCTGCGCAAGACCTCGCTGGACGAGCTGCCGCAGCTGTGGAACGTGCTGCGCGGCGACATGAGCCTGGTCGGGCCGCGGCCCGAACGGCCTTACTTCGTGGCCCAGTTCAGCCGGGTCCACGCGGGCTACGCGGCCCGGCACCGGATGCCGGTGGGGCTCACCGGCCTCGCCCAGGTGCACGGCCTGCGCGGCGACACCTCGATCGAGGACCGCTGCCGCTTCGACAACCACTACATCGACCACTGGTCGCTCTGGCAGGACGTGTGCATCCTGCTGCGCACGGCGGCCGGACTCGTGCGACCGACGGGGAGCTGACCATGGCGACGGCCGTTTCGCTGCCGGAGACCGGGCGGACCTCCCCGGCCGGCTCCGGGGCACGGGACTGGGTGCGCAGGGCCGGGACGCTGTCCCCGGTGCTCGCCGTGATCGCCCTGCTGCTGGTGCCGGGCGGCGGGGGCGGCGCGCAGGGCGGAACGGGCGGTACGGGCACGGTCGCCGACGCGGCCTCGGGACTGCTCGTCCTCATCTGCCTGGTCCGGGTGGTGCGTTCCGGGGCCCGGCCGCTGAGCCGGGCGGCGGCCGTCGTCCTCGGGCTGCCCGTGCTCGGCATCTGCCTGGCCGCGATCACCTCCAACGACCCGGGCGCCAGCCTGCCGGGCGTCGCCCGCTACGTGCAGATCTTCGTGCTCGTCCCGGCGGCCGTGCTCCTCATGATCCGCGACCGGCGGGACTTCGCCGTGGTGGCGTGGGCGCTGGTCGGTCTGGGCCTGTTGCAGGGCGCGGTGGGCGTCGTGCAGTTCCTGACCGGCACCGGCGCCTCGTACCAGGGCGAGGACATCCGCGCGGTCGGCACCTTCGGGGCGACCGACGTGATGGGCATGGCGACGGTCGTCGCGTACGCCCTCGTCATCGCGACCGGCCTCGCGCTGGGCGGCCCGGCCGGCCGGGCCCGCACCGCGGCGCTGGTCTGCGCCGGACTGCTCTTCCTGCCCCTCGTCCTCTCCTTCAGCCGGGGCGCGTGGATCGCGACCGTGCTGACCTGCGCGCTGCAGCTGGTCCTGTCCGGCCTGCGGCGGGCCGGACGGGTCGCGCTCGCGGCGGGTGCGCTGGGCGTGGTCCTGGTGGGCGGGCTCGGCATCGGCTCGGAGATGGTGAAGGAGCGGGTCACCAGCATCACCCAGGTCGCCGCGGCGCCCGACCAGTCGGTGACCGACCGGTACACGATGTGGGCGGCGGCGGGCCGGATGTGGCGCAGCGAGCCGCTGACGGGGGTGGGTCTGAAGGGCTTCCCCGCCTACCGCGACTCGAACGCCTCGCTCGCGCTGTCCTCCGGCAGCGACACGGCCGGCGCGGGCGCCGTCTTCCAGCGGCAGCCGCTGCTGTCCCCGCACAACATGTACCTGCTGGTCCTGAGCGAGCAGGGCCTGATCGGTCTGCTCGCCCTCGCGGGCAGCTGGGCGGCGCTCCTGGTCGCGGCCCTGCGGCGGCGCCGGCGGGGCGCGGACTGCGCGCTGGTCGCGGTCGGCGTGCTGACCTGGCAGCTCATCGACTTCTTCTACGCGGACATCGGCGGCCCCTCCACGGTCCTGATGTCGGTCGTCCTCGGCCTGGCCGCGTGGTGGTCGCTGGCGGAGGTGCGCCGTGCGTGACCCGTGGTCCGATCCCCCGGACCCGACGGACACCGCCCCGGTCCCGCCCGCCCCCTTCACGGGCGCGCGGGACCCCGGCGCGCCCGCGGGCGGCGACCCGTCGACCGGGCTCGCGCCCCGCGGCGGCACGGTCCCGGCCGGCCCCACCGGAGGTCGGGCCGCGCCCGGCCCGACGGCCGGCCCCGCGGACCCCTGGACGGACGGCCCGGCGGGCGACCCGCTGTGCGGGCTGCCCCCGGGCGGTGTGACCGGACCCGCGGGGGGTCCGGTCACACCGCCCGGGGGGACGGCCGGATTCGCGGGCGGCCCGCCGGCGGGGCGGGGCGGGCCCGGTGCGCTCGCTGCGCCCGGTGCGCTCGGCGGCGACCTCACGGCCGGTCCGGCTGCGACGCCCGGCGGCTTCGGCGGCCGCCTCACGGCCGCTCCCCCGGCACCCGGTGGCTCCCGTGCCCGGTACACGGACGGTCCGACGGCGGCGCCCGGCGGCCTCGGCGCCGGGTTCACGGACAGTCCGACCCTCGCGCTCGGAGTCCTCGGTCGCGGCCTCACGGCCGGCCCGTCCGCGACGCCCGGCGGCTTCGGCGGCGCCCTCCCCGGAGCTCCGACCGCGCACGGCGGCAGCGGCGGCGGGCTCTCGGATCCCTGGGCGGCCGGTGCTTCGGTCGACGACACCCTGGACCTGCTCTGCGGACTTCCGCAGGACGGCCCCGCCGGGGCCGAGGCGCGGCGGCACGCGACCGGGGCACGCGCCCACGGAGCGCGGGCCCTGGCCGGGACGCCGGCGGCGCGGGCCGCCACGGTGGCCGGGCGGGCGGGCCGGGCGGGCGGCCCCGGGCACCGGGCTCCGTCCGGTGCCCGGGGCGTGCGCCGAGCCGGGCGCGAGACGGCTCCGGTCCCGGAGCACGACGGGCGGACCGCGCTCCTGGGCGGCCGCCCGCTGGCCGGCGGCGCCCGCCCCCTCGAACCCGCCGCCCGCCCGGTCCCTCCCGCGGGCGGCCCGCAGGGCTGGACGCCCCGGGCGGCACCCGCCGCCCGCCCGGAGACGGGCACCGCCCGCCACGCCCGCCGCAGGACCTCGACCCCCTCGACGCCCTCCGGCCGCTTCCTGCTCCGGGCGGCCTTCGTGACGGCGGCGCTCACGGCCGTCGGGGCGGTGCTCGGACTCGTACGGGACCAGATCCTGGCGCGGTACTTCGGAGCGGGCGCCGAGACCGACGCGTTCCTCGTGGCGTGGACGGTGCCGGAGTTCGCGTCGACGCTGCTCATCGAGGACGCGATGGCGCTGATCCTGGTGCCCGCCTTCTCGCGCGCCCTGGCCCGCCGCTCGGGCAGCCTGTTCGGGGACCCGGTCCGGGCCCTCGTACGGGCCACGCTGCCCCGGCTCGTGCTGGCCGTCGCCGCGGTCTCCGCGCTGCTCGTCGCGACCGCCCCGCTGCTGGTGTCCGCGCTGGCGCCGGGGCTCCCGGACCCGCGGCTCGCCGTCGACTGCACCCGTCTGACGGCGACCTGCGTGCTGTCGTTCGCGCTCGCCGGGTACTGCTCGGCCGCCCTGCGCGCGCACGGCTCCTTCCT
Source organism: Streptomyces sp. NBC_01268 (assembly GCF_036240795.1). Lineage (NCBI taxonomy): Bacteria > Bacillati > Actinomycetota > Actinomycetes > Kitasatosporales > Streptomycetaceae > Streptomyces > Streptomyces sp. NBC_01268. The sequence continues at coordinate 5,234,221 of NZ_CP108454.1, read as the reverse complement.
GCCGCCGGCCGCGATCTACGTGGCGTACAACGTCGGCATCATCGGCACGATCCTGGTCCTGCGCGAGCCGTTCGGTGTCCGGGCCGCCGCCGCGGGGGTCGCCGTCGGCGGCGCCCTGATGGTGCTGGTGCAGGCGCCCTCGCTGGTGCGGGAGCTGCGCACCCGGCCGGTGCCGAAGGAGGAGCCGGTGCCGGTGCCGGCCGGCGACGGGCGGCTGCTCGTGCTCGGGATGATCGCGCCGGTCATCGTCTTCGCGCTCACCCGCCAGTCGCAGATCCTCATCGAGCGCTTCCTCGCCTCGCCGCTCCCGGCCGGGGCCATCTCGCATCTGAACTACGCGCAGAAGGTCGCGCAGATGCCGATGATCCTCTCCCTGATGCTGTGCACGGTCAGCTTCCCCGTCATCGCCCGCGCCCTCGCGGCCGGTGACGCGGAGGCGGCCCGCCGCCGGGTCGAGCGGGACCTGCTGCTCGCCGCGGTCGTCGTCCTGATCGGCGCGTCGACGGTCGTCGCCGCCGCGCCGCAGATCGTCCAGCTGCTGTTCCAGCGCGGCGCGTTCGACGCCTCCGACACGGCCGCGACCGCCACCGTCATGCGGGTGTACTCGCTCGGCCTGCTCGGCCAGACCATGGTCGGCGCCCTGGTCCGCTGCTACTTCTCCGCCGTCCGCCCGCTCTGGTACCCGGCGGCCGCCATGGCCACCGGGCTCGCGGCGACCGGGCTCGCCGGAACGGTCGGCGCCCATCTGTGGGGCGCCGCCGGCATCGCCGGCGCCAACGCGCTCGGCATCACCGTGACCGCCGTGATGCTGCTGCTCGGCGCGCACCGCCAGTCCGTGCCGATCGACGTGCGCCGCCTCGGCGAGGGCCTGCTGCGGCTCACCACCGCGGGCGCCTGGGCCACCGGTGCCGGCTGGCTGTGCTCCGTCGCGATCGGCCCGCCGGCGGTCGCCGTCACCGTCGCCGCGCTCGTGGTCGTCGGCGTGTTCGTGCTGTTCATCGCGTGCGCCGCCAAGGCGCCCGAGATTCCGCCCCTCCCCCGATCCGCCTGCCGAAGGACCCCCCATGCCCGCCGACGTGCTGCGTCGACTGCTGCCGGAGCCACCCCTGTGGGTGGCGATGTACCACTCGATCGCGGACAGCCCCGATGATCCGTACCGGGTGACCGTCTCGCCCGTGCGCTTCGCCCGGCAGCTGCACTGGCTGGGCGACCGGGGGCTGCGCGGGGTGTCCGTGCGGGAGCTGCTCGCGGCGGCGGCCGAGGGCCGGGCCCGCGGGCTCGTCGGGCTGACCTTCGACGACGGCTACGCCGACTTCCTCGAATCGGCCGTGCCGCTGCTGCGCCGGCACGGCTTCACCGCGACCGTGTACGTGCTGCCCGGCCGCCTCGGCGGCGACAACTCCTGGGACGCGGTGGGCCCGCGCAAGGCGCTGCTCGACGAGGACGGCATCCGGCGGGCGGCCGCCGCCGGCATGGAGATCGGCTCGCACGGTCTGCGCCACGTCGACCTGGTGGCACTGGCGGACGGCGACGACGCGGGCCTGGTCGCCGAGACCCGGCACAGCCGCGAGCTCATCGAGGACATCACCGGCGAACCGGTGGGCGGCTTCTGCTACCCGTACGGGAGGGTCGACGCCCGGGTCGTGCGCGCCGTCCGCAAGGCCGGCTACAGCCACGCCTGCGCGATCGACCCCGGCCCGCTGAGCAGCACGTTCGCCCTGCCGCGGGTGCACGTCGGCGAGGCCGACACCTCCTGGCGGCTGACCGCCAAGCGGGTCCTGCACCCGCTGCGCCGCACGCGGCCCGCCGACGTGCTCCCCGCGCACGGCGGTCCGGCCAGGGCCGTCCTGTCATGAGCGCGGAGCTGAAGGTGCTGCATGTGATCACCGGGCTCGGCATCGGCGGTGCCGAGCAGCAGCTGCGGCTGCTGCTGCGCCATCTGCCGGTGCGGGGGCGGGTGGTGACGCTGACCAACCCGGGGGCGGTCGCCGAGGGCATCGAGGCGGACGGCACCCCGGTCACCCACCTCGGCATGACCGGCAACCGGGACCTGGGCGCGCTGCCCCGGCTGACCCGGCTGATCCGGCAGGGCGGCTACGACCTCGTCCACACCCATCTGTACCGCGCCTGCGTGTACGGCCGGGCGGCCGCGCGGCTCGCCGGGGTCCGCTCCGTCATCGCGACCGAGCACTCCCTGGGCGAGGCCCAGATCGAGGGCCGCCCGCTGTCGGCCGGGACACGGGCGCTGTACCTGGCGTCCGAGCGGCTCGGCACCTCCACGGTCGCCGTCTCGCCGAGCGTCGCCCGCCGCCTGGCCCGGTGGGGCGTGGCCCCGTCCCGGATCCGGGTGGTGCCGAACGGCATCGAGACCGGCCGCTTCGCCCACGACCCGCGGGCGCGGGCCATGACCAGGGCGGCGCTCGGCCTGCCCGCCGACGCGTTCGTGGTCGGCGGGGTGGGGCGGCTGGCGCCCGGGAAGCGGTTCGACCGGCTGGTGCGGGCGGTGGCCTCGGTGCCGCGGGCGAGGCTGCTGCTCGTCGGCGAGGGCGAGCGCCGGGCGGAGCTGCTGCGGGTGGCCGGGGAGTGCGGGGCCGCCGACCGGGTGCTGCTGGCGGGGGCGTTCGCGGACCCGCCGACCGGTCCGGCGGGCGGGCGGCCCGATCTGCCGTCGCTGCTCGCCGCGATGGACGTCTTCGTGTCCACCTCCCCCGACGAGACCTTCGGGCTCGCGGTCGTCGAGGCGCTGGCGGCGGGGCTGCCGGTGCTGTACGTGGCCTGTCCCGCGATCGACGACCTGCCGGCGGGCGCCGCGCCCGGCGCCCGCCGGATCGGCGAGTCCGTGCCCGAGCTGATCGGCGCCCTGCGCGAGCTGCGGGACGCCCCGGCCGGACGGCTGCCGCAGCCGGAGGCCGCCCGCCACTACGACATCGCGCACAGCGCCCGGCAGTTGCTGTCCCTCTACGACCAGGCCGTCCACGGCACCCCTCTTCCCGTGAAGTGAGAGCTGAGCACCATGACCACGACCCCGCCACGTTCCTCCCTCCTCACCCCCGCCCGCTGGATGGTGCTGCCGGCCGCCGCGCTCGCCGGCGCGGTCCTCGGCGGCGGCTACGGCGCCCTGAAGGCACCGCAGTACGCGGCGACCAGCTACGTCATCGTCGTCCCGTCGGAGAAGTCCGACCCGGCCTCGGCGCTCGGCTTCGCCCAGGCGTACGGGCGGGTCGCCACCGACATCGCGGTGACCGGCGACGCCCAGGTGTGGGCGGGCGTCTCCGCGGAGACGCTGCGTTCCGGCGTACAGGCCGCGACCTCGCCGGACGCGCCGATGATCTCGATCACGGCCCGCTCGGCGAAGCCCGCGCAGGCCGTGTCGATGGCCGACGGGGTGGCCCGCGCGCTGGTCCTCGACAGCTCGCACGTCGCCTCGAACACGGGCGTGAAGGTCGTCCAGTTCTCCCGGGCGACGAAGCCGGTCACGCCGGTGTCCCCGTCGGCGCCGCTGTCGGCGCTGGTCGGCGCCTGTGCGGGCGGGCTGCTCGGCGGCCTGGTCCTGCTGGTCCGGCCCAAGCGGGCCGCGCGGGCCGAGGCCCGCCACTCCCGGCAGGGCGCCTCCGTGCCGGGGCCGGCCGTGGCGGCGCAGCCGGAGGCGGTGTGAGCGGCAGATCCCTGCACGCGGAGACCTGCCGGGACGGCGCGCAGTTCGGCCGGCTCGGCCCGGAGTGGGCGGCGTTGTACGCCCGGTGCGCGACGGCGACGCCGTTCCAGTCGCACGCGTGGCTGCACTCCTGGTGGCTGTCGTACGGCCGGCCGGGCGCGCTGCGGGTGGTCCTGGTCCGGCGGGCGGACGGCACCCTGGTCGCGGCGGCTCCGCTGATGCGGGCCCCGGGACCGCTGCCGGTCCTCACCCAGCTCGGCGGCACGATCACCGACTTCACCGACGTGCTCCTCGACGACGGCTGCCCGGACGCGGTGCCCGCGCTCGCCGAGGCCCTGGCCGGCGCGGCGCGCGGCACGCTGATCGACCTGCGCGAGGTACGGCCGGGGGCGGCCGCCGAGCGGGTCTTCGAGGCGTGGCGCGGCCCCCGGCGACGGCTCGCGGACTCCCTCTGCCTGGAGCTGCCGGCCGTACCGATGGAGGCCCTGCTCGAACGCATCCCGTCGGGCAAGGCCCAGCGGGTGCGGGCGAAGCTGCGCAAGCTGGACGCGCTCGGCATCGACGAGCACATCGTGCCCGCGCCCGAGGTCCCGGCCGCCCTGGAGCGCCTGCTGTCGCTGCACCAACTCCAGTGGCAGGGGCGTGGGGTGACCGCCGAGCACACGAGCGAGCGGTTCGCCCAGCACCTGACGCGGGCGGTGCGGCCGATGGTCGAGTGCGGCGACGCGATGGTCACCGAGTTCCGGCTCGCCGGGGACGTGGTGGCGGCCGACCTCACCCTCATGTCGCGGCGGCTCGCGGGCGGCTACCTGTACGGCGCCGACCCCGCACTGCGCGCCCGCAAGGTCGACGTGGCGACGATGCTGCTGCGGCACGGGGCCCGCGAGACCAGCGCGAGCGGGCGGGCGACGCTGAGCATGCTGCGCGGCACCGAACCGTACAAGCACCACTGGCGCCCCGAGACGGTCCCCAACCAGCGCCTCCTGCTGGGCGTCCGGAGCTCGGCGCCGCTGCTGTGGCTGCGCGCGGGCGCGGCGGCGGGGCGGCGCTGGGCGGCCCGGCAGGCCCGGGAGCGGGAGTGGCTGGGGCGCGCGCTGGGCCGGCTGCCCGGCCGGACGCCGAACGGCGGCGGAGGATGAGCTCCTCCGCCGCCGCGCGGCCCCCTCACCGGCCGGTCAGAAGGGCCAGACCCCCTTCAGGGCGCCCTTCCAGTCGACACCGAGGCCGTTCGTCCAGCTGGTCGAGTCCTTCACGGAGTCCTTCACCGTGTCCTTCCAGGAGTCCTTGGGAACACAGACCGGCCCGCCGATCCAACTCTCGACCCATGAACCGAGGTTCACGGTCCAGCAGTCGGGCTTGGGGTCAGGCTTCGGCTCGGGCTTGGGGTCGGGCTTCGGCTCGGGCTTCGGGTCCGGCTTGGGATCCGGCTTGGGATCCGGCTTGGGATCCGGCTTGGGATCCGGCTTCGGATCGGGCTTGGGGTCCGGCTTGGGGTCAGGCTTCGGCTCGGGCTTCGGGTCCGGCTTCGGCTCGGGCTTCGGGTCCGGCTTCGGGTCCGGCTTCGGGTCCGGCTTCGGGTCCGGCTTCGGGTCCGGCTTCGGGTCCGGCTTCGGGTCCGGCTTCGGGTCCGGCTTGGGCACCGGGATCGTCGGGTCCGTGGGCTCCACCGGGTCCGTCGGGTCCGTCGGGTCCGTGGGATCCGTGGGATGCGTCGGATCCGTGGGATGCGTCGGGTCCACCGGGTCCGTCGGATCCGTGGGATGCGTCGGATCCGTGGGTTCCGTCGGGTCGACCGGATCCGTCGGCTCCGTCGGCTCGGTCGGGTCCGTCGGGTCCGTCGGGTCCGTCGGGTCCGTGGGCTGCGTCGGGTCGACCCCGTAGAGCATCTGACGGAACACCAGCGACGACTTCGGATTGTCGTCGCACTGCCAGACACCGTGCGGGCAGTAATCGGTGATCGTGTGATACAGCGGCTTGTGCTGCTTCATCCATTCGAGCATGCGCCGCATGTACTCGGGGTTGTCTCCGTTCCGGAACAGGCCCCATTCCGGATAGGAGATCCGCTTTCCGTGCTCGGCCGCGAAATCGACCTGCGCCTGAAGCCCGTAGGGCTCGCTCACGTGCTGGTCGAAACTCGAACCGGCCGGCTGGTCGTACGAGTCCATGCCGATGACGTCGACCGTGTCGTCACCCGGGTAGCACTCCGTCCACGGAACCGCGTCCTTGCCCCGGCTCGGGTTGAAGTCGAAGCGGAAGGTCTGTCCGGGTACGGAGCGCATCGCGGTGACGATGCGGTTCCAGTACTTCTTCCAGGAGGTCGGGTCCGGCCCGCACCGGCTGGTGTACGTCGTGCCGTTCATCTCCCAGCCGAGGACGACGACCGTGTCCGGTACCCCCAGGTCGACCAGCCGTTCGGCGAGCTTGCGGAAGTGGTGGTCGTAGTAGCCCGCGGCGCCCAACTGCAGCTGACGGCGGACCTCGTAGTCGGAGACGCCGGCCTCGTTGCGCTCCAGCATCGGCACGTTCAGGACGAACAGGCGGTCGGTGCGCTGGTTGCGCCAGTCCGCCCAGGCGTCGAGGAAGCCGGGCGGGCCCTCGATGTTCGACCAGACGTCGCCGGGCAGGTAGGTGTGGCCGACCCGGAGCTCGTGGCCGCCGAGCCACCGCTCCAGCTGGGCGATCCGGGCCACCCCGAGCGGGCCGGATTCCAGGAAGGCCCCCATCGCCCCGGACAGAGTCGGTTGGGGGTCCCGGGTCGTTACGGATTCGGCGGCGCGAGCGGGAGACGACAGCACGACAGAACCTGATGCGAGGAGGCCGGCGGTGAACACCCCCAGCCATGTTCTCGAAGTCCGTCTCTTTCGGTCTGCCATGGCAGCTCCCTCTTCATCGCTCGCGCCACTTGACGGTCCGTCAATCTGATACTCCGAAAGTATTCCTAATGAGCCGACCGAGAACTCGGCTTGGATCTGATCAATAGTCCATTAGAGGATTCTTCATCCCCCAGTTGGGGCATTCGAGACTAAGGACATGCCGTGCCGAGTTTTGACAGCCGCGTCCCCGCGGTCCTTGTGCGGCTCGACCCGAACCCCTTCCACCACGGCACGCTCGGCGCCGCGCGGTCCCTCGGACGGGCGGGCGTCCCGGTCCACGCGGTGGTCGAGTCGCTGTCCAGTCCGGTCGTCCGCTCCCGCTACCTCCACGGCGCCCACCTCCGCCCCGCCGAGCCGTCCCCGGCCGAACTCACCCGACTGCTGCTGCGCATCGCGGACCGGCTGCCCGGCTCCCCGGCGCACCCCGCGGTCCTGGTGCCCCTCGACGACATCACGGCCCTGTCCCTCGCCGAGTGCCGCCCCGAGCTCGCCGAGCGCTATCTGCTGCCCGACCAGTCGCCGGAGCAGCTCACCAGGGTCGCCGACAAGGCCCAGCTCGCCGAGACCTGCCGGGCCCTGTCGCTCCCCCACCCCCGTACCGAACTCCCCACCAGCACCGACGAGGCCGCCGCCATGGCCTGGTCGCTGGGACTCCCGGTGATCGCCAAATGGAGCCGCCCCTGGCTGCTGCCGCCCGGCGGCGGGCTGCGCAGCACGTCGATCGTGAGCTCACTGGCCGAGGTCCGTGAGCTGTACGCGCGCACCCCGCAGGCCGGCAGCAGGCTGCTGCTCCAGGAGCTGCTGCCGCCCGGCCGGGACCTCGACTGGTTCTTCCACGGGTACGTGGACTCCCGCGGCGGCTGCGCGACCGGGTCCACCGGCCGCAAGGAGCGCTCCTGGCCGGACGGCGCCGGGCTCACCGCGGTCGGCCGCTGGAGCGTGAACCCGGCCGTCGACACGATGGCGCGCGAACTGCTCGCCGCGCTCGGCTACCGGGGCGTGTGCGACCTGGACTTCCGGCTCGACCGGGCGACCGGCGCCTACCACCTGCTGGACTTCAACCCGCGGCCCGGCGCCCAGTTCCGGCTCTTCGCCGACCGGGACGGGCTCGACGTGATCCGCGCGATGCACCTCGACCTCACCGGCCGCACGGTCCCGGCGCACGCCCCCGCGTACGGGCGCCGTTTCGTCGTGGAGAACTACGCGGCCCTGTCCTGCCTGGCCTCGCCGCGCCCCCGGTACGCGGCCGAGCCCGGCGCCTCGCGGCCGCTCGGGGAGCGGTTCGAGACGGCCTGGTTCGCCGTCGACGACCTCGCCCCGGCCTTCGCGATGCTGCGCGCCTGGTGCTCCCACGTCCTCCGCAAGGGCCTGCTGAGGCTCCGTCGGGCGCTGCGGAGCGGGCGCCCCCGGCGGCCGGCCGGCGTGGCCTCGCCGCCGTCGGCCCGCAGCCGCCCCGGCCAGATGACCAAGCACTGACGGGTGGAGGCCGGACCGGCCCCCACCGCACTGCACCGGCCTCCACCGCACTCCACCGCACTCCACCGGACTGCACCGCACTGCACCGACCGCCCCCGACCACCCGACACACACCTGACCCACGAGACACACCCGGCACATCCCCGGCACCCCCCGACACACCCCCGACACACCCCCGGCGTCCTCACGCCCGGAACGACGAAGGCGGAACACACGATGTACGACCTGGTGATTGTGGGCGCGGGACCCTACGGTCTCTCCGTGGCCGCCCACGCGGCGGCGCACGGGCTGAAGCTGCGCGTCTTCGGCCGCCCCATGGAGTCCTGGCACGCCATGCCCTCCGCGATGTTCCTCAAGTCCGAGCCGTGGGCCTCCCATCTCTCCGACCCGCGGGGCTCGTACGGGCTCGACGCCTACGCGGCCACCCAGGGCATCCGCGCCGAGCACGGGGTGCCGCTGCCGGTCGGGTTCTTCGCCGCGTACGGCGACTGGTTCGCCCGCCAGGCGGTGCCCGCGCTGGACGAGCGCCTGATCTCCCGCGTCGCGCCCGGCCCCGGCGGCGAGGGCTTCGAGGTGACGGCGGAGGACGGCGAGGCCTTCCGCACCCGCACGGTGGCGCTCGCCGTCGGCGTGCTCCCCTTCATGGAGGTGCCGGGGCCGCTGCGCGGACTGCCCCGCCGGTACGTCACCCACTCCAGCCACCACGGCGAGCTGGACGGTTTCGCGGGCCGGGACGTCACGGTGATCGGCGCCGGGCAGGCCGCCCTGGAGACCGCCGCGATCCTCACCGAACAGGGCGCCGCCGTGCGCATCCTGGCCCGTTCGGACCGGCTGAACTGGAACACGCTGCCGCCGGCGCTCGACCGGGGCACCTGGCAGTCGCTGCGCGCACCGCACACGGGGCTCGGCTGTGGCTGGCAGAACCGGCTGTACGCGGACACCCCGGGGATCTTCCGGCGGCTGCCCGCCGCCACCCGTGAGCGGATCTTCGACTCGGCGCTCGGCCCGGCCGGTGCCTGGTGGCTGCGCGAGCGGTTCGGCGCGGTCGGGGACGTACGGCTGGGCCGGCGGGTCACGGCGGCGACGGTGACCGGTGACGAGCGGCTGCGGCTCGACGTGGAGGGGCGGGACGGGACCTCCGTGGTGGAGACGGACCACGTCGTCGCGGCGACCGGCTTCGTGCCCAGCCTGGACCGGGCGGACGTGCTCGCTCCCGAGCTGCGGGCCGGGCTGCGCCGGGTCGGGCCCGGCGGGGCGCCCGAGGTGGGGGCGCTGTTCGAGTCGTCCCGACCGGGCCTCTTCCTCGCCGGACTGCTCACGGCGCCCTCGTACGGACCGTCGATGCGCTTCGTGTTCGGCGCGGGCTACACGGCCGGCCGGCTCGTGAGGGGCGTGCGGCAGCGGCTGCGGGCCGGCGGGGGCCGGGTGGGGCGGCCGCGTTCGGGCGCGGAGCCGGTGGCCGCCGCCCGCTGACACGACGGAGGCCGGCCCCGGGGAGCGTGGTGGACGCTCCCCGGGGCCGGCCCGTGGCCGTGACGCGGACGTCAGGCGTTGATGCAGGTGTTGAACGCGGTCGGGTTCAGGAAGCCGATGATGTTCACGCTGTTGCCGCAGACGTTGATCGGGATGTGGATCGGAGCCTGGACCACGTTGCCCGAGAGGACGCCCGGCGAACCGACGGCGATGCCCTCGGCCTCGGCGTCGGCCATCGCGGGGGTGGCGGCACCCAGGGCCATGATCAGACCGGCGACGACGGCGGCAGCCTTCTTACACTTCATTTCGTCTGGATCCTTTCCTACGGCGAAGACCGTTCTCCGCTGCACACTCCCCAACGAACCTGCCCCGGAAAGGAAACCGGCTTATCGTCGGACTTCCCTAATTCACTCATTCGCTTACCCCGAATGCGCCGAATCGCCGCTCAACGCGGCCAGATCGGCGTACGGACGAGCCGTTCCCATTCGCGGTCCGGGACTCCCGGCACGGCCCGCCCGGCCTGCATCCACTGCCTGGCCAGCGAAGAGTAGAGCGGGAAGGGTTCCCGGTCGACCGGCGGGGGGTCGGCCACATATCGGCTCTTCGGAATGAAGGCCATCCGCTCCCATTTTCCGGGTTCGGGCGTCATATTCGCTCCTTCCGGTGTGGTCCCGGCATCATGACACAGCCTCCGCAGGAGAGTGATTCGACCGGTCCACGCCGCGTCGCGTACCTGTGTGCGAATGCGTCCGATTTAACGTTTCTCCATGAAATTCCCCCGCCCAGGACGCCTGCTGTTCCTGTCCACGGCCCTGGTCGCGCTCGGTTCCGGCTCACTCGCGCTGGCCCCGTCCGACCTGCCGTCGCCGAAGGGAGGCCTCAACATCCTCGTCGTCGGGATCGACTCGCGTGAGCGCGTCACTCCCGAGGAGCGGATCAAGTACCACATCGGCAACCACGACTGCCGGTGCAGCGACGTGATGATGCTCGTCCACGTCTCCGCCAAGAACGATCGGGTCAGCGTGGTGAGCCTGCCGCGCGACTCGCTCACCGAGTTCCCCGAGCACCGCGACCGGGAGACCGGCGAGATGCACCCCCCGCACCCGGCGAAGCTCAACAGCGCCTGGAAGGAGGGCGGGGCGTCCTTCGCCATCGAGATGGTCGAGGCGATGACCAAGACCCCGGTCCACCGCTATCTGGAGGTCGACTTCCGGCGGTTCATGGACTCGGTGAACGTCATCGAGGGCGTGCCGATCTGCACCAAGAAGCGACTCAAGGACCCGTCCACCGGGATCGACCTCAGGCCGGGCACCCGCAAGGTCCACGGCGGTGAGGCGCTCCAGTACGTCCGCTCGCGGAAGGCCGACGGCCAGGCGGACTTCGGACGGATCAAGAAGCAGCACCGGTTCGTGGTCAACACGCTCCGGGAGGTCCGCGCCCATCTGTACCGGGACCAGGACTGGATGCGCTGGTTCGCCGAGACCCTGCGCGGCAGGGCGAAGGCGGAGCGGGCGATCAGCGCGCCGGAGCTGCTGGCGCTGGCGGGCCGGCTGCGGAAGCTCACGCCGGAGCGGACGGAGTTCGCCACCGTGCCCATCGAGAAGATCAATCCGCTCATCCCGGGTGTCGGCGCGACGATCTCGTGGGACGTGCCGTACGCCGACGACGTCTTCGCGAAGATGCGCGCCGACAAGCCGCTGCCGAAGCCGCGGCCCACCCCGCAGAGCCAGACCCCGCTGGGCGAGTACAAGCCCGCGGGAGGCAAGTCCCTGCTCTGCGACTGACCCCGTCCGACCCGCTGGGCGGCGACGCTCAGCGGGTCAGCGCGCGGGCCAGCTCGGCCGGGTCCGTCGTCGGCGCCTCGCAGGCGAAGTGCCGGCAGACGTACGCGGCGGCGCCCCCGGCCACCAGCGGACGGTCCTTCAGCAGCGGGAACTCCGTGCTGTCGGGCGGGCCGAAGGCGAGGACCGCGCCGGGAGTGGTGGCGTCGAGGGCGGTCCGGCACAGGGCGCGGAAGGCGTCGTCGTCACGGGCGCCGACCACGGCGATCTCCCGCGGCCCGTCGCGCAGGGCCTCGGCGACCGCCAGACCCCAGCCGATGAAGCGGGGCGCGCGCGGTCCGAGCGCCTTGACCACGCCGAGGGCCGCCTCGGCGGCGGCCCGGTGGGGCTCGGAGCCGGTGTGCGCCGCGTAGGAGAGCAGCGCTCCGGCGGCGGCGGTCCAGCCGGACGGGGTCGCGCTGTCGGTGGGGTCCTGCGGACGCCGGATCAGCGGCTCGGCGTCGTGCGCCGTGTCGTACAGCGCGCCGCCCTCGGCGGTGAACTGGTCCAGGACGATGTCGAGCAGGAAGCCGGCGAACTCCAGCCAGACGCCCTCGCCGGTGACGGAGGCGAGCGCGAGGAAGCCCTCGGCGACGTCGGCGTAGTCCTCCAGGACCCCGGCGTTGGCCCCGGCGTGCCCGTCCTTGGAGGTACGGGTCAGGCGGGCGGCGTCGTCGAGGTGGAGGCGGACCAGCAGGTCGGCGGCCTCGGTGGCGCGCTCGACCAGGTCGGGGCGGTCGAGCAGGGCGCCGGTCTCGGCGAGGGCGGCGATGGCGAGGCCGTTCCAGGCGGCGACGATCTTGTCGTCGCGACCGGGGCGGGCCCGCTCCTCACGGGCGGCGAGCAGCCGCTCCCGGATCGAGGCGACCCTCTCGCCGTCGGCGACCCCGGCGTCCTGCGGGAGCTGGAGGACGGAGGAGCCGTGCTCGAAGGTGCCCTCCTCGGTGACGCCGTAGTACCGGGCGGCGTACGCGGCGTCGTCCTCGCCGAGGGCGGCGGCGAGCTGCGCCGGGGTCCACGCGTAGAAGGCGCCTTCGACGTGCCGGCCCGTACCGTCGTCCGAATCGGCGTCGAGCGCGGAGGCGAAGCCGCCCTCGGGGGTGCGCAGTTCGCGGACGATGAAGTCGGCGGTCTCCAGGGCGACCCGGCGGGCGAGCTCGCTGCCGGTGGCCCTCCACAGGTGGGTGTAGACCCGGCAGAGCAGGGCGTTGTCGTACAGCATCTTCTCGAAGTGCGGCACCACCCAGTCCCGGTCGACGGCGTAGCGGGCGAAGCCGCCGCCGAGCTGGTCGTAGATGCCGCCGCGGGCCATCGCCTCGCAGGTGTCGACGGCCATCTGGAGGGCGCCCTCGGCCCCGGTACGGGCGTGGTGGCGCAGCAGGAACTCCAGCACCATCGACGGCGGGAACTTGGGCGCGCCGCCGAAGCCGCCGGACTTCGCGTCGTAGTCGCGGGTGAGGCCGAGCAGCGCCTGGGCGAGTTCGGGCTCGCCGGGGACGCCGTCGCCGCCGTGGGCGAGGGAGCGGCCCGCGAGGTCCTTCACGATCCGGGCGGCGACCTCGGCGACCTCGCCGCGGCGGTCGGTCCAGGCCTGCGCGACACCGTCGAGGACCTCGGGGAAGGACGGCATGCCGTGTCGGGGCTCGGGCGGGAAGTAGGTGCCGAAGTAGAAGGGCTCGGCGTCCGGGGTGAGGAACACGGTCATCGGCCAGCCGCCCTGGCCGGTGGCCGCCTGGACCGCTTCCATGTAGACGGCGTCGACGTCGGGGCGCTCCTCGCGGTCCACCTTCACGGCGACGAAGCGCTCGTTGACCAGCGCGGCCGTCTCCGCGTCCTCGAAGGACTCGTGGGCCATCACGTGGCACCAGTGGCAGGAGCTGTAGCCGACGCTGAGGAGCACCGGCACGTCGCGGCGCCGGGCCTCCTCGAAGGCCTCCGCCGACCAGGGCCACCAGTCGACCGGGTTGTCGGCGTGCTGGAGGAGGTACGGGGAGGTCTCATGGGCCAGTCTGTTCGGCATGTCCCCATCCTTGCGCATCGGAGGCCCATACGAAGGAGCCCGCCCGCGCGCCACGAGTGGGCGGAACGCGAACGGGGCACCGATACTGCAAAGCGAGCCCCGTTCCTCGCAGGTCGAATGCGAGGAACGGGGCCGCTTCACACGAGAGGCAGGCGTCAGCCGCCGACGTTCCCGTTCTGGGAGAGGACCTCGCCCAGGATGTGCGACAGAGCGTCGTCGCCCTTCTGCTGCACGGAGTTCTGGGTGCAGGTCTGGTTCGAGATCGGGTTGCCCAGGACGTCCTGGACCGCGATCGGAACACCGATGAGGGCGCCGATCGGGACCTGCGCCTCGACCTTCTGCACGTCGAAGCAGTGCAGGACGCCGCCGTTGATGAGGCCGAAGTTCGGGCTCATGTAGCCACCGGTGGAGTTGCTGCCGATGGACTGCTTCGACTGGTTGCCGATGATGTTGGCGCTGCCGCCGTCGTTGCCGGCAGCCATGGCCGTCGACGCACCCATGCCCACGACGGAGGCGGCAACCGCAGCGGTGGCAAGAACCTTCTTGATCACGAGATCTTCCTTCTTGAGCTCGATGGCCCGGAACTGCTCCGTTGACCGAAGCGACCTGATCAACTGCCTCGGGAGGGATTGGTTCCGGGGCGTCACCCGGACGCGGTATTCAGCACATGAACGCCATCGGACGCGAGGTCGACGGGCAGCCGTTCGGATGATCCGGGTCCGGCCCCGACTCCCTTGCAATCACGGGGGTTTCGCACCGCTCCCTCGCGTCGGCGGGCGTCCCGCAGGACACTTGTCCTCGGACTGTTCGGGCCGGATGCCTCCGGCTGGCGAAGGGGGACGCGCATGCGGGACAGCCATCGGAGCGAGGCCGAGCGCCTGTGGGAACGGGCCGTGGCGGAGGAGGTGCGGCGCTCCGCGGGCCGTGTCGACCAGGACGCGCTGCTCGCCCGCGGCCGGGCCGCCCTGGACACGCTGACGGCGTCGGCGGCGGAGGAGTACGCGGACTACCTGCGGGCCCTTGAGCACGAGGAAGGGGAGGAAGGGGAGAGCCGACGGGCGGCCCCCGCCTCCCCCGCCGGGCTCGGAACGCCCGCGCTGGTGACGGCCGTCGCCGCGGTCGCCGCGGTCGGCGGCGACCTGGCGCTGGGCACCGCCGCCGGCACCGCGTTCGGCGCGGGCGCCGTGGTGGCGGTGGCGGGAGCGACGGCGACCGCCCTGAAGGCGGGCGCCGGACGCCGGGCTGCGGCGCACCGCAGGGCCGGGGAGCTCGGCCGGCCGGGCGGGGTGGAGCAGCTGCGGCTGCGGTGGCTGACCGCCTTGGAGACGCGGGGCGTACGGCCCTTCCTGGAGCAGCAGCGGGTGCTCCTCGGCACCGCGGGGCAGCCCCCGCAGAAGGTCGTCGAGCGGCTGCGGGGCGCGGACCGCAGCGCGGCGGCCCGGCGGCGTACGGTCCTGGAGCAGTCCTTCGGGCATCTGCCGGAGCCGGCCGGGCCGTTCGCGGGGCGGCGGGCCGAGCTGGCGGAGATCACCCGGTGGGTGCAGGCGGGACGGGCGTCGACGACGACCCGGCCGACGGTGGTGATGCTGTACGGGACGCCCGGCTCGGGCCGTACGACGCTGGCGGTGCGGGCGGCGCACGCGCTGCGGGACCAGTTCCGCGGGGCCTGTGTGGTGGACCTGCGGGGCGGCGCGACGCGCGGCGAGAAGCCGCTCGCCACCCGGGAGGCGCTGCTGCACCTGCTGAACCGGCTGGGCGCGCCGCGCGAGCAGCTGCTGTTCCGGGAGCGCGCGTCGGCGGAGCAGCAGGTGCGGCGGCTCGCGGAGCTGTACCACCAGCATCTGACGGGGCTTCCGGTGACGGTGGTCCTGGACGACGCGGTCGACGCGGCGCAGGTGCGGACGCTGCTGCCGGAGCGCTCGGACAGCCTGGTCCTGGTCACCTGCCGCACCCCGCTGGACCTCGGCGACGACGTGCCGGCCACGGTACACGCGCTGCCGGTGACGGCGCTGGACGAGGCGGGCGCGGAGGAGCTCCTGGGCGCGGCGGAGGGCGCCGGGGAGCCGTACGACGCGGAGGGCCTCGCGCGGGCGCGGGAGCTGTGCGGCGGTCTGCCGCTGGCGCTGCGGGCGGCGGGGGCGCTGCTCGACGGGCGGGCCCCGCACACGGTCGTCGAGCTGCTCGGCGCGGCCGGCGCGGACGCCGGTCCGGTGGAGCGGGCGCTGGCCGCCGGGTACGCGGCGGGCCTCGACGAGGACGGGCGACGGCTGCTGCGCCGGCTGCCGCTGGCGGGGCGGGCCTCGCTGGGGGCGGCCGCCGCGGGGGCGCTGTTGGGCGCCCCGGGCGCGGAAGGGGCGCGGCTGCTGCGGGAGCTCGCCGCGGCCGGGCTGCTCGACCACGTGCGCGGGGAGCGGTACCGGCTGCACGACGCGGTGCGCGGGTTCGCGGCGGCGCGGCTGGTCGAGGAGGAGGACCAGGCGGAGATCGCGGCCGCGCAGGAACGCCTGATCCGCAACTACGCGGAGCTGGCGGACGCGGTGATCCGCATGGTCGACGGGAAGATGTCGACCCGCGCCGACCGCTTCGGCGGGCACGGCTTCGGTTCGCTGGACGCGGCGCTGCGCTGGCTCGACGAGGAGTCCAGCTTCATCACGGCGACGCTGCGGCACGCGGAGGGCGTGGACCAGCAGACGGTGCTCGACCTGCTCGGCGCGCTGTGCGACTACTGCCTGCTGCGCGGCGACCTGTACCGGCTGGGCGAGATCAACGAGCTGACGGACGCGGTGGGCCAGGGCCTGCTGTCCCGCTCCGTGCAGTGGCGGACCGGCATCGCGGCCCGCCAGCTGGGCGAGCTGGACAAGGCCCGCACGACGCTCACCTCGGTCGTCTCCCTCTATCAGGAGGCCCACCAGGACGCCGGGGCGGCGCTCGCCCTGTGCTCGCTCGGCATCACCCTCCACCACCAGGGCAACCTGTCGGAGGCGTCGGCGCGGCTGCGTGAGGCGCTGGCCCTCCAGGAACCGGAGTCGCTGGCCGCGGACCGGGGCTGGACCCTGCACGCCCTGGCGGCGGTGGAGCGGGACCGCGCCAACCTGGCGGAGGCCCTGACGCTCCTCGACCGGGCGCTGGCCCTGCACCGCGAGAACGAGTCGCTGCACGGCGAGGCCTGGGCCCACTTCCAGCGGGGCCAGGTGTTCCTGCGGACGGGCGAGGTGGCGCGGGCCGAGGACGAGCTGCGGCTGGCGCTCGACCGGTACGGGCGCACCCATGACGGGCGCGGCCAGGCCTGGGCGCTGACCCAGCTGGCCCGGGCCCGGCTGGTCGACGGGGACGTGGCGCCCGCGGTCGAGGGGCTGCGGCAGGCGCTGTCCCGGCACCGGGAGCAGGAGGACGCCCGCGGCGAGGCGTGGACCCTCTACTACCTGGGGCACGCCCTGGAGGAGCGGGGCGACCGGGACCAGGCGGTGCGGGAGCTGGAGCGGGCGCGGACGATGTTCTCTCGGATGCGGGACGTCTACGGCCTGGCGTGCGCCCGCCACCACTCGGGCCGGGTCACCCGCGACCAGCGGGCCGCCCAGACCGGCAACCTCCGCAACTCCGGCTTCGCCCGCCAGCTCCTGATGGACGCCCGCGCGGACTTCCACCGCATCGGCGTGGCCCACGGCGAGGCCTGGACCTGCCTGGAGCTGGCGATCGTGGACGCCGGCAACAACCGCACGGCCCAGGCCCTGGAGCTGTGCGAGGAGGCCGCCCGCCTCTTCGCCACGTACGGCGACCACCGCGGCACCGGCTGGGCCCGCTTCCTGCGCTGCACCCTGCTCCCCGACCCCGACCGGGCCCGCGAGGAGCTCGCCGCCCTCACCGCCACCCGGCACCCGGCCCGCGACCCCCGTCTGGACGACTGCGCCGAGGCGTACGCCCTGGTCCTGAAGCGCGGCACCCCGCGCGAGACGGGCTGGCAGGCCTGGGACCTGGGCATGGTGCCGGGGCGGCACGCGCGGGAGGTGATGGGGGTGTCGGTGGAGGCGGGCTAGCCGCGGTCCGGCCGCGCCGGCCCTGGCCGGGCAGCGCCCGTACGGGCCCCGGCGGTGCCGGGGCCCGTACGGGGGTGTGCGGTTACTTGTCCGCCGGGCCCGTGGAGGGGGTGGCGGGGCCCGCGGTGGCCGGGTCGGGAGCCTCGGTGAAGTCGATCTTGTGCATGTGGCGGTTCATCGACTTCATCAGGCCCCAGACGGCCAGCGCGAGCACGGCGAAGACGACGAACCCGAGGACGCCGGGGGTCACCTTGTTCTTGTCCAGCTCTTCGGCGGCGAAGGGGACGAGCTGGGTCATTGCCAGGTGTGCGCTCATGTCAGGCATTCTCGCGGATGCCCGCGAAGAGATCTTGCTCGGGGATGGAAGTGGCGACGAGGGACTTGCTGAGCTCGTACTCCTCGGTCGGCCAGACCTCCTTCTGGATGTCCATCGGGACCCGGAACCAGCCGCCGTCGGGGTCGATCTGGGTGCGGTGGGCGATGAGCGCCTTGTCGCGGGTCTCGAAGAAGTCCGCGCAGGGGACGTGGGTGGTGAGGTTGCGCGGCTTGCCGCCGAACTCGTCCCAGCGCTTGAGCCAGTCCCCGTACGGCGACTCCAGGCCGCGGGCCAGGAGGGCGTTGTGCAGGGCCTCGGTGCGCGGCCGGTTGAAGCCCTGGTTGTAGTAGAGCTTCTGCGGCTGGAAGGCCGGGCCGAACTCCGCCTCGGGGTACTTCTCGGTGTCGGTCGCGCCGTCGAAGGCCACCATCGTGATCTTGTGGGTCATGATGTGGTCGGGGTGCGGGTAGCCGCCGTTCTCGTCGTAGGTCGTGATGACCTGGGGACGGAAGTCGCGGATCCGGCGGACCAGCTCACCGGCGGCCTCGTCCACGTCCGCGAGGGCGAAGCAGCCCTCCGGCAGCGGCGGCAGCGGGTCGCCCTCGGGCAGGCCCGAGTCGACGAAGCCCAGCCAGTCCTGGCCGACGCCGAGGATCTCGCGGGCCTCGTCCATCTCCTTACGGCGGACCTCGTCGATGTTGGCCTCGATATAGGGGTCGCCCTGGAGCTTCGGGTTCAGGATCGAGCCACGCTCGCCGCCCGTGCAGGTCACCACGAGGACCTCCACCCCCTCGGACACATACTTGGCCATCGTCGCCGCGCCCTTGCTCGACTCGTCGTCGGGGTGGGCGTGAACGGCCATCAGTCGCAGCTGCTCAGTCAAGACTCGATCCTCAGTGATTCGTCGCCTAGGGAGGTCTCTATAGTGACGGAATCGGGGGAGGGAAAATTCCGGGCCCCCGGCCGGGGGTTCACACGGCGAAGGGAACGATCATGAGCGCGGTGCGAGAGCAGCTGCCCGAGGGGCGCTACGGCCGCTCCGCGGACGAGCGCGCCGACCGGAAGCTCAAGATCGTCGGAGCCGTGCTCGGCACCCTGTTCCTGGCCATGATCGGCTGGTTCGGCTGGCACTACGTCGGCGGCACGAAGATCAGCGCCGAGATGATCAAGTTCGACGTGGTGAGCGACACCGAGGTCCAGGTCCACCTGGAGATCCGCAAGGACGCCGACGCCACGGGCGTCTGCACGCTGCGCTCCCGCTCCGAGGACGGCACCGAGGTCGGCCGCAAGGACGTGCCCGTCGAGGAGACCGGCACCCGCCTCGACAAGGTCTACTCGATCCGTACGACCGCGAAGGCGACCAACGCCGAGCTGCTGGGGTGTACGGCGCGGTAGCGGTGGGTAGGGAGCCCGGGACGAGCTCGGGCGGGTCACCACGGTGACCTGGGATGACGCCATCTTGATGGTTTATGTCCTCCCGCTTTTCGCCACTCATTGTTAGGCTCGTGGTTTCGCCCACCCGGGAAGGCGCATCCTTTCCGTGTAGGGCGATGCTTTGTATTCCCAGTACCTACGAGGAGCACCTGTGACCCAGACCAGCGAGAACGTCACCTGGCTCACCCAGGAGGCGTACAACAAGCTCAAGGACGAGCTTGAGTACCTGTCTGGTCCCGCGCGTACCGAGATCGCCGCCAAGATCGCCGCGGCGCGCGAGGAGGGCGACCTGCGCGAGAACGGCGGGTACCACGCGGCCAAGGAGGAGCAGGGCAAGCAGGAGCTCCGGGTCCGCCAGCTCACGCAGCTCCTGCAGAACGCCAAGGTCGGCGAGGCCCCCGCGGACGACGGCATCGTCGAGCCGGGCATGGTCGTGACGATCGCCTTCGACGGCGACGAGGACGACACGATGACCTTCCTGCTCGCCTCGCGCGAGTACGCGAGCGACGACATCGAGACGTACTCGCCGCAGTCCCCGCTGGGCATCGGCGTCAACGGCAAGAAGGCCGGCGACGACGCCGAGTACGAGCTGCCGAACGGCAAGATGGCCATGGTGAAGATCCTCAGCGCCAAGCCGTACAGCGGCTGAGCCACCCCCTGAGCGAGCCGAAGGGCCGGTCCCCCGGAAGGGACCGGCCCTTCGGCATGCCCATGCAATGATCGGCGGCATCGGGCCACTCAAGGGGGATGGGGCAGGTGCTGGGAGCATTGCGCGAGGGCGCGCCACGGCGGATCGGACCGTACGAGGTGCTGGCCCGGCTCGGCGCCGGCGGCATGGGCGAGGTCTTCCTCGCGCGGCTCGACGCCTCCGGAGAGTTCTTCGCCGTCAAGACCGTACGGCGCGACTTCGCGGGCGACCCCGCCTTCCGTGACCGCTTCCGCCGCGAGATCCGGGTCGCCGGCCTCGTCCGGAGCGCGCACGCCGCCGCGCCCGTCGGTGGGGACGCCGACGCCGAGGTGCCGTGGCTGGCCACCGCGTACGTCGCGGGCCCCAGCCTCTCCCAGGCCGTGCGCCGCTCCGGCCCGCTGCCCGTCCCGGCCGTCCGGGCGCTCGGTGCGCGCCTCGCCCGGGCCCTCGCCGACCTGCACGCGGCCGGGGTGCTCCACCGCGACCTCAAGCCGGGCAACGTCATGCTCGCCGTCGACGGCCCGCGCCTGATCGACTTCGGCATCGCCCGCGCGCACGGCGCCACCACCATGACCGCGACCGGCCTCATGGTCGGCACTCCCGCCTTCATGTCGCCCGAGCACGTCGCCGGCGCCCGCAAGGTGACCGCGGCCTCGGACGTCTTCTGCCTCGGCTCGCTGCTCTGCTACGCGGCGACCGGCGAGGACCCCTTCGGCGACGGTCCCGTCGCGGCCGTCCTCTACCGCGTCTCGCAGGCCGAGGCCGATCTGGAGCGGCTGCCCGAGGAGCTGCGGGAGGTCGTCGCCGCCTGCCTGTCGGCGGACCCCGCGGCCCGGCCCACGCCGGAGGCCCTCGTCGAGCTCCTCGGCGGCGAGCGGCAGGCGCCGCCGTGGCCGGTGCCGGTCCGCGAGCACATCGGCGAGTACGGCACGGAGCTCGCCCAGCTCGTCGCCGCGGGCGGCCCCCTCCTGGAGCTCCCTGCGACGGCTCCCGTCGTCACCTCGGGGCCGCCGGGACTGCACTTCGCCCCCACCGTCGCGCCCACCGGCCCGACCGTCGCCCCGGCGCCCCCGAAGCGGCGCCGCCGGGCGCTGCTCGCGGCCGCGGTGGCCCTCGCCGTCCTGGGCGGCGGCCTCGGCGCGTACGTCCTGTGGCCGGAGCCGAAGGGGCCGCGGAAGCCGGTCGCGGCCGGGCCGAAGGCGCCCGCCGCCGGGCCCCGCGTCCCCGGCGTCGACGACCAGGGTCTCGTGGACGCCTCCGGAGTGGTCCCGCAGAACGCCGCCCAGCGCCCGGCCGGCTGGAAGCCGTGGCGGGCGAAGCTGAAGGCGCCCGCCTTCGGCTGCTCGGGGAACGAGCGGGTGCTGGTGTGCCGGACGACGAACGGCACCTTCGAGGCGCTGGACCCGGCGGACGGGAAGCGGCTGTGGGAGGCCAGGCCGAACGTCAAGGACGCCCCGCAGATGAGCTACGTGGGCCCCACCGGCGGCGTCTTCATCGCCCAGGAGGCGGCCCGGCCCCTCGTCCACGACGGCCTCGTCGTGCTCGCGTACGGCGAGCGGGTCCAGGTCCGGGACGCGCGCACGGGCGCGGTGAGGTGGGAGAAGGACGCCTGGGCGCAGCAGGGCGAGGGCAGCCGCCCGGTCGTCGCCGACGGCATGCTCTTCGTCGCGGCGCCGACGGAGAAGGGCCAGGAGAACTACACCGACCACGTCAGCCTGTACGCGTACTCCCTGGCCGACGGGCGCAGGCTGTGGACCAAGACGCTCACCAACAGCGGCCTCGCCCGCTCCGACTTCCGGGACTTCGAGCCCGTCGCCTACGCCCAGGGCCTTCTGTACGCGCTCAGCGACGGCGGGATCATCGCCTACGAGGCGAAGACCGGTGCCGTGCGCGGGCAGGTCGACGACGACGCGCGCACCTGCGAGGAGATCAAGGTGTTCGGGGCGTACGCGTACTGCGTCGACGTCTCCCACAGCGACGGCACCTCGACCCACGCCCACCTGCTCGACTCCGCCACGCTCGCCTCGGTGAAGACGCTGCCCGCGTCGTTCACGGACCAGAAGCCCGCGGTCGTGACCGAGCGGACGGCGGTCGGACTCGACGGCGAGAAGGGCGGGTTGCGCATCTTCGACCCGCGCGACGGCAAGGAGCTGGGCGCCTACCCGGCGAAGCCCGCGCCCGCCGGGCTCTCCCAGGCCTGGTCGGCGCCGCTGCTCGCGGGCGACCAGGTCGTGTACGCGGACTACGCCTCGCTGTACACCGTGCGGCTCGGCAAGGACGGGAAGCCCGCCGGGCTGAAGGTCACGCCGGTGCCGGGGGCGCCCGGTCCGCGCGTCGAGGAGGACGGGTACGACCCGAACTGGGGCAACACCTTCGACAAGATGCTGCGCGCCCCCCAGGCCCTCCCCGTCGGCGGCATCGCCTACCTCGTGTACGACAAGGGTGACGTCGCCTCCGTCGCACTCCCCCGCTGAGACCCCCGGAAAGGCGCGTTCCCGTGCTGGAAGCACTCCCCGCCGGCCCCCCGCGGCTCGTCGGCCCCTACCGCCTGCTCGCCCGGCTCGGCGCGGGCGGCATGGGCGAGGTCCATCTGGCCTGCCGGGCGGACGAGCCGACGGCCGACCCGTACCGGATGGTCGCCGTGAAGACCGTACGGGAGGACCTGGAGGTCGACGGGGACTTCCGGACCCGGTTCCGGCGCGAGATCACGGCGGCGCGGGCGGTCGACAGCCCGTACGCGGCGCGGCTCGTGGACGCGGACGCCGACGCGCCCGCCCCGTGGCTGGCGACCGAGTACGTGCCGGGCCCCTCGCTCGCGGAGGCGGTCGTACGGTCCGGAGCGCTGCCGGTGGCGGCGGTGCGGGCGCTCGGGGCCGCGCTGGCGCGGGCGTTGGACGCGGTGCACGGCGTGAAGGTGCTGCACCGGGACCTGAAGCCGGCGAACGTGCTGCTGGGCGCGGGCGGGCCGAAGCTGATCGACTTCGGCATCGCGCAGGCCTTCGAGGCGACGGCGCTGACCTCGACGGGTCTGGTGGTCGGCTCGCCCGGGTTCATGTCGCCGGAGCACCTGATCGGCAGCCGGGCGGTGGTGCCCGCGTCGGACGTGTTCTGCCTGGGTGCGGTGCTCGCGTTCGCGGCGAGCGGGCGGGGGCCCTTCCACGACGACGAGATGGCGGCGGTGATCTACCGCATCAGCCGGGCCGAGGCCGAACTGGACGGTGTGTCGCCCGAGTTGCGGCCCATCGTGGAGCGGTGCCTGCGGCTCGATCCGGCGGAGCGGCCGTCGGCGGCGGAGCTGGTGGGACTGCTGGGCGGCATGGAGGTGCCGGAGGCGTTCCCGTGGCCGGGCGGGGTGCTGTCGCTGCTCGCCGAGTACGGGGAGGCCGCGCGGCGGGTCGGGGAGGAGGCCGCGTCGGGTGCGGGCGTGGCGGATCTGCCGACGCTCGGGCCGGTGGTGCCGTACTCCCCGACGGCGGTGGGGTACCGGCCCGTGGAGCCCGTCGTGGCGGCACCGCGGCGGCGGCCCCGGGGGCGGATCGCGGCGGCCCTGGTGGCGGTGGCCGCCGTGGGCGTGGCGGGGGTCGTGTTCCTCAACAGGGGCGGCGAGCACGGTGGTTCTGCCGGCTCGGACGGCCGGGGACCGTCCGCGACCACCTCGCCGTCGGCGGGGACGTCCGGTCCCGCCGCCCCGCGCACGCTGAGCCAGGTGGTCCTGCCGTACGGCGGCGAGGGGCACGGCGGCGACTACGGGACGGTCGGCTCCCAGCGCTCCTCGCGTCCTGCGGGCTGGTCCCCGTGGACACGGCGGCTCGATGCGGGGGTGGGGGCCTGCGCGCTCGCGCCGGAGGTCCTGCTCTGCACGGGCGCCGGCGGCGCGGTGTCGGCGCTCTCCGCGGCCGACGGCACGGTGCTGTGGTCGAAGCCGGGCCGCGGCGCCGCGCCGCGGACGGCCCCGCAGTACCCGGCGGTCGTAGGCGACCTGGTGGCCGTCACCGGTGGCGACGGGGTCACGGCGTACGGCCTGAAGGACGGGGCGGAGCGATGGAAGCGGGGGCTGCCGAAGGGCGGCTGGGCGGTGAAGGGCACCGACCTGCACGACGGGGTGCTCTACACCTCGTACGTCGGCACGGCCGACGAGAGCTCGGGCCTCGTGACCGCCGTGCGGCCGGGTGACGGCGGCAAGGAGCTGTGGCGGCGGCGGCTCGACGTCCTGCCGGAGCAGCCCGTCGTGTCGGGTGGCGCGGTCTTCGTACCCGGCAACGGGCGGGTGCTTGCCCTGGACGCCCGCGGCGGCACGGTGACGGCGCGCGGCTCGGACGCGTACGGCTGCTACGCCGTCACCGTGCACCGGGACAGCGTGCTGTGCGTGGGCTCGGGCGACGGGGTGACCGTGCTCGACGCGCGGACGCTGGAGCGGGTGCGGACCCTGGGCGAGGGGGTGCGGACGGCGGGGGCGCCGGTGGTGAGCGCGAAGGGGGTCGTGGTGCTGGGCGACGGCACGCACCTCTACGAGTACGACCTGAGGACGGGCGCCGCCCGTGCACGGGAGCCCCAACAGGGCGAGCGGGCCGCCTTCGCCGGCGACCGGTTCCTCACCGTCCAGGGCAGCAAGGTCTCCTCGGTGCCCGTGGAGGAGTCGTCCACGCAGTCCGGCGGCAGGAGCGCCTCCTTCACCGATCCGCAGGAGGTGTCCCCGCGCAGCGACGGCTCCGAGAGCGTCCTGGCCGCCGGCGGAGCGCTCTTCATCACGCTCGCCGACGGCCTGGTCATCTCCGGCTACGCCCCCTGATCCGGCCCGCCCGTGCTCACACCGCCGCCGACCGGTACTTCCGCACGGACAGCGTCCGGAAGATGACGACGATGAGGATCGAGTAGATCAGCGACGCCCACACCGGGTACTGCATGGGCCAGGCGTCGGACGGGGAGAGGCCCGGATCGCCGAACAGCTTGCGGCAGGCCTGCACGGTGGCGCTGAACGGGTTCCACTCCGCGATGGGCTGGAGCCAGCCGGGCAGCTTGCTGGAGTCCACGAAGGCGTTGGAGATGAAGGTCACCGGGAAGAGCCAGATCAGTCCGCCGGAGGTCGCCGCCTCCGGGGTGCGCACGGACAGGCCGATCAGGGCCCCGATCCAGGTGAAGGCGTAGCCGAGGAGGAGCAGCAGGCCGAAACCGGCCATGACCTTCAGGAAGTTGGTCGGTGCCGCGTACCCCGGGCGCCAGCCGATGATCAGGGCGACGATCGCGAGGACGAGCAGGGTCAGCGCCGTCTGCACCAGGTCGGCGAGGGTGCGGCCGGTGAGCACCGCGCCCCGGGCCATGGGAAGGGAGCGGAAGCGGTCGATGAGGCCCTTGTGCATGTCGTCGGCGATGCCCGCGCCCGCGCCGGCCGTGGCGAAGGTGACCGTCTGGGCGAAGATGCCCGCCATCAGGAAGTTCTTGTAGACGTCCGGGTCGGTGGTGTCGCCGATCTGCATGGAGCCGCCGAAGACGTACGTGAAGAGGATCACGAACATCACCGGCTGGATCAGACCGAAGATGATCATCTCGGGGATGCGCATCATCCGGATCAGATTGCGCTTGGTGACGACCAGCGAGTCGTGGAACGACTGGGCCACTCCCCCGCGCGGTCTGGGGGCGGGGGTGGGGGTGGGGGCGGCGTCGGTCAGCGTGGTCACTTGGCCGCCTCCGTCACCTTGGCGCGCTCGTCGCGGTCGCCCGCGCCCCGCTGACCCTTGCCCTGGCCTCCGGGGCCGCCGGCCTCGCCGTTCTCGCCGTTCTCGCCGTTCTCGCCCTCGGCCCGCTCGGCCGTGTGGCCGGTGAGGGAGAGGAAGACGTCGTCGAGGGTGGGGCGGCGCAGGCCGATGTCGTCGATCTCGACGCCGACGGCGTCCAGGTCGCGGATGACCTCGGCGAGCAGCTTGGCTCCGCCGGCGACCGGGACGGTCAGCTTGCGGGTGTGCTCCTGCACGGAGATCTCGCCGTGGCCG
Organism: Streptomyces sp. NBC_01268; assembly: GCF_036240795.1. NCBI lineage: Bacteria > Bacillati > Actinomycetota > Actinomycetes > Kitasatosporales > Streptomycetaceae > Streptomyces > Streptomyces sp. NBC_01268. The sequence goes on along the minus strand of NZ_CP108454.1, from coordinate 5,208,445 downwards.
ACGCCCGCCAGGCCGTAGCGTGCGAGGACCTCGCGGGCCCGCGGGATCATCTCGCGCGCGTGGACGACGACTTCGACGCGCTCGCCGCCGGTCTGGGCCTTGAGCTGGTCGGAGGTGCCGCGGGCGATGACCTTGCCGTGGTCGATGACGCAGATGTCGTCCGCGAGGTGGTCGGCCTCCTCCAGGTACTGCGTGGTGAGCAGGAGGGTCGTGCCGCCGGCGACGAGTTCCTGGATGACCTCCCACAGGGCCTGCCGGTTACGGGGGTCGAGGCCGGTGGTCGGCTCGTCCATGAACATGACGGGCGGGGAGACGACCAGGGCGGCGGCCAGGTCCAGGCGCCTGCGCATGCCGCCGGAGTACGTCTTGGCGGTGCGGTCGGCGGCGTCGGCGAGGTTGAAGCGCTCCAGGAGCTCGCCGGCCCGGACCTTCGCGGCCTTGGAGGTCATCTGGTAGAGCTGACCGACCATCTGGAGGTTCTCACGGCCCGTCAGGTACTCGTCGACCGCGGCGAACTGGCCGGAGAGGCCGATGGAACGGCGGACCTCGTTGGGGTGCTTGAGCACGTCGACCCCGGCGACGGAGGCGGTGCCGCTGTCGGGCTGGAGGAGCGTGGTGAGCACGCGCACGGCGGTGGTCTTCCCCGCGCCGTTCGGCCCGAGGAGGCCGAGGACGGTGCCTTCGGGGACGTCGAGGTCCACTCCGTCGAGAGCTCGTACGTCGCCGAAGGTCTTCACCAGACCCTCGGCGTGGATCGCGCCTGGCATGTGGGTTCTCCCAGCGAGTTTTGGCGGGATTCGAGCGTTTCCGTCCAAGTCTAGAGACGCGGGGCGGGCAGCGCCCAGCGAATATGTGACCCGGGCCACACGCTAACGCGATACATCGCGATACACAACCGTTCGCGCGAGAGCCCCGCCCCGCCCCTGCCCGCCGCACCTACGCCAGCACCGTGTACCCCGCCTCCCGCAGCGCCGCCTCCACCTCCACGCAGTGCTCCGGGCCCTTCGTCTCCAGGTGCAACTCGACCTCGACCTCCGTGAGCCCCAGCCGCGGGTCGGTCCGCACATGGCCCACGTCCAGCACGTTGGCGTCCACCACCGTCAGCACCGCGAGCAGCGTCGCGAGCGCGCCCGGCCGGTCGGTCACCCTCACCCGCAGGCTCAGATAGCGCCCGCCGGCGACCATGCCGTGCCGCAGCACCCGCTGCATCAGGAGCGGGTCCACGTTCCCGCCGGACAGCACCGCCACCACCGGCCCCCGCCCGAACGCGCGCGGATCGGACAGCAGCGCCGCCACCGGGCTCGCGCCGGCCGGCTCCACCACCAGCTTCGCCCGCTCCAGGCAGAGCAGCAGCGCCGAGGCGAGCTCGTCCTCCGAGACGGTGCGGACCTCGTCCACGTACTCCTTGACGATCTCGAACGGCACGTCGCCGGGGCGCCCCACCCGGATCCCGTCCGCTATCGTCACCGGCGACTCGACCGCCACCGGATGCCCCGCGGCCAGCGAGGGCGGATAGGCCGCCGCCCCCTCCGCCTGCACGCCGATCACCCGCACGTCGGGCCGCAGCGACTTCACCGCGAGGGCGATCCCGGCCACCAGGCCGCCACCCCCGACGCCCACCAGGATCGTCCGGACCTCGGGGCACTGCTCCAGGATCTCCAGGCCGACCGTGCCCTGACCGGCGATGACGTCGACGTGGTCGAAGGGGTGGATGAAGACCGCGCCGGTCTCCCGCGCGTACTCCTCGGCCGCCGCCAGCGTCTCGTCCACGAGGTGCCCGTGCAGCCGCACGTCCGCCCCGTACTCGCGGGTCGCCGCCACCTTCGGCAGCGGGGCACCGACCGGCATGAAGACCGTGGCGTGCACCCCGAGCAGCGAGGAGGCCAGCGCCACGCCCTGCGCGTGGTTGCCCGCCGAGGCGGCCACCACCCCCGCCGCCCGCTGCTCCGGCCGCAGTCCCGCGATCCGCACGTACGCGCCGCGCAGCTTGAACGAGCCGGTCCGCTGGAGGTTCTCGCACTTCAGGTGCACCGGCGCCCCGACCAGCGCGGACAGGTGCCGGCTGCCCTCCAGAGCGGTCATCCGGGCCACCCCGGCGAGCATCTTCTGCGCGCCGCGCACGTCGTCGAGGATCAGCCGTTGAAAGGGGTCTGGCGTACGGAAGGTCATGACACCAAGTCTCGCAGTTCAGCCGGTCCGTGGCCGCCCGGAGAACCCGTGTCCCGCCCGGCCGGGAGCCCGTTCGCATCCGGATCGCGCAGCGCCGGTACGGACCCCGGCAGGTCCGCGTACTCTGTCCCCCACCAACCGACCACCGCACGAGAGAGCCCCCACAGCCATGCCCACATCTCAGGACATGACGACTGAGCTTGACCCCGGTCTCCTCGACGCCCTCCAGCACCAGGTGGCCGTCTTCGCGCGGCGGGCCGAACAGACCCGGCTCGGCGGTACCGGGCAGCTCCGCAACTCCATGGACCGCGCCGCGTACCTGCTGCTCAACCGGCTCGACCAGGAGGGACCCATGGGCGTCAAGGCGCTCGCCGCCGGCATGGGCATCGACTCCTCCACGGTCACCCGCCAGGTCGCCCCGCTCGTCGACACCGGCCTGGTCAAGCGCACCTCCCACCCCGAGGACGGGCGCGCCGTCGTGCTCCAGCTCTCCCCGCGCGGGCAGGCCCGCCTGGAGGAGGTCCGGCTCTCCCGCCGACAGCTGATGGCCGAGGTCACCGACGGCTGGACGCCCGACGAGCGGGATTCCTTCTGCACCCTGCTGACCCGCTTCAACTCGGCTCTCTCGGCACGCCAGTCGGGCCTGCCGGTCGTCCAGGAGGCCGCCGGCCCGGCGGAGTCCGCGCCGGAGTCTTGACCCCGGGCGCGCACTGCACTCATATGAGGAGGTGCGTGAGCGGAGAACCGGCCAGAACGGCCACAGCGGCGAAAACGCCTACCGCACCCGGGAGTTCCACGCGTTCGTCGCCGGGGCGGCGGGCCGGCTGCTGCACACCGCGACCCTGCTCACCACCGAACCCGCGCACCGCAACCCGCGCGCCCAGGCCCTGCTGACGGCCGCCCTCGCCCACACCTACGCCCAGTGGGACCGGCTGCGCGGCGAGGACCCGTACGACGTCACCCGCGCCGATCTCGCCACCCGCTTCGCCCGCACCGCCTGGCGGCACCACCGCGGCCTGGGCGGGGTCCTCTCCGCGCTCACCCCGCAGGAACGCCTGATCGTCGTGCTCAGGCTGTACGAGGGAGTGGCCGAGGAGCAGACCGCGGCCCTGCTCGGCCTGCCCGAGGAGCGGGTGCGGGCCGTCTGCGCCCGCTCCGTGTCGGCGCTGCGGGCCGCCTCGTGAGCCGGCACGAGCACAAGGAGGACGAGGTCCGCCGGCTGCTGGAGACCACGCGCCCGCACGTGCCGGGCGACCTCGCCGCCCGGGCCACGGCCCGCGGCGTGCGGCTGCTGCACCGGGCCCGGGCGATGCGGCGGCTCTGGTGGACGCTGCTCGGCCTGGCCGTCTGCGCCTTCGTCGTCTGGGCCTCGATGGTCCGCCCCTGGGAGGTCCCGCCGGCCGGGACGACCCCACCGCTCGAAGGCTGGTGACGGCGGGCGGGCCCGGACGCGGAAGGGCCGGGCCCCGTGAGGGAACCCGGCCCCGCTCCCGTACCCACGGAAGCGACGTACCGGCGCACCGACGTACCGACGTACGCGATGTCCGTGACGTCCGTGACGTCCGCGACTAGCCCAGCGCCTCGCGCAGGTCGGCCAGCAGGTCGTCGACGTTCTCGATGCCGACGGACAGGCGGATCAGGTCCGCCGGGACCTCCAGGGCCGAGCCCGCGACGCTGGCGTGGGTCATCCGGCCCGGGTGCTCGATCAGCGACTCGACGCCGCCGAGGGACTCGCCCAGGGTGAACAGCTTGGCGCGGTTGCAGACCTCGACCGCCGCCTCCTCGCCGCCCTCGACGCGGAACGAGATCATGCCGCCGAAGGAACGCATCTGCTTCGCCGCGATCTCGTGGCCCGGGTGCTCCGGCAGACCCGGGTAGAGGACCTGGGTGACCTTCGGGTGCTGGGTCAGCATCTCGACGACCTTGGCGGCGTTCTCGCTGTGCCGGTCCATCCGGACGGCGAGCGTCTTGATGCCGCGCAGCACGATCCACGAGTCGAACGGGCCGGCCACCGCGCCCATCGCGTTCTGGTGGTAGGCCAGTTCCTCGCCGAGCTCGGCGTCGGCCGTCACCAGGGCGCCGCCGACGACGTCGGAGTGGCCGCCCATGTACTTGGTGAGGGAGTGCACGACGACGTCCGCGCCGAGCGCCAGCGGCTGCTGGAGGTAGGGCGAGGCGAAGGTGTTGTCGACGACCAGCTTCACGCCGGCCTGGCGGGCGACGCCCGCGACGGCCTCGATGTCGGTGATGCCGAGCAGCGGGTTCGAGGGGGTCTCGACCCAGATCAGCTTCGTACGCTCGTTGATCGCGGCGCGCACCGACTCGACGTCGGACGTGTTCGCGACGGAGAAGTCCACGCCCCAGCGCTGGACGACCTTCGCGAAGAGGCGGAAGGTGCCGCCGTACGCGTCGTTGGGGATGACCACGTGGTCGCCCGGGACGAGGAGGGTGCGCAGCAGGCAGTCCTCGGCGGCGAGCCCGGAGGCGAAGGCGAGGCCGCGTCGGCCGCCCTCCAGCGCCGCCAGGTTCTCCTCCAGGGCGGTACGGGTCGGGTTGGCGCTGCGGCTGTACTCGTAGCCGCCGCGAAGCCCGCCCACACCGTCCTGCTTGTAGGTGGACACCTGGTAGATGGGCGGGACGACCGCGCCGGTCAGCGGGTCGGCGGTGTTGCCCGCGTGGATGGCGCGGGTCTCGAAGCTCTGGTGGGAGTGCTGGTCGCTCATGGTCAGGAGCGTAGTGCCGAGGAGCTCCCGCCGCCGCCGTATGTCTCACCGGGTGTCCTGGACAATGGACACATGGAGATTCTGTGGTTCCTGATCGCGCTCGGGCTGCTCTTCGGAGTCCTGGGCCCCTACGTGCTGCGCCGGCGCGGCGGCGGCATCCGGCAGGTGGCGCCCGGCGCCCCCGACGCGGCGGACCCGGAGGCGTACGGCTTCCTCCGGCAGGAACAGCAGGACGTACGGCTGCCCGGGGCCGACCGCGACCTCCTCGACGTGCTCGACGTCGTGCAGGCGACGCAGGACTGGCGGGCCGCCTCGCAGCTCCTGAAGGGCACGGCGAAGGAGGGCGAGACGCGCTGGCAGCGGGTCCAGGCCTTCGCGGGCGCCGCCTCCCTGGAACTGGCCGAGCGGCCCGGCGTCGGCGGGGCGTGGCTGCGGTCCTGGCGGGCCGAGTCGCCCAAGGACCCCGGCTGCGCGCAGGTGTACGCGGAGTTCCTGGTGCAGCAGGCGTGGCGCTCCTCGGCGGCCGGCACCGACGACTTCCGGATCATCCTGGAGGAGGCGCGCGCCGCGTGCGGCCAGGCGGCGCTGCTGGCGCCGGGCGACCCCGTGCCGTACATCTCGGAGCTGGCCGTCGCGCGGGGTCTCGGCGACACCCACGAGCAGTTCGACCAGGTGTGGGCGAAGGTCATCGACCGGGCGCCGCAGCACATGGGGGCGCATCTGGCGGCGCTGCACTACTGGTGCGAGAAGTGGCACGGCTCGCGCCAGGAGGCGGACCACTTCGCGACCACGGCCGCGGCCCGCGCCCCGCACGGCTCACTGCTGGCCGCGCTGCCGCTGTTCGCCGTCTTCGAGCACCAGCCGGACCTCGTGATCGTGCAGGACTACTACCGCACGGCGGTGGTGTCGAAGGCGATGGAGGGCGCCCTGTACGCGGTGCACTCGGCCCGCGCCGACGACCCGATGCTGGCGCACGTACGCCATCTGCTCGTGCACTTCCTGGTCCGCGCGGAGCGCTGGGAGGAGGCGATGCGCCTGCTGGTGCGCGTGGACGGCTACGTGGGCGCGCTGCCGTGGACGCTGAGCACGGACCCGGCGCTGGAGTACACGGTGTACCGGAACCTGGCGGTGGCCGGCTACGAGTCGAACGGCGGCAGCCCGGCGACGCTGGCGCACTAGGGGCAGGACACCGCACCACACGCTTCCGGGGCCTCCGGCGGGAATCCGCCGGAGGCCCCCGGCGTTGTGTCCAGAGCCCCCGTCGAGGAGAGATGCCGCATGTTCCTGTCCCGCACCCCCGTCCTCCCCACCGCCGACCAGGCCCTGCGCGGCCGCCCGGAGCCCGAGTTCGCGGTCCCGGAGCGCCACACCGTCCTCGGCACCCCGCTCCTCGGCCCCTACCCGGAGGGCCTGGAGGTCGCGGACTTCGGCCTGGGCTGCTTCTGGGGAGCCGAGCGCAAGTTCTGGCAGACCGAGGGCGTGTACACGACCCTCGTCGGCTACCAGGGCGGTCCGACGCCGAACCCGGTGTACGAGGAGGTCTGCTCGGGCCTCACCGGCCACACCGAGGTCGTCCGGGTGGTCTTCGACCCGGCGAAGGTCACGTACGAGCAGCTGCTGAAGCTGTTCTGGGAGTCGCACAACCCGACCCAGGGCTTCCGCCAGGGCAACGACGTCGGCACCCAGTACCGCTCGGCCGTCTACACCCACTCCGCCGAGCAGGCCGCGACGGCCGAGGCCTCGCGCCAGGCCTACCAGAAGGTCCTGACCGGCTCCGGCTACGACACGATCACCACGGAGCTCCTCCCGGCCGAGGGCCGCCCGTTCTACCCGGCCGAGGGCTACCACCAGCAGTACCTGGACAAGAACCCGGCCGGCTACTGCGGGATCGGCGGCACGGGCGTCTCCTGCCCGATCGGGGTGGCGGCCGCGGAGTAGGCCCCGCCCCAGGGCGGACACGCCCTAGGCGCTCCGCTGTCCGGCGCGGCCTGCGACCAGCAGGAGCAGGCCCGCGCCGGCGGCGATCGACCAGCTCGCCACCCAGAGGAGCTGGAGCCCGAGGCCGAGACCGGCGACGAAGCCGAGGACACCGCACGTCGACACCACGGCGGCGACCCGCCGGCCCCGGCCGCCGGCGGACCACTCACGACGCAGCAGGCCGCCCGGCCGCCAATGGGTCCACGTGATCAGGGCCCCGACGGCGAGCAGGACCGCCAGGAACGGCAGGGGCAGCCGAGGTGAACCGGTGAGCGCGTCCCCCCGCACCGTCCGGGACACCCCCAGGGTCAGGACCACCGGGCCCACCAGCGCGAACACCCCTGCCAGGAGCCGGGTGAAGCGCACGCCCCCCGATCGCGCCGACATCTCGTCCATGCGCTGTGCCGCGCCCCGGAAGTCCGTGGCGACCACCACGCCGTAGGCCGTCATCCAGACCCCTGTCATCAGCGCGTACAACCCGCCGCCCCCGCCGGTCCCCGTCATCGCGGCACCTCCCCCTCGTCGGCGCCGACCGTAGGCCCGGGCACGGATCGCTTCCATGCCGGAGGCAGGCAGTCTTCGGCCCCGCCGGTTGCCGCCGTGTCACACTCCGGCCGGCCGTCTCGTCCCAGAGGGTGGGGCGGACGCCCCGGGAGACGAGAAGGAGACGCGCATGAGCCGGATCGAGGAGTTCGAGGAGCTGCGGCCGCTGCTGTTCTCCATCGCGTACCGGATCCTCGGCAGTGTCGGGGAGGCCGAGGACGCGGTGCAGGACAGCTGGCTGCGCTTCGAGGGCTCGTCGACCGTGCCCGTCTCCACCAAGGCCTTTCTGTCGGCCACCGTCACCCGGATCTCCATCGACGTGCTGCGCTCGGCGCGGGTGCGGCGGGAGGAGTACGTCGGGGCGTGGCTGCCCGAGCCGCTGCTCTCCGATCCGTACGAGGACCCCGAGCGCTCGGCCGAGCTGGCCGACTCGGTGTCGATGGCGGCGCTGCTGCTCCTGGAGCGGCTCAGCCCGCTGGAGCGGGCCGTGTTCGTGCTGCGCGAGGTGTTCGCGTTCGGCTTCCCCGACGTCGCCTCGGCGGTGGGGCGTTCGGAGGCGGCGTGCCGCCAGCTCGCGGTGCGGGCCCGACGCCACATGGACGCCGGGCGGCCCCGGTTCGAGGCGGACCGGCGGGAACGGGAGGAGCTGGCCGCGCGGTTCATCGAGGCGGTCCGCGAGGGCGAGGTCGACGGGCTGCGGGAGCTGCTCTCCGCCGACGTGCAGCTGGTCGGCGACGGCGGCGGCAAGACCCCGCAGCTGGCCAGGACCGTCGTCGGGGCGGACCACGTGTCCCGCCTGCTCGGCGCGTACCTCCCGATGCTGACGGGGGTCGGCGTGACGCTGGAGCCGCACGAGGTGAACGGTCTGCCGGGCGCCGTCTTCCGGGACGGGGAGGGCAGGGTCCTCAACACCTGGACGCTCGACGTGCTCGACGGACGGATCCAGTCGATCAACTCGGTGAGCAACCCCGACAAGCTGGGGCACCTGGGGCCGGTCGCGGACGCCTGGGCGCTCAGCGAGCGCGCGAAGCGCGTCCGGCGGGGCGCCAGGGGCTGACCGGCTCAGGGCCGGTCGGCGGACGCCCGCAGCAGCGCCGCCGTGCCGGCCGCCGCGTACCCCTCGGGCACGCCGTCGACCAGCAGCACGTCCCCGTCCATGTGCCGGGCGCGCAGCGGGATCAGGGCCTGGTAGGCCGCGGAGTCGTACCAGCCGCGGGCGTCCTCGTACGTCGGGAAGCCGATGATCACGAGGGCGCCGGGCCACGTGCCCTCGCGGACCTCGCGCTCGGGGCGGCCGTGGACGAGGAAGCGCCCGCCGAAGGGGTCCAGGGTGCCCTGGATGCGCTCCATGTAGGCGAGGACCTCCTCGTCGAGGAGGGGCTTCGGGTGCAGGTTTCCGATGGCGTATGCGGTCATGGGGACAGCGTGCCGGGGCAGGCCGTCCGGGGTCGATTACCCCGGACGTCATGCCCCGGCGGCCCGGTGGGGCGGAGGTCAGATCGTCGACGCGTCGATCACGAAGCGGTAGCGCACGTCGGAGGCGATGACCCGCTCGTACGCCTCGTTGATCTGCTCGGCGGCTATCACCTCGATCTCCGAGCCCAGGCCGTGCGCGGCGCAGAAGTCGAGCATCTCCTGGGTCTCGGCGATGCCGCCGATCATCGAGCCGGCGAGCGTCTTGCGGCCGCCGATGAGGGAGAACAGGCCGACCTTGACCGGCTCCTCGGGGGCGCCGACGTTGACCAGCGCGCCGTCGGTCTTGACCAGGCGCAGGTAGGCGTCGAAGTCCAGCGGCGCGGAGACCGTGGAGATCACCAGGTCGAAGGTGCCGGCCAGCTTCGTGAAGGTCTCCGGGTCGCTGGTGGCGTAGAAGTGGTCGGCGCCCAGCTTCCGCCCGTCCTCCTGCTTCTTCAGGGACTGGCTGAGCACCGTCACCTCGGCGCCGAGCGCGTGGGCGATCTTGACGCCCATGTGGCCGAGGCCGCCGAGGCCGACGATGGCGACCTTCTTGCCGGGGCCGGCCTGCCAGTGGGCGAGCGGCGAGTAGAGGGTGATGCCGGCGCACAGCAGCGGGGCGGCGACGTCGAGGGCGATGCCCTCGGGGATGCGCAGGGTGTAGTTCTCGTCGACGACGATGTGGCTGGAGTAGCCGCCGTAGGTGGGCTCACCATCCTTGTCGAGGGCGTTGTACGTCCCGGTGCCGCCGGTCACGCAGTACTGCTCCAGGCCGCGCTCGCAGTACTCGCAGGTGCGGCAGGAGTCGACGAAGCAGCCCACGCCGACGCGGTCGCCGACCCGGTGCCGGGTGACGCCGGGGCCGACCTCGGTGACGATTCCGGCGATCTCGTGGCCCGGCACCATGGGGAAGATGCCCTCGCCCCAGCCGTTGCGGGCCTGGTGGATGTCGGAGTGGCAGATGCCGGCGTACTTGATCTCGATGAGGACGTCGTGCTCGCCGACGGCCCGGCGCGGCACGGTGGTGCGCTCCAGCGGGGCGTGGGCGGCGGGCGCTGCGTAAGCGGAAACGTTCGTGGTCATGCGGCAAGCCTGCCGGAGTCCGGCGAGGGCACCCAGACCACTGTTCTGCCTACGTCCCGCGTGCCTACCACTGGCAGGGTCAGGCACACCGGCGCTTCCGCGGGCCCGAGCGGGAATACTGGGGACGTATGGACCTCAGTTCCGAACTCAGCGAATTCCTCCGCTCCCGCCGGGCCCGGCTGAAGCCGCAGGACGTGGGACTGCCCGAGTTCGGGCGGCACCGGCGGGTGCCGGGGCTGCGGCGCGAGGAGCTGGCGCAGCTGGCCGGGGTGTCGGTGGCGTACTACACCCGTCTTGAGCAGGGCAACGGCCGCAACGTGTCGATGGAGGTGCTCGACTCGATCGCGCGGGCCCTGCGGCTCAGCGACACCGAGCGGGCCCATCTGACGCATCTGGCGAAGCCGACGGTGAAGAAGCGGCAGAAGGCGGCCGCCGCACGCCCGCAGAAGGTGCGTCCGGGCCTCACGCAGCTGCTCGACTCGATGGACGGCGTCCCGGCCTTCGTGCTGGGGCGGCGGGGCGACATCCTGGCCTGGAACCGGATGGCGCGGGCCCTGATGGGCGACTTCGCCGCCTGGGAGCCGCGCGAGCGGAACATGGCCCGGCTGGTCTTCCTCGACCCGAACGCGCGCGATCTGTACGTCGACTGGGAGTGCAAGGCCGTCGAGGTGGTGAGCGTGCTCCGGCTGTACGCGGGGCTGCACCCGGACGACCAGGAGCTGCTGGCGCTGGTCGGCGAACTGTCGGTCAGGAGCGAGGAGTTCCGGTCGCTGTGGGCGGCGCACACGGTGACCGACAAGGGGCACGGGACGAAGCGGGTGCGGCATCCGCTGGTGGGCGAGATGACCCTGTCGTACGAGTCGTTGAAGGTCTCGGGCGACGACCCGGACCTGATGCTCGTGACGTACCACGCGGAGCCGGGGACGCCGTCGGCGGACGCGCTGCGGCTGCTGGCGCAGTGGGGCGTGGACGAGCGGGCCGACGCACGGAAGTGAACGGCGCGGCCCGCGTGACGCGCGGCCCCGCATGACGACGCGGCCCCCTCGGATTCGAGGGGGCCGCGTCGCTCGCTTGGTACGCGTGCGGGTCAGACGGCGGAGCCGGCCTTCCACGCCGACCAGCTCATGTTCCAGCCGTTGAGGCCGTTGTCGGGAGCGATCGTCTTGTCCCTGGAGTTCTTGACGATGACGACGTCGCCGACGATCGACTTGTCGTAGAACCAGGCGGCCTGCTGGTTGGGGTCGCCGGCGCCCTTGACGTCGGCGAGGCCCACGCAGCCGTGGCTGGTGTTCACGGAGCCGAAGATGGAGCGGGAGCCCCAGTAGTTGCCGTGGATGAAGGTGCCCGACGTGGACAGGCGCATGGCGTGCGGCACGTCCTTGATGTCGTACTCGCCCTTGCCGTCGGAGTCGGTGAAGCCGACGGTGGCGCCGTTCATCCGGGTCTCCTTGAACTTCTCGGAGATCACCATCTCACCGTTGTAGGTGGTGTTCTCCGGGGAGCCGGCGGAGATCGGGATCGTCTTGATCGTCTGGCCGTCCTGCTTGACGGTCATCGTCTTGGCGGCCACGTCGACCGTGGAGACCTGGTTGCGCCCGATCTTGAACGTGACCGTCTTCTGCTGGACGCCGAAGACGCCGTTCGCGCCCTCGACGCCGTCGAGGTTCAGCTTCAGCGTGACGGTGGAGTTCTCGGTCCAGTACTTCTCGGGGCGGAAGTCGAGCCGCTGCGAGTTGAACCAGTGGCCGACGACCTCCTGGCCGGTGCTGGAGGAGACGCTGATGCCGCCCTGGACGGCCTTCTTGTCGGTGATCGCCTTGTTGAAGTTGATCGAGACCGGCATGCCGACGCCGACGACGGAGCCGTCCTCCGGCGTGAAGTTGCCTATGAAGCTGTTGGCCTGCGAGACCGTGGTGAACGAGGAGTTCTCGTGCGCCTCGAGACCCGCGGTGTCCTGGGCGGTCGCCGCGATCTTGTAGACGGTGGCGCGCTTGAGCGGCCCGGTCGGCTTCCAGCTGAGGCCGTCGGCGGATATCTGGCCGTCGACCTTGGCACCCTCGGCGGACGTCATGGTGACGTCGGTCAGCTTGCCCTCGGCGACGGTGACCTTGGCGTCGTTGTTGATCGACGCGTTCTGGGCACCGTTCTTCGGCGAGATGGTGATCTGCGCCTTGGAGGTCTTCTGCGCGGCTGCCTCGTCGACCTGGGCCTGCGCGTTCTGTGAGGCGTCGGCGGCGCTGCCGCCCTTGTCACCGTCGTTGCACGCCGTGAGCACCAGCACGCCGCCGAGCACCGCGGCCGCGGCCGCCAGGCTCTTACGACGCTTGCCGTCCGTCATCACACGCTTCTCCATCGTCGCCGATTACCCTGACTTCCTACTGAAACACCCCTGCGGGCTCCTCCGGTTCCACAACCGGGGGATTTGTGGGGAACGCCACTGCCCGCCTCTGTTCGACACGCGCCGGCGGAGCGTCCGGTTCCCGTGCCCGTGCCGCTCACGGCACAGGGCCCCGGGACGCTGCCGCCCCGAGGCCCTGTGGAGCAGGGGTGCGCGGGGTCAGCCGCGGTCGTCCGCGTCGGCGTGCTCGTCGGCGCCTTCGGCGTCCTCCGGCCCCCCATCTTCGTCGTCGAGGTCCCACTCCATGGCATCGGGGTCGTATGCGATCTCCTCGCTGCTCCAGGAGGCCTGCACCATCTCGACACCGGGGACGGTGCCGACCAGGTCGAAGGGCTCGACGAGGTAGGCGAGGGCCTCGGCGCTGTCGTCCGCGACGGCGGCCCGGGCGTGCGCCCGCTCCTCCTCCGGCATGAACTCGTCGCCGTCGATCCGGCCGACGGCGGCCTCGGCGAGCGCGTCGGGTGCGTCGATCTCCAGGACCAGGTCGACCCGAAGCCGTACATAGCGTGATGTCTCGGAAGTGCTCATGGCCGGAGCGTAGAGCGCCGGGAGGCCTCGGCTTTCGCGCGACCCGGTGTGTTCATTAGCATCTCCTCACCTGCCAATTCGCGGTTTCCGCAAGGGGGATCACCACACCGTGTCCGTCGCCCGACGCCCGCTGCTCACCGCCACCGCCGCGGGGACACTCCTCTGCGCCCTGTGGTTCGTCCCGTCGGCGAACGCCACGGACGAGCAGCTTCCGGGGAGCCTCGCGCGCTCCTCCGTCTCCGACATCTCAGGCGGCTCCGACGGGGACGAGGACCCGAGACTCGCGGAGACCGGCAGCTTCGACACCACGCCGTACCTCCTGGGTGGGACGGCCTTCCTGGGCGTCGGGGCGGGCTTCGTGACCTTGGCGATGCGCCGGGGCGGCCGGGCCTCCTGACGGCGCTCGTACGCACGGAAGGGCCGCCCCCGGGAAACCGGGGCGGCCCTTCCGCTTACTGCCTGCTGCCTACTGCCTACTGGAGCGGGCCGGTGACGGGCTCGACGGCGGCGACGAGGGCGCCGTCCCGCACGAAGGCGTCGGCGGCGGCCAGGTCGGGCGCGAGGAAGCGGTCCGGGCCGGGACCGGCGACACCGGCGGCGCGCAGCGCCTCGATGGCGGCGACGGAGGCGGGGGCCGGGGTCAGGCCGTGGCGGAGCTCGATGCCGCGGGTGGCGGCGTACATCTCGACGGCGATGATCCGGTTGAGGTTGCCGATCGCGGTGCGCAGCTTGCGGGCCGCGGACCAGCCCATGGAGACGTGGTCCTCCTGCATCGCCGAGGAGGGGATGGAGTCGGCGGAGGCCGGGACGGCGAGCCGCTTCATCTCGCTGACCAGGGCGGCCTGCGTGTACTGGGCGATCATCAGGCCGGAGTCGACGCCGGCGTCGTCGGCGAGGAAGGCCGGCAGGCCGTGCGAGCGGTTCTTGTCGAGGAGCCGGTCGGTGCGGCGCTCGGCGATGGATCCGAGGTCCGCGGCGGCGATCGCGAGGAAGTCGAGGACGTACGCGACGGGGGCGCCGTGGAAGTTGCCGTTGGAGCGGACCTCGCCGTTGCCCAGGACCACCGGGTTGTCGACGGCGGCGGCCAGCTCGCGCTCGGCGACGAGGCGGGCGTGCGCCATGGTGTCGCGGCCGGCGCCGGCGACCTGCGGGGCGCAGCGCACCGAGTAGGCGTCCTGGACCCGGGGGGCCTCGCCGCTCTGGAAGTGGCCGGTGAGCTCGGAGCCCTTGAGCACGGCGAGCATGTTGGCGGCGGAGGCGGCCTGGCCCGGGTGCGGGCGGATGGCGTGCAGCTCGGGCTCCAGCACCTTCTCGGTGCCGAGGAGGGCCTCCAGGGAGAGGGCGGCGGTGATGTCGGCCGACTTGTAGAGGGTGTCGAGGTCGGCGAGGGCCATGATCAGCATGCCGAGCATGCCGTCGGTGCCGTTGAGGAGGGCGAGGCCCTCCTTCTCCTTGAGCTCGACGGGCGCGATGCCGGCGGCGGCGAGCAGCTCGCCCGCGGGCTTGACCACGCCGTCGGGGCCCTCGGCGTCACCCTCGCCCATGAGGGCCAGGGCGCAGTGCGAGAGCGGCGCGAGGTCGCCGGAACAGCCGAGGGAGCCGTACTCGTGCACGACGGGGGTGATCCCCGCGTTGAGCACGTCGGCCATGGTCTGCGCGACCTCGGGACGGACGCCGGTGTGGCCGGAGGCGACGGTCTTGAGCCGCAGGAACATCAGCGCGCGCACGACCTCGCGCTCGACCCGCGGCCCCATGCCGGCGGCGTGCGAGCGCACGATGTTGCGCTGCAGCTGGGCCCGCAGCTCGTGCCCGATGTGCCGGGTGGCGAGGGCGCCGAACCCGGTGGAGACGCCGTAGACCGGCTCCGGCTTCGCGGCGAGCGCGTCCACGGTGGCCCGCGCGGCGGCGAGCGCCTGGACGGCCTCGGATGACAGCTCGACGCGCGCGCCGTGGCGGGCGACGTCGATGACGTCCTGCGGGGTGGTGCCGGACGTCCCAAGGACGACAGTCTGCATATCCATATTCAGCACCCTACGGATTGAAGAGCGACCTGTCACTAGGGGAATCCGTCACCGTCCCGGTCCGGGACGGACCCTTACCGTTCCGGCGATCACCGCCGCCGGCCGGCCGGGCCTCTCCAGTCTGCCGCCCGAGACCCCCGGCCGCCCGGGGGCGCGGTGCGAGGCCCGCGGCCGGGCGGTGGCGCCGCCCGGCCGCGAGCGCCGGTCACCACGGTTCGGGCAGGGCCTTCCCCGTGGTGATCAGGCTGCGCAGGCTGCCGTCGACGAAGTGCGTCCAGGCCGTGGAGCAGGCACCGAAGCACTCGACGTCCGGCACCAGTCCGACATGGGTGAACCGCAGCTCGGTGCCGTCGGCCACGGGCGTGATGTCGAAGACGATCTCGCTGCCGGTCCACTCGCCCGGCTCCGAGACGAAGGACAGCTCACTGTCGGTGACCCGCCAGACCACCCGGCGCCCCGGCTCGTACGCGACGACCCGCTGGACGCTGTAGTGCTCGGGCGGGTGCCGGTAGGTGAACTCGGCGCCCGGCCCGTCGGCGCGCCCCTCGATCACGCCCGTCCACCAGGTACGGACGTCCGTGACGGCGGCGAAGACCTCTTCGGGCGACTGCGGGACGGTGTACGCCGTCGAGTACCCGCGCGCGGTGGGCGCGCCGCCGCCCGACGCCGAAGCCGATGCCGATGCCGGTGTCGATGTCGATGTCGATGTCGATGTCGTCATGGCTGCTCATCCCTTCGTTGCTCCTGGATCCGCTCGGCGATCCGCTTGATCCGCCGCAGGCGGGCGTCCCAGGTCTCGCCGACCGCCGACAACTGGGCGACCGCGCGGGCGAGCTGGGCCTCGTCCACCTCGTAGCGGCGCTCACGCCCCGACGGCGTGCCGTGCACCAGGCCGACGCGGTCCAGCACGCCGAGGTGCTTGGCGACGGCCTGCCGGGTGACGGGCAGCCGCTCGCTGAGCGTGGTCGACGTGCCGCCCCCTTCGTCGAGGAGCAGGTCGACTATCCGCCGCCGGGTCGGATCGCCGATCGCTGACCAGAGGTCGTCGTCGATGACGGTGCTCATGGCCGTACGACCGCCTTGGCCGCGTACGAGACGAGGCGCGGGAGGAAGTGGTCCCAGCCGCGGACGTGGTCGGTGTACGCCTCCTCCAGTACGGCGGCCTCCCAGCCGCGCTCGCGGAACCCGGTCTCCTTGAAGCGCAGCAGCGTGCCGTCCCCGGCCGGAACGAGGTCGAAGGTCACCAGGAACGAGTTCGTCTCGGTGGCCGCCTCCCCCTCGTACGCCCACCGGAACACGAACCGGCGCGGCGGATCGGCCTCCAGGACGGTGAGCGGCACGGTCCCGTGCCCGCCGAAGGTGATCGTGCCGGTACCACCGACGACCGGCTCCAGCTCGGCCTCGTCGGGCCACCACTCACGCAGGTGCTCCGGGGTGCTGATCACCTCGTAGACCACCTCGGGGGCGGCGTCGATGCGGAGCTCGCGCTCGATGCTTCCGTATTCCATGGGGTACCCCTGACCTCAGTGCAACCATCGGTTGCACATCAGCTTATGCGGCACACCACTGTCGCGCAACCATTCGTTGCGTAAGCCGTGCGGGGAGGGTCAGACCGCGCGCGTCCGCGCGTACGCGACGAACGCGGCCCAGGCGGCCGGCGCGGCCGTGAGCTCGCCGGTGGCGAGGTCCTTGGTGTCCCGGACGCGGACGACGCGGGGAGCGTTGTCGGCGACCTCGACGCAGGCGTCGTTGTCGTTGCCGCTGTAGGTGCTCTTGTGCCAGTTCGGGGAGGCCTCAGTCATCGTGTTCCTTCGCGATAGCACGCATCAGTTCCAGGGACGCCCGGACGCCCAACGCACCCTGTTGCAACAGATCATAGACACGCTGAAACCTCATCACCTCGACTGGATCCTCGGAGTAGTTACCCGTACTGAATCCCTCTGTGTACGCCCCTCGCTCACCCTTGGGAAGCGTAAGGAGCGCAACGGAACCAGCAACAGGTGTTCCCGAAATGGGAAGCACCTGGATGTTCACATGGGGGCGTTCGGACATCGTGATCAGGTGCTCGATCTGCTCCTTCATCACCTGCGCGCCGCCCATGTCACGGCGCAGACAGGCTTCGTCGAGCACGATCATCATCCAGGGCGCTTCGGGTCGTTCGAGTACCGTCTGACGCTCCAATCGCCTTCGCACATAGTCGCCGATCTGGGCCGAATCGCCCGCGAGACCCGCCTCCATCGCCGCGCGCGCATATCCGGCCGTCTGCAACAGGCCCGGCACCACGATCGAGAATTCATGAATGGCGGTGGCTTCGAGCTGCCGTCGCATGTACGTCTTCGCGTAGTCGCGCACGTTCTGCTCGGTGAGGATCTTCACGAGGTTCACGAGGGAACCGGGCGGAAGACGCAGGACGATCTCCAGCTTCCTCGCCAGGTCACGGTCCGGCGGATCCTCACCGCGCTCGATCTCGGAAATCCTGGTCCCACTGCTGAACGCCTTGGTCGCCACGTACGCCTGCGTCCACTCCCGCCCGAGTGCTAAGCGCGCCTCGCGGACCAGGTTTCCGAGGTACTGCTCGATGCTGTCCCCGGGATCCAGATCCTTCGCTCCTGGCATATGCCTCGTTCCTCACCTGCGCTTCGGGAACTCAACCACTGGTGAGCGTAGGAGCGTCCGCGCCATCGTGGAGGCGTCCCGGAGGAGATCCATCAGAAAGTGAGCCCTCCATGCGTACGAACACCAACGCACCCCCCGCCCCCATGAGGTACCGCGTCGGCGACGTCGTGACCGACGCGCAGCGGGCCCTCACCGGCCAGGTGCGGGACGTGCACGGCAACCTGCTGACCCTGGTACGGCCCAGCGGATACCTGTGGGAGGTGGCGATGGACCAGTGCTGGACGGCCAGCCCCGAGGAACGCCAGAGCCTGATCCCGCGCGGAGCCGTACGGGTCATCAGCACATCGCCCGCGCCGCCCTCTTCCTGACCGCGGTGGCCGTGGGCGCGCTCTGCGCGGCGCTCTGGCTCCGAACGGCATAGCGACACCGACCAACTCAAGGAGTGACATGGGTAAGCACGACGGCGGCACCGGCAGCGGTCAGGGCGGCAGCCAGCAGGACGACAGCAGCGGCGGACGCGGTCACGGGGGCGGGGGCTCCGAGACGAGTGGCGGCAACTCGTCCGACGGCTCCGGCCCCGCGAAGAAGTGAGCGCGCGCACGGAGGAGGCGGGCCCCTCGGGGCTCGCCTCCGTACTCCTCGCCTCGGGCGCGTTGCGACCCGACTGGCTGCCCGCGTTCAGGGCGGTCCCCCGGGACCTGTTCGTACCCGACCGCATCTGGCCGGGCATCGCGGACGGCACCCGGCAGAACCCGCTCGTGGACCGGGCCGTCGATCCGCACGGCTGGCTCGCGGCGGTGTACTCCGACATCCCCCTCACCACCCAGTGGGACGACGGCCGGCACGCCGGGGACGCCGTCGGCACCCGCCCGTCGAGTTCCAGCTCGCAGCCGAGCATGGTGTTCGCGATGCTCGACGACCTCGGCGTCGAGGACGGGCACCAGGTCCTGGAGATCGGCACCGGTACGGGCTGGAACGCGGGGCTGCTCTCCCACCGGCTCGGGTCGGACGCCGTGGTCTCGGTCGAGTTCGATCCGGAGGTGTCCGAAGGGGCGGCCCAGCGCCTGAGAACGGCCGGGCTCTCGCCCACCGTGATCGTCGGGGACGGACGACAGGGGTACGGGGTCCGGGCGCCCTACGACCGGGTCATCGCCACCTGCTCCGTCGGGGAGATCCCGCCCGCGTGGATCGAACAGACGGCTCCCGGCGGACTGATCGTCGCCCCCTGGGGAACGGAGTACGGCGGCGAGGCCATCGCGCGGCTCACCGTCGGCGAAGACGGCGCCGCCCATGGACACTTCACCCGCTCCAGCGCCTTCATGCGGCTCCGTCAGCAACGCCCGGACCTCCCCGACCACGACACGTACCTCAAGGGCGAGGAGTGGCCGGCGGGCGGCGTCAGGAGCGTGACGGCGCTCTCGCCCGCCGAGGTCGGCGGGTGGCTGGAACAGTTCGTGATCGGGCTGCGCGTGCCGGGGGCGTTCTGGACCGTCGAGCGGTACGACGACGGCGCGTACACGCTGTGGACGTACGGCACCGACGGCACCTCGTGGGCATCGACCGACCACGAGCCGGGTGCCACGGAGTTCGAGGTGGTGCAGTCCGGGCCCCGTCGACTGTGGGACGAGACGGAGGCCGCGTACGACTGGTGGGTGGGACAAGGGCGGCCCGGATTCGAGCGGTTCGGCCTGACCGTGCGGCCGACCTCGCGGGTCGCCTGGCTGGACCGGGCAACCGAACCCCTGACGTGAGGCGGGTCAACGGGGCGGACACGGCAGGTAGTTGATGCCTGCACGTCACCTTCACCCGCAAGTGGCATATTCACTCGATGCGTCCGTACCGCCACTCTCCGTGCGGTACGGTTCACGCAAATCGGCCCTCGCGATGGCGCCAACCATCTGCGAGGGCCTCACCACTAGTGGATTGGCCTCCACCGTGATGTACCGAAACTTTATCGCGCCCTCTCGCGGCTTCACCCAGTTCTCGCACGAGCTCATCCGCCATCCGCGGCTCAGTTCCGACGCCGTACGGCTCCTGACCTGGCAGCTCTCGCTCCCCGAGGGTGCGCGTGAGTCGTTGTCGCGGAGCGCCGAGCGCGCCCGGATCGGGGCATGCGCGTTCACCCGGGCGAAGCGGCAGCTGAAGGCGGAGGGGTTCATCCACGAGCGGCGGGTGCAGGGGCCCGGCGGGCGGTGGCTGACGCAACAGCTCGTCTCCAACGTGCCGTTGAGCGAGGCCCAGGCCGCCAAGCTGCTGGGGAGATCACCGGCTTCCGCGCAGGTCGCGCCGAGTCCCCGGATTCCGGCGGTCGGTGCTCCGACCACCCGGCCCGCCGACGGTCATCCAGGAAAAGACCACGGGGAGAACACCTCCGACCTTCCGCCGAGGCCCACGCCCGCTCCCGCTCCCGCCCTCACTCCCGCGCCGGGGGCTCCTGGCCCGGACGTACCGGAGGAGGCCCGCGCCCTCGTCGGCGTCCTGCCGCTGCTCTCCCCCGCCCTGCGGCACGTCCCGCCCGGCATGCGGGAGGAGTTGGCCCGGCTCGCCGCGGCCTGGCTGGCCGCGGGGCACACGTCCGCCACCGTCCACGAGCACATCCTGCGCGGCCTGCCCGCCGCCGGAACCCCGGTGCAGCGGCCCGGCGGCCTCGTCCGCTACCTGCTGCGCGACGTACCGCCCGTACCGGAGGCCAGGGCGCCGGTGCCGTCCCGGCTGGCCGGGACGCGGGAGTGCGAGGGCGACCACGTGCAGGCGACGCTCTTCCGGCCCGTCGGGGACGAGACCTTGTGCTGGAGCTGCCGGGCGGACGGCGCCCGTTCGTCCGCGTAGGGGGCGGGGCGTCACCCCCGGCCCCGGCCGGCGGCGGGCGCGCCCTCCAGGTTGCGGGTCATGCGCTCCAGGACGCCGACGGCGGTGCGGTACTCCTCCGGGGAGATGCCGCTCGCCGCGCGGGTCCGGAAGGCGGCGACGCGTTCCGCCGCCGCGTCGAGGCGGAACCGTCCGTCGGCCGTGAGGGCGAGCCGGGCGGGGGCCGGGCGGGCCGCCCAGCCGTCGGCGACGACGGTCTCGACGGCGGCGGTCAGCGTGGGGGCGTCGGCGTTGGCGGCGAGGAGGGTCAGGACGTCGGCGTCCGTGGCACCGTCGGCACCGGGCGCGTCCCTGACGACGTTGAGGACCTGCCAGGCGAGGCGGGTGAGCCCGGACGCGGCGAGCAGCTCGTCCATGGCACGGGTGAGGGCGCGGTCCGTGCGGTTCAGCCAGGAGCCGATGGGCTTCACGGAGGTCGTCGGCTTCACGCGCGGACCCCTTCGGCCAGCAGGGCGGTCCAGTCCTGGGCGGCGGCCCAGTCCGCGAACGTGTGCCAGCCGACCTCCGGGTAGGTGCGGCGCAGGGCGGCGACGTCGACGGCGAGGCCGTGGGCGGTGAAGTACGCGAACATCGCGGCCAGGTCGGTGGAGTGGCCGCGCACCACGTCGAGCGGCACCTCGTGGTGGGTGATCGGACGGCCGGTGGCGGCAGCGAGGGCGCGGGCGATCTCGGCGGGGGTGAGCACGTCGGAGGCGATGTCCACGCGGCGGCCGAGGAACTCCTCGCGGCGCTGGATGACCAGCGCGGCGAAGGCCCCGATGTCGGCGGCGGGGATGAGGGTGAGCGGCAGCCCGGACGGCATGGGCCAGCCGAAGGTGTCGTCGCGCAGGCCCTCCAGGGTCCAGCCGCCCGTGTAGTTGTCCATGAAGGCGGCCGGTGCGATCACCGTCCAGGGGACGCCGGAGGCCTGCACATACCGCTCGATCACGTGCTTGCTGTCGTAGTGCGGGACGCCGGTGCCGCGGTCGGCGTGGGCGGCGGAGGTCAGGACCAGGTGGCCGACCCCGGCGCTCGCGGCGGCGTCGACGAGCGCCTCGCCCTGGCGCATCTCGGTCGCGGTGTCGGTGCCGAACGGGGTGGTGACGGCGAAGAGCGCGTCCGCCCCGGCGAGCGCGGCGTCGAGCGAGTCGCGGGCGTCGAAGTCGGCACGGCGGAGCTCGGCGCCCAGGGCGCGCAGGGCCCCGGCGGCGGGCGAGGCGGGGTCACGGGTGAGGGCGCGGACGTGGTGGCCGGCGGCGAGCAGGGCGCGGGCGGTGGCGCCGCCCTGGGCGCCGGTGGCACCGGTGACGGCGACGGTCAGGGGGGTGGCGGGGTGCATCGGTTTCTCCATTCACTGCGTGACGCAATCTTTGCGATGCACAGACACTAACCCCATCACCTGCGTCACGCAGAGGTTTATCGGCGAGACGGCGCCGCCGCGTAGCCTTCACGACTCATTCATTGCAACGCTTGCCTGGATGGCGTTGCATTGAAGCCATTCCCGTTGCAACGATTCTTTGGCTCTGAGCTGCGTAAATACAGATTCCGCGCAACGAATGCGTTGCCAGATCCGAGAACGCAACGTAGCTTTTCCATCGTCAGAAACACAGACGAACGAAACGAACGCAGGAGCCCACGATGCAGAAGTTCGCCACCACCTCCCCCATCACCGCCGTCCTCGACATCCCCGCCGGCCGCGTCCGCGTCATCGCCGCCGACCGGACCGACACCACCGTCGAGGTCCTGCCCGCCCAGGCCTCCAACGGCCGGGACGTGAAGGCGGCCGAGCGGATCACGGTCGCGTACGGCGACGGGGTCCTCCGGATCGAGGCCGCGCCCGCGCCGCACCGGGTCCTCGGCAGCTCCGGTGCCGTCGAGGTGACCGTCCAGCTGCCGGCCGGCTCCCGCCTCCGGGCGACGGCGGCGAGCGCCGAACTCCGGGGCGTCGGGCGACTGGGCGACGTCTCCTTCGAGGCCGCGGAGGGCAAGGTCACCCTGGACGGGACCGCGGGCGCCCGCCTCGCCCTGCAGGCCGGCGACGTCTTCGTCGGCCGCCTGGACGGCTCCGCCGAGATCACCACCCAGAAGGGCGACATCACCGTCGCCGAGGCCGTGCGCGGCACCGTCGAACTGCGCACCGAGGCCGGGGAGATCGCGATCGGCGCCGCCCACGGCGTCTCCGCCTCCCTGGACGCCGGGACCCGCTACGGCCGGGTCCACAACTCCCTGCGGAACGCCACGGGTTCCGCCGCCCAGCTGAACGTCCAGGCGACCACCGCCTACGGCGACATCACCGCCCGCAGCATCTGACCGGCCCCCTCCAGCCCCGCACCCGACACTCAGCCGAACACCCCGAAGGAACACCCACCATGACCAGCACCACCACCGCCACCACCACCGCCTCTCCCTGGACCGGTCTCGTACCGATCGAGGACACCACCCTCGCCGTCACCGACACCGGCGGCGCCGGCCGCCCCGTCGTCTACCTCAACGGCTGCTACGCCGACCAGAAGCACTGGCGCCGCGTCATCGCCGAACTCGGCGACGGCTACCGGCACATCACCTTCGACGAGCGGGCCCGCGGCAGGTCCGGGCAGGCCGGCGACTACTCCTTCGAGGCCACCCTCCGCGACCTCGACGCCGTCCTCACCGCCCGGGGCGTCGAGCGCCCGATCCTCGTCGGCTGGTCGTACGGCTCCCTCATCGCCCTCAACTGGGCCGCCAGGAACCCCGACCGCGTCCACGCGGCCGTGGCCGTCGACGGCGCCCTGCCGCACGAGTGGCTGAACGACGCCCACCGCGAGCAGATCCGCACCCTCTTCCGCCGCCTCGGCCCGCTCTTCCCCGTCGCCCGCCGCCTGGGCATGGCCGCCCGCATGAGCGCCGCCCAGCACGCCGAGATCAACATCGAGGCCAACGAACTCTGCGCACCCGCCCGCCTCGACCCGGTCTTCGACGCGCTGACCGTGCCCGTCCGGTACGTGCTCGCCACCGGCGGCAACCTCGGCGGCGAGGCGAAGCTCATGGAGCAGATCCGCGCCAACCTCGACCCCGTCGTCGCACGGAAGCCGAACATCCGGGTCAGCGCCAAGGTGCCCAGCAACCACTCGAAGATCCTGCGCAAGGACTTCCGCGCCGTCGCCGCCGCGGTCCGCGACATCGCCGCCGCCCCGACCCACCCGGCGGCCTGACCGTGACCCGCCCCGCCGCCCGCCGCGAGCGGCCGCGCCTACACCGGCGGCGCGTCCCTGAAGCGGCGGCGGTCGCGCGCCCCGGGAGGCGCGTCCGCGAGGCGGATGACGGTGCCGTCCCGGCCCGCCACCACGGGCTTCACCGAGCGGGCGGCCTTCGCCTGGTACTGCGCCGCGTCGGCGAGGCGGAAGAGCCGGCGGGCCGACTTCAGCGGGCCGATCGGGTCGCCGGTCGACGCGACCCCGCAGGCGACGCCCTCGCCCAGCTCCAGCTCGGCGGCGCGCACGCACAGCTCCTCGGCGACGCCCACGACCTCGTCGGCGGTGGGCCCGACCGAGACCAGACAGAACTCGTCGCCGCCCAGACGCGCGGCGAGCGCCCCCGACAGCCGCGCCCCGCACCGTGACAGTACGGAGCCGAATCGTTCCAGCAGGCGGTCGCCGACCGCGTGGCCGTGCGTGTCGTTGACTCGTTTCAGACCATTGAGGTCGCAGACCACGAGGCTCACCACCGAGCCGTCGGTCCGATAGCGCTCGATCGCCTCGTCGAGGCGGGTGTCCACCGCCCGCCGGTTGGCGAGCCCCGTCAGCGGGTCCGTGAAGGCCAGCTTCCGGACCTCCTCCAGCCGCTCCGCCTGCGCGATCCCCGCCGCGACCACCGCGGCCAGCACCGTGGCGAAGTCCGCGTCGTCCCGGTCGAAGCGCACCTCCCCGGCCCGGCGCGCCACGTACAGCTCGCCCCAGGCCCGCCCGTGCAGCACGATCGGCGCGACGACGCAGCAGCCGCGCCCGCGCCGCCGCAGCCCGGCGACCCGGCCGGTGGGCACCCGGTCGTCGGCGGTCTCCACCCAGGCGTCGGGCTCCCCGCCGCCCGCCCACTGCTCGTGCAGGAACTCCGTGATCTCCGGGAACTCGTGCACGGGATACGTCTCCGAGTCCGGGAACTCCTCCTCGCCCACGGCCCGCTCCCCGGCATTCACCAGGACCTTCAGCCGCCCGTGGTCCCGCTCCCAGACCGAGAGCGCGGCGAAGCTGCCGCCGAGCGCCTCACCGGCGCCCAGCGCCGCGGCCCGCCAGAACTCGCGCGGGGTGTGCGCCGCCGCCATCGCCTGAGCCAGCGCCACCACGGCCCGCAACCGCACGTCCTCACCCATTCCTCCAGCTTAGGGAGGAATGATCTGTTTTCCCCTCCGAGACGTCACGGAAAGTTACATATGGTGAAAATTAGGACGATTTCGGGACGAGATGGATACGAAGTCGAAGCGTGCGCGGGCGAAGCGCGCGCCGGCCTCGGCGCGGCGGCCGTCCCGCCGCCGCGCTCACCGGCCGCCGTGCGCGGCCCCGCCCGCTACTCCCCCGGCCAGTTCGGCTTCCGCTTCTCGTTGAACGCCGCCACGCCCTCCGCCCGGTCGCCCGAGAAGGCCACCGAGCGCCAGGCCGCGTCCTCGACCTCGAGGCCCGCCCGCAGGTCCAGGCCCTGGCCGAGGCGCATGGCCTTCTTGGCGGCGCGCAGGCCGACCGGCGAGTTGGCCGCGATCCGGCCGGCGAGCTCCAGGGCCGCCGTCCGGGCGTCCTCCTCCAGCAGGTCCACCAGGCCCAGTTCGCGCGCCTCGGCGGCCTCGACCCGGCGGGCCGTGAAGACCAGCTCGGCCGCGCGGGCAGCGCCCACCCGGCGCGGCAGCAGCTGCGTACCGCCGCCGCCGGGGATGACGCCCACGGAGACCTCGGGCAGCCCGACCACGGCGGTCGCGTCGGCGACGATCACGTCGCAGGCGAGGGCCAGCTCGAAGCCGCCGCCGAGGGCGAAGCCGTGCACGGCGGCGACGGTCGGCATGGGCAGCTCCAGGACGCCGGTGTAGGCGGCCCGGGCGGTGGGCCGCTGCCGGACCAGCTCGGCGTCGCTGAAGGAGTTGCGCTCCTTGAGGTCGGCGCCGACGCAGAAGGCCCGGTCGTTGGAGGAGGTCAGCACGGTGACCCGCACGGACGGGTCGGCGGCCAGCGCGTCGCAGGCGGCGCCGATGGAGCGGGCCATCTCGGAGGAGACCGCGTTCATCGCCTTGGGCCGGTCGAGGACGAGCTCGGCGACGAATCCCTCCTTGCGGACCGCGACGAACTCACCGAACCGCAGCTCGGTCCGTCCCGACTGCCCCGACGCCTGCTCGGACGACTGCTCCGACATCACCGCACACCCTCCCGGTTAACGACTGTTCACCGGGATCCTAGGTCGGGCGGCGCCCCAGCAGCCAGGGCTCGACGACACCGAGTCCGCGGACCGGGCGCTGCCACATCGGCTGGAGCGCGAAGCGGTACGTGGGGGCGCGCTCGCCCTCCTTCTCCGCGCGGGCGGCCTCCTCCGCCGCCCCCGTCTCGGAGACGGGGGCCTCTCCGGTCCTGGTCAGCTCCTCGGCGAGGGCGCTGTCGACCAGGACGGCGTCCTTGGGGGCTATCGAGGTGAGCCGGCTGGCCAGGTTGACCGTGGTGCCGAAGACGTCGCCCATCCGGGTGGTCACGGTGCCGAACGCGATGCCGACGCGCAGCGCGGGCATGGTCTCGTCGTGACTCAGCGTCTCGATGAGGCGCAGCGCGATCTCGGCGGCGGTGCCGGCGTCGTCGGCGGCGTAGAGGACCTCGTCGCCGAGGGTCTTGATGAGCCGGCCGCCGTGCGCGGCGACCAGGTCGGCGCAGGTGGTCTCGAAGGCCTCCACGAGCTCGCCGAGCTCCTCCTCCTCCAGGCGCCGGGTGAGCCGGGTGAAGCCGACGAGGTCCGCGAAGCCGACCGCGAGCCGCCGGTCGACCATCTCCTCGTCGTCGGCGGCCTGGACGACCCGGCCGGTGGCGGCGGCCAGCTGGCGGCGCCACACGTAGATCAGGAACTCCTCCAGCTCGGGCAGGAGCAGTTCGACGAGGGGGTACGTGACCTCGGTGCGGGTCATGCCGGGCTCGGGCGGCTCGGTCAGGCCCTCCAGGAAGGAGTCGATCTGCCATTCGGCCAGCCGGGCGGTGGTCTGCCCGGTGGACCGGGCGACCTGGACGGCCATCGGCTCGCTGAGCAGCCCCGCCTCGACCAGGCCGGCGAGGCGGCGCAGCGCCAGGACGTCGGCCTCGGTGAGCGCCTTGGCCTGCCCGATGTCGGCGAAGCCCATGGCGCGCCAGAAGCGGGAGGCGAGCTCCATGGAGACGCCTGCGGTGCGGGCGGCCTGGAAGGGGGTGTAGCGGCGGTCGGCGCCCAGGATGAGCTGTTCCAGGCGGATCGCGAGGGGGTCGTCGGTCGGTTCGACGGTGTGGTCGACGACGTGGTGGGGGGTGGGGTACGCCGAGGGCGGCTCGGGCGCGGGGGCGGCCCCGGAGGCCCCGGAGGCCCCGGAGGGCGTCTCGGAGGAGGCTCCGGAAGCGGTTCCGGGCGTGTCCCCCGAGGGGGTGCCGGAAGGTGTCCCGGGAGCCGTTCCGGAGGAACCCTCCGTGGCGGAGGGTTCGGCTGGTTCGGCCACGCCGCCGCTGCTCGCGTCGTCGACGGTCACCGGCCGCCTCCTGCCCGTTCCCTGCCCACTGTCCTGCCGTTCTGTCGCGTGGACGGCGCTTCACGATCGCGCCCCACGAATCGGGCTCCACGATACGACAGGTGTGTGCTGGCTCACGCCCGAACCGGCCGCCACCGGGGGTGACGGACCGGTTCGGACGCGCCACGCGCTCCCGCCCGGGTCAGTCGGCCGCGCGCAGGTGGACGATGTCGCCGGCCGCGACCGCCTCGGTGCCGCCGCCCTCGGTGGCGACGACCAGGCGCCCGTCGCCGTCGACCCCGACGGCGTCGCCCTGCAGCATCCGCTCGCCGGGCAGGTCGGCGCGGACCCGCCGGCCGAGGGTGGCGCACTGGGCCTCGTACGCCTCCAGGAGGCCGGAGGCGCCCGGGTCCCCGTCGGCCCGCACCCAGTCCCCGTACCACTGCTCCAGCGAGCGCAGGACGGCCCGCAGCAGGGTGTCGCGGTCGGTGGAGACGGCGTTGCCGAGGAGGAGCGAGCCGGCCGTGGGGACGGGGAGCTCGTCGGGGCGCAGGCTGACGTTGACGCCGAGGCCGACGACGACGCCGTCCGCACCGGCCCGCTCGGCGAGGATGCCGCCGGTCTTGCGCTCCTCGCCCGCGACGCGCACCAGCAGGTCGTTGGGCCACTTGAGGGTCAGGTCGGCGCCGGCGGCCTTGGCGAGGCCGCTCGCGGCGGCGACACCGGTGAGCAGCGGCAGCCAGCCCCAGCGGTGCACGGGCACGTCCGGCTTGAGCAGTACGGAGAAGAAGAGGCCGGAGCGGGCGGGGGCGGTCCAGCTGCGGTCGAGCCGGCCGCGGCCGGAGGTCTGCTCCTCGGCGACGAGCACCGCGCCTTCGGGGAGTTCGTCGGCGCGGTCGGCGAGGTCGGAGTTGGTGGAGCCGGTGGACTCGACCACGTCGACGGAGGTCCACAGCCCGTCGGGGAGGACGAGCGCGTGGCGCAGGGCGGGCGCGTTGAGCGGCGGCCGGTCGAGGTCGGACCAGCGTCCCGCGGAGCCTTGGGAGGACGTCATGCAAGCCAGCGTAGGTGTGGCAAACGCCGCACTGCCGAACCGTATCGGCGCCGATACGCTACGGGTCAGTAGCCCAGCAGTAGCCCATTCGTAGTCAACGAACCCCCCGTGACCAGGCAGGGAGCCGCATCCCGATGTCCGAGCCGGCAGAGCACGACCAGATCGACATTCACACGACCGCGGGCAAGATCGCGGACCTGCAGCGCCGGATCGGCGAGGCGACGCACGCCGGTTCCGAACGGGCGGTCGAGAAGCAGCACGCGAAGGGAAAGCTGACCGCGCGCGAGCGGATCGCACTGCTGCTCGACGAAGGTTCGTTCGTGGAGCTGGACGAACTGGCCCGGCACCGCTCGACCAACTTCGGCCTGGAGAAGAACCGTCCGTACGGTGACGGCGTCGTGACCGGCTACGGCACGGTCGACGGGCGTCCGGTGGCGGTGTTCTCGCAGGACTTCACCGTCTTCGGCGGCGCCCTCGGCGAGGTCTACGGCCAGAAGATCATCAAGGTGATGGACTTCGCGCTGAAGACCGGCTGCCCGGTCATCGGCATCAACGACTCCGGCGGCGCCCGCATCCAGGAGGGTGTGAGCGCGCTCGGCATGTACGGCGAGATCTTCCGCCGCAACACGCACGCCTCCGGTGTGATCCCGCAGATCTCGCTGGTCGTCGGCCCGTGCGCGGGCGGCGCGGTCTACTCGCCCGCGATCACCGACTTCACGGTGATGGTGGACCAGACCTCGCACATGTTCATCACGGGACCGGACGTCATCAAGACGGTGACCGGCGAGGACGTCGGCTTCGAGGAGCTGGGCGGCGCCCGCACCCACAACACCACGTCGGGTGTCGCGCACCACATGGCGGGCGACGAGAAGGACGCGATCGAGTACGTCAAGTCCCTTCTGTCCTACCTCCCTTCGAACAACCTCTCCGAGCCGCCGGCCTTCCCGGAGACCGCGGAGACCGAGGCCACGGACGAGGACCGCGAGCTCGACACCCTCATCCCGGACTCGGCGAACCAGCCGTACGACATGCACACCGTGATCGAGCACGTCCTCGACGACGGCGAGTTCCTGGAGACCCAGGCGCTGTTCGCGCCGAACATCCTGACCGGCTTCGGCCGCGTCGAGGGCTTCCCGGTCGGCGTGGTCGCCAACCAGCCGATGCAGTTCGCCGGCTGCCTCGACATCAACGCGAGCGAGAAGGCCGCGCGCTTCGTGCGCACCTGCGACGCGTTCAACATCCCGGTGCTCACCTTCGTCGACGTGCCGGGCTTCCTGCCGGGCGTGGACCAGGAGTACGGCGGCATCATCCGGCGCGGCGCGAAGCTGATCTACGCGTACGCCGAGGCGACCGTGCCACTGATCACCGTCATCACCCGCAAGGCCTTCGGCGGCGCGTACGACGTCATGGGCTCCAAGCACCTGGGCGCGGACCTCAACCTGGCCTGGCCGACCGCGCAGATCGCCGTCATGGGCGCCCAGGGCGCGGTCAACATCCTGCACCGCCGCACGATCGCCGAGGCCGAGGAGGCCGGCACGGCGGACGCGGAGCGGGCGCGGCTGATCCAGGAGTACGAGGACGCGCTGCTCAACCCGTACATCGCGGCCGAGCGCGGTTACATCGACGGGGTGATCCTGCCGTCCGACACGCGCCCGCAGATCGTGAAGGGGCTGCGTCAACTGCGGACGAAGCGGGAATCCCTGCCCCCGAAGAAGCACGGCAACATCCCGCTCTAGGCGCTGGGAGGGACAACACGATGATCAAGGTCGTACGAGGCAATCCGACCCCCGAGGAGCTGGCCGCCGCACTGGCGGTGGTCCAGGCCCGGGCCGCGGCCACGGCGGCGGCTGCCGCCGAGGGCGGCGGCCCCGGCACCCCGGAGGGCTGGTCGGACCCGGCGCGCATCGCCCTCGGCGTGCGCCACCGCCCGGGCCCGCGCTCGTGGGCGCGGTCCTACTGGCCGGTCTGAGGCCGGACGGGCACGCCCGGACACGCACCGACACGCCCAGTCACACACCGACACGCAGAGATGCGCACGGGCACACGCGTACGGGCACACGCGCACGGGCACACGCGCACGGGCACACGCGCACGGGCACACGCGCACGGCGAAGGCCGGACCTCCAGGACGGAGGTCCGGCCTTCGCCGTGCGCGGGGCCTCGGCCCCTACGCCCGGCGCCGCAGGAACAGCGCCGAGGCGAGCACCCCGGCGAGGACCACGGCCGCGTTGACGAGGACGGCCCGCCCGATGCCGTCGGGCAGGGCGGCCGAGGTGACGACGACGGCGCTCATGACGGGCGTGCCGAGCGTGATGCCGACCTGCTGGGTCATGGTCGCGATGCCGGTGGCCATGCCCTGTTCGGCGTCGGGCAGTCCGGAGGTGGCGGTGACCATGAAGCCGACGATGGCGAGCATGTTGCCCACGCCGCCGGCGAAGGTGCCGGCGAGCAGCAGCCCGTACATGCTCCGGTCGTCGCCGAGGCCGATCAGGGAGAGGGTCGCGGCGGCCTGGAGCACTCCGCCGGTGATCAGCGCGGTACGGGCGGACCAGCGGCCGATGAAGCGGGCGGCGAACAGCCCGCCGAGCACCGTGCCCGCGCCCAGGACGCCGAAGGAGAGGCCCGCGGCGAGCGGGGAGAAGCCCAGGACGTCCTGGAGGTGCAGGGTCATCAGGAAGACCAGCGAGGTCTCGGTGGCGAAGGCGACGAGTCCGGCGAGGTTGCCCCAGACGACGGTGCGGCGCCGCAGTACCCGGACCGGCACGAGGGGCGCGGCGGCCCGCCGCTCCACCAGCGGGAAGGCGCCCAGCAGGACGAGGGCGGCGGCGAGGGCGGCGAGGACGGCCGGGTCGCTCCAGCCGTGCTCGCCGGCGGCGGTGAGGCCGTAGACGAGGGCGAGGAGTCCGCCGGTGACGGTGATCGCGCCGGGCACGTCGAGCCGGGGCCGGGCGGCCGGGCGGCTCTCCTTGAGGACGGCGGGGGCGACGAGCAGCACGGCGAGGGCGACGGGCACGTTGATAAAGAAGGCCCACCGCCAGGAGAGCAGGTCGGTGAGGACCCCGCCGAGGACGGCTCCGGTGGTGAACCCGGCTGACATGAGGGCCCCGTTGAGGCCGAGCGCCTTGGCGCGCAGCGGGCCCTCGGGGAACGCGGAGGTCAGCAGTGAGAGCCCGGCCGGCGTGACGGCGGCGGTGGCGAGCCCCTGGGCTACGCGGGCGGCCATCAGGACCTCGGGGCCGGTGGCGAGCCCGCCGGCCAGGGAGGCGAGGCCGAGGACGCCCATGCCGCCGAGGAAGACCCGCCGGCGGCCGACGAGGTCGGCGACGCGCCCGAAGAGGAGGGTGAATCCGGCGGCGGCGAGGGCGAAGGCGGTGGCGATCCACTGGAGGCCGCCGAGGCTGAAGCCGAGCCCCTGCCCGATGACCGGCAGGGCGACGTTCAGGATCGAGAAGTCGACGGCCAGCATGAACTGGGAGACCAGGAGGACGAGGAGGACGAGCCGCATCCGCCCGTCCATGCGGTGCTCCGCGGGGGCGGCGACGGGGACATGGGCAGGGCTGTCGAGGGAAACCATGACGGGGACCCCTTAATGGGATGTCGGTTCCGTTAAGATGTCGGCGACACTAGCAGAGCCGAAAGCGTTAATGGAACAGGAGACCCGTTTGAGCGAGAGCCCGTCGGCCGTGCCCGGCACCGTGCGCCCCGGAGGCCGTACCGCGAAGGTGCGCCGCGCGGTCCTCGACGCCACCGAGGACGCCCTCGCGGCGGCCGCCTTCCACACCCTGAACATGGATCAGATCGCGGCGAGCGCCGGCGTCGGCAAGACCACCGTCTACCGCCGCTGGGGCTCCCCCGTCGGCCTCGTCGCCGACCTCCTGCACGACATGGCGGAGCAGTCCGTGCCCGCCGCCGACACCGGCGGCCTCGCGGGCGACCTGCGGGCCAACGCGGAGCTCGTGCACCGGACCCTCACCGACCCGCGGATGGGCGCCGTCTTCCGCGCCGTGATCGCCGCGGCGGCCTGCGACGAGGAGTGCGCGCGGGCCCTGAACGGCTTCTACCGCACCCGGCTCGCGGCCTGGGCCCCGGTCGTGACCCGGGCGGCGGCGCGCGGCGAACTCCCCCCGGACACCGACGCCCTGGAACTCCTCCGGGCGGTCTCCGCCCCGCTCTACTACCGCTTCGCCGTCACCCGCGAGGAGCTCACCCCGGCCGACGCGGAGCGGGCCGTCGCGGCGGCCCTCGCCGCGGCGGCCGCCGGTGCCTTCGCCACGCGGGCCGGCGCCGGCCCCGCCACGGACTAGTCCTTTGACGCGGGGCGCTTGAGTACCCGTACTCAGGCGCCCCGGCCCTCCGGGCCGCAGGATCGGGACCATGCTCTGGTCCGACCCGAAGAACGAGCCGCCGAAGGACATGCGCGACATGCAGGCCATGCTGCGCCGCGCCGGCGTGCTGCTCGGGCTCGCGATGGTGCTGCTCATGTTCGTGCTCGGCGCGCGCTGAGAGCGCTCGATACGCTGCCCCCATGACTGCTGAACGCCGCCGTGTCGTCCTCGCCTCCGCCTCCCCCGCCCGCCTGGGGCTGCTCCGCCAGGCCGGGCTCGCCCCGGAGGTGATCGTGAGCGGCGTCGACGAGGACAAGACGCACGCCCCGACCCCGGCCGAGCTCGCCCTCGCCCTCGCCGAGGCCAAGGCCGCCCACGTCGCCGCCCGCCCCGAGGCCTTCGGCGCGCTCGTGATCGGCTGCGACTCGGTCCTGGAGCTGGACAAGCAGGCGCTCGGCAAGCCGGCCGACGCCGAGGAGGCCACCGCCCGCTGGCAGGCGATGCGGGGCCGGGTCGGCATCCTCCAGACGGGCCACTGCGTGTACGACACGACGGCCAAGCGCTACGAGTCGGCCACCGCCTCCACCGTCGTCCGCTTCGGTCACCCGACCGACGCCGAGATCGCCGCCTACGTCGCCAGCGGCGAACCCCTGCACGTGGCGGGCGCGTTCACCCTCGACGGCCGCTCGGCCCCCTTCATCGACGGCATCGACGGCGACCCCGGCAACGTGATCGGCCTGTCCCTGCCCCTCCTGCGCACCCTGCTCGGCAAGCTGGACGTCTCGATCACCGACCTCTGGGCCTGAGCCCGGAACCACTGCGGGCCCCGGCCCGGAACCAAGGGGGAAGCCGGCATGGCGCGGGTCGTCGTGGTCCACGGGATAGGCCAGGAGTTCCTGGGGCCCGCGCAGTTGCACCGGGACGTCGTGCCCGCGCTGCGGGACGGCGTCCTGCTCGCCGGCTCCCCGCCGCCGGCCGCCGAGGACGTCGGCTGCGCCTTCTACGGCGACCTGTTCACCGAGCCCGGAACCCGCTCCGACGACCTGCCGCCCTGGGACGAGTGGGACGTCGAGGAGGGGCTGGAGGCCGAACTGCTCGACGCGTGGCGGCGGGCCGCCGAGGACCCGGAAGGCGTCGGGGACCCCGCCGGGACGCGCGGCGTCCTCGGCCACGCCGCCTCCCGCGCCCTGCGCGTCGAGCGGATCCGCGCCGGCCTCGACACCCTGGCCGGCACCCGCTTCTTCGGCCGGGTCTCCGACCGGCTGCTCGTCCTCGCGCTGCGGCAGGTCCGCCGCTACCTCACCGAGCCCGCGCTGCGGGCGGCCGCCCAGGACCGGGTCGCCGCCGCCGTCGGCCCCGGCACCCGGGTCCTCGTCGCCCACTCGCTGGGGTCCGTCGTCGCGTACGAGACGCTGTGCGCCCGCCCGGAGCTGCCCGTCACCGACCTCGTCACCCTCGGCTCCCCGCTCGGCCTGCGCGGGATCGTCTTCGACCGGCTGGCCCCGGCACCGGTGGACGGCACGGCCCGCTGGCCCGGCGGGATCCGCCACTGGACCAACATCGCCGACCGCGGCGACGTCGTCGCCCTCCCCGACCGCCTCGCGCCCCGCTTCGGCCCCGCCGTGTCCGACCAGCGGATCGACAACGGCACCCGGATGCACGACCTCGCCCGCTACCTGTCGGCGCCGAGCACGGGGACGGCGATCGCCCGAGGACTCGGGTGAGCGTGCCCCCCGAGGGACGACGCTTCCTCATCACCATCGGCGTCTCCGCCTACGCCGACCCGGACATCCCCGACCTGCCGGGCGTCCCCGAGGACGTACGGCGGTTACGGGAACTGCTGCTGCCCATGGGGTACGAGGCGGTGCTCGACCGGCTCGCCGCCGACCCGACCGCCGCCACGATCCAGGAGGCCGTCGAGGACTGGGCGCACGACACCGAGCCGGGCCCCGAGGACATCGTGGTCGTCTACTTCGCCGGCCACGGCACCAAGGCCGCCGACCGCCACTACCTGCTCGGTTCCACCGCCCGCCCCGGACGCTACTCGGCCGCCCTCGCCGCCGAGGACCTGGCCCGCCCGCTGCTGCGCGGCGAGGCCGGACACGTCCTCGTCGTGCTCGACACCTGCTTCGCGGGCGCCGGCGCGGGCGAGATCGCCGCCCTCGCCACCGAACTCGCCCACACCCAGCGGGGACCGGCCGGTCGCTGGATGCTCGCCGCCGCCCGCGGCAAGGAACGCGCCCGCGAGAACGTCTTCGTCGACGCGCTCGCCACCGTCCTCGACCACCCCCAGGCCGGCGCCCACCAGGAGTTCCTGGGCGTCCGCGAGGTCACCGAACGCGTCAACCGACACCTCGCCGAGCGCCGGGTGCCCCAGCGCGTCAGCCACTCCACCGTCGACAGCGACGGCCGCGACCCCTTCTTCCGCAACCGGGCCCACATCGCGGGCCTGCCCGCCGACGCGCTCGACGTCGAGACCCTGGACCGGCTGCGCCGCGCGACCCGCGGACACTTCGAGGCCCGCGGCCGGGGCGTCGAGCACACCGGCGAACGCGGCGACTACTTCACCGGCCGCACCCGGGCCCTGACCGCCCTCGCCTCCTGGCTGACCGCCGACCGGCACGACCGGCGGGCCCGCGTCGTCACCGGCGACCCCGGCTCCGGCAAGTCCGCCCTCCTCGGCCGGCTGCTGCGCGCCGCGGAACACCACGCGATCGTGGCCCTGCACGCCCGCCGCGCCGCCCTCGAGGACCTGAGCGCCGATCTCGCCGCCGCGCTCCGCCTGCCCGGCACCGACCGCGACGACGTCCTGGAGGCCCTCGGCCGGCGCACCGCACCCGTCACCGTCCTGGTCGACGCGCTCGACGAGGCCGGCCCCGCGGGCCACGCCGACGAGGGCCTGCGGATCGCCCGGGAGCTCCTGCGCCCCCTGTCCTCGCTGCCCGCGGTCCGCCTCGTCGTCGGCACACGCCGCCCGCTGCTGGCCGCCCTCGGCCCCGCGGTGGAGGTCGTCGACCTCGACGCCCCCGCCTTCACCACCCCCGAGGACGTCGCCGCCTACGCCGCCAAACTGCTGCTCGCCGAAGGCGACCCGGACACCCGCTCCCCCTACCGCGCCCGCCCGGACGAGGCCGCCGAGGCGGCCCGGGGCATCGCGGCCCGCGCGGGCCGCTCGTTCCTGGTGGCCCGGATGACCGCCCGCGCCCTCGTCGACGGCCAGATCGAGGCCGACACCTCCCGCCCCGGCTGGGAACAGGCGCTGCCCGACGAGGCGGGGCAGGCCTTCGCCGCGTACCTGGCCCGCTTCGGCCCCGACCGGCCGCGCGTCGAACGCCTGCTGCGCCCCCTCGCGTACGCGCAGGGCGCGGGCCTGCCCTGGTCCACCCTGTGGGGCCCGCTGACCGAGGCCCTGTCGGGGCTGCCCTGCGCCCAGGACGACCTGCGCTGGCTGCACGAACACGCGGGCGCCTACCTCGTGGAGACGGCCACGCCCGCGGGCTCCGCCTACCGCCTCTTCCACGAGACGATGGCCGAATGGCTCCGCGCCGCGGCGGGCCCCGACGCCGACGCCCACCGCGCCGT
This sequence comes from Streptomyces sp. NBC_01268, assembly GCF_036240795.1. NCBI lineage: Bacteria > Bacillati > Actinomycetota > Actinomycetes > Kitasatosporales > Streptomycetaceae > Streptomyces > Streptomyces sp. NBC_01268. Next base: position 5,172,436 of record NZ_CP108454.1, on the reverse strand, counting down.
CGCCGCCGCCCTCCTCGCGGGCGTCCCGGAGGACCCGCGCACCGGCCTGCGCGACTGGCCGGCCGCCCACCGTTACGTCCGCGAGCACCTGGCGACCCACGCGGCGGCGGGCGGCTCCCTGGACGGCCTCCTCGCCGACCCCGAGTACCTGGTCCACGCGCACCCGCCCGAACTGCTCCGCGCACTGGCCGCCGTACGGACCCCGCGGGGCCGCCTGTGGCGCTCGGTGTACCGCACCTCGTCCGACGTCCACCGCCACCTGGACGAGGGGGGCCGCAGGGACGTCCTCGCGGTGGACGCGGCCCGCTTCGGGGAGCGCGAGGCGGCGGGCGAGCTGGCGCGGACGCGGACGTGGCGGCCGCGGTGGGCGACGGGGTCGGAGGTCCATACGGCGCTGGTGGGGTCGTTCCACACGGGCTCCTCGTACTACACGGGCGGCTACCTCGCGGCGGCGAGCTGCGCGGAGCTGGACGGGCAGTTGCACGCGGTGGGCGTCACCAGCCCGGGTGAGCTTCATCTGTGGAACCTGAGCACGGGTTCGCATGAGGTGCTGCCCTCCGCGGGAGTAGCGACGATGGCCGCCTTCTGCACGGTCGACGGCCGCGCCAGCGCGATGTCCGCGAGCTCCGCTGGTGACCTCGTCCTGTGGGACCTCGCCACACTCGCTCCGCGCCGCTTCAAGGTGCCGAGGCTGTCGGGCCGCACCATGCTGTGCGTCGAGCTGGAGGGCCGGGCCCACGCTGTGGCCCTCCTGGCCTCGGACGGCCTGATCGTCGTCGACCTGACCTCAGGATCGCACCGCTCCGTCCGGCTCCCCCGTCGGCAGGAGACCTTCGATCTGCGGGCGTGGACCGTCCTCGAAGGGCATGCCCACGTCGCGCTGACCTCGCCCAGAAGCGGCGCGATCACCTTGGTGGACCTGGTCACCGGCCGGCGGCGCGCTCCCCTGCTCGCCGATGTACCGGTCTACGCCCTCACCTGCGTGACAAACGAGGGACACCCCCACCTGGTGAGCCGGGGCGCCGGAAACAGCCTCACCGTCTGGAATCTCACCGACGGCTCGGAGCGCTCCCTGAAGGTCCCCGAGTACAACGACGTCTACGGACTCACCACGACCACCCTGCACGGGCGTCCGCACCTGGTCGCCGGCTGTGCGGACCAAACGGTGCGCGTCTGGGACCTGAAGGACGGCGCGGAACGCCTCCGCCTGACAGGGCACTCGATCCCGCTGGACCACGTTGCCTGTTACGAGGTCGAGGGCCGGACGCACGTGGTCTCTGCGGCCGACTCAAACGTACGTGTCTGGGACCTGGACGACCGGCAGCCGCATGAATCGGAACCGTCCGGGCACCCGAGCACGGTGTACGGGACAGCCGTCACCGAACTGGACGGCGCACCGTGCGCCGTGACGGCCGGCTACGACGGAAGCGTGCGCTTGTGGGACCTACGCGAGGGCACCCCGCTCGGAGTACTGACGGGCAGCCACACCGCCTTCACCTCCCTCGCGCCCGATCCCGGCTCGCCGGCGCACATGGTCACGGTCTCGTCGGGCGGCGGAGTGACCCTCTGGGACCTGGAGAAGCGCGCGGAGGCGGCGGCGGTCGGCAACGATGACGGCGGGGGCTCACTCAACGGCGTCGTGGCGTTCCGGTCGGGCGACCGACTGAACGCGCTGGCCTGCTACGAACGAATCACACGATGGGACCTCGACCGAGGCTCGCGGCACATGCTGGCCCCCGACGGCATCGACGTCGCACACCGCGCGCTGGCCGTCACGTCGCTGGGCGGCCGACCGGTCTTGCTCTCCGGTGAGCGGGGCAGTTCGGTGCTACTCCGCGACGCGCGGACCGGCCGGTTCCTGGGCACGCTGGCCGGCGGCGACCGGGTCACGGCGATCGGCTGCGCCGTCGTCGGCGGCCGCCCGGTCGCCGTCGTCGGGGACTCCGGCGGCGGCGTCCACGTCTGGGATCTGACGACGCGCAAGACGGGCCTGGAACTGCTGAGGAACGGCTCTCAGGTGGCCTACGTGGCCTGCACCGTCCTCGACGGCCTGCCGCACGCCGTGGTCGCCACCTGGCACTGGGCGCTGCAGATCTTCGACCTGACGACGGGTCGCCTCACCGAGACGATCACCCTGCCGCTGCCCGTCGAGGCGCTGACCCCTCACCACGACAACCTCCTGGTCAGCATGAGCAGCGAGGTCCTCGTCCTCACGCGGGAGCCGGCGCCGCCTCCTCGGCCGCCTTGGGCTCCCCGTACGCCACCAGCGTGAGCACGATCAGGGCGACGACCAGCATCATGAAGGCGAAGGCGAGCCAGCCCATGAGACCGACCGTCACCGCGCCCAGGACGCCGTGGACCACCGCGCAGCCGATGAGCAGGGCGCGGCCCGCGCGGCCGGGGCGGCGGTCGCGGATCGCGGCGATGAGAGGGACGAGGCCGCAGAGGACGAGCAGGGCGCCGGAGCCGAGGCCGAGGGCCCAGGTGCCGGCGTACATCGCGTCCGGATGCAGCCCGTCGAGGGACATCGACTGGGCCTTCACGAAACGGGCCATCACGGCGTTGAAAGCGACGATTCCCGGTGCTTCGAGGAAGAGCACCGCGGCCGTCACGAGCGCTATCGGTCTGCGGGCCACCTCGGCCACCCCCTGAGTACGGCTGTTACCTCCGGTACGTACGACAGTGCGAAGGCTACTGGCCGGTAAAACCCTGGACAAGGGTTCGTGCCGCGGAGCGGAACGACGGCGCCCGGGCAAAGAATGATTGAGCCATTCGTAGGGACTCCACAAAGAAACCCATTTGGCGACTGGTCCCACGAACAGAGACCTGCGCCACACCTCGGAGCTACTGTGCCGTAAAGAAACCCTGCGTACCGTGGTGCGACAAGGGATTTCACGACCCGAGCAGGCCTGGTATCACGCTCCGTGTGGGCAAGCTCACCACTGGGGACGGGTCGAAAGGCCGTGTCGGCAGTCCCTAAACTCAGCTTGTTTCAAGGAGGGAGCCATCGTGCGCAAGGTGCTCATCGCCAACCGTGGCGAAATCGCTGTCCGCGTCGCCCGGGCCTGCCGGGACGCCGGGATCGCCAGCGTAGCCGTCTACGCCGATCCGGACCGGGACGCTCTGCACGTCCGCGCGGCCGACGAGGCGTTCGCCCTGGGCGGTGACACCCCGGCCACCAGTTACCTGGACATGGGCAAGGTGCTCCAGGCGGCTGCGGATTCCGGCGCCGACGCGATCCACCCGGGCTACGGCTTCCTTTCCGAGAACGCCGAGTTCGCCCAGGCCGTCCTCGACGCCGGCCTCATCTGGATCGGTCCGCCGCCGCAGGCCATCCGCGACCTCGGTGACAAGGTCGCCGCGCGCCACATCGCGCAGCGCGCCGGCGCCCCGCTGGTCGCCGGCACCCCGGACCCGGTCTCGGGCGCCGACGAGGTCGTCGCCTTCGCCAAGGAGAACGGCCTGCCGATCGCGATCAAGGCCGCCTTCGGTGGCGGTGGCCGCGGTCTGAAGGTCGCCCGCACCCTCGAAGAGGTGCCGGAGCTCTACGACTCCGCCGTCCGCGAGGCCGTCGCCGCCTTCGGCCGCGGCGAGTGCTTCGTCGAGCGCTACCTGGACAAGCCGCGGCACGTCGAGACCCAGTGCCTCGCCGACTCGCACGGCAACGTGGTCGTCGTCTCGACCCGTGACTGCTCCCTCCAGCGCCGGCACCAGAAGCTGGTCGAGGAGGCCCCGGCCCCGTTCCTGTCGGAGGCTCAGAACGCCGAGCTGTACGCGGCGTCCAAGGCCATCCTGAAGGAGGCCGGCTACGTCGGCGCCGGCACCGTCGAGTTCCTGGTCGGCGTCGACGGCACGATCTCCTTCCTGGAGGTCAACACCCGTCTGCAGGTCGAGCACCCGGTCACCGAAGAGGTCACCGGCATCGACCTGGTCCGCGAGATGTTCCGGATCGCCGACGGCGAGGAGCTCGGTTACGGCGACCCGGAGATCCGCGGTCACTCCTTCGAGTTCCGCATCAACGGCGAGGACCCGGGCCGCAACTTCCTCCCGGCCCCCGGCACCGTCACCACCTTCGCCGCGCCGACCGGCCCGGGTGTGCGTCTGGACGCCGGCGTCGAGTCCGGCTCGGTCATCGGCCCGGCCTGGGACTCGCTGCTCGCGAAGCTGATCATCACCGGCGCCAGCCGCGAGCAGGCGCTGCAGCGTGCCGCCCGCGCGCTCGCCGAGTTCAAGGTCGAGGGCATGGCCACCGCCATCCCGTTCCACCAGGCCGTCGTGGTCGACCCGGCGTTCACCGCCGACCCGTTCCGCGTCCACACCCGGTGGATCGAGACCGAGTTCGTCAACGAGATCAAGCCGTTCGCCCCGGCGGGCGGTGAGGCCGAGGAGGACGAGAGCGGCCGCGAGACGATCGTCGTCGAGGTCGGCGGCAAGCGCCTCGAGGTCTCCCTGCCGTCCTCGCTCGGCATGACGCTGGCCCGCACCGGCCTCGCCGCCGGCGCCAAGCCGAAGCGCCGCGCCGCGAAGAAGTCCGGCCCGACCGCCTCCGGCGACACCCTCGCGTCCCCGATGCAGGGCACCATCGTCAAGGTGGCCGTCGAGGAGGGCCAGGAGGTCAAGGAGGGCGACCTGATCGTCGTCCTGGAGGCCATGAAGATGGAGCAGCCGCTGAACGCGCACCGTTCCGGCACCGTCAAGGGCCTGTCCGCCGAGGTCGGCGCCTCGATCACCTCCGGCGCCCCGATCTGCGAGATCAAGGACTGAACCGGGGCCCCGGACACCGGGGTACGGTACGAAGGGCCCGCAGGCGTCGACCGCCTGCGGGCCCTTCGCGACCCGGCCCCCAGGCATGGAGGAGTACGGATGCGTGCCGACGCGCGCCGGAACCACGAACGGTTGCTCACCGAGGCCCGCGCCGCGTTCGCCGCGCACGGGACGGACGCGTCCTTGGAGGACATCGCGCGCCGCGCCGGGGTCGGCATCGGCACCCTGTACCGCCACTTCCCCCACCGCGAGGCGCTGCTCGGCGCCGTCTTCCAGGACGCCCTTTCGGCCCTCCTGCGCCACTCGGCGGAGCTCGCCGACGCGCCCGAGCCCTGCACGGCGCTCGTGGCCTGGCTGCGCACCCTGATCACCCACGCGGGCGAGTACCGCGGCCTCGCGATCGCGCTCATGTCCGCCTCGCACGACCGGAGTTCGGCGCTCGCCGAGTGCAGCGAGCCGCTCCGGGCGGCGGGCCTGCGCCTGCTCACCCGCGCTCAGGAGGCGGGCGCGGTGCGCGCGGACGTGTCGGTCGGCGACCTGATGCAGCTCACCAACGCCATCGCGCTGGCCGCCGAACGCTCCCCGGAGGACCCGGGGTTGGCCGACCGGCTGCTCACACTGACGCTGCGGGGCATCAAGAGCTGAGCGGCACGGCGGCGGCGCGGGGCCCGCACGGGCCCCGCGCCGCTCAGCGCCGCCGCATGTCCGCGACCCGCACCGGCCGTTCGGGGGCGAGCACCTCGCCCACGAGACCGCCGGGGCCACCGGGGCCACCCGGTCCACCGGGGCCGCCGCGGAACTGCCCGGCCGGCACGCGGCCGCGCTGCCCCGGCAGCGGGACGTCACGGCGCGGGCGACCGCCCGGGGGGTGCTGGTCGCCTCCGTGCGCCGCGCCCGTGCCGGCCACCGCGATCTGCACGCCCTGGTCGGCCAGGGCCTGGAGCTCGGTGGCGGCCCGCTCGTCGTGGGCGGGAGGCTCGTCGGTGACCAGGCGGGTGATCACGTCGGTCGGCACCGTCTGGAACATGGTGTCGGTGCCCAGCTTGGTGTGGTCGGCGAGGACCACCACCTCGGCCGCAGCCTGCACCAGCGCCCGGTCCACGCTCGCGGAGAGCATGTTGGAGGTGGACAGGCCGCGCTCGGCGGTCAGCCCGCTGCCGGACAGGAAGGCCCGGGAGACCCGCAGCCCCTGGAGCGACTGCTCGGCCCCGCTGCCCACCAGCGCGTAGTTGGAGCCGCGCAGGGTGCCGCCGGTCATGACGACCTCCACCCGGTTGGCGTGGGCGAGGGCCTGGGCGACGAGCAGCGAGTTGGTGACGACGGTGAGCCCGGGCACCCGGGCGAGCCGACGGGCCAGCTCCTGCGTGGTGGTACCCGCGCCGACGACGATGGCCTCGCCCTCTTCGACGAGGCTCGCGGCCATGTCGGCGATGGCGGTCTTCTCGGCGGTCGCGAGATGGGATTTCTGCGGGAAGCCGGACTCGCGCGTGAATCCGCCCGGCAGCACCGCACCGCCGTGGCGGCGGTCGAGGAGTCCTTCTGCCTCCAGCGCCCGCACGTCTCGCCGTACGGTCACTTCTGAGGTCTGGACGACGCGGGCGAGCTCACGGAGCGACACGGCTCCATTGGCCCGCACCATTTCGAGGATCAACTGGCGACGTTCTGCAGCGAACACGAAACTGACAGTAACGTGAGCGGCCGATACTTTTCAGCAGTATGCGCCGAATTGCAGAAGATGCACACAGGCGGGGCCCCCAAGTGGTATGGGAGACCCCGCCGTTGATCAGCTTTATGTCCGGGCTATGCCCCGCCTTGCCGGGGGTTGTCCGACTCGGCGAACCGTTCCCGCAGGCGGGGGCGGTACCGGACCGTGCCGGAGCGGACCGGCGAGGGGGCGCTACGCCTCGCCCGTCGTCTTTCGGGTGTGCAACTGCCGTGCCACTTCCGCGATCGAGCCCGACAGGGAGGGGTACACGGTGAAAGCATTTGCGATCTGTTCGACGGTCAGATTGTTGTCGACCGCGATCGAGATCGGGTGGATCAGCTCGCTCGCACGGGGTGCGACGACGCAGCCGCCGACCACGATGCCGGTGCCCGGGCGGCAGAAGATCTTGACGAAGCCGTCCCGGATGCCCTGCATCTTCGCGCGGGGGTTGCGCAGCAGCGGCAGCTTGACGACCCGGGCGTCGATCTTGCCCGCGTCCACGTCGGCCTGGGTGTAGCCGACGGTGGCGATCTCCGGGTCGGTGAAGACGTTCGAGGAGACCGTCTTCAGGTTGAGCGGGGCCACCGCGTCGCCCAGGAAGTGGTACATGGCGATGCGGCCCTGCATGGCGGCGACCGAGGCGAGGGCGAAGACGCCGGTGACGTCGCCGGCCGCGTACACGCCGGGGGCGGAGGTGCGGGAGACCTTGTCGGTCCAGATGTGCCCGGAGTCCTTCAGCCGGACACCGGCCTCCTCCAGACCCATTCCCGCCGAGTTCGGGATGGCGCCGACGGCCATGAGGCAGTGGGTGCCGGAGATGACCCGGCCGTCCGAGAGGGTGACCTCGACGCGGTCGCCGACCCGCTTGGCGGACTCCGCGCGGGAGCGGGCCATGACGTTCATGCCGCGGCGGCGGAACACGTCCTCCAGGACGGCGGCTGCGTCGGGGTCCTCGCCCGGCAGCACGCGGTCGCGGGAGGAGACCAGGGTGACCCGGGAGCCGAGCGCCTGGTAGGCGCCGGCGAACTCGGCGCCGGTGACGCCGGAGCCGACCACGATGAGCTCCTCGGGGAGCTCCTTGAGGTCGTAGACCTGGGTCCAGTTCAGGATCCGCTCGCCGTCCGGCTTGGCGTCGGGCAGCTCGCGCGGGTGGCCGCCGGTGGCGATCAGGACCGCGTCGGCGGTGATCGTCTCCTCGCTGCCGTCGGCGGCGGTCACGATCACCTGGCGGGAGCCGTCCATGGCCTGCCGCCCGGAGAGCCGGCCGCGGCCGCGCAGCACCCGGGCGCCTGCCCGGGTGACGGAGGCGGTGATGTCGTGCGACTGGGCGAGCGCGAGGCGCTTCACCCGTCGGTTGACCTTCCCCAGGTCGACGCCGACCACCCGGGCCGCCTGCTCCAGATGCGGGGTGTCGTCCGCGACGATGATGCCCAGCTCCTCGTACGAGGAGTCGAAGGTCGTCATCACCTCCGCGGTGGCGATCAGGGTCTTGGAGGGCACGCAGTCGGTCAGGACGGACGCCCCGCCCAGACCGTCGCAGTCGACGACGGTCACCTCCGCGCCGAGTTGGGCGCCCACGAGGGCCGCCTCGTAGCCGCCGGGTCCGCCGCCGATGATCACGATCCGGGTCACTGGGATCTACGCCTCGCGCTCTCGTTCTGCCGGGGGGTCCCCCCGCTGGGGTGCAGTGCGTACGCCATTGTCCCGCACGCTTCAAGTGCGTACCCCATTGTCCCGTACGCGCGGGGGAGCCACGCGCCGGGGGCGTACCAGCCGGTCGCCGCACCCCCGGGGCGCCCCCGCGGCCCGTCCGGGCAAGCCCCCTACCACGGACTTCGTCATCCACCCCGCCCCCTCCCGTACCCTCGGACCCATGTCGCTCTACGCCGCCTACGCCGGCAACCTCGACGCGCGGCTCATGACGCGCCGCGCTCCGCACTCGCCGCTGCGCGGCACCGGCTGGCTGAACGGCTGGCGTCTGACCTTCGGCGGGGAGCAGATGGGCTGGGAGGGTGCGCTGGCCACGATCGTGGAGGCGCCGCGCTCCCAGGTCTTCGTCGCCCTGTACGACATCGCGCCGATGGACGAGGACTCGCTGGACCGCTGGGAGGGCGTCGGCCTCGACATCTACCGGCGGATGCGGGTGCGGGTGCACACCCTGGACGGCGAGGAGCCGGCGTGGGTGTACGTGCTCAACGCGTACGAGGGCGGGCTGCCGTCCGCCCGCTACCTGGGCGAGGTCGCCGACGCGGCGGAGTCGGCCGGCGCGCCGCACGACTACGTGATGGAGCTGCGCAAGCGCCCGTGCTGACGGCGGGCGGCCGGAAGGCCCCCGGGGCCTCCGTCGGACGTTCACGTCCGCTTGGGCCGGACACGCGTTCGTGGGAAACGACAAGACAACGATCGCGGCTCCGTCCGCAACGTCATCTACGCGCGTAGGGATTCTCCGGCTAGGCTGCTGCGCGTATCAAATCCGTCCGGGGCTCCCCTCGGACCCCCCTCCCCGAGGCGAGAGAGCCAGTGAACGCAACTGCCACCCCGTACGAGGCCGCCGAGGCCGCTGCCACGCGCCTTCGCGAGCTGACCGGAGTCGAGAACCACGACGTCGTCCTGGTCATGGGCTCCGGCTGGGCGCCGGCCGTCGACGCGCTGGGCGCCCCCGAGGCCGAGTTCCCCGTCACCGAGCTGCCCGGCTTCCCGCCGCCGGCCGTCGAGGGCCACGGCGGCAAGGTCCGCTCGTACAAGATCGGTGAGAAGCGCGCCCTGGTCTTCCTCGGCCGCACCCACTACTACGAGGGCCGCGGCGTCGCCTCCGTCGTCCACGGCGTCCGCACCGCCGTCGCCGCGGGCTGCAAGACCGTCGTCCTGACCAACGGCTGCGGCGGTCTGCGCGAGGGCATGCGCCCCGGCCAGCCGGTCCTGATCAGCGACCACCTCAACCTGACGGCCGCCTCCCCGATCGTCGGCGCCAACTTCGTCGACCTCACCGACCTGTACTCGCCGCGCCTGCGCGCGCTGTGCAAGGAGGTCGACGAGACGCTGGAGGAGGGCGTGTACGTCCAGTTCCCCGGCCCGCACTACGAGACCCCGGCCGAGATCAACATGGTCCGCGTCATGGGCGGCGACCTGGTCGGCATGTCCACCGTCCTGGAGGCCATCGCGGCCCGTGAGGCCGGCGCCGAGGTCCTGGGCATCTCCCTGGTCACCAACCTGGCCGCGGGGCTCTCGGGCGAGCCGCTGAACCACGAGGAAGTCCTCCAGGCGGGGCGCGACTCGGCCGCCCGCATGGGCGAGCTGCTGACGCGGGTCCTGGACCGGATCTGATTCCTCCCCCTCCCCGCCGCTTCCCGTGACCGGGGGCTCCGCCCCCGGACCCCCGCGTCCCGAACGGACACGGCCGCAGGCCGTACGGGGGTCCGGGGCCCGCCCCCCGTTCGGGAAGGGGCGGGGTGGGGAAAGAGACAACGCCCCTCCCCGCCGCACCCTCCGAAAGGCACACCACCGTGACGACGCAGGACGACCTCCTCGCCCGGGCCCAGGCGTGGCTCGCCGAGGACCCCGACCCGGAGACCCGCGAGGAGCTCGGCGCGCTCCTGGACCGCGGGGCCGTCGACGAGCTCGCCGAGCGCTTCTCCGGCCGGCTGCAGTTCGGCACCGCCGGCCTCCGCGGCGAGCTGGGCGCCGGCCCGATGCGGATGAACCGTGCCGTGGTCATCCGCGCGGCCGCCGGACTCGCCGCGTACCTCAAGGCGAAGGGGCAGAGCGGCGGCCTGGTCGTCGTCGGCTACGACGCCCGCTACAAGTCCGCCGACTTCGCCCGTGACACGGCCGCCGTGATGACCGGCGCCGGGCTGCGCGCCGCGCTGCTGCCGCGCCCGCTGCCGACCCCCGTGCTGGCGTACGCTATAAGGCACCTGGGCGCCGTCGCGGGCGTCGAGGTGACCGCGAGCCACAACCCGCCGCGCGACAACGGCTACAAGGTGTACCTGGGCGACGGCTCGCAGATCACGCCGCCCGCCGACGTGGAGATCGCCGCCGAGATCGACGCGGTGCGCGCGCTGGCCGACGTGCCCCGCCCCGAGGACGGCTGGGAGACCCTCGGCGACGAGGTCCTGGAGGCGTACCTGGCGCGTACGGACGCCGTGCTGACCCCCGGCTCCCCCCGTACCGTGCGGACCGTCTACACGGCCATGCACGGTGTCGGCAAGGACGTCCTGACGGCGGCCTTCGGCCGGCACGGCTTCCCGCCGCCGGCTCTGGTCGCGGAGCAGGCCGAGCCGGACCCGGCGTTCCCGACGGTCGCGTTCCCCAACCCGGAGGAGCCGGGTGCCATGGACCTCGCCTTCGAGGCGGCCCGGGCCGTGGACCCCGACATCGTGATCGCCAACGACCCGGACGCCGACCGCTGCGCGGTGGCCGTGCCGGACGCGTCCGCCGAGGGCGGCTGGCGGATGCTGCGCGGCGACGAGGTGGGCGCGCTCCTGGCGGCGCACCTCGTGCACAAGGGCGCTCAGGGCGTGTTCGCCGAGTCGATCGTGTCGTCCTCGCTGCTCGGCCGGATCGCTCAGGCGGCGGGCGTCGGGTACGAGGAGACGCTGACCGGCTTCAAGTGGATCGCCCGCGTCGAGGGCCTGCGGTACGGCTACGAGGAGGCGCTGGGCTACTGCGTCGACCCGGAGGGCGTCCGCGACAAGGACGGCATCACGGCGGCACTGCTCGTCGCCGAGCTGGCCTCGGAGCTCAAGGAGCAGAACCGCACCCTGACCGACCTGCTGGACGACCTGGCGGTGGCCCACGGGCTGCACGCCACGGACCAGCTGTCGGTGCGCGTGGAGGACCTGAGCGTCATCGCCGACGCGATGGCGGCGCTGCGCGCGAAGCCGCCGGTGCGCCTGGCGGGCCTGACGGTCGTCTCGGCGGAGGACCTGACCAAGGGCACGGAGGCGCTGCCGCCGACCGACGGTCTGCGCTACCACCTGGAGGGCGACTACAAGGCCCGGGTGATCGTCCGCCCGTCCGGCACCGAGCCGAAGATCAAGTGCTACCTGGAGGTCGTGGTCCCGGTCGCCGACGCGAGCGAGCTGACGACGGCCCGCGCGACCGGCGCCGACGTGCTGGCCGCGATCAAGAAGGACCTGGCGGAGGCCGCCGGCCTGTAGCGGCCGCCGCCTGCCGGGAACGCCGGAGGGCCCGTACGGAATCGTTTCCGTACGGGCCCTCCGGCCTTCCCGGCCTTCCCGGCCTTCCCGGTGCGGCCTCCGTACGGCTCCGATCGGCTCCCCTTTCGGGTGAACCGGGTACGGCACGTGACGTAACGCGCGCCCGGGTCCGGGTGCCCGGGGCGAGGGTGACCCGGTGTCCCCCGTGCCGTCCCAGCTGACCCCCCACCCCCGCCCGCGCCGTACCGTCCCCGCCGCGCGCGGCCCCGCTCCCGCGCCGGACCGGCGGCTGCCGGGCCTGCTGCGGCATGCGGCCCCGGCCCTGCTCGGCTATCTGGCGGTACGCCTCCTCGGCCTGCTGGTGCTGGCCCGCTGGGCGCACCTCAAGGGGCACGGGGTGTGGCCGACCCTGGCGACCTCCTGGGACTCCCACTGGTACCTGGGGATCGCCGACCACGGCTACGACCACGAGCTCGGCACCCTGACCAACCACAACAACCTGGCGTTCTTCCCGCTGTTCCCGCTGCTGGTCAAGGCCGTCGCGGCGGTCACCCCCGGCTCGCGGGCCTCCGTGGGCCTGGTGCTCGCGTGGGGGTGCTCGCTGGTCGCCGCCTGGGGGGTGTTCGCCGTCGGCGACCGGCTGCACGGGCGCCGCACCGGCACGGTCCTGGCGGTGCTGTGGGGGACGCTGCCGGTCGCGGTGGTGCAGTGGATGGGCTACACCGAGTCGCTCTTCACGGCGCTCGCGGCCTGGGCGCTGTACGCCGTCCTGACCGGCCGCTGGGCGTGGGCGGCGGGGCTCGCGGTGGCGGCGGGGCTGACCCGGCCGACCGGTGTCGCGGTCGCGGCGGCGGTGTCGGCGGCCGCGCTGCTCGCGGTCCGGCGGGGCGGGCACCGGGCGCTGCCGGCCGCCCTCGCGGCTCCGCTGGGCTGGCTCGGCTACGTGACCTGGGTCGGGGTGCGGCTGGGCCGCTGGGACGGCTACTTCGCGGTGCAGCGGCTGTGGACGAACGAGTGGGACGGCGGCGCGGGCACCCTGCGGGAGCTGCGCGGGCTGCTGGTCTACTCCCGCCATCCGCAGCTGTTCCTGGTGGTGGTCTCGCTGGTCCTGGTGGTGTCGGCGGGCCTGTTCCTGCTGTGCGTGGCGGACCGGCAGCCGCTGCCGCTGCTGGTCTTCTCAGGGGTGCTGCTGCTGGTCGTCCTGGGGAGCGGCGGTGTCTATTTCCCGCGCGCCCGCTTCCTCCTGCCGGGTTTCCCGCTGCTGCTTCCGGTGGCTCTGGCGCTGGCCCGCGCGCGGCGCCCGGCCGCGGTCCTGGTGCTGACGGGGGCGGCGCTGTCCTCGGCGTGGCTGGGGGGCTACATGCTGCTGGTGTGGTCCGGGCCGCCGTGAGGAAGGGGGCCCGGGTGCCTCCGCGGACGACTGCCCGCCTCTGTCACAGAACCGTGACGAACCGGGACGAGGTTGTGACGATCGACCTGGGGTTCGAACGGAGAAGGGGGTTCTAACCTCGGGAGGTTGACACGTGAACCACTAGTGACTCTGAGGGGGGACACTGTGCGTGACACACGATCAAGCCGGTCCCGAAGGAACACCGGCGGCAGACGTCTGACGGCGACCGCGGTCGCCGTGACGGCGGCCGTCGCCTCGCTCGCACCGCTCGCCGGGGGGACGGCGGTCGCGGCGGAGGCACCCACGGCACAGGCGCCGCTGACCATTCCGGTGGAGGCCCACCCGGGCCAGGGCCTGCTCCGCTTCGCCGGCACCACCGGCTTCATGCACCAGGACTCCCGCGGCTACGCCTGGGTGCCGTACGCGGGCGGGAAGCCCACCCGGTTCGCCGCCGACCGCACGTACGCGCTGCACGGCGGCGGTGGTGACGTCATCGCGCGCCAGTACAACGACAGGGTCGTCCTCCAGGACGGGCCCACCGGGCCCGGGCGGACCGTGACGATCCCGCAGCGGCAGTACTTCGCGAGCGTCCAGGGCGGCAAGGTCCTCACCAACGGCGAGGACAAGGCCGTACACGTCCTGTCGGTCGAGAACGGCGTCCAGAAGGACGTGAAGGCGGTCGCCCCGGCCGGATCGGCCTGGATCTCCACGGTCACGCCGCGCGACGGCCGGCCGGGCGACGGGCAGGGCTTCTTCGTCGCCTACTCCCTGAACGGCAAGACGCTCCTCGGCTGGGTCTCCCTCGCCGACCCGGTCGTGAAGCCCACCTCGATCCCGTACGACAGCTCCGGCTACGCGCCCGACGTCCACGGGACCCGCGCCGTCAGCTACGACGCGCGGGCCAAGCGGGCGAGCGTCTGGGACCTGACGGGCGACCTCACCGCGCCCACGGCGGAGATCACGGTGCCCCAGGCGCCGACCGCCCTCGTGGGCCAGGACCTCCTGGTGCGGACGAAGTTCGTCCAGTTCGGCGACGAGCCGTACGCGCTGTACCCGCTGTCCGGCGGGGAGCCCCGGCCGGCGTTCGACGCGGCCGACGTCGTCCCCACCCAGGACGGCGGCGCCCTCGCCACCGCCTTCGGCCCCGACCAGCAGCCCGCCGTCCGCAAGGCGGTCTTCCCGGCGGACGGTGCGGCCCCCGTCCTCGCCAAGGTCTACGACACCCCGCCCGCGATCGCCCGGACCCAGCGGTTCGCCGTCGCCCAGGGCGAGCTGAACGCCTCGGAGAACTTCGGCCTCGACGCCAACGGCTTCGACGACATGTACGGGCGGGTGACCAGCAGGAGGCTCACCGTCAGCGGCGAGCTCGCCGCGGGCCCCAAGACCGACCGCGGGTACGAGCACGAGGCCGTCGTCCCGGGCCACTGCACTCCGTCCTGCGTGCCCGTGGTCCCCACCGGCGACGGACGGCTCGTCTTCCAGGGGTACCCGGGCGACCTGTACGCGGTCGGTGAGGGCCAGGACATGGACCACAGCAGCTGGACGGGCGCCCGGCCCTTCCAGTACGGCTGGGACTTCCTGGCCTCCGGCCGCTACGTCTCGTACCTCGCGGAGGCGCAGACGGGGCCGTCCCGGATGCGCGAGGTCCGCGACATCGACACCAAGAAGGTGCTGGTCAACCGCGAGCTGGGGGACCGCCGGGCCGCACTCGACGGCAGCACCCTGTGGGCCGAGTCGACCACCACCGGCACCGTCGACGCGATCGACGTGCCCACCGACGCCACCAGGCGCACGGTGAAGCTGGCCGGCTGCGACCTCACCGGGCTCCAGGTCGTGGGCTCCTTCGCGTACTGGAAGTGCGCGACGAGTTCCGGCGTGAAGAACCTCGACACCCTCGCGAACATCTCCCTGCCCGCACACACCAACGCGCTCCTGGGCGACGGCTACCTCGCCCACGAGAAGGGCGGCACGGTCTCCGTCACCCCGCTGCGCGGCGGCGGCGCGACCCGCGCGATCGGGACCGTGGCCGACTCACGGCCCGACTACGGCTGGACGGTCGACCGCTTCGGCGGCCACGTGAGCCTCGTGGACGCGGACCAGAACATCCACGTCGTGCCGACCGGCGTCCCCGCCTCACCGCTGCGCCTCCTCGACGCCGAGGAGACGAAGACCCTGGACCGCAAGGCGGCCACGCCGACCTGGGGCGCGAGGTGGTGGCTGAACAAGCCCACCTCTTCCTGGAAGGTCGACGTGCGCGACAGTGCGGGCACGGTCGTGCGCACCCTTGAGGGCGGCGAGGCCCGCGGGCTCGTGAAGCCCGCCTGGGACGGCAAGGACGCGGCCGGGAACGCGCTGCCGGACGGGCTGTACGACTGGACCCTGACGGCCGCCCCGGCGGACGGCGCGGGCCCCGCGCTCACCCGCACCGGCGACGTCGCGCTCGTGCGCGGGCAGTCCACGCTGGCCACCGGGCGGTACGAGCCGGTGACGCCGACGCGCGTGATGGACACCCGCTCCGGCGTCGGCGTCGCCAAGGCGAAGATCGGCGCCGGCAAGACCGTCACCCTGACCGTCGCGGGCAAGGGCGGGGTGCCCGCCAAGGGCGTCTCGGCCGTGGTCCTGAACGTGACGGCGACCAACGCCACGGCGTCGACGTTCGTCTCGGCGTACCCGTACGGGACGACCCGCACCAGCGCGTCGAACCTCAACGTCGTCGCCGGCCGGACCGTCCCCAACCTCGTCGTGGTCCCCGTGAAGGACGGCAAGGTCACCTTCTACAACCGCAACGGCTCGCTCGACCTGCTGGCCGACGTCGCCGGGTACTACACGCTGTCGGGCCAGGGCTCCCTCTACGAGCCGGTGACCCCGGCCCGGCTGATGGACACCCGCGACGGCACCGGCGTCGCCAAGGCGAAGCTCGGCGCCGACAAGACCGTCTCCCTGACCGTCGCGGGCAAGGGCGGCGTCCCCGCCGAGGGCGTGACCGCCGTCGTCCTGAACGTGACGGCCACGAACCCGACCTCGTCGACCTTCGTCTCCGTCTACCCGTACGGCACGACCCGCACCAGCGCGTCGAACCTCAACGTCGTCGCCGGGCAGACCGTCCCCAACCTGGTCGTCGTCCCCGTGAAGGACGGCAAGGTCACCTTCTACAACCGCAACGGCTCGCTCGACCTGCTGGCCGACGTCGCCGGGTACTACACCAGCGGCACCACGGGCTCCCTCTACGAGCCGGTGGCCCCGGCCCGGCTGATGGACACCCGCTCGGGCACCGGCGTGCCGAAGGCGAAGGTCGGCGCGGACAAGACCGTCACGCTGACCGTCGCGGGCAAGGGCGGCGTCCCCGCCGAGGGCGTGACCGCCGTCGTCCTGAACGTCACGGCCACCAACGCGACGGCATCGACGTTCGTCTCCGTCTACCCGTACGGGACGACCCGCACCAGCGCGTCGAACCTCAACGTCGTCGCCGGGCAGACCGTCCCCAACCTCGTCGTGGTCCCCGTGAAGGACGGCAAGGTCACCTTCTACAACCGCAACGGCAGCATCGACCTCATCGCCGACGTCGCCGGGTTCTACGGCCCCTGATCGAGCGGCCGCGGGAAGAGCCGAGGGCCGGGAGCACACCGTGAGGTGCGCTCCCGGCCCTCGGCCGTTCGGGCGTACGGCGCCCGCCCGACCCCGAGTCAGCCGGTCACGGAGAGCACGACGAGCAGCACGAGTCCGGCCGCCGCGGGCGCGAGGATCTCGTACGCCCAGCGGATCTGCGGCGCACCCTGGGCCTCGGGCCGGCCGCCGAGCCGCTCGGCCATCTCGCGCAGGTCGGCGACGGTCTGGTCGGCGGGGGCGGTCCTGGCCTTGGAGTCGGTGACGTCGGCGGTGGCCGACGAGCGCCCGTGCGGGTCGTCCTGGGAGGAGCGCGCGGCCTTGCGGGCGGCGCGCTTGCGCTGGCGCAGGGAGACCGGGACGGCCCACAGCTGGTACTTGTCGCCGTCCTGCGTGAAGACCTCGCTGGAGTAGCCGGCGCGGAGGTCGGCGATCGCGCCCCAGGGCAGCACGATGCTGCGGAACGGGTTGCGGATCCGCAGCCGCTCGTCGTTGGCGAAGACGGCGGGGCGGATCGTGAAGGCGACGATCAGCGGGACCACGAGGACCAGCCCTGCGAGCGCCATCCACGGGACGCGGCCTTCGCCGCGGAACAGCGAGTCGCCGCCGAGGAGCGCGGCGAGGACGAGCAGGGTGACCCCGCCCGCGATGCCCATGCCGGACCGGAAGACTCGGTCGGCGGAGGCGGGCTCGGAGGGCTGCTGGGAGGGCGGCTCGGGGGTCGTCATGGGGCCGATTGTGCCTCAGCGCTCCCCGTTCGGCTCACGCGGCTCGGGTGAGCAGATCGGCGTACACGACGATGTTGTCGGGGCGGTGGCCGTCGACCAGCTCGCCGCCGCAGGTGATCAGCCGCAGCTCGGGCCGCCGGGTGTCCCCGTACACCTTGCGGGTCGGGAAGGCCTTCTTGTCGACCTGTTCCAGCTCGCGCACCCGGAAGACGGCGTCGGTGCCGTCGGCGCGGGTGACGGTGATGCGGTCGCCGACGCGGATCCTCGCCACGTCCTTGAGCACGGCGGGGCCCTCGACGGTGTCGAAGTGCCCGATCAGGACGGCGGGGCCCCTCTCGCCGGGCGTGACGCCCTTGTCGTACCAGCCGATGCGGTCGGCCTGGGCGACCGTGGGCACCTGGACCGTGCCGTCCGCGTCGAGTCCGAGGTCGAGCACCGGCCGGGCGTCGACGCCGGCCGCGGGCACCCGCACGCGCACGGGCTTCGAGCGCGGCATCGGCGCGGTGGCGAGCTGCGCGGCCGGTGCGGGCGCGGCGGTCGCGGTGATCCGCGGGGCGGGGGCGGCGGGTCCGTGCGGGGCCTCGGCGGCGGGCGCGGCGCAGCCCGCGAGGGCCACGGCGGCGACGGCGAGGGTGAGCAGGAGGGGGCGGCGGCGGGTCATGGGCGGGCTCCGGGCAGGGGTGCGGCGGGCCGCCGAGGAGGAGGGGCGGCCCGCCGTAGGGGTGTGGGGTGGGGTGTGCGGGGCGGCGTCAGCCGCGGGTGCCGGCGCGGCGGCGCAGGACGCCGAAGCCGAGTCCGGCGACGACCACGGCGGCTCCGGCGCCGGAGGCCAGCAGCGCGGTGTCGTTGGCCTGCTCGACGCTGCCGAACTCGGCGCCGGCGGCGACCCCGCCCTGGGGCACGACGGAGGTCTGACCGCCCTGGGTGCCCGTGCCCGTGCCGGTGCCGGTGCCGGTGCCGGTGCCGGTGCCCGTGCCGGTCGTGGGCGCGGGGGTGGCCGAGTGGGTGGGCGCGGGGGTGGGCTTGGCGGGGGCCGGCTGCTTGCAGCCCTTGGGGACCTTGGGGAAGTCGTTCCAGCGGTAGGGCGTGTCGCCGCCCTGGGTGCGCTGGCCGAAGCGCGGGGTGAGGGTGTCGCCGCGCTCGATCCTGAGGCCGTTCACGGTGTCGAGGGGGTGCGCGCGGTCGACCTTGGCGACGGTCCGGCCCTTGGCGTCCTTGAGGACGGCCGTGGGGCCCTGGGTGGAGTCGTTGGTGAGGGTGACGTACCGGGTGGTGCCGTAGGAGGAGCGGATGTCCTCCGTCATCGTGCAGATCGAGGTGAGGGTCGGCCCGCTGATGATCTCGGCCGGGGGCGGCGTGGAGCCCTCGGGGGTGGTCGGCGGGCCGACGTAGACGGGGGCGGACTGCTTGGCCGCGCCGGGGACGTACGCGGCGAACTCGCCGCCGCCGGCGCCGAGGACGACGACGGCCTTGCCGTACGTCCACACCGTGCGGACGGGGTCGTGGGTGTAGGTGAAGCCGCGGCCCTTGCCGTTCTCGACCAGCTGGAGGCCGTAGCGGCCGTCCCGCGGGTTCTTGCCGACCTCCAGGACGGTGCCGTCGGCCAGCCGGTACAGGCCCAGCTGGACGCCGTAGGCGTTGTTGCCGGCCCACCAGAGGAGGCGGCCGTCCTCGAAGAGGACGAGGAACCTGCCGTTGTCGTTGGCCGCTCCGGGGCGCCCGTTCGCGTACACGGAGCCGGTCGACCCGCCGCGCGCGAAGGAGTCGGCGCGGTAGGACGTGGGGCCCAGCTTGTAGATCTTGACGACGGTGCCGTCGCCGAGGGTCTCGGTTCGGACGAGAGTGCCTGCGCTCTCCGCGGTGGCGGCCGGGCCGTCCGCCGCGAAGGCGGACGTGGCGGTGATCGCCGGGGTGATCGCGAGGCCCGTGAGGAGGGCGGTGGCGACGGCGGTGCGGAGGGCGGTGCGCATAACGACTCCTGAAGACGGTCAGGTGGTGGATGGAGAGCCGATGCCGCTGACATCTCGTTCGGTCGGGGCCGGTGAGTTCTGGCCGGCTGCAGGAGAAACGCTATTGACCTGCGGTTCTGGACTCGTCCGCTCCATGTCACGGGCATGTGACAGACCTCACCCGCACCCCCCTCCCCCGCACCCACCTGCGCTTTCGCCCGCTCGTCCGAGCGGCCCCCTGTACAGGCCGCTACGCGCGTAGATATGCTCGACTGGTGACCATGCCCACCACTGCAACCGCAGCACACGCTTTCGCCGACGTGACCGCGTCCGACAGCACGCTGCGCCGTTTCCTCCACGGGCTGCCCGGCGTCGACGCCGTCGGCCTGGAGGCGCGCGCCGCGTCCCTCGGTACCCGCTCGATCAAGACCACGGCCAAGGCCTACGCCATCGACCTGGCCATCTCCATGATCGACCTGACGACGCTCGAAGGCGCGGACACCCCGGGCAAGGTCCGGGCGCTCGCCGCCAAGGCCGTCAACCCCGATCCGACCGACCGCACCACCCCGACGACGGCCGCCGTCTGCGTCTACCCCGACATGGTGGCCACCGCCAAGGCCGCCGTCGCGGGCTCCGGCGTCAAGGTCGCCTCCGTCGCCACCGCCTTCCCGGCCGGCCGCGCCGCGCTGCCGGTGAAGCTGGCCGACACGGCCGACGCCATCGCCGCGGGCGCCGACGAGATCGACATGGTCATCGACCGTGGCGCCTTCCTCGCCGGCCACTACCTGAAGGTCTACGAGCAGATCGCCGCCATCAAGGCGGAGTGCGGCGACCGCGCCCGCCTGAAGGTGATCTTCGAAACGGGCGAGCTCTCCACGTACGACAACATCCGCCGCGCCTCCTGGCTCGGCATGATGGCCGGCGCGGACTTCATCAAGACCTCGACCGGCAAGGTCGCGGTCAACGCCACCCCCGCCAACACGCTCCTGATGCTGGAGGCCGTGCGCGACTTCCGCGCGCAGACCGGCGTCCAGATCGGCGTGAAGCCCGCGGGCGGCATCCGCAACACGAAGGAAGCCATCAAGTTCCTGGTCCTGGTCAACGAGACCGTCGGCGAGGACTGGCTGGACAACCACTGGTTCCGCTTCGGTGCCTCCAGCCTGCTGAACGACCTGCTGATGCAGCGTCAGAAGCTGGCGACCGGCCGCTACTCCGGCCCCGATTACGTGACGGTGGACTGATCAACATGGCAACTGCATTCGAGTACGCGCCGGCGCCCGAGTCCCGGTCCGTCGTCGACATCGCCCCCTCCTACGGCCTGTTCATCGACGGCGAGTTCGTCGAAGCGGCCGACGGCAAGGTCTTCAAGACCGTCTCCCCGTCGACCGAGGAGGTCCTGTCGGAGGTCGCCCAGGCGGGCACCGAGGACGTGGACCGCGCGGTGAAGGCGGCGCGCAAGGCCTTCGAGAAGTGGTCGGCGCTGCCCGGCTCCGAGCGCGCCAAGTACCTCTTCCGGATCGCCCGGATCATCCAGGAGCGCAGCCGCGAGCTGGCCGTCCTGGAGACCCTGGACAACGGCAAGCCCATCAAGGAGACCCGCGACGCGGACCTCCCGCTGGTCGCCGCGCACTTCTTCTACTACGCGGGCTGGGCCGACAAGCTGGACCACGCGGGCTACGGCGCGGACCCGCGCCCGCTGGGCGTGGCCGGCCAGGTCATCCCGTGGAACTTCCCGCTGCTCATGCTGGCGTGGAAGATCGCCCCGGCCCTCGCGACCGGCAACACGGTCGTCCTGAAGCCGGCCGAGACGACCCCGCTGTCGGCCCTGTTCTTCGCGGACATCTGCCGTCAGGCGGGCCTGCCCAAGGGCGTCGTCAACATCCTTCCCGGGTACGGCGACACGGGCGCGGCCCTGGTCGAGCACCCGGACGTGAACAAGGTCGCCTTCACCGGTTCGACCGCGGTCGGCCGGGCGATCGCCAAGTCGGTGGCGGGCACGGACAAGAAGCTCACCCTGGAGCTGGGCGGCAAGGGCGCCAACATCGTCTTCGACGACGCCCCGATCGACCAGGCCGTCGAGGGCATCGTCAACGGCATCTTCTTCAACCAGGGCCAGGTCTGCTGCGCGGGCTCCCGCCTGCTGGTCCAGGAGTCGATCCACGACGAGCTGCTGGACTCGCTCAAGCGGCGCCTGAGCACCCTGCGCCTGGGCGACCCGCTCGACAAGAACACCGACATCGGCGCGATCAACTCCGAGGAGCAGCTGGCCCGGATCACCTCGCTCGTCGAGCGGGGCGAGGCGGAGGGCGCCGAGCGCTGGTCCGCCGCCTGCGAGATCCCGTCGGCCGGCTACTGGTTCGCCCCGACGCTCTTCACGGGCGTCACGCAGGCGCACACCGTGGCCCGCGACGAGATCTTCGGCCCGGTCCTGTCGGTGCTGACCTTCCGTACGCCCGACGAGGCCGTCGCCAAGGCCAACAACAGCCAGTACGGCCTGTCGGCGGGCATCTGGACGGAGAAGGGCTCGCGGATCCTCGCGGTCGCCAACAAGCTCCGCGCCGGGGTCGTCTGGGCCAACACGTTCAACAAGTTCGACCCGACCTCGCCCTTCGGCGGCTACAAGGAGTCGGGCTTCGGCCGCGAGGGCGGCCGCCACGGTCTGGAGGCCTACCTCGATGTCTGATGTGACGCGCCTCAGTGTCTTCAAGACCTACAAGCTGTACGTCGGGGGCAAGTTCCCCCGTTCCGAGAGCGGCCGGGTGTACGAGGTGACGGACTCCAAGGGCAACTGGGTGGCCAACGCGCCGCTCTCCTCCCGCAAGGACGCCCGTGACGCGGTCGTCGCCGCGCGCAAGGCCTTCGGCGGCTGGGCGGGCGCGACGGCCTACAACCGGGGCCAGGTCCTCTACCGCGTGGCCGAGATGCTGGAGGGCCGCCGGGACCAGTTCGTGCGCGAGGTCGGCGAGGCCGAGGGCCTGTCGAAGTCGAAGGCCGCGGCCGTCGTGGACGCGGCGATCGACCGCTGGGTCTGGTACGCGGGCTGGACCGACAAGATCGCCCAGGTCGTCGGCGGCGCCAACCCGGTGGCGGGCCCGTACTTCAACCTGTCGACCCCGGAGCCGACCGGTGTCGTCACGGTGATCGCCCCGCAGGAGTCCTCCTTCCTCGGCCTGGTCTCGGTGATCGCCCCGGTCATCGCGACCGGCAACACGGCGGTCGTCGTCACGAGCGAGAAGGCCCCGCTCCCGGCGCTGTCCCTGGGCGAGGTGCTGGCCACCTCCGACCTGCCGGGCGGCGTGGTCAACCTGCTGTCCGGCAAGGCCTCCGAGATGGGTCCGCACCTGGCGGCCCACCAGGACGTCAACGCGATCGACCTGACCGGCGCGGACGCCGGTCTGGCCCGCGAGCTGGAGATCGCCGCGGCGGACAACCTGAAGCGCGTCCTGCGCCCGCGCACCGAGGACTTCACCGCGTCCCCGGGCACGGACCGCATGACCGCGTTCCTGGAGACGAAGACCGTCTGGCACCCGACGGGTTCGCTGGGCGCGAGCGGCTCCTCGTACTGATCGCGGCACGCACCATTGGCGACGGCCCCCGGGGACACCCCCGGGGGCCGTCGCCGCATCCGGACGCGAACCCGGACGCGAGGGGGGTACGGCCCCGGACGCGGGTGCGGCCCCGTACGGGCACCCCGGCCCCGGACCGGCACCCCGCGCCCCGCCCACGGGTCTCGTCGGCGTCCCCCAACCCTGCTCCTTCACGTCCGCCACGGACCTGCCCCCGGCCCAGGCGGCGGCCCTGCCCGCGCCGGTACGGGACGGGCTCCGGGCGGCGGTGACGAGCGGGCTGCACGGGGTGCTGCTCGGCACCACCCCGCTGGCCGCCCTCGCCTTCGCCGCGGCCTGGCTCGTACGGGAGATCCCGCCGAGCCGCCCCGGCGCGGCCCCCGAGGCCGCGCCCGAGGCGCCCGTCGCTACGGAAGCAGCCCCTGGGTCAGCGGCCCCGCGACCGGAAGGTCGGCCAGCGCCCCGCCCTTCGTGACGTGGTCGGTGACCAGGTTGGTGCCGACCGGCTTGAAGTCGGCGACCTGGGTGCCGAGCCCGTTGTCGAGCGGGTCGACGCCGGTGTTGGCGAGCGGGTCGAGCTGGAGCCGGGTCAGCGGGGCGAGGCCCTGACCGACGCCCTCGACGGCACCCGCGCCGGCGGCTGTTGCGTCCGTCCGGGTCAGCGAGTCGACCGGGAGCGGCAGCGGGGCGGCGGCCTGGGCCCCCGCGGCACCGGCGCCGAGCACCGCCGCGCCGGCCGCCGTGACGGTGAGTCCGGCCCTCAACAGGGCGCTGCGGCGTGCGGTCCTGGATTCTGCGTGGCGTGCCATGAAGATCCTTCCGTGGAGTGAGCGGGCGGGCACAGACAGTAGTGGAGGTGTGATGCTCGATACCAACGGGCCGCCTCGGTGGTCCCCTTTACGGGGTAATGGTTCACACTGGTGTCCCGTGAGTTCCCAACCGATCCCGACCCGGGTCGTCCTGCTCTCGGGCCCCTCAGGCTCCGGCAAGTCGTCCCTCGCCGCCGTCACCGGTCTGCCGGTGCTGCGCCTCGACGACTTCTACAAGGAGGCCGACGACCCCACGCTGCCGCTGGTCGAGGACAGCGCGGACATCGACTGGGACTCCCCGCTCTCCTGGGACGGGGACGCGGCGGTCGCCGCGATCGTCGAGCTCTGCCGCAGCGGCCGGACCGCCGTCCCCGTGTACGACATCGCGACCAGCTCGCGCGTGGACCGCGAGACGCTCGACATCGAGCGGACCCCGCTGTTCGTCGCGGAGGGCATCTTCGCCGCCGACATCGTGGAGCGCTGCCGTGAGCTCGGCGTCCTCGCCGACGCGCTCTGCCTGCGCGGCCGCCCGTCGACCACCTTCCGCCGCCGGCTGCTGCGCGACCTGAAGGAGGGCCGCAAGTCGGTCCCCTTCCTGCTGCGCCGCGGCTGGCGCCTGATGCGCGCCGAACGCTCCATCGTCGCCCGCCAGACCGCGCTGGGCGCCCACCCCTGCGGCAAGGACGAGGCCCTGGGCCGCCTGGCCGCCGCGGCGGCCGGCCGCTGCCGCACCCCCGCGACCCGCTGACCCGCTGACCCGCCGCACGCGCTCCCCACGCGCCGAGGGCCGGACAGGATCCCCCGATCCTGTCCGGCCCTCGCCGTTCTTCCCCCGTTACCCCGTTACCCCCGTACGGTCCCCCGTTTTCCCCCGTGGTCCCCCGTACCGCCTTCAGGCGACAAGCTGCCCGAAGGACTCCTCCTCGTCACGGCCGAAGCTCAGCACCTCGTCCTCGCGCAGCCTTCGCAGCGAGCGCCAGATGCTCGACTTCACCGTGCCGACACTGATGTCCAGGATCTCGGCGATCTCCGGATCCGTGCGGCCCTCGTAGTAGCGCAGCACCAGCATCGTGCGCTGGAGCTCGGGCAGCCGGGCCAGCGCCTGCCACAGGACCGCGCGCAGCTCGGTGCCCCGCATCGCGTCCGTCTCGCCCACCGTCTCCGGGAGCTCCTCGGTCGGGTACTCGTTGAGCTTGCGCCGGCGCCAGGCGCTGATGTGCAGATTGGTCATGGTGCGCCGCAGGTAGCCGCCGACCGCGGCCTTGTCGCTGATCCGGTCCCAGGCCCGGTACGTGGAGAACAGCGCGCTCTGCAGCAGGTCCTCGGCCTCGAAACGGTCACCGGTCAGGTGGTAGGCGGTGGCGTACAGGGAGGCCCGGCGCTCCTGGACGTAGGCCGTGAACTCGGCCTCCGAACAGCCGGAGCGCTCCCCCGTGACCTCCCCGTACACCGCTGCCCCGTCAGTCACGGCGACCATGTACGGCGCCTTGTACTGACGCCCGACGCTGCGAACGCACCCCCGTCCGTTCACCGCGCCGGACTTCTCGGTGCTCCGTGTGACGTCGTGGAGACGCGTGACAACTGCGCTTGAGGTGGTGCTGTGCAGTGCGTTCATTCCGCGCCCCCCGTCGTTCGGAGTCCGTAGGTCCCTGATGTCGAAAAGCCTGCCCGGCCCACTTCATGGCGGTGTCCCCCGACTGTCACAGGCGTGTCACAGGCGGGGGGTCGCACAGCGGCCCGGCCGGACGGTCGAACTCGGACGGCCGATGGGACAGAATGAGCCCGTGCCTTTCCTGTTGCTGATCGAGGACGACGACGCCATCCGCACGGCCCTCGAACTCTCCCTGTCCCGCCAGGGCCACCGTGTGGCCACCGCGGCGACGGGAGAGGACGGTCTGAAGCTGCTGAAGGAACAGCGGCCCGACCTGGTCGTGCTGGACGTGATGCTGCCCGGCATCGACGGTTTCGAGGTGTGCCGTCGGATCCGGCGCACGGACCAGCTGCCGATCATCCTGCTCACGGCCCGCAGCGACGACATCGACGTGGTCGTGGGCCTGGAGTCCGGAGCCGACGACTACGTGGTCAAGCCCGTCCAGGGCCGGGTGCTCGACGCCCGGATCCGGGCGGTGCTGCGCCGCGGCGAGCGGGAGTCCACCGACTCGGCCAGCTTCGGCTCGCTGGTCATCGACCGCTCGGCGATGACCGTCACCAAGAACGGCGAGGACCTCCAGCTCACCCCGACCGAGCTGCGGCTGCTCCTGGAGCTGAGCCGGCGGCCCGGACAGGCCCTGTCGCGCCAGCAGTTGCTGCGGCTCGTGTGGGAGCACGACTACCTGGGCGACTCGCGGCTGGTGGACGCCTGCGTGCAGCGGCTGCGGGCGAAGGTCGAGGACGTGCCGTCCTCGCCGACCCTGATCCGCACGGTGCGGGGTGTCGGTTACCGGCTGGACGTCCCTGCGTGAGCAAAGGGATCATCGCGGGGCTCCGGCTCACCAGCCTGCGGCTCCGGCTCGTCATCGTGTTCGCCCTCGTCGCGCTCACCGCTGCCGCCGCCGCCTCCGGCATCGCGTACTGGCTGAACCGTGAGGCGGTGCTCACGCGCACCCAGAACGGGGCGCTCAACGACTTCCGGCAGGAGATGCAGAACCGGGCGGCGACGCTGCCGCCGCGGCCCACGGAGGAGGAGCTGCGGCGCACCGCCGAGCAGATGGCGAGCGGCAGCGCCGGCTACAGCGTGCTGCTCATCGGGGAGCGCGACGCGGGCAAGCCGATCGTCGGCGCCTCCGACCCGGACGCGTTCACGCTCGCGGACGTACCGCGTTCGCTGCAGACCGCGGTGGCGACCAAGCGACCGGTGACGGACGCCAACGACTTCCCGTACCACCTGTTCTGGCAGCGGACGCAGCGCGGCTCGACGCCGTTCCTGGTCGGCGGGACGAAGATCGACGGCGGCGGGCCGACCGGCTACATGTTCAAGTCGCTCGCCGCGGAGAAGGCCGACCTCAACTCCCTGTCCTGGTCCCTCGGGATCGCCACCGGGCTCGCGGTGATCGGCTCCGTGCTGCTCGCGCAGGTCGCGGCCGCCACCGTGCTGCGGCCGGTGCAGCGGCTCGGCGAGGCCGCCCGGCAGCTCGGCGAGGGCAAGCTGGACACCCGCCTGCAGGTCTCCGGCACCGACGAACTGGCCGATCTCTCGCGTACGTTCAACGGCGCCGCCGAATCGCTGCAGAAGCGGGTCGCGGACATGAGCGCCCGGGACGAGGCGAGCCGCCGCTTCGTCGCCGACATGTCGCACGAGCTGCGCACCCCGCTGACCGCGCTGACGGCCGTCACCGAGGTCCTGGAGGACGAGCAGGACACGCTCGACCCGATGATCGCCCCGGCGGTGGCGCTGGTGGTCAGCGAGACCCGGCGGCTCAACGACCTGGTGGAGAACCTGATGGAGGTGACCCGCTTCGACGCGGGCACCGCGCGGCTCGTCCTCGACGACGTGGACATCGCCGACCAGATCACCGCGTGCATCGACGCGCGGGCCTGGCTGGACGCGGTGGACCTGGACGCCGAGCGCGGGATCGTGGCGCGCCTCGACCCGCGCCGGCTCGACGTGATCCTGGCCAACCTGATCGGCAACGCGCTCAAGCACGGCGGTTCGCCGGTGCGGGTCTCGGTGCGGACCGAGGTGCCCGAGCACGGCGGGGACGCAGAGGGCGGCGAGGGCGGGGAGGACAGGGAGGACCTGGTGATCGCGGTGCGCGACCACGGGCCCGGCATCCCCGTGGAGGTCCTGCCGCACGTCTTCGACCGCTTCTACAAGGCGAGCGCCTCCCGGCCGCGGTCCGAGGGCAGCGGTCTCGGCCTGTCGATCGCCATGGAGAACGCGCTGATCCACGGCGGTTCGATCAGCGCCGCCAACTCGACGGACGAGGAAGGCCGGGTGGACGGCGCGGTGTTCGTGCTGCGGCTGCCCCGGGACGCCTCCGGGATCGCACGGGAGCTGCAGACCCGCAGCAGCCAGGGCGAGGTGGGGGAGCGTTGAGACGTCACCGTACGGGTGCCCTGCTCGTCATGGGCGTGGCCCTGGCCGCCGGGCTGGTCTCCGGCTGCGGGATCAGGACGACCTCGGTGCCGGTGGACGCGGGCGCGGCCCCCTCCCGGGTGCCGTGCGACGTGAGCGGTGAGACGGAGGCCTCCGGGACGCAGGGCGTGCCGCTGCGCGTGTACCTGCTGTGCGGGGCGCAGCTGGAGCGGGTGGACCGCCGCTCGCCGCTGCCGGAGGAGAAGGCCGTGGCCGATCCCGTCCGCACGGCTTCGGCGCTGCTCGCGCAGTTGGGGACGGAGCCGTCCCAGGACGAGCGGCAGGCCGGGTTCGCCACGGCCGTGAAGGGCCCGCTCGTGGTGACCGCCGGCCACCGGGGCGACCCGAAGGGCACGCTGCGGCTGAGCCGTCAGCCGGAGGACCTGCCGCCGACGGCGTTCGCGCAGATCGTGTGCACCTTCGCGGAGAGCGCGGCGGGCGCGGGCGACGACACGGTGCTGCTCGGCGGCCCGGGCGCGTACGAGCCGCGGCGCTACCGGTGCACGCAGGAACTGAAGGAGCGCCCGGACTCGACGGTGCCGACGGCCCCGATCGGGTCACCGGGCGCGCCGACGCCGACGACCTCCTGACCGCCGGCCCCGACCCGGCTTCCTCATCGTGCTCCGGCGCGCCCCTGACCTCCGTCTTCGGGGCGGCGGAACCGATTCCGCCGGGGCGTGCGTCTTGGGGGGCGTGCAGCGTCAAGGTTCGGTTGATTCCGACGGTTCGGGCGGCAGTGCCGCCGTGGTCGTGCGTGCGGCGGGGTTCGCCCTTCTCCTCGCTCATCTGCTGTTCGTCGCCTGGGTGACGCTCCGCCCACGGGACGTGGCCTGGGTGACCGCGCCGAACCTGACCCCGCTGGCCGGGATCAGGATCGACCTGGCGCTCGGCCCGGCCGAGGCGGTCCGGCGGATCGCCGGGGGGCTGCTGCTCCTGGCCCCGCTCGGGGTGCTGCTGCCGCTGGCCGACGGGCGGCTCTCCGTGTCGCCGTGGGCGTCGCTGGCCCGGACGACGGCGGCGGGGGCGTTGCTGTCGACGGCGATCGAGCTGTTGCAGACGGCGGTGCCCGGGCAGGTCGTGGACGTGGACTCGGTGCTCCTGAACACCGCGGGCGTGGCCCTGGCCCATCTGCTCGTGGTCCCGGCCGGGCGGGCGCGACTGCGCCGCAGGTCGGGGGCGCGGTCCTCCTCCGGGAGGAGACGGGGGCGTTCCCCTCAGGGGGCGACCCCGACGATTCCCAGGGTCGGCATCGCCCCGTAGACCGACGCTTCGTCCCCGGGGTCCGGGCGAGGATGGAGTCACAGCGGGGGCCCGGCGAAGCGGCCTCCGCGAGACTCCGAAGGAGCCCACCATGGCCGCACTTGCCCGCCCCCGAGACGGACGCATGATCGGCGGAGTGTGCGCGGCGCTGGCACGGCGCTTCGGCATCTCCTCGGGGACGATGCGCCTGATCTTCCTGGTGTCGTGTCTGATGCCCGGCCCGCAGTTCCTGCTCTACCTGGCGCTGTGGGTGCTGCTGCCGGCGGAGAAGTCGCCGAGTGCCGCCTGGTAGGCGGTCCGCACCGCCACCGCGTACGTACGCCTGATACGCCCGAGGGCGCCCTTCCCGGTCCGGGAGGGGCGCCCTCGGGCGTGGTGCGGGTGGATCCGGGGGGGATCAGACCGGCAGGCCGAGGCCGCCGGTGGGCAGGCCGCCGGTGAGCTGGCCGACCGGGAGGCCGCCGAGGAGGCCGGTGAGCTGGCCGGCGGGGGTGTGGGCGAGGCCGTTCTGCACGCCGTCCATGGGGACCTTGGTGGCCTGCTCGGTGACCGGCGGGAGGGCCTTGCCGGCCTGGTCGGTGATCTGCGGGAGCGTGCCGACACCCTGCTCGGCGCCGAGGTTGAGGGCGTTCTGGCCGGCTCCGAGGGTCTCGGCGACGCCGGAGGGGAGGTCGGTCACGTCTTCGCCGAGCGGCACGATGCTGGTGACCGTGCCGAGCGCGTCGGTGCCGAGCGGCAGCGAGGGCGCGGCGGAGGCCGTGCCGGCGGCGGCAGCGGCGAAAGCGGCACCGAGAGCGGCGACACCGAGCGTCTTGGCGGCAGACTGCTTCATCAGAAAATCTTCCTCAGGAATCTCAGTGGGGAATGCAGAGTGGCTACGCAAACTAATCAGCGGAAGCCCCGGCCGCAAACACCGAAAGGCGGCCGGGCGTGGTGGGCCCGGCCGCTCCGATGATCATCCCGCGGAAAGCAGTCAGCTCGCCTGGCGGGAAGAGTCGCTGGTCGTGGCCGTCTGCTGGAACAGCCATTCGGACTTCAGCTCGGCATAGCCGGGCTTGATCACGTCGTTGATCATTGCGAGGCGTTCATCGAAAGGAATGAACGCTGATTTCATCGCATTGACCGTGAACCACTGCATGTCGTCGAGCGTGTAGTCGAATGCCTCGACAAGGAATTCGAATTCCCGGCTCATGCTGGTGCCGCTCATCAGGCGGTTGTCCGTGTTGACGGTGGCCCGGAAGTGCAGCTTGCGGAGCAGCCCGATGGGGTGGTGCTTGTACGAGTCGGCCGCGCCGGTCTGCAGGTTGGAGGTGGGGCACATCTCCAGCGGGATCCGCTTGTCCCGCACGTACGCGGCGAGCCGGCCGAGGGTGACCGAGCCGTCGTCGGCGACCTCGATGTCGTCGATGATGCGCACACCGTGGCCGAGCCGGTCGGCGCCGCACCACTGGAGGGCCTGCCAGATCGACGGCAGGCCGAAGGCCTCGCCGGCGTGGATGGTGAAGTGGTTGTTCTCCCGCTTCAGGTACTCGAAGGCGTCGAGGTGGCGGGTGGGCGGGAAGCCCGCCTCGGCGCCCGCGATGTCGAAGCCGACGACCCCGGTGTCCCGGTAGCGGTTGGCGAGTTCGGCGATCTCCAGGGCGCGGGCGGCGTGCCGCATCGCGGTGAGCAGGGCGCCGACGCGGATGCGGTGGCCGTTCGCCCTGGCCAGGCGCTCGCCCTCGCGGAAGCCCTCGTTGACCGCCTCGACGACCTCTTCGAGGGTGAGACCGCCCTCCAGGTGCTGCTCGGGGGCGTAGCGGACCTCGGCGTAGACGACGCCGTCCTCGGCGAGGTCGACGGCGCACTCGGCGGCGACCCGGACCAGGGCCTCGCGGGTCTGCATGACGGCGCAGGTGTGTGCGAAGGTCTCCAGGTAGCGCTCCAGGGAGCCGGAGTCGGCGGCCTCCCGGAACCAGATACCCAGCTTGTCGGGCTCGGTCTCGGGGAGGCTCTCATAGCCCTGGGCGCGGGCGAGTTCGATGATCGTGCCGGGGCGCAGACCGCCGTCGAGGTGGTCGTGGAGAAGCACCTTCGGGGCACGGCGGATCTGGTCCGCGGCGGGGG
This sequence comes from Streptomyces sp. NBC_01268, assembly GCF_036240795.1. NCBI lineage: Bacteria > Bacillati > Actinomycetota > Actinomycetes > Kitasatosporales > Streptomycetaceae > Streptomyces > Streptomyces sp. NBC_01268. The sequence goes on along the minus strand of NZ_CP108454.1, from coordinate 5,141,322 downwards.
TGCTGGGGATCTGGCTCGTCATTTCGGCACTCTAGCGCCTACGCGCGTAGAGCGCGCCCCTTCCGCGCCTTTCGCAGGGCCCGAATTTCCGGTGCGCACGGGCCGCCCGGCGCCCTAGCCTGGCGGTATGCCGCCCGCCGCGCCCGCACCCCGCAACCCCGCCTCCGACGCCGCCGAACTGCGCCGGATCCACGCCTTCCTGTCCGCGTTCACGCGCCGGCAGGCCGAGCGGATCCTGCCGGTGCCCGGCGGGTTCGCCGCGCTCGACGACACGTACGCGCTGTCCTACGGGAACAACCACGTCCTGATCGACGGACCGACCGACCCCGAGGCGCTGCCCGGCCACGTCGACGCGGCGATGGCCCCGCTGGCGCACCGGGCCGTGTACGTGCTGGACGCGGCGACCGGGGAGGCGTGCGCCGAGCCGCTGGCCCGGGCCGGGTACGCCCTCACGCGCACGGTCGTGATGCGCCACACCGGTCCGCTGCCCGAGCGCGGCGGGGCCCGCGAGGTGGAGCTGCCGGCGCTGCGCGGGGCGCTCGCCGACAGCCAGCGGCGGTTCCTGCCGGACGCCCCGGACGAGGTGATCCACACCCTGGTGGAGCGGCGCGCGGCACGCCGCCGGGGCGCCGCCGACGTGCGCTTCCTCGCCTCGCACGACGAGTTCGGCGAGCCGGCCTCCTGGGCCGACCTGTACGTGGACCCGGCCGTCGGCGTCGCCCAGATCGAGGACCTCGTCACGGCCGCCTCCCACCTGGGGCAGGGCCACGCGGGCGTCGTCCTGGACACCGCGCTGCGGATGGGCGCCGAGGCCGGCTGCACCACCACCTTCCTGATCGCGCTGGCCGACGACTGGCCGCGCCACTGGTACGCGCGGCGGGGCTTCGTCCCGGTCGGCAGCGTGCACTGCTTCGAACGGACGTGAGGGAAGCGGCCGTTCGGCCGACGGGCGCGCCGGGCGATACGTAACAGTGACCGCGCGTACGGATGGCGTACACCTCGGCTTCTGAGACTGTTCTGCCATGGCGCACTACGCACTCGTAGGGACGGCCGGCTCCCGGACACCCCGGCTCGGGCGGCCCGCAGGAGCGACGACCCCGGTCACCGAGGCGGGCGGGGTGGTCCTGCTGCTCCCGGACGGCGAGACCTCCTCCGCACGGGGCCCCTCGCCCCTCGCCCACGCGACGGCGCTGCCGCTGGCGCGCCGGCTGGCCCGCGCGGGCCGGGCCGACGGCCTGGTCGCGCACGTGGTCCGCTACCGCGGCCGCGGCTGGAACGGCACGGACGCCCAGCTGGCCGGGGACGCCTCCTGGGCGGTGTCCGAGGCGGTACGGCGCTACGGAGACGTCCCGGTCTGCCTCCTGGGTCGCGGGATGGGAGGCCGGGCGGCCCTGCGGGCGGCCGGGCACACGGCGGTGGCGGCGGTCCTGGCGCTCGCGCCCTGGCTGCCCGAGGAGGACCGGGCGGCCGAGCCGGAGCCGGTGCGGCAGCTCGTCGGGCGGCGGGTGCTGATCGTGCACGGGACGAACGACGCCCGGACCGACCCCGAGCTGTCCTACCGCTTCGCCGAGCGGGCCAAGAAGTCCAACCGGGACACCTGCCGCTTCGAGGTGCACGCCGACGGGCACGCACTGCGCCAGTACCACGACGAAGTCGGCGCTCTGGCGGCCGACTTCGTCCTGTCCGCGCTCTTCGCGCACCCGCAGAGCCGGCCGCTCGCGGACGCGATGGCCGCGCCGCCGCCGCTGGGGCTGCGGATGCCGCTGGCGGCGGGCTTCGGACGCTCGCTGCGGTAGGACCGGCCGGACGCGGACCGCGGGACGGGCCCCCGGCCCGTCCCGCCGCCGTCACGCGCCGCCGCCCGCTTTCACTCGGGCAGCAGGCTGCCCCGCTTGCCCAGCAGGAACTTCTTGAAGGCGGCCACCGGAGGCGTGTCCGGGTGCCCGTCGAGCCAGGCCACGCCGATCTCGCGGGCCGCCCGCGGGGAGGTCACGCCCAGCTCGACGACGCCCGGGCGGGCGACGGCCGGCGGGGGCAGCAGGGCCACGCCGAGACCCGCGGCGACCAGGCCGCGCAGGGTCTCGGCCTCCTCGCCCTCGAAGGCGATCCGGGGCGTGAACCCGGCCTGGGCGCACAGGTCGTCGGTGATGCGGCGCAGCCCGTACCCGGGCTCCAGGGTCACGAAGGTCTCGTCGGCCGCCTCGGCCAGGCGGATGCGCTTGCGGCCCGCGAGGCGGTGGTCGTCGGGGACGACGAGCCGCAGCCGCTGTTCGTCGAGGCGGCGGCCGACCAGGTCGGGCGCGTCCGGCACGGGCGAGGTCAGGCACAGGTCGAGCTCGCCGGCGCGGAGCCGTTCGATCATCGCCTCGCCGTAGTTCTGCACCAGGGTGAAGCGGACCCGGGGGTGGTCGACCCGGAAGGCCCGGATGAGGCCGGGCACGGTCTCGGAGCCCATGGTGTGCAGGAAGCCGAACGCGACCCGCCCTGCGGTGGGGTCGGCGTCGGCCCGTACCGAGTCGGCGGCCTTCTCGACCTCGGCGAGCGCCCGCTCGGCGGAGGCGAGGAAGCGGCGGCCGGCCGGGGTGAGCGAGACCGTGCGGCCGCGGCGGGCGAACAGGGCGACGCCGAGGTCCTCCTCCAGCCGGACCACGGCCCGCGAGAGGGTCGACTGGGGTACGCCCATCTCGGCGGCGGCCCGGGTCACGTGCTCGTGCCGGGCGACGGCAGCGAAGTACGCGAGCCGCGGCGCGAGCAGCAGTCCCATGTCTTCTTCGTTACTGTTCGGTGACAGGCGAGGCTGTGACCTGTACTCATGCAGCATGGGAACGATTACAGCAGTTCCGTGCATTGGACGCATGAACCGGGGCGTCCTACGTTCGAGACATGCCTTCCGCCAGTACCAAGGCGGCCGCCACCAGCCCGGCCGCCGATTCCCGCCTCTCCCCCGGTGCCTCCGGCTACCGCCGGATGAGCCTCGCGCTGTTCGCCGCGGGAGTGGCCACCTTCGCCCTCCTCTACTCCACCCAGGCCCTCCTCCCCGCCGTCTCGGCCGAGTTCGGCGCCACCGCGTCGGCCGCCTCCTGGACGGTGTCCGCCGCGACCGGCGCGCTCGCCCTGTGCGTCCTCCCCCTCAGCGCCCTGTCCGAGCGCTTCGGGCGGCGCTCGATGATGACGGCCTCGCTCGCGGTCGCCGTCGCCGTCGGACTCCTCGTCCCGCTCGCCCCCAGCCTGGAGAGCCTGGTCGTGCTGCGCGCGGTGCAGGGCGCGGCGCTGGCCGGAGTGCCGGCCTCGGCGATGGCCTTCCTCGCCGAGGAGGTGCGGCCGAAGGCGCTGATCGCCGCGATCGGCCTGTTCGTGGCGGGCAACTCCATCGGCGGCATGAGCGGGCGGATCGTCACCGGCTGGGTCGCGCAGTTGTGGGGCTGGCGGGCGGCTCTGGCGGCCGTCGGCCTGATGGCCGTGGTCTGCGCGATCGCCTTCCGGGCGCTGCTGCCCAAGGCCCGGCACTTCACGCCCGGTTCGCTGAACCCGAAGGCGCTCGGCCGGACCGTCCGGGGGCACCTCGCGGACCCGCTGCTGATGCGGCTCTACGTGATCGGCGCGCTGTTCATGACGGTGTTCGGCGCCGTGTACACGGTGATCGGCTACCGGCTGGTCGAGGCGCCGTTCTCGCTCCCGCAGGGCGTGATCGGCTCGATCTTCCTGGTCTACCTGGTCGGCACGGTCTCCTCGGCCGCCGCGGGCCGGCTGGTCGGCCGGATGGGCCGCCGCGGGGCGCTGTACCTGGCCGTCTCCACGACGGCGGCGGGCCTGCTGCTCTCGCTCGCCGACTCGCTGCCCGCCGTCCTCGCGGGCCTGGTGCTGATCACGGCCGGCTTCTTCGCCGGGCACGCGGTCGCCTCCTCCTCGGTGAGCCGCACGGCCAAGACCGGCCGCGCGCAGGCCTCGGCGCTCTACCAGTCCGCGTACTACCTCGGCAGCAGCGCGGGCGGCACGCTCGGCGCCATCGCCTTCCACGCGGGCGGCTGGGCCGGGACGGTCCTGATCGGTCTGGTGGCGGTGCTCGGCGTCGTGTCGGTCACCCTCTACGGCTCGCACAGCGCGCGGGTCGAGGCCCGCCGCATCGAGGCCCGACGGCTGCCGGTCGCCTGCTGACCCGCTGCAACTGTTCGACTCCCCCGAGCGTCGTAAGGGACAGGACTCAAGGGGGAGTTGACGATCATGAACGCGATACGGAGGAGGGCCGGCATCGGCCTCGCGGTCACGGCGCTGGTGGTACCCACCACAGTGGCGCTGGGCACCGCGCCCGCGGCGGCGGCGTCCTGCAACGTGACGACCGGCCCGTACCAGAAGCAGGTGGAGAAGTTCCTGGGCCGGCCGGTCGACGGGCGCCAGTCGCTCGCCGACTGCAAGGCGATCCAGGCCTTCCAGGGCAAGCACGGGATCACCCCGACGCAGGGGTACGCCGGTACGGTCACCTGGCGCACGATGTCGACCATGCTGGCGCAGCGGGCGGCCGGGACCAATCCCAACAAGGACCGCAAGTGTCCGACGAACAAGGGCCGGATCGCCTGCGTCGACCTGACCCGGCAGCTCACCTGGATCCAGGACGGCTCCCGGTTGAAGTTCGGCCCGGTGCCGGTGCGCACGGGCAAGGCGAGCACGCCGACCCGTACCGGCGCGAAGAAGATCTACTGGCGCAACATCAACCACTGGTCGACGCTGTACAACGTCTCGATGCCGTACGCCCAGTTCTTCGACGGCGGGCAGGCCTTCCACTCGACCACCAAGTCCATGTGGAACCCGCCGGGTTCGGGCGGCTGCGTGAACATGCGGTCCGCCGACGCCAAGGCGTACTGGAACCTGCTCAGGAACGGTGACGACGTGTACGTGTACGGGCGCAAGCCGGGCACGTGACGCCGGAAGGCCCCGCGTTGTCGGTGCCCTGCGATAGCTTCCCCTCATCGGCTCCGAACCCCGGTGCCGGTGAGGGGCGAGTGGGGTGGGGCCGATGGACGTGCTGACCGACGATCTGGAGAAGTACCGTACGGAGCTGACGGGTTACTGCTACCGGATGCTGGGATCCGCCTTCGAGGCGGAGGACGCGGTGCAGGACACGATGGTGCGCGCCTGGCGTGCGCTCGACTCCTTCGAGGGGCGTTCCTCGCTGCGCTCCTGGCTGTACCGGATCGCCACCAACGTGTGCCTCGACTCCCTCAACGCGGGCAACCGCCGGGCCCGTCCGATGGATCTCACGGATCCGACGCCGGTGGCGCAGGCCCGGCTCAACGAGCGCCCCGAGATCACCTGGCTGGAGCCGGTGCCGGACGGGCGGGTGCTGCCCTCGGTGGCCGACCCCGCGGAGACGGCGGTCTCCCGGGAGACCGTGCGGCTCGCCTTCGTGGCGGCGCTCCAGCACCTGCCGCCGAAGCAGCGGGCGGTGCTGATCCTGCGCGAGGTCCTCGCGTGGAAGGCGAGCGAGGTGTCCGAGCTGCTCGACACGAGCGTCGCCTCCGTCAACAGCGCGCTCCAGCGGGCCCGGGCGACGCTGGCCGAGCAGGCGCCGGCCGCCTCGGACGCGGCGGACCCGCTGGACGAGGAGCAGAAGGCGCTCCTCGACCGGTACGTGGCGGCCTTCGAGGGCTACGACATGCAGGCGCTGACCGCGCTCCTCCACGAGGACGCGACGATGTCCATGCCGCCTTACGACCTGTGGCTGCGCGGCCACGAGGACATCGTGGGCTGGATGCTCGGGGTCGGCGAGGTGTGCCGGGGCTCGAAGCTGGTGCCGACCGTGGCGAACGGTTCGCCGGCCTTCGCGCACTACCACCCGGACCCGGAGGGCGGTTTCGCCCCGTGGGCGCTGATCGTGCTCCAGCTGCACGACGGGAAGGTCGGCGGGATGGACTTCTTCCTGGACACCAAGCGCTGGTTCCCGCTGTTCGACCTGCCGCCGCGGCTGGAGGCGTAGCCCTCAGAGCAGTCCGTCGAGGCCGACGAGGCCGAGCACGGCGCGCAGCTCGGGCCCGGCTCCCCGGAAGGTGAGCCGGTGCCCGCGCCGCCGGGCGGCCAGCCGCAGCCGGGCCAGGGCGTCCACGACGCCGAGGTCGGCCCGGCGGCCGAGGCCGCCGAGCTCGCAGACCACGTCGGTGGGCTCGGCGGCGGCGAGGAGGGCGCAGAGCCGCCCGAGCTCGTCCGGATCGGTGCGGCCCGTGAGCCGCAGTTCGAGAGTGCGATGGGTGTCCACACCAGGCAGACCGCCGCCGCCCCCGTAACTCATCGCGCCGCTCTTGCGGCGCCCCTTAGGCTCGGCCCATGACTCATGATCGTGTCGAACTGGTGATCTTCGACTGTGACGGTGTTCTGGTCGACAGCGAGCGCGTCTACTGCCGGGTGGACCGGGAGGTCTTCGCGGAGGTGGGCGCGGAGTTCACCGAGACGGAGATGGCCGAGCTCTTCATCGGCGTCTCCCACAAGCGCCTCACGACGCTCGTCGAGGAGCGGGCCGGCCGCACCCTGGCCCCGGACTGGCAGCACGCCTTCCGGCACCGCTACGAGGAGGCGCTGGACGCGGAGCTGACCGTGGTCGAGGGCATCACGGACGTCCTCGACGCCCTCGACGTCCCCTTCTGCCTCGCCTCCAACGGCAGCCCCGAGAGCATCCGCGCCAACCTCACCCGCACGGGCCTCCTCGACCGCTTCGAGGGCCGCCTCTTCAGCGCCCGCCACGTCCCCCACCCGAAGCCGGCACCCGACCTCTTCCTGCACGCCGCCGCCACGATGGGCGTCCCGCCCGAGCGCTGCGCGGTCGTCGAGGACAGCCCGTACGGCGTCCAGGCCGCCCGCGCCGCCGGCATGCGCGCCTTCGGCTACGCCGGGGGGCTCACCCGGGCCGACCGCCTGGCGGGGCCGGGCACGGTGGTCTTCGACGACATGCGGGACCTGGTGGGGCTGCTCAGCTGACGGGGAAGTCGGCGGTGTCGAGGGTGAGGTCGAAGGGGGCGGGGAGGTGGATGCCCTCGCCGAAGGGGACGGCGCTCAGGACGCGGTAGACGTCGCCCTTCGGCTCGCCGTAGAGGGTGACGGTGGGCCCGCCGGGCGCGAAGGAGTCGACGAGTAGGTAGAGCGGCACTCCGGCATGCGCGTATCCGGCGGCTTTCGTGATGCGGTCGGTGGCCGCATTCGACGGCGACGTGATCTCTACGATCATCTCGGCACCGTCGGCAGCGACGAAGTGGCCGCCTTCTCCGTGCAGGACTTTCTGAGGCACTACGGCCAGGTCAGGGATGAACAGCCCCTGGCGGGACGGGACTGTCGTACCGAGCGTCTGATAGATCCCCCAGTCGTCGGGAATGACCCTGTAGAGCGCCCGTTGGATCCTGTCGGCGATGTAGTTGTGCTTGTTGGACGGCGGCGGTGACACGGTGATGATCCCCTCGATGATCTCCACCTTGCAGCCCTCGGGTGCGTCCGTCCCCTCCCAGAGCCGGACGAGATCGCTCCACCCGTACCCGTGGGACGAGTGGTCGACGGTGAGTGCGCTCATGGTGTGCTCCTCAATCGGTCGTCACCGATCCCAGCATGCCGAACGGGACCGGCGGGGGGCTACCGGTCCCGTTCACCCGAAGGTGTCACTGGCACATGCCAGGGGCGATCTCCTGGCTACGCGATGCGGTCCAGCACGATCGGGTTCGCCGTGAACGAGGTGCCGGCCGGGGCGATGTCCCACGCCGCCGTCAGGGACTTCAGGGCGTAGTCGAACTTCTCCGGGGTGTCCGTGTGGAGGGTCAGCAGGGGCTGGCCCGCCGTGACCGTGTCGCCCGGCTTGGCGTGCAGCTCGACGCCCGCGCCGGCCTGCACCGGGTCCTCCTTGCGGGCGCGGCCGGCGCCCAGGCGCCAGGCGGCGATGCCGATGTCGTAGGCGTCGAGACGGGTCAGGACGCCGGAGGACGGGGCGGTGATGACGTGCTGCTCGCGGGCGACCGGGAGGGTCGCGTCCGGGTCGCCGCCCTGGGCCGCGATCATGCGGCGCCAGACGTCCATCGCGGAGCCGTCCGCGAGGGCCTTCGCCGGGTCGGCGTCCTTGATGCCGGCCGCGGTCAGCATCTCGCGCGCGAGGGCGATGGTGAGGTCGACGACGTCCTGGGGACCGCCGCCCGCGAGGACCTCGACGGACTCGCGGACCTCCAGGGCGTTGCCCGCGGTGAGGCCGAGCGGGGTCGACATGTCGGTGAGCAGCGCGACGGTCTTCACACCGCTGTCGGTGCCGAGCTGCACCATCGTGGAGGCCAGCTCACGGGCGTCCTCGATGTTCTTCATGAAGGCGCCGGTGCCGACCTTCACGTCGAGGACGAGCGAGCCGGTACCCTCGGCGATCTTCTTCGACATGATCGAGGAGGCGATCAGCGGGATGGCCTCCACCGTGCCGGTCACGTCACGGAGCGCGTAGAGCTTCTTGTCCGCGGGGGCCAGGCCGTCGCCCGCCGCGCAGATGACCGCGCCGGTGGTGTCCAGGACGTGCAGCATCTCCTCGTTGGAGAGCAGCGCCCGCCAGCCCGGGATGGACTCCAGCTTGTCGAGGGTGCCGCCGGTGTGGCCGAGGCCCCGGCCGGAGAGCTGCGGCACGGCCGCGCCGCACGCGGCGACCAGCGGGGCGAGCGGCAGGGTGATCTTGTCGCCGACGCCACCGGTGGAGTGCTTGTCGGAGGTGGGGCGCGAGAGGGAGGAGAAGTCCATGCGCTCGCCGCTGGCGATCATCGCCGCGGTCCAGCGGGCGATCTCGTCCCGGTTCATGCCGTTGAGCAGGATCGCCATGGCCAGGGCGGACATCTGCTCGTCGGCGACCTCGCCGCGGGTGTAGGCGTCGATGACCCAGTCGATCTGCTCGGGGCTCAGCTCGCCCTTGTCCCGCTTCGTGCGGATGACGGAGATGACGTCCATGGTGGAGCCTCTTTCTACGCGCATAGAGGGTGATACGGGTGGGAAGGCGGGAGCGGCCCCTCCATGGTGGCGGAAGGGCCGCTCCGTCGTGCTACTTGCTCAGGTGGTCCGGGCCGAAGGCCTGCGGCAGCATCTCCGCCAGCGTGCTGCGGCCGGCGGGCGTCTCCAGGACGAGCTCGGGTCCCCCGAACTCGTACAGCAGCTGCCGGCAGCGGCCGCACGGCACCAGCGGGCCGCCGCTGCCGTCCACGCACACGAAGTGCGTCAGCCGGCCGCCCCCGGTCGCCTGGAGCTGCGACACCAGGCCGCACTCGGCGCACAGGGCGAGGCCGAACGAGGCGTTCTCCACGTTGCAGCCGGAGACCACGCGCCCGTCGTCCACGAGCGCCGCCGCACCGACCGGGAAGCCCGAGTACGGGGCGTACGCGCGGGACATCGCCTCGCGGGCGGTCTCCCGGAGCAGGTCCCAGTCGGCCTCCGGGAGCTGGGTCGTCACTTGCCCTCGCCCTTGCGGTACGGCAAGCCGTCCGCCTTGGGCATCCGCAGGCGCTGCGCCGAGAGGGCGAGCACGAGCAGGGTGGTGATGTACGGGGCGGCGTCGACGAACTGGCTCGGGACCTCGTCGGTCAGGAAGTACCAGAGGAAGAAGGCGGCGGAGAAGCCGGCGGAGACGGCCGCCACCACGTACTTCTTCCGGTACAGCTGCCAGAGCGCGGCGATCACGAGCAGCAGCGCGACGAGCAGCAGCAGCGCGTGGACGTTCTCGGCGCCGCCGCGCAGCTTGAGGCTGTCGGTGAAGCCGAACAGGCTCGCGCCGAGCGCCATGCCGCCGGGCATCCAGTTGCCGAAGATCATCGCGGCGAGACCGATGTAGCCGCGGCCGCCGGTCTGGCCCTCCTGGTAGATGCCGGTGGAGACGATCGCGAGGAACGCGCCGCCGAGGCCGGCGAGGCCGCCGGAGACGACGACGGCGATGTACTTGTACTTGTAGACGTTGACGCCCAGGGACTCGGCCGCGACCGGGTTCTCACCGCAGGAGCGCAGCCGCAGGCCGAAGGCCGTGCGCCAGAGGAGCCACCAGGTGGCCGGGATGAGCAGGGCGGCCACGATCGTCAGCAACGACAGGTTGGTGACCAGGCCGCCGAGGATGCCGGCGACGTCCGAGATCAGGAACCAGTGCTTCTGCTGGAGGTCCATCAGCCAGTCGGAGAGCCCTGGGATCGTGATGTCGGTGATCGGATCGATGCGCGGGGACTGCTTCGAGGAGCCGCCCTCGGCCTTGTCGAAGGTGAAGTTCGACAGGTACTGGGTGAAGCCGACCGCCAGGATGTTGATCGCCACACCGGAGACGATGTGGTTCACGTTGAACGTGACGGTGATGATCGCGTGCAGCAGGCCGCCGATCGCGCCGCCGAGGATGCCGACGAGCACGCCGGTCCACGGGCCCCACTGGTAGCCGGCCCAGGCACCGAACCAGGTGCCGAGCACCATCATGCCTTCGAGGCCGATGTTGACCACGCCCGCGCGCTCGGCCCACAGGCCGCCGAGACCGGCCATGGCGATCGGCACGGCGAGCTGGAGCGCGCCGGAGATCTGGCCGACGGAGGTGAGGTCGTCGGCGCCGGAGACGACCCGGACCAGCGAGAAGAGGACGAGGCCGGCCGCGACGATCAGCAGGATCCAGGGCCAGGTCAGCTTGCGGCGTCCGGCCTTCTTGGGCGCGGCGCTCGGCTTGGCGACAGTGCCGGTGCTCATGCCGAGACCTCCTTGTCGGTCTTGATGGCGCCGCCGGCGGCGAGCTCCTCGCCGACCTTCTGCTGCTGGCGACGGGTGCCGTAACGGCGGACGAGCTCGTAGGAGACGACCACGGCGATCACGATGATGCCCTGCATGATCTGGGTGATCTCCTTCGGGTAACCCGAGACGTCGAGGTTCGAGGACGCCTTGTCGAGGAACGCGAAGAGGAGGGCCGAGAAGAGGATGCCGACCGGGTGGTTGCGGCCGAGTAGGGCGACGGTGATGGCGGTGAAGCCGACGTTGACCGGGAAGGCCAGGCTGTACGTGTGCGACTCGCCGAGCAGGATCGGCATGCCGGCCAGACCGGCGAGGCCGCCCGAGATCAGCATCGCGGTGAGGATCATCTTCTTGGCGTCGACGCCGCTGGCCTGGGCCGCGGACTCGCTCTCACCGGTGGCGCGCAGGTCGAAGCCGAAGCGGGTGCGGTTGAGGACGAACCAGTAGACGACGCCGAGCGCGAGCGCGACGAAGGTGAAGCCGTAGATCTGGCCGCCGTCGCCCATGTCGATGCCGGGGAACCAGCCGGACTCGGCGATCTGACCGGTGGTCAGGTCGTTGGAGCCGGCGGGCTGGACGCCGAAGTTCTTGGGCAGGATGAGCCAGGCCACCAGGGAGGTGGTGATGGCGTTGAGCATGATCGTGGAGACGACCTCGGAGACGCCCCGGGTGGTCTTCAGGATGCCCGCGATGCCGGCCCAGATCGCGCCGGTCGCGATGGCGACGACGACGATGAGCAGGATGTGCAGCGGACCGGGCAGGTCCACGGCGGCGCCCACCAGCGCCGAGACCATCGCGGCGAGGCGGTACTGGCCCTCGACACCGATGTTGAAGAGGTTCATCCGGAAGCCGATGGCCACGGCCAGGGCCGCCAGGTAGTAGATCCCCGTCTGATTGACGATGAGGACCTGGACGTCGGAGTACCCGGCGTTCTCGATCATCAGCCGGATCGGCTCGATCGGGTCGAGGCCCGTCGCGAGCAGCACCAGGACGGTGAGCACGAAGGACGTGACCAGGGCGAGCACGGGGCCGGCGGCCCCGATGATCAGCTTGTCCTTGTCGATCTTCATCATCGGGCGTCACCGTCTTCGGGCTGCTCTTCGGTGCCTTCGAGGCGGCCGGTGGCTGCGCCGGTCATGGCGGATCCCAGCTGCTCGGGCGTGATGGTGGCGGGGTCGGCGTCGGCGACCAGCTTGCCGCGGTACATGACACGGAGGGTGTCGGAGAGGCCGATCAGCTCGTCGAGGTCGGCCGAGATCAGCAGCACCGCGAGGCCGTCGCGGCGGGCGTCCCGGATCGCGTCCCAGATCTGCGCCTGCGCGCCGACGTCCACACCGCGGGTGGGGTGGGCGGCGATCAGGAACTTGGGGTTGTGGCTCATCTCGCGGCCGACGATCAGCTTCTGCTGGTTGCCGCCGGAGAGCGAGGCCGCGGTGACGTCGATGCCGGGGGTGCGCACGTCGTACTCGCGCACGATCCGCTCGGTGTCCTTGCGGGCGGCCTTCGGGTCGAGGATGCCGCGCTTGGAGTTGGGCGCCTCGGTGACGTGGCCGAGGATGCGGTTCTCCCAGAGCGGGGCCTCCAGGAGCAGGCCGTGGCGGTGCCGGTCCTCGGGGATGTAGCCGATGCCGCCCTCGCGGCGCTTGCGCACCGAGACCTTGGAGATGTCGTCGCCGTCGAGGGTGATGACGCCGGTGTCGGGGCTGGCGATGCCCATCAGGGCCTCGATGAGCTCGGTCTGGCCGTTGCCCTCGACACCGGCGATGCCGAGGATCTCGCCCTTGTGGATGGTGAGCGAGATGTCGTCGAGGAGCTTGCGGCCGACCGCGGCCTCCTCGTGCACGGTGACGGTCGCGGACGGGTCGGCCGGGGCGGCGGTGGTCAGCGGGGCACCGGAGGCGCCGCTCTCCAGCAGCGTCAGGCCTTCGACCTTGAGCATCGCCACGTCGGTGACCGTCGACTCGCGGGTCTCCGGGGAGGGCAGCTCGCTGCCGACCATCAGCTCGGCGAGCTGCTTGGTGGTGGCGGTCTTCGGGTCGGCGGTGCCGACCGTGGTGCCCCGGCGGATGACGGTGATGTCGTCGGCGACCTTCAGGACCTCGCCCAGCTTGTGCGAGATGAAGATGACCGTGAGGCCCTCGGACTTGAGCTCGCGCAGGTTGTCGAAGAGTGCGTCGACCTCCTGCGGGACGAGGACCGCGGTCGGCTCGTCGAGAATGAGGATCTTCGCGCCGCGGTAGAGGACCTTGAGGATCTCCACGCGCTGCCGGTCGGCGACGCCGAGGTCCTCCAGGAGGGCGTCGGGGCGGACCCCGAGACCGTACGCGTCGGAGATCTCCTGGATCTTCTTCCGCGCCTTGGCGCCGATGCCGTGGAGCTTCTCGCCGCCGAGGACGACGTTCTCCAGGACCGTCAGGTTGTCGGCGAGCATGAAGTGCTGGTGCACCATGCCGATGCCGCGGGCGATCGCGTCACCGGGGCTGGAGAAGGTGACCTGCTCGCCGTCGACCGCGATGGTGCCCTCGTCCGGCTTCTGCATGCCGTAGAGGATCTTCATGAGGGTCGACTTGCCGGCACCGTTCTCGCCGATGAGGGCGTGCACGGTGCCCTTGCGGACCGTGATGGCGATGTCCTTGTTGGCGACGACGCCGGGGAATCGCTTGGTGATGCCGTGCAGTTCTACGGCAGGGGGGCTGGACGCGTTGATGACGCACTCTCCTTGGCCGGAAGGAGTGGGAGCGGGGAGGGCAGGGCGGGGCGAAGTTATCGTGCCAGGGAGACATCTACACGCGTAGCGCTGCCGAAAAGTGAAAACCCGTACGGGAACGGGCCCGGGGCCCGGGTCCGGTGGGGGGTGCCACCGGACCCGGGCCCGGGCTCAGGTCGTGACCTGGATGTCCTTACGGAGTGGTCTTGACCGTGATCTTGCCGTCGACGATTTCCTTCTTCGCCTTCTCGACGGCGGCGGTGACGTCGGTCATCTTGACGTACGCCGGGTTGGAGTCGGCCAGGCCGACGCCGTTGGTGGCGAGGCCGTAGCGGATCTCACCGGTCTGCGGCTTGCCGTCCTTGACCGACTTGATCACGTTGTAGACCGAGCCCTGGACGTCCTTGGTGACCGAGGTCAGGATCTGGTTCTTGTACGCGGCCAGACCCGCCTGCTTGTACTGGTCGGAGTCGACGCCGATGGCCCACTTGCCCGCGGCGGAGGCGGCCTCGATGGCGCCGGAGCCGGCGAGACCGGCGGCGGCGTAGATCACGTCGGCGCCCTTGTCGAGCTGACCCTGGGCGGCGGCCTTGCCGAGGTCGGGCTTCGAGAAGCCGTCGAAGTTCGGCGGCTGGGTCAGGTACTGGGTGAGCACCTTCGCCTTGGGGTTGGTGTCCTTGACGCCCTGGACGAAGCCCGCCTCGAACTTCTTGATCAGCGGAACCTCGACACCGCCGATGAAGCCGACCGTGCCGGTCTTGGAGGCCTTGGCGGCGGCGACGCCGGCCAGGTAGGAGCCCTGCTCCTCGTTGAAGACCAGGTTGGCGATGTTCGGGGCGGTCACCGAGGTGTCGTCGATGAGGCCGAACGTGGTCTTCGGGAAGGACTTGGAGACCTTCGCGATGGCCGGGGCGTAGGAGAAGCCGACGCCGATGACCGGGTTGTTGCCGGCGCGGGCCAGCGAGGTGAGGCGCGCGACCTTGTCGGCGTCGCTCTCGCCCTGCGACGGCTCGGCCTCGGCGCCCTTGACACCGAGCTCGCTCTCGGCCTTCTGCAGACCCGCGTAGGCGGCGTCGTTGAAGGACTGGTCACCGCGACCGCCGATGTCGTACGCGATCGCGGCCTTGGTGGCACCGGCGGAGGAGCTGGAGCTCGAACCGGAGTCCGTCGACGACTTGCCACAGGCGGTGGCGGACAGGGCGAGGGCCGCGGAGGCGATGCCTACCGTGGTGATCCTGGTGATCCGGCGCAAGAGGAGGGTCCCTTCGAGACTGACCGAAAGCGCCTCTTCCGGCGCTGGTTTCGCGGCGATCGTAACGCGCGTAGATGTCAGTTAAAGACCCGTTCATGAGTCGTTATCGGATCGACGCGAACCGGCCAACTGGCAACCCCCGGCATCCGGCCCGATACGGCCCGTCATACACGCTGGTACGGGTGCTCGGGCCGGGGCCCGAACCGACACGCCGGGGGCTGGGCCGGACGGAGGAACGAAGACCGGCCAGCCATTAAGTCGTACTTAAAGTCCGGTAATCGGCGCTTCTGTGAACACCCGGTGTCAGCTCCCGGAGGCCGCGTCGAGCAGGGCCGCCGCCGTGAACAGCTCCACCCCGACCGTGATGGCCCGCTCGTCCACGTCGAAGTCGCCGGCGTGCAGGTCGCGCACCCGGGTGTCGCCGGGGACGCGGACGCCGAGCCGGGCCATGGCGCCGGGGACGTGCTCCAGGTACCAGGAGAAGTCCTCGCCGCCGAGGGACTGCTCGGTGTCCTCGATCGCGCACGGCCCGAGCCGGGCGGCCATCGCGTCGCGGAGCAGCTCGGTGACGACCGGGTCGTTGACGACCGGGGGGACGCCGCGGACGTAGTCGACGGTCGACTTGGCCCGGTGCAGGGTCGCGACCTCGTCGATCGCCGCGTGCACCAGGTCCGGGGCGTCCCGCCAGGACGGCAGGTCGAGGCAGCGGACGGTGCCGGAGAGCTCGGCGTGCTGCGGGATGACGTTGGGCGCGTGACCGGCCTCGATGCGGCCCCAGGTGAGCGAGAGGCCCGAGCGGGCGTCGACCCGGCGGGCGAGCACCGCGGGCACGTCGGCGGCGACCCGGGCGACGGCGGTGACCAGGTCGGTGGTCAGGTGCGGCCGGGCGGTGTGTCCGCCGGGGCCGTCGAGGGTGACCTCCAGGCGGTCGCAGGCGGAGGTGATGGGACCGGCGCGCAGCCCGATCCGGCCCGCGTCGACCCGGGGATCGCAGTGCACGGCGATGATCCGGCCGACACCGTCCAGGACGCCGCAGGCGATCGCGTCGGCGGCGCCGCCGGGCAGCACCTCCTCGGCGGGCTGGAAGATCAGGCGCACGGGGGCCGGGAGGCGGCCCTGCCGGTCCAGCTCCGCGAGGACGAGTCCGGCGCCCAGGGCGGCGGTGGTGTGGACGTCGTGGCCACAGGCGTGGGCGCGGTCGGGCACGGTGGAGCGGTACTCCACGGACTTGGTGTCGGGAATGGGGAGCGCGTCGATGTCGGCGCGGAGCGCCAGCATCGGCCGCCGACCGTCCCAGGTGCCGATGTCGCAGGTCAGACCGGTGCCGGTGGCGAGCACCCGCGGCGCCAGGCCGGCCGCCTCCAGCCGGGCCTTGATCGCCGCGGTGGTGCGGAATTCCTGTTTGCCGAGCTCGGGGTGCATGTGCAAGTCCCTGCGGAACGCGATCAGTTCGCCGCGCAGGGGGTCGGACAGCGTTCCGGGCAGCGCTGCGGGCGCCGCGTCGGGGCCGGGCTCACGGGACTTCAACTGGTTCACCTTTTGAAGGATAGGCCCCAAGAAAGATCAACTGCCCGTTGATCACGAAAAGTTCAACCCGTTAGGGGAAAGAATCCCGGTTCCGCAGGCATGGTGGTCACCCTCTGTGGGTACGCTTACCCGAATTCGAGCCTTTCGGTGCGGGTCGCGGTCCCGGCGACGCCCGCGAGGAAGCCCTGGGCGCGCGGTGAGGCGTTCTCCCGCAGCCACTCGGGGGCGATCTCACAGACGGCCACCTTCACGCCCGTGCCGGCCAGGGCCAGCGGCAGGGTGTGCACGACCGTGGACGGGAAGCTGACGACCGTGCGCCCGATGGGCCCGCGGCGGGCGATCAGCTCCAGCGGCAGATCGGGACGGACCACCTCCAGGCCGGTCTCCACCGCGATCCGGTGCAGCTTCTCGGCGCTCTCGCGGCGGTGTGCGAAGTAGCGGGTGGCGCCGTGGGTGCGGGCCAGCACGGTCACGGCCCGCAGGTACTCGTCGGGGTCGACGACACCCGTCTCCACCAACGAGGTGCCGACCAGGTCGGCCCCGCGGGTCAGCCGGGGCGGGCCGAACCGGGCCCGGGTCCAGGAGAAGTCGTTGACGAGCACGGTGGTGCCCGGCGGCGGCTCGACCGGCAGCGAGGTGAAGATCTCCACCGTGCGGTGGCGGCCGGGGGCCAGCTTGCGGCGGGCCATCGAGGTCACCGGGGCGAGCACCAGTTCGCGCGGGCCCCGGCTGCCCCGTCGGTGCCAGCGCACCAGGCGTTCGCCGCGCGCCAGTTGGGCGGCGAACTCCATGGTGGCCGTGCCGTCGTCGACGACGGTGACCCGGCGGGGGCCGAACAGGGTGAGCAGCAGCTGGACGTAGCGCGAGAACGGGTCCCCGACGATCACCCGGTCCGCCGAGCGCAGCGGCCCGGCGAGCTCCCTGAGCGTCCGTACGACGGCCCCCCGGCCCTGGCGGGCCTCCTGCCACCTCACGGTGACGCCCTCGTCCCGGGCGAGCTGGGCCATCCGGCGCAACTGGCCCCGGGACATGGGGTCGGTGGGCGAGAGGACGACGACCGTGAGGTCGCCGGGGCCGGTACGGCCGGGCCCGGCGGCCGGGGCGGCCGGGGCGGCCGGGGCGGCTGGGACGGGCGTGCCGCCCCGGTCGCCGTCCTGGCCGCCGGTCCGGCCGCCGTCCCGGTCGCCGGTCGCCGGCACGGGTGCGCGGCGGGTCGGCTGGGGCGGCACCGCCTGGAGGCGGGGCGGGTCCTGGAGGGCCGCCGTGTGGGCCCACTCCAGGACGTTCAGAAGCTGGACCGGGCTCTCGACGAACGCCAGCTGCCCGGTCATGCGGCGACGAGCCCCTGGACCCGGCGGAGCTTCTTCATCGGGCCGAGCTCCGACTCGTAGACCTTCTTGACGCCGTCGCCGAGGGCGGCCTCGATGGTGCGGATGTCGCGGACCAGGCGCTGCAGGCCCTGCGGCTCGACGGAGGCGGCCTGGTCGGAGCCCCACATGGCGCGGTCGAGGGTGATGTGGCGCTCGACGAAGGTGGCGCCGAGGGCGACGGCGGCGAGCGTGGTCTGCAGGCCGGTCTCGTGGCCGGAGTAGCCGATCGGGACGTTCGGGTACTCCTCCTGCAGCGTCTGGATCACGCGCAGGTTGAGCTCCTCGGCCTTGGCCGGGTAGGTCGAGGTGGCGTGGCAGAGCAGGATGTTGTCGCTGCCCAGGACCTCGACGGCGTGCCGGATCTGCTTCGGGGTGGACATGCCGGTGGAGAGGATCACCGTGCGGCCGGTGGAGCGCAGTGCGCGCAGCAGCTCGTCGTCGGTGAGGGAGGCGGAGGCCACCTTGTGGGCGGGGACGTCGAACTTCTCCAGGAAGGCCACGGCCTCGGTGTCCCACGGGGAGGCGAACCAGTCGATGCCGCGCTTCCCGCAGTGCTCGTCGATGGCGCGGTACTCGTCCTCGCCGAACTCCACGCGGTGGCGGTAGTCGATGTAGGTCATCCGGCCCCAGGGGGTGTCGCGCTCGATGTCCCACTGGTCGCGCGGGGTGCAGATCTCGGGGGTGCGCTTCTGGAACTTGACGGCGTCGCAGCCGGCCTCGGCGGCCGCGTCGATGAGCGCGAAGGCGTTCTCGAGGTCGCCGTTGTGGTTGATGCCGATCTCGCCCGTGATGTAGACGGAGTGGCCCGGGCCGGCGGTCTTGCTGCCGAGGGTGCGGAGGCGGGTGCTCATGAGGGTTCCTTCGGGAGATCGGGGGATCAGCGTGCGGGGGTGTGGAGCTCGGGTCCGAGGAGCCAGGCGGCGATCTCGCGGATCGCTCCGAAGCCGCCGGGGGTCTCGGTGACCGCACGGGCGGCGGCCCGTACGGAGTCGTGGGCGCTGCCCACCGCGACGGGCCAGCCGACGAGGTGGAAGCAGGGCAGGTCGTTGACGTCGTTGCCGGCGTAGAGCACCCGCTGCGGGTCGACGCCCTGTTCGTCGCACCACTGCTTGAGGGCGAGGTCCTTGCGGTCCACGCCGTGCAGCACGGGGATGCGCAGCTTGCGGGCGCGGGCGGCGACGACGGGGTTCTGCTCGCTGGACAGGATGAGCAGCGGGACGCCGGCCCGGCGCAGGGCCGCGATGCCGAGGCCGTCGCCGCGGTGGACGGAGACGAACTCGCGTCCGTCGGCGTCGATGTGGACGCGGTCGTCGGTCTGGGTGCCGTCGAAGTCGAGGACCACCGCGTCGACGTCGTCGAGCGTCGGGCCGGCCGCGGAGTCCAGGAGCGGGGCGAGGGCGCGGGCCCGCGCGAGGTCGTGCGGGTCGTCGATCTCCAGGACCCGGGCCGGGTCGGTGACGACGAGGGCGGTGCGGCCGAAGAAGCGGTGCCGGTGGGTCCGGAAGCCCTCGGCGGCCATGGCGTACACGGCGCCGGTCTCCAGGTACTCGGGCGTCCGGTCCTGGCGGCGGGGGCGGTGCGCCTTGTCGTGGTTGACGCCGGTGGCGGTCGCACCGTCGGGCTCCTCCCGCCACAGGAAGCCGTGCGAGGGGGCGGCGGTGAAGGCCGAGTCGGCCGCGCCGGAGGTGATCCTCGCGGCCGTGCCGTCGACCTCGTCCGGGGTGAGGAAGGGGCTCGTGCACTGGACGAGCAGGACGACGTCGGGGCGGCGGCCCGAGGTGGCCTCGAAGGCGTCCATGGCGTGCAGGACGGCCGCTTCGCTGGTGGCGGTGTCGCCGGAGAGGGCGGCCGGGCGGTGCACCGCCTCCGCGCCGAAGGAGCGGGCGGCGTCGGCGATGCCCGGGTCGTCGGTGGAGACGACGACGTCGGTGACGCGGGGGGCGCCGAGGCAGGCGCGGACGGCGCGGGCGACCAGCGGCAGTCCCGCGACGGTGGCCAGGTTCTTGCCGGGGACGCCCTTGGAGCCGCCCCGGGCGGGGATCACGGCGAGGACGGTCGGCGTCGGCGGTGTCATCAGATCTCTCCCAGACGGCGGATGACGGGGGCCACGCGCTGCACGCCGTGGCGGTAGGCACCGCGCGCGGCCTCGCGGACGATCCGGCGCACGCCGCTCTCGCGGGGCTCCGGCGCGGTGAGGTCGAGCCGGTGGCGGGCGAGGACCGTCGGCAGGTAGCCGCCCGCGGTCTCGGGCGTGTAGTAGGGGGCGAGCGGCGGCAGCGGGGGCCCGTCGAGCAGTGCGGCGACCCGCGCGCGGGCGGCGTCGAAGGCCTTCTCGTACGGGGAGTCGGCGGCGACGCCCTGGCGGGCCAGCCACTCCTCGTCGGGGCGGGGCACGGCCCGCGCGTCGAGGCGGTCGAAGGAGGTGAGCAGGCCCGAGCCGATGAAGTGGTGGTTGCCGAGCGCCTCGCGCACGCCGAGGTCGGTGAGGATCGCGGTGGGGATCCGCCGGTGCAGGGCTTCGAGGGC
The DNA here is from genome assembly GCF_036240795.1 of Streptomyces sp. NBC_01268. Classification (NCBI taxonomy): domain Bacteria; kingdom Bacillati; phylum Actinomycetota; class Actinomycetes; order Kitasatosporales; family Streptomycetaceae; genus Streptomyces; species Streptomyces sp. NBC_01268. Next base: position 5,121,206 of record NZ_CP108454.1, on the reverse strand, counting down.
GGCCGTCGAGGAGACGGTGACCAGCAGGTCGGTGCGGTCCAGGACCTCGCCCATGTGCCCGTACACGAGGCGGAAGTTGGGCGGCACGGTCAGGTCGCGCACCAGCTTCTGGTACGGGAACTCCTCCAGGTGCGTGGTGTGTTCGCCGGGCTTGGAGCGCAGCTTCAGCAGCACCTCGCGGTCCGGGTGCAGCCGGGCGTGCTCGACGAGGCGGCGCAGCACGTAGGCGCGTTCGGCCTTGGTGGCGGGCACGGAGGGCTGGGCGGCGAAGACGAGGGTGTCGCGGCCGGGCTCGGGGGCGTGCGGGGCGCCGCCGAGGAAGGGCAGGGCGGCCTCCACGACCGCGTCCGCGCCGGCGCCGACCCCTTCGTAGACGGCGCGGAAACGCTCGGCGTCGTGGCGGGAGTTGGCGAGGACGACATCGGCGCCGTGGCGCAGCAGCAGCCCGTCGGCCAGCTTCTCGTAGACGACGCCGACGTAGCCGGTGACGATCACCGGGCGGCGGGCCGCGGAGAGCTCCGCGAGGCCCTGGAGCATGGCCCGGACGGTGCCGCCGACGAGGGCGAGGACGATCACGTCGTAGGCGCCGTCGCGCACCTCGCGCAGGAACTCCGCGCCCGTGACCTCGCGCGGGGCCACGTCCGACACGCCGGTCTCGGCGAGCTGCCGTGCGGTGGGGGTGGCCCGGCCGCGCAGGACGAATCCCGTGGGGCCTTCGGATGCGGCGTTCTCCGGGCTTCCGGTGGTGATTCTGCGGGCGGTGAGCACGCCCCATTTCCACCGGGTGTCGGAGTCGGCGAGTACGGCGACGCGCGCCGCTCGATCGGTACGTGATGGCACGTCGAGGACGCTAGGAGGGCCGGGGGATTCGCGGCCCAACTGGGCCACAACAAATGGTTAACAGCACCATGACGCATTGCGGGAAACGGACAGAAAGGGGATCGGGTCCGGGGTGGTTAAGGGGCCCGCCGCTTTGTGTTCACCGGGCATCCCTCTCTCGGTCAGGACGAATGCCGGGGCGGCGCCTAGCGTCGGCCGCGTGGTCAAGCTCTCCGTCGTCGTGCCGTTCTACAACGTGCAGACATATGCCCCCGACGCCCTCAGAAGCCTGCGCGCCAACGCCCGCGAGGACTTCGAGTTCCTGCTGGTCGACGACTGTTCGACCGACGGGACCGCGGAGCTCCTGGACCGGGCCGTGCGCGAGATCCCGGGGGCGGTGCTGATCCGGCACGCGCGCAACGAGGGTCTCGCCACCGCCCGCAACACCGGCCTCGACGCGGCCCGGGGCGAGTACCTGGCCTTCCTGGACGGCGACGACTGGGTGGCGCCCGGCTGCTACGAGCGGCTGGTGGCCACCCTCGACGGCCTCGGCTGCGACTTCCTGCGCACCGACCACGTCCGGGTCACCGGGCGCAGCCGGTCGGTGCGGCGGGTGCCGGTGGGGCGGCGCGGCGAGGTGCTGCGGCCGCGGGACGCGATCCTGCCGGCGGACCGGACGACCTCGGTGGACTACCCGTACGCCTGGGCCGGGCTGTACCGCCGGCGGCTGCTCGACCGGGGGCTGCTGCACTTCTCGCACGGGCTGCGGACGGCCGAGGACCGGCCGTGGATCTGGCGGCTGCACCGGGAGGCGGAATCCTTCGCCGTCACCGGTGAGCTGGGAATCTTCTACCGGCGAGGAGTCGCCACCTCGCTCACGCAGATCGGCGACGTACGGCAGCTCGATTTCATTCGCGCATTCGACCAGGTGATCGAAGAAACAATGAGCGATCCGGATGCGGACAGGCTTCTCCCGAAGGCCGTCCGCACCTATTGCGCGGTGATTTCCCACCACATCGGGAACATGGCCAAATTCGAACCGGAAGTGGCGCGGAAATTGCGTTCGATGAGCGCGGGCGCACTGCGCCGCCTCCCCCAGGACGTCCTCGGCGAGGCGCTCACCGCGATGGGCGACGACCGGGCGAGCGCCCTGCGCCGCCTGAAGCGCCGCCGCCCGACGACGCCGGCCACGCCGACCGCTTCGGCCACTTCGGCCACTTCGGCCACTTCGGCCACTTCGGCCACTTCGGCCGCTCCGAGCACCCCGGCCTCCCCCTCCGCCCCGACCGTCAAGGAGGCGGGAGCCGCATGAGCACCACCCAGATCTTCTGCGCCTCCACCCTCTACGGCGCCGCCACCCTCGCCGCCGCCCTCGACAGCGGCTGCTTCCGCCCCGCCGACCGGCGCCTGCTGCTCGTCACCACCAACGCCGCCGTCCCCGAGACGGCCACCCCGCTCGACCGGATGCCCGGCTTCGAGCGGCTGCGCGACCGCTTCGACGGCGTCCTGGACTGGAACGAGACGATCGAGCCGCTGCACCCCGGCGGCTGGACGCCCCGCGCAGACGACCTGCCGATGCTCCAGCGCCACCTGCGACTGCTGTGGGGACTCGGCACCGACCGGGTCGAACTCGTCCTGGAATCCCTCCAGGTGGCACCCGCGCTGACGATCGCCCAGCTCTTCCCGGACGCCGCCGTCGACGTCTACGCCGACGGCCTGATGAGCTACGGGCCGACCCGCAACAAGATCGACCCGCTGGTCGGCGAGCGGGTGCGCCGGCTCCTCCACCTCGACCTGGTGCCGGACCTCGCCCCGCTGCTGCTCGCCGAGTTCGGCGCCGTCGCCGAGACCGTGCCGACCGAGGCGTTCACCAAGGTCGTCGAGGAGCTGGCCGGGCCCGCCGCCGCACAGGAGGGCCCCGCCCTGCTGCTCGGCCAGTACCTCGCGGCGCTCTCCCTCCTCACCCCCGAGGAGGAGGGCGAGCTGCACCTGCGGATGGTCCGCGGCGCCGTCGCCCGCGGCCACCGGCGACTCGTCTTCAAGCCGCACCCCACGGCCCCCGACGCCTGGTCGCGGGCCCTGGTCCGGGAGGCGGAGGCACTCGGCGCCGAACTGACCGTCCTGGACCGCCCGGTGCTCGCCGAGGTGCTGTACAGGGAGCTGCGGCCCGCGCTGGTGGTGGGCTGCTTCTCCACGGCACTGCTCACCGCGAGCGCCTTCTACGGGATCGCCACCGCCCGGGTCGGCACCCGCCCCCTGCTGGCCCGGCTCACCCCGTACCAGAACAGCAACCGGATCCCGCTGGCCCTGGTGGACGCGCTCGTCCCCGCCCTGGAGGACGGGGAGGAGACCGCCCCGCTGACCACCGAGGAGCTCGCGGGGCTGGTCGCCGCGGTGGGCTTCGCGATGCAGCCGAAGGTGCGGGCGGACCTGCGGGAGCCGGCGGTACGGCACCTGTCCGGCCCGCTGGCGGCCCGCACCCGGTACCACTTCACCCGCCGCCGGCTCACCTCCCTGGGCCTCCCGGGCGGCCTCCCGGTCCCCCGCCACCCGAAGATCCGCCGGCTGGCCCGCCGCGCCCTGAAGCTGAAGCGACGGGCCCTGGGCGGCTAGCCCCCCCAGACGGCCGGACCCGGCCGCCGGCGAGCCGCCTCCCGGCCGGGCAACCGGCCGGTCAGACCCGGCTGACCGGCTCCTGGAACTCGGTCACCCACTTCGTCCGGTCCTCCGGGCACTCCAGGTACAGCTCGCGGGCGTAGCCGGTGGAGGTGTAGCCGTTGGTGTCGATCCAGGTGGCCAGGGTCTGCACGGTCGGCAGCAGGGTCTCCATCGGCCCCCGGTGCACGACGGTCGCCGCCTCCTCGATGCCGGGCAGCACCAGCACCTCCACCCCCTCGACGGCGGTGCCCTCGGGCACCGTCATCGCGGCGTGCACGACGACCGAGCCGTCGCCCCGCCCGGCGTCCTCGTAGTAGGCGATGCCGGGGCCGGACCCGGTGACCCCCGCGCCCTCCAGCCGCCCGCACAGCTCCTCGTACAGCGGCCCGATGACCGGCGTGATGTGCTCGGGCTCGAAGCTGGCCGCGATCCCGCTCAGCTCCGCGATCCGCACGGCCGGGACCTTCTTGACGACGACGTCCTGAGTGGACATGCGTCCCTCGCTCTCGATGGCTCGGAGCCTCGATCCGACCTGGGCGAGCCGAGCCCGCGCCTGCTCCAGGGCCGCTTCCAGCTCGGCCTGGCGCAGCCGCAGCATCCCGCGCAGCTCCTCCGCGCCCACCTGCTCGTCGAGGATCGACTGCACCTGGTCGAGCGTGAAGCCGAGGTCCTTGAGCGCGATGACACGGTTGAGCCGCGCGAGCTGCCCCGCCTCGTAGAAGCGGTAGCCGCTGTGCGGGTCGACCCGGGCCGGGCGCAGCAGTCCGATGGCGTCGTAGTGACGCAGCATCCGGACCGACACCCGCCCGTGCCGGGCGAAGTCTCCGATGGCGAACATGATGTCCCTGAGAGAACGGCCTCACACGGTGTGAGGGTCAAGCCGTGGTCAGGCCCCGGCCGTCGACAGCTTCACCGCGAAGCCCAGGAAGAGGGCGCCCGCGGCGGTCGTGGCGCCGGCGGAGAGGCGCTTGCGGCGCCGGAAGGCGGCGGCCAGGCGGGTGCCGCTGAAGATGAGGGTGGTCAGGTAGAGGAAGCTGCCGAGCTGGAGCAGGGTGCCGAGGACCAGGAAGGACAGCGCCGGGTAGGCGTAGGACGGGTCCACGAACTGCACGAAGAAGGAGATCAGGAAGAGGATCGCCTTGGGGTTGAAGAGGCTGATGATCAGCGCCCTCCGGTACGGGTGCTCGGACGGGCCCGCGTCCGGCTCGGCGGCGGCCTCCGCGGCCGCCTCGTGCCGGGTGCGCCACATCGCGAGGGCGGAGCGCAGCATCCCGTACGCCATCCACGCCAGGTAGCCGGCGCCCGCGTACTTCACGATCATGAAGAGCAGGGGCGTGGTCTGGAGCAGCGAGGCCGCGCCGAGGGCGGCCAGCGTCATGAGGACCGCGTCGCCGGTGAAGACTCCGGCGGCGGCCTGGTATCCGGTCCGGGTGCCCTTGCGGGCCGCGACGGACAGTACGTACAGCGAGTTCGGCCCCGGCAGGAGAATGATGAGGACGAGCCCGGCGAGATAGGTCGGCAGATCGGTGACACCCAGCATGGAGCGGAGTCTCGCACGTGAGTGCGACACTCCGCCTTCGGGTTTCGCTATGCGGAATGGTCCGGTCCCTTCGCCGGTTCTCCGCTACTCCGCCCGGATCCCGTCCGCGGCCGTCGCCCGCCACAGGCGCCTGCAGGAGAGCAGGGCGGCCGTGAGCATCAGACCGTTGCGGACGCCCATCAGGGTGAGGCGCGCCGCGCGTCCCCGCCGCGTCCCCCGGCGGGCGCGGCGGACGAGCCCAGGTGGCCCCGTCGGCTCCCGGCCCGCTGGGCCGGACGGCGCCCTCGGGCCGGGTCCGGAGGGGCAGGGCCGGGCGCTTGCTTCCGCCGGCCCGGACTTCGGGGCGCGGCCTAGAACGCGTCGGTGGGGACGTACGTGCCCCACACCGCGCGCAGCGCGTCGCAGACCTCTCCGACGGTGGCCCGCGCCTTCAGGGCGGTCTTCATCGGGTAGAGGACGTTGTCCGTCCCCTCGGCCGCCTTCCGCAGTTCGGCCAGGGCGGCGTCCACGGCCGCCTGGTCGCGCTCGGCGCGGAGCCTGGCCAGCCGGTCCGCCTGCTGGGCCTCGATCGCCGGGTCGACGCGCAGCGGCTCGTAGGGCTCCTCGACGTCGACGGTGTAGCGGTTGACGCCGACGACGACCCGCTCGCCGCTGTCGGTCTCCTGCGCGATGCGGTACGCGGACCGCTCGATCTCGCTCTTCTGGAAGCCGCGCTCGATCGCGTCGACGGCGCCGCCCAGGTCCTCCACCTTCGCCATCAGCTCCAGGGCCGCGGCCTCCACGTCGTCCGTCATCCGCTCGACGACGTAGGAGCCGGCGAAGGGGTCGACGGTGGCGGTGACGTCGGTCTCGTACGCGAGCACCTGCTGGGTGCGCAGTGCGAGGCGGGCCGACTTGTCGGTGGGCAGCGCGATGGCCTCGTCGAAGGAGTTGGTGTGCAGGGACTGGGTGCCGCCGAGGACGGCGGCCAGGCCCTGGACGGCGACCCGGACCAGGTTGACCTCGGGCTGCTGCGCGGTGAGCTGCACGCCGGCGGTCTGGGTGTGGAAGCGGAGCATCAGCGACTTGGGGTTCTTCGCGCCGAACTCCTCCTTCATCACCCGGGCCCAGATCCGGCGGGCGGCGCGGAACTTGGCGACCTCCTCCAGGATGGTCGTCCGGGCGACGAAGAAGAAGGAGAGGCGGGGCGCGAAGTCGTCCACGTCCATGCCGGCGGCGACGGCCGTGCGGACGTACTCGATGCCGTCGGCGAGCGTGAACGCGATCTCCTGCGCGGGCGAGGCACCGGCCTCGGCCATGTGGTAGCCGGAGATCGAGATGGTGTTCCACTTCGGGATCTCGGCCTTGCAGTACTGGAAGATGTCCGCGATCAGCCGCAGCGAGGGCTTGGGCGGGAAGATGTACGTGCCGCGGGCGATGTACTCCTTGAGCACGTCGTTCTGGATGGTGCCGGTCAGCTTGTCGGCCGGGACGCCCTGCTCCTCGCCGACGAGCTGGTAGAGCACCAGCAGCAGCGCGGCGGGCGCGTTGATGGTCATCGACGTGGAGACCTTGTCGAGCGGGATGCCGTCGAAGAGGACCCGCATGTCGTCGATCGAGTCGATGGCGACGCCGACCTTGCCGACCTCGCCGTGGGCCAGGGGCGCGTCGGAGTCGTGGCCCATCTGGGTGGGCAGGTCGAAGGCGACGGACAGGCCCATCGTGCCGTTGTCGATGAGCTGCTTGTAGCGGGCGTTGGACTCGACGGCGGTGCCGAAACCGGCGTACTGGCGCATGGTCCAGGGCCGCCCGGTGTACATCGAGGGGTACACGCCGCGGGTGAAGGGGTAGGCGCCCGGCTCGCCCAGCTTCTCGGCGGGGTCCCATCCGTCCAGGGCGTCCGGTCCGTAGACCGGTTCGATGGGCAGCCCCGACTCCGACTCGCGCGCCATGTGGTGTGCCTCCCGATCAGCTTGCTACTCAGCGGTACGGTCCCGTCGCGACGGACTGTAACCCCGGCCGTGCGACAGGGAGGAGAGCAGCCCGCTGGGACCTTCCTCACAGCATGCCCGTCTCGATTCGGTCACGTGCGCAACCGCGCGCGGCCGGGAATCATCCCTTGGGTACACACGACTTTCCCGGGGGGCTCTCATGAAGCGATCGTCCGTCATACGCGGTGCAGTGGTACGCAGAGTGGCGCTGGGCCTGGCAGCCGTCGCGCTCGTCGCCGGCTGCGGGCCGCAGGGTGCGGGCGGGGGTGGCGGCGGCACGGCGGCGCCACCGGCCGCGGTGACGAGCGCTCCCCCGGCGAGCTCGGCGACCCCGTCGTCGGACGACAAGCCGTCCTCGGACCCGTCGTCGCCCTCGTCGGGCCCGTCGTCCCCCACGCCCTCCGCGACCGAGGGCACCCCGGCGCCCAAGGCCCTGATGGGCGACGGCGACGAGAACGAGCAGGTCCGCGAGCTCCAGGCGCGGCTGCGGCAGGCCGGCTACTTCGACCGGGCGCCCACCGGCTTCTACGGGACGATGACCGCGGGCGCGGTGAAGTCCTTCCAGAAGAAGCGGGGGCTGCCCCAGACCGGCTCGGTCGACGAGACGACCTGGCAGAAGCTGGTCGCCATGACGCACAAGCCGACCGCCGACGAGCTGAAGCCGTCCACCACCAACAAGCTGGACACCCCCGACCCGCGCTGCATGACCGGACGGGTGCTGTGCATCAGCAAGGAGAGCCGGACGCTGGCCTGGATGATCGACGGCAAGGTCGTCTCGTCGCTGGACGTGCGCTTCGGCTCGGAGAACACCCCGACCCGCGAGGGCCTGTTCAAGGTCGAGTGGAAGGCGCGGAAGTGGACGTCGACGATCTACCACACGCCCATGCCGTACGCGATGTTCTTCAGCCGGGGCCAGGCGGTGCACTACTCGGCGGACTTCGCGGCCCGCGGCTACGCCGGCGCCTCGCACGGCTGCGTCAACGTACGGGACAAGGCGAAGCTGTCGGAGCTGTTCGACCAGGTGCGGGTGGGCGACAAGGTCGTCGTGCACTGGTAGCCGGGGGCTGAGGAGGAAGGGGCGCGGGCGGGACCGGGGGAACGTGTCCCACCCGCGCCGGTGCGCTGAGCCGAAGGTACGGGGGGAACCCCGGCTCGTTGCGCTCGCCGATGACCAGTCGGCTCACTCAGTACTGCGCCGGCGGGTCGAAAAACGTCACACCCGGTGGTGCGGGCCGTGCCCGTCGGGCTTCCCGTCGTCGCTGCCGGGCTTCGCGCCGGGCTTCTTCCCCGGCTTCGCGCCGGGCTTGCCGTCGGGGTTCCCGGGGGCGTCGGGGTGGTGCTTGTCGTCGCCTCGGTCACCCTTGTCGTCGCCGTCCGAGCCGCCCGTGTCGGAGCCGCCGTTCGAGCCGCCGCCCTTGTCACCGCCGCCGTCGGCGCCGTCGCCCGAGGGGGTCCGGCCGGGGGAGGTGGAGCCGGTCGCGGGGCTGCCGGAGAGGACCCGGGTGCAGTAGCGCTTGACGGTCTCGCCGTTCCTGAGCGCGCTCTGGAGCCGCTGCCGGCCGCTGTCGGCCAGCTTGCCGTCCTGGAACTCGCGGCAGGCCTTCAGCGTCTTCCGGCGCTCGTCGTCGTCCTCGCCGAGGCCGCCCGTGGTCCGGTCCGGGGAGGGGGAGCCGCCGCCGGGCCCGGCCGTGGCGGTGGTCGGGCCGTCGGTGGCGCCGGGGGTGGCGGTGCCGGTCTCGTGCTCCAGGGGTTCGGAGGGGATCGCCGAGCCCGTGCCGCCGCTGGGCGATCCGGGGACGGCGGGTCCGGTGCCGCCCGAGCCGTCCGGGGTGTCGACGGCGCTCACGGAGCGGGCCGGCGCAGGGTTCCCGGTCAGCGGCAGCATGCCCGTACCGGCGGCGACGGCGACCCCTCCGACGGTGACGGCGGCGAGCGCGGCGGCCAGGCCGTAGCGCAGGGAGCGGCCCCAGCGGTGCCCGGAGGGGGCGGGCGCGATCCGTACGGAGCCGAGTTCGGGCGCGGCGGCGGGCCCGGCGGGCGTCGCGTAGCGGGCGGCGGCGGCCGCGGCGGTGCGCTCGGCGGTGTCCTTGCGGAAGGCGGCCAGAGCCGCGGCCTCGCCGGGGAGTTCGCCGTCGGGGCCGAGCACGGCGACGGGGGTGCGGGCCGAGTCGAGGGTCCGCGCGAGGAGTGCGGCGTGCGCCCGGGACGCGGCGTCGGCGTCGTCGGCGGGATCGACCGGCTCGCCGCGCAGCAGCCGCTCCGCGGCCTCCTGGTCGAGCCACTGGTACCGCTCGTCGGCCATCACATGTCCTTCTGCGTCCGCGCGCGCGATTGCGTCACACCGCCGGGGGCGGTGACCCCCGGGCGGCGGCCGCGCTGCGGAGGTACGCCGTCCAGTGGAGCGGCGGGATCCGCCTCGGGGTCCTCGGGGTCCGCGACACCGGCCGCGCCGAGGAGTTCGGCCAGTTTCTTGAGGCCGCGGTGGGCGGCGGTGCGGACGGCGCCGGGGCGCTTGCCGAGGGTGTCGGCGGCGCTCTTGGCGTCCAGGCCGACGACGACGCGCAGGACGACGGCCTCGGCCTGGTCCTGCGGAAGCTGGGCGATGAGGTCCATGGCGCGGCCGGTGGCCAGGGCTTCCAGGGCCTCGCCCGCGGTGTCGGAGTCGGCGGGCTTGTCGGTGAGTTCGGTCTCGTCGCCGCCGATCGCGGGGCGCCGGCCGCGCATCCGGATGTGGTCGAGGGCGCGGTTGCGGGCGATGCGGGCGGCCCAGCCCCGGAAGCGGTCGGCGTCACCGCCGAAGCGGTCGAGGTCGCGGGAGATCTGGAGCCAGCTCTCCGAGGCGACGTCCTCGGCGTCGGCGTCGCCGACCAGCGTGCGTATGTAACCGAGGAGCCGGGGGTGCACCGCGCGGTAGACGGTGCGGAAGGCGTCCTCGTCGCCGTTCTGCGCGGCGAGCACTGCGGCGGTCAGCTCCGCGTCGTCCCCCAGCACTCCCCACACCTGTTCGTCGTCGCGCCATCGCGGCTGGTCGTCACCGCGCGCCGCCCGGGCGCAGCAGAACGCTACGTCCTTTTCGGGCGCCGCGTCCACGCGGGTCCGCTCTTTGTACAACGCGCAACTTCCGTCGGAGACGGCGGGGCGCGACCGGGATGCGGCGGGACACGGAGGGGAGCGCGCCCCGGTGTGACAGAAATCGCGGAGGCGGCGCTGTTAGGAGTACGGGGCCGTGCTGCGGCTCCGCGGACGACGACCGGGGCCTCTCCTGTGGGGGGTGGCGGCCCCGGTCGTCTTCCTTTTCCGGGATCCTCCCGGGGTCCTTCCGGGACCTCTCGGCACTTTTCGGGCGCTCGTCACGGGCGCCCTTTTCTTTTGCCCGTCGACTGTCAACCGACGGTTGACACCCTCCGGCTGTCAACCTAGGGTTGCACTCATGACGAATCCACTCGGCATGAGCAATCCCGTGCGACTGGACGACCTGATCGACGCGATCAAGAAGTCCCACCCGGACGCCCTCGACCAGCTCTCCGGCGCGGTCATCGCGGCGGACCACCTCGGCGAGGTCGCCGACCACCTCATCGGCCACTTCGTGGACCAGGCCCGGCGCGCGGGCGCCTCCTGGACCGACATCGGCAAGAGCATGGGCGTCACCCGGCAGGCCGCCCAGAAGCGCTTCGTCCCGAAGGAGGACAAGGACGGCGACGCGGCCAGGATGGACCCGAACGCCGGCTTCAGCCGGTTCACGCCCCGGGCCCGGAACGTCGTGATGGCCGCGCAGAACGAGGCCTCCGCCGCCCGCAACGACAAGACCACCCCGACCCACCTGGCGCTCGGCCTGATCGCCGAGCCGCAGGGCATCGCCGCCGTCTGGATCACCCGCCAGGGCGTCACCCTGGACGCGCTCCGCGAGGCCCTCACCCCGGCACTGCCGCCGGCGGTGGCGGAGGTGCCCGCGCTCATCCCGTACGACGCGGACGCCAAGAAGGTCCTGGAACTCACCTTCCGGGAGGCCCTGCGCCTGGGCCACAACTACGTGGGCACCGAGCACATCCTGCTGGCCCTCATGGAGTTCGAGGACGGCAAGGGCGCGCTCGCGGGCCTCGGCCTCGACAAGGCGGTGGCCGAACAGCAGATCGCCGAGGCCATCGCGTCGGTGCAGATCCAGGAGCCGGAGCCGGAGGCCTGAGCCGGAGTCCCGGTACGGAACGGCGGCCGGGCCCCACGGGTCCGGCCGCTCGTCTCAGGCGGTCCGCGCCCGGCGCGAGACGACCGCCCGCAGCACCCGGCCGCCCTCGGCCGACAGCTCCCGGGCCCGGCGCAGCCCCGTCGGGCCGTGGGCGGCGGCTTCGAGTACGGCCTGCTGACGCCGGAGTTCGCCGGCCTGGAGCGGGCCGCCCTCGTTGGCGTCGTACAGGCGGTGCACGGTCAGCGCGATCGTGGAGCACCGCCCGGCCCACTCCCGCAGCGGCCCCCCGGACCACTCGGCGGGAAGGCCGTCGAGCATCACGCGCACCATGGTGGCGACCCCGCCGGCGTCGGCCTCCGCACCTCCCGCGCCGTCCAGCTCGGCCCTGGCCTTGCCGACCGCCTCGCCCCAGGCCCCGCCGTCGCCGCGCGCGACCGCGGCCCACACGGGCCGCAGCACCTCCGCGCCCTCGGGCGCGAGCAGCGGTAGACAGCGGTCCAGGCAGGCCAGCCCGGCGGCGGCCAGGCTCCGTTCGTCGGCCCGCTCGATCAGTTCCAGCAGCCCCGTGCTCGTCGCCGACGTCATGGACGCCTCCTCGCCACCCGATGCGGACGCAGTACTTCCACTACTGCGTCGTACGGCGCTTTTCCGTCACTACGCGGCCGGAATCATGCCAGTCGCCTTCACGTGCTGCATAGAGGTCAGACGTCGGACGAGCAGGATCGCGAGGGCGGCGGCGACGAGGTCGAGCGCGTCGCCGACGAGGATCCACTGGGTCGCGGCGACGAGCGTGTCGACGGTCCGCGCGTCCTCGAAGCTCCGGCTGCCGACCTCGGTCGTGATCCTGGAGACGAGGAAGAACAGCCACCAGAAGTTGATCAGGACGAACTCGTCCCGGCGGTCCGGCCCGTACGGCTCGGGACGGCTCGCCCGCCAGATGTCCGCGATCAGCCCCCGCGGGAACCAGAGCGAGACGATCGGGACGACCCAGCCGGCGATCATCCAGCCCTTGGCCCGGCTTTGGAGGTCCGGCGCCCAGACCTCGGCGTTGCCCCGCACCCGGAACATCCAGACGATGAAGAGCACCGCGGTCGCGAGCAGCAGCAGGCCCTGCGCCGACCAGGCCACGACCGTGCCCAGGCTGCCCTCGTACCCCTCCGGGTCGGGGTGGTCCGCCAGCGGGCCGGTGAGGTCCGCGCGGACCGCGGAGGTGGTGATCAGGCTGCAGACGTCGGCGACGGCGGTGGCGCCGAGCAGCGACACGACGGCGATGGACAGGCCGTTGGGATTGCGGAGCATGGTCGGGCGGATCCCCCCAGGGACGTGCGGCGCCCCTCCCCGAGGCACCGGCGCGGCCGGGCGGCCGCAGCGGGGAGGACCGTACGTGATGCGGAAGACCGGCGTCCACGGGGAAGGCGCCCGGGCGGGACCGGGTACCTCAGCGCACCTGGGCCGCCAGCGCCCGGAAGCGGTCCCAGGTCAGCGCCGGCCTCCGCGCGTCCCACAGCTTCTGCGCCGTCGCCGTCAGCGGCATCCGGATGCCGTCGGCCACCTGCGCCTGGGTCTGCGCGCCCGCGAGGTCGCACCAGACCGCGAAGCTGCCGCCGAGGATCTGCGGGTCGTAACGGCTGGGCACGGGCGTGGTGCCGCGCAGGACGAGGGGGGTCCACTGCTCGTAGATGCGGCGGCCGGTCGGGTACGTGAAGTCGTTGGGCTGCCCGAGCACGTAGTAGAGGTACTCGTCGTTGTAGTTGAGCATCTCGCGGCCCGCGCTCAGGTAGGGGACGGGCTGCCGCGCGCCGATCTCCTTGCCGGTCCAGTAGGCGACCTGGAGGTCCTTGTCGGCGGAGGTCACACCGCCCGGGTAGAAGCCGTCGTTCCAGGCGCGCAGGGCCTTGCCGGTCGGCCGCACCACGGCCGCGCGGTCGTTCAGCCAGCCGGTGGCGAGGTCCTGGACCCGGGCCGAGGCGCCGTACCTCGCGGTGGCGGCGCGGGCCAGCTGCGGGTAGCTCGCCTCGGGGTTCTTGGACATCAGGGCCACGTACTCGTCACCTCCCAGGTGCCAGTAGGCGCCGGGGAAGAGGCCGGTGTACTCGCGCAGCAGCTCGTCGACGATCTTCGCGGAGGCCGGCTTCGAGATGTCGACGGCGCCGCGCGGAGCGCGTCCGGTGGCGCTGACGAGCTGGAGCTCCGGGTGCGCGTCGATGACGGCGCCGAGGTGTCCGGGCGAGTCGATCTCGGGGACGACGGTGATGTGCAGGCTCGCCGCGAGGTCCACGATCCGCCGCACCTCGGCCTTGCTCAGGTGCCTGGCGGAGACGATCTCGGGGTGGCTGTCGGAGGCGATGCGGAAGCCCTGGTCGTCGGAGAAGTGCAGACCGAGCTGGTTCAGCTTGAGGTCGGCCATCTCGCGGACCCGGTCCTCGATCCAGCCGGCGGTGAAGTACTTCCGGGCGATGTCGACCATCAGCCCGCGCTGCGGTTTGGCCGGCGCGTCGGCGATCACGCCCTCGGGTATCGCCCCGGTGGACCTGACGGACTGCTTGAGGGTGCGGGTGCCGTAGAACACGCCCGCCTGGTCGGGGCCGGTGATCCGGACCCCGCCGCCCTGGACGGCGAGGGTGTACGACTCGGCGGCGCCCTGCCCGCCGAGGGCGAGGGAGACGTCGCCGGGGCGGGCGGCGGCCGTGCCGCGGTACGGGACGCGCAGCTCGCCCGCGATCAGCCGGGCCTCGTCGGCGAGGGCGCCCTCGTCCTTCGCGGCGACGACGACGCCGGTGTCCGGTCCGGGCTTCCAGCCGGGGCCGCGGGCCGCCTGGTGGGAGCGGACCGCCGGGATGGTGAGGGGGGCCGTGGAGAGCGGGTACGTCCTGGTGGGCGTCGGGCTCGGCGGCGGGGGCGGCGGAGCCGTGGTGGGTGCGGTGACCGTGGTGCCCGTGCCGGAGGCGGCGGGCGGACCGCCGGAACCGCTCGAACAGGACGTCACGGTGGCCAGCGCCACCGCGGCCGCCAGGAGTGCGGGGCCCCGGAGGGGCCCCCGTATGGAGTACCGCATCACTCGGAATCCTCCCTCACCGCGCGATTCACGGCATCCCGGGCCTTCTGTCGCCGCCCGACCCGAAACCACTCGTCCAGGTGAAATTCGCGCATCCGTCGGACACTTCCCCCGTCCCGCCGATAGCGTGGCGTCACATCCACCCCACGGCTTTCGCTCCCGGAGTCACCGCTGACCAGCACCAGCGACACTCACGCACCCTCCCGGACCCTGGGCTCCCCCGCCATACCTGCCCAGGCGGCGCGTCACTGGCACCCCGCGGGCCTCACCGGTTTCAACGCGGCCCCGCACGCCCTCGCCGAGGCCCTGCTGCTGCGCTGCTGCGGCAGTCGGCGCTGGGCCGAACGGGTGGCCGCGCACCGCCCGTACCCGACCCTCGACGCACTGCTCGCCGCCGCCGACGAGGCCGGCTACGACCTGTCGGGGCCGGATCTGGACGAGGCACTCTCCCACGAGACCGCGGCGCTGCCGCACCCGGACGCCCCGCCGGCCGCCCGGACGGCGCTGCGGGCCGCGCACGCGGCGTACGAGAGCGGCTTCGGGCACGCGTTCCTGATCAGCCTGGACGGGGTCCCGGCGGGCGAGCGGCTCGACCGGGTCCTCGCCGGAATCCGGTCACGTCTCGGCAACGAAAGGGAGGAGGAGCGGGTGGTCGCCGCCGAGGAACTGCGCCGGCTGGCCCGCACCCGGCTCACCCGTTCGGTCGCAGGAGGGTGACTCCGTCGGCGATTCGACCGCGCTGCTCCCGCGATTCCTCCGCAAGCGCCCCAAATGCGGAGATTCAGGTCCCGGTGACGGCTCGGCTGATAGTCCGTCCGTGCCTGTTTGATCACACCGATGGACCCCGCGCGAGCGAACCGACAAGTCGTCGCTACGATGACCGGGGCCGGTGGACCGTACCCGGCCGGGTCAGACCGACAGAGAAGCCGGCCGACCCCGATCCCCGCTCCCGGAGGGTTTTTCCGTGCCGGCTGGAACGCTGTACCGCGGCCGGGAAGGAATGTGGTCCTGGGTGGCTCATCGAGTCACCGGCGTCCTCATCTTCTTCTTCCTGTTCGTACACGTGCTGGACACCGCTCTCGTCCGCGTCTCCCCCGAGGCGTACGACGATGTCGTGGCGACGTACAAGACGCCGATCGTCGCACTCCTCGAGTACGGCCTCGTCGCCGCCATCCTCTTCCACGCGCTGAACGGTCTCCGTGTCATCGCCGTGGACTTCTGGTCCAAGGGCCCGCGCTACCAGAAGCAGATGCTCTGGACCGTCGTGGGCATCTGGGTCGTCCTGATGGCGGGTTCGCTGTACCCCGTCCTCGGCCACGCCGCACGTGAACTGTTCGGGAGCTGACGCCAGACATGTCTGCTGACACCACTTCCGCCATCGGTCCCGTCGAGGGCGCTGCCTACGGCGTGGACAACCCGGCCCCGTACATCGAGGCCCCCCGCAAGCGCACGGGCAAGACCCCGCGGGCGACCCGGGGCAACTTCGAGATGGCCGCATGGCTCTTCATGCGCCTCTCGGGTGTCGTCCTCGTCGTCCTGGTCCTCGGCCACCTGCTGATCCAGCTCTTCCTGGACGGCGGCGTCTCCAAGATCGGCTTCGCCTTCGTGGCCGGCCGCTGGGCGTCCCCGTTCTGGCAGGTCTGGGACCTGCTGATGCTGTGGCTCGCGATGCTGCACGGCGCCAACGGCCTCCGCACGGTCATCAACGACTACGCGGAGCGCGCCAACACGCGTCTGTGGCTGAAGGGCCTGCTGTACACCGCCACGGTGTTCACCATCCTTCTGGGCACGCTGGTGATCTTCACCTTCGACCCGAACATCCGCTAGGCACGGGGCTGAGGTAACCACGCCATGAAGATCCACAAGTACGACACCGTCATCGTCGGCGCCGGCGGCGCCGGCATGCGCGCCGCCATCGAGGCGACGAAGCGCAGCCGTACCGCCGTGCTGACGAAGCTCTACCCCACCCGCTCCCACACGGGCGCCGCGCAGGGCGGCATGGCCGCCGCGCTGGCCAACGTGGAGGAGGACAACTGGGAGTGGCACACCTTCGACACGGTCAAGGGCGGTGACTACCTGGTCGACCAGGACGCCGCCGAGATCCTGGCGAAGGAGGCCATCGACGCCGTCCTCGACCTGGAGAAGATGGGCCTGCCGTTCAACCGCACCCCGAACGGCACCATCGACCAGCGCCGCTTCGGCGGTCACTCGCGCAACCACGGCGAGGCCCCGGTCCGCCGGTCCTGCTACGCCGCGGACCGCACCGGCCACATGATCCTCCAGACGCTGTACCAGAACTGCGTCAAGGAGGGCGTGGAGTTCTTCAACGAGTTCTACGTCCTGGACCAGCTCATCGTCGAGGTCGACGGGGTCAAGCACTCCGCCGGTGTCATCGCCTACGAGCTGGCCACCGGCGAGATCCACGTCTTCCAGGCGAAGGCCGTGATCTACGCGTCCGGCGGCACCGGCAAGTTCTTCAAGGTGACGTCCAACGCCCACACCCTGACCGGTGACGGCCAGGCCGCGTGCTACCGCCGCGGGCTGCCGCTGGAGGACATGGAGTTCTTCCAGTTCCACCCGACGGGCATCTGGCGCATGGGCATCCTGCTCACGGAGGGCGCCCGCGGTGAGGGCGGCATCCTGCGCAACAAGGACGGCGAGCGCTTCATGGAGAAGTACGCGCCGGTCATGAAGGACCTCGCGTCCCGTGACGTCGTCTCGCGCTCCATCTACACGGAGATCCGCGAGGGCCGCGGCTGCGGTCCCGAGGGCGACCACGTCTACCTGGACCTGACGCACCTCCCGCCGGAGCAGCTGGACGCCAAGCTGCCCGACATCACGGAGTTCGCGCGCACCTACCTCGGCATCGAGCCCTACACGGACCCGATCCCGATCCAGCCCACCGCGCACTACGCCATGGGCGGCATCCCGACCAACGTCGAGGGTGAGGTCCTGTCGGACAACACCACCGTCGTCCCGGGCCTGTACGCGGCCGGCGAGGTCGCCTGTGTCTCCGTGCACGGCGCCAACCGTCTCGGCACCAACTCGCTGCTCGACATCAACGTCTTCGGCAAGCGCTCCGGCATCGCCGCCGCCGAGTACTCCGCCAAGGCCGACTACGTCGAGCTGCCGGAGGCCCCCGAGGCCTTCGTCGTCGCGCAGATCGAGAAGCTGCGCAACTCCACGGGCAGCGAGCGGGTCGCCGACATCCGCCGTGAGCTCCAGGAGACGATGGACGCCAACGTGATGGTGTTCCGTACGGAGCAGACCATCAAGACGGCCGTCGAGAAGATCGCCGAGCTGCGCGAGCGCTACGAGAACGTGTCCATCCAGGACAAGGGCAAGCGCTTCAACACGGACCTGCTGGAGGCCATCGAGCTGGGCAACCTGCTCGAACTGGCCGAGGTCATGGCCGTCTCGGCCCTGGCGCGCAAGGAGTCCCGCGGCGGTCACTACCGCGAGGACTACCCGAACCGCGACGACGTCAACTTCATGCGCCACACCATGGCGTACCGCGAGGTCGGCGAGGACGGCTCCGAGACCGTCCGTCTCGACTACAAGCCGGTCGTCCAGACCCGCTACCAGCCGATGGAGCGTAAGTACTGATGGCTACCCCCGTACTGG
The DNA here is from genome assembly GCF_036240795.1 of Streptomyces sp. NBC_01268. Lineage (NCBI taxonomy): Bacteria > Bacillati > Actinomycetota > Actinomycetes > Kitasatosporales > Streptomycetaceae > Streptomyces > Streptomyces sp. NBC_01268. The sequence goes on along the minus strand of NZ_CP108454.1, from coordinate 5,103,357 downwards.
ACAAGGTCGAGGCGGAGTCCGCCGCCTCCCCGTACATCACGGTCACGATGCGGATCCGCCGCTTCAACCCCGAGGTGTCGGACGCCGCGGTCTGGGAGGACTTCCAGATCGAGATCGACCCGAAGGAGCGTGTGCTCGACGCCCTTCACAAGATCAAGTGGGACGTCGACGGCACGCTGACCTTCCGCCGCTCGTGCGCGCACGGCATCTGCGGCTCGGACGCGATGCGGATCAACGGCAAGAACAGGCTCGCCTGCAAGACGCTGATCAAGGACATCAACCCCGAGAAGCCGATCACGGTCGAGGCCATCAAGGGCCTGACGGTGCTGAAGGACCTTGTCGTCGACATGGACCCCTTCTTCCAGGCGTACCGGGACGTCATGCCGTTCCTGGTCACCAAGGGCAACGAGCCGACCCGCGAGCGCCTGCAGTCCGCCGAGGACCGCGAGCGCTTCGACGACACCACCAAGTGCATCCTGTGCGCCGCGTGCACGTCGTCCTGCCCGGTCTTCTGGAACGACGGCCAGTACTTCGGTCCGGCCGCGATCGTCAACGCGCACCGCTTCATCTTCGACTCGCGTGACGAGGCGGGCGAGCAGCGCCTGGAGATCCTGAACGACAAGGACGGCGTGTGGCGCTGCCGCACGACGTTCAACTGCACGGACGCCTGCCCGCGTGGCATCGAGGTCACGAAGGCGATCCAGGAAGTGAAGCGCGCGCTGATCACCCGCCGCTTCTGACCCCTGGTCACCGCACTGCGGGAGAGCCCGCTTCTGTACGCTGCGACGTGCAGGAGCGGGCTTTTTCGCATGTGGAGGACGGGGACTGATGAGCGAGCCGAACCCTTACAAGGCCGGGGAGTACGAGTGGGGACCCGGCGGGCAGTCCGGGACGCCCGCGTACGGCTACCCGCAGGCCGGGACACCCGCGTACGGGTACCCGCAGCAGCCGACGCTTCCGGCCGGGGTGCCCGTGCCGCCGCAGCACGCGCCGGGGCCGCAGCTGACCCTGGGCGACATCACCGTCGTCGGGGACCAGATCATCACCCCGGCCGGCCCCATGCCGCTCAAGGGCGCGACGTGGAACGTGATGGACATGTCGCGGACCGAGGAGAAGATCTCCACCGCGGGCATCGTCCTCGCGATCGTGTTCTTCGTCTTCTGCTTCCTGGGCCTGCTGTTCCTGCTGATGAAGGAGAAGCAGACGACCGGCTTCATCCAGGTCACGGTGACCAGCGGCGGCCGGTACCACGCGACGATGATCCCGGCGGCCGGCCCGGAGACCCTGCACTGGGTCATGGGCCAGCTGAACTACGCGCGTTCGCTGAGCATCTGACCTAGCCGTGCCAGGGCTCCACGCCCGTGTGCTCCTCGGCGACGAGCATGATGCGGCGGAGCAGGTCGTTGAGCTGGGTGCGTTCCTCGGCGGTGAGGGCGCCCAGGAGGCGGTACTCCTCGTGGCCCAGGACGTCCATGGCGCCGAGCCAGGTCTCGTGACCGGCGGGGGTGAGCGCGACGACCACCCGGCGCCGGTCGGTCGTGGACGGGGTGCGGTGGACGAGGCCCCGCTTCTCCAGGGCGTCGAGGCGTCCGGTGACGGAGGCGGGGGCCAGGTCGAGGTCCTGGGCGAGTTCGGAGGGGGCGGCGCTGCCGCCGCGGCCGGCCAGCTTGTGGAGGGTCTCGAACTCGTGGCGTTCGAGGTCGAAGTCGGCGAGCGACTGCTCGCGCACCCGGCGCAGGTGGACGGAGAGCTTCTTCATCCGGGTGACCGCGCCTTCGACAACCGGATCGAGGTCGGGCAGCACGGGCTGCCAACGGGCCACGTGCTCGTCGGTCCAGTCGCGCGGTTCCTCGGTGGGTGCCATGGGGTGATCGTACGTCCGGAGGTGGGGCACCGGGCAGTGAAGTATTTCGTTGACGAATTATTCGGCAGCGAAATACTCTGCCTGGCATGCCCCTGCCCAGCACTGCCCTGCCCGCTCCCCCGTCCACCCCTCACCCCCTGCGCACCCGCTCCTTCCGGCTGCTCTTCACCGGCCGCACGCTCTCCCTCCTCGGCGACGCCGTCATCCCCGCCGCACTCGCCCTCGCCGTCCTGGAGGCGACCGGCTCCACCGCGGCCCTCGCCCTGGTCCTCGGCTGCTCGATGGTGCCCAAGCTGCTCCTGCTGCCGCTCGGCGGCGTGGTGGGCGACCGGTTCGACGCCCGGACGGTCGCCCTCGCCATGGACCTCGTCCGCTGCGCCACCCAACTCCTCGTCGGCATCCAGCTGTTGAGCGGCTCGCCCACGCTCTGGGTGATCGCCGCCGTCGAGGTGGCGGGCGGCGCCGCGGGGGCGTTCGCGATGCCGACCAGCGCACCGCTCATCAAGGGCACGGTGCCCGCGGAAGGGCTCCAGCGGGCCAACGCGGCCATGGGCATCGCCCACAGCGCGAGCCGCGTCGGCGGCCCGGCCCTCGCCGGCGCGCTGATCTGGACCGTCGGCCCCGGCTGGGCGTTCGTCCTGGACGCGGCCAGCTTCGCCGTCAGCGCCGCCCTGCTGTGCGCCGTACGCGTCGAACGGGTCGCCGTCCCCCGCCGCGCCCTGCTCGACGACCTCAAGGAGGGCTGGCGCGAGGTCCGCACCCGCGACTGGTACTGGACCAGCCTCATCGGCCACAGCGCCTGGAACGGCGCCGCCGCCGTCCTCATGACCCTCGGCCCGGCCGTCGCCCTCGACCGGCTCGGCGGCAAGGCGACCTGGGTCCTGCTGCTCCAGGTCGGCGCCCTCGGACTGCTCCTCGGCTCCGTCGTCGCCGACCGGGTCCGGCCCCGGCGCCCGATCCTCACCGCCAACCTCGCCCTCGCCACGTACGCGCTGCCCCTGGTCCTCCTCGCGGCGGCCGCGCCCGCGCCGCTCACCATCGCCGCGTACGGGCTCGCCCAGGCCGGGCTCGGCTTCCTCGGCCCCATCTGGGAGACGGCGGTCCAGCGGGCGGTGCCCGCCCACGCGCTGGCCCGCGTCACCTCGTACGACTGGCTCCTCTCGCTCGCCGCGATGCCCCTCGGCTACGCCCTCGCCCCGCTCGCCGCCTCCGCCTGGGGCCCGGAGGTCCCGCTGCTGGCCGCCGCCGTGGTGGTCGGCGGGTGCTGCCTGGGCACCGGGCTCGTGCCGGGAGTACGGCGGTTCGGGGCTTCCCGTGCGGCCGACTAGGCTCAGGCCCTGTGACGGACGCGACTGAAGAGAAGCAGGGCACGCCCGCGGGCGGGCAGACGGCGGAGAAGCCCGCCAAGGCGCCCAAGAGCGAGCAGACCCGCGCGCTCATCCTGGAGACCGCGCTCCGGCTGTTCAAGGAACGCGGATACGACAAGACGACGATGCGGGCCATCGCGCAGGAGGCCGGGGTCTCCGTCGGCAACGCCTACTACTACTTCTCCTCCAAGGAGCACCTGGTCCAGGGCTTCTACGACCGGATCGCCGAGGAGCACCAGGCGGCCGTCGAACCCATCCTGGAGGGCGGCGAGAAGGACCTGACGGCCCGGATCCGGGGCGTGCTGCTCGCCTGGCTGGACATCGCCGAGCCCTACCAGGAGTTCGCGTCCCAGTTCTTCAAGAACGCCGCCGACCCGGACAGTCCGCTCAGCCCCTTCTCGCCCGAGTCGGAGGGCCCGCGCGAGGCGGCGATCGAGGTCCACCGTCGGGTCATCTCCGGGGCCTCCGTGAAGGTCGACCCCGAACTGGCCGAGGCACTGCCCCAGTTGCTGTGGCTCCAGCAGATGGGCCTGGTGCTGTTCTGGGTGTACGACCGCTCCGAGGGCGCCGCCAACAGCCGCCGCCTCGTCGAACGCCTCTCCCCCGTCACCGCCCGGGCCATCCAGCTCTCCCGCTTCCGGATCCTGCGCCCGCTGGTGAAGGAGACCCACGAGCTGCTCGCCGACATGATGCCGACGGCCGCCGGGATGGCCGCCTCGGGCAAGCCGAGGCGGGCTTCCAAGTCGGGCTAGCGGCCGGCCGGACCCGGGCGCCCGGGTCCGGCGCCCGGGTCCGGCCGGCGGTCAGGCGACCGCGCCGAGGATCGGCGCCCAGGCGGCGCCGGTGAGCGCCTTCACCGCCTGCTGCTCGGAGAGCGGCGGCGCGGGGCGGGTCGGCTTCGGCGTCGAGGCGCCGTCACCCCCGCCGAGGCTGTTCCACTGCACCATCTGCAGCTGCGCACCGGTCGACTTCAGGGTCACCGTCACCGTCCAGCGGTGCGCGGTGCCGGGGCCGGCCGGCTGCTCGGCGGCGGTCCGCTCCGACATCACCAGGGCCCCGCCGGGAACCGCCGCACTGCTCGGCAGCTCGCTCATCGTGCAGGTGTCGCCCTCGGCGCGCGGGGGCGTCTGCTCACGCTCGCAGCTCAGCCCGTCGCCGTCGGCCTCGGGCAGCGGCAGCTTGAGCCGTACGGCCGAGACTCCGACACCGGCGGCGCCGTGCCCGTCGTCGACGACCAGTCCGGCCATGGCCACGTAACCGGCGGACGGATCGGAGGGGTTGTTGCTCTGCCCCGTCACCCGGCTGAACTTCCCCCCGGGGAAGGTCGATTCCAGGGCCTTGATCATCTGGGTCCCGCTGATCGCGGAACGGGGCATCGCCAGCGCCACCGTCTCCATGTCGGATCCCCCGGCACGGGACCCGGCGAGCGCGCCGGGGATCACCAGCCCGGCGACCGCGACGGCGGCGCAGGCGCCCGCCCCGGCGACGAGACCGGCGGTGCGGCGGCGCCGGCGGCGGCGGCCGCGTGCGACGGCTCCGTCCGTGAGCGAGGTGAGATCGGGGGCGAGGGAGTCGGTCGTGCGGTCCAGGGCGTGCGCGAGGTCTGCTTCGAACGGCATGGTGGTGTCGCCTTCTCTGACGTCGGTGAAGTGGCAGGTGGCGCTGTTCAGCGCGGGACCAGGTCGGACAGGCTGTCGCCGAGCAGCGCGCGCACCCGCGCGAGGGCCCGGGTGCCCTGGGAGCGGACCGCGCTGTTGCTGGTCCGGAGCATGCGGGCGGTCTCCTCGATGCTGCGGTCCTCCCAGTAGCGCAGGAGCAGCACCGCCCGGTCGCGGGGCGGGAGCTGGTGGAGCGCGTCCAGCAGGGTGAGCCGGAGGGCGGTGTCCGGACCGGAGTCGGCGCGGTCGGGGAGGTTCCCGACGGGGCGCTCGCCGGTGCTGCGGCGGCGCCGCAGGCTGAGGAAGGAGCGGACCAGCACCGTCTGCGCGTAGGCCGCCGGGCTGTCGGCCCGGGCCACCCGCTTCCAGTGCACGTACACCCGGCTCAGCGTCTCCTGGACCAGGTCCTCGGCGAGGTGCGCGTCACCGGCGGCGAGGACGTACGCGGAGCGGTACAGGGCCCGGGCCCTGTCGGCCACGAACTCCAGGTAGGCCTCCTCCTGTGCTGATGTCACGCGCTGTCCGCCCGTTCCCCTTGTTCCGATGGTTCGTATGCTTCGCGTGCTTCGATTGCTTCGGATCGGTGTGTTTGTTCGGATTGCTCCGAGTTCCCCGTGCATACCCCTCATGACTACGCGGGGCGGCGGGATGTCGTGCGGGGCGGACGACTTTTTTTCCGGGAGACGAATCAGGGCCCGTCCGATGGACAGGCCCTGAGTGGGGTGGGGTGGGGTGGGGTGGGGTCGGTTCGGGTCGGGGCCCGGCTAGATCCAGCCGAGCTCCCACAGGCGCCAGATGCCGGTGCCGTCCGAGAGGAACTGCGAACCGGAGACGTCCTCGGTCGACAGGACGTAGTCCTTCTTCTGCCACAGCGGCACCAGCGGCACCTCGTCGGCCACCTCGGCCTGGATGTCCCGGAAGTCGCCGGTGGCCCGGGAGCGGTCGCTGAACTGCTGCGTGGCGGCGATCAGCGTGTCGATCCGCGCACTGGAGAAGCCGTTGTGCAGGGTGTTGTCGGTGCCGACGAGCGGGCCGGTGAAGTTGTCCGAGTCGGGGTAGTCGGGGAGCCAGCCGACGGTGTACGCGTCGTACGCGCCCTTCGCGTACCCCTTCTGGAAGGACTGCCAGTCGGTGGCGACGAGGTCGACCTCGAACAGGCCCGTCTCCTCCAGCTGCTTCTTCAGCTCGGCGGCCTCGGCGTCGTAGGTGGCGTCCTCGCTGTGCCCGAGGGTGAACTTCACCGGGATGTCGACGTCCGCGGCCTTCAGCAGGCGCTTGGCCTTGGCCTTGTCCGGCTCCGGGGTGACGTCGTAGAAGGCGGTGCTGTGGCCGACGAAGCCCTGCGGGATGAGGGAGTAGAGCGGCTCGACGGTGCTCTGGTAGGTGCCGGTGGTGATGGCCGGGCGGTCGACGACGGCGGCGACGGCCTGCCGCACCGCCTTCTTCGCCATCACGGAGCCGGGCCGGACGTTGAAGTTGAGGTTGCGGATCTCGGCGCTGGCCGCCTCGGTGATCCGGGTGCCGTCCTTCGTCGCGTCCTTCAGCGTGTTGATGAAGGCCGGCGGCATCTGGCGGTGCGTCACGTCCACCTGCTGGGCCTTCCAGGCGGCGGCGAGCTCCCCCGACTGCTTGAAGTACTTCACGACGACCGTGCGGCCGGTCTTCGTGACGGCGCCCCGGTAGTTCGGGTTGGGCTCCAGGCGGGCGCTCTCGCCCGGCTTGTAGTCCTTGAGGACGTACGGTCCCGAGCCGTCCACCGTGGTGCCCGTGCGCAGCGTCTTCTCCGGGTACGCGGTGCGGTCGACGATCGAACCGGCGCCGGTCGCCAGCTTCAGCGGGAAGGTGGCGTCCCGGCCGCTGAGGTTGAACGTGACCTTCTGCCCGTCGGCGACGACGCTCTTCAGGGTCGGGAAGAGGGGCTGCGGACCGACGTCCGTCTTGATGCCCAGCATCCGCTCGAAGGAGAACTGCACGTCCTCACCGGTGATCTTGCGCCCGTTGGCGAAGGTGAGGTCGTCCCGGAGCGTGCACTGGTAGGTCGTCAGCTTCGTGCCGACGAACTTGCAGCTCTCGGCGGCGTCCGGGACCGGAGTGGTGAAACCGGGCTTGAAGGTCAGCAACGACTGGAAGACGTTGCTGTACATCGCCCAGGAACCGGCGTCGTAGGCGCCGGCCGGGTCCAGCGAGGTCACCTTGTCGGTGGTGCCGACGGTGATCGGCTCGTTCCGCACGTCATCGGAGGGCAGGAGTTGCCAGCCTCCGACTCCGGCGGCCACCAGAACTCCACAAGTGATCAGGATCCGCAGACGGACGGACGACCGCATGAGACGTGCTTCCTTTTTTTGTTCCCACCCCTGTCACGACGGCGCCCGGCCAGTCGCGATGGCGTCAGCCAATCACACGGATTTCACAAGTGGAAGAGTAAACATTCACACGGCACACATATGTCCGGGATGAAGGGAATTAAGGGACGGAGCGGACGGAGCGGTACGTATCCGTAACGGCGCGCTCGGTCACATCTGCACCATTCCCGCCCCTCACGCCTGACGGGACGCCAGCTCCACGACAGTGATGTCCGAGGGCGCACCGACCCGGACCGGCGGCCCCCAGGCACCCGCGCCGCGCGACACGTAGAGCTGGGTGTCGCCGTAGCGTTCGAGCCCCGCGACGGTCGGGTTGGCCAGCTCGGCGAGGTAGTTACCGGGCCACAGCTGGCCGCCGTGGGTGTGGCCGGAGAGCTGGAGGTCGACGCCGTGGCGGACGGCGTCGTCGATGACGATCGGCTGGTGCGCGAGCAGCACCGCGGTGCGCGCCCGGTCCCGGTCCCCGAGCGCCCTGCCGAAGTCCGGCCCGTGCCCCTCGCTCTCCCCCGCGACGTCGTCCACCCCGGCGAGGTCGAACCCGGCCCCGATCTCGACCCGGGCGTTGCGCAGCGGGTGCAGCCCGAGCTCGCGGACGTGGTCGACCCAGGCGTCGGCCCCCGAGAAGTACTCGTGGTTGCCCGTCACGAAGAACGACCCGTCGCGGGCGCGCAGCCGCGCGAGGGGCTCGGCGGCGGGCCCGAGGTCCTGGACGGTGCCGTCGACCAGGTCGCCCACGACGGCGACCAGATCGGGCTGGGTGGCGTTGATCGTGTCGACGATCCGCTGGGTGTGGGCCCGCCCGAGGATCGGCCCGAGGTGGATGTCGGAGACCACCGCGATCCGGTACCCGTGCGCCCCGCGCGGCAACTTCGCCAACGGCACGGTGACCCGCTTCACCCGCGGCCCCCGCAGCACCCCGTACGTCCCGGCCCCGACCGTCCCGACGGCGACGGCGGCGGCGGTGCCGGAGACGACCCGGTTGACGAAGAGGCGGCGGGAGAGGCCGGGGGCGTCGGGGACCTGCGGGGCCCCCGGCCGGGCAGTGGCCTCGGGCGGGGCGGCGGCCTCCGGCGGAGCGGCGGCCTCGGGCGGGGCGGTGGCCTCCGCACCCGGCGGGGCCGGAGTCGGCACCGGCACCGGAGCCGCGACCGGGGTCGCCCCGGCCCGCCGCGCCATTACCCGCCGCAGCAGCGGTCGCAGCGGCTCCGTCACCGCCAGGGCGAGGGTCAGGTACAGCAGCAGGGCCAGCCACAGGAAGCCGGGCCAGGCGACGGCCTGCTGGAGCCCGAAGGGGGCGCCCGCGCGGCCCGAGACCAGGGCGGCGACGGAGAGCAGCGGCAGGACGACGGCCGCGGCCGTGCCGACCCGGCGGGCGGGACCGCCCGGGGCCGTCAGGTCGCGCACCAGGCGCCGCCACACGTACCAGTGGACCGCGCCGAGCAGGGCGAGGACCACGACCAGCACCAGCAGGAAGACGACGACCACGCCCCACGTACCCCTTGTCCGTTTGTCCGCCGGCACGCGATGCCCGCGCCGGTCGCGAGCGTACCGAGACCCTGCCGCAAGCCCACCGCGGGCCCGTTCGATACTGGCAGGGCAAGCCCTCCCCACCCCGAAGGACACCTGATGAAGCTCAGCCGCCGCGCCTCCTGGTTCCTGCTCGCGTTCGGCGCCTGGTCGTGGGTGATCTGGGTGACCTTCGCCAAGAACCTCTGGAAGGACGGGAGCGGCCTCGCCTTCGACGACGCGGGGGACCCCACCGCGTACTTCTGGGTCCACCTCACCCTCGCGATCACGTCGTTCGTCCTCGGGACGGCCGTCGGCACGATCGGCCTCCGGGGCGTCCGCGCGGGCAGGAAGTAGGCCCCGCCCTCCCGGCGGTCGCCACGTCGTCGGTCGGGAGCCTCGAAAGACGGACCGGTCACATCTGGATCCCCACCCGGGCTCTTCACGTCTTGGAACGTGTGAACAAGCTCCCACCCCCTGCTGCACGGAAAGCGGTCCAGATGAACCAGCCCCACACGCCGGACACGAGCAGGAAGCAGGGGACGGACCGGCTGGGATTCACCGCCCCCGTCGCACCGGGCGCCTCGGCGGGCCTGCGGACGGGTGGACGAGCCCGGGCGAACCGCCCCGCGGTTCTCGGAACCCGCTTCCGGGGATGTACGTTCTCGATCGTGTCCGCATCGAAGATGACCGCGAAGGCCGCCGTGACGGTGACCGCCGCCGCCGCACTGCTCCCGCTCCTCGCCTCGGCTCCCGCGCATGCGGAGGACAAGGACAAGCAGCCGAAACCGCCGAACGCGATGTCCAGCGTCGGCGGTGCGCTGCTGTCCCGGCCGGGTACGCAGGTGCAGCTGGGGCCGGGTGCCCCGGTGCTGCCGAAGGAGCTGAGCGCGCGGGCGTGGGTGGTGGCGGACGCGGAGAGCGGACAGGTGCTCGCCTCGCACAACGCGCACTGGCCGCTGGCCCCCGCCTCCACGCTGAAGATGCTCTTCGCGGACACCGTGCTGCCGAAGTTCCCCAGGACCGAGAACCACACGGTCAAGCCGGAGGACCTGGCCGGCATGGGGGCGGGCTCCAGCCTGGTGCCCCTCAAGGAGAAGCAGACGTACAGCGTCCACGACCTGTGGCTCGGCGTCTTCCTGCGCTCCGGCAACGACGCCGTCCACGTCCTGGCCGCGATGAACAACGGCGTGCCGCAGACCGTGCGGGACATGAACGAGCACGCCGCCGACCTGCAGGCGCTCGACACCCACGTCGTCACGCCGGACGGTTACGACGCCCCCGGGCAGGTCTCCTCCGCGTACGACCTCACCCTCATCGCCCGCAGCGGCATGCAGAAGGCCGACTTCCGGGAGTACGCGGCGACGCCCCGGGCCGCCTTCCCCGGGGAGCAGAAGCCCGGCAAGAAGCGTGAGACCTTCGAGATCAAGAACACCAACCGGCTGCTGACCGGTGACATCGGCGTCCCCGCCTACCAGGGCATCGCCGGGGTCAAGAACGGCAACACCACGCACGCGGGCGCGACCTTCACGGGCGTCGCCGAGCGCAACGGCAAGGTGCTGCTCGTCACGGTCATGAACCCGTCCTCCAAGGAGCAGCACGCGGTCTACAAGGAGACCGCCCGGCTGCTCGACTGGGGCTTCGCCGCCTCCGGCAAGGTGACGCCGGTGGGCGAGCTGGTGCCGCCGAAGTCCGCCCGTACGGACACCGGCGCCACGGCAGGGGCCGGCTCCGACGGCACGGCGCCCGCCCCCGGCAAGAACGCCCCGACGGGCGTGGAGAAGGCGGCCGCCTCCCAGGAGAGGTCGGGCGGCGTGGGGATCGCGCTCGCCGTGGCGGGCGGGGTGCTGGTGCTCCTCGCGGGCGCCGTCTTCCTCGTCAACCGGCGCTGGCCGCTGGCGGGGGCGGCCCGTCGTCAGGAGTCCGGGAAGCCTTCGGGGCGACGGAAGAACCGGAAGGGCCGGAAGGGGCCGCGGGGGGAGAAGGAGTCGGCTCCTGCTCCGGTGGACGAGGGCGTGACCCCGTAGCCGTCCAGGCGGAGCAGAACAGCAGCAGTTTCGCGGTGAAGTTGATCCACAGCAGCAGGGCCACCGGCACGCCGAAGGCCCCGTACATCGACTTCGCCGCGACGCCCTTCATGTAGCCGCCGAGCAGCAGTTTCAGCAGCTCGAAGCCGACCGCCCCGAGGAGCGCCGCGACGACCAGGTCGCGGCGCCTCGGTTCGACGCCCGGCAGCAGCGTGAGCATGTACGCCAGGAGCAGGAAGTCGGCGAGGATCGCGACGAGCAGGGCGGCGGCCTGGAGCAGGGTGCCGCCCGCGCCGGTGTTCTCGATGCCGAGCCGGTCGGCACTCCAGCCGACGGCGGTGGAGCCGAGCCAGGACGCGGCGAGCGAGCAGAGCCCGACACCGCCGAGGCCGAGCAGCACCAGGGTGTCCTTGCCCTTGCGCGCGACGGGGTTGTCCTCGTCGACGCCGTCGAGGCCCCAGACGGCGCGCAGGCATTCGCGCATCGAGCCGACCCAGCCGATGCCCATGAAGAGCAGCACGGCGCCCGCGACGAGGCCGACGGTGCCGGCGTTGTCGACGAGACCGCCGATGTCGAGCTGGTCGGAGATGCCGGGGACCTGGTCGGCGATCTTGTTCTCGATCTTGTCGAGCTGTTCGGTGCTGAGCAGCGCGGCGCCGATCGCGGCGGCGACGGTGATCAGCGGGAAGAGGGCGAGGAAGCTGAGGAAGGTGATGGCGGCGGCGAGCCGGCTCCAGCGGACCTCGTCGAGGATCTCGTACGCGTGCCAGGCCTGGGTCTTCATCAGGCGGACGACCCAGGGGCCGATGACGGGCAGTCTGCTCAGCCAGTCCATGTCGTGCGCGACCCTCCCTCGGTCGACGGGGTGTACGGGACGGACGGGGTGGTCGGGGTGGTCGAGACTCGGAACACCAACGTCCGGTTACCCCAGAATCGCAGACAGGTCGCGAGTGCCATGCCGACACCGAGTCCTGACACCGTGTCGGCCCACGCGGAGGTGAGGCCGAGGCCGTAGTGGGACACGGCGAGGCAGAGCAGCTGTACGCCCGCACCGGCCAGGTTCACGCCGAAGAACGCCGCGTACTCGCGGGCACCGACGCTGCGGCGGCGGTAGGTGCCGAACGCGTTGCCGAGGTAGGCGACCGTGCAACCGGCCAGGAACGAGGACGACTTGGCGGCGACCGGGCCGAGGGGGCCGTGCAGGGCGAGGAAGACGGCGAGGTCGGCGGCGTAGGCGGCGGCGCCGGAGACGGCGAAGCCCAGCAGCTCGTGGCGACCGCGTCCGCCTCCCGCCCTCACAGGTCGACGACCGCCATCCCGTACATCGCCGCCCAGACCAGGCCGATGACGGCGAGCGGCCGGTCGCGCAGGACGACGTCCTCCGGCTCCCCGGCGGTGCCGCGGTCGGCGAAGACGGCGTACCGCAGGACGGCCAGGATGAAGGCGACGACCGAGAGCTGGCGCCAGGGCAGCAGCGCGCCGTCGGCGACGCCGCCGCTCTCCAGCGCCCACAGGCAGTAGCCGAGGACGGCCACCCCGGCGGCCAGCTGCCAGACGAAGCGCAGGTAGCCGGTCGTGTACTGGGTGAGCAGGGCCCGGGTGGCGCCCTGGGCCTCCTCCATCTGCACCGCCTCCGAGTAGCGCTTGGCCGCGACCATGAAGAGCGCGCCGAAGCCGGTGGTGATGAGGAACCAGCGGGAGAGCGGGATGCCGAGGGCGATCCCGCCGATCATCGCCCGCATCAGGAAGCCGGTGGAGACGACGGCGAGGTCGACGACGAGGACGTGCTTGAGGCGTACGCAGTAGGCGAGCTGCATCGCGAGGTACGCGGTCAGGAGCAGCGCCGTCATGGCGTTGCACACCAGGGCGCTCGCGACCGCCGCGCCGAGCCCGAGCAGGGCGCCCGTCGCGTACGCGAGGGGTACGGGGACGAGGCCGGCGGCGACGGGGCGGTGCCGCTTCACCGGGTGGGCACGGTCGGCGGTGGCGTCGCGGGCGTCGTTGACCAGGTACACGGCGGAGGCTGCGGCCGTGAACAGGGCGAAGACCAGGGCGAGCCGGGCGGCGATGTGCCAGGAGACGAGCTGCCCGGCGGCGACGGGCGCGGCGACGACGAGCGCGTTCTTGACCCACTGCCGGGGCCGGGCGGTGCGGACCACTCCCCGGGCGACGGCGAGGGCCTGGGGGCGGGCGGGGGCCGGGGGCACGGCGGCGGGCGTGACGAGGACGGCCGTGCCGGCGGTGGGGTCAGGCACGGGGGCCTCCCTGAGGGCTCGCCAGCCAGGGCAGGCCCGCCGTCGCCGTGGCGGCGCCGAGGAGGGCTCCGGCGACGATGTCGGTCGGATAGTGGACGCCGGCCACGAGGCGGGAGAGGCACATCGCGGTGGCGGCCGGCACGGCGACGGGGCGGGTGGCCGGGCTGAGGGCGGCGAAGGCGACGGCGGCCGCGGCGGCGGAGGCGGCGTGGGAGCTGGGGAAGGAGTGGCGGCCGGCGGTGAGGACGAGCGGCGGGTACTCCTCGGGGCGCGGCCTGGGGCGCCGTACGACCCGTTTGACGCCCATGCTGGCGAGGTGCGCCGCCGCGATCAGGGCCGTGCCGCGCAGCCAGCCGGTGCGGTGCGGCCGGTCCAGGGCGGCGCCGGCGAGTCCGGCGGCGATCCACAGCGCGCCGTGTTCGCCGCCGAGGGAGAGCGCGCGGGCGGCCGCGGCCACGGCGGGCCGGCGCCCCTGGGCGTGCACGGCGGCCAGGACCCGGTGGTCGGTCTCGGCCCAGTCCCCGTATCGCATGCGTCTCGTCGCCTCCCCGGTTCGCCGTCGGCCAGGGGCGACTCTGACGCGCGGAGGCGGCGTACGGGGCGGCACGCTTTCCTGACACTCGTTTAATCACCCATTTCGACGAACCGCCCACCAATCCCGGCATAAGCGACACTCACGGCGATACGGTCACCTCCATGGCTGCCGAGACGGACATCCCCACCGACATCCCGACCGATGTCCCCACCGATGTCGACACCCTCACCGGGTGGGGCCGCACCGCCCCCACCCTCGCGCGCGTGATCCGCCCCCGCACGTACGAGGAGGCCGCCGCCGCCGTCCGCGCCTGCGGCGCCCGGGGGTCGATCGCCCGCGGACTCGGCCGGGCCTACGGCGACGCCGCCCAGAACGCCGGCGGCTCCGTCCTCGACATGACCGGCCTCGCCCGGATCCGCGCGATCGACGCCGAGGCCGGGCTCGCCGTCTGCGACGCGGGCGTCAGCCTGCACCACCTCATGGAGGTGCTGCTGCCGCTCGGCTGGTTCGTGCCCGTCACCCCCGGCACCCGCTACGTCACCGTCGGCGGGGCGGTCGGCGCCGACATCCACGGCAAGAACCACCACGTCTCCGGCTCCTTCACCCGCCACGTCGTCTCCCTGGACCTGCTGACCGCCGACGGCCTCGTGCACACCGTCACGCCCGGCCGGCCGCTCTTCGACGCGACCGCCGGCGGCATGGGCCTGACGGGGGTGATCCTCTCCGTCACGCTCCGGCTGCTGCCCGTCGCGACCTCGCTGATGGCCGTCGACACCGAACGCGCCACCGACCTCGACGACCTGATGGACCGGCTGAACGCCACCGACCACCTCCACCGCTACTCCGTCGCCTGGATCGACCTGCTCGCCCGCGGCGCCGCGACGGGCCGCGCCGTCCTCACCCGCGGCGACCACGCCCCCTACGACGCCCTGCCCCTCCGCGCCCGCCGCAGCCCCCTCGCCTTCCGGCCCGGACAGCTGCCCGGCGCCCCCGCGTACGTCCCCGAGGGGCTGCTCGGCCGGCACACGGTCGGCCTCTTCAACGAGCTCTGGTACCGCAAGGCGCCCCGCCGCTCCACCGGCCGCCTCCAGCGGCTGACCTCCTTCTTCCACCCCCTCGACGGGGTCCCGCACTGGAACCGGGTCTACGGGCGGGGCGGCTTCGTGCAGTACCAGTTCGTCGTCGGGTACGGGCAGGAGGAGACCCTGCGCCGGGTCGTCCAGCGGATCGCCAGCCGCCGCTGCCCGTCCTTCCTCGCCGTCCTGAAGCGCTTCGGCGAGGCCGACCCCGGCTGGCTCTCCTTCCCCCTGCCCGGCTGGACCCTCGCCCTCGACATCCCGGCCTCGCTCAGCGGCCTCGGCGCCTTCCTCGACGAACTCGACGAGGAGGTCGTCACCGCGGGCGGCCGGGTCTACCTCGCCAAGGACTCACGGCTGCGGCCCGAGCTGCTCGCCGCGATGTACCCGAAGCTCGCCGACTTCCGCGAGCTGCGGGGCCGGCTCGACCCCACGGGGGTGTTCGTGTCGGACCTGTCCCGCCGCCTGGGGCTGTGACCCCCGCTTGTTCCCTACGACTCGCCCCTTGAGGAGCGTGAACGCCATGAAGGACGCCTTCGGCGCCCCGCAGTCCCTGCTCGTCCTCGGCGGCACCTCCGAGATCGGCCTGGCCACCGCGCGCCGGCTGATCGCCCGCCGCACCCGCGTCGTCTGGCTCGCCGGACGCCCCTCCCCCGCCCTCGCCGCCGCCGCGGACTCACTGCGCGCGCTCGGCGCCGTGGTGCACACGGTGCCCTTCGACGCGCTGGACACCGAGTCGCACGAGGAGCGGCTCGGCAAGCTGTTCACCGAAGGCGACATCGACATGGTCCTGCTCGCCTTCGGCGTCCTCGGCGACCAGGCGCGCGACGAGTCCGACCCGATGGCCGCCGTACGGGTCGCCCAGACCAACTACACCGGCGCCGTCTCGGCCGGCCTCGTCTGCGCGCAGGCGCTCCAGGCGCAGGGGCACGGTTCGCTGGTGGTGCTCTCGTCGGTGGCCGGGGAGCGGGCCCGGCGGGCCAACTTCATCTACGGCTCGTCCAAGGCCGGACTCGACGCCTTCGCGCAGGGGCTCGGGGACGCGATGCACGGCACCGGGGTGCAGGTGATGGTCGTGCGCCCGGGCTTCGTCCGCTCCAAGATGACCGAGGGCCTGCCCCAGGCCCCTCTCGCGACCACGCCCGAGGCCGTCGCGACGGCGATCGAGCTGGGGCTGCGGCGCCGCTCGGAGACGGTGTGGGTGCCGGGCAGCCTGCGGGTGGTGATGTCGGCGCTGCGGCACGTGCCGCGGGGGGTGTTCCGGCGGCTGCCGGTGTGACGGCGCGCGCGGCGGTACGGGTGCGGGGGGGGTGACGGCGCGCGGCGGTACGGGCGCGGGGCGGGGGCCGCGCGGGTGCGTGCGCCGACGGGGCCGCGGAAGCGGTGCCCGGCCGGCTCAGACCGCCGGGGTCGCCGCCGGCGCCTCGACCGGGCTGCCGCCCTGGGACGGGACCGCCGACACGGTGCGGCCGCTGCCGAACTCGTAGTCGCACAGCTTGCGCCACACGCCGTCCGCGCCCTGCTCGTACAGCGAGAAGGAGCGGCAGACCCACTCCGCCTCGTAGCCGGCGAGCTCCGTGAACGCCCGGTCCATCGCCTCCTCGGAGATGCCGTGGGCGACGGTGACGTGCGGGTGGTAGGGGAACTGGAGCTCGCGCGGGACCGGGCCGGTCTCGTCGCGGACCAGCTCCTGGAGGCGGTCGCAGGCCGGGGTGCCCTCGACCAGCTTGACGAAGACGACCGGGGAGAGCGGGCGGAACGTTCCGGTGCCCTCCAGCCGCATCGCGAAGGGCTCGCTGCCGGCCGCGATCCCGGCGAGGTGCGCCGCGATCTCCGGCAGCCGGTCCTCGGTCACCTCGGTCGGCGGGAGGAGGGTGACGTGGGTGGGGATGCCGTGCGCGGCGGGATCCCCGAAGCCCGCGCGCCGCTCCTGAAGGCGGCTGCCGTGAGGCTCCGGGACCGCGATCGAAACGCCGAGCGTTACGGTCCCCACGTCGTTCTCCTCCGTCGTCCGTCGAGAAATGTGCACGAGTGGTGCAGGCGCCAGTGTGCGGCCTGCACCACCCTCGTGGCCAGGGTCCTAGGACTCAGTGCTTCGCGGGCAGGAAGCCCATCCGGTCGTAGGCCTGCGCCAGCGTCTCCGCCGCGACCGCGCGGGCCTTCTCCGCGCCCTTGGCCAGGACCGAGTCCAGCGTCTCCGGGTCGTCCAGGTATTCCTGCGTACGGGTCCGGAACGGCGTGACGAAGTCCACCATGACCTCGGCCAGGTCGGTCTTCAGGGCGCCGTACATCTTGCCCTCGTAGCTCTTCTCCAGGTCGGCGACCGACGTGTCGGTGAGCACGGACATGATCGTGAGCAGGTTGGAGACGCCGGCCTTGTGCTCCGGGTCGAAGCGGATCACCGTGTCGGTGTCCGTGACGGCGCTCTTGACCTTCTTCGCCGTCGTCTTCGGGTCGTCGAGCAGGTTGATCAGGCCCTTCGGCGTCGACGCCGACTTGCTCATCTTGATCGACGGGTCCTGCAGGTCGTAGATCTTCGCCGTCTCCTTGAGGATGTACGGCGCCGGGATCGTGAACGTCTCGCCGAAGCGCCCGTTGAAGCGCTCCGCGAGGTCGCGGGTCAGCTCGATGTGCTGGCGCTGGTCCTCGCCGACCGGGACCTGGTGGGCCTGGTAGAGCAGGATGTCCGCGACCTGGAGGATCGGGTACGTGAAGAGGCCGACGCTCGCGTTGCCCGTGCCCTGCTTGGCGGACTTGTCCTTGAACTGCGTCATGCGGGAGGCCTCGCCGAAGCCCGTGAGGCAGTTCATCAGCCAGGCGAGCTGCGCGTGCTCGGGCACGTGGCTCTGGACGAAGAGCGTGCAGCGCTCCGGGTCGAGCCCCGCGGCGAGCAGCTGGGCGGCGGCGAGCCGCGTGTTGGAGCGCAGCGCGGCGGGGTCCTGCGGGACCGTGATCGCGTGCAGGTCCACCACCATGTAGAAGGCGTCGTGGGACTCCTGCAGCGCCACCCACTGGCGGACCGCGCCGAGGTAGTTGCCGAGGTGGAACGAGCCGGCGGTGGGCTGGATTCCGGAGAGCACACGAGGACTGTCAGAGGCCATGCGCATCATTCTCTCAGGTGCGGCACCCGGAACCGGACGTGGCATCGTGCCTCGTGAGACGAGAAACACACGTCACCCTCGAAGCACTTGATCACGGCGAGCCCGGCCGCGTGGTTCTCCGCGCCCCCCTCGCCTGTTCGACTCGCGCCACGGACTTCAGAGAAGCGAGAGCAGCGCCCCCGACGGCCAGCGCCCCAGCCAGAAGGCGATGGCCGACGGAAGGGACTGCCCCTCGGTGGAGCCGTCGTGAAGCAGGTACTCGGTGGGAGCGACGTAGCCCTCGCCCGGGTCGATCCGGATACGGAAGCACTGGACGGGGCGCCGCGCGGCCGCGACATAGGCGCGGCAGTCGTCGGTATGAGGATGGCGCGCGGCGAAGTCCCGGGGATGGACGCCCCGGCAGGCTTCCTGAGCATCCAGCTCCGCAAGGACGACGTAGCGAGCGCCGGGCCCGAGGTTGAGTGCGACACGGCGCCGCCCCTGCCCCTTCCGCTCTAGATCAACTTGTCCCAGTTGTCGAGGTGAAGGCCCAGCAGACGGCCCCCGTTCGGGTTGACGGTCGTTGTGGGCATGCCAGGCGCGGCAAGCGCCTGCCCCAGGTAGTGAGCGTCTTCGTCGCCCAGCCCGGCGGTCAGGGTGTCGAGCTCGAAGCCGGGCTGTTCAAGCCCAGGAGGTCGCACGATTTCCACGGTCACGTCGGGTGACGTGCCCGGAGGGGCGGCCAGCGCGCGGGCCTGCGCCTCCGTGATCGGCCGCCAGGCCCCCACCGGAACCACGGCCCCGTCCTCGTAACGCGTCCCGCCCTTGGCATTCCGGATCGTGCTGTGTTCGCACCGCGCGCGCAGGGCGCGAAAGTCCTCGACCGCCACGTGCAGAGGCACGGTCCGTCCCCTCCTGGTCAGTCGTCCCCGACGGTGATGCCGAGCTCGTTCACGAGGGCCTGGGCGAGGTCGCTCTGCTGACTCGGCCCGATCCGTACCTTCGCGAGGTACGCCACTCCGCGTACGGCTGAGAGATCGTTGCCCCGCAGGTCGGTTTCCCGGTATCGACCGGCACCGAATGCGGTGAGCCGGAGCGTGCACTCGGAGAATGCGACGCCGGACAGGTCGCAGTCGGTGAAGACGGCCTCGGTGAGGACGCATTCCTGGAAGACGACGGGGCCGGTGACACGGACCCTGTCGAAGGTGGCGTAGTCGAATCTGCACCGCTCGAACAGCACGTCGTCCAGGGCCAGGTCGCCCAGCGAGGCTCCGAGGAACTTGCAGTCGCGCACGAGGACACGCGACAGCTTGCTCTCGCTCCAGCGGACCGCGCCCAGATCGCTGCCGATGATCTCCACGTCGTGCAGGTTCAGCGCCTCGAAGGAAGTCCGCCGCGCCCGTACGCCGCCGATGCGGCCGGTGACGAGCCGCAGGTCGGCGATGTCCAGCGCACGCAGATCCGCGCCGCCGTACGTGAAGTCCTGAAGGGTTCCGCGCGGGCTCTCCAAGGTCTCGACGTGGGACAGGTAGAGACCCGGCTCGTCCAGGTCGGGGGTCGTGACGGTGAGACGGCCGAAGTTGCGGGCGGCGGCCATGACGCTCCTCTCGCGGCGCCGGGGAGGTCCTGCTCGCCGGAACGGGCAGGATCTCCCCGCCAGGGCGGGGTCAGGACTTCTTGCTCCAGTCGTCCCATGTCGGACGGTTGTCGAACGCGGGTGTCGGGTTGTCCCAGGTGGGGCGGTTGTCGAAGGCGGCGAGGGCCTGACTGCCCGCGGCCTCCAGGAGGGACCGGAATCCCTCGGCCGAGTTCATCACGAGTTCAGTGGCGGTGTTCGGCGGCATGACGGGTGACTCCTTCGATGAGGGCGATTTTTGCTGTGCTGCAATACCGGGTCCTGGTCCCGTCCATCCGGCCGCCGTGCTCGAAGTAGCGGTTGGCCGGGTGGGCTCCGCCGCAGAAGGCGAAGTACGGGCAGGTGGCACGGCAGGCGTCCACGCCTCGCCAGAACTCGGTGATCCAGGGGGTGCGCTCCTCAGCCTCGGCCACGAGCAGGTCAAAGCCGTCGTGGAGCACGTTGCCGGTGGTGAAGTCTCCGAACCGGACGTCGGTGAATCCGGCCAGCTCCGGGGAGAGCATGACCACGCCTCCGTCATAGGCGACAGTGGGCAGCGGGTCCCATGGCGCGGAGACAGGAGTCGCGGCGGGGGCCCGGCCGCCGAGCACGGCCCGGGCGAAGTTCATCACCCTCGACATCTCCCGCAGCCGCACGACGGGAGCTGCACTCCAGGCGTCGGCGAGCGCCCGCCAGAACTCCGCCGTCCGTACGGGATCGGCTTTCGCGCCTCCCCGGTTGACGCCCTCTTCCTCCTCGACGTTGACCCCGAGAGTGGTCACTCCCAGCTCCACGAAGAACTCGTAGAACCGGGCCGCGTGCGCGGGATCGGGGTCCGAGACGACAGCGATGGCGGAGAAGGGGATGCCGTACCGCCGTAATCGCTCGATTCCCCGCATGATGAGGCGGAAGCCGGGGTGGCCGGCACGTGTGACACGGCGGGTGTTCATGTCCTCGGGGCCGTCGATGCTGACTCCGACGTGCACGTCATGCCCGCGCAGGAACGCGCACCAGGCGTCGTCGATCAGGGCGGCATTCGTCTGGAGCGAGTGGTTCACGCCGTCGAACGGCGCCATGAGTGCGGAAAGGTGTTCCCGGCCGGCGGAGAGGGGTTCGCCGCCGTGCCACACGACCTCGAAGGCGGGGTCTCGGGCCGCCCAGCCGTTGACCGCCTCGGCCACGGCCTCCGCAACGGACCGGGGCATGAGGTGCTTGGTCCGGCGAAACGGCAGGTAGCAGTAGGTGCAGTCCATCGGAAGGCACAGCGTGGTCGGCTGCATCACCACCGCCCGGGGTACCGGTGCGAGCCGTGTCCGGCTGGGCATGGTGCTCCTCTCGTCTTGAGTGAGGTTGGTACGGGTCGGTCAGACCGGTCGGCGGACGGCGGCCTGGATGTTTGCGGCGGCAGCCGTCCACTCGACGCCGTTGTCGCCCCGGATGTGCGCGATGCGGACCACCCGGCCGTCGCCGTGCAGTTCGTGCGTGACGGCGGTGAGCTCGCCCTCGACCCGGCTCGCGGTGTCGCGGACTCGCGCGTGGAGCAGCGGGTGCTGCTCGTAGCCGTCCGGGCCGACCGGGTGGACGCCTTGCTCCTCGGCACGGCGCATGAAGGGCTCCCATCCTGCGGTGGCCCGGACGCGGAGTGCGCAGCTCGGGGCGCCCGGGGACGGTTCGTCCGGAACCGCATACTGCCGCCTGTCGGCTCCGGGCCTGTGACGGGAGTGTTCGGGGGTGGGCATGCTCCGCTCCTCTCCTCGGGGAGCACCGCCTGGAGTAGTCGTCGCTCCGGAGTGTCCGCATTCAGTGAACCGACGGTCACGCTGTGTCGGTACCTTGATGGTGCGAGGAACCCGTTCAAGCCGTTCAAGATCTTTCGAGGAGGCAGGAGTTGGCGGGGAGCCGGACATCGAACGTCGAGCTCGCGGCCGTCATCGCGGAAGCCGGAGTCACGTACTACGCGCTGGCGCGCGAAGTACGCAGCATCGCGGCAGAGGCCGGGGAAAGGCTCGGCACCGGGCCTTCCGCCATCGCCTACTGGATCGCCGGTGGCACACCGAGCGGTCAGACCCGCTCGTATATCGCCGAGGCTCTGTCGAGACGGATCAAGAGGAAGGTGACGGTCTCCGAGATCGGTCTAGGCTGCGCAGGCATCAGGGAGGCCATGGGCGCCGATCCGCTCGCCACCGCCACCGACCTTGGGAGATCCGTGATGCTCCGCCGCCGGGAATTCCTCAACACCGCCTTCGCCACGGCCGCTGTCGTTCTCCCGCTCACCTACGACCACGAGGCCGTCGCCGCCACTCTGAGGGCAGCGAGCACCGGGGGCGGTGTCGGCGCCGAGGAAGTCGCCACCGTCCGTCAGCTCACCGAGGTGTTCCGGAGCGCGGACGACAGGCTCGGCGGCGGCCACGGCCTGACCACGGTCACCGCGTATCTGACCGACACCGTGGTCCCCATGCTGGAAGCACGATTCCCGTCGGATGCGGTGCGCGAAGACGCCTTCGGGGCCGCTGCCCAGCTGGCCTGCCTGATCGGGTGGAAACATCACGATCTCGGTCGCGAGGGCGTCGCCCAGCAGTACTACCTGCTCGGCTACCAACTGGCGTGCGAGTCCGACCCGCACGGCCACGGCGCCTGGATGATGCGGGCGTTGACCCATCAGGCGCTGGATCTGGGCCATTCGGGCTCCTGCGTCGAGCTGGCGGAGGAGGCGCTACGGCGCGCTTCGGGGCGTGTCGACCGGCAGACCGAAGCCCTCCTGCTGGTCACCTGTGCCAGGGCGTACGGGAGCAGCCGGGAAGGCGGCAAGGCCGCCCATGCACTGCTGGCAGCGGAGGACGCACTGTCGGACACAGGGAGCCTCGTGGCTTCGTACGCAGCCGGTTCCGGGCCTGTCGCGGCCACGGTCGCCTCGCACACCGGCAAAACGCTGACCGCGATGAGGGACTACGCGGCAGCCGAACGGCACTACCGAACAGCGCTGGTGGGCCGCACCCCCGGTACGTACCAGCGTGGGCACGGCCTGACCATGGTGAACCTCGGGAACTCGGTGGCGGCCCAGCACCGGCATGAGGAGGCCGTCGCCCTGTGGAACCGGGCGATCGACTTCATGGACGGCGTGGTTTCCGATCGGAACCGACAGCAGATCAAAGCGATCCGGGCGGCGGCCGCCGGCTTGCGGAGGCGCGGAGTGTCCGGGGCCGCGGGCCTGGACCAGCGGGCCACCGGGCTCCTGCGAGGCCAGTCGTGACGGGCCGCCACGCGGACGCGCTCACGCTGGGCGTCGTCGTGCTGACCATGGGAGACCGTCCCCTGGAACTTCGTGCGCTCTTGAAGTCCGTGACAGCGCAGGAGGGCGCTCCGGCGGCGACCGTGGTCATCGGGCAGGGAGTGAAGCTGCCCGGTGTCCCGGGCGGAGCGGTGGCCGTCGAGCTGCCGAAGAACCTGGGCATCCCGGGAGGTCGGAACGCCGGGGTGTGGTGGCTCCGCGAACACGGCGGCGTCGACATCGTGGTGGTCCTGGACGACGACGGCCTGTTGCCACGGAACGACACCCTGCGACTCGTACGGGAAGCCTTCGCCGAGAACCCGCGTCTGGGAGTGGTGAGCTTCCGGATCGTCGACGAGGAGGGGCGGACCCAGCGCCGGCATATCCCACGTCTGGGTGGTGCCGATCCAGCGGAGTCGGGGCCCGTCACGACGTTCCTGGGCGGCGCCCACGCGATCCGCATGAGCGTGATCGAGGAAGTGGGCGAGTTCCCGACAGCCTTCTTCTACGCCCACGAGGAAACGGACTTCGCGTGGCGCGCCCTCGACGCGGGGTGGGAGATCCACTACCGGGCGGACCTGCTGCTGCGCCACCCGCGAACCGAGGCATCGCGCCACGCGGTCTACTACCGGAACACGGGGCGGAACCGCGTGTGGCTGGCCAAACGCCGGCTTCCCGCTGTCCTGGTGCCGCTGTACCTCGCTTCGTGGGCGGCGTACACCGTGGCGCAGAGGCCCCCGTTGCACGGGCTCAGGCTGTGGTGGGCGGGTTTCTTCGAAGGCGTCCGCGTCCCGTGTCCGCCTCGCCGCCCCATGCAATGGCGGACGGTCTGGCGGATGACCCGGCTGGGTCGACCTCCGGTGATCTGACGGGCAGCCGGCGCGCCATGTCCGATGGGAATGGCGCGCCGCCTCGCAGATTCCGCGACGCGGAGACCCACGACGGCCGCCGGCACCGAGGCCGCCTGGCTAGACCGGCAGGCCCGGTGCCGGGAACGCGCCCATCAACTCCGCGACCTCGGCCCGTACGGTCGCGAGGGTGTTCTCGTCGCCCTTGCCGGCGGCGGTGACGGCCCGCTCGATCCACTCCGCGACCAGCGGCATGTGCGTGACGTCCAGACCGCGCGAGGTGAGGGACGGGGTGCCGATGCGGATGCCGGAGGGGTCGAAGGGCTTCCGGGTGTCGTACGGGACGGTGTTGTAGTTGACGACGATGCCCGCCCGGTCCAGGGCCTTCGCGGCGGTCTTGCCGGGGACCTCCTTCGGGGTGAGGTCCATCAGGATCAGGTGGTTGTCGGTGCCGCCGGAGACCAGGTCGAAGCCCCGGGCCAGCAGCGCCTCGGCGAGTGCCTTGGCGTTGGCGACGACGGCGTGCGCGTAGGTGCGGAACGAGGGCTGGGCCGCCTCCCGCAGGGCCACCGCGATCGCGGCGGTGGTCTGGTTGTGCGGGCCGCCCTGGAGGCCGGGGAAGACCGCCTTGTCGAGGGCCCGCGCGTGCTCCTCGCGGGACATCAGCATGGCGCCGCGCGGGCCGCGCAGGGTCTTGTGCGTGGTCGTGGAGATCACGTCGACGTGCGGCACCGGGGACGGGTGCGCGCCGCCCGCGATCAGGCCGGCGATGTGGGCGACGTCGGCGACGAGTACCGCGCCGGCCTCCCTCGCGATCTCGCCGAAGGCCGCGAAGTCGATCGTGCGGGGCAGCGCGGTGCCGCCGCAGAAGATCACCTTCGGGCGCTCCTTGAGCGCGAGCTCGCGCACCTGGTCGAAGTCGATCAGCCCGTCCTCGTGGCGTACGCCGTACTGGACGCCCCGGAACCAGGTGCCCGTCGCCGAGACGCCCCAGCCGTGCGTCAGGTGGCCGCCCATCGGCAGGGCCATGCCCATCACCGTGTCCCCCGGCCGCGCGAACGCCAGGTACACGGCGAGGTTGGCCGGGGAGCCGGAATACAGCTGCACGTTGGCGTGCTCCACCCCGAACAGGGCCTTGGCCCGGTCGACGGCCAGGGTCTCGACCCGGTCGATGTTCTGCTGGCCCTCGTAGTAGCGGCGGCCCGGATAGCCCTCGCTGTACTTGTTCTGCAGCACCGTGCCGGAGGCTTCCAGGACGGCGGCGGAGACGTAGTTCTCGCTCGGGATGAGGCGGAGGGTCTCCGCCTGGAGGCGCTCCTCCGCGCCGACGAGGGCGGCCAGGTCGGGGTCGGCGGCCGTGAGGGCGGGGTGGTGCGCGGCGGGCTGGGCGGTGGGTGTCATGGCGTCGCTCCGGGTTCGGGTGGACGGTCCCGGAGCGCCACGGCTCGCTCGCGCGGCGCCACACGGGACCCGGTCGGTTCCCGTGATGCCCAGGCGGGCGGCACCTCGTGTGGTCTGCCGCGCGTGGCTCCCCCGGGGTCGCTTCCCCGTACGCCAGTCGCCACGCGTGTTCGCAGCCTAGCGGGCGCGCCGTCAGCGCAGGTTTCCCCGTCCGGCATGCGAGCGACGATAAGAAAAGGGAGCCACACCCGCCCCTGGCCGCAGGACGATCGGAGATCCCGTGTCGAGAACGCAAGACGAGATCGCTGCCGCGGACGCGCACAGCGCCCACAACTACCACCCCCTGCCCGTGGTCGTCGCCTCCGCCGAAGGCGCCTGGCTGACCGATGTCGAGGGGCGCCGCTACCTCGACATGCTCGCCGGGTACTCGGCCCTCAACTTCGGGCACGGCAACCCGCGCCTCCTGGACGCCGCGCGGGCGCAGCTGGACCGGTTGACGCTCACCTCGCGCGCCTTCCACCACGACCGGTTCGGCGCGTTCTGCACGCGCCTGGCCGCGCTGTGCGGCAAGGACGCGGTGCTGCCGATGAACACCGGCGCCGAGGCCGTCGAGACGGCCGTGAAGACGGCCCGGAAGTGGGGGTACGAGGTGAAGGGCGTGCCGGACGGGCACGCGAAGATCGTGGTCGCGGCGAACAACTTCCACGGCCGCACCACGACGATCGTCAGCTTCTCCACGGACCACGAGGCGCGGGACCACTTCGGTCCGTACACGCCGGGGTTCGAGATCGTCCCGTACGGCGACCTCACCGCCCTGGAGGCGGCGGTCACCGAGAACACGGTGGCGGTGCTGTTGGAGCCGATCCAGGGCGAGGCCGGGGTGCTGGTCCCGCCGGCCGGCTACCTGCGCGGGGTGCGGGAGCTGACGGCCCGGCGGAACGTGCTGTTCATGGCCGACGAGATCCAGTCCGGCCTCGGGCGGACGGGGCGGACCTTCGCGTGCGAGCACGAGGGGGTCGTGCCGGACGTCTACATCCTGGGCAAGGCGCTCGGAGGCGGTGTGGTGCCGGTCTCGGCGGTCGTCGCCGACCGGGACGTGCTCGGGGTGTTCCGGCCGGGCGAGCACGGGTCGACCTTCGGCGGCAATCCGCTGGCCTGCGCCGTGGGCCTTGAGGTGATCGCCATGCTGGAGACCGGCGAGTACCAGCAGCGGGCCACGGAGCTCGGCGAGCACCTCCACGCGGAGCTCGGGCTGCTCGTGGGCGGCGGCGCGGTGGAGGCGGTGCGCGGGCGCGGGCTCTGGGCGGGTGTCGACATCGTGGCCTCGCGAGGAACGGGGCGGGAGATCTCCGAGCGGCTGATGGGGCGGGGGGTGCTGGTGAAGGACACCCACGGGTCGACCATCCGGATCGCTCCGCCGCTGGTGATCAGCAAGGAGGACCTGGACTGGGGGCTTCAGCAGTTGCGGGAGGTGCTGGCCGGGGGGTGAGGGGGGCGGGGTGGCCGGGTGACGAACACCCCCCGTCAGCCGGGGGCCGGGGCCTCCGGGTGGGGGTGTCCGGACCGCGACCTTCACTTCGCTGCGCTCGTTACGGGCGCCGCCACGTCCGGACACCCTCCTCCGGCCCCGGCCCCCTCCCGCCGTCTTCGTCGGATCCCCCTTTGGTGCAACTCCGGCCATTGACACCCGAGTTGGTCTAGGCCAATGATTTCGCCATGTCCAGACCACGTCTGCGCCGCGTCCTGCGCGGTGCGCTCGCCGCGCTCGTTCCCGTCGCGCTGCTCGGCGGCCTGGGCGGCTCCGCCCAGGCCGCCCCGCTCGCGGCCTGGCCCGAGCCCGTCCCGGTCGTCTCCCACGTGGAGACCGGCGACCCGGTCGTCTTCATCACCATCGACGACGGCTGGTACCACGATCCCGCCGCCGCGAAGCTGCTGCTCGACCGGCGGGTGCCCGCGTCCCTCTTCCTGCTGCCGGGCGCCTACTCGTACGACTCCGGCTACTTCCACACCCTGCTCGACCAGGGGCGGTCGCGGGTCGAGAACCACACCGTCAACCATCCCGACCTCACCACCCTCGACGCCGCCGGGCAGAAGGCCGAGGTCTGCGGGGCGCGCGACCAGCACCTCGCCCAGTTCGGGGACGGGCCCCGGCTGCTGCGTCCGCCGTACGGCGTGTACGACGCCACCACCCGGACCACCGCCCGCGCCTGCGGCGCCAAGGCCGTCGTGACGTGGACGTACGACCTGACCACCTGGGGCCAGTGGACGCCGCCCACCCCGCGGTTGAAGGCGGGCGACATCATCCTGCTGCACTTCAACGAGACCCTGGAGCAGGATCTCCGGCGGGCCCTGGACCTCGCCGACGCCGCCGGACTGGAGCCCGCGCCGCTGAGGGAGTACGTCGGCGAGTGGGGCCCGCCCGGGGAGCCCTAGAGGATCACGTGGGGGATGAAGCGGGCGTACTCGTCCGTGATCAAGCCTGCGGATTCGCGGATGCCCAGGCCCGCCGACTCGTCGCCCACCGTCCACGCGCCGAGCACCACCCGGTTGCCGTCGAAGTCCGGCAGCGGGGCCAGCTCCTGGTAGCAGCAGGGTTCGTCCCGCACGACGGGCGCCTCGCCCGGCTGGTGGAGGGTGACGCCCGCGCCCTCGCGGCCCAGCAGCGGCTTGGTCACGTAGCCGGGGCCGGTGGCGGCGGCCAGTTCGCGGGGGCCGTCGAGGTAGGCGGGCAGCAGGTTGGGGTGGCCCGGGTGGAGCTCCCACAGGATCGCGAGGAGGGCCTTGTTGGAGAGCAGCATCTTCCACGCCGGCTCGATCCAGCAGGTGGTGCCGGTGCCGCCGCCGTTGTCCAGGGTGTCGAGGACGTGCGGGCCGAACCGGTCCGTGGCCAGCCACTCCCACGGGTAGAGCTTGAAGCAGGCGCGGATGAAACGCAGCCGGTCGTCGACGAAACGGCCCGAGATCCGGTCCCAGCCGATCCGCTCGACGGAGAGCGCCGCCGTGTCGAGGCCGGCCTGCTGGGCGGTCTCGCGCAGGTACGCGACCGTCATCAGGTCCTCGCCGAGCTCGTCGCCGTCGGTGTGCACGAAGTGCACCGGGCTGCCCGGCGGCAGCAGGTGGGCCTGGCGCCTCCACGCGTCGACGAGGCGTTCGTGGAGGGAGTTCCACTGGTCGGCGCCGGGGAAGCGCTCCTCCATCCAGAACCACTGCGGGCTCGCCGCCTCCACCAGGGAGGTCGGGGTGTCGGCGTTGTACTCCAGCATCTTCGCCGGGCCCGTGCCGTCGTAGCGCAGGTCGAACCGGGCGTAGATGGTGGGGAGTTCGGCCCGGCGGCGCCAGGACTCGGCGACCAGCGCGGCGAGCCGGGGGTCGGTGATGCCGAGTTCGGCGAAACGGTCCTTCTCGACGATGTGCGCCGCCGCGGCCAGGCACATCGCGTGCAGCTCCTCGACGACCTCCTCCAGCGCCTCCACCTCGGGCAGGCTGAAGGAGTAGTAGGCGCTCTCGTCCCAGTAGGGGCGGAGCGAGTCGTCCGGGTAGCGGGTCAGGGGGTAGATCAGGCCCTGTTCCTCCACGGTCCGCTGCCAGTCGGGGCGGGGCTCGATGCGGTGGCGCTCCATGCGGGGATCAGCCGCCGCCGGAGCCGGAGTGGTGGCCGCCGAAGCCGCCCGAGTCGACCGCCGCCCGGTCGAAGCTGCCGCCGCTCGCCTTGCCGCTGCTGACCGAGCCGCCGTAGTAGTAACGGCCGGTGGAGGTGGTGCTGCCGTCGCCGGAGCCGCCGCCGGATTCGCACTTGTAGTCCGGCAGCTCCTTGTACGTCACCGGATCGACGCAGCGGCGGTCCGGCTCCGAACCGCACGCCGTCAGGGTCGCCGCGAGCACGCTCACGCCGCCGAGTATCACCGTGCCCGACCTCAGCCTGCGCATGGCCCGTCCTCCCCTGATCTCCCCGATGTCTGTTGCGATCGCACAGTGTAGGCCCGGCCGGTGCGACCCTCCGATCCCGCTCGCACTAGAGTCCCTTTCGTGCTTCTTGGGATGGTGTGTGCGCTCGGATCCGCGCTCTGTTTCGGAGCCGCGTCGGTACTTCAGGCGCTCGGCGCGCGGGCCGCCGAGCCCGGCACGGGCGGCGGCGTCGACGTGACGCTGCTGTGGCGGGCGCTGCGGCAGTGGCGGTACCTGGCCGGGCTCGGCATGGACGGCCTCGGCTTCGTCCTCCAGGTCGTCGCCCTGCGGACCCTGCCGATCTACGCGGTGGGGGCCTCGCTCGCGGCCAGCCTCGCGGTGACCGCGGTGATCGCCTCGCGCGTGCTGAACGTGCGGCTGCGGCGGATCGAGTGGACGGCGGTCGGGGTGGTGTGCCTCGGGCTCGCGATGCTGGCCCTCGCCTCCGGTCGGGAGGGCCACGACGGGACCGACTCGGCGACGCTCCAGTGGGGGCTGCTCGTGGCCGCCTTCGCCGTCCTCGCGGTCGGCGCGGCGGCGGGACGGCTGCCGGAGCGGCCCCGCGCCCTCACGCTGGGCCTCGCGGCCGGCTTCGGCTTCGGCGTGGTCGAGGTCGCGGTGCGGCTGATCGACTCGATCGACCTGGCCAACCCGGCGCTGTACGCGCTGCTCGTCGGGGGCGGGGCGGCGTTCCTGCTGCTGACCTCGGCGCTGCACCGCGGGTCGGTGACGACGGCGACCGCGGGGCTGGTGCTCGGCGAGACGATCGGGCCGGCGGTGGTGGGGGTGGTGTGGCTCGGGGACAGGACCCGGGAGGGCTACGGCTGGCTCGCCGTCCTCGGCTTCGCCGTCGCGATCGCGGGCTCCTTGACCCTGGCCCGCTTCGGCGAGGCCCCGGCGGAGCCCGAACCGGAACCGGAGGCGGAACCGGCGGGGTGAGCCCGGGCGGGACGCGCCGGGCCCCGTCGGGCGGCCGCTACGGCAGCACCCGGCACAGCGCCTCCAGCGCCCCCGTCCACCCGCTGTCCGTCGGTGTCCCGTACCCCACGATCAGCGCGTCGGACGCCGGCGGCGTGTCCGGGTGGCGGAAGCGGTCGATGCCCTGCAGGGCGAGGCCCTGGAAAGCGGCCGCGCGGGTGACCGAGCGTTCGGTGCCCGGGGGGAGTTCGAGGACGGCGTGGAGCCCGGCCGCGATCCCGCTGATCCGCGTCTCCGGCGAGCGCGCCGCCACCTCGGCCACGAGCTGGTCGCGGCGGCGCCGGTAGCGCAGGCGCATGGCCCGCACGTGCCGGTCGTACGCCCCCGAGCCCAGGAACTCCGCGAAGGTCAGCTGGTCCGTCACGCTCGACACCCAGTCCACCGCCCCCTTCGCCTCCGTCACCTCGCCGACCAGGTGCTCCGGCAGCACCATCCAGGCCAGCCGCAGCCCCGGCGCGAGGGACTTGCTCGCGGTGCCGAGGTAGACGACCCGCTCCGGGTCGAGGCCCTGGAGGGCACCGACCGGCTGGCGGTCGTAGCGGAACTCCCCGTCGTAGTCGTCCTCCAGGATCAGGCCCCCGGACGCCCGCGCCCAGTCGACCGCCGCCGCCCGCCGGTCCGGCTGGAGCGCGCCGCCCATGGGGAACTGGTGCGCGGGGGTCATCAGGACCGCCCCCACCCCGCTCATCGCGGCCAGCTCCTCCGTGCGGGTGCCGCGCGCGTCGAAGGGGAGCGCGGGGATGCGCAGGCCCGCCCGGGCCAGGATGTCCCAGTGGACGTCGAGTCCGTACGCCTCGACCGCCACCTCCCGGGTCCGCCGCGCCTTCAGCACCTGCCCCATGAGCATCAGACCGTGCACGAACCCGGAGCAGACCACGATCCGCTCGGGCCGCGCGTACACGCCCCGCGCCCGGGCCAGGTACTCGGCGAGCACGGTGCGCAGTTCGATCCGGCCGCGCGGATCCCCGTAGCCGAACGCCTCGTTGGGCGCGGCCAGGAGCGCCTTGCGGGAGGCCTTCAGCCAGTCGGCGCGCGGGAAGGACGCGAGGTCGGGGGTGCCGGGGCGCAGGTTGTAGGTGGGTTTGCCGGGCGCGGGGTGCGGGGGCGCGCCGACCCGGGGCTGCGCCGGGCGGCGCGGCACCGAGCGGCGGGCCACCCGCGTGCCCGAGCCCTGCCGGGCGGTCAGCCAGCCCTCCGCGACGAGCTCCGCGTACGCGTCGGCGACGGTGTTGCGGGCCACCCCCAGGTCGGCCGCGAGCGACCGGGAGGAGGGCAGCCGCACCCCCGCCTCCAGGCGCCCGCTGCGCACCGCCTCCCGCAGCGCGTCCATCAGGCCTTCGCGCAGGCCCTGCCCGCCCAGTTCCAGATGCAGGTCGGCCCCGAAAGTGGCCCACTCGTTTGCCATGGAAATGGACCATACCCGGGCACCATCCGCCCCGTACGGTGATCTTCATGACGACCACGACGCAGAACAACGAGAAGACCGCCTACGCCCACGAGCACGCCCCCCGCCTCGCGTTCGCCGAGCTCCACCCGGAGTTCTACAAGGCCATGGTCGGCCTGGAGATCGCCGCGTCGAAGCACGTCGACCCCACCCTCTACGAGCTGATCAAGATCCGCTCCTCGCAGATCAACAACTGCGGCTTCTGCCTGGACATGCACACGAAGGACGCGATCGCGGCCGGCGAGTCCGTGCAGCGGATCGTGCAGCTCTCCGCGTGGCGCGAGTCGCGGCACTTCTACACCGAGCGCGAGCTGGCCGCCCTCGGCCTGACGGAGGCGGTCACCGTCCTCACCGACGGCTTCGTGAAGGACGAGGTGTTCGCGCAGGCCGCCGAGCACTTCGACGAGACCGAGCTCGCCCACCTCATCGGCGCGATCACGGTCATCAACTCCTGGAACCGGATCGGCGTCAGCACCCGCATGGCCCCGGGCCACTACACCGCCGGGATGTACAAGCGGTGAGCCGCGCCGAGGAGCTGCGGGCGCTGCACGCGGGCGTCCCGGCCGGCGGGCGGCCCCTGGTGCTGCCGGGGCCGTGGGACGCCGTCTCCGCACGGGTCTTCGAGGAGGCCGGGTTCCCCGCCCTGGCCACGCCGAGCGCGGGCATCGCCGCCGCGCTCGGCCACGAGGACGGGCAGACTCCGGCCGAGGAGATGTTCGCGGCCGTGACCCGGATCGTCCGGGCCGTCTCCGTCCCGGTCACCGCCGATCTGGAGGACGGCTACGGGCTCTCCGCGAAGGAGCTGGTGGCCCGGGTCCTGGAGACCGGGGCCGTCGGCCTCAACCTGGAGGACTCCGACCGTACGGACGGCCCGCGCGACCCCCGCGAACAGGCCGAACGGCTCGCGGCGGTACGGGCGGAGGCGGGGCCCGCGCTCGTCCTGAACGCCCGGGTGGACACGTACCTGCACGGCGGGGGCGTCGACGAGGCCGCCGCGCGCGCCCGCCTCTACACGGCGGCGGGCGCGGACTGCGTCTTCCCGATCCTCGCCCCGGCCGGGGACCTGCCCCGGCTGCGGGCCGCCGGGGTCGAGGGGCCGCTCAACTTCCTCGCCCGGCCCGGCGATCCGTCCTTCGCCGAGCTCGGCCGGCTCGGCGCCACCCGGATCACCTTCGGGCAGGGCCTGCTCCTTCGCACCCTCGCCGGGACGAGGGAGCTCGCGGCGGGGCTGCTCACGGCCTGAAGAACTCCAGGGCCGTGGTCAGGTTCTCCCGCTGCTTCGGCCAGTCGGTCTCCGGCCCCGCGACCAGGATCGCGTGCTGGCGCCCGTCGGTGCCGGTGAACGCCCGGTCGACCACCTTGCGGCGGCCTTCCTCCCGGTCGTAGGCGTACACCAGCTCGGCGGTGTCGCCCTCGCCGGTCCGCTCCAGGGAGATCTGCTCGTAGCCCGGATTCCCGGCGAGGGTCCGGGAGGTCTGCTGGAGCGACTCGTACGGCGTGGTGTCCGGGGCCGCGAGGGTGAAGATCTGCACCAGGCTCTTCCCGTCGGGCGAGTTGTAGAAGACGCCCTCCTGGGAGGAGGTGCGGTTCCAGTCCTCGGGGACGGCGATGACGAAGCCCTCCGGGTCCTCGACCGCGTGGAAGCCGGGCGGGGGCATGTCGTCCATGGGGGCCGAACCGTCCGACGGGGAGGGCGAGTCGGACGGCGAGCCGGAGGCCGGGTCCGAGGTCCGCCCCGGATCGCCGGGCGCGCTGACCGAGGTGCCCGGCGAGCCCGCCGTCCCCTTCGTGTTCCCGTCACGGCCCCACACCAGCCAGCCGCCGACGCCCCCGGCGACGAGGACCGCGACCACGACCCCGGCCACGACGGCGTTCCGCGACCGGCCGGGCGCCACCGTCGTGAAGGAGCCGGGAGCGGGACCCGGGCCGGGGCCCACGGTCGGGTCGTACGACGGGGGCTGCGGAGGCAGCTGCGGCTGCACCGGCAGGGGCTGGACCGGCTGGATGTGGAGCGGTTGCGGCTGCGGCGCGGGCTGGGACGGCTGAGGGCCGGGGGGTCCGGTGACCGTCTCCCAGCTCTGTTTCTCGTCGTTCCAGCGCGCCTCTCCCCCGTACCCGCTCATCTCACCCTCCGAGCAGCGCGCCGACGGCCTGGCCGACGGCGACGCCCGAGGCGAGGATGCCGGTCACGGCACCGGCGTCGGTCAGGGCCTGGCGGAGCCGGGTCAGCCGGCCCGTGCCCGCGGAGCCCGTGCCCTCGATCTCGTCCTCGGCGTCGGAGAGTTCGGCGTCGAGGGCGGCCGTCTGCTCGGAGGCGACGACCCCGCCGAGGTCGCCGCGGAGCCTGCGGATGGCCTGGAGCAGCTCCTCCTGCGCGGCGTCGCGCTCCGGCTGGGTGCCGTGCACCGTGTACGACACGGTGTTCTGGTCGCCGATGGTCACGTTGCCCTGGGTGTTGGTGATGCTGATGCCGCCCGCGGGCCTGCTCCGGCCCTGGCCCTGGTCCTGGCCCTGGTCAGCCACGGTCGCCTCCGGTCTTCGTCGTGGTGAAGGACTTGCTGGTGACGGTGTTGTGGTCGCCGATGGTGACGTTCCCCTTGGTGTTCTCGATGAACGTCCCGCCCTCGGCGACGTGCACGATCTTCTGCTCGAACTCGGCGGTCTCGTAACCGGCCTGGCGCAGGGCGACGGTCACCCCGTTCGCCACCCGGTCCTGGATGCTCTTCAGGTAGCGGCTGACGTCCATCTCCTGGAACAGCGAGGCCTCGTCGTCGGAGCCGAGCTCACGGACCGAGATCCGCGGCCCCTCGGGCAGGGCTCCCGCGTGCCCGCCGGTGGCCTGCCGCCACAGGTGGGCGAGGGCCCGGCCGATCGTGATCAGGGCCTGCCCCGCGGAGCTCGGGGCCTGGCCGAGCGCCCAGACGGCCTTGCCGAAGTGGTGGTTGTGGCGGTAGCGGTGGGCGATCCGGTCGGCGTACCGGTAGAGCGGGGCGACCGGCCGCAGGACGTGCGGGGCGACCTCCAGCATGAGCATGCCGCCCTGGGTGTGGACCCGTACGAACACGGTGGTGACGATCTCCTCGCCCCAGCCGCCGACCCTGATCCGCAGGAAGTGCCGGCGGGGCTCGCCGCCCTCCTCGATGGCGGAGGAGCGGTGCAGCTCGAAGAACTCGGGGGTGTACGGGGCGGCCGCCCGCGTCGGCAGGCCGTCGACGGGCAGGAAGACGACCTCGTCGATCTCCAGCTGGCGCAGCCGGTCCCGTACGGCGGCGGCGATCTGCGGGGAGCTGTGCGGGGAGGGCACCCGCAGGGCCTCCACGAGGGGGACGATGTGCCGCATGATCGCGCTGTTGTCGAGCGGTTCGGGGGCCTTGCCGTCCAGGTTCTTGCGGGGGCGCAGCTCGACGGAGAGCGACCAGGGCTCGTAGGGTTCGCCCGCGCCGCAGAACGGGTTTTCGGAGCGGTACATCACGAGCCGGGCGTGCTGTTCGGTCCTGATCCGGTCGCGCAGCCGCCGGAAGCGGGCGCCCTGGGCCTGCTCCGCCGGGTCCGCCGCGACGTCGGCGAAGCGCTCCTTCGACAGCTCGCCGGTGAGCGCCCTGGCGAACTGGCCGCGCTGGGTGGCCACCGCCCAGGCGAGCAGCAGCGGGACGGCGATCGTGAGCCAGACCTCCAGGCGCCCGATGCCCCACAGTTCCTGGGTGGCGCCGCTGAGGGCGAGGCCGAGGAGCTCGCCCCATTCGCCGAGGTCGCCGAGGAGCTCCCAGCGGGTCTCCTCGCCGGCGAGGGCCAGCACGAGGAGGAGCAGGACGGACTGGACCAGGGTGAGCCGCCCGTACCAGCGCAGCAGGAAGGCCGGGACGGTCCGGTAGAAGGGCGCGCGGGCCGAGCGGCCGCGGACCCAGCGGGCGATCCCGAGCAGCAGGAAGGGCAGGACGAAGAGCATGACCAGGCCCTTGGTCACCGGGAAGGCGATGATCCACAGGGCCAGGATCGCGGCGGCCCAGCCGAGTTCGATCCGGCGGGCGCGCAGGGCGTGGGCGAGGACGCGGGCGGCGTCGAGGCCGAGGGAGGGCGCGGCGACGCGCTCCTCGTGGACGTAGAGCTCGTCGATGACGGCGTCCCGGAACCGGTCGTCGAGGTAGGTGCCGGCGCACAGCAGCCGGGTGGCCTCGCTGCCCGCGGGTGCGCCGCGCAGGTCGGCGGCGGGTGGTGGTGGTCCGGGCTGCTGAGGTACGAACGACTGCGCCATGGCTCCCCCGATGGTGGTCGAACTGTGCGTGCGCGCGACGAAGTTGGCGACCGGGCCGCGCGAGGGGACAGCATAGAACGCACGGCGCCCCCGGCCGAATGGGCCGGGGGCGCCGTGGGTGAAGGAACCGGGTGGGCTCGGATCAGGTGCGGATCGGAGCCCGGTCGGGTCCGGCTGCGGCTCAGATCAGGCCGAGCTCGCGGACCGCGTCGCGCTCCTCGACGAGCTCCTTGACGGAGGCGTCGATGCGGGTGCGGGAGAACTCGTTGATGTCCAGGCCCTGGACGATCTCGTACTGGCCGTCCTTGCAGGTGACGGGGAAGGAGGAGATCAGGCCCTCCGGGACGCCGTAGGAGCCGTCCGACGGGACGCCCATGGAGGTCCAGTCGCCCTCGGCGGTGCCGTTGACCCAGGTGTGGACGTGGTCGATGGCGGCGTTGGCGGCCGAGGCGGCCGAGGACGCGCCACGGGCGTCGATGATCGCGGCGCCGCGCTTGGCGACGGTCGGGATGAAGGTGTCGCCCAGCCAGGCCTCGTCGTTGACCAGCTTGGCGGCGTTCTCGCCGGCGATCTCCGCGTGGAAGATGTCCGGGTACTGCGTCGCGGAGTGGTTGCCCCAGATGGTGAGGCGCTTGATGTCCTCGACGGAGGAGCCGGTCTTCTGGGCCAGCTGCGTCAGGGCGCGGTTGTGGTCCAGGCGGGTCATCGCGGTGAAGCGCTCGGCCGGGACGCCCTTGGCGGCCGACTGGGCGATCAGGGCGTTGGTGTTGGCCGGGTTGCCGACGACCAGGATCTTGATGTCGTCGGCGGCGTGCGCGGCGATGGCCTCGCCCTGCGGCTTGAAGATGCCGCCGTTGGCGGCGAGCAGGTCGCCGCGCTCCATGCCCGGGCCGCGGGGACGCGCGCCGACGAGCAGGCCGATGTTGGCGCCCTCGAAGCCCTCGTTCGGGTTGTCGAAGATGTCGATGCCCTTGAGCAGCGGGAAGGCGCAGTCGTCGAGCTCCATGGCGGTGCCCTCGGCGGCCTTGACGCCCTGCGGGATCTCCAGGAGGCGGAGCTTGACCGGCACGTCCGCGCCGAGCAGGTGGCCGGAGGCGATGCGGAAGAGCAGCGCGTAGCCGATCTGGCCGGCCGCGCCGGTCACGGTGACATTCACGGGAGTGCGGGTCATGGCGATCTCCGTAAGACAGCTGGCGGTGGGGGGTCCCTGCCCCGGGTGCGGGATACCCCTCTTGATCGATCCTTGTCTCGACGTGAAGAGATATCCGTCGGTCAGGCTATCCGACCCGGGCCCTGCCGAATCCCCGACCCCTTGTGGGACGGCTCACTGCCACCCAGGTACCGGAACGGTCACTTCCGTGCCACAAGGGCCCGGCAGCCCTTGAACGGTGTTGGCACGTACATGACCCTTGATCGCAGCGGCGCCCGTCCTCCCTCGGGGGAGAGGACGGGCGCCGCGATGCGTGCGGAGGGCGGGACCGCTAGGTCACCGTGAGGTGGAGGACGTCCTCCAGGAACGGGATCTTCAGCCAGGGCTGCGGCTGCACCATGAGCGCGAGCAGCACGATCAGGGCGCCTATCACCCCGTACGTGATCATGTCGGTGAAGCGCGAGCGGACCGCCAGCATGCCCACTGACGGCAGCGTGCGCCGCAGCACCGCACCGGTCAGCAGCGCGGCGCCGACGAGCAGCGTGCCGACCCGGAACGCCTGCGGGAACAGGTCGGTGCCCACGATCAGCAGCCCGAGCGCGGCCAGCCCGAGCACGGTCAGCAGCGGCCACTGCCGCGCGGGCGCCGAGGCGTCCCCGGGCGCCGCCCGGCCGCCGCCCTCGGGGCGCACGGTCCCGGTGGTGAGCGTCGCGCGGGGGTGGCGGCGGGAGACCGGCGCGGAGCCCTCGGGCGCGTCGCCGTCGTCCCTGGCGTCGCCGGGCGTGTCGCCGTCGGGCCACGGACCGGCGGACGCGGTCTCGCCGGACGCGGAGCCGTCGGACGCGGACGGGGTCTCCCCCGCCGGAGGCGCGTCCGGCCCGGGAGCGTCCGCCGAGGGCGCGGTCAGCGGGTCCGCTGCCCCGGTCGGCTCCTTCGGGGTGCCGGAGGGCGGCACGGTCAGAGCACCCCGGCCGCGCGCTCGGCGGCCTCGACGACGTTGACGAGGAGCTGGGCGCGGGTCATCGGGCCGACGCCGCCGGGGTTCGGCGAGATCCAGCCGGCGACCTCGGCGACACCGGGGTCGACGTCGCCGAGGATCTTGCCCTCGCCGTTGCGCGAGACGCCGACGTCGAGGACGGCGGCTCCCGGCTTCACGTCCTCCGGCCTGATCAGGTGGGGCACGCCGGCCGCGGCGACGATGATGTCGGCCCGGCGCAGGTGCGCGGAGAGGTCGCGGGTGCCGGTGTGGCACTGGGTGACCGTCGCGTTCTCGGAGCGGCGGGTCAGCAGCAGCGGCATCGGGCGCCCGATGGTGACGCCACGGCCGACGACCACGACCTCGGCGCCGTTGATCTCCACCCCGTGCTCGCGCAGCAGCCGGACGATGCCGTACGGGGTGCAGGGCAGCGGGGCGGGCTCGTTGAGGACCAGCCGGCCGAGGTTGGTCGGGTGCAGGCCGTCGGCGTCCTTGGCCGGGTCCATCAGCTCCAGGATGCGGTTCTCGTCGATGCCCTTGGGCAGCGGCAGCTGGACGATGTAGCCCGTGCAGTCGGGGTCCTCGTTGAGCTCCCGGACGACGGCCTCGATCTCCTCCTGGGTGGCGGTGGCGGGCAGTTCGCGCTGGATGGACGCGATGCCGACCTGGGCGCAGTCGCGGTGCTTGCCGGCGACGTACTTCTGGCTGCCCGGGTCGTCGCCGACCAGGACGGTGCCGAGACCGGGCGTGACGCCCCGCTCCTTGAGGGCCGCCACACGGGCGGTCAGATCGGACTTGATCGCGGCTGCGGTGGCCTTGCCGTCGAGAATCTGGGCGCTCATGCGGCCATCCTCCCGGATGACCCCCCGCAGTTTCCAATTCGGAACGGATGGTTGCACTTGCACAACTCCGCTGCGTATCGACTGGACAAGCAGTCGCCGCATTGACGACGATGATCCGCGCAGTGCCGCGGGCAGTGCCGGGGGGCAAAACCGCTCATATGTGGTGAAACACGTGGTGCAACTTCCTCCGCGCGGACCGCGTCGTCCCCGCACGACTTCCTCGGAGGAACCCCTCGATGAGCTTCGGCGAACCGAACAACCCTTACGGCCAGCAGCCCCAGGGCGGCCAGCAGCCCGGCTACGGCTACCCGCAGCAGACCCCCCAGGGCGTCCCGCCGCAGCAGGGCTACGGCTACCCGGCGGCCCCGCCGGTCAACCAGTACGGCGGCTTCCCGGCCGGCCCGACGGAGATGCCGGGCGGGGTGAAGGCGGCCCGCGTGATGCTGTGGATCATCGGCGGCCTCAACCTGCTGGGCGGCCTCGGCGCCATCGTCTTCTCCTTCGCGCTCAACAGCGAGCTGGAGAAGTCCGGCGCGTCCACCGCGGACGCCGAGGCGTTCGCGGACCTGGGCCAGGGCCTGATGATCGGCGTCGGCATCTTCTCGATCATCTTCGCCGTCCTCGGCATGGTCCTCGCCGCCAAGTTCAAGTCCGGCGGCAACGGCGTGCGCATCTGCTCCATCGTGTACGCGGCCTTCATCGTGCTGTTCAGCATCTTCTCGCTGCCGCTGGGCGTCGTCAGCCTCGCGCTGGGCGTCATCATCATCGTGATGTGCGCCAAGGGCGACGGCTCGGCCTGGTTCAACCGCCAGCGCCAGCAGTACTGATCCACGGCCGTACGGATCCCCGTACGGCGAAGGGGCCCGGTTCCGTCCTGGAACCGGGCCCCTTCCGCGTACGGGGGGGGGCGGCTAGCCCCGCTTCAGGACCACGAACTGCCCCGACTGCGCGGCGATCGCGTAGCGCGCCTCCGGGTGGAGCTGGGAGGCCAGCCGGACCGGGTCGGTGACGGGCTGGGACCAGCCGGAGTCGAGGTCGAGGGCGAGGTAGTCGGGGCTGACGCCGGTCGCGCCGCCGACCCAGTAGACCTGGTGGTCCGCGGTGAGGTGCGCCATGAGCGTCACGTTCGTCTCGACGCTGGCCCCCTCCGGCACCGCGGCCACCGCGCGGCGCGCGTCCAGGGTGCGGGCGTCGGTGCGGTAGGTCTCGGAGCGGAGCAGCTCGCGCAGCGGCAGGTCCAGGGCGTGCACGACGGCTATCGCGGTGACGACGGGGACGACGACCCTCCCGTACGCGACGAGCCAGGGGCGCGGCGAGGTGCGGACCGCACGGACGGCGTCGACCAGGGCGAGGAAGACGACCGGCATGAGGATGGCGCTGTAGTGCCAGACCATGCCCCAGTGGTTGGGGTCCTGGGAGAGGAAGCGCCAGGCGAGGGTCGGCAGGACGATCAGCATCAGCGGGGAGCGCAGGGCGAGGAAGCCGGTGATGCCGACGAGGAAGAAGACCATCTCCCACTTGTCGCCGGGCCCGAAGGCGCCGAGGACCGAGTCGAGGAGGGAGACGTCCGCGCCCTCGCCGGTCTTCTCGATCTTGGCCCAGTAGTCGTACTGGCCGACCTTGCTGGCGGCCGGGATGAGGACGAGCACGGTGAGCGCGAAGAACGCCACCCCGAAACCGGCCAGTGCGGCGCCGAGCCGCTTCCGACCCTTCACGAAGAGGACCGCGCCGACCATGGCGACGGTGAGCCCCATGTCCTCCTTGACGAGGACGAGCGGCGCCGCCCAGGCCGCCGCGGCGGTCCAGCGCCCGAGGAGCAGGGCCCGGCAGGTGAGGGCGAGCAGCGGGACGGCGAAGGCGATCTCGTGGAAGTCGGACTTGACGGCCTCCTGGAGGCCCCAGGAGAGGCCGTAGGCCACGGTGAGACCGATGCCGGCCGCCCGGCTGCCGAGCACCTGCTGGGCGGTGCGGCCGACGACGGCGGCGGAGACGGCGAAGAGCGCCGCCTGCGCGAAGAGCAGGGCGAGGGGGGAGGACCAGACCCAGTAGAGCGGTGCGAGGAGCGCGGTCACCGGGCTGAAGTGGTCCCCGAGTATGAGGAAGCCGGGGCCCTTGATGTCGACGATCGGGGCGCGCAGCTCGGCGTAGGCCCGGACCGACTGCTCGAAGATCCCGAGGTCCCAGGACGGGTTGCGGAACTGCGTGTACTGGACCCAGGAGTACAGGAAGTAGAGCGCGCACAGCACGCCCGCGAGGATCGCGTACGGGCGCAGGGGCGCCACCGCGAGCCCGCCCGGCGGTGCGCCGCCCGCCTCGGGGGCGGAGGTCTCCGCCAGGGATCCGTTCCGGACATCCAACACCGCGCCCCCAGGGACCGCCGACAAAAGAGCAACCCATTAGACCAGAGCCACCCGAAAGATGATCCGATGTGACGGACATCACATTGACGTGATGGGATGGCACCGATCTCGTCGCCTGTCAGTGCCTGTCAGCGCCTGTCAGCGCCTGTCAGTGGATTCCGAACGGCACAGCAAGGGCCCGCCGGTACGCGACGCGTACCGGCGGGCCCTCGGTGCTCACTGCTCAGCGCTCAGCGCTCAGTGCTCAGTGGAAGAAGTGGCGCGTCCCCGTGAAGTACATCGTCACGCCGGCCTTCGCCGCCGCCTCGACGACCAGCTCGTCGCGGACCGAACCGCCCGGCTGCACGACCGCCTTCACGCCCGCGGCGGTCAGGATCTCCAGGCCGTCCGGGAAGGGGAAGAACGCGTCGGAGGCGGCGTACGAGCCGCGTGCGCGCTCCTCGCCGGCCCGCTCGACGGCCAGCTTCGCGGAGTCGACGCGGTTGACCTGACCCATGCCGACGCCGACCGAGGCGCCGCCCTTGGCGAGCAGGATCGCGTTGGACTTGACCGCGCGGCAGGCCTTCCAGGCGAAGGCGAGCTCGCCGAGCTCCTCGGCGGAGAGCGCGTCGCCGGTGGCGAGGGTCCAGTGCGCCGGGTCGTCGCCCTCGGCCTGCAGCCGGTCGGTGACCTGGAGCAGGGCACCGCCGTCGACGGGCTTGACCTCGACCGGGTTGGCCGGGGCGCCTTCGGCGCGCAGCACGCGGATGTTCTTCTTCTTGGCCAGGACCTCGACCGCGCCGTCCTCGTACGCCGGGGCGACGATGACCTCGGTGAAGATCTCGGCGACCTGCTCGGCCATCGCGACCGACACCGGGCGGTTGACGGCGATGACGCCGCCGAACGCGGAGAGCGGGTCGCAGGCGTGCGCCTTGCGGTGCGCCTCCGCCACGTCCGCGCCGATCGCGATGCCGCACGGGTTGGCGTGCTTGATGATCGCGACGCACGGCTCGGCGTGGTCGTACGCGGCCCGGCGCGCGGCGTCGGTGTCCGTGTAGTTGTTGTAGGACATCTCCTTGCCGTGCAGCTGCTCGGCCTCGGCGAGGCCGCCCGTGCCGTCGACGTAGAGCGCGGCGCCCTGGTGCGGGTTCTCGCCGTAGCGCAGGACGTTCTTGCGCGTGTAGGTGGCGCCCAGGAAGTCGGGGAAGCCGCTGTCGTCCGCCGCGGCCCCGTACTCGACGGCGTCGGCGAACCAGGAGGCCACGGCCACGTCGTACGCGGCGGTGTGCTGGAAGGCCTGGGCGGCGAAGCGCTTGCGCTGCGCCAGCGTGAAGCCGCCCTCCTTGACCGCGTCGAGGACCGCGCCGTAGGCGCCGGGCTCGGTGACGATGGCCACGGACGGGTGGTTCTTGGCGGCGGCGCGGACCATGGAGGGGCCGCCGATGTCGATCTGCTCGACGCACTCGTCCGCGGTGGCGCCGGACGCGACGGTCTCGCGGAACGGGTACAGGTTCACGACGACCAGGTCGAAGGGCTCGACGCCCAGCTCGGCCAGCTGCTCGCGGTGCGACTCCAGGCGCAGGTCGGCCAGGATGCCGGCGTGCACGCGCGGGTGGAGGGTCTTGACGCGGCCGTCCAGGCACTCGGGGAAGCCGGTGAGCTCCTCGACCTTGGTGACCGGGACGCCGGCCGCCGCGATCTTCGAGGCGGTGGAGCCGGTGGAGACGAGCTCGACCCCGGCCTCGTGCAGTCCGCGGGCCAGCTCTTCGAGCCCCGTCTTGTCGTAGACGCTGACCAGCGCGCGGCGGATGGGCTTAACGGTGTCGTTCACCGACATGAACCTTTCGTCCCTCAATGCTGTAGCCGTTGCGGGCGAGGCGCCCCACGACCTCGACGAGCAGCGAGCGCTCGACGTCCTTGATGCGCTCGTGGAGCGCGGCCTCATCGTCCTCGTCCCGCACCTCGACCACGCCCTGGGCGATGATCGGGCCGGTGTCGACGCCGTCGTCGACGAAGTGGACGGTGCATCCGGTGACCTTCGCCCCGTAGGCGAGGGCGTCGCGCACCCCATGGGCACCGGGAAAACTGGGGAGCAGCGCCGGGTGGGTGTTGACCACGCGGCCGCCGAAGCGGGCGAGGAACTCCTTGCCGACGATCTTCATGAATCCGGCCGAGACGACGAGGTCCGGCTCGTGGGCGGCGGTGGCCTCGGTGAGCGCACGGTCCCACTCCTCGCGGGTGCCGTGGTCCTTGACCCGGCAGACGAAGGTGGGCAGCCCGGCCCGCTCGGCCCGCTCCAGGCCGGCGATCCCGTCGCGGTCGGCCCCGACGGCGACGACCTCGGCGCCGTACCCCTCGGGGTCGGCGGCGATGGCGTCGAGCAGGGCCTGAAGGTTCGTGCCGGAGCCGGAGACCAGGACGACGAGGCGGGCGGCAGCCACTGGGTCACTCTTTCCGTGGTGTTTGTGCGGTCGTACGAACGAATCGCATCCCGCGATACGGGGAACCCTACGAAGGGCTCGGCCGTCAGCAACGATACCGGCACACCGGACGGCCCCCACGGGACGGGGGCGGGGCCGGGGGGTAGCGTCAAGGTCCGACGACACGCCACAGCCACGCCACAGCAGGCCACACCCGCGCACGACAGACAGAGGGAAGACGTCCAGCACATGCCGGATCGCCAGTCCACGAACGACAACAACCCGTTCGCGCCGCCGCCGGAGGGGCAGCCGGACCAGCCGTGGCAGCCGCGGCGCCCCGAGGGCTCCGACCACGCCGACGGCCCGGCGGACGGTCCGACGTCGGGTCCGACGTCCGGTCCGGGCTGGAGCAGCAGCCAGCCCGGGCGTTCCTCCGACGGCTGGGGCCGACGCCCGGAGCAGCCCTCGGGCGGGCAGGGCGGCGGACCGGGCGGGCCCGAGGGCGGCCAGGGCCCCGGCCTGCGCTGGGATCCGACCGACCCGGCGCAGCGGCGGGCGCGGTACGCGGTGCTCTCGGGCATGTGGGCGTTCTTCTTCGCGATCTTCAACATCCCGGAGCTGGCCCTGCTGCTCGGCGCCCTCGGCCTGTACTGGGCGATCAGCGCCCTGCGCGCGCGGGTGAAGGCGCCGGAGGGCATCGACGGCCCGCCGACGCCCGTCCAGGTCGCGGCGGCCGCCGGAGCGGCCCGCTCGAAGCGGACCTCGGCGATCAGCGGCCTGGTCGCGTCC
The DNA here is from genome assembly GCF_036240795.1 of Streptomyces sp. NBC_01268. Taxonomy (NCBI): domain Bacteria; kingdom Bacillati; phylum Actinomycetota; class Actinomycetes; order Kitasatosporales; family Streptomycetaceae; genus Streptomyces; species Streptomyces sp. NBC_01268. The sequence goes on along the minus strand of NZ_CP108454.1, from coordinate 5,059,359 downwards.
GCGGTGGCCCTGGCGATCGTCGCGAGCGGCTTCGCGATGCACCTCGTCTACCGGGACTTCTACGAGTGCCGCGACGACGCCCTGACCACGCAGGCCCAGCTGGCCTGCAACGACCTGCTGCCGAAGCCGCTGCAGGACACCTTCGGAGTGCGCGAGTAGGAGCAGTGAGCCAGAGGAGCCGGCTGCGGGAGTAGGGGGAGGGGAGTGGGTCAGGGGCCCTGCTCCGGGCCCTGCTCCGGGCCCTGCTCCGGGCCCTGCTCCGGGCCTTGGTCCTGCTCCCGGTCCTGGTCCTGCTCCCGGTCCCGGTCCCGGTCCCGCCCCTGGCTCCGGGGCTCCGCCGGCGGTTCCCACGCGGCGGGCAGGAAGCCGTACGCGTCGTCGCCCGTGCCCTCGTCGAGGTCGTCGAGGGCTTCCAGCGCGTCCAGGGCCGCGAGCGCGCCCGGCGGGGCCGCGCCGGGCGTGCCCGCGGCGGAGCGGGTGGCGTCGGCGGGGCCCGCGGGGTCGTCGGACCCGGCGCCCTTGCCGGTGCCCCGGGGGTCCTGCACCGCCTCGGCCGGTCCGGGAAGGGGCAGCGGCAGGAGGGCCAGGACCGCCGCTCCGGCCGCGACCGGTACGCCCTTGGCCGCCGCCAGGGCCGCCGCTCCCCGCCCGCGGCCGCGCAGGCCCCAGGACCGTACGGCCAGCGCCGTCGGAACGCCGAGCGCCGACCCCCACAGCACCGCCGCCGCGCCCGCCTCCCACCACACCGGGCCGAAGGAGGCGAGCCGCCCCGTGCCGAGCGGGCCTCCGGCCGCAGCCGCGAGCAGCGCCACCGCCACCCCGCACGCCCACGAGGCGACGAGCGCGGCCCGGACCGCCTCGCGGACCGGCCAGGCACGGGCCGCCCGGCCCACCCGGTGCCCGAGCAGCAGCGTGGCGGCGACCGGGACCACCGCGGCCGTCCAGTGCAGCCACATGCCCCGGCCCTCGGCGGGCAGCGCGGCGAGCAGCGGGAAGTCGGGCACGGCGGGGGTGCCGGCGAAGCCGAGCGGGGTGACCAGCGCACCCGTACCGACGGAGAAGCCGGGGCCGAGGCCGTACGCCATGCCCCACACGACCGCGTTCGGCAACAGCGCCAGGACGAGCAGCAGGACGGCCGCCCGCCCCGACCACTCCCCCGCGAGACCGTCCAGGGAGACCCGGGCGTCGCCGACGTGCCAGAGCAGCGAGACGGCCGCGAGCGCCGCGCCGCCGCACAGCAGGACGGCCAGCGCGAGTCCCGCGGAACGCAGGGCCACGACGGTCTCCACCCGGCCCGGCAGCGGCCTGCCGTGCGCCGTCCAGGCGCCCGCCGAGGCGGCGGCCACCACGGACAGGGGCGTCCAGACTCCGGTGGCGAGCAGGTCGGCGGGCAGCGTCCCGCTCTCCGTGTAGACCACGACTACGGCCGCGACCAGCAGATATCCCCCCGACACGGCGGCCACGGCCCCCGCGGTGGAAGGAGCCGGGCGCCCGTCGCCGGCGTCCAGCGTGTCCCGGGCGGCCCGGTGCGCGAGCCACAGCGGGAGGGCCGTGAGCAGCAGCGGGGTGACGCCGAGGGGGGAGGCGACCCCGCTCGTCGTGCCGGTGCGGAGCAGGTCGGCTCCGTGGGCCAGCAGCCAGAGGCCGGCGGCGGTGTGCAGGGCCCCGCCGGGGCCGCTGTCCGGGAACGGGGAGGCGATCCAGGCCGCCGTCACGAGGACGGCGAGCGCGCCGAGCCCGAGGCCCGCCGCGACCCCGCCGCGCACGAAAGCCGTGGCCAGGGCGGCGGTACGGGCTCCCTGGACCGGGGCGTCGGGTGACAACGGCGGGTGGTGCTCGGTCACTTGCGTCACGGGGCCCATGCTGCCAGCGACACGCGGTTTGCCCGCGTAACAGGCGAATGGCCGTTGTGTCGCTCAAGATACGTTTATGTACTTTTCGGCCCAGAGCTGCACCGGCTGATCGCGGGAGGTCGACACCGATGAGCCCCACGAGCCCGACCGTCTCGCTGCCCTCCCCCAAGGAGCAGCGACGCCTCCGCGAGGCCCTCTCCTTGAGCGAGGAGCAGGTCGCGGAGGCCATGGGCGTCACCCGCGCCACCGTCCGCTCCTGGGAGACCGGCCGCAGCGCCCCCAGGGGACGCAAACGCGAGGCGTACGCGAAGCTGCTCGGCGTGTACGAGGAGCCCACCGCGCCCCGTACGGAGAAGCCCGCCCGGCCGGCCCCCGCCGCCACCCGCCCCCGCCCGGCCGCCAAGGGCCCGGCCCGGCCGCCCAAGTCACCGGCCCCGGCTCCGGCGGCCGCGGCGAAGGCCCCGGCGCCGACGGCGCAGGCGGCACCCGCCGCACAGCCGGTCACCTCTCGCCAGGCCCCCCGCGTCACCCGGACGGCCCCCGAGGTCCCCGCGTCCCACCAGGAGCGGCTGAAACCGGCCGCGGAGCCCGCCGGGGCGGCGGTGGCCGAGACCCCGGACCCCGACGCACCGCTCGGCGTCGAGCCGCTCGGCGTCGGTGCGCTCGGCGCCGAACCCCTCGTCGTCGAGCCCGGGCTCACGCCCGAGCAGGCCTTCGACGCGCTGTACGCGTACGCCGCGCCCGGCCTCGTGCACCAGACCTACCTGCTCACCGGGCGCCGCAGCCTCTCCCGCGAGTCCGTCGAGCAGGCCTTTCACCACGCCTGGCAGCACTGGCCCGAGGTCGCCGTCGACCGGGACCCGGTCGGCTGGGTGCGCGCCGCCGCGTACGAGTACGCGCTCTCCCCGTGGCACCGCTTCCGGCGCCGCCACCGGCACCCGGACTCCGCACCCACCGAGGCCTCCCGGCGCGCCCTGCTCATGGCGCTCCTGGAGCTGCCGGCCCCGTACCGCCGGACCGTCCTGCTCTACGACGGGCTCGGCCTCGACCTGCCCGAGACGGCGGCGGAGACCGAGGCCAGCACCCCGGCGGCCGGGAACCGGCTGCTGCACGCCCGTACCGTCATCGGGCAGCGGGTCCCCGGTCTGGCCGACCCCGAGGCCCTGCAGCGACGGTTGAGCGCCCTCGTCGCGGAGGCGCCGACGGCGACCCTGCCCGCGGCGCGCAGCGTGCGCAGCGGCAGCGAGCGCCGGTCCCGGCTGCTGACCAGGGCCGTCTTCGGGGTGACGGCGGCGCTGATCTGCGCCACGGCCTTCACCGTGTCGACCGCGCCGACCCGCTACATCCCGGTGAACGCGCCCGGCGAGGTCGTCGAGGGCGTCCCGGTCCGCGGCGGCCCGCAGAAGCTGGGCCCGGAGGACAGGGAGCTGCGGGACCGGCTGCGGTCCGAGCCGAACCCCGGCCCGGAGCGCCTGATCCCCCGAGCGGAGTAACGCCGCGCGAGAACGAGCGGGCCCCGCCCCCACCCGGTCTCCCGGGAGGGGCGGGGCCCGCTCGCGTACGGTCGGCTCGGCCGGACCGGCCGCCTACCGCTGTGCCTGGATTCAGCCCGCGAGGATCGCGCGCGCCAGCTTGGCCGTCTCGGTCGGGGTCTTGCCGACCTTGACGCCCGCGGCCTCCAGGGCCTCCTTCTTCGCCTGGGCGGTGCCGGAGGAGCCGGAGACGATGGCGCCGGCGTGGCCCATGGTCTTGCCCTCGGGCGCGGTGAAGCCCGCGACGTAGCCGACGACCGGCTTGGTGACGTTGGCCTTGATGAAGTCGGCCGCACGCTCCTCGGCGTCGCCGCCGATCTCGCCGATCATGACGATCAGGTCGGTGTCCGGGTCGGCCTCGAAGGCCGCCAGGGCGTCGATGTGCGTGGTGCCGATGACCGGGTCGCCACCGATGCCGACGGCGGAGGAGAAGCCGAGGTCACGGAGCTCGTACATCATCTGGTACGTCAGCGTGCCGGACTTCGAGACCAGGCCGATGCGGCCCGGCTTCGTGATGTCGCCCGGGATGATGCCGGCGTTGGACTGGCCCGGGGTGATGAGACCGGGGCAGTTCGGGCCGATGAGGCGGGTCTTGTTGCCCTTCTCCACGGCGTACGCGTAGAACGCGGCGGAGTCGTGGACGGCGATGCCCTCGGTGATGACCACGGCGAGCGGGATCTCGGCGTCGATCGCCTCGACCACGGCGGCCTTGGCGAAGGCCGGCGGGACGAAGAGGACCGAGACGTTGGCGCCGGTCTCCTTCATCGCCTCGGCGACGGTGCCGAAGACCGGGATCTCGGTGCCGTCGAAGTCGACGGAGGTGCCGGCCTTGCGCGGGTTCACGCCACCGACGATGTTGGTGCCGTCACCCAGCATGAGCTTGGTGTGCTTCATGCCCGTGGCACCGGTCATGCCCTGGACGATGACCTTGCTGTCCTTGTTGAGGAAGATAGCCATGGCTGTGTCCTCGTCCCTTACTTCGCAGCCGCGAGCTCGGCGGCCTTGTCGGCCGCACCGTCCATGGTGTCCACGCGCTGAACCAGCGGGTGGTTGGCGTCCGACAGGATCTTGCGACCCAGCTCGGCGTTGTTGCCGTCGAGGCGCACGACCAGCGGCTTGGTGACCTCTTCGCCCTTCGAGGCGAGCAGCTCCAGGGCCTGGACGATGCCGTTGGCGACCTCGTCACAGGCGGTGATGCCACCGAAGACGTTGACGAACACGGACTTGACGTCCTCGTCGCCCAGGATGATCTCCAGGCCGTTCGCCATGACCTCGGCGGAGGCGCCGCCACCGATGTCGAGGAAGTTGGCCGGCTTCACGCCACCGTGGTTCTCACCGGCGTACGCGACGACGTCCAGGGTCGACATGACCAGGCCGGCGCCGTTGCCGATGATGCCGACGGAGCCGTCCAGCTTCACGTAGTTGAGGCCCTTGGCCTTGGCGGCAGCCTCGAGCGGGTTGGCTGCGGCCTTGTCCTCGAGCGCCTCGTGCTCGGGCTGACGGAAGTCGGCGTTCTCGTCGAGGGACACCTTGCCGTCGAGGGCCAGGATGTCGCCGGAGGCGACCTTGGCCAGCGGGTTGACCTCGACGAGGAGCGCGTCCTCGGCGACGAAGGTCTTCCACAGGGTCACGAGGACCTCGGCGACCTGCTCCGCGACCTCGGCCGGGAACTGCGCCTGGGCGACGATCTCGCGGGCCTTGACGATGTCGACGCCCTTGTTGGAGTCGACCGGCACCTTCGCCAGCTTCTCGGGGGTCTTCTCGGCGACCTCCTCGATGTCCATGCCACCGGCGACGGAGGCCATGGCGAGGAAGGTGCGGTTGGTGCGGTCGAGGAGGTACGAGACGTAGTACTCCTCGACGATCTCCGGAGCGGTCTCCGCGATCATCACCTTGTGGACCGTGTGGCCCTTGATGTCCATGCCCAGGATGTCCGTCGCGCGGGCGACGGCCTCGTCCGGGGTGGCGGCCAGCTTGACGCCGCCGGCCTTGCCGCGGCCGCCGACCTTCACCTGCGCCTTGACGACCGACTTTCCGCCAAGCCGCTCGGTGGCCTCGCGCGCCGCCTCAGGCGTGTCGATGACTTCACCGGCCAGCACCGGTACACCGTGCTTGGCGAAGAGGTCCCTCGCCTGGTACTCGAACAGGTCCACGCGCGTCCCTTTTCTAGATGATCGCGGTTCGTTGTCTGCGTGGGCGTGCCGCGAAGGGCAACGTGACTGCGCTGTCACTAGGGAGGCGTACACGGTGTCCGTGGACGCGGCATGTCCGTCTCGCAGGTTATCCCCGTGGGCCGTTGGTCCCTAAATCGCAGATCACAACGGAGCGGTGATACGGGTCACAGAACGTAGGGGTGGTGGGGCGTTCCGTGGAGGGGACCACGGGTGCCCCGGACGCCCTTGCGCCAGGCAGGGAGCGGGGGTTGTGGCCCTCACGGCGCGCCGGGGCGCGGGGTGAGGGGTACCGGGACGCGACTGTGATATGGACCTCAGTCGGGTCCCGGGCACCCGACCGGGTGGCGCACGCACGACGGATTCCGCACCTCCTGCCGCCCCGGTCAGGCCTCGGGTACCGGGAGCGGACGCTTCTCCAGGGCGGCGGCCATGATCTCCGGGAAGAGGTCGGGGGTGCAGGCGAAGGCGGGGGCGCCGAGCGCGGCGAGCGCGGCGGCGTGCTCCCGGTCGTAGGCGGGCGCGCCCTCGTCGGAGAGGGCGAGCAGGGACACGAACTGCACTCCGGAGGCCTTCATCGCGGCGACCCGCTTCAGCATCTCGTCGCGGATGCCCCCCTCGTAGAGGTCGCTGATGAGGACGACGACGGTGTCGGCGGGGCGGGTGATCTTCGACTGGCAGTAGGCGAGCGCCCGGTTGATGTCCGTCCCGCCGCCGAGCTGGGTGCCGAAGAGGACGTCGACGGGGTCGTCGAGCCGGTCGGTGAGGTCGACGACGGCGGTGTCGAAGACGACCAGGCGGGTGGCGATCGCGCGCATGGAGGCGAGGACGGCGCCGAAGACGGAGGCGTAGACGACGGAGGCGGCCATGGAGCCGGACTGGTCGATGCAGAGGACGACCTCCTTCTTCACCGACTGCGAGGCCCGGCCGTAGCCGACGAGGCGCTCGGGGACGACCGTGCGGTGTTCGGGGAGGTAGTTCTTGAGGTTGGCGCGGATGGTGCGGTCCCAGTCGATGTCCCGGTGGCGGGGCCGGCTGATCCGGGCCGAGCGGTCCAGCGCGCCGGTGAGGGTGGCGCGGGTGCGGGTGGCGAGCCGCTTCTCCAGGTCGTCGACGACCTTGCGGACGACGGCCCGCGCGGTGTCCTTGGTGGTCTCCGGCATCGCCTTGTTGAGGGAGAGCAGGGTGCCGACGAGGTGGACGTCCGCCTCGACGGCCTCCAGCATCTCGGGCTCCAGGAGGAGGGTGGCGAGCCCGAGCCGGTCGATCGCGTCGCGCTGCATCACCTGGACGACGGAGCCGGGGAAGTACGTCCGGATGTCGCCGAGCCAACGGGCGACGGAGGGCGCCGAGCCGCCGAGCCCGGCCGAGCGGTCGCGGCCGGTGTCCTGGTCCCCCTTCTTCCGGTCGTAGAGCGCGGTGAGGGCGCCGTCCATGGCGGCGTCGGTGCCGGTGAGGGCGTGGCCGGTGCCGTCGGCCGCGCCGCCGCCGAGGACGAGCCGCCAGCGGCGCAGGCGCTCGCCGTCCGGTTCCTGCCGGTCGGGGCTGAGGGTCATGCGGGGGCCTCCGTGCCGAGGATGAGGTGCAGCAGGGGCAGGACGCCGTCGGCGCGCTCCTGGTCGAGGGCGGTGGCGAAGCCGGGGGTCGCGGCGCCGGCCGGGGTGGGGCCGCCGGCCGCGGGGCCGCGGGCGGCGAGCTCGCCGAGGGTGCGGCGCACCCCGGGCTCGTACGCCGAGAACGTGCGCCGCAGCAGCGGCAGCACGTCGGTGAACGCGTCGGCGGGTACGGCGCCGAGCCAGCCGTCGACGAGGGCGAGCAGCCGTTCGTCGTGGACGAGGAGCAGGCCGCCGCCGGAGGCGCCCCCGACGAAGCCCTCGATCCAGGCGGCGGCGTCGGCGGGCGGGGTGCCGGGCGAGAGCGCGAGCCCCATGAGCCGGGCCGCCTCGTCCTCCCCGAGCCGCCCCTCGTCCAGCAGCAGCCGCGTGGCCCGGCCCCGCAGCACCCCGGGCACGCGCTCCCGCCCGGCGAGCCGCCGCAGGACCCCGGCCCAGCGCTCGACCAGCAGGGGGGCGGTGGGGGCGGTGAGGGCAGTGGGGGCGGTAGGGGCGGTAGGGCTGGTACGGCCGGTGGGGGGCGGCGGCTGGGAGGCGAGGGTGGCTTCGGGCTGTGCGGCGTCCGGCTCTGCCTCGCCCAGCCTTGCGTCGCCCGGCTCCGCGGCGTCCGGCTCCGTGTCGCCCCGCTCCGCGGCGTCCGGTCGGGGCCCCTCCGGGAGGAGGGCGATCGCCGTGTGGACGGCGTCCAGGCGGGCGCGCATCTCGGTGGCCGCGTCCGTGTCGAGGCCGGAGCAGGCCGGCGGGAGGCCGACGCATATGCGTTCGGCGAGTCCGGCGGCGACCTCGCGCAGGGCGGTGGTGTCGGTGGCGCGTACGTCGCCGTAGCGGAGGGAGCGGGCGAGGGCGGGCAGGGCCTGGGCGAGGTGGGCGACGTCGCTGTCGAGCGCGGCGCGGTCGGCGAGCGCCGCGAGGACGGCGGGCAGGGCCTCGGTGAGCCCGGCGAGGAGGCACTGCTCGGCGAGGGCGGTGAGCGCGGCGAGGTCCCGCGCGGCCACGGCGCGGGCCTCGGCCCTCGCGGTGGCCGCGGCCTCGACGGTGGTGCCCCACACGCCCGCCTCGGCGACCTGCACGTGCAGCTCCGGCTCCCAGCGCAGCCGCCAGCTCTCCCGGAAGGTGCCGGTGGAGGCGCGCCCGGCGGCGGGCGCTCCCCAGTCGACGCCGAGCAGCCTGAGCCGGTGGAGCAGCCGGCTGCGGGCGGCGTCGTTGTCCTTGCGGAGGTCGAGCTCCAGCTCGCGCGGCTCGGCCTCGGGCTTGAGGCGCAGGCCGCGCTGGAGCCGGGCGAGGTCGCGCTGGAGCGGCACGGCGGGGGCGCCGTCCGGGACGCCGCCGAGGACGTCGCCGACGACGAGCCGGTCGCGGACCAGGTCGAGGGGGACGTCGGAGCCGTCGCACATCACGGCCCGGACGGCGTCGGTGGTCTCGCCGAGCCCGGCGAGCGGGCGCCCGCGCATCGCGGCGAGGGTGTCGGCGAGCCGGACGGCCTCGATGACATGGGCGGAGGAGACCGCCAGGTCCTCGGCCCGGAGCAGGCCGGCGACCTTGGTCATCCACCGTTCGAGCGGGCGGTCGGGGGCGGTGAACAGGTGCGCGTACCAGCCGGGCGCGTCGATGCCCGCGCCGTAGCCGGAGCGCCGGGCGAGCCGGCGGTGGGTCCAGGGCACCCAGGTCAGCTCGGTCCTGACCTTGGGCAGTCCCTTGAGGAGGGCCCGGTCGGCGGTGACGGTGGTCGCGCGGCGCAGCGCGGGCACGTGCCAGGCGCCGCAGACGACGGCGAGGTCGTCGCCGAACTCCTTCCGCGCGGCGCGCAGGCGCAGCCGCATGTGGGCCTCGCGCACCAGGTCGCGCGGGTGTCCGCCGTGTCCGTACGCCTCGCGCAGGGCGCCCATGGCCTCGGCGAGGGCCTCGAAGGGGGCGAAGGGGTCGGTGCTGCCGCGCAGTTCGACCACGTCCTCCCACCAGCGCTCGGCGTCGTCGTATCCGGCGGCGCGGGCGAGCTCGGCGACGGGGTCGACGCGCGGTCCCCGGCCCCTGCCGTCCTCGTCGGGGGCCGGTTCGGGCGCGGCGAGGGTGTGGGCGGCGGGCAGGTCGACGAAGCGGACCTCGGCGCCGTGGTCGAGGGCCCAGCGCAGGGCGACCCACTCGGGCGAGAACTCGGCCATCGGCCAGAACGCCGCGCGTCCCGGGTCGTCGACGGCGTGCGCGAGCAGCGCGACGGGCGGCCGCATCCCCTCGTCGGCGGCGAGCGCGACGAGGGTGTCGGCCTCGGGCGGTCCCTCGATCAGGACGGCTTTGGGCCGCCCGGCGTCCAGGGCGGCGGCCACGGCCCGCGCGGAACCGGGCCCGTGGTGCCGCACCCCGAGCAGCAGGGGCCCGGGGGCGGGCCCCGCCGGGGCGTCGGGTCGGGTCACGCCGTCACCTCGCGGCAGGCGCGGTAGAAGTCCTTCCAGCCGTCTCTCTCGCGGACGACCGTCTCCAGGTACTCCTGCCACACGACGCGGTCGGCGGCCGGGTCGCGGACGACGGCGCCGAGGAGGCCGGCGGCGACGTCGGCGGAGCGGAGCACGCCGTCGCCGAAGTGGGCGGCGAGGGCGAGGCCGCCGGTGACGACGGAGATCGCCTCGGCCGTGGACAAGGTCCCCGAGGGGGACTTGAGCTTGGTGCGCCCGTCGGTGGTGACCCCGTCGCGCAGTTCGCGGAAGACGGTGACGACCCGGCGGATCTCCTCGACGCCCTCGGGCACGGCGGGCAGGTCGAGGGAGCGCCCGATCTGGTCGACGCGCCGGGCGACGATGTCGACCTCGGCGTCGGGGGTGGCGGGCAGCGGCAGCACGACGGTGTTGAAGCGGCGGCGCAGGGCGCTGGACAGCTCGTTGACGCCGCGGTCGCGGTCGTTGGCGGTGGCGATGAGGTTGAACCCGCCGACGGCCTGCACCTCCTGGCCCAGCTCGGGGATCGGCAGGGTCTTCTCGGAGAGCACCGTGATGAGGGTGTCCTGCACGTCGGCCGGGATACGGGTGAGCTCCTCGACCCGGGCGGTCATGCCCTGGGCCATGGCGCGCATGACGGGGCTGGGCACGAGCGCGGCGCGGCTGGGGCCGTGGGCGAGCAGCTGGGCGTAGTTCCAGCCGTACCGGATGGCTTCCTCGGGCGTGCCGGCCGTGCCCTGGACGAGGAGGGTGGAGTCGCCGCTGACGGCCGCGGCCAGGTGCTCGGAGACCCAGGTCTTGGCGGTGCCGGGGACTCCGAGCAGGAGCAGGGCCCGGTCGGTGGCGAGGGTGGTGACGGCGACCTCGACGATGCGGCGCGGGCCGACGTACTTGGGTGTGATGACGGTGCCGTCGGGCAGCGTGCCGCCGAGGAGATAGGTGGCGACGGCCCACGGCGAGAGCCGCCAGCGGGTGGGGCGCGGCCGGTCGTCGGCGGCGGCGAGCGCGGCGAGTTCGTGGCCGAAGGCGTCCTCGGCGTGCGGCCGCAGCACCTCGCCGCCGGTGCCGTCCGCGGAGATGTCCGCGGAGATGCCCCGGGCGGTGGTCGCGGCCGTACTCACGACGGCGCTCGCGGTGGTGTCCGTGGTGGTTTCGGGCAGGGTCATGGGTCCCCCTCCAGATCGTTCGACCTGCTGTGCGAACCACGGTGCACCATGCCACTGACAATCGGCCCGGCCGCCGGACCGGCTGTGGAATCCGCAGGTGGGCGCGTTTGTCAGTGGAGGGTCGTACGGTCGGTCACATGGACGAACAGGGGGCGCTCTGGACGGCGGATCAGGTGCTGGCACTGGCTCCTGACGACGCCTCACGCAGAGCGGGAAGCAAGCTGGGCGCGGCCGGTCCGTGGTCCGGCGCGGGCAGCGGCGGCCAGGGGGCCGTCTGGGGCCTGTGCAAGGGCAGCGGCAGCACGCCGTACCGGACGGTCGTGGACACCACGGGCCCGGCGTACCAATGCAGTTGCCCGAGCCGGAAGTTCCCGTGCAAGCACGCGCTGGGGCTGCTGCTGCTCTGGTCCGGCGGCGGCGTGCCGTCGGGCCCGGGCGCCGCCGGGGCGCCGGACTGGGCCGAGACGTGGCTCGCGGGCCGGCGGGGCCGGGCGGAGGCCGCCGCGGCGTCGGCGGAGACGGGGCCGGCCGACCCGGAGGCGGCGCGCCGCCGTGCCGAGCGGCGGGCGGCCCGGATCAGCGCGGGGGCGCTGGAGTTGGAGCAGCGGCTGGCCGATCTGCTGCGCGGTGGTCTCGCCGCGGCGGAGCGGTCGGGGCCCGCGCTGTGGGAGGAGACCGCGGCCCGCATGGTCGACGCGCAGGCCCCGGGCCTGGCGGGCCGGGTGCGGGAGCTGGGGGCGGTGGCGGGCTCGGGTCCCGGCTGGCCGGTGCGGCTCCTGGAGGAGTGCGCGCTGACCCATCTCCTGGACCGGGCCTGGCTGTCGGCCGACCGGCTGCCCGGCCCGCTGGCGGCGACGGTGCGGACCCGGGTGGGGCTGACGGCCCCGCCGGGCGGCCCGGTGCTGCGGGACCACTGGCTGGTCCTCGCGCAGTACGACGCGGCGGACGCCAAGCTGACGACCCGCCGCATATGGCTGCACGGGGAGACGAGCGGGCGTACGGCGCTGGTCCTCTCCTTCGGGGCGGGCGGCCGCGCGCCGCAGCTCGCCTTCCCCGTCGGGGCGGTGCTCGACGCGGAGCTGCGGCCGTACGAGGGCGGGGGCGGGCTCCGCGCGGAGCTGGTCGAGCAGTTCGGCGTCCCCGCGCCGTCCGGTCCCCCGCCGCGCGGCGGCACGGTCGGCGCGGCGCTCACCGCGTACGGACTCGCGCTGCGCGACGATCCGTGGCTGGACGCCTGGCCGGTGACCCTGGCCGAGGTCGTACCGGCCCGCGCGGAGTACGGCTGGCAGCTGGCGGACGCCCGGGGCACGGAGCGGGAGGCGGTGCCGCTGACCCGCGCCGCCCAGGCCCGGCCGGGCCTGTGGCGTCTGGTGGCCCTGTCGGGCGGCGCGCCGCTCACGGTCTTCGGCGAGTGCGGCCACCAGGGCTTCACCCCGCTGGCCGCCTGGTCCCGGGACGCCCCCGGGGAGACGGTGCCGCTGGTCTGACGCCCGGCACCCGCCCCGATCCGTCTCGGAACCCACTTCTGGAGGAGGCCATGGTGGCCAAGGACGTCTGGGAAGAGCTCGTCACGTCGGCGCTGCTGGGCACCGACCGCAGACCGCACGGGGGTGCCTCCGGGGACGCGGCGCCCGTCGCGCTGCTCGGCGCCGCCGCGACGCACACGGTGCGGCGCCGGGCGGGGCTGCGGCCCGGGCCCGCGGCGGCTCCGCTGGAGGCCGCGCCGGAGGACGGGCGCCGACCGCTGCCCGAGGCGGCCCGGCGCCGGCTGGCCCGGCTGCTCGCGGGCCGGGCCGCGCCCGCGCCTTCCGGGGGGCGGCGCGGGTCGGCACCGGATCTGACGGAGCTGCTGCCGCAGTGGCTTGCCGCGGCGCACGAGCGGGGATACCGCGCTCCGGCGGCGGCCCTGCCCGCGCTGCTCGACGCCGCCCGCGCCCGGACCGATCTGCGGCCCCAGGCGCTGGCCTTCGCCGGGCCCCGGGGGCTGTGGCTGGCCCGGCTCAACCCGGAGTGGAAGTTCGCGCTGCGCGGTGCGGGCGGCGGTGGCGCGCTGCCCGACCCGGGGGACGCGGAGGCCGTGTCGGCGCTGTGGGAGGAGGGCCTGTTCGCGGAGCGGGTGGCGCTGCTGACCGCGGTGCGGGCACAGGACCCGGCGGCGGGCCGCGCGCTGCTGGCCTCGACCTGGGGGGCCGAGCGGGCGGAGGACCGGCTGATGTTCCTGGACTCGCTGCGCGCGGGCCTGTCCGGGGCGGACGAGGAGTTCCTGGAGGCGGCGCTCTCGGACCGCAGCCGCAACGTGCGCGCGACGGCCGCCGAGCTGCTCTCGGCCCTGCCGGGGTCGGCACTGGCCGCGCGGATGGCGGAGCGGGCCGCGTCGTGTGTGTCCCTGGACCGCACGCAGGGGGCGGCGGCGATCGTCGTGGAGGCGCCGCACGAGTGCGACGCGGGCATGCAGCACGACGGGGTGACGGCCACGCCGCCGACGGGCCGGGGCGAGCGTTCCTGGTGGCTCGGCCAGCTCGTCGAGGCCGCGCCGCTGCACTGCTGGCCGGCCCGGTTCGGGGGGCGGCGGCCCGAGGAGATCGTGGCGCTGCCGGTCACGGACGACTGGCAGGGCGAACTGCACGCCGCCTGGTGCCGGGCGGCGGTGCGGCAGCGGGACGCGGACTGGTCGCGGGCCCTGCTGGGCGCCCCGGCGGCCCCGCAGGCCACCGGCCCGGGCACGTCCTCGCTCGCGGAGCGGGCCAAGCTGCTGTCGACGCTCCCGGCGGAGGAGCGGGCCCGCTGGGTGGCCTCGTTCATAGCGGCGCACGGCCTGTCGGAGGCGTTCCAGCTGCTGGGGGTGTGCACGGTGCCGTGGTCGGGGGCGCTGGGCCGGGCGGTGGTCGACGCCCTGGACATCGCCCGGGACGCGGGCAGCTACCCGTGGAGCTTCAGCGGGGTGATGGGCCTGGCCGAGCGCTGCCTCTCCCCGGAGACCGTGCCGCAGCTCGCCGCGCTGACCACTCTTCCGGCCGAGGCGGAGGACGCCTCCCCGGGCGCCGGCGGCTACTGGTCGGAGGCCTTCCAGCGGCTCGTGGCGACGCTGGAGCTGCGGGCGGCGATGCACGCGGAGCTGACGGAGGCCTGAGACCGGGGGCACGAGAAGGGCGGGCGGCGCGTCCCACGCGCCGCCCGCCCCGGGCCCTCGGGTCCGTCGGCGCCGTTACGCCGCCACGCGGACGTTCGCGTTGACCCACTCCACGATGGAGCCGGTCGTCGCGCCCGGGGTGAAGATCTCGGCCACGCCCTTCTCCTTCAGCGGCGCGATGTCCGCCTCGGGGATGATGCCGCCGCCGAAGACCTTGATGTCCTCCGCGTCGCGGTCCTTCAGCAGCTCCAGCACCTTGGCGAACAGCGTGTTGTGCGCGCCCGAGAGGATGGAGAGGCCGATCGCGTCGGCGTCCTCCTGGATCGCGGTGTCCACGATCTGCTCGGGCGTCTGGTGGAGCCCGGTGTAGATGACCTCCATACCGGCGTCGCGCAGCGCACGCGCGATCACCTTGGCCCCGCGATCGTGGCCGTCGAGACCCGGCTTGGCCACCACCACTCGGATCGGACCGGTCACACCCATCAGTGCCTCCACATGCGACCCCCGCGCCTGGCCGCGGGAAAGTGAACGAACGTTATCGCCAGCATCCCGCAAGCGGCCGTTTCACGGTGGACAGCGAGGGGGAAATCACACGTGGGACATCGTTCGCTCCGCGGAGGAGCCGCCACGGGGTCGCCGTATCACCGCGCCGCCAGCCGCACGGCACGGAGGTGCGGCGCACCTCCGTCCCGGGACGGAGGCCGACGATGGAGCTCATCCCCACCGACGTCGCCGACCGCGTGAAGGCCGCAGCCCTGGAGCTGGCGGTCCTTGCCGGACACCTGGTCCTCTACCCCACCGGGCTCGTCGCCGAACGTCGCCCGCGCGGCCCGGTGGCCGCCGGCCCCGGGAGCACCGGGGGTGGTCCGCGTGCCGAGGGGGCCGCCGCCGGCCGCCCGGTCGTGCTGCTGCACGGCTTCGTGGACAACCGCTCGGTCTTCGTCCTGCTCCGCCGGGCCCTGGCCCGGCACGGCCGGGACCGCGTCGAGTCGTTCGACTACTCCCCGCTCACCGGCGACCTGCGGACCGCCGCCGAGCTGCTCGGGCGCCGGGTGGCGGAGATCCAGGCCCGGACCGGCCACGCGGAGGTCGACCTCGTGGGCCACAGCCTGGGCGGTCTGATCGCACGCTATTACGTACAGCGGCTCGGCGGTGACGCTCGGGTGCGCACGCTGGTCATGCTGGGCACCCCGCACTCCGGCACCACCGTCGTGCCGCTGGCCGACGCGCACCCCCTGGTGCGCCAGATGCGTCCCGGTTCGGAGGTGCTGCGCGAGCTGGCCGGGCCCGCTCCGGGCGTCCGGACCCGCTTCGTGAGCTTCTGGAGCGAGCTGGACCAGGTGATGGTGCCGGTCGAGACGGCCCGTCTGGACCACCCGGACCTGATCGTCCACAACGTGCGGGTGAGCGGGATCGGCCATCTCGCGCTGCCGGTGCACCCGACGGTCGCGGCCGGCGTCCTCGACGCGCTGGACGACGACGGCCCGGCCGCCGGGGCCGCGGGCGCCGCCCCCGGGGCCAGCTCCGTGGCCTGAGGTACGGGCGCCGGGCCCCGTTCTTCGAACGTTCCTCGAACACAGAGCCAAAGCTCTCTCCGCTACCCACCGAAAGACGGCCGATTGCCCGTTTCCTGGCGGCTCGAAACCCGCGGAAGATTGTCGGGCGCGCATACCGCCGGGTACAGTCACGCCACTGCTTGACCCCCTGCTGCCGAGGCGAGAGAGAAGTTGTTGGTGAACGACCAGCATCCCCACGCCGGGTACGTCACGGACGGCACCCAGACCACCGGGAGCTTCACCGTCGACCCGCTGTTCGGCACCTACGACGCCGGCTACGCAGCAGGTCACAGCGCAGGTCAGAGCATGTACGGCGACTACGCCGAGCACACCGGTCACACCGCGTACGCCGGGCAGGCCGAGTACGCCGGCCAGCCCGACCCGAACGGGTACGGCGGCTACGCCGGTCACACCGACCAGAGCGTCCAGACCGGCCAGTGGGACACCGGCTCCTACGGCTCGTACACCACCACCGGTCAGTGGGACGCCACCGCCTGGACCGAGGCCCAGCAGACCGGCCCGTACGAGGCCGCGGCCTTCGCCTCGTACGACACCACCGGCCAGTGGACGACGCCCGGCTTCGAGACCGGTGCCTACGACATGACCGCCGTGACCGACATGACCGCCGCGACCGCCTGGAACCAGGGCGCGACGCCCGAGCCGGTCGTCCCCCAGCAGTACACGCCGGGCCCCGAGCACACCGCCGAGTTCGAGTTCGACCTCGACGCGTACTCCGCGTACTCCGAGACCGCGCAGGTCCCGGCCTACTCCGAGACCATGCAGGTCCCCGCGTACGACCTCGGCCACGAGGCCGAGGCGGAGACGGAGACGGAGGCCGAGGGGGAGCCGGAGCCCGAGCTCCACGCCTTCCACGACGCCGAGACGATGATCGGCCTCGAAGTCCTCCCCGAGGCCGCCGCCGACGAGCTCCCGCCCGTCGTCGCCCGCCCCGCGCGCCGCTCCTCCGGCGGCGGCAGCCGCGGCCGGCGCCGTACGCCCGCCAAGCGGTCCGCGCTCCTCACGGTCGCCGTCCCGTCCGCCTGCGTCATGGGCGTCGCCGGTATCGCCGCCGCCTCGGTCGGCGGGCTCACCGACCCCGGCGCGGACACGAAGGACGACACGACGTCCCTCGCCGCCGCCGACCCGGCCTCCGTCAAGCAGGTCGCCGCCAACAGCGAGCTGGACACCCAGCTCGCCGCGCTCAGTGCCGAGGCCCGCGACTTCGGCGACCGCGCCAGCCGCACCCAGGAGCGCATCGACCTGCGGCAGCGCCAGCAGCTGGAGAAGAAGAAGCGCGAGGAGGAGGCGGCCCGCAAGGAGGCCCTGCGGCCGAAGTTCCTGCTCCCGGTCAAGCTGCACCAGCTCAGCGCGCGCTTCGGCCAGTCCGGCGTCAACTGGATGTCCGTGCACACGGGCATCGACTTCCCGGTGCAGTACGGCACTCCGGTGATGGCCGCGACCGACGGCACCGTGCGCACCCAGTGGAACAGCGCCTACGGCAACATGGCGATCGTGACCATGGAGGACGGCACCGAGACCTGGTACTGCCACCTCAGCAGCACCAAGATCCGCTCCGGCAAGGTCAAGGCCGGCGAGGTCATCGCGTACTCCGGCAACTCCGGCAACTCCACCGGTCCGCACCTCCACTTCGAGGTCCGGCCGAACGGCGGCGCGGCGATCGACCCGCTGCCCTGGCTGCTCAGCCGCGGTCTCGACCCGACCGGCTGACACCACCCGCGTACGTGGAAGGGGCCCCCGCCGACATCCGGCAGGGGCCCCTTCCGCGTGGGCGTGCGCCCCGGGGCCACACCCCGGGGCTTCGACGCCCCTACAGCTTCTCGACCGGCGCGTACCGCAGCAGGAGGCGCTTGGGCTTCTCGTCGCCGAAGTCGATCGTCGCCTGCGCGTCCGCGCCCACGCCCGTCACGGCCATGACCGTGCCCAGGCCGAACTGGTCGTGCGTGACCCGGTCGCCGACCTGGAGCGAGATCACCGGCTTGTCGCTGGTCCGCCGGGTGGCGAAGCCCGAGGGGCCGGAGCGGGAGCGCGAGGAGGACAGCGAGGAGGTGATCCCCGAGGTGGGCCCGGCGGGCTTGGCCATGGGGCCGGTCCGCTTCCACTCCAGGTACGCGGCGGGGATCTCCTCCAGGAAGCGCGAGGCCGGGTTGTACGAGGGCTGACCCCAGGCGCTGCGCATCGAGGAGCGGGTGAGGTAGAGGCGCTCGCGGGCGCGGGTGATGCCCACGTAGGCGAGGCGGCGCTCCTCCTCCAGCTCCTTGGTCTGGCCGAGCGCGCGCATGTGCGGGAAGACGCCGTCCTCCATGCCCGTGAGGAACACCACCGGGAACTCCAGGCCCTTGGCGGTGTGCAGGGTCATCAGGGTGATGACCCCGGAGCCCTCCTCGTCCTCGTCCGGGATCTGGTCGGAGTCGGCGACGAGGGCGACCTTCTCCAGGAACTCGGCGAGGGTGGCGGGCTCTTCGCCGCGCTCCTGCTCGAACTCCAGGGCCACCGCCGCGAGTTCCTGCAGGTTCTCGATGCGGGTCTCGTCCTGCGGGTCGGTGGAGGCCTGGAGCTCGGCCAGGTATCCCGTCCGCTCCAGGACCGCCTCCAGGACGACGGCCGGGCCGGCGCCCGACTCGGCGATGGTGCGCAGCTCCTCCATGAGCGTGTTGAAGCGCTTGACGGCGTTGGAGGAGCGGGCCGCCATCCCGTACGCCTCGTCGACGCGCTTGAGCGCCTGCGGGAAGGTGATCTTCTCGCGCAGCGAGAGGGCGTCGATCATCGCCTCGGCGCGGTCGCCGATGCCCCGCTTGGGGACGTTGAGGATGCGGCGCAGCGGCACGGTGTCCTCGGGGTTGGCGAGGACGCGCAGGTAGGCGAGGACGTCGCGGACCTCCTTGCGCTCGTAGAAGCGCACGCCGCCGACGACCTTGTAGGGCAGTCCGACGCGGATGAAGATCTCTTCGAAGACGCGGGACTGGGCGTTGGTGCGGTAGAAGACGGCGACGTCGCCGGCCTTGGCCGCCCCGGTGTCCGTGAGCCGGTCGATCTCGTCGGCGACGAACTGCGCCTCGTCGTGTTCGGTGTCCGCGACGTAGCCGGTGATCTGCGCGCCGGCGCCCGCGTTGGTCCACAGGTTCTTCGGGCGGCGGGACTCGTTGCGCTCGATGACCGCGTTGGCGGCGGAGAGGATCGTCTGGGTGGAGCGGTAGTTCTGCTCCAGGAGGATCGTCGTCGCGTCCGGGTAGTCCTCCTCGAACTGGAGGATGTTGCGGATGGTCGCGCCGCGGAAGGCGTAGATCGACTGGTCGGCGTCGCCGACCACGCACAGCTCGGCCGGGCCGAGGTCCTCGTACCCGGTGCCGACGAGCTCGCGGACCAGGGTGTACTGGGCGTGGTTGGTGTCCTGGTACTCGTCGACGAGGACGTGGCGGAAGCGGCGGCGGTAGTGCTCGGCGACGTCCGGGAAGGCCTGGAGCAGGTGGACCGTCGTCATGATGATGTCGTCGAAGTCCAGCGCGTTGGCCTCGCGCAGCCGGGCCTGGTACATCCGGTAGGCCTCGGCGAGGGTCTTCTCGAAACCGTCCGCCGCCTGGTCGGCGAAGGTCTCCTCGTCGATCAGCTCGTTCTTCAGGTTGGAGATCTTGGCGCTGAAGGACTTCGGCGGGAACTTCTTCGGGTCGAGGTCCAGGTCGCGGCAGACCAGCGCCATCAGGCGCTTGGAGTCGGCGGCGTCGTAGATCGAGAAGGAGGACGTGAAGCCCAGCTTCTTCGACTCGCGGCGCAGGATGCGCACGCACGCGCTGTGGAAGGTCATGACCCACATGGCGTTGGCGCGCGGGCCGACGAGCTGCTCGACGCGCTCCTTCATCTCGCCGGCGGCCTTGTTGGTGAAGGTGATCGCCAGTATCTGACCCGGGTGGACGTGCCGGGTGCCCAGGAGGTGGGCGATGCGGTGGGTGAGCACCCGGGTCTTGCCGGAGCCGGCGCCGGCGACGATGAGCAGCGGCGTGTCCGTGTGCACGACGGCGGCACGCTGCTGCTCGTTCAGCCCGTCCAGGAGCGCGGCGGCGTCCACGACGGGCCGGTGGGCACCGTCGCGGTAGTAGGCGTCCCGCTCGGGCGGGGGCGCGTCCCAGTGCTCCCCGAAGAGGGCGTGCGGGACCTCCTCCGCGGCCGGGGCGCCGGGCTCGTGGTCCTCGGGCGGGGGCGGGGGCTCCTCCGAGGAGTGGTTCTGGAGGCTCGCCAGGAAGCTGTCGTCAAAGAGGCTGCTCATCGCCTCACGAGTCTAGGACGCCGGACCGACAGTCCGCTGCCGCCTCCGGAAGTGACCGGGAAAGCGCGGAGGGTGAGCGTCCCGGCGGGCCGGGCGCCAGGTCACGGAAATGTATCGGGCATATCGAACACCGGCCTTCCCAGCCGCCCCACGGCTCGCTAGCGTGCTCGCCCAGGCAGCCCGTCCCCCGCTCTCCCCACCGTCGGCGCACCGCGCCGAGCGGGCGGCCCACGCCGCACCCCGGTCACCCCCGGTCCTCCCCCACGGCCGTCGGTGGACCTCGGCGTCCACGGAAGGAGATGCCGGTCTTGGCGTCCCACCGCAAGCCGCGCACCACCCGCCCCCACTCCCCCGCCGTCGGCGTCACGACGGCGGCCCTCGCCTCCGTCACCCTGCTGTCCGCGCAGAGCGCCCTGGCCGCGCCGGCCACGCCCGCGGCGCCGACGGCGCCGACGGCCCCCAGGCCGACGGTCGAGGAGGTCCGCGCGAAGGTCGACCGGCTGTACCAGGAGGCCGGCACGGCCACCCAGGAGTACGACCGCGCCAAGGAGGCCACCGACCGGAAGCGACGCGAGGTCGGCCGGCTCCTCGACGACGTGGCCCGGCGCACGGAGACGATCAACGTCTCGCGCCGCGCCCTCGGCTCGTACGCGGCGGCCCAGTACCGCGCGGGCGCCGTCGGCCCGACCGCCACCCTGATCTTCGCGGACAGCCCGCAGGACTACTTCGACCAGTCGCACCTCATGGACCGGCTCTCGGACCGGCAGCACACCGCGATCGCCTCGTACGAGACGCAGCGCGCCGCCGCGGCCGGACAGCGGGCGCGGGCCACCCGGAGCCTGGCGGAGCTGACCGCCTCGCAGACGGCGCTGCGGACCAGCAAGCGCACGGTGCAGGGGAAGCTGGCCGAGGCGCGGACGCTGCTCGCGCGGCTGACGGCCGAGGAGAAGGCCCGGCTGGCGGAGCTGGAGCGCAAGCGGGAGGCGGAGGCGCGCCGCAAGGCGGAGGAGCGGGCCGAGGCCGAGGCGGCGGCCGCCGCCGAGCGCCGGCGCCGGGCCGCGGCGAAGCCCGCCCCGACGACGCCCGACCCCACGAAGCCGACCACGCCCGCGCCGCCCCCGTCGGGCTCCACGTACGCGGCCAAGGCCGAGCAGGCCCTGGCGTTCGCCCGCGCCCAGATCGGCAAGCCGTACGTCTGGGGGGCGACGGGCCCGAGCTCGTACGACTGCTCGGGCCTGACCCAGGCCGCCTGGCGCGCGGCCGGCGTCGACCTGCCCCGGACCACCTGGGACCAGGTGAAGGTCGGCACCCGCGTGTCCACGGCGGACCTGCTCCCCGGCGATCTCGTCTTCTTCTACGACGACATCAGCCACGTGGGGATCTACATCGGCGGCGGGAAGATGATCCACGCGCCGAAGCCCGGCGCGTACGTGCGCGAGGAGTCGATCTACTACATGCCGCTCTACGGCTCGGTGCGCCCGGTCTGACCGGGCGCACCGGACCGCCTCCGGGTCAGACCCAGAGGGTGGCGATGAAGATGTTCGCCATGGTGAGGCCGCCGACGGCGCCGAAGACGGCCTTGTCGACCTTCTCCTCGTCGCGCTTGACGTAGACCAGGCCGAGGATCACCACGAGGATGGCCAGCTTGATGCCGACCTTGAGGTTGTTGACCGTGTGGTCGTCGGCCTGGTTGAGCCCGACGAGGGCGATGCCGGTGACGAGCATCGTCAGGGCGCCGTGCAGCATCGCCGGCACGAAGCGGGCGGTGCCCGCGCCCATCGCCTTCATCTGGGTGAGGAAGCCGCCGAGGAGGCTGGCGATCCCGATGATGTGCAGGGCGACGAAGACATTGATGAGGGCGTCCATGAGGCGGAGCCTAACCGGGGCCATAGCACCGGCCGCCGGGCGGGTCCACCTTGTCCCGGGCTTCGGTCAGCGGCCGCCGCAAGCACCGCCCGACCCTCTCCCACGGCGAACGGGAACGGTCGGAAAGCATCAACTGGTGCCAGTAGCGGTCAACTCCCCGCAGCCGTACGGCGGCCAGGTTTAGCGTCCTCCCCCAGGTGACCGGCTCCCCACCTCCGCCACTCCGGCGGCTGCCGGTCGCCCCCGCCGAGAAAGACCGGCGGCGGTCCGTCCCCCTGTGCGGACCGTCGCCGGCCCCGGCGGGCAGCGTCCCCCACAGGGAGAGGATGTGACCCGCCCTCGTGGCAGCGCACCGCAAGCCCAAGCAGTCCCCCCTCGGCGGCCAGGCGGCCCGCACGGCCGTCACGCTGGCCCTCGCCTCCGCGGCGACCGCGACCGTCTTCGAGGGCTCCGGGCACGCCGCGCCGCGGCCGACCCCCGCGCAGGTCAAGACCGAGGTCGACCGGCTCTACGAGCAGGCCGAGGCCGCCACCGAGAAGTACAACGGGGCGAAGGAGAAGGCGGACCGGGCACGGGCGGCCTTCGACCGGCTGCGCGACGAGGCGGCCCGCAGGACCGAGCGGCTGAACCGGTCCCGGGACGCGCTGGGCGCGGTCGCCGCCGCGCAGTACCGCTCCGGCGGGCTCGACCCCGCCATCCAGCTCGCCCTCACCTCCGACCCCGACCAGTACCTGGAGCGGGCGGCGCTGGCCGAGAAGGCCGGGGACCGGCAGGCCGCGGCCGTCACCGCCGTACGGCGTGAGCTCGCGGCCGTACGGCAGCTGCGCGGCGAGTCCGAGGGGCGGCTGCGGGAGCTGCGGGCGCAGGAGGCGGAGCTGCGGCGCCAGAAGGCGACCGTGCAGGGGAAGCTGAACGCCGCGCGGACCCTGCTCGCCCGGCTCACCGCCGAGGAACGGGCCCGTTACGAGGCGGCCGTCGCCGCCGGCGGGCACGGCGGGGCCGACGGGGTCCCCGGCGGCTCCGCGACGGTGGCCAGGGCCGACCGCTCCTCGGCGATCCGCGGGCCCCTCACGGCGCCGAACGCGCGCGCGACCGAGGCGATCGCCTTCGCCCAGGCCCAGCTCGGCAAGCCCTACGTGTGGGGAGCGACCGGGCCCTCCGCCTACGACTGCTCCGGGCTCACCCAGGCGGCCTGGCGCGCGGCCGGGGTCTCGCTCCCGCGCACCACCTACACCCAGATCAACGCCGGCCGCCGGGTCTCCCGCTCCGAGCTGGCCCCGGGCGACCTGGTCTTCTTCTACTCCGGGATCAGCCATGTCGGCCTCTACATCGGCGGCGGGCAGATGATCCACGCCCCGCGGCCGGGCGCCCCGGTCCGGGTCGCCCCCATCGACGAGATGCCGTTCGCGGGCGCGACCCGGGTCGGGTGAGCGGCTACACCAGGCGGCGGGCGGTCGCCCAGCGGGTGAGCTCGTGCCGGTTGGAGAGCTGCAGCTTGCGCAGCACCGCCGAGACGTGGGACTCGACCGTCTTCACCGAGATGAAGAGCTGCTTGGCGATCTCCTTGTAGGCGTAGCCGCGGGCGATCAGCCGCAGCACCTCGCGCTCCCGCTGGGTCAGCCGGTCCAGGTCCTCGTCCACCGGCGGCGCGTCCGTCGAGGCGAAGGCGTCGAGGACGAAGCCCGCGAGACGCGGGGAGAAGACGGCGTCGCCCTCCTGGACCCGGAAGATCGAGTCGACCAGGTCGGTGCCGGTGATCGTCTTGGTGACGTAGCCGCGGGCGCCGCCCCGGATCACCCCGATGACGTCCTCGGCCACGTCGGAGACCGAAAGCGCCAGGAAGCGCACCGGGTCCTCGGCCGCCGCCATCAGGCTGGCGCAGCGGCGCAGCACCTCGACCCCGCCGCCGCCCGGCAGGTGCACGTCGAGCAGGACGACCTCGGGGCGGGTGGCGGTGATCACCGTCACCGCCTGGTCGACGTCGGCGGCCTCGCCGACCACCTCGACGCCCGTCACGTCGGTCCGGCCGATCTCGGCCTGCACCCCCGTGCGGAACATCCGGTGGTCGTCGACGAGCACGACCCGCACCCGGCGCTCCGTACCCTGCGCCGCCGCCCCGCTCCCGGTCCCGGTCCCGTCGCTCATCCGTCCGCCCTCTCCATCTCGAGCTCCACTTCGGTGCCCCCGCCCGGCACGGACCTCAGCCGCGCCGATCCGCCGTTGCGCTGCATCCGGCCGATGATCGATTCTCGTACGCCCATGCGGTCGTCGGGGACCGCGTCCAGGTCGAAGCCCGGACCGCGGTCCTTCACCGAGACGAAGACCGTCCGGCCCTCCACCTCGGCGAAGACCTGCACCGCCCCGCCCTCGCCACCGTACTTGGCGGCGTTGACCATCGCCTCGCGCGCGGCCTGCATCTGCGCGCCCAGTTTCTCGTCGAGCGGGCAGTCGCCGACGACCACGACCTCCAGCGGCACTCCGTGCTTGTCCTCGACCTCGGCGGCGGCCCGCTTGACCGCCTCCGCGACGGTGGCCGGCTCCTCGTCCTCGTCCTTGCCGGTGCCCTCCGGCTTGTACAGCCAGTTGCGCAGCTCCCGCTCCTGGGCGCGGGCCAGCCGGCGGACCTCGCCCGGGTCGTCGGCGTTGCGCTGGATCAGGGTCAGGGTGTGCAGGACGGAGTCGTGGACGTGGGCCGCGACCTCGGCGCGCTCCTGGGCGCGGATGCGCAGCGTGCGCTCCTCGCTGAGGTCCTGCGACATGCGCACCAGCCAGGGCCCGGCGAGCAGCGCGATGCCGGTGAGGACCGCGACGGCGGCGGTGAGCGCCGTGCCGAGCTGCGCGACGGAGCCGCGGACCACGAGGAAGACCGCGAGGCCCGTGCCGACCAGCGCGACGCCGACGAGTCCGCGGACGAGCTGGAGGACCCGGCGCTTGCGGCCGGGGTCGGTCCAGCTGGCCCGGCGGGCGTTGTCCGCCTGGCGCCAGACGAGGACGACGCCGATCCCGATGAGCAGCGAGGGCCAGACGTAGCGCCCCGCCTGCTTGTCGACGTTGATGCTGCCGACGAACGCGGATATGCCGACCGCCAGCGCGACCAGCGCGAAGACCTGGCCCTTGTCGGGCTTGCGGAGGCGTCTGCGGCCGTCCGGGGTGGTCTCGAAGACGGGCCGGGGCGTGGCCCGGCCGCCGACCCCGAGGGGGACGACGATCCAGAACACCGCGTAGAGCAGCGCACCGAGTCCGTCCGTGAGGAGCAGGACCACGAAGAACGCGCGGACCCAGATCACCGGCAGCCCGAGGTGTCCGGCGAGACCGCGCGCGACACCGCCGAGCCACCGGCCGTCGGCGCTCCGGTAGAGCCTGCGGGCGGGCGGTTCGTCGGTCTCTGCGACACGGGTGGCTGCGGACATGCATGGATCGTCACACGCCGGGGCCGCCCGGGGCATCAGGGTCCGCCCGGATATCGGCCCCGGAACCGCCTCGGGGTCGGTTGGGGGTCCGGGGCCGGCGGAAGATCAGGGTCAAGGCAGGGTCGGTCCCGGTGCCGCCGGGCGTCACGGGCGGTCACCATGGACCCATGACGAGTTCGACGCCTTCGCACCACGAGGCCCCGCCGCCGGCCGAGGCCGCCCCGCCCCTGCGCAGGTCGCGCGGGCACAAGGTCGTGGCCGGCGTGTGCGACGGCCTCGGCCGGCACTTCGACCTCGACCCGGTGATCTTCCGGATCGCGCTCGGCGTGCTGGCGGTGACCGGCGGCGTCGGGCTGCTCTTCTACGGCTTCGCCTGGCTGCTGGTCCCGCTCGCGGGCGAGGAGGAGAGCGAGGGCCGCCGGCTGCTGACCGGCCGGGTGTCCGGCTCCTCGCTGACGGCGGTGCTGACGGCCCTGGTGGGCTGCGGCATCTTCCTGTCGATGCTGCACAACGGCGGGACGCTGGCGTTCGCGCTGGTCCTGTCGGTCGCGGTGAGCGGGGCGGCGGTGTGGTCGCAGCGGCGCCCCTCGGTCGCCGCGACCGCCGAGGAGGGCGGCCGGATAGACGCGGCCGCCGCGCTCGCGGTCGCCGAGGCGCCGCCCGAGACGAAGGCCCCGCCGCTGGTCGAGTTCCCGTCCTGGTGGCGCGACCCGATCGTCAAGGACGGCTCCACCGGCAAGGTCGCCATCGGCTACATGTGGGGGCCGCACGGCGTCCTCGACGAGGACGGCAAGATCGACGGCGTGGTGCCGACGCCGGGCAGCCAGTGGGGTCCGCCGCGCGACGTGCCCGAGCGGCCCACGCCCTCGACACGGGTGCGGACGAGTCCCCCGTCCATCGGCGGTCTGGTGTTCCTGCTCGCTCTGGTGGCGGGCGGGCTCGGCACGGGGCTCTCCTGGCACGGCCATCCGCTGGGCACGAGCCTGCAGATCGGTCTGGTCGCCGCGCTCGCGGTGTTCGGCCTCGGCCTGGTCGTCAGCAGCCTGATCGGCAGGACCGGCTTCGGCACGGTGTTCCTCACGGTCGTGACGGCGGGCCTGCTCGCGGCGGCCTCGTCGCTGCCGAAGGAGATCTCGACCGAGTGGATCCGCGAGACCTGGCGTCCGGCGGGCGTCGCGGCCGTGCAGCCGCGCTACGAGCTGGGTCTCGGGGTCGGCACGCTGGACCTGTCGGGTCTGGCCGTTCCCGCCGGGACGACGGTGGTGACGCAGGGCGAGGTCGGCGCGGGACAGCTGAAGGTGATCGTCCCGAGGAACGTGACGCTGAAGGTGCGGGCCCAGGCGGGCCTCGGCGACCTCCAGCTGCCGGAGCAGGGGGCGCCCACGGCACCCCTGCCGCCCTCCGCGGCACCCACGGGCCCGGCGCCGTCGGCGTCCCGGCAGCCGTCCCCGCCGGCACCCCCGTCCCCGCGGCCCGCGGACCCGAGCTCGCCGGACGACATCGACATCGCCCCGGACCTCGACGAGACCCGGACGTTCCCCCCGTCGCCGGGCGTCACCCCGGGCGGCACCATCGACCTCTTCCTGAAGGTCGGACTCGGACAGGTGGAGGTCATCCGTGCTGGTTCATGAGTTCCGCCCCGGCCGCCTGGTCCTGGGCCTCGCCGCACTCGCCCTCGCGGCGCTCTACGCGGGCGACGCGGCCGGGCGCTGGTCGGTCCCCTGGTACGTGGTGTTCCCGGTGCTGAGCGGTGCCCTCGTGGTCGCCGCGCTCGCGACCTGGACCGCCTACGGAATACGCCGGCGCTCGGAGAGCAGGGCGTCGAGCGAGAGCACCGAGGCCCCGGCGAGCAGCAGCGGAAGCCACGACATCAGATAGGCGAGGTCGTTGCCGAGGTAGAACGGGTTCACCTGCCAGCTCACGGTCAGCCAGAGGCTCAGCGAGATCAGCGCCCCGCCGAGCGCGGCGACCCGGGCGTACAGGCCGAACAGGGTCCCGACGCCGACCAGCAGCTCGCCGAGCGCGATGGCGTAGCCGAAGCCGACGGGGTTCTTGAGGGCCACGTCGACGAGGGCCGGCAGGGCGGAGGTGTCCCGGACGCCCCGCATGACCTCGCCGATCGAGTCGGGGCCGGTGTCGGCGAGGAAGCCGGGCGTGGTCAGTTTGTCGAGCCCGGCGTAGATGAAGGTGACGCCGAGGAAGATCCGCAGCGGAACGAGGGCGTAGCGGGAGGCGAGCGCCTTCCAGCTGCCGTCCCCGCCGAAGCCGCCCAAGCCGACGGCCCGGCCCGCCCCGGCCCCCGATCCGGAACCCGGGCCCGAGCCCGGGTCCGAGCCCGGCCCGGAGCCCGTACCCGGTACGCCGCCC
Source organism: Streptomyces sp. NBC_01268 (assembly GCF_036240795.1). Taxonomy (NCBI): domain Bacteria; kingdom Bacillati; phylum Actinomycetota; class Actinomycetes; order Kitasatosporales; family Streptomycetaceae; genus Streptomyces; species Streptomyces sp. NBC_01268. Next base: position 5,031,990 of record NZ_CP108454.1, on the reverse strand, counting down.
GAACCCGTCGATCCGTCGTCCGCCCGTCCCGCCATCTCCGGCCGCCTCTCCACGCCCCACGCCACTGTCCGCACCACACGGTCCGCGGAACGATTCTCCCCGGATTCCCTGTGGACGGGCAGTCGCCTCAGTCGACGACGTCGATCGTGACCCGGTTGGTCTCGACCCCGGCGGCCGTCACGACCGACACCTCGACCCGGCCGGGCTCGACGTCGGCCGGGAGGGGCACGGTCAGGGTGGTGCCGGTCGGGTTGGCGAAGCCGCCGGGGACCGGGACGAGCGGGACGTGGGCGTGGACGGCGCCGATCCGGACGACCAGCCGGGTCAGCGGCTCGGGTCCCGCCGCCCCGGCCGGGACGAAGCCGGAGCCGCGGATCTCGATGTCGTCGCCGGTCCGGATGGGGGCGTCCAGGTCGCCCGCCTCGCGGGCCCGGACCACCGAGAAGACCTTCGGCCGGCCGCCCTCCGCGCACTTGGCGGCGAGGTAGACCGCGGCGGAGACGGCGAGGAGGAGGACCAGGGCCCAGGGCAGTCCGGGCAGCCGGTCGGGGGTGCGGCCGAGCCGGACGGCGGCGAGGAGGAGCACGGCGCCGGAGACCAGGACGTACTGGACGTCGGCGAGGGAGGCGCGGCCGTCGTCGTCGCAGAGCAGGTCGGCGGGGCGCGGCCGGTCGGCGCACACCTTCTGCAGGCGCCGGGCCGCGACGCGCAGCGAGACGATCAGCCGGGCGGTGACGGTGACGCCGGAGGCGAGGGCGAAGACGGCGAGCAGCCCGGCGCCGCGCTGGAGCCCGAGGTCCACCCCGGGCGCGCCGATGGCCAGCAGGAGGGAGAGCTGGAGCACGGCGAAGACGCAGAGGAGGAGCCAGCCGGCGGCGACGGTGCGGGAGGTGGAGAACCGCCGGTCCTCGCCGACGAGCGGGGCGAGGACGCCGCCCCGGTCGCGGTGCAGCCCGGCTGCCGCGGTGAGGGCGAGGGCGGGCAGGACGGCGGCGCCGAGCGCGGCCGTGCGGGTCCCGGTCCAGCCCGTGCCGACGGCGGTGAGGGCCTGGCCGAGGAGCAGGGCGAGCACCGCGCCCCACACGACGCCGAGGGTGCCGCGGTGCACCCGGCCGAGCCGGGCCGCGCCGGTCTCCCGGCCGCGCGCGGTGACGGTGCGGGCGGACTGGGCGAGTTCGTCGGAGACCCACTGGCGGGAGGCGACCGGCGAGTGGGCGAGGGCGGCCGGCACGCCGTGGCCCGTGGCGAGCTCGTCGCGGCGGGCGAGGAAGGCGGCGACGGCACGCCGGTGCCCGGAGCCCTCGCAGTGCGGACAGCCTCCGCCGTCCGCGTCCGCCCCGCACTGTCTCGCCTCTTGCACCGCCACGGCGCCGCCCACTTCCCGGTCCTCGTCAACTCGCAGTTGATTCCTGGGAATTGTGCCGCACCGAGCAGGTGTCCGGAGGGCCGTGCACACCTCGCGCGGGAGTGATTGAAGAGTCATCACATTGACGTAACGGCGCCTTCTACGACAGGAGTTCGGGCTCCGTACGGCTGATCCGGCGCCACAGCGGCTGGTAGTTGATCCAGGCCACCAGATCGCTGCCGAGCTGCTCGCGGGTGGCGACGGCGTCCCGGTGGTCGATCAGGACCGGTTGGCCCGCCGCCCGCGCGGTCAGCTGGACCTGGGCGCAGCGTTCCATGGCGATGAACCACCAGGCCGCCGCGTCGACGGAGGAACCGACGGTGAGCAGCCCGTGGTTGCGCAGCACCATCCCCTTGAAGAGGCCGAGGGCCACCGCGACCCGCCGGCCCTCCTCGGGGTCGACGGTGACGCCGGTGTAGGCGTCGTAGAGGACGTGGTCCTGGTAGAAGGCGCAGGCCTCCTGGGTGATCGGGTCGATCAGCTCGCCGAGGGCGGCGAGTGCCCGCCCGTGCACGGAGTGGGTGTGGGCGACGGCGACGACGTCGGGCCGGGCCCGGTGCACCTCGGCGTGCGTGGTGAACGCGGCCTGGTTGACGTGGTGGGCGCCGTAGACCACCCGCCCGTCGCCGTCGACCAGGATCAGGTCGCTCGCGGTGAGTTCGGCGAAGGGGGCGCCGAAGGGGTTCACCCAGAAGCAGTCGGCGAGCTCCGGGTCGCGGGCGGTGATGTGTCCGGAGACCCCCTCCTCGTATCCGAGCCGCCCGAAGACCCGGAGCGCGGCGGCGAGTCGCTGCTTGCGGTGGGTGCGCTCCTCCGCGGCCGTCGCGTGGACGGGCGGCATGGCGAAATGGAGCTGCTCGACGGGGACCGGCGCCGGTGTCTGGGTCATGCGCCGGAAGGTAACGCCCGCTCCCGCAAGTCACCAGAGCCCGTACGGGCCAAAGCGAAACCGCCGCCCCCGTGACGTACGGGGACGGCGGTCTCACACGCTCACGCGCGGGCGCGGGGAGGGGTCACTCCCACTCGATGGTGCCCGGCGGCTTGCTGGTCACGTCGAGGACGACGCGGTTGACGTCGGCGACCTCGTTGGTGATCCGGGTCGAGATGCGGGCGAGCACCTCGTAGGGCAGGCGCGACCAGTCCGCGGTCATGGCGTCCTCGGAGGAGACCGGGCGCAGCACGATCGGGTGGCCGTAGGTGCGGCCGTCGCCCTGGACGCCGACGGAGCGGACGTCGGCGAGCAGCACGACCGGGCACTGCCAGATCTCGCGGTCGAGACCGGCGGCCGTCAGCTCCTCGCGGGCGATGGCGTCGGCATCGCGCAGCAGGTCCAGGCGCTCCTTGGTGACCTCGCCGACGATGCGGATGCCCAGGCCGGGGCCGGGGAACGGCTGGCGCTGGACGATCTCCTCCGGCAGGCCGAGCTCCTGGCCGACCATCCGGACCTCGTCCTTGAACAGCTGGCGCAGCGGCTCGACGAGCTCGAACTCGATGTCGTCGGGGAGGCCGCCCACGTTGTGGTGGGACTTGATGTTGGCCGTGCCGGTGCCGCCGCCGGACTCGACGATGTCCGGGTAGAGCGTGCCCTGGACGAGGAAGGCGACCTCGGGGCCCTCCTCCTGGAGGATCTCCAGCTGGGCCTGCTCGAAGACGCGGATGAACTCGCGGCCGATGATCTTCCGCTTGGTCTCCGGGTCGGAGACGCCGGCGAGCGCGTCGAGGAAGCGCTCCTGGGCGTCGACGACGACCAGGTTGGCGCCGGTCGCGGCCACGAAGTCCTTCTCGACCTGCTCGGTCTCGCCCTTGCGCATGAGGCCGTGGTCGACGTAGACGCAGGTGAGCTGCGAGCCGATGGCCTTCTGCACGAGCGCGGCGGCCACGGCGGAGTCGACGCCGCCGGACAGACCGCAGATGGCGCGCTTGGAGCCGACCTGGGCGCGGATGGCCGCGACCTGCTCCTCGATGACGTTGCCGGTGGTCCAGCTGGGCTCGATGCCGGCGCCGCGGTAGAGGAAGTGCTCCAGGATCTGCTGGCCGTGCGTGGAGTGCAGCACCTCGGGGTGGTACTGGACGCCGTACAGCTTCTTCTCGTCGTTCTCGAAGGCGGCGACGGGCACCACGTCGGTGGACGCGGTGACGCTGAAGCCCTCGGGGGCGGCGGAGCAGGCGTCGCCGTGCGACATCCACACCGACTGCTCGACCGGGGTGCCCTCGAAGAGGGTCGAACCGGCCTTGGAGACGTGCAGCGGCGTACGGCCGTACTCGCGGGCGCCCGTGTTGTCGACGGTGCCGCCGAGCGCGGTCGCCATCAGCTGGAAGCCGTAACACATGCCGAAGACGGGGACACCGGCCTCGAAGATCGCGCGGTCGAGGCGCGGGGCGTTCTCGGCGTACACCGAGGAGGGGCCGCCGGAGAGGATGATCGCCTTCGGGTTCTTGGCCAGCATCTCGGCCACCGGCATGGTGGACGGGACGATCTCGCTGTAGACCCGGGCCTCACGGACGCGGCGGGCGATGAGCTGGGCGTACTGGGCGCCGAAGTCGACAACGAGGACTACGTCCGGGTTGGTGACGTCGGGCGCGGCAGCGGGGGTCGCTGATGACACTACGGCGGCCTTCCGGCGGTAGGAGCGGTTCCCCCGAAGGGGGGCTATTTGTCGATTCTACCGGCGAGCCGCGGCCGGTTTTCGTCTCACCATCCGAACCCGGATTGCTCCACCGCGCCCAAAGGGGTCCATACTGTCCCCATGCGCAAGCTCACGACCTACGTCTTTACCTATGGCAACCGGCCCACCGGCTGCCATGGTCGTGCTGCTTGAGCAACTGACAAGCGACTTCCCAGGCGCCCCGGGCCGACAAGGCCCGGGGCGTCTGTCGTTTCCGGGCCGTAGCGCCCGTGGGCCTCCCGACACCACCCGGAGCCCCGACATGACCGCCATGACCCAGACCGCCGTCGCCCAGACCGCGCCGACCCCGACCGAGAAGACCGGTGCCCGTACCGACGAGGCGGCCGCGCTGATCGGCGACGCCCGGGAGCGCATCGACACGCTCGACGACCGGATCATCGGCCTGATCCAGGAACGGGTGGCCGTCTCGGCCGTGATCCAGGAGGCCCGGATCTCCTCCGGCGGGCGCCGGGTGAACCTGGCCCGCGAGATGGAGGTCCTCGCCCACTACCGCGACGCGCTCGGCAAGCCGGGCACGGCGCTCGCGATGACGATGCTGGAGCTGTGCCGCGGCCGCATCTGACCGTCCCGCACACCCGGCCCGTACGCCGCCCCGTCCACCCGCCCCGCACGTCGTCCCGCACGCCCGTCCCGGGCCGACTCGGGTGCGGGGGGTGCACCCCCGCACCCGAGTTCGGTCGCGTCCTCACCCGTACGGCGCGTGACCGGGCCGGGCGCCGCTTCGTTGGTCGTGTTGTCCGTGCCAGCCAGGGGCGGGCCCGCAACAAGACCACGCGTGGCTTCGCTGGGGCGTGTGACGTACCTCTGGTGCGTCGTGGGACCGCGCACCAGCGCATGTGACCGGACGGCAGGGGACAGCAGCCCGGTCACCCAGAAAGGGCGGTCGGTCCCGGGGACGCCCGGGGCCGGCCGCACCCGGCCGACCGATCCGAGATCCCCCCACCGTCCCCCTCCCCACGCCCTCTGCTCTCCCCCCACTTCCGCTTCCCTCCCCCGCGGCGCACTCCACTCCCCCGGCGCCGCATTCCCCAGGGGCCCCGCGACCGCGACCGGAATCGCGACGCGGGGCCCCTGCGTTGCCCGGCCTCCACATACGTGACGCGCGTCACATGAAGATCTCGTGAGAACGCTACAACCAATCCCCCAGGTCACCGGTCATCTATGCAGCACCACCCAGAAGCTGGAGGGGCGCTGCACTCGGAGGGGGGTGCAGCGCCCTTTCCACTTATCTGGAACGCCCTCAGTCCTTCTTCGGCGGCACCGCCGGCATCCCCAGGAACGGCAGCCTCAGCGCGCCGAAGGCCTCGGCCGGAACCGCCGGCGACTTGGGCTCGACCGCGGCCAGCCGCACGTACGCCTCCCCCTGCCGCGGCCGCGGATCCTCCTCGCCCTTGTTCGGCCAGAACGACATGGCCCGCTCCGCCTGCGCCGTGATCGTCAGCGAAGGATTGACGCCGAGGTTGGCGGAGACGGCCGCGCCGTCGACGACGGAGATGCCCGGGTGCCCGTAGAGGCGGTGGTACGGGTCGATGACGCCCGACTCCGCGTCCGCGCCGATCGGGCAGCCGCCCAGGAAGTGCGCGGTGAGCGGGGTGCCCATCAGCTCGCCGATGTTGGATCCGGCGAAGCCGTTGATCTCCTCGGCCATCAGGGCGGCGGCCCGGGTGGCCGCCTCGATCTGCGTCGGGTTGGGCGCGCCGTGGCCCTGGCGGGCGGTGAGCAGGCCCTTGCCGAGGCCGCCGGGCTTGCGGAAGGTGGTCAGCGAGTTGTCGAGGGACTGCATGACCAGGCCGATGATGGTCCGCTCCGACCAGCGCCGGTTGGAGAGCGAGCGCACGGCCAGCGCGGGATGCTTGACCAGCTCGGCGAGCCAGTTGCGGACCCGGTGCGCGCCGTAGGGCACCTGGAGGACGGTGAGGCCGCCCATCGAGTTGGAGCCCTTGCCGTAGCGGACCGGCTCGATGTGGGTGTTCTCGTCCGGATGGATCGAGGACGTGATCGCGACGCCCTTGGTGAAGTCGACCCGGTCCTTGCCGTGCCGCTTGCGGTAGCGGCGGTCGGTGGTCTGCGAGCCGACCAGCGCCTCCGAGTTGGTCCGGGTGAGCTCGCCGAGCCGGTCCGGGATCCGGGGCAGCAGGCCGGTGTCCTTCATGCGGTGCAGCAGGGTCTGGGTGCCGTACGTGCCGGCCGCGACGACCACCCGGCGGGCGGTGAAGGTGCGGCCCGCGCCCTTCTTGCGGTTGTCGGTGGGCAGGGTCTTCACGGCGTAGCCGCCGCGCGAGTCCTCGGTGAGGGCGACGACCGAGGTCATCGGGTGGACGACCGCGCCCGCCTTCTCGGCGAGGTAGAGGTAGTTCTCGTTGAGGGTGTTCTTGGCGCCGTGACGGCAGCCGGTCATGCACTCGCCGCACTCGGTGCAGGCCTTGCGGGACGGGCCCGCGCCGCCGAAGTACGGGTCGGCGACCTCGCCGCCGGGCTTCGCCCTGGCCCGCTCCGCGCCGCCCGCGTCCTGGCCGTCCCCGAAGAAGACCCCGACCGGGGCCATGTGGAAGGTGTCGCCGATGCCCATGGCCTGGGCGGTGGCCTTGAGGTGCACGTCGGAGGGGGTCATCGTCGGGTTGAGCCGGACGCCCAGCATCCGCTTGGCCTGGTCGTAGTACGGCGTGAGCTCGTCCCGCCAGTCGGTGATGTCCTTCCACTGCGCGTCCTCGAAGAACGGCGCGAGCGGCTCGTACAGCGTGTTGGCGTAGTTGAGGGAGCCGCCTCCGACACCCGCGCCCGCGAGCACCATGACGTTGCCGAGCAGGTGGATGCGCTGGATGCCGTACAGGCCGAGCGAGGGGGCCCACAGGAAGTTCTTCAGGTCCCAGGAGTTCTTCGGCAGGGTCGCCCGGGTGAACCGGCGGCCGGCCTCCAGGACGCCGACCCGGTAGCCCTTCTCGGTCAGGCGCAGGGCGGTGACCGACCCGCCGAAACCGGAGCCGACGACGATGACGTCGTAGTCGTACGCGTCGTCGGACGAGCCGTCCTCGGCCTGATTCTGGGCAGGGGGTACCGCGGTCATGGCTCTCCTCGTGCGAAAAGGAACGGCGAAGGGACGGCGAACGGGACGGCGAGACGGGATGCGGGTCAGCGCAGGCGCAGGGCCTTCATCACCTTCAGGGAGGTGCTCATGAAGGCCGCGTACTTCTCGTCGTCCATCCCGAAGGACGGGGCGAGCGGGATCAGCCGCTGCTGGGCGACGGTCTGCGCCTCCGTGAACTTGAGGATGCCCTCGGAGCCGTGGCGGCGGCCGAGGCCGGAGTCCTTCATGCCGCCCATGGGGGCGCGGACGCTGCCGTACGCGGGCGCGTAGCCCTCGTTGATGTTGACGGTGCCGGTGCGCAGCCGGGCGGCGAGGGCGTGTCCGCGGCGGGCGTCCGTGGTCCACACGGAGGAGTTCAGACCGTACGGGGTGCCGTTGGCCCGCTCGACGACCTCGTCCTCGTCGGTGAAGCGGTAGATCGAGACGACCGGTCCGAAGGTCTCCTCGGTGCACACGGCCATCGGGGCCTCGACGCCGTCGAGGATGGTCGGCTCGTAGAAGAGGGGGCCGATGTCGGGGCGGGCGACGCCGCCGGCGACCAGCTTGGCGCCCTTGGCGACGGCCTCGTCGACGTGCCGGGTGACGGTCTCCAGCTGCCGCTCGCCGACGAGGGAGCCCATGTCGGAGCCGTAGGCGAGGGAGTTGCCGAGCCGCATGGCCTTGGTGCGGGCGGCGAAGCGGTCCAGGAAGGCGTCGGCGATCGACTCGTGGACGTACAGCCGCTCGATGGAGATGCAGAGCTGGCCCGCGGAGGAGAAGCAGGCGCGGACGGCGCCCGCGGCGGCCTTCTCGATGTCGGCGTCCTTGAGGACGATCATGGCGTTCTTGCCGCCGAGCTCCAGGGTGACGCCGATGAGCCGGGCCGCGGCGCCCTGGGCGACCTCGCGGCCGGTGCGGGTGGAGCCGGTGAAGGACACGTAGTCGGCGTGGCGGACGACCTCGGGGCCGACGACCGGGCCCTCGCCGATGACGACCTGGAAGACCTCGGCGGGCAGACCGGCCTCGATGAGCAGGTCGCGGGCCCACAGGGCGGTCAGCGCGGTCTCGGTGTCCGGCTTCATCACGACGGCGTTGCCGGCGACGAAGGCGGGCAGCGCGTCGCCGACGGACAGCTCCAGCGGGTAGTTCCAGGGCGCGATCTGGCCGACGACCCCGCGCGGCTGCCGCAGCTCGGTGACCTTGGTGAGGGTCGGCACGACACCCGTGTGGTGCTTGGGGCGCAGGTACGCGGGGGCCTTGCGGCCGTAGTGGCGGGCGGCGACGGCGACCGACTGCACCTCCTCGTGGCCGTGCAGGCGCGCCTTGCCGGTCTCCAGCTGGATGAGGTCGAGGATCTCGCCCTGGCGCTGGAGGATCAGGTCGTGGAAGCGGAGCAGCACGGCCGCGCGGACCTTGACGGGCGTCGCGGCCCAGGCGCCCTGGGCGGCGCGGGCGCGCGCGAAGGCCTCGGCGACGTCCTCGGGGGTGGACTCGGGCAGGTCCGCCAGCTTCGCCCCGGTGAAGGGGGTGTGGTTGGCGGTACGGCCGGAGCCCGCGACCCCGCGGGTGAGCCGGGCGACCAGCTCGGGCGTGACCACGTCGGCGGCCGTGCGTGCCCGGGCGGGCACGGGGGCGACGGGGTTGGTACCGAGGGGGGCGGGGGCCGTTGCGGTGAGCGCCTGCGAGTCCGTCATGAGCCCGAGGGTAGGCCGCATTCCCGCCTTTGGGTACCCGTCAGTAACGCGTTTTCACCAGGCACGCACAACCGCGCCAGCGATTGCTGGCACATAAGTCCTGATCAGGGGCTTACGGCGTCACCCGGGGCCCGCCAGTACTTCTTCACTATGTCGAACTGCTCGCGGGTCCGCTCCCAGCCCTCCTCCGGCGACGCCATGTACAGGGCGTACTCGACGCCGTCGTCGTCGTAGTACACCTGGTCGATGGCGTGGCGGGGACCCGGGAAGGTCTGCTTCTCGATCCAGGTGAACTCCCAGATGGCGGAGTTGACCTGGTCGCGGAAGGTGTTCTGGGTCAGCCGGATCCGCTGGTACTCCGCCCGCCTGGCCACGATCTTCTCCAGATCGAGCATGTGCATGTACGGGTTCTCGAAGTCGGGCGACCGGTCGATGCTGATGCGGATGCGGTGGCGTCCGTCGTCCGGGGTGTAGTCGATCTGGTCGCCGTCCATCCGGCGCTTCCAGCCCTTGGGGACGACGAGGCTGAAGCCCTCCGGGTCGTCGACCCGCTGCCAGCCGACCGGGACCGCGCCCTTGGTCGGGTCCTTGGCGTCCTTGCCCGTCGCCTGGCTGACCGGCGTGCCGCCCTTCTTGTCGCCCTTGTCGCCCATGTGGGTCATCGCGGCGAAGACCGCGCCGCCCGCGAGGAGCCCGGCGACCACGGCCGCGAGGAGCGCCGCCCGCCAGCGGCCCCGGCCGCCGACGGAGCCGCCCGGCAGCCCGGGAACGGTGGCACCGGCGGAGGGCCGCCCCGCCGACGCGGGAACGGGGCCGGCCGCGGGTTCGTCGTACGGCGTGGGCAGCTGTGCGGTCGCCGAGGGGGCGGCGGCGACCAGCTCCTCCGTCTGGACCCGCTGTGTCGGCACGTACGCCTGCGCGGCCTGCGGCGAACGCCCCTCCATCGCGTCGAGCAGCATCCGCTCGGCCTCGTCCGCGCGAGGGCGCTGCTCCGGATCCTTGCGCAGCAGCGCCACGATGACCGGCGCGAGCGGGCCGGCCTTCTCGGGGTACGGCGGCTCCTCCGTCACCACGGCCTGCATGGTGCTGATCGGCGAGCTGCGGCGGAACGGCGAGCCGCCCTCCACCGCCGCGTACAGCGTGGCGCCCAGGGACCACAGGTCGGAGGCGGGACCCGGGTCACCGCCCTGGACCCGTTCGGGTGCCAGATAGTCGATGGAGCCGACGAGTTCACCCGTCCGGGTGATGGACGAATCGCCTTCGATCGCCGCGATCCCGAAGTCGGTGATCAGGACGCGTCCGTCGCGGGCGAGCAGCACGTTGCCCGGCTTCACGTCACGGTGCAGCACGCCGGCCGCGTGCGCGGCCCGCAGGGCGCCCAGGACGTGCAGGCCGATCCGGGCCGCCTCGCGCGGCTCGATGGTGCCGGCCTCCTTGGCCGCGTCGGCGAGCGAGGGCCCGTCCACGTACTGCATGACGATCCAGGGCCGGTCGTCGTGCTCCAGGACGTCGTGCACGGTGACCACACCCGGGTGGGTGATCCGGGCGGCGGCACGCGCTTCCTTCTGCGTCCGGGCGTGCAGAACCAGCCGGTCGGCCTCGGCCACGAACCGGCCCGCCGTCAACTCCTTGACGGCCACCACACGGTGCAGCACCTCGTCGTGGGCACGCCAAACCTTGCCCATGCCACCGCGCCCGATGGACTCGCCCAGCCGATAGCGGCCGGCGAGCAGAAGTCCGGTGCCGGTGCTCTCAGAATGTTCCACGTGCCCCCGCCTGTTTGCTCGGAAGCAAGGTTACGGAGGGGGGTGCGGCGCACGGAACCTCGGGGCGGGTTGTGGAACAACACTGTGACCGGCGGGACGTCGGGGACTCGGCGGTTCGTTCCTCCCCTCACCCGGCGTTCGATCAGCGCGTCGCCCGGTAGGCCTTCACCGCCTGGTCGTAGATCTCGGACACCTTGTCCCGTTCGTTCTCCGGTCCGATGACCTGGACGACGTGGTAGCGGCCGCGGTCGATCAGGGCCAGATTGCGGACGAAAACCTCCCGGCCGGTGCTGTCCTGCCAGGTGAACTGCCCCACCGCCATGGCCTGTCGGCCGATGTCGATGCGCCGCAGCCCCGAGGCCCCGGACCAGGAGGAGTCCCGCCAGGGCTGGAGCTCGCGCTCCTTCGTGCGCTGGTACGCCATGGGGTCGGAGCCGTTCGCCCGGACCGTGTCCCGGCCCGGGACCACGATCAGCGTGAAGTCCCCGCCCGTGTAGCGCACTTGCCCGGAGTCGTTGATCGGGCTGCGCCGCCAGTCGCGCGGCACGCCCACCTCGAAGCCCTCGGTGTCCTTGCGCAGTACGTATCCGGCGGCGAGCGCGGGGCCGGGGGCGGACGTCGGGGGCGGGACGCTGGAGGGCTTCGCGGACGGGGTGGCCGACGGGGTGGCCTGCTTCGTCGACGCGGGCGGCGGGGTGGTGCCGCCCGCCGGGGGCGGCGTCGCCGTCGGGTTCTTCCCCTCGCCCTTCCCGGGCATGAACAGCACGGCGTACGCGACGGCTCCGGCCAGCAGCAGGAGGATCAGCACCAGCAGGATCCGCCCGAGCGAGCGCGGAGCGCCCGAGCCGCGCGGAGCGCCCGAGCCGCGTGCGGCGCGCTGGGGGATCTCCTCGCGGAAGTCGTCGTCGGGGTGGGCGTCGCGCCGGTCGCTCCGGAAGTCGTCGTCGCGACCGTCGCTGCGGAAGTCGTTCTGAAAGCCGGACGGGAAGCCGGACTTGGCCTGGGCCGGGTACGGGGGCCGCCGGGCCTCCAGGGGCTCGTGGGGGCCGTGGGCGTCCTCGTGCCGACGGCCCTGGCGCGGGACGGCACCCTTCGCGTGCCGGTGGCGGCCGCCCGCAGCGCCCCCGCGCCGCCGGCGCACCAGCTCGCCGCGGCGCCGCACGATGGGCAGCCTGGCCGCGTCGGGGGACGGCAGCGGCACGACACCCAGCCCGGCCTCGGGTTCGGGCGCCGAGCGCACCAGCGAGCGCAGCCAGCCGCTCAGCACCTCGACGTCGGGCCGCTCGGTCGGGTCCTGGTGCAGCAGCGACTCCACGACCGGGCGCAGCGGGCCGCACTCCTCGGCGAACGCCGGGGGCTCGGCGCAGACCAGCTGGACCAGCTCGGCGGCGCTGTCCTCCGGGTACGGGGCGTGGCCCTGGACGGCCCGGTAGAGCAGCGCGCCCAGCGCCCACAGGTCGGTGGCCGGGCCGATCGGCGGGGCGAGCCGCCAGTGCTCGTGGACCGGGCCCGCCTGCTCGGGCGCCCAGCGCTCGGTGACCGCGCCGACGACCGCGATCCGCGCCTGGCGGGCCCGCTCGGCCGCGAGCCGGGTCACCGGGCCGCGGTATTCCGGGGCGCCCGTCGGGGCGCCCGGGGCGGGGCCGGGGAGGGGCGCGGGGGCAGCCGCCGTGTACCCGGCGGGGAGCGCGGGCAGCGCGCCGCCGCCCGCCGGGACGGCGCGGGCGCCGTCGCGGGAGGCGTGCGGCCCGTCGCTCCAGGTCCCGGAGAGGTACGCGCGCGGCGGCGGCGTCCCGCCGTACACGCCACCCGTCTCGTCGTCGCCGTCGTCCTCGTCGTCCTCGTCGTCGTCATCGCCGTCCGTCCGTGCCCACCACTGCGGCGCGGCAGGCGCGGCTGGTGGGACGGGCGGGCCGGAGGGCTGCGCGGGCAGAGGCAGGGGCAGGGGCTCGGTCGGCGGCTCGTCGGGGGGCTCGGTCGCTGCCTGGGCCGGGGGTACCGGGGCGGCCGGGCGCTGGACGGGCAGCGCCCCGGTCTCGCCGAGCCGGGCGGCGGCGCGGGCCCCCGCCCGGTACGCGGCGATCGCCCCGGCCCGCGCCGCGCGCACCTCCGCGGCGGACGGCGTGGCGGGCGCGGGCACGACGGGCGCGGCCGGCAACTCCGGCCGCGCACCCGCGCCCTCGCCGGGGCCGTAGGGGGTGCCGGCGGGCTCGGGGCCGTAGAAGGAGGTGTGCGGGTCCTGGTCGCGAGCGGAGTCGGCGTCGTAGCCGGACTCGGCCCCGGACTCGCTGTCGTAGCCGGACTCGGCCCCGTGTACCTCGTCGGATCCGGTCCCGCCGGAACCGGTCCCGCCGAAGCGCCGCTCGTACCCGCCCGACGGGAGTGCCTCGGGGTCGTGGGCGGGCCGGGGCTCGTGGGCGGCTACGGGCTCGTAGGCGGGTACGGGCTCCCAGGGGACGCCGGTCGCGTACCCGCCGCCCGCCCCGTAGAGCTCGGCCCGGTGGTCCCCGGAGCCTGCCTCCTCGCCCGCGTACGGTCCCGGCTCGTACTCCTCGGTCGCGTACGTCTCCGGCTCGTCCCCCGGCTCCTCGCCCGCGCCCTGCCCCTCGGCCAGGTCCGCGTACGCATCCCCGTACGCGGTCTCGTACGCGCCCTCGTCGTCGTACGCGTCCTCGTCCCCGTACGCGTCCTCGTCGTCCTCCCGGGCGGCCGGGCGCGGGCCGAAGGCCGGCTCCTCGTCGTCCGGGAGGGGGACCGGGGCGTAGCCGCACAGGGCTTCCTCGGCGGCGCCCGCCGCGAGGCCGGTGAGGACGACGCGGCCGTCGTCGCAGACGAGGACCGTGCGCGGGGTGACGTTCCGGTGGGTCCAGCCGTGGGCGTGCAGGGCGCGCAGGGCGGTGAGCAGGTCGGAGCCGATCTCGGCGGCCCGGTAGGGGCTCAGCGGTGCGTCGGCGAGGAGTTCGGAGAGCGGGGTGGCCGCCACGAACTCGCTCACTATCCACAGCGAGCCGGCCTCGGCGAACACGTCGAAGACCTGGTCGAGGCGCGGGTGGTCGGGTATCTGCGCGGCGGCCTGGGCGGCCTCCAGGGCACGGCGGACGCCGGGGTCGGCGGGACGCCGGGTGGCCCGGCCGGGAGCGGCGTACGGCTCGTCGCCGACGAGTTCGGCGTCGACGACCTCGGGCAGCGGCACCTGCCGGATCCGGACTTCCTGTCCGCTGTAGGTGTCGAAGGCGCGCGTCTCGACGAGGTCGTACGCGTCGGCCGGCGGCACGGGCAGGCGGTAGCGGTCCGCCAGCACCCTTCCCGCGTAGTCGTCCACGACGCCTCCCCACGCGCCTGTCGTCCCCCGTGCCCCGGACCTGACGGCCCGGGGCCTTTCACGATACGTGCGCCCGTCAGTCCTTGGGGCTGAACGTGGCGAACGCCGTCTCGCGCAGCGTCTTGCAGTCCGCCGCGTCCCATTCGTCGGCCTTGCAGCTGATCATGATCGAGTAGCCGTGTCCGGCGTCGACCTTGAATCCCCGGTTGAGGATCCGGATCCGCATGCCGTTCTGGTTGCGCTCGAACTCCCAGTCGGCGACGGTCGGGTACCCCTTGTACTCGACCGGGCGGATGCCGATGTGCTTGTAGCCGTTGCTCGACGCCGCCACCGCGGCGACGGCGGCGCGCCAGGCGCTGGCGGCGTCGTCACGGGGGCTGTCGTTGAAGTCGACCTGGACGCGCGGGAAGCCGCTGCCGCCGGCGTGGAAGATGCCGCCCGAGTTCTGGCCCGCTATGGCGGCCAGTTTGAAGGAGGCGGGCATGGCCATCCGGAAGTGGAAGCGGCCGTTGGTCACCATCACGTAGCCGGCGGGCAGCTGCGGTCCGGCGGGCTTGTCGCCGCCGGGCGTGCCGGTGGGCGTGGTGCCGCTCTGGCCGCCGCTGTTGCCCGTGGGCTTGTCCCCGCCGCCCTGCTGGTCCGGGTCGCCGCCCGACGTGCCGGTGTCGGTGCTCGGGTCGCTGCCGCCGCCGGCCGTGGACCCGGCCGAGGCGGTCGTGCCGCCGGTGCCGGCGCCCTTGCCCTTGTCGGTGGCGCCGCCGTCCTGGCCGCCGCCGAGGGCGACGTACAGGATCGTGCCGAGCAGGGCGGCGAGCACGACCGCGGCGATGATCACGAGGGTCCGGCGCGGGACGACGTCGGTGAGCGAGGCGCGGGCCTGCGCGGGCGCTCCGGCGCCGGGGCGGCGCTCGGTCTCCGGCTTCGCCGCGGACGCCGCGTTCCGTACGGACTTCAGGGCGCCACGCACGCGGTCGGCGGCCTCGCCGGTCTTCTCCCGGGCCGGCTTCGCCGGGGCGGGCGTCGCCGGGGCCACCGGCGGGCGCTCGGGGAGCGGCGGCAGCGGGACGACCCTGGTCGCCTCGGGGGACGGCTCGGGCGGGGCCTCGGGCGCGTCGAGGACGGCCCGCAGCAGCACCCGGGCCCCGGCGTCGTCGAGCCGCTGGTCGGGGTCCTTGGCGAGCAGGCCGTAGATGACCTGCTCCAGCTCGGGGCCCGCGTTCTTCGGCGGGTCGACCGGCTCGGTCATCACCGCGGTGAGCGTGGCGATGGCGGAGCCCTTGTCGTAGGGCGGGCTGCCCTCGACGGACGCGTACAGCAGGCCGCCGAGCGACCAGAGGTCGGCGGCCGGGCCGGGCTTGTGGCCGCGGGCCCGCTCGGGCGAGATGTACGAGGGGGCGCCGACGAGCATGCCGGTGGAGGTGATCGAGGGGTCGCCCTCGACCTGGGCGATGCCGAAGTCGGTGAGGACGACCCGGCCGTCCTCGGCGATCAGCACGTTGGACGGCTTCACGTCGCGGTGGAGGATGCCCTCGCGGTGCGCGGAGCGCAGCACGTCGAGGATGGCGAGGCCCACCTCGGCGGCGCGGCGCGGGGTGAGCGTGCCGTCCTCGCGCACGGCGTCGGCGAGCGACTTGCCCTCGATGAGCTCCATGACGATCCACGGACGGTCGTCCTCGTCGACCACGTCGTAGACGGTCACGGCGCCGTTGTTGCGGATCCGGGCGATGGCCTTGGCCTCGCGCAGGGTCCGGGTGATGAGGCGTCGCTTCTCGTCGTCGTCGATGCTGTTGGGGAAGCGCAGCTCCTTGACGGCGACGGTCCGCCCGAGCGTCTCGTCGACCGCCCGCCACACGGTGCCCATGCCGCCGCGGCCGAGGACCACGCCGAGGCGGTAGCGCCCGGCGAGCAGCCGTCCTTCGGTGGACGCCGCGTCAGCACGGCCGGTGCGCCCGCCCGTTCTCGCGGCGCGCTTCGCGTCGACGTCCGCCACGTCCGCCCCGAATCCGGTGGCGGGCGCGGCCCCGTCGGTCGATCCGCCCGCGGCCGGGGTGCGTGTGGCCGCCGGCTTCTTGGTCAGATCGGCGCCGGTCCGCGCGCCCGTTCCGCTCCGGGCCCCGGACGCCGCCGCGGCTCCGGCCGCGGCGTCCTGCTCCGGGACGTCCTTATCCGGGCTCCGGGCGTCCTCCGACGCGTCCTGCTTCGTCCCGGTCTGTGCCGCTTGGTCCCGGTCCGCCTTGCGCGCGGCCGGAACCGCGCTCCGGTCGCCGTCGGTGGCGGCCCCCGCGGGGGCGTCCCGCCGGGGGTCTTGCCCCGTGTCCCGCGACTGCTCCGCCTCCGACATGCGTCCCCTCGTCGATCCCTGATCTGCGCCCGCGTCCGCCGCTCCCGCACGATGCGGCAACCCGCCCTGGAAGAGAGCTCATTGTCCCTCACTCCGGGACCGATGCCTCCCCCGGGTCCGCACTCCGAGAAGCATTCCCGTGCCCGCGCCGGTCAGAGCGGCACGATGTCGGGCGCCCCCAGCCTGGCCGCGTCCGCCGTCAGGTCGTCGGGCTGGCGCTGCGATTCGCGTTCCGCCTGGACCCTCTTCTCGTAGTGCTCGACCTCCTTGTCGACCTGGTGCGCGTCCCAGCCGAGCACCGGCGCCATCAGTTCGGCGCACTCCCGGGCGCTGCGGGTGCCCCGGTCGAAGGTCTCGATGGAGATGCGGGTGCGCCGGGTGAGGACGTCGTCGAGGTGGCGGGCGCCTTCGTGCGAGGCCGCGTAGACGATCTCGGCCCGCAGGTAGTCCTCGGCGGCGGGCAGCGGCGCGCCGAGCGAGGGGTCGGCGGCGATCAGGTCGAGGATCTCCTCCGTCAGGGAGCCGTAGCGGTTGAGCAGATGCTCCACCCGGGCCACGTGGAGCCCGGCGCGGGCGGCGATTCCGGCGCGGGCGTTCCACAGGGCCCGGTACCCCTCCGCGCCGATGAGCGGGGTGTCCTCGGTGACGCAGTCGGCGACCCGTTTGTCGAGGCCGTGGACGGCCTCGTCGACGGCGTCCTTCGCCATCACGCGGTAGGTCGTGTACTTGCCCCCGGCGACGACGACGAGTCCGGGGGCGGGGTGGGCGACGGTGTGTTCGCGGGAGAGTTTGCTAGTGGCGTCCGACTCGCCGGCCAGCAGCGGGCGCAGGCCCGCGTAGACGCCCTGGACGTCGTCGCGGCCGAGCGGGGTCGCGAGGACCCCGTTCACGTGCTCCAGGAGGTAGTCGATGTCGGCGCTGGAGGCGGCGGGGTGGGCCTTGTCGAGGTCCCAGTCGGTGTCGGTGGTGCCGATGATCCAGTGGCGGCCCCAGGGGATGACGAACAGCACGGACTTCTCGGTGCGCAGGATGAGTCCGGTGGTGGAGTGGATGCGGTCCTTGGGCACGACCAGGTGGATGCCCTTGGAGGCGCGGACGTGGAACTGGCCGCGCTCGCCGATGAGGGCCTGGGTGTCGTCGGTCCACACGCCGGTGGCGTTGACGATCTGGCGGGCCCTGATCGCGTACTCCCCACCGGTCTCGACGTCCTGGACCCGGGCGCCGACCACCCGCTCGCCCTCGCGCAGGAACCCGACGACCCGGGCCCGGCTGGCGACCTGCGCCCCGTAGCTCGCGGCGGTGCGGACGAGGGTGGTGACGAAGCGGGCGTCGTCCATCTGCGCGTCGTAGTACTGCAGGGCGCCGACCAGGGCGTCCTTCTTGAGGCAGGGCGCCACCCGCAGGGCGCGGCCGCGGCTGAGGTGGCGATGGACGGGCAGGCCGCGCCCGTGACCCGAGGAGACGGACATCGCGTCGTACAGCGCGACGCCCGAGCCCGCGTACCAGCGCTCCCAGCCCTTGTGCTGGAGCGGGTAGAGGAACGGGACGGGTTTGACCAGGTGGGGTGCGAGCCGTTCGAGGAGCAGGCCGCGCTCCTTGAGGGCCTCGCGGACGAGGGCGAAGTCGAGCATCTCCAGATAGCGCAGGCCGCCGTGGATCAGCTTGCTGGACCGGCTGGAGGTGCCGGAGGCCCAGTCGCGCGCCTCGACGAGGCCGGTGGAGAGGCCTCGGGTGACCGCGTCGAGCGCGGTGCCCGCGCCGACGACTCCGGCGCCGACGACCAGCACGTCCAGCTCGCGCTCGGCCATCGCCGCGAGCGCCGCCGTGCGCTCGGCGGGTCCCAGTGTCGCTGTCCTCACCGCTGCCTCCCGTCGTCCCCCTGTGTGGTCGGGCTCACGGCTTCGATTCTGGCCCGGCCCACCGACTTCAGCCACCGCCTGAACCGCGACCTGTGGATAACACTCGCGATCTTCGGCTCCACAATGCCGCATATCGGTCATATTTACGCCTAGTCTGACATTGCACTCGCCCCGTTCTGTCCACAGGGCTTGCGCGTCGCGTCCCCTCCGGCTAGCGGCCCCGGTCTCACACCCCCCTCCGGCACCAGGGAAGGACGGCCCACTCCATGCCCGCTGATCTCGCCGTCATCGGCCTCGGCCACCACGGTCTCCCCCTCGCCCAGGCGGCCACCACGGCCGGCGTCGGCACCATCGGCTACGACACCGACCCCCGACCCGTCGCCGAACTCGCCGCCGGACGGCCCCCCGTCGACGGCTCGCTCACCGCGGCCGAGATCCGCCGGATGCTCGCCGCGGGCTTCCGCCCCGCCACCGACCCCGCCGAACTCGGCCGGGTCCGCACCGCCGTCATCTGCGCACCCACCCCGCCGGGACCGGACGGCGCCCTCGACCTCACCGACGTCACCGACGCCGCCCGCGCCCTCGCCGCCCGGCTGCGCCCCCACACGACGGTCCTCCTGGAGTCCCCCGTACCCCCCGGGACCACCGAAGGCCCGCTCCGCGAACTCCTCGAAACCGGCTCCGGGCTGCGCGCCGGGCGCGACTTCCACCTCGCCTACTCCCCCGGCCGCCTCGACCCCGGCAGCCGCACCCACGGCTTCGCCGGCACGCCCAAGGTCATCGGCGGGCTGACCCCCGCCTGTACCGAGTCCGCCGCCGCGTTCTACGGCCGCCTCACCGACAAGGTGGTCCGCGCCCGCGGCCCGCGCGAGGCCGAGACCGTGAAGCTCCTGGAGACCAACTTCCGGCACGTCAACATCGCCCTGGTCAACGAGATGGCGGTGCTCTGCCACGAACTCGGCGTCGACCTCTGGGACGTCATCCGCTGCGCCGAGACCAAGCCCTTCGGCTTCCAGGCCTTCCGCCCCGGCCCCGGCGTCGGCGGCCACGGCGTCCCCGTGGACACCGTCGGCGCCCACCGCCCGCTGCGCCTGGTCGAACTCGCCGGCCAGGTCAACGAACGCATGCCGCAGTACGTCGTCCAGCGCTGCGCCACCCTCCTCAACGAGCACGGCAAGTCCGCCCGCGGCGCCCGGATCCTGCTGCTCGGCATCACGTACAAACCCGACCTCGCCGACCGGCAGGGCTCCCCCGCCGACGAGATCGCCCGCCGCCTGATGGACCTGGGCGCCACGGTCAGCTACCACGACCCGCACGTCCTCGACTGGCGCGTCCGCGACCTGCCGGTCCCCCGCGCCGACTCCCTCTACGAGGCCGCCGCCCACGCCGACCTGACGATCCTGCTCCAGCACCACCGCACGTACGACCTCCAGGGCCTGTCCGTGAAGGCGCAGCTGCTCCTCGACACCCGGGGCGCCACCCCGGGGGGCGCCGCGCACCGGCTGTAGGAAACGTCCGAAGTAAACCCCCTGTGAACATGTCACAGGGGACTGCTAGCCTCCAGGCCGCTTCATCACGCGTCCCATGGGGGGATCTTCTTCATGTCTCAGCCCGTTCCGCCGCCCGGCAACCCGTTCGCCCAGGGTGCCGAGCCCTTCCCGCAGCCGCCGGTCGCCCCGGCCCCGCCGGCCCGCTCCAACGTGGGCCTCGGCCTGGTCGTCGCGGTCGTCGCCGCGCTCGTCGCCGGCGGTGTCTACGGCGGGATCGCCGGCGCCATCGAGCGCGAGATCGGCTGGGCCGCCGTCGGCGTCGGCTTCCTCGTCGGCTTCGCGGCCGGCAAGGCCGGCGGCCGCAACCCGGCCCTGCCGGTGGTCAGCGCGGTGCTCTCGCTCGGCGCGGTCTACTTCGGCCAGCTGCTCGCCATCGCGATCATCGGTGGCAAGGAGCTGAACGTCTCCGTGAGCACCCTCTTCTTCGAGCACTCCGACGTCCTGCAGGCGGCGTGGAAGGAAGAGCTGGACCCGCTGACCTTCCTCTTCTTCGCCCTCGCCGCCTTCGCCGCGTTCAGCGGCTCGAAGAAGGCCGCCGAGTAGCCGCGGGCAGACCCGCACGCACGCGAGAGGGGCCCCGCACCACCCGGTGCGGGGCCCCTCTCGTACGTACGGGGCACGGATCCCGCGGTGTCAGCGCTTGTGCTGCGCGTCCGCGACCGTCACCTCGACGCGCTGGAACTCCTTGAGCTCGCTGTAGCCCGTGGTGGCCATCGCGCGGCGCAGGGCGCCGAAGAAGTTCATCGAGCCGTCCGGGGTGTGCGACGGGCCCGTCAGGACCTCCTCGGTGGTGCCGACGATGCCCAGGTCGACCAGCTTGCCGCGCGGCACGTCCTCGTGGACGGCCTCCATGCCCCAGTGGTGGCCCTTGCCGGGCGCGTCCGTGGCACGGGCCAGCGGGGAGCCCATCATGACCGCGTCGGCGCCGCAGGCGATGGCCTTCGGCAGGTCGCCGGACCAGCCCACGCCGCCGTCGGCGATCACGTGCACGTAGCGGCCGCCGGACTCGTCCATGTAGTCGCGGCGGGCCGCGGCCACGTCGGCGACGGCCGTGGCCATCGGGACCTGGATGCCGAGCACGTTGCGCGTGGTGTGCGCGGCGCCGCCGCCGAAGCCGACCAGGACGCCCGCGGCGCCGGTGCGCATCAGGTGCAGGGCCGCGGTGTACGTGGCGCAGCCGCCGACGATGACCGGGACGTCGAGCTCGTAGATGAACTGCTTGAGGTTCAGCGGCTCGGCCGCGCCGGAGACGTGCTCGGCGGAGACGGTCGTGCCGCGGATGACGAAGATGTCCACGCCGGCGTCGACCACGGCCTTGGAGAACTGCGCGGTGCGCTGCGGGGAGAGCGCGGCGGCGGTGACCACACCCGAGTCGCGCACCTCCTTGATGCGCTGCCCGATCAGCTCCTCCTTGATCGGAGCCGCGTAGATCTCCTGCAGACGGCGGGTGGCGGTCTCCTCGTCCATCTCGGCGATCTCGTCGAGCAGCGGCTGCGGGTCCTCGTAGCGGGTCCACAGGCCCTCGAGGTTCAGCACGCCCAGGCCGCCGAGCTCGCCGATGCGGATGGCGGTCTGCGGCGAGACGACCGAGTCCATGGGGGCGGCCAGGAACGGGAGCTCGAAGCGGTAGGCGTCGATCTGCCAGGCGATCGAGACCTCCTTCGGGTCCCGGGTGCGCCGGCTCGGTACGACGGCGATGTCGTCGAACGCGTACGCCCTGCGGCCGCGCTTGCCGCGCCCGATCTCGATCTCAGTCACGTTGTGTGGCCTTTCCCTCTTGGTCTGCGCCTACCAGTATCCCCGACACACGCCGAAGGGGCGGCTCCGGCCACATGCCGGAACCACCCCGTCGGTGTCACACCGTGCGTCGCACCGGGTGACGGAGACCTACTTGCGGCTGTAGTTCGGTGCCTCGACGGTCATCTGGATGTCGTGCGGGTGGCTCTCCTTGAGACCCGCCGAGGTGATCCGGACGAAACGGCCGTTCTGCTGGAGCTCCGGGACCGTGCGGCCGCCGACGTAGAACATCGACTGACGCAGACCACCGGTCAGCTGGTGCACGACCGAGGCGAGCGGGCCGCGGTAGGGCACCTGGCCCTCGATGCCCTCGGGGATCAGCTGCTCGTCGGAGGCGACGCCCTCCTGGAAGTACCGGTCCTTGGAGAAGGACTTGCGGTCGCCGCGGGTCTGCATGGCGCCCAGCGAGCCCATGCCGCGGTACGACTTGAACTGCTTGCCGTTGATGAAGAGCAGCTCGCCCGGGGACTCCTCGCAGCCCGCGAGCAGCGAGCCGAGCATCACCGTGTCGGCGCCGGCGACGAGCGCCTTCGCGATGTCGCCGGAGTACTGCAGGCCGCCGTCGCCGATGACCGGGATGCCGGCCGCCTTGGCGGCGAGGGAGGCCTCGTAGATGGCCGTGACCTGCGGGACGCCGATGCCGGCGACCACGCGGGTGGTGCAGATGGAGCCGGGGCCGACACCGACCTTGATGCCGTCCGCGCCGGCGTCGACGAGCGACTGGGCGCCGTCGCGCGTGGCGACGTTGCCGCCGATGACGTCGACCGAGGAGTTCGACTTGATCTTGGCGATCATGTCGCCGACCAGTCGGGAGTGGCCGTGCGCGGTGTCGACGACGATGAAGTCGGCGCCCGCCTCGATCAGGGCCTGGGCGCGCTCGTAGGAGTCGCCGGCGACGCCGACGGCCGCGCCGACGAGCAGCCGGCCGTCCTTGTCCTTGGCGGCGTTCGGGTACTTCTCGGCCTTGACGAAGTCCTTGACCGTGATGAGGCCCTTGAGCAGCCCGGCCTCGTCGACCAGCGGCAGCTTCTCGATCTTGTGGCGGCGCAGCAGCTCCATGGCGTCCACGCCGGAGATGCCGACCTTGCCCGTGACCAGCGGCATCGGGGTCATGACCTCGCGCACCTGGCGGCTGCGGTCCGACTCGAAGGCCATGTCGCGGTTGGTCACGATGCCGAGCAGCTTGCCCGCCGGGTCGGTGACCGGGACGCCGCTGATGCGGAACTTGGCGCAGATCGCGTCGGCCTCGCCGAGCGTGGCGTCCGGGTGCACGGTGATCGGGTCGGTCACCATGCCGGACTCGGAGCGCTTCACCAGGTCGACCTGGTTGGCCTGGTCGGCGATGGAGAGGTTGCGGTGCAGGACGCCGACGCCGCCCTGACGGGCCATGGCGATGGCCATCCGGGACTCGGTGACCTTGTCCATCGCGGCGGAGAGCAGCGGGATGTTCACCCGCACGTTCCGCGAGATGTACGAAGAGGTGTCGATCTGGTCGGGCGCCATGTCGGACGCACCCGGCAGCAGCAGTACATCGTCGTAGGTCAGCCCGAGTGTCGCGAATTTCTCGGGCACTCCGTCGATGTTGGTCATGACACCTTCCCCAATGGCCTTGATCGGTGCGGATGTCCATGCTAACGGGCCGCGGCCGTGTCTCATTCCACGATCAAGATCAGCGAGCAGCTTTGGACGTTCGTACGTGTACGTGAGGGACAGCCGCCCCTCCGAACCCTTACTGCTCGGCCAGTGCCCGCAGCCGGCTCAGCGCACGGTGCTGCGCCACCCGGACCGCGCCCGGGGACATCCCGAGCATCTGCCCGGTCTCCTCGGCGGTCAGCCCGACGGCCACCCGGAGGACGAGCAGCTCGCGCTGGTTCTCCGGGAGGTTGGCGAGCAGCTTCTTGGCCCACTCGGCGTCGTCACTGAGGAGCGCCCGCTCCTCGGGCCCGAGCGAGTCGTCGGGCCGCTCGGGCATCTCGTCGGAGGGCACGGCCGTCGAACCCGGGTGCCGCATGGCGGCCCGCTGGAGGTCGGCGACCTTGTGTCCGGCGATCGCGAAGACGAACGCCTCGAAGGGTCTGCCCGTGTCCTTGTAGCGCGGCAACGCCATCAGGACCGCGACGCAGACCTCCTGGGCGAGGTCCTCCACGAAGTGACGGGCGTCACCGGGCAGCCGGTTCAGCCGCGTACGGCAGTAGCGCAGGGCAAGGGGGTGCACGCGCGCGAGGAGGTCGTGCGTCGCCTGCTGGTCCCCCTCCACGGCACGGTGAACGAGTGCACCGATCTCCCCCTGCCCTGCGGGCACGGGGGACCCCATGGTCTCGTCGTCGCGCATCGCTCCATGGTGCCTTGACGCCTGCTCGTTCGCGGCACCGCGTCCGTAGTTGTGCACCGAAGCGTTATGAGCAGGTGCGCCGGCACTCATCTCCTGCGCCCTCCCCTTCCGCTCGTTGTCCGCTCGCTCGTTCGTCTCGTCCCCGAGGAACTCCACACCACCAAGGATGCGGCATTCCGCGGAGAAGTGACACAAGCCCACCCCGTCCGCCGCTCGGCGGACGGGGATGCGGCCGATGGCCGCAGGTCAGCGCACCAGGCCCCAGCGGAATCCGAGCGCCACCGCGTGCGCCCGGTCGGAGGCACCCAACTTCTTGAACAGCCTGCGCGCGTGCGTCTTGACCGTGTCCTCGGAGAGGAAGAGCTCGCGCCCGATCTCCGCGTTGGACCGGCCGTGGCTCATGCCCTCCAGCACCTGGATCTCGCGGGCCGTGAGCGTGGGCGCGGCGCCCATCTCGGCCGAGCGCAGCCGGCGCGGGGCGAGCCGCCAGGTCGGGTCGGCGAGGGCCTGGGTGACGGTGGCCCGCAGCTCGGCGCGCGAGGCGTCCTTGTGCAGATAGCCACGGGCACCCGCGGCGACCGCGAGCGCGACACCGTCCAGGTCCTCGGCGACGGTGAGCATGATGATGCGGGCGCCGGGGTCCGCGGACAGCAGCCGGCGGACGGTCTCCACGCCGCCCAGGCCGGGCATGCGCACGTCCATCAGAATCAGGTCCGAGCGGTCCGCGCCCCAGCGGCGGAGGACTTCCTCGCCGTTGGCCGCGGTGGTCACGCGCTCGACGCCGGGCACGGTCGCGACCGCCCGCCGAAGCGCCTCTCGGGCAAGCGGGGAGTCGTCGCAGACGAGGACGGAAGTCATGCCTGACCTCCGCGGCTCTCGCAGCTGAAGCGCGTCACCTTGAGCCTCCAGGGCTGGTACGTATCGTCACCTGTGCGGTTGACACCCCCGGACACCTGTCCGAGCGCTTGTTCCTTCAACCGCCTCCGCACTCTCAACGACGGTCACTCGAAAGAGTTACGGGTCGGACGGCCGCCTTCGGCACTCTACGTGAGGGTCCGTACGCGGAGGAGAGCGTCGCAGGTCATCCGTCCTTCACCCGAAGGTATGCCCCATTTAGCGGGTTTTCTTCCCTTTTCGCGGTGTCTGTGGCTAGATTCGCAATGAGTCATATTTACATCTACTTAGACAGTAGTTGTACGGTCGGATCGAACCCGCGAGAGCGGGTACGCGACACCCGGCAGGGGACGAAGGGCCCCGTCGATCAGCCATCAACCCGCCCACCAATCCGTTCACACGGTTTCAAGGGGACTAGCGCAATGGCAGATTTCTCCCGCCTTCCCGGACCCAACGCCGATCTGTGGGACTGGCAACTGCTCGCGGCCTGCCGCGGGGTCGACAGCTCCCTGTTCTTCCACCCCGAGGGAGAGCGCGGCGCGGCACGGAGTGCGCGCGAGAACTCGGCGAAAGAGGTCTGCATGCGATGCCCGGTACGCGCGGAGTGCGCGGCACACGCGCTCGCCGTACGGGAGCCCTACGGCGTCTGGGGCGGCCTCACCGAGGACGAACGCGAAGAGCTCATGGGCCGAGCCCGCAATCGCCTGGTCACGACGTCCGCCACCGCGCGGGCGTCCCACACGAGCACGGCCGGCGTGGGTCACGCCTGAAGTAACGTTTCTGCACCACGACTTGGGACAACCGGACGACACGGGCCGGGCCGACGGCCACCCGGCCCCGGGAGCCGCGCCGCACGCGGCCCGGGGGCGTGCGGCTCCGGCGACCGCGCCCTCCCGCACGCCCGCCGCGCGCGACGGCCGCGGGAAGGGGCGCGCGCCGGGCCGGTGACCCGGACGGCGGGCGCGTACCGCGCGCCGCCGGAACGCGCTCGCCCGACCGATACCTCCGCCCTCACCCACACAGGCGCGCGGCTCTCACCCTCCCGGCCCAGCGCACCCACTCCTACGGGCGTGCGCCCGCACCCGTGCGGCCGGACCCGGTTCGCCCGGACGGCGCCCCCCGTCCCGTACCGCGGTCCCCCGTACGGCGGTTCGACGACCACCCGTACGGCGGCGCCTCCGTGTCACTCGTACGGCCTACGCGCGTGTCGGCGCCGACTTCTCGGCGGCGCGGGCGGAGGCGCGGGTCAGCTCGTCCAGGGTGGCCGCGACGGCCGGGACCTGGGCCAGGTCCGGAAGGGTGAGTGCCACGATCTCGCGCTCCACGGCGGGTTCCACCGTGACGGTGACCGCGCCCTTGGGCCGTACGGACTCGATGGCGAGCTCCGGCAGGACGGCCACGCCGAGGCCGGCGCCCACCAGGCCGATCACGGCCGGGTAGTCGTCGGTGGCGAAGTCGATGCGCGGGGTGAAGCCCGCCTCCCGGCAGACGTCCACCAGCTGGCGGCGGCAGCGCGGACAGCCCGCGATCCACGGGTCCTCGGCCAGTTCGCCGATGGCCACCGACTCCGCCCCGGCCAGCCGGTGCCCCTCGGGCACCAGGCCGACGAGCCGGTCGGCGAGGAGCGGGCGGACCACCAGGTCGTCCCAGGCGTCCGGGCCCGTCCCGTAACGGAAGGCGAGGGCCACGTCGCAGTCGCCCTCGCGCAGCATCTCCACCGAGCGCGGCGGCTCGGCCTCCACGAGGGAGACCCGGGTGCCGGGGTGGGCGGCGCGCAGGGCGGCGAGGGCGGTGGGGACGAGGGTGGAGCTGCCGCTGGGGAACGAGACGAGCCGCACCCGTCCGGCCCGCAGCCCGGCGATGGCCGCGACCTCCTCCTCGGCGGCGGTCAGCCCGGCCAGGATCCCGGAGGCGTGCCGGACCAGGGCCTCGCCCGCCTGGGTGAGGCGCATCTCGCGGCCGGTACGGATCAGCAGGGGCGTGCCGGCGGAGCTCTCCAGCGCCTTCATCTGCTGGCTCACCGCAGGCTGGGTGCAGCCCAGTTCTCGGGCGGCGGCGGAGAAGGAGCCGGTGGCGGCGACGGCGCGCAGGACACGGAGGTGGCGGGCCTCGATCATGCCCCAAGCATAAGGCCTCCTTGGATGCGTCGTGGAATTCCTATACCAACCTTTGAGGAAGTCGGCCTAGGCTGCCCCCATGGAACTCCTGAGCGTGAACGTGGGAAGCCCCCAGGCCGTCGACTACACCAGCGCCCCCTCGGGCCGTACGGGCATCGACAAGCGCCCGGTGGACGGCCCCGTGCGGGTCGCCGCCCCCGCACCCGGTGGAGCCAGTGGCGTCGCCGGGGACACCGTGTGCGACCTGCGCTTCCACGGCGGCGCCGACCGAGCCGTGCACGCCTTCGCGCGCGAGGACATGGAGGTCTGGGAGCGCGAGCTCGGCCGCCCCCTGCCCCCCGGCTCGTTCGGCGAGAACCTCACCACCCGTGGCCTCGACGTGAACGGCGCCCTCGTCGGCGAGCGCTGGCGGATCGGTCCCGACCTCGTCCTGGAGGTCACCGGCGGCCGCATCCCGTGCCGCACCTTCGCCGGCTTCGTCCAGGAGGACGCCTGGGTCCGCCGTCTCAACCAGTCCTCGGCCGGCCCCGGCGCCCTGCTCCGCGTGATCGAACCGGGCGAGATCCGCGCGGGCGACCCCATCACCGTCATCCACCGCCCGACCCACCCCGTCACCATCACCCGCCTCCACCACGCCGCGACCCGCGACCGCTCCCAGCTGCCGGGCACGCTGGTGGCGGCCGAGTGGATGGAGTCGGGGCTGCTGGCGCTGGCGCGGAACTACGCGGAGAAGTACGGGGCGTAGCAGCGGGAACGGGAGGGACCGGGGGCGGGAACGGGACGGAGCGGGGCGGGGTCCTACCCACACACGGCGTTCACGCGGCGCGGGTTAACGTGCCGCGTATGACGACTGCACTGATTACGGGCGCGACCGCCGGCATCGGCGCCGCCTTCGCGCGGCGGCTGGCCGCGGACGGGCATGACGTGGTGCTCGTGGCGCGCGACGTGAAGCGGCTTCGGGAACAGGCGACGGAGCTGCACGACCGGCACGGGATCGAGGCGGAGGTGCTGGCGGCGGACCTCTCCGAGGAGGAGGGGATCGAGGCCGTGGTGGCGCGGCTCTCGGACGCCAAGCAGCCGGTGGACCTCCTGGTGAACAACGCCGGGTTCGGCAACAAGGGCCGGTTCCTGGAAGTCTCCATGGACGACGAGCTGAAGATGCTGAAGGTGCACTGCGAGGCGGTGCTGCGGCTGACCTCGGCGGCGTCGGAGGCGATGCGGGCCCGCGGGCGCGGCGGGGTGGTGAACGTCGCCTCGGTGGCGGCCTTCCTGCCGCGCGGCACCTACGGGGCGTCGAAGGCGTGGGTCGTGCAGTTCACGCAGGGCGCGGCGCGGGATCTCGCGGGCAGCGGGGTGCGGCTGATGGCGCTGTGCCCGGGGTTCGTGCGGACGGAGTTCCACCAGCGGGCGGGGATGGGGACGGACAACATCCCGGGCTGGATGTGGCTCGACGCGGACAAGCTGGTCTCCGCGGCGCTCGCCGATCTGGCCCGGGGGCGGACGCTGTCCATCCCCGATCCCCGTTACAAGGCCCTGATGGGTGTGGTGAAGCTGGCTCCCCGCGGGCTGCTGGGCGGGGTGTCCTCCCGGGCGGGGCGCAAGTACGGGCCCGAATAGAGCCGCTCGGGGCTCAGTTCACGCCCGGCCCCTCGTACGCCCCGATGTTCGGGGGCGATGTCGCCGACACGTCGTTCCCGAACCAGTCCCTGCCGCCGTTGTCCTCGACGGGGGTGCCCGCGGACAGGGCCGGAGAGCCGGGGGCGAGCGTCAGGTCGGGGTTGAGGAGGGGGTCCGCGGTGAGGCCGCCGGGGTTGGGGCGGGTCATCGTGACGCCGTGGAAGAGGTTGTCCGAGAAGGCGAGGCCCGGGGTGGGGTTCTTGAAGGCGTAGCCGCCGGGGGTGCCTTCGTTGACGAAGAGGTTGTTGGTGAGGGTCAGTTCGTGGCGGGGGGTGGCGGGGCTGCCCGCGTCGTCCTGGACGAGGTAGGAGGGGACGGTCGTCCGGTTGACGAAGGTGTTGTTGAAGATACGGGTGTTGAGGATGGGGCCCCAGCAGTTCTGGACGAGGCGGGCGCCGTCGTCGACGCTGAGGTTGTAGCGGACGACGGTGTCGAGGGTCTGGGCGCCGCTGTAGGGGCAGATCAGCAGGAAGCCGCCGGCGTTGTCGTGGCTGTGGTTGTACTGGAAGACGGTCCCCTTGGAGGCGCCGTCGGCGTCGAAGGACATGCCGTCCTTGGTGTTGCCGCCGCCGGAGACCTCGTTGTACTCGACGGTCGTGTCATCGGTGTTGAAGGTCCAGATGCCGGCGTTGGCGGCCTTGGAGCGCAGCTGGAAGCCGTCGATGCGGTTGTGGTCGACGCGGGCGCCGCTGGTGGTGTCGATCTTGATGCCGTCGCCGGCGATCGAGGTCAGGGTGTTGTGGTGGACGCGGACGCGGAGGCTGGGGGTCCACGGGCCGGGGAAGGCGACCGGGTCCTGCTGGTTTCCGACCAGGTCGCGCTTGGAGAAGCGTGACTTGAAGTAGACGCCCTCGCGGTCGACGTCGCGGATGTCGTTGTGGGCGATGTCGAGGCCGTCGTACCAGCTGGGGACGGTGGTGCCCTCGACGGCGACGTGGATGGCGCTGGAGCCGGTGAGGGTCTTGGAGTCGCCGCCGCGCACGTCGTGGATGGCGAGGTGGTCCAGGCTGATGCCCTGGGCGGCTCCGTAGTCCGCCAGGCGCAGCCGGACGCCGTTGCGTTCGGTGCCGGGGGCGGCGGCGTTGGTGATCTCCAGGCGGGTGAGCCGGAGGTACCGGGTGTTGGCGAGGAGGACGGCGTCGTGGGCGCCGTTGCCGTCGATGACCGCGCGACCGGGCGCGTCGCCGTAGTCGGCGATGGTGAAGGGGGCGCCGGCTGCGCCCGCGCCCTGGGGGGCGAGGGTGCCGGTGCAGGTGGTGCCGCGCTTGAACAGGAGCCGGTCGCCGGGCCCGTAGGGGTGGGCGTTGGCCTCGGTCAGGGTGGTCCAGGGGCGTCGGGCGGTGCCGTCGCCGGGGGCGGTGGCGGAGCAGTCGACGTAGTGGCGGTCGCCGGTGCGCGGGGCGGCCGCGGCGGGGGCGGTGGTCAGGAGCGGTAGTGCCAGGGCGGCGGCGAGGGCCGCGCGGGTTCGGCGCTGGGTCACTGGTCCTCCGGTTCGGGGGCGTCGAGGGCGAGGCGGGAGGTGGTGCCGTTCTGCCAGGTCACGTGCAGGGTGCGGGCGTCGCTGACCTGGACGTTCGCGAGGTCGGGTACGGGGGCGGGATCGGCTTCGGCGGTGAGCGAGGCGAGGGCGACGAAGAGGGCGGCGGGGCCGCTGGTGGTGCCGTTCAGGGCGGGGGTACGGGTGGGGGCCGGGCCCTGGAGGGTGCCGCCGGTGGGGAGTTCGGTGACCTCGGGGGCGTAGCCGTGGACGGGGTGGAGCTGGGAGACGGGCCCGTCGGGGTGGACCGTCCAGCCGGTCTGCCGTACGGGGGTGCCTTCGGGGGCGCCCAGGACGAGGTGGGCGCGGACCTCGGCGCGGCCGTGGACGAGGACGGCGGAGACGACGTGGACGCCGGGGAGCGGCGTGTGCCGGGAGAGAGCCCGGTCGGGTCCGGAGCCGAGCGGGGTGACGGGGCCGCGGCGGGTGGCCCGGCCGTCGGCGTCGAGCAGGGCGAAGTGGTTGTCGGCGGGGTCGGGGGCGCTGGTGGGTCCGGTACGGGTGGAGTAGGCGTGGCGGGAGTAGCCGGGGTCGTCGGTGCCGGGGTCTCCCACGTGGTTGCTGCCGTGGTTGTGGAGGCGGACCACTCCGTCGGCGGCGGTGGTCTGGACGAGGAGGCCGGTGGGGCCGAAGGGACGGACGGTGTCGGCGCGTTCGGCGGGCAGGGGTTCCTCGGGGTCGGTCCAGGCGGGGTGGCCGGCGGGGAGCAGCAGGCCGAGGAAGCCCTTGGCGGCCCAGTAGGGGGAGCCGGGGCCCGAGTAGCTCTGCAGGACGGGCTCGTAGGGGCCGTGCCAGCCGAGGGTGAGCAGGCCGCGGGCGTCGGTGGCGCCGCGGTCGAGGAAGTAGCGGAGGCTGCCGGAGGCGAGGCGGCGGGTGGCTCCGGGGGTGAGCGGGGTGTGTCCGGTGAGGACGCCCAGCCAGGGGGCGGCGGCCGCGGCGAAGCGGTAGGTCAGGGACCTGCCGTACGGGAGGGGGGCGCCGTTCGTGTCGAAGAGGTGCACGTGGGCGTCGAGCTGGGCGCGCAGCCGGGGGCCGTAGCGGTCGAGCAGGGCGCGGTCGTCGGAGAGGTGGGCGTGCAGGACGGGGTAGAAGTGCAGGGCCCAGGGGTTGTAGTGGTCGAAGGCGCGGTTGTCGCCGTCGCTGTACCAGCCGTCGCCGAGGTACCAGTCCTCGATCCGTTCGAGGGCGCGGTCGACGGTGGCGGCGGCGCGGTCGGTCTCGATGCCCGCGTCCTGGAGGAAGCCGGCGACGGTGAGTCCGAAGAGCCACCAGTTGTTGTCGACGGGCGAGGGGCCGAGGGCGGGGAGCAGCCAGTCGGCGATCCGTTCGCGGACGCGGCTGTCGAGGTGGTCCCAGAGGTGGTGGCGGGTGAGGCGCAGGGCGAGGGCGACGGAGGCGGACTCGACGACGGCCTGCCGGGTGTCGGCCATGCGGGGCCAGGAGTCGGGGCCCGTGGTGCCGGGGTGTGCCGTGCCGGCGGCGAGCCCTTCGGCGTAGCGGTCGAGGTGCCCGTGGGGGTCGTCGCCGTGCGCGGCGCGCAGGGCGGCGAGGAGGAAGGTGCGGGCGTAGCCCTCCAGGCCGTCGGAGCGGGGGCCCGACCAGCTGGGGCGGGGGCCGGGCAGGTCGACGAGGGCGGCGCGGGGTGAGGCGTGGGGGCGTACGGCGAGCAGGAGGCGGTCGGCCGTGGTCTCCCAGTGGGCCCGGGTCCAGCCGGTGTACGGGCTGAGCTCACGGTTCTCGGGTTGCGTGGGCATGATGCTCCCTGGGATTCCGTGCTGCGGAGGGTGACGGCGGCGTCGCCCGGAATCCTGAAGACGCTTCGATCGAACGTCAAGAGGAGACGGAGCGAATGATCGAAACTCCCTCCGTTCGATCATTTGGGGCCGTGCTGCTCTAAGGTCGGGGAACGACCACCACCGCCAGGGAACCGAGGGGAACCGCACCGTGCGCGAGAGTGCTGCCGAACGACACGACCGACTGCTGGCGCTGGTGCGCGAGCGCGGCACGGCCCGCGTCTCCGACCTGGCCGGACTGCTCGGGGTCTCCCCCGTCACCGCGCGCCGGGACGTCGAGGCGCTGGCCGCCAGGGGGCTGCTGGACCGGGTGCACGGCCAGGTCTCCTGGCCCCGAGGCCAGGGCCCTGCGGGCCCGCAGGGCGGCGGGGGCCTGGTGCTCGGTCTGCTCGCGCCCTCCGCCACGTACTACTTCGCCGAGGTCATCCGGGGCGCGCACGAGGCGGCCGCCCGGGCCGGTGCCCGGCTCATCCTGCGGATCTCGGACTACCGGCCCGAGGAGGACCGGGCGCGCACCGAGGGCCTGCTCGCGGCGGGCGCCGAGGGCGTGCTCGTCGCACCGGGCTGGCGGGGCCCGGAGGACCGGCTCGCGTACGGGGACTGGCTGGCCGAACTGCCGGTGCCCGCGGTGCTCCTGGAGCGCCGGGCCGATCCGGGCACCCCGCTCGACGGCCTGGACCGGGTGGCGTCGGACCACTCCCACGGGGTGCTGCTCGCCCTGCGCCACCTGCTCGGACTCGGCCACGCGACACCGCTGCTGGTGGC
The DNA here is from genome assembly GCF_036240795.1 of Streptomyces sp. NBC_01268. NCBI lineage: Bacteria > Bacillati > Actinomycetota > Actinomycetes > Kitasatosporales > Streptomycetaceae > Streptomyces > Streptomyces sp. NBC_01268. The sequence goes on along the minus strand of NZ_CP108454.1, from coordinate 4,999,390 downwards.
CCGGGGGGACAGCCCGACGGCGCTGGCGGTGCGCGCGGGGTACGCCGAGGCGCTGCGCACGCTGGGCCTGGAGGCGCCGCGCGCGGTGATCGACTCCGTACCGGCCGAGCGCGACCCGGAGGGCTTCGAGCGGGCGGTGCGGGCCCTGCACGAGGCGGTGGGGTCCGGGCGGGCGAGCGCGGCCCTGGTGCACAACGACGTGGACGCGATCGAGATCGTGCAGCGCCTGGCCGAGCTGGGGGTGCGGGTGCCCGAGGACCTGGCCCTGATCGCGTACGACGACGAGGTCGCCGCGCTCGCCGACACCCCGCTGACGGCGGTCGCCCCGCCCAAACGGCAGGTGGGCCGGCACGCCACGGAGCTGCTGGTGGAGCGAGTGTCGGAAGGGGGCACGGCAGGGGGCACGGCCGGGGTCGCGGAAGGCTTCGCGGAGGGGGGCTCGGCCGTCGGCGAGGAGCCGGCGCGGCGGCATCTGAGCCTGCTGCCGAGCCTGCGGGTGCGGGCCTCCTGCGGGGCGCTCACCCCTCCTCAGGTTTGATCAATTTTCGATCATTCAATCTTTCGCTCTTGACTTCGGTCATGAACGGTTCCAGGATCACGGCCAACCCCGTCCGTGCCGCCGTGTCAGGAGCCGTGCCGTGTCCCGTAGGCCCCGTAGGCCCCGCAGTCCACGAATCACCCCCCTCATAGCCGCCACCGTCACCGCCACCGCCCTGGCCGTCCTCACGGCCTGCGGCGGCGGAGGCGACGACTCCGCGGCGAAGCCCTCCGGACCCGTGACCCTCACCTTCTGGGGCTGGGCCAAGGGCTCCAAGGACGTGGTCGACGCGTTCAACGCCTCCCACGAGAACATCCAGGTGAAGTTCGAGGAGATCCCCTCCGGCACCGCCGGCGGCTACGCCAAGATCTCCAACGCCGTGAAGGCGGGCAACGCCCCCGACCTGGTCTCCATCGAATACTCCTCGCTCCCCGAGTTCGTCTCCTCCGGGGCCCTCCAGGACATCGGCGACGCGTTCACCGAACAGGACCGCGCCAAGCTGCTGCCGCAGGCCGTGCAGCTGACCACCCTCGGCGGCAAGAGCTGGGCGGTGCCCTTCGACGCCGCGCCGCAGGCGTTCTTCTACCGCAAGGACCTCTTCGCCAAGTACCAGGTCGCCGTCCCCACGACCTGGGACCAGTTCAAGTCCGCCGCCGAGAAGGTGAAGAAGGCCGACGCGAAGGCCCGGATCGCCACCTTCTTCCCCGACGACCCGACCACCTTCGAGGCCATGGCCTGGCAGGCCGGAGCCCAGTGGTTCAAGGCCGAGAACGACACCTGGAAGATCGACACCACCGACGCCGCCACCACCAAGGTCGCCTCCTACTGGCAGGGCCTCCTCGACGCCGACCTCGTCCACAAGAACGCCTCCTTCAGCCCCGAGTGGACCGGCTCCCTGAAGAACGGCACCACCATCGGCTACCTCGGCGCCTCCTGGGGCGCGGGCGTCCTCAAGGGCACCCTGCCCGAGCAGAGCGGCAAGTGGGCCGTCGCCCCCATGCCGAACTGGAACGGCACCCCCGCCAGCGGCATGCTCGGCGGCACCTCGTTCGCCGTCACCAAGGACAGCAAGAAGAAGGCCGCGGCCGTCGAGTTCGCCGAGTGGATGTCCACCACCGAGGCCGGTGTGAAGGCCCGCATCGCCTCCGGCACCTCCAGCGCCTTCCCCGCCGCCACCGCGCTGCGCCCGGTCGCCAAGCAGGTCTTCGACGCGAGCTACTACGGCGGCCAGGACATCTACGCCCTCTTCGAGCAGTCCGGCGCCTCCATCGCCCCCGGCTGGGCCTGGGGACCGACCACCGGCACCACCAACACCACCATCAAGGACCAGTTCGGCAAGATCGCCAAGGGCGGTCCCGGCATCACCGACGCCATCAAGGCAGGCCACGACGCCACCGTCGCCGAGCTCACCAAGCGCGGCCTGAAGGTCGAGGGCTGATCCCGTGAAGGCCCGCACCCGCGCCGCCGCGACCCTGCTGACCCCGTTCTTCCTGCTGTTCACCGCGGTGATGGTGGTGCCGATCGGCTACGCGGTCTGGCTCAGCCTCTTCACCGAGAAGCAGTCGGGACTCGGCTTCGGCGGCACCGAGACCGTCTTCAGCGGACTCGACAACTACACCGCGGCGCTGGGTGACCGGGCCTTCCTCGAAGGCTTCGGCGTGCTGCTCGGATACTGCCTGCTCTACATCCCGCTGCTGCTCGCCGGAGCCCTCGGCCTCGCCCTGCTGCTCGACTCGGCGCTCGCCCGCGCCCGCCGCTTCTTCCAGCTCGCGCTCTTCCTGCCGCACGCCGTCCCCGGCATCATCGCCGCGCTGATCTGGGTCTACCTCTACACCCCCCAACTCAGCCCGGTCGTCCAGGCCATGGAGGCCGGCGGCATCGGCTTCGACTTCTTCTCGCCCGAGGGCGCCCTCCCCTCCGTCGTCAACATCGCGCTGTGGGAGTGGCTCGGCTACAACCTGGTGATCTTCTACGCCGCCCTCCAGGCCATCGACCGCTCCGTCCTGGAGGCCGCCACCGTCGACGGCGCCGGCTCCTGGCGGATCGCCTTCTCCATCAAACTCCCGCTGATCAGGGCCTCCCTGGCGATGGTCGCCCTCTTCACCGTCATCGGCTCGCTCCAGCTCTTCACCGAACCGCTGATCCTCAACAAGGGCACCGGCTCCGCCGTCACCTCCACCTGGACGCCCAACATGTACGCGTACACCGCGGCCTTCGACCGCAACGACTACGGCCTCGCCGCGGCCGCCTCCGTCCTGCTCGCCCTGACCGCCGCCCTGCTCTCCTTCGCCGTCACGCGCCTCACCGGCCGTCGCGGCGGCCGCCGGAAGGGAAAGGCCGCATGAGCACGCCCCGCACGCCCTCCGTCTGGCTGTCGAAGACCGCCGTCAACGGCGCCCTCGTCCTCGCCGTCGTCTACATGCTCTTCCCGCTCGTCTGGCTGCTCACCGCCGCCACCAAGGACGCCGGCGGACTCCTCGCCGGAAACGCCTTCTCCTTCGAGGGCTTCGACCTCGGCGGCAACCTCACCCGCCTCGCCGACTACAACGACGGCATCTACTTCCACTGGTACCTGAACAGCCTGCTGTACGCGGGCATCGGCGCCCTCGCCTGCTCGCTGGTCAGCGTCGCCGCGGGCTACGCCTTCGACAAGTACGACTTCCCCGGCAAGGAGAAGCTCTTCGGCGTCGTCCTCCTCGGCGTGCTCGTCCCCACCACGGCACTCGCCCTGCCCATGTACCTGCTCGCCAGCGAAGTCGGCATCGTCAACACCTACTGGGCCGTCATCCTGCCCGTCCTCGTCAACCCCTTCGGGGTGTACCTCGCCCGCGTCTTCAGCGCCGGCTACATCCCCGACGAGGCCCTCGAAGCCGCCCGTATCGACGGGGCCGGCGAGCTGCGCACCTTCTGGTCCATCGGCCTGCGCATGGTCATGCCCGGCTTCGTGACCGTCTTCCTCTTCCAGTTCACCGCGATCTGGAACAACTTCTTCCTCCCCCTCGTGATGCTCTCCGACCAGAAGCTGTTCCCGCTGAGCCTCGGCCTCTACTCCTGGAACAGCAACGCCCACGCCGAACCCGACTTCTACCCCCTCGTCGTCACCGGATCCCTGCTCGCCGTCGTCCCCCTCGTCATCGCCTTCGTCTCCCTCCAGCGCCACTGGAAAGCGGGCCTGACCGCCGGCAGCGTCAAGTGAGGAGCACAGATCCCACGATGCACCCCGCCACCGACAACCGCCCCTCCCTCCTCCTCGCGATGGGCCCCGGCATCGCCGAACGCCTCCTCACCGACGCCCACCGCGACCGCCTCGCCGCACTCACCCGCACCGACCCGCGGCTCGTCGCCCACGACCTGACGGCGCCGGACGAGAGGGTCGCCGCGGCCCTCGCCGAGGCCGAGCTCCTCCTCACCTGCTGGGGCACCACCCCGCTCACCGCCGACGTCCTGGCCCGCGCCCCCCGCCTCAAGGGCGTCGTCCACGCGGCCGGCTCGGTCAAGCACCACATCACCGACGCCTGTTGGACACGCGGCATCCGGGTCACCTCGGCCGCCGCCGCCAACGCGCTGCCCGTGGCCGAGTACACGCTCGCCGCGATCCTCCTCGCCGGGAAGCGGGTCCTGCGCTCCGCCCAGCAGTACGCCGAGCTGCGCACCGACCAGGCCTGGCTCGACGAGTCCACCGCCTGGGGCAACTACCGCCGCACCATCGGCATCATCGGCGCCTCCCGCATCGGCCGCCGGGTCATCGACCTCCTGCGCCCCTTCGACTTCGAGATCCTGCTGTACGACCCGTACGTGACGACTCCCCCGCCCGGCGTGACGCTCGTCCCCCTCGACGAACTCTGCGCCCGCGCCACCGTCGTCTCCGTCCACGCGCCCCAGCTCCCCGCCACCCACCACATGCTCGGCCCCGCCCAGCTCGCCGCGATGCCCGACGGCACGACCCTGGTCAACACGGCCCGCGGCTCCCTCGTCGACGAGGCCGCCCTCCTCCCCCACCTCCGCTCGGGCCGCCTCCACGCCGTCCTCGACGTCACGGACCCCGAACTCCCCGCCCCCGACTCCCCCCTGTGGACCCTCCCCAACGTCCTCCTCACCCCGCACGTCGCCGGCTCCCTCGGCAACGAGCTGCACCGGATGGCGGACCAGGCGGTCGAGGAGGTGGCGCGGTACGGGCGGGGGGAGCCGTTCGCGGAGGAGGTGACGGCGGAGGAGCTGGGGCGGTCGGCCTGACGGGTCGCCTAGCCCAGCAGGGCCCGTAGCCGCTCACCCTCCGCGACGACCTGCTCCACCGTCCCCGGCTCGCACGCCAGTACCGCGGGCAGCGCCTCGTACCAGGGGCCCAGGTGCAGGGCGAGCGCGGTGAGCTCGCGGGCGCGGACCGGGTCGGGGTGCTCGACGGCCAGGACGGTGTACGCCGTGGCGCACCGGGGGCCCAGGTGGTGCAGGTCCGCGAGCACCGTCTCGGCGCGCTCGTACTGGCCGGCCCGGGCGAGGTCGGCGGCGAGCGACGGCAGGGCCCGCGCGACGGCGTCCGGCTCCAGCCTCCGCACGAGGTCGAGGGCGTGGTCGGGGGCGCCCAGCAGGACCCAGGCCTGGAGCAGGTACTCGGGCTGGGACGAGCCGTAGTAGGTGAGCCAGGACCTGGTGGCCCGGTGCAGCAGCGCGGTCGCCTCGTCCTGGCGGCCGAGGGCGAGTTGGGCGCGGACCAGCGCCGGCAGCATGACGGCGGTGGTCGCCGCCAGCGGCCAGGACAGCCCCACGGCCCGGTCCAGCCACTGCTCCGCCTCCTCGCGGCGGCCCTGAAGGTCCAGGGCGAGGACCAGTGCGGTGGCCAGCTCGATCACCTCCAGGTCGGTGGACAGGTCCGGCACGAAACCGGCGGCCCGATCCGGGTCGCCGGACTCCGCGTACGCCACGGCGGCTGCCACGGCCAACCTGTACCGGCCCGCGCGGGCCAGCCTGTCGGCCCGCTCGAAGTCCCCTCGCCGGACGCAGGTGGCGGCGACCCTCAGGAGTGGGCTGTCGACCACCTCGACAGCCCAGGCCAGTTCCTCGGCCTCCTCGGTCCGTCCGACGGCCAGCAGCGCCGACACCATGGCACGCTCGGCGTCCTGCTCGTCGAAGTCCACGACGTCGATCAGGGCCGCGGCGGCGTCCGGCCGTCCCGCCTCCGCGAGGGCGTGAGCACACCGCACCAGTCGCCGCACGAGGTCGTCCTGAGGCGGCGTGCGGACCCCCGCCTCGGCCGAGACGAGCAGCGCCCTCGCCTCGGCGACGTGGCCCGCGTCGTGCAAGGCCTCCGCCGCCCGTCCGATCAGAGGGGCGGCGAACCACGGTTCGTGCTCGGGACCGCCCACCCGAGCCAGCACGGCACGCGCCTGCGCCACCCGGCCCCGCTCGACCAACCGCCGCACGTACTCGCCCATCACGTCGAAGCCGCCGGTGCCGGCCAGCCGGTCGAGCAGCGGTTCGACGGAGTCCAGCTCCCCCCGTTCCAGGCGGGTCGTCGCGATGACCGCCCACAGGTCCTCGACGTAATCCAGTTCGTCGCCCATCTGCTCGGCCACCACGTCGTCTCCGGCTTCGGCCGTGATGAGGGCGAACTGCAGCAGCGCCCCCTCCGCCCAGACGCTCCCCAGACCGTCGACGACTTCCCAAGCCCGGTCCCACTCGCCGATCCGGGCCAGCGCCGCGGCGTAGGTCTCCTGGTCCATACCGTCGAAGGAACCGTGGCGGGACCGGCGGGCGTGGTCGAGCTCTCCCGCCTCGACCAGCGCCTCGATCAGCTTGCGCCGGACCCCCTTCCCGTCCTCGTCCGGCTCCGTCGAGCCCCACTCACGCAGCCCCTCGGCCAGGAGCACGGCCCCCGGCCCGCCCTGATCGGCCTCCCTCAGAGTGGTCGCGGCCCTGACCAGGACCAAGGCCCGGACTGCGCGGTTCGGATCCTCCTCGCGCGCCGCCCGCTCGGCCTCCCCGGACCGGCCCGCCCGGACCAGAGACCGGACCGCCACGGAGCGCACGTTGGCCCGCAGCCGAATGTGCGATTCGCCGCGTGCGAGGTCGAGGGCCCGCTCGTACTCCCCCGCCGTGCAGAGAGCCTCGGCCAGGGCGTACAACGCCTTGTCGCGGTCCAGGTCGCTGCCGACCCGCCGGATCTGCCGCTCCGCCCGGTCGTGGAACCCGAGCGCGACCAGGAGCGAGGCGGCCTTCGCCGACGCGCTGTCCCTCGCGTGGCTCTCCCGTTCCCGCAGCGCCAGCTCCTCCGCCTCCTCCGCGAGAGCGACGGCCCTGTACCGGTCCCCGCGCCGCAGCAGCGTCGCCGCCACCGCGCACAGCCCCGCCACCGCCCGCTCGTCCCCCGCCGCCCGCGCCAGCGCCACCGCCCGGTCCACCTCGCCCACGGCGGCCCAGCCCGCGGCGAGTTCGGGCCGGACGAGGCCGCCGCTCAGCTCCAGGTCGTCGCGCCGGACCGCGAGGCGCAGCATGAGGGGGATCAGGTCCGGCCGGTCGCCGCCCGCGAGGAGGGCCTCCGACGCCGCCCGGACCTCCGCGAGCGCCGCCCCGTCGCCGCCCGTCGCCGCGAGCAGCCGGTCGTGGCGTACGGCGTCCAGCGCGCAGCCGACCAGCCGCTCGACGTCCCCCGCCGCCCGCAGGGTCGCCGCGTACCCGCGTAACAGGTACTCCGGCGTGCCCTCGGGCCAGCCGCGCTCCCGCCACTGCTCCGCCCAGGCGTGCAGCAGGTCCCGGAACCGGGCCAGTTCGCGTTCGCCCAGCATCTCCCGGGCCTGGGCGGCGAGTTCCTCGTGGGCGAGGAGGTAGGCGGGGCCCGCCGGGGCGAAGGTCCGCCCCGGGCCGGTCCTCAGCACGTCCCGTACCCGGTACGGGACCCCGTCCGTCAGATGGGCGAGGTCGTCCGCCGTCAGGCCGCCGCCCGCGGCCGTGAGGAGGGCGAGGAGGTCGTACGGGAGGCCGCCCGCCGTCAGGAGGTGCTTCAGTTCGCGTTCCGCCTCGAACCGGATCGCGCGGGCCGCCGGGGACGGGACCAGGACGCGGACGGTCGCCGATTCGCGCAGGGGGTGGGCGTCGGGGACGTCCGGCGGGAGGGGCGGGTTGAGGCGCCCGGAGACGATCACCCGCGCGTCCGGCGGCAGGAGGGCGGCGATCGAGTGGGCGTCCGGCCCGGTGGTCACCCCCCGGTCCTCGTCGAGGCCGTCGACGAGCAGGATCAGCCGTTCGCCGCGCCCGGCGCAGGCGCGGGCGGCCGTGCCGTACAGGCGCAGGAGGTGGGTCTCGCGGGTGGCGGCGGTGAGGAGGGCGGGCAGGGGTTCGCCGGCCAGTTCGGCGAGCTGTTCCAGGACGACGTCCACGTACGCCGTCGCGTCGTTCTGGGCGGCCCAGCGGGCGGTGATGAAGAAGGGGACGATCCGTACGCCGGGCGGCGGGTGCAGGGCGAACCAGGCCATGAGTGCCGTCTTGCCCGCCCACGCGTCCGCACGCCACCAGAGGTATCCGGTTCCGGTCGTCCCGCAGAAGGCGGCCAGCTCCGCCAACTCCACTTCCCTGTCGCACAGTTCGGCCGGGGCGAGGCGGCGGACCTGCTCCCAGTACGCGGACCGGACGGGCGGCGGAGCCCCCACCACGACCCGGTTCCCGTCCCCGACCACGACGATCCCGCTGTCGTTGTCGACGCGGACCGACCGCTCCCCCGGTTCCTCCCCCATGGCGCGCATGGGGCCATGCTGCCAGGGCACCCCGGGCCCGCGGACCTAGACTGGAAGGGTCCGCCCCGGCCCGGGAGGCGTCATGAGTTTTGTACAGATAATCGACTGCAAGACCAGCCGGATCGACGACCTGAACCGGCTCATGGACGAGTGGGTCGAACAGACCAAGGGCAAGCGCACCGCCACCCACAGCATCGTGGGCACGGACCGCTCCGACGCCTCCCACGTGGTGGAGATCGTCGAGTTCCCCTCGTACGACGTGGCCATGCGCAACTCGCAGCTGCCGGAGACCGACCGGATCTTCCGGGAGATGGTGGCGCTCTGCGACGAGATGCCGACCTTCACCGATCTGGACGTGGTCCGCGACGAGGCCCTCTACAAGGGGAACTCGCGGCGCTTCCTCGCGCTGCTCGGCGGCGGGGAGGACATGGCGCTGCTGGACGAGGTGATCGCCGAGGGGTACCACGACCACGATCCGTCCAACCCGGCGGACGCCATCGGCATGGACGCGATACGCCGCCAGGTGGAGATGTGGCGGGGCGGCTTCGACTTCGCCTTCACCGTCGACGACCAGATCGCCGAGGGTGACCGGGTGTGCACCCGCTGGACCTGGAACGGCACCCAAAGCGGCGACTTCATGGGGCTCCAGCCGAGCGGCATCGCGGTGGAGATGACCGGCACGCTGATCCAGCGCTTCCGGGAGGACGGAAAGGCCGTCGCGGGGTGGTGGCAGTACGACATGCTCGGGCTGATGGGGCAGCTCGGGGCGGTCGAGGCCTGACCGGCGGCGCCTGCGGAACGGGCGAGGCCCGGTGCCCCCGCGACGGGGGCACCGGGCCTCGGTGACGTCAGCGCTTCAGCGCTTCAGCGCGTCAGTGCGTCAGTGCGAGTGACCGTGGCCGTGCGAGTGGCCCGCGTCCGCCGGCTCCTCTTCCTTCTTCTCGACGACCAGGGTCTCGGTCGTGAGCAGCAGGGAGGCGATCGAGGCGGCGTTCTCCAGGGCGGAGCGCGTGACCTTCACCGGGTCGATGACGCCGGCCTTGACCAGGTCGCCGTACTCGCCGGTGGCGGCGTTGAAGCCCTGGCCCTTGTCGAGCTCCGCCACCTTCGAGGTGATGACGTAGCCCTCGAGGCCGGCGTTCTCGGCGATCCAGCGCAGCGGCTCGACGGCGGCGCGGCGGACCACGGCGACACCGGTGGCCTCGTCGCCGGTCTTGCCGAGGTTGCCCTCGAGGACCTTGACGGCGTGGACGAGAGCGGAGCCACCGCCGGAGACGATGCCCTCCTCGACCGCGGCGCGGGTCGCGGAGATGGCGTCCTCGAGACGGTGCTTCTTCTCCTTCAGCTCCACCTCGGTGGCGGCGCCGACCTTGATCACGCACACGCCGCCGGCCAGCTTCGCGAGGCGCTCCTGGAGCTTCTCGCGGTCCCAGTCGGAGTCCGTGGACTCGATCTCGGCCTTGATCTGGTTGACGCGGCCGAGGACGTCCTCGGAGGAGCCGGCGCCGTCCACGATCGTGGTGTCGTCCTTGGAGACGGTCACGCGGCGGGCGGTGCCCAGCACGTCCAGACCGGCCTGGTCCAGCTTGAGGCCGACCTCCTCGGAGATGACCGTGGCACCGGTGAGGGTGGCCATGTCCTGGAGCATCGCCTTGCGGCGGTCACCGAAGCCGGGCGCCTTGACGGCGACGGCGTTGAAGGTGCCACGGATCTTGTTGACGACGAGGGTGGAGAGGGCCTCGCCCTCGACGTCCTCGGCGATGATCAGCAGCGGCTTGGAGCCACCGGCCTGGATGACCTTCTCGAGCAGCGGCAGGAGGTCCTGGATGGAGGAGATCTTGCCCTGGTTGATCAGGATGTACGGGTCGTCGAGGACGGCCTCCATACGCTCCTGGTCGGAGACCATGTACGGCGAGAGGTAGCCCTTGTCGAAGGCCATGCCCTCGGTGAACTCCAGCTCCAGGCCGAAGGTGTTGGACTCCTCGACGGTGATGACACCGTCCTTGCCGACCTTGTCCATCGCCTCGGCGATGAGCTCGCCGACCTGCTGGTCCTGCGCGGAGAGCGCGGCGACGGCGGCGATGTCGGACTTGTCGTCGATCGGGCGGGCGGTCGCGAGGAGCTCCTCGGACACGGCCTTGACCGCGGCGTCGATGCCCTTCTTCAGGGCGGCCGGGGAGGCGCCCGCGGCGACGTTGCGCAGACCCTCGCGGACCAGGGCCTGGGCGAGCACGGTGGCGGTGGTGGTGCCGTCACCCGCGATGTCGTTGGTCTTGGTCGCCACCTCCTTCACGAGCTGGGCGCCGAGGTTCTCGTACGGGTCCTCGATCTCGACCTCGCGGGCGATCGTGACACCGTCGTTGGTGATGGTGGGGGCGCCGAACTTCTTGTCGATGACGACGTTGCGGCCCTTGGGGCCGATCGTCACCTTCACCGTGTCGGCCAGCTTGTTGACGCCGCGCTCAAGGGCGCGACGGGCGTCCTCGTCGAACTTCAGGATCTTCGCCATGGAAGCGGTTCAGCCCTCTCGGAAATCGTGGAAAAAAACCGCGCCCCTGAACGCCCGGAGAAACCAGGGGGTCAGGGGCGCGGCGTGAAGCGTCTGCTTTACAGGTGCTTCGGTGGACTACTTCTCGATGATCGCGAGCACGTCGCGAGCCGAGAGGACGAGGTACTCGTCACCGTTGTACTTGACCTCGGTGCCGCCGTACTTGCTGTAGAGCACCACGTCGCCGACCTGGACGTCGAGCGGCAGGCGCTCGCCGTTCTCGAAACGGCCCGGACCCACGGCGAGGACGACGCCCTCCTGGGGCTTCTCCTTCGCGGTGTCCGGGATGACCAGGCCGGAGGCCGTGGTCTGCTCGGCGTCGAGCGGCTGGACCACGATGCGGTCCTCGAGCGGCTTGATGGCAACCTTGGAGCTGGTGGTCGTCACGATCCGACCTCCCCCTTCGGAGATCTCACGGGGTTAACTGTCTGAGGTGGCGACCAGGTGGATCCGTCGTCGCGGGTGCCGGACCTGCCTGTCGCTGCGTTGGCACTCTCCAGTGGGGAGTGCCAGAGCCGAGACTATGACCGCGATTAGCACTCGGTCAAGCGGAGTGCCAATTCACGACCCCGTGGCGTGACGCGGGGGCACTCCGGGAAGAACGCGCGGACGGAGCCCGCGGTTCCGTGCGAGGGGTCTGACCGGGACGGCGGACCCCGACGGGGCGGCTGACGGACCCCGGACCGCGCGCGGCGGGTGCGGCTGGTGCGGCACCCGCGGCGAGACCTTCTCCGCCGCCTTGCGGCCCAGCCGTTCGATCGGGTCGATCGGGTCGGCCGAGGACGCGCAGGCGGTCAGGGCGAACAGCGCGCCGGTCAGGGCCAGGGCGGCTGCCAGCCGGCGCGCCCGGCTCATACGTAGTCCTCCAGCCTGGCCACCGCGTACCCCTTCGCCGTGATCGTCTTCATCACCCGGCGGATCATGTCCGGCATGGAGCCCTTCCAGTCCTCCTTGCCGCGGAAGTGCGTGAGGACGATGTCGCCGGGATGCAGGTCCCGGTCCCACTCGCGCCACTCCATGTGGTCGGGGAAGGCCTCGGAGGCCCACAGCGGGACGGCCTTGACCCCGCAGCTCCCGGCCGCGCGCAGGGTGTCCTCGTTGTAGTTGCCGTACGGCGGGCGGAAGAGCGCGGGCCGCTTGCCGAACTGCTTCTGGATGACGTCCTGCATCCCGCAGATCTCGCGCTTCTGGTCCGCGTAGTCGAGCCCGGGCAGATAGCGGTGGTGGAGGGTGTGGTTGTGCAGCGCGACCCCCGAGTCCCGCATCGTGCGGAAGTAGCCGTAGTCCTCCTTGACCAGGTAGTCGCTGAGGAACGCGCTGTACGGGATCTTCAGCTCGCTCATCATCCGCAGCAGCGCGGGGTCCTTCTCGGCGCCGTCGTCGATGGTCAGGAAGACGACCTTCTGCTTCGTCGGCACGGTGGTGAAGACCGGCGGCAGCCCCTCCCCGTCGGTCTCGAAGCCCTTGCGGGTGGTGATCTTCGGCTTCACGGCGGGCGGCGCCGGCGCTTCGAGCGGCGGCTGGGCCAGCCCCCACTTCTTGGCGGCGGCCACCCGGGCGGCCCGCGCCGCCCGGACCCGCTCGACGTACGCGTTCAGGGCCCCGGCGGGGTTCTGCGCGCGGGGCTGACCGGCGGCGGGCTTCGGCGACGCGGACTCCCCGCCTGCGCCGGGCCCCGCGCAGGCGGAGCCGAGGACGGCGACGAGGAGGGCGGCGCCGACCACCCGCACGGATCGGAAGGTGCGCACTTGTTCCTTTTGTCGTACTAGCTGCATGGCGCCGCATCCTGTCAGCGCCGAGCCCCTCCCGGGCCCCGACACCACCGGCGCCGCCCGCACGGTCCCCCGGGCGGCCCACACCTCCCGCGCCCCTCAGAATGGGTCGGGTGACCGACCTCGCCGCCTTCGCCTCCCTGCTCGCCCCCGAGGGGCAGGCCCTCCTCGCCGCCCTGCGCGACTACGACCCCGCCCAGGAGCTGGCGGTCGCCTCCCGGCTGCGCCGCGAACACCCCGCCGAACTGGTCTCGGCGGCGCTCGGCCAGGCCCGGCTGCGGCAGCGGGCGGTGGCGAAGTTCGGCGCCGAGGACGCCTACCGCATGTACTTCACGCCCCACGGCGTCGAGCAGTCCACCCGGGCCACCGTCGGCGCCTACCGGGCGGCCCGCCTCAAGGAGCTCGGCGTGCGCAGCGTCGCGGACCTCTGCTCCGGCATCGGCGGCGACGCGCTCGCGCTCGCCCGGGCCGGGATCTCGGTGCTCGCCGTCGACCGCGACCCGCTCACCGCCGAGGCGGCCCGCGCCAACGCGGCGGCGCTCGGCCTCGACGGCCTGATCGAGGTGCGCTGCGCCGACGTGACGGAGATCGACACCTCCCCGTACGACGCCGTCTTCGTCGACCCGGCGCGGCGCGGCGGCCGGGGCCGGATCTTCGACCCGGAGGCCTACTCGCCGCCGCTGTCCTGGGCGGTCGAGGCGGCCCGCAAGGCCCCGCACGCGGCCCTGAAGATCGCCCCGGGCATCCCGCACGAGGCGGTGCCCGAGGAGGCCGAGGCGGAGTGGATCTCGGACGGCGGGGACGTGAAGGAGGCCGTGCTCTGGTTCGGCACCGAGCCCGGCGCCCGGCGCGCCACCCTGCTGCCCGGCGGCGCGACCCTCACCGGCGGCACCCTGCCCGACCCGGCGGTCCGGCCCGTCGGCCGCTACCTCTACGAGCCGGACGGCGCCGTCATCCGGGCCCACCTGGTCGCCGAGGTGGCGCGGGAGCTGGACGGCGGGCTGATCGACCCGACCATCGCGTACGTGACGGCCGACGCCCTGATCCCGACGCCGTACGCCGCCGCCTACGAGATCACCGACGAACTCCCCTTCAACCTGAAGAAGCTGAAGGCGCTGCTGCGTGAGCGCGAGGTGGGCGTGCTGACCGTGAAGAAGCGCGGCTCCGCCGTCGAACCCGAGGAGATCCGCCGCAAGGTGAAGCCCAAGGGCCCCAACTCGGCGACGGTGCTGCTCACTCGGGTCGCGGGAGCTCCGACGATGCTGATCGGGCGCCCGGCCGGCCGGTGAGGCGGACGGCCATGCGGTAGTGCCCGACGGCCTTCGCGAGGCCGGTCAGTCCGGTGATCCACAGGATGAGGGCGGCGCCCATGCCGTAGGCGACGGCGCCGTAACCACCGTCTTCCGGGCCGGTGTTGAGCGGGACGGCGAAGGCGGTCCACAGCCCGACCGCGCACATCGCGAAGGACAGCACCAGCCAGCTCGCGCTCAGCAGCGGCAGTCGCAGCCGCGCGTCGGACGGCCCGTGCCGGTCGAGCGCCGCCCATCCCACGAGCCGCTCGCGCACCACCCGGTCCCGGCGCAGGCTCCGCACGGTCAGCCACACGGCCGGGACGAGCACGGCGATCCCGGCGGCTCCGCAGAACAGCGCGAGCAGCATGCTGATCGGGTCCGCCACCCCGCCGGCCCCGCCGAAGGACACGAGCGGCACGCCCACCATCGACCAGCCCAGCTGGAGCATCCCGAACCAGACCAGGAACAGCGCGAGCCGCCCGCCGCCCAGCAGTCGGCGCCCCAACTCGTCCATGGCGAGCGCCCGGTCGGCCAGCCGCGCCTCGCGGTCGGGCCAGTTGCGTATCTCGGCGGGCGGCGGGGGCGGCGGAAGCGGGGTGCGGGGGGACATGCCGGGGAGCTTAACCGGCGGCGCCGGCCGCCCGCCTGAGCAGCAGCGCCCGCTCCCGCTCGTTGCGGGTGAGCTCCGCCGCCCGCGCGAACTCGGCCCGGGCCTCCGCCTCCCGGCCGAGCCGGGCCAGCAGGTCGCCCCGGACGCTGGGCAGCAGGTGGTAGCGGTCCAGGGCCGGTGCGGCGGCGAGGGCGTCGACGAGCGCGAGGCCCGCCTCCGGGCCCTCGGCCATCGAGACGGCGACCGCCCGGTTCAGCTCCACGACCGGGGAGGGCGCGACGGCGGCGAGCCGCCGGTAGAGGGCGGCGATGGTCGTCCAGTCCGTCTCCTCGTACCGCGTCGCCCGCGCGTGGCAGGCGGCGATGGCGGCCTGGAGGGCGTACGGACCGGTGGCGCCGTCCGCCTCGACGGCCCGCGCCAGGGCGGCGAAGCCCCGCCGGATCAGCAGCCGGTCCCAGCGCCGCCGGTCCTGGTCGGCGAGGAGCACCGGCTGCCCGTCCGGGGCGGTCCTGGCCGCCGTCCGGGAGGCCTGGATCTCCAGCAGGGCGGCCAGGCCGTGGACCTCGCCCTCCCGGGGCATCAGCGCGGCGAGCACCCGGGCCAGCCGCAGCGCGTCCTCGCACAGGGCCGGGCGCAGCAGGTCGTCGCCGGCGGTCGCCGCGTACCCCTCGTTGAAGATCAGGTAGATGACCTCCAGGACCGAGCCGAGGCGGGCCGCCCGGTCCTCCCCGTAGGGGACCTCGAACGCGACCCCGGAGCGGGCCAGGGTCCGCTTGGCCCGGGTGATGCGTGCGGCGACCGTCGGCTCCGGGACGAGGAAGGCGCGGGCGATCTCGTCCGTGCGCAGCCCGCCGAGCAGGCGGAGGGTGAGCGCGGTGCGGGCGTCGGCGGAGAGCACCGGGTGGCAGGTGGTGAAGACCAGCCGCAGCAGGTCGTCGTCGATGTCCCCGGGGCCGGAGGGCTCGGGGTCGTACGCCTCCTCCGTCAGCTCGCGGCCGGCCTCCGCCAGCTTGCGGGCGTACGTCTCGCGGCGGCGCACGAGGTCGACGGCGCGGTGCTTGGCGGTGGCCGTCAGCCAGGCGCCCGGCCGGTCCGGGACGCCCGCCCGCGGCCACTGCTCAAGGGCGGCGACCAGCGCGTCCTGGGCGATCTCCTCGGCGATCCCGACGTCCCGGACGATCCGCGCCACGGTGGCGATGATCCGGGCGGACTCCATCCGGAAGACCGTGTCCAGGGTCTCCTCGACCGTCTGTGCCGTCACGCCTCACATGACAGCACAGCCCACTGACAGGCACCGCCAGGCACCGCCAGGCACCGCCAGGCACCTCCAGGCACCGCCAGGCCGTGGGTTCAGGCGCCCGGCATCTCCTCGACCTCGCGGATCTCCAGGCCCACCGTCCACTGCGGCGGGTGGACCTCCAGGAAGCGCTTCCCCCACTCGATCGCCTCGGCCATGTCCTTGCACTGCATCATGGCGTAGCCGCCGACGACCTCCTTGGTCTCGGTGAAGGGGCCGTCGGTGTACGACAGCTTCCCGTCCTGCCAGGAGACCCGGGTGCTCTCGGAGGTGGGCTTGAGCCCGGCCGTGTCCAGCATGACGCCGGCCTTGGTGATCTCCTCGAAGAGCGCGCCCATGCGCTCCTCGAAGCCGGGGTCGGCGGATGCCATGTCGATGCTGTTCTCCTCGATGCGGACGAGGGAGAGGTAGCGGGGCATGGTGACTCCTCGGGTGCGGTGGCGGGGCCGTTCCCCGCCTTCACACTCATACGTCGAACGGGAGACGCCCGCATCGACGACCGCGCCGGTATTTCCTCCGTTTTCTTTCGGGGCGGCTCAGAGGTAGTCCTCCAGGCGCGCCACCGTGTACCCCTGCTCCTGGATGTGGCGCAGCAGGTTGGCGGTCATCTCGGTCATCGAGGTGCCCTTGAGTTCGGACGGTCCGCGGAAGTGGGCCAGGATGATGTCGCCGGGGTGCAGCTTGCGGTCCCCGCGCTGGTACTGCATGTTCTTGATCTGCATGGACTCGCGCCACAGCACGATCGCGTCGATCCCGCAGCGGGCGGCCGCGGCGCGCGTGGACTCGTTCCAGTTGCCGTAGGGCGGGCGGAGGAGGCGCGGCCGCTTCCCGTACTCCTTGGTCAGCTTCTCCTGCTGGCCGCAGATCTCCCTGCGCTGGGCGTCCTCGGAGAGGGTGCGCAGGTTGGGGTGGGTGAGGGTGTGGTTGGCGACGCCGTGGCCCTGGGCGACGAGCGGGGCGAAGTAGCGGTAGTCGGCGCGGATGGCCGCGTCGGTGAGGAACATCGTCACGGGGATCCGGAGGTCGCGCATCATCGCGACGAACTCGGGGTCCTTCTCGGCGCCGTCGTCGATGGTGATGAAGACGATCTTCTCGCGGGTGGGGATGTCGCTGACCACGGGGACGGGTCCGCCGGGCCCGCGGTTCACCGGCTTCCTCGCGGGCGGGGCGGGCGGCGCCGGGAAGGGCTTGAGCCCCCACTTGCGGTACGCGGCGGCCCGCGCGGCCGCGGCGTCGGGCGCGTCCGGCGTGTGCGAGGCCTTGGCCGTCGGCGTGCCGGTCCCGGTGCTCGGGGCCGTGCTGTCCGCGTCGGCCGTCGTCGTGCAGGCGGTCGTCACGAGCAGCGCCGCGGTGGTGAGCGCCGCCCACAGCGCGATCTTCTTCTTCACACGCTGTGGGATGCGCTCACCGCTCGAACGGTTGCCCCACTTACACGGATTCGTTCGATTCGATCGACTCGAAGCGCCAGCGGTGCACCGGACGGGTGACCAGCTCCGCGTCCGGCTCCGGCAGCTCGGGGAGTTCCGCCCCCAGGCCGTCCGCCGTCTCCCACCACGTCAGCACGAGCACCCGGTCCTGCGGCGCGCGGAAGGTCTCGCGGCGCGACGGCACGGCCGGCAGCTCCCGGGCCCGGGCCCGCGCCCAGTCCAGCAGCTCGGCGCCGCGGCCCTCGACGGCACGGGCCTCCCACATGAGGGTCACCGTGGTCACGGGTACAGGTTCTCCTTGCTGACCTCGTGCACGTGGTCGTGGTCGTGCACGTGGTCGTGGGCGTGCGCCCCCGGCACGTGCGGGTCCGTCACCGGCAGCGAGGAGTCGGCGGACAGCTCCAGGTCGGAGGCCGGCCGGTTGCGGGCGACCATCTCGGCGCCGAGGGCCGCGACCATCGCGCCGTTGTCGGTGCACAGGCCCGGCCGGGGCACCCGCAGCCGGATGCCGGCCCGCTCGCAGCGCTCCTCCGCGAGCGCCCGCAGCCGCGAGTTGGCGGCCACGCCGCCGCCGATCATCAGGTGGTCGACGCCCTCGTCCTTGCAGGCCCGCACGGCCTTGCGGGTGAGCACGTCGACGACCGCCTCCTGGAAGGACGCGGCGACGTCCCGGACCGGCACGTCCTCGCCCGCGTTCCGCTTGGCCTCGATCCAGCGGGCCACGGCGGTCTTCAGACCGGAGAACGAGAAGTCGTACGCGGGGTCCTTCGCGCCGGACAGTCCGCGCGGGAAGGCGATCGCCTTCGGGTCGCCCTCCCGCGCGAGCCGGTCGATGACCGGACCGCCGGGGAAGCCGAGGTCGAGCACGCGGGCGATCTTGTCGAAGGCCTCGCCGGCGGCGTCGTCGATGGTCGCGCCCAGCGGCCGCACGTCGGAGGTGATGTCCGAGGACAGCAGCAGCGAGGAGTGCCCGCCGGAGACCAGCAGGGCCATCGTCGGCTCCGGCAGCCGGCCGTGCTCCAGCTGGTCGACGCAGATGTGCGAGGCGAGGTGGTTGACGCCGTAGAGCGGCTTGCCGAGGGCGTACGCGTACGCCTTGGCCGCCGAGACGCCGACGAGCAGCGCGCCCGCGAGGCCGGGGCCCGCGGTGACGGCGATGCCGTCGAGGTCCTTCGGGGAGACGCCGGCCTCCTTCAGGGCGCGCTCGATCGTCGGGACCATCGCCTCCAGGTGCGCGCGGGAGGCGATCTCGGGCACGACGCCGCCGAAGCGGGCGTGGGTGTCGACGCTGGAGGCGACGGCGTCCGCGAGGAGGGTGGTCCCGTGGACGATGCCGACGCCGGTCTCGTCGCAGGAGGTCTCGATGCCGAGTACGAGCGGTTCGTCAGCAGCCATCAGAATCAGTCTCAGTTCCTTGAACGGTCAGTCGCATCACGAGCGCGTCCACGTTTCCGGGCTGGTAGTAGCCGCGTCGGAAACCGATGGGCTCGAAGCCGAAGCGCTCGTAGAGCTTCTGGGCCCGGGTGTTGTCCACGCGCACTTCGAGCAGGACCTCGTCGCACTCGAAGGCCGTGGCGTGCTGGAGCAGATCGGTGAGGAGGCGCCCGCCGAGGCCGCTGCCCCACTGGTCGCGGGCGACGGCGATGGTCTGGACGTCGCCGAGCCCGCCGGCCGCGGCGAGCCCCGCGTACCCGACGATCCGGCCCCGCGCGTCCTCGGCCACCACGTAGCGGCGGGTCGCGCGCGGGCCGCGGGAGTGCGCGAGCTCCGACCAGAACATCCCCTCGGACCAGGCGTCCTCGGGGAACAGCTCGGCCTCCAGGGTGAGCACGGGGCCGATGTCCCACCAGCGCATCTCGCGCAGTGC
This sequence comes from Streptomyces sp. NBC_01268, assembly GCF_036240795.1. NCBI lineage: Bacteria > Bacillati > Actinomycetota > Actinomycetes > Kitasatosporales > Streptomycetaceae > Streptomyces > Streptomyces sp. NBC_01268. Next base: position 4,980,315 of record NZ_CP108454.1, on the reverse strand, counting down.
CACGCCGCTCACTTCGGCGTGACCACCTTGTAGTTCTTGGGCACCTGCGCGTCGGGGCGGCGCAGGTACATCGGCAGCGGGTCGAGGAAGCCGTCCCCGCCCGCGGCGAGCCGCTCGGCCGCGAGGGCGGCGAGCGCGGCGGCGGACTGGTGCTCGGGGTCGCGGGCGTCCGGGAAGGCCTCCGGGTACAGCCGGGCACCGGCGCCCACCACGGGCACTCCGGCGAGCTGCTCGGCGATGTCGGCGGGCCGGTCGACGGCCGCGTCGGTCACCCGGGTGCGGGCGTCGGCGTAGCGGGCCCAGTAGACCTCCTTGCGGCGCGCGTCCGTCGCGACGGCGAACGGCCCCTCGATGCCGGAGGCGTACGCGAGCCCGTCGAGGGTGCACAGGCCGTGCACCGGCACGCCGAGCGCGGAGGAGAAGGAGGCGGCGGTGACCAGGCCGACGCGCAGACCGGTGTACGGGCCGGGGCCGACGCCGACCACCAGTCCGGTCACCGCGTCCAGCGTCAGCCCGGCCTGCTTCAGGACCCGGTCGACGGCGGGCAGCAGCAGCTCCCCGTGCCGGCGGGCGTCGACCTGACTCGACTCGGCGACGACGGAGTCGCCGTCGTGCAGGGCGACGGTGACGGCGGGGGTGGCGGTATCCATGGCGAGCAAGAGCACGCGAACAGCCTACGGCGCCGGAGCGCAGGGCGTGTCCGGCGTACGGCGCCCCGCCCCCGCGGGGCGGCGGCTGCTACGGTCAGGCACCGATACGTAGGTACGACAGAAGGTGGGCGTGCGGTGGCAAGGAGCAGCTCGGGATTCGTGGCCGGGCTCACCGCGGCCGCCGTGGCCGTGATCGGCTTCCTCGCCTACCAGGCCTCGGCCGCCGCGCCGTCGGCCGCCGATCTGGCGGCCAAGCCGCAGGCCCCGAGCTCGGCTCCCTCGGCCACCGCGAGCGGAAAGCCGAAGCCGGCGCCGAAGGACCCGCTGGCGGTGCCCGCGGGCTCCGGCAAGGGCGAGCGCGTGGTCTACGCCCTCGACGACCACCGGGTGTGGCTCGTGGACGAGAAGAACCAGGTCACCCACACCTTCTCGGTGATGCCCAGCACCGTCTCGCCGCCGCCCGGCGTGTACGCGGTGACCTCGCGCTCCGGCGCGGTGCGCGGCTCGGACGGGGTGCAGATCGAGCACGTGGTGCGGTTCGCGACCGTCCAGGACGTGTCGATCGGCTTCAGCGCGGCGGTGGACGGCTCGACGCCGAAGCCGGACCCGTCGAAGAAGACCGGCGGCGTGCGCATGAAGCGGGCGGACGGCGACGCGCTGTGGACGTTCGCGGTGATCGGCGCGAAGGTCGTCGTCGTCGCCTGACGCGACCCCTCGCGTACCGCCTACGCGGCTTCCCCGCGTACCGGAGACTCCTGCTCGTCCGCCGCCTCGGGCTCGCGCGGCGGCGTCGAGACGGCGCTGGCCGCGGCACAGGAGGCCAGCAGCTCTCTCATCGAGACGCCGTCCGCGGTGTGGTCGATCCGAACGGCGTGCTCCGGCGTCGCCATGAATGCCTCCCGTAGGTTAGGTACACCTAACCAGCTCGTGATTCCATGTGACCACGGCGCGGAGCACTGACGCAACATTTTCCCGACACGTTGTCGGAACCTACGTACGTTCAGCCCAGCAGCAGGTCCTCGTCGGCCCACCGGGCGCCGATCCCGTTGAGCACCACGGTCCGGCGGTCGTCCTCGGCGTCCTCGGTGGCGCCGACCACCCGGTGGATCAGCACGTGCAGCCGGTCGTCCGTCAGCTCCTCGACCTTGCCGTCGCCCCACTCCACGACGACGACCGAGTCGGGCAGCGAGACGTCGAGGTCCAGGTCCTCCATCTCGTCGAGGCCGCCGCCCAGGCGGTACGCGTCGACGTGGACCAGCGCGGGGCCGCCGACCAGCGAGGGGTGGACGCGCGCGATGACGAAGGTCGGCGAGGTCACGGCCCCACGGACGCCCAGCCCCTCGCCGAGACCGCGGGTGAGCGTGGTCTTCCCGGCGCCGAGCTCGCCGGTGAGCATCACGAGGTCGCCGGGGCGCAGCAGTTTCGCGAGGCGGCGGCCGAGCTCCTGCATGCGCGCGGGCGAGTCGACGTCGAGGGTGGCCTGGATGTGCGGAGTGTCCATGTCCGCCAACCTACCTATCCGCCGGCGCTCCATCCGCCGACCCCCGCCCGCCGGCCCCTATCCGCCGAGGGCGACCGCCCCCACCCTCCCGAGGAGGTCGGCGAGCCGGTCGGTGACCGCCTCCGGGTGCTCCAGCATCACCAGGTGCCCGGCGTCCGGCACGATGACCAGCTCGGAGTCCGGCAGCAGGTCGGCGATGGCCTCGGTGTGCGAGCTGGGCGTGACCAGGTCGCGGTCGCCGGCCAGCGCGAGCACCGGCAGCTCGCGGAAGGCCGCGAGCGCCGCCCCCTTGTCGTGCTCGACGAACGCCGGGTAGAACTCGGCGACCACGTCGATCGGAGTCGACTCGATCATCCGCTCCGCGAACCGGACGACCGCCGGGTCCACGTCCTTCGAGGAGAACGAGTACCTCTTGATGAGCCCGGCGAAGAGGTCGGCGGTGGCCCGCCGCCCCCGCTCCACCAGCTCCGCCTGCGAGCCGAGCGCCCGCAGCACCCCGGGCAGCACCCGGCGCACGGCGTTCACACCGGCCATCGGCAGCCCGTAGCTGATCTCGTCCAGCTTCCCGGCCGAGGTCCCCACGAAGGCGGCGCCGACCACCCGCTCGCGCACCAGCTCCGGATGGCGGTCGGCCAGCGCCATCATCGTCATCCCGCCCATGGAGTGCCCGACCAGCACCAGCGGGCCCTCGGGAGCGGCGGCGTCGAGGACGGCCTTGAGGTCGCCGCCCAGCCGGTCGATGGAGACGGGCACGCCGTCGGGACCCGCCTGCTCGGCGCCGCGGCCGGACCGTCCGTGGCTGCGCTGGTCCCAGTACACGGCGCGGACCAGACCGCGCAGCGCGGCCCGCTGGAAGTGCCAGGAGTCCTGGTTGAGGCAGTAGCCGTGGCTGAAGACGACCGTGACGGGCGCGGGTGCCTTCCGCCCGAAGAGGCGCCGCCGGCGCGGCGCGGGCGCGTCGCCCTCGACCTCGTCGACCTCGAAGTACAGGCGCGTGGAGTCGTCGGCGACCGCCCACCCCGGGGCGCCGCGCACCGCCCCGTAGGGGCCCTCGGCGTCCAGCACGAGCCGTGCCTTCTCCCGTACGGAACGCCCGACGGTCAGCCGCTCCACCGCGACACCGGCGGCGGCCCCGGCCGCGAGCACTCCTATCGCGGCACCGGCCCAGCCGGCCCGCCGCCAGGTCTCCTCGCCCACGGCCGCCCCGCCCCCTCTTACTCGCCCAGGTAGACGCGCGGGACGCGCGCGCCGATCCGGGTGACGATCTCGTACGCGATGGTGTCGGCGGCGTCGGCCCAGTCCTGGGCCGTCGGCTCGCCGCGGTCGCCGGGCCCGAAGAGCACCGCCTCGGTGCCGGGTGCCGGCCGGTCGCCGTCGAGGTCCACCACGAACTGGTCCATGGCGACCCGTCCGGACACGGTGCGGACCCTGCCGTCGACGAGCACGGGGCCGCGCCCGGAGGCGTGCCGCGGGATCCCGTCCGCGTACCCCAGCGGCACCAGTCCGAGGGTGGTGTCGCCGGGGGTCGTGTAGTGGTGCCCGTAGGACACCCCGTGTCCGCCCGGCACGTCCTTGACCAGGGCGACGCTCGCCTTGAGGCTCATCACCGGCCGCAGTCCCAGCTCGGCGGAGGTGCCGACCTCGGGCGCGGGCGAGACGCCGTACATGGCGATGCCGGGCCGCACCAGGTCGAAGTGCGACTCGGGGAGCGTCAGGGTGGCCGGCGAGTTGGCGATGTGCCGCACCTCGGGCGCGACGCCCGCCTTCTCGGCGAAGTCGAGCATGGTGCGGAACAGGTCGAGCTGGGCGGCGATCGACGGATGCCCCGGCTCGTCCGCGCAGGCGAAGTGCGACCAGAGCCCGGTCACCTTGACCAGCCCCTGCGCCTCGGCCTTGAGCGCCTCGGTGACGAGCTCCGGCCAGTCGGCGGGCTGGCAGCCGTTGCGCCCGAGGCCCGTGTCGGCCTTGAGCTGGATCCTGGCCCGGCGGCCGGTCTCCCGGGCCGCCTGGACGACCTCGGCCAGCGCCCACATGCCGCTGACCGACATGTCGAGCCCGGCCTCGATGCCCTCCGCCCACGGATCGCCCGGCGTCCACAGCCAGCACATGATCCGCACGTCCAGCAGACCGGCCGCCCGCAGCGCGAGCGCCTCGTGCGGAGTCGCCGTCCCGACCCAGGTCGCGCCGGCCTCGACGGCGGCTCGGGCACAGGGCAGGGCACCGTGCCCGTACGCGTCGGCCTTGACCACGGCCATGATCTGAACGTGCGGGGCGACCCTGGCGCGCAGCGCGCGGACGTTCGCGCGCAGCGCGCCGAGGTCGATCTCGGCGCGGGCCCGGCGGGGCAGTGGTGTCTCAGTCATCGCCGCCCAGTCTCTCAGGTCCCCGGGCCCGCTCAGCCTTCCGGCCGCCTGCCCCAGACGTAGACCCGGTCCCCCTTGCGCAGGACGTCCCACAGCTTCCGCGCGTTGCCGTGGCTCAGGTTCACGCAGCCGCGGCTGCCGGTGGGCGTGGCGATCTGCCCGTAGACGGCGTGGAAGGCCTGGCCGCCGCTGAAGAACTGGGAGTACGGCATGGGCGTGTTGTAGATCGACGACCAGTGGTCCTTGTGGCGCCAGTAGACCTCGTGCCACCCGGTCCGCGTCCGGTACCCGGCCCGCCCGCTGCGCACGTTCACCACCGCGTACGTGACGTGCGTCCCCTTCTGCACCCACATCAGCTCGCGGTCGAGGTCGACGCAGGCGACGGTGTACGCGCGCACCGGGCACCTCCCGGCGGCGTTGGGGTGCGCGCGGGCGGCCAGCAGCTCGGCCCGGCCCCAGGTCACCGGTCCCGCGTACCCGTTGGCCGGCTTGATCTTCTGCGACCGCTGGAAGGCCCGGATGGCCCGGCAGTCCGCAGCGGACTGCTTCCCGTCGGCCCTCAGCCGCAGCAGCCGCTCCACCCGCCTCTGGTGGGGCCCGGCCTTCGCGGTGCAGGCGGCCCCGGCGGCGCTCCGCGGCAGGAACTCGACGAGCTCGTCCACCTCGTCCTCGGGCTCGGGCACCGGCAGCTCCCCGTCCGGCCGGCGCGGCGGCAGCACCTGGTCGGGCGTGTCCATGGGGTACTCGGCCCGCGCGGCGCCGACCCCGCCCGGCAGCAGGTCCTCACCGGGCTCGGGCGCGTCGGCGAGCGCGGGCGAGGGCGCCACGAGAGCCAGGGCGAACAACAACGCGGTGACGCCACGACGACGCCTTCTCCATCTGATCACCCACCCATCCCACGCCGCCCCGCCCGGCCCCGCCTGCGGTACACCACCTACGGCCCCACACGTTCCGCCGAGTGGCGGCGCGGGGCGTCGCTCCCCCCGACGTCCGGCCGAGCGGCGGCGGTTGCTTCGCTCTCCCGCGACGTCCCGCCGAGCGGCGGCGCGGGTCCCGTTCACCCCCCCGTGACGTCCCGCCAGGCCCCCGGCAGCGCCGCCGCCACGTCCCCCGCCGCCACCGGCGCGCCCCGCGAGGCACGCCGGGCGGCCAGCCCGTGGAGGTACGCGGCGGCCGACGCGGCCTCCAGGGCGGGAAGCCCCGCGGCCAGCAGCGACCCCGCGAGCCCCGACAGCACGTCGCCGCTCCCCGCCGTCGCGAGCCACGACGTCCCCGTCGGGTTGACCCGCACCGGCCCCGCGCCGCCCGCCCCGCACACCAGCGTCGTCGAGCCCTTCAGGAGGACCGTCGCGCCGAACCGGGCCGCCAGCTCGCGGACCGCCGCGAGCCGTCCCGCCTCGACCTCCTCGCGGGCGACGCCGAGCAGCGCCGCCGCCTCGCCGGCGTGCGGGGTGAGCAGGGTGGCCGCGGGGCGGCCCCGCACGGTCTGCGGGGACAGGTCCCGCAGGCCGTCCGCGTCGACCAGCACGGGGACGTCCGTCGCCAGCACCTCCGCGACACCCGGCCCGTCGCCGAGGCCGGGCCCGACGACCCACGCCTGGACCCGGCCGGCCTTCGCCGGGGGCCCCGCGTGCACCAGCGTCTCGGGGCGGGCTGCGATCACCGCCTCGCCGGCCGGCCCCACGTACCGGACGGCGCCCGCGCCGCCGCGCAGCGCGCCCTCGACGGCGAGGACGGCGGCACCGGGGTAGCGGGCGGAGCCGGCGACGATGCCGACGACCCCGCGCCGGTACTTGTCGCTCTCGGCCCCGGGCACCGGCAGCATCCGCGCCAGGTCCTCGTGCTGCAGCGCCTCCAGGTCGGGGACCGAGGGGAGGGTCGCGCCGAGCCCGATGTCGACGAGCCGCAGCGCGCCCGCGTACTCCCGGGCCGGGTCGATCAGCAGCCCCGGCTTGTACGTGCCGAAGGCGACGGTCGCGTCGGCCCGCAGCGCCTCCCCCGTCACCTCGCCGGTGTCCGCGTCGACGCCGCTCGGCAGGTCGACGGCGACGACGACCGCGTCGGAGCCGCGGGCCGCCCGGGCGACGGGCACGGCGTCGGGCCGCAGTCCGCCCCGCCCGCCGATGCCGGTGATCCCGTCGAGGACGAGGTCGGCGACGGCCAGCGCGTCGTAGGGGTCGTCGTGCTCGCCGACGACCTGCCCCCCGGCGGCCCGCAGTGCGGCGAGCCCGCCCTCGTGGGCCCGCGCCCCGAGCAGCACGGCCGTCACCCCGGCCCCGCGCCGGGCGAGCCGGGCCCCGGCGTAGAGGGCGTCGCCACCGTTGTCGCCGCTCCCGACGAGGAGCACGACCCTCGCCCCGTACACCCGGGGCAGCAGTGCGCAGCAGGCGGCGGCGAGCCCGGCCGCGGCGCGCTGCATGAGCGCGCCCTCCGGCAGCCGGGCCATCAGTTCGGCCTCGGCGGCCCGTACGGTCTCCACACGATGAGCGGTACGCATGGCACCCACCCTCTCCGCTCGGCGCGCGGCCCGCCACCCTCGGCGCGGCGTGGAGGGCGCTACCCCTCCGCGATCACCACCGCCGACGCCACTCCCGCGTCGTGGCTGAGCGACACGTGCCAGTGCCGCACGCCCAGTTCGGCCGCCCGGGCGGCCACCGTCCCGCGGACCCGCAGGCGCGGCTGCCCGGTGTCCTCGACGTACACCTCGGCGTCCGTCCAGTGCAGCCCCGCCGGGGCGCCGAGCGCCTTCGCGAGGGCCTCCTTGGCGGCGAACCGGACCGCCAGTGAGGCGTTCCCCCGCCGTTCGCCGCTGGGCAGCATCAGTTCGCGCTCGACGAAGAGGCGCGAGAGCAGCCCCGGCGTCCGTTCGACCGACGCCGCGAAGCGGTCGATCTCGGCCACGTCGATCCCCACCCCGATGATCATCTGTCCACTCACTCCACCGTCACGGATTTGGCCAGGTTGCGCGGCTGGTCGACCTCGTTGCCCCGTGCCGTCGCCAGTTCGCAGGCGAAGACCTGGAGGGGCACGGTGGAGACCAGCGGCTGGAGAAGCGTAGGCGTAGCGGGGATGCGGAAGAGATGGTCGGCGTACGGGACGACGGCCTCGTCGCCCTCCTCGGCGATCACGATCGTGCGCGCGCCCCGGGCCCGGATCTCCTGGATGTTGGAGACGATCTTGTCGTGCAGCACGGACCGGCCGCGCGGCGACGGCACGACCACGACCACCGGCAGGCCCTCCTCGATCAGGGCGATCGGGCCGTGCTTGAGCTCGCCGGCCGCGAAGCCCTCCGCGTGCATGTACGCGAGTTCCTTCAGCTTCAGGGCGCCTTCGAGGGCCACGGGGTAGCCGACGTGCCGGCCGAGGAACAGCACCGTGTCCCGGTCGGCCAGTGACCGGGCGAGGGCGCGGACCGGCTCCATGGTCTCCAGGACCCGCTCGACCTCGTCGGCGATCCGGGCCAGCTCGCGGACGACGGCGTGGATCTCGTCGCCCCACTTGGTGCCGCGCACCTGGCCGAGGTAGAGCGCGAGCAGGTAGCAGGCGACGAGCTGGGTGAGGAAGGCCTTGGTGGAGGCGACGGCGACCTCGGGCCCGGCGTGCGTGTAGAGCACGGCGTCCGACTCCCTCGGGATGGTCGAGCCGTTGGTGTTGCACACGGCGAGCACCTTGGCGCCCTGCTCGCGTGCGTGCCGCACCGCCATGAGGGTGTCCATGGTCTCTCCGGACTGGGAGATCGCGATGACCAGGGTGCGCTGCCCGAGGATCGGGTCCCGGTAGCGGAACTCGCTGGCCAGCTCCACCTCGCAGGGGATCCGGGTCCAGTGCTCGATGGCGTACTTGGCGATGAGTCCGGCGTGGAAGGCGGTGCCGCAGGCGATGATGACGATCTTGTCGGCCTCGCGGAGCACGGCGGCGGGGATGCGCACCTCGTCGAGGCGCAGGTTCCCCTCGGCGTCGATCCGGCCGAGCAGGGTGTCGGCGACGGCCTTGGGCTGCTCGGCGATCTCCTTGAGCATGAAGGAGGCGTAGCCGCCCTTCTCGGCGGCGGAGGCGTCCCAGTCGATGTGGAAGGCGCGCACCTCGGCGGGGGCGCCGTCGAAGTCGGTGACGGTGACGCCCTCGCGGGTGAGCTCGACGACCTGGTCCTGGCCGAGCTCGATGGCCGAGCGGGTGTGCGCGATGAAGGCGGAGACGTCGGACGCGAGGAAGTTCTCGCCCTCGCCGACGCCGACGACGAGCGGGGAGTTGCGGCGGGCGCCGACCACGACCTCCGGCTGGTCGGCGTGGACGGCGACCAGGGTGAAGGCCCCGTCGAGCCGCTTGCACACCAGCCGCATGGCCTCGGCGAGGTCGCCGACGGAGGAGAACTCCTCGGCGAGCAGGTGGGCGACGACCTCGGTGTCCGTCTCGGAGGTGAGGCGGTGGCCGCGGTCGGCCAGCTCGGCCCGCAGGGCGGCGAAGTTCTCGATGATGCCGTTGTGGACGACGGCGACACGGCCCGCGTTGTCGAGGTGCGGGTGCGCGTTGGCGTCGGTGGGCCCGCCGTGGGTGGCCCAGCGGGTGTGGCCGATGCCGGTGGAGCCGCTCGACAGCGGGCGGTCCACCAGCTCCTTCTCCAGATTGACCAGCTTGCCGGCCTTCTTCGCCGCGGCGAGCCCCCCGTCGGAGAGCACCGCGACCCCGGCCGAGTCGTAGCCCCGGTATTCGAGCCTCTTGAGGCCGGCGATCACGACATCGAGTGCCGACTGTCCGCCCACATAGCCAACGATTCCGCACATAGCGCGCAGCCTACGGCGGAACGGCCCCCACCGTCCGGACTCAGCGCAGCTTGGCCGCCTGCGCGTCGACGACGTCCTGCGGCAGCTCCTTGACCTTGCCGGTCAGGCTGACGGTGGAGAACGTGGCGAGGTTGTTGCCCTTGCGGAAGACGGCCAGCGTGCTCATGAAGGGCTTGCCCTCCATCTCGCTGATGACGGTGAAGGCCACCGCCTCGTCGCCCGCGGTCAGCGGCTCCGGGCTCACCTTGGCGACCTTCGTCTTCTCGCCGCTGGCGCTGATGGTGAACCCGCCGCCGCAGGCGTCCCCGGCCGCCTTGAGCGAGGCGAGGGCCTGCTGGGCGCCCTCCCCGGCGTACGAGCCGAGCGTGATCGCGGTCGCCGGCGCGCCGAGCGCGTTCCGGATGTCGGCCGGGGAGCCGCCGGTGCCCTTCTTCGCCTGGACGGCCTTGCGCTGCACGCTGGCCCCGGGGGTGCCGGGGGCCACCGCGGACATGGCCTCGGCGAGCGGCTCGCAGGGCGCCTTGTCGGCGCCGACGTCCCCGCCGTTCACGACGTCCGCGGCGTCCGTCTTCTGCACCAGGTAGCCCGTGAGGTCGGCCTGGGCGACGACCAGCTTGTCCAGCTGGGCCGGGGTCAGCGCCTTGACGTCGGGCTTGGCGGCGGCCGACGCGGAGGCGTCGTTGTCCCCCTTCGGCTTGCCGTCGCTCGCGTCTCCGCCGCAGGCGGTGAGGAGCAGGGCCAGGGAGGCGGCGGTGGCCGCGGTCAGGGCGGTACGTACAGACATGCGCATGAGCGAATGATCACGGCCCGGGGCCGCGGCCCACAACCCGTTGCGCGCGTGACCCACCCCACCCCCCACGGCCGCCCCGCACCCAGGACAATGGCGGGGTGATCACTTCGCCGCCACGAAGCCCGAACGGTCCCGCCGGCAACGGAGCCAGGCGGGGGCCCGAGCCGACGCCGTACGTCGATCTCACTCGGGCCGAGTGGAGCGCCCTGCGGGACAAGACGCCGCTGCCGCTCTCCGCCGAGGAGGTCGAGCGACTGCGCGGACTCGGGGACGTCATCGACCTCGACGAGGTTCGGGACGTCTACCTGCCGCTGTCGCGGCTGCTCAACCTGTACGTGCAGGCCACCAGCGGGCTGCGCGGGGCGCTCAACACCTTCCTCGGGGAACGCGCCGAGCAGCGCGGCACCCCCTTCGTCATAGGGGTCGCCGGATCGGTCGCGGTCGGCAAGTCGACCGTGGCGCGCCTGCTCCAGGCGCTGCTCGCGCGCTGGCCCGAGCACCCGCGGGTGGAGCTGGTGACCACCGACGGGTTCCTGTACCCGATGGAGGAGCTCAGGTCCCGCGGGCTGATGTCCCGGAAGGGCTTCCCCGAGTCGTACGACCGGAGGGCGCTGACCCGGTTCGTCGCGGACATCAAGGCGGGCAAGGAGGAGGTCACCGCGCCCGTCTACTCGCACCTGATCTACGACCGGGTGCCCGGCGAGCGGCTCGTCGTGCGCCGCCCCGACATCCTCATCGTCGAGGGGATCAACGTCCTCCAGCCGGCCCTGCCCGGCAAGGACGGCCGCACCCGGGTCGGGCTCGCGGACTACTTCGACTTCTCCGTGTACGTGGACGCGCGCCCGGAGGACATCGAGCGCTGGTACCTCAACCGCTTCCGCAAGCTGCGCGACACCGCGTTCCAGGACCCGTCCTCGTACTTCCAGCGCTACACCCGGGTCTCCGAGGAGGAGGCCCTGGACTACGCCCGCACGATGTGGCGGACCATCAACAAGGTGAACCTGCTGGAGAACGTGGCCCCCACCCGCGGACGAGCGACGCTCGTGGTGCGCAAGGGCCCCGATCACAAGGTGCAGCGACTGAGCCTCCGTAAGCTCTGAGGATGCTGCACCTTCGGATGATCGTCCCGGCCGACCGTACGGAGGCGGCCGTCGCCCTCATCGACCGGACGGTGGGCACCACCCACGTGGTGGTCCTGCCGGGCGCCGCCCGGGAACCGGCCGGGGACGTCGTGATGTGCGACGTGGCGCGCGAGGCCGGCCACGAACTCATCAACGGCATGCGGGACCTGAAGATCGATCAGGACGGGTCGATCGCCGTCGACGACATCGACCTCACGCTGTCGCAGCGCGCCACGGCGGCCGAGGAGGAGGCCCCCGGAGAGGCCGCGGACGCGGTCCTCTGGGAGCAGCTGACCGACGCCACCCACGAGGAGTCGACCCTCACCATCACCTACAGCGCGTTCATGATCCTGGCGACGATGATCGCGGCCTGCGGCGTGGTCCTCGACAACGCGATCCTGATCGTCGGCGCGATGGCCGTCGGCCCGGAGTTCGGCCCGCTCGCCGGCATCTGCACGGGGATCGTGCGGCGCTCCGCCAAGCTGGTGCTGCGCTCCTCGTACGCGCTGGTCGTCGGCTTCGCGGCGGCGATCGTCGCGACGACCGTCTTCAGCCTGGGGATGGACGCGCTCGGCCTGTTCAGCGTGGACAAGCTGGACGCGCCCCGGGTGAACACGGGCTTCATCTGGAAGCCGGACCCGTTCTCCTTCGTCGTCGCCCTCCTGGCGGGCGCGGCGGGCACGCTCTCGCTGACCTCGACGAAGTCGGGCGCGCTGATCGGCGTCGCGATCTCCGTGACGACCGTGCCGGCCGCCGCGAACGCGGCCGTGGCGCTCAGCTACGGGCAGTACGGGCAGATGTGGGGCTCGGTCGAGCAGCTGGCGCTCAACCTGACCGGCATCATCCTCGCGGGCACGGTCACCTTGTTCGGGCAGGTGCTGCTGTGGCGCACCCAGCGCGGGCACTGGGTGCGCAAGGCCAAGGGCGGCGACGGCGGCGCTTCCGGCGAAGCCCGCTGAGAGGGCGTCGGCCCCCGCTCCGGTGAACCGGGGCGGGGGCCGACGGGGTGCCAGGGGGCGGGCCGTCCGTCGCCGGACGGCCCGTCACCGGCTCTAGCCGAGCGCCGACTTCACGACGTCCGCGAGCCGGCCGGCCACCGAGCGGGCCTGCTCGATGTCGGCCGCCTCGACCATGACCCGTACCAGCGGCTCGGTGCCGGAGGGGCGCAGCAGCACGCGGCCGGTGGAGCCGAGCTCGCGCTCGGCGTCGTTGACGGCGTTGGCCAGCTCGGCCGAGGTGCCGACCCGGGACTTGTCGACGTCCGGCACGTTGACCAGGACCTGCGGCAGCCGCTCCATGACGGCGGCGAGCTCGGTGAGGGACTTGCCGGTGGCCGTGATCCGGGCGGCCAGCATCAGGCCGGTGAGGGTGCCGTCGCCGGTGGTGGCGTGGTCGAGCACGATGACGTGGCCGGACTGCTCGCCGCCGAGCGCGTAGCCGTGCTCCTTCATGGACTCCAGGACGTAGCGGTCGCCGACCGCGGTCTGGACGAGGGCGAGGCCCTCGCGCTCCATGGCCAGCTTGAAGCCGAGGTTCGACATGACGGTGCCGACGACGGTGTCGCCGCGCAGCGTGCCGGCCTCGCGCATGGCGAGCGCGAGCACGGCGAGGATCTGGTCGCCGTCGACCTCGTTGCCGGCCGCGTCCACGGCCAGGCAGCGGTCGGCGTCGCCGTCGTGCGCGATGCCGAGGTCGGCGCCGTGCTCGACGACTGCGGCCTTCAGCAGGCCCAGGTGGGTGGAGCCGCAGCCGTCGTTGATGTTGAGGCCGTCCGGCTCGGCGCCGATGGTGACGACGGTGGCGCCGGCCCGGGAGAAGGCCTCGGGCGAGACGCGGGCCGCGGCGCCGTGCGCCTCGTCGAGGACGATCTTCAGCCCGTCGAGCCGGTTGGGGAGGACGGCGATGAGGTGGGCGACGTACTTGTCGAAGCCCTCGTCGTAGTCGCGGACCCGGCCGACGCCGGAACCGGTCGGACGGTCCCACGGGGCGCCGGTGCGGTGCTCCTCGTAGACGGACTCGATCCGGTCCTCCAGCTCGTCGGCCAGCTTGTGCCCGCCGCGCGCGAAGAACTTGATGCCGTTGTCGGGCATCGCGTTGTGCGAGGCCGACAGCATCACGCCGAGGTCGGCGCCGAGGGCGCCGGTGAGATACGCCACGGCGGGGGTCGGCAGCACGCCGACGCGCAGGACGTCGACGCCCGCGCTGGCGAGGCCGGCGACGACCGCGGCCTCCAGGAACTCTCCCGAGGCCCGCGGGTCCCGCCCGACCACGGCGGTCGGCCGATGGCCCTCGAAGGTGCCCGCCTCGGCGAGCACGTGCGCGGCCGCGACCGACAGGCCGAGCGCCAGCTCCGCCGTCAGGTCGGCGTTGGCCACACCGCGGACCCCGTCCGTGCCGAAGAGTCGTCCCACAGCTGTCCTCCGAAAGTGCTCAGAAATGCGATCCCCTGACCGGCTGATGCCCGCTTCTTACGTCCGAGCCGTCCGAGTCGTTCAGAAGACGCCCACATGTGTGCCCAGGGTGGTGTCCGGGGTCCTGTCCAAGATTATGAAACCAAGGTGTGAAAAAGCCGTACGCCCCGGCAGCACGGACAGTGCCGCCGGGGCGTACGTACAAAGCAGACCGAGCAGGCGATTAACGCTTGCTGTACTGCGGGGCCTTACGGGCCTTCTTGAGACCGGCCTTCTTGCGCTCGACCGCACGGTCGTCGCGGGAGAGGAAGCCGGCCTTCTTCAGCGCCGGGCGGTTGTTCTCGACGTCCGCCTCGTTCAGCGCACGGGCCACGCCGAGGCGCAGGGCGCCGGCCTGGCCGGACACGCCGCCACCCGCGATGCGGGCGATGACGTCGTAGCGGTTGTCGAGCTCGAGCACCTTGAAGGGCTCGTTGACTTCCTGCTGGTGCACCTTGTTGGGGAAGTAGTCCTCAAGGGTGCGACCGTTGATCTTCCACTTGCCGGTGCCCGGAACGATCCGGACGCGGGCGATGGCGTTCTTGCGACGGCCCAGGCCGGCGGCCGGCTGCGGGTCGCCGAAGCGGGACGCGAGGGACTCGGAGGTGTAGTCACCCTCGACGATCTCGGTCTCGGTGGTGTACTCCTCGACGCCCTCGAACTCGTCGACGGGGGTCTCGGGGGTGGTCTCGGCCACGATGCTCCTCAGATTTCTTTCGTTCTTAGGGGGTGTGGCCGGAACTACTGCGCGACCTGGGTGATCTCGAACGGGACCGGCTGCTGGGCAGCGTGCGGGTGGTTCTCGCCCGCGTAGACCTTCAGCTTCGAGAGCATCTGACGGCCCAGGGTGTTCTTGGGGATCATGCCCTTGATGGCCTTCTCGACGGCCTTCTCGGGGTTCTTGTCCAGCAGCTCGTCGTAGCGGACGGAGCGCAGACCACCCGGGTAGCCAGAGTGGCGGTACGCCATCTTCTGGGTCTTCTTGTTGCCGGACAGGTGAACCTTGTCGGCGTTGATGATGATGACGAAGTCGCCCATGTCCATGTGGGGGGCGTAGACGGGCTTGTGCTTACCTCGCAGGAGGTTCGCAGCCGTGGTCGCCAGACGACCCAGGACGATGTCCTGCGCGTCGATGATGTGCCACTGGCGAGTGACATCGCCGGGCTTGGGGCTGTACGTACGCACTTCGTAGCCTTCGCTTCTTCAGTGGATGGAGTCCAGACACACCTGAAGCGATCATGCAGCTGGGGCCTGCACTGCCGGGACACCGCCCGTATGCGAGCCACTGGTAACTGCTCCAGGGAACCTGCGCAACGGCCCTTCGCGTGAGAACGACGAAGCCAGTACGCATAACAAAGCAGAAGCGTACCCGGGCTCCCCCGGGCGGGTCAAAACGCGTCGGCGCCGCCGTCGTACGCCTCCCTCGCGGAGACGACCTCCTCGATGTGCCCGTCCGCCCACTCCTTCACGGCCCGCACCACCGGCAGCAGGCTCTCGCCGAGCGGGGTCAGGGCGTAGTCGACCCGTACGGGTACGCAGGGGGTGACCGTCCGGGCGACGAGGCCGTCCCGCTCCAGGCCCCGCAAGGTCTGCGTGAGCATCTTCTGGCTGACCCCGGCGACCTTGCGCCCCAGCTCGGCGTAGCGGCGCGGGCCGTCCGCGAGGGCGTTCAGGAGCAGCGTGACCCACTTGTCGGAGAGCCGGTCGAGGAGCTGCCGGGCGGGGCACTCGGCGAGATACGCGTCATAGGCGCGCCGGGCCTCGTCACGGCGCTCGGCGGCGGTGCGGGTGCCCATCGGCACGCTCCTTCCGGTGCGGTACGCACTCCCGGGTACGTACTTCCCGACGGAGAGTAGCTCTCCCTAGGTTCGTGGGGTCAGCACACCGCTCCCCCAGGGAAGGCCCCGGCCATGCGCGCTCTCGTCATCGACTCCTTCGGCGGCCCCGAGGTCCTGCGGATCGCCGAGGTCCCGGTGCCCACGACGGGACCCGGAAGGGTCCGGATCAGGGTCGAGGCCGCCACCGTCCACCCGGTCGACCTCGCGACCCGCTCGGGCGTCCTCGCGGAGGCCGGCCTGATGGCCGGCCGGGGCCGCACCGGCCTCGGCTGGGACGTCGCCGGCGTCGTCGACCGGACCGGCCCCGGCGTGACCGGTCTCGCACCCGGCGACCGGGTCATCGGCCTGAACGACCGCCTGGACGTGCCGCTCGGCACCCAGGCGGAGTACGTGGTCCTGGACGCCCACGCCCTCGCCCCAGCCCCCGCGGAGCTCGACCCGGCGTCCGCCGCGACCCTGCCACTGGCCGGGCTCACCGCCCTCCAGGCCCTGGACGCGCTGGACCTGCCCGCCGGGGAGACGGTCCTGGTCACGGGCGCGGCGGGCGCGGTCGGCGGCTACGCCGTGCAACTGGCCGCCGCGCGCGGCCTGCGGATCGTGGCGACGGCCCGTACGGGCGACGAGGCCCTGGTCCGGGGCCTGGGCGCCGCGCTGTTCGTGCCCGCCGACGCCCCGCGCCTCGGCGAGGCCGTCCGGGAGCTGGTCCCCGGCGGCGTGGCCGCCGCCCTGGACGGCGCCGTCCTCGGGGCCGCGGCCCTGGACGCGGTCCGCACCGGAGGCGCCTTCGCGGCCCTGGTGGCCGGCGGCGCCCCGTACCCCCTGCGGGGCATCCGGGTCGTCCCGGTCTGGGTCCGCGCCGACCCGGCCGGCCTCGCCCGCCTGGCGGCCCTCGCCGACCGGGGCGCCCTCACCCCGCGCCTGGCCGGGACCCTCCCCCTCGCGCAGGCCGCCCGGGCGCACCGGCGCCTGGCGGAGGGCGGCCTGCGTGGGCGCCTGGTGCTGGTGCCGTAGGTGCTGCGGGAGGGCGCGCCTACCGGGCCCGCTCCACCCGCCGCTCGTCCCACACCGGCTCCGGCGTCTCGCGGACCACGCCGTCCGAGCCGAAGACCAGGTAGCGGTCGAAGGAGCGGGCGAACCAGCGGTCGTGGGTGACGGCCAGGACCGTGCCGTCGTAGGACTCCAGACCGTCCTGGAGGGCCTCCGCCGACTCCAGGTCCAGGTTGTCCGTCGGCTCGTCCAGGAGCAGGGCGGTGGTGCCGGCCAGCTCCAGGAGGAGGATCTGGAAGCGGGCCTGCTGGCCGCCGGAGAGCTTGTCGAAGGGCTGGTCGCCCTGACGCTCCAGCTCGTAGCGGCGCAGCATCGACATCGCGGCGCCGCGGTCCTTGGCGTGCTCCGTCCACAGGATGTCGACGAGGGGCCGGCCGAAGAGCTCCGGGTGGGCGTGGGTCTGCGCGAAGTGCCCGGGGACGACCCGCGCGCCCAGCTTCCAGGTGCCCGTGTGGGCCACCGAGGGGTCGCCGGCCAGCAGGCGCAGGAAGTGCGACTTGCCGGAGCCGTTGGAGCCCAGGACGGCGACCCGCTCCCCGTAGAAGATCTCCAGGGAGAAGGGCTTCATCAGGCCGGTGAGCTCCAGGTTCTCGGCCGTGAAGGCCCGCACCCCGGTGCGCCCGCCGCGCAGCCGCATCCGGATGTCCTGCTCGCGCGGCGGCTCCGGCGGCGGGCCCGCCTCCTCGAACTTCTTCAGCCGGGTCTGCGCCGCCGCGTAGCGCGAGGCCATCTCGTGGCTGACCGCGGCCGCCTGCCGCAGGTTGACCACCAGCTTCTTCAGCTGGGCGTGCTTCTCCTCCCAGCGCCGCTTGAGCTCCTCGAAGCGGGCGAACCGCTCCCGCCGCGCCTCGTGGAAGGTGTCGAAGCCGCCGCCGTGCACCCACACGTCGGACCCGGCCGGGCCGGGCTCCACGGCCACGATCTTCTGCGCGCCCCGGGAGAGCAGCTCCCGGTCGTGGGAGATGAAGAGCACGGTCTTGCGGGTCTCCCGCAGCCGCTCCTCCAGCCAGCGCTTGCCGGGGACGTCCAGGTAGTTGTCCGGCTCGTCGAGCAGCAGCACCTCGTCGTTGCCGCGCAGCAGGTACTCCAGGACCAGCCGCTTCTGCTCGCCGCCGCTGAGCGTGCGCACCTGGCGGAACTGCGCCTTGTCGTACGGGACGCCCATCGCGGCCGTCGTGCAGATGTCCCAGAGGGTCTCGAACTCGTACCCGTGGACCTCGGCCCAGTCGCTGAGGGCCTGCGCGTACGCCATCTGCGCGGCCTCGTCGTCGACGGTCATGATCCGGTGCTCGGCCTCGTCGACCGCCTTCGCGGCGGCCTTGATGCGCGCGGGCGCCACCGAGACCAGCAGGTCGCGGACGGTGGACGCGTCCCGCACGGAGCCCACGAACTGCGGCATCACGCCGAGCCCGCCGCTGACGGTGACGGTGCCGCCGTGCGGCTGGAGCTCACCGGCGATCATCCGGAGCAAGGTCGTCTTGCCGGCGCCGTTGGCCCCGACCAGGGCGACGACGGCGCCCTCTCCGACCCGGAAGGAGGCGTCCCCGAGCAGGACCCTCCCGTCCGGAAGGTAGTACTCCAGATGCGCGGCCTCGACATGTCCCATGAGGGGCATTGTCACCGCCCGACCCGTGTGATCCCAAGCGGATTAGGATGCGCGGCATGAGCTTTGGGGGACCACAGTGGCCGCAGCAGGGCCCGGAACAGCAGCAGCCGTACGGACAGCAGCCGCCGCCGCAGGCGTGGCAGAACGGCCCGCAGGGGGGCTTCCAGGGGCCTGGGCAGGCCGGCCCGACGCAGCCGAACCCCTTCCCGGGGGCGCAGCCCGGGCACACCCCGGACTGGGGCGCCCTCGCGGAGGCCTCGGCCGCCCGTAACAAGCGCAAGCGCGGCCTGGTCATCGGCGGCGGCGTCCTCGCGGTGCTCGCCGTGGGCGCGGTCGTCGCCACCGCCGTCGTGCTCACCAACAAGAGCAACGACGAGGCCAAGAACGGCGGGCCCACCCCGACCGGCTCGGCCGCCCCCACGGACTCCGCCAGCCCGGCGCCGACCTTCTCCTCGGTCGCCCCGCTGCCTCCGCCGAACCCGATGGACTTCCTCACCGACGCGAAGAAGGACAAGGCGCCGCTGAGCGCCGAGGGCCTCTTCCCGGGCAAGAAGCTGACCATGAACGGGCGCCCCTACCAGAAGGGCGCGACCGCCTCGACGACGAACTGCGCCGCCGTCACCCAGGGCGGCCTCGGCTCCGTCCTGAAGGCCAACGGCTGCACCCGGGTGATCCGCGCCACGTACGTGAAGGACGGCGTCGCCGTCACCGTCGGGGTGGCCGTCTTCCCCACCGACGACCAGGCGCTCAAGGCGAAGAAGCAGGCGGGCGGCGGCATCGCGCCGCTCACCGGCGCCGGCGTCGGCGACTTCTGCCACCAGACGGTCTGCCTGCGCCGCACCAACTCGGTCGGCCGGTACGTCTACCTCACCCAGACCGGCTTCACCAACGGCACCAAGGTCACCACGGGCGACAAGGCGGTCTTCCAGACCGCCGACGACCTGGGCACCTTCGCGTTCAACCAGATCTACGCCCGGGGCCGCGCCCAGGCCTCAGCAGCAGCCGGCGCTCCCCGGGAGTGAGCGCTTGTTGCGCGCCTCCTTGTTGCGGGCGGCGAGCTGGTCGTCGGCGGGGTAGCCGACCTCTTCGAGGGTGAGGCCGTGCGGCCGTACGACGTGCACGGCCGAGTCCCGCACACCCGCGGCGAGCACCTTGCCGGGCCACTCCACCGGCCGGTGCCCGTCGCCCACGAAGAGCAGCGCGCCGACCAGCGACCGGACCATGTTGTGGCAGAAGGCGTCGGCCTTGACCGTGGCCTCCAGCACACCGTCCGGGCGCCGCTCCCAGCGCAGCTCCTGGAGCGTGCGGATGGTGGTGGCGCCCTCCCGCCGCTTGCAGTAGGCGGCGAAGTCGTGCTCGCCGACGAGCCGCTCGGCGGCGGCGTTCATGGCGTCCATGTCGAGGGCCCAGTCGTGCCACAGGACGTGTCCGCGCAGCAGCGGGTCGACGCCGCCGGGGTTGTCGGTGACGCGGTAGGCGTAGCGGCGCCAGATCGCCGAGAAGCGCGCGTTGAAGCCCTCCGGGGCCTCGGTCAGCCGCCACACCCGCACGTCGTGCGAGAGGCGCCCCGCGAGCCGCCGCAGCAGCTTGTCGTGGTGCTCCTCCCACAGGGCGACGGGCAGATCGACGTGGGCGACCTGGCCGCGGGCGTGCACACCGGCGTCGGTGCGGCCGGCGACGGTGAGCTCGTACGTCTCCTTGGAGCGGGTGACCGTCTTCAGGGCGTCCTCGATGTCGCCCTGCACGGTGCGCTGCCCCTGGGCCTGCTTGGCCCAACCGGAGAAGTCCTTGCCGTCGTACGAAAGGTCCAGCCGTACCCGTACGAAACCGGGCTGCACGTCGTCGCTCACGCGCCTCATCCTCTCCATGCCTGTACGCGCGGAACGGGCCCGCACCCCGAGGGGTGCGGGCCCGCACACGAGATCGTTCAGAACGCTCAGGCGTCCTGGGCGTCCTCGGTCTTGACCTCGGCGGCCTCGTCGGCCTCCTTGACGGCACGCTTGGTGGCGGCCTCGGCCTCGGCGACGGTCGCCTTCTTGGCGATCTCGCCCTCGACCAGCTCGATCACGGCCATCGGGGCGTTGTCGCCACGACGGTTGCCGATCTTGGTGATACGGGTGTAACCACCCGGACGCTCCGAGTAGCGCGGGGCGATCTCGGTGAAGAGGGTGTGGACGATGCCCTTGTCGGTGATCGTCTGCAGCACCAGGCGACGGTTGTGGATGTCGCCCTTCTTCGCCTTGGTGATGAGGCGCTCGGCGACGGGACGCAGGCGACGGGCCTTGGCCTCGGTCGTCGTGATGCGGCCGTGCTCGAACAGCGACTTCGCCAGGTTGGCGAGCAGCAGCTTCTCGTGAGCGGCGGAACCGCCGAGGCGGGCACCCTTCGCGGGACGCGGCATGGTGATTCTCCTAGGTGTCTGCCCCGGCCGTGTGAGGTACCGGGGTCAGTATCCGAGCAGGCGGTCGCCTGTCGGAGATCCGGACAAGCCCCGAAGGGGCGAGTCCGGAAGGGGCGCGGGGAGCTGCGCGATCGAGCACAGCGCTCCCGCACCCGAGTACGGACCGTGAGGTCCGAGCTCTCAGTACTGCTCGGTCTCGACGAAACCGGCGTCCGCGTCGTCGTCGGCGCCGAAGGCGTCGGCGGCGGCGGTCGGGTCGAATCCGGGCGGGCTGTCCTTGAGGGCCAGGCCCATGCCGGCCAGCTTCGCCTTGACCTCGTCGATCGACTTCGCACCGAAGTTGCGGATGTCGAGCAGGTCGGCCTCGGAACGCGCCACGAGCTCACCCACGGAGTGGATGCCCTCGCGCTTGAGGCAGTTGTACGAACGAACGGTGAGCTCGAGCTCCTCGATCGGCAGCGCGAGGTCGGCGGCGAGGGCGGCGTCCGTGGGGGACGGGCCCATGTCGATGCCCTCGGCGTCGATGTTGAGCTCGCGCGCCAGACCGAACAGCTCGACCAGGGTCTTGCCGGCGGACGCCATGGCGTCACGCGGGCGCATGGCCTGCTTGGTCTCGACGTCGACGATCAGCTTGTCGAAGTCGGTGCGCTGCTCGACACGGGTCGCCTCGACCTTGTACGTGACCTTGAGCACCGGCGAGTAGATGGAGTCGACCGGGATACGGCCGATCTCCTGGCCCACCTGCTTGTTCTGCACGGCGGAGACGTAGCCGCGACCGCGCTCGACGGTCAGCTCCATCTCCAGCTTGCCCTTGCCGTTGAGCGTGGCGAGGACGAGGTCGGGGTTGTGCACCTCGACACCGGCCGGGGGCGCGATGTCGGCGGCGGTGACCAGACCCGGACCCTGCTTGCGCAGGTACATCACGACCGGCTCGTCGTGCTCCGAGGAGACGACCAGCTGCTTGATGTTCAGGATGAGGTCGGTGACGTCCTCCTTGACGCCCGGCACGGTGGTGAACTCGTGCAGGACACCGTCGATGCGGATGCTGGTGACAGCAGCGCCGGGGATCGACGAGAGGAGGGTGCGGCGGAGGGAGTTGCCGAGGGTGTAGCCGAAGCCCGGCTCCAGCGGCTCGATGACGAACCGGGAGCGGAACTCGTCGACGACCTCTTCGGTCAGCGAAGGACGCTGAGCGATAAGCATGTCTTCGTTTCCTTCGTTTGTGGACGCCCACTATTTGACGCCCGACAGGTACTGCGAGGTACAGCCAAGGGTACGGGCGGCACGTCCCCATACGGGGTCGTACCGCCCGGACACTCAAAGACGCACAGGCGTCGCTGCGTCAGACGCGGCGGCGCTTCGGCGGACGGCAGCCGTTGTGCGGGGTGGGGGTGACGTCCTGGATCGAACCGACCTCGAGGCCCGTGGCCTGGAGGGAGCGGATCGCGGTCTCACGGCCGGAGCCGGGACCCTTGACGAAGACGTCGACCTTGCGCATGCCGTGCTCCTGCGCGCGGCGGGCGGCCGACTCGGCGGCCATCTGCGCGGCGAAGGGGGTGGACTTGCGCGAGCCCTTGAAGCCGACGTGGCCGGCGGAGGCCCAGGAGATCACGTTGCCGGACGGGTCCGTGATCGAGACGATCGTGTTGTTGAACGTGCTCTTGATGTGAGCGTGCCCGTGAGCGACGTTCTTCTTTTCCTTGCGGCGCACCTTCTTGGCAGCGCCCTGACGACCCTTGGGGGGCATCTCTTACTCCTACGGGAGGTGGTCGGTCCTACAGCGAAGACCGCTTGGTCAAGCGTCCGCTGAGGACTACTTCTTGCCCGGCTTCTTCTTGCCGGCGATGGCGCGACGCGGGCCCTTGCGGGTACGAGCGTTCGTGCTGGTGCGCTGGCCGCGGACGGGCAGGCCACGACGGTGGCGCAGGCCCTGGTAGCAGCCGATCTCGACCTTGCGGCGGATGTCGGCGGCGATCTCGCGACGGAGGTCACCCTCGGTCTGGAGGTTGGCGTCCACGTACTCGCGGATCTTGACGAGGTCTTCCTCGGCAAGGTCGCGGACACGGGTGGACGGGTTCACGCCGGTCGCGGCGAGAATCTCCTCGGACCGGGTACGCCCGATGCCGAAGACGTAGGTGAGTGCGACCACCACGCGCTTTTCGCGCGGGATGTCAACACCGGAAACGCGTGCCATTCAATGGCTCCTGTGTTCTCGGGGGTCTGCTGCAGAACCGCTCCCGACCGCCGACCGCCCTGTTTCCAGGGAAGTGGTACGAACCGGGTCCCCGGCCCCCGCCGGAGGTGTCGTCAACCGTGCGATCACGGCCCGACGGGCTCTGCGTATGTACGTGTTGCTATGCGTCGCGCGAAGACTGCGAAATGCAGGTCGGTCGGCGTGCGTCAGCCCTGGCGCTGCTTGTGGCGCAGGTTGTCGCAGATGACCATGACCCGGCCGTGGCGGCGGATCACCTTGCACTTGTCGCAGATCTTCTTGACGCTCGGCTTGACCTTCATGGGATGTGAGGTTCTCCGGGTCAGTGCTCACGACCCGCGCGGGGCGCGCGGGTGCGGGCAAGATCTACTTGTACCGGTAGACGATCCGGCCACGCGTCAGGTCGTACGGAGACAGCTCCACGACGACCCGGTCGTCCGGAAGGATTCGGATGTAGTGCATCCGCATCTTGCCGGAGATGTGCGCGAGGACCTTGTGACCGTTCTGGAGTTCCACCTTGAACATGGCGTTCGGCAGGGACTCGATCACGGTGCCCTCGATTTCGATGGCACCTTGCTTCTTGGCCACGCTTCGCCTTTCGAATCGGCTACCTTGATCGACTCTCGCACCGGGTGCGGACACACGGGTACACGAGAGCCGACGCATCAGTCTACGTCAGGGCTTTCCAAAAGACGAATCCGGGAAGTGTGCCCACCGTAGAAGATCGTTACGCAGGGGCGCTCGAAGCGCCCCCGCCCTACTGCGCCAGCGGATCCGGCGCCGCGACGACGCCCAGCTCCGCCGGCTTCGCCTTGCCGCCGACGGTCCTGCCGCACGCCGCCCTCGCGGGCTCGGCGCCTGGGGCGCCTCACATGCTTCGGCCGGCTGCGTCGGACTCCGTCCGCCGGCCACGGCCACGGCCGGACCCCGGGCAGTGGTGCCGCCGGGCGACCAGGACCGGAGCTCCGCTACGCCAGCGGATCCGGCGCCGCGACGACGCCCAGCTCCGCCAGCTTCGCCTTGCCGCCGTCGACCGCCGTGAGGACCAGCGGGCCCTCCTCGGTCAGGGCGATCGAGTGCTCCCAGTGCGAGGACCAGGTGCCGTCGGTCGTGATGACCGTCCAGTCGTCGGAGAGGACCTCGGTCTGCGGGGTGCCGAGGGAGACCATCGGCTCGATCGCCAGGCAGAGGCCGGGGACCAGCTTCGGGCCCTTGCCGCGCTTGCGGGCCACGTAGTTCAGCAGGTGCGGGTCCATGTGCATCTCGGTGCCGATGCCGTGGCCGCCGTAGTCCTCGATGATCCCGTAGCGGCCGAGGCTGTGGTCGCCGACGGCCGGCCGCGGCTGACGCTTGATGTACGTCTCGATCGCCTTGGAGATGTCGACGAGCCGGTTGCCCAGCTTCATGGCCGCGATGCCGGCCCACATCGACTCCTCGGTCACCCGGGAGAGCTCGACCAGCTCGGGCGCGTGCCCGGTGCCCACGAAGGCGGTGTAGGCCGCGTCGCCGTGCCAGCCGTCGATGATCGCGCCGGCGTCGATCGAGATGATGTCGCCGTCCTTCAGGACGGTCTTCTCGTCGGGGATGCCGTGGACGACGACCTCGTTGACCGAGGTGCAGATCGTCGCGGGGAAGCCGCCGTACCCCAGGAAGTTCGACTTGGCGCCGTGGTCGGCGATCACCTTGCGGGCGACCTCGTCCAGGTCGCGGGTGGTCGCACCGGGCACCGCCGCCTCGCGGGTGGCCGCGTGGATGGCCGCGACGACCAGCCCCGCCTCGCGCATCTTCGCGATCTGCTCGGGGGTCTTGATCTGCACCATCGTGACGGGGGCCTTCCTTGCGAGTACTGCGTGTGTACGGGACAGAACAACGATACGGCCGCGGCGCCCCTGACGGGCACCGCGGCCGTATCGGACGAACCGTGGGTTACTTCTTCAGCGCTTCCATCGCACGCCCCGTGACCTCGTCCACCTTGCCGAGCGCGGAGATCGTCACGACCAGGTCCTGCGCACGGTAGTAGTCGATGATCGGCTCGGTCTGCGTGTGGTAGACCTCCAGGCGCCGCCGGACGGTCTCCTCGGAGTCGTCGTCGCGCTGGTACAGCTCGCCGCCGCAGACGTCGCAGACGCCCTCGGACTGGGGAGCGTTGTACGACACGTGGAACACGTGCGAAGAGTCGTTGCGGCAGATGCGGCGACCCGCGATCCGCTTCACGACCTCGTCCTCGGGGACCTCCAGGTCCAGGACCGCGTCCAGCTGCATGTCCTCGGTCTTGAGGACAGCGTCCAGAGCCTCGGCCTGGGCCACGTTGCGCGGGAACCCGTCGAGCAGGAAGCCGTTCACGGCGTCGTCCTGCTCCATGCGGTCCTTGGCCATCCCGATGGTCACCTCGTCCGGGACGAGGTCGCCGGCGTCCATGAACGCCTTCGCCTTCAGGCCCAGCTCGGTGCCCTGCGAGATGTTGGCACGGAACAGGTCACCCGTGGAGATGTGCGGGATGTCCAGGTTCTTGGCAAGGAACGCGGCCTGCGTTCCCTTGCCGGCCCCGGGCGGTCCGACGAGGACGATTCGCATCAGCGGAGGAACCCTTCGTAATTGCGCTGCTGGAGCTGGCTCTCGATCTGCTTCACGGTCTCAAGACCCACACCCACGATGATGAGGATGCTCGTCCCGCCGAACGGGAAGTTGGCATTGGCGCCACCGAAGCCTGCCAACGCCATCGTCGGCACAAGAGCGATCAGACCCAGATACAGCGAGCCCGGCCAAGTGATCCTGTTGAGCACGTAGCTCAGGTACTCGGCAGTAGGACGACCGGCCCGGATACCCGGGATGAAGCCACCATACTTCTTCATGTTGTCGGCAACTTCCTCGGGGTTGAACGAGATCGCCACGTAGAAGAAGGCGAAGAACACGATCAGGAGGAAGTACGCGGCGATGTAGTAGGGGTGGTCACCCTTGACGAAGTGGGCTTCGATCCAGGTCTTCCACCCGGCGGTCGAGTTCGAGAACTGCGCGACCAGCGCCGGGATGTAGAGCAGCGACGAGGCGAAGATGACAGGAATCACACCTGCCTGGTTCACCTTGAGCGGGATGTAAGTGGACGTACCGCCGTACGACCTTCGGCCGATCATGCGCTTCGCGTACTGCACCGGGATGCGGCGCTGGGCCTGCTCGACGAAGACGACGAGGGCCACCATGACGAAGCCGATGACGATGACGGTGCCGAACTCGATCCAGCCCTTGGCCAGCTTGCCGCTCTCCTTGATGGCCCAGAGGGCGCCGGGGAAGCCGGCGGCGATCGAGATGAACATCAGGATGGACATGCCGTTGCCGATGCCGCGGTCGGTGATGAGCTCACCGAGCCACATGACCACACCGGTACCGGCGGTCATCGTGATGACCATGGTGGCGGTAGTGAAGATCGACTGGTCGGGGACGACCTGGTTCGCGACGGAGCAGCCGCTGAAGAGCGCGCCCGTCCGAGCCGTTGCGACGAGGCCGGTGCCCTGGAGGATGGCGAGGGCGACCGTCAGATAACGCGTGTACTGCGTGATCTTGGCGGTGCCGGACTGCCCCTCCTTCTTGAGGGCTTCCAGGCGCGGGATGACGACGGTCAGCAGCTGCAGGATGATGCTCGCCGTGATGTACGGCATGATGCCGAGCGCGAAGATGGTGATCTGCAGCAGCGCCCCGCCACTGAACATGTTGACCAAACCGAACAGGCTGTTGTTGCCCTGCTTCGCCTGGTCCACACACTGCTGCACGGCCTCGTAGCTGACGCCCGGCACGGGGATGTGTGCCCCGAGGCGGTACAGCACGATGATGCCCAGCGTGAAGAGCAGCTTCTTGCGCAGGTCGGGCGTCTTGAACGCCCGGGCGAACGCGGTGAGCACGGTGCCTCCTGCGACCCCCGCGCACGTGCGTCAGAGGTGACGGTCTTGAGGTTCGACGAATATGAATCCGTCCGGAGAACACGCGGGCATACCGCACGCACTCTAGGACAGTGGACGCCACCTTACCGGCGACTATGGCCCCCTAGGAACGACCAACCGGGGATGCCCCTTTTGGGAGGCATCCCCGGTCGGATGTTCAGGCCATCGAGTCGTCTCAGACGAGCTCGGTGACAGTGCCGCCGGCAGCGGCGATCTTCTCCTTGGCGGAGCCGGAGACGGCGTCGACCGTCACCTGCAGCGCCACGGAGACCTCGCCGGCGCCGAGCACCTTGACGAGCTGGTTCTTACGAACCGCACCCTTGGCGACCAGATCGGCCACCGTGACCTCGCCACCCTGCGGGTAGAGCGCGGCCAGCTTGTCCAGGTTCACGACCTGGTACTCGGTGCGGAACGGGTTCTTGAAGCCCTTGAGCTTCGGGAGACGCATGTGGAGGGGCATCTGGCCACCCTCGAAGCGCTCCGGAACCTGGTAACGGGCCTTGGTGCCCTTGGTACCACGACCGGCCGTCTTACCCTTCGACGCCTCACCACGACCCACACGGGTCTTCGCGGTCTTGGCGCCGGGGGCGGGACGGAGGTTGTGGGCCTTCAGCGGGTTGCTCTCCGCCATGTCAGTCAACCTCCTCGACCGTCACGAGGTGGCGGACGGTGTGCACCATGCCGCGGAACTCGGGGCGGTCCTCCTTGACAACCACGTCGTTCAGGCGCTTGAGCCCGAGCGAACGCAGGGTGTCGCGGTGGTTCTGCTTGCTGCCGATGTACGACTTCGTCTGCGTGATCTTGAGGCGGGCCATTACGCACCCGCCCCGGCACGCGCACGAAGCAGAGCCGCGGGGGCGACGTCCTCGAGGGGCAGACCACGGCGAGCCGCGATCTCCTCGGGACGCTGCAGGCCCTTGAGGGCCGCCACGGTCGCGTGCACGATGTTGATCGCGTTGTCGGAGCCGAGCGACTTCGACAGGATGTCGTGCACGCCGGCGCACTCGAGCACGGCACGCACCGGGCCACCGGCGATAACACCGGTACCGGGGGAAGCCGGCTTGAGCAGGACGACGCCCGCAGCCTTCTCGCCCTGGATCGGGTGCGGGATGGTGCCCTGGATACGGGGGACCTTGAAGAAGTGCTTCTTGGCCTCCTCAACACCCTTGGCGATGGCGGCCGGCACCTCCTTGGCCTTGCCGTAACCGACACCCACGGTGCCGTCACCGTCGCCCACCACGACCAGCGCGGTGAAGCTGAAGCGGCGACCACCCTTGACTACCTTGGCGACGCGGTTGATCGCGACAACGCGCTCAACGTACGCGGTCTTCTCGGCGGCAGCGCCACCGTCGCGGCCCTTCCGGTCCCGCCGCTCGCCGCCACCGGCACCGCTTCCGCGGCGCTGGGGTCCAGCCATTGGATTACCTCTCTCTGTTACGTCCGTTAGTCCCGGAACCGGGGCTTAGAACTTCAGCCCGGCTTCGCGGGCGGCGTCAGCCAGAGCGGCAATGCGCCCGGCGTACCTGTTGCCACCACGGTCGAACACGACGGTCTCGACACCGGCGGCCTTGGCGCGCTCAGCGACCAGGGCGCCGACCTGCTTGGCCTGCGCGGACTTGTCACCCTCGCCGCCACGGATCGACGCGTCCAGGTTCGACGCGGACGCAAGGGTGTGACCCTTGAGGTCGTCGATGACCTGAGCGGTGATACCGCGGTTGGAACGCGTCACGACGAGGCGCGGACGCTCCGCCGTACCCGACACGTGCTTGCGGATGCGCAGGTGACGGCGCGCCTTGGCAGCGCGCTTGTAAGCGTCGCCCTTGGCGATCTTCACACCGTATGCCATGGCTTACTTACCAGCCTTTCCGACCTTGCGGCGGATGACCTCGCCCGCGTACTTGACGCCCTTGGCCTTGTACGGGTCGGGCTTGCGCAGCTTGCGGATGTTGGCGGCGACCTCGCCGACCTTCTGCTTGTCGATGCCCTCGACCGCGAACTTGGTCGGCGACTCGACCTTGAACGAGATGCCCTCGGGCGCCTCGATCATGATCGGGTGGCTGTAGCCGAGCTGGAACTCCAGACCGGAGCCCTTCGCGGCCACGCGGTAACCGACACCGCTGATCTCGAGCGCCTTGACGTAACCCTGGGTCACACCGGTGATCATGTTGGCCACCAGCGTGCGGGACAGGCCGTGGAGGGCCTTGTTCTGACGCTCGTCGTTCGGACGGGTGACGTTGAGAACGCCGTCCTCGCCCTTAACGATCTCGATCGGCGCGGCGACGGTGTGGCTCAGGGTGCCCTTGGAACCCTTCACCGTGACCGTGCGGCCCTCGATGGTGACGTCCACGCCGGCGGGAACCTGGATAGGCAGCTTGCCAATACGCGACATTAGCTATTCCTCCGTTCCCGACTACCAGACGTAGGCGAGGACTTCCCCACCTACGCCCTTCTTGCCTGCCTGCTGGCCGGTCAGGAGACCGTGGGACGTGGAGATGATCGCCACGCCCAGGCCGCCGAGAACCTTCGGCAGGTTGGTGGACTTCGCGTAAACCCGGAGGCCGGGCTTCGAGATCCGCTTGATGCCCGCGATGGAGCGCTCACGGTTCGGACCGAACTTGAGCTCGAGGACGAGGTTCTTGCCGACCTCGGCGTCCTCGACCTTCCAGCCCGTGATGAAGCCCTCCTGCTGGAGGATTTCCGCGATGTGAGACTTGATCTTGCTGTGCGGCATCGTCACGGAGTCGTGGTATGCCGAGTTCGCGTTACGCAGACGAGTCAGCATGTCCGCGATCGGATCAGTCATGGTCATGAATTGGCCTTCGGCCTCTCTCGCCGGGGTTTCCTGTATGCGCCATCCCTCTCCCCACACAGGGGCGGGACGGGTGCGGCGCGGGGACCTACGGCGTAGTAAGTCGTACGGGCGGCGGACGCCCAACCCCACTAGCCTAAGCCATGCGGGGCTGGACGGCCGCCAACCCAGTGCTTACCGAGAGACTCCGGTCATTCACCAACGCCCAAAGGGCGAAGGGGAATTACCAGGAGCTCTTGGTCACGCCCGGCAGCTCGCCACGGTGAGCCATCTCACGAAGGCACACGCGGCACAGGCCGAACTTGCGGTACACGGAGTGAGGGCGACCGCAGCGCTGGCAGCGGGTGTAGCCCCGCACACCGAACTTGGGCTTGCGGGCAGCCTTCGCGATGAGAGCCTTCTTCGCCATCTCGCTTACGCCTCCTTGAACGGGAAGCCGAGGTGACGGAGAAGCGCGCGGCCCTCGTCGTCGTTGGTCGCCGTGGTGACCACGGTGATGTCCATACCCCGGGTACGGTCGATCTTGTCCTGGTCGATCTCGTGGAACATGACCTGCTCCGTGAGACCGAAGGTGTAGTTGCCACGGCCGTCGAACTGCTTCGGGGACAGGCCGCGGAAGTCGCGGATGCGCGGAAGCGCGAGCGACAGGGTGCGGTCCAGGAACTCCCACATGCGGTCGCCACGGAGGGTGACGTGCGCACCGATCGGCTGACCCTCGCGCAGCTTGAACTGCGCGATGGACTTGCGGGCCTTGGTGACGGCCGGCTTCTGACCGGTGATGGTGGTCAGGTCACGGACGGCACCGTCCATGAGCTTCGAGTCACGGGCGGCGTCGCCGACACCCATGTTGACCACGATCTTCACGAGGCCGGGGATCTGCATGACGTTCTCGTACTTGAACTCGTCGTGCAGCTTGCCCGCGATCTCCTCGCGGTACTTCGTCTTGAGACGCGGAGTGGTGGTAGCCATCAGATGTCCTCACCCGTCCGCTTGGCAACGCGGATCTTGTTGCCCTCGTCGTCGAAGCGGTAACCGACACGCGTGACGACCTTCTTGCCGTCCTTCTCCACGACCAGCTGGACGTTGGAGACGTGGACCGGAGCCTCGGTCGTCACGATGCCGCCGGCCTGCGAGGGGCCGGCCTTGGTGTGCTTCTTGACCCGGTTGACACCCTCGACCAGGACACGGTTCTCAGTAGGGAAGGCCGTGATGACCTTGCCCTGCTTGCCCTTGTCCTTACCGGTGATGACCTGGACCAGGTCGCCCTTCTTGATCTTCATGCTTACAGCACCTCCGGCGCGAGCGAGATGATCTTCATGAACTTCTTCTCGCGCAGCTCACGGCCCACCGGGCCGAAGATACGGGTGCCGCGAGGGTCGCCGTCGTTCTTCAGAATGACGGCGGCGTTCTCGTCGAAGCGGATGTACGAGCCGTCCTGGCGGCGGCGCTCCTTGACGGTGCGAACGATGACCGCCTTGACGACGTCACCCTTCTTCACGTTGCCACCGGGGATCGCGTCCTTGACGGTGGCGACGATGACGTCACCGATGCCCGCGTAGCGGCGACCCGAGCCACCGAGAACACGGATGCAAAGGATCTCCTTGGCACCAGTGTTGTCGGCGACACGCAGTCGCGACTCCTGCTGGATCACGTCTATCTCCTGATTGTCTGCCGGTTCCCCGCCGGGGGCCACGGCGCTCGGTCAGAGCGCCTCGGCCCCCAGCGGAGCCTGGCGGAACGAACCTGAGGGAATCCTCAGGTGCTTACTTGGCCTTCTCGAGGATCTCGATGACGCGCCAGTGCTTCGAGGCGGACAGCTTGCGCGTCTCCATGAGGAGGACACGGTCGCCGACGCCCGCAGCGTTCTGCTCGTCGTGAGCCTTGAGCTTGTTCGTACGGCGGATGACCTTGCCGTACAGCGCGTGCTTGACGCGGTCCTCGACAGCGACGACGACGGTCTTGTCCATCTTGTCGCTGACGACGAGGCCCTCGCGGACCTTGCGAGCGTTGCGCTCGGTCTTCTCAGTCACGTTGTTCTCGCTCATCAGACGTTCTCCACCGTCTCGATGCCCAGCTCACGCTCGCGCATCAGGGTGTAGATCCGGGCGATGTCCTTACGGACGGACTTGAGCCGGCCGTGGTTCTCGAGCTGACCCGTCGCCGCCTGGAAGCGGAGGTTGAACAGCTCTTCCTTGGCCTCGCGGAGCTTGGCGACAAGCTCCTCGTTGCCCAGCTCGCGCAGCTCGGACGCCTTGGTACCGGCCGACATCACAGCTCACCTGCCTCGCGCTTAACGATCTTGCACTTCATCGGCAGCTTGTGAGCCGCACGAGTCAGAGCCTCACGCGCGATCTTCTCGTTCGGGTAGGACAGCTCGAACATCACCCGACCGGGCTTGACGTTCGCGATCCACCACTCCGGCGAACCCTTACCGGAACCCATGCGGGTCTCGGCAGGCTTCTTCGTGAGCGGGCGGTCCGGGTAGATGTTGATCCAGACCTTGCCGCCACGCTTGATGTGGCGGGTCATCGCGATACGCGCGGCCTCGATCTGACGGTTGGTCACGTACGCCGGCGTGAGGGCCTGAATGCCGTACTCGCCGAACGCAACCTGCGTGCCACCCTTGCTCATACCAGAGCGCTTCGGGTGGTGCTGCTTGCGGTGCTTGACCCTACGGGGGATCAGCATTTCGGTCAGGCCTCCGTTCCGGTGCTCTCAGCAGCCGGAGCGGCGGCGGGAGCGTCGGCCTTGGGGGCCTCGGCAGCCTGAGCCTGCTGCGGCTTGCGGCCGCGACCGCCACGCTCGCCACCGCGACCACCGCGGCCGGCCGGACGGTCAGCGCCGCCACGGGCCGGGCGGTTGCCAGCGCGGGCAGCAGCGTTCTCGGCGCGGACCTCGGCGATGTTCTTGACGTCGCCCTTGTAGATCCAGACCTTCACACCGATGCGGCCGAAGGTCGTCTTGGCCTCGAAGAAGCCGTAGTCGACGTTCGCGCGGAGCGTGTGCAGGGGCACACGGCCCTCGCGGTAGAACTCCGAGCGGGACATCTCGGCGCCGCCGAGACGGCCACCACACTGGATCTTGATGCCCTTGGCGCCGGCCTTCATCGTGCCCTGCATGCTCTTACGCATGGCGCGACGGAAGGAGACGCGGGAGGACAGCTGCTCGGCGACGGCCTGGGCCACCAGCTGAGCGTCCATCTCGGGGTTCTTGACCTCGAGGATGTTGAGCTGAACCTGCTTGCCGGTCAGCTTCTCCAGCTGGCCACGGATCTTGTCGGCCTCGGCGCCGCGGCGACCGATGACAATGCCCGGGCGAGCCGTGTGGATGTCCACGCGGACGCGGTCACGGGTGCGCTCGATCTCAACCTTCGAGATGCCGGCGCGCTCCATGCCGGACGTCAGCATCCGACGGATGGCGACGTCTTCCTTGACGTAGTCCTTGTACAGCTTGTCGGCGTACCACCGGGACTTGAAGTCCGTGGTGATGCCGAGCCGGAACCCATGCGGGTTAACCTTCTGGCCCATTACCGGGTTCCTTCCTTGCTGCTGACGACCACGGTGATGTGGCTGGTCCGCTTACGGATCCGGTAGGCACGGCCCTGAGCACGCGGACGGAACCGCTTCAGGGTCGGGCCCTCATCCACGTACGCCTCGCTGATGACCAGCGAAGAGGCGTCAGTGTGGTCGTAGTTGTGCGCGGCGTTGGCGATGGCGCTGTCCAGCACCTTGCCAACCGGCACGCTCGCGGCCTGCGGGGCGAAACGCAGGACCGCCTGAGCCTCCGTGGCGTCCATGCCACGGATAAGGTCCACCACGCGGCGGGCCTTCATGGGCGTGACGCGGATGTACCGCGCC
Organism: Streptomyces sp. NBC_01268; assembly: GCF_036240795.1. Classification (NCBI taxonomy): domain Bacteria; kingdom Bacillati; phylum Actinomycetota; class Actinomycetes; order Kitasatosporales; family Streptomycetaceae; genus Streptomyces; species Streptomyces sp. NBC_01268. The sequence goes on along the minus strand of NZ_CP108454.1, from coordinate 4,946,957 downwards.
TGGGCCCTGGCTTCCATGGTTGTCCTTCCAGTGTCTGTCATGGTCATTCCACCCCGCTACTAGCGGCGCTTCGACTTCCGGTCGTCCTTCACGTGACCCCGGAAGGTGCGCGTCGGCGAGAACTCGCCGAGCTTGTGGCCGACCATCGACTCGGTGACAAACACCGGAATGTGGGTCTTGCCGTTGTGCACCGCGATCGTGTGGCCGAGCATGGCCGGGATGATCATCGAGCGACGGGACCAGGTCTTGATGACGTTCTTGGTACCGGCTTCGTTCTGGGCGTCCACCTTCTTGACGAGGTGGCCGTCGACGAAGGGTCCCTTCTTGAGACTGCGCGGCATCTAAACCCGCTCCTAGCGCTTCTTGTTCGTCTTGCGGCGGCGGACGATGTACTTGTTCGAAGCCTTCTTCGGCGAACGAGTACGACCCTCCTTCTGACCCCACGGGGAGACCGGGTGGCGACCACCGGAGGTCTTGCCCTCACCACCACCGTGCGGGTGGTCAACCGGGTTCATCGCCACACCGCGGACGGTCGGGCGAACGCCCAGCCAGCGCTTACGGCCGGCCTTACCCCAGTTGATGTTCGACTGCTCGGCGTTGCCGACCTCGCCGATGGTGGCGCGGCAGCGGGCGTCGACGAGACGGATCTCACCGGACGGCATACGAAGGTGGGCCATCGTGCCCTCCTTCGCCAGCAGCTGCACGGAGGCACCAGCGGAACGCGCGAACTTGGCGCCGCCACCGGGGCGGAGCTCGATCGCGTGGATCGTGGTACCGACCGGGATGTTGCGGAGGGCCAGGTTGTTACCGGGCTTGATGTCCGCGCCCGGGCCGTTCTCGACGCGGTCACCCTGCGTCAGACCCTTGGGGGCGATGATGTAGCGCTTCTCGCCGTCCGCGTAGTGGAGCAGCGCGATGCGCGCGGTGCGGTTGGGGTCGTACTCGATGTGCGCGACCTTGGCCGGCACGCCGTCCTTGTCGTGACGACGGAAGTCGATCAGACGGTAGGCGCGCTTGTGTCCACCACCCTGGTGGCGAACGGTGATCCGACCGGTGTTGTTACGGCCGCCCTTGCTGTGCAGGGGGCGAACCAGCGACTTCTCCGGCGTGGACCGCGTGATCTCGACGAAGTCGGCTACGGAGGAGCCACGACGGCCCGGCGTAGTCGGCTTGTACTTGCGGATTCCCATTTCTCAGTCCTCGTCCGATTCCGGACGATCCAGACCGCCCTTAGGCGGTCGGACCGCCGAAGATGTCGATACGGTTGCCCTCAGCAAGGGTCACGATGGCGCGCTTGGTGTCCTTGCGCTTGCCGAAACCGGCCTTGGTGCGCTTGCGCTTACCCTGGCGGTTGATCGTGTTGACCCCGGTGACCTTGACCGAGAAGACCGCCTCGACGGCCTGCTTGATCTGGGTCTTGTTGGAGCCAGGCGCGACGATGAACGTGTACTTGTTCTCGTCCAGCAGAGCGTAGCTCTTCTCCGAGACGACCGGCTTGACGAGAATGTCGCGCGGGTCCGAGAAGGTCTTGCTGGTGACGACGGCCTCAGTCATCAGGCGTCGCTCCCTTCGGTCTCAGCGGTCTGGGGGCCAGACACGAAGGACTCGAAGGCGGCCTTGGTGAAGACCACGTCGTCGGAGACGATCACGTCGTACGTGTTGAGCTGGCCCGGCTCCAGGATGTGCACCTGGGGCAGGTTGCGGGCGGACAGCCACGCGGCCTCGTCGGAGCGCTCGACGACCAGGAGCAGGTTCTTGCGCTCCGAGATCTTGCCGAACAGCGTCTTCGCGGCCTTGGTGGAGATGCCACCCTCGACCACGTCGGTGACGACGTGGATGCGGGAGTGGTTCGCGCGGTCCGAGAGGGCACCGCGGAGGGCGGCGGCCTTCATCTTCTTCGGAGTCCGCTGCGAGTAGTCACGCGGCACGGGACCGTGCACGACGCCACCACCGGCGAACTGCGGCGCGCGGGTCGAGCCCTGACGGGCGCGGCCGGTGCCCTTCTGGCGGTACGGCTTGCGGCCACCACCACGGACCTCGCCACGCGTCTTGACCTTGTGCGTGCCCTGACGGGCCGCGGCCAGCTGCGCAACGACGACCTGGTGGATCAGCGGGACGCTGACCTTGGCGCCGAAGATCTCCGCGGGGAGCTCGACGGTGCCGGCCTTGTCGCCGGAGGGCGACAGGATGTCAATGGTGCTCATCGGTTCCTCAAACCCCCTTGGCCGCGGTGCGGACCAGGACGAGGCCACCGTTCGGGCCGGGAACGGCGCCCTTGATGAGCAGCAGTCCCTTTTCCGCGTCAACGGCGTGGACGGTCAGGTTCTGGGTGGTCACGCGCTCGTTGCCCATACGGCCGGCCATGCGCATGCCCTTGAAGACGCGGCCCGGGGTGGCGCAGCCACCGATCGAACCAGGCTTACGGTGCACGCGGTGGGCACCGTGAGAAGCCTTGCCACCACGGAAGTTGTGGCGCTTCATGACACCGGCAAAGCCCTTGCCCTTGCTCTTACCGGTGACGTCGACCTTCACGCCGGCCTCGAAGAGCTCAGCGGTGATCTCCTGGCCGAGCGTGTACTCGGAGGCGTCAGCGGTACGGAGCTCCACCAGGTGGCGGCGCGGGGTGACATCGGCCTTGGCGAAGTGACCCTTGAGGGGCTTGTTCACCTTGCGCGGGTCGATCTCGCCGAAGGCGATCTGGACCGACTCGTAGCCGTCGTTGTCGTTCGTACGGACCTGGGTCACGACATTCGGGCCGGCCTTGACGACGGTCACCGGGACGACCCGGTTGTTCTCGTCCCAGACCTGCGTCATGCCGAGCTTCTCGCCCAGGATGCCCTTGATGTTCTTAGCCATCTCGCGCGTCACCTCAGAGCTTGATCTCGATGTCGACGCCAGCCGGCAGGTCGAGACGCATGAGCGAGTCGACCGTCTTCGGCGTGGGGTCGAGGATGTCGATGAGGCGCTTGTGCGTGCGCATCTCGAAGTGCTCGCGCGAGTCCTTGTACTTGTGCGGCGACTTGATGACGCAGTACACGTTCTTCTCAGTGGGCAGCGGCACCGGGCCCGCGACCGACGCACCAGTGCGCGTCACCGTCTCGACGATCTTCTTCGCCGAGGAGTCGATGACCTCGTGGTCGTAGGCCTTGAGCCGGATGCGGATCTTCTGTCCCGCCATGGCTACTTCGTAGTCCTGTCTCTGTCGTAACGCTCTGGAACCCGGGCGGCTGCGTCCTCTGTCGAGAACACCGCTCCTCCTCCGACCCACGCGGTCGGGCGTGTCGCACTCCCTCTACGAAGAATTCCCTGAGGAATTCCCAACCAAGGGGGTGCGGGCCATGGACCGCGAGACGGGGGTGGAACACCCACCGGGTGCCTGGTAGAGGCCCCGCTGACACTTCCCGAAAGATTCCCGTACGTCCGCCCCTGGGGGGCGACGAGTACTGTGGGACTCGCTTCCGGTCCTCCCGGCGGGAGGCGCGCAGCATCGGCACTCAACCGAGCAACCCCGACAGTCTGCCATACGCGGCCATCCCGCCGCCAATCGGCGGCGAAGACTGTACCCCACGTCACGTCGGGGTACACGCAGGGGCACGACGGGTGGGTCGCGCCCCCGGGAGGGGCGACGGTGCCGCGGTTCAGACGCGGGAGACCGTGCCGCACTCCTTCGGGCGCTGGTCGAGGCCCTTGGTGCGGTCGTACGGGTCGATCTCCGGGCCCGCGGTGCCGGGCTCGGTGGTGGCAGGGTCCCCCTGGAAGGCCGGGTGGTAGAAGCCGTCGCCGTCGCGCTCGCAGGAGCTGTTGCCGACGTCGGAGCTCCAGCGGTGCAGGGAGAGCTTGCCCTGGGTGACGCGGTACCGCGTCGAGTCGTAGAAGCCGAAGACCATCTCGCGCCGGACGATCGTGCGGGTGACCTCGTCGGCTCCGGGCCTGACCTGCACCAGCGGGTAGACGAAGCTGTAGTCGACGTGGACGAGCACCGCGCCCTTCTGCTCCCCCTCGCCGGCCTCCATCGTCATCCGGCCCCGGGTCTTCACGACCGTGCCGACCAACTTGACCTCGGACGGGGAGAAGCGGCTGAAGACCGCCGTGGGGTCGGTCTCCTTCGTCGGCCGGGCCAGCCAGCCCTCCAGCTGCTTGCGGGCCGGCTGCGTCGGCTCGACCAGCGCCAGCGCGTCGGCGGGCCTGCCGCCCCTGAGGACCGCCGGGTCCAGGTTCGCCGCGACCAGGAAGGCCTTGGAGCGCTTCAGGGCGGTCGCGGCCTGCTCCTTCGACATCCAGCCCACCGCCTTCGCCGGCGGCAGCTCGATCCCCGCCGCCCCGTCGGCCCAGCGCAACGCCGGGGAGCCCTTGAAGGGCTCCTTCAGGGTCGGGCGGTGCGGGTCCACCGCGTCCGGCGCCGCGGTCGGGCGGGCCGTCTCGGCGGCGAGCGGGGTGGTGTCCTCGGGGCGGTCGGTCCAGCTGGACGGCAGCGCGGACGTCACGCCCTCGGGAAGGTGGTCGGTCAGCAGCTGGGGGCGTACGGCGACCAGGGCGAGGGCGGCGACCAGGGTGATCCCGAGCGCGGCCTTGGCCCGGCCCCGGCGGCGGGCGGTGCCGTTCATCTCCTGCCAGGCGGGCCCGGTGCGCCAGCCCGCGGGCTCCTGGCGCTTCGGCGGCTTCGGCGCCTTGGGCGGCTTCGACCGCTTCGGCGGCCTGGCCTTCTTCAGGAGCTTCTCCTGTTCCTCCGTGCCGAGCCCCTGCTCGCGCGCGGCCTCGACGAACGAGGCCCATTCCTCGTCGGAGACCGACGGCTTCTCACTCATGCTGTCCCACCCCGGGTGCTGCTGCGTCTCATCCTGCGATCCGGACGTTCTCACGTCTCCGGACGGGCGGAAAAGCCTGGTCAGGGCCTCTTGATCAGTTCGTGACCGCGCACGGCGGCTTACCGTTGAACCCGGGCGATCGTATGACCGTCTCATCAGATGGCACGAGGCCAGTACGCAGCACGACGCACGGGGGACGTACGACCGGTGGACAGCAGAAGAGTGGCGCGGCGCAGTGTTCTCGCGGGAGCGGCCGCGGTCGCCGCCGCGACCGCCGCCGGGTGTTCCGTACCGCCGCGGCCCCGCGTCGGGCCGAGCGCGGATCCGAAGCCGGGTCTGCCGGTGGCCGCGCGGGACGGCAGGGCGCTGCTGATGCAGTTCGCCGCGCACCCGGACGACGACCTGTACTTCATGAACCCCGACACCCAGCGGCTGCTCGACGCCGGGGTCCCGCTCGTCTCCGTGTACGTCACGGCGGGCGAGCACACCGGCGTCAACCGGATCAAGGGCATGCCCGAGACGCCCCCCGACCGGGCCGCCTACTCCTCCGCCCGCCACCAGGGCCTACGGCAGGCGTACGCGGAAGCGCTCGGCGCGGACCGGTTCGCCCCGTGGAAGAAACGAATCTTCTCTCTCGCGGGCGGACGGCAGGCCGAGGCCGACACGCTCGTGCACGGCGGGCGCCGGGTGGAGCTGCTCTTCCTCAACCTCCCCATGCACACCTCCCGCCGCTCCATGGCGCTCCCCTCCCTGTGGGAGGACCGCGCCCTGGAACTGCGCACCCACCTGTCCGCGGACTCCCCCGTGACCCGCGCCGACCGCTACGACCACGACGGCCTGACCGAGGTCCTCGCCGGGCTCCTCGCCACGTACCGGCCCACCGTCGTGCACACCCTCGACCCGGACCCGGACCTTCAGCACAGCACCGAGGCCACCCGCAGGCGGGACAGCGAGCAGCCCGGCTACTCCGACCACGGCGACCACACCGCCGTCGCCTGCTTCACCTGGGCGGCGCTGCTGCGCCGGGTCGCCGACGCCACCGCCGGCGGCGGGCCCGTCCCCGCGTTCACCGTCACCGCCTTCCGCGGCTACTACAACCGGCACTGGCCCAAGAACCTCCCGCCTCAGGTCCTCGCCGAGAAGGCCGGCCACCTCGCCCCCTACGGCGGCGACCCCTCATGGGAGTGCGGCAACCCCTCCGGCTGCGGCGACTACGGCGTCGGCGGCGACCGGCCCCTCACCAACAAGAAGGGCTGGGTGCGCTCCACCCACTACCGCTGGCCCGCCCCGGCGCCCGCCGTCGCCACCGAGCCGGACGGCCGGCTCGCCGCGTACGGCGTGCTCGGGCTGCGCGCGGTCCGCTGGCGCGAGACGGCCCCCGGCTCCGGCCGCTTCGGCGCCCCCGAGGACCTGGGCGGCGGCCCGCTGGCGCCCGCGCTGGCCCGGACGGTGCTCCGCGACGGCCGGGTGCTGCTCTTCGGGGTGCGCTTCGCCGCCCTCGCGGGCCGCGGCGGCCCGAACCGGCGCGAGCTGGTGGTCCTGGAGCAGCGCTCCCCCGGTGGCCCGTTCCTCGCCTGGCGGGGCCTCGGCAACCCGGAGCGCGGCGACGACCGCGGGCGCCGGATCGGCGCGCCGGTGGCCGTCACGGCGCCCGACGGGCGGGTCCACCTCTTCGTGCGCGACGCCGACCAGGGCGTCTCCACCCGGGTACGGGACGCCGACGGCTCCTGGGGCCCGTGGCGGGCGCTCCCGGCGCAGGGCGAGCTCCAGGACGGTCTGACCGCGCTGACCGGCGCCGACGGCCGGGTGCACGTCCTGGCGGCCGGCCGGGACGCGGTACGGCACTGGGTCGACGGCTCCCCCGGGGCCCCGCTCCCGCTCGCCGGCGACCCGGTCGCCGCGGTCCCGGCCCCGGGCGGCGTCCAGGTCTTCTACCGGCGCCCGGCGGAGGCCCGGCTGCGCACGACGACCGGCACCGCCCCCGCCTTCGACGGCTACGGCCTGCTGTCCGCAGCGCCCGGCCCCGACGGCCGCCCGGTGCTCGTGGGCCGGGACCAGGGCCACCGGGTCCAGCTGTACCGCGCGGGGCGTCCGTACACCCGTACGGGAGGACCCGTGCCGGTCGGCGACGCGGTGCCGCACGCGGGGGCGGTGGTCGGCCTCGGGGCGGATGCGCGGCCCTGGGCGTGGCGCCCGTAGGAACGCCGAGGGCCCGCCTCCCCGCAGGGAGACGGGCCCTCGACGCGAGCCGTTCTCAGGTCACTTGGTGAAGTAACCCGTGATGTCGGCGAGCAGGTCGACCGAGCCGGACCTGTTGTAGAAGTTCACCTTGCCGTTGACGACCGGCACGACCACCAGGTTGGGGATGGTCAGGCCGGAGGTGAAGTTCAGGTTCGACGCGCTGGTGCGGGTGGTGCCGTCCGGGTAGACGGAGACGAAGCTGCCCGAGGTCGGGTTGGTCGCCGTCACGTTGAGGACGACGGCCGTGACGCCGGTCGCCGGGACGCCCTGCACGCCCGCCACGTCGAGCGTGACGAAGCTGTCCGCGCCGATGGCGCCCTTGCGGACACCGAGGCCGGAGCGGGTGTCCATCAGGCGCTTCGGTCCCAGGTTGATGTGCGAGGCGCCGGTGTTCTCGGACGTGAAGTAGCCCGTGATGTCGGCGAGCAGGTCCACCGAGCCGGACTTGTTGTAGAAGCTGACCTTGCCGTCGACGACGGGGACGACCACGAGGTTCGGGATCGTCTGGCCGGCGGTGAAGTTCAGGTTCGACGCGCTGGTGCGGGCGGTGCCGTGCGGGAAGACCGACACGAAGCTGCCCGCGGTGGGGTTGGTCGCGGTCACGTTCAGGACCACGGCGGTGACCTTGTCGGCCGGGACGCCGCTGACGCCGGCGACCTGGAGGTCGACCGTGCTGTCCGCGCCGACCTTCGCCTTCGCGACGCCGGTCCCGGCACGCGTGTCCATCAGCCGCAGCGGGCCGAGGTTCACGTGGGTCGAGCCGCTGGTGTCCTTGGCGTAGTAGCCGGTGACGTCGGCGATCAGGTCGACCGATCCGGCGTGGTTGTAGAACTTCACCTTGCCGTCGACGACGGGCACGACGACCAGGTTCGGGATCGTCTTGCCCGCGGTGAAGTTCAGGTTCGACGCGCTGGTGCGGGCCGTCCCGTTCGGGTACACGGAGACGAAGCTGGTCGCGGTCGGACCGGTCGCGGTCACGTTGAGCACGACGGCGCCGGCGCCGGTGGCCGGGACGCCGCCCTGGCCGGCGACCTGCAGGGTGACCTCGCCTGCCGGACCGACCTTGGCCTTCGGCACACCGAGGCCGGAGCGGGTGTCCATCAGGCGGGTGGGCGTGAGCGGCTTGTAGGTCTTCGGCCCGGGCACCGTCACGGTGACCGGCGCGGAGGTCGTGACCTTGCCGGAGGTGTGCGTACCGCGGACGGCGACGCTGTGGTCGCCGTAGCCGCTGACGTTCACCGCGGAGCTGCGGATGTGACCCCAGCTCGTGGTGGCGACCTGACCGTCGACGAGGACCTCGAACTTGCTGATGAGGCTGTTCGGCGCGGTGCTGGTGGACCAGTTCACGGTGACCGGTCCGGGGGTCTCGTAGCCGCTGCCGACCGGGGTGGCACCCCCGGTGAGCGAGTCGACCTTGAGGTTGGCGAGGGAACCGGTGGCGTACGCCCGGATCTGCGGCAGCTGCGGGTACAGCATGGTGCCGGGGCACTCGGTGTTGAAGCCGTTGCGGTGCCCGGAGACGGCGTCGAAGGTGTACGTCTGGCCGACGGTGAACTTGTCGCCGAAGAAGTTGTTCTGCGTGGCACCGGCGGTCAGCGTGGCCTTGCCGGCCGGGTCGACGCCGTACTGGCCCAGCTTGTACGCGATGACCTTGGAGGCCGAGATCAGCGCGGCCTGCGGCGCGGCCTTGTCGGTGTAGTTGCCCATGATGGACACGCTGGTCGACTCGGAGTTCCAGCCGTAGGTGTGCGCGCCCAGGACCGGCTGGTCGACGCCGCCCTGGCGGCCCTCGAAGATCGTGCCGCACTTGTCGACGAGGAAGTTGTAGCCGAGGTCGCGCCAGCCGTTGGTCTTCACGTGGTAGACGTGGATCGCCCTGACCAGGGCGGCGGACTGGGCGCAGTCGTAGTCCGCGTCCGTCGTGTGGTGCACGAACGCGGCCTTGATCTTCCCGCCGGGCAGGTAGATCGGGCCCTCGTTGTTCAGGGACTCGTCGGCGCCCCACTCGGCGCGGCTGACGATCGTCGGCCGCGGGGCCGTCGACTCGGGGCCGGTCGGGGTCGGCGGGACGTCGGCCTTGAAGGCCGCGGTCTCCGCGTTCAGGTCGCCTGCGGCGGCCTTGGCGGGCGCACCGGGGTCGACCAGGTCCAGCCGGAGGCCGGCCGGGAGGACACCGCTGGCGGCACCGTCGGTGACCCGCACCTCGGCGCCGTCGGAGGCGCCGACCCAGATCGGCTCGGTGGAGCCGCGGGCACCGGCCCGCTTGCCGTCGAGCAGTGCCGGGTAGGGCTCCAGGTCCATCCACTCGGTCCACGCGCCGGTCTCGGCGTCACGGGAGCGGGCCTGGATCTTGCCCTTGATCTTCGCCTCGGGGTCCGTCCAGGACACGCCGAGGAGGCCGAAGCGCTGGGTGTCACGCTGGGACAGGACGGCTTCGCCGTGGCCCTTGTCGGTCAGGGCCAGCTTCTGGACCTCGCTCTTGACGGGTCCGGTCTCCTCCCCCGTGGCGCTGTAGACGCTGGGCGGGTTGGGCGTGGGGCCCTCCTCGCCGAACACCGCGCCGTTCGCGGCGGCCTGGAATCCCAGCACCGTCGCCGCGGCGAGACCCGCCGCGATCGCCGTACGGCGTACCCGCTTGTTCTGTCTGCGACGTACTCCACGTCCCGAACTCAAGTCGTCTCCACCCCTGTTTGTGCCCATGACACGGCTGACCGGCGCATGCTACGGGACGTCAGGTTTGCGGTTGCCACCGGGGTGGGCACGCAGAAGGGCCCCGCGCCGCCGAAGCGGTGCGGGGCCCTTCCAAGCAGCTCTGTCGAGCTACCAGGTCAAACCACCGAAGTTCGTGAGAACTTACTTGGTGATCTTGACGACCTGGCCGGCGCCGACGGTCCGGCCACCCTCACGGATGGCGAACTTGAGGCCCTCCTCCATGGCGATCGGCTGGATCAGCGCGACCGACATGGCGGTGTTGTCGCCCGGCATGACCATCTCGGTGCCCTCGGGGAGGGTCACGACGCCGGTCACGTCCGTGGTACGGAAGTAGAACTGCGGGCGGTAGTTGTTGAAGAACGGGGTGTGACGGCCACCCTCGTCCTTCGACAGGATGTAGGCCTGGGCCTCGAACTCGGTGTGCGGCGTGACCGAACCGGGCTTGATGATGACCTGGCCGCGCTCGACATCCTCGCGCTTGATGCCACGGAGGAGCAGACCGACGTTCTCACCGGCCTGGCCCTCGTCGAGCAGCTTGCGGAACATCTCGATGCCGGTGACCGTGGTGGTGGTCTTCTCGGTCTTGATGCCGATGATGTCGACGGTCTCGTTGACCTTGAGGACACCACGCTCGATACGACCGGTGACGACGGTGCCACGACCGGTGATCGTGAAGACGTCCTCGATCGGCATCAGGAACGGCTTGTCGACGTCACGCTCGGGCTGCGGGATGGCCTCGTCGACGGCGTGCATGAGGCCGAGAAGCTTCTCGCCCCACTCCTTGTCGCCCTCGAGCGCCTTGAGCGCCGAGACACGGACGACCGGCAGGTCGTCGCCCGGGAACTCGTACTCGGTGAGGAGCTCACGGACCTCGAGCTCGACGAGCTCCAGGATCTCCTCGTCGTCCACCATGTCGGCCTTGTTCAGGGCGACGACGATGTACGGAACGCCGACCTGGCGGGCCAGGAGCACGTGCTCCTTGGTCTGCGGCATCGGGCCGTCGGTGGCGGCGACCACGAGGATGGCGCCGTCCATCTGCGCCGCACCCGTGATCATGTTCTTGATGTAGTCCGCGTGACCGGGGCAGTCGACGTGCGCGTAGTGACGCGACTCGGTCTGGTACTCGACGTGCGCGATCGAGATCGTGATACCGCGCTGGCGCTCCTCAGGAGCCTTGTCGATCTGGTCGAAGGCCGAGGCCTCGTTCAGGTCCGGGTACGCGTCGTGCAGCACCTTGGTAATGGCGGCCGTGAGGGTCGTCTTACCGTGGTCGATGTGACCGATGGTGCCGATGTTGACGTGCGGCTTAGTCCGCTCGAACTTCGCCTTCGCCACTGGGGTCCTCCTGTGGAGTGGTTCTGTACGCCTTACTCAACGGCGCCAGGTGATCTTTGCTGGGATGCCGTCCGCCGGGGACTTCCTTCGGGTTCGAAGTCCGAGCCCCGGCGTACGGTGTCAAGCCTAAAGCGTGCACTCGGGAGAGTTACTCGCCCTTGGCCTTCGCGATGATCTCCTCGGCGACGTTCCGCGGAACCTCGGCGTAGGAGTCGAACTGCATCGAGTAGCTTGCGCGACCCGAGGTCTTGCTGCGGAGGTCTCCGACGTAGCCGAACATCTCCGAGAGGGGCACGAGGCCCTTCACGACGCGAGCGCCGCTGCGCTCCTCCATGGCCTGGATCTGACCACGGCGGGAGTTGATGTCGCCGATGACCTCACCCATGTAGTCCTCGGGCGTGGTGACCTCGACGGACATCATGGGCTCGAGGATGACCGGCGAAGCCTTGCGCGCGGCCTCCTTGAAGGCCTGCGAACCGGCGATCTTGAACGCGAGCTCGGAGGAGTCGACCTCGTGGTAGCCACCGTCGAGAAGGATGACGCGGACGCCAGTCATCTCGTAGCCGGCCAGGATGCCGAACTGCATGGCCTCCTGCGCACCGGCGTCCACCGAAGGGATGTACTCCTTCGGGATGCGGCCACCGGTGACCTTGTTCACGAACTCGTACGAGGCGTCGCCGCCCTCGATGGGCTCGATCGCGATCTGCACCTTGGCGAACTGACCGGTACCACCGGTCTGCTTCTTGTGGGTGTAGTCCAGTCGCTCGACGGCCTTGCGGATCGTCTCGCGGTACGCGACCTGCGGCTTGCCGACGTTCGCCTCGACCTTGAACTCGCGACGCATACGGTCGACGAGGATGTCGAGGTGAAGCTCGCCCATACCACCGATGATGGTCTGGCCGGTCTCCTCGTCCGAGTGAACCTGGAAGGAGGGGTCCTCCTCCGCGAGACGCTGGATGGCAACACCCAGCTTCTCCTGGTCACCCTTGGACTTGGGCTCGATGGCGACCTGAATGACCGGCGCCGGGAAGTCCATGGACTCCAGGATGACCGGGTTCTTGTCGTCACACAGCGTCTCACCGGTGGTGGTCTGCTTGAGGCCCATGACGGCGACGATGTCGCCGGCGCCCACCGAGTCGATCTCCTCACGCTTGTTCGCGTGCATGCGGTAGATCTTGCCGATGCGCTCCTTCTTGCCCTTGACGGAGTTCAGCACCGCGGTGCCGGCCTCCAGGCGACCGGAGTAGATCCGGACGAAGGTGAGCTTGCCGAGGTGCGGGTCGCTCGCGATCTTGAACGCGAGGGCCGACAGCGGCTCGTCGTCGGACGGCTTGCGCTTGACGACGACCTCGGCGTCCTTGACGTCGTGGCCCTCGATGGCCTCGACGTCGAGGGGGGACGGGAGGTAGCGAACGACCGCGTCGAGCAGGGGCTGAACGCCCTTGTTCTTGAACGCGGTGCCACAGAACACCGGGGTGACCGTGGTCTCGCCACCCTTGCCCGAGGCAATGGTGATGCGACGGATCGCGGCGTAGAGCTGCTCCTCGGTGGGCTCCTGGCCCTCGAGGAAGAGCTCCATGAGCTCCTCGTCGTTCTCGGCGACGGCCTCGACCAGCTTGGCGCGCCATTCCTCGGCGAGCTCGGTGTGCGTGGCCGGGATGTCGACGACGTCGTACATCTCGCCCTTGCTGGCCTCGGCGGACCAGACAAGCGCCTTCATGCGGACGAGGTCGACGACGCCCTGGAAGTCCATCTCGGCGCCGATCGGGAGCTGCATGACGATCGGGGTCGCGCCGAGGCGGTCCACGATCATGTCGACGCAGCGGAAGAACTCGGCACCGGTCCGGTCCAGCTTGTTGACGAAGCAGATGCGCGGAACGCCGTAGCGGTCCGCCTGACGCCAAACGGTCTCGGACTGGGGCTCGACGCCGGCCACGCCGTCGAACACGGTGACAGCACCGTCGAGCACGCGCAGCGAACGCTCCACCTCGACGGTGAAGTCGACGTGGCCCGGCGTGTCGATGATGTTGATCGTGTGATCGACGTTCTCGAGCGGCCAGTGGCAGGTGGTGGCAGCAGAGGTGATCGTGATGCCACGCTCCTGCTCCTGCTCCATCCAGTCCATCGTGGCGGCGCCGTCGTGGACCTCACCGATCTTGTACGAGACGCCGGTGTAGAACAGGATCCGCTCGGTGGTGGTCGTCTTGCCCGCGTCGATGTGCGCCATGATGCCGATGTTGCGCACCTTGGCAAGGTCAAGCGAAGTGGTAGCCATATCGGCTCAGTCTTCTCTCGGTCTCGATGTGGGTTGCGACTACCAGCGGTAGTGCGCGAAGGCCTTGTTGGACTCGGCCATCTTGTGCGTGTCCTCGCGCTTCTTGACCGCAGCACCGAGGCCGTTCGAGGCGTCGAGGAGCTCGTTCATGAGGCGCTCGGTCATGGTCTTCTCGCGACGGGCGCGGGAGTAGCCGACCAGCCAGCGCAGCGCCAGGGTGGACGCGCGACCGGGCTTGACCTCGATCGGCACCTGGTAGGTGGCGCCACCGACACGGCGGGACTTGACCTCGAGGGACGGCTTGACGTTCTCGAGAGCGCGCTTCAGCGTGACGACCGGGTCAGCACCGGTCTTCTCGCGGAGGCCCTCCATGGCGCCGTAGACGATGCGCTCGGCGGTGGAACGCTTGCCGTCCAGCAGGATCTTGTTGATCAGCGAGGTGACAAGAGGAGAGCTGTAGACCGGGTCGATGATGACCGGGCGCTTCGGGGCGGGGCCCTTACGAGGCATTCTTACTTCTCCTTCTTGGCGCCGTAGCGGCTGCGAGCCTGCTTACGGTTCTTGACGCCCTGCGTGTCGAGGGAACCACGGATGATCTTGTAACGAACACCCGGCAGGTCCTTCACACGGCCACCGCGAACGAGCACGATCGAGTGCTCCTGCAGGTTGTGGCCCTCACCCGGGATGTAGGCCGTGACCTCGATGCCCGAGGTCAGACGCACACGCGCGACCTTACGGAGGGCCGAGTTCGGCTTCTTCGGGGTGGTCGTGAACACACGCGTGCAGACGCCGCGGCGCTGAGGGGAACCCTCGAGTGCGGGCGTCTTGTTCTTCTCGACCTTGTCCTGCCGGCCCTTACGGACCAGCTGCTGGATCGTAGGCACTACTTCTCCGGTTTCTGTGTGCCGTCGGTAAAACTAACCTGGAACATCTCCGACCCACGCGGTCGGGTGTGTCGAATCCTGCGAACCCCCCGCCAGAGGCGGAGAGGAGCGCGGATTGCGGCGGCCGGCTTCGGACTCAGTCTGCGGCGGAAGACACGCACACGAGTCCGGGCACACCCCAGGCACAAGGCATGAGCGTACCTATCGCATGGACTCCGGTCAAAACAAATGCCCACGCGCAGGCCGGTCCGGGCGACGCGGGAGAACGTCACCCGGACGGGCAAGGCGGCGCGGCGAGGCGGTGGGCGCGCGGGTCAGTCCTGGGCGGCACGGCGGGGCTCGCCCGCCGCGCGGGCGTCGGAACCCTCCGCCCCGGGCTCCAGGAACTGCGTGACGACCTTCACGAAGACGTCCATCCGCTCGTCGGGGACGCCGAGCCAGCGCGCGAAGTCCTCCATGGTCGGCTGCCAGTCGCCCGGCGCCAGGAGGTCCTCCGCGAGCGGCAGCTCCTCCGGGGTCACCCGGCCGGACCGGATGAGCATGTCGCGGACCGAGACCCCGAGGAGCGGGGCGATCCTGCGCATGGTCTCCAGGTCGGGCATGCTCTGCCGCTGCAGCAGTCGCGTCACGGCGGCACGGTGCACTCCGGCCTCGTCCGCGATCCGGGACTTCCCTCCGCCGCGGGGGCTGTCGATGTCGTAGCCGCGCGCTCGCATCAGTCTCTCGACCCAGCCTGCGAACTCGTCGAGCCCTTGAGTGCTCATGTGTGTACCGCTCCCTTAACTCCCCCACCCTTCGGGCCCCTTACTTTAGCGTGCTTGCGCGCACGGAATTACGTGCTTTCGGGCACGCAATCGTGTCGAACCGGTGAAGGGGCCCTCACAAAGGTAGTTGCGAGCTCGCACGCAACATGTCAGTGTTCTCGCCGCCGCACTCGTCGGCCTCCTGAGTCCCACGGGCCACACCGGCCCCAGGGGCGTACGGGGCCCCGGAACGTGGAGAACCTCCTTGCACCAGTACGACTCCTCCCCCTGGCAGGCCGCCGCCGCGTGTGCCGGCCTCTCCCCGTCCGTCGTGTTCTCGCGCCGCGGCAAAGAGGCGGCCCCGGCCCTGCGTGCCTGCGCCGCCTGCCCCGTCCGCCGCGAGTGCGAGACGGCCGTCGCCCCCGCCGAGAGCTGGTTCGACGGCGTCTGCGCCGGCCGCCTGTGGCGCAACGGACGCCCGGTCAAGCCCCGCCGCCGCCGCGGCGAGCCGGCCCCGGCGGACACCGCCGAGCCGTCCGCGGACCACGCCCTCGCCGATCACGCCGCCCTGGACGCCGCGGGCGCCGCCCTCGCCGGAGGCGACCGTGGCTGAGCACGTGGACGCCGGCCCCGCCGACGAGCGGGTGGTGCGGGACATCGTGCTCTGGACCGCCTCCCTCGCCCGCCAGTTCCCCGAGCTCGCCGAGGAGCTCGCCCCCGGCCGCCGCTCCCCCGCCGGGACCGCGCCCACCGCCCCCCACCCCGGGCGGGACGAGCTGATCCGCGCGGAGCGCCGCGAGGCACTGCTGCTCGAACAGCGGCACGGCCTGTCCGTACCGGGCCACGGCGCGGCCCCGATCCGGCTGCACATCTCCGACGCGATCCGTGACATCACCGACGGCGTGGTGGAGCTGGAGGAGGCGGTCTGCGCCCGGCTCGGACTGCCGCGGCCGCGGCGGGCGGGCGTGGTGGAGCGGCTGCGCCGGGTCACCGGGACGCTCGACACGATCGCCGCCCACCCGGTGCTGGCCCGGCACGTGCGGGACGAGATCCGCCGGATGGCCCGCCGCTGCGCGCGGACGCTGGGCGACGCGGAGACGGTCGTACGGGTGTCGGGCCGCTGCCCCTGGTGCGACTCGGTGTCGCTGCGGGCCTTCCCGGACCGGCGGGCGGTGCTGTGCGTGAACCCGGCCTGCCTGTGCACGGACGAGGCCTGCGGCTGCCAGGACGACCCGGCCTACCGGCACCTGTGGCCGGAGGACGAGTGGGCGGAGCTCGCGGACGCGTCGGGTGCACGCACGGACGAGATCGAAGCGGCGATGGACGACACGAAGGAGACCACATGCTGAGCTCGACCGCGCTTTCCCTGCCGGCGCTGATCCCGGGCCCGCTCGCCGCCGTGGAGGCGGGGGTCGCCCCGGCGACGATCCGCAAGTGGGTCCAGCTGGGCCACCTGCGGGCCGCGGGCAAGGCCGGCCGGGCGCAGCTGTTCCGCCTGGAGGACGTCTTCGCCGCCGAACGAACGGCCCGCCGCCGCCCGCGCACCGCCTGAAGCCCCCGGATCCGCCGAAGCGCCCCGCGTCTCACCCGAGACACGGGGCGCTTCGGCGTTCCGGCGTTCCCTGCGCCTGTCCCTACGCGGCGAGGAAGGCGTGCAGCGACTCCGCCATGGCGGCCACGAAGCGCTCGCGCGCGGCCTCCGGTACGAGGTCGAGGGAGAGGTACGGGTTGAGGTCCTCCAGCTCGACGAGGAGCAGCTCGCCCTCGCGGGTGCGGCAGGCGTCGACGCGCTGGATGCCGTGGTCGAGGGTGTTCCAGTCGACGAACCGGCGGGCGAACCGCAGGTCGGCCTCGTCGGCCTCGTACGGCTCCAGCTCCCAGCGCTTCTCCGGGTCGGGGGCGTACAGGGCGTACTGGAAGCGGTCGTCGACGAAGTAGAAGGACACCTCGTACCGGAAGTCGATCCGCGGCTGGACCAGGAGCCCCTCGCCGTACGCGAGTCCGCCGAGCTCCTCGTACGGGAGGAAGCGCAGCCCTATGGAGTCGGCCCCGGCCTTGGGCTTGACCGCGTACGTGTCGGCGGCGGGCAGCCGTTCGAGGTCCTGGGCGCGGTCGACGGTGGGGATGACGGGCAGCCCGGCGGCGGTGAGGTCGAGGAGGTACTGCTTGCCGGCCATGTCGCCCCGTCCGTGCAGCGGGTTGTAGACGCGGGTGCCCAGCTCCGCCGCGCGGGCGCGGAAGGCGTCGTACGCCTCCTGGTAGTGCAGCACGGGCCCGCTGTTGCGGACGACGACGGCGTCGAAGGCGTCCATGAGGGCGGCGGCGTCCCGCGGGTGGCAGACGGCGAGGTCGAACTCCGCGCGGAGCCGGGCGGTGAGGTCGATGTCCTCGTCGCAGTAGCGGCGACCGCGGGCCGGGTAGGCGAGGTCGCTGACGTAGAGGAGACGGGGGCGGCGGGCGGTGGGCACGGGCGGCTCCTTGTTCGGGGAAGACCGGGCCAACCTACCGCCGAGACGAAACCGCAGGTCAGCGCCGTACAGCAGCCCCCTCCCCAGGGAATCCCGAAGGGGATCACCGAACTAGTTGCGTGCGCGCACGCTCTCTGTCACAGTTGGTGCAGCGGCGGAGCTGCGCCCGCAGGACGGGACGCGGCCTCCGCCGTTCGCCGTCCGGGAGCGCTCCGCGCCCCCGCCCCCTTCCCCGCGTCGAGCGCCCCGGGCGGCACCCGCGCACCGCCCGCCCCACCCCATCCCCTTCTCCGAGGAGAACCGTCATGACCACTCCCCCGAGTGCGTTCCCGGACGTCGAGAAGCTGGTCGTCGACGTCCTCAAGGCCGACCCGGCGCTCGCCGGCGTCACGGTCGCCGCCCAGGCGCCCGCCGGTTTCGACGGCACGCAGAACGCCGTCCTGGTCAACCGCCGCGGCGGCGCCTGGATCGGCGACCTGCACGTCGACAAGCCGCTCATCGAGTTCGAGGTCTACGGCCCGAACAAGACCGCGGCCCACGTCACCGCCAACGCGGCCCGCCGGGCGCTGCTCGCCACCATCGGCAAGCAGCTCGGCGTGACCTACGTCAGCGACGTGGAGGAGGAGGACGGGCCGCGCTGGATGCCCGACTACCTCTACCGGGGCGCGAACCGCTACCTCTGCGTGATCCGCCTCTCCCTGGACGTCCTGTAGACCCCAGCGGTCTCCTCGACGCCCCGCCCCCGAGGGCCCTTGCGGCCGCTCGCCCCAGACCAGGCCCCGCCGGACCGTCCAGCGGGGCCTTTGCCGTACCCGGAGCCGGAATCCCCCGGCCGCCGGGGCGGCGACCCCACCCCCTCTGTATCCAAGGAGAAACACCACCATGGCTGGAAACAACTCTGCCGAGATCCGCGTCGCCGGCAGCGGCAAGCTCTACGTCGCCAAGGTCGGCACGGCCGCGCCCAACTTCGGCGCCGACGCGGTCGCCGACTGGTCGTCCTGGACCAACCTCGGCTTCACCACCGGCGACGGCGTCACGTTCTCGAAGAAGGACAAGCTGGAGGCCATCGACTCGTGGCAGTCGGTCTCCCCGGTCCACTACATCTACTCGGCCCGTGACCTGTCCCTGAAGTTCTCGCTGCTCCAGTTCAACGAGGACACGCTGCCGTTCTTCATGGGCGGCGGCAAGGTCGACGCCGACCCGGCGCCGGCGACCGGCACCTACAAGTACGAGATCGCCGAGCGTCCGTTCGCGGACGTCCGCGCCCTCGGCCTGGAGTTCACCGACGTGAAGGCCGGCGGCACCACCGCCGTCACCTACCGCTTCATCATCCCGCGCGGCCAGGTGACCGCCACCGACGACATCAAGCTCAACCGCAAGGCCGCGTCCCAGCTGGGCGTGACCTTCACGGCGATGTCGAACGGTGACGGCAAGCCGCTGGCGTCCTTCCTGATGAAGGACGACCAGTACTCCGCGACGGTCTGATCCGGCGGATCACTCCCCACCCGGGGCGGGACGGCCACGCGCCGTCCCGCCCCGCCCCTTCTGCTCTTCACCCACGCGAACCACGCGAACAAGGAGTACGCACACCATGGCCCGTTTCGACGTCAACGCCGCTCGCGCCCAGCGCCTGGAGGTCTCCGGCCACGACTGGTCCTTCGAGCTGGACGGCGAGTCCTTCACGCTCCCGACCGAGCTCTCCCGCGCGACCGCCAAGAAGCTGAGCAAGCTGGACGACAACGACGTGGACGGTCTGCTCTCGCTCCTGATGGGTGGGGCGCAGTTCGCCCGCTTCGAACAGCACGACGTGACGATGCAGGACATCGCCGCGATCCTTGAGGCCTACGGCGAGGAGACCGGGCTCGGCCTGGGGGAAGACTGAGCCTCGTCGAGTTCGTCGACGAACACGCCGAGGCCCTTGAGGCGGACTTCCTCCGCTACTACGGCACCGATCTCCTCGATTGGTACCGCGGTGATCTCTCCAGTCGGCGCGTCGCCGCGCTGATCACACATCTGCCGGCCGACAGCGCCGTGCAGCGGGAGTTGCACGGCGAGGCCGCGGACTGGTCGGTCACCGACCACCTGCTGGCGGCCGCGGTGGACCATCTGGCCGTCGCCAACTGGATGTTCGCCGCCGTCAACGCGGACGAGGACGGCGAACAGCCCGAGCCCCCGCAGCCCATTCCTCGTCCGGGCGACTCCGACGAGGACGAGGACGAGGAGGAGCAGGACGAGGACTCCACGGAGGAGAGCGCCGTCGAGGCGGTGTCCCTGGGTACCCTCGCCCGCTTCTTCGGCTGACCCCGCCTCCCCCACGGCCCCCGGAGCCCGTTCCCGTCAGGGAACGGGCTCCGGGGGCGCTTCCTGTGCTCGCTCCGCGGCCATTCCCTTCTCCAGGGCTCTGGCCCGGTCGGAGAGACGCCGCCCCTTGCCCGCCGCCGCGTCCGGCTCGGCCGGCTCCGGGTCCCGACGTTCACCACCCGTTCCGCTCTGCACGGGTACGCCGGCGAGGGGAGGCACGATCGGGCGGCCGCCCTTGCCGCGTACCACCTTCCGTACCGGCTGGGCGTTCCTGCGCGTACGGCTCTCCTGAGCCGTCACCAGGAGGTCGGGCTCCGGCGTCGGGTCGGGCTCCCGCTCATGAACGGGCTCGTGCTCCGGCTCGGGGCTCTGTTCGAACAACTCCCGCTCCCTGCGGACCCGTTCCTCGGCCTGGACCACGACGGCCGGGGGTTCCAGGAGCCGGGCGAAGGGCAGCGCGATGACCCGGGCGCCGTCCTGGGGCGTGTCCGACCGTCGCTGGGGGCGGCGTATACCACGCGCGTCGCCCTGTCCCTGCGCGTAGGCGTCGGCGACGCGCTTCTCGTACTCCCTGCGGATGCGCGGCAGTTCGTCGGAGACGGCCTCGGCCCATCCGGCGGTGAAGCCTGCGGTCTCGCGGCGGTCCACTTCGGAGCGGGGCAGGACGACGAGGTCCTCCGGGGCGTAGCCGGTGACATGGACCAGTTCCGCGAGACGTGCGAACAGATGGGGCAGATCCGGGTGGGACTCGAGCCAGTCGACGGCCCGTTCCCGCCGGCTAGCTCCCGGCTCCGTGTCCATGCGTCAGCACTGCCTTCCAAGCCCCCTGGGGTCCCCGCGCGCCCCTCGCGCCCCGCCGTCCCCCGACTGTGTCAGGTTCGGGGAACGCGCCATCCAGAGTACCCCGGCTCGAACACTGGCTCCGATCAGGACCGTTCTGAGGCGACCCCGGTGGAAGACGCCGCGCCGGGCGTTTCAGGCTCGACAAAGTTCGAACTTTCGTTCGACAATGCATCGCACAGTAGTTCGATCACCGGAGGGCAGGGCACCATGACGTCTCAGACCGGGGGAAGCCGCGCAGGGAGCACGCTCCACGACAGGCTCAACGCGTTGCTCCAAGGCCCCGGTCCCCTCGACAAGCGCGCACTGCTCGCCACCCTCGACGCAGAGGTCGCGGCTCGCGAGACCCGCGCCTACACGGCCGGCTGGAACGACGCCCTGGCCGAACTCCGCCGCCGCTGACACCCACGCCACGCCCTCGCCGGCGGGATCAACCCGCCGCCCACGCACACGAGCCGCCTCCCCCGCCGGGGACAGGCGGCTCAGGCGTTTCCGGGTGCGCCGCGGCACGACCTCCCGAATCGAGGACACCCATGGGAACCGTTCCCGATCCCATCCAGGACATCTCAGGAGCGCTGGTCAAGGCGCCCCCGTGGCTCGACCTCCAGAAGGACTACACCGAGACCAAGAAGACCGCGGTCAACCTCTCGAGCACCGTCTCGGGCATGAAGGCCGACATCACGCTCCTGAAAATGGAGTTCGCCGGTCTGACGGTGGCCTCGCTCGGCTACGCCGCCATCAAGATCGACGAAAAGGGCCTCACCGTGATGGGGCGCCAGATCAGGGGCTGGAAGCTGGCCGACCCGGCCAAGCACTTCCAGCTCAAGATGGAGAAGTTCCAGCGCAAGCTGAACCGCCGGCACGCCAAGGTGAAGCGGCGCCTCGACAAGGTCACCGCCGCCCAGGACGCGTACAAGAACGCCGTGTCCAGGCGCCAGGACGCCGAAGCCCGCGTCCCCTTCGCCGAGAAGCGCCACCGCCAGGGCAAGGAATCCGACGAGTGGCTGGCCAAGGTCAAGGAGAAGGCCCGCCAGGCCCGGGCGGAGGAGAAGAAGGCCCGCGACGCGCTCAAGGACATCACGAAGTCCGCGGCCCGGATCGAGAAGAAGGCGCGCACCTTCATGCGCAAGGCACAGCTGTACGGCCGCAAGGAGGAGCGCGCGAAGAACCGGTTCAAGACGGCCGCGAAGGCGACCACGAAGGACGTCAACTCGCTGCGGACCGCGCTCAGGCAAGCCGCCCAAGAAGCCTGACACCCGCTTCCGCAGCCACACCGTCCGTTCGCCGTCCTACCGAAACCAGGTGAACCATGTCTCTCGCCAAAGCCCTCACCGGCACGTCATCGGCCCTGAAGAACCTCAAGAACAACGCCCAGCAGAGCGCGCAGGCCGTCACCCGCGTCGCCAGCGGCTCCACCTCCGCCTCGAACGGCGTCAAGCAGCTCAAGACCAGTGCCCAGTCGACCACCTCTCAGCTCAAGAGCCTCAAGACGGCTTCCGACCAGGCCGAGCGCTCGATGGCCAAGGCGGGTCAGACCGGCCAGTCCGCCGGCGGCAAGCTGGGCAAGTACGAGTCCGGCGCGGGGAAGGCCGCCAAGGGCCAGGACAAGCTCAACAAGTCCATGAAGGGCAACTTCCTGGCCCGTCTGATCGAGCTGTTCATGCCGCTCATCGAGAAGATCGTCGAGATGGCGTCCCGCTCGAAGACCATGCAGACGATCATGAAGAAGGCGTTCGACGCCATCAAGGTCGTCATCAGCGCCGTCATGAAGGCCATCGGCCCGATCATGAAGAACGCGGGCGCGCTGATCAAGACGGTCTGGAACGCCATCAAGAGCTCCATCTCGACCGTGGTCAAGGCGGTCGCCACCGTCGTCAAGACCTACGTGAACATCTGGAAGACCGTCATCACCACCGTGATGAAGGCGATCAAGACGGTCATCAGCACCGTCTGGAACGGCATCAAGGCCGTCATCACCCCGGTGGTCAACTGGATCAAGAGCGCGATCCCCAGCGCCTTCCAGGCCGTCAAGGACAAGATGTCGTCCATCTGGAACGGCCTCAAGGACATCGCGTCCCGGGCGTTCAACGGCATCAAGAGCGGCGTCTCCGGCCCGATCAACTCCATCATCGGCCTGATCAACCGCCTGATCGGCGCCGTCAACCGGGTCAAGGTCAGCGTCCCGGGCTGGGTGCCGATCGTCGGCGGCAAGACCTTCGGCGTCAGCGTCCCCACCATCCCGATGCTGGCCACCGGTGGTGTCGTCATGCCGCGCGCCGGTGGTGTCCCCGCGATCATCGCCGAGGCGGGCGAGGCCGAGGCCGTGCTCCCGCTCTCCAAGCTGGACCGGCTGCTCGCGATGACCGCGCGCCGGGCGCGGATGTCGGCACAGCTGCAGTCGGGCCGGGGCGGCGGCGTCGGGCTGCACATCGAGAACTACCACGCGGCCCGTAACAGCGACCCGCAGTCCACCGCGGACGCGCTGATGTACCTGGCCAAGGCGCGCGGATGACCGCGGTCATGGCGACCCTGCCCCTGACCAACCTGCTCGGGCCCGTCACGCCCGCGCTCCAGACGGTCAGCGGAAACCTCCGGCAGGCCGTCTCGACCCTGCGTCGGCAGGCGCAGAGCTTCCGGGACGCGTCGGGCAAGGTCCGCCGCCTCACCACCGAAGCCCAGGGAGCCGGCGGCGCACTGGGGCGCTTCCGCGCCGACGCCACCACCACCGCCACCTCCACCACCAAGATCGGCCGCACCACCGCCCCCCGCGGCGTCAAGTCCTTCGGCGACAAGGCGGGCAAGGCCAAGGGAGCCTTCGGCAAGCTCAGCAAGGGCCTCGGCGGGATCCTCACCATCCTGGTGCCGCTGCTCCCCGTCACCGACATCATCACCAAGCTGATGGACAAGTTCGGCATGGTCATGACCGTCGCCTCCGTCGTCATGATGGCCGTCAACGTCGCCATGCGGGCCAACCCGCTCGGCTTCCTCATCGGCATCCTGCTCCCGGTCGCCGCCTGGCTCATCGAGTACGCGATGAACAGCGAGGCCGGACAGCGCATCATCGAGCAGGTCATGGAGCAGGTGTTCAAGGGCTTCGAGTCGATCTGGAAGTACCTCCAGCCGGTCATGGAGTTCCTCGGCGACGCCGTCATGACGTACTTCCAGGGCTACCTCACGGTCATCACCGCCGCCCTGACCGTCATCGGCGCAGCCGTCGGCGGTTTCTCCGGCACCGGTTCCTCCGTCTCGTCCTCGTCCGCCGCCCTCCGCGGCATCGCCTCCGGCGCCATGGGCGGGATCCGCAGCGCCATCCAGCCGATGCTGTCCTTCTTCACCGAGCAGGTCCCGGGCTTCTTCCGCTCCGCGAACACCGCCGTCGGCGGGGCCATGCGCGGCTTCGGCGAGCTCATCAAGGGCGCGCTGACCTCGGTCAGCGGCGTGGTGACGGGGCCCATCAAGGGCCTCATCGCCTTCGCCAACTGGATCATCGACGGCCTCAACAAGCTGAGCTTCGACTTCCTCGGCAAGCACTTCGGCGTCGACATCCCCAAGATCCCGATGCTCGCCGAAGGCGGCGTCGTCTTCCCCGGCTCCGACACCGCGCCCCGCATCGACCCGCTCACCGTCCTGGAGTCCCGCACGGTCCCGGCGCTCACCGAGCCGCCGCAACCGCCGCACCGGATCCGGGACTTCCACGAGGACCCGAGCGCCGGCCCCCGGTCGACCGCCGAGGACCTGCTCTTCCTCATGGCCGCCCACGCCTGACGCCCCCACCCACCCGACACCCCTCAGAAGTGAGGTGACGGCCTCATGGCCGAGACCACCGCCCCCTATGCCGGAAGCAACTTCACCGCCGACCTCGCGCCCGGCTCGCTGATCACCCAGGACGGGCAGCTGCAGTGGGCCGGGCTGCTCATCGGGCCCGGTACGCCGTTCGCCGTCGACCGCAGCGGACTCCAGGGCTGGGAGGACCTGCCCGAGTACGACTCCTCCGACGCCGACCGGCCCACCTCGCACGGTGCCTGGCCCGGCTCCCGCTACGCCAAGCCGCGCAAGATCGGCGGCACGATCGTCCTGATGCCGGAGTGGAACCAGGCCGGCGAGGCCGTCCGCGCCCTGCGCCAGGCGCTCGCCCTGCTCGACGAGGAGCGCTGGCTCACCGTCCGGCTGCACGGCGAGATGCTCTCCGTCCGCGCCCGGATCGCCCAGCGCGTGGTCCCCGCCGACCAGGGCTTCGCCACCCAGGGCAGCTCCAAGATGTCGATCCAGTGGCTCGCCACCGACCCGCGCCGCTACGCCGTCGACGAGCAGTCCGCCTCCACCACCCCGCCGCAGCCGGAATCGGGCCTGGTCTGGCCGCTGACGTGGCCGCTCAGCTGGGGCGAGGCCAAGTCCACCGGTGACGCCGTCGCCGTGAACACCGGCTCCGCCGCGACCCACCCGGTGATCGTCTTCCGCGGCCCGTGCTCCATGCCGACCGTCACCGAGCGGGTCAGCCGGCGCCGCCTGCGGTACGCGATCGACCTGGCCGCCGGCGACGAGCTCGTCGTCGACACCGCCAACGGCACCGTGATGCTCAACAACACCGCGTCCCGCCGTCACACCGCCATGGCCGACTCCAGCCCCGAGGAGCTGTTCCTCCTCGAACCCGGCCGCACCGAACTGGCGTTCCGGCCCGACGCGGCCACTCCCGAGGCCCTGATGACGGTCCGCTGGCGCAGCGCCGAGTGGTGACCGAAGGCCTGTGACCCACCCCGTAGAAAGAGGTGAACCATGACCGTACGGGCCGCCTGGCTCCAGCCCACGGGCCAGACCCGCGAGGACACCCGTCTCACCCTGGCCGCCCTGCTCACCCCGAGCGGCCAGAGCCCCGAGGAGACTCCGCTCCGCTCCCGGCAGGGCATCGTGCCGGGCGGCTTCGTGCTGACCGCGACGTCCGCCATGCAGTGCGCCATCGGCACCGGCCGGGCGATCATCCAGGGCGACGAGACCCGTCAGGGCGCCTACCTGGTCGCCGCGATCTCCCCGGAGACGATCACCGTCCCCGACGGCGATCCGCAGTACGACCGGATCGACCTGATCGAACTGGCCGTCATCGACGACGCCTACGACAAGACCGGCGTCACCGACGCCGTCGTCCGCCTGGTCAAGGGCACGCCGGCGGCCCAGCCGGTCGCCCCGGCGAGCGGCCCCGGCAGCACCCAGCAGCTCTACACGGTCCGGGTGCCGAAGGGCACCTCGGCCGGCACCGGCGGCATCGCCTGGACCACCGGCGGCGTCACCACCCAGCACTGGCCCGTGGTGGCGCTCGGCGGCATCCTGCCGACGAGCGGCTTCAAGGGCGCGTACGTCGGCCAGTACCGCGACACGAGCGGCATGCTCCAGCGCTGGGACGGCTCGACCTGGGTCTCCTACCCCCGGGCCAACGGCGGCATCGCGCCCGGCTCCCTGGTGTCCACCGGCAGCTACATCGGCCAGTACCGGGACAACGCCGGGATCCTGCAGCGCTGGGACGGCACCAACTGGCAGTACGCCGAGGGCACCTCGAAGGTCCTGCTCGGCGTCACGCAGTGGCTGTCCGGCGAGCAGCAGACCGTCCCGCCCAACGTCTGGACCGTGCTCACCCTGCCGACCGTCGAGGTCGACGACGGCCGCGGCTGGAACGGGACCAGCACCTACGTCGTGCCGCGCACCGGCTGGTGGCGCGTCTCCGGCCAGGCCACCTGGGCCAACGACGCCCAGACCGGCATGCGCGGCGCCCGCATCGTGGTCAGCGGCGTCGGCCAGTCCCGTACGACCTGGCTCGTCCCCGCCGGCAACGGCGCCATCTCCGTCGGCGGCACGGGCGTGATGCGGCTCGTCGCCGGCGACACCCTGCAGCTCGCCGGCTACCACAGCCACACCGCGCCGATCAAGACGCTCGGCGGCTCCGGCTACGCCTGCACCCTCACCGCCGAGTGGCTCAAGTCCTGACCCCCGCTCCCCCGCCCCTCCTGGAATGGAGAACCCCATGAACCTGCGCAGCAGCTGGGTCGCCGAGACCGGCCAGACCCGCGAGGACACCCGGCTCACCCAGACGCCGACCACGATGATCAACCCCGTACAGGTGCGCTCGGGCATCCTGCCGGGCTCCTACGGAGGCCAGTGGCGCCTCTCCGGCTTCTGGATGACGAACGCGTCCGCCATGGCCGCGACCGTCTCCGAGGGCCGGGCCGTCATCCAGGGAGACATCTCCCAGGGCGTCTACCCGGTCACCCTGCCCGCCGCCGAGCAGGTCACCTTCGCCGTGGGCAACGCCCAGTACGGGCGCATCGACCTGGTCGTCCTGAAGATCTACGACAACCTCTACGACGGCTCCACCCGCAACGAGGCCAGGATCGAGGTCATCCAGGGCGTCGCCGAGCAGACCCCGAAGGCCCCGGTCGCCCCGCCGCGCAGCCTGCCGCTGTACGAGGTGACCGTCCCGGCCGGCGCCAGCGCGGGCAACGGCGGCATCCCGTGGAACAGCGCCCTGAAGGACCTGCGCACCCCGGTCGTCGCGGTCGGCGGCATCCTCCCGGTCGAGGGCCCGGTGCTGCCGGGCGCCTACCCGGGCCAGTACCAGGACACCGCGAACGACCAGCTCCAGCGCTGGGACGGCGGCAAGTGGGTCGCGTACCCGCAGGCCATCGGCGGCATCGTGCCGAGCTCCGTGCCCGCCGCGAGCGCCGGCACCTACAACGGGCAGTACCGCGCCGTCGCCGACGGCCCGCTGCAGCGCTGGACCGGCTCGGCGTGGGCGCCGGCGTACCCCGGCCCGTACTTCAACGACTCGCTGGACGCGGGCTACACGGTCTCGACGACGTACGTGAACGCGCTCGTCGAGCGGGCCGAGAACCCGCTCGCGGTGAGCTTCGTCGCCCCCGAGTCCAAGCAGGCCATCCTCAGCTTCGGCTCCCGGATGGAGCTCAGCCTGGCCAGCGGCACCACGGGCATCGCCAGCTCGGCCTTCATGTGCGTGCGGATCACCCAGGGCGCCACCGTGGTCCGCGAGGTGGAGGACGAACTGGCCGCGATGTCGTCCAAGTCCGCCGACCCGACGGACGCCCAGTCGGTCGGGACCATCCAGCGCCTCTACGCCCTGACCCCGGGTCAGACCTACACGGTCACCGCGTACTTCCGGACCTCCAACGCGAACGTGCGGGCCTGGTTCGACAACTCGTACATCCAGGTCACCCCGCAGTACTGAGCCGCCCGCCCGCCCCCTCCCGAGGAGAGATCCATGCCCGTACGCTCCGGCTGGCTGCTGCCCACCGGTCAGACCCGTCAGAACACCCGCGTCACCGCCATCGGCGCCACCACCCCCGTCAACCCGCTCGGCGTACGGTCGGGCGTCCTGCCCGGCACGTACGACGGCAAGTTCCGCGTCGGCGGCCTCTGGATGGGCTCCAACGGCCCGATGACGGCCATCGTCTACCACGGCAAGGCCGTCATCCAGGGCGGCAACACCGACGGCGCCTACCCGGTCGCCCTCGACGAGGACGTCGTCATCACCTTCGGCGACGGCGACCCGCTCAACCCGCGGCTCGACCTGGTCGTCGTGCGGGTGTACGACAACGACGTCGACGCCCTCGGCAAGTACACGGCCGGCATCGAGATCATCAAGGGCCAGCCGGCGGCCGTCCCGGTCCTGCCGACCGCCCCGGCGCGCTCGCTGGTCCTGTTCTCCGTCCTGGTCAAGAAGGGCGCCTCCGCCGGCACCGGCGGCATCGACTGGGTCGGCGGCGCCGCCACCGACCTGCGCCAGACGACCGTCTCGTCCGGCGGCATCCTGCCCGTCTACAACAACGCGGGCCTGGCCGGCTCCTACCCGGGCCAGTACCAGGACAACGACAACGCCCACTTCCTCCAGCGCTGGGACGGCACCTCCTGGGTCGCCTACCCGAAGGAGATCGGCGGCGTCGCCCCCAGCGGCACCGTCTCGACCGGCTCCTACACCGGCCAGTACCGCGACAACGTCGGCAACCTCCAGCGCTGGAACGGCACCTCGTGGGCGAACTACCAGCCGCCGCTCGAGAACGAGACCGCCACCAGCGGGGTCACCCCGCTCCCCAACTGGGGCGTGGTCTCGTTCTTCGCCCGCAGGACCAAGAGCGGTCTGTGCACCATGACCGTCACCGTCACCCGCACCGGCTCCACCGTCACCGCCGACAACACCGGCCAGATCAGCGACGAGCCGCTGTGCACCCTGCCCGCCGGCTGGCGCCCCACCATCTCCTTCGAGGCCGTCGCCTGTGACGGCTTCGGCTCGGGCGGCGCCAACATCAACACCAACGGGCAGATCGACCTGCGCACCTGGTCCCCCAACGGCCAGCTGGCCGGCGGACGCAACATCCGCGTCTCCGCCACCTACGTCCTGTAAGGAGGCCCGTGATGGCACTCGACACGCCCTACCGGGCCATCTTCTGCGACCTGATCACCGACCAGACCATCGACATCCTGCCGCTGCGCGACGTCTCCTTCGACGACTACATCGGCAAGGCCGGCTCGCTGTCCGGCACCATCCCGATCCCCAACCAGGAGATCGCCGAGCGGGTCAAGAAGGTCCGCGAGGGCCGCACCGCGATCTACCTGGAGCGCGGCGGCGACCTGTGGTGGGGCGGCATCATCTGGACCACCACGCTCCAGTCCAGCGGGCGCGGGGTGCTCACCCTGTCCCTGCAGGCCGCCACCTTCGACTCGTACGCGGCCCGCCGCCGCATCCGCACCGACCTCGCGTTCACGGACACCGACCAGCTGGAGATCGCCCGCAAGCTGTGGACCGAGCTCACCAAGGGCCCGGGCTGCTTCACGCTCACCATGGGCGAGGAGACCTCCGACATCAAGCGGACGGTCAACTACCGCCTCGGCGACGAGACCGTCTACCAGGACGCCCTGAGCCAGCTCGCCGACCTCCAGAACGGCTTCGAGTACCAGATCCTGGTCTACCGGGACCCGGAGGACGGCAAGCGCGTCCGGCAACTCCGGCTCGGCTCGACCAAGATCCGTACCGGCGCCACCGACCTGCTCTTCGACCGGCCCGGCGTCATCCTGTCGTACTCCTTCCCGTACGACGCGACGCGCGGCGGCACCACCGCGATGGCCCGCGGCGCCTCGGTGAACTCCAACGCCGGCGCCGAGTCCCGGCCGCTGTTCTCCGCCGAGCAGGTCGACACCGGACTGCTCGTCGACGGCTGGCCGAAGATCGACCTGTCCTCGGACCACAACGAGATCGGTGACCAGCTCACCCTCAACCAGGTGGCCGCAGCCGAACTCGCCGAGGCCCGCGGCGCCGTCCTGATCCCCGAGGTCAGCATCCACCTCGGCGGGATCGTCCCGCCGGCGCTGCTCGGTCGGGTGGCCCGCATCCGGATCACCGACGAGTGGTTCTCCACCGGCCTCGACGCCCGCTACCGCATCATCGGCGTCAAGGTCACGCCCCCGGAGCGGGGCCGCCCCGACACCGCCGAGCTCTACCTCGAGGAGGCCTGATGCCCCAGCTGCCCGAGGACATCATCGACCGGCTCAACCAGATGGAGCGCCGGCTGAAGGCACTGTCCACCGCCGTCAACACCCGGCCGCCGCTCAACGAGATCCGCCCCGACCCGAACACCGTGCCCACCCGGCCGGTGATCCGGATGTACGACGGGTACGTCCACGAGATCTTCTCGGACGACATCGTGACCGGCGGCCTCGCCCGGCCCTGGCTCGCGCTGATGCCGCCGAAGGACACCAGCACGACCCGCTGGCCGCAGACCGCCAACGGCTCCTTCACCACCATCGCCCGGTCCTTCAACCCGATCTGGCAGCCGAAGATGCGCATCTCGCTGAGCACCGCGGCCGGTACCGGCGCCACCGGCCAGGTCCGGGTCATGGTCGACGACGTGCAGTTCGGCCCCACCGTCACGGCCGGCACCACCTACGACTACACCGGCCTGCTGCCCGGCGACTTCAAGACCCGGTTCAGCCAGACCATGAAGATCGAGATCCAGGCCCTGGCCTCCGGCGGCACCGTCTACGCCCAGCCCGTCCTCATCTACGGCACCCAGAGCTGACCGGCCCGTCCAGGAGCAAGAGGAGCACCCATGAACATCGACCCCACCCAGCCGTGGGGCGTGGCCATCGACTACGCGGGCCGCGCCCGTGTGACCGAGAACGGCCACACCCTCGACATCCGCGTCTACGACAACTCCTTCGGCGGCACCCTCGACCGCGACCCGGTCACCGGCCAGTACCCGTCGGTCCAGGTCTCGGCCACGTTCAGCGAGAACGGCGCGGGCGACGCCGTCCTGCGCGGCAGCGCCCTCGTCGTCGTCACCGCCCAGGACGGCAACCCGGCCGTCCCCGACCCGACGGCCGTGCAGCGGGCCGTCGCCACGGCGCTCGCCGACTTCGACAACCGTCGCGCCGCCTACGCCGCGCTCTGCGCCACCTGGGCGCCGCCGGCCCCCGCCCCGGCCCCGTAACCCCGGCGGGCCGCCCCGCCCGCCCCCGTACGTCCCACGCCCCGTGCCGATCCGGCCGGGGTTTTCGCATGCCCGGAGGACACAGATGGCCACTCCCCTGTCCGCGGACCGCTTCGTCGCGGCGCTCCGCGCCGAAGGCGTCACCGTCGTCGAGCACGACGGCTGGCGCACCCACAACCGCAACGGCCACGGCGCCTGGGGCCCCGTGACCGGCGTGATGATCCACCACACCGTCTCCGCCGGCACGGAGAACACCGTCGCGCTCTGCTACGACGGCTACGCCGGCCTGCCCGGGCCGCTCTGCCACGGAGTGATCGCCAAGGACGGCTCGGTCCACCTGGTCGCGAGCGGCCGCGCCAACCACGCCGGCGGCGGCGACCCGTCCGTCCTCCAGGCCGTGATCACCGAGACCTACGGGGACCGCCCGCCCGGCCCGCGCGAACACCAGGGCAGCGCCGGCGCCGTCGACGGCAACTCCCGCTTCTACGGCTTCGAGTGCATCAACCTCGGCAACGGCAGCGACCCGTGGCCGCCCGCCCAGCTCGACGCCATCGAGCGGGTGTCCGCCGCCCTGTGCCGCGCCCACGACTGGGGCGCCAAGTCCGTGATCGGCCACTCCGAGTGGTCCGACTGGAAGAACGACCCGCGCGGCTTCGGCATGCCGGGCATGCGCGAGCGGGTCCAGAAGCGGCTCGGCTCCGCCCCGGCCGCCAAGCCCACCGCCCCCAAGCCGGCCGCCCCGCGCTACCAGCCGTTCCCCGGGACCGCCTTCTTCAGGACCACCCCCAGCTCCCCCGTCGTCACCGCGATGGGCCGCCGGCTGACCGCCGAGGGCTGCGGCCGCTACCAGGTCGGCCCGAGCCCGCGCTGGTCCGAGGCCGACCGCCGGTCGTACGCCGCCTGGCAGCGGAAGCTGGGCTTCTCCGGCACCGACGCCGACGGCTGGCCGGGCCGCGCCTCCTGGAACGCGCTGAAGGTCCCCTTCGTCCAGTAAGCCCCCCGCACCGAACCCCCACGCAAGGAGAACCACCCATGTCCGAAGCCGCCAAGCGCACGGTCCGCACCGTGCTGCAGACCGCCGTCGGCATCGCCGTGGTGCTGCCGGCCCTGGTCGACGCCTCCGGCATCCCCGCGACCCTCCCCTGGGTCGCGGCGGCCCTGGCCGTGGCCGGCGCCCTCACCCGGGTGATGGCCTACCCGGTGCTCCAGGCGCTGCTGCCGTCCTGGCTGCGCGTCGACCCGGCGCCGGCCCAGGAGCTCGCCCCGGTCCACGAGCTCGCGCCCGTGGCCGACCCGGAGGTCCGCCCGGAAGCCCTTCCGGAGGCGGCCGATGACCGAGTCTGACCCGAACGATCCGGTCGCCGTCGCGCTCGAACTGGAACGGCTGCGCGGCACGCTGGAGGCCGGCTTCGCCCGCGTCGACGGCTCGCTCGCCCTGCTGGTCCAGCGCAGCGACCAGACCGACAAGCAGCTCGCCGACCACGAGGCGCGGCTCGACGCCCTGGAGCGCGCCCGCTGGCCGCTCGCCAGCATCGGCGCCCTCGCCGCGGTGGCCACGGTCGCCGTGACGGCCTGGGAGCTGACCGCGCGCTGACCCCTCCGGGGGCGAACGCCGAAGGGCGGCCACCCCTCTCGGGGTGACCGCCCTTCGGTCAAGCGACTCGCTTACTGGTTGTACGGACCGTAGTCGTAGTCCTCCAGCGGAACGGCCTGGCCGGAGCCGGTGCCGAACGGCGAGTAGTCGATGTCGTCGTAGCCGACGGCCGAGTACATCGCGGCCTTGGCCTCCTCGGTCGGCTCGACCCGGATGTTGCGGTAGCGGGACAGACCCGTACCGGCCGGGATGAGCTTACCGATGATGACGTTCTCCTTGAGGCCGATGAGGCTGTCGGACTTGGCGTTGATCGCCGCATCCGTCAGGACTCGGGTCGTCTCCTGGAAGGAGGCGGCCGACAGCCAGGACTCCGTCGCCAGCGAGGCCTTGGTGATACCCATCAGCTGCGGACGGCCGGAGGCCGGGTGGCCGCCTTCCTGGACCACACGACGGTTCTCGGTCTCGAACTTCGAACGCTCGACGAGCTCGCCGGGCAGCAGCTCCGCGTCGCCCGACTCGATGATCGTCACGCGGCGCAGCATCTGCCGGATGATGATCTCGATGTGCTTGTCGTGGATCGACACACCCTGCGAGTTGTAGACCTTCTGGACCTCGCCGACCAGGTGGACCTGGACGGCACGCTGGCCGAGGATCCGCAGCACGTCGTGCGGGTTGGTGGCACCCACGGTGAGCTTCTGGCCCACCTCGACGTGGTCGCCCTCGCCCACGAGCAGACGGGCGCGCTTCGAGATCGGGAACGCCGTCTCGTCGGTGCCGTCGTCCGGGGTGATGACGATCTTCTTGGTCTTCTCGGTCTCCTCGATGCGGACGCGGCCGGCCGCCTCCGAGATCGGGGCGACACCCTTGGGCTGCCGGGCCTCGAAGAGCTCGACGACACGGGGCAGACCCTGGGTGATGTCGTCACCGGCCACACCACCGGTGTGGAAGGTACGCATCGTCAGCTGGGTACCGGGCTCACCGATGGACTGGGCGGCGATGATGCCGACCGCCTCACCGATGTCGACCAGCTTGCCGGTGGCCAGCGAGCGGCCGTAGCAGAAGGCACAGGTGCCGACGGCCGACTCACAGGTCAGGACCGAGCGGGTCTTGACCTCCTCGACGCCCGCGTTGACCAGCGCGTCGATGAGCACGTCGCCCAGGTCGACGTTGGCCGGCGCGATGACCTTGCCGTCCACGACGACGTCCTCGGCGAGCATCCGCGCGTACACGGAGGTCTCGACGTCGTCCGTCTTGCGCAGGGTGCCGTCCGCGGCGCGCTCGGCGATCTTCAGCTTCAGACCGCGCTCGGTGCCACAGTCCTCCTCGCGGATGATCACGTCCTGCGAGACGTCCACCAGACGACGGGTCAGGTAACCCGAGTCGGCGGTACGCAGGGCGGTGTCGGCGAGACCCTTACGGGCACCGTGCGTCGAGATGAAGTACTCGAGGACGGAGAGGCCCTCACGGAAGGACGCCTTGATGGGACGCGGGATGGTCTCGTTCTTGGCGTTCGACACCAGACCACGCATACCGGCGATCTGCCGCATCTGCATCATGTTTCCTCGGGCACCCGAGTCAACCATCATGAAGATGGGGTTCGTCTTGGGGAAGTTCGCGTTCATCGCCTCGGCAACCTCGTTGGTCGCCTTGGTCCAGATCGCGATGAGCTCCTGCGTGCGCTCTTCCTTGGTGATCAGACCGCGCTCGTACTGCTTCTGGACCTTCTCGTCCTGCGCCTCGTAACCCTTGACGATCTCCTTCTTCGCCTCGGGAACGACGACGTCGGAGATGGCCACGGTGACGCCGGAACGGGTCGCCCAGAAGAAGCCCGCCGCCTTCAGGTTGTCGAGCGTCGCCGCCACGATGACCTTGGGGTAGCGCTCGGCCAGGTCGTTGACGATCTCGGAGAGCTGCTTCTTGCCCACCGAGTAGTCGACGAACGGGTAGTCCTCGGGCAGCAGCTCGTTGAAGAGCGCGCGGCCCAGGGTCGTCCGGACGCGGAACGAGTCACCCTGCTGCCACTCCGGCTCGCCCTCCTCGGCGACCGGGGGAACCCAGCCGCGCGGCGGGACGGTGCCGATCGGGAAGCGGATGTCGATCGGGGACTGCAGCGCCAGCTCGCCGGCGTCGAACGCCATGATCGCCTCGGCCGTGGAGCCGAACGCGCGGCCCTCGCCCTTGGTGTCACGGAGCTCACCGTCGGTGGTGAGGAAGAACAGACCGAGGACCATGTCCTGGGTCGGCATCGTCACCGGACGGCCGTCGGCGGGCTTGAGGATGTTGTTCGAGGACAGCATCAGGATGCGGGCCTCGGCCTGCGCCTCCGCGGAGAGCGGCAGGTGGACGGCCATCTGGTCACCGTCGAAGTCCGCGTTGAACGCGGTGCAGACGAGCGGGTGGATCTGGATGGCCTTGCCCTCGACCAGCTGCGGCTCGAAGGCCTGGATGCCGAGGCGGTGCAGCGTGGGCGCACGGTTCAGCAGAACCGGGTGCTCGGCGATGACCTCTTCGAGGACGTCGTACACGACCGTGCGGCCGCGCTCGACCATCCGCTTCGCCGACTTGATGTTCTGCGCGTGGTTCAGGTCGACCAGGCGCTTCATCACGAACGGCTTGAAGAGCTCCAGCGCCATGGCCTTCGGCAGACCGCACTGGTGCAGCTTGAGCTGCGGGCCGACGACGATGACGGAACGCGCGGAGTAGTCCACACGCTTACCGAGCAGGTTCTGACGGAATCGACCCTGCTTGCCCTTCAGCATGTCGCTGAGGGACTTCAGCGGACGGTTGCCGGGGCCCGTGACCGGGCGACCGCGACGGCCGTTGTCGAAGAGGGCGTCGACCGCCTCCTGGAGCATCCGCTTCTCGTTGTTCACGATGATCTCGGGGGCACCGAGGTCGAGCAGGCGCTTCAGACGGTTGTTGCGGTTGATCACGCGGCGGTACAGGTCGTTCAGGTCGGAGGTCGCGAAGCGGCCACCGTCCAGCTGCACCATCGGACGCAGGTCCGGCGGGATGACCGGCACGCAGTCGAGAACCATGCCCTTGGGGCTGTTCGCGGTCTGCAGGAACGCGGAGACGACCTTGAGGCGCTTGAGCGCACGGGTCTTCTTCTGGCCCTTGCCGGTGCGGATGATCTCGCGGAGGCGCTCGGCCTCCTCCTCGAGGTCGAAGGTCTCCAGGCGCTTCTGCAGCGCCGCGGCACCCATCGAACCGTCGAAGTACGTGCCGAAGCGGTCACGCAGCTCGCGGTAGAGGAGCTCGTCGCCCTCCAGGTCCTGGACCTTGAGGTTCTTGAAGCGGGTCCAGACCTCGTCCAGGCGGTCGATCTCGCGCTGCGCACGGTCGCGCAGCTGCTTCATCTCACGCTCGGCACCCTCGCGCACCTTGCGGCGCACGTCGGCCTTGGCGCCCTCGGCCTCGAGCTCGCCGAGGTCGTTCTCCAGCTTCTTGGCGCGGTTCTCCAGGTCGGAGTCGCGACGGTTCTCGATCTGCTGACGCTCGACGGAGACGTGCGCCTCCAGCGAGGGCAGGTCGCGCGTCCGGCGCTCGTCGTCGACGTACGTGATCATGTACGCCGCGAAGTAGATGACCTTCTCCAGGTCCTTCGGAGCGAGGTCGAGCAGGTAGCCAAGGCGCGACGGAACGCCCTTGAAGTACCAGATGTGGGTGACGGGAGCGGCGAGCTCGATGTGGCCCATCCGCTCACGGCGCACCTTCGCGCGGGTGACCTCGACGCCACACCGCTCGCAGATGATGCCCTTGAAGCGGACACGCTTGTACTTGCCGCAGTAGCACTCCCAGTCCCGGGTCGGACCGAAGATCTTCTCGCAGAAGAGTCCGTCCTTCTCGGGCTTCAGGGTGCGGTAGTTGATGGTCTCCGGCTTCTTGACCTCGCCGTGGCTCCACTGACGGATGTCGTCAGCGGTGGCCAGACCGATCCGGAGCTCGTCGAAGAAGTTGACGTCGAGCACTATGCGTCAATCCCTCTCAGGGTTGTAAGGCTGTGGGTCTGATACGGGGGTCTTGGGGCCGGCCGGGGACTCAGCGGCGTTTCGCCGAGTCCCCGACCGAACTCCCGTCAGACCTCTTCGACGCTGCTCGGCTCGCGCCGGGACAGGTCGATGCCGAGCTCCTCCGCTGCGCGGAAGACGTCCTCGTCGGTGTCGCGCATCTCGATGGACATGCCGTCCGAGGACAGCACCTCCACGTTGAGGCACAGGGACTGCATCTCCTTGATGAGCACCTTGAAGGACTCGGGGATGCCGGGCTCAGGGATGTTCTCGCCCTTGACGATGGCCTCGTAGACCTTCACGCGGCCGGTCACGTCGTCGGACTTGATCGTCAGCAGCTCCTGGAGGGCGTACGCGGCGCCATAAGCCTCCAGCGCCCACACCTCCATCTCACCGAAGCGCTGGCCACCGAACTGGGCCTTACCACCCAGCGGCTGCTGGGTGATCATCGAGTACGGGCCGGTCGACCGGGCGTGCAGCTTGTCGTCGACCAGGTGGTGCAGCTTGAGGATGTACATGTACCCGACCGAGATCGGGTCCGGGAACGGCTCGCCGGAGCGGCCGTCGAACAGGCGCGCCTTACCGGTCGGGAGCACCATGCGCTCGCCGTCGCGGTTCGGGATGGTGTGCTGGAGCAGACCCGCGAGCTCGTCCTCACGCGCACCGTCGAAGACCGGGGTGGCGACGTTGGTGCCGGGGGCGACCTGGTCGGCACCGATGGCCTGCAGGCGCTGCGCCCACTCCTCGGCGAGACCGGAGACGTCCCAGCCGCGGCTGGCGAGCCAGCCGAGGTGGATCTCCAGGACCTGTCCCGGGTTCATTCGGGACGGCACACCGAGCGGGTTGAGGATGATGTCGACCGGCGTTCCGTCCTCGAGGAACGGCATGTCCTCGATCGGAAGGATCTTGGAGATGACACCCTTGTTGCCGTGACGGCCGGCCAGCTTGTCACCGTCGGTGATCTTGCGCTTCTGGGCGACGTAGACGCGGACCAGCTGGTTCACGCCCGGAGGAAGCTCGTCGCCCTCCTCGCGGTCGAAGACGCGGACGCCGATGACCTTGCCGATCTCGCCGTGCGGGACCTTCAGCGAGGTGTCACGCACCTCGCGGGCCTTCTCACCGAAGATCGCGCGGAGCAGCCGCTCCTCGGGGGTCAGCTCGGTCTCGCCCTTGGGCGTGACCTTGCCGACGAGGATGTCGCCGGCGACGACGTCCGCACCGATGCGGATGATGCCGCGCTCGTCGAGGTCGGCGAGGACCTCCTCGGAGACGTTCGGGATGTCCCGGGTGATCTCCTCGGGGCCCAGCTTGGTGTCACGGGCGTCGACCTCGTGCTCCTCGATGTGGATCGAGGAGAGGACGTCGTCCTGCACGAGGCGCTGCGACAGGATGATCGCGTCCTCGTAGTTGTGGCCCTCCCACGGCATGAACGCCACGAGCAGGTTCTTGCCGAGCGCCATCTCGCCGTCTTCGGTGGCGGGACCGTCGGCCAGCACCTGGCCCTCGATGACCCGGTCGCCCTCGTTGACGACGACCTTCTGGTTGACCGAGGTGCCCTGGTTCGAGCGGGAGAACTTGTGCAGGCGGTACGTGATGTACGTGCCGTCGTCGTTGGCGACCGTGATGTAGTCGGCCGACAGCTCCTGGACGACACCGTCCTTCTCGGCCTTGAGCACGTCGCCGGCGTCGGTGGCGCAGCGGTACTCCATGCCGGTGCCGACGAGCGGGGCCTCCGACTTAATCAGCGGGACGGCCTGACGCATCATGTTCGCGCCCATGAGGGCACGGTTGGCGTCGTCGTGCTCGAGGAACGGGATCATCGCGGTCGCGACCGACACCATCTGGCGCGGCGAGACGTCCATGTAGTCCACGTCCGCCGGGAGGACGTAGTCGACCTCGCCGCCACGCTTACGGACCAGGACGCGAGGCTCGGTGAACTGGAGCTCGTCGTTCAGGGTCGCGTTCGCCTGGGCGATGACGAAGCGGTCCTCCTCGTCGGCGGTGACGTAGTCGACCTCGTCGGTGACCTGGCCGTCGACGACCTTGCGGTACGGCGTCTCGATGAAGCCGAAGGGGTTGATCCGGCCGTACGAGGCGAGCGAACCGATCAGACCGATGTTCGGGCCTTCGGGGGTCTCGATCGGGCACATGCGTCCGTAGTGGGACGGGTGCACGTCTCGGACCTCGAAGCCGGCCCGCTCACGGGACAGACCACCCGGGCCGAGCGCGGACAGACGACGCTTGTGCGTCAGCCCGGACAGCGGGTTGTTCTGGTCCATGAACTGCGACAGCTGGCTGGTGCCGAAGAACTCCTTGATGGAGGCGACGACCGGCCGGATGTTGATCAGGGTCTGCGGCGTGATCGCCTCGACGTCCTGGGTGGTCATGCGCTCACGCACGACGCGCTCCATACGAGCCAGACCCGTGCGGACCTGGTTCTGGATGAGCTCGCCGACGTTGCGCAGACGACGGTTGCCGAAGTGGTCGATGTCGTCGGGCTCGACGACGATCTCCGTGCCGCTCGCGCCGATCGTCTCGGTCTCGCCCGCGTGGAGCTTGACCAGGTACTTGATCGTGGCGATGACGTCGTCGGTGGTGAGGACGCCCGCGCTCAGCGGCTCGTCCGCACCCAGCTTCTTGTTGACCTTGTAGCGGCCGACCTTCGCGAGGTCGTAGCGCTTCGGGTTGAAGTACAGGTTCTCGAGCAGCGTCTGAGCGGCCTCGCGGGTCGGCGGCTCGCCCGGGCGCAGCTTGCGGTAGATGTCGAGCAGCGCGTCGTCCTGACCCTGGGTGTGGTCCTTCTCCAGGGTGGCGCGCATGGACTCGTACTCGCCGAACTCCTGCAGGATCTGCTCGGTGGTCCAGCCGAGCGCCTTGAGCAGGACGGTGACGGACTGCTTGCGCTTGCGGTCGATGCGGACGCCGACCATGTCGCGCTTGTCGATCTCCATCTCCAGCCAGGCACCCCGGGACGGGATGATCTTGGCGGAGAAGATGTCCTTGTCGGACGTCTTGTCGATGGAGGAGTCGAAGTAGACACCGGGGGAACGGACGAGCTGCGACACGACGACACGCTCGGTGCCGTTGATGACGAAGGTGCCCTTGCTGGTCATGAGCGGGAAGTCGCCCATGAAGACCGTCTGGGACTTGATCTCGCCGGTCTCGTTGTTCGTGAACTCGGCGGTCACGAAGAGCGGGGCACCGTAGGTGAAGTCACGGTCCTTGCACTCGTCGATCGAGTTCTTCGGCGGCTCGAAGCGGTGGTCGCGGAACGTCAGCGACATCGACCCGGAGAAGTCCTCGATCGGGGAGATCTCCTCGAAGATCTCCTCCAGGCCGGACTTCGTGGGGACGTCCCGTCCCGACTCGAGAGCGGCCTCGACGCGAGCCTTCCAGGCGGCATTGCCGAGCAGCCAGTCGAAGCTCTCGGTCTGGAGCGCGAGAAGGTTCGGAACCTCGAGGGGCTCCTTGATCTTTGCAAAGGAGATGCGCAGCGGGGCGGTGCTGGCGCCGTTGTTCGTATTGGTCGAGGCGTTGCGCGAGGCGGCCAAGAGGGGGTCCTTCCGAGGGCTCGGACTCACTACGCGCGTACCGGTCCCTAGCGGGGCTTGTTGGAAGACGTTTCCCGATGTGGCTGAAAGGCCAGGTCAGAGTGGGTCGACCAGCGAAGCGGTTGCGAGGGGATGCCCCTGGTGACGGGCAGGGGGCAGTTAACAGGCAGCGCAAAGGGACAGTGTAGCCAGTTGGCCCACTGATGTCCAGGGCGAGTTCTTCGCAACCCTCGTTGTTCTCAACTCCGCGGTACCTCGCGCCGTGTGGCGCACCTCGATACTGCCCGTTCGGTCGCCGATCCATGCCTCGGAAACGGATCGTTGTGACGACGCGTCCTGAGAATTGCGCGCTGCGTGCGGTTCGTCAAGGCCCCCGCCCCTGCGCGGCGCACGGCGAAGATCACCATACTCCGCATCCGGAGGCCCGGACGACCGCCGCCACGCGGTCTCAGGGAACGCCGAAAGGCGACCACCCAGATGGATGATCGCCCTTCGGTGCCTCCGCGTTACACGGGGGCAGGAGTCAGCTCAGCGAGCCGAAACGGCCTTACTTGACCGTGACGGAGGCGCCGGCGGCCTTGAGGGACTCGGCAGCCTTCTCGGCGGCCTCCTTCGCGACCTTCTCGAGGACCGGCTTCGGGGTGCCGTCGACGAGGTCCTTGGCCTCCTTGAGGCCCAGGGAGGTGAGCTCGCGCACGACCTTGATGACCTGGATCTTCTTGTCGCCGGCACCCTCGAGGATGACGTCGAACTCGTCCTGCTCCTCGGCCTGGGCGCCAGCGTCGCCACCACCCACGGCGGGGCCGGCAACGGCGACGGCCGCGGCGGCGGTGACGTCGAACTTCTCCTCGAAGGCCTTCACGAACTCGGAGAGCTCGATGAGGGTCATCTCCTCGAACTGGGCGAGGAGGTCGTCCTGAGAGAGCTTCGCCATGATGGGCGATCCTTCCACTAATTCGGCAGGTGCCGGATGTATGTAAAGGCGGGCGTAACGGCCCGCTGCGACCCGCTCACGTGCGTGAGCGGATCATTGCGCGAGCCGAATTACTCGGCACCGCCCTGCTCGGCGAGCTTGACGCGAAGCGCTTCCGCGGTGCGGACGAACTTCGACGGCAGAGCCTGGAAGAGCGAAGCAGCCTGAGACTGCTTGCCCTTGAAGGCGCCGGCCAGCTTGCTGAGCAGAACCTCGCGGGACTCGAGGTCCGCGAGCTTCTTGATCTCGTCGGCGGAGAGAGCCTTACCGTCAAGGACACCAGCCTTGATGATGAGGTTCGGGTTCTCCTTGGCGAAGTCACGCAGAGCCTTCGCCGACTCCACCGGGTCACCGGTGACGAAGGCGACCGCGGTCGGACCAGCGAAGTGCTCGTCCAGTGCGGTGATCCCGGCCTCGTTGGCCGCAATCTTGGTCAGCGTGTTCTTCACCACGGCGTACTGGGCGTTCTCACCGAGCGAACGACGCAGCGTCTTGAGCTGCGCAACGGTGAGACCCCGGTACTCGGTCAGCACAGCGGCGTTCGAGCCACGGAACTGGTCCGCGAGCTCGGCCACCGAGGCAGCCTTGTCGGGCCTTGCCATAGAGCGTCGGCCTCCTTCCGGGTGATGTGACCGCACGGAAGGGGCTGAACAAAACAGAACGCCCCGGGCGCAGGCGCACGGGGCTCAGCTCGACCGGATCGAAATCCAGGAACTCATCCACAGTCACCTGCGCGGGTCGTTCGCCACTCAGCGAATCCTTCGGCCACCGCACCTATAGGGGCGCAGCGACGACCAGCGGTCTTTGGCTTCTGTGGAAGAGTACGTGACGGGACCGGTCCGGGGCAAATCAGCCCTGGGGGGCGCCGCCCTTGAGGCCCTTGAGCATCTCGAAGAGGTCGAAGGTGTCCTTGGCCGGCGGGGCCTGGACGGTCGCCTTGGCGCCGTAGTCCGTGTAGTCGGCGCGCATCTTCATCGTGCCCTGGGCCATCGTCATGTCGACGACCATCCGGGCCGGGTAACCGTCCTTGTTGACCCAGACCTCGGTCTCGTAGCCCTTCATGCCGATCTTCTTCATGTTGGCCACGAGCTGGTCCCGCTCCTTGGCGGTGAGCGCCTCGGACTGCTTGTTCGCGTTCAGCATCTGCTCGAACGTGAGCGTGCCCTTGTAGTGCTCGGTGTCGCCGCCGTTGATCTTCTCCGAGCCGATGTGCTTCAGGTTCGGGGACTCCAGGAGCAGGGCGAGCTGCTGCGCCGGGTCCTGGTTCATGTTCTCCAGGCCGCCGGTCATCTGCTTCTGCGCGGCCGGGTCGCCGGAGGCCTCGGCCGCGGCCTTGAGGTCCAGCTTCATCCAGCGCTTGCCGTCCATCTCGGCGGCCTGCTTGGCGCCCATGTCGACGTACATGACCTGGTCGAGCATGATCATGCGGGACTCCTTGGGAGCCCCCGGGTCGGCGGCGGTGAGCGCGGAGCCCGTCATGGTGATGTCCATGGCGGCCGGGTTCCACGACTGGATGCCGGTCATCTCCATGGTGCCGGAGTCCGCGGGGGCGGCCGGCATCTTCATGTCCATGGTCATCTTGACCTTCGCGGAGTTGGCGTCCGCGGTCTTGCGGTAGGCGGCCTGGATGACCTTGGTCATCTCGTCCCGCGTCTGGCCGGCCTGGTGCTTCTCGGAGCTCGCGCCCGCCGCCTTGCCGTCCCCGTCCTGACAACCGGCCACACCGGCGATGACCGCCACGGCCGCCACCGAGACGCCCGCGCGCTTCCATGCGGACATGCTCATGCGTCCCCACCCCTTGATCGTTAATGTGTTCGCAAAACTTGTAGTCCCCAGCACCGTAACGCACGGGGCCGACATCCCCGGTACGAGAAAACCGCCCCCCACGGCTCTCGCGAGCCGTGGGGGGCGGTTTCAGGACGCTTGAGTCAGAGGACTCAGACCGCGGCCGGGTCCTCCTCGACGAGGAGGTTGCGGGTGCGGTTCGAGTCGACCGGAATGCCGGGGCCCATCGTGGTGGCGATGGCGGCCTTCTTGATGTAGCGACCCTTGGCGGCGGACGGCTTCAGACGGAGGATCTCCTCCAGGGCCGCACCGTAGTTCTCCACCAGCTGCGCGTCGTCGAACGACACCTTGCCGATGATGAAGTGCAGGTTCGAGTGCTTGTCGACGCGGAACTCGATCTTGCCGCCCTTGATCTCGTTGACGGCCTTCGCCACGTCGGGGGTGACGGTGCCCGTCTTCGGGTTCGGCATCAGACCACGCGGGCCGAGGACGCGGCCGAGGCGGCCGACCTTGCCCATGAGGTCCGGGGTGGCCACCACGGCGTCGAACTCGTTCAGGCGGTTGCCCTTGGAGATCTCGTCGATGAGCTCGTCGGAGCCGACGATGTCGGCGCCAGCGGCGATCGCGGCCTCGGCACGGTCACCGGTCGCGAAGACCAGGACCCGGGCGGTCTTGCCGGTGCCGTGCGGAAGGTTCACGGTGCCACGGACCATCTGGTCGGCCTTGCGCGGGTCGACACCCAGGCGGAAGGCGACCTCGACGGTGGCGTCGAACTTCGTGGTGGAGGTCTCCTTGGCAATACGGACGGCCTCGAGCGGGGCGTAGAGCTTCTCCCGGTCGATCTTGCTGTCCGCAGCGCGGAGAGACTTGCTGCGCTTCACTTCTGCTCCTGTGTGTTTCAGGGGGGAGTCGTGGTGCGGGCCGGCGCAGGCCCTACCACTGGGGACTTACGGGGCTGGTCAGCCCTCGACCGTGATGCCCATGGAAC
Organism: Streptomyces sp. NBC_01268; assembly: GCF_036240795.1. Lineage (NCBI taxonomy): Bacteria > Bacillati > Actinomycetota > Actinomycetes > Kitasatosporales > Streptomycetaceae > Streptomyces > Streptomyces sp. NBC_01268. Next base: position 4,902,968 of record NZ_CP108454.1, on the reverse strand, counting down.
GGGCGGTGCCGGCGATGATCTTCGACGCGGCGTCCAGGTCGTTGGCGTTCAGGTCGGGCAGCTTGACCGTGGCGATCTCGCGGACCTGGGCGGCCGTGAGCTTCGCGACCTTGGTCTTGTGCGGCTCGCCGGAGCCCTTGTCCACACCCGCGGCCTTGAGGATCAGCTTGGCAGCCGGCGGAGTCTTGGTGATGAAGGTGAAGGAACGGTCCTCGTAGACCGTGATCTCCACCGGCACGACCATGCCACGCTGCGACTCGGTCGCGGCGTTGTAGGCCTTGCAGAACTCCATGATGTTGACGCCGTGCTGACCGAGCGCGGGGCCGACCGGCGGGGCCGGGTTGGCCGCACCAGCGTTGATCTGGAGCTTGATAAGCCCCGTGATCTTCTTCTTCTTGGGAGGCATGTGCTCTCTCCGGGTCCTAGTGAGAGTTTTCAGCCGTTCCGTCCGGTCTCCGGACGGAGGCATACCGCACAACGATAACGGGTATAGACGTGCGGCTAAAAACCGAGCAGGTCAGAGCGGCTCTGAGAGCCACTCTGACCTGGTCGGAAACCTGTGTAGATCAGTTCTTCTGGATCTGGTCGAAGCTGAGCTCGACCGGGGTCTCGCGACCGAAGATCTCGACGAGGCCCTTGACCTTCTTCGAGTCGGCGTTGATCTCGTTGATCGTGGCCTGGAGGGTCGCGAAGGGGCCGTCGGTGACGGTGACCGAGTCGCCCACCTCGAAGTCCAGGACCTCGACGGTGACCTTGCGGGCCGGAGCCGGCTTGCCCTCGGCCTCGGCGGCCTCGCGGGCGGCCTTCTCCTCGGCCTCCGGGGCGAGCATCTTGACGATCTCGTCCAGGGTCAGCGGGTACGGGTCGTAGGCGTTGCCCACGAAGCCGGTGACGCCCGGCGTGTTGCGGACGACGCCCCAGGACTCGTTCGTCAGATCCATGCGGACGAGAACGTAACCGGGCAGCTTGTTCTGCCGGACGTTCTTGCGCTCGCCGTTCTTGATCTGGACGATCTCTTCCTCGGGCACCTCGGCCTGGTAGATGAACTCCTCGACGTTCAGCGAGACGGCACGCTGCTCGAGGTTGGCCTTGACGCGCTTCTCGTAGCCCGCGTAGGTGTGGATGACGTACCACTCGCCGGGCAGGGTGCGCAGCTCCTCGCGGAGCGCGGCGATGGGGTCGACCGGAGCGGCGGGCTCGGCCTCCTCGGCCTCGACGTCCTCGTCCTCCGAGTCGTCGCCCTCGTCCTCGGCGGCCTCTTCGGCGTCCTCGTCGGACTCCTCTGCGGCGTCCTCGTCGGCGGCCTCTTCGACGTCCTCGGACTCGTCGTCGTCGGAGTCATCGGAGTCGGCGGCCTCGGCGTGGAGCGCGGCCTCCTCGGCGGCCTGGCCGGCCTCGGCGTCAGCAGCGTCGGCCTGGTCCTCGTCGGCCGCCTCGACGATGTCCTGCTCGTCCTCGACGGACTCGGACTCGAAGGCGTCGTTCAGGTTCGCGTCAGACACGGTGGCTGCTTCTTCCTGCGATACAGATGGGGTGGAACAAAAAGTCAGCCGAAGACGTACTTGACTGCTTCCTGGAAGCCATAGTCAATCACGGTCACGAGGCCGATCATGATGACAACGAAGACAATCACCACAGTGGTGTACGTCGAGAGCTGGCTTCGCGTGGGCCAGACGACCTTGCGGAGTTCCGCGACGACCTGGCGGTAGAACAGCGCGAGGCGGCCCAGAGGGCCCTTCTTTCCGCGCTTGCCGCCCTTGCGGGCCTTCTTCGACTCCGGAGCAGCGTCTTCGGCATCAGGCATGTCGATGGAGCCTACGGCGTCCGTCACGATCTTTCACCTGATTCCGGGTCTGGCCGTGCCGCGCCCGGATGGGTGGAGCCGCACGGCGGTGCAATGAAGTACGTACAACAACATGCGCACACAGCCTGGCGGTGTGTGTAGCAGGGCCGGAGGGACTTGAACCCCCAACCGCCGGTTTTGGAGACCGGTGCTCTACCAATTGAGCTACGACCCTTTGTGGTGTCCCCCAACCTACCGCATCGTGAGATGTGGTCGGTGCGGGCCAACGAGCAGTGAGTGTACGTGGTGATGGGGCCCCGCGTCGAACAGAAACGGCTCCGACCTGCGTACGGCCCGTTCCGGACCCCTCAAGATCCCCTGGGGAACGGCGAGTACGACCGGGATTGACCGTTCCTGTCCGCTCCGTGAAACCTGTGTGCCGGGCCCGTTCGGGGTCTGGGACCATGGGCCGCATGAGCGCTGCTACCCCTCCCACCGAGCGCCGGGTCTCCGCCCGGATCGGTGCGATCTCCGAGTCCGCGACCCTCGCCGTCGACGCCAAGGCCAAGGCCCTCAAGGCCGCCGGGCGCCCGGTCATCGGTTTCGGCGCGGGTGAGCCCGACTTCCCGACGCCGGACTACATCGTCGAGGCGGCCGTCGAGGCCTGCAAGAACCCGAAGTTCCACCGCTACACGCCGGCCGGCGGCCTGCCCGAGCTGAAGGCCGCGATCGCCGCGAAGACCCTGCGCGACTCCGGCTACGAGGTCGACGCCTCCCAGGTCCTGGTGACCAACGGCGGCAAGCAGGCGATCTACGAGGCCTTCGCCGCGATCCTCGACCCGGGCGACGAGGTCATCGTCCCGGCCCCGTACTGGACGACGTACCCCGAGTCGATCCGCCTCGCCGGTGGCGTCCCGGTGGAGGTCGTGGCCGACGAGACCACCGGCTACCGGGTCTCGGTGGAGCAGTTGGAGGCGGCGCGCACGGAGCGGACCAAGGTCGTCCTCTTCGTCTCCCCCTCGAACCCGACGGGCGCGGTCTACAGCGAGTCCGACGCCGAGGCGATCGGCCGCTGGGCCGTCGAGCACGGCCTGTGGGTCCTCACCGACGAGATCTACGAGCACCTGGTCTACGGCGACGCGAAGTTCACCTCGCTGCCGGCGATCCTGCCCGAGCTGCGCGACAAGTGCATCGTGGTCAACGGTGTCGCCAAGACCTACGCGATGACCGGCTGGCGGGTGGGCTGGATCGTCGGCCCGACGGACGTCGTGAAGGCCGCGACCAACCTGCAGTCGCACGCCACCTCCAACGTGAGCAACGTGGCCCAGGCCGCCGCGCTCGCCGCCGTCTCCGGGAACCTGGACGCGGTCGCCGAGATGCGCACCGCCTTCGACCGGCGCCGCCAGACCATCGTGCGGATGCTCAACGAGATCGAGGGCGTGTACTGCCCGACGCCGGAGGGCGCGTTCTACGCGTACCCGTCGGTGAAGGCGCTGCTCGGCAGGGAGATCCGCGGCAAGCGCCCGCAGAGCTCGGTCGAGCTGGCCGCGCTGATCCTGGACGAGGCCGAGGTCGCGGTCGTCCCGGGCGAGGCCTTCGGCACGCCGGGCTACCTGCGCCTGTCGTACGCGCTCGGTGACGAGGACCTGGTGGAGGGCGTGTCCCGGCTCCAGAAGCTGCTCGCCGAGGCGCGCGACTGACCGCGACCGACCTCGCACCCACCTAGTAACGTTCCTGGGTGATACGAGCACTGCGGGCCCCCGGTTCTCCTGAACCGGGGGCCCGTTTTTGCGTTCTATCAAGGTCCCGATCGGGGAAAGGGACTGTCTTCGTCCATTCGGGTGCGGCAGGATCAGTCGATGGAGCACGTTTACCGCGACCTCGCCACCCTCCCCAAGGCCCATCTGCACCTGCACTTCACGGGTTCGATGCGGCCCTCGACCCTGATCGAACTGGCCGACAAGTACGGGGTGCATCTCCCCGAGGCGCTCAAGAGCGGGACGCCGCCCAAGCTGCGGGCCACCGACGAGCGCGGCTGGTTCCGCTTCCAGCGGCTCTACGACCTCGCCCGCTCCTGCCTGCGCGAGCCCGAGGACATCCAGCGGCTGGTGCGCGAGGCGGCCCAGGAGGACGTCCGGGACGGCTCGGGCTGGCTGGAGATCCAGGTCGACCCCACCTCGTACGCGCCGCTGCTCGGCGGTCTGATCCCCGCCATGGAGATCATCCTGGACTCCGTGGAGTCGGCCGCGCGGGAGACCGGGCTCGGGATGCGGGTGCTGGTCGCGGCGAACCGGATGAAGCACCCCCTGGAGGCGCGCACGCTGGCCCGGCTGGCGGTGCGGTACGCGGACCGGGGCGTGGTCGGCTTCGGGCTCTCCAACGACGAGCGGCGGGGCATGGCCCGCGACTTCGACCGGGCCTTCGCCATCGCGCGCGAGGGCGGTCTGCTCGCGGCCCCGCACGGCGGCGAGCTGACCGGCCCCTCGTCCGTACGGGACTGCCTGGACGACCTGCGGGCGGCCCGGGTCGGCCACGGCGTCCGGGCGGCCGAGGACCCGCGGCTGCTGCGCAGGCTGGCCGAGCGAGGGGTGACCTGCGAGGTGTGCCCGGCGTCCAACGTGGCGCTCGGCGTGTACGAGAAGCCGGAGGACGTGCCGCTGCGCACGCTGTTCGACGCGGGGGTGCCGATGGCGCTCGGCGCGGACGACCCGCTGCTGTTCGGCTCGCGGCTGGCGGCGCAGTACGAGTTCGCCCGCGTCCACCACGGCTTCACGGACCCGGAGCTGGCCGAGCTGGCGCGCCAGTCCGTACGGGGCTCGGCGGCCCCGGAGGACGAACGGCGGCGGCTGCTCGCGGGGATCGACGCCTGGCTGGCGGCGCCGGCTAGCTGAGGCCGCGCATCAGGGTGCGGGCGATCGAGCGGGCGAAGGCGTCGAGGGACTGCGGCGGACCGTCCGGGGCCATCTCCCAGGCGAAGCAGCGCTGCACGCAGGCGCCGAGCAGCAGGGCCGCGGCGGCCTCGGGGTCGGCGTCGGCGCTGATCCTGCCGTGCTGCCGCTCGGCGCGCAGATACGCGGCGAGGCCCTCGATCGGCTTGTGGGGGCCGGTGCCGAGCTCGCGCATGCCCTCCTCGTGGCGGCGCTTGAGCTGGGGCTCGGCGTAGAGGGAGGCGGCCATCGGGAAGGTCTGCTCGTAGAAGAGCGCGGCCTGGCGGGCGATCTCGACGAGGTTCTCCTCCACCCCGCGCCCCTTGGGGTCGACGGCGAGGGTGCCGAGCAGGTCGCCGAGCCGGGGCAGCCGTTCGTCGAGGACCGTGACGAACAGCTCCTCCTTGCTGCTGAAGTACTTGTAGAGCGCCGCCTCGGAGCAGCCGGCCGCCTTGGCGATCTCCTTGGTGGTGGTGCGGGCCAGGCCTGCCGTGCGCATGAGGTCGCGGGCGGCGTCGACGAGCCGCGTCCGGGTCGGCTTCTGCTCCACGAAGACTCCTGAACTCCTGGGAACGCTTGACGGGTGAGTGAGTACCCACCCACTCTAGAGGTGAGTGAACACTTACCCACCCTTGGAGGGTGTGCCATGAAGCTGACAGTCTTCGGTGCGACCGGCGGCATCGGCCGGGAGATCGTCCGCCAGGCCCTGGCGTCGGGCCACGAGGTGACGGCCGTGGTCCGCGATCCGGCGGGGTTCACGGTCGGCGGCGACAAGCTGGCGGTCTTCCGCTCCGACCTCTCCGACCCCGAGGCCCTGCGCGAGGCCGTGGCGGGCCGGGACGCCGTCCTCTCCGGCCTGGGCGCCCGCACCCGCGCGGACGCCGGCGTCGCGGCACGGCTGACCCGCTCGGTCCTGCGCGCCATGGAGGCGGCGGACACCCGGCGGCTCCTGGTGGTGAGCGCCGCCCCGGTGGGCCCGGTCCCGGACGGTCAGGCCGTGGTCGACAAGGCGATGCTCGCGATCGTCAACTCCGTGCTCAAGGACGTCTACGCCGACCTGCGCGCGATGGAGGCGGAGCTCGCGGCGAGCGCCACCGACTGGACCTCGGTCCGCCCGCCCAAGCTCACGAACAAGCCCCTGACCGGCCGCTACCGCTCGGTCGTGGGCGGCAACCCGCCCCGCGGCCGCTCCCTCGCGCGCGCGGACGTGGCGCACGCGATGCTGGCGATGGTCGACGACCCGGCGACGGTGAAGCAGGGCGTGGGAGTCGCGTACTGACCGATGGGTCAGAGCGCGACGCCCACCGTCACGGGCTCGTTGACGAGGGTGATCCCGAAGGCGTCCCGCACCCCGGCGACGACCTCGCGGGCGAGCGCGAGCAGGTCCTCGGTGGTCGCCTCGCCGCGGTTGGTGAGGGCGAGGGTGTGCTTGGTGGAGATGCGGGCGGGCCCCGAGCCGTAGCCCTTGACGAAGCCGGCCTTGTCGATCAGCCAGGCGGCCGAGGTCTTGACGGAGTGGTCGCCCACGGGGAACGCCGGGGCCTTGGCGTCGGTGCCCAGGCGCTCGGCCACCCGCTCCCGGAAGGCCGCGAACTCGTCGTGCGTCAGGATCGGGTTGGTGAAGAAGGAGCCCGCCGACCACGTGTCGTGGTCCTGAGGGTCCAGGACCATGCCCTTGCCGGCACGGAGCCGCAGGACGGTCTCCCGGGCCCGCGCGAGCGGCACCCGGTCGCCGGCCTCGACGCCGAGGGCGCGGGCGGTCTCCGGGTAGGCGATCGGCGCCGACATCCCGGCGGCGTCCTCCAGCTCGAAGCGGACCCGCAGCACGACGTAGCGGTCGGGCTGGTCCTTGAAGCGGCTGTGCCGGTACGAGAAGGCGCACTCGGCGTTGGTGAGGGTGACCGTCTCCTCGGCCCTCCGGTCGTAGGCGACGACCTCGGTGACGGTGGCGGAGACGTCCTGGCCGTAGGCGCCGACGTTCTGGATGGGGGTGGCGCCCGCGGAGCCGGGGATGCCGGCGAGGCACTCGATCCCGGCGAGCCCGGCCTCGACGGTCCGCGCGACCGCGTCCGTCCACACCTCTCCGGCCGCCAGTTCCAGGCGGGTGCCGTCGAGGGAGAAGCCGGTGGTGGCGATGTGCAGGGCGGTGCCGTCGAAGCCCTTGTCGCCGATGACCAGATTGGATCCACCGCCGATGACGAGCAGCGGCGTGCCGGAGGCGTCGGCCTCGCGGACCGCGGCGATCACCTCGTCGTCCGTGGTGGCGGTGACGAGCCGGGTGGCGGGCCCGCCGAGCCTGAAGGTGGTCAGGGGGGCGAGGGGGGCGTCGTTGAGCTGCTGCACGGGCTCAAGAGTACGGGCCCCTCCCGTACGGAAGGGGCCCGTGCCGTCGACGGCGTCAGGCGAGCTTGACCACAGCCCGGCTCATGCCGAGGACCTTCTGGCCCGCGGCCATCGCGGTGAGGTCCACGCGGACCTGCCCGTCGTCCAGCTTGGCCGCCACCTTCGCGGAGACCTCGATCACGGCGCCCTCGTCGTCGTTGGGGACGACGACCGGCTTGGTGAAGCGCACGCCGTACTCGACGACGGCGGCCGGGTCACCGGCCCAGTCGGTGACCACGCGGATCGCCTCGGCCATGGTGAACATGCCGTGGGCGATGACGTCGGGCAGGCCGACCTCGCGGGCGAACTTCTCGTTCCAGTGGATGGGGTTGAAGTCCCCGGAGGCGCCGGCGTACCGCACCAGTGTGGCGCGCGTCACCGGGAAGGTCTGCGCGGGCAGCTCGGTGCCGACCTCGACCTCGTCGTAAGCGATCTTCGCGGTCACGGTCAGGCCTCCTCGGGGGCGCGGGACACCAGCTTGGTCCAGGCGGTCACGACGTGCTCGCCGCTCTCGTCGTGGACCTCGCCGCGGATGTCCAGGATGTCGTTGCCGGCGAGGGACTTGATCGCCTCGATGGTCGAGGTGACCGAGAGGCGGTCCCCGGCGCGCACCGGGCGGGTGTAGGCGAACTTCTGGTCGCCGTGCACCACGCGGCTGTAGTCCAGGCCCAGCTGCGGGTCGTCGATGACCTGGCCCGCGGCCTTGAAGGTGATCGCGAAGACGAAGGTCGGCGGGGCGATCACGTCCGGGTGGCCGAGCGCTTTGGCGGCCTCCTGGTCGGTGTACGCGGAATTCGCGTCCCCGATCGCCTCGGCGAACTCGCGGATCTTCTCGCGGCCGACTTCGTACGGCGCGGTGGGCGGATAGGTCCGGCCCACGAAGGACTGGTCGAGCGCCATGGCCTCGATACCTCCTGGTGTGTTGCCTGTACAAACGACACGAGGCCGCCCCCAAAAGGGACGGCCTCGTGTACGAGCCTGATTAACGCGTCTCGCGGTGCGCGGTGTGCGAGTTGCAGCGAGGGCAGTGCTTCTTCATCTCAAGACGGTCCGGGTTGTTACGCCGGTTCTTCTTGGTGATGTAGTTCCGCTCCTTGCACTCCACGCAGGCCAGCGTGATCTTCGGGCGGACGTCGGTGGCAGCCACGTGAGTGCTCCTTGACGGACGGATAGACGGATGAACGCATAAAAGAGTAGCCGATCGTAGGACCGACCCCACAATCGGCTACACTCTGTAGCGGTGACCGGACTTGAACCGGTGACACAGCGATTATGAGCCGCTTGCTCTACCGACTGAGCTACACCGCTTTGATGATCTGGATCCCGCCCGAAGGCGGGACCCTTCTCACCAGAGCCCCAATACGGAATCGAACCGTAGACCTTCTCCTTACCATGGAGACGCTCTACCGACTGAGCTATTGGGGCGAGCGAGGAAGACATTACACGGTCCTCCGCCCATCACCCAAATCCGTTTCCCCGGCCACCTGCGGGGAGTGTCCCCGCCGCCTCGTAGGCCACTCGTGCCCTCATCAGTACGACTATTGCGCTCCTCCTCGAAGGCGGCTGCGGGCCCCCCTAGGCTCGGGCGCACGCTGCGTGATCTTGATCTTGGCCAGCGGTGAACCCGGAGCCCGAGGAGCCCGATTGTCAGCCGACAGCAAGCAGCCCCAGCCGTCTCCCGAGGACCGGGCCGCGGCCACCGCCGACACCACGTCGCTGCTGCTCTGCAACGCGCGGCTGACCGACGGGCGCACCGTGGACGTGCGGCTCGGCGGCGGCCGGATCGAGGCCGTCGGCACGGCCGGCAGCCTCGTGGCGGTCGGCGCCCGGGTCGACCTCGCCGGCCATCTGCTGCTGCCCGCCCCCGTCGAGCCCCACGCGCACGCCGACACCGCCCTCACCGCGGACTCCCCCGGCCCCGTCTCGTACGCCCCGGAGGAGGTGCAGCGCCGGGCCACCGAGGCGGCGCTGTTCCAGCTCGGACACGGCGCCACGGCGCAGCGCGCCCAGGTGCGGATCGGGGACGTGCACGGTCTCGGGCCGCTGGAGGCCGTGCTCCAGGCCCGGCGCTCGCTGCGCGGCCTGGTCGACCTGACGGCCGTGGCGGTGCCCCGGCTGCTGACGGGTGTGGCCGGGGCCGACGGGCTCGCGATGCTGCGGGACGCGGTGAAGATGGGCGCCGGGGTGGTCGGCGGCTGCCCCGACCTGGATCCGGACCCGACGGGGTACGTGGAGGCGGTGCTGGAGGTGGCCGCGGAGCACGGCTGCCCGGTGGACCTGCACACGGACGGTGACGATCCGGCCCGGCTGGCCCGGCTCGCCGCGATGGCCGGCGGGCTGCGCCCCGGGGTGACGCTCGCGCCCTGCGCGGGGCTCGGCCGGCTCCCCTCGGACGCGGCCCGGCGGGCGGCGGACCAGCTGGCGGCGGCCGGGGTGACGGTGGTCGCGCTCCCGCAGGGCGGCTGCGGCGCGACCGAGCGGCGCGGCGCGGCCCCGGTGCGGCTGCTGCGGGCGGCCGGGGTGCGGGTCGCGGCGGGCAGCGGGGCGCTGCGGGACGTGAGCAACCCGGTGGGGCGCGGGGACCCGCTGGAGGCGGCCTTTCTGCTGGCGTCGCTGGCGGGACTGCCGGCGGGGGCGGCGTACGAGGCAGTGAGCACGGACGCGCGGGCGGCGCTGGGGCTCCCGGAGGTGCGGGTGGAGGCGGGTTTCCCCGCGGAGCTGTTGGCGGTGCGGGGCGAGCGCCTGGCGGGCGTGCTGTCCCTCGCGTACAGCCGGATCGTGGTGCACCGCGGCCGGGTGGTGGCCCGGACGAGCGCGGTGCGGGAGTACTGCGACTCGGCGGCGGCGTTGGACCTGCCGAGGCAGACACGCCCGGAGCGGCCCGATCCGGGGAGCAACGGGGCGCGCTGAGTCGTACGGTCGGGAGTATGCGCGTAGTCATCGCTGGTGGACACGGACAGATCGCCCTGCGGCTGGAGCGGCTGCTCGCCGCGGGCGGACACGAACCGGTGGGCGTCATCCGCCGCCCCGAGCAGGGCGGAGCCCTCCGGGAGGCGGGCGCCGAGCCGGCGCTCATGGACCTGGAATCGGCCTCCGTGGAGGAGGTCGCCGGGATCCTGCAGGGTGCGGACGCGGCCGTCTTCGCGGCGGGCGCGGGCTCGGGCAGCGGGGCGGACCGCAAGGACACGGTGGACCGCGCGGCGGCGGTCCTCTTCGCCGACGCGGCGGAACGCGCGGGCGTGCGCCGCTTCGTGGTGGTCTCGTCGATGGGCGCGGACGCCGGGCACCGGGGCGACGCGGTCTTCGACGCGTACCTGCGAGCGAAGGGCGCCGCGGACGACTCCGTACGCGCCCGCTCGGGGCTCGACTGGACGATCCTGCGCCCCGGCATGCTCACCGACGACGCGGGCACGGGCCTGGTCCGCCTGGAGGCCCGCACGGGCCGCGGGCCGATCCCCCGCGACGACGTGGCCGCGGTGCTGGCCGAGCTCCTGGAGACCCCGGCGACGTCGGGCCTGACCCTCGAACTGATCTCGGGCTCGGTGCCGGTCTCGGTGGCGGTGAAGGACATCGCCGGCAACTGAGTTCCGGCGGGCTTACGTTGGACCCTCCACATCGCGTCGGGGGGTCCCACATATGCGCGTCCTGCTCTACTACCCGCTCGTCTCGCCGCCGGTGGAGGTCATCCACCAGGCGCTCCTGTACTGGGACGGCATCGCGTCCGTCACGCCGCTCGACCGCGAGATCCGGCGGGCCGCGATCGGTCCGGAGCTGGCGGAGCTGCGGGAGCGCGGCCTCTACCACCCGATGGACCACCACCGGCTCTTCGACCGCGCGCTGCCCGACCGGGAGTTCACGGGCCGGGTCCGGACGGAGCTGCACCGGCTGGCGGCCCGTCAGGCGGCGGCTCCCGCGCCCTTCGACGCGTACATCAACTCCTCGAAGTGGTCGTGGTCCCTGGAGGAGCGGCTCGTCGACCTCGGACTCGGCACGCGGCTGCCGGGGCGCTGGTCCGTCGCCGTGACGGCCGAGACCGCGCAGACCGTCATCGGCGCGGCGGCGCGGCTCGCCGCCGCGGAGGCGAGCCGTGACACCACCGCGTACATCCCGTACACCGACCGTCCTGCCGCGCACCGGGCCGCGCGCGAGCTGTCCCCCGGCACCCTGGCCGGCGGTTACGAGGTGGACCTCGGCCGCGTCCTGCCCCTTCCCGCCCCCGGCACCCCGCTCTCGGCGGTCCTGGCCTTCCGCGAGCGCCACGAGGACGAGCGGCACCGGCTGCTGCGGGCCGTCCACCGGCTGCTGGGCGAGCTGCGCCGCGACTACGCCCACCCGGCCGAGGTCCTCGCCGAGCTGGAACGCGAACTCTCCGAGGCGGCCGCCGACTACCGGGCCGCCGGCAGCGCCCTCCGCATGGCCTGGCGCACCCGCCTGATCACCGTCGCCGTCGCCCTCGCGGGCGCGGCCACCGCCGCGACCACCCTCCCCGGCTGGGCCACCGTCACGGCGGCCACCGCGGGCTCCTACGCGATCAACGTGGCCACGGCCCCGATCCGCCCGCTGCGGACCCGCCGCGACGAGCACGATTTCGCCTATCTGCACCACGCCCGCGCGGAACTGGGCTGAGCCCGCTCCGGCACCCGGAGAGCAGAACGGCCCCCGATCGCGTTTCCGCAGATCGGGGGCCGTTCCTTCCATGTGGCGGCGCCAGGATTCGAACCTGGGTAGGCTAAGCCGACGGATTTACAGTCCGCTCCCATTGGCCACTCGGGCACACCGCCATGGGAATGTCGCTTCGGTTGGCCGCTTTTCGGCGGTGCTCCTTGGCAACGACGTAAACGATACCTGATCCCAGGGGGTGCTCCGCCACCCGATTGATCACGGGTTCGCGGCGGTCGGGGTGGCTACGCTTTGCGTTGTAACCGAACGCATCCGAGCAAGGAGCCTCACCTCATGGCCGACTCCAGTTTCGACATCGTCTCCAAGGTCGAGCGGCAGGAGGTCGACAACGCCCTCAACCAGGCCGCCAAGGAGATCCAGCAGCGCTACGACTTCAAGGGGACCAACGCCTCGATCGAGTGGTCGGGCGAGAAGATCCTCATGCAGGCGAACGGCGAGGAGCGGGTCAACGCGATCCTCGACATCTTCCAGACCAAGCTGATCAAGCGCGGCATCTCGCTGAAGTCCCTGGACGTGGCGGGCGAGCCCCAGCTGTCGGGCAAGGAGTACAAGCTCTTCGCCTCGATCACCGAGGGCATCTCCCAGGAGAACGCCAAGAAGGTCTCCAAGGTCATCCGCGACGAGGGCCCCAAGGGCGTCAAGGCGCAGGTGCAGGGCGAGGAGCTGCGGGTCAGCTCCAAGAACCGCGACGACCTGCAGGCCGTCATCGCGCTGCTCAAGGGCAAGGACTTCGACTTCGCGCTGCAGTTCGTGAACTACCGGTAGGTCCCGGATTTCGGCGTCCGAAAACCGCCAGCCCGAGGGGCGGCGGGGATCGCACACTGGAGACATGGACGACATCACCGTGTACGCGTACACCGACGGCCCCCTGGGCGAGATGCTCCTGGTCGGAGAGCTCGCCGAAGGGGGTCGTACCGCGTTGCGCTCACTGTCGCTGCCCGGACAGAAGGGGGGCGCGACGGTCGAGCGGGGGTGGGTCCACGACCCGGGGGCCTTCGCGGAGGCCGTACGTCAGCTCGCGGAGTACTTCGCGGGCGAGCGGGACTCCTTCGACCTGCTCTTCGCCGGGGGCGGTACCGACTTCCAGCGGCGGGTGTGGGCCGCGCTGGAGGAGATCCCGTACGGGACGACCGTGTCGTACGGGGACGTCGCCCGGCGGGTCGGGTCCTCCGGTGCCGCCGTGCGCGCCGTGGGCACCGCCATCGGGCGCAACCCGCTGCTCGTCGTGCGGCCCTGCCACCGGGTGATCGGGGCGGACGGGAGCCTGCGCGGCTACGCGGCCGGCCTGGAGCGCAAGGAGCGGCTGCTGGGGCTGGAGGGGGCTCTGGCGTGACCGAGGGCCTGTTCCCGCGCGAGCGGGCCGAACCCGCGCCGGGGGCGGTGCACGTGCCCGGGTGGCTGTCGTTCGCGCGCCAGCGTGAGCTGGTGGCCTCCTGCCGCGCGTTCGGGCGCGGGGCCGTCCCGTACCGGCGGACCGTGCTGCCCGGCGGCGGCGTGATGTCGGTGCGCTCGCTCTGCCTGGGGCGGCGCTGGGAGCCGTACCGGTACCTGGACGGCGTCGATGTCGCACTGCCGGACTGGCTGGCCGCACTGGGGCGGGAGGCGCTGGTCGAGGCGTACGGCGCGCACGGCGGGTTCGCGCCGGACACCGCGCTCGTGAACTTCTACGCGGACGGCGCGCGGATGGGCATGCACCAGGACAAGGAGGAGCGCTCCCCCGCTCCCGTGGTGTCGCTGAGCCTGGGCGACACCTGTGTGTTCCGGCTGGGGAACACCGAGGACCGCGGGCGGCCCTACACCGACGTGGAGCTGGCCTCCGGGGACCTGTTCGTCTTCGGCGGGCCGTCCAGGTTCGCGTACCACGGCGTGCCCCGGGTGCACGCGGGGACGGCCGACCCGGCGCTCGGGCTGGCCGGGCGGCTGAACATCACCCTGCGCGAGACCGGCCTCTGACGCCGGGTCAGCGCTCTCGCGAGTGGCCGAAGAGGACCCGGTAGGCGATCAGCAGCACCAGGGAGCCGCCGATGGCCGAGAGCCAGGTCGCCCCGTCGTAGAAGTCCGTGGTGATCGGGCGGTCCAGGAAGCGGGCCGACAGCCAGCCGCCGAGGAACGCGCCGACGATGCCGATCAGCGTGGTGCCGATCACGCCGCCCGGGTCGCGGCCGGGCAGCAGGATCTTGGCGATGACTCCGGCGAGGAGTCCGAGAACGATCCAACCGATGATGCTCATGCCAGACAGGACGCCCTGTCGGCACCGGCGGTTGCCGCGGTGACTAGGGTGCGGCCCATGACACAGGAACTGCGGCGCTCGCTCGGAGTGTTCGACGCCGTCGTCATCGGGCTCGGTTCGATGATCGGCGCCGGGATCTTCGCGGCGCTCGGCCCGGCGGCCCGCGCGGCCGGCACGGGGATCCTGCCGGCGCTGGCGGCGGCCGCCGTCGTCGCGTACTGCAACGCCATGGCGTCGGCCCGGCTCGCCGCCCTCCATCCGGCCTCCGGCGGCACCTACGTGTACGGGCGCGCGCGACTGGGCCCGTTCTGGGGGTACTTGGCGGGCTGGGCCTTCGTCGTCGGCAAGACGGCCTCCTGCGCGGCGATGGCGCTCACGGTGGGGAGCTACCTGTGGCCGGAGCAGGCGCACGCGGTGGCGGTCGCCGCCGTGGTCGCGCTGACCGCCGTGAACTACCGGGGCGCGCGGAAGTCGGCGCTCGTCACCCGGGTGATCGTGGCCCTCGTCCTGGCCGTGCTCGCCGCCGTCGTGGCGGTCTGCGCGGGAGCCGGCCAGGCGGACCGGCTCGGGCTCGACGGGGACGTGCCGACGGGCGGGGTGCTCCAGGCCGCCGGGCTGCTCTTCTTCGCCTTCGCCGGGTACGCGCGGATCGCGACGCTCGGCGAGGAGGTCCGCGACCCGGCCCGGACCATCCCGCGGGCCGTACCGATCGCCCTGGGCATCGCCCTCGGCGTCTACGCGGCCGTGGCCGTGGGCGTCCTCGCCGTCCTCGGCGCGCCCCGGCTGGCGGCCTCCGCGGCCCCGCTCGCCGACGCCGCGCGGGCGGCCGGCTCGGCGTGGCTGGTTCCCGCCGTCACCGTGGGCGCGGCCCTCGCGGCCCTCGGCTCGCTGCTCTCGCTGATCCTCGGCGTCTCCCGGACCACCCTCGCGATGGCCAGGGACGGCTACCTGCCGGCCCCGCTCGCGGCCGTCCACCCGCGCTTCGGGGTGCCGCACCACGCCGAGCTCGCGGTGGGCGCGGTGGTGGCCCTGGTGGCGGCGACGGCCGACGTGCGGGGCGCGATCGGCTTCTCGTCGTTCGGCGTCCTCGTCTACTACGGGATCGCCAACGCCGCCGCCTGGACGCTGGGCCCCCGCGAGCGCCCGCTCGCCGCGCTCGGGCTGCTCGGCTGCGGCGTGCTGGCCTTCGCGCTGCCCATGGGCGCCGTCCTGGCCGGGGTGGGCGTCCTGGCGGCGGGGACGGTCGCGTACGCCGTCGTGGGCGCCGTCAGGCGAACTCGACCGTGACGCCCGAGCAGGCCAGGCCGACGACGATCTCCTCGAAGGTGGGCGGGCGCTCGCGCGCGCGGGGGACGACGCCGAGACAGGTGCGGGCGACATGGGCGTCGTGCCAGACCAGGGTGGTGCCGGGCGCGAAGGGCGGGCGCAGTTGGTCGAGGTCGTCCGCGAGGTAGCCGCCGGGGCCCAGGAACGCCTCCCCCAGCGCGCACCAGAAGGAGTCCGCGTCGACGACGTGGGCGCCGTCCAGGTGGTACGTGTCGGCCGGCGGGTCCGGCGTCTCGGAGTGGCGCCTGGCCTGTTCCAGCCACGCGCCGCGGGTCCCGGAGGGGAAGCGGGCCCAGGTGCCGGGCTCCTCGGGACGCGCCCACCACCACAGCTCCCAGATGTCCGCCACGGCGGGCGGGCGCAGGTCGCGGCGGTCGACGAGCACGGTCACGTCGAGGAGGCCGCGTTCGTGGCCGGACGGCGCCCAGCCGGTGACCCGGCCGCCCCGGACGCCGGAGGCGGCCGTGCCCACGGAGGCGAGGCGCCGGTACGTCACGGGCGCCGGGAGCTCCCCCGTGCCGGACTCCACGGCCGCGCGGAGCGGACCGCGCGGCGTGCAGCCGAGGAACGTGACCTCGGTGTGGGTGGCGGTCTCGGGCTCCTGGGGGGAGACCCGTATGAGGTTGGCGCAGTCGACGGCGTCCCGGCGGCCCCGGTCCCGGTCACGGTCCCCGTCCCGCTCGCAAAGGGGCGGGGTGCGGGCCTCGACGGTGACGACGTCGCCGCGGATGCCGAGGACGCGGACGTCCCGCAGGCCGGACACGCCGTCCGCGGTGCGCACGTACAGCTCGCCCTGGGGCGCGCTGCCCTCGACGACGGCCTGGGTGACGGCCCGGGCGAGGGGGCCGCGCGGCTCGCAGCCGCGCAGCTCGTAGCGGGCGCGGGCGGGCGGCGCGGGCTCGGCGAACAGGCCGTCGACGTCGGCGCACAGGGCGAGGACGTCCGCGCCGGCCAGCAGCGCGTACTTCGCGTTCCGCACTAGCGGGCCGGGTAGCCGTAGCCGGCCTGGTCCGTGGGGACGATCTCCTTGCCCAGCGGCATCAGCGAGATCGGCACCATCTTGAAGTTCGCGATGCCGAGCGGGATGCCGATGATCGTGATGCACAGCGCGATGCCGGTGGTGATGTGGCCGAGGGCCAGCCACCAGCCGGCGAGGATCAGCCAGAGCACGTTGCCCACGCAGGAGGGCGCGCCCGCGTCGTGGCGGTCGACGACGGTGTGCCCGAAGGGCCACAGGGCGTAGAGGCCGATCCGGAACGCGGCGATGCCGAAGGGGATGCCGATGATCGTGATGCAGAGCAGGACGCCCGCCAGCATGTAGCCGAGGAACATCCAGAATCCGCAGAGGACCAGCCAGATGACGTTCAGGATTGTCTTCACGGGCGTCGACCTGCCATCTGTTCGAGCCGGGCGATGCGCTCGGCCATCGGCGGGTGGGTGGAGAACATCTTGGAGAGGCCCTGCCCCGGGCGGAACGGGTTCGCGATCATCATGTGGCTCGCGGTCTCGATCCTCGGCTCGGGGGGCAGCGGAAGCTGTTTGGTGCCCGCCTCCAGCTTGCGCAGGGCGCTGGCGAGGGCGAGCGGGTCGCCGGTGAGCTGGGCGCCGGAGGCGTCCGCCTCGTACTCCCGGGAGCGGGAGATGGCGAGCTGGATGACGGAGGCGGCGATGGGCCCCAGGATCATGATCAGCAGCATGCCGAGCAGGCCGGGGCCGTCGTCGTCGTTGGAGCGGCCGACCGGGATGAGCCAGGCGAAGTTCACGAGGAACATGATCACGGAGGCGAGTGCTCCGGCGACCGAGGAGATCAGGATGTCCCGGTTGTAGACGTGGCTGAGCTCGTGGCCGATGACCCCGCGCAGCTCGCGCTCGTCGAGGATCGCGAGGATGCCCTCGGTGCAGCAGACGGCCGCGTTGCGCGGGTTGCGGCCGGTGGCGAAGGCGTTCGGCGCCTGGGTGGGCGAGATGTAGAGCCGTGGCATCGGCTGTCGGGCCTGCGTGGAGAGCTCCCGGACCATCTTGTAGAGGGCCGGGGCCTCGAACTCGCTCACGGGACGGGCGCGCATGGCGCGGAGCGCCAGCTTGTCGCTGTTCCAGTACGCGTAAGCGTTGGTGCCGAGCGCCACGAAGAGCGCGACGATCAGGCCCGTACGCCCGAAGAAGCTGCCGATGACGATGATGAGGGCCGAGAGCCCTCCGAGGAGTACGGCGGTCCTCAGCCCGTTGTGCCGGCGGTGCACGGTACGCCCTCCAAGTGGTGCGGCAGGGGAACCCTTTGCTCTACAAGGGTCCACCGTCCAGTGGACCCTCCCCTCCTGGTCAACGCCAGGCGGGGAGCTCGGGTTCCCCGGGCCGCACGGGACGCCGTGTGGGCCGTACGGGTGACTAGCGGGGCGTGGGGACGCCGAAGGCCTCCAGGTGCGCCTTCTCCAGGGCGGTGGACAGCGGCTCGACCTCGCTGGTGCAGTGACCGCAGCGGGAGGCGATGGCCGGGATCTCGGTGAAGCAGCGGGGGCAGTCGCGCTTCTCGGACTTCGGGTCGGCCGCCTCCTCCTTGGCGAACTTCGTCTGGATCTTCGTCATGGGGACGACGATCAGGAAGTAGAGGACGGCCGCGGTGATCACGAACGCTATGGCGGCGGCGATGGCCAGACCGTACGGGAAGACGGTCTTGCCGACGGTGAACTGCGCCTCGCTGAAGTCGCCGACCGAGCCGGTGGCCAGGCCGATGAGCGGGGTGATGAAGGCCTTGCTGAAGCCGGTCACGACGGCCGTGAACGCCGAGCCGACAGCGAGGCCGATGGCCATCGTGACGACGTTCCCGCGAAGTATGAAGTCCTTGAAACCGTTCAGCACGGGGTACTGCTCCTTGGGTGTGTTCCGTGGGGGGTCAGAAGAGGCTGTTCGCCGCGAAGCGGAGGGCGATCTGCGGGTAGCCCGACAGGACGACGCCCGCGACGGCGGTCAGCGCGACCGCCAGGGTGACGGGGGTGGGGACCCCGGCGCGTGCCGTGCGCGGCTCGCCCTCGGCCACGGGCGCGGGCGCGTGCGCGGTCTCCGGGGTCCGGAAGAGCAGCGCCGTCCACCGCAGGTAGTAGTAGAGGGCGATCACGACGTTGACGCCCATGATCACGGCGAGCCAGCCGAGGCCGGCGTCGACGGCGGCCGAGAAGACGGTCACCTTGGCGAAGAGGCCGATGATACCCGGGGGCAGACCGGCCAGATTGAGCAGGAAGAACCCGAGCGCGAGGGCGGCCCCGGGGCGCTCGGCGTACAGGCCGCGGAAGTCGGAGATCCGCGCCTGGGGGTGCGTCCGGGCGACGAGCACGACGACGGCGAAGGCGCCCAGGTTCACGACGGCGTACATCAGGGCGTACGCGACGGTGGCGCCGACCTGGTCGTCGCTGGAGTACGCGGCGGCGGCGATCGGCACCAGGAGGTAGCCGGCCTGGGCGACGGAGGACCAGGCGAGCAGCCGTACCGCGCTCCACGCGCGCGTGGAGGCCTGGCGCAGGGCGGCCACGTTGCCGACGGTCATGGTGAGCGCGGCCAGCGCGGCGAGCGCCGGTCCCCACACGTCCGCGTACGAGGGGAAGGCGACGACGGTCACCAGGATGACGCCGGTGAAGCCGACGGCCTTGCCGACGACGGACAGGTAGGCGGCGACGGGCAGCGGGGCGCCGACGTAGGTGTCGGGCACCCAGAAGTGGAAGGGGACGGCGGCGGTCTTGAAGGCGAAGCCGACGAGGGTGAGGACCACGCCCGCCTGGGCGAGGGTCTGCAGCTGGCCCGGGACCTCGCCGAGCCGCTGGGCGACCTCGGTGAGGTGGAGGGTGCCGGTCGCCGCGTAGACGAAGCTGACGCCGAGCAGGGTCACGGCGGTCGCGGTGACCGAGGAGAGGAAGAACTTGAGCGCCGCCTCGCTGGACATGCGGTCGCCGCGGCGCATGCCGACCAGCGCGAACGCGGGCAGCGAGGCCACTTCGAGGGCGACGACGAGGGTCGCCAGGTCCCGGGCGGCGGGCAGCAGGGCGGCGCCGGCCGCGGAGGACAGCAGCAGGAACCAGTACTCCCCGGCGGGCAGCTTCTCGCGGGTGTCGGCGAGCGACAGCAGCGCGGTCACGAGCGCGCCGCCGAGCACCAGGAACTGGATGACCACGGTGAAGTCGTCGGCGGTGTAGCTGCACGCCCGCAGGGTGGTGTCCGGCGTGAGGCAGAAGGTCGAGCGGTCGCCGGCGCGCAGCGGGACGAGCAGCGCGAGGGCGGCGACGAGGCCGCCGACCGCGGTCCAGCCGAGCAGTTGCCTGCGGGCGGCGGGGACGAAGAGGTCGGCGACGAGCACGCCGACGGCGACCACCGCGGTGAGGGTGGGCGGCGCGATCGTGAGCCAGTCGACGGACTGGACGAGGGACATCACGACTTTCCTCCGGCGAGCAGGCGCTGGACGGCCGGGTCGGTGAGGCCGAGGAGGACCGCGGGCCACAGTCCGGCGAGGACGGTGAGGGCGACGAGCGGGCTCCAGGCCGCGACCTCGTACCCCTGGACGTCGGCGATGGCGGCCTCGCCGGCCGGGCGGGGGCCGCCCATGCAGACGCGGCGGACGACGAGGAGCAGGTAGGCGGCGGTGAGGAGGGTGCCGAGGCCGCCGATCGCCATGAAGGTGAGGAAGGCGGGCCGGCTGAGCCCCTCGGCCGGTTCGAAGGCGCCGAACAGGGCGAGCATCTCGCCCCAGAACCCGGCGAGTCCCGGCAGGCCGAGGGAGGCGACGGCGGCGAAGGCGAGGAGGGCGCCGAGGCGGGGGGCGCGTCCGTAGAGGGCGGCGCCGGTGGCCCCGGCGAGGGTGTCGAGGTCGGCGGTGCCGTAGCGGTCCTTGACGGCGCCGACCAGGAAGAAGAGCAGGCCGGTGATGAGGCCGTGGGCGATGTTGGCGAAGAGGGCGCCGTTGACCCCGGTGGGGGTCATGGTGGCGATGCCGAGCAGGACGAAGCCCATGTGGCCGACGGAGGAGTAGGCGATCAGGCGCTTGAGGTCGCCCTTGCTGCCGGGCCGGACGAGGGCGAGGCAGGCGAGCGACCCGTAGATGATCCCGGCGACGGCGAAGGCGGCGAGGTACGGGGCGAAGGTGCGCATGCCGTCGGGGGCGATCGGGAGCACGATGCGGACGAACCCGTAGGTGCCCATCTTCAGCAGGACGCCGGCGAGGAGCACCGAGCCGACCGTCGGGGCGGCGGTGTGGGCGTCCGGGAGCCAGCTGTGCAGCGGCCACATCGGGGTCTTCACCGCGAGCCCGAGACCGATCGCGAGAACCGCGACGACCTGCACGGACGTGGTCAGGCCCCGGCCGTTGTCAGTGGCCAGTGCCACCATGTCGAACGTGCCCGCCTGCACGCCGATGAGGAGGAGACCCAGCAGCATCACGACCGAGCCGAGCAGCGTGTAGAGGATGAACTTCCAGGAGGCGGCCCGCCTCCCCTCGCCGCCCCAGCGGGCGATGAGGAAGTACATCGGGATGAGGACCATCTCGAAGGCCAGGAAGAACAGGACCAGGTCGAGGACGGCGAAGGTCGCGAGCGTGCCGGACTCGAGGACGAGCAGCAGCGCGACGAATGCCTTGGGTGACGGGCCCGCAGGCATCTTGAAGTAGCTGTACAGCGCGCAGAGGAAGGTCAGCAGCGCGGTCAGGAGCAGGAGGGGGAGCGAGATGCCGTCGACACCGAGGTGGATGCGCACGCCGAGCGCGGGGATCCAGCTGACGTCCGTCGTGGCCTGCATCTTCGACGGGTGGGCGTGGTCGAAGCCGAGTGCGAGGACGATCGCGGCCAGCAGGATCACGCCGGTGACGGTGACGCCGTGCCGGAGCACGGCCTGGTCGGGCGACTTCCCCTTCAGCCCGGGAGGGGCCGGCAGGAGGGCGGCGGCGGCGCCGACCAGCGGGCCGGCGACGACCAACGCGAGAAGGAACTGCATCACGGATTCGCTGATATCGATCACGGCTCACGCTCCGGCGACGTTGGCGAGGACGACGGCGACGATCGCCAGGACGACGGAGCCGGCGAGCAGGGCGCTGAGGTAGCTCTGCACGTTGCCGGTCTGGGCGCGGCGGACGAGCCAGCCGAGGCCCTTGGCGCTGTCGGCCGCACCGCGCACGTAGGTGTCGACGACCTCGCGGTCCAGGAAGCGGACCAGGGAGGCGGCGGCGAGCACGGGGCGGACGAAGGCGGCCCGGTAGACGGCGTCCAGGTGGAAGCCGTCGGCGGCCGGGCGGTGCAGCGGCCCGAGCAGGGCGCGGCCGGGGTCGGCCGGGTCCCGCGCGGGGTGCGGCAGGTCCAGCGCCTCCGCCTCGACCGCGCCGCCCTCGGCGTCGGGGTGCGCGACGGTGGTCCCGGCCGGGACCGCGCGCTGGGGGGCGAGCGCCCGCCAGACGGCGTACAGGACGGCCGCGCCGACGACGGCGAGGCCGGTGCCGAGGACGGCCGTGGTGACGGTCGGGGTCAGCGGGTGCCCGTCGAACCAGTCGTCGAGGTAGCCGGCGGTGAGCCCGAAGCCGAGGGAGGGGATCGCGAGCACCCACAGGACGGTGGTCATGGCGAGCGGCTGGCGTCCGTGGTCCGGGGCCTCGGCGCCGCGGCCGCGGAAGGCGAGCAGCCACAGGCGCATCGCGTACGCGGCGGTGAGCAGCGCCGTCAGCAGTCCGGCGACGAAGACGATCCAGCCGGCCGTGGCGGGGGCGACGGTCATCTCCCCGGTGGCGGTGTGCTCGGCGGCGACCAGGACGGCTTCCTTGGAGAAGAAGCCGGCGAAGGGCGGGATGGCGGCGAGCGCGAGCAGGCCGACGGTCATCGTCCAGTAGGCGTCGGGGATGCGCTTGGTCAGCCCGCTCATCCGGGACATGGCGGAGAGCGAGTTGGTGCCGGCGGCGTGGATGACCGCGCCCGCGGCGAGGAACAGCAGCGCCTTGAATGCGCCGTGCGCCAGGAGGTGGAAGACGGCGGCCCCGCGGTCGCCGACGGCGAGGGCGCCGGACATGTAGCCGAGCTGGCCGATCGTCGAGTAGGCGAGGACCCGCTTGATGTCGTCCTGGGCGAGCGCGGCGAGCGCCGAGCCGACCATGGTGACCGCGGCCATCACGGCGAGCACGACGAGCGCGGCGGCCGACTCGGCGAAGACGGGCAGCAGCCGGGCCACGAAGTAGATGCCGGCGGCGACCATCGTCGCCGCGTGGATCAGCGCGGAGACCGGGGTGGGGCCGGCCATCGCGTCGGGCAGCCAGGTGTGCAGCGGGAACTGGGCCGACTTGCCGGCCACGCCCGCGAGGAGCAGCAGCGCGATCAGGGTGGGGTGGTCGAGGCCGCCGCTCGCGACGGCGCCGAGGACACCGGTGATGCGGAAGGTGCCCGCGTCGGTGGCCAGGGCGAAGAGACCGATCAGGAAGGGGACGTCGCCCAGCTTGGTGACGAGGAAGGCCTTCAGGGAGGCCGAGCGGGCCTCGGGGGTCTCCCAGTAGTGCCCGACCAGGAAGTACGAGCAGATGCCCATGATCTCCCAGCCGACCAGGAGCACCATCAGGTCGCCGGAGTAGACGACCAGCAGCATCGCGGAGGTGAAGAGGGAGACCAGCGCCGCGTACGAGGGGTAGCGCGGGTCGTGGCGGAGGTAGCCGGTCGAGTAGACCTGCACGCAGGTGGCGACGGTGCCGACCAGGACGGCGACGAGGGCGGCGAAGCCGTCGACGTACAGCGCCAGGTCGATCGGGACCGAGCCGCTGGGCGTCAGCTGGGTGGCGGCGTCGATCGCCTTCCCGCCGCCCTGCCGGGCGGCGACGGCGACCGCGAGGCCGGCTGCGACGAGCGTCGGCAGCACGGCGAGCGGGCGCACGAAGCCGGGGGCGGTGCGGCCCAGGAAGAGGCCGGCGACGGCGCCGAGGAAGGGGAGGAGGGGGACGAGGACGGCGAGGGTCGTGGTGGTCACGCGATGGCCTCGGCCTTCTCGTCCTCGGACGGCGTTTCCTTGGTGTCGCGGAGCCGGTCGACGTCCGAGGTGCCGCGGTTGCGGTAGACCATCAGGACGATCGCGAGACCGATGCCGATCTCCGCGGCGGCGATGGCGATGGTGAAGAGGGTGAGGGCCTGGCCGGCGTGCAGGGTGTCCCGGAGCCAGACGTCGAAGGCGACCAGGTTGAGGTTGACGGCGTTGAGCATGAGCTCGACGGACATCAGGACCAGGATCGCGTTGCGGCGGGCGAGCACGCCGTACAGGCCGATGGAGAAGAGGAGGGCGGCCAGGACCGCCGGATAGACGAGGTGCATCAGTCCCGCTCCCCCTCGCTGGTGCGCTTCGACAGGACGATCGCTCCGACCAGGGCCGCGAGCAGCAGCACCGAGAGCGCCTCGAAGGGCAGCACCCAGTGCCGGAAGAGGATCTCCCCGGTCACGGCGGTGGAGCCCTGGACGGTCCCGCCGGTCCCGCCGGGCCCGTCGAGCTCGATCCAGGTGGTGCGGAAGGCGTCCACGACCACCCAGACCAGGGCCGCCGCGGCGACGACGGCGACGGCCAGGGCGACCGGCCGGTTGCCCGAGTCGGAGTCCGGGGAGCGGCCGATGGGGGCCTTGGTGAGCATGAGCCCGAAGAGGAGGAGGACGACGACCGAGCCGACGTAGATCAGCACCTGGACCCAGGCGATGAACTCGGCGGTCAGCAGCAGGTACTCGACGGCGACGCCGCCGAGCGCCACGACCAGCCACAGGGCGGCGTGCACGAGCTGCCGGGTGGTGACCGTGACGAGGGCCGCGCCGACGGTGACGAGGCCGACGAGGACGAAGGCGATCTCGACGCCGGTGGGCGACAGGAAGCCGTGCGTGTTCTGGGCGGCGAGGATCACTGCTGCTCCCCCTCGGCCGCCTGGGCCGCCGCCTGGGCCGCCGCCTTCTCGGCCGCCTTGCGGGCCGCGGCGATCTCCTTGGGCTCCTCCGCGCGCGGGTCGAGCGCGGGCGGCTCCGGGACGGTCCACATCCACTCGCGCAGCTTGTCGCGCTCGTGCGTCAGCTCGTGGATGTCGGTCTCCGCGTACTCGAACTCGGGCGACCAGAACAGCGCGTCGAAGGGGCACACCTCGATGCAGATACCGCAGTACATGCAGAGGGAGAAGTCGATCGCGAAGCGGTCCAGGACGTTGCGGCTGCGCTCGCGGCCACCGGGGGCGGCGGGCGGCACCGTCTCCTTGTGGGAGTCGATGTAGATGCACCAGTCGGGGCACTCGCGCGCGCACAGCATGCAGACCGTGCAGTTCTCCTCGAACAGCCCGATGACCCCGCGGGTGCGGGGCGGCAGCTCGGGCTGGGCGTCCGGGTACTGCGCGGTGACGCTCTTGCGGGTCATCGTGCGGAGGGTGACGGCGAGGCCCTTGGCGAGGCCGGAGCCGGGGATCGGGGGAGCCATGGTTACTGGATCGCCACCTTCACGATGCCGGTCAGCGCGATCTGCGCGAGGGCGAGCGGTACGAGGGTCGTCCAGGCCAGCTTCTGGAGCTGGTCCTCGCGGAGCCGGGGGTACGAGACGCGCAGCCAGATCACGACGAAGGCCAGGACGGCGGTCTTGAGCAGGGTCCAGACCCAGCCGAGGCCGTCGGCGCCGAACGGGCCGTGCCAGCCGCCGAGGAAGAGGACGGTGGTCAGACCGCACAGGACGACGATGCCCGCGTACTCGGCGAGCAGGAACAGCGCGAAG
Source organism: Streptomyces sp. NBC_01268 (assembly GCF_036240795.1). Lineage (NCBI taxonomy): Bacteria > Bacillati > Actinomycetota > Actinomycetes > Kitasatosporales > Streptomycetaceae > Streptomyces > Streptomyces sp. NBC_01268. The sequence goes on along the minus strand of NZ_CP108454.1, from coordinate 4,877,917 downwards.
CGGAGACCGGTGTACTCCGTGTACGCGCCGAAGATGATCTCCGAGTCCGCGACCGGCATGTCGAACGGCGGGCGCTGGAGCTCCGCGAGGCCCGCGGTGAAGAAGACGAGCGCGCCGACGATCTGCCAGGGCACCCACCACCACTCGAAGGCGTTCAGGATGCCGGGCAGGGAGACCGTGCCGGCCGCCATCGCGACGGACGCGGCGGCGAGCAGCATCGGCAGCTCGTACGCGAGCAGCTGGGCGGCGGTACGGAGACCGCCGAGCAACGAGAACTTGTTGGCCGAGGCCCAGCCCGCCATGAGGCTGCCGAGCACGCCGACGCCCATCACCGCGAGCACGAAGAAGATGCCCGCGTCGACGACCTGGCCGACGGCGCCCCCGCTCGGCCCGATGGGGATCGCGACGAGCACGAGCAGGTACGGCAGGAGCGCGACGGCCGGCGCGAGCTGGAAGACCCGCCGGTCGGCCGCGGCCGGGACGACGTCCTCCTTCTGCGCGAACTTCACCCCGTCCGCGACGAGCTGCGCCCAGCCGTGGAAGCCGCCCGCGTACATGGGGCCGAGGCGGCCCTGCATGTGGGCCATGACCTTGTGCTCCGTCTGCCCGACGACGAGCGGCAGCACGAGGAAGACCGCGAAGACGATGAGCAGGCGGAGGGCGACGTCGAGTACGTCGTTCACGCGGGATCGCCTCCGGCGGGGGTGTCGTGGGGATCGGCGGGCGGCTCGTCCGGAGCCTGCGCCTTCGGAGCCTGCGCCTTCGGAGCCTGCGCCTTCGGAGCCTGCTCGTCGGCGGCCTCGTCCTTCGGAGCCTGGTCCGTCGGAGCCTGGTCCGTCGGAGCCTCGTCCTTCGGAGCCTGGTCCTTCGGAGCCGGCTCGCTCGGAGCCTCGTCCTTCGGGCCCGGGTCCTCGTCGGCCCCGGGCTTCTCGTCGAACGCCGGGCGGGCGTGGTGCCACGGGGCGTCCGCGCTGCGGGTGCGGGGCGCGGGCTTCTCCTGCGCCTCGGGCGCCGCCGGGGCGGCGGGCGCCTCGGCGGGTGCCGGAGGCTGCGCGCGCTGGCTCGCCGAGCCCGCGCTCGCGCTGCGGGAGCGGCGGACCGGGGCGGACGGGTCCGCCTGGCCCGCCTGGCTCGCCTGGCTCGCCGAACCCTCCGACGCCGACCGGGACCGCCGTACCGGAGCCGACGGATCCACCTGGCCCGCCTGGCTCGCCTGGCTCGCCGAACCCTCCGACGCCGACCGGGACCGCCGTACCGGAGCCGACGGATCCACCTGGCCCGCCTGGCTCGCCTGGCTCGCCGAACCCTCCGACGCCGACCGGGACCGCCGTACCGGAGCCGACGGATCCACCTGGCCCGCCTGGCTCGCCTGGCCCTCCTGGCCCGCCTGGCTCGCCGAGCCCTCCGAGACCGAGCGGGACCGGCGGACCGGGGCCGACGGGTCCGGCTGGGTCGCCGAGCCCTCGGCCGCCGTCCGGGTGCGGCGGACCGGGCGGTCGCCGGCGGCCGCGCGGGCCGGGCGGGCCGGGGCCGCGGGGAGCTGGCCCTTCAGGGGGCCCCACTCGTTGGGGTCGGGGACGCCCGGCGGGAGCATCTGGCGCCGCTTGGGCGCGTTGGGGTCGTGCGACTCGCCCGGCTCCTTGGCGCCGGGCCAGGCCTTGGCCACCCGGGCGGCGAGGACGAAGTCCTTGCGGAGGGGGTGGCCCTCGAAGTTCTCCGGGAGGAGCAGGTGGACCAGGTGCGGGTGGTCCGTGAAGGTCACGCCGAACATCTCGTACGTCTCGCGCTCGTGCCAGCCCGCCCCCGCGTACACCGCCACGGCGGACGGCAGGGAGGGGGCCGCGTGCGGGACCGTCGTACGGAGCAGGAGGCGGCGGACGTGGCCGGTGCCGAGCGAGGCCACGTGCGCGCAGACGCGGAAGCCCGTGCCCGGCTCGTCGACCGCGCTGAGCCAGTCGAAGTAGGTGCAGCCCAGCTTGTCGCGGGCGATCTCCAGCGCGGCGATCCACGAGGCCGTCGGGACGTCGACGGTCAGCAGGTCGTAGGCCCGCTCCGCCGTCGCCTCCTCGCCGAAGAGCTCCGTGACGGCGTCCGGGAGGGTGTCGTAGGCGTTCCGGTCCTGCGTCATTCCGTCGCTCCCGGCTTCGGGGGCTGCACGAGGCCGCTCGTGAGCTGCCCGACGGAGGGCGCGCCGGCGCCGTAGCGCTCGCCGAGGCTCTCGCGCGCGATCTTCTCCTGCAGCTTGAGGATGCCCTGGAGGAGGGCTTCCGGGCGCGGCGGGCAGCCCGGTACGTAGACGTCGACCGGGATGATCTGGTCGACGCCCTTGGTGACCGAGTACGAGTCCCAGTACGGCCCGCCGCAGTTCGAGCAGGCGCCGAAGGAGATGACGTACTTGGGCTCCGGCATCTGCTCGTACAGGCGCTTCACCGCGGGCGCCATCTTGTCCGTGACCGTGCCGGAGACGATCATCAGGTCGGCCTGGCGCGGGCCCGGCGCGAAGGGGATCACACCGAGGCGGATGAAGTCGTGGCGGGCCATCGACGCGGCGATGAACTCGATCGCGCAACAGGCGAGGCCGAAGTTGAAGACCCACAGGCTGTAGCGGCGGCCCCAGTTCAGGACCACCTTCATCGGCTCGGGGGCCAGGCGGGCGAGCGGGCCCAGCGTGGGAGCCGGCAGGGGTGTTACGTCCATGCCAGGACGCCCTTCTTGTACGCGTAGAGCAGTCCCACGGCCAGGAAGCCGAGGAAGATGAACATCTCGACCAGCGTCGTCGCTCCGTACCCGGGCGCGGCGAAGACCGTGGCCCAGGGGAACAGGAAGATCGAGTCGACCGCGAAGATGACGTAGAGGAAGGCGTAGACGTAGTAGCGGACCTGGGTGTGGGCCCAGCCCTCGCCGACCGGGTCGACGCCGCACTCGTACGTCAGCAGCTTCTCGGGGGTCGGCACGACGGGCCGCAGCAGCCGGCCCGCGCCGAAGGCGACGGCGACGAAGAGCACGCCGACGACGGCCAGCAGCCCGACGACGGAGTACGTCTGAAAGTAGTCCGCCGCGACAACAACGGTCGGTTCCCGCACGTCCGCCCCTCGGTCTCGTTGTCTCATCCGGTTTGTTTTACGCACGCGAGTCTAGGCCCTGCTAAAGAGACCGTAAGCAGTCCGGGGCGGGGTCGTGGGGCGGCTCCGGGTGGGGTTATCCCCCCTCTCCTTCACCGACCTCCCCCATGGCGTGTCCGGGCCCCCTCTTGGGAGCCTTGTCCTCATGAGTGACCACACCGCCACCGACACCGACGCCGGCCCGCCTCCGCCGCCCGCGCGTCTCGCGTACGACCGGTACACCTGGAAGGAGGTCGCGCACCTCCTCGCCGATCTGCCCTGCGCTGTGGCCGGTTTCGTGTACGCCGTCGTGACGATCGCGCTCGGTGTGGGGCTCGCCGTGACCGTGATCGGCCTGCCGCTGCTCGCGCTCGGTCTCGCCGGGGCGCGCGGCATGGCGCGGTCGGAGCGGGCGCGGGCCCGGGCGCTGCTGGGCGTGCGGGTCGAGGAGCCGAGCCGGCTGCCGCGGCGGCAGGGCTTCTTCGGGTGGCTGTGGGCGCAGCTGAAGGACCCGGTGGCGTGGCGGAGCCAGCTGTACGGCTTCGTCCGGCTGCCGTGGGGCATCGTGACGTTCACGGTGACGCTGGTGTCGCTGTTCGTGCTGTGGCCGGTGCTGCCGTTCCTGGCCCGTGGGCTCGGCAACGTCGACCGGGCCATGGTCCGCGGGCTGCTGTCGCCCTCGGACGAGCTGGAGCGGCGGATCGCCGAGCTGGAGTCGGACCGGGGGGTCGTGGTGGACACCGCGGCCGCCGATCTGCGCCGCATCGAGCGCGACCTGCACGACGGCGCGCAGGCGCGTCTGGTGGCGCTCGCGATGGGGCTGGGGCTCGCGAAGGAGAAGCTGCTCGACGACCCGGACGCGGCGGCGGCGATGGTCGGCGAGGCGCACGGCGAGGTGAAGCTGGCGCTCCAGGAGCTGCGCGACCTGGCCCGGGGCATCCACCCGGCCGTCCTCACCGACCGCGGCCTCGACGCGGCCCTGTCCGCGATCGCCGCCCGCTGCACCGTCCCGGTCAAGGTGGGCGTCGACCTGTCGGCCCGGCCGGCCGAGGCGATCGAGGGCATCGCGTACTTCACGGTCTCCGAACTCCTCCAGAACGTCTCCAAGCACTCCCGGGCCCGTTCGGCCTCGGTGGAGGTGTGGCGGGCCGAGGACCGGCTGATGATCCAGGTCCGCGACGACGGCGTGGGCGGTGCGCGCCTGGACGGCGGCGGTACGGGCATGGCGGGGCTCGCGGAGCGGCTCGGCGCGGTCGACGGGCTCTTCGTCGTGGACTCGCCGGAGGGCGGCCCGACGGTGGTGACGGCGGAACTGCCGTGGCGTGACCGGGCGCCGGCGGGCGGCCGGTAGCCGGTCGACCTACCCGCCGGCGGCCGCCCGGTAGGGAAAACCCCCCTCTCCGGACGCCGACCCTCCTCATGGTCCCGACCCCTCCTTTCCCGGGAGGCTGGAAGCACCCACCGACCCCGCGTGAGAAACGGACCCTCCCGATGGCCTCCCCCCGTCTGCCCGCCGCCGTCCGCGCGCCGTTCGAAGGACGCACCTGGCGCGCGTTCGGCTACGTCCTGCTCGGCTTTCCGCTGAGCGTCGTCTACTTCTGCTTCGCCGTGGCCTTCTTCTCGGCCGGGGCCGGACTGCTCATCACCTTCCTGGGCATTCCGGTGCTGGCCGGCACGCTCGCGATGTGCCGGGGCTTCGGGGCCGTGGAGCGGGCGCGGGCGCGGGGGCTGCTGCGGCTGGACGTGGGAGCGCCGGAGCCGGTGCGCGGCCGGACCGGCGGGGCGCTGTCGTGGATGGGGGCGATGCTGAAGAGCGGGGCGTCCTGGCGACACCTGCTCTACGCGCTGCTGCACATGCCGTGGGCCGTCTTCTCCTTCGTCGTGTCGCTCGTGCTGTGGACCACGGGCTGGAGCCTGTTCACCTATCCGCTGTGGCAGTGGGTCTTCCCGATGTACGCGGGTCAGGCCGGGCTCCAGCTGTACGGGGACGACACGCACTCCTTCTACCTGGACTCGGGCTTCGAGATCGCCTTCACCTGCCTGGTGGGCCTGCTGTTCGTGATGGTCGGGCCGTGGGTCCTGCGGGGGCTGGTGGCGGTGGACCGGCTGATGGTGTCGGGGCTGCTCGGGCCGTCCCGGCTGGCCTCGCGGGTGTCGGAGCTGGAGTCGGACCGGGGCGTGATGGTGGACACGGCCGCCGCCGACCTGCGCCGCATCGAGCGGGACCTGCACGACGGGGCGCAGGCCCGGCTGGTGTCCCTGGCGATGGACCTGGGCCTGGCGAAGGAGAAGCTGGCGCACGATCCGCTGGCCGCGGCGGCGATGGTCGACGAGGCGCACGGCGAGGTGAAGCTGGCGCTCCAGGAGCTGCGCGACCTGGCCCGGGGCATCCACCCGGCCGTCCTCACCGACCGCGGCCTCGACGCCGCCCTGTCCGCGATCGCCGCCCGCTGCACCGTCCCGGTGACGGTGGAGGTCGAGCTGCCGGCCCGCCCGGCCGCGGCGATCGAGGGCATCGCGTACTTCACGGTCTCCGAACTCCTCCAGAACGTCTCCAAGCACTCCCGGGCCCGGCAGGCCTGGGTGGAGGTGTGGCGGACCGGGGACCGGCTGATGCTCCAGGTCCGCGACGACGGCGCGGGCGGCGCGGCGCCGGTGGAGGGGCGGGGCCTGGCGGGCCTCGCGGAGCGGCTGGACGCGGTCGACGGCGTCCTGGCGGTGGACTCCCCCGCGGGCGGCCCGACGACGGTCACGGCGGAGCTGCCCTGGCGGGCGTGACGTCCGCACCCCGCCCCTGCCGCTTCCCGCGACCCGGGTTGAACCCCCGCGCCCCCTCTCGCGTCCCTTCTGCTGCGATGCTTGCGATGCTGAGGAGCTCTCAGCTCAGGCAGAAAGGCAGGGCCGTGACGGACAAGGGCACGGAAGCGGTACGGGTGGTCATCGCCGAGGATTCGGTGCTGCTCCGTGAAGGTCTGACCCGGCTCCTCACCGACCTGGGGCACGAGGTCGTGGCCGGGGTGGGTGACGGCGAGGCGCTGGTGAAGACGGTGTCCGATCTGGCGGCCGAAGGGGCGCTGCCGGACGTGGTCGTGGCGGACGTGCGGATGCCGCCGACGCACACGGACGAGGGCGTACGGGCGGCGGTTCGGCTGCGCAAGGAGTACCCGGGGATCGGGGTGCTGGTGCTGTCGCAGTACGTGGAGGAGCAGTACGCCACGGAGCTGCTGGCCGGCTCCAGCGTGGGCGTCGGCTATCTGCTGAAGGACCGGGTCGCGGAGGTCCGCGAGTTCGTGGACGCGGTGGTGCGGGTGGCCCGGGGCGGCACGGCGCTGGATCCCGAGGTGGTGGCGCAGCTGCTGGGCCGGAGCCGCAAGCAGGACGTGCTGGCGGCGCTGACGCCCCGGGAACGCGAGGTGCTGGGGCTGATGGCGGAGGGTCGTACGAATTCGGCCATTGCCCGCCAGCTGGTGGTGAGCGACGGCGCGGTGGAGAAGCACATCAGCAACATCTTCATGAAGCTGGGCCTCTCGCCGAGTGACGGGGATCACCGCCGGGTACTCGCGGTGCTGACCTATCTCAACTCCTGATTACCTGACACCCTGTCAGATGTCGGCATACGCCACCGCGTGACCGACAATGGACGGAGCGTGACCCTCGGTGGACCCGAGGGCTCACGGAGCGCGACAATTGATGAGAAAAGGGCGTCCCAGGCGTCTCAAAACAGCGTCCACCATGCGAGAAGTGCCGGGAGGGACTCCCCCACGGACGTAGGGTGGGCCACGGGACGACCGGTCGGCCGGTCGTCCTCCGAGCCTTCTCCGCCCCTGCGGAGTAGAGAACCCCTGCCGCGAGGGAGGTCCAGTTCAGTGACCAGCCAGGTCAGTAGCGAGGCCGGTGAGGCCCTGGTCGGGGAGCAGCGCAGCGCCCCGGCGACGGCCGACCACGGACCCGCCAAGGAAGTCCGCCGGCTCGACCGGGTCATCATCCGCTTCGCGGGTGACTCGGGTGACGGCATGCAGCTCACGGGTGACCGGTTCACCTCGGAGACGGCGTCGTTCGGGAACGACCTCTCCACGCTGCCGAACTTCCCCGCGGAGATCCGGGCCCCCGCCGGCACCCTGCCGGGCGTCTCCTCGTTCCAGTTGCACTTCGCCGACCACGACATCCTGACCCCGGGCGACGCTCCGAACGTCCTGGTCGCGATGAACCCGGCCGCGCTGAAGGCCAACATCGGGGACGTGCCGCGCGGCGGCGAGATCATCGTCAACACGGACGAGTTCGCCAAGCGCGCGATGGCCAAGGTGGGGTACGCGACCTCCCCCCTGGAGGACGGCTCGCTCGACGCCTACCGGGTCCACCCGGTGCCGCTGACCACCCTGACGGTCGAGGCGCTGAAGGAGTTCGGCCTGTCCCGGAAGGAGGCCGAGCGCTCCAAGAACATGTTCGCGCTCGGGCTGCTCTCCTGGATGTACCACCGGCCCACCGAGGGCACCGAGACCTTCCTGCGCCAGAAGTTCGCGAAGAAGCCGCAGATCGCCGAAGCGAACGTGGCCGCGTTCCGGGCCGGCTGGAACTTCGGCGAGACCACCGAGGACTTCGCCGTCTCCTACGAGGTCGCCCCGGCGACCCGGGCCTTCCCCACCGGCACGTACCGCAACATCTCCGGGAACCTGGCCCTCTCGTACGGTCTGATCGCCGCCGCCCGTCAGGCGGACCTGCCGCTCTACCTCGGCTCGTACCCGATCACCCCGGCCTCGGACATCCTCCACGAGCTGTCCCGGCACAAGAACTTCGGCGTGCGCACCTTCCAGGCCGAGGACGAGATCGCCGGCATCGGCGCCGCGCTCGGCGCCGCCTTCGGCGGCTCGCTGGCCGTGACCACGACCTCCGGCCCCGGTGTGGCGCTCAAGTCCGAGACCATCGGCCTGGCCGTCTCGCTCGAACTGCCGCTGCTCATCGTCGACATCCAGCGCGGCGGCCCGTCCACCGGTCTGCCCACCAAGACCGAGCAGGCCGACCTCCTGCAGGCCATGTACGGGCGCAACGGCGAGGCCCCGGTGCCGATCGTCGCCCCGAAGACGCCCGCCGACTGCTTCGACGCGGCGGTCGACGCGGCCCGGATCGCGCTCGCCTACCGCACCCCGGTCTTCCTGCTCTCCGACGGCTACCTGGCCAACGGCTCCGAGCCCTGGCGCATCCCGGACGTCGCGGAACTCCCCGACCTGACCACGGCCTTCGCCACCGGCCCGAACCACACGCTGGCCGACGGCACCGAGGTCTTCTGGCCGTACAAGCGCGACCCGGAGACCCTCGCCCGGCCCTGGGCCGTGCCCGGCACCCCCGGTCTCGAACACCGCATCGGCGGCATCGAGAAGCAGGACGGCACCGGCAACATCAGCTACGACCCCGCCAACCACGAGTTCATGGTGCGCACCCGGCAGGCCAAGATCGACGGCATCGAGGTGCCGGACATCGAGGTCGACGACCCGGACGGCGCGAGCACCCTGGTCCTCGGCTGGGGCTCCACGTACGGCCCGATCACGGCGGCCGTGCGGCGGCTCCGGGTGGCCGGCCGCCCCATCGCGCAGGCCCACCTGCGCCACCTCAACCCCTTCCCGAAGAACCTCGGCGAGGTGCTCAAGCGCTACGAGAAGGTGGTGGTGCCCGAGATGAACCTGGGCCAGCTCGCCACCCTCGTCCGGGCCCGCTATCTCGTGGACGCCCGCAGCCACACCCAGGTCAACGGCATGCCGTTCAAGGCCGAGCAGCTCGCCGCCGCTCTCAAGGAGGTCATCGATGAGTGAGTCGCTGCTGCACCTGGTGCCCAAGACCGAGGCCGCCCAGTCGATGAAGGACTTCAAGTCCGACCAGGAGGTCCGCTGGTGCCCCGGCTGCGGCGACTACGCCGTGCTCGCCGCCGTCCAGGGCTTCATGCCGGAGCTCGGACTCGCGCGCGAGAACATCGTCTTCGTCTCCGGCATCGGCTGCTCGTCCCGCTTCCCGTACTACATGAACACGTACGGGATGCACTCGATCCACGGCCGCGCCCCGGCCATCGCGACCGGCCTCGCGACCTCGCGTCGCGACCTGTCGGTGTGGGTCGTCACGGGTGACGGCGACGCGCTGTCCATCGGCGGCAACCACCTGATCCACGCGCTGCGCCGCAACGTCAACCTGAAGATCCTGCTCTTCAACAACCGGATCTACGGTCTGACGAAGGGCCAGTACAGCCCCACCTCGGAGCTCGGCAAGATCACCAAGTCGACGCCGATGGGCTCCCTCGACGCGCCCTTCAACCCGGTGTCGCTGGCGATCGGCGCCGAGGCCAGTTTCGTGGCGCGCACGGTGGACTCCGACCGCAAGCACCTCACCGAGGTGCTGCGTCAGGCCGCCGACCACAACGGCACGGCCCTGGTGGAGATCTACCAGAACTGCAACATCTTCAACGACGGCGCCTTCGAGGTCCTGAAGGACAACGAGCAGGCCAAGGAGGCGGTGATCCGCCTGGAGCACGGGCAGCCGATCCGCTTCGGCGCCGCGCTCGACAAGGGCGTCGTCCGCGACCCGGCCACGGGCGACCTCCGGGTCGTGACCGTGACCCCGGAGAACGAGGAGCGGATCCTCGTCCACGACGCCCACTCCGCCTCCCCCACGACCGCCTTCGCCCTCTCCCGCCTCGCCGACCCCGACACCCTGCACCAGACGCCCATCGGGGTGTTCCGGTCCGTGGAGCGGCCGGTGTACGACACGCTGATGGCGGACCAGCTGGAGAAGGCCGTGGAGCAGCAGGGCAAGGGCGACCTGGGCCAGCTCCTCGCGGGCAACGACACGTGGACGGTCGTCGGCTGACGGAGCGTCCGGCCGCGCCGCCCGCTGACCGCGGACCGTCCTGGTCCGCGGTCAGCCGCGTTTCGCCGCGGCCGCGAAGGGACCCAGGCAGCGAGGACGGCCGGATGTGACCTTCCAGAGGGTCGCCCACCCCTCGAGCGAGGGAGGCGCGGCGTCGTTGGACCTGGAGTCGTAGGACTTGGCCACGCCGCGGTACACCCGGTCGTTCTTCATGAACACGGTGGCCATCGCCTCGACCGGACGGTCCGCGTTCCTCGTGAGGGCGGTGCGCAGCACCTGCCCCGTCCAGAACAGGACGTCGTACGACTCCACGGCGAACCGGTCGATCTGGTCCGTGGCCGCGAGCTTCCAGCGCCTCCGGTACGCGGCCGCGAACGCCTTCGCAGTCGGGACCGTGTCGGGATCGGTGTAGCCCGCCCCGAAGTACCAGCCCTCGGCTGCCGGACCCGCCAGGGCGAGGAACTCAGGACCGAACGCGCCCTCGACGCTTCCACGCGGCCCCTGGTACCCCTGCTGCCGCAGTGCCTTGGCGCACCCGGCGGCCCGGCGCGGCGAGTTTCCCACGTACATCACGCCCGTCGGGGAGGTGGCGAGCGCGGCCCGGACCGCCGGGCCGAAGTCGTCGTCGTCCGCCGCGACCTGGTGCACGGTGACCGTGCCGCCCGCGGGAGGCGACTGCCGCAGGCTCTGGGCGGCGAGCCACGCGTAGGCGCCGGCTGCCTGGTCCTCGATGACGGCGGTGCGGTCCCGGCGGTGATCGGTGAGGTAGCGGCCGAAGGGCACGATCATCGCCTGGGCGGGGGGCCGTACCTCGAAGTACGTGCGCAGGTCCGGCGTCTGGCCCCGGATCGTCGTCCCGGCGGGAACGGACGCCACCACGCTCAGCACCGGCACCTTCGCGTTGACCAGCGCCTCCGCCGCGGAGACGGCCGTGTCGGGGGTGGTCGGGCCGAACACGGCCACCAGGTTCGGATCCTTCAGCAGGGCCCGGGCCCCGGCGGCGGTCCGCTTCGGGTCACCGCCGTCGTCCGTCACCTTGAGCACCAGGTCGAAGGGCCGGTCCGCGCGGGCGTTGAAGGTCTCCATGGCGAGGCGCATCCCGCGTTCCTGCGTGTTTCCGTCCGCCCTGCCGGAGCCGCTGAGGTCGGTCAGCACGCCGAGCGTGTACGCCGCTCTCTTCGCCCCCGTGCTCGCGCCGGCCCCCGCCCCGGTGGCCCGGTCACGGGAGAGCAGCCAGGCGGCGAGGCCGCCCGTGCCGGCCACGGCCCCGGCTCCGGCTCCGGCGAGGACCAGGAAGCGGCGCCGGGAAGTCCCCTGCGGCTCCCCCGGGTCGAACAGGGTCGGTTCGGCGACCGGCAGGTCCAGGACCCGCGAGGAGCGCTGGGCGATCAGCGCGGGCAGGCCCGGCGGCAGCCAGTCGCCCGCCGCCGGCCCCTCGTACGGACCGAGCGCGTCCCGCACCTCGGCGGCGCTCGGCCGGCCGCCGGCGTCCTTGGTGAGGCAGGCCTCGACCAGGGGCAGCAGCGGTGCGGGCAGGCCGTCGAGGTCGGGCTCCTCGTGGACGGTGCGGTAGACGACCGCGGCCACCGCGCCCGTGCCGAAGGGGCGGCGGCCGGTCAGCGCGTACGCGAGGACGCAGCCGAGCGAGAACACGTCGCTGGGCGGGCCGACTTCGCCCGCACCCAGGAAGCGGGCCTGCTCGGGGGCGAGGAAGCCGGGGGTTCCGATCATCGCGTCGGTGGCGGTGAGCGCGGTGGCGCCGTCGGCCCGGGCGATGCCGAAGTCGATGAGCCGGGGCCCGTCGAGGGCGAGGAGGACGTTGCCGGGCTTCACGTCGCGGTGGACGAGCCCGGCGCCGTGCATGTCGGCGAGGGCGTCGGCGAGCCGTGTGCCGAGGGCCCGTACGGTCGGCTCGGGCAGCGCGCCGCACAGGGCGACGGCCTCGGCGAGCGAGGGTCCGGGCACGAACTCGGTGGCCAGCCACGGTTCGCGGGCCTCCGGGTCGGCGCCGAGGACCCGGACGACCCACCGGCCGGTGATCTGTTCGGCGGCCCGCGCCTCGCGGCGGAAGCGTTCGCGGAAGCCGGGGTCGGCGGCGTGCTCGGCGCGGATCAGCTTGAGCGCGGCGAGCGCGCCGCCGGCGGACCGGGCGAGGTAGACGACGCCCATGCCGCCGGTGCCGAGCCGCCCGAGCAGCCGGTAGCCCGCGATGACGGACGGGTCGGCCTTCCTGAGTCGCTGCACCGTCAGCTCTTCTTGTTCTGGGGCTCGGCCGGGGCGGCGCTGATGAACTTGTAGGCCCCCTTCTGCACGCCGTAGATGAAGGTGCCCACGCCCCTGAGTTCGCCGTGGTCGTCGAACTGGTAGCCGCCCATGGCCCCGTGCTCGTACTTCTGCTTGCGCAGCGCCTGCCACAGGCCCTTGCGGGTGAGCGGGCCCTTGGCGGCGTTCGCGGAGAGCCAGGACGTGACCAGCTCGACCACGTCGAAGGACTCGCCGGAGTAGAAGTCCGGGGTGGTGCCGTAGCGCTTGCGGTAGGCGTCGAGGAAGTCCTGGGTGACCTTGCGGTCGGCGGGCTTCAGCTTGGCGTCGGCGGCCCGCTGGACGGGGTCGACGACGGGGGCACAGACGAACCAGCCCTCGGCGGCGCTCCCGGCCTCCTTCAGGAATCGCGATCCGAAGACGTGCTGGCCGGTGAACCGGGGCCCGGTGAAACCGAGTTCGTTCAAGGCGCGTGCCGCGAGCACGGCCGTGGACCGGACACCGCAGTGGATGTAGGTGTCGATGCCGGCGTCGATCATCTCGCCGATGACCCGGCGGTAGTCGGTGGCCTGGCCGGGGATCACCCGGAAGTGCGGCTTGAGACCGGCCTGGTCGAAACCGAAGCGGGCGCCTCTGACGTACTGCCAGCCGTACTGGTCGTCGGTGCGTTCCTGGAGGATGCCCGGACGGCGGACCTGCGGCAGCAGCGTGGTGGACCAGGCGAGGAAGGCGCCCGCCATGAAGTGGCTCGGGATGGCGCGCAGCACCGTCGTGTTCGGGGGGCCGGACTCCCCGCGCAGGGTGAAGAGGTTGTAGCCCGCCGAGGTGGTGAGCAGCGGCACGCCGGCCTCCTCGAAGGCGGGAAGCGCGGCGATGCCGGTGTCGTCGGAGGTGGGGCCGAGGACGGCGATCACGGAGGGGTCGGAGGTGAGCCGGCGGGCGACGGCGAAGGCGCCGGCGCGGTCCCCGCGGTCGTCGGCGACCTTGAGTTCCAGGGTGAAGGGCTTGCCCTTGTGCACGGCGTTGAAGCGCTCGACGGCGAGCCGGGCGCCGCGCTCCTGGGCCCGGCCGATCTCCTGGGCGGGGCCGGACAGGTCGGCGAGGACGCCGATGCTCCAGGTGTTGCGGGCCTTCGGCGCCGGGGCCTTCGCGTCGTCGGCGCCGTCGCGCCGTGAGTTCCACAGGGCGAACGCACCGCCGCCCGCGGCGAGTACGGCGGCACCTGCGCCGAGTGCCAGGAAGCCGCGCCGACTGGATGCGGCTGGGGCGGCCGGGTCGGTTCCGGGCGCTGTCGGGTCGATGTCGGGGAGCGCCAGCATGGCCGCCGAGCGGACCGCGATCGTGGTGACGACGGGTGCCGGCAGCCAGTCGGCCGCGTCTCCGGGGGTGTCCTCGGTCAGCCGGTCGGCGACCTGCTCGGCGGTGGGGCGTGCGGCCGGCTCCTTGGCGAGGCACTGCCGTACGAGGTCGAGCAGCGGGTCCGGTACGCCGTCGAGGTCGGGCTCGTCGTGGACGGTCCGGTACAGCAGCGCGTCCAGGGTGCCGGTGCCGAAGGGCGGTCGTCCGGTGGCCGCGAAGGCCAGGAGGCAGCCGAGGGCGAAGACGTCGGAGGCGGGGCCGATCTCGGCGGCGCGGGCCTCGGCCTGCTCGGGGGCGAGGAATCCGGGGGTGCCGACGACCATGTCGACCGAGGTGAGACCGGTCTCCCCGGTCGTGCGGGCGATGCCGAAGTCGATCAGCCGAGGCCCGTCGGCCGCGAGCAGGACGTTGCCCGGCTTCACGTCCCGGTGGACGATCCCGGTCGCGTGCACGGCGGCGAGCGCGCGGGCGACGGCGCCGCCGAGGATCCGTACGCTCCGCTCGGGCAGCGGTCCGTGCGCGCGGACCGCCTCGCCGAGGGAGGGACCCGCCACGAAGGCGGTCGCCATCCACGGCTCGGGCGCGTCGGGGTCGGCGCCGGTCACGGGGACGGCCCAGGGGCTGACGACCCGGCGGGCGGCCTCGACCTCGCGGCGGAAACGGGCTCGGAAGTCGGGCTGGTCGGCCTGGTCGGCGTGGGTCACCTTGACGGCGGCGAGCGCGCCGGTGTCGGTGCGGCCGAGGTAGACGACACCCATGCCGCCGGCGCCGAGGCGGCCGAGGAGCCGGTAGCCGGCGAGGGCGGAGGGGTCGGAGGGGAGGAGCGGCTGGAGGCCGGCGGGGTCGGTGCCGCCTGCGGGCTGAGGCGTCGAGCTCATGACGCGGCTCCCATCTGCTTCCTGACACGTTCTTCCATGGTGACCTGGGCCTGGGTCAGGACGGAGGTCACGTCCTTGGTACGGCCGGGGGCTCCCTTGACCACGGTGGCGACGGTGACCTGCCCGATGCGGGCCTCGTACCAGCTGTAGGGCTGCCCGCCCTTGAAGGCGTCGTTCAGGTACGTGCCCTGCTCGGAGAGGGAGTCGGTCGAATGGGCGTTGCCGGAGGTGCCGTAGGGCATGCCGAGGGACCCGAGGCCGGTGATGCGTTCGCCCTCGCGCAGTTGCTGGTCGGGGCAGCGCAGCGCCTCTTCCAGGGTCTCCGCCATCTCCCAGTCGGCGTCGGACTCGGTGCGGTGGATGGTGACGGTCGCGGCGACCCGCAGCGGCCCCTTGCCGTCGGCGGCCGGGATCTCGCTGTACGCGGTGACGCTGGCCAGGACGGAGGCGGGCGGCGTCTCGACCTCCCACGCGCAGTTCGCGTCGAGGACCGGCCAGGAGTCCGGGGCGCTGAGGTAGGGGTTGCGCTTGACGTAGCCGGGCCCCCACGATTCCGGCCCCGCCACGATCGCCAGTGCCAGACGCCGGGCCTCGGCGACGTTCTTCGGCACGCGCTTCGGGTTCACGGTGAAGTCGAGAGCGGTGCGCGAAGGGCTCGGGGCGGCGGTCGTGCTCGCGGCCGGGGTCTTCCGTGGCGCTTTCCCGTCGCCCCCGTCGTCCCCCCCGCCTCCCGACGAACAGCCCGCCAGGAGCGCCACGCTCGCCACCACCACGGCTCCGGTGCGCAGCACCTTTCCGCCTGTGTCCCTCACGATTCCCCCACGGTCGCTCACACGATCCCCCGGTCGGTGAAGGAGATCGTACGGCCCCGGGGATCAACTCGCCCGGGCTACAACCTCATTGGGACGCCCCGCGCACCGTGTCGTAACGCGCGCGGGCCTCCTGGACGGCGGGGAGCCGGCGCTCGGTCCACTGCGCCAGCGCGGCGACCTGCTCGGCGGCCTCGCGGCCGAGGGCGGTGAGGCTGTAGTCGACGCGCGGCGGGATCACGGGTTGGGCGTCGCGGTGCACGAGGCCGTCGCGCTCCAGGGTCTGGAGGGTCTGGGTGAGCATCTTCTCGCTGACCCCGCCGACCGCCCGGCGCAGCTCGCCGAAGCGGTACGAGCGCTCCAGCAGGGCGATGAGGATGAGCACGCCCCAGCGGCTGGTGACGTGCTCCAGGACGCGCCGCTCGGGGCACATCGCGTCGACCACGACGGTCCGCCTGACTCCGTCCACACTTACTTCCATACCAGTACCTTACTTCAAAGTGGGTACTTACGAATAGTTAGCGCCAGTCGTACGGTGAGTGGAGATTCGCTTCCCCCGACCCCAGGAGCACCCCATGAGCATCGTCGTCACAGGAGCCACCGGTCAGCTCGGCCGCCTCGTCATCGACGCCCTCCTCGCCGCCGTCCCCGCCGGGCCCGTCGCCGCGGTCGTGCGCGACAAGGCGAAGGCCGCCGACCTGGCCGAGCGCGGGGTGGAGCTGCGGATCGCCGACTACAGCCGCCCGGAGACGCTGGCCGGCGCCTTCGAGGCGGGCGACCGGGTGCTGCTGATCTCGGGCAGCGAGGTCGGCCGGCGGGTGGCGCAGCACACCGCCGTGGTGGCCGCGGCCCAGGCCGCGGGCGTCGCCCAGCTCGCCTACACCGGCATCCTCGGGGGGCCCGAGGCCGACTTCCTGCTCGCCGAGGAGCACAAGGCGACCGAG
This sequence comes from Streptomyces sp. NBC_01268, assembly GCF_036240795.1. NCBI lineage: Bacteria > Bacillati > Actinomycetota > Actinomycetes > Kitasatosporales > Streptomycetaceae > Streptomyces > Streptomyces sp. NBC_01268. The sequence goes on along the minus strand of NZ_CP108454.1, from coordinate 4,861,715 downwards.
CGGGCCGTCCTCGACTCGGGGCTGCCGTACACCTTCCTGCGCAACGGCTGGTACACCGAGAACTACACGGCGAACCTCGCGCCCGTGCTGGCCCACGGCGCCGTCGTCTCCAACGCGGGCGAGGGCCGGATCGCCTCCGCCTCCCGCGCCGACTACGCCGCCGCGGCCGCCGCCGTCCTCACCGGACCGGTCGAGGAGCACCTGAACCGGGCGTACGAGCTGAACGGCGACGTGTCCTGGTCCCTCGCCGAGTACGCCGCGGAGGTCGCCCGCCAGTCCGGCCGGGAGGTCGCGTACACCAGCGTGCCCGCCGAGGCCCATCGGGAGATCCTCACCGGCGCCGGGGTGCCGGCGCAGTTCGCCGAGATCCTCGTCGACGTCGACCGGGCCGTCGAGCACGGCGCGCTCGCGAGCCGCGGCGACGACCTGACGCGGCTGATCGGCCGCCCGACCACCCCGATCGCCGAGACGATCGGCGCCGCGCTCGCCGGTGCCTGACCGGCCCCCAAGATCCGTCAGGACCGTATGGCGATACGGACATGACAGCCTGCCCCGTGCGGCGCTACCTTCGACGGGACAGCGCGGCGCGGGGCGGGGAGGTTCGGTGAAGGACGACAACGAGGCCCGGACAGGGCTCATCTACGGGATCGGCGCCTACGGGATGTGGGGCCTGGTCCCGCTCTTCTGGCCGCTCCTCAAGCCCTCGGGCGCGGTCGAGATCCTGGCCCACCGGATGGTCTGGTCGCTCGCGGTCGTCGCCCTCGCGCTGCTCGTGATGCGCCGCTGGAGCTGGCTGCCCGAGCTGATACGCAGCCCCCGCAAGCTGGGCCTGATCACCATCGCCGCGGCCGTCATCAGCGTCAACTGGGGTCTGTACATCTGGTCCGTCAACAACGGCCAGGTCGTCGAGGCCTCGCTCGGCTACTTCATCAACCCGCTCGTCACCATCGCGCTGGGCGTCCTCGTCCTCAAGGAACGGCTGCGGCCCGCCCAGTGGACGGCGGTCGGCGTCGGCTTCGCGGCCGTCGTCGTGCTGTCCATCGGCTACGGGCGCCTGCCGTGGATCTCCCTCACGCTCGCCTTCTCCTTCGCGATCTACGGCCTGGTGAAGAAGAAGGTCAACCTCGGCGGCGTGGAGTCGCTCGCCGCCGAGACGGCCGTGCAGTTCCTGCCCGCGCTCGGCTACCTCCTCTGGCTCGGCACCCAGGGCACGCTCACCTTCGGCGCCCACGGCACCGGCCACGCGGCGCTGCTCGCGGCCACCGGCGTGGTGACCGCCGTCCCCCTGATCTGCTTCGGCGCCGCCGCCATCCGCGTCCCGCTCTCCACGCTGGGGCTGCTCCAGTACCTGGCCCCGGTCTTCCAGTTCCTGCTCGGCGTCGTCTACTTCCACGAGGCGATGCCGGCGGAGCGCTGGGCGGGCTTCTCGCTGGTGTGGCTGGCCCTGACGATCCTGACCTGGGACGCCCTGCGCACGGCCCGCCGCAGCCGGGCGGCGGTGGAGGCGGCGAGCCGGGAGGCGGCCGCCGCGGCGGCGTCCGCGACGCCGTCCACGCCGCTCGCGGCGGCACCCGTCGCGCCGCAGCCGGCGGCCGACCCCGCCTAGGGCCGGGCTCCTACGGGGCGGCGTCCAGCAGGTCGTGGTCCCGGATCAGCCGGCAGACGGCGGTGAGCCGCAGCGTGGCGAAGTCGTGGCCGGCCGGTTCGACCCAGTCGGACCCGCTGAGCCAGTCGGTGAAGCCGAGGACGTAGTCCCCCAGCTCCTCCCGGCGGACGGTCCGGCCCCGCGCCCCGCGCTGGGCGGGGAGCAGGGCGTCGCACCCGGCCGCCGCGTGCTGGTCGAGCGCGGCCACGAGCCCCGGCTCGGAGGAGCACCAGAACGAGATCGCGGCGGCCCGCGAGGCGTACGACGCGCGGGAGCCCGCCGCCTGAGCCACGCGGGCGCGGGCTCCCACGGGCTGTCGGACCCCTCCCGTATAAACGCATCCATGACCACTCCTGTGCACTGGAAGCTCGTCGTCGACTGCGCCGACCCGCATGCCCAGGCCGCGTTCTGGGCCGCCGCGCTCGCCTACCGGGAGGAGGACCACAGCGAGCTGATCGCCACCCTGCTGGCCGCCGGTGCCGTGCCGCCCGAGGCCACGCTCACCGTCCACGGCCGCGCCGCCTGGCGTGACCTGGCGGCCGTCCGGCACCCCGACGATCCCCACGACCCGGCCTCGGACACCGGCCTCGGCCGCCGCATCCTCTTCCAGCGCGTCCCGGAGCCGAAGACCGTCAAGAACCGCCTCCACATCGACCTGCACCCGCAGGCGGACAGCCGGGAGGCGGAGGTGGCCCGGCTGACGGACCTCGGCGCCTCGACGCTGCGGGAAGTGGCCGAACCCGGGGGGAGTTGGGTCGTGATGTCGGACCCGGAAGGCAACGAGTTCTGCGTACATTGACCGCATGATCCGAGTCTGCTTCGCCGGAGTCACCGGCTGGACCGCCCCGCCGATCCTCGCGGGCATCGCCCACGCCGCCGACCTGGAGCTGGTCTCCGGGGTCTCCCGGTCGGCCGCCGGACGCCCGCTGGCCGAGGTGACGGGGGTCCGCTCCGAGGGCACGGTGCACGGCTCGGTCACCGAGGCCCTCGCGGCCGCCCCGGCGGACGTGCTGGTCGACTACACCAGCGCCTCCGCGGTACGGGCGAACGTGTGGGCGGCGGTCGAGGCGGGCGTCCACGTGGTCGTCGGCTCCAGCGGTCTCACCGCCGAGGACTACGCCGAACTCGACGCCCTGGCCCGCGCGCGGGGCGTCGGGGTGATCGCGGCGGGCAACTTCTCCGTCATGGCCGCGGTCCTCGCCCGCGCCGCCGAGCTCGCGGCGGAGCACCTGGACCACTGGGAGATCATCGACTACGCGAGCGCCACCAAGCCCGACGTGCCGAGCGGCACGGCCCGGGAGCTCGCCGAGACCCTCGGCAACACCCGCACCCCCGGACAGGGCGTCCCCCTGGCCGAGTTGCACGGCCCGGTCGAGGCGAGGGGCGCGGACGTGGCGGGCAGCAGGGTGCACTCGGTGCGGCTGCCCAGCTTCGTGGTCAGCACGGAGGTCGTCTTCGGCGGCGACGGCGAGCGCCTGGCCCTCCGCCACGACGCGGGCGCGACCCCCGACCCGTACACGGCGGGCACGCTGCTCGCCGTGCGGCGGGTGGGCGAGGCGGTGGGCGTGCGGCGGGGGCTGGGGTCGGTGCTGTTCGGCTAGTGCCAGGGCGGTGCGCGGGGCCTCCGCCGCCGAGGTCACGTGCACGAGCGTCGCCACGCCACGGATGCCGGGCCCGCTCCGGACCTCGTACCGCCGTGTCAGGCGCGCCGCACCTCGAACTGGAAGCACCCGTATTCGACGGCCCGGACGTGCACGAGGGCGACGGCGGGGTCCGCGAACGCCTCGCCGAAGGCCCGGTCGAAGCCCTCGCCCGCCTCCTCGGGGATCTCCAGGAGCCGCCCGCCGACGATCCGGCCCCGGGCGTCGTACCGGCGCAGGGTCCGCAGCGCGCCGGGGCGGTCGAAGGGGTACGCGGCGGCGTCCGGGTCCGGGCCCCCGCACTCCTCGGCGTGGATGAACACGGGCCCCTGCTCGTCGTACGCGCCCGGCTCGGCCCCCGTCTCGACAGCCCACCGCCGCAGCGGCGCGTACGAGACGAGCGCGATCCGCTCCCCCGCCGCCACCGGCCGCAGACAGCATCGCAGCGGGCTGCCGGCGCCGTCCTCACCCACGGTGTACGGCGCACAGGGCCACCCGGCGTCGTCGGTGCGGCGGAGCTGGGCGAGGGCGGTGGGCGGGATGGGGAGCGCGGTGTACGTGGTCGTCGTCATGCCCCCAGCGTCACGTGCGGCCACCCCGCACGCTGGCGCTATTCGGACGCGAAGCTCAGGAACCCGGCCCAGGCGTCGCGGCCGAACCCGAGACGGGAGCCGTCGGCGTCCTTGGAGTCGCGGACGTGGACGGTGCCGGGGGTGCTGGCGACCTCGACGCAGTCGTTGCCGTTGCCGCTGTCGCTGTAGCTGCTCTTGAACCAGTCCAGCTCGGGGTTGCGGATCATGTCTCTCCCAGCAGTTGCTCGATGAAGTCCCGTGACTCCGCAGGAGTGAGGGCCTTGGACCGGATGATGCCATAGCGCAGATCCAGGATCCGGAGCCGTTTGAGGTCGGAGACCGGGCGGCCCCCGAAGTCGCCGTCCATGCGTCCGACCGCCGTGCCGTCCCCGAACTTCAGAACTGCGATCCGACCTCCGGTAGCGGGATGATCGGCGCGATCGGTCGGCATCACCTGGATCTCGACGTGCGGCAACTCACTCACCTCCAGCAGATGTTCGAGCTGGCGACGCAGCACCATCCTCCCCCCGATGGGACGTCGCAACGACACCTCCTCCTGGATGAAGCTGAACTCCGGCGCGGGGTCCTTCTCCAGCACCGAGCGGCGGGCCACCCGCGCCGCCAGGTACCGCTCCAGCTCCTCCAGGCCGTACGCGGGACGCCAGGTCCGCATGATCGCTCGCGAGAACTCCTCGGTCTGCAACAGGCCGTGGACGTTGAAGTTGGAGTAGAGGCAGAACTCGACCGCGCGTGCTTCCAGCTTCGCCAGGTCACGCACCTGCTTGGGATAGCGAACCTCCTCCACGTCCTTCTTCATCGCAGAGATCAGCCCGCCCGCGCTCAGCACCTCGTCCGACCTGTCCAGGAACTCGGGGCGTGGGATGCGCGCTCCGCGCTCGACCTTGCGCACCAGGTCCTCGCCGTAGCCGATCCGCTCCCCTAGCTCGACCGCCCCCAGCCCCTTCGCCTCGCGCCACAGCTTGAGCTGGCGCCCGACCGCGGCGACGACCGCCGCACCCGACTCGTCGCCGGGCTCGACCTCCCAGCCCGCGTCCTCGGTTCCCGTGCCGTCCACCTCGTCCACGCCCATGCGCGCACCTCCTCCGACGGAGCCCTTCCCGGAGCGTCGCGCGGGACAGTCGGGACAGGACCGGACAGCCGCGGGACAGTAACCGTACGTAAGGGCATGTTCGATGGGCAGCGTAGGCAGCCGCCGCCACGCTGGGCGACATGAACGAAGAACCCACCCAACTCTTGGCATCCGTACGCCAATTCGGAGTCCAGCTCTCCGCCACCCGCCGGGGCGCCCGACTGGCCCGGCTGCTCGCCGTGGAGCAGCTGCGTTCCTGGGGACTGGCGTACGTGGCGGAGCCGGCCGCCCAGATCGTCGCCGAGCTCGCCGCGAACGCCGTGACGCACGGCCATGTCGCGGGCCGGGACTTCCACCTCGCGCTGTTCGCGCAGGAGGACGTGCTGCGGATCGAAGTCACGGACACGCGGGGTGACCGACTGCCCCGGCCCGGGCGTCCGGGCGCGGCCGAGTCGGGGCGCGGGCTGCTCATCGTCGAGGGACTGGCGCGGGGCTGGGGCGTGCGGACCGGGCCCGTGCCCCGGAAGACGGTGTGGGCGGAACTGGACTGCCGCGAGAGCGAGCCGGAGGCCGCCCAGGTACGGAAACTTTAGTTTCCACAAACGACTCTGGGAACTATAGTTGTCGCATGATGGTCTCTGAGATCACCCCGGAAGAGCAGGCAGAGCTCGAACAGTCCCTGTACGACATCTTGAATCCCCTGGCCTCGGCCATCCGCTCCCGAGAGACCGGGCTGGCGCCGGAACGCATGTGGGACGCGGACCCCGTCGACGTGACACTGTCCGTCCTGGCCGCCTGGAAGGTGATGGATGCCGAGGTGCGGCGGCTGACCGCCCAGGCGGCGGCGACCGCCGGCTCCTACGGCGCCAGTTACGAGCAGCTGGGAGCCGTCTGGGGCATCACCCGACAGGGCGCGCGCAAGAAGTGGCCCGATGCCGTCAGGCGCCCCGCACCCACGACAGCGGGCAAGAGCGCGCTCACGCTGTTCGGAGGGACTGCCGAGCTGGTGCCGTCGCCTTCCGGCGAGTGGGGCTGGACGGGCGTGGGCGCTGACGGAGTGCCCGGCACGGTCGCCGGCGAGACGCTCTACGCCACCGCCGAGGAAGCAGCGGCCCACGCGGGCGCGTTCCTCAAGGAACACGCTCTCGGCAGCGGCGATCAGCCCTAGAGGCCGTGCGCGGTACGCGCCGGGGAAGGAAGCGGAAGGACGTTCCGGACGGCGGACCGCGAAGCCCCCGCAGGGGACGGCACCAAGAGGCCGCCGTCCCCGCGAGGGGTGTTCGCCGAAGGGATCGGAGCGTCAGGACATCACGACATCACAGGATCTCGATGTCCTTTACCTGCGGCGGGCGGCTCGGGAACGTGATGTCCGTCCAGCGGTTGATGCGCACGGAGTCGCCGTTGACGTCGTAGCAGATCAGGTCGTTGTTGCCCGTGGAGATCCTGTCGACCCACCAGCTAGGGCCACGGCACCCGGACCAGGGGTACGGCCGCCACGTACCAGAACGTCAACAGAACTGTGGCGCCGGTGAGTTACGGGCACGGCGTGCCGCACAATCGGTCTGCCCGCACAGTGCGTCTCAGCGCTTCACGGGGCATCACCACAGTGTCACCAGGGGGAAGAAATGAACGCTGCCGTCCGCAAGAACCACAGAGGTCCCGCCCGTCGGCGGAGCTACGCACTCGGCGCCGTGGCGGTCGCCGCGCTTATGGCGACCACCGCGTGCGGGCCCGGCTCGGGCGATGCCGCCGCCGACGGCGGAAAGCCGTCGGACCGGCCGAGCGCCACGGACTCGACCGGCCCGACCGGGTCGCCGAGCCCGTCGGATGCGAGCGCGCCGCCCAAGGCGAGCCCCAGCACCGGCAAGAGCGGTGGCAACGGCGGCGGTGACGGCGGCTCCGAGACCGGTCTCTGCACCCACCAGGACCTGTCCTTCTCCGCGACGAAGTACGACGCGAAGGGCGAGCCGGTCCGGCACCTCATGCTCGTCGCCACCAACACCAGCGGCAGGAAGTGCGACCTCCAGGGCGCCCCCGAGGTCACCCTCGGCAACGCGAAGGGCCCGGCCCCCGTCAAGCGGGAGACCGACCCGGGCGAGGTCCTCACGCTCGCGCCCGGCGGCAGGGCGTACGCCGGCCTGCTCGCGACCGGCGGGCACATGGACACGTACGACGTGACGTACATGAAGATCGGCCTCGGCAGCCCGGGGGGCGAGGCCGAGCCGGAGAAGCCGGTCGCCCTGCCGATGCCGGTCAGGTCCTTCCCGGCGGACGACGGTCAGCGCGTCACGTACTGGGCGGGGACGGAGGGTCTCGCCATGCGCCCGGTGACCCGGTCCTGACGCACCTCGCCGACGGGCCGTCGCGGTTCGGCATCACGCCTGGGTGATGTTGACCATCCAGGAGATGCCGAACCGGTCCACACACGCGCCGAACACGTCGCCCCACATCTGCTTCTCCAGGGGCACGCCGATCGTGCCGCCCGCCGAGAGCTTCTCCCAGTAGCCGCGCAACTCGTCGGCGTCGTCGCCGCCGAGGCTCAGCGAGACGTCGTCGCCGGGGCCGTACGGCATCCCCGGCGGCGTGTCGCTGGCCATCAGGACGTAGCCGCTCGGGCTCTGCAGCGAGCTGTGCATGACCTTGCCGGCCAGCGACGGCTCGGGAGCGCCGTACTCGCCGAAGGTCCGCACCTCCAGCGTGCCTCCGAAGACCTCCCGGTAGAACTCCATCGCCTCGCGGGCGTTGCCGTCGAAGCGGATGTAGGGGTTGAGTCGCGAAGCCATGGAAACCTCCGAATGCGGACGAAAGGGGGTTATCTCGACAACCAGGGCCAATGTAGCGAGTTCCGTCGCCGGAATCGCGCGTGCGGCACAGAGCGGACTCATGAGCCCATGGAGGGACAGGACCTGCCGAGGCGTCAGTTTCCCGGCAAGGGCGAGGGCGTCGCCCGTCCGTCCCCGAAGGATCCGGCAGGTCCGGCACCCTCGCGCGAACCGGCGCGGAGGCGTCCTCGAACCGGGCGCTCGGAATCGGCGGCGGCGCGATCGCGCTGGGCCTCGGCTGCCTCGCGGGCGTCGCCGCGCACCGCCGGCGCCGGCAGGTCTGAGCCCTCGCCCAAGGGACCCGCAGATGCCCTGGTCGCGCCAACTCCCGGACCCCTGAATCCGGTTGGCGGACGACGACATCCGCGACACCTTGTTCGAAAATCGAACTGACGTGACCGAATTCCGCCCTTGACGCGATGTCAAACTCTCGCTGAACATTCGTCACACACAGCGCAACCGCACAGCTCCAACGCCTCGTACCACCCACGGTGCGAGGCGCTCGTACGTTCCGTACCATCCCCAGTTCGGAATCCGGAGCCCCCACATGAAGCTCTCCGCGAGATTTTCCGCTGCCGTCGGCGCCTCCGCGCTCGTACTCGGCGCCTTCACCGGGGCGGCCCCTGCCGCCTCCGCCTCGGAGCAGGCGGTCACGCCGCCCGACATCTCCGTGGCCAACGTCAAGCAGCACCTCACCGACCTCCAGTCGATCGCCACCGCCAACGGCGGCAACCGGGCCCACGGCCGTACCGGCTACAAGGCCTCGATCGACTTCGTGAAGGCCAAGCTGGACGCGGCCGGGTACACCACCACGCTCCAGTCGTTCAGCTACAACGGCGCCACCGGCTACAACCTGATAGCCGACTGGCCGGGCGGCGACCCCAACCAGGTCGTCATGTCCGGCTCGCACCTCGACTCGGTCACCGCCGGGCCCGGCATCAACGACAACGGGTCCGGCTCCGCCGGCATCCTGGAGGCCGCGCTCGCCGTCTCCCGCGCCCAGCTCCAGCCCACGAAGCACATCCGCTTCGGCTGGTGGGGTGCCGAGGAGTACGGCATGGTCGGGTCGAAGTACTACGTCAACAACCTGCCCGCCGCCGAGCGTTCGAAGATCACGGGCTATCTGAACTTCGACATGATCGGCTCGCCCAACCCGGGCTACTTCGTCTACGACGACGACCCCACGATCGAGCAGACCTTCAAGAACTACTACGCCGGCATCGGCGTCCCCACGGAGATCGAGACCGAGGGCGACGGGCGCTCCGACCACGCGCCGTTCAAGAACGTCGGCATCCCCGTCGGCGGGCTCTTCTCCGGCGCCGACTACACCAAGACCGCCGCCCAGGCGCAGAAGTGGGGCGGCACCTCGGGCCAGGCGTTCGACCGCTGCTACCACTCCTCCTGCGACACCACGGCGAACATCAACGACACCGCCCTGGACCGCAACGCGGACGCCATCGCGTACGCGATCTGGAATCTCTCGAGCGGTTCGACGACCCCGCCCACCGGCACGGTCTTCACCAACGACACCGACGTGTCCATCCCGGACAACGGCGCCGCGGTGACCTCGTCCGTGACCGTCTCCGGTGTGACCGGCAACGCCCCGGCCAGCCTCTCGGTCGGCGTGAACATCGTCCACACCTACATCGGTGACCTCGTCGTCGACCTCATCGCCCCCGACGGCTCGGTCTACAACCTGCACAACCGCGCCGGCGGCAGCGCCGACAACATCAACCAGACCTACACCGTCAACGCCTCCTCCGAGGTCGCCAACGGCGTCTGGAAGCTGCGTGCCCAGGACAAGGCCTCGATCGACACCGGCTACATCAGCCAGTTCAAGCTGACGTTCCCCTAAGGCCCGAAAACTCCCGGGTGGGTCGGTGACCATCGCCCCCGACCCACCCGGGGTCCCAACCGGCCGGTCCCACCGGCCTCACGCGTCCGCTACTTGGACGCGTTCGCCGTGTCCACCAGCTTCTGCGGGGTCACCGCGCCGACGTAGACCTTGCCGTCCTCCGTCATCAGCGCGTTGACCAGCTTCGTCTTGAAGACCGTGCCGGAGCCGAACTTCCCGCTCACCTTGTCGCCGAGCGCGTCCAGGAAGCCCTGGACCTCCTTCGGCGCCTCGTCCGTCTTGGGCGCGGGGGCGCCGGAGTCCAGCTTGGCGATGGTGGTCCAGCCCTCGCCGATGACGTTCACGGCGCCGTCCTTGCCGTTCGTCAGGTCGCCGAAGCCGCCCAGGTCGGCCAGGCCGCCGAAGGGCTTGTCGACACCCTCGTGGGCGCCCTTCTCCGCCGCGCCCTCGGTCACCTTCGCGCCCTTCGGGGCCTTGAAGTCGAAGGCCGACGCCTCCGGCTTGCCGAAGTCGACCTTCGTGAAGCCCGCGTCGACGACCGGCTTGCCGCCGTCGACGGAGGCCAGCGTGAACTTCAGCGGGGTGCCGGTCTGCGCGTCCACCGAGATCTTGACCGACTCGACCATGGAGCCGGACTGCTTGGGCTTGATCACCAGCTGGTACGCGTCCCGGCCGGCCACCTTCGCCGTGCCGCCGACGGTGATCGAGGTGGTGTCGCCGGCGGCCTTCAGGACCTCGTCGGCGAGCTCCTTCGGGGTGCCGGGGAGCTTGGTGTCCTCCGTCTTCGGGCCCTTGCCGTCCGCCTTCTCGTGGAAGACCTCGTTCGACTTGCTGTCGTACGCCCAGACGTCGTTCCCGTTGTGGACCAGGCTGTACTCGTCGGAGCCGTCCAGCAAGGTCAGCTTCTGCCGGTCGGGGCCGTCCGCCGCGAGCCGCAGCGTGTGCGAGCCGGAGACCAGCTGGGTCAGCTTGTCCGCCGGGTCGGCCGACGAGGAGCCGGACGGGGCGGGGAGCAGGCCCGCGAAGGACGGCAGGCCCAGGTCGGTGCTGATCTTGAACGTGCCGGACAGGGTCTGCGTGTCCGAGCCGGCGATCTTCTCGATCAGCTGCTGCGCGGTGATCTCGGGCAGGTCCGGGTCGCCCGACGCCGCGAGAGCGGGGACGAGGCCGATCGTCGCCGCCGCCACCCCCGCCACCGCGACCGGGACGACGTAACGGCTCGCCTTACGCTGACGGTTTTCGTTCGTTGCCATGGTCTGCGCTACCTCCGTGGGCACCTTGGTCGATGGATCCATCTCACCAAACCGGCGGCTCGGAAACGTCAGCCCTCGGGATCAACCTGGAGTACCCCTCCAGGATGACCCCACCCCGAGAACCCCTAGCCCGCCCGGTGCACCACGGCGTCGCACATCTCCGCCAGCGCCGACTTCGCGTACCCCTCGGGCAGCGGTGCCAGCATCGCGCGGGCCTCCTCCGCGTAGCGCACGGTGTCGCGGCGGGCCTGCTCCAGGGCCGGGTGGACCCGCAGCCGGCGCAGCGCCTCGGCGTGCCGGGCGTCGTCGGTGAGGTCGCCGTCGACGAGGGCGACGAGCTCCAGGTCCTCCGGGCGCCCGTGGGCCGCCGCGGCGGCGCGGAGCCGGAGCACGGGGAGGGTGGGGATGCCCTCGCGGAGGTCGGTGCCGGGGGTCTTGCCGGACTCGTGGGAGTCGGAGGCGATGTCGAGGACGTCGTCGGCGAGCTGGAAGGCGACGCCGAGCCGCTCCCCGTACTGGGTGAGGATGTCGACGACGCTCTCGTCGGCGCCGGACATCATGGCGCCGAAGCGGCAGGAGACGGCGACGAGCGAGCCCGTCTTGCCGCCGAGCACGTCGAGGTAGTGGTCGACCGGGTCCCGGCCCTCCTGCGGGCCCGCGGTCTCCAGGATCTGACCGGTCACGAGCCGTTCGAACGCCTCGGACTGGATGCGTACGGCCTCAGGTCCGAGGTCCGCCAGCGTGTGCGAGGCGCGGGCGAAGAGGAAGTCACCCGTGAGGACGGCGATGGAGTTGCCCCAGCGGGTGTTCGCGCTGTCGACACCGCGGCGCACGTCCGCCTCGTCCATGACGTCGTCGTGGTAGAGCGTGGCGAGGTGGGTGAGCTCGACGACGACGGCCGAGGGCACCACGCCCGGCGCGTAGGGGTCGCCGAACTGGGCGGCGAGCATCACGAGCAGCGGCCGGAACCGCTTGCCGCCGGCCAGCACCAGGTGCTGGGCGGCCTCCGTGATGAACGGTACGTCGCTCTTGGTGGCGTCGAGGAGGCCGGCCTCCACCGCCGCCAATCCGGTCTGGACATCGGCTTCGAGAGCCTGGTCCCGCACGCTAAGACCGAACGGCCCGACGACGGTCACGAGGGGGTCTCCTGTCTGCTGACGCCTGCTGACGCTGTCCTTGACGCTGTCCGAACCACACGCCATCACTCGGATTGTCGATGTGTCGGTCGATTCACTCAAGCCAGCGTATCCGGTCACGTTTCGATCACCGTGGGCGCCTTCCCGTCACCCCCGGTATGTTCGTGATCAGCTCATACGACCAGGAGTGCACGTTTTGTCCCGAACAGCGATCGACACCGACACGAACGGCGAGCAGCCGCCTCCCGAGGACGACGCCGCCTTCTTCGGGCAGCCGAGGGGTCTGCTCACCCTCTCCGGCCTGGAGGTCTGGGAGCGCTTCTCGTTCCTCGGGATGCAGGCGATCCTCGTCCTGTACTTCGCCGACACGGTCGCGAACGGCGGCATGGGCATGGACCCGGGCACCGCCGCCTCGGTCTCCGCCGCGTACGGCACCCTCGTCTACCTGGTCTCCGTGGCCGGCGGCTGGCTGGCCGACCGGATCCTCGGCTCGTACCGGGCGGTGCTCTACGGCGGCATCCTGATCGCCTGCGGCCACTACGCGATGGCCGTCCCCACCGGCGCGATGACCTGGGTCGGCCTCGGCCTGATCAGCGCCGGCACCGGGCTGCTCAAGCCGAACGTGGCCACCATGGTCGGCAAGCTGTACCGCACCGACGACGAGCGCCGCGACGCCGGTTTCGCGCTGTACTACATGGCGATCAACATCGGCGCGTTCGCGGGCCCGCTGATCACCGGCTGGCTCGGCGACCACAAGGGCTGGCACTGGGGCTTCTCGGCCGCCGCGATCGGCATGACCTTCGGCCTGATCCAGTACGTGGCGGGCCGCCGTCACCTGGCCGGGCGCAAGCACTCCGCCGAGTACGCGCTCGCCCCGGAGGCCCTGCGCCGCGCCGTCCGGATCATGATCGCCGGCGTGCTGGCCGCCGCCGTCGTCGGAGGCGCCCTGGCCCTGGCCGGCTGGCTGACCATGGACCGCTTCGTCGACCTGCTCACCCTGATCTCGGTGATCGCACCGGTCGTCTACTTCTGGGTCATGTTCGCGAGCCCCCGGGTGACCGCCGAGGAGCGGGGCCGCCTCAGGCCGTACGTCGTACTCTTCCTGGCCTCGGTGGCGTTCAACTTCATCCTCTTCCAGGCGTACTCGACGATGATCCTGCTGGCGTCCACCAACGCCCGCACGACCATCCTCGGCTTCGACTTCCCGGCCAGCTGGTACGCCTCCGCCCTCGGCGCCTTCGAGGTGCTCCTGGCCCCCGTGGTGGCCGCCGTCTGGGCGCGGATGGGACCCCGCCAGCCGCACGCCTCCAACAAGATCGCCTTCGGGGTGATCCTCGGCGGCCTGTCGTTCCTCCTGATGGTCCTGCCGACCTCCGGGCACGCCGACGACACGTACCGGATGGCCGCCTGGTGGATCGTCGGCTCGTACCTGCTGCTCGGCCTCGGCGACGTGCTCCTGGAGACCTCCGGGATGTCCGCCACCAGCAAGCTGGCGCCGAAGGCCTTCTCCAGCCAGACGATGTCGCTCTGGTTCCTCTCCCTCGCGCTCGCCAACGGCATCCAGGCCCAGACGGTGAAGCTCTACGACGACGTCTCCAAGCCCGCCTACTTCGCCGTCAACGGCGCCATCGCGGTCGCCGTCGGTCTCGCCGTGATCGCCCTGGCGCCCTGGCTGCGCCGCACCATGCACCCCGTCCACTGAGGCAGCCCTGAGGTGACCCCGATGCCCGCGACGCCGAAGATCCGTACCGACTTCCCGTACGAGACCCGCCACGAGGACATCCGCATCCCGATGCCCGACGGGACACGGCTCTACGCCCGCGTGTGGCGCCCGCTCACCGACGAGCCCGTACCGGCGCTCCTGGAGTACCTGCCGTACCGCCTGACCGACTGGACCGCGCCCCGCGACTGGCAGCGCCACCCCTGGTACGCGGGCCACGGCTACGCCTCCGTACGGGTCGACGTCCGCGGCCACGGCAACAGCGAGGGCCTGCCCGGCGACGAGTACGACGCCCTGGAGCTCGCCGACGGCGTGGCCGTCGTGAACTGGCTCGCCGAACAGCCCTGGTGCACGGGGAAGGTCGGCATGTTCGGCATCTCCTGGGGCGGCTTCAACTCGCTCCAGATCGCCGCGCTCGCCCCCGAGCCGCTGAAGGCCGTCGTGACCGTCTGCTCCACCGACGACCGCTACGACAACGACGTGCACTACATGGGCGGCTCCGTCCTCGCCGTCGACATGCACGCCTGGGCGGCGACCATGCTCGCCTTCGTCGCCCGGCCGCCGGACCCGCTGTACGCGGGCGAGGAGTGGCGCGAGCTGTGGCTGAAGCGCCTGGAGGCCGTCGAGCCCCTCATCCACACCTGGCTCGCCCACCAGACCCGCGACGCCTACTGGAGGCACGGCAGCGTCTGCGAGGACTACTCCGCGGTCAAGGCCGCCGTCCTCGCCGTCGGCGGCTGGCACGACCCGTACCGCGACACCGTGCTCCGGCTGGTCGAGCACCTCCCCCAGGACCGCGTCCGCGGCATCATCGGGCCCTGGTCGCACCAGTACCCGGACCGCGGGCTGCCGCCCGGACCGGCGATCGGCTTCCTCCAGGAGACCCTGCGCTGGTGGGACCACCACCTCAAGGGCGCCGACAACGACGTGATGGCCGAGCCGCTGCTGCGCTCCTGGATCAGCGACTCGCACCCGCCGGCCACCCTGTACGAGGAGCTGCCCGGCCGCTGGGTCACCGACCCCGCCTGGCCCTCCCCGCACGTCACCCCCGTCACGTACGCCTTCGCCGGCGACCCGGTGCCGGTCCGCTCGCCCCAGCAGACCGGTCTGGACGCGGGCCGCTTCTTCCCCTTCGGCAACGACGCCGACCTGCCGCCGGACCAGCGCCAGGAGGACGCCCACTCGGCCTGCTTCGACTTCCTCGTGCCGGACGCCTCCTCCGGGGGCGAACCCATCGACGTCCTCGGCCGGCCCGCCGTCGACCTGCGCCTGCTGGCGGACGCGCCCACCGGCCAGGTCATCGCCCGGCTCTGCGACGTCGCCCCCGACGGCTCCTCCACCCTGGTCACCCGGGGCGTGCTCAACCTCTCCGCCCGCTACGGCCGCGACCGGGCCGTGGAGGCGCAGATCGGCGAAGGGGAGGACGTCCGCTTCGAGCTCAACGGCATCGGCCACACCTTCCCGCCCGGCCACCGGGTCCGGCTGGCCGTCTCCTCCACGTACTGGCCCTGGATCTGGCCCCAGCCCGACGCCGCCGGCTTCACCCTCGACCCGGCCGGCTCCGCGCTCACCCTGCCGGTCCGCGCCCCCACCCAGGACGCCGTCGGCTTCGCCGACCCCGAGCAGTCCGAACCCCTCGGCGTCAGCTACCCCGCCACCCTGGAGGAGCCCCGCCCCGAGCGCCTGGTGGTCCGGGACGTCGCCAAGGGCGAATGGCGCCTGGAGGTCGACCCGCGCTACGGCGGCACCCGCGTCTACCCCGACGGCCTCGAATTCACCGAGGACGCCCTGGAGACCTACACGATCGCCGAGTCCGGCCCGCTGACCGCCCGCACCCGCTCCGACTGGTCGATCCGCCTGCACCGCCCCGAGATGGCCTGGGACGTCACCATCGACACCCGCTCCGAGATCGCCTGCGACGCGGACTCGTTCCTGACCTCGAACGAGGTGATCTGCAAGGAGGGCGGCGAGGTGGTGTTCCACCGCACGTGGGAACGCGCCATTCCGCGCACGGCGGGGTGACGTCCGAGACGGGACAAACGGCTGCCCTCCGCGATCACGGACGCGCCGCACACCGCCTACGACGGAAGGCCCCGATCCCGCGGGACGGAATCGGGGCCACTCTCACACAGTCCGCGTACGGCGCCTACGCGTCCGCGCCGGCCTTGCGCCGCCGCACGAGCACCATCGCGCCCGCGCCGAGCACGACGGCCACGCCGCCCGCGAGGCCGATCGGCAGGGTGGCGGAACCGGAACCGGTCTTGGCGAGGGTGCCGCCGGTGGAGCCGCTCGTCACCGAGGTGTTCGACGAGCCGCCCTGCTGGGTGGTGTTGCCGTTGCCGCCGGTGGTGGAGCCGCCCTTGTCGGTGTCCTTGCCCGGGGCGGGCTTGGTGGGCTTGACGACGGCGAACCCTGCGAAGGCGCCCTCGTCGGTGACGCCGCAAGCGCCGTCCTTGTTCTGGTAGCCGCCGCCACCGGCCAGGACCGCGTCGGCCGCCTTGGCCTTGGCGTCGACGGTGACCTTCAGCTTGAAGTCGAAGGAGCCGCCCGGCTTGACCGCGGAGAGGCTGGAAAAGCCCTCCTCCTCGTCGAATGAGTCGAGCGTCTGCCACTTCGGGCTGTTCACCGAGGACCAAGCCACGCTGAAGTGCTCGTCCTCGCCGTCCTCCATGGAGTACGCGAGCGCCGAGCCGCCGACCTCGTCGAAAGTGAACTTGCCCTTGTTGGTCACCCGCAGGTTGAAGACCGCGCTCGTGCCGGCCGTGACCTTCGCCGGGCCCGTGAGGGTGGTGACGAAGTTCTTGTCGTCCACGCAGTCGTCCTCGCCCGGCTCCTCCTGGGCGTCGGCGAGCTCCTTCTTGGCGGCGTCGAGGGCCTTGAGCGCGTCGGCCTTGGCCTTCTGCGCCTTGCCGATCTTGCGGGAGAGCTCGACGGAGGCGTCGTCGTAGGTCTTGTCCGCGGCCGCGTAGGCGGCGGCCTTGGTCTCGGCGGTGGCCTTCGCCTCGTCGGCGGACTTCTGGGCGTCGTCCACGGCCTTCTTGGCCGCGTCCTTCTGCTCCTGGGTCGCCTCGGCGGGCAGCGCGGCCTGGGCGTCCTGGGCCTTCTTCAGCTCGCCGTCGGCGGTGACCTTGGCGGCGGCGGCCTCGTCGGAGGCCTTCTTCGCGGCGATGCGGGCGACCGACAGCGGGTTGCCCGGCTTGTCGAACTCGTCCATGGCCCGCTGGGCGTCCGAGTCGGCGACGACGGCCGCGTCGTACACGGCCTGCGCCTTGGTGACCGCGAGGCGGAGCTCGTCCAGCGTGGGCTTCTTGTTGCGCGCCTCGGCCGTCGTGCCGGGCTTGGTGTCGGCGAAGGCGGGCGTGGCGGAAAGGAAGACGACCGGGGTGGTCACGGCGGCGGCCACGGCGGTCGCGAGGATGCGACGGATCTTCAAGACGGACCTTGTTCCTGCTGGTCGGAGGAGGGGAAACACGTGGTGGGGGCCGCACCTGCGGGGAACTCACGCGGCGCGACGTCCCCGTGATCGTAGGGCTGGAAACAGCCCCCGGAACAGAGGTCTGAACGCGTTCACCTCGGCACAGCGAACCCACAGCACGGGCAAACCACCTGAACCGGGACAGTTGCCCATGGAGGCCCCACTTTCCGTGTGACACATGTCATCTGCGCCTCGCCGCCCGCCCCGTAACGTGTCCCCCACACACCTGGAAAGCGAGGCAAGCACCGATGCCCGAGCAGAGCCCGCTCGACCTGGCCGAGGGCGATCCCTTCGGCCCGCACAACCTTCCGTACGGCGTCTTCAGCACCGCCGACGAGCCCGACCGGCGCCGGCTGGGCGTCCGGATCGGCGGGCACGTGCTCGACGCGGGGGCCGCGGCACACGCGCTCGGCTCGCCGTACGCCGCGCTGCTCGCCCAGCCGAGCCTGAACCCGCTGCTCGCCGCCGGCCGCACCGCCTGGCGCGACGTGCGCCGCGCGCTCACCGGCTGGCTGACCGTGCCCGCGCACCGGCCGGTCGTCGAGCCGCTGCTGCACCCGCTGGACGCGGTCACGCTGCACCTGCCGTACGAGGTCGCGGACTACGTCGACTTCTACGCGAGCGAGCACCACGCCACCAACGTCGGGCACATCTTCCGCCCCGACGGCGACGCGCTCACCCCGAACTGGAAGCACCTGCCGATCGGCTACCACGGGCGGGCCGGCACCGTCGTGGTCTCCGGCACCGACGTGGTCCGCCCGGCCGGTCAGCGCAAGGCGCCCGCCGACCCGGCGCCGGTCTTCGGGCCGTCCGTGAAGCTGGACATCGAGGCGGAGGTCGGCTTCCTCGTCGGCACCCCGTCCACGCTCGGCAGCCCGGTCGCCCTCGGCGACTTCCGCGAGCACGTCTTCGGCCTGACGCTGCTCAACGACTGGTCGGCCCGTGACATCCAGGCCTGGGAGTACGTGCCGCTGGGCCCGTTCCTCGGCAAGTCCTTCCAGACCTCCGTCTCCGCCTGGGTGACCCCGCTGGAGGCCCTGGACGCCGCCCGGGTCGCGCCGCCCGCCCGCGACTTCGCCCTCCAGCCGTACCTGGACGACGCGGCCGAGGAGGAGCCCGGCGGCTTCGACCTGCGGATCACCGTGACGATCAACGGCGAGGTGGTGGCCGAGCCGCCGTTCTCCACCATGTACTGGACCGCCGCCCAGCAGCTGGCCCACATGACGGTGAACGGCGCCTCCCTGCGCACCGGCGACCTCTACGGCTCCGGCACGGTCTCCGGACCCGAGGTCGGCCAGCGCGGCTCGCTCCTCGAACTCACCTGGAACGGCCGCGACGTCCTCGAACTCCCCTTCGGCAAGCGGACGTTCCTGGAGGACGGCGACGAGGTCACGCTGACCGCCTGGGCGCCCGGACCGGACGGCACCCGGATCGCGCTCGGCGAGGTCACGGGCAAGATCGCGCCGAACGCGGGCTGAGTCTCAGCCGCCCGGGTGCCGCCGCCTCACCGCCGCGGCACCCCGCGGCACCCGCCGCCTCAGGCCGCCCGCCACAGCGCGGGCACCGTCGGCGGCTCCCAGCCGGGCTGGGCCGTGTGCGCCTGCAGGCACACGTAGCCCCGCCCGGCGTAGGTGACCGCGTCCCCCGCCCGGTACACGGTCCCGACGGCCCAGGTGCCCCCGGGCGTCGTCGGCGTCGGAGTCGGCGTGGGCGTCGGGCCGGGGGTCTGCGGCACGTCGAGGACGAAGTCGAACGCCGCCTCCTTGGCTCCGCCCGCGTCCCGCACGTTCATCAGCAGCCGCGCGTCGAAGATCGAGTCCGTGTTGTTGCGCGGCTCGCCCGGGAAGTACAGCTGGGTGGTGAGGATCGGCCGGCCCGGGGCCTGCACCTTGACGTGGAGGTGCCGGGTGCGGCCCGGGTAGAGCCCCGGCACGATCGTGGTGAGCTTGAACGAGCCGTCCGCGCCGGTGAACTGGTGCCCCCGGAAGCGGAAGCCCGTGTTGTCGTACGCGCCGTTGGTGTCGGCCTGCCAGAAGTCGAGCAGCGCCCCGGACACCGGCAGGCAGGCCCGCCCGAAGACGTAGCCGCTGACGGTGAGCCGCACGCCCGGTGTGCCCGTTTCCAACAGGCTGGACCGCAGCGGGGAGTTGGGCTTGAAGTAGGGGCCCTCGATCTGCTCGACGGTGGGGTGGTCGCCGTCGTCGCACTCCGGCGTCAGCGCCGGCGCGACGGTGCCGTCGGTGAGCGTGCGGGCGAGCGCGGGGACGCCCATGAGCACCGTGGGGACGGCCATCCCGGCGGCTATCGCCGCGCGCAGCACGGCCTTCCGGGTGATGTGGCCGGTGCTGGTCTCGCTGTCCATGCCTGCTCCTCGGGTGGGGGGCTGAGCGATCGTCCAGAAACCTAGGCCGGTCCGGGGGCGTCTTCGATGGACGGAACACGGCGGTCGTGGTGCTTTCGGAAGTCCCCCGGGCTCATTCCGGCCTCCCGGCGGAAGAACCGGCTGAAGTACGCGGGGTCGTCGAAGCCGGTCCGGGCCGCGACCTGCCGGACCGACAAGTCGGTCCGGGCGAGCAGCCGTTGGGCCTCCTGGGTGCGCGCCTCCCGGAGCATCCCGGCCGGGGTGCGGCCGAGCGTGGCCCGTACGGCCTCGGTGAGGTAGCCGGGGGTGACCCCGAGCCGCTCCGCGCACTCCCGTACGGATCGGACGCCGTCGGTCCCGGTACGGGCGGCCAGCTGGGCGAACTCCTCGGCGACCACCGCGTGCCGCCCGGGCGACGGCCGCCCGGGCGCGCGGTCCTCGGTGCGGTCGCCGAGGCGGGCCGTACGGACCAGCAGGACGTGCAGCAGCGACCGCAGCACGGTGGCGAAGCCGGCGTCCACCCGCCCGTACTCCTCGACGAGTTCGGCCATCAGGCGGGCGGTGCGGGCGTGTTCGGCGGAGTCGAGGCGGAGCCAGGGGTGTGCGCCGAGGCGGCGGAGGAGTTCCCGGTCGCCGGGGTGGTCGAGGAGGAACTCGGGGGTGAACAGGACGACGGTCCCGTCGAGGTCGCGGGCGTCCTCCCAGTGGTGCACCTGGCCCGGCAGGATCAGGCCCAGGTGCGGCGGGCGCAGCTCCCAGCGGGCCAGGTCGACGACGTGGGTGCCGGTGCCCCGGGTGACGTGGACGAACTCGTAGAAGGTGTGGCGGTGCGGGAACGCGGCCCGGGACATCGGGCCGATGGAGTCGAAGCTGCCGACGGCGAAGGGCACGCCGTCGGGGAGCCGGACCTCCAGGCGGTGCACGGGTAACGCGCCGCGCGGGGGCGGGGCTTCGGGGGTGTCGGGCGACGCGGTGGTCCCGCGCATCGTGCGGCCTCCCTCAACTGGTCGAGACCAATCCGGTCGTTCACGATGACACAGCGACCCGCCGTGGGTCACCACGGCGACGCGGGGGCGGGCGGCGCACGCCGAAGGGCCCGGCCGCCCGTGACAGGCGGCCGGGCCCTCTCCGGCGTGCGGCGACGGCTAGCGCACGAACACGCTCGCCTGGTTCGCGAGGTCCAGGAAGTACTGCGGCGCGAAGCCGAGCACCAGGGTGACCACCACACCGGCGGTGATCGCGACCGAGGTGAGGCCCGACGGCACGGCGACCGTGGGGCCGTCCGCCTTCGGCTCGCTGAAGAACATCAGCACGATCACCCGGATGTAGAAGAACGCGGCGATCGCGGAGGAGATCACACCGACCACGACCAGGGCGCCCGCGCCGCCGTCCGCCGCCGCCTTGAAGACGGCGAACTTCCCGGAGAACCCGGAGGTCAGCGGGATGCCGGCGAAGGCGAGCAGGAAGACCGCGAAGACCGCCGCGACCAGCGGCGAACGGCGGCCCAGACCCGCCCACTTGGACAGGTGGGTGGCCTCGCCGCCCGCGTCCCGGACCAGCGTGACCACGGCGAAGGCGCCGATCGTCACGAAGGAGTAGGCGCCCAGGTAGAACAGGACCGACGAGACGCCGCTGGGCGTGGCCGCGATGACACCGGCCAGGATGAACCCGGCGTGGGCGATCGAGGAGTACGCGAGCAGCCGCTTGATGTCGGTCTGGGTGATGGCGACGATCGCACCGCCCAGCATGGTGACGATGGCGACGGCCCACATGACCGGCCGCCAGTCCCAGGTGAGCCCCGGCAGCACCACGTACAGCAGGCGCAGCATCGCGCCGAACGCGGCGACCTTCGTCGCGGCGGCCATGAAGCCGGTGACGGGGGTCGGGGCGCCCTGGTAGACGTCCGGGGTCCACATGTGGAACGGGACGGCGCCGACCTTGAACAGCAGCCCCATCAGCACCAGGGCGAAGCCGATGAGCAGCAGCACGTCGTTGCCCATGGTGTCGGCGAGCGCCGGGTCGATCCCGGCGACGTCGCCGTCGACGACGTCGGCGATCGCGGCGTACGAGACGGAGCCCGCGTAGCCGTAGAGCAGGGCGATCCCGAAGAGCAGGAACGCCGAGGAGAAGGCGCCGAGCAGGAAGTACTTGACCGCGGCCTCCTGCGAGAGGAGGCGCTTGCGGCGGGCGACCGCGCACAGCAGGTAGAGCGGGAGGGAGAAGACCTCCAGCGCGACGAAGAGGGTCAGCAGGTCGTTGGCCGCGGGGAAGACCAGCATGCCGGCGACCGCGAACAGGGCGAGCGGGAACACCTCGGTGGTGGTGAAGCCGGCCTTGACGGCCGCCCGCTCCTGCTCGCTGCCGGGGACCGCGGCGGCCTCGGCGGCGAAGGAGTCGACCCGGTGGCCGTGGTCGGCCGGGTCGAGCCTGCGCTCGGCGAAGGTGAGGACCGCGACGACCGAGGCGAGCAGGATGGTGCCCTGGAGGAACAGCGCGGGCCCGTCGACGGCGATGGCCCCCATCGCCGCGAGGTGCGCCTTGGTGGAGCCGTAGCCGCCGGCGGCGAGGCCGACGACGGCGGCGAACGCGGCGACGAGCGCCAGGACGCTCAGGAACACCTGCGTGTAGTGGCGTCCCCTGCGCGGCACGAAGGCCTCGACGAGGACACTGACGACCGCCGCGCCGACCACGATGAGCACGGGCGACAGCTGCGTGTACTCGATGTGGGGTGCCGGGATCTTGCTGATCGGCTCGGCGGCCGTCGTCCACAGGGTGTGGACAGCCGGGGTGCTCACTTGGCCGCCTCCACTTCGGGGCTCGGGTCCTTCTGCTGGACATCGGACATGGTGTGCTGGACCGCCGGGTTGACGACGTCCGTCAGCGGCTTCGGGAAGACCCCGAGGAAGATCAGCACCGCGATCAGCGGGACGACCACGGCGAGCTCGCGCGCCCGCAGGTCCGGCAGCTCGCGGACCTCCTCCTTCACCGGGCCCGTCATCGTCCGCTGGTAGAGGACGAGGACGTACAGCGCGGCCAGGACGATGCCGGTGGTGGCGATGATCCCGGCCACCGGGTAGCGCGAGTAGGTGCCGACGAGGACCAGGAACTCGCTGACGAACGGGGCGAGTCCGGGCAGCGACAGGGTGGCGAGGCCGCCGATCAGGAAGGTCCCGGCGAGCACCGGGGCCACCTTCTGCACACCGCCGTAGTCGGCGATGAGCCGCGAGCCGCGCCGGGAGATCAGGAAGCCGGCGACCAGCATCAGGGCGGCCGTCGAGATGCCGTGGTTGACCATGTAGAGCGTGGCGCCGGACTGGCCCTGGCTGGTCATCGCGAAGATGCCCATGATGATGAAGCCGAAGTGCGAGATCGACGCGTAGGCGACCAGGCGCTTGATGTCCCGCTGGCCGACGGCGAGCAGCGCCCCGTACACGATGCTGATCAGCGCGAGCGCGACGATCACCGGGGTGGCCCACTTCGACGCGTCCGGGAAGAGCCCGAGGCAGAAGCGGAGCATCGCGAAGGTGCCGACCTTGTCGACGACGGCGGTGATGAGGACGGCGACCGGGGCGGTGGCCTCCCCCATCGCGTTCGGCAGCCAGGTGTGCAGCGGCCACAGCGGGGCCTTCACCGCGAAGGCGAAGAAGAAGCCGAGGAACAGCCACCGCTCGGTGCTGGTCGCCATCTCCAGCGAGCCGTTGGCCCGCGCCTCGGCGATCTCCGTGAGGGAGAAGTTGCCGGCGACGACGTACAGGCCGATGACCGCGGCCAGCATGATCAGGCCGCCGACCAGGTTGTAGAGCAGGAACTTGACCGCCGCGTAGGAGCGCTGGGCCGCCGCGTTCTCGTCGGAGCCCGCGTGGGCGCGGTCGCCGAAGCCGCCGATGAGGAAGTACATCGGGATGAGCATGGCTTCGAACAGGATGTAGAAGAGGAAGACGTCGGTGGCCTCGAAGGAGAGGATCACCATCGCCTCGACCATGAGGATCAGGGCGAAGAAGCCCTGGGTGGGACGCCACCGGGTGGAGGAGGTCTCCAGGGGGTCGGCGTCGTGCCAGCCGGCGAGCACGATGAAGGGGATGAGCAGCGCGGTGAGCGCGATGAGCGCCACCCCGATGCCGTCCACGCCGAGCTCGTAGCGGACGCCGAAGTCCGCGATCCAGGAGTGCGATTCGACGAGCTGGTAGCGGTCGCCGCCGGGCTCGAACCGTGCGAAGACGACGGCGGCGAGCACGAGGGTGGCGAGCGAGACCAGCAGCGCGAGCCACTTGGCGGCCGTGCGCCGGGCGGCGGGCACGGCGGCGGTGAGGATCGCACCGACCGCCGGCACCGCTGCCGTCGCCGTAAGGAGCGGGAAGGACATGAGCGTTACACCGCCCTCATCAGCAGGGTCGCGGCGATGAGCACCGCCACACCTCCGAACATGGAGACCGCGTACGACCGGGCATAGCCGTTCTGCAGCTTGCGGAGCCGGCCGGACAGCCCGCCGACCGAGGCCGCGGTGCCGTTGACCACCCCGTCGACGAGGCTGTGGTCGACGTAGACCAGGGAGCGGGTGAGGTGCGTGCCGCCCCGGACGAAGACGACGTGGTTGAAGTCGTCCTGGAGGAGGTCGCGGCGGGCGGCCCGGGTGAGCAGCGAGCCGCGCGGGGCGACGACCGGGACGGGCCGGCGTCCGTACTGGAGGTAGGCGAGGCCGACGCCCAGCAGCATCACGGCGACGGTGGCGGTGGTGATCGCCCCGGCGCTGATCGGCGGGTGGCCGTGCTCGAAGGAGGTGACGGGCTCCAGCCACTTCACGAAGCGGTCGCCGATCCCGAAGAGGCCGCCGGCGAAGACCGAGCCGAAGGCGAGCAGGACCATCGGGACCGTCATGGACTTCGGCGACTCGTGCGGGTGCGGCAGCTCGCCCTTCTCGTCGGGCTGCCAGCGCTTCTCGCCGAAGAAGGTCATGAACATCACGCGGGTCATGTAGTACGCGGTGATGGCGGCGCCCAGCAGGGTGACCGCGCCCAGGATCCAGCCCTCGGTGCCGCCCTTGGCGAAGGCCGCCTCGATGATCTTGTCCTTGGAGAAGAAGCCGGACAGGCCGGGGAAGCCGATGATCGCGAGGTAGCCGAGGCCGAAGGTGACGAAGGTGACCGGCATGTACTTCCGCAGGCCGCCGTAGCGGCGCATGTCCACCTCGTCGTTCATGCCGTGCATGACCGAACCGGCGCCGAGGAAGAGCCCGGCCTTGAAGAAGCCGTGCGTCACCAGGTGCATGATCGCGAAGGCGTAGCCGATGGGGCCGAGGCCGGCCGCCAGGATCATGTAGCCGATCTGCGACATCGTCGAACCGGCGAGCGCCTTCTTGATGTCGTCCTTCGCGCAACCGACGATCGCACCGAAGAGGAGCGTGACGGCGCCGACCACGGTGACGACGAGCTGGGCGTCGGGGGCGGCGTTGAAGATGTCGGCGGAGCGGACGATCAGGTAGACGCCGGCGGTGACCATGGTCGCGGCGTGGATGAGGGCCGAGACCGGGGTCGGGCCCTCCATCGCGTCGCCGAGCCAGGACTGCAGCGGCACCTGGGCGGACTTGCCGCAGGCCGCGAGGAGCAGCATCAGGCCGATCGCGGTGAGCTTGCCCTCGGAGGCCTCGCCGGTCGCCGCCAGGACCGGCCCGAAGGCGAAGGTCCCGAAGGTGGTGAACATCAGCATGATCGCGATCGACAGGCCCATGTCGCCGACCCGGTTGACCAGGAAGGCCTTCTTGGCGGCGGTGGCCGCGCTGGGCTTGTGCTGCCAGAAGCCGATCAGGAGGTAGGAGGCGAGGCCGACGCCCTCCCAGCCGAAGTAGAGCAGCAGGTAGTTGTCGGCGAGGACCAGCAGCAGCATCGCCGCGACGAACAGGTTGAGGTAGCCGAAGAAGCGACGGCGCCGCTCGTCGTGCTCCATGTACCCGATCGAGTAGACGTGGATGAGCGTGCCGACCCCGGTGATGAGGAGCACGAAGGTCATCGACAGCTGGTCGAGCTGGAAGGCGATGTCCGCCTGGAAGCCCTCGACCGGGATCCAGGTGTACAGGGTCTGGTGCAGGGCCCGGTCGTCGGCGCTCTTGGAGAGCATGTCGGCGAAGAGGACCACGCCGATGGCGAAGGAGACGGCGGCGAGCACGGTGCCGAGCCAGTGCCCGGTCTTGTCGAGCCGCCGGCCGCCGCACAGCAGGACGGCGGCTCCGAGCAGGGGCGCCGCGATGAGCAGCGCAATGAGGTTGTCCACGGTCAGCCCCTCACAGCTTCATCAGGCTGGCGTCGTCGACCGAGGCCGAATGGCGGGCACGGAAGACGGACACGATGATCGCGAGTCCGACGACGACCTCCGCGGCGGCCACGACCATCGTGAAGAAGGCGATGACCTGGCCGTCGAGGTTGCCGTGCATGCGGGAGAAGGTGACGAACGCGAGGTTGCAGGCGTTGAGCATCAGCTCGACGCACATGAAGAGCACGATCGCGTTGCGCCGGATGAGCACGCCCACCGCGCCGATGGTGAACAACAGCGCGGAGAGATAGAGATAGTTGACGGGATTCACCGCGAAGCCTCCTCTGCGTCCCGGCCCAGCCGCTCCTCGGAGCGCTGTTCGAGGGCCTTGAGGTCGGCGAGCGCCTCGTTCGACACGTCCCGGATCTGGCCCCGCTTGCGCAGGGTCTGCATGACGCTCAGCTCGGCCGGGGTGCCGTCCGGCAGCAGGCCCGCGATGTCCACCGCGTTGTGCCGGGCGTAGACGCCGGGGGCGGGCAGCGGCGGGAGGTGCTTGCCCTCGCGCACGCGCTGCTCGGCCAGCTCGCGCTGGGTGCGGGCGCGTTCGGTGCGCTCGCGGTGGGTGAGCACCATCGCGCCGAGGGCCGCGGTGATGAGCAGCGCGCCGGTGATCTCGAAGGCGAACACGTACGTGGTGAAGATCAGGGCGGCGAGGCCCTCGACGTTCCCGCCGGAGGCGGTGTTGGCGGTGCCCAGGCCGTTGAACTCGGTGAGCGAGGCGTGGCCGATGCCGGCGAACAGCAGGACGCCGAAGCCGAGTCCGCACAGGGCGGCCCACCAGCGCTGTCCCTTGATGGTCTCCTTCAGCGAGTCCGCGGCGGTGACACCGACCAGCATGACGACGAAGAGGAAGAGCATCATGATCGCGCCGGTGTAGACGACGATCTGGACGATGCCGAGGAAGTAGGCGCCGTTGGCGAGGTAGAAGACCGCCAGGATGATCATGGTCCCGGCGAGGCAGAGCGCGGAGTGCACGGCCCGCCTCATGAGGATCGTGCACAGCGCGCCGATGACGGCGATCGTGCCGAGCACCCAGAACTGGAGGGCCTCACCCGTGGAGGTCGTGTAGGAGGCGAGGGTCACGCTCATGCGTCCGCCCCCTCCGGCTCGCCCTTCTCGCCCTTGGACACGGCGATCTGGGGGACGGTGCCGGGCGCGGCCTCGGTGACCAGGCCCCGGTAGTAGTCCTGCTCGTCCATGCCCGGGAAGATGGCGTGCGGGGTGTCGACCATGGTGTCTTCCAGGCCCGCGAGCAGCTGCTCCTTGGTGTAGATCAGGTTCTCGCGGGAGGAGTCGGCCAGTTCGAACTCGTTGGTCATCGTCAGCGCGCGCGTGGGGCACGCCTCGATGCACAGCCCGCACAGGATGCAGCGGGCGTAGTTGATCTGGTAGACGCGGCCGTAGCGCTCGCCCGGGGAGTAGCGCTCCTCCTCGGTGTTGTCGGCGCCCTCCACGTAGATGGCGTCGGCGGGGCAGGCCCAGGCGCACAGCTCGCAGCCGACGCACTTCTCCAGACCGTCGGGGTGACGGTTGAGCTGGTGCCGGCCGTGGAAGCGGGGCGCCGTCGTCTTCGGCTGCTCCGGGTACTGCTCGGTCAGCCGCTTCTTGAACATGGCCTTGAAGGTCACGCCGAAGCCGGCCACCGGATTCTGGAAGTCAGACACCGTCCGTCTCCTTTCCCTCACTCGCGGTCGCGGTATCGGCGCCGCCGCTGACGATCAGCTCCCGCTCGTGGCGGGGCCTGCGCCGCGGTACGGCCGGCAGGGACTGCCCCGGCTTGGGCGGTACGGGGAAGCCGCCCGCCATCGGGTCGAACGAGCCGGTCTCCGCGGCCTCCGCGTCCGCGGCCGCCTTGCCCTTCTTGTCGCGGAAGACGTCGAAGACGAAGGAGAGCAGCAGCACTCCGAGGACGGCCCCGGCGACGTACAGCACGATGGTCTGGAAGTCGTAGTTCTCGTTGCGCAGCGCCCGGACGGTGGCGACCAGCATCAGCCAGACCACGGAGACCGGCAGGAGCACCTTCCAGCCCAGCTTCATCAGCTGGTCGTAGCGGACGCGGGGCAGCGTGCCGCGCAGCCAGATGAAGAAGAAGAGCAGCAGCTGGACCTTGAGGACGAACCAGAGCATCGGCCACCAGCCGTGGTTGGCGCCCTCCCAGAAGCCGGAGATCGGCCAGGGGGCGCGCCAGCCGCCCAGGAACAGGGTCACGGAGACGGCCGAGACGGTCACCATGTTCACGTACTCGGCGAGCATGAAGAGCGCGAACTTGATGGACGAGTACTCGGTGTTGAAGCCGCCGACCAGGTCGCCCTCGGACTCCGGCATGTCGAAGGGGGCGCGGTTGGTCTCGCCCACCATGGTGACGATGTAGATGATGAAGGAGACCGGCAGCAGCACGATGTACCAGCGGTCGGCCTGCGCCTCCACGATCGTCGAGGTCGACATCGACCCGGAGTAGAGGAAGACGGAGGCGAACGCGGCGCCCATGGCGATCTCGTACGAGATCATCTGGGCGGCCGAGCGCAGTCCGCCGAGCAGCGGGTACGTGGAGCCGGAGGACCAGCCGGCGAGCACGATGCCGTAGATGCCGACGGAGGCGACCGCGAGGATGTAGAGCATCGCGATCGGCAGGTCGGTCAGCTGCATCGTGGTGCGCTGGCCGAAGATCGACACCTCGTTGCCGGCCGGGCCGAAGGGGATCACCGCGATGGCCATGAAGGCCGGGATGGCGGCGATGATCGGAGCGAGGACGTAGACGACCTTGTCGGCCCGCTTGACGATGACGTCTTCCTTCAGCATCAGCTTGATGCCGTCGGCGAGCGACTGGAGCATGCCCCAGGGGCCGTGCCGGTTGGGGCCGATGCGCAGCTGCATCCAGGCGACGACCTTGCGCTCCCACACGATGGAGAAGAGCACGGTCACCATCAGGAACGCGAAGCAGAAGACCGCCTTGACGAGGACGAGCCACCAGGGGTCGCGCCCGAACAGGGACAGGTCTTCGGCGGCGAGGAGCGTGTTCATGCCTCCACCTCCGTGAGGGTGGCCGGGCCGATGCGGACCAGGTCGCCGGGGCGGGAGCCGGTGCCGGCGAGGACGCCGTGGCCGGCCGAGTTCAGCGGGAGCCAGACCACCCGGTCGGGCATCTCGGTGACCTGGAGGGGGAAGCGGACCGCGCCCGCGGGCCCGGTGACTTCGAGGGTGTCGCCGTCCTTGACGCCGGTGGCGGCGGCGGTGCCGGCGGAGAGCCGGGCGACGGCGGCGTGCCGGGTGCCGGCCAGTGCCGTGTCGCCCTCCTGGAGGCGCCCGAGGTCGAGCAGCATCCGGTGTCCGGCGAGGACGGCCTCGCCCTCGCCCGGGCGCGCGGCGGACTGGCCGGGCTCGGCGGGCTCGGTGGCCCGCTCGCCGGTCCAGCCGCCGAGCCGGTCCAGCTCGCGCCGTACGGAACGCAGGTCCGGCAGGGCGAGGTGGGCGTCCATGGCGTCGGCCAGCATGTGCAGCACGCGGGCGTCGGCGGGCGGCAGCGTCCGGGTCATCTGCTCCGGCTTGAGCGCGGCTTCGAACAGCCGGGCGCGGCCCTCCCAGTTGAGGAAGGTGCCGGCCTTCTCGGCGACCGCGGCGACCGGCAGGATCACGTCGGCGCGCTCGGTGACCGCGCCGGGCCGCAGTTCGAGCGAGACCACGAAGGCCGCGTCGAGGGCCTCGCGGGCGCGGGCCGGATCGGGCAGGTCGTCGACGTCGACGCCGCCGACGAGCAGCGCGCCGAGTTCGCCGGTGGCGGCGGCCTCGACGATCTGGCCGGTGTCGCGGCCGTAGCCGTGCGGGAGTTCGCGGACGCCCCAGACCTCGGCGACCTCCTCCCGGGCGCGCGGGTCGGTCACGGGCCGACCGCCGGGCAGCAGCGCCGGGATGGCGCCCGCCTCGACGGCGCCGCGCTCTCCGGCCCGGCGCGGGATCCACACCAGCGTGGCGCCGGTGGCGGTCGCGGCGCGCAGGGCGGCGGTGAGCGCCCCGGGCACTCCGGCGAGCCGCTCGCCGACGGCGATGACGGCGCCGTCCTGGCGCAGCGCCTCCGCCGCGGCGAGCCCGTCGGCGGAGAGCCCGACCCGGGAGGTGAGGGCGTCGAGCCACTCGGTCTCGGTGCCGGGGGCGGCGGCGAGCAGGGTGCCGCCGGTCTTCTCCAGGCCGCGGGTGGCGAACGCGGCGACCGCGTAGGTCCGCTGGCCCTTCTTCTTCCAGGCCTTGCGCAGCCGCAGGAAGACGCCGGGGGCCTCCTCCTCGGACTCCAGGCCGACGAGGAGCACGGCGGGCGCGGCTTCCAGCGAGGTGTACGTGACGCCCCTGCCGTCCAGGTCGCGGCCGCGTCCGGCGACGGCGGAGGCGAGGAAGTCGGCCTCCTCGCCGGAGTGGACGCGGGCCCGGAAGTCGACGTCGTTGGTGTCGAGGGCGACCCGGGCGAACTTGGCGTAGGCGTAGGCGTCCTCGACGGTCAGCCGGCCGCCGGCCAGGACGCCGGTGCGCCCGCGCACGAGCCCGCGGGCCGCGGCTTCGAGCGCCTCGGGCCAGGAGGCCGCCTCCAGCACGCCGGTCTCGGGGTTGCGGACCAGCGGGGTGGTCAGCCGGTCGCGCTGCTGCGCGTACCGGAAGCCGAACCGCCCCTTGTCGCAGACCCACTCCTCGTTGACCTCGGGGTCCTCGGCGGCGAGCCGCCGCATGACCTTGCCGCGGCGGTGGTCGGTGCGGGTCGCGCAGCCGCCGGCGCAGTGCTCGCAGACGCTCGGCGTCGACACGAGGTCGAAGGGGCGCGAGCGGAAGCGGTAGGCGGCCGAGGTCAGCGCGCCGACCGGGCAGATCTGGATGGTGTTGCCGGAGAAGTACGACTCGAAGGGGTCGCCCTCGCCGGTGCCGACCTGCTGGAGCGCGCCACGCTCCAGCAGCTCGATCATCGGGTCGCCGGCGACCTGGTTGGAGAAGCGGGTGCAGCGCGCGCAGAGCACGCAGCGCTCGCGGTCGAGCAGCACCTGGGTGGAGATGGCGACCGGCTTCTCGTAGGTCCGCTTCTTCCCCTCGAAGCGGGACTCGGACTGCCCGTGGGACATGGCCTGGTTCTGCAGCGGGCACTCGCCGCCCTTGTCGCAGACCGGGCAGTCCAGCGGGTGGTTGATGAGCAGCAGCTCCATCACGCCGTGCTGGGCCTTCTCGGCGACCGGCGAGGTCAGCTGCGACCGGACCACCATGCCGTCGGTGCAGGTGATGGTGCAGGACGCCATGGGCTTGCGCTGGCCCTCGACCTCGACGATGCACTGGCGGCAGGCGCCGGCCGGGTCGAGGAGCGGGTGGTCGCAGAAGCGGGGGATCTCGATGCCGAGCTGCTCGGCGGCCCGGATCACCAGGGTCCCCTTGGGGACGGAGATCTCGATGCCGTCGATGGTCAGCGTGACGAGGTCCTCCGGCGGGACCGCCGCACCACCCCCGGAGGGGGCGGACGTGGTGACTGTCATGCGTTCACCTCCCGGTGCTTGTCCGCCCAGGCGGTGGACTTGGCGGGGTCGAAGGGGCAGCCCTTGCCCGTGATGTGCTGCTCGTACTCGGCGCGGAAGTACTTCAGCGAGGAGAAGATCGGCGAGGCGGCGCCGTCGCCGAGGGCGCAGAACGACTTGCCGCTGATGTTGTCGGCGATGTCGTTCAGCTTGTCGAGGTCGCTCATCACGCCCTTGCCGGCCTCGATGTCACGGAGCAGCTGGACGAGCCAGTAGGTGCCCTCGCGGCAGGGGGTGCACTTGCCGCAGGACTCGTGGGCGTAGAACTCGGTCCAGCGGGTGACGGCCCGCACCACGCAGGTGGTCTCGTCGAAGCACTGGAGCGCCTTGGTGCCGAGCATGGATCCGGCGGCGCCGACGCCCTCGTAGTCGAGCGGGACGTCGAGGTGCTCCTCGGTGAACATCGGGGTGGAGGAGCCGCCGGGGGTCCAGAACTTGAGCCGGTGGCCGGGCCGCATCCCGCCGCTCATGTCGAGGAGCTGACGCAGGGTGATGCCGAGCGGGGCCTCGTACTGGCCGGGCGAGGCGACGTGCCCGCTGAGCGAGTAGAGCGTGAATCCCGGGGACTTCTCGGTCCCCATGGAGGTGAACCAGTCCTTGCCCTTGTTCAGGATCGCGGGAACCGAGGCGATGGATTCGACGTTGTTCACCACAGTGGGGCAGGCGTACAGACCGGCGACCGCGGGGAAGGGGGGACGCAGCCGGGGCTGGCCGCGGCGCCCTTCGAGCGAGTCGAGCAGCGCGGTCTCCTCGCCGCAGATGTACGCGCCGGCGCCGGCGTGCACGGTGATGTCGAGGTTCAGGCCGCTGCCGAGGATGTCCCGGCCGAGGTAGCCGGCCTCGTACGCCTCGCGGACCGCCTCGTGCAGGCGGCGCAGGACGGGTACGACCTCGCCGCGCAGGTAGATGAACGCGTGCTCGGAGCGGATCGCGTAGCAGGCGATGATCATTCCCTCGATGAGGGAGTGCGGGTTGGCGAAGAGCAGCGGGATGTCCTTGCAGGTGCCCGGCTCGGACTCGTCGGCGTTGACGACGAGGTAGTGCGGCTTGCCGTCGCCCTGCGGGATGAACTGCCACTTCATCCCGGTGGGGAAGCCCGCGCCGCCGCGGCCGCGCAGGCCGGACTCCTTGACGTACGCGATGAGGTCGTCGGGCGACATCGCGAGCGCCTTGCGCAGGCCCTCGTAGCCCTCGTGCCGCCGGTAGGTGTCCAGGGTCCAGGACTCGGGCTGGTCCCAGAACGCCGACAGGACCGGCGACAGCAGCTTCTCGGGGCTGCTGTTGTTGATCTCGGCTGCCAAGGTCATCACTCCCCCTCCTCACTGGCCGCCTCGCCACGCGGGTGGACGATCCGGTGCTGGGGGGTCTCCCCCTTGGCCAGGCGCAGACCGACGAGCGAGGCGGGGCCGGCGCCCCCGGTGGCCTCGACGGCGCCCTCGCGCTCGTCGGGGAAGCCCGCGAGGATCCGCGCGGTCTCCTTGAACGTGCACAGCGGCGCTCCGCGGGTGGGGGCGACGGGACGCCCGGCCAGCAGGTCGTCGACGAGCCGCTTGGCGGAGTCGGGCGTCTGGTTGTCGAAGAACTCCCAGTTGACCATCACGACGGGCGCGAAGTCGCAGGCCGCGTTGCACTCGATGTGTTCGAGGGTGACCTTGCCGTCGGCGGTCGTCTCGTCGTTGCCGACGCCGAGGTGCTCCTTGAGCTCCTCGAAGATGGCGTCGCCGCCCATGACGGCGCACAGCGTGTTGGTGCAGACGCCGACCTGGTAGTCGCCCGAGGGCTTGCGCCGGTACATCGTGTAGAACGTGGCGACCGCGGTGACCTCGGCGGTGGTCAGGCCGAGCGTCTCGGCACAGAAGCGCATGCCGGTCCGGGTGACGTGGCCCTCCTCCGACTGCACGAGGTGCAGCATCGGCAGGAGCGCGGAGCGGGACCCCGGGTAGCGGTCGATGATCGCCTTCGCGTCCTGTTCCAGCCGGGCGCGGACCTCGGCGGGGTAGTCGGGCGCGGGCAGCTGGGGCATCCCGAGACTGGTGTGTCCGTCCGTCATCGGTCGACGCCTCCCATCACGGGGTCGATGGACGCGACGGCGACGATGACGTCGGCGACCTGGCCGCCTTCGCACATCGCGGCCATGGCCTGGAGGTTGGTGAAGGACGGGTCGCGGAAGTGGACCCGGTAGGGGCGGGTGCCGCCGTCGGAGACGACGTGCACGCCGAGTTCGCCCTTGGGCGACTCGACGGCCGCGTAGGCCTGTCCGGCGGGGACCCGGAAGCCCTCGGTGACGAGCTTGAAGTGGTGGATCAGGGCCTCCATGGAGGTGCCCATGATCTTCTTGATGTGGTCGAGGGAGTTGCCGAGTCCGTCCGGGCCGAGGGCCAGCTGGGCGGGCCAGGCGATCTTCTTGTCGCCCACCATGACCGGGCCGGGCTCCAGCCGGTCCAGGCACTGCTCGACGATCCGCAGCGACTGGCGCATCTCCTCCAGGCGGACGAGGAAGCGCCCGTAGGCGTCGCAGCTGTCGGCGGTGGGGACCTCGAAGTCGTAGGTCTCGTAGCCGCAGTACGGGTCGGTCTTGCGCAGGTCGTGCGGGAGTCCCGCGGAGCGCAGGATCGGTCCGGTGGCGCCGAGGGCCATGCAGCCGGTGAGGTCGAGGTAGCCGACGTCCTGCATGCGGGCCTTGAAGATGGGGTTGCCGGTGGCCAGCTTGTCGTACTCCGGCAGGTTCTTCCTCATGGTCTTCACGAACTCGCGCACGGCGTCGACGGCGCCGGGCGGGAGGTCCTGGGCGAGGCCGCCGGGGCGGATGAACGCGTGGTTCATGCGCAGGCCGGTGATCAGCTCGTACAGGTCCAGGATCAGTTCGCGGTCCCGGAAGCCGTAGATCATGATCGTGGTGGCGCCGAGCTCCATGCCGCCGGTGGCGATGCACACCAGGTGCGAGGAGAGCCGGTTGAGCTCCATGAGGAGCACCCGGAGGATGCTCGCCCGGTCCGGGATGTCGTCGGTGATGCCGAGCAGCTTCTCCACGCCGAGGCAGTACGCCGTCTCGTTGTAGAACGAGGTGAGGTAGTCCATGCGCGTGACGAAGGTGGTGCCCTGCGTCCAGGTCCGGTACTCGAGGTTCTTCTCGATGCCGGTGTGGAGGTAGCCGATGCCGCAGCGGGCCTCGGTGACGGTCTCGCCGTCGATCTCCAGGATGAGCCGGAGCACGCCGTGGGTGGACGGGTGCTGGGGGCCCATGTTGACGACGATGCGCTCGTCGTCGGCCTTGGCGGCGGACTGGACGACCTCGTCCCAGTCGCCGCCGGTGACCGTGTAGACGGTCCCTTCCGTGGTCTCCCTGGGGGAGGCAGAGGGGGTGTTCACGAGTACGACCTCCGCTGGTCCGGAGCCGGGATCTGGGCGCCCTTGTACTCGACGGCGATGCCGCCGAGGGGGTAGTCCTTGCGCTGCGGGTGGCCCGGCCAGTCGTCCGGCATCATGATCCGGGTGAGGGCGGGGTGGCCGTCGAAGAC
Organism: Streptomyces sp. NBC_01268; assembly: GCF_036240795.1. Taxonomy (NCBI): domain Bacteria; kingdom Bacillati; phylum Actinomycetota; class Actinomycetes; order Kitasatosporales; family Streptomycetaceae; genus Streptomyces; species Streptomyces sp. NBC_01268. The sequence goes on along the minus strand of NZ_CP108454.1, from coordinate 4,826,787 downwards.
GATGCCGAAGAAGTCGTACGTCTCGCGCTCGTGCCAGTCGTTGGTCGGGTAGACCGGGACCAGCGACGGGATGCGCGGGTCGCCCTCGGAGGCCGAGACCTCCAGGCGCAGCAGCCGGCCGTGGGTGAGCGAGCGCAGGTGGTAGACGGCGTGCAGCTCGCGGCCCTTGTCGCCCGGGTAGTGGACGCCGGAGACGCCGGTGCACAGTTCGAAGCGCAGGGCGGGGTCGTCGCGCAGGGTGCGGGCGACCCGGACCAGGTGTTCGCGCTCGATGTGGAAGGTGAGCTCGCCGCGGTCGACGACCGTCCTCTCGATGGCGTTCTCCGGGAGCAGTCCCTGCTCCTCCAGGGCGCCCTCGAGTTCGTCGGCGACCTCGTCGAACCAGCCGCCGTACGGGCGGGAGGCCGGTCCGGGCAGGCGCACCGAGCGGACCAGGCCGCCGTAGCCGGAGGTGTCGCCGCCGTTGTTCGCGCCGAACATGCCGCGCTGGACGCGGACCTCCTCCCCGTGCTCGCCGCGCTGTCCCGGGAGGTTCTGCTCGCTGAGCTCCTTCTCGGGATTGGGTGTCTCGTCGCTCACCGGAGCAGACCCTTCATCTCGATCGTGGGCAGCGCCTTGAGCGCCGCCTCCTCCGCCTCGCGGGCCGCTTCCTGGGCGTTCACGCCCAGCTTGGAGTTCTGGATCTTCTGGTGGAGCTTGAGGATCGCGTCCACCAGCATCTCCGGGCGCGGCGGGCAACCCGGCAAATAGATGTCAACCGGAACAATGTGGTCAACGCCCTGCACAATCGCGTAATTGTTGAACATTCCGCCCGAAGACGCGCAAACCCCCATGGAGATGACCCACTTGGGGTTCGGCATCTGGTCGTAGACCTGCCGCAGGACGGGCGCCATCTTCTGGCTGACGCGGCCGGCCACGATCATCAGGTCGGCCTGGCGCGGGGAGCCGCGGAAGACCTCCATCCCGAAGCGGGCCAGGTCGTAGCGGCCTGCGCCGGTCGTCATCATCTCGATGGCGCAGCAGGCGAGGCCGAAGGTCGCGGGGAAGACGGAGGCCTTCCGGACCCAGCCCGCGGCCTGTTCGACGGTCGTCAGCAGAAAACCGCTGGGCAGCTTCTCTTCGAGTCCCATGGGTGCTCCTCAGCCCCTCAGTCCCATTCCAGGCCGCCGCGCCGCCACACGTAGGCGTAGGCGACGAAGACGGTGAGCACGAAGAGCAGCATCTCCACGAGCCCGAAAAGCCCCAGGGCGTCGAAGGTGACGGCCCAGGGGTAGAGGAAGACGATCTCGATGTCGAAGACGATGAAGAGCATCGCCGTCAGGTAGTACTTGATCGGGAAGCGGCCGCCTCCGGCCGGAGTGGGCGTCGGTTCGATGCCGCACTCGTAGGCCTCAAGTTTTGCCCTGTTGTACCGCTTTGGCCCGATTAGCGTGGCCATGACCACGGAGAAGATCGCAAACCCCGCACCCAGGGCACCGAGCACGAGGACGGGCGCGTACGCATTCACGCTCCTCGCTCCTTCCAGTCGTCCTTGACCGTTGGACCGCACTGTCGGCCTGCGCCGCGACACGGAAGATCGCTCCCATGTGAGGCAGTTCACAAGCCCGACTGCCCCGCATCTTAAGCCCGCCCCTCTGTGATCTGCGACACGGGGTGCAGCAACGACTTTGTGATCTCCACCACCTGACGAAGGATCATGAAGTCGGATGAGCGGTGATCTTGCCACTCGAAGCGCCCAGGTGATCACCAGATGTGACATCCGTACCGGAAATCGCTGGTCGGAGGGGGTGTCGCACTATCAAGAGTTGGGCGGTACAGGCAAATTGGCAGCGAGACGCGTACGAGTGATAAAGGAACCGCCTGTCGCCCGGTCGGGGGGCTCGGCGTACCGCGGTGGACGTGTGCACGCGTTCACGAGCTCGGGTGTGACCTGCGCCACATCGGGAACCGGCCGGGAAGAACGGGGCTTGGCCATCGAGGTGAAGAGGTGGTAAGTGACGGGCAATTCGGACTTTTCATTGAAAACCCATGATCAAGGCCCGATTGAGGCGTGACCGTTTTGCCCGTTACGGCGTCAATAAGGGTGCCAGGGAAGCGGATTCAAAGGTTCCGAACGTAACTGTGGCGCAACCCACGTTTCTTGAAGGGAACCGTGAAGCCCTGATAGCGGTTGTACCCATGTCCCACACCGCTCACATACCCAGCCACCGGAAGCCCCGCCGCAGCGGCTCGAAGATGGCGTTCCGCGCCGGAGTTGCCGGTGGCGTCTTCAGCACCCTCGCGGTGGCCGGTGCCGCTGCCCCGGCGAACGCCGAGCCGGTGACCGAGACGACCCTCGAGATGCCCACCCTGGGCTCCCTCGACGCCGACCTCGCCAGCGCCGTCTCCGCCTCCGCCGAGGCGAGCCAGCAGGAGGCCCTCGACCAGAGCCTCGCCGCTCAGGAGGACGCCGCCCTCAAGAAGGCCGCCGCCCAGGCCAAGAAGGCCAAGGCCGAGGCCGACCGCAAGGCCGAGGCGGAGAAGGCCGAGAAGGCCCGCGCCGAGGCCGAGGAGCGCGCCTCCCGCACCGCGACGCGCACCCAGCTCTCCGCGAAGTCGTCCTCTGGCTCCTCCGACGCCGTCAGCAGCCGCTCCTCCAGCGGCAGCACGCAGGTCGCCACCGGCTCCGCCGCCGCGATCGTGGCCTTCGCGCGCGCCCAGGTCGGCGACGCCTACGTCATGGGCGGCACCGGCCCCAACTCGTGGGACTGCTCGGGCCTCGTCCAGGCCGCCTACCGCGAGGCCGGCATCGACCTGCCGCGCATCTCCGGCGACCAGTCGAGCCGCGGCACCTCCGTCTCGCTGAGCAACCTCCAGCCGGGCGACATCCTCTACTGGGGCAGCCGCAGCGGCTCGTACCACGTCGCCATCTACGTCGGCGGCGGCATGTACGTCGGCGCGCAGAACCCGTCGACCGGTGTCGTCGAGCGCTCCCTCGACTGGGACACCCCGTCCGGCGCCGTGCGCATCCTCTGATCGCACCACCGCACGCGTGAAGGGCCGTCACTCCTCGGGGGAGCGACGGCCCTTCGTCCTGCCTGCGTATGCTTTCGGGCGTTACTTCCGGAATGCCTCGATCATCCGGGCGTAGCTGTCCCCTCCGTGCCCGGCCTCGACCGCCTCCTTCATCATCTCCAGGTGCAGCCGGGGCAGCCGGCCGTCGATCCCGCGCTCCTCGCCGGCGTGCAGCAGATGCGCGACCGACGCCACGTGCACGTCGAGGGTCGCGTCGTCGCCGGGGTACTCCCCCGCGTCGATCTGCTCGGCGTACGTGGTCATGAACCAGGCCATCGTGCGCAACGAGCGCACCGCGACCGCCGTGAACTCCTTGGCCGGCACCCCGTCGGCGCCGGTGAGCGCGGTGGAGTGCAGCCAGCCGCCGAAGATCGACCACATCAGGCCCAGCAGACCGGCGTCGTACAGCGAGGCGAGACCCGCGTCCCCGCCCAGGTCCACGGGGTCGGCGAGGAGCTCCAGGGTCGTGCGGTGCTGCTCCAGGAGGCCCGGACGGCCCGCGTAGAGAATCATGTTGGCGCTGTCGCCGATGCCGGGCGGGGTGGTCATGATCCCGCCGTCGAGGTAGCCGATGCCGTGCCCCTCGGCCCAGGCGGCCTCCGCGCGGGCCTGCTCGGGCGAGCCGGAGGTCAGGTTGACCACGGCCCGGCCGCGCAGCACCCCGGCCACGGGGTCGAGGAGGGCGCGGACCGCCGGGTAGTCGAGGACGCAGACCACGACGAGCTCGCTCGCCGCGACCGCCTCGGCGACGGTGCCGGCGCGGCGGGCACCACGGGCCACGAGCGGATCGGCCCGCTCCGGGGTGCGGTTGAAGACGGTGGTGGGGTGTCCGGCGTCGAGGAAGGCGGCGGCGAGGGCCGCGCCCATCCGGCCGAGTCCGATGACGGTGACGTTCTGCTTGTCGGTGGCGGTCGTGTCGCGGGTCGTGGTGCTCGTGTCGCTCATGGCTCCACGCTCTCAACGGCGGGATCCGGCCGACAGGAGCGGGACCGCCGCCCTGCGCACGATTCCTGCCATAGGGTCGCGGACATGAGCACCGGAGTCGTCGCCGTCGTCCTCGTCCCCGACGAGCAGGGCCGGATCTCCCCGTACGACCTGTACGAACTGTCCACCGCGTCGATGGTGTTCGGGATGCCGCACACGGATCTGGCCGACCCCTGGTACGAGCTGAGGGTGGTCGGCCCGGCCCCGTACGGGACGCACGGCCTGGACGCCGTGGCCGGCGCGGACACCGTGATCGTGCCGTCGGTGCCGGACGCGGTGGTCGAGGGGCGCCAGGAGCTGCCCCCGGAGCTGGTCGACGTGGTGCGCGCGGCGGCGGACGCCGGGGCGCGGGCGGTGTCGATGTGCAGCGGCGCGTTCGCGCTGGCCGCGGCCGGGCTGCTGGACGGGCGCCGGGCCACCCTGCACCGGGCGTACGCGGCCGAGCTGGCCGTCCGTCACCCGCGGGTGGAGGTCGACCCGTCGGTGCTCTACACCGACGAGGGGCGCGTGCTGACCGGCGCGGGCGCCGCGGCCGGCCTGGACCTGTGCCTGCACCTGGTGCGCAAGGACCTCGGCGCGGGCGTCGCGGGCGCGCTCGCCGACCGTCTGGTGGTCGCGCCGCACCGCTCCGGCGACCGGCCCCAGTCCGTCGCGGCGCCGCTCCCGGCGGCCGGGGCGGACACCCTCGGCCCGGCCCTCCAGTGGGCCCTGGAGCGGCTGGACGAGCCGCTGACGGTGGACCGGCTGGCGCGCCAGGCGCGGATGAGCCCGCGCACCTTCCACCGCAGGGTGCGCGAGGTGCACGGCACCACCCCGCTGCAGTGGCTGCTGGAGCAGCGGGTGGCGCGCGCGCAGACGCTCCTGGAGGCGACGGATCTGCCGGTGGAGCGGATCGGCGAGGAGAGCGGCCTGGGTTCGGCGGCGAACCTGCGCCGCCATTTCACCCGGACGGTCGGGGTCTCCCCGACCGTCTACCGGGCCTCGTTCACGCCTTCGGGGCCACCTTCGAGAGCCCGTTGATGATGCGGTCCATCGCGTCGCCGCCCGTCGGGTCGGTGAGGTTGGCCAGCATCTTCAGCGTGAACTTCATCAGGAGCGGGTGGCTCAGGCCGCGCTGGGTCGCGATCTTCATGATCTTCGGGTTGCCGATGAGCTTCACGAAGGCACGGCCCAGCGTGTAGTAGCCGCCGTAGGTGTCCTTCAGGATCTTCGGGTAGTTGTGCAGCGCCAGCTCGCGCTGGGCGGGGGTGGCCCGGGCGTGCGCCTGGACGATGACGTCGGCCGCGATCTGGCCGGACTCCATGGCGTACGCGATGCCCTCGCCGTTGAACGGGTTGACGAGGCCGCCGGCGTCGCCGACGAGCAGCAGGCCCTTGGTGTAGTGGGGCTGGCGGTTGAAGGCCATCGGCAGGGCGGCGCCGCGGATGGGGGTGGTCATGTTGTCCGGGGTGAAGCCCCAGTCCTCGGGCATCGAGGCGCACCAGGCCTTGAGGACCTCGCGCCAGTCGAGCTCCTTGAAGGCGGAGGAGGAGTCGAGGATGCCGAGGCCGACGTTGGAGGTGCCGTCGCCCATGCCGAAGATCCAGCCGTAGCCGGGCAGCAGCCGGTCCTGCGCGCCGCGCCGGTCCCACAGCTCCAGCCAGGACTCCAGGTAGTCGTCCTCGTGGCGCGGGCTCGTGAAGTACGTGCGCACGGCGACGCCCATCGGGCGGTCCTCGCGCCGGTGCAGGCCCATCGCGAGGGACAGCCGGGTGGAGTTGCCGTCGGCGGCGACGACCAGCGGGGCGTGGAAGGTGACCTCGCGCTTCTCCTCGCCCAGCTTGGCGTGGACGCCGGTGATCCGGCCGGTGCGGTCGTCGACGATCGGGGCGCCGACGTTGCAGCGCTCGTAGAGCCGGGCGCCGGCCTTCTGGGCCTGGCGGGCGAGCTGCTCGTCGAAGTCGTCGCGCTTGCGGACCAGTCCGTAGTCCGGGTACGAGGCGAGGTCGGGCCAGTCGAGCTGGAGCCGGACGCCGCCGCCGATGATCCGCAGGCCCTTGTTGCGGAGCCAGCCGGCCTCTTCGGAGATGTCGATGCCCATGGCGACGAGCTGCTTGGTCGCGCGCGGGGTGAGGCCGTCGCCGCAGACCTTCTCGCGCGGGAACGCGGTCTTCTCCAGGAGCAGGACGTCGAGTCCGGCCTTGGCGAGGTAGTACGCGGTGGTCGAGCCGGCCGGGCCCGCCCCGACGACGATCACGTCTGCGCTGTGCTCGGAGAGGGGCTGCTCGGTCACGGCGGATTCTCCCGAAGACTCGACGGTAGGGGGCGGTACGGACGTACCGGGGCAGTCTATGGGGGACGGGAAAGGACTGGCCGGAGGGCTACCCCTCATTGCATGATCACTCCCCGTGACCCTTACTCGCACACACATACGACGGGGCTCGCTGGTCACAGCGGTCCTCGCGCTGCTCAGCGCGGCGTTCCTGGTGCTGCCCGCCAGCGCCGAGCCCGCCCCCTTCGACGACTGCCCCGCCGACACCCTCTGCCTGTACGGCGGGACCGACGGCACCGGCGAGCGCCGCGACTTCACCGCCACGCAGAGCCTGGAGAGCTACGACGCCACCTGGGACGGCCGGACCCTCTCCGCGAAGAACAACACCAAGCTGTGGAGCTGCGTCTACGTCGACGCGCACTACGGCGGCCGGCTCCAGACCATCAAGCCGGGCAACTCCGACGAGTACACGACCGACCCGAACTTCAACGGCACCATCAGCTCCCACAAGCTGGTCCCGTCCCGCGCCCACTGCTTCACCGGCTACGAGCGCTGCCCCGACAACCGGGTCTGCACCTTCACCGAGGAGCGCGGCCGCGGCGCGATGACCGTCCACCTGCCCGCGACCGACCCCGCCACCAAGAACTACGGCGACAGCTACGGCCCCGAGACGGCGCCCAAGTCGGTGTTCAACCGCACCCGGAAGCACGCCTGCTTCTACCCGGAGCCGACCTACTCCGGCACCTGGACCGACCCGGCCGACCAGAAGAAGTACGGCGCGTACGTCGTGCTGCGCGGCGACAGCACCACCGTGCCCGCCCCGTACACCGGCACCTTCCGCTCGCACGAGCTCGTCAACGGAACCTCGGAGTGCCAGTGACCAGGAACCAGCGCCCCCTGGCGGCCCTCGCCGCCGTCGCCGCCGCCCTCACCCTGACCACCTCGGCCACCGCCGCGCCGGCCGCCGAGGAGCCGCCCAGCCCGCTCGGCCTCAACTGGACCAAGTCCGACCCGGTCACCGTCGCCACCGGCGTCACCCGCACCACGTGGACCGAGCGGAACCTCGACAACCGGACCGCGCCCCGCGTCCTCCAGGTCGTCGAGATCGACCCCGCCGCCTCGGCGCTCACCCTCGGCAGCACCGTCGGCCGCGCCGACGCCCCGCCCGAGGTGCTCCCCGACCAGCTGGCCACGGTCTCCTCCGTCGCCGCCCGTCACCCGTACGCGGGCACCAACGGCGGCCTGTTCCAGCTGGAGCCCGCCGCGGCCGGGACCACCGACCGGAACGCGGTGCACACCAGCGCCACGGCCACCGACGGCGTGCTGCACAGCGCCAGTTGCTGGACCGGCGGACAGGGCAGCAACGGGGCCGTGATCCAGTACGGCATCCCGTACATCACCAAGCTGCTCACCGACCTGAAGCTGACCGGGCCGACCGGCGAGAGCGTCCGCGTCGACGACGTGAACCGCAGCCCCGGCCGGGTCGCGCACTGCGCGCGGGACGCCGAGGACACCCGGGTGACCACCAGCCCGCCCGTCTACACCGATCCCGACGAGATCGTCCTGTTCACCGACGACTACGGGGTCCCCACGCCCAAGCCGGGCATCGACCCCACCGTCCCGGCCACCGCCGACACCGGGTTCGAGGTCGTCCTCGACGCGAACGGCGTCGTCACCGACGCCCACACCGGCCGCGGCGGCACCACCGTCCCCGCCGGCGGACGGGTCCTCCAGGGCATCGGCACCGGCGCCGAGTGGCTGCGCACCCGCCTCGTCCGCGACGACCGGGTCGGCGTCGAGCAGAAGCTGCGTGACGTCACGCTCGGCCGGGACATCCCGCTGGACGCCTCCGTCGACGTGGTGAGCTCCTTCCACCGGCTGCTGACGAGCGGGTCGATCCCCGCCGAGCTGCCCAACTCGTGCTCCGACACGACGAAGCCGGGCAAGGACCCCGCGATCCTCATCTGCACGGACTCGCGCACCTCGCTCGCCACGAACATCAAGGGCAACCCGGTGCTCGTCACCCTCACCGCCAAGGACGGCGAGGACGGCGACTACCTGCGCACCTTCGCCGAGCTCCTCGACTCCAAGGAGCTCGGTCTGGTCGACGCCCTCAACCTCGACGGCGGCGGCTCGACCACGCTGATGGCGGGCACCCAGGTGCTCACCCCGCCCACGGACACCGTGGGCGGCGTGAAGGTGCACCGGAAGGTGGCGGACGCCGTGTACGCGGGCGTCGGCGGCTACGGCATGTACGCCAAGCCGTAGCCCGCCAGGGCGCTGCGGCCGCTACGGCTGCTTGAACCCGCGGTGCATCGCCACGATCCCGCCGGTCAGGTTCCGCCAGGCCACCTCGGACCAGCCGGCCTTCTGCATCATGCCCGCGAGGGTCGGCTGGTCGGGCCAGGACCGGATGGACTCGGCGAGGTACACGTACGCGTCGGGGTTGGAGGAGACGGCCCGCGCCACCGGCGGCAGCGCGCGCATCAGGTACTCCTCGTACACCGTGCGGAACGGCGCCCAGGTGGCGTGCGAGAACTCGCAGATGACGACCCGGCCGCCGGGCTTCGTCACGCGGTACAGCTCGCGCAGCGCCTGGTCGGTGTCCTGGATGTTGCGCAGCCCGAAGGAGATGGTGACGGCGTCGAAGACGTCGTCGCGGAACGGCAGCTTCGTGCCGTCGCCCGCGGTGAACGGCATCCACGGGTGGTTCTTCTTGCCGACCCGCAGCATCCCCAGGGAGAAGTCGCAGGGCACGACGTACGCCCCGGCGCGCGCGAACGGCTGCGAGGAGGTCGCGGTGCCGGCGGCCAGGTCGAGGATCCTCTGCGCGGGCCGCGCGTCGACCGCCTTGGCGACCTCCTTGCGCCAGCGCCGGTCCTGGCCGAGCGACAGGACGTCGTTGGTGAGGTCGTAGTTCGCCGCCACGTCGTCGAACATCGAGGCGACTTCGTGCGGCTGCTTGTCCAGGGTGGCGCGGGTCACTGGCGTTCGCCTCACTTGGTTCGTACTGCGGGCTTGGTTCGTACGGAGGGCCTGGGGGCCGACGTTACGCCCGCATTGTCGCAGGGGACGGCGGCCACGACGGTCAGCGGGCCCGGTAGACCAGACGGCCCGCGATGACCGTCGCCACGCAGGTGGCGGGCCCCAGGCGCACGAGCGCCGCCCGGTCGGGCACGTCGAAGACGGCGAAGCGGGCCGGGCCGCCCGGCGCGAGCCGCGGCAGCAGCACGAGCGGCGCCGGCGTCAGGGACGGCGGCCCCGGCAGGTTCGGCGGGCGCTGCCCCACGGCGAGCCCGGCCCGGCGCACCGCGTCCTGCGCGGCCCGGCCGCGCAGCTCCCCGCCGACGGCGACCGTGCCGTGCGCGAGCAGCCGCTGCACCCCGCGGCGCGCGGAGGCTCCCCGGCGGGCGGGGTTCGCCTCGAAGATCTCGTGCGCCCGCTCCCCCATGATCGGCTCGGTGCCGAAGGTGTCGGCCTCGCGCGGGTCCGGGTGGTAGGTCGCTTCGAGCAGCTCGGGGCCGTACGGGTTGAGCAGCCCGGAGGTGAGGATGCCGGGCCAGCGGCGCAGCCGGGCGTCCTGGTTGGCGTCGGCCAGTTCCTCGTACGGGCCGACGGCCGCGACGAGCGGACCGTCGACGAGGACGGCGAACTCGGGCGAGCCGTCGGCGGCGTGCAGCGTCAGCATCGGTGCCGTTCTCAGTGGGCGTCGAGGAGCTTCAGCTCGGGGTGGGCCGTGCCGCCCTCGATCGCGATGGACGAGATGTGGGAGGCCACGCGCTCGTCGACCGGGTCGTTCGCCGGGTCGTCGTGGACGACCAGGTGCTCGTAGGTGGTCGAGCGCTGCGCGGGGACGCGGTCCGCGGTGCGGATCATGTCGATCATCTCGCGCAGGTTGGAGCGGTGCTTGGCGCCGGCCGAGGAGACGACGTTCTCCTCCAGCATGATGGAACCGAGGTCGTCGGCGCCGTAGTGCAGGGTGAGCTGGCCGATCTCCTTGCCGGTGGTGAGCCACGAGCCCTGGATGTGCGCCACGTTGTCGAGGAAGAGGCGCGCGATGGAGATCATGCGCAGGTACTCGAAGAGGGTCGCCTGGGTACGGCCCTTCAGGTGGTTGTTCTCGGGCTGGTACGTGTACGGGATGAAGGCCCGGAAGCCGCCCGTGCGGTCCTGGAGGTCGCGGATCATCCGCAGGTGCTCGATGCGCTCGGCGTTGGTCTCGCCGGTGCCCATGAGCATCGTGGAGGTCGACTCGACGCCCAGCCCGTGGGCGATCCCCATGATCTCCAGCCAGCGCTCGCCGCTCTCCTTGAGCGGGGCGATGGCCTTGCGGGGGCGCTCCGGGAGCAGCTCGGCGCCGGCGCCCGCGAAGGAGTCCAGGCCGGCCGCGTGGATGCGGGTGATGGCCTCCTCGACGGAGACCCTGGAGATGCGGGCCATGTGCTCGACCTCGGACGCGCCGAGGGAGTGGATGACCAGCTGCGGGTACTCGGCCTTGATCGCGGCGAAGTGCTTCTCGTAGTACTCGACGCCGAAGTCGGGGTGGTGGCCGCCCTGGAACATGATCTGGGTGCCGCCGAGCTCCACGGTCTCCGCGCAGCGGCGCAGGATGTCGTCGAGGTCGCGGGTCCAGCCCTTCTTGGTGTCCTTGGGGGCCGCGTAGAACGCGCAGAACTTGCACGCCGTCACACAGACGTTCGTGTAGTTGATGTTGCGCTCGATGATGTACGTGGCGATGTGCTCGGTCCCCGCGTAGCGGCGGCGGCGCACGGCGTCGGCGGCGGCACCGAGGGCGTGCAGCGGCGCCGAGCGGTACAGGTCGAGCGCCTCCTCGGGGGTGATCCGGCCACCGGCGGCGGCGCGGTCGAGAACGGACTGGAGAGCGGCCTTCTCGGTCACCGGGTGTCCCTTTCGGAGGCTGCGCACGCGCGGGCGGGCGCGTACTGGACGGACCGAGCCAGCCTACGCCAGCACCTCCGGCCGGATTCGTGCCGGTCCCGAGCCAACCGATCGGGTCCCGGATCCCTCTCCCCTTCCGGAATCCGCCGTATGACCCGAAACGCACTCGGAGACCCCGCCATGACACGTCGCCGCCGCCTCCACCGCACCCTCGCGGCCGCCCTCGCCCTCGGGACCACGCTGGCCGCGGTCGCCGGCTGCTCTTCGGACCAGGGCGACCCGGTCTCCTTCGACACCCCGCGGAACGGCAAGCCCCAGCAGGCGGCCGTGCACACACCGGGCGGGAAGAACGGCGGGACGAAGGGGGACCACGGCCCCGTGACCGTGTTCCCCACCGGACCCAAGGCGGAGTTCACCGACGCCAACACCGTCGAGGACGGCACGAAGATCGGCGTCACCGAGCTCCGGGGCGCGAAGTCCGGATTCACCGGCAAGGTGTGGGTGTGGGCCCCGAAGCAGTATTTCGACCCGAAGTACGCGAACAGCGGCTTTCCGGTCCTGATCTCGCTGCCCGGCGGCGTCGGCTATCCGACGAATTACTGGATGGGCACCGACCTCAAACTCCAGTCGAGCATCGCCCGCTGGTCCGAAGAGGGAAAGAGCCTGCCGTTCATCGTGGTGATGCCCGTCCTCAACCCGGACGACAAGCACTATTACGACGGGAGCGATATCCCGGACCAGCCGCGAATGGGCACCTGGCTGACCGAGGACGTCCCGGATTTCGTCCGGGCGAATTTCCGTACGTTCAAGTCGCGGGACGGCTGGGCGTTCATGGGCTCGTCCTCGGGCGGCTTCGTGGGCCTGAAGTCGGTGCTCCAGAAGCCGGACAAGTTCAAGGGCGTCATCGCCTCGGGACCGGACCTGATCCCGGACTCGCCGCTGTGGCAGGGGCACGAGCGGGAGCGGCGGGCGAACGACCCGGGCCGGCTCGCCGCGGCGCTCGGCCGGAAGCCGGACACCAAGGAGAACGAGCTCTTCCTGGCGTTCCAGCTGGGCACCAAGGAGACCCGCCTCTCCCCGCACGTGAAGGCCTTCATCAAGCAGTACACGAAGGGCCCGATCAAGTCCCACCTGGAGATCATCCAGGGCGGCGGGCACAACGCGCTGAGCTACATCCGGGGCATGGACGAGGGCTCGATCGCCTGGCTGAGCCGCCGGATGCAGGGCCCGATCGCCGCCCCCGTCCCCTCCTCGTAGGGCCCCGGGGGCCCTAGGGCCTGTCGTCAAACTCCCGCCTGCCCCGCGACGCCTGGCACGCGCTCTCGCCGCACCGGGTGAAAGTCCGAGTACGTCCAGTACGAGGGCTTCCACCCGGCACGCCGAGAGCACGCACCAGACGCCGCGGGGCCGCCCTTCGGGCGACGACGGGAGTGTGACGACAGGCCCTAGCGGGCCGGTTCGAGGAGTTCCACGCGTACGTCCGCGGGGAACCCGGTCGTCGGGCCGGTCCTGCGGGCGAACTCGCGGACCCCGGCGAGCTGCTCGGGCCCGAATCGGAAGTCGAGCGTCCGGAAGTACCGCTCCAGGAGCTCCGCGTCGAAGGCCTCCCAGCGGGCCGCCTGCTCGGCCACCTTCGCGACCTCCTCCAGGGAGAGGTCGCGCGAGGCCAGGAAGGCCCGGTGCACGTCGTGGACGGTCTCCGGCTCGCGGGCCAGGAAGTCCTTGCGGGCCGCCCACACGGCGAAGACGAACGGCAGCCCCGTCCAGTCCTTCCACATCAGCCCCAGGTCGTGGACCTGGAGCCCGAGCCGCGGCGCCTCGTGCAGGGAGGCCCGCAGCGCGGCGTCGCCGATCAGCACGGCCGCGTCCGCCTCCTGCATCATCAGGCCGAGGTCGGGCGGGCACGTGTAGTAGTCCGGGCGCACGCCGTACCGCTCGGCGAGCAGCAGCTGCGCCAGGCGCACGGAGGTGCGCGAGGTGGAGCCGAGCGCCACCCGCGCCCCGTCCAGCTGGTCCAGGGGCCGCTGCGAGACGATCACGCAGGACATGACGGGCCCGTCGCAGCCGACGGCGATGTCCGGCAGGGCGACCAGGTCGTCCGCGTTGCGGAGGTACTCGACGAGGGTGATCGGGCCGATGTCGAGGCCGCCCCGCACCAGCTGCTCGCTGAGCTTCTCCGGGGAGTCCTTCGTCAGCTCCAGATCGAGGAGCGTTCCGGTACGCGCCAGGCCCCAGTAGAGGGGAAGGCAGTTCAGGAACTGGATGTGCCCGACACGGGGCCGGCTGCGCTGGTGGTCATCGGTTGCATTGTCCACATCGCGAGGCTAGCCCCGTCTCGTACGGTGGACGTCGCCGGGGCACGCATCGGACATCCGTCCGAACTCGCGAGGGCACCCGCGTCAGCCCGTCAGAAGCGCGTCAAACATGAGAGTGACGTGATCTTTCCCTCTACCGCTTCGACCACGCTGCGTGCTACGCTCAGCGCAAGTTGCAGTTTGGTTTCCCTTGCAGTACAGAGCCTGCGGAGCATGTAACCCGCAGGCTTTTGTAGTTTTCAGACTTGGTTGCAGGTTCTGGAGCAGGGCGACCCTTTGGCCCATAGGAGGGCTCATGGCTACCGGAACCGTGAAGTGGTTCAACGCTGAAAAGGGCTTTGGCTTCATTGCCCAGGAAGGCGGCGGCCCGGATGTCTTCGTCCACTACTCCGCGATCAACGCCTCTGGCTTCCGCTCCCTCGAGGAGAACCAGCAGGTGAACTTCGACGTCACGCAGGGCCCGAAGGGTCCGCAGGCGGAGAACGTCACCCCGGTCTAAGTTGACCCGGGTCGACAATCGCGATCTCTAGAGCTGTACCCAAGGAGCCCCGCTCCGTGCGCGCCCAGCGCACGGAGCGGGGCTCCTGCCGTTCCGGCGGCGGACGCCGGGACCTCAGCAGTCGGGAATCACGTTCCCGCTGTTGTCCCGCGCCTCGTCGTTCCCCCAGCGCGACAGGTAGTAGGCGGACACGTACGCCCCGCGTCCGTTCTTCCCCGGGTAGACCGTGTCCAGGTCCGTCCTCAGCCACCAGTGGTTGACGTTGCCGGAGCCGTCGCGGATCTCCTGGCCCCAGACCTTGCAGGAGACGTAGTTGGTGCCGGCCCTCAGCACGCCCTGGGCGTCGTTCGTGTTCGCCTGCGCGTAGCCGGTGGCGTCGGCGAAGGTGTCGACCCAGTACCTCCCGCCGCCGCCCGAGCATCCGTTGTCGCTCGTCAGGTACTTCGCGTAGTACGAGCCCGGATAGGGCGCGAGCGAGGCCCCGTTGATCACGATGCTCTGGCCGACCCCGTTGTAGAGCTGCTCGTAGTGGATGTGCGCGCCCGAGCTGTTGCCGGTGGAGCCGGTGACGCCGATCTGGCGCCCCTGGTCCACCCAGGCGCCGTCGGCGACGGAGTAGGCGCTGAGGTGGAAGTAGTACGTCTTCCAGCCGCCGCCGTGGTCGACGACGACGTAGTTCCCGGCGCCGCTGGGCTGGGAGTAGCGGTACGCGGTGCCGGAGGCGGAGGCCAGCACCGGCGTCCCGGCCGTGGTCCCGCCGTCCGACCGGACGAAGTCCAGGGCCTGGCGGACCTCGGCCGAGTGGTGGCTGTAGGTCCACTGCTGGCCGCAGGGGAAGGGCGCCTTGAAGTTGGGGGCCGCCTGGGCGGGAGTGGCGACGAGGACGGTGAACAGCCCGGCGAGCAGGGCGAGGAGGCCGCCGAGGGCGGTGGTTCTGGAACGCATGCGTTGCTCCGGTGGGTGGGGCCAACAAGGGTCGACGCGCGTTGAACGCGGACAGCGTGCCCGAATTCCGCCCCCCGGAGAAGTCCGCCACCGCCCCATGTACGGCCCGGCGGATACGTAGTCTGGACACATGACCGAACGGAAACCGCCTGGCGTCAGCTTCGAGTCGTTCGTGGACAAGCAGATCCGCGAGGCCGCGGAGCGCGGGGAGTTCGACCGCCTGAAGGGCTTCGGCAAGCCGCTGGAGAACGACACCGCGCCGTACGACGAGCTGTGGTGGGTCAAACAGAAGATGCACACCGAGGGCGCCTCCGTGCTGCCCCCGTCGCTGACCCTGCGCAAGCAGGCCGAGGACGCGGCGGAGGCGGCCCGCGCGGCCGTCTCGGAGACGCAGCTGCGCCGGATCCTGGGCGAGATCAACACGAAGATCGCCGCCGCGCTGGCCCGGCCGCCGGCGGGGCCGCCGCTGAACCTGACGCCGTTCGACGTGGACGCGATGGCGGCCCGGTGGCGGGCGGAGCGGACGGGCCCGTCGGGGGCTTCTTGAACCGGTTCGATTAGGATCACCCGATCCGGGGGGTGACCGGGGGGCCCTGCGGCGCGTGGGCGCGGCCGGGCGTGGTCCCCTCCCGCGTACGAGGAGGGGATCCATTCATGCGTCACACTCCGCGCGCGCTCTCGCGCGCCGCACTCGCCACCGCCACGGTCCTGGCCGCCACGACCGGCCTGACCGGCGTGGCCGTCGCCGAGGACCCGGACCCGCTGCCGTCCACCGAGGGGGTGGTGATCCCGGACCCGGGGCGGTTCGTGCCCCGGGTGGCCCGGGTCGAGTCCGCGGGCCCCACCGGCTTCCTGCGCTACGAGGAGGGAACCAAGGGCGGGATCTGGACGGACCTCGCCACCGGCGCGGACCGCAACCTGGGGACCGCGAGCACCGGTGCCGTCCGCCACTCCGGGCGGGGCGCCACCTTCTTTCCCGGCTCCGCGACCGAGCAGCGCCGCGTGGAGATCCAGGACATCGCCGCCGGCACCCGGAAGGCCGTGCCCGTCCCGGCGGACCAGATCTGGACCGGCGCCTTCGACGCCGACACCGTCCTGACCTACGCCGAGAACGCCGACGGCACGATCGCCGGACTCCACCTGCGGAGCGAGGCGGCCGACGGCCAGGTCACCGACCGGCCGGTCACCGGCCTGGGCGAGACCGGCAAGGTGTGGGTCGTCGCCCAGGACCTGCGGGGCGTCCTCCTGACCACCCAGGCGGCGACCGGCGGCCCGTTCGCCTCGTACCTCCTCGACTACGCGACCGCCGCCCTCACGCCCACCCTCCCGATCCACCGGTACAGCCCGGCGGTCCTGGGGGCGGACCGCATCCTGGTGGCCCCGGACTACCACTCGGTGCTCACCGTCCCCCGCGACAACCCCACGGCCACGCCCGTGACGACGCCGCTGCCGACACGCCAGCCGAACGAGACCGGCTTCGGCGAGCACGCGGTGATCGGCGACTGGATCGTCACCCGCCGCGAGGTGACGACCGGCGAGGCCGTCGGCACCAGGCTCTGGGCGGTCCCCATCGGCGGCGGACCGGCCAAGGAGCTCCTGCCCGCCTCGGTGGACAGGCTGACCGTCGCGCCCGACGGCAGCGTCATCGTCGTCGGCGGCAGCGGGGCGCAGGACTGGGCCGCGCACCGCATCACCCTCGGTGAGGACGGGACGCCACGGCTCACGAAGGTACGGGACATCGCGCCCGTGCCGGTGACCTACGACCGCCTCGACATCGCCGGCGGCCGGGTGGACTTCCGCTCCGACAGCGGCCCCAAGGAGGCCGTCTACGAGGTCGACGTCGACGCCCCGACCGAGGTGCGGCGGCTCGCCGAGCCCGACGGCGTCGACGGACTGCGGGCGCTCGGCGACGGGCGGAGCGCCTACCTCCACGGCAGCTCCGCGATCTCGCCCACCGGCGACGGCACCGCGCGACAGGTGAACTTCCCCCCGGCCACCCGCCTGGCCGACGCCGCCGGCCGCTTCGTCATCGCCGAGCACGAGGACAAGCAGTACGTCGGCGACCTCGGTGAACGCCCCGGCACCGAGGCGAAGGTGCTGCTCACCCTCCCCCGTACCGCCGCCGCGGTCTGGGGCACCACCCTCTGGAAGCCCACCGCGACCCCCGGCAAACTCAGCCGGTACGACCTGGTCGGGAACTGGAACTCCGTCGACCTCGACCTGCGCACCGGGTGCACGCCCACCGAGCTCCAGGTCGTGCAGAGCTGGATCTACTGGGCCTGCGGGCCCGAGGGCAAGGCCGGGGTGTTCAACCAGTGGGGGGCCACGAACGTGTCCGTCCCGGTGGGCGAGGCGGTGCTCGGCGACGGGTACCTCGTGCGCCGGGACAACGCGGCCGGGAAGCTGCTGCTCACCGACGCGCGTACCGGCAGGACCAGCGAGCTCGCCGACGTCCCGGTCATCACCTCCGGGTCGGGCCGGTGGAAGGACTGGGCCGTCGACAAGTACGGCGGCGGCGTCGCGTACGTGGACGAGCGGAGCCGGATCCACGTGGTGCCCACCGGCATCGCCCCGCAGCCGGTCAGCGCGATCCACGCCACCGTCGACCCCTACCTCAACGCCGAGTCCACGTCCGCGCAGAGTCGCACCTGGGACGCCCGGTGGCGGCTCTCCCGCCCGGTGGCGCAGTGGAAGGTGGAGATCCGCAACCGCTACTCCGGGAAGCTGGTGCGGACGCTCACCGGTGCGGGCGGCCCCGCCGCCACCGTCACCACCCAGTGGACCGGCCAGGACGACGAGGGCCGCGGTGTCACCCCGTCCTCGTACACCTACCGCCTCCTGGTCGCGCCCTGGAAGGGCGACGCCTTCGTCGACGTGGCGGGGGCGAACGGCACGTTCGACGCCAGGAACACCCTCCTGACCACCCTGCCCGGCCGCTACCTGCCGCTCCGGCCCCAGCGCATCCTGGACAGCCGCACCGGCCTCGGCACGCCCAAGGGCAAGGTCCAGCGGTGGCAGAACGTCGTCCTCCAGGTCGGGGGCGTCGGCGGGGTCCCGGCCACCGGGGTCACGAGCGTCGTGCTGAACGTGACGGTCGCCAACCCCACCAAGCCCGGTGACATCAAGGTGACGCCGTCCCTCGACGACTACTCGGCCGGCTCGCACCTCAACTTCACCGCCGGACAGACCACGTCCAACCTGGTGGTCGTCCCGGTCGTCGACGGCAAGGTGCGGATCTTCGTCAACACCGCCGGCACGGCCGACCTCGTGGCCGACGTCTCCGGCTACTACACCGACGGCTCCGGCGGCTCCGCCTTCCGGCCGCTCACTCCGACCCGCTTCATGGACACCCGTTCCGGCACCGGTGTGCCCCGGGCCAAGATCGGTCCCGGCGGCACGGCCCGGCTCCAGGTGACCGGCGCCCGGGGCGTCCCGGCGGACGGGGTCACGGCCGTCGTCATGAACGTGACGGCGACCAACGCCACCGCGTCGACCTTCGTCACCGCCTACCCGGACGGCACCGCCCGCCCGGACACGTCCAGCGTGAACGTCCCGGCGGGCCGGACCGTCGCCGGCACGGTCGTCGTCCCGGTCGTCGGCGGCAAGATCGCCTTCGCCAACCGGTTCGGCTCGCTGGACCTCGTCGGTGACGTCGTCGGCTACTACACGAGCGGTGAGGGCGTCGCGTTCACCGGCATGACGAACCGCCGCTTCATGGACACCCGCACCGGCCAGGGCGTCCGCAAGGGCGCCGTCGGCCCCGGCCAGTCCGTCACCCTCCCGGTGGCGGGCGTCGGCGTGGTCCCGGCGGGGGCCAAGGCCGTCGTCCTCAACGTCACCGCCACCCAGCCGACGCGGGCCGGCTTCATCTCGGTCCACCCGTCCGGGCAGCCGCGCACCAGCGCGTCCAGCCTGAACTTCCAGGCCGGGCAGACCGTGCCGAACATGGTCGTCGTCCCCGTCGTCGACGGGAAGGTGACCTTCTACAACCACTCCGGCAGCGTGCAGCTGATCGCCGACGTGCAGGGTTGGTTCGCGTAAGGAAAGCGTGTCGATCGGTGCCTCTGGAAACCAAGTGGGCTCCCGAGGCGTCCACTTGACGCGTACTCATCTAACCTGAGCGCGTTCGGCCGACCACCGGGCAGTGTCACGACCAGGGGGAGTCAGACCGTCATGAGCGGCGAGAGTGGCAAGCGCGACAGGGGCGGCAGCGGCATGGAGCCGCTCGCCGTCGGCGATCCGCGGCTGATCGGGCCGTACCGGCTCCTCGGGCGGCTCGGCTCCGGCGGCATGGGCCGGGTGTTCCTGGCCCGGTCCGAGGGCGGGCGGACCGTGGCCGTGAAGGTCGTGCACGAGGAGCACGCGCAGGACCCGCAGTTCCGGGCGCGCTTCCGGCGCGAGATCGAGGCGGTGCGGAAGGTCGGCGAGCACTTCACCGCGCCGGTCCTCGACGCGGACCCCGAGGCCGAACGCCCCTGGGTGGCCACCGGGTTCGTCCCGGGGCCCTCCCTGGAGCAGGTCGTACGGGAACACGGCCCGCTGCCCGCCGACTCGCTCCTCGCGCTCGCCGGCGGGCTGCTGCGCGCCCTCCAGGGCATCCACGGGGCCGGGATCCTGCACCGGGACCTCAAGCCGTCCAACGTGATGCTCACCGTCGAGGGCCCCAAGGTCATCGACTTCGGCATCGCGCGTGCCCTGGAGCCCTCCGTCGAGTCGCTGCTCACGAGCACCGGCATGGTGGTGGGCTCCCCCGGGTTCATGGCGCCCGAGCAGGTCCGGGGCGAGTCCCTGGGCCCGGCCGCCGACGTCTTCGCGCTCGGCTGCGTCCTGATGTACGCGGCCACCGGGCGGCTCCCCTTCGGCCACGGGGCCAGCAACCAGCACGCGATCATGTTCCAGATCGTGGAGGCCGAACCGGAGCTCGACCGGATCGCGTCCGAGCCCCTGCGCGCCTTCATCGCCCGCTGTCTGATCAAGGACCCGGCCGGCCGCCCCGGCATCGACGCCCTGCTCGCCGATCCCGCGCTGACCGGCGGGGAGGGGGAGGCCGGGGAGAGCGGAGCCGCCGGGGAGGCGGTGGCCGGCGGAGAGGCCGGAGCCAGCGTGGACGCCGGGGGTGCCGGGGACACCGGGGACTCCGCAGCCGCCGACGCCGCCGAGGCGCCCGGAGCCGCCACCCCGCCCAAGCCCGCCCCCGCCCCCTGGGAAGACGCCCTCGCCGGGGGCGCCTGGCTGCCGCCCGTGCTCGTCGCGCGGCTCGCCCGGCAGGCCGCCCGGCTGCTCGACGTGGAGGCGCTGTCCGAGGAGCTGGCCCAGGAGGCCCGCGAGGCCCGGGAGGCGGCTGCCGGGGCGTCCGACACCGGCACGCTCGGGCTGCGCCCGCAGGCCGCCGCCGACGCCACTCCCGCCACCCCCGCCACGCCCGCGCCCGCCGCCCGCGAGCCGCGTCGCGCGTCGCGGATCTGGGCCGTCGTGGCCGCCGTCTTCGTCGTCCTCGGCATCAGCGGCACCGTCGTCCGGCTCATCGACAACGACCCCGACCACCGCGACCTCCAGGGCGCGCCCGGCACGACCAGCACCGCTCCCCCGGGCACCGCCTCGGGCGGCCCGTCGAGCGGGGCCCCGTCGGCGGGGCCGAGCAGCGGTGGTCCGGCCCCGACGAAGGCCGTGCCCCCGCCGGGCGTCGCCGACACGGCGGGCGCGGGTGGCGCGGGCGGCGCGGGCGGCGCGGGTGGCGCGGGCGGGGGCGGCGGCTCGGTCTCCGGGGGCGCGGGCGGGGCCGTGGGCGGCTCCTCCGGCGGTACGGGCCCGTCCGGCGGCGGCGGGTCCTCGACCACCACCTCCGGCGGCTCGTCCACCACCACCTCCGGCGGCACGACGACCCGGCCGCCCGCCACCACCGCCCCCCAGCCGAAGCCCCCGGCCACCACCGACAACCGCATCCCGTCGGCCTTCGTCGGCACCTGGAAGTACACGGCCCAGTTCAACATCGACCAGCCGGCGACCGTGTACATCTACCGGGTCGCCCCCGGCCAGATCGCCGCCAAGATGGTCAGCGACTCGCAGAGCGGGTTCCACTGCGAGTACGTCACGAAGCTGGTCTCGATCAGCGACGGCGGCAGCCGTATCAACCTCGGGACCGGGATCATCGACCGGGCCCGCTCGCACAGCCTCTGCCAGAACACCGACCCTTCCTACTTCGCACTCGCCACTCCGACGGGTCTGCGGCATGACGTGGGACCCTCGCACGGCGAGGGCTACCACTACGAGAGGGCCAGCTGAGGAAACGTTTCCGATAGCAATATGCTGGGTTCGCTCACGTCGGTATGCCGTGCATCTGCACGTCGTACACCGGTACTTGGAACCACACGGGGGTCTTGTGTCATTCGACGAGGAATGGGCCGGCATCAGGTCGGCCGCGCATGAGGATCGGGCGGCGATGCAGCTCGCCCACGTCGACATCGACGGCGACGGCGGCTCCGCCCAGGGCGGCGATCTGAGAGTCGAGCAGACGGACCTGGCGGCCGTCGGGGACGCCGCCTTCAAGCTGCACACGCGCCTCGGCACCGAGGGCGACCACGCGAAGGCCAGCACGCAGGAGGCCGGCACCGCCATGAAGGCGGACTTCGCGCTCGGCCCGGCCCTCACGACCGTGGCCGAGAAGTGGAACGAGCAGGTGAACACGCTGCTCGACGCGTGCGCCCACATCTCGAACCACCTGGAGTACTCGAAGAAGACGCACGCGGACGACGAGCACTGGATCGCCACCCGCTTCAAGTACGAGCAGCTCGACAAGGGCTTCGAGGAGAGGGCGGGCCACTGATGGACCTCGACGCACTCAGGTTCGCCGACTTCTCGAAGCTGGGCACGTCCGCCGGCGACTGGGACGCCATGGCGAAGAAGCTGTGGGAGCTGGAGTCGGACGCCCGCGACAACCTCGGCGGGAAGGCGCAGAAGGCCGACTGGAAGGGCGTGAACGCCACCGTCACGCGGGAGTTCATCGGCAAGACGGCCAAGGAGTTCGCGGACGCCGCCACCCAGGCGACCAGCATCGCCAACATCCTCCGCGACACCCACGGCGAGCTGGACGGCTACAAGAAGCAGCTGAACGAGACGATCAGCCAGGCCCTGACCCGGAACCTGACGGTGGTGGGGACCGGTGACGGCGGCTTCACCGTCACCATGAACATCCACCCCGACCGCGCCGCCAAGGGCACCACGGTGCCGGAGCACACCGAGGCCGACGCGATCAGCCTGCGCAACGAGGTCCAGAAGATCCTCCAGCAGGCCACCGAGAGCGACACCACCGCCGCGCAGGCGCTGACGATGCTGGTCAGCCAGACCCCGTACGGCTTCTCGGACGCCGCCTACTACGACCGGGACCGGGCCGCGCAGGCGATGCAGGACGCGGAGCGGATCGCGAACCTGCTGAAGACCAAGGGGGACGACCTGTCCCCCGAGGAGTTCGACCGGCTCAACAAGGACCTCGCCGCCTACAAGGACGACCGCCTCTTCCAGGAGAAGCTGGCCACCACCCTCGGCCCGCGCGGCGTCCTCGACTTCTGGGCGGACCTGTCCGACGGGTCGGACGGCGGCAACCTCCAGCGCGCCCGCCTCAAGGAGCTGGGCGACTTCCAGCAGAACCTCTCCCTGGTCCTGGCCGGCGCGACCCAGTCGGACAGTCCCGCGATGCGCACGTGGGAGAACGACATGGTGAAGCTGGGCGAGGAGCGCATCCAGACCCGCGGCGCCCACGTGTACGGGTACCAGCTGATGAGCAACCTGATGCGCACCGGCAACTGGGACGACCGCTTCCTCAACGACTACGGCAACGCGCTCGTCGCGACCGAGAAGAAGATGAAGCTGCCCGACCACTACTGGAACGCGGGCACCCCGCCGACGCCGAAGATGAACTTCATCGGCGAGGACTTCGGCCGCGACCCGATGACCGGCTTCATGAAGGGGCTCGCCGCCAGCCCGGACGCGGCCACCGAGTTCTTCAACGCCACCCAGCCGGACGACAACGCGAAGTACGTCCTCGGCGACCGGCACACCTTCGACGACACCCCGCTGAACCACAAGGACGGCAACTCGGCCTGGGACGCCACCGGCGCCGCACTGGCCGCCGCCGCGACCGGCATGAACCCGAACGACCCGACCGCCCCGCAGGTCGACCTCACGCCGGAGCACCGGCAGGTCCTGGACCGCTCCCTGGAGTACCTGTCGGCGCGCGGCGACGACATGCCGTCCGAGATGCGCGACGACATGGCGAAGGTCCTCTCCCGGCACAGCGACGTCGTGCACCACTCGGCGAGCTCGCTGTCCGCGGACGCACAGGACCCGCGCCAGCTGGACCGCAAGCAGCTCCTGGAGGTCACGAAGCAGATCTCCCGCGACCAGGACGCGTACGGCGTGCTGAACGACGCCATGAACCGGGAGATCCTCAGCGACATCCACACGGATCACCCGAGCGACCCGAAGGAGACCCTCCAGCGCGGCGGCGCCACCGTCGGCTTCCTCGAAGAGGCCCGCTACCAGGCGCTGAAGACCGACAAGGAGGACCCGTCGTGGAACGCCAAGTGGCTGTACCACGGCTTCGGCGGGGCGGCGAACTTCATCCCGGTCCTCGGTGACGCGGCCCAACGTGGTGTCGACGCCCTCGCCTACCAGTGGCAGCTGGACGAGCAGGCCCGCATCGAGAAGGGCATCCAGGAGCAGAACGGCAAGACCTTCGACTTCCGGGAGAACCAGCTGCGGGCCCTGTCGCAGGAGTGGGCGAAGGCCAACCCCGGCGGCACCAACAACGCCTACACCCTGGAGAACGAGATCAACCTCTCCGCCCTGAACGGCAACAGCCGGGCCAAGGGCCTGGCGGGCGACCAGTGAGGCGAGGCGCGCTGACGGCCCTCGCGGTGGTCGCCGCCCTGGCCGCGGCCGGCTGCGCGAAGGGGACGGAGCAGAAGGAGTACGCGACGCCCGCCGCGCTGTGCGGGGTCACCGTCGACCCGGCCGTGCTCCGGCCCGTCCTGGTCCCGGGCAAGGAGGTCGCCGTCTCGCTCGCGAACGCGCCCTCCGGGGGCACCGGTTGCGCGGTCTCGGTGGACGGCAAGCGCGTCCTGGCCCTGGAGAACACGCCGGGCCCCGCGAGCCTCGACTACCGGGCCACCTGGACGTGGCAGATGCCGCACGGGACGGCGGTGGGGATCGGCGACGAGGGCCGCGCCACGGACACGCTCGTCAGCGCGGCCCGCAGGTGCACGGTCGGCACCGAGAAGGCCGTGTTCGTCTCCCGCGCCGAACGCTTCACCTCGCAGGGCGGTGACGCGGC
Source organism: Streptomyces sp. NBC_01268 (assembly GCF_036240795.1). Lineage (NCBI taxonomy): Bacteria > Bacillati > Actinomycetota > Actinomycetes > Kitasatosporales > Streptomycetaceae > Streptomyces > Streptomyces sp. NBC_01268. Next base: position 4,802,512 of record NZ_CP108454.1, on the reverse strand, counting down.
CGCCCGCAAGGAGGCGCTGACCCGCTTCATGACCGCCTACTTCCCGGCCGCGCAGAAGGCGGCCGGCTGCACGGCCTGAGCCCGTCGGCCGGGCGCCGTTCGGGTGAATTCCGCCCGTCCGGCGCCGGTCGGGGCCCGGCAGCGCGCCGCCGGACCGCGAGTCTGGCCCCATGAAAAGCGCCGACCTGCTCCTTGACGCGTTCGCCCGGATCCAGGAGACCGTGCACGAGGCCGTCGAGGGCCTGTCGGAGGACGACCTGACCGTACGGGTCGACGCCGACGCCAACCCGATCGCCTGGCTCGTGTGGCATCTGACCCGCATCCAGGACGACCACGTCGCCGACGCGTTCGGCACGGAGCAGATCTGGCACAGCGAGGGCTGGGCCACCCGCTTCGGCCTGCCCTTCCCCGAGCCGGACACCGGCTACGGCCACACCAGGGAGCAGGTCGCCGCCGTCCGCGCCCCCGGGACGCTGCTCCTCGCCTACCACGACGCGGTCCACCTCCACACGCTCGCCCACGTCGGCTCCGTCACCAACGCCGAGCTCGACCGGATCGTCGACACCCGATGGGACCCGCCGGTGACCCTGGGTGTCCGGCTGGTCAGCGTGATCACGGACGACAACCAGCACGCCGGGCAGGCGTCCTACGTGCGCGGAATCGTCGAACGGCGCTGACGGCGCGCGCGGCTCCACCGCGCGCTCCTCCCTCTCCAGGGTCACGTTCCGTGACCGATCCCGCCCGGCGTCCGTTGACCGGGCATGAACCTCACCACGATCGCCCGCGCGATCGCCGCCGCCGTGACCCTGACCGGCGCGGCCTTCGGCCTGGCCGCCCAGTCGGCCCACGCCACCACCCCCGCGACCCCCGCCGCCGACGCCTCCGCGGCCGCCGTCACGCACCACGTCGCGGACGGGCCGGAGCCGGTCGAGGTCGGCGAGGACGGGAAGCCGGACCTGACGGAGGACTGAGCCCCGCACGCCCCGCACGACGTGACGGAACGGCCGGACACCACGAGGGAGGTGCCCGGCCGTTCGCACGCCGTCGGTCGCCGTCGGTCGCCGTCGGTCGCCGTCAGGCGTCGTCCGAGGCGCCGACGGCTCCCATCAGCGCCTGGATCGCGTCGATCGCGCTGCCGTCGTGGTCGCTGCCGACGGTGCCGCTGCTGCCGTACTGGAAGTTGGCGGCCCGGTCGACCTCCAGGACCGAGTCGGCCTGGGAGTTGTCGATGACGGTGACCAGGCTGCCGCCCGCGGCGGCGGGCGAAGCGGCCGCCGCGAGGAGGACGGCGGCCAGGCCGAGCGCCTTGGCCGGACGTGCGCCGCGCGGGCGGGGGATCACACCCCCACCCGCTCGGGGGCGTCGCGGTGGCGGGCGATGTTCCGCTCCAGGAGCCGGGTAGAGGCGGCGACGCCGACCCCGTCGGTCGCGTCGAAGACGGGCAGCCGTCCGTCGGCCTGCTTCAGTTCGGAGAGGGCGGAGTCCATGGCCTGGTGGGCGGCGAAGAGGCAGGGGGTGCTGTAGATCGCCACGTCGACGCCCAGCTCGGAGAGCTCGCCGAGCGAGAGCCGGGGGGACTTGCCGCCGGCGATCTGGTTGAAGAGCAGCGGCTTGCCCCCGACGACCTCGCGGATGCGCCGGATCCACTCCACGCTCCGAACGCCGTCGACGAGGACGACGTCCGCATCGGTCGCGGCGAGGCTCTTCGCCCGGTGCAGGATGTCCTCCTCGTCCGTGGCGTCCGTACGGGCCACCACGACCATGTCCCGCCGGGTCGCGAGCACCATCTCCAGCTTGGTCAGGTACTCGTCCAGCGGCAGCACCTGCTTCCCGTCCGCGTGACCGCACCGCCGGGGCCGCTTCTGGTCCTCCAGGATGACCCCGGACGCCCCGATCCGCTCAAGACGCTCGACGACGTGGCAGGCCACCTCGGGGTCGACGTAGCCGTCGTCGATGTCCACGAGCAGGTGCTGCCCGGGGAACGCGCCGCGCAGCCGCTCCACGAACGCGACCATGTCCGGCCAGGCGATGAACCCGATGTCCGGCAGCCCGTAGTACGAGGCGGCGAAGCCGAACCCGGACACGAACATCCCGTCGTAGTGGTCGGCGGCGACGGACGCCGAGTACATGTCGTACACGCCGATCAGGGGGGTCGTGCCGGGGGCGGCGATCTGTTCGCGCAGTCGGTTTCCGTAACTGGTCAACGCCTGACTCCTGGTCGTCTCGGGGAAATCGGAAGGGCGCGGATCGCCGCCGCAACACGACGACCCTTTACCAAAACCAGATGATTTCCTGAGAGAACCGAGGATCTTCCGATACGGGCGCTTTACTCACTCTCCAGGCGTAGCGCATTCACCACAGAAACGTCACTGGACGCGGACCCCGCCGTCGGGCGAGAGCGCGGCGAGCTCCCAAGCGAACATGCCCGAGGCTCCGTTCACCCCCGCGATGTCCAGCTTCAGCTCCTCCGGGGCGTCCACCACGACGCGCTGTGCGGCCGGTGCCCCGTCGCAGCGCACGGTCCGCGCGGGACCGCCCGAGGCGACGACCTGCACCGATCCCTCGCCGACGCAGGCCACGTAGAGCTGGTACGGCCCCTTCTTGAGCCGGGTGAGGTGGTGCAGGCCCTCGGCGACCCGTTCGAGCCCGGACTCGACGAACTGCGGCCCGTCCGGGTCCTCCATGGCGTCCGCCTCCCCCGGGGCGAGCAGCTCCAGCGCGGCCTGGGCCCTCGTGCCCTGGGCCGCCTCGACCTCGGCCGCGCGCTTCGTCGCCGATGCGGAAGCCGAGGCCGACGGGGCGCCCGCCTTCGGCGATCCCTCCGTACACCCGGCGGCCAAGAGCGCCAGGACCGCCAGAGCCGTACCCGTCACGAGCTTCGCGGCACGTCGATCAGCCATACCCACAGTTCCCCCCGAACACTTGAGCGTTGCCGCGACCGTAACCGCACCGGGCGGCCGGATCGAGCGCCCGAGTGATCCTCAGAGGAAGAATTGAGGTACCGCACCCGCCTCAGACGCGGACCGTCGCCCACACCGTCTTGCCGACGCTGCGGCTCTTCACCCCCCACGCCGTGGCCAGCGCGCCGACGAGGTGCAGCCCGTAGCCGTGCTCGTCGGGATACGGGTCGGGAGCGGGCTCGCGTTCGCCCCGGGCGTCCGACACCTCCACCCGCACGTGGTCGCCGGCCGGCGTCAGCCGTAACTCGAAGTCCCGCCCCGGCACCCGCCCGTGGGTCACGGCGTTGCTCGCCAGCTCGGCCACCACGAGCTCCGCCGCGTCGGTCTCCGTCACACCCCAGTCGAGCAACTGCTGCACGGCCAGCAGCCGCGCCAGGCGTGCGCCCCGGCGCGTGGCGGAGAAGCGTTGCGCGAACTCGCCACCCGACTCACCGGAAGGGGTGGTCGGTGGGGTCATTTCCGTCTTCATGACCCCGAGCCTGGGGCCCCGGTCGTACGCTGACCAGGGGCTTCACCACGACGCTGAGTAGCGGTACGAGCACGCCAAAGGGCGGTACGGATGTCGGGGAACGAGGAGGAGCGGCCGGAAAGGCCCTCCGAAGTCGACGGTACGGCGCACCTGTTCAGGGCGCTGGGCAAAATCATCAAGGTGCTGCGCCGCAACGCGGGCATGAGCCAGGCGGAGCTCGCGGAGGCGACGCACTGTAGCGAGGACCTGGTCTCGTCGGTGGAGCGCGGGGTCCGGACCCCGCAGCCGGACTTCCTGATCCGGGCCGATCCGGTGTTGGGGGCGGACGGGGTGCTCATCGCGGCCGTGGACGACGTGCGGGAGGCGTTGGCGCGGGCGCGCACCCGACACCCCGACTGGTTCCAGGACTTCGCCAAGGCGGAGGCCGAAGCGGTGGCGCTGCATTACTACGCGGTGCAGGCGGTGCCAGGGCTGTTGCAGACACCCTCGTACGCGAAAGCCGTGTACGGCCACCGTCGCCCCGTGTGGGACGAGGAAACGATCGAGGGGCGCGTGGCCGGCAGGCTCGCCCGACAAGCGATCCTGGACAAGTGGCCTGCACCCACGATCAGTTTTGTCCTCGAAGAGGCGATTCTGCATCGTCCCACCGGCGGCATCGATGTCCATCGAGAGCAGCTGCTCCGCCTACTGGAAATCGGCCGCCGCCGCACCATTCACCTCCAGGCGATGCCGTTCGGGCGAACGGAACACCCCTCACTGGATGGCTCCTTCACCCTCCTGACCCCCAAGGGCCGAAGGGAGGTCGCGTACACAGAAATCTACGGTCACGCACGGCTGATCACCGACCCGGAACTCGTACGCCAGTACACCGAGCGCTATGGGATCATCCGGGCACAGGCACTCACGCCAAACGAGTCCCTGGACTTGATCGAGAAGATGCTGGGAGAGCTATGAGCACCGCGGATCTGGCCTGGTTCAAGAGCAGCTACAGCAGCGGCGAGGGCGGCGAGTGCGTCGAGATCGCCTACGACTGGCACAAGTCCAGCTACAGCAGCGGCGAAGGCGGCAACTGCGTCGAGGTAGCCGCCCACCCCACCACCGTCCACATCCGCGACTCCAAGAACCCCCACGGCCCCCAGCTCGCCGTGACCCCCTCTTCCTGGGCCGCGTTCCTGGACGTAGCATCCGGCGCGTGACCAGCAAGAACTTCGTTCTCTTCGACGTGGACGGCACCCTCATGGACGCCGTCGCCAACCAGCGCCGCGTCTGGCACGAGTGGGCCGCGCGGCACGGGCTCGACGGGGACGAGGTGTACGCGGTGGCGCTGCGGACCCGCCCCGTCGAGACGTTCGCGGCCGTGGCGCCGGGAGCCGACCCCGACGAGTGCCTCGCCCTCCTGCACGCCCTGGAGGACGAGGACGTGCGGACGGGGACGTACTCCGCGTTCGACGGCGCCGCGGCCCTGCTGACCGCACTGCCGGAGGGCCGGTGGGGTCTGGTGACGTCGAACTACGCGCACCGGGTGCGGGGGCGCTTCGAGCGGACCGGGCTGCCGGTGCCGGAGCTGCTGGTGGACGCGGCCTCGGTGAGCGAGGGCAAGCCGTCGCCGGTGCCGTACCTGCGGGCCGCCGAGCTCCTGGGCGCGGACCCGGCCGACTGCCTGGTGATCGAGGACGCCCCGTCGGGCGTGCGGTCGGGCCGGGCGGCCGGGATGACGGTCTGGACCGTGAACACGCCCGAGCCGGCGGAGGGTTCGCACCGGCACTTCGCCACGCTCGCAGAGGCCGCGCCGGAGATCCTGGCGCGGGCGGGGGCCGTCAGACCCTGACGGTCGCCGCGTCGATGACCTCGTCCAGGACGTCACGGGAGCGGACGAGGTCGAGGATCATGCGGTCGATGCGGTCGCGCTCGACGACCAGCTCGTCGACGAGCTCGGCGGTGGTGTGCTCGGTCGGGCCGCCGTCGGCGTCCCGCATGCAGGGGAGCAGCATCGCGATCTTCTTGCTGCCGAGCCCGGCCGCGTACAGCGCCTGGATGCGGATGACGCGGTCGACCGCCCAGTCCCCGTAGGCGCGGTGGCCGCCGGGGGTGCGCTCGGAGCGCAGGAGGCCCTGCTGCTCGTAGTAGCGCAGGGAGCGCTCGCTCACCCCGGCCCGTCGTGCCAGCTCGCCGATCCTCATGTGCCGCCCCCGTACACGTCGTTCACGCTTGAATCTGACATTGATGTCAGGATCTACGGTACCGGCATGACGCAGAACACGAGCGGATCCCGCCTCTTCGAAGCCACCCACCTCGGCCCCCTCCCCCTCGCCAACCGGCTGGTCATGGCACCGCTGACGCGGAACCGCGCGGCTGCCGACGGGGTCCCGACGCCGCTGATGGCCACGTACTACGCGCAGCGCGCCACGGCCGGTCTGATCGTCGCGGAGGCGACGACGCCGAGTGCCGTCGGCCAGACGTACGCGCACATCCCCGCCCTGTACACGGACGCCCATGTGGCGGGGTGGCGGCGGGTGACCGACGCCGTACGGGACGCGGGCGGGCGGATGTTCGTGCAGTTGCAGCACGGCGGGCGGGTCGGGCACCCCGACACGAGCGGGGCCGTGCCGGTCGCGCCGTCGGCGGTCGCGCTGCCGGAGCCCATCCACACCGCCGACGGGCCGCGGCCGGCCGTCGCGCCGCGCGAGCTGACCATCGACGAGATCGGCGCGACCGTGGCGGACTTCGCCGCCGCCGCGCGGCGGGCCGTCGACGCGGGCTTCGAGGGGGTGGAGGTGCACGCGGCCAACGGCTACCTGCTGCACCAGTTCCTCGCGAAGAACACGAACCTGCGGACGGACGGGTACGGCGGCACGGTCGAGAACCGGATCCGCTTCGCCGTGGAGGTCGTCACGGCGGTCGCGGAGGCGATAGGCCCGGAGCGGGTCGGGGTGCGGATCTCCCCCGGGGTCGGCGTCAACGGCATCGAGGAGGGCGACACCGAGGAGCTGTACCCGGCGCTCGTCGCCGCGCTGGCGGAGCGGGAACCCGCCTACCTGCACGTGGTGTTCGCCGATCCGGAGCAGCCGCTGTTCCAGGAGATCCGGAAGGCCTGGCCGGGCGCGCTGATCGCGAACCCGGTGCTCGGCTGGGGCGGCCCGCTGCCGGCCGACGGCGGCCGGGCGGCGGGTGAGCGGCTGCTGGCCGCCGGGGCGGACCTGATCTCCCTCGGGCGTTCCTTCCTCGCCAACCCGGACCTGGTGGGCCGGATGCGCGCGGGGGCTCCGCTGAACGCCGTACGGGAGCAGTACCTGATGTACACGGGCGGGGCGGCCGGGTACACCGACTACCCGGCCTGGGACGCGGACGCGGAGCCGAAAAGTCCGACCAGTGTGACCAATTAGCTCGTTCGTGCAAGATGGGCCCAATCCGTCGTAAGAGCGGGCGAAGTACCTGGATGATCTTGGCCGAGGTGCCTCCGCCCGGCGTCACGTTCGGCCCCGGGCGTCTTCCACGATCCCGGAGGATCCATGCGACACCCTGTCTCCCGCCTGCGCACGCGCGTGCTGGCCGTGGGGCTCGCCCTAGGCCGTGTTTTAGAACTCGCCGACCTGCCTGGTTGGCCGTCCGGAGAAGTCACGCGGCGAGATACCGCTCGGCATCGAGGACGGCCCGGCAGCCGGAGCCTGCGGCCGTGCTGCTGGCAGACGCCGACGGGCACGTCAGGGACCGAGCACAGAGCTACGTCCAGGAGAGACCCCTGCCCGAATAGCCACATGCCGCGATGCTGCTGGGGCCGAGCGGGTAGAGTGTTTCACCCTTGTCGCCGGAGAACTCTGCGTCGGCAGTGCGGCCGGGCGGGCAGGGACAGCGTCAGAAATACTGCTGCACATGAATGATTCCCCACCCACCGGCAAGCTCGGTCTGTCGCGACGGCTGGTCCCCATGACCGGCCGTGACCCGGAAGAGCACGGCCGGGTCTCCTCGCCGCTGGAGCTGTTGTTCGACCTGACGTTCGTGGTCGCCGTCGGCACGGCGGCGTTCCAGTTCGCCGAGATGGTCGCCGGGGGGCATGCCGGCCAGGCGGTCATCGCGTTCGTCCTGGCGATGTTCGCGATCAGCATCGCCTGGATCAGCTTCAGCTGGTTCGCCTCTGCATTCGCCACCGACGACTGGCTCTACCGGGCCGTGACGATGGTGCAGATGATCGGCGTCGTCGTCTTCTCGCTCGGCCTGCCCGCGATGTTCCACTCCGTCGAGGAGGGCGGCCACCTCGAACTACGTGCCATGGTCATCGGCTACGTCGTGATGCGGATCGCGATGGTGCTCCAGTGGTGGCGCGCCGCCCGGCAGTCCCCGTCGTTCCACGACGTGGGCATGGCGAACATCCGCTGGACGGTGATCGTCCAGGCCGGCTGGATCGTCGTGGCCTTCGTGCCCATGCCGAACGGCGCCGTTTTCGCCGCGTTCGGCGTCCTGGGCGCCCTCGAACTCGTCCTGCCGGTGCTTACACAGGGCTCCGCGGGCGGCACGCCCTGGCACCCGCACCACGTCGCCGAACGGTATGGGCTCTTCGCGATCATCGTCCTCGGAGAGGGCGTCGTCGGTACGGTCGCCTCCTCCGGGGACCTCCTGGGCGGCGGGGACGGCACGCACTGGACCTGGAACGCGATCGCCGTTGTCATCGCCGGTGTGGGCCTGACCTTCGGTATGTGGTGGATGTATTTCCTGACGCCGTTCGGCGACATCCTGGCGCACCGCCGCGGCCGCGGATACCTCTTCGGCTACGGTCACATCCCCCTGTTCATCGGCGTCGCCGGAGCCGGCGCCGGGCTGCACGTGGCAGGCCTGTACATGGAACACCACGCCAAGATCTCCGGCACCGCCGTCGTCCTCGCCCTCGCTCTCCCAGTCGGCCTCTACATGCTGATGGTCTACCTCCTGCACACCCTGCTGCTGTCCACGGCAGACCGCTTCCACATCCTTCTGGTCGCCCTCACCATCGCCGTACTCCTCGCGGCAGTCCTCCTGGCCGCCGCCGGCGTGTCCATCGCGGTGTGCCTGCTCGTGGTCATGCTCGCGCCCTTCGTCACCGTGATCGGCTACGAGACGATCGGTCACCGCCATCAGCAAAAGATGCTGCAAGAACTGGGTGCGCAGTAGGCAGAGCGCCATCTGCACCGGGCCTAGTACTCCAGCCGTAGATCGTGATCTTCATGGCTGGGCGGCTGCTTGCCGTCGGTAGTGGCAGTCGCGGGCGCCGGCCTGGTGTCGGCGTCGCCAGTGTGACCAGCGGAGTCGGTGCGCGAGGTCGTGGGCCCGGCTGGTCAGGGTGGTGAACAGGCGTTGGATCTCGTTGCAGGTCGGTATGGACCGGGGCCGGCCTGTGGCGTCGGCTGCACCGGGCGGTGCTGGACGAACTCGGGAACGAACGGCTCGTTGGATCTCGAAGGATGTGAGGGCCGTCGGGAGCGGCCCGGAACTGAACTGGTGGAGCACACGTCTCCCGCACCATGATCTCAAGTGAGCGCCAAGAGCACGCGATCTCCACCAAGCTGGTCTCGCCGTCCGCAGTGAGTGCGGAACCGTCGAAGACCAACGACTACAACAGCTTCGCCGAGGCGTACGCGGCCGCAAACGAAACCAACCTGGTCAATGCCTACTACGAGCGGCCCGCGATGCTGGCCCTCGCTGGAGACGTGGCCGGCCGACGGATTCTCGACGCCGGCTGCGGCTCGGGGGCCCTGTTTGCCGCGCTGCGCGACCGTGGCGCCGTTGTGAGTGGCTTCGACACGAGTGCCGGGATGCTGGAGCTGGCTCGGCGGCGGCTCGGCGACGGTGCGGACCTGCAGGTGGCGGACCTGGGCAGCCCGCTTCCTTACGCTGATGACACATTCGACGATGTAACGGCGTCCCTGGTGCTGCACTATCTGGAGGACTGGGGGCCGGCGCTGGCCGAGCTGCGACGCGTACTCAGGCCCGGCGGTCGGCTGATCGCATCTGTCGACCATCCCTTTGCCATCAACCTCATACACCGCGAGGCCGGTCGCGAGGCCGAGCACAACTACTTCGACACCACCAAATGGACCGTGGAGTGGACCATTGGCGGCCATACCGCCCTGGTGAGCAGGTGGAACAGGCCGCTGCACGCGATGATCGAGGCTTTCATCGGGGCCGGTTTCCGGATTACGGTCATCAGCGAGCCGGAGCCTGATCCCGCCGCCCGCGAGATGTTCCCCGAGGCCATCGCGGCCAAGCCGCGCTTCCTGTGCTTCCTGTTCTTCGTCCTGCAGGCCGACTAGTACTTCAGCCGTAGGTCGTGATCTTGCTGGTCGGGGCCGGTGCGGAGACGGCTGCGGCCACCGTTGATCATCGTGAGTTGTGTCGACCAACGAAGATCAGGCGGTGGCCGCAGGTCACAGCGTAGTGCCTGCCCGGTGGCGGTCGATGTTCGACCAGCTGACGGGCCGTATCGCGGGCCGGTTCCCGCGGGTCGAACCACGCCGCAACGCAACGGCGTTGGTGCTGGGCCTGCTGGCGGACCTGCCAAGGAAGAACTGCTGGACGCTGGCCGAGCACGCGGGCGACTCCACCCCGGACGGCATGCAGCACCTGCTGCACCGCGCGAAGTGGGACGCCGACGCGGTCCGCGACGACGTACGCGCCTACGTGGTCGCGCACCTGGCCGATGACGAAGCCGTGCTGGTGGTCGACGAGACCGGCGACCTGAAGAAGGGCACCGCCACGGTCGGCGTCCAGCGCCAGTACACCGGCACGGCGGGCCGGATCGAGAACTCCCAGGTCGCCGTCTACCTCGTCTACTCCGCCGCCTGCGGGCATGCCGCGACCACCCCGCCCCCGACGACCTGATCCCCTTGACCTGCAACGAGATCCAACGCCTGTTCACCACCCTGACCAGCCGGGCCCACGACCTCGCGCACCGACTCCGCTGGTCACACTGGCGACGCCGACACCAGGCCCGCGCCCGCGACTGCCACTACCGACGGCAAGCAGCCGCCCAGCCATGAAGATCACGATCTACGGCTGGAGTACTAGGCCGTGTTTTGAACTCGCCGACCTGCCTGGTTGGCCGTCCGGAGAAGTCACGGGCGGCCATCCAGATGGTGAGGTCGCGGGCAATGTCGTTGATGCTGGTCGCTGTGGTGATCTCGTGCTCGTTGCGGGTGGTATCACGGCGGACGATCTCGTAGCCGCCTTCGTCCAGGACGGCCACGGAGGCGAACCAGAGGGGGTCTTCCTCGTCGGGCTGGACGACCACGAAGGTGTTGTCGGAGTCGTTGAGGTCGCTGACCATCATGAACAGCGCGTCCTCGGAGGGGTCGTCGACGCGGTCGCCGTTCTCGCTGTCGGCGCCGTAGTACTGAGCCCCCATCGTTGCTTCTCCCTCGCCTTGTTCCCCCTGGTCGCCGTCAGCATGGCATGCGCAACCGACGGCCCAGGCCGGTCACAGCCATTCGCCGATGGCGGCGACCAGGACGGTTGCCTCGAAGCGGACGGCGAGTTTGTCGAACCGGGTGGCCACCGCCCGGTTGCGCTTGAGCCGGTTGATCCCGCACTCGACCGCGTGCCGGGCCTTGTAGTCCTCGCGGTCGAAGGCCGGAGGCCGCCCACCGGCCTTCCCGCGCCGTTTGCGGTTGGCGACCTGGTCGGCGGGCTCTGGGATGGTGCAGCGGATTCCCCGTTTTCGCAGGTAGGCCCGGTTGGCGCGGGAGGAGTACGCCTTGTCGCCCCGCACCCGCAGCGGGCGGACACGAGGACGGCCCGGTCCGGTGCGGGGAACTCGGATGCCTTCCAGCACGGCGGTGAACTGAGGGCTGTCGCCACGCTGACCTGCGGTGACCAGCAGCGACAGCGGTCGTTGGCGTTGCTCGCAGGCTAGATGGATCTTGGTGGTGAAACCGCCGCGGGACCGGCCCAGTGCGTGGTCTTCCGGCTCGGTGCGGGTTCCGCCTGGCGGTTCCTTCTGGGCCTGTCCGTCGCGGCGGGCACCTGCGGCGTGCTGATGGGCCCGGCAGATCGTGGAGTCGACGTTGACCTCCCACGTGATCAGCCCTGCCTCATCCGTGCGGGCTTGCAGCCTGGTCAGCAGTGCAGGCCAGGTGCCGTCACGCTGCCAGCGGCGGAAGAGCCCATAGACCGTCTGCCACGGCCCGTACTCCGACGGGAGGTCCCTCCACGGAGCACCAGTCCGCACCCGCCACCGAATCCCGTCGATCAGCCTCCGCCGGCCCAACGGCGGCCGCCCCAACACCGCCACCGGCAGCATTGGTTCCAGCACAGCCCACTGACCATCAGAAAGATCCCCTCGCCCCACACCGCGATCATCACGGCGCAGGACGAGCGGCGAAGCCCACTTCTAAAACACGCCCTAGCGGCGTCCGCTCTCTCGCTCTCGGGCTCCGCCGGTGCGGCTGATCAGTACGAGTGGGCCGCGCTGGGCGACTCGTACACCGCCGGCGGTTTCGTCGGGGACCCGCTGCCCCCGCTCGGCGACCCCGCGCGGGACGGCTGTGACCGCACCACCAACGCCTACCCCGACGTTGTCGACCGGGAGTTCGACGAGTTCCCGCCCGGCAAACTGGTCCACCTGACCAATGTCAGTTGCGGCAACGCCACCATCGCCGACATCGCCGACGCCAAGCAGACGCCGATCAGCCCGGTCCAGCCGCCCACCGGAGGCTGGACCGCGGTGGACCCGCAGATCCAGCGGGCGAAGCTCAACGACCAGACCGACGTCGTCACCATCGGCATCGGCGGCAACAGCCTCCCGTTCGGCGGCATGCTCCTCAAGTGCCTCGAACAGGGCGCGACGATCGGCAAGAACTGCCGTGAGTACTACACCTCTCCTCCCGAGGGGGAGGAGAGCATCCAGGACAAGCTGGCCCGAGTCCAGGACGAGTACATCGCGATGCTGGCCAAGGTGCACGAGGCCGCGCCCAACGCGAAGGTGATCACCGTCGGCTATCCGGCCGTCCTGCCGCAGGAGGGCAATGCCTGCAACCGCCTCTCCCTCACCGAGCTGGGCGGGATCAAGCACGCCGACATCGACTGGCTGCGTGAGGACGTCCTGAAGGAGCTGAACAACACGATCCAGCGCGTCACGTCGTTCTTCGGCGACCGCTACGTGGACGTCTACTCCTCCAGCGTGGGCCACGACGCCTGCCAGCCCGCGGGCACCAAGTGGGTCGAGGGAATCTGCGGCGACGCCGAGGACTACTGGCCCGCCAAGCTGGCCGGCACCCTGCTGAACTGCGCTCCCATCAACAAGCGCGTCACCCTCGTCCACCCCAACGCCCACGGCTACGCCAACACCGCCGCGCACGTGGAGCGCGCCATCCGCATCGCCCTCCTCGACAGCTGACCGCTCAGCCGCGGCCCCCGGGGGCGGTGCGGAGGTGGGCGAGCAGCCCCGCCGCGCCGTCCTCGGCGGCGATGCCCCGGGCGAGTTCGGCCGCGCGGTGGCGGTGGGACGGTTCGGTCAGGGCTGCCGTGATCGCCTCGGCGAGGCGGACGGCGGTGAGGTCCTGGAACGGCACCGGCCTCGGAGCGACGCCGAGCTCGTGGAGCCGCTTCGCCCAGAAGGGCTGGTCGGCCATGACGGGGACGGGGACGGCCGGGACCCCGGCCCGGAGCGCGGCCCCGGTGGTCCCGGCACCGGCGTGGTGGACGACGGCGGCGGTGCGGGGGAACAGCCAGTCGTGCGGGACGTCGCCGATGGGCAGGACGTCCGGCCCGAAGCCGCTCAGTCCGGCCCAGCCCGCCTGCACCACCGCGCGGACGCCCGCCTTCCGTACCGCCTCGGCCACCAGCTCGCCGAGCCGTTCCCCCTCGCCGGGCAGCATGCTGCCGAAGCCGAGGAAGACCGGGGGCGGGCCGGCCGCGAGGAAGTCGGCCAGGCCGGCCGGTGGCCGCCAGCCGTCGGGGCGGGCGGGCCACCAGTAGCCCGACACCTCGACGCCGGACGGCCAGTCGTCGGGGCGGGGCAGGAGCAGCGGGCTGTAGCCGTGGAAGACGGGCCGCAGGGCCCCGCTCCCGGCGGTCCGCTCCGGCAGCCCGAACCGGGCGCGCAGCCGCCGCACCGCCCCCGCGAAGACCCCCTCCGCGCGCCGCAGCACGTCCTGTCCGGCGGCGAGGTCGTCCTGCGGACCGCCGTCTCCCGTGTTCCGCGCGTTGGGGAGCGGGAAGCGGGCGGTGGCGAAGGACGGGGTGAGGTAGGTGCCGATCACGGGGATGCCGTGCGCCTCGCCGGCCGCCATGGCGAGCGCCGCCGGGCCGAAGGCGGTGAGCAACAGGTCCACGTCCCCGCCCTCGACGGCCCCCGCCACACCGTCGGCGAGCCCGTCCGCGTACGCCCTGGTCAGCGCCTGGACCTCGTCCCGCGAGGCCGCCCGCGACCAGTCCCGGATCAGCTGCTCCGGGTCGCCCGGCATGGGCCGGAAGCCGAGCCCGCAGCCGCCGATCAGCCCTTCGAAGGAGGCGTGCGCGACGACGGCGACCTGGTGGCCGGCGTCCTGGAGGCGTCGGCCGAGGCCGGTGAAGGGGGCGACGTCGCCCCGGGAACCGGCGGTGGTGATCACGATGCGCATGGCGGCGATTCTGCCTGCCCGGGCGGGCCGCCGCCGTCGCTTCCGGATCAGCTCAGGCGCGTGTCCGCGTACACGCCCATCGCGTCGCGCTGGTACTCGGCGAGGCCGGCCGCGATCCGCTCGAAGTTGTCGCGGAAGCGCGGGTCCTCCACGTACATCAGGGCGAGGCCCTTGTACGCCTCGGCCGTCGGCGTCCAGAAGCGGCTCACGTTCCGGTAGTGGGCGCCGATCTCGGCCTGGACGGCCGGGTCGTCGACGGGGGTTCCGGCGGTCATGAACTCGGCGAGGCGGATCATCTGCGCGGTGACCTCGCGCTGCCAGTGCTCCATGTCCGCCGGGGTCATGCCCTGCGTCGCCTGCTGGGACTCCTCGTACGCCTCGGGCCAGCGCCGCTGTGCCTCGGCCTCCAGCTCGGGGTCGGGCTCGAAGCCCTCGAAGAGGTTCTCGGGCCGGTTGATCTGCGCCATGGGGGCGTCCTCCTCCAGTTCGGTGATGGTGCGGGCGACCGTCCGGGCGAGGGTGCCGAGACGGGCGCGTTCCGCGAGCAGCCGTTCGTGGTGCTCGCGGAGGACGGCCACCCGGTCGACCTGGCTGTCCAGGACCGCGCGGATCTCCTTCAGGCCCAGTCCGAGCTCCCGCATGAGCAGGATCTGCTGCAGGCGCAGCAGGTCGTCCCGCTCGTAGTGGCGGTGCCCGTTGGAGCCGATCCACGCGGCGGGCAGCAGGCCGATCTCGTCGTAGTGGCGCAGGGTCCGGGAGGTCACTCCGGACATCCGGGCCACGTCCGCGATCGACCAGGCCATGGTGGTGTCCTTCCGTCGCCGGGGCCGGTGTCTCCGGCCCCCACACCACGACCGTAGGAGTTGACGCTGCGGCAAGCGCAAGCGCGGTTACTCCTCCGGGTCCGAGTCCGGGTCCGCGTCCGTGTCCGACAGGCCGTCGTCGACGTCGCCGAATCCGAGGGCGCCTCGGCGGGTCTCCCTCAGCAGGGTGTGGAGCGCGTTCGCGGTGTCGATCATCTCCTGGAAGAGCTCCGTCATGGTCCTGGCCGTGTCCCTCACCCAGGCGTCGAACTCCTGCTGGACCGCGGTGTTGGTCCGCTTCTTCCCGACACTGCTTCCCTTCGTCCCGCCGACGAGGTCCTCGTTCCGCAGGACGTCGGCGGCGGCGTCGTCCCTGATGGTGCTCAGCAGCCGGCCTTGCAGGTCCCTGAGCTGCTGGGCGTCGCGCCAGTCCCGCGTACCGCAGGTCGCCAGCGTGGCCATGACGTCCGACTTGTACCTGCCGTAGTCCTTCGAGTTCTGGTCACCGCCCTTGCCCTTGGGACCGCCGTGCGAGGCGGAGCGGAACCGCTCGTGGTCACGTTCCGTTCCGGCCTCCGTGGCGGAGGCGTTCAGGTGGGCGAGCGCCGTCTTGACCGGGTTGATGCGCGCGGTCGCCCTCGTGAGCTGCGTCGGCGAGAGCGTCTTCGCCTTGCCCGCCGCGTTGATGAGCCCCACGCGCACGCTCCGGATGCGCTCCATCTCGGCCGCGAACTGCCGCGCCAGGTCGTCCAGGGCGTTGAAGACGTGCTCGCCCTGCGCGGACGCCGCCTCTTCCTCCTCCTGCTGCTGCCCCCTGCCGTTGTCCCGCTTCACCGCCTTCCCCTTGTTGCTCTTCGACGACTCCCCGTTCTCGTCGCCCGCGCGCTGCACGACGACGGCCCCGTGGGCCTCCGCGTGGCCGGAGCTGCGGAGGAGCTGGACGACGGCGGCGTTGCCCGCGCTGCTCTGGAGGGCCATCAGGGGGTGGGGCGCGGCTCCGGGCCTGCGGGGCGGGGCGTGGTCGGGGGCGGCGGGGTGGACCGCGCGGGAGTCCCGGGCGTCTCGGGCGGGCATGGCGTCTCGATTCTGCGGGGTCGGGACGGGCGGGTGGCCCTTCCTGCTTACCGGGCGGAGGCCGGGCGGCGTCAGGTGTGCGGGGGCACACTTCGCTGCCCCGACCGTTCCGGGCACGGTTTGTCGGGTCCCGGGACACTGGTCCTTCCTACGGTGGAGACGTCAAGAGGGAAGGACACCCCCAAGGTGCTGGATCGGCTGAACCAGGCGCTCGACCACATCGAGACGCGGCTCGACCGCGAGCTCGACGTCGCCGAGGCGGCCCGGATCGCGATGACGTCGGAGTACCACTTCCGGCGCCTGTTCTCGGCGCTCGCCGGGATGCCGCTCTCCGTGTACGTACGGCGCCGGCGCATGACGCTGGCCGGGGCCGAGGTGCTGGACGGGGAGCGGACGCTGCTCGACGTCGCGGTGCGGTACGGCTACGGCTCCGGGGAGGCGTTCGCCCGGGCGTTCCGGTCGGTGCACGGCATCGGGCCGGGCGAGGCCCGGCGCACCGGGGCGACGCTGACGGCGCAGCCGCGGATGTCCTTCCGGGTCGTCGTCGAAGGGAGCAGCACCATGAGGTATCGGATCGTGGAGAAGGAAGCGTTCCGGATCGTCGGCAGGAAGGCGCGGATCCCCCTGGTCCACGAAGGGGTCAACGCGGCTGCCGCGGCGCACGTGGCGAGCCTGGACGAGCGGGCGATCGTACGGATGAAGGAGCTGGCCGGCGGGGAGCCGGAGGGCGTCCTGTCGGCGGCGGTCCACCTGAGCGACAGCCGGGAGGAGGGCACCGAGCTGGACTACTGGATCGGCGTCGTCGCCGGCCCCGGGGCGGCCGCCGAGGAGCTGGACGCCCTCGACGTGCCGGCCGGGACCTGGGCGGTCTTCGACGACCACGGGCCCTACCCGAGTGCCCTCCAGGAACTCTGGCGGGACGTCTTCACCCAGTGGTTCCCCTCCAACCCGTACACGAGCCGCCCCGGCCCGGAGCTGCTGCGGACCCTGCCGGTGGAGATCGGCACGCCGACGGACTCGCAGCTGTGGATTCCGGTGGAGCGGATCCGGTCCTGATTTACCACTCACTTTGCTACTCGCTTTGCTACTCTCGGCCTCATGGAGTCCCAGGCGGAGTACGGGCCCGACGAGGGCCCCGCTCAGAAGGTCAGCGTTTCCATGCCGACCGGTCGCATCGCGGCGGTGAAGGCGCGGGTGGGCGCGCGCGGGTTCTCGGCGTACGTCAGCGCAGCGGTCGAGCGGCAGATACAGCGGGATCTGCTGGAGGAGTCCCTCCGGGCCAAGGAGGCCGAGATCGGCCCTCCCAGCCAGGAGATCCAGGACTGGGCCGCCGCGGTCTTCCGTGAGGCCGAGACCCAGGCAGCCGCGGAGCAGGCCGCCCAGCCGGAGACCGAGGAGGGGGCGCCGTGGCGGGCACGCGAAGCCGGTTAGCCCATGGCATCCTGCTCCTCGACTCCCAGGGGCTGAGCAAGTACATGGAGAACGACCCCAGGATCGTCGGCCTGGTGCGGACCGCCCAGTCCAAGGACACACTGGTCGCCCTCAGCAACCTGACACTCCTGGAGGCCTGGAACCCCCGGCGGCGCATGGACCGCCTCCGGTGGGAGGTCTCCCGCCTGGAGGTCGTCCCCGTCACCGACGACATCACCTGGCGAGCCCTCGACCTCCTGCGCCACGCGAATCTGCACGGCCACAAGTACGCGATCGACTCCGTCGTCGCCGCCACAGCCCTCGGCTACCCCGGCCCCCGGATCGTCGTCACGTCCGACGTCGACGACATGACGAAACTCTGCGGCCGGCAGGTCACGACCGTCGGGGCCTGAACACCGGCACCTGGACGTCGCCCTCCGCGCGGAAGGCGACGTCCAGGTCCATGCCGACGCGCAGGTCGGCCTCCGCGCAGTCGACGATCTCCGTCATCATGCGGGGGCCCTCGGCGAGGTCGACGACCGCGGCCACGTACGGGACGCGGTCGCCGAAGGGCGGGAGGTCGTTGCTGTGGACGACGGACCAGGTGTAGAGGGTGGCGCGGCCCGGGGACGGGCGCCATTCGACGGATTCGCTCCAGCAGTGCGGGCAGAACTCGCGCGGGTAGTGGTGGGCGCGGTCGCAGGCGGTGCAGTGGCGCAGCAGGAGGCGGCCTTCGGCTGCGGCGTCCCAGTAGGTGCGGGTGAAGGCGTCGACATCCGGGGTGGCCGTCATCAGAAGAGTCCGATCGCGTGGTCGAGGGACCAGGTCTGCCAGGACACGGCGAAGAGGGCGACCAGGGAGATCAGCGCCATCATCGCGTTCTGCCCCTGCTCGGCCCAGTCGTGGATCATCAGGGTGAGGTAGAGCAGGTTGAGGAGCAGGCCTCCGACGAGGGCGACCGGGGTGAGCAGGCCGGTGACCAGGCCGAGGCCCAGGGCGAGTTCGGCGTAGACGACCACGTACGCCATCAGCTTGGGGTGGGGGGCGACGACGGCGTCGAAGCCCTTCTTCACGGGCGGCCACTTGTGCTTGCCCGCCACGTCCGCCGCCCAGGCGATGCCGGTGCCCCGCTCGAACCAGCCCTTCCTGTCCTTGTGCCGCCAGCTCTCCAGCCACCACAGGCCGAGGCCGATGCGGAGGACGGCGAGCCATTCGGCGCCCGTGAGCCAGACCGTCTGCATGTGCCCCGCCGCCCTTCGGGAAGGAAATCTGACAGGGCGTCAGTTCAGCGGATCGGCTCCGGTCTCCGCAAGACCTCTGCACGCGTGATCGATTCGCAACCGAACCCCCTCTTGACCGAGACCCATTGCGTGTACGCGTCATTACGCTCAGCGTTCATGACCACCCCCCCGAGCCACCCCGTCTACGTCATCGGCGGCGGACCCGGCGGACTCGCCGTCGCCGCCGCCCTGCGCGAGAAGGGCGTACGGGCCGTCGTGCTGGAGAAGTCGGAGGCCGTCGGCGCCTCCTGGCGCACCCACTACGACCGGCTGCGGCTGCACACCACCCGTCGCCTCTCCGCCCTGCCCGGCCTGAAGATCCCCCGCTCCTTCGGGCGCTGGGTGGCCCGCGCGGACGTGGTCCGGTACCTGGAGAAGTACGCCGAGGTGCACGACCTGGAGATCGTGACCGGGGTCGAGGTCGACCGGGTCGAGAAGGGCGCGGACGGCGGGGAGTGGGTGCTGCACGCCACCGGCGGGCGGCGGCTCGTCGGCTCCGCCGTGGTCGTCGCCACCGGCTTCAACCACACGCCCCGCGTCCCGGACTGGCCCGGCGTCGGCACGTACCGCCGCGAGAGGGAGCTCCTCCACGCGAGCGCCTACCGCAACCCCTCGCCGTACGAGGGCCGCGACGTCCTCGTCGTCGGCGTCGGCAACACCGGCGCCGAGATCGCGGCGGACCTCGCGGAGGGCGGCGCCGCCCGGGTGCGGCTCGCGGTGCGCACCGCCCCGTACATCGTCCGGCGCTCCACGGCCGGCTGGCCCAGCCAGCGCAACGGCATCCTCGTGCGGCGCCTCCCGGTGGGCCTGGTGGACCGGCTCACGGGGCTGCTCGGGCGGTTCATGACCGCCGACCTCTCGGCGTACGGGATCCCCCGGCCCGAGGGCGGGCTCTACTCCCGGGTGCGCCAGGGCGCGATCCCGGTGCAGGACGTGGGACTGGTCGCCGCCGTCAGGGCGGGGACGGTGGAGCCGGTCGCCGCCGTGGACTCCTTCGACGGGGCGGAGGTCGTGCTCGCCGACGGGTCGCGGATCACCCCGGACGCGGTGATCGCCGCCACCGGGTACGAGCGGGCCCTGGAGCCGCTGCTCGGACACCTCGGCGTGCTCGACGGGCGCGGGCGGCCGGTGACGGGGGGAGCGAAGTGCCCGGAGGGGGCGCCGGGGCTCTACTTCACGGGGTTCACCAACCCGATCAGCGGGATGTTCCGGGAGATGGCGCTCGACGCCGAGCGGATCGCCCGGCGGATCGCCAGGACCGGGGCGCGGACCGCTCGGACGGCCGGCCGGCCGGGGTCCGCCCGCGAGAGGTAGCTGCACGGCCATTCCTGACTCCCCGTCAGTTCTGTAATCTGACTATGCGTCAGGGATGAGGTAACGGACGGGCGGAGCTACCACGATGCTTGGATCGACTCACGGCACCTTCACCACGGACCTCCGCGCACGCGTCGTCGCCTGCGGCGAGCAGCCCACCCGGGTCGCGGTGCACGGCGTCACCGCCGTCGAGGGCGACAGGGACGTCAGCGGGCGGCCCCTGCACGCGCCCGTGCCCGAGCTCGACCGGTTCTTCCGGCCCGAGGTGGTGGCCGTCGTCGGGGCCTCCGACGCCGAGGGTCGGCCCAACACCGGGATCACCCGCCAGCTCCTCGACTGGGCCGGGCGGGTCGGCGCCCGGGTGGTGCCGGTGCACCCGACCCGGACCTCCGTGTTCGGCATCGACTGCGTCCCCTCGGTCGCCGAGCTCGGCACCCTCGGCGTGAACGTCGACCTCGCCGTGCTCCTGGTCGCCGACCCGCTGCCGGTCGTCGAGCAACTGGCCGAGGCCAAGGTGCGGTTCGCCGTCGCCTTCGCGTCCGGCTTCGCCGAGACCGGCGAGGCGGGCGCCGCCGCGCAGGAACGCCTCGCGGCCGCCGTCGGCCGCTCGGGGCTGCGCCTGCTCGGCCCCAACACCAACCTCAACGCCTTCGAGCGCTTCCGCGAGGACCTGGACGGGCCCGCCGTCGCGCTCATCACCCAGTCCGGGCACCAGGGCCGGCCCGTCTTCACCATGCAGGAGCTGGGCGTCCGGCTCTCCCACTGGGCGCCCACCGGCAACGAGGCCGACCTGGAGACCGCCGACTTCCTCTCGTACTTCGCGCACCGGCCCGAGGTCGGCGCCATCGCCTGCTACGTGGAGGGACTCAAGGACGGCCGCTCCTTCCTGCTCGCCGCCGACCAGGCCGCCCGGCGCGGGGTGCCCGTCGTCGCGGTCAAGGTGGGCCGCACCGAGGCCGGGGCCCGGATGGCCGCCTCCCACACCGGCAAGCTGACCGGCGCGGACCAGGTCGTCGACGCGGCCATGCGCCAGTTCGGCGTGATCCGGGTCGACGGGCTCGACCAGCTCCAGGACACCGCCGCGCTGCTCGCCCGCGCCCGCAAGCCGGTCGCGGACGGCGTCGTCGTCTACTCGATCTCCGGCGGCACCGGCGCCCACTTCTCCGACCTGGCGACGGCGGCCGGGCTCACCCTGCCGACCCTGTCCGAGGCGAAGCAGGACGAGCTGCACCAGTGGATCCCCGAGTACCTGAGCGTGGCCAACCCCGTCGACAACGGCGGGCACCCGGTCGGCGACTGGCGCGGCCGGAAGATCATCGACGCGATCCTCGCCGACCCCGGGGTCGGGGTCCTGATCTGTCCCATCACCGGGCCCTTCCCGCCGATGAGCGACAAGCTGGCGCAGGACCTGGTGGACGCGGCCGAGCAGACCGACAAGCTGGTCTGCGTGGTGTGGGGGTCGCCGGTCGGCACCGAGGACGCCTACCGCACCACCCTGCTCGGCTCCTCGCGGGTCGCCACCTTCCGCACCTTCGGCAACTGCATCGGCGCCGTCAAGGCCTACCTCGACCACCACCGCTTCACCACCGGCTACCGCTCCCCCTTCGACGAGGCCCCGCGCACCCCGTCCCCCTCCTTCCGCAAGGCGCAGGCCCTGATGCGGCCCGGCCACCGGCTGAGCGAGCACGCGGCGAAGCAGCTGCTGCGGGCGTACGGGATCCGGGTGCCGCGCGAGCAGCTGGTGACCAGCGCGGCGGCGGCCGTACGGGCGGCCGGCCTGGTCGGCTACCCGGTCGTCATGAAGGCCTCGGGCCCGCAGCTCGCCCACAAGACGGAGCTGGGCCTGGTGAAGGTCGGGCTGACCTCGGCGAGCCAGATCCGCGACACGTACCGCGAACTCACCGACATCGCCCGCTACGAGGGCATCGACCTGGACGGCGTCCTGGTCTGCCAGATGGTGCCGCGCGGCGTCGAGATGGTGGTGGGCGTGACCCACGACCGCCTCTTCGGGCCGACGGTCACGGTCGGGCTCGGCGGCGTCCTGGTGGAGGTCCTGAACGACGCGGCCGTACGGGTGCCCCCGTTCGGCGAGCGGGAGGCCCGGGACATGCTCGGCGAACTGCGCGGGCGGGCCCTGCTCGACGGGGTGCGGGGGGCGCCGCCGGCCGATGTGGACGCGCTGGTGGAGGTGGTGCTGCGGGTGCAGCGGATGGCCCTCGAACTGGACGGCGACCTCGCCGAGCTGGACATCAACCCGTTGATGGTGCTGCCGCGGGGGCAGGGGGCCGTGGCCCTGGACGCGCTCGCGGTGTGCCGGTAGTCGCCCTCCGGAGGGGAGAACATGTCGGACGTCCTGCACGCCGTCGAGAACGGCGTCTCGTGGATCACGCTCAACCGGCCCGAGGCGATGAACGCCGTCACCTGGGACCAGCGGGAACGGATCATCGCGCTCCTCGCGGACGCGTCCGCCGACCCCGGCGTCCGGGCCGTGGTGATCACGGCCACCGGCCGCGGCTTCTGCGCGGGCGCGGACCTGCGCGGCGGGCCGCCCGCGTCCCCGGGGGACGGGGGGCGGGTCCAGGGCGACGTGGCCCGGATGATCCGCGGGGGCGCCCAGCGCTTCATCGCGGCCGTCATGGACTGCGAGAAGCCGGTGATCGCGGCGGTGAACGGGACGGCCGCCGGGATCGGGGCGCACCTGGCGTTCGCCTGCGACCTGGTGCTGGCGGCCGAGCCGGCGAAGTTCGTGGAGGTGTTCGCCCGGCGCGGGATCGTGCCGGACGGCGGCGGGGCGTACCTGCTGCCGCGCCTGGTCGGCCCGCAGCGGGCGAAGGAGCTGATGTTCTTCGGCGACGCCGTGCCGGCGGCGGAGGCGCGGGCGATGGGCCTGGTGAACCGGGTGGTGCCGGCGGAGGAGCTGGAGAAGACGGCCCGCGAGTGGGCCGAACGCCTGGCCCAGGGCCCGACCCGGGCCCTGGCCCTCACCAAGCGCCTGGTGAACGCGTCCCTGGACGGCGACCGGGCGTCCGCCTTCGCGGCGGAGGCGGACGCCCAGGAGCTCTGCATGACCACGCGGGACGCGCAGGAGGGCGTGGCGGCCTTCGTGGAGCGGCGGACGCCGGCGTACGAGGGGCGGTGACCCTCGCCGCCGGGGGCTACGCGACCGCGCCCGCCACGCCCGTACGCCCGTCCGGGACGCCCACGATCGTCACGATGACCTGACCGCGCACGCCCTCGCCGAGCACCCCGGCGAGGGCGTCCGTCGTGGCGGCGACGAGGCGGGCAGGGGCGTCGGGGACCTCGGCGAGGTGGTAGGCGGCCTCGCGCATGCTGAGGGTGACGTGCGGCCCGTGCGCGTCGCTCGGGACACCGCCGACGCCACGGCGGTGCCGCGGGACGCCGATCAGGTCGACGCCGACGAGCCGGGCGAAGCCCGCGCCGAAGACCGAGCCGACGGCATCGGTGAGGGCGCGGATCAGCGGGGCCTCGACGGTGCCGTCGAGGGTCTCCTCACGGATGTGCAGGGTGAAGTGCGGCATGGCGGACCAACCTCCGTACGATGAAGGGGGTTTAGCTTTGCCAGTAAAACACCTTTGCACTCAAAGGTAAATGAGGGAGGCCGCCGCCGCATGCCCGAGAACGCCGACGACACCGTCCGCGAGCTGCTGCTGCTCATGCCCCGCCTGGTCGGCCGGGCCAAGCGGATCCCGGTGCCCGAACCGCTGCGCTCCCTCGACCTGGCCCCGCGCCACCTCTCCCTGCTCGCACTGCTCCTCTTCGACGGGGCGATGTCCGTGAACGAGCTCGCCGCCCGGCTGGAGGTCGCACCGACCACGGTCAGCCTGCTCGTGGGCGACCTGAGCCGGAAGGGCGTCCTGGAGCGGCGCGAGGACGAGCGGGACCGGCGCCGCCGGATCGTCCGGATCACCGACGCGCACACCCCAGCCATCACCGCCTGGCTGGCCCCGGGCGCCACGGCCTGGCGCACGGCCCTCGCCCCGCTGACGGCGGAGCAGCGCCGCCTCTTCGTGGACACCCTGCTCGCCTACGAGGCGGCGGTGGGCGGGTCCGACTGAGCCGCGGGGCTTCTCATCTGACGCTCCGTCAGCTTCAATGGGCGACGTGATGGGACACGCTGGGATGGCGGCCACCGCCGTCCGATACCTCAGGTCGGCCGGTGCGCCCACGGCCGTGGAACCCCTGCCCCGCCCCGCGCTGCGCGCCGTGCGGGACGACGAACGCCTGTCGGTCGACCCCGCCGAGTTCCGGCGCGTGCTCGGGCACTTCGCGAGCGGGGTCACGATCGTGACGGCCCTGGACGCGGAAGGCCCGGCGGGCTTCGCCTGCCAGTCCTTCGCGTCGCTCTCCCTCGACCCGCCGCTGATCGCCTTCATGGTCGCCCGCACCTCGACGACCTGGCCCCGGATCGCCCGCGCGGGCCGCTTCTGCGTCAACATCCTCGGCGCCGACCAGGGCGAGCTGTGCCGGGCCTTCGCGGTGAGCGGCGCCGACAAGTTCGCCGGCGTCGACTGGACCCCCGCCCCGGCCACCGGCTCCCCGCGGCTGCCGGACGCCCCGGCCTGGCTCGACTGCACGATCACCACCGTGCACACGGGCGGCGACCACCTGATCGTGGTCGGCCGCGTCGAGTCCCTCGGCGCCACGGACGGCACGGCCGACCCGCTGCTGTTCCACCGGGGGCGGTTCGGGCGGTTCAGCGCGTAGCGACGGGCCGCCGGATGACGAGGGCCATCAGGGCCGCCGCCGCGCACAGGGCGCCGGAGGCGTACCAGACGACGTCGTAGGAGCCGAAGACGTCGCGGGCGACCCCGCCGGCGAAGGCGATGACGGCGGCACCCACCTGGTGGGAGGCGAGGACCCAGCCGAAGACGATGGCGCTGTCCTCGCCGTAGTGCTCGCGGCACAGGGCGATGGTCGGCGGGACCGTGGCGACCCAGTCGAGGCCGTAGAAGACGATGAAGAACAGCATCGGCGGGTGCACGGCCGGCGCCAGCAGCATCGGCAGGAAGAGCAGCGAGACGCCGCGCAGGGCGTAGTAGACGGCCAGGAGGCGGCGGGCCTCGAACCGGTCGGTGAACCAGCCCGAGGCGATCGTGCCGACCACGTCGAAGACGCCGATCACGGCGAGCAGTCCGGCCGCCGCGGTCACCGGCATGCCGTGGTCGTGGGCGGCGGGCACGAAGTGGGTCTTCACCAGGCCGTTGGTGGAGGCGCCGCAGATCGCGAAGGTGCCGGCCAGGAGCCAGAAGGGGCCGGTGCGGGCCGCCTTGAACAGGACGGTGAGCGCGCGGCGGGCCGCGCCCGTGACCGGGGCGGGCTTCGCGGCGTACTCCCCGCCGTACGGGGCCAGGCCCACGTCCGCCGGGTGGTCGCGCAGCAGCAGCCAGACGAAGGGCACCACCGCGAGCGCGGCCAGCGCGACCGTGACGGCGGCGGGGCGCCAGCCGTGGTGCTCGACCAGCCAGGACAGCAGCGGCAGGAAGACCAGCTGGCCCGAGGCGCCGGCCGCGGTCAGGATGCCGGTGACCAGGCCGCGGCGCGCGACGAACCAGCGGTTGGTGACCGTCGCGGCGAACGCCAGGGCCATGGAGCCGCTGCCGAGGCCGACGAGGACGCCCCAGAACAGGACCAGCTGCCAGGCCGCCGTCATCCACACGGTGAGGACCGAGCCGGCCGCGATGACCGTCAGGGCGACCGCGACGACCTTCCGGATGCCGAAGCGGTCCATCAGCGCCGCCGCGAACGGCGCCGTCAGGCCGTACAGCGCGAGGTTCACGGAGACCGCGAAGCCGATCGTGCCGCGCGACCACCGGAACTCGCCGTGCAGCGGCTCGATGAGCAGACCGGGCAGCGACGCGAAGGCCGCCGCCCCGATGATCGTGACGAAGGTGACGGCCGCGACGAACCAGGCGCGGTGCACGCGGGGGGCGGGAGCGGGGCGGGGGGCGGGGGACGCTGCGGGCTCGGGGGACTCTGCGGTCTCGGCCGTCTCGATTGACTGGGTCACGTCATACAGGATCCGGCCAC
This sequence comes from Streptomyces sp. NBC_01268, assembly GCF_036240795.1. Classification (NCBI taxonomy): domain Bacteria; kingdom Bacillati; phylum Actinomycetota; class Actinomycetes; order Kitasatosporales; family Streptomycetaceae; genus Streptomyces; species Streptomyces sp. NBC_01268. The sequence continues at coordinate 4,776,568 of NZ_CP108454.1, read as the reverse complement.
CGGGGCCCCGCCACCATTGGCCCGAAGGACGTGTTTCCAACGGATCGGGCCAAGCGCCGGGGCGCGGGCTACAGCCTCGGCAGCGTCCTGATCGGGCGCACCAGCAGCAGCGCCGTCACCACCAGCACCGCGATCCCCGCGCCGGCCAGCAGCACCTGTTCCGCGCCGACCACCGCCGCCACCGGGCCCGACAGCGTCCGGCCGACGCCCATCATCAGCAGCGACCCGGCCACGTCGTACGCGTGCATCCGGTTCAGCGCGTCCTGCGGGACGTGCGTCTGGACCGCCGTCGACCACATCACCAGCCAGAAGGCGAAGGCCGCGCCGCCGACGAACTGGCCCGCGTACAGCAGCGGCACGGCCGCGCCGGTGCCGAGCAGCAGCAGGTTCACCGGGAGGCCGAGCAGCGCGACCGCGCCGGCGGCCAGCGGGCGGACCGGGCGGAGCCGGAGGGCGAGCAGGCCGCCGACGGCGCTGCCCGCGCCGTTGACGGCCATCAGCACGCCGTACGTCGCCGAGCCGTGCTGCTCGGTCACCAGGCTCGCGGTGAGCGGCACCATCGGGCCCGCGACGGTCAGCCCGTACACCGTCCAGATGGCGATGACCCCCCACAGCCAGCTGCGGGCGCGGAACTCGCGCCAGCCGAGCGCGAGTTCGGAGGCCATCGAGCCGCGCCGGATCCCGTCGGAGGGGACCGGCGCGATCCGCATCAGGGTGAAGCAGACGGCACTGACCGCGAAGGCCGCGCCGTTGACGGCGAAGGCCGCACCGGCGTTCCACAGGGCGACGAGCAGACCGGCGGCGGCCGGGCCCGCCATGGTCATCAGCGCCTCCACGACCCGGAGCACCGCGTTGGCCCGCTGCACGTCGGGGGCGATGCGGGGGATCGTGGACGCGACGCCCGGCTGGAACAGGGCGGCACCGACGCCGCTGACGGCGGACAGCGCGTACACGGCCCACAGCGGCGGGCTGCCGAGCGCGAAGGTGACCCCGAGGAGCACGGCGCCGGGCAGCCGCAGGAGGTCGGCGACGATCATCATGCGCCGCGCGGTGAAACGGTCCGCGAGGACGCCGCCGAAGAGCACGAAGACGGCGAAGGACGCGGTCCACAGACCGAGCGCGTAGCCGACGGTGGAGCCGGAGTGACCTGCGCCGATGAGTCCGGCGGCGAAGGCGACCGGGACCATGCCCTCGCCGAACACGGCGACCGCGCGGGCGACGAAGAAGAGGCGGAAGTTACGGTTCCAGAGAGCGGGGGGCTCGGTGGGGGCGGGGAGGCCCCCGGCGGGTGCGGGCGGCTCTACGGGTACGGGAATCCGTCCGTCGGCCTCAGACTTGTGCGTGTTGTCCGTCACGAGCACACAGACGTACCAGTGGACTGGTCTGGACCACCACTGTATTTCGGAGGAAGAGAGCGAGCCTTGAACAGCAAGCGTCCGCACCGGGTCGCCGTCCTCGCCCTGCCCGGACTGCTCCCCTTCGAACTGGGCATCCCGCACCGGATCTTCGGCCGCGCCAAGGACCCCGGGGGACGGCCGCTGTACGAGATCGTCACCTGCGCGACGGCCGCCGGACCGGTCCGGACCGACGCCGACTTCGCGGTGCACGTCGAGCACGGCCCCGAGATCCTCGGCACCGCCGACACGGTCGTCGTCCCCGCCTCGTACGAGCTCGGCCCGGTCTACGACGAGGGCCGCCTGCCCCCCGAGCTCGCGGCGGCGCTCGCGCACGTCCGGCCCGGCACCCGGCTCGTCGCGATCTGCACCGGCGGGTACGTGCTGGCCGCCGCCGGCTACCTCGACGGGCGCCCGGCCACCACCCACTGGGCCTCCGCCGAGCACTTCCAGCGCCTGTTCCCCCGGGTGCGGGTCGACGCGGACGTCCTCTTCGTGGACGACGGCGACGTGCTGACCTCGGCCGGCGTCGCCGCCGGGATCGACCTGTGCCTGCACATCGTGCGCCGCGACCACGGCGCGGGCGTCGCCAACGACGTGGCCCGGCGCACGGTCGTGCCCCCGCACCGGGACGGCGGGCAGGCCCAGTACATCGCGCGGCCGGTGCCGGAGACCGGGACCTCGACCACCACCACGGCCCGCGCCTGGGCCCTCGCCCACCTCCACGAGCCGATCCAGCTGCGGGACCTGGCGGTCCGGGAGTCCATGAGCGTGCGGACCTTCACCCGCCGCTTCCGCGAGGAGGCCGGCGTGAGCCCCGGCCAGTGGCTCACCCAGCAGCGCGTCGAACGCGCCCGCCACCTCCTGGAATCCACCGACCTCCCGATCGACCAGATCGCCCACGCCTCGGGCTTCGGCACGGCCCAGTCGCTCCGGGTGCACCTCCAGTCGGCGATCGGCGTGACCCCCACGGCCTACCGGCGCACCTTCCGGGCGGCCGGCGCGGTGGGCTGACCGGCCGGCGGGCCGGGGCCCGCGCCGGAAGGCCGCGCCCGACGGTCAGGGGCCACGCCCCGCGGTCAGAAGGTCAGCACCCCCCGCGCCACCTTCCCCTGCTCCGCGTCCTCCACCGCCCGCGCGAAGTCCTCCACCGGGTACGTCGCCGTGACGAGCTCGTCGAGGAGGAGACGGCCGGAGAGGTAGAGGTCGGCGTAGAGGGCGATGTCCTTCTGGGGGCGGGAGGAGCCGTAGCGGCATCCCAGGATCGACTTGTCCAGGAACATCGCGGCCGGCAGGAAGGTCGCCTCGGACTTCGGGGCGGTCATGCCGAGCAGGACGGCCTGGCCGTGCCGGTCGAGCAGGTCGATCGCCGTGCGGACGAGTCCGGTGTGGCCCACGCACTCGAAGACGTGGTCCGCGCCGGTGGGCAGGATCTCCCGAACCGCGTCGGCCGAGGTGAGGAAGTGGGTCGCGCCGAAGTCGAGGGCCACCGGCTCCTTGGCCGGGTTGGTGTCGACCGCGACGATCGTCGTGGCGCCCGCGATCCGGGCGCCCTGGAGGACGTTGAGGCCGATGCCGCCGGTGCCGATGACGACGACGGTCTCGCCGCGGTCGACCCTGGCCCGGTTGAGGACGGCGCCGACGCCGGTGAGGACGCCACAGCCCATCAGGGCGGCGGAGGTCAGCGGGATCCCGGTGGGGATCCTCACGGCCTGGACGGCCTTCACGACGGTCTTCTCCGCGAAGGAGGAGTTCGACGCGAACTGGAACAGCGGCTGCCCGCCGCGGGAGAACGGCTGCCCGGGCATCCCGATGGCCTTGCGGCACATCGTCGGGCGCCCCCGGTCGCAGTCGGCGCACGCCCCGCAGTTGGCGAGGGTGGACAGGGCCACGTGGTCGCCGGGCACGACATGGGTGACGCCGGGGCCGACCGCCTCGACGATCCCGGCGCCCTCGTGGCCGAGGACGACCGGGGCGGGGAAGGGGATGGTGCCGTCGACGACCGACAGGTCGCTGTGGCACAGCCCGGCCGCCGCGATGCCGACCAGCACCTCGCCGGGCCCGGGGTCGCGGACCTCCAGGTCGTCGACGACCCGGACCTGCTTCCCGTCGAAGACGACACCCCTCATGACCCGTTCTCCTTAAGTGAGTTGGGGCGGTCCCCGGCGGCCGCGGCGCGCGCCATCTCCTCCAGTTGCTGGAGCATCGGCATCGGATCGGTGCCGACGGTGCCCGGGAGGAAGTCGGCGATCCGGTCCGGGGTCCAGGCGCCACCCTCCGCGTAGCCGGCGCGCAGCTCGCGGGGCTGGGCCCAGACGGCGATCTTGGGGCCGGCGATCGTGTAGACCTGGCCGGTGATCTTCTCGGCCCTGGCCCGGTCGGAGAGCAGGTAGACGACGAGCGCGGCCACGTCCTCCGGCTCGCCGATCTCCTTGAGCTCCATCGGCACGTTGGCCGACATCCGGGTGCGCGCCACCGGCGCGACGGCGTTGGCCGTGACGCCGTACTTGTGGAGGCCGAGCGCCGCCGAGCGGACCAGCGAGATGATGCCGCCCTTGGCCGCCGAGTAGTTGGCCTGGGCGACGGAGCCCTGGTGGTTGCCGCTGGTGAAGCCGACGAGGGTGCCGCTCCCCTGGCGGCGCATGACCGCGGAGGCGGCCCGGAAGACGGTGAAGGTGCCCTTGAGGTGGGTGGCGACGACGGGGTCCCACTCCTCCTCGGACATGTTGAAGAGCATCCGCTCGCGCAGGATGCCGGCCACGCACACGACGCCGTCGATGCGCCCGTACTCGGCGAGCGCCACATCGACGATCCGCTGCCCGCCCGCCATCGTCGAGATGTCGTCGGCGACGGCGACGGCCGCCCCGCCGACCGCCTCGATCTCCTTGACGACGGACTCGGCGACCTCGCTGGTCGGCTCGCCGCCCTCGATGGAGACCCCGTAGTCGTTGACGACGACCTTCGCGCCCTCCGCCGCGCAGGCGAGGGCGACCGCGCGGCCGATCCCCCTCCCCGCGCCTGTCACGGCGACGACCTTCCCTGCCAAGAAGTTCCCCACGCCCGGCCCCTTCCCGCGGTTTCTGACGGTCCGTTAGATTCTTTCGTCGTCAGGATTCTACGGCCCGTCAGATACCGGAAAACAAGACCCCGGAGGCCCGATGTCTTCGCCCAGTGCTCTTCCGCCGGAATTCCACGAGATCGCCAAGCGCGTCAACAACTGGGGCCGTTGGGGCCGGGACGACGAGATCGGCACCCTCAACCTGATCACCGACGAGGTGGTCCGCGAGGCCGCCGCCACCGTCCGCACCGGCCGCCGCGTGCCCCTGGCCGTCGCCCTCGAACAGGACGGGGTGCAGACCGGCATGATCCCCGGCCGGGTCAACCCGCTGCACGTCATGGTCCAGGTCAACCAGGAGCTCTTCGGCCCCGGCACCGTCGCCACCAGCGACGACGCCGTGACCCTCGGCCTCCAGGCCGGCACCCACTGGGACGCGCTCACCCACGTCTCGCACTCGGGCCGGATCTACAACGGGCGGCCCGCCGGCACCATCACCCCGCACGGGCGCTCCCAGTTCAGCGGCATCCACACCGCCCGGCACCTGGTGAGCCGCGGGGTGCTGCTCGACGTGGCCGCCGCCAAGGGCGTGGACCGGCTGCCCGGCGACCACGCGGTCACGCCCGAAGACCTCGACGAGGCGGCGGAGTTCGGCGGGGTCACCGTACGCGCGGGTGACATCGTGCTCGTACGGACCGGGCAGATCCAGGTCTACCTGGCCGGGGACCGGCACGGGTACGCGTTCCCTTCACCGGGGCTGTCCGTGCGCACGCCCGAGTGGTTCCACGCCCGGGACGTGGCGGCGGTCGCCAACGACACGCTCACCTTCGAGATCTTCCCGCCGGAGATCGAGAACCTGTGGCTGCCCGTGCACGCCCTCGACCTGGTCGAGATGGGCATGCTCCAGGGGCAGAACTGGAACCTGGAGGAACTGTCCACAGCCTGTGCACAAGAGCGGCGGTACGCGTTCCTGCTCTCGGCGATGCCCGAGCCGTTCGTGGGCGGCACCGGCACACCCGTGGCACCGGTGGCCGTCCTCTGAACCGGACCCCCTGAACCGGGCCCCCTGAACCGGGGCGCCCGATCCGGGCCCGGTGGCCCGGGCCCGCGCGGGAGGGTGTGGGTGGCGGCGCACTCGCGCGCGCCCCGAGCACGGCACGAACGCCGCCACCCGTCACGACCCGCGCTCGTCGAGGGGCGGGACGCCCCTCGACTCCCCTCGCCGTACGAATCGCTCACCCAAGGGTGATCAATTCGCCACGAACCGTCAACAGTGCACCCGGGCGGGTGAGCCCTGCGCGACGGGACCCGCGCCCGGGGCCCGGTCCACCTCGCACCAGATGCTCTTGCCCGCACCCTCGCGCTGCCAGCCCCACCGGTCGGCGAGCCCGTCGACCAGCTCCAGGCCACGCCCGTTGGTGTCCTCGCCCTCCGCGTGCCGGGGCTTCGGCGGGCGTTCGCTCGTGTCGGCGACCTCGACCCGCACCCCGCCCCTGCCGAACAGCATCCGCAGCACGGCCGGGCAGCCCGTGTGGACCACGGCGTTGGTGACCAGCTCGGAGATGAGCAGCACCAGCGTGTCCGCCAGCGGCTCGTCGTCCCCTATCCCCGATCCCGCCAGCCGCGACCGCGCCCATCGCCGGGCTCGTCCCACCTCGGCCGGATCGGCTCCGACCTCCAACTGAACCTGAAGCACCTGCACCGTTCACACCATCCGAACCGGCGGACACATCGCCTCGCGCCTCACAGCCATCAGCGTCCTTACAGAACGTGATTCCCTTGCGAGACAGCATGGTTGACGTACAGTCACCGCAACAAGCGCTTCGGGCATATTCCAGCGCGAAGGAGTACGCATGGTCCATACTGTGCGACGCACGCTGCGGGGAGTCGAACAGGGGCGCGCACAGCGCCTCCGCGGGGCGCGAGCGGCGCGCATTCCCGGGCCCGGAGCCACCGCATCGGCGGCACCGGTGCGATCCGGGCCCACAAGCACTCGCATCCCACGGAGCGTACCGGAGCCGGGGGCCGACTCCGGGCCGTGACGGCCGCGCCGAAGGACACAACACGGTATCGACGCTGTGTGACCTCCCCGCTACAGCGAGGCCGCCACCAGCTCCTCCGCCGCCGCCCCCGCGAGTCCGCGCTCGGCCCGCACCCAGGCGCGCTTGAGGTGCAGGTGCACGTCGGCCTCCCAGGTGAAGCCCATGCCGCCGTACACCTGGAGGCAGTCCCGGGCGCACGCGGTCGCGGCCTCGTCGGCCAGCAGCCGGGCCCCGGCGATCTCGACGGGGTCGGCGGTCACGGCGGCGGCGTAGACGGCGACACGGGCGACCTCCGTTCGTACGAGCATCTGCGCGCACAGGTGCTTGACGGCCTGGAAGCCGCCGATCGGCTGCCCGAACTGCTCCCGGGTGCGGGCGTGGGCGACGGCCAGCTCGGTGGTACGGGCGGCGGAGCCGAGCTGCTCGGCGGCGGTGAGCAGGGAGGCTTCGCGGGACGCCGGATCCGTCTCCGCCGTCTCCGCCGTCTCCGCCGTCCCCGTGGTGCCCCCGCTGACGGGCGCCCGGTGCAGGGGCGTCAACGGATCGACGCTCCGCACCGGCACGACGCCCTCGGCGCGGCCGAGCACCACGTCGGCGGCTTCCAGCCATTCGACGAGCCCGCTCGGATCGACCGCGGTGACCACCACGGCCCCCTCCGCCGCCCCCGGCACCTCCCCCGCCGCCAGATGCGTCGCGATCAGCGGCCCCGGCAGCAGCGCCCGACCCGCCTCCTCGAAGAGGAGCACCGCATCCGGGAGGCCGAGGCCGACGCCGCCGGCCGCCTCGGGGAGCCGGAGCGCGAAGAAGCCGGCCGCGCCGAGCTCGCGCCACAGCTCCCGGTCGAGCGCCGCCCCGGCCGGGCCCGCGCCGTCGACCGCCGCCCGCAGCGCGTCCCGGCCGAAGCGGCGGTCGAGGAGCTCCCGTACGCCTCGCTTGAGCGCCCGCTGGTCCTCGGTGAGTCGGAAGTCCATGGACGGCTTCACCGGCCCTTCGGGAGGCCGAGGATGCGCTCGGCGACGATGTTCTGCTGGATCTGCGAGGTGCCGGCGGCGATGGTGTACGAGAGCGAGGACAGCCGGTCCTGGTTCCACTCGCGGGCCAGGTCGAGCGCCTCGGGCCCGAGGACGGCGGCGGCCGTGTCGTACAGCTCCTGGCGGGCGTGCGAGTAGCGCAGCTTGAAGACGGAGCCGCCGGTGCCGGGGACGCCGCCGCTCGCCTGGGCCTCGCTGACGTTCCACTGGGTGAGCCGCCACAGCGCCTGGAACTCGGCGCCGAGGCGGCCGAGGCGGCGGCGCAGGACGGGGTCGTCCCAGGTGCCGTTCTTCCGGGCGGTGCGGGCGAGTTCGCCGAGGACGCGACGGCAGGCGACGACCTCGCCGACGAAGGCGGTGCCGCGTTCGAAGGAGAGGGTGACCATGGTGACCCGCCAGCCGTCGTTCTCCTCGCCCACCCGGTTGCCGACCGGCACCCGCACCTCGTCGAGGAACATCTCGGCGAACTCGGTGGAGCCGGCGAGGGTGCGCAGCGGCCGGACGGTGATCCCGGGGGCGTCCATGGGCATGGCGAGCCAGGTGATGCCCCGGTGCTTGGGGGCGTCCGGGTCGGTGCGGACGAGGAGTTCGCACCAGTCGGCGGCCTCGGCGTGGGAGGTCCAGATCTTCTGGCCGGTGACGACGTACGCGTCGCCGTCGCGGACCGCCCGGGTGCGCAGGGCGGCGAGGTCGGAGCCGGCCTCGGGTTCGCTGAAGCCCTGGCACCAGACCTCGTCGCCGCGCAGGACGGGTTCCAGCCAGCGGTCGCGCTGTTCGGGCGTGCCCTCGGCGGCGATGGTGGGCCCGGCGTGGAGGAGGCCCACGAAGTTGGCGCCGACGTAGGGGGCGCCGGCGCGTTCGGTCTCCTCCAGGAAGATCAGGCGCTGGGTCGGGGAGGCGTCCCAGTGGACGTGCCCGTACCCGGCGTCGTAGAGGCGCCGCTGCCAGCCGCAGTCGTAGGCGCGCCGGGCGGGCCAGTCGAGCGGGTCGGGCTTGGGCGGCAGGCCGGGCAGTTCGGCGGCGAGCCACTCCCGCAGCCGGGCCCGGAACTCCTCCTCCTCGTCGGTGCAGGCGAGCTCCATCAGACGATTCCGAGGCCGAGCATGCGGATGGCGTTGCCGCGCATGAGTTTGTAGACGGTCTCGTCGTCGAGGCCCTTGACGTGGTCGAGGGCGACGTCCTTGGTGTGCGGGAACGTGGAGTCGACGTGCGGGTAGTCGGTCTCGAAGGTGGCGTTGTCGCGGCCGACGACGTCGAGCGAGGCGATGCCGTGCTTGTCGCGGAAGAAGCAGCAGAAGATCTGCCGGTAGTAGTACGTGGAGGGGGGTTCGGGGATCAGGTCGCGGACCCCGCCCCAGGCGCGGTGCTCCTCCCACACGTCGTCGGCGCGCTCCAGGGCGTACGGGATCCAGCCCATCTGGCCCTCGCTGTAGGCCAGCTTGAGGCGGGGGAACCTCACCAGGACGCCGGAGAAGAGGAAGTCCATCATCGACGCCATCGCGTTGTTGAAGGAGAGGGACGCCTGGACGGCGGGCGGGGCGTCCGGGGAGGCGGCCGGCATCTGCGAACTGGATCCGATGTGCATGTTCACGACGGTGCCGGTCTCCTGGCAGACGGCGAAGAACGGATCCCAGTAGCCGGAGTGGATGGACGGCAGTCCGAGGTGGGTGGGGATCTCGGAGAAGGTGACGGCCTTGACCCCGCGGGCCGCGTTGCGCCGGATCTCGGCGACGGCGAGGTCGATGTCCCAGAGCGGGATGATGCACAGCGGGATCAGCCGGCCGCCGCTGTCGCCGCACCACTCCTCGACCATCCAGTCGTTGTAGGCGCGGACGCAGGCGAGGGCGACCTCCTTGTCGTGCGCCTCGGCGAAGGTCTGCCCGCAGAAGCGCGGGAAGGTGGGGAAGCAGAGGGAGGCCTCGACGTGGTTGAGGTCCATGTCGGCGAGGCGCGCCTTGGGGTCCCAGCAGCCGCGGCGCATCTCCGCGCGGGTGATGCCCTCCAGGGTCATGTCGTCGCGGTCGAAGCCGACGGCGGCGATGTTGCGCTTGTACGGGAACTTGAGGTCCTCGTAGATCCACCAGTCGGTCGGCGGACCGTCGGGGTCCATCGTGATCTGGTACTTCCCGCCGACGTAGGCGAGCTCGCCGATCCCGGCGGTGAGGGCCTTGGGCCCGCGGTCGCGGTACTTGGCCGGCAGCCAGGTCTCGAAGAGGTGGGCCGGCTCGATCACGTGGTCGTCGACGCTGATGATGCGGGGCAGTTCCGTCATGGAGCCCTCTCCCATTTCTGATGACCCGTCAGATCCGATGGAGTCAGGCTAGCCCCGCACCCCTGGACCGACAAGCGCCGGACCTCTACGCTCACCGCACCATCTGACGGAACGTCAGCCATGAGGAGTACGGGATGAACGAGACCGCACACGCCCTGGGCGAGTCCCGCACGCTCTGGGAGCTCGTCGAACGCCGCGCCGGACTGACCCCCGACCGGCCCGTCCTGCTCCAGGGCGACCGCACCCTGACCTTCGGGGAGCTGCGCGACCGCGCCGAGCGCTGCGCGGCCGGACTGTACGGGGAGGGGGTGCGCCCCGGGACCGTCGTCGCCTGGCAGCTGCCGACCCGGATCGAGACGGCCGTGCTCTCGTTCGCACTGGCCCGCCTCGGCGCCGTGCAGACCCCGGTGATCCCCTTCTACCGGGACAAGGAGGTCGGCTTCGCGCTGCGTGAGTCCGGCGCCGAGTTCTTCGCCGTCCCCGGGGTCTGGCGCGGATTCGACCACACCGGGATGGCCCGGCGGCTCGGCGCGCGCGGCATCCTCGAAACGTACGACGACCTGCCCGACGGCGACCCGGCCGTGCTCCCGCCGCCGCCCGCCTCGGGCACCGACGTCCGCTGGATCTACTGGACCTCCGGCACCACCTCCGACCCGAAGGGCGTCCTGCACACCGACCGCTCCCTCCTGGCCGGCGGCTCCTGCCTGGCCCACGCCCTGCACCTCAGCGACGCCGACGTGGGCTCGATGGCCTTCCCGTACGCGCACATCGCGGGCCCCGACTACACGGTGATGCTGCTGCTGTACGGGTTCCCGGCGGTCATGTTCGAACAGTTCGCGCTGCCGGAGGCCCTGGAGGAGTACCGCAAGCACGGCGTGACGGTCGCGGGCGGGTCCACCGCCTTCTACTCGATGTTCCTCACCGAGCAGCGCAAGCAGCCGGGCGACCCGGTCATCCCCACCCTGCGCCTCCTCGCCGGCGGCGGCGCCCCGAAGCCACCGGAGGTCTACCACGCGGTCGTGCGCGAGATGGGCTGCCAGCTCACCCACGGCTACGGCATGACGGAGGTCCCCATGATCACCATGGGCGACCCCGGCGACACCCCCGAGAACCTGGCCACCACCGAGGGCCGCCCGCCCGCCGGCATGGAGATACGCGTCACCGCCGACGGCGAGGTCCGGCTGCGCGGCGAGGCCGTCTGCCGCGGCTACCTGGACCCGGCCCAGACCGCCGCCGCCTTCGACGAGGACGGCTTCCTCATCACCGGGGACGTCGGCCACCTCACCGAGAGCGGCCACCTCGTCCTCACCGGCCGCGTCAAGGACATCATCATCCGCAAGGGCGAGAACATCTCGGCCAAGGAGATCGAGGACCTCCTGCACGAGCACCCCGGCGTCGGCGACGCCGCCGTCATCGGCCTGCCGGACGCCGAGCGCGGCGAACGCGTCTGCGCCGTGATCGAACAGCCCGAGGGCGCGGTGCCGCTGACCCTGGACACGGTCACGGCCTTCCTCCGCGCGGCCGGCCTCTCGGTCTTCAAGCTGCCCGAACAACTGGAGCTGGTCGACGCCCTCCCCAGGAACGAGACCCTCCGCAAGGTCCTCAAGTACAAGCTGCGCGAGCGGTACGCCTGAGCGGCCGCCCCCTCCGGCAGGACGTAAATCCCTGCCGGAGGAAAGCGGTCCTGTTAGCCTGGAGCGGACGTTGATCGTGCAACGAGGAGAGCGGCGGACATGGCGGGTGACGACGACATCTCCGGGTGAGACCCGGATGTGAGCAGGCCACCGGAGGGCGCGCCGAGGCGCCGCCCCGTGGTCCCGCAGTCGTCCCCTTCCTCCGCTTCCGCCAGGGCAGTGGATCCGTCCTGCCCTCCTGCACGTACGAGGTCACCTCCATGTCTTCTCCCGCCGTCGTCGGCTCCCACCTCTCCTTCTCCTGGCCGGACGACACCCCGGTCTTCGCGGACCTGTCCTTCGCCGTGGGCGCCGGCCGTACGGGCCTGGTGGCCCCCAACGGCTCCGGCAAGAGCACCCTGCTCAAGCTGATCGCCGGCGTCCTGCGGCCCCGCGCGGGCACGGTGACCGTGGACGGCGCCCTCGGCTACCTCCCGCAGAGCCTGCCGCTGACCGGTGACCTCACCGTGGCCGAGGTGCTCGGCGTCGACGCGGTGATCCGGGCCATCGACGCCGTCGAGTCGGGCGACGTGGCCGAGGAGCACTTCACGGCCATCGGCGACGACTGGGACATCGAGGAGCGCACCCGCGCCCAGCTCGACCGCCTCGGCCTCGGCGACCTCGCCCTCGACCGGCGCCTCGGCACGCTCAGCGGCGGTCAGGCCGTCTCCCTCGGGCTCGCCGGGCAGCTCCTGAAGCGGCCCGACGTGCTCCTGCTCGACGAGCCCACCAACAACCTCGACCTGACCGCCCGGCACCGCCTGTACGACGTCCTCACGGACTTCCACGGCTGCCTGTTGCTCGTCAGCCACGACCGCGCCCTGCTCGACCGGATGGAGCGGATCGCCGAACTCGACCGCGGGGAACTGCGCCTGTACGGCGGCGACTTCACCGCCTACGAGGAGGCCGTGCGGGCCGAGCGGGAGGTCGCGGAGAAGAACGTGCGCAGCGCCGAGCAGGAGCTGAAGCGGGAGAAGCGGGAGATGCAGCAGGCCCGCGAACGCGCGGAGCGCCGGCAGAGCAACGCCGCCCGCAACCTGAAGAACGCCGGTCTGCCCCGCATCTTCGCCGGGAACATGAAGCGCGGCGCGCAGGAGTCGGCGGGCCGTGCCGGGCAGACCCACGCCACCCGGGTCGGCGACGCCCAGGCCCGCCTCGACGAGGCGGGGCGCGCCGTGCGGGACGAGCAGCGCCTCACGCTCGACCTGCCCGACACCGACGTCCCCGCCGGCCGCACCCTGTTCGTCGGCGAGGGGCTCCAGGCCCGGCTCGGCGACCGGCCCGTCTTCGCCCCGCCCGGGGTCGACCTCACCGTCCGGGGTCCCGAACGCATCGCGCTCACCGGCCCGAACGGAGCGGGCAAGAGCACCCTGCTGCGCCTGGTCGGCGGCGGCCTCGCCCCCGACGGCGGCGCGCTCAAGCGGGCCGACGGGCGGATCGCCTCCCTCTCCCAGCGCCTGGACCTGCTGGACCCGGAGCGCAGCGTCGCCGAGAACTTCGCCGACTTCGCGCCCCACCGCCCGGAGGCCGAGCGGATGAACCTGCTCGCCCGCTTCCTCTTCCGCGGCGCCGGCGCCCACCTGCCCGTGGCCGACCTGTCCGGCGGCGAACGCCTGCGCGCCACCCTGGCCTGCGTCCTGTACGCCGAACCGGCCCCGCACCTCCTGCTCCTCGACGAGCCGACCAACAACCTCGACCTCGTCAGCACGGGCCAGCTGGAGAGCGCCCTGAACGCCTACCGCGGCGCCTTCGTCGTGATCAGCCACGACGAGCGGTTCCTGCGGGAGATCGGGGTGGAACGGTGGCTGCGGCTGGCCGACGGGACGCTCACGGAGACCGGGGCGCCGGTCCTGCGGGACCGGCCCTAGGAAGCCTGGGCCACGGGCCGGAGGGGCGTGGCCGTCTCGTCGAGGGCCGCGGGCAGGTCCGCGTACACCTCGAAGAGGCGGCGCACCCCCAGGGCGGCGAGCACGCGGTTGACGTGGGCGCCGTCCTCGGCGCCGCGCGCGGGCAGGATCAGCCGGAGGCGCCCGCCGCAGGAGCGCATCAGACGCCGGGCGGCGACCAGCACCCCGACGCCGCTGGAGTCGCAGAAGCGGACCGCGGACAGGTCGAGGACCACGTCGTGCCGGCCGCCCGCCACGGCGTCGTGGACGCGTCTGCGGATCAGCGGGGAGGTGACCAGGTCCAGTTCGCCGCTGATCCGCAGCACGGTCCATGGGTTCTGCTCGTCCTCGTCGACCCGGATCGTCACGAGCGGCGCCTTTCAAACGGAGGCAGTGCTTCCTGTGCCCTCCCGCTGCCCCGTCGGGACGCCGCGAAACCCCCGGCGGCGAGGTTGCCTCGTTCCTTACCATCCGGTCATCCGTCAAGGGCGCACTTGCGGCAAACAGGAGTGCGCCGGGTCCCGGGCCACTACTTTGGAGAAGAACCCGGGTCAGGAGGGCCGGGCCGTCGGGAGGGCTTCGGATGGCGAAGGACACACCACCGCGCTGGGACCGCAGGATGCAGCAGCGCCTCGCACGCGGCGAGGCCGCGGCCCTCGGCGAGCTGTACGACCGCTTCGCCTCCCTCGTGCACAGCCTCGCCCACCGGGTCCTCGACGACGACGACGCGGCCGACCAGATCACCCGCGAGGTCTTCGGCTACATCTGGGAGAACCCCGACGCCTACGACCCCAAGCAGGGCAACATGCGCGCCTGGGTCGCCCGGCTCACCCAGCGGCAGGCCGTCCACCGGCTGCGCCAGGCCGAGGCGGTCGCGTACGCGGAGCGCGGCGAGGGCTCGGCCGAGGAGCTGGAGCAGAAGGTGCGCCGGGCCTCGGTCGCGGCCCGCGCGGACTACATCGTCACCTCGATGCCGACACCGCTGCGGCAGGCCCTGGAGCTGGCCTACTTCCAGCGCCGGGACTACCGGCAGACCGCCGCCGACCTGGGCGTCACCGAGGACGAGGCACGGCGCAGGCTGCGGCTCGGCCTCCAGCTGCTCTCCACCGCCAACACCCGCTCGATCGAGGGCTCCTCGCCGCCCGGCTCCTACGGGCGGCCGCTGTGACCGGGGCGAACGGCGATCCCGAGGAGACCGCACGCGCCCCGCGGATACCGGGCCCCCGGTGGGCGGCGGACGACCACGCGGACCTGTCGGCCCCACGGCCGGATCCCGCCCCTGCTCCGGACCCGGCCCCGGAACCGCTCCCGCACCGGGTGCTCAAGTCCCTGCTCGGGGCCTGGGCCCTGTCCGCCTGCTCGGCGGAGGAGACGCAGGCCGTCGAGGACCACCTCACCGAGTGCGCGCCCTGCGCCGACGAGGCGCTGCGGCTGCGGGACGCGGTCGGGCTGCTGCACGCCGAGCGCGACCTGGACCTCGACCCGCTGCTGCGCTCCCGGGTCCTGGAGAACTGCCTGGGCCGGCGCCCGGCCCGTATCCCGGTGCCCGCCTGGGCGTCCCCGTACGACGCCGAGACCGCCCGGCTGGACGCGCTGCTGCGCGACATCGGCGAGGCGGAGTGGCACGCGCCGGTGCGGCTGAAGTGGTTCGAGGACGAGCGCCGGGTGAACCGGAAGACGACCGTGGCCGGGGTGATCGGACATCTCCTCGCGGTGGACGGCCTGGTGGCCGCGTCGCTCGGCCTCGACGACCCGCTGGGCGCCGGCGGGGCGGGCGAACTGACGCCGACCGAGCGGACGGAGGCGTACTGGAACAGCTCGGGCCGGCCGCCGACCCGCTCGGTCCGCGAGCCCTGGCGGGAGCAGAGCCACACCCTCATCCGCACCGCGTCCTTCGCCGGGCGCGGCGTCGCGGACCTGACGGTGACGTACGGGGACTTCGCGCTGCCGCTGCGGGACTCGCTGCTGGAGCGGGCCTTCGAGTGCTGGGTGCACGCCGGGGACATCGCGCGGGCGGTGGACTACCCGTACGAGCCGCCCAGCGGCGCGCACATGCACGGCATGATCGACCTCGCGGCCCGGATGCTGCCCGCGACCCTCGCCGGGCGCCGCCGCACGGGGCTGGCGGCCCCGGCCCGCGAGATGGTCACGGCCGGCTCGCCCGGCCGCTCCCTCCACCTGGAGATCGAGGGCGCGGGCGGCGGGCACTGGTTCATCGCCCTGGACTCGCCCGGGGCGCTCGGCTCCCGGGAGCGCGCGGTGGCCCAGGTGGCGATGGACGGCGTCGAGTTCTTCCAGCTGGTCGCCGGGCACGTCCCGCCGGAGGAGGCCGCGGCGGGGCAGGACGGCGACCGGGAGGCGATCCGCGACGTGCTGTGCGCGGCGGCGTCCCTGAGCCGGATGTAGCGGGGCCGGCTCCCTAGGCGAAGACGACCGTGCGGCGCCCGTTGAGCAGGATGCGGCGCTCGGCGTGCCACTTCACGGCGCGGGCGAGCGCCTGGCACTCCACGTCGCGGCCGGTCGCCACCAGCTGGTCGGGGGTCACCTCGTGGCCGACCCGCTCGACCTCCTGCTCGATGATCGGGCCCTCGTCGAGGTCGGCCGTCACGTAGTGCGCCGTGGCGCCGATCAGCTTCACACCGCGCGCGTGCGCCTGGTGGTAGGGCTTGGCGCCCTTGAAGCTGGGGAGGAAGGAGTGGTGGATGTTGATGATCCGCCCGGAGAGCTGCTTGCACAGGTCGTCGGAGAGGACCTGCATGTAGCGGGCGAGGACGACCAGCTCGACGTCCTCGTCGCGGACCAGGGCGAGGAGTTCCGCCTCGGCCTCCGCCTTGGTGTCCTTGGTGACCGGAATGTGCCGGAACGGGATCCCGTACGAGCCGACCAGCTCCGCGAAGTCCGTGTGGTTGGAGACGACCGCCACGATCTCGACGGGCAGCGCGCCGATCCGGGAGCGGAACAGCAGGTCGTTCAGGCAGTGGCCGAACTTCGACACCATCAGCACGACGCGCATCCGCTCGTCGGCCCGGTTGATCTGCCAGTCCATGGTGAACGAGTCGCCCACCGCGGCGAAGCTGGCCCGCAGCTTCTCCACCGTGACCGGCGCCTCCGCCGAGAAGTGGACCCGCATGAAGAAGAGACCGCTGTCACGGTCTCCGAACTGCTGGCTGTCCTCGATGTTGCATCCCGTGATGAAGAGATAGCTCGACACGGCGTGCACGATGCCCTGCTTGTCGGGGCAGGAGAGGGTGAGGACGTACTGGTCGGTCATTGGCCCAGCCTGCCACACCGGGCGGACCACCCCGCGCCGCCGTCCGTCAGGCGGAACGGGTCATGATCCGCAGGATCTCCAGGGAGCGCGGCGGCACCTCGGGGTCCTCGCCGTCCGCCGTCGCCATCCGTACGTGTGCCTCGCGGGCGGCCCGCACCGCCTCCGGCCACCCGTGGTGCTCCAGATACGCGGAGACCGGCGCGTCCGGGCCGACCTGGTGCATGATCCGCAGCACCCGCAGCACGGCCACGTCCACGAGGGCGGCCTCGCCGGAGTCGCGGAAGATCGTTCCCACGTACTTCTCGGCGGACCAGTTGTCCAGCCAGGTGTCCTCGACCAGGCGGTAGACGGCGTCGGTGACGTCGCCGTACCCCTCCTGGCCGGCCAGCCAGGTCGTCTCGTGGAACCCCGGATCCGAAAGCATGTGCAGCGCCGAGCGCACGTTGCTGCGCCAGCGCCACCACGGCATGTCGTTGAGAGGCATGCCGCCCATGGTGGAGGAGCGACGGCCGCGACGGGAAGAGTTCACCGAAGGGGAGGTGGTACCGGACATCTTTCGATCGTACGTTCACCCACTGACAGCGCCCTTTCCGGGCCCGGGCGACCCCCGTAATTCACCTTCACGTCACCCAGCGTTGAAGCGCGCTCACTCCCGCGTTACCCGTGGGGCGGAATTGTGCATGCCCATGACCGGTAGGCGACTCATCTCAATCCTCGCGTACGTCACGACAGCGGCGGCAGGTGCGTCGCTGCTCACCGGCTGCGGCGTCCTCCCTGGGGCCACGGGGGGCTCCAGGGAGCCCGTCACCGTCATGACCTGGGCTCCCGACCAGACCCGTGCCACCAACATGCCCGGCATGCCCGCGATGGCCCAGGCCTTCGCCCGCTGGGTCAACAGCGAAGGCGGCCTCGACGGGCACGAGCTGCGCGTCCTGACCTGCAACGAACAGAACACCTCCGCCGGCGCCGCGGCCTGCGCCCGCAGGGCCGTCCGCGAGGGCGCCGTCGCCGTCGTCGGCTCGTACAGCCAGAACGGGCGCGCCTTCATGGCCCCCCTGGAGGCCGCCGGCATCCCGTACATCGGCGGCTACGGCATCTCGGAGGACGAGTTCACCTCCCCGCTCTCGTACCCCGTCAACGGCGGCCAGGCCTCCCTCATCGCCGGCCACGGCATGCAGCTCGCGGCCGGCTGCCGCAAGGTCTCGCTGGTCCGCCCCGACACGATCGCCGGCGACAAGCTGCCCGACCTGCTCAACTCCGGCCTGCGCAAGGCCAGTCACCGCAAGGCCGTCGACATCCCGGCCGTCGAGGACGCCGCCGAGTACACCCAGCAGGCCGACCGCGCCCGGACCCGCGCGGGGGACGAGGGCGGCTGCGTCACCGCCGTCCTCGGCGAGCGCACCCAGACCTTCTTCGACTCCTTCCGCCGACTGCCCGGGGAGGAGAAGGAGGGGAAGAGCGGCGTGCGGATCTCCTCCGTGCTCGGCAGCGTCGGGCAGCCCCTCATCGACCGCTCCGGCGGCGCGCACAGCCCCTTCGAGGGCGCGTTCGTCACCGGCTGGTACCCGGACGCCGACAACAAGAGCTGGGCGCCGATGCGCAAGGTGATCCAGCAGCACGCCTTCGTCGACAACCGGGTCGACCCCTCGGACGCCGGCGTGCAGACCACCTGGATCGCGTACACCGTGCTCAAGCAGGTCGTGGAGTCCCTCGACAGCGACGAGGTCACCGCCGTGCAGCTCTCGCACGCGCTCGACAACGGCGTACGGATCGACACCGGCGGCCTCACCCCGGCGCTGCGCTGGCGGTACGACGACCTGCTCGGCGCCCCCGGCTTCCCCCGGATCGTCAACCACGACGTGACGTTCCAGGTGGTCCGCCAGGGGCGGCTCGTGGCGCAGAAGCCCGGCTTCGTCGACGTCGGCGAGACCGTGCTGACGGCGCCGTAGCGCCTACAGCTGCGTCTGGCTGCGCTTCGTCAGTCCGTACTTCTCGGCGGTCGGGTTCCACAGCCCGGCCGCCTCGCGCTTGGCGGTGCTGGCCTCGCCGCTCTTCTTGTTCGCCTCGATGGTCTGGGAGGTCGAGCGGGCCCGGCCGCCCTTGCAGACCTTCTTGCTCTTCGCCTGGTCCGCCCAGGCCGCGTAGTGGTCGTCGGCGGAGGCCGAGGCCTGCCAGGCCTTGGTGAGGGCCGCG
Organism: Streptomyces sp. NBC_01268; assembly: GCF_036240795.1. NCBI lineage: Bacteria > Bacillati > Actinomycetota > Actinomycetes > Kitasatosporales > Streptomycetaceae > Streptomyces > Streptomyces sp. NBC_01268. The sequence goes on along the minus strand of NZ_CP108454.1, from coordinate 4,757,751 downwards.
GTGAGCGCGCCGCTGTCCGGGACCTTGTCCACGGACAGCTTCTGGAGCCGGGTGACGAGCCCGCGCCGCTGCTCGGCGGCGCCCCGCAGGTCGCCGGCGGCCTGGTCGAGGTTGGAGCAGGTCTTGATCGCCTCGACGGAACGGATCACCGCGTCGCGGCTGTTGTTGCTGTCGGCGAGCAGCTTGTCGAGCTGCTTCGCCTGCTCCTCGGCCGGATCGGCGGCCTTGTCGGTCGTGCCGCCGCCGGCGGCGGACGGCGCGGAGGAGCTGGCGGCCACGTTCTGACCGCCCTTCTGGTCCTTCTTGTCCTCGTCTCCCCCGCTGAGCAGCGCGCCCGCGCCGAGGCCGACCACGGCGCAGCCCGCCACGACGGCGGCGATCAGCGCGACCGGCGACTTCCGGCGCCGCGGCTCGGGCTCGTCGTACCCCTGCTCGTCGTAGTACGCCTCCTGGAAGCCGTACTGCTGCTGCGCCTGCTGCTGGTGGTGCTGCTGCTGGTGCTGCGGGGGCGGCTGCGGCGGCTGGTACTGCTGCTGGTGCGGCGGCTGGTGCAGCTGCACCGAGGGCTGCTGGTGCTGCACGACCGGAGGCACGGGCGCCGACGCCTGGTGCGGGGTCTCGCTGCGGAACAGGTTCTCGAAGTCGGCGAGCGGCGGGCGCTCCCCGGGAGCGTGCGGACCGCCGTGCGGGGCCTGCGGGGGCGTCTGCTGCGGCGGTACGGGCGCGATGAACTGGGTCGCCTGCATGTCCGGGCCCGGGGCGCCGGGGCCCGGGGCGACCGGCGGGATCAGCTGCGTCGCCTGCGAGTCGGCCACCACCGGCGGCAGGTACTGCGTGGCCTGCGCGTCGGCGGGCGCCGGCGGCGGGTAGCCGTACCCCGGCTGGGACGGGTGCTGCGGGGGCGCGGGCGGCGGGTAGCCGTAACCGGGCTGGGGCTGCTGCTGGTGCTGCTGCTGCTGCTGCTGCGGCTGGTGCTGCTGCGGCGCCGGCGGGTAGCCGTAGCCCTGCTGGGACTGCGGCTGGGGCTGCTGGTGCTGCTGCGGGGGCGCGGGCGGCGGGTAGCCGTAGCCGGCCTGCGGGGCCACCGGCGGCTGGGCCGGGACCGGCGGCAGGTACTGCGTCGCCTGGGCGTCCGAGGAGCCGCCAGGGGTCACCTCAGGGGGGAGGGGCTGAGCGGCCGGATACTGCTGCTCCGGCCCCTGTCCGCTGTGCGTCACCGGGACTCCTACTGATGCCTGCTGATGGACCTGCGTACCTACGGAACCGTCGGCCCACGCTACCGGGTGCGCCCAGCGCCCCGCACACACGTGTGACAGAGGTGTGACGTAGGACGCCCCCGGGAGCCGCCGCTATGCCGCGTGCAGCTCCAGCCTCGCCCCGAACTCCCGCACCACCGCCTCCCCCGCGTACGGATCCAGGCGGTCCCGCAGGTCGTCCAGGTACTCCATGCCCCGGGTGGAGCGCAGCGTCGTGAGGAGTTCGAGGGCCCGGGTGCCCGTCTGGCAGGCCTGCTCGACCTCGCGCTGCTGGACCTGCGCCGCGGCGAGCAGCGCGAGGCCGATCGCGCGCCGCCGGGCCCGGGTCTCGGGGTGCCCGGCCAGCGACTCCCGCGCCGCCCGGGCCGCCTCCCGCGCGTGGCCGAGGTCCCGGTGCCCGTGCGCCAGCTCGTCCGCGAGGTAGGCCCCGTCGAAGTGGGCGATCCAGTCCGGGTCGTCGCCCGACTCCGGGTCGGCCTGCCCCAGCGCCTCCGCCGCGCGCCCCGCGACCAGCTCGAAGGAGGACGCGTCGCCCAGGAGCGCGTGGCCGCGGGCCTCCGCCGCGAGGAACATCGCCTCCGCGCGCGGCGTCACGTGCCCCCGCGCACCCTCCTGCGCGGCCCGCGCCAGCTGGGCGATCTCGCGCGGGTTGCCGAGCTGGGCGGCGAGGTGGCTCATCGACGCGGCCAGCACGTAGCCGCCGTAGGCCCGGTCGCCCGCGGCCTGCGCGAGCCGCAGCGCCTGGATGTAGTAGCGCTGGGCGAGGCCCGGCTGGCCGGTGTCCACGGCCATGTACCCGGCGAGCTCCGTCAGCCGCGCGACCGCCGCGAACAGCTCCCGCCCGACGGCCTCCCGGTAGGAGCCGGAGAGCATCCCCGACACCACGCTGTTGAGGTAGTGGACGACCACCGGGCGCACGTGCCCGCTGCCGAAGCGCCGGTCGAGGTCGACGAGCGCGGCGGTCATCGCCCGTACCGCGGCGACGTCCGAGAACCCGACCCGCGCCCCGGCGGCCCGCGCCACCTGGGTGTCGGCGCCGGTGATCAGCCAGTCGCGGGAGGGCTCCACGAGCGCGGAGGCGGCGACAGCGGAGCCGGACAGGAAGTCCCGGCGGCCCACGTCGCTGCGCCACAGCTCGCAGACCTGCTCGATGGCGCCGAGGACGGTCGGCGCGAACTGGAGGCCGACGCCCGACGCGAGGTTGCGGCCGTTGGCCATGCCCACCTCGTCGATCGTGACGGTGCGGCCCAGCTTGCGCCCGAGCGCCTCCGCGATGACGCCCGGGGCGCGGCCGCGCGGCTGCTGCCCGCGCAGCCAGCGCGCCACCGAGGTCTTGTCGTACCGCAGGTCCAGGCCGCGCTCCGCGCCGACCATGTTGACCCTGCGGGCGAGACCGGCGTTGGAGCACGCGGCCTCCTGGATGAGCGCCTGCAGCCGTTCGTTGGGCTGGCGGGCGACGAGTGGCCTGGCTGCCATGATGACTACCCCCTGAGGCCGTGCGGTGGTCCGCGGTGCGGGCCGGTTCGAGTCGAGCCGAACCGAACCGAGTTGATCCGGTTGATCAACAGGACTGATCAATGCCCGGCAGATATCCGGTCAATGCCGATGTGAACACGCGAAACCGGACACGACGGTCGCAGCCGCCCACGGGCAGCCGGGACCGACGCCCCCCGCCTCCTGTCCTACCCGCCCACCGCTCTCCTGCCCCACGCGCGCCCCCGCCCGTGCAACCGTGCGCCCCGCATGCAGGATCGATGCTCCACACCGCTCGCCGCCCCGCCCGTAACCCCAGGTGACGGCGGGAGTTGAGTTCGACGTGGAAGAGACCATGGGAGTCACGGACGCCGCACAGATCCCCAAGCAGCGAGGCGAGCTGCTGCTGGACAGCGCCGTGCGGTACGCGGAAGAGCGGCACTGGGACGTGTTCCCCGGGACCTGGCTGGAGGCGGTCGAGGGCAGGGAGCGCTGCTCGTGCGGCGTGGAGGCGTGCGCCTCGCCCGGCGCGCACCCCGCACGGCCCGACTGGTCGACGCAGGCGACGGGCAGTGCCGTGGGGGCCCGGCGGATGTGGTCGAAGCAGCCCAAGGCCTCGATCCTGCTGCCCACCGGCCGCACCTTCGACGCGGTCGAGGTGTCCGAGTCGGCCGGTTTCCTCGCGCTGGCCCGCATGGAGCGCATGGAGCTGACGCTCGGCCCGGTGACCTGCACGCCCGACCGCCGGATGTTCTTCTTCGTGCTGCCCGGCGCCGCGGCCAAGGTGCCGGACCTGGTGCGCAAGCTGGGCTGGGTGCCCGCCTCGATCGATCTCACGACGCGCGGCGAGGGGCACTTCGTGGCGGCGCCGCCGACCCGGGTCGGCGGTTTCGGAGCGGTGCAGTGGGCCCGCAAGCCCACGGCGGCGAACCGCTGGCTGCCGGACGCGGAGGAGCTGATCAGCGCGCTGGCGTACGCGTGCGGTCGCGAGGCGGCGGACGCGCGCGGGCGGCACGCCTGACCTGCGCCCCGGCCGCCCCGACCCGGCCCCCGGGTCCGCCGTCCTTCGGGTCTTACGACCATATGGCCGGATCAGACGCGGCCGTAAGGTGGTGCCCGTCAGACGGGGACCATCGAAGGGTTGACGCAACATGATGCCTGACCAGGCATTTGACGGAGTGTTCGAAACGGCGGGCGCGACACCGGGATCGGGATCCGGGGCGGTGCCCGCCGTTCGCGTCGAGGGGCTGTGGAAGCGTTTCGGCCAGCAGATCGCGGTGAACGGGATCGATCTGGTCCTGCCCGCGGGCAAGTTCATCGGTCTCGTGGGCCCCAACGGCGCCGGCAAGACCACCACCCTCTCGATGATCACCGGGCTGCTCCGCCCCGACCACGGACGCATCCTGGTCGCCGGCCACGACGTGTGGGCCGACGCCGAGTCGGTCGCCCAGGTCAAGGCCAAGATCGGCATCCTGCCCGAGGGGCTGCGCCTGTTCGAGCGCCTCTCCGGCCGTGAACTCCTCGCGTACAGCGGCCGGCTGCGCGGGCTGCCCGGCGCCGAGGTCGACAAGCGCGCCGCCCAGCTGCTCGACGTCCTCGACCTGGCCGGTTCCCAGCACAAGCTGGTCGTCGACTACTCGACCGGCATGCGCAAGAAGATCGGTCTCGCGGCGGCCCTGCTGCACAACCCGGAAGTCCTCTTCCTGGACGAGCCGTTCGAGGGCGTCGACCCCGTCTCGGCACAGACCATCCGCGGCGTCCTGGAGCGGTACACCGCCTCGGGCGCCACGGTCGTCTTCTCCAGCCACGTCATGGAGCTGGTGGAGTCGCTGTGCGACTGGGTCGCGGTGATGGCCGCGGGCCAGATCCGCGCCCAGGGCCCGCTGGAGCAGGTGCGGGGCGAAGCACCGTCACTGCAGGCCGCGTTCCTGGAGCTGGTCGGCGCGAACGGACGGGACACCGGCGAGTCCCTGGACTGGCTGGGCGGTTCGGGCCGATGACCACCGCCACTGCGCCCGCCCCCTCGCTGACCGCCGTCTTCGTACGGCTCAAGCTGGCGCTCCTCAAGAACGGCCTGAAGCAGTCGGGCGGCCGGACCGCCGCCTACATCATCTCGGTCGTGTTCGCCGCGGTCTTCGCCGCCGTGACGCTGCTCGGCTTCGCCCTGATGCGCGGCAGCGTCAACGCGCCCACCGTCACCGTCCTGCTGGCCGGGATCATGGCGCTCGCCTGGACGGTCATGCCGCTGTTCGTGCCGAGCGGGGACGAGACCCTCGACCCCTCCCGGCTCGTGATGCTGCCGCTGCGGCCCCGGCCGCTGGTCCGGGCGCTGCTCGTGGCCTCGCTGGTCGGCATCGGCCCGGCGTTCACGCTGTGCGTGAGCGTCGGCGCGGCCGTCGCGCTCGCGCACGGCGCGGCCGGCACGCTCTTCGCCGTCCTCGCCGTACCGCTGGTGGTGCTGGTGTGCGTGGCGCTCTCGCGGTCGGTGGCGGCGGCGAACGTACGCCTCCTCACCTCCCGCAAGGGCCGTGACCTCGCCGTCCTGTCCGGTCTGGTCATCGCGGTCGGCATGCAGCTGGTCAACTTCGGTGCCCAGCGGCTCAGCCAGGCCGGCGGGCTGAGCGCGGTCGAGCCCGCCGCCGAGGTCGTGGGCTGGCTGCCGCCGGCCTCCGCGATCTCCGCGGTGGACGCCGCCGGCGAGGGCGACTACGCGGTGGCCGCGGCCAAGCTGCTGCTCACCGCCGCCGCGCTGGTGGGCCTCGTCTACTGGTGGCAGCGCAGCCTGGTGCGCCTGATGGTCGAGCCGGACGGCTCCACGATCGGCGCGGCCTCGGACTCCGGCGCCAAGGACAAGGCGTCCTCCGGTCTGTTGGGCCGGATCCTGCCGGGCGGGCGCACGGGCACGGTGATGGAGCGCAGCCTGCGCTACATCTGGCGCGACCCGAAGACGAAGGCGGCGTGGGTGACCTCGCTCGCGATCGGCGCGATCGTCCCGGTCTTCAACGCGCTGCAGGGAACCGGCACCGTCTACTTCGCCTGTTTCGCCTCGGGCATGCTCGGCATCCAGATGTACAACCAGTTCGGCCAGGACACCTCCGCGTTCTGGATGGTCGCGCAGACCATCGCGACGAAGGCCGACGCGTACGCCGAACTGCGGGCCCGGTCGCTCGCGCTGCTGACCGTCACCGTGCCGTACACGGTGCTGGTGACGACGGTGACGGCCGCGATGCTGGACGCCTGGCAGAAGCTGCCGGAGGCGCTGGGCGTGGCCCTGGCCCTGCTCGGCGCGATGATGGCGACGGGTGCGGTGGCCTCGGCGACCTTCCCGTACTCGATCCCGCAGGACAGCGCGTACAAGAACGTGGCACCGGGGCAGGGCGGGCTCGCCTGGATGTCCATCTTCGGCGGCATGGTCTCCGCCGCGGTGCTGTGCGCGCCGGTGATCGGGCTGACGCTCTTCCTCCACCTCGCGGACCACGAGGACCTGTTGTGGGTGCTGCTGCCGGGCGGCGCGCTGTACGGCGCGCTGATCACCTGGGGCGGCCTGAAGCTGGCGGCCCCGCGGGTGTCGCGGCGGCTGCCGGAGATCCTGGCGGCGGTCAGCAAGGGCTGACCCGACGCGCGCGGGCGTACGCGCCCGACGGCGAAGGGCCGGGTTCCCGTTCTCGGGAGCCCGGCCCTTTCGTGTGCCCTCGGCGGCGGGCGTCAGCGGGTGAGTGCGGTCTCCGCGCCGACGCGGGTGAGCTTGTGCGGGTTGCGGACGTAGTAGAGGCCGGTGATGTGCCCGTCCTCGACGTGGGCCGCCATGATGCCGTCGATCTCGCCGTTCCCCAGGATGAGGAGCGCCGGGTTGCCGTTGAGCGTGACGGGCTCGCAGGTGACCGTGACCCCGGCCTTGGCGGAGCCGCCGAGGTAGAGGCGGGTGAACTTGTCCGCGCCGACGATCGGGCGGACGGCGGCCTGCCGGATGCCGCCACCGTCGCTCAGGACGACGACGTCCGGGGCGAGCACGTCGAGGAGCCGCTGCGGGTCGCGTTCCTCCAGTGCCCGCTGGAAGGACTCCAGGACCGCGCGGGCCTCGCGCGGGGTGACCGTCTTGCGGGGGCGGCGCGCGTCGACGTGCTTGCGGGCCCGGTGGGCGATCTGGCGGACGGCCGCGGGGGTCTTGTCGACGGCGGCGGCGATCTCGTCGTAGTCGACCTCGAAGACCTCGCGCAGCACGAACACGGCCCGCTCGGTCGGCGACAGCGTCTCCAGGACGAGCATCAGCGCCATCGACACGCTCTCGGCGAGCTCGACGTCCTCGGCCACGTCCGGCGTGGTGAGCAGCGGCTCGGGCAGCCACTGCCCGACGTACGCCTCCCGCCTGCGCTTCATGGAGCGCAGCCGGTTGAGCGCCTGCCGGGTGGTGATGCGGACCAGGTAGGCGCGCTGGTCGTCGACCCGGTCGAGGTCGACCTTGCTCCACCGCAGCCACGTCTCCTGGAGGACGTCCTCGGCGTCGACGGCCGAGCCGAGCATCTCGTAGGCGACGGTGAAGAGCAGGTTGCGGTGGGCGACGAAGGCGTCGGTCGCGAGGTCGGCCGGACCGCCGGTGCCGGCCGGGGCGGCCGGAGCGGCCGGGGCGGCCTCGTCGGCCGGGGTGGCCGGGGTGGCCTCGTCGGCCGGGGTGGCCGGGGTGGCCTCGTCGGCCGGGGTGGCCGGCCCGGCCGCGTGATCGTTCATGATCACATCCTGGTCCCAGATCCACATGATCCGCTAGCCCTTTCGGCCGGCGGTCGCGGGCGCCTCGACCCGCCCGTCCTGGAGCTGCTTCGCGCGCGCGGCGCCGCCCGACTTGCCGCGGTGCAGGCCGTACGAACCGGGCTTGTGCGCCTCGTCGGCCAGGTGCTTGGGGACGACCGTGCACACGGTCTCCTTCAGCTTCGCGCCCAGGCGCCCGTCGACCTTGAACCACACCGCCTCGTCGGACCGGTTGGCGAACTGGAAGATGCCGTCGGCCCGGCCGAGGCTGATGCACTGGGCGGCGAAGGGGCGGTTGATCGTCTCCGGCTGCTCGGCCGTGATCCGGCTGAGGATCGTGTCGGCGGCCTGAGCGCCCAGCGGCATCGCGGCCTGGCAGCTCATCCGCAGCGGCAGGCCCGAGGGGGCCGCCGAGTCCCCGGCCGCGATGACGCGCTCGTCGTCCACGCTCGTCAGCGTCTCGTCCGTGAGCAGGCGGCCCAGGGCGTCGGTGGTGAACCCGCTGCGCGCGGCGAGGTCCGGCACGCCGAAGCCCACGGTCCAGATCGTCACGGCGCTCTCCAGCTCGCGCCCGTCGGCGAGCAGCACGCTGTCGGCGCGCACGCCCGTCACCTTGGTGTCGGGGCCGTCGAGCACGGTCACGCCGAGCCGGGCCAGCCGCGTGGCGACCGAGCGGCGGCCCCGCGGGTGGAGGTACGGGCCGAGGACGCCGCCGCAGACCAGGGTCACCGCACGCCCGGTCTCGGCGAGTTCGGCGGCGGTCTCGATGCCGGTCGGACCGGCGCCCACGACCGTCACGGGGGCGGTCGCGGGAGCGGCGTCGAGGGCGGGGCGCAGTCGCTCCGCCTCCTCCAGGGTGCCGATCGGGTACGCGAACTCGGCAGCCCCGGGCACGCCCGGGTCGGCGCTGCCGCTGCCCACCGCGTACACGAGGTAGTCGTAGGAGAGCGTGCCGCCGCCCGCCAGGTCCACGCCGCGGCCGGCCGCGTCGATCCGGGTCGCGGAGTCCACCACCAGGCTCACGCGCTCGGCCAGCACGTCCCGGTAGGCGACGACCGCGCTGTCCGAGCCGCCCACCAGCTGGTGCAGGCGGATGCGGTGCACGAAGGCGGGGCGCGGGTTGACGAGCGTGACGGTGACGTCGTCGCGCTGGGTGAGGCGGTTGGCGGCCATGACGCCGGCGTAGCCGCCGCCGATGACGACCACGTGGGTGGGGGTGGTGGTGTGCGCGTTCATGGTGTCTCTCCTCCGTCTTGGTTGTTCGGCATCAAGACACCAGGACCCTCGATCCTGTGACACGTTGTGGCCCGGATCACATCCCGGGAGCCGTCACGGGACGTCGCGGGACTCTGAACGGAGGGTTCCGGTCGATCGAACTCGGGCGAGAATGCTCCAACTCGGAACATTTTCCGGACTCTCGCAGGTCAGACGGTCGTTCTCGGTTGAACCGCCACCCCGACCGGGTCGGTCAAGGACCTCGCCCGAGCGCCGCACACCCGCTCCGAGCTGCCCGAACTACCGGTCGGTAGGCCGCGATTCGCACGTACGGCCGGAAAGCGGCGAGCGGGTGTGCGATCACCCTCCGCGTCGACAAGACTCCCGTCCGTATCCGCACTCACACGCGAAGGGACACCCCCGTGCGTTACTTCCGGACCCTGGGCGCCACCGCGCTCGCCACCACCACCGGCCTCGCCCTCGTCGCCACAGCGATCACGAGCGACGCCGAGGCCGCACCCGCCGGGCTCTACCCGCCCTCGGCGCTCGTGCTCACCGTCGGCAAGGGCGAGCGCGCCGCCACGGCCACGGTCGACCGCGCGGTCACCCTCGTCTGTTCGCCCACACCCGGCGGCACCCACCCGGCTCCGGCGGAGGCCTGCTCGGAGCTGGCGGCGGTGGGCGGCGACCTGTCCCGGCTCTCGGCCGCCTCCCCCGGCCGCACCCCCTGCACCCGGGAGTGGGACCCGATCGTGGTGACCGGCTCCGGCGTCTGGCAGGGCAAGCGGGTCAACTGGACGAGCCGGTACGGCAACACGTGCGACCTGCGGGCCAAGACGGCCGAGCGGACGGTCTTCGCGTTCTGACGCGGGCGGTACGAGAGGAGGCCGGACCCCTTGGGGCCCGGCCTCTTCGCCGTCTCACCCCTCAGGGGTCCACGGGCATGTCCGGCTCACCGCTCTCGATGACGTGGTTGCCGCTCGGATCCACCGAGTGGCTCCGGCCGTCGCCCGGAGCGCCGGACTTCGGCCCGCACGCGGCGAGCGCGCACAGCAGCAGCGCGGCGGCGACGAGCAGGTGGCGCGGGGCGCTGACGGGCCTGGCCATCAGTACGACGAGTACGTGTTGAACGCGTCGCCGACCCAGCCGGCGAAGTACGGCGAGCGCATCTCCGTCGGGTTGTCCTTGCTGTCGACGTTGCTGTTCACGCCGTTGACCCAGCCGCTGTAGTACACGTTGTCGTCCTTGCCGAAGATCCAGGGACCGCCGCTCGACCCACCCGTCATGTTGCACGGGATCTTGATCTGGTCGGTGGTCCACCAGCTGCGCTGGGAGCTGGTCGCGGCGCAGAAGTACTGCCACTGGCCGTCGAAGGGCGGGGCCTGCGGGTAGCCCATGGCCGTCACGAAGCGGTCCTTGGACTGGTTCCACTGGAGGCCCATGCCGCCCACGGCGTTGACCAGTTCACCGCTGGAGTTGGGCGAGGTGATGACGATGCCGAGGTCGTAACCGAAGTTCCCGTCGTTGGTCCAGCCGTTGAAGGCGACGAGGGTCTCGGCCCACCAGGTGCCATAGGGGCGGCTGCCGTGGTCGTAGTACGGCACGAACTGCCAGTTGGAGTTCCACGACTGGCCGGGGCCGCCGTGGACGCAGTGCCCGGCGGTGAACACCATGTTCTTGTTGGTGCTGTTGACCGCCGAGCCGGAGCAGACGTAGTCCTTGCCGTCCGAGCCGGTGAAGAAGACCTTGCCCACGACCTGGGTCGCGGAGACCGTCGCCCGGAAGCCCTCGGCCCGGGCCGCGTTCCCCAGGACGGGGTCGGAGCCGGTCGTCGCCGGGCCCGTCGGCCGCTGGGGCGCGGGCCTGCCGCCGGGTCCACCGGTGCGCTCCACCCGCTCGGCCGGGACGGCCTTCGCCATCCGTTCGGGGGTCCAGTACTCCGCCGCCCGCGCCTTGGCGGTCGACGGGACCTTGTGCTCCACCGCCTGGGCTGCCGCGGCCGGCTGGGCGGCGGCCCGCGCGGAGGGCGCTTCGGGGGCCTCGACGGCCTGCGCGGCGGTCGGGAACAAGAGGAGGGTCGCTGCGGCGGCGATGCTCAGGGCGTACGAACGTCTGCGGCGTATGCCGGACACGTGATACCTCGATCTCCGTTGCTGGCATGGACATGCAATCCTTTGCAAACACATGACCGCCGGTCAACGAAATGTCAGAGGAATGGCCGGTTCGCCCGTGCGGTTTTCAGCCGCGCCCGGCCCGGGCGGCGGCGGCCCGGCGTGGGCGGCGGCGGCCCGGCGTGGGCGGCGGCGGGGCCGGGCGGCGGGCGGCGGGGCGTGCGCGCGGCGGTCAGGTCGCCGACGCGTCGACGACCGCGCGCGCGAACGCGTCGGGGTTGTCGAACATGATGTTGTGGCCGCAGTCGGGGATCGCCCGGACGGTCACGCCCGAGGCCCGCAGTCCCGCCGCGTCGGCCGGTTCACCGTCGGCCGCCGGGTGGAGGCAGGTGCGCGGGACGGACAGGCCCGCCAGATGGTCGCGCAGGGCCGGGGAGGTCCCCCGGGCCCGGTGGACCGTGGTGCGGTACAGCGCCTCACGACCGGCGAGCCGCATCGTGGACCACCAGAGCGGGCCGACCCGCTCCTCGGTCCGCTGCCACCCGTCGGCCAGGAACTCCTCCTCCGTGTAGGCGGTGATTCCGCTGCTGCCGGGAGCGGGTACCGGCGGGGCCGGGTCCAGGACGGAGTCCACGAGGACCAGGTTCGCGACCAGCCGCGGGTGCCGGGAGGCGAGCAGGATCGCCACGGCCCCGCCCAGGCTGTGCGCGATGACCTCGGCGCCCGTCACGTCGGCGGCCTCCAGCGCCGCCGCCACGGCGTCCGCGTGCGCCTCCAGGGTGTAGGAGAAGTCCGTGGGGCGGTCGCTGATGCCGAAGCCGAGCAGGTCGAGGAGCAGGGAGCGGCGACCGGTCAACAGGGGGTGCGCTGCGGCGGCGGCCCAGTAGACCGGCGAGGTGGCACCGAGTCCGTGCAGGTAGAGCCGGGCGGGCTCGGCGCCGGGGATCTCCACCCAGCGGATCCGGTCGCCGTCGGGGGTCACGGGGGCATGGCGCATGGCCGACTCCTTGCTCTCGGGATGACTCCCCGAGGCTACCTCGGCATCGAGGTATAGCGGAATCGATATACCTCGCCGGATCGGCGAGGTGGCAGCATGGCCTCATGCTCAAGCTCGCGATTCTCGGGTTCCTCAGGGACCGGCCGATGCACGGATACGAACTGCGCCGACACCTGGCCGCGCTGACCGGCCACATCCGCCCGCTCAGCGACGGCACCCTCTATCCGGCGATCAAGCGCCTGGAGACCGACAGCCTGCTCGTCCGCGAGACGGAGCCCGGATCGACCGCCGCCCCCCGGCACACCCTGCACCTCACCCCGGCCGGGCGGGCGGCGCTGCTCGAACGGCTCCGCACGCCCGAGCAGCTGGACATCAGCGACGAGAACCGCTGGTTCACGGTGCTGGCCTTCCTGCGCCACCTCGACGACCCGGCCGAGCAGGCCGCCGTGCTCCGCCGCCGGCTCGCCTTCCTCGACGAGCCCGCCAGCTTCTTCTACGACGACACCCGGCCGCTCGGCGCCGAGGAGATCACCGACCCGTTCCGCAGCGGCATCCTGCTGATCGCCCGGGCGACCTCACAGGCCGAACTCGCCTGGCTGGCCGACATGATCGCCGACCTGGAAGACCACCCCCGCCCGGCGGCGGCGGACCGGAGCTGACACCGGCCGGGCATCGGGCCGGACGGCCACGGCCGGCCCCGGCGCCCGACCCCGTGACGTCCGCTTCCGCACCCGCTTCAGTGCGCGGCGGCCAGCTGCCCCACCTCGTACGTCCCGGCGGGCTGCTGGGTGATGACGTTGAGGCGGTTGACGGTGTTCATGAAGGAGATCAGGGAGACGAGGGCGATGAGCTGCTCCTCGTCGTAGTGCTTCTCCGCGTTCTCCCAGGCCGCGTCCGTCACGCCGCCCGCGCCGTCCGCGATGCGGGTGCCCTGCTCGGCGAGGTCCAGCGCGGCGCGCTCCGCTTCGGTGAAGACCGTGGCCTCGCGCCAGGCGGCCACCAGGTGGAGGCGGACGGACGTCTCGCCGGCCGCCGTCGCCTCCTTGGTGTGCATGTCGACGCAGAAGGCACAGCCGTTGACCTGGCTGACGCGGATCATCACCAGGTCGCGGGTGGCGAGCGGCAGGGAGGACTCGGCGACGGCGCGGCCGGCCGCCATGATGTGCTTCATGGCCTTGCTGGTGGCGAGGGTGGCGGCGAGGTTCAGGCGGGGTTCCATGGCGGGCTCCTTGGCCTTGGCGGTGTGTGCCTACATCCCCTGGACGAGACGGCCCCGGCGGCTGTGACATGCCCACGCGATGATCATGCGATGCTCAAGGCTTCCTGCCGCTTCCGAGGAGACGTCACTTGATCAAGCTCGCTTCCGCCGTCACGCCCCCGCTGCTCGTCGGCGCCACCCTCGCCTCGTCCGTCAGCGTCGCGCAGTCGGTGTTCTGGGAGACCGTCGACCAGCTCTGGTACGTCTGCCAGCCCGACGGCACACCGGAGGACATGGACCGGGTCACCGTCACCCGGCTCAGCGCCGACGGGGCGCTCGTCGACAAGATGTACCTCGGCAGGTCCGGGCACGGGACCGGGCTGTGCGTCGAGAAGAACGCCACCGGGACCTACCTGTGGACCGGCGCCGTGCCGAACGGCGGCTGGGCCACCGCCCTCGCCCGCATCCCGTACGTGCCGAACGGCACCGCCGACGCGTCCGACGCGGCCGTCGTCCGGACCCCGCGTACCGGCGTGTTCCGGGTCTCCGCGTCGATCGACCCGACCCGGCACCAGCTGATCTTCCGCTGGCAGTCGAACAACGTGTCCTCGCCGACGGCGACCGGCGGCATCGACGCCTACGACCTGGGGCTCGCCGCCACCGGCATGTTCCAGCGGGTCCGGTCGATGACGTTCGGGGAATCGGGCAAGACCCTCCAGGGCTTCACGAGCCTCGGCGACTACGTCTACCACCTGTACGGCGACCAGAACGTCGACAACTTCCAGGTGACGTGCACGGACTGGGCCTCCGGCACCGTGCTCCAGACGCGGAGCATCACCGCCTTCCCGGGCATCGCCAACCGCGAGCCCGAGGGAATCTGCGTGTACGAGGACACGCTGGCGTTCGGCATAGCCGGGAAGCCGGACGGCGTGCGCCAGTTGAACGTGGCCCGCTTCCCGCACCCCGGGACGAACCCGTGGACCGAGGTGCCGGGCCTCTCCCCCGCGTACACCCCAACCAGCGCCAACTACGTGCCCCAGTACCGGATCGCCGGCGACCAGGTGCACCTGCACTTCTCGCTGTCGAAGGCGGACAACACCGCGTGGGGCCAGGGCGAGGTGCTGTTCACCCTGCCGCCGCGGGTGCGGCCGAACCGTACGCAGCGGCTGCTGGGCGTGGTGACCGGCGGCGCCGTCACCGCCGACACCATGGCGGTGCGCTTCGAGGTGGCGGCGGACGGCAAGGTGACCATCTGGGACGAGCGGAACCTGGTGGGCTGGGTGGGCGCGGACGTCAGCTTCTGGGTCTGCTGACGCCCGTCCCGGGGCCTGACGGTCCTATCGGAGCAGGCCGTCGAGGAGTTCGGCGGCCTGCTGCCGGGTCCGCTCGTCCGTGTGGCCGGGCTCGGCGAGGGCGAGCGGACGGGGCAGGGCGGTGGCCGAGGGGTGCACGACCGCCGCGTAACGGGCCGGGCGGACCCTGCCCCGGCGGACGTCCTCCTCGGTCGCGTACGTGACGTCGTACCCCGCCTCCTCCAGCCAGCGGGCCGTGCTCGCGTCCCTCCCCAGGGTCTCGGGCATGCCGAGCCCGGGGTACGGGCGCCGGCCGGCGTAGCTCAGCGGGACGACGGCCAGGACGTCGGAGCGGCGGGCGGGTTCGCGGACCACGAAGGGCGCGTAGGCGCGGTGCCCGTCGGGCGTGGTGAGGACGGCGAGGAAGAGGCCGGAGATCCAACTCGCGGGGACCCGCGTCTTCCAGGTCCGGCCGTCGGCCGGGACGTCGGCGGCGGTGAGCAGGTGGCGGGCGCGGTCGCCGCCGTAGTGGCCGAGGCGGTAGATCTCGACCGTGCAGGTGCGGTCGCCGCGCGCCGACACGCGCAGGGCGAGGTCCTGGCCCGGCTCGACGGAGGCGGCGGACGCGTACCCCTGGATCCGGGGGTTCTTCGCGTCGACCCCGCAGGTCTCGCCGCAGCCGATGCCCCACTGGTCGGAGCCCTCCGCCAGGTTCTCCCGCACGACCGGGTTGTCGCCGGTGTGCGGCCCGGCCGGGGGCAGGGGTCCGGCGGCCGCGGCGGCGCCGGGGGCGGCGACGGCGAGGGCGGCGGACGCGGCACCGGCCGCGAGCAGGACCGTACGGCGGGCGAGCTGCAAGGGAACCTCCGGGTCTGACGTCGCCGACGCCGGTCGGCGGCACCGGCTGCACCGACGTCGCTGACCGTCACTTCCGTCGCCGGCATCGCTGATGCGGCGGGCGCCCTGATGGGCGCCCGCCGGTGATCTTATAGACCCGGCGCCGGTGTCCGCCGGGGCGTCAGGACGCCCTCCAGGAAGGGTTCGACGGTCTCCCACCAGGCGTCGGCGTGCTCGTAGTGGAGGAGGTGCCCGGCGTCGGGGATCTCCGCGTACGCCCCTCGGGGCAGGACCCGGACCATCTCCTGCGCCTCGGCCCGGCCCAGCTCACCGTCGAGACCGCGGACGACGAGGGTGGGGCAGCGGACCTGGGCGAGGGACTCCCAGTGCGCGTCGTGGACCCAGGTCTCGCGGGAGGTGAGCATCTGGGCGGGGTCGAAGACGGGGCGCCAGCCGTCGGGCCGCTCGGCCATCACCTCGGCGAAGAACTCGCCCCTGGCCGGGTGCGGGCGCTCGACCCAGGGGTCCGCGTCGCCGAACCACTGCCGGACGGCGTCCAGCGAGGCGAAGGGGACGGGCCAGCGGCGGAACCAGTCCTGCCACTCGCGCTGGGAGGCCGCGCCGAGGGCGGAGGCGCGCATGTCGCAGATGACGAGGGCGCGGACGAGGTCGGGGCGCTCGGCGGCGAGCTGCCAGGCGGTGAGGGCGCCCATGGAGTGCCCGACGAGGGTGACGGGGCCGAGGCCGAGCCGCTCGACGACGGCCGCCGCGTCCGCGACGTACGCCTCGCGCGTGAACGGGCCCGCGGCGGGCTTCTCGCTGTGCCCGTGGCCGCGCTGGTCGAGGGCGACCGTGCGGTGGCGCCGGCCCAGCCGGCGGGCGGCGTGGGTCCAGTGGGCGGCGTGGCCCATGAGCCCGTGCAGGAGTAAGACGCCGGAGCCGTCGGCCGCCCCCGGGGCGGTCTCCTCCGTGAAGTCCCAGGCCGCCAGCCGTACGCCGTCGGCCCCGGTGACGTCGAGTCGTCGCACCATGCTGCTCGGCACCCCCTCTTTCCCTTGGAACTGCGCCAGACTATCGAACCTGTATTCGAAAATGAGCTCCTGCCGCTCAACACCCCTCGTTCGAGTGACGGCGCTCAAGGATTGACGGACGCGGCCGAGGGGAGATCTTCAGCGGGAGGCGGACCGCTCGGGGAAATCGGTCCGTGGGGAATGACCCTGGGAGCTCGGGGCTCCGGGTCAGCACAGGGGAGGACAGGCCCCGGCGCCTCAGGGCGCCGGGGCTTTCTGTCGCGGTGGCGCGATACGCATGGAGGACGACCCTCATCCCCCCAGCGTGGCACGGGCGGGGGCGCGGGCGTGGCGATTCCGCCGTAAACCGGGCCCCGCACGGGACGGGAGGGGATGCGGAAGGGACGAGGGGTGCGAGAACGGACGGGACCCGGAGGGGCGGAACCCGACCGTCAGCGCTTGGCGACGAAGACGTGCGCGGCGACCTCGGCGTCGAGCTCGGCCGCCTCGCCGCTGCTGCCCACCAGGACGCCGCCGGGGGACTCGGTCACGGAGACCACCGAACCCGGCTGCACGCCCGCACGGCGCAGCGTGTACATCAGCTGGGCGTCCGTCTGGATGGGCTCGCCGATCCGGCGGACGATCACCGTCTTGCCCTCGCCGCCGGCCTCCAGGTCGGCCAGCGAGACCATCGAGTCGTCCAGGAAGGACTCCGCCTCGGCCTTCTCGCCCAGCTCCTCCAGGCCCGGGATCGGGTTGCCGTACGGCGACTCCGTCGGGTGGCGCAGCAGCTCCAGGACCCGGCGCTCCACGGCTTCGCTCATCACGTGCTCCCAGCGGCACGCCTCCGCGTGGACCTGCTCCCACTCCAGGCCGATCACGTCGACGAGCAGACACTCGGCGAGCCGGTGCTTGCGCATCACGCGGGTGGCCAGGCGGCGGCCCTCGTCCGTGAGCTCCAGGTGCCGGTCGCTGGCGACGGCCACCAGGCCGTCACGCTCCATGCGGGCCACCGTCTGGCTCACGGTCGGACCGCTCTGGTCCAGCCGCTCGGCGATCCGGGCGCGCATGGGGACCACACCTTCCTCTTCGAGCTCAAGGATGGTGCGGAGATACATCTCCGTGGTGTCGATCAGTCCGGACATACGTGCCCCTCAATGAGTCGTGCGCTGGCCCTGCACCAATTCTGACGCATCGCGCGGACAACCGGGGCGCGCACGGGCGAGGCGGTATTGACAGAGCAATGGTCCAGACCGCACCGTGATCGGCGACCACGACGAGAAGGAGCCGCCGCCATGGGCGAGAGCAAGCTGGCCGGACAGTTCTTCGACGCCGCGATCGGCCTGCTCCAGAAGGTGCGGGACGAAGAGGCGGACGCCATCTCCGCGGCCGGGACCGCCATCGCCGGGGCGGTGGCCGCGGGCAACCGGCTCTTCGCCTTCGGCGCGGGCCACTCCTCGCTCGCCGCGCAGGACGTCGTCTACCGCGCGGGCGGCCTCGCCCTGATGAACCTGCTGGCCGTGCCGGGCGTCGTCGGCGTCGACGTCATGCCCGCGACCCTGGGCTCCGCGCTCGAACGCGTCGACGGCCTGGCCGGCGCCGTCCTGGACTCCTCCCCCGCGCG
Organism: Streptomyces sp. NBC_01268; assembly: GCF_036240795.1. Classification (NCBI taxonomy): domain Bacteria; kingdom Bacillati; phylum Actinomycetota; class Actinomycetes; order Kitasatosporales; family Streptomycetaceae; genus Streptomyces; species Streptomyces sp. NBC_01268. Next base: position 4,739,995 of record NZ_CP108454.1, on the reverse strand, counting down.
GGCCGGCGACGTCCTGATCATCATCTCCCTGTCCGGGCGCAACGCCCTGCCGGTCGAGATGGCGATGAACGCCCGCGCGCTCGGCCTCACCGTGATCGGGGTCACCTCGGTCGCGTACGCGACGGAGACCAAGTCGCGGCACGTCTCGGGGACGTACCTGAAGGACCACTGCGACGTCGTCCTCGACTCGAAGATCGCCATCGGCGACGCCGAACTCACCCACGAGGGCATCGAGGCCCCCTTCGCCCCCGCCTCCACCGTCGTCACCAGCGCCCTCATGCAGGCCACGATGGCCGCCGCCGCCGAGGAACTGGTCCGCCTCGGCATCGAGCCGCCGCTGCTCCGCTCGGGCAACGTGGACGGCGGGCACGAGTGGAACGGGCGCGTGATGACGGAGTACGGGGACCGCATCTTCTTCCGCCACTGAGGCCGGAAACCCGCACGGGGGCGGTGGCGAATCCTCGCCACCGCCCCCGTGCTGTCCGTCAGGTCGCACGGGCCTCCTACGAGACGTAGTACCCGGCGACATCCGCCAGCAGGTCCACGGACCCCGCCTTGTTGTAGAAACCCACCTTCCCGTTCACCACGGGCACGACGACCAGGTTGGGGATGGTCGTCCCGGCGGTGAAGTTCAGGTTCGAGGCGGAGGTCCGGACCGTCCCGTCCGGGAACACCGACACGAAACCCGCCGCCGTCGGCGCGACCGCCGTCACGTTGAGCACCACGGCCGTGACGCCGGTGGCCGGGATGCCCGCGGTCCCGGCCACGGCGAGCGTGACGGTCCCGTCCGGGCCGACCTTCGCCTTGGGCACGCCGAGACCGGAACGGGTGTCCATCAGCCGGGTCGGCGCGATCGGCTTGTACGCCGACCCCGTCCCGTCGGTGGTGAAGTAGCCGGACACGTCGGCGAGCAGGTCCACGGATCCGGAGTGGTTGTAGAAGCTCACCTTGCCGTTCACGACCGGCACGACGACCAGGTTGGGGATGGTCGTCCCGGCGGTGAAGTTCAGGTTCGATGCCGACGTGCGCTGCGTGCCGTCCGGGAACACCGACACGAAGCCCGCCGCCGTCGGCCCGGTCGCCGTCACGTTGAGCACGACGGCGGTGACGCCGGAGGACGGGACGCCCGCCTTCCCCGTCACCTGCAGGGTGACCGTCCCCGCCGCCCCGACCTTGGCCTTGGGCACGCCGAGACCGGTCCGGGTGTCCATCAGCCGGGTCGGCGTCACGGGCCGGTACGTGGCTCCCGAGCCGTCCGTCACGTAGTAGCCGGCCACGTCGGCCAGTAGGTCGACGGAGCCCGCGCGGTTGTAGAAGCTCACCTTGCCGTTCACGACCGGCACGATCACCAGGTTGGGGATCGTCTGCCCGGCCTTGAAGTTCAGGTTCGATGCCGACGTGCGCTGCGTGCCGTCCGGGAACACCGACACGAAGCCCGCCGCCGTCGGCCCGGTCGCCGTCACGTTGAGCACGACGGCGCCGACCCCGGTGGCCGGGACTCCGCCGTTGCCCGCGACCTGCAGGGTGACGGTGCCGTCCGGGCCGACCTTGCCCTTGCGGACGCCGACGCCGGTGCGGGTGTCCATCAGGCGCGTGGGGGTGAGCGGCTTGTAGGTGCCGAGCGCGGACGGGGCGGGCTTGGTGACCGTGAACGTGCCGCGCTGGTAAGCCCAGCCGGCCCAAGCGATCACGCTGACGTTCCAGCTGCTCTCGCCGACGCTCCGCAGGTCCAGCGTCGCCGTCAGGGTCCGGGCGTCCGGGGACACGGACACCGTGGTGGCCGTGAGGGTCTTCGAGCCGTCGGTCAGCCGGACGTAGTCCCGCATGCCGAGGGCTGTGCCGGTCACGGTGAGCGTGACGACCTTCCCGCCCTGGGCGGAGGTCGGGGAGACGTCTCCGATGGTGATCTGCGCGGTGCCGCAATGGAGCGACCAGCAGTCGAGCCGGGTGCTGTAGTCCGTCCTGGCCGCCTTCTCCGGCAGGCCGAGGACGAAGGTGCTGGGCGAGGCGTTGGAGCCCGAACCCTCCGTGAGGTAGCACTGGTACGCCGACGCCCCCACGCCGAAGCACCCGTTGTCACCGCTCGCGTCGTACAGCGCGGGCACCCCCGTCTCCGTACGGCCGGCGGTGTCGGCGACCTTCAGGTCGAAGCGGTCGCGGGCGGCGGTGGGCAGCGACAGGCAGGCCGCCGTGTGCTGCTCGTCGAGCACGCCCTCGATCGGCCCGTACCCGTAGGTGATGTCCGGGGCGCGGGTGCACTCCGGAGCGGGGCCCTCCGGCGTGCCGATGCGCAGCGCGTCGAAGCGGTACGCGGCGGCGGCCTTCAGGTGCGCCGGCACGGTCAGCACGACCTGGTAACGGGTCGAGCCGGTGACCGCGCACGCCTTGTTGCGGTAGCCGCAAGTGGGAACGCCGCTGCCGCTCGCGTCGTAGGCCAGGACGTTCGCCGTGCCCAGCGGGTCGCGGACGTCGAGGTGCAGCACGTCCCCGGCGTCACCGGTCGTCACCTGGCGGCAGAGCAGCGCACCCGGGGCGGCGAGCGCGCCGCCCGAGGACGGGCCGCCGACCGCTGTCGCCGGAGTCACCGCGCAGCCCTTCGCGGTAGCGGTCACGTCCCGGCGGACGAGCGTGTACGCCGAAGCGGTGTCGCTGCCCGCGAGGAGCACGGTGTGGGCGAGACCCGGCGTCAGGGCACAGGTGGTGAAGCTGCCGTAGTCGGACCGGCCCTGACAGACCTGCCTGCCCGTGGTGTCCAGGACCGAGTACTGGGCGGCGGCCGCCCCGGCCCCCGAGCTGATCTGCATGTTCTCGGAGGTGGAGTGCGCGTCGGCCGGGATGGACAGACAGCCGGAGAAGACCCCGTCACCCGTGGTGAGCCGGGCGGCGGCGCTCGTCGCCGTGAAGTCGCCCGCGGGGAAGACCGGGCAGGCGTGGGCGGCGTCCGTTCGGTACAGCACCAGCCGGTAGGCACCGGTCGGCGGCTGGGTGTCGTCGGTGGAGACCACCGCGCGGAACGGACCCTGGCCGGTCAGGACACAGGTGCCCTGGATCAGGGTCTCCTCTCCGCAGACGTAGCCGCCGTCCGCCCTCACGACGGTGAGGTCCGGGCGGGGCTCGGGGCCGCCGCTCGGCTTGAGGATCGCCAGGTGGGCGTTCTCGGGCAGGGGCAGCGTCAGGCAGTCGATCTCACCGGGCGCGGTGAAGCGGCCCTCCAGAGCGCCCAGGGAGACGGTCTCGCAGCCGTCGGCGGCCGCCGGCCGGAGGATCAGGGTCGCGTCGTCGGTCGTCGCCGTGTACAGGACGCCGGAGGTGAGCCGGCAGGCGCTCCAGGGCTCGCAGACGGTCGTGCCGGCGCGGTCGTAGAGCCTGAGGCGGGAACGCTGGCCCTCGGGCTGCGCGACGCCGTACACGTCGTAGTCGCCCGTCACGGGCACGGTGAAGGTCTTGCAGCCGGTCGCCGGGGACGCGATCGTCGGGGCCGAGCCGTAGGCGTTCACCGGCACGGTCGCACAGCCCTCGGGGTCCGAGAGGCGACGGATCTTCAGGCGGTAGTCGACGGGGAAGGCCTCGAAAGGATTGCCGGACGCCTCTCCGATGACCCGGTAGGGGCCGTCACCGGGCAGGACGCAGCCTTCGCCCGGCGCGCGCAGGTCGCAGACGGGGCCACCGGTCTCGTCCGTGATCCAGCCCCGCTCGTCGCCGTAGACGACCATGTCGAACGTGTGCGTGATGCGCTCGCCCGGCTTGGCCGCGAAGGGCCGGCAGACGAGACCCAGCGGACTGACGAGGGACCCCGTGAGGGGCTCCTGGTCCCAGGAAGTGCCGGTCTCGGGCAGACAGCCGTCGTCGGAGGCGAGGGGCGTGACCGTCACCGACGCCTCGTCGGGGTCGACCGAGCCGTTGTCCAGGCGCAGGGTGAACGCGCCGGAGCGGGGCAGGGCACACCAGCCGGGGCCCCAGTCGGAGTCGTAGCAGTCGAGCTCCGTCTCGCCGTCGAAGACGGCGGCGCGGGTCCCGTAGCGGCCGGCCAGCAGCACCCGGTGCATTCCGGACCGCTCGGCGGTGAAGGTGAAGCAGGCCGTGCCGTTTCCGGCGAGCGAGGCCTTGCCGACGGCCGCGCCCGGGCCGCCGAACCGGGCGAGCGCCAGCGGCGAGCAGTCCTCGGCGGCCGGTGCCTCAGGCGCCTCGGGCGCGCTCGTCCGAGGCGTCCGGGACGCCTCGGACGTCGCCTTCGGCGTGGACGGCGGGGGCGAGGGCGCCTCCGCGGCCCAGGCGGCGCCGGTGGGCAGCAGCAAGGACAACAGTACGGACAGGGTGGCGAACAGAGCGGCGTACGGCGTGGTTCTCCCGGCCGCACGCAAGGGTTGAGACATGTTCCGTTCCCCCCGGAGCGGTGACTTCGCGTATTCGGCGCGATGATCGCACAGGCGACCGACAGCCACTCCGGCTTGTCCACAGCCCGTCAGTTCCCCTCGGGTCCCGTCGGCTGCCGTAAGCGCTCGCTCGCGTCCAGCGCCGCCGCCACCCGCCCCGCGACCGTCTCCGCGTACACCGCGTCGTCCCGCTCGAAGGCCGGGCGGGACGGGGAGCGGAGGAAGGTGGCGACGCCCAGGGTGCGGGCGCGGGCGCGGAGGGGGACGCAGAGGGCGTGGGTCATGCCCGGGGGCCAGAGGCGGTCGGTGGACCAGTCCGGTGCGTCGGGGGCCGCGCTCGCACGGGTGCAGCCCGGGCGGGCGAAGGACAGGACGGCGGGGTGGGACGCGGCGTAGGGCAGCGGGATGCCGCCGCTCGCCGTCGGGGTGACCGGGCCGGGGGTGCCCGCCGGGGTGGCCAGGGTGCGGACCAGGCGCCCGTCGGGGAGGGTGCGGTCGACCAGGACGTGGTCGGCGAAGCCGGCCAGGGCGAAGTCCAGCAGGACCGCGGCGGCCTCCGCCGGGTCCTCGCACTCCGCCGCCGCCGCGCCCGCGCGGTGCAGCTGGCTCCAGCGGAAGCGCAGCCGGTCCGCGCCCTGCTCGGCGAGACGGGCGTCGGTGACGTCCTGGAAGAGCCAGCCGACGCCCAGCGGGACCGGCTCCGGCTCCTCGGCGAGCGGTGAGGCGAGCCGGACGAAGCCGGAGCGCCAGCAGCGGCGGCGCTCGCCGCGCGGGCCGCGCAGCGTCACCCACAGGTCGGTCGGCTCGGGCGGCGCGCCCGCGGCGAGGACGTGCTGGAGGGCGGACTCCAGCTGTTCGACGCCCTGGGTGACGATCTCGCCCAGCGGGCGCCCGAGCAGCGTGGTGCGGGCGGTGCCGAGCGCGCGGGCCGCGTAGGCGTTGACGACCGCCGGGCGCAGGTCCACGTCGACCAGCACGACGCCCCAGGACGCGTCCTCGAAGAGGGCCTCGCTCAGGGCGATCGACCGCTCCAGGTCGACCTGGACGTGCACCTCGCTGAAGGCGCAGTACACCCCGGCCGGGGCGCCGTCGGCCGCGCGCACGCCCGCCGTCTGGGTGCGGACCAGGACCCGCCCGCCGTCCTTGCGCAGCAGCGCGAACTCGTGGACCTGGCGGCCGGGCGCGGTCATCGCCCGCATCAGCCGGGCCAGGGTCTCCCCGGCGTCGGCGCTGCGGGCCGCCCAGCCGTCGAAGCCGCGCCGTCCGACGGCCTCCCCGGCCGACCAGCCGAGGATCCGCTCGGCCTCGCGGTTCCAGTGGGTGACGGTCCCGTCGGAGTCCAGCGCGCACAAGGCCGCGTCCATCCCGTCGAGCAGGGCGGCCAGCAGGTCCGCCCCCGGCACCCCCGGAACCCGCGCCGTGTCGCTGGCAGAACCCGTCGAAGCACTCATTCGACACCCCCCGCCTCATTCAACTGGAAACGTGACCCAGGACACAGCCCGTTCCCGAAAATAGGTTGAGCGGGGGCGCGGGGCTTCCTAGGGTGAAGCCACACGTGAAAGGAGGTGATCCGAAAACATGGTTTCTTTTCGGACTCGTGAGGTGACTGCGGGCTAAGGCCTGCCGTCGCACTCTTGTGCACCGCGGCAGGCCTTCTGCCGACGACAACGCAGTCACCCGACCCGTGGGCCGCCGGTAAGTCCGGCCGGCTTCCGTCCGAACTGCAGCGGACGGGACCCAGGCCCACGGGTCGTCTGTGTTTTCAGGGCGAGAGGCGCTCCACCCGCCAGGCCGCATCGTCCCCGGCGTCCTCGCGCACGTACCGCAGGCGGTCGTGCAGCCGGTTCTCGTGGCCCTGCCAGAACTCCACCGTCTCCGGCACCACCCGCAGGCCGCCCCACTCCGGCGGCACCGGCACCTGCTCGTCCTCCGGGTAGCGGGCGGCCAGCTCCTCGTACCGGGCGAGCAGTTCGGCGCGCGAACCGATCACCGACGACTGGTGACTCGCCCACGCGCCCAGCTGCGAGCCGTGCGGGCGGGTGCGGAAGTACGCCACCGTCTCGTCGCGCCCGGTGCGCACCGCGCGGCCGGTGACGATGACCTGGCGGGCCATCGGATGCCAGGGGAAGAGCAGCGAGACGTACGGGTTGTCGGCCAGCTCGCGGCCCTTGCGGGAACCGTAGTTGGTGAAGAACACGAAACCCGCCCCGTCGTAGTGCTTGAGCAGCACGGTGCGCGAGGACGGGCGGCCGTCGGGGGTGGCGGTGGAGACGACCATCGCGTTCGGCTCGTGGATCGCCGGCGTCGCGGCGGTCTCCTTGAACCAGCGCGAGAACTGTTCGATCGGTTCGGGTGCGAGGTCCGCCACGGTCAACTCCATGGTGCGGTACTGCTCGCGCATGTCGGCGGGATCGAGAGCTTCGGTCACGGGGCCATCCTGCCGTAGCGCCCGAGTCTGCCCGGCACCACGGGCCGCTAATCCTTCATCGCCGGTTCGGCGCAGTGTGCCGGATGTCACGCTTCCCCGCATCATCGGAACCGTACAGACTCGTGCGCTGGATCACTGTTACGTCCCGCCAACCGGCCCGACCTAATGATTGATCATCGATCAGGCATCGCATGCGTCGCCGCACAGCGCATGCACCGCACACATCGCTATAGAGGAGCCACCTCATGTCTGACTTCGTACCGGGGCTCGAAGGAGTCGTCGCGTTCGAGACCGAGATCGCCGAGCCCGACAAGGAGGGCGGCGCCCTCCGGTATCGCGGGGTCGACATCGAGGACCTGGTCGGTCACGTCTCCTTCGGCAACGTCTGGGGCCTGCTGGTCGACGGGGCCTTCAACCCCGGCCTGCCGGCCGCCGAGCCCTTCCCCATCCCGGTGCACTCCGGCGACATCCGCGTCGACGTGCAGTCCGCCCTCGCGATGCTCGCGCCGGTCTGGGGCCTGAAACCGCTTCTGGACATCTCCGCCGAGCAGGCCCGCGACGACCTCGCCCGCGCCGCCGTCATGGCCCTGTCGTACGTGGCCCAGTCGGCCCGCGGCCAGGGGCTGCCGATGGTCCCGCAGAGCGAGATCGACAAGGCCGAGACCGTCGTCGAGCGGTTCATGGTCCGCTGGCGGGGCGAGCCCGACCCGAAGCACGTCAAGGCCGTCGACGCCTACTGGACCTCCGCCGCCGAGCACGGCATGAACGCCTCCACCTTCACCGCCCGCGTCATCGCCTCCACCGGCGCCGACGTGGCCGCGGCCCTGTCGGGTGCGGTCGGCGCCATGTCCGGCCCGCTGCACGGCGGCGCGCCCTCCCGCGTGCTCGGCATGATCGAGGAGATCGAGCGCACCGGCGACGCCACCGCCTACGTGAAGCAGGCCCTCGACAAGGGCGAGCGGCTCATGGGCTTCGGCCACCGCGTCTACCGCGCCGAGGACCCGCGCGCCCGCGTCCTGCGCCGCACGGCCAAGGAGCTCGCCGCGCCGCGCTTCGAGGTCGCCGAGGCCCTGGAGAAGGCCGCCCTGGAGGAGCTGCACAACCGGCGCCCCGACCGCGTCCTCGCCACCAACGTCGAGTTCTGGGCGGCCATCGTCCTCGACTTCGCCGAGGTGCCGGCGCACATGTTCACCTCGATGTTCACCTGTGCCCGCACGGCCGGCTGGTCGGCGCACATCCTGGAGCAGAAGCGCACCGGCCGGCTGGTCCGTCCGTCCGCGCTCTACAAGGGCCCCGGGCAGCGGGACCCGCGCGAGATCGAGGGTTACGAGGACATCGCCGGCTGATCCTGGGCCAGCAGCAGGTCCGCGTGGTGGCGGGCCGCCGCCAGCGGATGGGCGCGCAGCTTGCCCTTCAGCTCGTTACGGCCGTACTCGGCGAACAGCGGGTTCGCCGGGTCGGTCGTGATCCCGGGCGCCGCCGCGGCGTACGGGAACCGGAGCGGGACGATCCGGGCGTCGAGCCGCGGGTTGTAGAAGAACGGGACGGAGAAGCGCTCCGTCGCCCCGGGGGGCGAGACCACCCGGTGGTTGGTGGCGACCAGGTAGCCGTCCGTCGCCACCTCCAGGAGCTCGCCGAGGTTGACCACGAAGGCGCCCGGCAGCGGCGGCACGTCGTGGAAGAGCCCGTCCTCCCGCTCCACCTGGAGCCCGCCCACCTGGTCCTGCAGGAGCAGCGTCAGGAAGCCGTAGTCCTTGTGCGCGCCGACGCCCTGGTCGTCGCCCTCGCCGCTGCTGCCCGGGTAGCGCACCAGCTTCAGGTGCGGGTGGGCGCGCGGGCCGAACGCGTCGTCGTAGAAGTCGGGCGCGGCGCCGATCGACAGCAGCAGCTCGTGCAGCAGCCGCTCGGCGACGCCGCTGAGCCGCTCGACCCAGTTCAGCGCCGCGAGCCGCAGTTCCGGCAGGGCGGCCGGCCACTGGTTGGGGCCCTGCAGCCACCAGTACGCGGGCTCGTGCGGGCCCGGCACGTGCGCGGGCCGCTCGGCCCCGATGTCCAGCTGGTCGCGCCAGTCGCGGGCGCCGCCGGTGCGCTCGTCGCCGATCCGGGTGTAGCCGCGGAAGTGCGGCGAGTTGGTGGTGTCCAGGGCGAGCCGGTCCGCCTCCGGCAACGCGAAGAAGGCCCGCATGGCGCCGGTCAGCGCCCGCGTCTCGGCCTCGGTCACGCCGTGCCCGACGAGCTGGAAGAAACCCACGTCATGGGCGGCGGAGTGGAGCTGCGCGTGGAGCAGCCGACGGGCCTGGGGGCCTCGGTCGGCGGCGGCGAGGTCGACGATGGGGAGCTGCGAGGTGTAACTCATGATGTGCGTCCGCGGGGGTGTACGGCGCCCGGGATACGGATGCGTGGCAGGTCGTGCCGTGTCGTTCCGTGCCGGGCGAGGGGGTGGGGCCTGGGGTCAGTGACGACCCGGACAGCCCATGCTCGCGACGCGGAGCAGGTCCACGTGGCGACGACGTACGAGCGAAAGCATGCGACCAGCGTACTGCGGGGGCGCGAGGGTGGCTGTGGCCCGCGTCACGGGGCGGGCGGGAAGCGGCCTCGCAGGGTCACCTCCCGCGGGGGCGCCTCGCAGGAGCGCCTCGTCCAGCGCCTCGCAGGAGCGCCTCGCACCGGCGCGTGAGCGGCCGGGCGCGTGAGCGGCCGGGCGCGTGAGCGGCCGGCCCCCGGCCACCCGCCGACGCGCCTCACCCCAGCGCCTCACCCCAGCGCCTCGTCCAACGCCTCAGCCCAGCGCCTCGTCCAGCAGCCGGGCCCACTGCGCCACGACGCGCTCCCGGCGGGCCCGGTCGTCGGTCAGCAGGGTGGCGAGGCCGAGGCCGCGGGCCATGTCGAGGAGGCCCTGGACGGATTCGCGGACGCCGGGGCGGGACTCGTCGGCGCCGAGGAGCTCGACGGCGATGCGGTGGGACTCGCGGCCCACGCGGGCTTCGAGTTCGGTGACGCGGTCGCGCAGCTGGTCCTCGTCGGCGGCGGCCACCCACAGGTGGAGCGCGGCGCGGAAGAGGGGGCCGGTGAAGAGGCCGACGAGGGCCGCGACGGCCTCCTGGCGCCCGACGGCGGGGAGCTCGCGCAGGGCCTGGGAGCGTTCCTCGGCGACGTACTCGACCGCCGCCGTGAACAGGTCCTCCCGGGTGGGGAAGTGGTGCTGGGCGGCGCCCCGCGAGACGCCGGCCCGCTCGGCGACGACCGACACGGTGGAGCCCGCCCAGCCGTGTTCGGCGAGGCAGGACACCGCGGCCTCCAGGAGCCGCTGCCGGGTGGCGCGGCTCCTGTCCTGCTTCGGGCCGGTCAGAGCCGCCATGCTGGGTCCCGTCGTTCGAGGAAGGCCGTCATCCCTTCGCGTGCCTCGGCCGAGGCGAACAGCGACGCGGACAGCTGGACCAGCTCCTCCGCGTCCCGCTCGAAGGCTTCCAGGACTCTAGCCGTGACCAGCCGCTTCGAGGCCTTCAGCCCCTGCGGCGAGGCGCCGCGCAGCCCGTCGAGGATGCCGTCGAGCTCGGTCGCGGCGGCCGTCACCAGACCCATGGCCCGGGCCCGCTCCGTGCCGAAGCGCTCGCCGGTCAGGTAGTACCGGGCCGCCGCGCGCTGGTCCAGCTTGGGGAGCAGGGTCAGCGAGATCACGGCGGGCGCGACCCCGATCCGTACCTCCGTGAGCGCGAAGTCCGCCGTCTCCGAGGCCACCACGATGTCGCAGGCCCCGAGCAGGCCGAGGCCGCCCGCGCGGGCGTGGCCGTCGACGACTCCGACGACCGGTTTGGGGAGCTCCACTATCTGTCGCAGCAGGTCGACGAAGGCGTACGGCCCGGGCGGGGCCTTCAGGTCGGCGCCCGCGCTGAAGGTGGATCCGGTGTGGGTGAGCACGACCGCCCGGACCGCCGGATCCTTGCCGCAGACGCTGAGCGCCTCGGCCAGCTCGGTGACCAGGGGGGCCGAGAGCGCGTTGCGCGTCGACGGGGAGTCCAGGGCGAGCGTGGTGACGCCCCGGTCGGTGGATACGTCGATCAGGCTCATGCGCGGTCCCTCGGTTCTCATCGGTGTCACGGCGGTCACGGCTGCCGGGGTTCGCGCGGCGCGCGCAGCTCCCGGCGGAGGATCTTCCCGGACGCTGCCCTCGGCACCGCCTCGATGAACTCCACCCGGCGGATCTTCTTGTACGGGGCGACCCGCTCGGCCACGTAGGCGGCCACGTCCTCCCCGGTCAGCTCCTTCGCGCCGGGCTGGCGCACCACGAACGCCTTGGGGATCTCGCTGCCGTCCTCGTCGGGCACCCCGACGACGGCCGCGTCGGCGATGCCCTCGTGGGTGAGCAGCAGGGCCTCCAGCTCGGCCGGGGCGACCTGGAACCCCTTGTACTTGATGAGTTCCTTGACCCGGTCGACGACGTACAGCCAGCCGTCCTCGTCGACCCGTCCGACGTCGCCGGTGTGCAGCCAGCCGGCCTCGTCGATCATGGCGGCGGTCGCGTCGGGCCGGCCCAGGTAGCCCTTCATGACCTGTGGGCCGCGGAAGGCGATCTCGCCCTCCTCCCCCGGTCCGGCGTCCCGCGCCGGGTCGTCGAGGGCGACGAGCCGCATCTCGGTGGACGGCAGCAGCTTCCCGACGGTGCCGGGCGGCGGGTTCTCGGCGGCGAGCGGGACGAGGTGGGTGGCCGGGGACATCTCCGTCATGCCGTACGCCTGGCGGATCGGCGGCAGCCCGAGCCGGGCCGAGCAGGCGTCGGCGAGGGCCGCGTCCAGCGGGGCGGCGGAGGAGACGATGTAGCGCAGCGAGGTCAGGTCGTAGTCGGCGACCGCCGGGTGCTTGGCCAGCGCGAGGACGATCGGCGGGGCCACGTACAGGGCGTTGATCCGGTGCTTCTCGATGGCGGCGAGGAAGCCGTCGAGCTCGAAGCGGGGCAGCACGACGACGGTCGCGCCGCGCCGCAGCGGGGCGTTCATCAGGGCGGTGAGCCCGTACACGTGGGACAGTCGATCTAAAGGGGAGCATCTGTGCACGGTGCATCCCTCCCCTACCTACGTGGTCCGTCGGTTGGTCAGAGGGTGGCAGCAGCCCCGGAAACAATCAAGCGCGCTGGCATTTTTCGTTGGGGCAGACGAGCGGCCCCGGGCCGGGAATGATCTTCCCGCAGTTCTTGCACTTCCACGGATCGGGTTCCCACTTCGGGTGCACCTCGAACGTGGCGGCCAATGTCTTGCGCCCGATCTTCTCTGGTGCCGGCGTCGTCGTCATCGCGACGCGCCAAATCACCTGTCGGAGCATGGCGTTGCGTTCCTCGTTGTTGAACGTCTTCCACTCCGCCAGCAGGCCGGCGACGAGAGGGCGGAACTTCTCCCGGGTGGGAATCGCCTCGATGTCGGCGAGCTTCTTGAGATCTTCGAGTGCCTCTCCCTTGCTTTTGACGAGCTGATTTCGTGCGGCCTCGAACGCGCCCTCGGGGAACTTCTCGGGGTCCATCGCGTTGTCGACGACGAGTCGGTTGATGGCCCCGTCGAGTCTGGCGATCTGAGCCTCGATCTTGGCTCGCTCCTGGATGGCGCGGGCCCGGGGATCGGCCTCGGTGCGCTCCTTGCGGGGCTCGGGCACCAGGGCGTCAGCATCCTCGGCCACCCTGTCGGCGAGCCACTTCAACACGGCCTCCTCCGCCTCCGTCCTCTGGACGTAGAGGCCCGGCTCGCACGCACTCTTGCCCTGGCTCTTGTTGTTGCTGCACACGATGTGGTGTCCCCGGATCGGGGTCCCCTTGTTCTCGCCGGAGCGGACCCGGTCGCTGCGGAAGACGGCTGTCCCCCGGCAGTGCCCGTGCCCGCCGATGCCGGTCAGGGTGTACGTGGCTTTCCGGGCGCGAGGCGGCCGGCTCTTGATGTCCCTTCGGTGGTCGAGGTACGCCTCCCATTCCGGCGGGGTGATGATGGCCGGCTGAGCGCCGGGGAGGTAGATCACCCGGTCGTACTTGCACTTGTCGGTGTGGATGGTGCCGTATCCGCACCGGCACTCCGGGTCGTGCGTGCGCAGGACGCCGGCGGCGAATCCGGAGTCGAGGTAGCGCTGAACGGTGTTGGGCTTCCACCGGTTTCCGTAGCGCGTGAGTACGCCGAGTTCGTCGTTGAGCCAGTGTGCGAGGCCGGCGAACCCTTCAAGGTTGATCTTCCGGTCGTAGAGTTCCTCGGCGATGCTCGCGTTTTCCGGGTGGATCTCGTAGCGCTCATCCTGGAGGCGCCACCCGCCCGGCGCGGTGGCGTCCGGGACGCGGCGGGGGTGCCAGATGTAGCCGAAGCGCTGCCCTCCGGTCGCGGGGAGCATGAGCTTGCGGCGGTGCTCGTGCGTCTCCTTCCACTGTTCTCCGGCGCGGTTGCTCTCGAAGTTGCCGAAGGCGAAGATCATTTCGCGCTGCAACTCGCCGACGGCGGTCTTGGCGTCGAGGGGCTCCGTGGCGGATTCGAGTTCGCCGCCGACCCCTTCGAGGCGGGCGAGCGCGACCGCGTTGCCGGTCCTGTTGCGGCCGAAGCGGGAGAACCGCCATACGACGATGCCCCGGGCCTTGCGGGCCTCGACGAGTTCGATGGCCCCTTGAATCTTGCGGTTGAAGTTCCTGCCCGTGGCGTCGAGGTCGACGATGTGGGGTTCGAGCAGGGCGTTGCCTGTGCGGGCCGACCACTGTCGGATCGCGCTTTCCTGGAGTTCAGGAGAGATCTTCTCCTCGCGCCATGTGCTGACGCGGATGTACACGACCCATGGCAGTTCGCCGCGTAGGGCGGCTGATGCCGGGGTTGGTACGTAGAGGCTGGTCACGGGATCTGAGCCTTTCGTTTCTCCTTGGGGTTGTGGCCCGGCCGGCGGCGCTCGTCGAGGCTGATCACGTCGGCCGGGGAGGCGTGGCGCCCGCAGTGCTCGCAGAGCCCGGGGGACGGCGGCACGGGGGCGTCGATGAGACCTCGCCCGACGTGGTCCATGGCCATGACGTAGCCCTGTTTCCGGGCCTGTTCGAGTTGCTGATCGGTGATCTCGTGGGTGCGGGTGATCATCACCCAGTACATGAGGGGGACCGCCGCGAGGGTTCCGAGCGTGCCAGCGTCCGTGAGGGGGTCGGTGCTGGTGGCCCATCCGGTCGCGCCGACGGCGAGGGCGGTCACGAAGAGGAGGACCGTTGCCGGCGGCACTGCGCGGCGGAGTTTGTTCATGACGTGGCGGCTCCTTGCTATTCGGCAGCCCTCTCGGCGCCGTTCGCGCCGTCGTTGGCGCGGTTCTGTTTCACGGTGTTGATGACGGCGGAGACGACGGAGCGGTCGGCAGGGTCGGTGATGCCGAGTTCGTCGAGTGCGTCGTCGGTTGTCATGGGGGTGGTGGCTCGGGGGTTGCGGACGCGGTCGATGTCGTCGTTGGTCAGCAGGCCGGCGGCGACGAGCACCTCGGGGAGGGGGCGACTCAGGTGTTCGGAGATCTGCCGTAGTACGGGGATGTCGGGGACGTTGTCGCCCTTGAGTAGGCGGGTGACCGTGGCTTGGTGGATGCCGCTGTCGCGGACTACGCGGGCCTGTTCGCCTCGGCGGTCGAGGTCATATCCGGCGCGCTTCAAGCGGTCTCTGTACCAGACCGAGAAGGGGGCTCGGTTCGAATCGTCCATGAGTGGAAGATACCGCGCATGAGTCGAGGGCGGCACAGGGTGCCGCGTGCATGACCAAATCTTTCACCGCGTATCCCCCCCATCTAGGCACATAGCGACCCAAGGTCGCCCGGAGCCTCGAACGTGCGAACGATTCTTTACCGCCATCCGGAATGTGTCAACGCGGATCTACACATAGGGCTGCGACCCCGTCACGTTCCGCGCGTGAATGATTCACGTGTGAGTGAAGTCCGTGCTAACGTTCCACTCGTGGATGAATCGAACCATCCACGGAAGGAACGTTGCGCCCATGTACGACCGCACTGAGTTCGTCATCGCCGCCCGGCAGAAGGGCGACCGCACCCCTCCTGACACGGCACGCCGCCTAAAGGTTGCCCCCAACACCGCATGGCGTCTGTGGCACGGCCGGAACGCGCCGAGCGCCAACCTGATCGCCGCCGTCCAGGAGCACTACGGCGTCACCGCCTCCCAGCTCTTGCGCCGCAAGGTCGCCGCATGACGGCCCCCACCGTCACCCGCGACCAGGCCATACGGAACCTGCGCCGAGTCCTCGACGCCGCCCGTGAACGCCGCGACCGCGACCGCGCCGCCGGCCGCCTCGACCCCGAGGTCGAGCTGATCTTGCGCCGCCTCGAACGCGCCCAGCGCGAGCAGACCGCCCCCCGGCCCCTCGCCGCCTGAACAACGCAGGAGGGCCGCCCGGATGCGACCCGGACGGCCCTCTCATCCCCCGAAGGAGATCTGATGCAGCACCAGGGTACCCACTCCGCTCCGCGCGCCGCCGAGGCCATCCTCGGCGCCCACAGGGCGCGCACTCGCGCCCGCTTCATCGACGTCGTGGCGCGCCAGCTCCACGAGATCGCCCCCGGCACCGTCCGCGTCCGCACCGTGCCGGTCACCGTGAACGACGCCCGCCGCACGTGGGTCGAACTGATCGGTGCGTCCGGCCAGCCCGTCAGCCGCACCGCCGCCGAGTGCCGGGCCGCGTACGGCCTGCTCCGCCGGGCGTTCCCGGCCGCCGACTGGTCGATGCCCCGCACCTACAACGCGGCGACCGGAGACCTCACCCACGACGGCCCCGGCGTCCCGCTCGACCTCGGCATCGACACCGCGCCGGCGGTGAACCAGTGATCCGCCCGACCCTCACCGCCGACGGGACCGCCGTCCGCCTCCCGGTCACCCTCGCCGTCTCCCCCCTGCTCGACGAGCTTGCCCTCGCGTACGCCGAGGACCCCGACATGCTCGGCCGCCTGCTCACCCAGCACGCCGCGTCGGTCCTCTCCCTCGGCCACGTGGTCGTGAGCGACGACGCCGCCGACTGGGAGCGCGCCATGCGAGCCGCCGAGGCGGACGGGACCCGCGACGCCCTGCTCGAAACGCTGGAGGCCGCCGACCGCCTCGACGACCTGCTCGACGCCGACGACGCCATCGCGCTCGCCACCTCGCTCACGAAGCAGGCCGCCGCCATCCGCCACCGCACCCCCGCACAGGAGAACCGCCCGTGACCGTCACCACCCTGCCGACCGCCCACACCGCGCCGCCCGTCGCCACGCCCACCCTCGATCACCGCGTGACCACCGCGTACACGCCGGCCCCGGCCGGAACGAGCGCCGACCTCCCCCGCGTGTTTGCCGTCATCCACGGCGTCATGCGGGACGTCATGCCCGTGGGCAAGGACAAGGACAACCACCAGCAGAACTACAAGTTCCGGGGCGTCGACGACGCGATGTCCGCCATGGCCGGCCCCATGCGGAACCACGGCTGCTTCATCGCGCCCGAGGTCATCGAGCACAAGCAACGCCCGCGCGGCGAGAAGGGCACCCACACGGTCCTCACGATGCTGTACCGCATCTACGGACCGGCCGGTGACTGCCTCGCCGTCACCATCCCGGGCGAGGCCATGGACACGGCCGACAAGAGCACCAACAAAGCCATGAGCGCCGCGCTCAAGTACATGCTCTTTCAGGTGTTCATGATCCCCGTGGACGCCCGCAGCATCGACGACGGCGACCGCGACCACCCGGTCATGAGCAACACCCCGCAGCAGCGCCAGCAGCCGCAGCGCCGCCCGCAGCAGCCGCAGCGCGGGCAGCGAGGCCAGCAGCGCCGCCCGCAGCAGGAGCAGCCGCAGCAGCGCCAGCGCCGGGACTACGCCGCTGAGGCCCGGCAGGCGAAGAGTGAGGAGGAGTTCGCCGCGATCCGAAAGGCCGCCGAGGAGGCCGGGGCCCCGCCGGAGTACATCGTCGAACTCGACGCCATCGCCACCCGAAAGCGGAGCGCGAACGGCACGCCGCAGCAGTCCGCGCCGAGGAATCCGGCGCCCGCACCGGCCCCGGCCGCCCCGGCTGCGGATCAGGCCCCCGCCACCGCGCCGCCGGCCGCGAACACGGCCACCGCCGAGGAGGCCCTCCGCCTCGCCGCGTCCCGGGCCAACCTGCGCACCCTCGACGCCGATTTCGAGCGCGTCTACGGGGTGCCGATCGTCCAGGCCAGCGCCGTTCAGATGCACGCCTTCCGGAAGAAGATCGAGGGGAACGCCGCGTGAGCACCGTCGAGAAGAAGGTCGAGGCGCCCGACCCCGACCACCTCGCCGCCGTCCTGCGCCACCGGCAGGCCATGCGCGCCCGCCTCGACGCCGCCGAGGGGATGTTCGAGGACATCAACCGGGAGGCCGCCAAGCTGCTCACGCAGCAGTACCAGGCGACCCGCAGCACGAAGGCCGACGTCACTCTCGATGACGGCACCAGGTTCGCGACCGTGACCCGAGTGGGCGGCGAGGCTGAGGCCCGGATCATCGACCGGCCCGCGTTCGAGGCATGGGTGCGCGACACCTTCCCGGAGCACTTCGACTTCCGGATCATCCCGGCCCGCACCGAGGTCGTCATCGACGAGCAGTTCGCCGCGCAGGTCCTCGGGGCCGTCAACGCGGCGAACACCCCCCGGTACGCCGACCCGAACACGGGCGAGCTGCACGACGTGCCCGGCGTCGCGATCCAGCCCACCAAGTCGCCGCACTTCCGTTGGCTGTTCAGCAGGACGAGCAAGAACCAGCCCCGCGACGGCCGCGCCCTGGTCGCCGAGGCCGTCGCCGCCAAGCGCCTCGACCTCGACACGCCCCCGAAACCGCCTGCGCTCCCCCCGGCCGCCGAACCGGCGCCCGAGCAGCTCTGACCCCCGCGCCACGGCCCGCCCCGCCCCCCGAACGGGGCGGGCCCCTCGACCAGGAGCACCACCCATGAACTTCCAGACACTCAAACCCCGTTGGCACCGTCGCGCCGCGTGCGCCGGCGTGAACGTCGATGCGTTCTTTCCTGTCTCGACCGACGTTGAGGGCCGCCGCGAGGCCCTCGCGCTCTGCCGTTCGTGCCCGGTCCGCGAGGAGTGCCTCGCCGAGGCCATGGCCGAGGAGGGCGGACGCGGGAAGACCGGCCGTTTCGGCATCCGGGGCGGGAAGACCGCCAGCGCCCGTTTCCACTTCCACAAGGCCACCGTCAAGGCGCAGCGCGACCGCCTCGCCGCCGAGGCCGCCGCGTGACCGGCCGCGAGCGCCTCGACCGCGCCCGAAGGCTGCTCGACACCGCGCCGCCGGCACCGGTCCCCGGTCAACTCCCCCTCGACCAGGGCGAGCCGAAGCCGAAGCACACGTGCGACACGGGCAACCCCAGGTGTGGCGCCGCCCCGACCCGCCCGTACCCATGCGGGTGGCGTTGCGACGCACACCGCCCCGTACCGCGCACCCGCCCGCAGTAGCCCCCGTACTGCCCCGGGGCGAGGCCGGACACGATTCCCCTCGCCCCGGGGCGCACCGCCCCGACAGGACCCCCGCCATGCCGCGCATTCGCACGATCAAACCCGACTTTTTCACCTCCCTGACGATCGCCGACCTCTCCATCGAGCAGCGGTTGACCTTCATCGGCCTGTGGACGCACTGCGACGACCTCGGCCGCGCCGTCGACGACGCCCGGCTCATCAAGGCCGCGCTTTGGCCGCTCGACGACCGGACCGCCGCCGACGTCGAGACGGACCTCGCCGCACTCAGTGAATCCTCACTGATCCTTCGCTACACCGTCACGGGCAAGCGCTACTTGGCCGTGTCCGGGTGGAAGGAGCACCAGCGGATCAACCGCCCGTCCGCGTCCCGCCTCCCCGCCCCCGACCAGGGCGAATCCACCCCGGAACCGCCCCCGACCAGGGGTGATGAGGGTTCCGAGCAGGCTCACGCACACCTCAGTGAGGACTCACCCCAGGAAAGGAACAGGGAACAGGGAAGGGAAGAGGGAACAGGGAACGGAACGTCGTCGGCCCTCGCCCCGCGAGACCCCGACCCGTCGCCGGCCCGTGAGGACGTCGAGCGGCTGTGTGAGCACCTCGCCGACCGCATCGTGCAGAACGGCAGCAAGCGGCCCACCATCACGAAGGCATGGCGGGACGCGGCCCGGCTCATGCTCGACAAGGACGGCCGCACCGAAGAGCAGGTGCACGGCGCCATCGACTGGTGCCAGGACTCGGACTTCTGGCGCTCCAACGTCCTGTCCATGGCGAAGCTGCGCGACAAGTACGACACCCTGCGCCTCCAGGCCAGCCGCCCGGCCGCCGGCGGGAACGTCGTCCCCATCAACCGCCCCTCGACGACCGACCAGCGGGTCGCCGAGGGTCTCGACCTCGCCGCCCGACTCCGCGCCCAGGAGGCCGCCCAGTGACCCCCGCCGACGCCGCCGAGCTGCTCACCCTCGCCGCCGCATTCGACCGCCGCACCGTCGGCGAGGCCGACGCCCGCGCGTGGGCCGCCGCACTGCACTCGATGCCCCTCGACGACGACGCCCGCGCCGCCGTCGCCCGCCACTACGGCGACACCGACAAGTGGCTGACCCCCGCCCACGTCCGCCAGCAGCGCGCCCGGATCCGCGCCGAGCGGGTCAACGCCGCGACGATCGTCTACGACGGGATCCCCGGCGAGACCGGCGCCGAGTCCATCGCCCGCCGCCGCGCCCTGCTCGCCTCCATCGCCGACGGCCGCGTCGCGCCCCCCTCCGCATCCCGCGCCCTCGGTTTCTCGGAGGACCGGCCGATGCTCGCCCTTCCGGCCACCGCCACCCGCGAGGAGCGCGACGAGTTCGCCGCCGAACGTCTCGCCGCCCTCGGGTACTACGTGCCCCGGGACGTCGAGGAGGCCCTCGCCGACCACCGGCCCCGCCGCCGCGCCCTCGCCGAGGAGGACCGGCCCGACCCCCTCGACGTCCCGTGCCCGTACGAGCACTGCCGCGCCGACGTCCGCACGCCGTGCAAGACCGGTAGCCGGCGGCGCACCGAGCGCGCCCCGCACCCCTCGCGCGTCGAGGCCGCCCTCGCCCACCGCCACACCGGAGTTGCCGCATGACCACGCCCGCGCCCATCCCCGACGCCGCCGTCGCGATCATCCGCACCGTCCTGGAGGACGCGACCGTACGCGAGTTGCTGCACCGCCCCGGGGCGACCGCCATGCGGGCCGCCAGGGCCCTCGAACGGGCCGGTTGGGACCTGCGGGTGATCCCGCTCCCGTTCGAGCCGGAGGCGGGCACGCAGAGCCTCACGGAAGTGCCGCTGTAGAACACCGGCGCCCTTTCATGCGTGATACGTTCCACTCGCGATTGATTGAAACCACTCACGACTGAACCGCGAGCACACGCTCAGCACGTAGAGCAGGAGGACCGACCCGTGATCACCCCCGAGCGCTTCGCCGCCAAGGTCGACCCCGCCGGCCCCGTCAGCCTCTACCGAAACGCCCCCGGCCCCTGCCACCTGTGGACCGGCGGAGCCCGCAGCAAGCGCCCCCACGACGCCGGAGAACACGGCGAGTTCTACGGGGCTTTCAAGGCCGACGGCCGCACCGTCCGCGCCCACCAGTACGCCTACGAACAGGCCAGAGGCCCCATTCCCGCCGGCGCCGAGGTCGACCACCGATGCCGCCGCCGCAACTGCGTGAACCCCAAGCACCTCGAACTCACCGACCACCGCACCAACACCCTCCGCAGCAACGGCCCTACGGCCATCAACGCGCGGAAGGTGGCGTGCCACCGAGGCCATCCCTTCGACACCACCAACACCTACGTACGCCCCAACGGCGCCCGCGCTTGCCGTGCGTGCCGCCGACCCACCACCGAAAGGCAGGCCGCTTGATGGCCGGAGAAACCACCATCACCCTCGCCGGAAACCTCGTCGACGACCCCGAACTCAGGCACACCGGCGCCGGACACGCCGTCGCCAAGTTCCGCATCGCCTCGACCCCCCGCACCTACGACAAGCAGTCCGGCCAGTGGCAGGACGGCGAGTCCCTGTTCATGACCGTGACCGCATGGCGCTCCCTCGGCGAGAACGTCGCCGCCAGCATTCAGCGCGGCGCCCGCGTCGTCGTCGTCGGCACCCTCCGCCAGCGCTCCTACGAGGACAACCAGGGAGTCAAGCGCACGGTCGTCGAGATCGAGGCCGAGGAAGTCGCCCCCTCGCTCCGCAACGCCACCGCGCAGGTCACCAAGACCACCGGCAACCGCCAGGGAGGCAACTCCCAGCAGCAGCCGGGCGGATACGGCCAGCAGCAGCCCCAGTACGACCAGTGGAACACCAACGGCCCCGCCTACTGACCGCGCCGCCGACGACCGGTCGCCGGGCCGGCCGCGCGCGCGAGCACCTCGCCACAACCGAGACCAGGAGCACCCCACCATGAGCCAGACCCCCGCCCCGATCGAGCCCGGACAGACGTACCGGCCCACGCCGTACAACGTCCACCGCAAGGCCGAGGACCGCATCACCGTGACCGAGGTCTACCTCGGCGAGGGCCGGGACGAGCCGACCATCGCCCACGACATCCAGTCCACCGACCACCTCGGCCGGCCCGTCAAGACGAGCAGCGCCGCAAGCGAGTCGGTGTTCCGGAAGTGCTACGCCCTCGACACCCCCGAGGGCCCGATCACGTACAACGCCGCCAACGACCGGGTCACCGTGTCCGCTACGGCCCCCGCCGCCGTGGTCGTCATCCAGCCCGAGGGCAGCGACCCGGACGCGCTCCGCGCCGACGTCCAGACGAAGGGGCTCAACCCCGCCCACGTCGCGTGCGCGCTCCGGCACCTCGCCAACCGCCTCGACGCCGAGGCCCAGCAGCGCCCCACCAACCCGCTCGACGCCCTGCTCGCCACCCTCGCCGACGCCGCCGGCGACATCCTCGCGGCCGGCCGCCGCAACCGCGCCGCGTACGGCCGGGAGCGCGCCGCCGAGCAGCGCACCGACGGGTGACCGGATTCCTGTGCACGGCCGCGTACGTCCTCCTCGTGAGCCTGTGCGCGGCCGTCCCCCTCGGCCACCCCGCCCGCTACCACCGCCGCACGAAGGACCAGCGCCGATGACCCGCCGCACCATGGCCGCCCGCAGGAAGCACGCCGACGACCGCCTCGCCCGCCGCATCAAGTTCGAGGTCCTCCTCGACCGCGCCGACCGACTGTCGCCCGCCGAAGCGGACGCGCTCCGCGAGTACGCCCTCACCGAGGCCGCCACGGCGGACCAACTCCGCTCCACCGCACGCGGGCAGGACCGCGCCATGCAGCAGATGCGCGACCGCCTCGCCGCCGCCGACGCGGCGATCGTCGAGGCCGAGGAGGACCGCGCCCGAGTCGAGGAGCAGCTCGCCGAGGCCCGGCACCGCATCGACCTGTTGCACGCCGTCGACGCCGGCCGAGCCGACGGAGCAGCGCGTGTGATGGCCGAGCGCGACCAGGCCCTCGCCCGCGCCGGCGAGTGCGCCGCCATGGCCCACGAGGAGCGCATCGACCGACAGGCCCACCGCGCCGACACCGCCGAGGCGTTCCTCGACCGGCTGCACCGAGCCGAGACGTACGGCGACGTCCTCGCAATCCTCGGCGAGCACCGGGGACTTACCCCCGTCGCCGCCCGCGCCGCCGCCGCGTACGCCGCCGCCGCCGAGACCCAAGCCGCCGCCCTCGACGAGCAGGCCCGCGAGCACGCCGTCGCCCTCGCCACCGAGAAGCAGCGCGCCGACCGCGCCGAGGCCCTCCTCGCCCACGTCCGCGCCGCCCGCACATGGGCGGACGTGTGGGCGCACCTCGGGATGCGCTACGGCT
Source organism: Streptomyces sp. NBC_01268 (assembly GCF_036240795.1). Classification (NCBI taxonomy): domain Bacteria; kingdom Bacillati; phylum Actinomycetota; class Actinomycetes; order Kitasatosporales; family Streptomycetaceae; genus Streptomyces; species Streptomyces sp. NBC_01268. The sequence continues at coordinate 4,717,408 of NZ_CP108454.1, read as the reverse complement.
ACACCGCCGAGCAGGCCGGCCGGGAAGCACGCGACCGCCGAACCGCCGCCGAGCGGGCCGCCGACGAGCGCGCCGACACCGCCACGCACGAGGCCGAAGCGATGCGGCACCGCGTCACCCGGCTCCGCACCCGCGTCGAGCGGGCCGAGAAGCGCGCCACCACCGCCGAGGCCGAGCGCAACCGGCAGCGGAAGTACGCGGTCAAGGCCAGTCAGCGCGTGTGGGAGTACCGCCGGCGCCTCGCCGCCGAGTGCGTCACCTGCGGGTGCCCCCGTGAACAGCACGCGTCCCGCCTCTACGCCGCCACCCGCGCCCGCCTCGACGGCCTGCTCGACGCAGCCGGCCGCGCCGCCAACCAGCTCGGGACCACGCACCCCGCCGACATCGCCGACCGCCTGTACGCCGCGATCGAGCAGGCCAGGAAGGACCAGCCATGACCACCACCCCGACCGCGCTCCCCGAGCACGCCCTCACCACCGCCGCCGACCTGCGGGCCGTCCGCGAGCAGTGGGGCGACCTGCTCGTCGCGATCGAGCAGCGCCCCGCCGACACGTGGCCGCCCGTCGACAACATCCGCGACCTCCTCGCCGCCGTCGAGGACGAGCCGGCCGCCGGCCGTATGCCCCTGGTGCTCCGCCAGCACCCCGCGCCGGCCAACTTGACCGCCCTCGACGCCGCCCTCGCCGTCGAGGCCGCGCTCTTCACCGCGTGCGACAGCATCGCCGCCCGCTACCAGCGCCCGGTACGCGCCCACCTGCGCGGCGGGGGCACGGCGACCACCGGCACCATGCGCGTCGTCGTCGACGAGAGCGACCGCGCCGACCCGCGCCGCTGGACGCCGTCCACTGTCGGCCCGTCCGGCCGGACGCACGCCCCCGGATCCCGCGCACACGGTCTGCACTGGGCCGCCGTGTGGCTGGAGGGGCGCGCCCTCGGCGAGGACCAGGACGACCGGATGTTCTCTCCCCTCGGCGACGACGTCCTCGCCGACCTCGCCACGGTCGCCCGCCGCGCCCGCCGTCGTGTCGAGACCGCCCTCGGCCGGGACGGCCGCACGACCGTCCTCCCCGACCCGTGCCCGTGGTGCGGGGGCGAGCTGCTCGCCCGCACGGTGCCCGGCGGGGAGCCGTCCGCGACGTGCCAGACCGGGGAGCAGTGCCCGGCCCCTGCCGACCTCGACCGGGGCCGGCGTACGTGGCGGGGGGCGGACCTCGCCGCACTGTGGGCCGCCCTCGACGGCCGCCGCCGGGCCGCTTAGCCCAACTCGGCACCGTTCGAACGCAGTTCCTTGTGTAGCCGTTACTGTAGCCACTTGTGTAGTCGCTACAGTAACGGCTACAGTCGTTCTCGTCGGACGCAACCCGACACCCCGGCCGGACGCAACCCGGCCCCCACCAGAGACCAGGGAGCAACCCCATGGACCTGTACCGCCCCGCCAACCCCCGCAGCCGTGGCGCCGGCCACTACCGCCGCCCCGGCACGTCCGCGAGCTACTGCGGACGCACCGTCGAGGCCACGCCCATCGAGCACCGCTACATCACCGGCGTGTGCCAGCAGTGCGCCAAGGCCGAGCAGCGCGACCGCGTGGCCGCCGAGCAGGTCGCCGCCGACCGCAGCATCGACGGCCCCACCCTCGCCGAGCGCGCCGGCGTCCGGTACGCCCGCGTCGGAAAGGGCCGCCGCGTCCACTACTCCAACAACGACGACACCCTGTGCGGGCGCGAGGTCACCGAGTACGACGGCCTCGACGAGCAGGCACCCGAACTGTGCGCCCCGTGCGTCCGGGCCGCCGAGGAGCGCGCCTACGCCCTCGCCCTCGCCGCCCGCTCCCCCCTCGCCGCCGCCGCCGTGCAGTTCGCCGAGACCGTCGAACAGGCCGACACCGAGGCCCACCTCGACCACGCCGAGGAGCAGGCCGCCGCCGCGTTCGCCGACACCACCCGCACGGTCGAGGCCGTCGAGCACGCCGAGCAGGTCGAGGCCCGCGTCGCCACCGTCGAGGACGCCGAGGCCCTGTACGCCACCCAGCTCATCACCGAGGCGGACGCCAACGCCGGCACGTGGCGAGGCGAGTGGATCGGCGAGCACACCGACGACGGCCTGTTCGAACTCCCCGCCGATCAGGGAGCCCTGTTCACCAGCACGGCCGAACCGCTCGTCGTCCGCATGAGCCAGGACCCCGACACCCTCACCCGCATCAAGGCCAAGGCCACCGCCGACCGCGAGGCGTACCGCGCCGAGACCGACGACCGGATCGCCACCGAGCACCACGCCTACGGTGCGCCCGTCCCCGCCGCCGTTCAGGCCCGCATCGACGCCCGCACCACCGCACCGGCGCCCGCCCGCCGCGTGATCGAGGGCGTGATCGTCTCCCACAACGGCACCACCCCGGGCACCGCGCCCAAGCACTCCACCGACGAGGACGCCCGCGCCGCCGTCGCCGCCCTCGCGCCTCTCCGTCTCGCCGAGGTGACCGACCACACCGATGTAACCGCCAACCCCGGCGACCCCGACCACACGCCGAGCGCATGGGGATTCCTCGTTGACCCCCGAGGGCACGGCCGCGTCGCCGTCTACTGGATCGAGGCCGGCCGCTACGTCCGCCCGAGCGGCCAGCCGTTCGCCGTCGAGCTGGAAATCGGCGCCGACAAGCTGCGCAAGGCCGGGTGGACGATCGAACCGCACACCCACCGCTGCGTGATGGCACACCGCCCCGCCTAGGACCCGACCGGCCCGCCCCACCCCGGGGCGGGCCCCTACCCGACAGGACAGCAGCCGTGAAGTTCAACATCACCACCGAGGTCGGTCACGCCGTCCCGGAGTACGACACATACGACGAGCCGACCGCCGTACACCTCATCCGGCAGGCACACGCCCAGGGGTTCACGATCACCGCCGACGCGAACAACTACACGATCACCCTCGCGAACGAGCAGCGCACCATCCGCGTCATCCCCGCTCGTCGGCCGCAGCTCCCCACCGACCGGCAGCGCGACGAGATGCACAGAATGATCGTCCTTGGCCGCGAACTCACATGGGAGCGCAGCGGGCGCAACGTGGGCGTGCTCGCCGACGGGGGACTCAAGATGAGCCACCAGCTTTCCAACGGGCTGCTCGAACGCGGCTACGTGACCGGCACCGGCCACCCCGGAAGCGGGGCCCGCCGCACTCTTGTCGCCTGCCTCGCGTACGCCCGCAGCGCCAAGAACGAGCCCCGGGAAGCCCGAGCCGAGATTCTCCGCCGGGCCATCCTCGACCTCGCCCAGACGGACACCGTGGCGTGGCGCGAGACCGCCGACCCTGCCGACGAACCCGAGCAGCCGGTCGACGCAGCCGTCGACGAGCCGAGCGAGGACGCCACCCCGCAGCCGGACGAGCCCACCGAGGCCGAAGAGCCGACGGAGGCGACCTACACCCGCCGCCACCCGCACCCCGGCGACCCGACCACCCTCCTCGGTCAGCAGGCCGCCGCTGAGGGCGCAGTCACGGCCGCCGGGTGGGCCCCCGCCGACGACTCCGCCCTCACCGAGCAGGAGAGCGCGACCGTCGACGCGCTTCAGCAGGTTGCCGACGAACTGAACCGCCGGACCAAACCGGTAGCTGGCCCGGCAACCAGTCGCCTCATGGCCGACATGATCGCCCTGTTCGGGCAGTACGAGCGGGAGGCCGCCGCCGACCGCGCCCGCCGGGGCGACCCCAACCCGTACGACCTCGACGAGTGGAAGCCGTTCGAGGACATCGCCGACGAGTGGATGAGCACCGAGGACGACGAGGAGGAACGCGCCGCGTTCCTCGACCGCCTCGCCGATCAGTTCACCCTCGACAACCTGCGAGTGCTGCGGGCCGTAGCCGAGGCCGCCGCCGCCGTTACGCCCCGAGTCGTCCGCGCCGAGCGCGTCCGGTACAAGGTGCCGGAGATCGCACGCCGCGCCGGCCTCACCGAGGGCAGGGTCTACCAGATCCTCCGGGACAACTAGCCCGAGAACAGAGCGGGCCCGCACCTGCGACGCAACCGCAGGACGGGCCCTAACCACGACAGGAGCAACCCCCGTCATGACTACCGCCAAGCGTACCCAGCGGCCCACCCCACCGAAGGCCGGCACCCGCCCATCGGTCCGCGTCGACGACCAGCTCGCCGCCGACCTCGCCGTCGTGATGCGCACGGGCGCCAATCTGTCCGACGCCGTCCGACAGTGCGTCCGACTGGTCGCCGACGTGTACCGCACCGCATGGGCCGAGGGCGTCGTGCCCGTCGGCACCGCGCCGGTCTTGCTCGCCTACCAGCTCGAACGAGACCTCGCCCCGGCCCCGCCGCAGCCCAACCCGTCGGACGCCATGACCAGCGGGTATGACGTCCGTCGGACGCCCCCGGCCCCGACCGTCGGACAGCCGCCGGCGCAGGTCCCCGGCACCCGTCCCAGCCCGCGCCGCCCCGGCCCCATCGCCGGCCTGAACGTCCGACAGCCGTAGGACACTCGGGCCCCGACTGTCGGACGTCGGCCGACCGGTCGCGGCCCCGCCCGCGCCCGCGCTGGACGTCGTTACCGTTCCGTGATCTAATCGGGGGCGACCCCGGCGTGCCCGGAATCGGACGCCCCCCCCACGATCACCACCCCGAACGCCCCGCCGCTCCCGTGCGGCGGGGCGTTCCACGTGCAACCCTTCGGACGCCTCACGAGTCACACCCGTGACCCATCCGTACGTCCAGGGGGATCCACCCGTGAACCGCACCGCCGCCGCCGTCCTGTCCGCCGCCGCCCTGCTCACCCTCACCGCGTGCAGCGGCGACGAGACCGCGCCCGAGGCCAAGCCGTCCGCCACCGCGCCGGCGCCCACCACGACCGCCGCAGCCCCGAAGTCCGGACTGCCGCCCGAGCCGACCGGCCAGGTCCGCGCCGACCTTCTCGCCGCGCTCAAGACCGCAGCCCCGGAAACCGTCCGCTACGAGGACAAGGCCGTAGACGCGGCCCGCAACCAGTGCCAGGCCATCAACGGTGGCGCATCCAAGCTGGATTGGACCGCGTCCCAGCGCTTCACCTACAAGGACGTCACGACCACGGAAACCCAGGGCAAGGCCATCAACGAGGCACTCAAGAAGTCCGGTTTCTGCACCACCTGATCCGCGCCCCTGACGGCCCGGCCCCCGCACTGGGGTGCCGGGCCGTCGCCATACCCCGACCAGGAAGGCCGCACGACATGAGCCCCGAGGACATCGAGCACCGGTTCGCGTTCCACGCCGCCACCACCGACGAGAAGCGCGACGCGCACACCAGCGTGCGTCAGCACTGCCGGCGCCTCGCCGACCACATCAACGAGACCTGCCCCGACGGCCGCGAGAAGTCCCTCGCCATCACCGCCATCGAAGAGGCCATGTTCTGGGGCAACGCCGCGCTCGCTCGCGCGTAGCCCTGCCGAGACCGCCCTCGGCGAGGAGGTGAGCCGTGGCCGCCCGACCCATCACCGACAGAGACCGGGAGCAGGTCAAGGCCCTCCACGCCGAGGGCATGTCCCGCAACGACATCGCCCGCCGCATCAAGCGATCCACCTCGACCGTGTCCAAGCTCGCCGCCGAGCAGGGGCTCACGTTCGAGCGCGGCTCCGAGGTCGTCGCCGCCACCGAGGCCCGCCGCATCGACCTCGCCGCCCGTCGCCAGGCCCTCGCCGAGACCCTCCACGAGGACGCTGAGCGGCTCCGGGCGCAGCTCTGGGAGTCGTGCACGATTGGCGAGTTCGCCGGCCGCGAGGGCGATTGGCAGACCGCCGACTTGCCCCGCCCACGGTTCACCGATCAGCGACAGATCATGAGCGCCACCGCCACCGCGATCCAGCAGTCGCTACGCCTACAGCCCGCCGAGGGCGGCGCCGATGCCGGAGAGGTCCGCTCGATGCTCGGCAGTCTCGGAGAGGCCCTCGCAGGGGCTTTCGCGGACGACCCTGGCGAGGACGGCGGATAGCCCGTCGAGGGGGTGAGCAGTGCTCCCCGACGTCCCGCTCCCCCTGTCTCGCAAGCAGCTCCGTTCGATCGGCCGGGCCACCGCGCGCATCAACATCTGGCACGGCTCCGTCCGCTCCGGGAAGACGATCGCCAGCTTGCTCGCGTTCGTCATCGCCGTAGCTGGCGCCGGGCCGTCCGGTCTCATCCTGATCGCCGGGAAGACCATCCAGACCATCGAGCGCAACGTGCTGGAGCCACTCCAGGACCCGCTACTTTTCGGCCCGCTCGCCCGGCACGTCGTGCACACCCGAGGCTCGACTACCGCCACCATCCTTGGCCGCACCGTCCACCTGATCGGCGCCAACGACGCCAAGTCCGAGGGCCGGCTCCGAGGGCTCACGGCGCAGCTCGCGTACGTCGACGAGGCCACGCTCGTCCCCGAAGGTTTCTGGACGCAGCTACTCGCCCGCCTCTCCGCCCCCGGGGCGCGCCTGTTCGCCACCACGAACCCAGACTCGCCGCGCCACTGGCTCAAGCTCGGGTACCTCGACCGCGCCGACGAACTGAACCTCAGAGCTTGGCACTTCAAGCTCGCCGACAACCCGAGTCTCTCCGCCGAGTACGTCGCTTCCCTCGCCGCCGAGTACGTCGGCCTGTGGAAACGCCGCATGATCGACGGCGAATGGGTCGTCGCCGAGGGTGCCGTCTACGGCATGTGGGACGAGTCCCGGCACGTCGTCGACACCCTGCCGGACATGCGCCGGTACTGGGTCGGCATCGACTACGGCACCACCAACGCTTTCTCCGCCATCCTCCTCGGTCTCGGCGTCGACGGCCGCCTGTACGCCTGCTCCGAGTACCGGCACGACTCCCGCGCGACCCGCCGGCAGCTCACCGACGCCCAGTACAGCGACGCCGTCCGTACGTGGCTCGCCACCTACCGACCGCCGGGCGCACCCGACACCGCGCCGAGGGGCGTGGCGCCCGAGTGGACGTTCATCGACCCGTCGGCCGCCAGCTTCCACACGCAGATGTGGGCCGACGGACACAGCAACCCCGCCAAGGCCACCAACGCGGTCGGCGACGGCATCCGGTCCGTGTCCAGCCTGCTCGCCGCCGACCGCCTGCTCGTCCACTCGTCGTGCGCCGGCCTGCTCTCCGAGCTTCCCGGCTACTCGTGGGATCCGAAGGCCACCGAGCGTGGCGAGGACGCCCCCATGAAGGTCGACGACCACTCGGCCGACGCGCTCAGGTACGCCGTGCACAGCACCGCGCACGAGTGGCGCCACCTGCTCACCCTCGCCGCGTAAGGAGGCCGCCCCGTGCCCAGCACGCCCGCCCCGCGATACACCCTCGCCCTCCCGGTCACCGTCACCGTCGCCGGCTGCTCCGCCACGGTCGGCACCCTCACCGTCGACGCCGCCGAGCAGCTCGGCCCCCAACTCGCCGACTTCCTCGACACCCTTGCCGCCGCCTACCGAGAGACCGCGACCCGCCCGCACGACGACGAGCACCAGGAGGTGAGTCCCGATGGCACTTCCTGAGAACGGCGCCCCGTGGCCGCCGCCCGAGTGGGCCCCCGTCTACGCACAGATGCGGGTGGATGACGCGTGGTACTCCGGAGACAAACGCCGACTCGCCGCCGTCTACGAGCACGCTCCGCAGCCCAACGTCCGCCGGAACCAGTGGGGCCGCCGGTCCGTCGACCACACCCCCGAGCGGGACAAGCGCCTGCACGTCCCCCTCGCCGGCGACATCGCCGCCACCTCGGCCGACCTCCTGTTCGCCGACATGCCGGCCATCACCGTCGGCAGCACCGAGACTCAGACCCGCCTCGACGAGCTGCTCGACCTCGGCCGCGTCCAACAGGTCCTCCTGTCCGCCGGCGAGCAGTCCGCCGCCATGTCCGGGGTCTATCTCCGCTCGACATGGGACCGGTCCGTAGCCCCTGATAGGCCCCTGCTCACCGTCGTGCAGCCGGACCGCGCGACCCCCGAGTTCTTCCTCGGCATCCTGCGGGCCGTCACTTTCTGGCGTGAGCTGACCGGCTCGAACCAGTCGACCGTGTGGCGCCACATGGAGCGCCACGCTCCCGGCGAGGTTGAGCACGCGCTCTACGAGGGCACGCCGAACAACGTGGGCCGCCGCGTCCCGCTCACCGAGCACCCGGACACCGCCGCCCTGATCGACTCCCTCGACCTCGCCGGAGCCGGCGCGAACGGCGCCACCGTGAGCACCGGTATCCAGCAGCTCACCGCGTCGTACGTCCCCAACATGCTCCCGAACCGGCTCTACCGGGGATCGCCCCTCGGCAGGTCTGACTACTCGGCCCCGTTGTACGACCAGTTCGCCGCGCTCGATGAGGTCTGGACGTCGTGGATGCGCGACATCCTGCTCGCCCGCGCACGCCTGATCGTCCCCCGTGGCTATCTGCGCGACGACGGCCCCGGCCGAGGAGCGTCGTTCGACCTCGACCGCGAGATCTACGACGAGCTGAACATGCCCCCGAACGAGGGGGGCGGCATCACCCTGTCGCAGTTCGCCATCCGAGTCGACGAGCACCAGCGCACCGCCGAAGCGATCATGCGACAGGCCGCCCAGTCCGCCGGCTACTCCGCCCAGTCGTTCGGGCTGGAGGGAGGCGGGCAGCCGATCACCGCGACCGAGAGCGAGTCCCGGGACCAGCGCAGCATGGTCACCCGCCGGAAGAAGGCCGGGTACTTCCGTTACGGCATCGCCGAGCAGGCACTCGCCCTGCTCGCGCTCGACAACGCGCACTTCGGCCGCCGCAACGACGTCACCACACCGGTGACCGTCGATTTCGGGGACGGGGTCGCCGAGTCGGAGCAGCAGACCGCCACGACGCTCGACCTGCTCAAGCGGGCCGAGTCCGCGTCCACCAAGACGCGGGTGAAGATCCTGCATCCGGACTGGGACGACACCGCCGTCGAGGCCGAGGTCGCCGCGATCCTCGCCGAGACCGGCGCCGCCGCCCCGGACCCGGTCGGCAACTTCCCCATGTGACGCGAGGGGGTGAGCCCGTGCCGATCCACCCGGGCATGGTCGAGCCCCTCGCCGAACGCACCCGCGACCTGTACGCCGCCGCCGAGCTGCGCCTACTGGCCATCATCGCCAGGCAGCTCGGCGACGGCCTCGACGCCCCCGGATGGGCCGAGCGGAAGCTCTCCGCCCTGTCCGCCGTACGGCGCGCCTCTCAGGCCGTCGTCACCGAGCTTGGCCAGGCCGTCAGCCTCGACGTGCACGACGCGATCGCCGAGTCGTACAACACCGGCCACCGCGCCGCCGTCGCCGAACTCGGCGCCCTGTCGGACGACGCCGTGCGCATGGTCGACGACGTCCTACCGCAGGCACAGGCCGTCGACCGCCTCGCCGCCGAAACCGTGGACCGCCTCACCGCGACCCACCGCAGCATCCTGCGGGCCGTCGACGACCAGTACCGCGCCGTCGTCGCCGACGTCACCGCCACGCCGCTCGTCGGCACCGGTACCCGCCGTCAGGCCACACAGGACGCCATGCGCGCTTTCGCCGACAAGGGCATCACCGGGTTCCGCGACGCGGCCGGCCGCCCCTGGCAGCTCACCTCATACGCCGAGATGGCCGTACGGACCAGCGTCGGCAGGGCCGCGACCGAGGCCCACATGCAGACCCTCGCCACGGCCGGGGTCGACCTAGTGATCGTTTCCAGCTCGCCGCGCGAGTGCCCGCTCTGCCGTCCATGGGAGAGGCAGGTACTCACCGTCGGTGGCCCGGCCGGCGCCCGCGACGTCGAGGTCGAGCACGCCACCCGCGACGGCGAGACCGTCACGGTGCACGTCGCCGGATCCCTCGACGAGGCCCGACAGAAGGGGTTGCAGCACCCCAACTGCCGTCACAGCGTGAGCGCGTACCTTCCGGGCCTCACCCGCGTGGACGACGCCGAGCCGGACCCGGCCGGGTACGAGGCCGGGCAGCGACAGCGAGAGATTGAGCGGCACATCAGGAAGTACAAGCGCCGTGCCGCCGCAGCCGTCGACGAGCAGGGCCGCAAGGCCGCCGAGGCCAAGGCCCGTCAGTGGCAGGCCGCCATGAGGCAGCACCTCGCCGACCACCCCGACCTACGCCGCAACCGGACCCGGGAGCAGCTCGGCGCCGGGAACCTTCCCGAGCAGCGCGCCACGGTCACGCCTGACCAGCTCGACCACGCACGGGTGTGGTCCGGCGACGAGCGCACCATGCGCGAGATGACCGACGAGCAGCTCGCCGCCGCCGTCCGGTCGGGCCCCGTGGACGCGCGCGCCCTCGCTCGCGTCGAGGCGGAGGCAGACCGCCGGGACCTCGACGACCTCGCCGAGCGCGCCGACCGCCTGTTCCCCGGCGGACACCTCTCCGGGGACCTCGCCGACATCGGCGACGACGACCTCGCATGGGCCATGCAGCACGCGACCGCCGACGAGCTGCTCAGGATCGCCGCCGAGATGGACCGCCGCGACGGCATCGAGCTACCGCCGCCGGCCGCCACGGGGGACGCCGTCGACAACCTGCTCGCCGACCGCGACGCCCTCGCCGAAACGATGGACCCCGCCCCCGACCCCGCGTTCTGGGACGCACTGAAACAGGCCGCCGCCCGCGTGGTTCGCGGGGACGACGAAGACCGGGACGAGCGGCACCGCATCACCCGCCGCGAGGCCCGCGCCCTCTACGACGAGTACGTATGGCGCCAGTACGCGGACGCCGAGGACGCCTGTAACGGCTACCTCCTGAACAAGAAGGCCAAGGCGGACGGCATCAACCCGGCCGCCCTGTTCAGCGGCCCCGCCCGTATCGCGTACGCGCGAGCGTCGGACGAGCTGAAAGAGTGGTGGGCCGAACACGGCCGCCTCACGCAGGCGGAGTTCATCGAGCAGGTCACCGGGAAGACCCAGCGATGGGCCGCCGGCGCCCGGCACAACGAATCCGACCAGCAGAACAAGAGGTGAGCAGTGGGCGCCCGCGAGGACATCACCCGTGCCGTCCTGGAGGGCGACCGCGCCGCCCGGGAGGGCAACCCGCCGACCGTGTGCCCGTACCCGCGTACGGACATCCTGCGGGCCGCGTGGATACGCGGCTACGCCGCCGCCCGCCCGGTCACCGAGCCGGACGAGTAGCAGCACACCAGCACCACCCGAAGGGGCCCCAGCCAGGCGCAGGGGCCCCTTTCGCATGTCCACACGAGCCCGCCAGGAGCGGGACCCCGAGTCACCCCAGGAGGGCGACACCATGAGCACCCCGACCCCCACCTCGACCACCCCGTCGACCGGCCCGACCGGCGACCCGGGCCAGGGCGGCGACCCCACCACGCAGCCGGGCGGGCAGGACCCGAACACCGCGCCGCAGGGCACCCCGCCGGCCCCCGCGCCCACCCCGGCCCCGGCCGCCCCGACCCCCGGCGAGGACCCGGCCGCCACGATCGCCCGGTTGCAGAACGAACTCAGCCGCGCGCGCCAGGAGGCGGGCAACCAGCGGGTCACCGCCAAGCACCGCGCCGCCGACGAGGCCAAGACCGAACTCATCAAGCAGCTCATGGCCGTCATCGACCCGGAGAGCACCGACAAGCCCGCGACGGCCGAGCAGCTCACGCAGCAGCTCACCGCGCAGCAGGCCCGGACCCGCTCCGCCGAGCTGCGCCTCGCCGTCTACAACCTCGCCCCGGCCGCCGGCGCCGACGCGGCGGCGCTCGCCGACTCCCGGGCGTTCGCCGACGCCACCGCCGACATCGACCCGGCCGACAACGCTGCCGTCACGGCCGCGATCACCGCCGCCGTCACGGCCAACCCGCGACTCGCCGTCCAGCAGCCCCAGGGCCCGCAGCGCGGCGGCGCCGACTTCACCACCGGCCCGACGGCCGTCACGGCCGAGCAGTTCGCCGCCATGGACTACGCCGCGCGGGCCGAGCTGTACGGATCCGACCCCGACACCTACCGGCGCCTCGCCGGCGGGTGACCAACCCCCGGCCCCGACCGGAGAAAGTGAGCACCCCCCATGGCTCAGACCACGTCCGCGAACATGATCGTCCCCGAGGTCTGGGGCGACATGGCGCAGGCCAGTTTCCTCGGCAAGGTCCGCGTCGCCGGATCCGCCGCCGTCCAGGAGGACAACACCCTTGAGGGTGCCCCGGGCGATGAGATCAACTTCCCCAAGTGGGGCGCCCTGTCCGACCTCGACGACCTGACCGAGACGGCCCCGCTCGTCCCGGTCGCCATGTCGACCAGCTCGGCCAAGGCGACCATCAAGGAAGTCGGCAAGGCCGTCGAGATCACCGACAAGTCCCGACTCGTCGGTCTCGGCGACCCCGAGGCCGAGGCCCGCCGGCAGTTCGGCATCCTCGCCGCCCGCAAGATCGACGCCTCGCTGATCACGCAGGCCCAGGCCGACGAGACCACCCTCGGCGGTGGCAACCCGTTCAAGTTCACCACCGCAGCCGGGAAGACCAAGTTCACGTGGCTCGACGCCATGGTGCCCGGCATCGCCCAGTTCGGCGACGAGTGGGAGCCGGACGACTTCGCCGGCCTCTACCTGAACAGCGCCCAGTACGCCGACGCGCTCAGCGACCCGCAGTTCGTCGACGCCGCCAAGCTCGGCAACGGCCCCTCGGCCGCCGTCACCGGATCGATCGGCCGCATCGGTGGCGTCCCGGTGTTCCTCACCAACCGCGTCGCGGCGGGCAAGTTCCTGATCATGAAGCGCGGCGCCCTCGGCCTGCTCTACAAGCGCCGGCCGCTCGTCGAGCAGGACCGCGACATCCTTGCCCGCTCGAACGTGATCACCACCACGATCCACTACGCGGTGAAGCGCCTCGACGACCGGGGCGTCGCGGTCGGCACCCTCGCCACCACCTGATCAGGAAGGGAGCCGCCGCATGATGCTGCGCCGCTACCACGACCGCCCGGACGCCGACGAGCAGCCGGACGAGCCCCCGCCGCCGAGCGGGGACAACGACGGCAACGGGCCGGACGACATCGAGCGTCCGGCCCGTTCCGCGTCCAAGGGCGAATGGATCGGCTACGCGGTCGCCCTCGGCGCCGAGCAGGCCGCCGCCGAGCAGCTCACCAAGGAGCAGCTCATCGAGCAGTACGGCGCCGAGGGGTAGCCGATGACTCGCCGCGTCTACGCCACCCCCGAGCAGCTCACGGAGTGGACCGGCAAGCCCGCACCGCCGGACGCCGAACGGCTGCTCACCCGGGCGTCCGAGGACGTCGACGACGGCCTGTTGACCGCCGTTTACGCCGTCGACGTCGCAGGGATGCCGACCGACCCGGCCGTCGTTCAGGCCCTCGCCGACGCCACCTGTGCGCAGGTGGCCTACCGGGAGGAGACCGGCGACACCGGCACCGGCGCCGCTGGCCGCTGGTCGTCCGTGGCTATCGGCCCCGTGTCGATGTCCGGCCCGCAGCAGGCCGCCGGCGGGACCGGCGCCGGAAACGTCGACCTCGGCCCGCAGGCGTACCGCTACCTCACGCGCGCCGGCCTGCTCCCGGGGGTGATCCAGTGACCCGCGTCCCCCCGTGGCTGCTCCGCCACCGCGTCACGATCGAGCCGTACGTCGGCGACTCCGCGTACGGCCCGCAGTACGGCCCGCCCGTCCCAGACGTGCCCGCCATGGTCGCCGAACAGGTGCGCACCGTGCGGGACCGCGAGGGCCGCGAGGTCATCTCCACCGCGCAGGTCATCACCGCGCCGGACACCCACTGTCCGGCCGAGTCCCGCATCACCCTGCCGTCCGGCCGCCGCACGCGCGCCCTGTCGGCCGCCCATCACACCGCGCCGGGCCTACCGGTGCCGGAGTCACTGGAGGTGATGTGCGAATGAGCCGTGCCCGGATCCGATGGAACGGCGCCGCCATCCTCGCCGCCGAACGCGCCGGCGCCCTGCTCGGGCTCCGTCTCGGCGCCGAACACCTCCTCGGCGAGGCCCGCCGCGTCGTCCCGATCGAGGAGGCGACCCTCGAACGCTCCGGGGTCGCGTCCGTCGACGAGGCCACGCTCACCGCCGGCGTCAGCTTCGACACGCCGTACGCCGTCCGTCAGCACGAGGACATGGACCTGCGGCACGACGCCGGCCGCACCGCGAAGTACCTCGAACGCCCGCTCGTCGAGCAGGCCGGGCCGATCAACGAGATCATCGCCGCCCAGGTGAGGCGGGCCCTCCGTGGCTGACCTCCTCGACGGCATCGCCCGGTACCTCGCCGCCGAGGGGCTGCTCACCTACGACCCCGCCGGCGTCACGGGCGACACGTTCGTCGAGACGATGCCACCCGCCCCGGACCGGGCCGTGTCCCTCGCCCTGTACGACGCGGGCCCGCAGCAGGCCCGCGACGACGACACCGACCAGCGCCTACAGGTCCGCGTCCGAGGCGGCCCCGACCCCCGCGTCTCCCGCGCCCGCGCGCAGGCCATCTACGCCGCGCTCCACGGGCTCACCGGAACCCAGCTCCCCGACGGCACATGGGCCGTCCTGATCGCCGCACGCGGCATCCCCGCGCCCATGGGCGCCGACAGCAACGGCCGTCACGAGCACGTCACCAACTACGACGTCGCCACGGCCGCCCCCACCCCCACCCCGTAAGGAGGTCCGCCCATGGCGGGCAACAGCAGGTCTATCGACGCGCGCGGCTGGATCTTCGAGGTCGAGGACGCCGACGCCAGCACCGAGACGTGGCTCCCGATCGCCGGTCTCACGTCCTGGTCGCTCAGCCCCGGCGAGAACGAGGAGGTCGCCGAAACCACCGCGTTCGAGAGCGACGGCGCGTACGAGGAGGACGTGATGCAGCGTGGCGCGAGCATCACCCTCGAAGGTCAGTACCGCATCAACAAGACCACGAAGGCCCGCGACGTCGGGCAGGCGTACATCGACGAGGACTGGGCGCCGCGTCTCGGCATCGACTCGCACAACCAGATCCGCTACCGGCACGAGACGCAGACCGCGTGGGCGATCTGGGACGCCACGATGACCCCGGGCGAACAGTCCGGCGGAACCAATGAAAAGACGTCGTGGTCCGCGACGTTCCGCCGGTCCGGTCTGCCGACCTCTGCGGTGGTGACCCCGTGACCGACCCCGACATCGACATCGAGCACGCGCCCAAGACGGCCGACTTCGATGCGTTCTTCGCCGAGCAGGCCGAGCAGCAGCCGCGCCAGGCCCTCGCCCTGTTCGGCCAGACGTACACGCTGCCGGAGTCCCTCCCCATACTGTTCACGCTCCAGGCCGAACGGCTCCAGGCGTCCGAGGACCCCAACGACGTCCGCCGGATGCTGACCGCGCTCTACGGCGGAGACGTCCTCGACGAGTGGGCCGAACACGGTCTCACCGACAAGCAGCTCGGAATCCTCCTGATCTGGTCGGCCGCCGCGATCCGCTCCCCGGGCAAGGTCTCGATGGAGCGCGCCGCCGAGCTGTACGCGGAGGAGGCTGCGGGAAAAGCTCCGGGCCCGAACCGGGCGGCCCGGCGGACCAAGAAGAAGCCGAAGGCCGGGAGTTCTGGGAAGCGATCCTGACCAACTGGACGGCCGTCGAGGCTGACCTCGCCCGCGAGTACGGCCTCGCCGCCGAAGGGGTCGCCGCCCTGTCCACGCGCCGCTTCCTGGTCCTGATCGGCGGTCTCTCCCCCGAGTCACGGTTCGCCCGCGCATGGCAGAAGACACCGCGCCGCGTCACCGATCCGGCCGAAATCGCGGCCCTCACCGGCAACCCCGCCGGCTGAACCCAAGCACCCCCGGCACCGCGCCGGATGACCCCCGATGGGAGGTGATCCGGCGTGGCACTGACTGTAGGCGAGCTGCTCGCCACCATCAGCGTCGACGACTCCGAGGCACGCGCCGGAATGCAGCGCACGGAAGCCGCCATGGCCCGCACCGGAGACAGCATCGTGTCCGAGGCCGAGCAGGCCGGAGCCGAAGCAGGAGACGCCCTCGCCGAAGGCATCGAGGGCGGCGCCGACCAGGGAGCCGAGCAGGGAAGCGGCGCCCTCGCCGCGTTCGGGTGGGCCGCCGTCGGCGCGGCCGTCGGGGCCGCGCTCATGGTCGGTATCTCCGAGGCCATGCAGCAAGGGCAGATCGAGGCCAACCTCGGCGCCCAGCTCGGCGCGACCGGACCTGAGGCGAAGAAGTACGGCGACGTCGCTGGCGACCTGTATGCCGGCGCGATCGTCGAGTCGGTCGAGGAAGGCGCCGAGATCATCAAGGGCATCGCCAGGGGCGGCCTGCTCCCGCCCGAGGCGACCGAAGAGCAGATGTCGACGCTGGGCCGCCGCGTCGCCGACACCGCCGCCGTCATGGGCGAGGACGTCTCCAAGGTCACCCGGGCCGTCGGCACGATGATGAAGAACGGTCTTGCCGACTCCGCCGAGGAGGCCCTCGACGTCCTCACGCGCGGCGCACAGAGCGGCGTGGACGTCGCCGAAGACCTGTTGGACACGTTCGCCGAGTACCCGACGGAGTTCCGTCAGCTCGGCCTCGACGCCGAGACCGCTATGGGCCTGCTCTCCCAGGGGCTCCAGGGCGGCGCCCGCGACGCGGACACGGTCGCCGACGCGTTGAAGGAGTTCACCCTCCTCGCCCAGGGCATGGGCGAGTCGACCGCCGAGAGTTTCAAGGCCCTTGGCCTGAACGGCGAGCAGATGCAGAAGGTATTCCAGGAGGGCGGGCCGAAGGCCGGCGCCGCGCTGGACCAGGTCATGGACCGGCTGAGGGCCGTCAAGGACCCGGCGAAGCAGTCCGAGATTGCGATCGGCCTGTTCGGCACCAAGGCCGAGGACATGCAGAAAGCCATCCTCGGCCTCGACCCCTCCAACGCGGTGTCCGCCCTCGGCAAGGTCGAGGGAGCCACCGACGCCGCCGGCAACATGATGCGCGACACCGCAGCGCACAGGTTCGAAGCGTTCAAGCGCGGGCTCATGCAAGGTGTCGTCGACGTGATCGGCGCCTACGTCGTGCCCGCGCTCATGGCCGGAGCCGACGCGGCCGTCGCGATCGGCGGGGCGATCGGCGCCGCCGGCCAGTTCATCGCAGACAACTCCGGCGTCTTCCTGAGCATCGCCACCGTGATCACGGTGGCGATCCTGCCCGCCCTGATTCAGTGGGCGATCCAGCAGGGCATCACGGCCACCGCAGTGGTCACCGGGTGGATCACCACCGGAACCGCGTCCGTGACCTCGGCCGCAACACAGGTGGCGTCGTCATGGGCCACGATCGGCGGTTGGGTCGCCATGGGCGCCCGCGCCATCGCGGCCGGGGCCATCGTCGTCGGTCAGTGGATCCTCATGGGCACGCAGTCGCTCATCCAGGCAGCCCGGATGGCTGGCGCGTGGCTCATCGCCATGGGCCCCATCGGCCTCCTGATCGCCGCCGTGGTCGGTCTCGTCGTACTGATCATCAAGTACTGGGACGACATCGTTGCGGCATCGAAGAAGGCATGGGACTGGATCTGGAACAAGCTGACGGAGTTCGGCCGGGCCATCGTCGACTGGTTCATGAAGTGGACGATCCTCGGGGCGATCATCAAGCACTGGGACGCCATCAAGACCGGCACTCAGCGCGTGTGGAATGCCACCGTGGAATGGGTCAAGGCCCTGCCCGGGAAGATCGCCGACTTCTTCCTGAACTGGACGATCGTCGGCCGGGTGATCAAACACTGGGACCAGCTGAAAGCCGGCGTGATCCAGAAGGGGTCCGACCTCCTCGCGTGGGTTCGCGGCCTACCGAACATGATCACAAACGGGCTCGGCAGTCTCCGCGACCTGCTCGTCGACAAGGGCAAGGACCTCGTCCGAGGTCTCGTCAACGGCGTGAAACAGATGGGTAGTTGGCTCAAGGGTCAGCTCATGTCGTTCGCCAAGAGCATGGTCCCGGGGCCGATCGCGAAGGCCCTCGGCATCGCCTCGCCGAGCCGCGTCATGGCCAAGATCGGCCGTTGGATCCCCCCGGGTCTCGTCCGAGGCATCGACCGCACCAAGGGCATGGTCGCCCGCGCCATGCAGACCCTCGTCCCGAGCCCCGACCTCCCGCAGTTCGGCGGCATGGGCGCGCCCGCCCTCGCAGGCACCGCGCCGTACGGGCTCGCCGGCGGTACCGCGCCGGGCGCCCGCCTCCACATTGAGCACTGGCACGCCGCCGAGAACGGCAGCCCGGACGACAACGCCAGGGCGCTCGAATGGGCGTCGAAGGGACGGGGGTGATCATGGGAGCCACTGACCTCGGGAGCCTGATCACCCGCCCCGGACAGATCCAGTACGGCGACCTCCTGCTCGGCGCCGACACCCCATACCGATGGAAGACGTTGACCGGGTGGGAAGAACTCCCCTCGCTCGATTCCTCCTCGGCTCTCCGCCCGGACGGGCACGGCGCCTACCCGGGGATGCTGCTCGCTCAGACCCGCACCATCGGCCTCGATCTGATGGTGCGGGCCCGCCGCGACGAGATCGGCCGAGCCGTCGCCGCGCTGAACGCCGCCACGGTGCCGCGCCTCGACGAGGTGCCGCTCGTCGTGTGGCTCGACGAGCGCGGGCCCCTGCTCGTCAACGCGCGCGCCATCCGCCGCAACGTCCCCGTCGCCGCCGGCTACACGGTCGGGACGATCCTCGGCGCCGCGATCCAGTGGGAGGCGTCCGACCCCCGCCGGTACGGCGTAGACGAGCACCACGTCGAAACCGGCCTCCCGGCGCCCGAGCCGGGCCTCGAATGGGCCGGGGGGACCGGCCTCGAATGGACCGACGGCCTCCACTGGGGAGCCGGCGGTGTGTCCGGCAACGTCAACGTCCTCGTCGACGGCGACGCCGAGACCTCGCCGACCATCGCGTTTACCGGCCCCGTGACCATGCCACGCCTCACCCAGGAGGACGGCCGGACCCTTGAGTACGACATCACCCTCGAAGCTGGCGATCAGCTTGTCGTCGACACCCACGCCGGGACCGTGACCCTGAACGGGGCCGGATCCCGCCTCTACACCGCGACGACCCGCAGCGTGCCCGAGGCCGCGTTCACCCTCGCCCCCGGCACCACCTCTCTCTCGTACCGCGCCGAGACGTACTCGGCCGCCGCCCGATGCGCCATCGAATGGCGCTCCGCCCACTGGTAGGAAGGACTCCCCCATGCCCGTACGTCCCGCATGGCTGACCAACAGGGGCGACAGCGCCGGCGGACAGACCCGCGCCGACACTCGCCTCGCCCCGCTCGGCACCCTCACTCCGGCCGGCCGCCTCTCGTCCCTCTCCGGGGTGATCCCCGGCTCGACCGGCGGCGCCACCCTCCTCGCCGGCCTCGCCGTCACCCCCACCGGCACCATGACCGCGTCCGTGGCGCCCGGGCGCGCCCTGGTCCAGTCGAGCGAGACGGCCGGCGCCTACCCCGTCAGCCTCGACGCTGCCATGACCCTCACGTTCGGGGACGGCAACGCGGCCAACCCGCGCATCGATCTCGTCGTGCTCCGGATCTACGACGCAGCCGTCGACGGCGGCGCCGACACCAAGGGCGCCATCGAGATCATCCAGGGCGCCCCTGCCGGAACTCCCATCGTGCCCACCGTCCCGCCCGCCTCGATCCCCCTCGCCCACGTCCGCGTACCGGCCGGCGCGAGCGCGGGCACCGGGGGTGTCGACTGGGGCACGATGACGGACCGCCGCACCGGCACCGTCGCCGTCGGCGGAATCCTGGTCGGTGCGCCCACAGCGCAGGGCGCCTACCCAGGCCAGTACCGCGACGGCGGACGCGGCATCGAGCGATGGAACGGTTCATCGTGGCTGCCGACCGAAGAGCGGCACTACTGCTCCGTCACGAAGACCGGCACCTATGCCCTGTCCGCGAACACGTACACGGCGATCCAGTGGTCCCAGGCCACGGCCCGCACGGACACCGTCATGTGGTCGGCCGCTCAGCCGTCTCGACTGGTCGCCCCGGTCGCCGGACAGTACATCTTCTACGCGCAGCAGACATGGCCGAGCGGCGCCACCCTGGCCCGCACCCGGGCACGGGTGAACGGCGACGAGAACAACGCGATCCAGATGAGCTATCAGCCGTCGTCGTCCGGCGGACAGGGCACAGCGGACGGCCTCCCGCTCGTCCTGGCCGCAGGCGACTACGTCGAGATGACCATTTTCAGCGGAGCCGCCCTCACGGGCATTCCGTCCAGCTACAGCCGCGCCTCCCTGATCTGGCAGGGTCCTGCGTGAGCGGCCTCTACCGCGTCGTCCTGTGCGACCTCCGGTCCGATCAGGTGCTCGACGTCCTGCCCGCGCAGGGCGTCAAGTGCGACGACTACATCGGCAAGACCGGCGGCGCCCAGTTCTCCATCCCCGTGGCCGGCCGGGACATGGCGCGCCGTGCACGCGAGGCCGTCATCCCTGCTCGTACGGCCGTCTGGATTGAGCGCGCCGGCGAAGTGTGGTGGGGCGGCATCGTGTGGACCACGGAGATCACTCCGCCGTCCCGGGGCCGGCCGGGGGCCCTCGCCGTTCAGGCCGCGACGTTCGACTCCTACCTCGCTCACCGCCTGCTCTCCGATGGATGGACCGGGACCGGCGTCGACCAACTCGACATCGCCCGCCAGATCGTCGACTGGGTCCAGTCGACCAAGGGCGGCGACATCGGGATCGAGATGGACTGGTCGCAGACATCCGGGGTGCTCCGCGACCGGGCGTACTCCCGATACGACCTGTACGTGGTGCGCGACGTCCTCGACCAGCTCGCCAACGTCGAGAACGGGTTCGAGTGGCGGGTGCAGACGTACCGCGACGCGTCCGGCCGCCGGGTGAAAGCCTTGCAGCTCGGTTACCCGACGATCCGCAGCAGCCGCACCGAATTGGTCCTCTCCTCGCCGGGCCCGATCATCGACTACCGGATGCCCGAGGACGGCACCGTGCGCGCCACGCACTGGCACTCCCGGGGCGCATCCACCAACCGCAACCAGGCAGCGCCGTCCTACCCGCTGATGTCCGCACCGGTGTCCATCAACGGGGCCGTAGACCCGGACGGGTGGCCCCGCCTCGACGGCACCAGCGACTACAGCAGCGTCGAGCGACAGACGACCCTAGACGCGCACGCGCGCGCCGACCTCACCCGCGCGTGGACCACCACACAGGTGCCCACCGTGTCCGTGCGCCTCGAAGGCTCCGGCATCTCCCCGGGCCTGCTCGGCTCGACCGTCCGACTCCGCATCCGCGACGACTGGTTCCCCGACGGCCTCGACACCCGATATCGGCTGATCGGCCTCGCCACCACCCCGAGCGAACGCGGCCGTCCCGAGACCGCCGAACTACTCCTCGAACCGGCCGCCCCAGCGGCGCCCCTCACCGCCTAGGAGCCCCTCCCACATGGCAGCCATCCCCCAAGACCTCCTCGACCGCGTACGGGCCATGGAGAACCGCCTACGGATGCTGGAGGGCCGAGCCCACATTCGCCCCGCCCTCGACCAGGTCCTGAACGGCGACGTCGTTGTCGGGCAGGGCGGCGCCCTCGCCGTCCAACACCCCTCCGGCAACGCGACCATGTTCCGCGTCGGCCGGATCTACGAGAACCCCGACGAGTACGGCACCGTCGTACGCCGCGACAACGGCACGATCGCGTTCAGCCTCTACCGAGGTCCGACCAACCCCGCCACCGTCCCCCAGGCCATCCGGCTCGTCGACGCCAACGGGGCCGAAATCTTCGCCGAGGACACCGTCGCCGGCGGCATCGCCCGCCCGTACATCCCCCTGCCGGTCCCGCTGGAGGAGAACACCCTCAAGTGGCCGTCGACCACGTCCACCACGTTCGTCACCGTCGGCCGCTCCACCGGCATCGTGCAGCAGCCCCGAGCCCGCGTCTACGCGCAGCTCACCGCATCCGGCGGCGCCACCGCGCAGGTCCGATTCCTCGTGAACGGCAGCATCGTGGCGACCGGCACGGCCGGGCAAGCCCTGCTCACCACGTTCGCCATCCCGTCTTACACGTACGGCGCGACCGCCGAGTTCGAGCTTCAGGCCCGTGTGTCCAGCGGCACCGGGACCGCGTACGCCATGACCCGGTACCTGTACGGCTTCCAGTCCTGATCCCACCCCACCAAGGGCCGTCCCGCGCACCGCGCCGGACGGCCCTTCCGCATTCTCGGAGGTACCCCATGGCCGCACCCGCGACCGCGTCCGCCTTCCTCGCCGCGCTCCGCGCCGAGGGTCTGACCGTCGTGACCTATCCGGGGTGGGAGAGCCACAACCGGAACCACAAGGGCCCGTGGGGCCCCGTGCACGGCGTCGTCGTGCACCACACCGTCACCAAGGGCACCGCGAACACGGTCCGCATCTGCCGCGAGGGACACAGCACCCTGCCGGGTCCGCTGTGTCACGGCGTCATCGCCAAGGACGGCACGGTGCACCTGGTCGGCTACGGGCGCACCAACCACGCCGGCTCTGGCGACCCGGACGTGCTCCGGGCCGTCATCGACGAGCGGCCGGCCCCGGTCGACGACGAGGCGACCACCGACGGCAACCGGCACTTCTACGGGTTCGAGTGCGAAAACCTCGGCGACGGCTCCGACCCGTGGCCCGAAGCCCAGCTCGACGCCATCGCCCGCGCGTCGGCCGCCGTCTGCCGCCTGCACGGCTGGGGCCCGCGCTCCGTGATCGGCCACCGCGAGTGGCAGCCCGGCAAGCCGGACCCGGTCGGGTTCACCATGGGCTCGATGCGGGACCGGGTCGAGACCCGCCTCGCCGACAAGCCCAAGCCCCCGGCCCCCAAGCCCACCCCGCCGGCCAAGCCCAAGCCCAAGCCGAACCCGCCCAAGGTGCCGACCGTCAGCCTCTCGCGCCTGATCGCCGCCGCCCGCCGCGACCCCGCACAGCAGGGCACCCCCGTCACGTACGCCGGGGCCCGGATCGTCGAGGAGGCCCTCGCCGCCGAGGGGCTGCTCGCGCGCTCCCTGCTCGATGGCCACTTCGGTACCGCCACCCGTACCGCGTACGCCCGTTGGCAGGCGCGCCAGGGCTTCCGTGGTGCCGACGCCGACGGCATCCCCGGCCGCGCCACGCTCGTCCGCCTCGCGGCCCGGCACGGCTTTCTCGTCGCCGCGTAACTCGACTCGTCAATCTGACATCCCCCCACAGGAGGAACCCCGCATGTCCGCCGCCACCAAGCGCAGCATCCGCACCGTGCTCCAGACCGCCGCCGCCCTCGCGATCGCCGCCCCCGGCATCGTCGCCGCGTCCGGCATCCCTGCCTCGCTCCCGTACGTCGCCGGCGCCCTCGCCGTCGCCGGCGGCCTCGCGCGCGTCATGGCGCTGCCCGCCGTCGAGGCCCTCCTCGACCGCTTCGGCCTCGGCCTCATCGACGACAACGGGGGCGGCCAGTGACCATCCCCACGCCGTCCGACCCTGCCGCCGTCGCCGTCGAGCTGGAAAAGCTCCGGGGAACGATGGAGACGGGATTCGCCCGGGTCGACGGCTCCCTCGCGCTGCTCGTCCAGCGCGGCGACCAGACCGACCGGCAGCTCGCCGACCACGAGGCACGCCTCGACGCCCTCGAACGCGCCCGCTGGCCTCTCGCCTCCCTCGCCGCGCTCGTCGCCGTCCTCGGCGTCGCCCTCTCCCTCTGGCAGCTCGCCACGAAGTAGCCCCCGCCGCAGCGGGGACGCCGAAGCGGCCCCGCCCCCTCTCCGGGGGTGGGGCCGCTTTCGTCATGTCCGGGCCGTCACCGGAGCCACTCGGCCCCCGGCACCGGGCACGACTCGTCATCGAGCCACGCCACCGTGGAGCGCGGCCCGACCGTCAACCCGAACCGCTCGAACCCCGGCCGGCTCCTGCCGTTCCACCACCGGTAGGCGGCCTCGACCTCGTCCCACAGACGCCGGGGCCCTTCCTGCACGACGTCGAAACTGCTCGCCTCCGGCACATAGTCGGCGGACGCCCACGAGTCCCCGGCGATGTCGTACGTCCACAGGGTGTACGCCCCGTCGTCGTACCGTTCCGTCCGCCAGAACGCCCCCGGGACCTGCAACCCGATGACGAACTGAGCCAGCCACCCGCCGACGGCCGTAGGCGACAGCGTGGTCGTGCTGATCCGCCCGTCGGCCGGCCACGTCCGGCCCCGAAAGAAAACGCCCGGCTCGGGAAGCTCCGGCCGCTGCTGCCGAATCCTCATGAACGCCGACGAGCGGGTGAAACGGCCCCGGGCGTGCCCGTCGTCGCCGACGGTGAGCCGCACGATGGCCTCGCCGCCGTACAGCGGCCCCCATGGGGCGAGGATCACGCCGCCGGTAACCGTCTGCTCGATCCACGCGATCGGAACATCGCCGACCGACGCGGTGGCGATCACCCGGTCGTACGGGGCGCGGTCGGCGAACCCTTCCCGTCCGTCGCCGGTCACGACGAGCGGCGTCGGCGGCCCAAACTCGGCGAGATTCTCTCGGGCCTGCTCGGCAATGACCGGGTCGTACTCGATGCTGACGACGTTCTCAGCCCCAAGCCGGTGCGAGAGGAGGGCCCCGTTCCATCCGGTCCCGGTGCCGATCTCCAAGACCCGGTGTCCGTCCTCGACGTCGAGGTCGGAGAGCATCGTGAACACCATGGACGGTAGCGAGTTGCTGCTCGTCGGGGTGGTCCCCTGCTCGTCGCCCTGGTGCTCGCCCTTGTCCCACTGGGTGGTGAGCGGGACGTTCGAGTACACGGCCGCAAGCCACGCCCGAGGGTCCGCGTTCCGGTCGACGAGTGCGCGTTGTTCCGTGCCCTCGGGGATACCGGGCCAGACCCGAGCCGGAACGAACATGGCACGGGGGACGGCGCGGTACGTGGAAAGCCAGTCCGTTTGCAGTGCGCCCGATTCGACGAGCGCGGCGGCGAGCCCCTCCGGGCCCGCCGCCTCTACGCGTGTGGTCACCTGCTGGTCCCTCTACTTCGCGGGGCCGCTGCCGTCGGAGGAGTTCCCGCCGCTCGTCTCCGAGCCGCCCCCTCCGTGCTGGCTTCCGCTGTTGCTGTCGTCCTGCTGGCTGCCGCCGGATCCGCTGCCCGAACCGCCGCCGTGCTTGCCCGACATGGTCACTCCTTCGGTTGGGTGGTGCTCGGAACGGCCATCCCCGAATCCGGGGGGGCCGAGTCCCCATGCCCGGAATCGAACCGGGGTCGTCGACGACGGGGCGACGGGAGATCGTTGGGTACTCCGCCGTCGGGCTCTGCCTGACTGAGCTACTGGGGTAGGGGTGGAGCCGCCGTCCCGACGGCGCGGAGCACGTCGGAACGGCGGGGCTGGGGCCGGCCCCGGGCTGGGAACGAGCAGCCCGGGGCCGGGTGGGGGACCTCGCCCCGGGAGCTCCGGTCCGGGGCGAGGCGGTTAGGTGGCGCGGAGTGCCAGTGCGGCGGCGCCGGCGCCGATGGCGACGAAGGTCAGGAAGAGTGCGAGGGCGGCTGAACGGGAGGCAGGTGTTCCCCGATCAGGGTGATCGCGTCGCTCGGGCGCAGGGACCTGCGCTCCTCGGGGCTCGCTGCCCAACAGTCGGTCGCGTTCGCCGTCCACTCCGTGCCTCCGGGTCGAGCGAGGGTGAGGAGGTCGCCGTTCACGGCCCGCACCTGGCCCGCGAGGGCCCGAGTCCCGTCCGTGACGACGTCGTCCACGCGGTATCTCACGGCTGCCGCCGGGCGGCCCGCAGGATCGCCGTCATGCGCTTGGCCCCGGCGAGGCTCACCTCGCCCAGACCGTAGACGTGCATCGGGCCGTGTTGGGTCTGGCGCCCCTCGCGGTAGAGCCCCTGCGTGGGAAAGCCAGCACCCTCCATCGCCGACTTGAGGTCCTGGAAGACGGCGCCGGCCTCGGTGGCGCTCACGGGGCGAATCTGCGGCGCGGCCGGCGGCGCGGTGCGTGGCGCGGTCGTGGGCGTAGGCGTGCTCATCGGCTGCTCTCCTCCTTGCGGGGCGTGCTCCGGAATGGCTCCAGCTTGGCCGCAGTAGCCCTACGCTTACTAGCAGTTGGGTTCCGCCAGGTGAGGTGAGGAACGGGGCATATGCCAGGACCAAAGGACTTAGACCCCGGGGACAGCATCGAGCAGTACCTCGGCAACATCGTGCGCGAGCAGCGGCTCGCCCTTGGGAAGGCTGACCCCGAACACGATTGGACGCAGGCGTACCTAGCCGGTTTGGTGTTCAGCAGTGGGAGCCGGATTTCCGAGATCGAACGCGGCGAGGAGCCACCCGACCGGGACCTCGCGGAGAAGCTCGAACTGAAGCTCAAGCTCCCGCCCGGCACGCTCGTCAACCTCGTACGGATCCTCAGCCAGCAGGCCGTACGGGATTACGCCAAGCCCTACGTCCGACGCCTGGTCGAGGCGACGGCGATCCACGAGTTCTCGATCGTCGTTCCGGGCCTGCTCCAGACTGCCGACTACGCCCGCGCCGCAATGGAGGCGGGCCTCGCGGGGGACCGGGCACAGATCACGGAGTACGTGCGGGGCCGAATGGAGCGACAAGCGGTGCTCGACCGCGACGACCCTCCGTGGATGATGATCGTCCTGGATGAGGCTTGTCTGCGGCGCGAGGTCGGCGGCCGGCGTGCCATGAGCGAGCAGATAGAGCACCTGCTCACCATGAGCGAGCGCCCGAATGTGAACATTCAGATCCTCCCGATAGGGAGCGTGCCTGTCGCCGGATCGTTCTCTCTCCTCACCCTGCCGAAGGGGAGGGGCGCGTATACCGAGGGGTTCAGCACCGGTTCATACACCGAGGAAAAGGCCGAAGTTCTCCAATTCCAGCGGGTCTATGATCTGCTCCAACAGGAGGCTTTGAGCGTGCGGGCATCCCTCGAAATGATGCGTGCGATCGTGAAGGAACATCAATGACAGAGACCGTCCCGAACTGGCACAAGAGCACGTACAGCGGCAACACCAACGACGCGTGCATCGAGGTTGCCACCAACGTCCCGGCCGTCCTGGTCCGGGACACGAAGGACCACGGCGCGGGGACCCTCGCCATGGCTCCGGCCGCGTGGTCCGCGTTCGCCGCGTACGCGGCCGGCCTCGCCGGCTGAACAGGCGCAGAACGGCCCCGCGTCCCTGGATGGGGCGCGGGGCCGTCTCGTTTCCGCAGGTCAAGCCACCAGTCCGTATCGCTCCCCTTTAGATCGACTGTCGTGGAAGAACGGGAGGACCGCCAGGATCCGGTCCCCCGGCCCCATCGGCATCAGCGGTTCGAGCTGGGCGAGGTTGGTCGCGATGGAGGCGTGGGTGAGCATCACGCCCTTGGGGACGCCGGTGGTGCCGGAGGAGTACGGGAGGGCGGCGAGGTCCGCGGCCGGGTCGACGTCGAGGGCCGGTTCGGGCGCGGCCGAGCCGAGGAACGACTGGAGCGAACGGCAGTCCTCGGCGGTGTCGCAGACGAAGATCTCCTCGACGCCGCCCGCGAGTGCGGCCGCCGCCCGGGCCGTCGCGAGCAGCGGGGAGACGGTGACGATCCACCGCGCGGAGGAGTCGCCCAGCTGCTTGGCGAACTCCTCCGGCGTGGCCAGCGGGTGCACGGTGGTCACGGCCGCCCCGGCGCGCGTGGCGGCGTAGAAGGCGACCGGGAACAGCACGGTGTTGGGGCTGTGCAGGGCGAGCACGTCCCCCTTGCGCACGCCCGCCTCCGCGAGACCCGCGGCCACCCGCCGGTGGAAGGCGTCGATCTGGCCGTACGTGAGCGTCAGCTCCCCCGCTCCGTCCACCAGTGCGGGCAGGTCACCGAACTCGGCGGCCCGCCCGAGGACGGCGTCGTGGATGGGGAGGGAGACGGCCGGAACATCCGCGAACTCGCTGTGGAACACCATGCGTACGGGCCCCCTGATCGGTGGGTGGACGGTGCCGGGGAACGGCCAGGATGGCGCGGATCAGTACGACTTGGGGAGACCCAGGGACTGGTGGGAAACGAAGTTGAGGATCATCTCGCGGCTGACCGGGGCGATCCGGGCCACCCGGGCGGCCGTGATCAGCCGGGCGAGACCGAACTCCTTGGTGAGGCCGTTGCCGCCCAGGGTGTGGACGGACTGGTCGACGGCCCGCACGCAGGCCTCGGCGGCGGCGTACTTGGCCATGTTCGCGGCCTCCCCCGCGCCCATGTCGTCGCCCGCGTCGTACAGCGCGGCCGCCTTGCGCATCATCAGGCGGGCGAGCTCCAGCTCGATGTGGGCCTGCGCGAGGGGGTGGGCGATGGCCTGGTGGGAGCCGATCGGCGCCTTCCACACCTGCCGCTCCTTGGCGTACTTCACCGCCTGCGCGAGCGCGAAGCGGCCCATGCCGATGGCGAACGCGGCCGTCATGATCCGCTCGGGGTTCAGTCCGGCGAAGAGCTGGAGCAGACCCGCGTCCTCGTCGCCGACGAGCGCGTCGGCGGGCAGGTGCACGTCGTCCAGGACGAGCTCGAACTGCTTCTCGTCGGCGGCCAGTTCCATCTCGATCTGCCGCCGCTCGAACCCGGGGGTGTCGCGCGGGACGATGAACAGGCAGGCCTTGAGGGTGCCCGTGCGGGCGTCCGAGGTGCGGCCGACGATCAGGGTGGCGTCGGCGATGTCGACCCCGGAGACGAAGACCTTGCGCCCGTTGAGGACCCAGCCGTCCTCGGTGCGGGTGGCGGTGGTGGTGATGCGGTGGGAGTTGGAGCCGGCGTCGGGCTCGGTGATGCCGAAGGCCATCGTGCGGCTGCCGTCGGCCAGGCCGGGCAGCCAGGCGCGCTTCTGCTCCTCGGTGCCGAAGCGGGCGATGACCGTGCCGCAGATGGCGGGCGAGACCACCATCATGAGGAGCGGCGCGCCGGCCGCGCCCGCCTCCTCCAGGACGATGGACAGCTCGGCCATGCCGCCGCCACCGCCGCCGTACTCCTCGGGCAGGTTGACGCCCAGGTAGCCCAGCTTGCCGGCCTCGGCCCACAGGCTCGCCCGGTCGAAACCGGGGCCGTGCCGGTGGCCGAGGGCGGAGACGGCGGCGCGGAGCGCGGTGTGCTCCGGGGACTCGATGATGCTGCTCATGCGGTCTGGTCCTCCTGGGCTTCGGTCGGTGCGTCGAGGGACTGGTCGAGGGGGCGATCGAGGGGGTGATCGAGGGGGTGCACGACGGCGAGCAGGGCGCCGACCTCGACCTGGCGGCCGGGGACGGCGTGCAGGGCGGTGAGCGTGCCGGAGGCGGGCGCGACGACCCGGTGTTCCATCTTCATGGCCTCCAGCCAGAGCAGGGGCTGCCCGGCCTCGACCGGGTCGCCGACGGCGAGGCCCTCGGCGACCCGGACGACGGTGCCCGGCATGGGGGCGAGCAGGGAGCCGGGCGCGGTCTGCTCGCGCGGGTCGGGGAAGCGGGGCGCGGCGGTGAGGCGGTGGCGGCCGACGAAGTCCGTGCCGCCGTGCCGGGTGACGCCGAAGTGGCGCACGACGCCGTCGACTTCGAGGCTCACCCGGTCGGGCGCGATGGCCACCGCGCGGATCCCCGGCGGGGACGTCACCTCGTAGGCGCCGGTACGGGACGGGCGGTAGCGGACCTCGTGGGTGCCGTGCCCCTCGTAGGTGCGGGACTCGTCCTGCGAGCGCACGTTGCGCCAGCCGCCGCCGAAGCGGCTCCGGCCGCGCGCCGCCGCCGCGAGCGCGGCCGCCACGGCGGCCTGCTCCTCCCCGGCGGGAGGCTGGGTCAGGGCGGCCAGGTGCCGTTCGTAGAAGCCGGTGCCCAGGCGGGCCGGGTCGGCGAAGTCGGGGTGCCGGAGCGAGGCGACGAGCAGGTCCCGGTTGGTGGCGGGGCCGTGCACGCGGGCCCGTTCCAGGACGTCGGCCAGCTTGCGGGCGGCCTCGGCGCGGGTGGCGGCGTGGACGACGACCTTGGCGAGCATGGCGTCGTAGTGGACGCCGACGGTGTCGCCGGAGACGTACCCGGTGTCGACGCGGACCCGGGTACGGGCCGGGGTCCGGCCCGGGGAGGCGCCGGGCGTCCCGGGCGTTGCCGGCTCCTCGAACTCCAGCGCGTGCAGCACGCCCGTCTGCGGGGTCCAGCCGCCCGCCGGGTCCTCCGCGTAGAGGCGGGCCTCGATGGCGTGGCCCCGGGGCGCGGGCGGCTCGGGCGGGAGCGGGGTCCCCTCGGCCACCGCCAGCTGGAGGGCGACCAGGTCGAGGCCGTGGATCTCCTCGGTGACCGGGTGCTCGACCTGGAGGCGGGTGTTCATCTCCAGGAAGTGCGCGCGGCCGTCGGCGACCAGGAACTCGACCGTGCCCGCGCCCACGTAGCCGACGGACCGCGCGGCGGAGGCGGAGGCGGCGTACAGGGAGTCGAGCAGCCCGGCCGGGAGTCCGGGCGCGGGGGCCTCCTCGATCACCTTCTGGTGCCGGCGCTGGAGGGAGCAGTCGCGGGTGCCGAGCGTCCAGACCGTGCCGTGCGCGTCGGCGAGGATCTGCACCTCGACGTGCCGGCCGTCCTCGACGTACGGCTCGACGAACACCTCGCCGTCCCCGAAGGCGCTCAGCGCCTCGGCCGACGCCGCCGCCAACGCGTCCGCCAGGGCGTCCAGTTCGCGGACGACGCGCATGCCGCGTCCGCCGCCGCCGGCCGCGGCCTTCACCAGGACGGGCAGCTCGGCCTCGGTGACGTCGGCGGCCGCGAGCGGCGGGATGCCGAGGAGCTCCTTGGCGCGGGTCTTGGAGGCCATCGCCTCGATCGCGGCGGGCGGCGGGCCGATCCACACCAGCCCGGCCTCGATCACCGCCTCCGCGAACTCCTTGTTCTCGGAGAGGAATCCGTACCCGGGGTGGACGGCGTCCGCGCCCGCCGCGAGCGCCGCCTTCACCACGAGGTCCGCGCGCAGGTACGTCTCCGCGGGCGTCGCCCCCGGCAGCCGCACGGCCGCGTCGGCCTCGCGTACGTGCAGGGCGCCGGCGTCCGCGTCGGAGTACACCGCGACGGTCGCGATGCCCAGCTCGCGGCAGGTGCGGAAGACCCGGCAGGCGATCTCGCCCCGGTTCGCCACCAGAACAGTCGTCATCACGAGAGGCCTCACATTCGGAAGACGCCGAAGCCGCCGCGCGCGCCCTCGACCGGTGCGTTGTGGATGGCGGAGAGGCAGAGTCCGAGGACCGTGCGGGTGTCCCGCGGGTCGATGACCCCGTCGTCGTACAGCCGCCCGGAGAGGAACATCGGCAGGGACTCCGCCTCGATCTGCGCCTCGACGAAGGCCCGCATCCCGGCGTCCTGCTCGTCGTCGTACGGCTGCCCCTTCGCCGCCGCCGAGGCGCGCGCCACGATGGAGAGGACGCCCGCGAGCTGCTGCGGGCCCATGACGGCCGACTTGGCGCTCGGCCAGGCGAAGAGGAAGCGCGGGTCGTAGGCCCGGCCGCACATGCCGTAGTGCCCGGCGCCGTACGACGCACCCATGAGGACGGAGAGGTGCGGGACCTTCGAGTTGGACACCGCGTTGATCATCATGGCGCCGTGCTTGATGATGCCGCCCTGCTCGTACTCCTTGCCGACCATGTAGCCGGTGGTGTTGTGCAGGAACAGGAGCGGGATGTCGCGCTGGTTGGCGAGCTGGATGAACTGCGCCGCCTTCTGCGACTCGGCGCTGAACAGCACGCCCTGTGCGTTGGCGAGGACGCCGACCGGGTAGCCGTGCAGCTCGGCCCAGCCCGTCACCAGGCTCGGCCCGTACAGCGGCTTGAACTCGTCGAACTCCGAGCCGTCGACGATCCGGGCGATCACCTCGCGCGGGTCGAAGGGGGTCTTCAGGTCACCGGGGACGATGCCGAGGAGCTCGTCCTCGGCGTACTTCGGGGGCGCCGCCGGGAGCGGGTCCGGGTGCGCCTTGCGGTGGTTGAGGCGGGCGACGATCCGGCGGGCCTGGCGCAGGGCGTCGGCCTCGTCGACGGCGTAGTGGTCGGCGAGCCCGGAGACCCGGGCGTGCATCTCGGCCCCGCCGAGCGACTCGTCGTCGCTCTCCTCGCCCGTCGCCATCTTCACCAGCGGCGGCCCGCCGAGGAAGACCTTCGACCGCTCCTTGATCATCACGGTGTGGTCGGACATCCCGGGGACGTACGCCCCGCCGGCCGTCGAGTTGCCGAACACGACCGCGACGGTGGGGATGCCGGCGGCGGACAGCCGGGTGAGGTCGCGGAAGAGCGCCCCGCCCGGGATGAAGATCTCCTTCTGGGAGGGGAGGTCCGCGCCGCCGGACTCGACGAGCGAGACGACCGGCAGCCGGTTGGCGAACGCGATCTCGTTGGCCCGCAGCGCCTTCTTGAGCGTCCAGGGGTTGGAGGCGCCGCCGCGCACGGTCGGGTCGTTGGCGGTGATCAGGCACTCGACGCCCTCGATCACCCCGATGCCGGTGACGAGCGAGGCACCCAGCGGGTAGTCGCTGCCCCAGGCGGCGAGCGCGGACAGCTCCAGGAAGGGGGTGTCCGGGTCGACGAGCAGTTCGATCCGCTCGCGGGCGAGCAGCTTGCCGCGCTTGCGGTGCCGTTCGACGTACTTCTCGCCGCCGCCCGCGCACGCCTTGGCGTGTTCGGCGTCGAGCGCGGCCAGCTTCTCCAGCATGGCCGAGCGGTGCAGCGCGTAGTCGGGTCCGCCGGTGTCGAGGGCGGAGGCGAGGACGGTCACAGCAGTTCCTCCGGTAGGTCCACGTGCCGGGAGCGGAGCCATTCGCCGAGCCCCTTGGCCTGCGGGTCGAACCGGGCCTGCGAGGCGACTCCCTCGCCGAGCAGCCCGGTCACGGTGAAGTTGACGGCCCGGAGCCCGGGCAGGAGATGCCGCTCGACCGCCAGTTCCTCCGTCTCCGGAAGCAGCTGCCGGAAGAGGTCGACGGTGAGGGCGTGCGCGAGCCAGCGCCAGGCCCGGTCGTCCCGGACCCACACGCCGACGTTCGCGTCCCCGCCCTTGTCGCCGCTGCGGGCCCCGGCGACCAGCCCGAGCGGTGCCCGGCGCGTGGGCCCCGTCGGCAGCGGCTCGGGCAGCGGCGGCGGCGGTACGGGCGCGAGGACCCGGCTCTGCGGCGGTACGGGCACGGCGACCCGGCTCCCGTCGGGCAGCACCGCCGTGTGCGGGACCTCCCCGACGGGGACGTACGCGGTCTCGAACACCCCGTAGGGCGCGCCCTTCCCGGGCGGGGCGGTGACGTGGAAGCCGGGGTAGCTCGCGAGGGCCAGCTCGATCGCCGCCCCCGACAGGGTCCGGCCGACGGCCTCGGGGTCCGGGTCGCGGACCACCAGCCGGAGCAGGGCGCTCGCGGTCTCCTCGGTGCCGGCGTCCGCGCGGTCGGTCCGGGCCAGTTCCCAACGGACCTGCGCGGGCGCCGGCTTGGGCCCCCGCGCGAGGGCGTCCTCGATCTGGTCGCGGACCAGCTCCGCCTTGGCCTCGATGTCGAGCCCGGTCAGCACGAAGACGACCTCGTTGCGGAAGCCGCCGAGCCGGCAGAGCCCGGCCTTGAGCGTGGGGGGCGGCGCCTCGCCCCGCACCCCGTCGATCCGGACCCGGTCCGGACCCTCCTGGGTGAGCCGTACGGTGTCGAGCCGCGCGGTGACGTCGGGGCCCGCGTAGCGCGCGCCGCCCGTCTCGTACAGGAGCTGCGCGGTGACGGTCCCGGTGTCGACGACGCCGCCGGTGCCGGGGTGCTTGGTGACGACCGCACTGCCGTCCTCGTGCAGTTCGGCGAGCGGGAAGCCGGGGCGGCGCAGCAGCTTCGGGTCGTGGCCGGTGAAGAAGGCGTAGTTGCCGCCGGTGGCCTGGGTGCCGCACTCCAGGACGTGCCCGGCGACGACGGCGCCCGCGAGCCGGTCGTACTCCTCGGGGCCCCAGCCGAAGAACCACTGCGCGGGCCCGGTGACCAGGGCGGCGTCGGTGACCCGGCCGGTGACGACGACATCGGCGCCCGCGTCGAGGCAGGCGGCGATCCCGGCCCCGCCGAGGTAGGCGTTGGCGGCGAGGACACCGTCCCGCGCGGGCAGCCGGTCGCCCTCGACGTGGGCGACGCGGACCGGGATCCCGAGCCGTCCGGCCAGCGCGCGCAGGGCGTCGGCGAGCCCGGCCGGGTTGAGCCCGCCCGCGTTGGCGACGATCCGCACCCCGCGCTCGTGGGCCAGCCCGAGGCCCTCCTCCATCTGGCGCAGGAAGGTCTTGGCGTAGCCGGTGGAGGGGTCCTTGAGGAGGTCGCGGCCGAGGATGAGCATGGTCAGCTCGGCGAGGTAGTCGCCGGTGAGGACGTCGAGCCCGCCGGAGCCGGCACGGGCGTCCGTACCGGACCCGGGGACGGCGCCCGGGGCGCCGTCCGCCCCTGCCCCTGCCCCTGCCCCTGCCCCCGTGAGCATCTCGCGGACGGCGTCGAAGCGGTCTCCGTAGAAGCCGGAGGCGTTGCCGATGCGCAGGATCCGGCTCACGACGCCCCCTCCTCCGGGCCGCCCTTCGGCGGACGGCCCTGGCCGGCCGGGCCCGCGAAGGCCTGGGCGATCGTGAGCCAGTGCGCCGCCTCCGCTCCGAGCGGAACGAGGGCCGTGTCGGCGTGGTGGACCCGCTGCGTGACGAGCAGGCAGAAGTCGAGGGCGGGGCCCCGGACGATCTGGGTCGCACCCTCGGGGCCGTACGCCCACAACTCCCCCTCAGGGGAGATGAGTTCGAGGCGAAAGGGCTCGGCGGGCGGGGTGAGGCCCCGGACCAGGTAGGCGTAGTCGCGGGCGCGCAGCCCGATCCAGGCCACGTGCCGCAGCCGCGCCGTGGGCGCGCGGACGACGCCGAGCGCGTCGGCGACGTCCTGGCCGTGCGCCCAGGTCTCCATGAGCCGGGCGGTGGCGAGCGAGAGGGCGCTCATGGGCGGCCCGTACCAGGGGAAGCGGGCGCCGGGCGGGGCCTCGCGCAGGACCCGGAGGAGCCGTTCACGGCCGTCCCGCCAGCCGGCGAGGAGCTCGGCGGGCGGCAGGGCGGCGCCCTTCTCGGCGCCCTCGTCGACGAAGGTGCCGGGCGAGGCGAGGGCCTCGGCGGCCTCGGCGGCGAAGGCCTCGGGGTCGGTGGCGGCGAGCAGCGCGGCCCGGTCGGTCCAGGCGAGGTGGGCGATCTGGTGGGCGACCGTCCAGCCGGCCGCCGGAGTGGGCGCGGCCCACTGCTTCGCACTCAACTCCCTGACGAGGGAGTCGACTTCCTCGCTCTCGGCGTTCAGGTCGTCGAGCACGGTGACGGGGTCGGACACGGGACGCTCCCCTCGGGGATCGGCGGTCACGGGCGGGTGCACGACGGGTGCACGGACGGGTGCACGGGCGTGTTGCGGAGGAGCATGGCAGGGCCCAGGGAAACAATCAAGCACGCTTGCATGATTTTAGGACGAGCTCCGCTCATCCTCCGGAGGTACGCGCCACGGGCGTCACGGACGACTCCGGGATGACCTCGGATCCTGCCTGGTGGGGCCGAGAACCACCGCTTCCCGCTCCTAGCGTGGAAGGCATGTCGCCGTCGCCTCCGTCATCGTCCTCGTCCTCGTCCTCGTCCCTGCTGGGCTTCACCGTCAAGGACTTCCGGGCCCAGCTGCGCCAGCTGGTCCTCACCGGCGCCGCCGTCGCCGTCGGCGTGGCCTTCCTGGTCCTGTCCGTCGGCGGGGCGGGCGCGCTCGTCCAGTCCTACGAGCAGTCGGCGGCGGCCGACGTCGGCGACGCGCCCGTCCAGGTCGCCGCCCGCGACGGCGCCGCGCTGCCCGCCGGCACGGCCGCCCGGGCGGCGAAGGTCCCGCAGGTCAGCGGCGTCTCCGAGCGCCTCGTCGGCCACGCCAACCTCCTCACGCCGACCGGCCGCCCGCTCGACGACCGGGCCATGGTGACCTCCGTCGCCGCCGACCCGGCACTGCGCTGGCAGCGCCTCGACACGGGCCGCTGGCCCGAACGCGCGGGCGAGATCGTCCTCGACCGGGACAGCGCGGCCCGCGTCGGCGCCGGGGTCGGCGGCACCGTGCGGCTCACCCAGGCCTCCGGCGGCACCGCCGACGTACGCCTCACCGGCCTGCTCGACACGTCCGCCTCCCAGGCCCTCGGCTCCCAGCCGGCGATCGGCATCCCGTACGCGCAGACCGCGACGTACGCCACCGGCCTGCGCGCCACCCACCTCGACCTGGCCGTCCGCCCCGGCGCCGACGCGCTCCGGGTCGCGAAGGACGTCACGAAGGAGCTCGGCGGCGGCGTCACCGCCCGCACCCACGCCGGGGCGGTCGACGAGGCCGTGCAGAGCGGCCGGACGATGTACGCGGTCGTGCTCACCGCCGCCCTCTCGTTCGTCCTCATCGCGATGGCCGTCGCACGGATGGTCGTCACCAACACCTTCTCCGTCGTCCTCGCCCAGCGCGCCCGCCAGCTGGCCCTGCTGCGCTGCATCGGCACCGACCGCGACCAGGTGCGGCGGATCATCCGCCGCCAGGGCCTGATGCTCGGCGTGCTCGCCTCCGGCTCCGGACTCGCCGCCGGCGCGGGCGCCTGCGCCCTCGGCACCGCCCTCCTCGCCGGCCTCGCCGACCTCGGCCCCCTCCACATCTCCCTGATGCCGGGCCGCTGGACCTTCGTCCTCGGCGGACTCTTCGGCGTCCTGCTCACCCTGTGGGCCGTGCGCAAGCCCGCCCGGGCCGCATCCGCCGTACCGCCCGTCGCCGCGCTCGCCGCCAGCGGCGCCGCGACGCTGCCCGAGCCCGGCAGCCGCGCCCTGCGCGAGGCCGTGTCGGTCCTCATGCTCGTCGCCGGCGCGGGCCTCCTCGCACTCGGCGCGTTCGGCGGCTCGGCCGTCTCGCTGCTCGTGGTGACCCTCGGCTCGATCCTCACCTTCTTCGCGGTCCTGCGGTACGCGCGGTACGTGCTGCCGCCGTTCGTCGCCCTCATCGGCCTGGCCCTGCGGCGCCCCTTCGGCACCGTCGGCCGCCTCTCCGTCCAGCAGCTGCGCGCCAACGCGGGGCGCACCGGCGCCGCCGCCTCCGCGATGCTCGTCGGCGTGACGGTCGCCGTGTCGGCGGTGACGGCGATCGGCGTCACCAAGGGCGGCCTGGAGGACATGCTCGCGAGCCGGATGCCGGCCGTCTTCGCCCTCGACGGCGACGCCGACCGGGTCCCGGCCGACGCCGTCGCCGCCCTGCGTGCCGCGCCCGGCCTCACCGTCGCCCCCGTCCGCACCGCCACCCTGACCGTCGACGGGCAGCGCACCGTCGTCGCCACGGCGGACCCGGCCGCCCTCAACCCCGACGCGGAGGGCGTGGCGGCGGCCCGCGCCCTGAAGGACGGCGAAGCGCTGGCCCTCGGCGGGCGGGGCGGGAGCCTGACGGTGCAGGGCGCTCCGGCGACCGCCGCCGGCACCACCCGGCTGACCGTGGTCGACGGCGGCGGCGCGCTGCCGGTCGCGCTCTTCCCCGAGGCGACGGTGTACGTCAACGGCGCCACCCTCGACCGGCTCGCCCCCGGCGGCGCCGCGCGCACCTCGACGGTCCTGGTGAACCCGGCCGACGGCACCGGCCACGACGAGGCCCGCTCCGCCGTCGACCGCGCGCTCGCCGCCCACCCCGACATCCGGATCGCGGACACCGGCTCCGACGCGGCCATGGTCCGCTCGATGCTGGACCGCCTGATGCTGGTGGTCACCGTGCTGCTCGGCTTCTCGATGTGCATCGCCGCGCTGGGCGTCGCGGCCACCCTGATGCTCACGGTGGAGGAGCGCACCCGCGAGTTCGGCATGCTCCGCGCGATCGGCCTCGCGGGCGACCAGCTCCGCCGCATGCTGACCCTGGAGTCCGTCCTGCTCGCCCTCTCCGGCGCCCTCGCCGGCACCGTCCTGGGCGTGGTCTACGGGACGCTCGCCGCCCGCTCGGTGATGGGCGACCGGGTCTCCCCGCCGGACGTCCTCGCCTCCTCCGGCGGCACGGCCCTGACCGTCCTCGGCATCCTCGCGGCCACCGTCCTCACGGGCGTCGCGGCCTCGGTCCTGCCGGCCCGGCGGGTGCGGCGGATGGTGGTGGTGGACGCGCTGCGGGCGTCGTAGGCGGGCGGCCGGGGGCCAGGGGGCGCCCGGTTCCCCGCCGTACAACCCGCCACCGCCACCTTCAGGATCACGAAGGCCTCGGGCGGCGCCGAGCCGACCCCGACGCCGAAGCCGACGCCCTCACCGAGGCCGACCCCGACCGCGCGGCCGTCGGCGGGCGGGGGCGGTGAGCTCGCGAAGACGGGCGCGGGCCCGTCGGCGGCCCTGGCCGGGGTGGCGGCGGCGCCGACCGGGGCGGGAGCGGTGATCGTCCGTTCCCGCCGGACCGGCGGGAACGGTCGGACACGGCGCTAGGCGGCGGTGACCCCACGGCGGGGCCTGGGCACCAGTTCCCCGCCGCAGTTGGGACAGACGTCCCGCATCCCGTCGGCGCAGGGCACGCAGAAGGTGCACTCGTAGGTGCAGATGCGGGCGGGGCCGTCGGTGGGCAGGGGGGTCGTCCCGCAGCGTTCGCAGAGGTCGCGCATTTCCAGAGCCATGCCCCCATCCTGCGCAAGACCCGCGGGCCGGAAAACCGCCCGCGGGCCAAAGATCGACGGGATCAGGCCGCGGGGGCCGAACGCCGCACCTGGCTCCGTACCGCGCCCATGCTCGCCGCGATGACCAGGGCGATCGCGAGCGCGTCCGTCACGCCGAGGGCCTGGTTCAGGACGAGGAAGCCCGCGGTGGCGGCGATCGCCGGTTCCAGGCTCATGAGGATGGCGAAGGTCGGGGCGGGGAGACGGCGCAGGGCGAGCAGCTCCAGGGTGTACGGGAGGACCGAGGACATCAGGGCGACGGCGAGGCCGAGTCCGATGGTCGACGGCACGAGGAGCCGGTCGCCGACCTCGACGATGCCGAACGGCAGGCTGATGACCGCGCCGACCGCCATCGCGAGGGCGAGCCCGTCGGCCTGCGGGAAGCGGCGGCCGGTGCGGGCGCTGAAGACGATGTACGTGGCCCACATCGCGCCCGCGGCGAGGGCGAAGCAGGCACCGGCCGGGTCGAGCCGGTCGAAGCCGCCGCCGCTGAGCAGGACGACGCCGGCGAGGGCGAGGCCCGCCCAGAGCAGGTTGGACAGCCGGCGGGAGGCGATGACGGAGAGGGCGAGCGGGCCGAGCACTTCGAGGGTGACGGCGGCGCCGAGCGGGATCCGGTCGATGGCCAGGTAGAACAGGATGTTCATGCCGGACATGGCGGTGCCGAAGGCGAGCACGGTCCCCCAGTCCGCGCGGCTGTAGCCGCGGACCTTGGGGCGGCAGACGATCAGCAGGACGGCCGCGGCGAGCACGAGCCGCAGCGTGACGACGCCGAGGGCGCCGGCCCGGGGCATGAGGAGCACGGCGACGGCGGAACCGAACTGTACGGAGAGGCCGCCCGCGACGACGAGTGCGACGGGCCCCAGCCGGGTGCCCCGGGGGGCGCGGGGGCCCGGCCCCCGGGCGGCGGCGGGGCCGGGGCTGCCGGTGACCAGGGGGCCGGCGGCTATGTCCTTGACCGGGCTGTCCACCGGCGCGCTCCTTGCCTTGAAAACGATCAAGAGTTCACTACTCTGAACCAACCAGTCCAGAGTAATGGACCGACCCCCGAGGCTCCAACCTTCACGCTAGGAGCCCCCGCGTGGCATGTGAAATGCCGATTGGTCTGCGGTTATGCTCCGAAGACATGAGCCGGACGAACATCGAGCTCCGCCACCTCCGCTGCTTCCTCGCCATCGCGGAGGAAGGCACCCTCACCCGCGCCGCCGCCCGCCTGCACCTCACCCAGCCGGCCGTCTCCCGCACCCTCGCCGCCCTCGAACGGCACCTCGGCGCCCGGCTCGTCGACCGCAGCACCCACCACCTCGCCCTCACCCCCGAGGGGCGGACCTTCCTCGACCGGGCCGCCACGGCGGTCACCGCCTTCGACGCGGCCGTCGACCCGGAGCTGCTCCGGCACCGCCCGCTCCGCCTGGGCCACGCCTGGTCGGCCTTCGGCCCGTACACGACCCCCCTGCTGCGCCGCTGGCAGACCGAGCACCCGGGCACCCCGCTCGAACTCCTCCGCATCGACGACCGCACCGCGGGCCTCCTGCGCGGCGAGGTGGACGCGGCGCTGCTGCGCGGGCCGGCCGAACTGCCGGGCCTGGCGACCGAGGAGCTGCTCACCGAGGAGCGGGTGGCGGCGGTCCCGGCGGACAGCCCGCTGGCCGCGCGCACCTCGCTGACCCTGGCGGACCTGGCGGCCGAGACCGCGATCCTGAACCCCGTCTCGGGCACGACCACCCTCGACCTGTGGCCCGCCACCGCCCGCCCCCGCACCACGCTGACCGTCGCCAACACCGACGACTGGCTCACCACGATCGCCGCCGCCCGGGGCATCGGCGTCACCTCCGCCTCGACGGCCACCCTCCACCCCCACCCGGGCGTGGCCTACCGCCCCCTGACCGACACCCCGCCGGTGCCGGTCCTGCTGGCCTGGCGCGAGGCCGACCGGCACCCGGCGGTGGGGGCGCTGGTGGAGCTGGCGCGGGAGATCGCGCGGGAAGGGCGGACGGACACCCCCTAGGCCGGGGCGCCGAGCCCTCAGGGAGCGTCGCCCGGCCGCCGGGACCGCAGCAGCGGCAGCAGCGGCAGTACGGCGAGGAGCTCGGCCACCGCGCCCGCCCACAGGGCCGCCCGCGCGCCGCAGGACTCCCCGAGCAGGCCGCCGACGAGCGCGCCCACCGGCATGGCCCCCCACACCACGAAGCGGACCGTCGCCGTGACCCGGCCCAGCAGCTCGGGCGGGGACAGCCGCTGCCGGAGCGTCACCGCGCCGATCCTGAACGGCATGAACGCCGCCCAGCCGAGCCCCTGGAGCGCCACGCCCACCGCGAACCGCCAGTCCGCGTGGAAGGACGGCACCGCCGCCAGCCACAGCACCCCGCTGAGCAGGACGGACCCGCACATCGCCCGCCCGGTGCCGAAGCGGGCGGCCAGGCGGGCGGTGAACAGCCCGCCGAGCAGCCCGCCGACCGCCTCGGCGGTGAACACCAGGCCGCACCAGAGGGGCGACAGGCCCAGCTCGCCCGCGAGCAGCACCATCAGCATGGCCGCGCCGATCGTGCCGCAGAAGTTCGAGAGCGCGGCGGCGAGGGTGACGGCGCGCAGGCGGGGGTGGCCGAAGACGAAGCGGAGACCCGCCCCGATCTCCGCCCGGAGGCCGTCCCCGCGACCGGCGGTCCCCGGGCCCGGGCCGCGCACGTCCTCGGCGGCGGGCCCGGTGTCCGCGCGCCGGACGCGGGCGAGCAGCAGCGCCGACGCCAGGTAGCTGAACGCGTCGAACGCGAGCGCCACGGGCGCCGCCACCACCGCCAGCAGCACCCCGCCCACCCCGGGCCCGGCGGCCTGGACGAGGCTCCGGGTGGTCTCCAGGCGCACGTTGGCCTCCTCCAGCCGCTCGCCGTCCACCAGCCGGG
Source organism: Streptomyces sp. NBC_01268 (assembly GCF_036240795.1). NCBI lineage: Bacteria > Bacillati > Actinomycetota > Actinomycetes > Kitasatosporales > Streptomycetaceae > Streptomyces > Streptomyces sp. NBC_01268. Next base: position 4,676,099 of record NZ_CP108454.1, on the reverse strand, counting down.
GCAGCACGCTCTGCGCGGCCACGTCGAAGAACACCGTGCACAGCGACAGCCCGAAGGCGACCCCGTACAACTGCGGCAGCGTCAGGACGCCCAGCAGCGCCGCGACCGGCACGGACCCGAGCAGCACCGCCCGGCCGAGGTCGCCCGCGACCATCACGCGGCGGTGCCGCGAGCGGTCCACCCAGGCCCCGGCGGGCAGTCCGACGAGGAGGAAGGCGAGGTACTCGCAGGTCACCAGCAGGCCGGCCTGGAAGGGCGTGGCGCGCAGGGTCCCGATGGCGACGAGCGGGAGGGCGAGCAGCGTCACGGCGGTCCCGGCCTGGCTGACCGTGTCGGCGGCCCACAGGCGCCGGAAGTCCGGGACGGCGGCCGGGCGGGCGGAGACACCGGCCGGTGCCGGTGCCACCGGGTGCGAACGGGGGTGAGAGAGCGTCATGACCCGTGAGATCACCAGTCCGCGACCGGCCCGACAATTGTTTTAGCCTGGGCCGAAAGGTCGCGCCGCGGCCGGGACGACGGGGCAGGGAGCGGGCATGGGTGCGGTGCGCTTCGAGGTGGCCGACCTGGCGCACGTACGGTTCGCGGTCTCGCCCCTGTGGGAGACCGTCGCCGGACTGCGGGCCGCTGCCGACCCCGGGCGGCACGCCCTGCACCTGCCCTGGATCAAGCGGGCCCTCGGCGCGGCCGGGGGGCCGCCGCCCGCACCCGGCTTCGGCATCGGCCTGGACCTGGACGCGGTGCCGCCCCCGCGCTGCCCGCTGGCCGGGATCGAGGAGGAGCTGGCCGCCGTGGGGCCGGGGGCGGCGGAGGCGGTCCTGCCGTGGTGGCGGACGGCGGTGCGGCCGCACTGGCCGCGCGTCCGGGCCCTGTTGGAGGCGGACATCGCGTACCGGACCCGGCAACTGGCCGAGGACGGCATCGGGGAGGTGCTCGCCGGACTGCACCGCACCGTCGCCTGGACCGGGGACCGGCTCGTCTCGGCCGAGCTCCCGCCCGGCGAACTCGCCCTGCGCGGACAGGGGGTGACCCTGGTGCCGAGCGCCTTCACCGGGCGCTGCCGGCTGGTCGCGGGCCGGGGCCCGGTGCCGCCGTGCGTGATCTATCCGGCGCGGGCGGTGGGCACGCTGTGGGAGTGCGCGGGCGGGCCCGGTGACGGTCTCGCCCGGCTGCTCGGGCGCAGCCGCGCGGGCCTGCTCGCCGAGGTGACCGCCCCGGCCACCACGACCCAGCTGTCCGCCCGCACCGGGCTGAGCGTGGGCACGGTCTCCCAGCACCTGGCGGTGCTCCGTGACGCGGGGCTCGTCACCGCGCACCGCTACGGCCGAGAGGTCCACTACGTGGCCGTGGACCTCGGACGCGCGCTCCTGGGCGACGACACCCGCTAGGACTGTCCGGCCGTTCGCGGCCCAGGCCTCCCCGCTACCGCTCCGGCCGCCCCTCCGCCAGTGCCTCCGCGAGGATCTCCGCCGTGTGGAGGGCGTGCCGGTCCGGTGCCGTGTGGGCGATCTGGGTGCGGCAGGAGAAGCCGTCCGCGAGGACGACCGCGTGCGGCGGGGCGGCGCGCAGGGCGGGCAGGAGCTGGTCCTCGGCGCAGGCCGCGGAGACCGTCTCGTGGCCCGGCTCGAAGCCGAAGTTCCCGGCGAGCCCGCAACACCCGCCCGCCAAGTCGCCCTCCATGCCCGCCCGTTCGCGGAGCCTGCGGTCGGCCGCGTCGCCCAGGACCGCGTGGTGGTGGCAGTGCGTCTGGCCGGTGACCGGGCGGCCGACCCGGGGCGGGGTCCAGTCGGGGGCCAGCTCCTCCAGGGCCTCGGCGAACGTGCGGACGGAGGCGGCGAGGAGGGCGGCGCGCGGGTCGTCCGGGAGGAGCTCGGGGAGGTCGGAGCGGAGGGCGGCCGCACAGGAGGGCTCCAGGACGACGACGGGCCCGGGGACGGCGAGACCGAGACCGCCGGGAGGAGCCGCGCCCTCGCCCGGACCGGAAGGCCCCGGCTCCTCCCCGACCATCACGTCCAGCGTCCTGCGCATCACCTTCCGCGCCGCGGCCGGCCGGCCCGCCGAGACGTACGTCAGGCCGCAGCAGACCCGGCCGGGCGGCAGGGCGACGCCCAGGCCGGCGTCCTCCAGGACGCGGACGGCGGCGCGGCCGGTGTGGGGGGCGAGGTGGTCGGTGAAGGTGTCGGGCCACAGGGTGAGGGCGGGGGCCCGGTCCGAGGCGCGTTCGCCGAACCAGGAGGTGAACGACTCCCGCGCCACCCGCGGCATGGCCCGTTCCGGTGTGACGCCCGCGAGCCGGGCCGCGAAGGGCAGGCGCATCGCCGCGTTGAGGGCAGGGCCGAAGTGGTCGAGGAGGCGCGGCAGGCCGCCCATCGTCCAGTGGGAGCGGGGCCGCGCCCAGGGCCGTCCCGCGTAGTACTCCTCCGTGAACCGCACCTTGTACGCGGCCATGTCGACGCCCGCCGGGCAGTCGCTGCGACAGCCCTTGCAGGACAGGCACAGGTCGAGCGCCTCGCGGACCTCCTCCGAACGGGCGCCGTCCGTGATGATCTCGCCGAGCGCCATCTCGTGGAGCAGCCGGGCCCGGCCGCGCGTGGAGTGCCGCTCCTCCCCGGTCGCCCGGTAGGACGGGCACATCACCCCGGGCCCCGAAGCAGGTCCCTCCGTCCGGCATTTCGCGACGCCGACGCAGCGGGCCACCTCACGGCCGAGGCCCACCACGGGCAGGTCCGGGAAGCGCAGCCCGGAGTCCAGCGGTTCGGGGCGGACCAGCATGCCGGGGTTGAGGCCGCCCGCCGGGTCCCACAGGTCCTTGACCGCGCCGAACAGGCCGACGAGCTCGTCCCCGTACATGCGCGGCAGCAGTTCGGCCCGCGCCTTGCCGTCGCCGTGTTCGCCCGACAGGGAGCCGCCGTGCGCGACGACGAGGTCGGCCACCGCCTCGGAGAAGCGGCGGAAGTCCCCCACCCCCTTCCCCGTGTAGAGGTCGAAGTCGATGCGGACATGGACGCAGCCGTCGCCGAAGTGCCCGTACGGGGTGCCCCGCAGGCCGAACTCCTTCAGCAGCGAGCGGAACGCGCGCAGGTACGCGCCGAGCCGCGCCGGCGGCACCGCGCAGTCCTCCCAGCCGGGCCAGGCCTCGCCTCCCTCCGGCGTCCGGGTCGCCGTGCCCGCCGCGTCCTCCCGGATCCGCCACAGCGCCCGCTGCCCGGCCGGGTCGGCGATCAGCAGGGAGTCCAGGGCGTCGGCCGCCCGGGCCAGTCCGGCGGCGGCCGAGGCGCCGTCGACCTCGACGAACAGCCAGGCGCCGCCCCGCGGCAGCCCGGCGGCCCCGCCGCGCACGAGGTCCGCCGCCATGCCCTCCACGGTCAGCGGTCCGTACGGGAGCAGCCCCGCCGCCGCGTCCGCCGCCGCGCTCTCGTCCGGGTAGCCGAGCACGAGGAGGACGGGTTCCGCAGGGAGCGGAACCAACCGCAGCTCGGCCTCCGTCACCACCCCCAGCGTGCCCTCGCTGCCGCAGAGGAAGCGGGCCACGTCCGCGCCCCGCTCCGGGAGCAGCGCGTCCAGGGCGTAGCCGGAGATCCGGCGGGGCAGGCCGTCGGGGTAACCGGTGCGCAGGGGCGCCAGGTTGCGCCCGATCAGCTCGCACAGTCCGGCGGGCGCGCCCTGCCCGTCGCGCCCGGCGCGGAGGCGTTCGCCGCCGTACGTCAGGACGTCGAGGCCCCGGACGTTGTCGGCGGTCGTGCCCCAGGCCACCGAGTGCGATCCGCAGGCGTTGTTGCCGATCATGCCGCCGAGCGTGCAGCGGCTGTGCGTGGACGGGTCGGGGCCGAAGGTCAGCCCGTGCGGGCGGGCCGCCTCGCGCAGCCGGTCGAGGACGAGGCCGGGCTGGACGACGGCGGTGCGCGCCTCGGGGTCGAGGCAGACGAGCGCGCGCAGGTGCCGGGTGAGGTCGAGCACGACACCCGTTCCGGTGGCCTGTCCGGCGATGGACGTGCCGCCGCCCCGGGGGACGACGGGTACCCCGTACGTGCGGCAGACGGCGAGCGCCGCGGCCACGTCGTCGGCGTCCCGGGGGGCTACGACGCCGAGCGGGACCCGCCGGTAGTTGGAGGCGTCCATCGAGGTCAGGGCGCGGGCGGTGGTGCTGAAGTCGACGTCTCCGGCGACCGCCGCGCGCAGGGCGTCCGCCAGTTCCGGTGTCGCGTGTTCGTGTGATCCCACGACTACAGAATGTCTCAGTCCTCGTCTCATCGGGCGGACATGCCGCAACCTCGCCTCCACCGACCGGATACGCTCCGCCTCGTGGCCGATATCCAGATTCCCGCTGACATCAAGCCCGCCGATGGCCGTTTCGGCGCGGGCCCCTCCAAGGTGCGGACGGAGGCGCTGGACGCCCTGGCCGCCACCGGTACCTCCTACCTCGGTACGTCGCACCGCCAGGCCCGGGTCAAGGACCTGGTCGGCGAGGTGCGTACCGGCATCAGTGACCTGTTCTCGCTGCCCGAGGGCTACGAGGTGATCCTGGGCAACGGCGGTTCGACCGCCTTCTGGGACGTCGCGACCCACGGTCTGATCGAGAACAAGTCGCAGCACCTCACCTTCGGCGAGTTCTCCTCCAAGTTCGCGAAGGCCGCGAAGCTGGCCCCGTGGCTGGCCGAGCCGACCGTGATCTCCGCCGACCCGGGCACCCACCCGGAGCCGGTGGCCGAGGCGGGCGTCGACGTCTACGCCTACACCCACAACGAGACCTCCACCGGTGTCGCCGCCCCGCTGAAGCGGGTCGCGGGCGCCGACGAGGGTGCGCTCGTCCTGGTCGACGCGACCTCCGGCGCCGGCGGTCTGCCCGTCGACATCGCCGAGACCGACGTCTACTACTTCGCCCCGCAGAAGTCCTTCGCGGCCGACGGCGGTCTGTGGCTGGCGGCCTTCTCCCCCGCCGCGCTGGAGCGCGCCCAGCGCGTCCACGCCTCGGGGCGGCACATCCCGGAGTTCTTCAGCCTGCCGACCGCGATCGACAACTCGCTGAAGAACCAGACGTACAACACCCCGGCGCTCGCGACCCTCTTCCTGCTCAACGAGCAGCTGAAGTGGATCAACGGCCAGGGCGGTCTGGACTGGGCCGTGGCCCGCACGAAGGAGTCCTCGGACGCCCTCTACGGCTGGGCGGAGGAGTCCAAGTACGCGACCCCGTTCGTCACCGACCCGGCGAAGCGCTCGCAGGTCATCGGCACGATCGACTTCGCGGACGAGATCGACGCGGCGGCCGTCGCCAAGGTGCTGCGCGCCAACGGCATCATCGACACCGAGCCGTACCGCAAGCTGGGCCGCAACCAGCTCCGCATCGCGATGTTCCCGGCGATCGACCCGGCGGACGTACGGGCCCTGACGGCCTGCGTCGACTACGTGATCGAGAAGCTGTAGCCCGCGGCACGCGGACCCTACGAGGGCCCGGCGTCGGAGTCGTCCGACGCCGGGCCCTCGGCGTTCCCCGGCCCCGCCGGCCGTCCGCGTCCGCGCTCAGCCGCGCCGCAGCAGGCGCTTGACGCCGACCACGAGGACGGTGGCGCCGGCGAGGACGAGGAAGCCGAGGGTCGCGTTGCCGGGGCCGCCCTCCGAGGGGGAGGCGGACGGGGTGTCGGGTGAGCCGCCCGAGCTCCCCGACGGCTTCCCCGACGGGCTCGCGGAGCCGCCCTCGCGGTCCACCCGGATCACCCGGCTCTTCGTCCCCTCCGAGCCGAACATGAAGGCGGAGCCGTCCGGCGTGTACGTCACGGACTCCGACTGGCCCTGGAACGGCGCGCCGACGGGGGTGCCGTCGTCGCCGAGGCGCCCGTTCTTCCAGGTGTACTCCTTGGCCGTGAAGTAGCCGCGCAGCACGAGCCGGTCGCCGGACGGGGAGAAGGCCCCGTCGGTCACCCAGGGGACCTCGTCGACGCGGCGGAAGACGTTGGTGCCGGACGTGCTGAGCCGTTCGGGGCCCTGGTAGAGGCCGCCGCCGTCCTCGTTCTTGCTGGCGATGTAGACCCGGCCGGTCTTCGGATGCACCATCAGCGCCTCGGCGTTGCGGGCCCCGTCGGCGTACTTCACGTCGTACTGGGTGGCGCTGACGGTCTGGTCCTTCAGCTCCTTCGGCTCGGGGAAGCGGTAGATCCAGACGTGGTCCCAGGAGCCGTCGAGGTTGTCGCCGATGTCGCCGACGTAGATGTCGCCGTCCGGGCCGACGGAGATGCCCTCCATGTCGCGGGGGGTGCCGACGCCCTTCATCGTGAGGGTCGCCACCGTCTTGCCGGTGCGGGAGTCGACGCCGTAGACGAGCGGGGCGTCCTGGTCGTTGTGCGTCCAGTAGATGCCGGGGTGCGCGCGGCTGGCGGCGAGCCCGCTGGACTCGGTGATCCGGGGGTCCTCGATGGTGAAGTCCCGGTCGGCGTCCGCCGCCACCGCGGGAACCGCCGTGAGCAGGACGAGGGCCGCCGTTCCGAGAGCGCACAGAGCAGGTCGCATGCCCTCCAGCCTGCCACGGTGGTCCGGGTGTCGGGGATCACGTCGCAGGGCCCGCCGTCGGTCGGTGATGATGGTCGCCATGCGTTTTCTGTTCGTCGGCGACAGCATGACCATCGGACGCGCCGGCGACTTCACCTGGCGCTACCGCCTGTGGCAGCACCTGGAGACCGTCCTGCCCGGGGCGTACGAGATCGTCGGCCCGCGTACCGCGTTGTACGAGACCGGGGCCGACGCGGCCGTGTCGTACGCCTACGCCGATCCGCTGTTCCCGGCCGGGGCGCGCCGCCATCTGGCCGGCTGGGGCGAGGGCTGGCTGCACATGGCGCCGCTGATCGGCCCGACGGTGACGGCGACCGGCGCGGACGTGCTGCTGATCTCGCTGGGCCTGATCGACCTGGGTTTCTACACGAACAGCGACCAGACGGCGGACAACGTCCGCGCCTTCCTGGCCGCCGCCCGCGCGGCGAACCCCCGGGTGAGGGCCGTGCTGCTGCCCGTCATCCCGAACGTGCGGGCCGAGGACGAGCCGGCCTTCGCCGCCGAGTGCCTCCGCTTCAACGAGCTGCTCGCGAAGACGGTCGCGGACCTGGACTCGGCGGCCTCACCGCTGCTGCTCGGCTCGGTGCCGGAGTCGTACGACATCCACGCGGACACCTACGACGGCACTCATCCGGGCCCCACCGGCGAGCACAAGCTGGCGGCGGCCTTCGCCGACGCGATGCACCAGGCGTGGGGCGTGGGCGGCCCGTACCGGGGCCCGGGCGACCTGGGGTGACCGCCGCGGCGCCCGGGGTCCTGGGCCCCGGAGGCGATGTCCCTGCGGCTGGTCGTGTCGGCCATCAGGCTGCTCTCGTCAGGCGGTTGGCGAAGGTGGAGACCGTGTAGGTCCCTATGCCGAGGACGACCTCCAGGGCGTTCTGACGGGTGTGGCCATGGGCGAGGAACGCCTCCAGTTCGGCGTCGGACACCGCGCCCGAGGCGGCCAGCACCTGGAGGGTGAACCGGCGGACGGCGTCGAGCCGTTCGGGTGCGGCGGCCGGGCCGAGGGCCGCGAACTTCGCCTCGTGCATGTCGACGCACAGATGGCACTGGTTGCGGGCGGCGACGGTCAGGATGACGGTCTCGCGGGAGTGCGGGTCGAGGGTGGTCGACTCGAAGATCTCGCTGAGCTTGAGGAAGCCGTCGAGGAGGTGCGGCGACTCCTTGAGGAGGGCGACGGCTCCGGCGGTACGGCTGGACAGGTCCTGCGGCAAGGTGACTCCCCCGATACGATGGACAACATGGTTGACCATGTCGTTGAGGAAAACGTAAACCAGGTTGTCGATCCGCGCAAGGGGGTTCCCGGGGCCGTCCCCGACCCGCCGGGCTTCGAGCTGCCCCTGCTCCTCTTCGCCGGCTTCCGCACCCTCATCGACCGCGTCCACGCCGAACTCGCCCGCCAGGGCCACCCGGACCTGCGCCCGGCGCACGGCTACGCGCTCCAGGCCATCGGTCCCGGCGGCTCCACCGCCAGCGACATCGGGCGCCGCCTCGGCGTCTCCAAGCAGGCCGCCGGCAAGACCGTCGACCGGCTCCTCGCCCTCGGCTACGCCGAACGCACCGACGACCCCGCCGACGCCCGCCGCAAACTGGTCCGCCTCACCCCCCGCGGCATCGACGCCCTCACCCGCTCCGCCGCCGTCTTCGACGCCCTCCGCGCCGAATGGGCCGCCCGCCTCGGCCCCGACCGCGTCCGCGACCTGGAGAACGCCCTGCGCACGGTCGTCCCCCCGGGCACGACCTCCCGCCTCGACGCGACGAGCTGGCTGGGCGGGGCCTGACACCCCAGGGCCCGCCGGGGCCGGGCGGGCAGCGGAAGGGCCGGCCGCTCCCGCCGCGAACAGCCCGGCGAGAACGGTCGGCCCATGACCCGCGCACTCAGGACGACGTCACCAGGCGAAGGCCTCCGGCGACGGCCCCGGGCCCGGGAAGACCTCGTCCAGGCTGGTCAGGAGCTCCTCGCCCAGCTTCACGTCCAGGGCGCGCAGGGCGCTCCGGAGCTGCTCCACGGTGCGCGGGCCGATGATCGGGCCCGTCACGCCGGGGCGGGTGAGGAGCCACGCCAGGGCGGTCTCGCCCGGGTCGGCGTCGTGCTTGTCGAGCAGGTCCTCGTACGCCTGGAGGCGGGCGCGCGCCGCCGGGTCGGCGAGCACCTCGGCGGCCCGGCCGGTGGCGCGCCGGCCGCCCTCGACCTCCTTGCGGACGACCCCGCCGAGCAGGCCCCCGTGCAGCGGCGACCAGGGGATGACGCCCAGGCCGTACTCCTGGGCGGCCGGGATGACCTCCATCTCGGCGCGGCGCTCGTAGAGGTTGTAGAGGCACTGCTCGCTGACCAGGCCGACCGTCCCGCGCCGGGCGGCGGTCTCGTTGGCCTGGGCGATCTTGTAGCCGGGGAAGTTGGACGAGCCCGCGTACAGGATCTTGCCCTGCTGGACGAGGACGTCGATCGCCTGCCAGATCTCCTCGAAGGGGGTCAGGCGGTCCACGTGGTGGAACTGGTAGACGTCGATGTGGTCCGTGCCGAGGCGCTTCAGGCTGGCGTCGACGGCCCGGCGGATGTTCGCCGCGGACAGCTTGTCGTGGTTGGGCCAGGCCGCGCCGTCGGGGCCCATGTTCCCGTAGACCTTGGTGGCGAGGACCACCTTGTCGCGGTGGGCCGGGTCCTTGGCGAACCAGGAGCCGATGATCTCCTCGGTGCGGCCCTTGTCGTCACCCCAGCCGTAGACGTTGGCGGTGTCGAAGAAGTTGAGCCCCGCGTCGAGCGCGGCGTCCATGATCGCGTGACTGGTGGTCTCGTCCGTCTGCGGTCCGAAGTTCATGGTGCCGAGGACGAGTCGGCTGACCTTGAGTCCCGTGCGTCCGAGCTGCGTGTACTCCATGGGCGTCAAGCCAACGCCTTCGAGTGCGCTCGAAGCAAGCGCCTTCCGGGACGCCCGCGGGGTTCGCCGCAGCGGCGGCTCAGCTCACCACGGACGCCACCGCGATGATCGCGAACATCAGTACGAGCACGCCGGCCATGATCCGGTTTCGGGTCTTCGGGTCCACCCTCCGAGACTAACCCGGACCGGCCCGGCCGCTGTCCCGCCCCCGCCCCGGCCCCGCTCCTCCCAGCGCCCATGTGTCCAGCGTCTCGTACCGCGGGCGCTCTCCCGGCGTGCCGCCGACCGGCAGGTTGCTGCGCACCAGAGCCAGCTCCCCGACCTCCCAGCGGGTCCCCTCGAAGGCGTCCAGGGCGGCGACGAAGGGCCGCAGGTCCAGGTCCGCGCGGGAGCGGGCGACCGTCAGATGGGCCTGGTAGCGGCGGTGCTCGTCCATCGGGACGCCCGCCCGCCGGGCCGCCGCGTCCGCGCGCTCGGCGAGCAGTCGCAGGTCGTCCAGGTCACCCGCCGCGCCCGCCCACAGCACCGCCCGCCCGAAGTGCCCGCCCCCGTGCAGCCGGAGCGGGAAGGGCGCCGTGCGGTGCGCGGCCCGGCCGAGCCGCGCGCGCAGGTCCGGCAGCAGCTCCTCGTCGACCTCGCCCATGAACGCCAGCGTGAAGTGCCAGCCGGGCCGCGAGGTCCAGCGCAGCTGCCCGGCACCGGGCAGTCCGGCGAGCAGGTCGACCTCGGCGGCGAGCTCGGCGAGCTGCGCGGGCGGCGGTACGACGGCAGCGAAAAGCCTCATACGGCGAGTGTGGCAGGGAAGGAGCGGGGGACTAGCCTCTGCCGGATGAACACCGCGATCAAGATCAGGAAGGGCGGGGTGTCGGACGTCCCCGCGATGCTCACGATCCTCGACAGCGCCGTCGGCTGGCTCAACGGCAAGGGCATCACCGCCCAGTGGGGCACCGAGCCGTTCAGCTCGCGCCCGAAGACGGTGGAGCTGGTCGAACAGGTCGCCACCGAGGGCGTCCCGTGGATAGCCGAGATCGACGGGGTGCCGGCCGGGACCCTGACCCTGACCCCGCACCCGGGCGCGTACGTGGCGCCCGCCGGGGAACCGGAGTCGTACGTCCGCTTCCTCGCCACCGACACCCGCTTCCACGGGCACGGCGTCGGCGCGGCCCTCCTCGCCCACGCGGCCGAGGAGACGCGCCGCCAGGGCGTCTCGCTGCTCCGGGTGGACTGCTTCGCGGGCAGCGAGGGGCGGCTGGTCGCCTACTACGAGCGCCAGGGGTTCACGCGCACGGAGGAGTTCGTGGTGGGCGACTGGCCGGGGCAGGTGCTGGAACGGCGGGTCTGAGCGGAAGCGGCACGACGGGGAGGGGGCGGGTCCGTCCGGACCCGCCCCCTCCCCGTCGGCCGCGCGGACTACGCCGCCGTCACCAGCCGCTCCCGCGGTACGAAGCGCACCTGCGGGTGGCCGCGACGCCAGCCCAGGGCCACCTTGAGGCCGCCGACGCGGGCCAGGACCAGGCCGATGGCGGCCGCCGCGGCCAGGGAGACCAGGCCGCCCGCCGCGAAGCCGACGCGGGCGCCGTACGTGTCGGTGATCCAGCCGACCAGCGGCGCGCCGATCGGGGTGCCGCCGGCGAAGACCATCATGTAGAGGCTCATCACCCGGCCCCGCATCGCCGGGTCCGTCGCCATCTGGACCGCCGAGTTCGCGGTGATGTTGACCGTGAGGCCGATCATGCCGATCGGCACCAGGAGCAGCGCGAACAGCCAGAACGACGGCGAGAGGGCGGCGGCGACCTCCAGGGCGCCGAAGACGCCCGCGGCGATGACCAGCATCCGCAGCCGGGTGGAGCCCCGGCGCGCCGCGAGCAGGGCGCCCGCGAGGGAGCCGGCCGCCATCAGGGTGTTGAGGAAGCCGTACGCGCCGGCTCCGACGTGGAAGACGTCGCTGGAGAAGGCCGTGAGCCAGATCGGGAAGTTGAACCCGAAGGTGCCGACGAAGCCGACGAGGACGATCGGCCAGATCAGGTCGGGTCGTCCCGCCACGTACCGCAGGCCCTCCCGGAGCTGTCCCTTGCCGCGCGGGGCGCGCTCCACCTTGTGGAGCTCACTCGTCCGCATCAGCCAGAGCGCGGCGAGCGGGGCCAGGAAGGAGAGGCCGTTGATGAGGAAGGCCCAGCCGCTGCCGACGCCGGCGATCAGGACGCCCGCGACGGCGGGGCCGATGAGCCGGGCGGACTGGAAGTTCGCCGAGTTCAGCGAGACCGCGTTGCGCAGCTGGTCGGGTCCGACCATCTCGGAGACGAAGGACTGCCGGGCCGGGTTGTCGACCACGGTGACCATGCCGAGCAGGAAGGCGATCAGGTAGACGTGCCAGACCTGGACCTGCCCGGAGAGGGTGAGGACGGCGAGGGCGAGGCCGCAGAGGCCGAGCGCGGCCTGGCTGATCAGCAGCAGGCGCCGCTTGGGGTAGCGGTCGGCGATGACGCCGCCGTACAGCCCGAACAGCAGCATCGGCAGGAACTGCAGGGCCGTCGTGACGCCGACGGCCGCGGCGGAGCCGGTGAGGCTCAGGACCAGCCAGTCCTGGGTGATCCGGGCCATCCACGTACCGGTGTTGGAGACGATCGCTCCGGTGAAGAACAGCCGGTAGTTCCGGATCGAAAGCGAGGAGAAGGTGCCCTTTCGGGTGCCCCTTTCCTTGCTCCGGCGGGTGCGCGGGTGCGCGTAGGTGTCGGGTTTGTGGACGGGTGCGGAGTCTGCTCCGGGTCCCGTGCTCAAAGTGCGTCGCCTCCTCGGCTGCGGGGTCAGAGATGGGCGAGCTTCTCCAGGACCGGGGCGGCTGCGCGCAGCTTGGCCCATTCGTCCTCGTCCAGACCCTCGGCGAGGGAGGCCAGCCAGGCGTTCCGCTTGCGGCGGGACTCGTCGAGCATGGCCTCGGCCTGCTCGGTCTGGCGGACCACCTTCTGGCGGCGGTCGTCGGGGTGCGGCTCCAGCCGGACCAGTCCCTTGGCTTCGAGCAGCGCGACGATGCGGGTCATCGACGGCGGCTGGACGTGCTCCTTGCGGGCCAGCTCACCAGGGGTGGCCGAGCTGCAGAGCGACAGGGTGCCGAGCACCGACATCTCGGTGGGGCTCAGCGATTCGTCGACGCGCTGGTGCTTCAGGCGTCGGCTCAGCCGCATCACGGAACTGCGGAGCGCGTTCACGGCCGCGATGTCGTCGGCGGCGCCGTGGGACAGGTCAGGCATAGTCCTTAGAGTAACTCATTACTCTTCCTAAAGACCAATCGAAAACGTGTAGCCGCCAACTGTCACCCGAACGAGTGAGGTCCCTCCGGAAAGTGACGCACGGAGGCCTTCCGTGGCGCGACCCTGACGGGCATGGAATCGACCGTGTTCAGCCTGCGCCTCGACGGAGAGCTGCTCGAACGGCTCCGCGGGCACGCCGCCAAACGCGGAATGAGCGTCCAGGACTATGTCGTCCGGACGCTCATTCGCGAGGATTTCGACGAACGGTTCAAGACCGCCGTCGACGAGACGGAGAGGTTCTACGGGAAGGAGGCGGGACCCGGGGAGCCGGCCGCGCCGGCCGCCCCCCGCGCGCCTCACATCAGGCCGAGTGCCGGCATCGCGTAGTAGAAGACGAAGACCGCCGACACGACGTACATGGCCACCGGGACCTCACGGCCCCGGCCGGCCGCCAGCCGCAGCACGCTGAACGAGATGAAGCCGATGCCGATGCCGTTGGTGATCGAGTACGTGAACGGCATCATCACCATCGCCAGGAAGGCCGGCACGGCGATCGTGTAGTCGCTCCAGTCGATCTCCTTGATCGAACCGGCCAGGATCAGGAAGCCCACCGCCAGCAGGGCGGGGGTCGCCGCCTGCGAGGGGACCATCGTCGCCAGCGGCGTGAGGAAGAGCGCGACCGAGAACAGCGCACCGGTCACCACCGAGGCCAGACCCGTGCGCGCGCCCTCGCCGACGCCCGCCGTGGACTCCACGAAGCAGGTGGTGGCGGAGGACGAGGTGGCACCGCCGGAGGCGACGGCGAGGCCGTCGACCAGCAGGACCTTGTTGATGCCGGGGAAGTTGCCGTCCTTGTCCATCAGCTTGGCCTCGTCGCCGACGCCGAGGATCGTGCCCATGGCGTCGAAGAAGCAGGACAGCAGCACGGTGAAGACGAACAGGACGCCGGTCAGGACGCCGACCTTGGAGAAGCCGCCGAAGAGGCTGACCTGGCCGACCAGGCCGAAGTCGGGCGAGGCGACCGGGTTGCCCGGCCACTCCGGGGTCGTCAGGCCCCAGGACGGGATGTCGGCCACCGCGTTGATCACCATGGCGACGATCGTCATCACGACGATCGAGATGAGGATCGCGCCCGGCACCTTGCGGATGATCAGGGCCAGGGTCAGCAGGGTGCCCAGGACGAAGACCAGCACCGGCCAGCCGGTGAGGTGCCCGTCGGCGCCGAGCTGGAGCGGCACGGTGGTGTGCGCGGCGTCGGGGATCCGGGAGACGAAGCCCGAGTCGACCAGGCCGATGAGCATGATGAACAGGCCGATGCCGATCGCGATGCCCTTGCGCAGGCCGACCGGTACGGCGTTCATGACGCGCTCGCGCAGCCCCGTGGCGACCAGCAGCATCACGACCAGACCGGCGAGCACGACCATGCCCATGGCGTCCGGCCAGGACATCTTCGGCGCGAGCTGGAGCGCGACGACCGTGTTGACGCCGAGACCGGCGGCCAGGGCGATCGGCACGTTGCCGATGACGCCCATCAGCAGGGTCGAGAAGGCCGCGGTCAACACCGTCGCGGTGACCAGCTGGCCGCCGTCGAGCTGGTGCCCGTACATGTCCTTCGCGCTGCCCAGGATGATCGGGTTCAGCACGATGATGTACGCCATCGCGAAGAAGGTGGCGAGACCGCCGCGGACCTCGCGGGCGACGGTGGAGCCGCGCTGGGAGATCTTGAAGTAGCGGTCGAGGCCGGAGACGGGCCCTTCGGGGGTCTCCGGGGGCATGGCCTTGGCGGGGGCCGTGGTGCTCATGGGGTTCCTCTTCGGAGGTTCAGAGAAGTCCTTTTTGGCGGTTCATACGAAGGGAACCCGCCAGAGGCAAACCGTTTCAGTATGAACACATGAACGAGCGAGCGTCCATCTCCGCGCGTAGATACGCATTCGGGCCACCTAGACTGACCCCCATGGCGAAGTGGACAGCGAAGCACGAGGCACCCGAGCCCCTCGAGGGACCGGTCGTCGCCACCATCACCGGCGGCACGATCCTCTGGTTCGTCCTGTTCCTCGTCCAGGTCCCGTTCTACGGCTGGTTCGACGACCGGGACCTCGCGTGGTGGGTGTGGACCTGCCTGGCCGGCGCCGGCCTCGGCCTGATCGGCATCTGGTACGTGCGGAAGCGGGACGCGGCCATCAAGCGGCACGCGGCCCGGCAGGCGGCCCAGCCGCCCGCCTCGTAGTCCCAGGGGACCATTCCCCTCCTCCCCCGGTCTGATCTTCGGACTTCTCGGCAGGTGTGCGCCCCTTTCCCCCCGTACCGTCGAAACCATGACGCAGCGGGCGAAGATCGACACGGACGGCGGGGGCACCGGACCGGCGGCGGAGCCACCCGTCGTGCACCGCCCCACGGGACTGACCACCGCCGAGGTCGCCGAGCGCGTCGCCCGCGGCGAGGTCAACGACGTCCCGCTGCGCAGCTCCCGCTCCACCGCCGACATCGTCCGCGGCAACGTCTTCACCCGCTTCAACGCGATCATCGGCGTGCTGTGGGTGATCATGCTCTTCGTCGCGCCGATCCAGGACAGCCTCTTCGGCTTCGTGATCATCGCCAACACCGGCATCGGCATCGTCCAGGAGCTCCGCGCCAAGAAGACCCTCGACGGGCTCGCCGTCATCGGCGAGGCCAAACCCACCGTCCGCCGCGACGGCGCCGCCACCGAGATCTCCACCTCCGAGATCGTCCTCGGCGACCTCATCGAGCTCGGCCCCGGCGACAAGGTGGTCGTCGACGGCGAGGTCGCCGAGGCCGACAGCCTGGAGGTCGACGAGTCGCTGCTCACCGGCGAGGCCGACCCGGTCGTGAAGAAGCCCGGCGACCGGATGATGTCCGGCTCCTTCGTCGTCGCCGGCGGCGGCGCGTTCACCGCCACCAAGGTCGGCCGCGAGGCCTACGCGGCCCAGCTCGCCGAGGAGGCCTCCCGCTTCACCCTGGTCCACTCCGAGCTGCGCACCGGCATCTCCACGATCCTCAAGTACGTGACGTGGATGATGATCCCCACCGCGATCGGGCTGGTCATCAGCCAGCTCGTCGTCAAGGACAACGACGTCAAGGAGTCCATCGCCCGCACGGTCGGCGGCATCGTCCCGATGATCCCCGAGGGCCTGGTCCTGCTCACCTCCGTCGCCTTCGCGATCGGCGTGATCCGGCTCGGCCGCAAGCAGTGCCTCGTGCAGGAGCTCCCGGCCATCGAGGGCCTCGCCCGGGTCGACGTCGTCTGCCTCGACAAGACCGGCACCCTCACCGAGGGCGGCATGGACGTGACCGGCCTGCGGCTCCTGGACGGCGCCGACGAGAGCTACGTGCGCAAGGTGCTCGGCGCCCTCGGCGAGTCCGACCCGCGCCCCAACGCCTCCCTCCAGGCCGTCATCGACGCCTACCCGGACTCCGTGGACTGGCGCTGCACCGAGTCGCTGCCCTTCTCCTCCGCCCGCAAGTACAGCGGCGCCGCCTTCAGCGAGGGCGACGGCGAGAACTCCACCTGGCTGCTCGGCGCCCCCGACGTGCTGCTCGCGCCCGGCGACCCGTCCCTGGGCGAGGTCGACCAGCTCAACGAGCAGGGCCTGCGGGTCCTGCTGCTGGCCCGCGCCGCCGCCGAACTCGACTCCCCGAAGGTCGCCGAGGGCGCCCGCGCGACCGCGCTCGTCGTCCTCGAACAGCGGCTGCGGCCCGACGCCGCCGACACCCTCGCCTACTTCGCCGACCAGCACGTCACCGCCAAGGTCATCTCCGGCGACAACGCCGTCTCCGTCGGTGCCGTCGCCGGCAAGCTGGGCCTGCCCGGCGCCGCGAGCACCGTCGACGCCCGCACCCTGCCCGCCGAACGGGAGGCCATGGCGGAGGTCCTCGACGCCAACGCCGTCTTCGGCCGGGTCACCCCGCAGCAGAAGCGCGACATGGTCGCCGCGCTCCAGTCCCGCGGCCACACCGTCGCCATGACCGGCGACGGCGTCAACGACGTGCTCGCCCTCAAGGACGCCGACATCGGCGTCTCCATGGGCTCCGGCTCCGAGGCCACCCGGGCCGTGGCCCAGATCGTCCTCCTCAACAACTCCTTCTCGACGCTCCCGTCGGTGGTCGCCGAGGGCCGCCGGGTCATCGGCAACATCACCCGGGTCGCGACGCTCTTCCTCACGAAGACCGTCTACTCGGTGCTCCTCGCGATCCTCGTGGTCTGCTCCCAGGTCGAGTACCCCTTCCTGCCCCGGCACCTCACCCTGCTGTCCACGCTGACCATCGGCGTCCCCGCCTTCTTCCTGGCCCTCGCCCCCAACAAGGAGCGCGCCAAACCCCACTTCGTCCGCAGGGTGATGCGGTACGCGATCCCCGCCGGCGTCGTCGCGGGCGCCGCCACCTTCGTCACCTACCTGCTGGCCCGCCACTACTACACGGGCCCCGACGCCCTCGACGCCGAGACCAGCGCGGCCACCCTCACGCTCTTCCTGGTCTCCATGTGGGTCCTGGCGATCATCGCCCGCCCCTACACCTGGTGGCGGATCGCCCTGGTGGCCACGATGGGCGGCGCGTTCCTCCTCGTGCTCGTCGTCCCCTGGCTCCAGGACTTCTTCGCCCTGAAGCTGGTCGGCGTGACGATGCCGTGGACGGCGGTCGCCGTCGCCGCGGCGGGGGCCGCGGTCCTGGAGTTCGCCTGGCGGTGGGTGGGGCGCAGGTTCCCGGCCTGAATCCGCCCGCCGGGCCGCCCGGCGTCGGCACGACAGGCCGCGTACCCCGTGAAAGACTGAGAACACGCGGGGTCACCGGGGGTGAGGCCCGCGGACCGGACCTCACCCGCGGCCCGCGATCGTCCCTCAGCACACTCGCCTCGGCAGGGGCGCGCCCGTGGCGCGTTCCTCGTTCCAGAGGGAGGACCCCGAGATGACCACGACGAACATCAGGCGGGGGCTGCCCCCGCGTGTCAGCACGACGATGGACCTGGGCGACGACCACGCCCTGCAGATCCTCGACTTCCCCAACGGGATGCGGGCGGTCGTGGAGGGCGGCCGTGCCGTCGAGCAGTACCCCTCCACCCCCGGCAAGATCGACGCCCCGCCCGAGGTCGGCGAGCAGTCGAGCGGTGAACGCACCGGCTACGACGAGGCGGTCGTCCGCGACGCCGGCGAACAGCAGTGGTTCAAGGACACGTTCTGCAACGGCGCCCAGGCCTGCGTACAGGGCTGGGACTGGGCGATCTGCGGAACCGTACGGGACGTCGGCTTCGCGACCGGCATCGCCATGGTCGGCAGGGAGGGCACGCGCAACGCCACCCTCTTCGTCGACGTGTGGGAGTGCATCTGCGTCGGCCCGTTCTGTCTCGGCGGCCACGAGTGCTTCTGGATCGAGAACTGGCGGGGCGCCGTCGTCCCGGGACACTGGATCTCGGTGAACACGACGGCGCCCGACCACAAGTACCTGCGGTGGCGGCTCGAAGGCGCCGGAGGTGACACGCAGGTCAGCCTGGCCGCCAAGTACTGACCGCGCGGCCTCAGTCGAACCAGCGGTCCCTCGCCAGCTCCGCCGTCCGCGACGGGTCCTCCAGGAGGGCCGCCACCTCGAAGCGGCGGGGCCACTGCCCCGCCGCCCAGGCGAGGCCCGCGGCGACGCCCTCCAGGGTGGCGGCGTGGATGACGCCGTCGGGGGTGCGGCGCCAGTCGAGTTCCGTGCCGGCGGCGCGCAGTTCCTCGTGCTCGACGTAGCTGGCGGGGGTCGCCGGGCCGAGCAGCGCGTGCACCGCCGACGGGACCTCGTGCTCCTCGCCGACCGTCGTGACCTCGGCGTCGACCGCCTCGCTGAGCCGGCGCACCTGGAACAGCTCGGCCAGTTCGGCCGCCCGCGCCGGGGCGACCGGGAGCAGCGGCAGGCCGCCCGCCAGCGGCAGCAGGTCGGGTGCGTCGGCGACCAGCGCATCGGCCGCGTCGACGACCACCAGGGCGCCGTCCAGGACGGCGCGCAGCTCGTCGGGGAGGGTGACCTGGTCCGGGTCGAGGTCGGCCAGGGCCGTGTACAGGGCGTGGAGTTGGGCGCCCGACACCTCGCGCGCCGGGTCGGCCAGCCGCGCCAGGAGCTCGGCGGCCCCACCGGGCTCGTCCAGGAGCACCGGGACGGACGTCCGTACGCCCAGGGCGCGCAGGACCTGCTCGTCCTCGAAGCCGGTCGCGTCGGCCGCGTCGTACAGGCCGATCAGGAGCGGGTCCGTGCCCGCGGCGCGCAGTCCGGCGGGGCGCCGCCCGTCGAGGACGGGGTGGTCGCGCAGCCACCAGGCGGTGTACGAGCGGACGGTCTCCGTGGTGCCGTCCGGCAGCAGCACCCGCACCGGCTGGGTCAGCGCGTCCCGCAGCGGCGGGCGGGCCAGCAGGGCGAGGGCCTGCGGCCAGGCGTCGTCGTCGACCAGGTCCAGGTCGCGTACGGCGACGATCTCCGTCGCGACCGGCGGCACCGGGGTCTCCGGCAGGCGGTCCAGGACGTCCTCGCACCACACGTCTACGGCGTCCAGCAGCCCCGCGTCGTCCGGCTCCGCGAAGTCGCCCTCGCGCGGCTCCAGCTCGTCCGGGTCGAGGACCAGGTCGGCGGCGCGCACGAGCGTGAAACCGGCGAGCACCCCGCAGGCGGCGAGCGGCTGTTCGCCCCAGCGGTCGGCCAGCTCCTGGTCGACCAGGGCCAGTTCGCCCTCCCGCATCACGGCGGCGAAGGCGGACCCCGGCATGACCAGCTCCCCGGCCGGGGCCGTTTCGCCGTCCTCGTCGGGCAGCGCGAGCGCCCCGAGCCACGGCTCGTCGCCGGGGGCCAGGTCGGCGTCCCGGACGAGCGCGAGGACCGTCTCGGCGAGCTCCTCCGCGTCCAGGGTGTCGGCGTCCTCGTCCCAGATCTCCCCCGCGTCCAGGGAGGCCGCGACGGCCGCCCGGACCTGCGGGGTCGTCAGCACGGCCCGGGGCGTGGCCGGGAGCGCGCCCAGCTTCTCCAGGAGCGGGTGGGCGGCCTCCGGGTGCGCCACCTTCAGGCCGAGCCGGGTCAGCTCCGCCGGGGTGCGCTCCTGCGGCAGGAGGACCTGCCGGGGGCCGATGGTGGTGCGGATCCGGGCGGGCTGCGGGGCGGCGTCGTCGAGCTCGTCCGCGTACGGGTCGGAGCGGTGCTCGGGCTCCTCCGGCGCGGCCAGCGGCACCGGGAGCCCGGACAGGCGGTCCGGGTCCACGCCCGCCAGCGAGTCGTACAGGCGCCACCACCAGGACGGCGCCCGGTCGACGCCGGCGAGCCGGTCGACCGCCTCGGTCAGCGGCACCCGGCCGACGCCCAGGGTGCGCAGCTCCACGCGCCGTTCCAGGCCCGCCGGGAGCAGCGTCGGGAACACCTCGGCGAGCACCTCGACCGTCTCGGCGCCCGCGCCCTCCACGACCTCCGCCTCGATCGGGCGCAGCGCGGGCAGTTCCTCGGAGGCGGTCGCGGGGGCGAGGAACGCGACCCGGGGCAGCCGGTCCAGGACCGCGGCGCGCAGCGCGCCGTCGAGGGGACCCTTGCCGAGCGGGCCGGGCACGAGATCGAGGGTGGCGGGGGTCACCGGCTGCCACGCGGCGAGGAGTTCGGCGTACGCGTCGCCCGCCCGCTCCACCAGGAAGTCGGTGAGCGGCCCCGGCGCCGGGTGCCGGCGGGCGGTGTCCAGCGGGAACGAGGCGATGAGCAGGGCGGGGATGCCGAGCGGCTCGTCGGTGGGGGTGGGGGCGTGCACGACGCCGGCCGTACGGGGGTAGCGCGGGGCGCCCTCCCCGTCCACGGGCACGGCCCAGGTGACCGACCAGTGCGGGCGCAGCCGCTCCTCGACGGGCCGGTCCTTGAGCAGGGCCGGGTCGAGGGGGCCGCCGTGGCTGACGGTCCGCCACCGGTGGGTGCCGGCCGCGCGGTCGGCGGAGTCGTCGATGTGGACGTACCCGTCGCCCTCGCCCCGCACCAGGGACCGGACACCGGCCGCCGTCTCGACGACGACCTCGGTGAGGCCGGGGAGGGCGAGCAGCAGGGCGTCGTCGATCGAGTCGAGCAGGCGTTCGGCGAGGTCGACGGCGGCGGAGTCCCGCAGGGGCAGCACGACGACCGTGTCGTAGCCCTCGGGCGCGGTGCCCTCGGCCGGCAACGGGAGCCGCAGCAGCGGTACGTGGCCGTCGCGGCGGCGCAGTTCGTCGCCGAGGCCGGGGCTGTACCGGGCCGCGTCCGCCGCGAGCTCGCGGGCCTCCGCGAGGGACCAGCGGACGCCGCCGTGGCGGCCGAGGACGGCGGGCTCGTCGGTCACCGCGAGAACGGCGGCGAATCCGACGCCGAACCGTCCCACGGACGCGGTGTCGCGCTCGGTCCGCTTCGCGGACGCGCGGAGGGTGGAGAGGCTCTCCACGCCGGTGGCGTCCAGCGGTGCGCCCGTGTTGGCCGCGGCGAGGACCGCCGGGCCCTCGCTGTCCGCCGGGTGCAGGGTGAGCCGCAGGCGGCCGGCGACACCCGCGCGGGCGGCGGCGTCGGCGGCGTTCTGGGCCAGCTCGACGACGAGCCGGTCCCGGTAGCCGCCGAGGACCAGGTCCTCCTCGGCGTTGGCGTCCTCCCGGAACCGGGCGGGCCCCGCACCCCACGCGTCGAGCACGCCTCTGCGGAGCCGTGCGGTACCGAAGGGGTCGGTTCCGTCGGTCGACGTCCTGACGCTGACGCTCACGTCTGACTCCACTCTGCGGGACGGGGAACTGGCCGGGGCCCGAAGGTACCGCGCCGTGCCCTGCCCGCCGCGCGGGGGCACGTCAGGGGGCGGGGGGCGCGCGGGGGCACGGTCACGCCCCCGCGGCCCCTGCGCGCCGCGTCCCGCACCGGCCCCCGTGGGCTAGGAGTGGCCCAGGTCGTCCGAGGTCGTGTCGGGCTCCGTCGTGGAGCCCGAGTCCCTGGCCGGGCGGAGGGGGAAGGCGTCCGTGGCCATCGAGTCCAGGACCGGGGGCGCCGGACGCGGGGGCTTCGGCATGACCGCCGCCTCCGAGTGGCCGCCGCAGCCGTACGACAGGGAGACCACCCGGCCGTCCGCGGGCGAGAACTCGTTGGCGCACACACCGAACGCCTGCTTCAGCGATCCCGCCATGGGCACCAGGAAGGCGCAGGAGACGCAGGTGGCGGGCGCCGCCTGGGCCATCGGGGTCTGCGGGCCGAACGCCTCGTCCCAGCGGTCGGCCGCGACGTGCAGGCCGTACCGGGACAGGACGCGGGCGCGCCGCATCCCGAGCTCCTCGGCGACCGCCGAGATCGCGCCCCGGGACGGCGTACGGGACACGATCTCCGCGTCCTCGACGTCCAGGTGGTCGGCCAGCTCCTCGGAGACCGCCGAGTTCGGCGGCGGCGCGTCCTCGCCCGAGTAGCCGGGCTCCAGGCGCGGGTCGTCCTGCTCGGTGGGGAGCAGGTCGCCGGGGCCCATGTCGCCGGGCCGCAGGCGCTCGCTCCACGGCACCCACTCGGGCGCGAGGAGGGCGTCCGAGCCGGGCAGCAGGACGGTTTCGTCCAGGGTGATGTTCTTCGCGCGGGAGGCGCGGGTGACCGTCACGGCCCACCGCCAGCCGCGGTAACCGGGCTCCTTGCACTCGAAGAAGTGCGTGACGACCCGGTCACCCTCGGCGATCGCCTCGATGTGCTCCCCCACGATGCCGGGGGCGGCCGCCTCCTCGGCGGCCTCGCGGGCGAGGTCTACGGCCTCGACGCAGAGGCGGTCGGGGGTACGCGTGGCTCGCGGGGTACGCGGGGTACGGCTTCGCGTCGTCGCAGCACTCACAGGTCTCGCTTCTCTCCTACGCCGTCTCACGGGTGCGCCGGCCGAGGAGCGGGAGCGAAGTCCCGGGTCGTGGGCGGAGCGGACCAGAGGGCCGCATCGACGTCCACGCCCGACATGACTCGCGCGTCTCGGGCACACCTATCGCCATCCATTCTGCGGGATGCCGAAGAGGCGCGCGGCCGAGAACATCCGCCGGTGACGCGCTACGCACGCTACCCTCTCCGCCGCCCGCCGCCCACCTGCCCGTACCAAACGGCCCGCATCGCGGACGTCCTCCGGGCCGCGCCACGGTTCGCGAGAGGGGCGCGTGGGGCACTATGACGGAGTGGCAGCCGCACGGTCTTCCGCACGATCCCACGATCCTGCCGGGCCGCTCAGCCGAGCGGGCCGGAAGGTCGGGCGCGCCCTCCACCTGCCCTTCACCGGTACGGCCAGGGGCATCCGGCGGGCCACCCACGCCCACGGCGCGGGCGAGTCCGGCCTGGGCAAACTGATCGAGCTGCACGCCGTGAACGGCGCCGGCGACGTCATGATCACCGTCGCCCTCGCCACCACGGTCTTCTTCGCCGTGCCCACGGACGAGGCGCGCGGCCGTGTCGCGCTCTACCTGGGCATCACGATGCTGCCCTTCACCCTTCTCGCCCCCGTCATCGGCCCGCTCCTGGACCGCATCCCGCACGGCCGGCGCGCCGCCATGGCCGGGGCGATGCTGACCCGGGCGGTGCTGGCCATCGCCATGTCCGGGGCCGTCGCCACCGGGGGGATCCAGCTCTACCCGGCGGCGCTCGGCGTGCTCGTGGCCTCGAAGGCGTACGGGGTGGTGCGCAGCGCCGTCGTGCCACGCCTGCTCCCACCGGACTTCTCCCTCGTGAAGGCGAACTCCCGGGTGACGCTCGCCGGACTGCTCGCCACCGGCATCGCCGCGCCCGTCGGCGCCGGGCTCCAGCTGATCGGCCCGGCCTGGCCGCTGTACGGGGCGTGCGCGCTGTTCCTGCTCGGCACCTTCTGGGCGCTGCGGATGCCGCACAAGGTCGACTCGGCGAAGGGTGAACGGCGGGCCCACCTGCTGACGCACGGCGAGAAGAAGCCGAGTCTGCGGACGGTCGGCCCGTCCGTCCTGCACGGGCTCCAGGCGAACGCCTCGCAGCGGATGCTGTCGGGTTTCCTGATCTTCTTCCTGGCGTTCCTGCTGCGCGTGCACCCCCTGTCGGGGCAGAGCGCGGCGGTCTCCCTCGGCATCGTCGGCGTGGCGGCGGGCGTCGGCAACGCGTGCGGGACGGCGATGGGCTCCCTGCTGCGGGACCGGGGGCACGGGCCCGAGGTGATCATCGCCACCATGGTGTCGGTGGTCCTGGCCACCGCGATCTGCACGGCGATCTTCTTCGGCGGCCTGATGGTCGCGGTCCTCGGCGCGGTCGCCGGCCTGACCCAGGCCCTGTCGAAACTGTCCCTGGACGCCCTGATCCAGCGCGACGTGCCGGAACTCGTCCGCACCTCGGCGTTCGCCCGTTCGGAGACGGCGCTGCAGATGGCGTGGGTGGTGGGCGGCGGGATCGGCATCGCGCTGCCGCTGAACGGGACGCTGGGGATGGCGGTGGCGGCGGGGATCCTGGCGGTGGGGGCCTCGCTGTCCGTGCGGGGGCTGCTCGCCGCGGCGCGGCGGCAGAAGGGGCGGGGCGGGGCCGCGAAGGCGCGGGCGGCGTAGCGCGCGGGGTGGGACGAATGCACACAACGGGTCGCTCCGGCGGCGGCACGCCGTACCCCCGCGTGGCGAGGGCGCGGCGGCCCGATAGCCTTCGGCCCATGACCGTTGCGTTCCTCACCCGCAAGCGCCGCCGGGCCGTCGTGGCCATCGGGGCCGTCTCCGCCGGGCTCCTCGTCCTCTCCGCCTGCGACAAGCCGACGCCGCTCGCGACCGTGACGGTCGGGACGGAGTCGGTGAACTCCGAGGCGGCCTGCTACAACGACGGCGACCCCATCAAGGAGTCGCAGATCCCGGCCTGCCTCAACAAGAAGGCCGAGAAGTCCATCACCGTCGAGTCCGACGACAAGATCCGCTTCGGCGTCGACCCGGAGATCGCCGAGAACGGCTGGACGATCTTCCTGGGCGGCCAGCAGGCCGAGCCGGAGCCGTACAAGAAGACGTACCGGACCATCCCGGCCAGCGCCTTCTTCTCCAGCCAGTCCGGCGAGGCGACGAACAAGACCCAGGTCACGATCGTCGAGAACACCGGCAAGTCCGTGACCGGCATCTGGCACTTCGAGCTGAAGAAGAAGTCCTGATCCACCGGATCCTCATCGTGACCGCCGTGGCGGCGGAGGCCGACTCCGTCGCCGGCGGTCTCGCGTCCGCCGGGCCGGGCGAGGGCGAGTCCCCGCTGCCCGGCGGCTTCGTGCTGCGCCGCCACGCGCGGGCCGACGTGCTCGTCGCGGGCGTCGGTCCCGCGGCCGCGGCGGCCGCGACGGCGACGGCCCTGGCCTGTGCGCCCGCCCCGTACGCGCTCGTCGTGTCGGCCGGGATCGCCGGGGGTTTCGCCCCGCACGCCCCGATCGGGGCGGTCGTGGTGGCGGACGCCGTCGTCGGCGCCGATCTGGGGGCGCAGACCCCCGAGGGGTACCTGCCCGTCGACGAGCTCGGCTTCGGCCGTTCGGCGCACCCGGTGGCCGGGGAGCTCGTCGCGCGGATCTCCGGCGCGCTCGCGGACGGCGGGCGGCCGTGCGCCGTCGGCCCCGTCCTGACCGTGTCCACCGTCACCGGCACCGCCGAGCGGGCCGCCGAGCTGGCGGCGCGTCATCCCGGGGCCGTCGCCGAGGCGATGGAGGGCTTCGGGGTGGCCGAGGCCGCCGCCGCCCACGGCCTGCCGGTCGTCGAGGTCCGGGCCGTGTCCAACGCCGTCGGCCCGCGCGACCGCGCCGCCTGGCGCATCGGTGAGGCACTGGCCGCGCTGCGGGACGCCTTCGGCCTGCTCGACCGGAGCGTCTTCCCGGCCACGGTCGGGACCGCCGCCGAGGCCGCTCCCCCGACCGCTCCCGCCACCACCCCCGTTCCCGCCCCCGTGGAGTCGGAGTCCCCGTCGTGACCAAGCTGAAGATCGCCTACTCGCCCTGCCCGAACGACACCTTCGTCTTCGACGCCTGGGCGCACGGACGGGTCCCCGGCGCACCCCGCCTGGACGTGACCTTCGCCGACATCGATCTCACCAACGGCTGGGCCGCGGACGGCGAAGCCCCGTACGACGTCCTGAAGGTGTCCTACGCGGTGCTGCCGTGGGTCCTCGACGAGTACGCCCTGCTGCCCTGCGGCGGGGCCCTGGGGCGCGGCTGCGGCCCGCTGGTGCTGACGCGGGAGCCGGGCGCGGACCTGACCGGGAAGACGGTCGCGGTGCCGAGCGAGCGTTCGACGGCCTACCTGCTGTTCCGGCTGTGGGCGGCGGACCTCGTCCCGGGCGGGGTCGGCGAGGTCGTGGTGCTGCCGTTCCACGAGATCATGCCCGCCGTGCGCGACGGCAAGGTCGACGCGGGGCTCGTCATCCACGAGGCCCGCTTCACGTACGCGAACTACGGCCTGCACGCGCTCGCCGACATGGGCGAGCACTGGGAGCACACCACCGGGCTGCCCATCCCGCTGGGCGCGATCATCGCCAAGCGGTCCCTGGGCGAGGAGACCCTGCGGCTGCTCGCCGAGTCGGCGCGGACATCGGTCCGGATGGGCTGGGACGACCCGTCCGTCTCCCGCCCGTACGTACGGGAGCACGCGCAGGAGATGGACCCGAAGGTGGCCGATCAGCACATCGGTCTCTACGTCAACGAGTTCACCGCGGACCTCGGCGAGACCGGTTACGCGGCGGTGCGCGGGCTGCTCACGCGCGCCGCGGCCGAGGGGCTCGTGCCTCCCCTCGGCCCGGACGCGCTGCGTTTCCCCTAGCTCCTAGACGTCCAGCTGGTCGGCGACGGCCCGGAGCAGGCCGGCGATCTTCGCGCCGTGCACCTTCTCGGGGTAGCGGCCGCGCTCCAGCATCGGCGTGATGTTCTCCAGGAGCGTGGTGAGGTCCTGGACGATGGACGCCAGTTCGTCGGGCTTACGGCGCTGCGCCGCGGCGACGGACGGGGTCGGGTCGAGAACCGTCACCGAGAGAGCCTGGTCACCGCGCTGCCCGGCGACCACGCCGAACTCGACGCGCTGGCCCGGCTTCAGGGCGTCGACGCCGTCCGGGAGCACCGACGAGTGCACGAAGACGTCGCCGCCGTCGTCGCGGGAGAGAAAGCCGAAGCCCTTCTCGCTGTTGAACCATTTGACCTTGCCGGTAGGCACGTCCGTCCTCGTCCTCGTACTCGATGGGGGCGCCGGGATTCCGGCTCGGAAAGAGATACAGCGGGTCACTGATCGCGGACCCGCCGGCACCAAGGCTAATGGGATCGGGCCCGGTGACAAGACGTCGCCGGACTGTTGTCCGCGCCTGGGAACTACCCTGGCCGAATGCGTAGTGAAACCCCCTCGGCCGCCCCGGCGCCCACGGACGACAGCGCGCCGGGTGACGGCCTGGTCCGCGCCGGCGCGATCGTCTTCATCGTCGGAGCGGTGGCGACGCTGGTCACGGTGGCTCCGCTGTTCCTCGGAACGGAGCCGTTCCCGACCGTCGCCTACCTCGTCTCGATGCTGATGGGCGTCGGATTCCTCGTCGCCGGCGCCGGAGTGCTCCGCTCGATCACCGTCCAGCGCCGCCGGGCCCGTGCGGTTCAGGCCGCGACGGTTCAGCCGCGGTAGCCCTCCCACCAGGCACGGAAGTCCGTCAGGTCGGTGAGGACGACGTCCGCGCCGGCCGCCTTCAGCTCCTCGGGGGCGCACGGGCCGGTCGCCACGGCGACCGAGAGCGCGCCGGCGGTCGCCGCCCCGCGCACGTCGCCGACGTGGTCGCCGACGTACACCCCCGCGCCGTGGGCGCGCAGCGCCTCCGCCTTGCCCTCGGCGAAGAGCCCGCCGACGACGGCGTCGGGCTCGATGCCGAGGTGGGCGAAGTGCCGCTTGGCCTGCGGCTCGTTCTTGGCGGTCACGACGATGGTCCGGCCGCCGGCCTCGCGAACGGCTTGAATCGCATCCATCGCACCCGGCATCGGCACCGTCGGCTCGATCGCGTGGACGCCGTAGAACTCCCGGTAGAGGGTCGCCATCTCCGGCACGCGCTCCTGCGGGAACCAGTGCGCGAGCTCGTGCTCCAGCGGCGGCCCGAGCCGGCTGACGACCAGGTCGGCGTCGATCGGGACGCCGGTGGCGGCCGAGAAGGCCTCGAACGCGGCCCTGATGCCGGGGCGGGTGTCGAGCAGGGTCAGATCGAGGTCGAAGCCCACCGTCAGGGGGCTCAGCGGGCTCTGCGCGTGCGTCGTCGTCATAAGGGTCATTGTGCCCGGGTGTTCGAATAGGCCCGCTGTCTAGACTTAGCCAAGCCTTACCGAACCTCGTCCCTCTGATGGGTGTACATGACCGCCCCACGTACCCGGCGCGCCGTCGCGACCAGCGCGGCCGTCGCCGCCCTGCTGCTCGCGATCCTGCTGAGCCTCGCGGTCGGCGCCCGCGCCATCCCCCCGTCCACCGTCGTCGACGCGCTGCTGCACGGCGCCACGAGCCCCGACGCCGAGGTCGTACGGCAGCTGCGGGTGCCCCGCACCCTGATCGGCCTCATGGTCGGCGCCGCGCTCGCCCTCGCCGGGACCGCCCTCCAGGGCATCACCCGCAACCCGATCGCCGACCCCGGCATCCTCGGCATCAGCCAGGGCGCCTCCGTCGGCGTCGTCCTCGCCATCGCGTTCGCCGGAGTGCACTCGCTCACCGGATACGTGTGGTTCGCCTTCGCCGGCGCCGCGCTCGCCTCCGTCGCCGTGTACGCCGTCGCCTCCCGGGGGCGCGGCGGCGCGACCCCGGTGAAGCTGGCGCTCGGCGGCGCCGCGATCAACGCGCTGCTGCTCTCCGTGACGACCGGCGTCCTCACCACGAAGGCGTCCGCCCTCGACGAGTTCCGGTTCTGGCAGATCGGCTCGCTCGACGGCCGGGACGCCGAGATCGTCGCCCAGCTCTGGCCCTTCCTGCTGCTCGGCACCGTCCTCGTGGTCTCCGTCGCCCGCGGCCTGGACGCCCTCGCGCTCGGCGAGGACGTCGCCAAGGGGCTCGGGCAGCGGGTCGCGACCGTGCGGATCGTCGGCGGCCTCGGCGCGACCGTGCTGACCGGCGCCGCCGTCGCCGCCGCGGGCCCGATCGCCTTCGTCGGCCTCGCCGTCCCGCACATCGCCCGCGCCGTCGTCGGCAGCGACCACCGCTGGGTGCTGCCGATGGCGGCGCTCATCGGACCGGTCATGCTGCTCGTCTCCGACGTCCTGGGCCGGATCCTCTTCCCGCCGGGCGAGGTCCCGGCGGGCGTGATGACGGCCCTGATCGGCGTGCCGTTCCTGGTGACCCTGGTCCGGCGCAAGGCGGTGCCCGCGTGAGCACCCTCTCCCGGCCGGTGCGCCCCGGCTCCGTCCGCCCCGCCGGGTACGGACTCGTACGCGCCGGGCGCGCGTCCTTCCTCGTGCACCGGCGCTCCGCACGCGTCGCCGCCGGACTCGTCGTCCTCCTGGCAGCCGTCTGCGTCGCGTACCTCTGCGTCGGCGAACGGTTCGTCGCCCCCACCGAGGTCCTGAAGATCCTCGCCGGGCAGCGCTCGCCCTCCGCGTTCGTCGTCGAGGACCTGCGGCTGCCGCGGCTCGCCACCGGCCTCATGGTCGGCGCCGCGTTCGGGATCGCCGGCGCCCTCATCCAGACCGTCGCCCGCAACCCGCTCGCCAGCCCCGACATCATCGGCATCAGCCAGGGCGCGGGCGCGGTGACCGTCGCGGCGATGACCTTCGGGCTGGCCTCGTACACGGTCCTGCCGTACCTCTCGATCGCCGGCGGAGTGCTGGCCGCCGCGCTCGTGTACGTCTTCGCCTGGCGCGGCGGGCTGCACGCCACCCGCTTCGTGCTCATCGGCATCGGCTTCGCCATCGCGCTGCGCTCGCTGACCACCCTGTTCATGACCAAGGGCGACTACCTGGTCGCCCAGCAGGCCCAGATCTGGATGACCGGCTCGCTCAACGGGCGCGGCTGGGACGAGTCGCTGCCGCTGCGCGTGACGCTGCTCGTGATGCTGCCGGCCGTGCTGTGGGCGGCCCGCGCCCAGCGGACGGTCGCGCTCGACGACGACACGGCGACCGCGCTCGGAGTGCGGCTCGGACGGGTCCGGCTCGGCCTCGTGGCGGTGGGCGTGATCCTGGCGTCGGTCGCGACGGGCGTCGCCGGGCCGGTCGACTTCGTGGCGCTGCTCGCCCCGCAGATCGCCCGCCGGACCACCCGTACGGCCCAGATCCCGCTCCTGGGCTCGGCGCTCATGGGCGCGCTGGTCGTCGTCGCCGCCGACCTGCTGGGCCGGCGGCTCTTCTCCCCCGTCGAACTGCCGGTGGGAGTCCTCACGGCGGCGGTCGGCGCCCCGTACCTGATCTGGCTGATCATGCGCAGCCGTGGAGTAGGAGGCAGATCGTGAGCAGGCTGGCCGCGCGGGAGCTGACCCTCGCGTACGAGGAGCGGACCGTCGTCCACGAGCTGGACCTGGCGGTCCCGGACGGCGAGGTCACCGTCATCGTCGGCCCCAACGCGTGCGGCAAGTCCACGACGCTGCGGGCGCTCGGGCGGCTCCTCAAGCCGAAGGGCGGGGCCGTCCTGCTCGACGGCGAGGAGCTCGCGAAGATCCCCACCAAGCGGATCGCCCAGTCCATCGGCCTGCTCCCGCAGACGCCCGTCGCCCCCGAGGCGATCACCGTCGGCGACCTCGTCGCCCGCGGCCGGCAGCCGCACCAGGCGTGGTGGAAGCAGTGGTCGCAGGAGGACGAGCGGGCGGTCGTCGACGCGATGGAACGCACCGACGTCGCCTCCCTGGCCCAGCGCTCGGTGGACGAGCTGTCCGGCGGGCAGCGCCAGCGCGTGTGGATCGCGATGGCCCTCGCGCAGGAGACCGACCTGCTCCTCCTCGACGAGCCCACCACCTACCTCGACATCGCCCACCAGGTCGAGGTCCTGGACCTGGTCCGGCGCCTCAACCACGTCCGCGGCCGCACGGTCGTCCTCGTCCTCCACGACCTGAACCAGGCCGCCCGGTACGCCGACCACCTGGTCGCGATGAAGGCGGGCCGGGTGGTCGCGGAGGGCGCCCCGGGCGAGGTCGTCACCGCCGAGCTCGTACGGGAGGTGTTCGGGCTGGAGTCGGTGGTGGTCCCGGATCCTGTGACGGGGTCGCCGCTGGTGGTGCCGGGGGCGCCGTGGGGGGCGAAGGTCGCGGACACCGCCTAGTCCCAACAGCGCAGCACCGGCTGCGGCCCTCCCACCCCGGCCGGAGTCTGGTGGGCATGGAACGCCGTAGCAAGGCCACGGTGCAACCACCGAACGCCCGAGGGCTGCGCGAGGTGCGCGTCGGAGGCGAGACGGCGGGCAGCGCCTGGTCTCCGCGAGAACTACGGCGCCTGCTGCGCCGCCACGGGTATCCCGAGGACGTCGACCTGGAGGACCGGTCGATCGTCAGCTGGCACGGCGGCGGGAGCGAGGTGTGGCCCGACCGCACCGGGCTCCGGCGCATGACGATGGCCCTGATGGTGGCGGGGCTGGTGGGCGGCTGGGCGCTGCTGACGTCCGTCGGCATCCCGGACGCCTTCGACGCGCTGACGTTCGCGGGGCGGATCTCCGGCTTCCTCTTCATCCTCGGGGGCGTGACGGAGGTGGCGGCGGCCGTCGCCGCCGTGGACTACTGGGGCAAGCGCGGTCTGAAGATCTCCGGGGCGCTCGTCCTCGTGGGCGTCCTGATCGCGCTGACCGTCAGCACCCTGCTGGTCTTCCTCTGGTTCCAGGAACTGGAGTACACGCCGTACCTGCTGGCCTTCATCCCGCTCTTCCTCTGGTCCCTGTGGGCGCTGTGGGTGTGCATCCGGGAGAAGGTGTGGCGCGGTCTCCCCCACCCGACGAAGATCGCGGCCGGCGTCACGGCCACCGCGCTGCTCGCCGCGGTGAACCTGGCCTACTCGTCCGTCTACCAGCCCACCGCCGCGCCGGCGAACCTGACGATCTGGGTGCGGTTCGGGCAGCCGCGGACGGACCTCAACAAGCCGGTCCACCTGCTCCCTGTGACGCTCCGGCTGAAGAACACCGGCCCCGTGCCTCTCTACATCCTCGCCGACGGCTGGAACGTCTACGGGCGCAGCGGAAGGTACGTCGAGAAGAGCGACGAGCTGCGGGACCGCAGGCAAGCGCTGGAACTGGGGTCCGAGCGGGAGGGTGACGCGTCGCTCCACCTCGGCTCCGTCACGTACACCGCCCTCGGTGTCGGCCCCTTCACCGGACCCGGCAGCTACTACGAACCCGGTGAGGAGTACAGCGAGGACAAGATGGTCGAGATCCCGAAGACCTCGACGTTCGACATGATCGACGCCGACCTGAACATCACGGTGATGCGGATGGACCGCGGGAGGATCGACCTCGACACCTTCAGCGTCGGAGAGCACTCCTGGGAGAAGGACGCGTTCCTCCACTGCGACCCGAAGGACTGCGGCGGGGAGTTCCTGACGTACCACTCACCCGTGCGCTACACCAACAACCTGATCAACGTCACCCGGAAGCCCCGCTATGTGACCGCGTGGTGGGGACTGGGCAAGGACGACTCCAACTTCGACGCCTCCATCTCCACGTTCAAGGGTCAGGGGTTCATCAGCGACGCCGAGACGGAACGGGAGAACCGCAGGTTCGACCTGTTCACCGTGACGGCCGACGCCGCCATCCCGTTCGCCGCCGTGGTGCACCCGAACGGCCCCTGAACCGCCCCCGTCACCCCCGCCGCGACCGCCACAGCAGATACGCCCCCGACGCCACGGCCGCCGCCCGCAGCGTCCAGGGCCAGGTGTCCGAGAGGGCCGCGCCCATCGCCTCGCCGCCCGCCGGGACGGCCTCGCCCCAGCGGCCCGCGATGCGGCCCCACAGCCAGACGGCGCCGCCGGTGGCGGCCAGGCCCGGGAGGACGAGGGCGGCGGCGCGCCGTTCGCGCGAGAAGTAGGCGAGGAGCCAGCCCGCCGCGAGCGGGAGCAGCCAGCCGCCGGCCGCGCCGGCCAGCAGGAGGAGGGCGGCGACCAGGAGGAGGGGGCTGCCGAGGCGGAAGGACAGGCGACGGCGGAAGGTCTCCGGCTCCCCCGCGACGGCCTCGTCGTCCCCTGCCTCGTCGTCGTCCTCGTCCTCCACCGGTGGCTTCAGGAGTTCCGGGATCTCCACGCCGCCGTAGAAGCCGAGGGCCGCCGGGGCGTCCATGGCGTCGACGACATCGCCGGCGGCACCGGCGTCCGCGCGCCACCAGTCCGGCTCCCGGGGCGTGGGGACGGCGGTGCCCGGCGTGGCGGCCGGCTCCTCCTCCGCAGGCGCGTCGGCCGGCCCGCCCGGGACGCGGCCCGGCGTCGCGCCGACCACCTCGTCCGGCGTACCCAGGTCGCCGAGGATCCCCCGCACCGGCTCCCCCTTCACCGTGCGGCGGCGTTCGATCTCGTCGCGCAGGCCCGTGACCAGCTCGCGGCGTTCCGCGGCCGGCATCCTGCGCTGCTGGGCCAGGTCGCCGACGCGGCTCAGATAGTCGAAGACCAACTGGTCGTTCTCGATCCCCACGGCACGACGGTAGCGCCTGCGCAGGGGCTAACGTGGTGCGGATGGGGATCGGTGAGCTGGACCGGGAGGCGCACGTGCCCGAGGCAACAGGTGTCGGCGCGGCGCCGCGCACCCTCGCGGAGGCGCTGCGCGCCGGTGCGGACGGGGGCATCGCGGCACTGCTGCGGGCCCGCCCCGACCTGCTCGCGCCGGTGCCCAACGACCTGACGCAGCTGGCCACCCGGGCCGGCACCCGCGGTTCCGT
The DNA here is from genome assembly GCF_036240795.1 of Streptomyces sp. NBC_01268. NCBI lineage: Bacteria > Bacillati > Actinomycetota > Actinomycetes > Kitasatosporales > Streptomycetaceae > Streptomyces > Streptomyces sp. NBC_01268. The sequence continues at coordinate 4,642,678 of NZ_CP108454.1, read as the reverse complement.
GGTCCGGGCGCTGGAGCGGCTCGACCGGTTCGCGCTGCAGACCGCCGAGGCGCTGGCCGTGGCGCCGGACCCCGCCCCGTACCCCGTACTCCTCGCCCTGCTGACGGGCGACGGCGGCGACGCGGAGATCGAGGCGGCGCTGCCGCGCGCGGTCGGGGTGCTGCGCGAGCAGGCTCTGGTGTGGGGCGACGACGAGCGGCTGCGGCTGGTGCGGACGGCGCGGGAGCTGCTCGCCCCGTCGGCGCAGCACCCCTCGCCGACCGGGCTCGGCCCGACGGTCGCGGAGGCGACGTCGGGCATGTCGCCGGGGCGCCTCCAGGAGATCATCGCGGCGGCCGGGCTGCCCGCCACGCACGACCCGGTGTCGGCGGTCGCGGCGCTGGCCGCGCTGTTCACCGACCGTACGAGGATGGCGGCGCTGCTCGACACCGCGCCGCCCGAGGCGCTCACGGTGCTCGACCGGCTGGTGTGGGGCCCGCCGTACGGGGAGGTGACGGCGACCCCGACGCCGCCCGTGCGCTGGCTGCGCGACCGGGGGCTGCTGCTGCCGGTGTCGACGCGGACGGTGGTACTGCCCCGGGAGGCGGCCCTGCACCTGCGCGGCGGGCGGGCGCACCGCGCCCCGGAGCCGGTGGCGCCGGTGGTGGTGACGGCCCGCGAATACCGTCCACAGGTGGTGGACAGCGCGGCGGCGGGCCAGGCCTACACGGTCCTCGCGACCGCGGAGGAGCTGCTGAAGTCCTGGGACCAGGGCGGCCCCCAGGTGCTGCGGGCCGGCGGTCTGGCCGTGCGTGACCTCAAGCGCACCGCGACCGCCCTCGACACGTCTGAACCGCTCGCCGCGTTCTGGCTGGAACTGCTCTACGGGGCAGGGCTGCTCGCCTCGGACGGGGAAGCCGACGAACGGTACGCGCCGACCCCCGCGTACGACGACTGGCTCGACCTGCCGCCCGCCGAACGCTGGGTCGCGCTCGTCGTCCCCTGGCTGGCCGCGACCCGCACCTCCGGCCTGATCGGCACCCTCGACGGCAAGGGCCGCGCCCTCGCCGCCTTCGGCCCCGGCCTGGACCGGGCCGCCGCCCCCGAGGTCCGCCACCGGGTCCTCGCCCTCCAGGCGACCCTCCCGCCGGGCGCCGCCGCCGACCGCGCGTCGGTGCTCGCCCGGCTGCGCTGGGACCGGCCGCTACGGGGCGGCTCCGGCGGACCGGGCACCGAGCCCGCGCCCGGCGCCGAGGGCGGCACCCCCGCCGACCTGCGCACCCGGATCGCCGAATGGACCCTGGACGAGGCCGAACTCCTCGGCGTCACCGGCCGGGGCGCGCTCGCCTCGCCCGCCCGCGCGCTGCTCAACCTGCCGCTCGCCGAGGCCGCACCCGACCCCGCGCACCCCGGCGACTGCGAGCCGTCCGTCGCCGCCTCGCGGGCCGCGACCCTGCTCGCGCCGCTGCTGCCCGAGGCCGTCGACCACGTCCTGCTGCAGGCCGACCTGACGGCCGTCGCCCCCGGGCCGCTGCGCCGGCCGCTCGCGGAGGTGCTGTCGGTCCTCGCCGACGTGGAGTCGAAGGGCGGCGCGACCGTCTACCGCTTCACGCCCGGCTCCGTGCGCCGGGCCCTGGACGCCGGGCGCAGCGCGTCCGACCTCCAGGACTTCCTCACCGCGCACTCGCGCACCCCGGTGCCGCAGCCCCTCTCGTACCTGATCGACGACGTGGCGCGCAGGCACGGGCACCTGCGGATCGGCGCCGCCTCCGCGTACGTGCGCTGCGACGACGACGCCGTGCTCGGCGAGATCCTCGCGGACCGGCGCTCTGCCCCGCTGGGCCTGCGGCGGCTCGCGCCGACCGTGCTGGCCGCCCAGGCGGATCCGACGGCGCTCCTGGAAGGGCTGCGGGCGATGGGGTACGCGCCGGCGGCCGAGTCCGCCGAGGGCGACGTCCTGATCACCCGCGCCGACGCGTACCGCACCCCGCCCCGCACCGCCCCGGCCCCCGTGCCCGACGGCCCGCCCGCCCCGGACGCGACGCTGCTCACGGCGGCGGTCCGGGCGATCCGGGCGGGCGACCGGGCCGCCACCGTCGTCCGCAAGGAGCCGGCCACCCCGCTCGCGGCGGGCGCGCTCCCGCGCACCTCGCCCGCCGAGACCCTGGCCACGGTGCAGGCCGCCGCCCTCACCGGCTCGGCCGTGTGGATCGGCTACGTCAACGCGGAGGGCGCCGCCAGCCAGCGGGTGATCGCGCCGGTCCGGGTCGAGGGCGGCTTCGTGACCGGATACGACCACACGGCCGACGAGGTGCGGACGTATCCGTTGCACCGGATCACGGGCGTGGCCGAACTGGAGGACGGGGAGGCCTGAGGGGCGCGGAGCACGGCCCAAGGCCCCCCCGGCACCCGCGCCCGCGCCGCCTCCCCCTCAGCGGTCCGTCCCGTTCGGCCCGGCAGAGCCGTCCGGGGTCGGGGCGGCGAGGGACCGCAGCAGCTCCGGCGTCACTCCCGTCAGGCTCTCCCGCACCGTCCGGCGGGGCGCCGGGTCGATCGGGGCGACCGACGGGACCGCGAGCACGGTGCAGCCCGCCGCCTGCGCCGAGGCGACGCCGGTGGGGGTGTCCTCGACGGCCACGCAATCCTCGGGGGCGACGCCGAGGGCGCGGCAGGCGGCGAGGTACGGCTCGGGCTCGGGCTTGGTGCGCTCGGTGTCGTCCGCGGTGACCGAGACGGCGAACTCCGGCGCGCCGAGCGCCCCGAGGGCGGCGAGCACGGTGTCGGCGACGGCCCGGGGCGAGGCCGTGACCAGGGCGGTCGGCACGCCGTCGCGGGCGAGCGCGGCGAGCAGCGCGAGCGCGCCGGGGCGCGGCACGACCCCGGCCCGGACCCGCTCGGCGAACTCGCGGTGCAGCTCGGCCGCGAGGGTGTCGGCGAGGGTGTCGGCGGGGGCGGGGGCGGGGGCGCTTCCTGCCGGGCCCGCCGGGGCGTCGCCACCCGCGGCCGGGACGTCGGTGGCGGGGCCGGTGGCGGGGCCGGCCGTGGTGCCCGTGGTGGGGCCGGCCGTGGTGCCGGTGCCGCCGGTCGCCGCCAGCCAGGCCGCCGTGTGCTCGACCGGGCGGCCGAGGACGTCCGGGCGGTCGGCCTCGGACAGCGGGCGGCCCGCGACCTGTTCCACCGCCTCCCACCACAGGCCCTCGGTGTCGACGAGCGTGCCGTCCATGTCGAACAGGACGGCGTGCAGGGGGAGTTCGATGGTCACGCTGGTCGCTTTCTCTTTCACGTCGTCGTACGGCGGGGGCGGCCCGCGCCACCGGTCCAGTTGTCGCGCGGGCCGCGGTCTCAGGCGGCGCGGGCCGCGACGAGGACGGGGCGCTCGCGCGGGGTCACCGTGACGGCGTCCCCGGCGGCGAGGGCGGCGGCCTCGTGGGTGGGCAGGTCGGCCTTGACCTCGGTGGCGTCGGCGAGCCGTACGGTGAGCCGGGTCGTCGCGCCGAGGAAGGCCGTGGCCACGATCCGGGCGGCGCGGGCGCCGTCCGTGGTGACCTTGAGGTCCTCGGGTCGTACGAGGACGTCGACCTCCGCCGTCGCGGGTGCCTCGCCGTCGACGGGGAGGCGGCGGCCGAGGACCTCGACCGTGTCGCCGTCGAGGCGGCCGGGGATGCGGCTCATGGTGCCGACGAACTCGGCGACGAAGGCGGTCGCGGGGCGCCCGTACAGCTCGGCGGGGGCGGCGCACTGTTCGAGGCGGCCGGCCCGCATGACGGCGACCCGGTCGGCCATGGACAGCGCCTCCTCCTGATCGTGCGTCACGAAGAGCGTGGTGATGCCGAGTTCGGACTGGATGCGGCGGATCTCCTCGCGGAGGGTGAGCCGCACCTTGGCGTCGAGCGCGGACAGCGGCTCGTCGAGGAGCAGGACGCGGGGGCGCAGCGCGAGGGCGCGGGCGAGGGCGACGCGCTGCTGCTGGCCGCCGGAGAGCTGGTGCGGGAAGCGCCCGCCCTTGTCGCCGAGGCCGACGAGTTCGAGCAGCTCGGCGGCCTGCTTGCGCCGTTCGGCCTTGCCGGCCTTGCGCATGCGGGGGCCGAAGGCCACGTTGTCGACGCAGTCGAGGTGGGGGAAGAGGCTGTACGACTGGAAGACCATGCCCGCGTCGCGCCGGTGGGCCGGCACGTGGGTGATGTCCCGGCCGTCGACCAGGACCGCGCCGGAGTCGGGGGTCTCGAAGCCGGCGAGCATGCGCAGGGCGGTGGTCTTGCCACAGCCCGAGGGGCCGAGCAGGGCGAGCAGTTCGCCGGGGTGGACGGTCAGGTCGAGCCCGTCGAGGGCGGTGGTCGCGCCGAACCGGCGGCGCAGGCCGCGGAACTCGACGGTCGCGGCGCCGGATGCGCCGGATGCGCCGGATGCGGCGGATGCGGTCGCGGGCGTGGCGTCGGTGGGGGTGACGGTCATGGTTATCCCTTGGCGGTACGGGTGCGGCGGGCGCCGGGCGCGCGGCCGCCGGCCCCGGCGAGGGCCAGGAGCAGCACCCAGGTGACGAGGAGGCTGAGCACGGAGACGGCCACGGACATCTGGGCCTGGGAACCGGAGATGTTCACGATCCACACGGCGAAGGGCCGGAAGCCGAGCAGCTGGGCGACGGTGTACTCGCCGAGGACCAGGGCCAGGGTGAGGAAGGCCGCGTTCATCAGCGCGCCGCGCAGGTTCGGCAGCACCGCGGTGACCAGGGCGCGGACCGGGCCGGCGCCGCAGCTGCGGGCGGCCTCGACGAGGGTGCGGACGTCGACGGCGCGCAGGCCGGCGTCGAGGGCGCGGTAGGTGAAGGGCAGCGCCATCACCACGTACGCGAGGACCAGGACGACGGGGAAGTCCGGGTTCTGCAGGGCGACGAAGGTCTGGAAGAGGGGGGGTGCGGGCGAGGTGTTCGGGACCCCACTTCAGGACGGTGCCGAGGCCGGCGACGAAGGCGATCGGCGGGACGACGAGGGGCAGCGAGCACACCGTCTCGACGAGCGGCCGCAGCCGGGGCGCGCCGAGCCGCAGGGCGACCATGGCGGGCACCACGAGCAGCAGGACGACGGCGATGGTGACGGCGGCGAGGCCGAGCGAGAGCAGCAGGCTGGTGGTGAAGCCCTCGGTGCCGATGATCCGCGTGTAGGCGTCGAGGGTGAGGCCCTGGCCCGGCACGTCGACGGTGAAGACGACGGAGGCGGCGAGCGGCACCAGGAAGTAGAGCCCGGCGAGGCCGAGGACCCAGTGGCGCCAGTGGGGTGCGGGGTTCAGGCGAGCCATCGGGAGCTCCGGCGTTGCAGGGGCAGGTAGACGGCCATGACGAGACCGGCGACGACGACCATGTCGAGGCTGAGGGCGAGCGCCACGTTCTCCTGGCCGACGAGGACGTTGCCGGAGAGGGCGTCGGAGATCTGCAGGGTGACCAGCGGGACGGCGCTGCCGACCATCGCGGCGGCCGTGGCGTACGCGGCGAAGGCGCTGCCGAAGAGCAGCACGAACCCGCCGAGCAGGCTGGGCAGCAGGACCGGCAGGGCGACGTACCGCCAGTACTGGGCGGTGGTGGCGCCGTTGCTGCGGGCGGCCTCGCGCCACTGGGTGCGCAGGCCGTCCAGGGCGGGGGTGATGGTGAGCACCATGAGGGGGATGAGGAAGTACAGGTAGACGAGGACCAGGCCCCAGAAGCTGTACAGGCTCCACCCCTGGTCGGCGAGGCCGAACTGCCGGGTGAGGACGCCCGCGTTGCCGAGGGTGGCGACGAAGGCGAAGGCGAGGGGGACGCCGCCGAAGTTGGCGAGCACGCCGGAGGCGGTGAGCACGGCCTCGCGCAGCGCGCGGGAGCGGGAGGTCACGACGGCCTGGGCCAGCGGGAGTCCGAGCAGGGCGGCGAGGACGGCGGCGGTGCCGGAGAGCTTGACGCTGCCGAGCAGGGCGGTGAGGTAGGCGCCCTGGAGGGAGGTGCTCAGGTTCTCCGTGCCGTACGAGGCGGGGCCGCCGGCCGGGTCGTCGACGGTGAACGCGCCGCCGAGCATGGCGAGTGCGGGGACGCCGAAGGCGAGCGCGGTGAAGGCGAGCAGCGGGACGGCGGCGAGCCAGGCGGGGGCGCGGCGGCGGCGCGGCCGGGCGGCGGGCCCGGCGCCGGGGGTGCGGCCCCGCCGCTTCCCGGACGTGGTCCGGGAAGCGGCGGGCTCGGTCAGGGTGCTCGTCATCCGGAGACGGCCTTGCCCCAGCCCTGCGCGAGGACCGTCTTGGCCTTGGCCTGCTGGGCCTCGGTCGGGAAGGACGGGATGCCGGAGACGGCGGGCAGCTTGAGGGCGGCCTGCGCGTCGAGGGTGCCGGCCTTGTCCATGGCGGGCATCAGGACGGGCCGGGCGAAGCCCTTGAGCCAGAGGTTCTGGCCCTCGGCGCTGTAGAGGTACTCCTGCCACAGGCGGGCGGCGGCGGGGTGCGGGGCGTCCTTGTTGACGGCCTGCGAGTAGTACATGGCGTAGCGGCCGTCGGTCGGGACGGCGACCTTCCAGTCCAGGCCCTTGGACTTGAACTCGGCGGCGTAACCGGCGTTGAGGTAGTCCCAGTCGATGCTGATGGGCGTCTCGCCCTTCTCGACGGTGGCCGGGGTGGACTCGACGGGGGTGTAGTTGCCGTTCTTCTTCAGCGCGGCGAAGAAGTCGAGGCCGGGCTGGATGTCGTCGAAGGAGCCGCCCTGGGCGAGGGCCGCCGCGTAGACGCCGCCGAACGCGGAGCCCGACTTGGTGGGGTTGCCGTTGAGGGCGACCTGGCCCTTGTACTCGGGCTTGAGGAGGTCCTTGAAGGTGGTGGGGCAGGTCTTCACGCGCTTGGCGTCGCAGCCGATGGAGACGTAGCCGCCGTAGTCGTTGTACCAGCGGCCCTTCGGGTCCTTCTGGCCCTCGGGGATGTCGTTCCAGGCGGCGACCTCGTACGGGGCGAGGAGGCCCTGCTGGGCGGCGCTGAGCGCGAAGGAGCTGCCGAGGTCCAGGACGTCGGGGGCGCGGTCCTGGCCCTTGCGGGAGGTGACGGCGTTGACCTCGTCCTGGCTGGAGGCGTCCGGGTTCTCGACCTCGACCTTGATGCCGTACTTCTGCTGGAAGCCGTCGATGAGGGCGCCGTAGTTGGCCCAGTCGCGGGGCAGCGCGATGGCGTGCAGCGCGCCCTCCTTCTTGGCCGCCTTCACCAGCGCGTCCATGCCGCCGAAGTCGGCGGCGGAGGTCGCGGTGGCGGCGTTCTTGCCGTCGGGCGTGGTGGCCTTCTCGGGGGCGGCGCCGCAGGCGGTCAGGGCGAGCGCGGCGACGAGGGCGAGGGAGCCGCCCAGGACGGCGGTTCTCGGGAGGCTCAGCGGGGACGTGGGGACGGGCACGGCTTCTCCAGGGGGGAGCGTCGAGGGTGGTCCGACCGGACCGGGCGATCGATCGGCAGCCCCTCGGCTGCACACGCGATCGTCCGATCAACTTGTCTGAACAAGTTGGCCTCAGTACGCCCGGCGACCGTGTCGTGAACATGAACGCGAGGGGAACGGCCGCCCGCCATTCCCTGCACATTGACAGCGCTTTTCGGCCACCTGCGCCCTCAACTACGCTGACAGCACTGCGCACTGAGGAGCGCGCTCGAAGGGGGAGCCATGACCACGCCGCGCCACGAGCGGATCGCCGAGGAGCTGCGGCGGGCCATCGACCGCGAGGAGTACGCGGTGGGCGGCAGGCTCCCCACCGAGGCGGAGCTCGCCGCCCGCTACGACGCCTCCCGCGGCACCGTCCGCCAGGCCCTCGCCGCGCTCACCGCCGAAGGCCTGATCGGCTCCCGCCAGGGCGCCCGCCGGGTCGTCCTGGCCGGCCGCCGCAGCCAGAGCTTCGCCGAACTGCGCAGCTTCGCCCAGTGGGCCCAGGCGATGGGCCGCACGGCGACCGGCCGGGTGGTCGCCCAGGAGTACCGCCCCGCCACCGCCGAGGACGCCACCCGCCTCCACCTCCCCGAGGGCACCCCGCTCCTCAACGTGCTCCGGGTCCGCGGCCTGGACGGCGAGCCGGTCCTGGTCGAGCGGAGCGTGTACGCCGACTGGATCTCCCCCGCCGTCGAGGCCATCGACCCCGGCTGCGCCTCGGTCACCCAGCGCCTGTACGAGGACACGGGCCTGGTCTTCGCCCACGGCGAGCACGTCATCGACGCGATCGCCGCCGGCGCCCACGACGCCGCCCTCCTCACCGTCCGCCGCACCGGCCCCCTCCTCCGCGTCCGCCGCGTGACCACCACCCACGACGGCCGCCCCGTCGAATGGTCCGACGACCGCTACCGCCCGGACGCGGTGAGCTTCACCGTCCACAACTCGATCGGCAACAACGCGCTGGCCCGGACGACGGTGGGCTGAACCCCCGGGTGGACCTGGGCACTTCACCGACCCGATGTCGGACCCGTACGTCATCCTTGCACCGGGACACGAGCACGGGAGGATGTCGTGGGCAAGGCGTCGGGGAGAAGGCGGGGGCTGCGGGCGTCCGGGGGGAGCCGGGCCACGCGAGGGGACGGGCCGGACGGCGCCGTGAGTCCCGACGCCCCGGAGAGTGAGACGGAGGCAGCCTTCAGGCGGCTGCTCACCTCGTCCACCACGGGGAACATCAGCCTGGCCGGCGCCTACGCCGTCGGCTACGCGGCATTCGCCCACGCCCAGTCCGAAGGCACCCAGCCCTCCTGGTACCAGGAGGTCGACCCGCTGGACCTCCTGTTCCTCGGAGCCTGCTGGCCCGGGACCTTCAGGGACGAGTTCGAGTTCGCCAACGCCCGGGACGCCTGGCTCCGCCTGCTGAAGGGGACGGTGCAGGGCAGGGGCGTGGAGCGTTTCGTACGCGAAGTCGTCGCGGCGAGCGAGGAACTGGGGCTGCCCGTGGACGACTGGGAGCTGCTGCCCGCCCTGGCCGTCAGGCTCGAAGCGGCCCGGCTCGACGGCCGCCGCCTGCCCCGACGGATCCTGCCCGGGGCGGCCCTCCGGGGCTGCCGCGAAGTCTTCGGGCCGCCGCCGGACCTCCAGCTCCCCGACCCGGCACAGGACGCGAAGGAGCGCGTCAAGCGGTTCTGGAAGACCAAGGAGAAGAAGGCCCGGAACGGCGACACCCCCCGTGCGGTCCTCCGTGCAGGACTGTGGCGCTTCGAGGACGCCGGACTGCCCGTGAGGGAGGAACCCGGCCTGCTGCTCCCGGCGTTGTATGCGGCGCTCCTGACCAAGCCCGGCGAACGGTTCGAAGACCTGGGCGACCACGCCACGGCCTGGGCCTGCTCCCTGAACGACACCTCGCCGCTCGTGGCCGTCGTCGACGTCCTCCTCCTCGCCCCCGATGCGGCGGGGATGTCCGTCGACGAGACGCTGGGCCGCCTCTTCTCGCTGCCCGCGTTCACCGCACCACTGCCCTCCGACGCACTGCTGTGGACGAGCTCTCCCGGACTAGCCCTGCCCCGCCTGGCGTTCGAGCTCGGCATCCCGCGGGTCTCGACCCTGTCGATGGAGCTGACCCCGGACCTGCTGGACTGGGCAGGCACCCAGACCAGGATGCGGCTCAACGCCGCCGCTCGCGGCGGCGACGCTGCCGCGGACGCCTGGGACGACCCGGATACCGACCAGGACGCCGCCGACGAGGAGGAGTGGGAGGCACGGCGCACGGCCGTGCGCGAGGCGATGCGCAAGCGGGCCGGAAGGAAGTCGGGCGCGACGAGCCCGTCCGACCGCCCCCGCTCCGGAACCGGAGTCCAGCGCGTCTGGAACGCGGACGGCAGTTCCGTGGTGACGCTCCCGGCCGACGACCCGCAGGGCCGGGAGATGACGGCGGCGCTCGAAGGTCAGCTGGAGGCGTTCCGGGAGAAGTTCGGCCGCGAACCGGAGCCGAACGACCCGCTGTTCTTCGACCCCGACGCCGACGAGCCCACCAGGATCACCCCGGAGAGATTCGACGGCATGCTCCTCGACATGGCCGAGCGCGCGGCCGGCCTGGGCATCGACCCCGCGTACCTCCACGCCTGGCGAGAGCTCGGATACGTGGTCACCGAGGACAACAGGCAGGCCTTCAGCGCAGCCGAGATCATCGCCTTCGGCAGGGCGGTCGTCCGGCACCGGGAGGCCGCCGGATGAACACACGGACGGAGAACACCGTCAGCGGGGGCGCGCACTTCGGCGGTTTGATCCAGGCGGGGGAGGTCCACCTGTCGCTCCCGTACCGCCCGGACCCGGCACTCGCCGGCCTTCCCCGTCACTCGTCCGCCTTCGCGGGACGGCACGCCGAGCTGGAGCGTGTCCTCGCCGCCCTGGCACCCGGGACGGCGCCCGAGGCCACCGCGAGCGCCGTCGCGGTGACCGGACTCGCCGGATCGGGAAAGACGGAGCTCCTGCTCCAGGCGGCGCACCGGGCGGTCCGTGAGGAGGGATGGTTCCCCGGCGGGGTCCTGTTCGTCGATCTCCACGGATACGACGACGAGCGCAAGGTGTCGCCGAAGCGGGCGCTCGGCACCCTCTTGCGCGCGCTCGGCGTCCCCGCGGAGGCCGTTCCGTCCGGGACCGCGGACCGCGCACTCGTCTACCGGTCCGCGCTCGGCGCCCTGGCCGATGCCGGACGGCGCGTGCTCGTCGTCCTCGACGACGTGCCCGCCACCGACAAGCTGCACCACCTGCTGCCGAGCGACGGCCGCACGGCGACGCTGGTGTCCGCCCGCCATTCGCTCGCCGAGCTCGACGCGCAGATGCTGACCCTGCGCGAGCTGACCGTCTCCGAAGGGCGCGACCTGCTGGCGACGACCCTCCACACCGCGCTCCCCGACGACGCGCGCGTGGCCGCCGAGCCCGGCGAGGCCGACCGGATCGTCCGCCTCTGCGACGGCCTGCCCCTGGCCCTGCGCATCCTGACGTCCCTGCTCGTGGACGTACCGGCCCGGCCGCTGTCCCACCTCCGCCAGGAGATCGAGGGCACCCGCTCCCGGCTCTCCGTGCTGAGCCGCGAGGACCGCGCGGTGGCCACTGCCTTCGACCTGTCGTACCGCAGGCTCACGCCCGACCAGGCCCGGCTCTTCCGGCTGACGGCACTGAACCCGGGGCCCGACTTCTCCACCGAGGCGGCCGCCCGGCTCTACGGCGCCGGCACCCGCGAAACAGGGCGGCTCCTGGAGGATCTGGCCCGGCGGCACCTGGTCGAGTCACGGGCGTCGTACGGCCGCTGGCAGCAGCACGGGCTCGTACGCGACCACGCGTGGCAGTTGCTCAGGGCGGGCGACGACGACACCTGGCCCAAAGGACTCATGCGCCTGCTGGCGTACTTCCACGAGGCGGCCACCCTCGCGAGCACGCTGGTTCTCCAACCCACGGCACCACCACCCGCCGAGCAGAAGCGGAAACCTCTCTTCGCCGATCGGGACGAGGCCCTGCGGTGGCTTGAGGCGGAACGACCCACCCTGGTCGCGGCCGCCCTCTGGTCGCACCAGTCCGAAGACGACTTCATGTGCGTGTCCTTGGCGATCCCTGTCGCCCGCTTCCTCTTGGAGATGCACTACACGGACGACGCCGCACAGGTGCTGGTCGCCGGCATCGGATCCAGCCGCCGGAACGGAGACCGGCGCCGGGAGGCCTCCCTGCTGAGCTCCTTCGGCATCGTCCTCCGCGACATGCGCAAGCTGCGCAAGTCCGCCCGGGTCCATCGCAGGGCCATCAAGCTCTGCCGTCGGGAGGGACGGCCGCTGCCGTTGGCCAGCGCACTGAACAACTTCGGCCTCACGCTCCATGACCAGCGCGCGTTCGACCGGGCCCTGGCCGCTCACTCCCAGGCCGCCCGGATCTTCCGGCGCACCGGGGACCGGCACAGTTTCGCCCAGGCCCTGGCCAACGCCGGTGAGACCCTCATCGAGCTGGGCCGGCCGGAGGAGGCGGTCGCCACCCTGCGCAAGGCCTCGAAGATCTTCCGGAAGCTGGGTGACCTGCGCAATCGCTCCCACGTGCTGGACACCCTGGCCAGGGCGACCCGGAACACCGGCGCGGTCGAGCACACCGTGGAGCTCCACCGGCGTGCCCTCGCGCTGGCCGACGGCGTGCTGCTCCCGCACGAGCGGGCGGTGAGTCTCACCAACCTGGCGAGCGCCCTGACCGAGTACGGCGATCTGGAGGCGGCCCTCACCGCCCAGCAGGAGGCGCTGGCCGTCTTCCGGCAGATGAAGGACCGCCGCAACGAGGCGATGACCCTGGGCAACATGGCCCAGACCCGGCAGCGGCAGCGCCAGTGGAGCAAGGCCGTGCGGCTCCACACCCTGGCCCTGGAGGCCTTCCTCGACAGCCAGGACGACCACGGCATGGCGACCGAGCTCGTCGCGCTCTCCGAGGCCCTTCTGGAGCTGGGCCGCAACATCGAGGCGCTCGAGAACCTGGAGCTCGCCGCGGGCCTGTACGCCGCGACCGGGGACGCGAACAGCGCGGCCGACGCCCGCTCCCGCCTCGGGCTGGCCCGCGTCAGCATCGGCCTCCCCGCCGACCGTGACCAGCGGTGACGGTCCCGGCACCTGCCCCCGACGCACCCCGATGCGGCAGACTGGATGTTTGGCCACGTTCGGCCGCGTGGAAGGGAAGCACGACACGTGAACGGTCCACTCATCGTCCAGAGTGACAAGACGCTCTTGCTGGAGGTCGACCACGAGCAGGCCGAGGCCTGCCGGCGGGTCATCGCGCCGTTCGCCGAGCTGGAGCGGGCGCCCGAGCACATCCACACCTACCGGGTGACGCCGCTCGGGTTGTGGAACGCGCGGGCGGCCGGGCACGACGCCGAGCAGGTCGTGGACGCCCTCGTGGAGTACTCGCGGTACCCGGTGCCGCACGCACTGCTCGTCGACATCGCCGAGACCATGGCGCGCTACGGGCGGCTCACGCTCTCCAAGCACCCCACGCACGGGCTCGTGCTCACCAGCACGGACCGGCCCGTCCTGGAGGAGGTGCTGCGCTCGAAGAAGGTGCAGCCGCTGGTCGGGGAGCGGCTCGACCCGGACACCGTGGCGGTGCACCCCTCCGAGCGCGGCCAGATCAAGCAGACCCTGCTCAAGCTGGGCTGGCCCGCCGAGGACCTCGCCGGCTACGTCGACGGCGAGGCGCACCGGATCGACCTCGCCGAGGACGGCTGGGCGCTGCGCCCGTACCAGCAGCAGGCCGTCGAGGGCTTCTGGCACGGTGGCTCGGGCGTCGTCGTACTGCCTTGTGGGGCGGGAAAGACGCTGGTCGGAGCGGGTGCCATGGCCAAGGCCAAGGCGACCACCCTGATCCTGGTGACGAACACCGTCTCGGCCCGGCAGTGGAAGCACGAGCTGGTGAAGCGGACCTCGCTGACCGAGGACGAGATCGGCGAGTACAGCGGGACCCGCAAGGAGATCCGGCCGGTCACCATCGCCACGTACCAGGTGCTCACCACCCGCCGCAAGGGCATCTACCCCCACCTGGAGCTCTTCGACTCCCGCGACTGGGGCCTCATCGTCTACGACGAGGTGCACCTGCTGCCGGCCCCCGTCTTCAAGTTCACCGCCGACCTCCAGGCGCGGCGGCGGCTGGGTCTCACCGCGACGCTCGTGCGCGAGGACGGGCGCGAGTCGGACGTCTTCTCGCTGATCGGGCCGAAGCGCTTCGACGCGCCGTGGAAGGAGATCGAGGCGCAGGGCTACATCGCGCCCGCCGACTGCGTCGAGGTCCGGGTCGACCTGACCGACTCGGAGCGGCTCGCGTACGCGACGGCGGAGGCGGAGGAGAAGTACCGCTTCTGCGCGACGACGGCGACGAAGCGGAAGGTGGCCGAGGCGCTGGTGAAGAAGTTCGCCGGGCAGCAGATCCTCGTCATCGGGCAGTACATCGACCAGCTGGACGAGCTCGGCGAGCACCTGAACGCCCCGGTGATCAAGGGCGAGACGTCGAACGCGCAGCGCGAGAAGCTCTTCGACGCGTTCCGCAACGGCGAGATCAGCGTGCTCGTCGTGTCGAAGGTCGCGAACTTCTCGATCGACCTGCCGGAGGCGACGGTCGCCATCCAGGTCTCGGGCACCTTCGGCTCCCGGCAGGAGGAGGCCCAGCGGCTGGGCCGGGTGCTCCGCCCGAAGGCCGACGGGCATCAGGCGCACTTCTACTCGGTGGTCGCCCGCGACACGATCGACCAGGACTTCGCGGCGCACCGGCAGCGGTTCCTCGCGGAGCAGGGGTACGCGTACCGGATCCTCGACGCGAGTGAGCTGCTGGCGCCGTAGCCGTAGCCGCGGCCCGGCCGGCCGGTCAGGCCTGGTAGGTGGGGCGGGGGTCGCGGACCCCCGCCTCCGCCTCGTCATGGCGACCGAGCACGGCGACGGAGACGACCGCGCCGCCGAAGGCGCGTATCGCGCGCAGGGGCGCGAAGGCCAGGCGGTGGACGCGGGGGAGGGTGGTGGGCGCTGGGGTGAGGGTCGTGGCAGTCATGCATCCATGATGGAATCCGGACATTCGGAACACATCGGCCTCGGGGTGGAGCCGGGATCCCCCGTGAGTCGGACCCCGCCCCCTACGGGTCGTACGGGGGTCGGGCGGGGGGCCGGGCGGGGGTCCTGCGGCGGTCCTGCGGCGGTCCTGCGGGGAGTGAATCCATTCGCCCCCGGCAGCCGCCCGGCGTTACACTCGCCAGCTTCCCCGCCTCCCCTCACGGAGCGCCGCCGTCCGGTCGGAAACCGGCGGCCACCTCGACGTGTCCGCGTACCCGACCCGGAGGCTTCACCGTGTCCGTAACGTCCACCACCGACACCGCCCACGGCGCCGCCGACGATCCCCTCGCCAGGGAGCGCGCCCACCTCGCCGACTCCCGCTCCGCGCTGCGGGCGATGCGCGAGGACGTGGAGTCGCTCGACATCAAGGACGTCACCGCGAACTGGGTCAACGCCGTCATCCTGACCCGGCAGATCGAGGACCGCATCAAGGCCCTCGCCGACCTCGCCGACACCCCGCTCTTCTTCGGCCGCCTCGACTACCTGCACACCACGCAGGAGGGGCAGCGCTTCTACATCGGCCGGCGGCACGTCCACGACGCCGTCGGCGACCCGATGGTGATCGACTGGCGCGCGCCGGTCTCCCAGCCGTACTACCAGGCGTCCAGGAAGAACCCCCAGGACGTCGGACTGCGCCGGCGCTTCGGGTACACGGGCGGCGAGCTCACCGCGTACGAGGACGAGCACCTGTCCGACCCGGCCGAGCTGGAGCGGACCAGCCGGCTGCTCCAGGCGGAGATCGAGCGGCCGCGCGTCGGCCCCATGCGGGACATCGTCGCCACCATCCAGCCCGAGCAGGACGAGATCGTCCGCTCCGACCTGTCCGGCACGGTCTGCGTGCAGGGCGGCCCCGGCACCGGAAAGACCGCCGTCGGCCTGCACCGCGTCGCCTACCTCCTGTACGCCCACCGGGAGCGGCTGGCCCGTACCGGCACCCTGGTCATCGGGCCGAACCGTTCCTTCCTCCACTACATCGAGCAGGTGCTGCCGGCGCTCGGCGAGCTGGAGGTGCAGCAGGCGACCGTGGACGACCTCGTCGCCCACGTCGAGGTGCGCGGCACGGACGAGGCGGCGACCGCCGTCGTCAAGGGCGACGCCCGGATGGCGGAGGTGCTGCGGCGCGCGGTGCGCTCGCACGTCGCGCTGCCGACGGAGCCGCTGATGGTGGTGCGCGGCTCGCGCCGCTGGCGGGTGCCCGCATACGAGCTGGAGGAGATGGTCCGCGAGCTCCTCGACCGGGACATCCGGTACGGGGCGGCCCGCGAGGCCCTGCCCCAGCGCATCGCGCACGCCGTCCTGGTCCGCATGGAGGAGGCGGGCGAGGCTCCCGACGACCGGGTGCAGAACACCGTCGCGCGCAACGCGGCGGTCAAGGCCGTCGTGAAGGAGTGCTGGCCGGCGGTCGACCCGGCGAAGCTGGTGCTGCGCCTGCTGAGCGACCCCGAGTTCCTGGCCGCGCACGCCGACGGCATCCTCGACGAGGACGAGCAGAAGCTGCTGCTGTGGGCGAAGCCCGCCCGCAGCGTGAAGTCGGCGAAGTGGTCGGCGGCGGACGCGGTCCTCATCGACGAGGCGAAGGACCTGGTGGAGCGCACCCACTCGCTGGGCCACGTCGTCCTCGACGAGGCGCAGGACCTCTCCCCCATGCAGTACCGGGCGGTGGGGCGCCGCTGCACGACCGGTTCGGCGACGGTCCTCGGCGACCTGGCGCAGGGCACGACCCCGTGGGCCACGGGGAGCTGGGCGCAGGCCCTGGAGCACCTGGGCAAGCCGGAGGCGCACGTGGAGGAGCTGACGGCCGGCTTCCGCGTGCCCCGCGAGGTCATCGCGTACGCCTCCCGCCTGCTCCCCCACATGTCACCGGGGCTCGCTCCCGTCGAGTCCGTACGGGAGAACCCCGGCTCGCTGGAGATCCGGCGGGTGGACGGGCCGGACGACCTGGACGCGTCCGTCGTCGCGGCGTGCGTCGCGTCCCTGGCCCACGAGGGCTCGATCGGCCTGATCGCGGCGGACGCCCGCATCGCGCCGCTGGCCGAGGCCCTGGCGGCGGCGGGCCTCACGTACCTCTCCCCCGGCGAGGAGACCACGGCCGACTCCCGCCTGACCCTGGTCCCGGCCTCACTGGCGAAGGGCCTGGAGTACGACTACGTGGTCCTCGACGAGCCGGCGGCCGTGGTGGACGGCGAGCCGGACGAACGCACGGGCCTGCGCCGCCTGTACGTGGCGCTGACGCGTGCGGTGTCGGGCCTGACGGTGCTTCACGCGGCGGACATGCCGGGCCAGTTGGAGGGGTAGCCGGAGGCGCGGCCGAGGGTGGTGCGCCCTGGCCTGGGGGCGGCGGTGCCGCCCGCTGCGCCCTGGCCTGGGGGGGGCGGCGGTGCGCCCTGGCCTGGGCGTGGCGAGGGCCCGCCCTACCCGATCTCGCACTCCGGCAGCGCCTGCGTCCACGCCCGGTGGGCGACGGCGGCGAGGACGGGGTTGGTGACGCGGTAGTGCTGCTCCGTCACCACGCCCCAGCACAACGCCCACCCCCGCCCGCGCGCCCAGGTCGCGTCGTCGACGCGGGCCGCCTCGCGGAACAGCGGACGCGTCTCGGGGGTGAGGAGCGTCCAGGCGCCCATCATGTCGCAGGCGGGGTCGCCGACTCCGAGCCCGCCGAAGTCGATGACGGCGCTGAGCCGCCCGTCGCGGGTGAGGAGGTTGCCGGGCAGCAGGTCGCCGTGCACCCACACGGGCGCGCGGTCCCACTGCGGCAGCCGCAGCACCGCCTCCCAGGCGGCGGAGACGAGGCCGGCGTCGAGCGTGCCGTCGGCCCCGAGTGCGCGGATGGACGGCACCATGGCGCCGTCCTCCCACGCGGTGACCGGCCCGCCCCGGAAGGAGGCCGGCCCGCCGGTGGCGTCGACGGCACGCAGGGCGAACCCGAAGCGCCCCAACTCGACGGCCGCGTGCCCGAGATCACCGATCGGCGCCCGGAACGCGTCCTCGCCCTCCAGCCACTCGTAGACGGACCAGCGCTGCCCGAACCCCTCCCCCGGCACCCCGAGCCCGACGGGCACGGGAACGGGCAGCGGCAGATGCCCGGCGAGGCGCGGCAGCCACCGCTGCTCCTTCTCGACCTGCCCCTGTGCCCACGAGGCCTTGGGCAGCCGTACGACGAGCGCGTCGCCGAGCCGGAACATCAGGTTGTCGGTCCCGGCGGAGTCGACCTGCCGCACGGGCAGACCGGCCCACTGGGGGAACTGCGCGTGGACGAGCCGCCGCACGAGGCCGACGTCGGCAACGGGGGCGGGGGTGGGGGTGGGGGCAGGGGTGGCAGGCGTGGCGTCGGGCATGAGGTGAGGCTATGGACGTCCCGCACCCGCGCGCCACCCGATTCCCCGACGGGCCCCGGCCGTCCGCCGACCTCACTTCCACACGGTCAGAGCCAGCACGGCCCCCTGCATGAACGCCTGCGCCCCGGCCTGACCCGCGCCGGAGTGGTAGTCGCTGGCGACCCAGCCGCCGACGTTGAAGGTGTAGCCGTGCCCGGGCCGCATCCGGAAGTACAGATCAAGCGGCCTGTCGACCGCGTACGGCCCCTGACCCCCGCTGTCGGACTCGTACGGGTCGAAGAGGGTGGTGCTCACCCGGCTGCGCCAGAGCTTGTCCAGGTTGAGGTCGGTGGCGCCGATGAGGTTGCCGTCCTCGAAGGCGGTGAACTCCATGCCGCCCTCGGAGGTGGCGTTGCCTCCGGTGCCGGCGGCGGCCAGGGTGTAGCTGTACCGCATCTGGCGGAAGGACACGCCCCGCGCCATCACTTCGTGGTCGGTGGTGACGGCCAGACCGAACCCCGCGTGGGCGTTGACGAACCCGCTCTTGCCGCCGGGCAGGGAGCCGGAGCGGGCGTCCAGTCCGAGCGCGCCGCTGCTGAGCGTGGTGACCACGCCGTAGGGGGCGTAGCCGTTCGTGTCGTGCCAGCTCCAGGTGTAGTGGTACGGCGGGATCTGCCGGGCCCAGGCCGGGGCCTCCGGCACCGTCGGTTCGAGTGTGGCGTAGCGGTCGAACGAGTCCGTGGACCCGTCCAAGAGGCGCGCGGTGCGCAGCACTTCGGCCGCCGCGGGATCGGGCTCGACCAGCCGCGTGGCGGGCGCGGCGTACGCGACCGCCGCCTCGTCGATCACGGCCTCGGCCTCCCGCCGGAGCCGCGTCGCCTCCATGTGCCGCAGCACGAGCGCCCCGACGCTGCGCTCGGCCGCTCCGCACAGTTCCTCGGAGGGGTGTTCGTCGCGGTAGGCGATACGGATGTTCAGCGAAGCGATATCGGGTGCGGGATAGGTAGTTGAATGCGCCATGACCACCAGACCGTCCCTTCCTGGCTCTCCTGACTCTCACTGTCACGATGCCGCGGCGGGACGCCCTTCCCCCCGGCGGGCCCAACCCGCCACATCTCCAGCATGCGCCGGGCGGCGGAAGATCGCACCGGCCCCGAAAGCTCAGATCTTGATCAATTCAGGAAGCCTCACGCGGGACAAACACCACGGAAAGGAGCATACATACGCCCGGCCCGCAAATATGGGGTTGACCCAACCAAAGCGCGTGCATGTAATTGCGGTACAGCTGCCCTCACCCGGCAGCTTCTAAAATTCCGTGGGGGGATTACATATGGCCGCGCGCCATTCTTCTTTTTCGCGCCAGAGACTCGTCAGCGGCGCCCTGACGGTGGCGCTTGCTGCAGGCGCCACAGTGGCCCTGCCGGCCACTTTGGAAGTTGCCGTTGCGTCGGCAGCGGACTGTTCCACACACCTTCCCTTCTATCTCATCGAAGGGAAGCCGGGCGGAGGTCGCCCCGTGAACCCGCCGCCGGTGACGATCCGGAAGTACGTCGACTGGAGCCCTTACAACGGGGACACCGATGGTCGCTTCATTGACACGGGGAGCACCGCTCAACTCCCGGGAACCAGCCAGGTGTTCGGCGGGAAGGGCGGTGTCATCTACGAAATCACGCAGGACGGCATACTCAAGTCGTACAAGGACAACACCGAAACCGGTGGCGCACTCCTGACCCCGCTCGCAACGTACGGGAGCGGATGGACCGGATACTCCAGGGTGTGGACACTGGGTAACACCATCTTCGGACTCTCGGCGACCGATCGCTCCGTCAGCGTCTTCACCGGAACGCGGATCAACAACAAACCACACATGGTGCCGCTCGCCGCCAAAATCCCTGCCAACGATGCGGCCGCCGTGGCCATCGCCTCCGCGACACACGTCTGGGGTGTCGAGGACAAGATCTTCACCCTGTCCAACGGCGAGGTGAGGCAGTGGAGTTACAGCATCGAGTACATCGGCGTCGATGCAATGGCCCCCAAGCTGACCGACAATGGTGTGATCGCCACCGGACTGTCCTCCGCGGCCAGCGCCTGGAGCCCTGCACCCGGAGTCATGTACACGAAGCCGGGACCGCAGGACTACACGGGAATCGTCAAGAGTTACACGGGTTCATCTCCGGCGCTCGCCAATCCTGAGGTGGCTGTCGGCTTCTTCGGCGCTGTTCTGCCTGACACCGCGAGCTGCCTCACCGCTCCGTCTCCTGACGACAAGCCGAACTTGGGCAACCAGCCTGCACCACCGCCAATCGACCTTCCCCAGCCGGACCCTGACCCGACTCCGGCCGCCGGACCGGTCACCGTCTCTGGCAAGTTCACGCTCGGCAACGGCACCCCGGCCGCCGGAATGACCGTGCGGATCGCGCCCAACGACCCAGCGCTTGTCGGCGAGGTCGGCACGGCAAAGGAAATCGCCGCGCTCGGCACGACGACGACCGCAGCCGATGGCACTTGGTCATTTACCCTTCCGAGTGAGCTGCCCACCGAGGTCCAGGCCCAGGTCGACGCGAACGACGGCGTGCTCAATGTCGGGGCCAGCGTCTTCGGAGCCACGACGTCTGGCGTTCAGATGTTTGCCATGGATCAGTTGGTCGCAGCTCCCGCGTCGATCTCGGCCCCTGCTCAGCGGTCCGCGCTCGCGGTGACCGCCTCCGCCGAACCGGATCACACGATCGCGATGATCCCCGCCGATGCGCCTGACGCCGACACCTCCGAGCCGACAGCGGCCCAGGAACGGAACAGCTACGCCGCCCAGTACGAGCAGCTCCCCACAGCCTCCCCCGAAGACGCAGCGCTGACCCCCGCATGGCAGAACGACAGGGGCACTGCGCCGGATGCCGCCTACAACCCCTACCTCGTCAGCGGTGTGGACGTGCGCTCGCAGGCCGTCCGAGACGAATCACAGACAGATCCCCGCGCTTCGGGCACTTGCTACACATTGACGAAGAACGTGAGTGAGCAGATCGCCTACACGACGGTCGGCGAGGCTCATGCCTACTGGGATGCCAAGGCGTCGTTCGAGTACAAGTCCAAGATGACCACGACTGTCGACACGGCCATCAAGGGAACGGGCAGCTGGAGCGTCACCCGGGGGGTCACACTCGGCGGTTCAGCCGGCTCAAGCACAGGTTTCACAAACCGCGGTCCATACTTCGGGAAGCACTGGCGAGTTCCGATCAACTATGTAAAGCAGCAGGTAAAGTACTACTGCGGAGGCGTAGTAAGGAGCTCGTACCAGCGCATCGCTGCTACTGGATACAAGGTCCCTCCGGGCGGCTTCACCGGGATATACGGCAAGGACGTGTCGCACCTCGACGGCATGGCTAGATTCTTCAAGTCTCCATACGAACACCGCGCACGGGTCGCGCCGAATTCGGGGTACGGAATAAGCCGAGGGCGAAGCGCCAAGATCTCTGGAGCCGTCTCGGTCATGGGAATCTCTCTGGCGGCTTCGACGCAGATGGACAAGGATCACGAGCAGAAAATAGTCGCCGGTGGTTCCAGGGCGGCCGACCATTGGATCTGGGGGCTTTATGCACAAGTGGGGACTGGCAGGGAAGGCACGTTCTACTCGTACTAGTGGAGCCGTCGTCACCCTCCTCCTGACACTGTCCTCCTGCGCCTTCTCCAATGGGTCTGGAACCCGCGAGGGGGATGCTCTGGACGGCCCAGGAGAAGGCGCAATCGTATGGAACGACCACGCCAAGATCGGGCAGTCCTGGTGGTTCGCCCTACCCAAACTACAGAATCGGTCCGATTCACCCATCGAACTGACAGAGGCGGAAGTACTGGACGTCCCCAAGGGGCTCAAGGTAGTCCGATACGCGGCATTCGATGCGCGGGAGACACGAGGCGTGGCCCTCATTTTTCCGGACGGGGACTCACAGTTCCCCTCGGCCACGTACACGGACTACTCGAAGGGGCCGATCAAGTTGGACCCGGGTAAAGAGAATCGCATCTACCACTCGGTGAAGGTCACCGTCACCGGCCCGATTTCCGGTGAAGCATCCGCATGCCGCTTCACCTACAAGCAAGGCGCCGACAGGTTCACGCAGGACCTGCCCTGCCGTTTCACTCTGTCGCTGGAGAAGTAGCCGCAGCAAATACAGAAGCCCCGGAGAGTCCTCCGGGGCTTCTGTATTTCTCGTGTTCAACTCCAGCAGCCTTACGCCTCGTCCAGTGCCTCGCGCCAGGCCCGTACCGCCGATTCCGAGACCGGGGCCGTCCAGCCGGACGGGCGGGCCGCGCCGCCGATGTGGAAGGCGGTGAGGCCGGCGGCGCGGAGGGTCGGGAGGTGGTCGAGGCGGAGGCCGCCGCCGACGAGGATCTGCGGCTCGTAGCCGGGCTCGCCCGCGCGGGCCGCCTCCGCCTTGAGGGTGGTGAGGCCGTCGTCGACGCCGGTGGCCGCGCCCGCGGTCAGGTAGGTGTCGAGGCCCGGGAGGTCCGCGAGCTGCTTGCGCAGGGCGTCCCGGTCGGCGGCGCGGTCGATCGCCCGGTGGAAGGTCCAGCGGCAGCCGTCCAGGACGGCGATCAGGCGCTCGACGGCGACCAGGTCGGGGTCGCCCGCCGGGGTGAGGAAGCCGAGGACGAACTCGTCGGCGCCCGCCGCGCGGAGCTCCGTGGCGCGGGCCACCAGGGCGTCGACCTGCTCGGTGTCCCCGGCCGCGAAGCCGTCGGTCAGCCTGAGCATCACGCGCAGCGGGATGTCGACGGCGGCGCGGACCGCCGCGAAGCCGGTCGTGGACGGGGTGAGCCCGTCCGCCGCCATGTCGGTGACCAGTTCGAGGCGGTCCGCCCCGCCGGCCTGGGCAGCGACCGCGTCCTCCTCGTCGAGGGCGATCACCTCCAGCACTGCACGGTTGCTCATCGAGCCCATTCCTCCTGGGTTCCCACGGCTTACAGGTCTAGTCCAATGACCAGACTAGCCGTGGGAGTGGCCTCCCGCATCGTGCGCGGGGGACTGAGTGCCACCCGCCGGGGTCGAGGCGGGCGCGGACGCCGCTCCCGCGCGGACCGTGAACGCCGCCGTGCGGACCTTGCCCTCGTGCTGGAAGTCCAGGAAGAGGCGGTACGTGCCCGAGCTCGGCGCCGTCGCGGTGAAGGACACGTCGGGGCCCGGGCCGCCCTCGTTCGGGTGCACGTGCAGGTAGGCCAGGTCGCCGTCGCGGAGGGCGACCAGGTGGCCGTACGCCCCCAGGTAGGGCTCCAGGTCCGTGACGGGCTTCCCGGCCTTGGTGACCGTGAGGCGCAGCTCGCCGGCCTTGCCCGGGTCGAGCGTCCCGGCGAGCCGCACCTGGTAGCCGTCCACGTTCGCCGTCGGCGCGACCGGCGGCATCGGGCGCGGGGCGTACGCGCCGGGTACGGACAGGTCCGCGCCGAGCGTGACGCCCTTCGCGCCCTTCACCGCGGGCTTGAAGTCGGCGAAGGCCTTGTAGCCGCCGGCCGCCGGCAGGTCCGCCCGCACCGTCCACGTGCCGTCGGCGCCCTTCACCGGGTGCAGGTGACGGAAGACGTTCAGGTCGCGCGAGGCGACGATGAAGTGCAGCTCCTTGCCGTGTTCCGTGGTGAACGCGGTGACCTTCCGGCCGTTCGCGTCCTTGATCGAGAAGCGCAGGGTGCTCGTGCCGACCGCCGGGGCCGGGGTCTCCAGGGCGAGGGTGTAGCCGCCCTCCGAGACCTGCAGGCCGCCCGCCGCGGGAGCGCTCGCCGTGCCCGCCGCGGCGCCCTCCTCATGGCCCGCGTGCCCGCCGCCGCCCGACTCCTGCCCCTCGGGCGCGGCCGCCGCGTGCCCGCCGTGGCCCGGCTTCGCGGTGTCGCCGATCGGTCCGACGCCCTTGCCCACCCCGTACGCGGTCCCGAAGGTCGCGGCGAGCGCGGCGGCAAAGGCGGTGATCTTCACTCCGGTGTTCATGGCTGCTCTCCCGTACGTACATGGGCGGCGTGGGCCCCGACAGACGCGCGAGCCTCACCTTCACTGCACTTCACCATACCCCTGGGGGGTATCAAGTCAAGTCGGGTCCCTGCTTGCGTCAGATACCCAAGGGGGGTATACATGAGGAGAGGTTGATACCCCCCGAGGGTATCCGACCCGCCGAACGAGCCACAGAACAACTGGAGGAAGCCATGGGTTCCTGCTGCACCCCTGACGGCAGCTGCTCGACCAACACCGTCGAGATCACGACGGCCACCGCCGTCGCCGACACCACCGCCACCGTCTACGCCGTCTCCGGCATGACCTGCGGCCACTGCAAGACCGCCATCACCAACTCCGTCAGCGCGCTCGACGGCGTCATCACCGTGGACGTCGACATCGCCGGCGGCCGGGTGACCGTCACCACCGGCGGCGAGCCCGACGACGCCGCGATCGCCGCGGCGGTCGACGACGCGGGCTACGAGCTGACCGGCCGCGCCTGACCGGCGCCCCCAGCGCCGACACCGGCCGCCGGGGCTCGCCCACCACGCCCGGGCCCCGGCCCCCGAACTCGCCATACCGAGGAGCAGTTTCATGACAACGACCACTCCGGGCACCGCCCAGGTCGAGCTCGCCATCGGCGGCATGACCTGCGCCTCGTGCGCGGCCCGCATCGAGAAGAAGCTCAACCGCATGGACGGGGTCGAGGCCACCGTCAACTACGCGACCGAGAAGGCGAAGGTCACCTTCGACGCCGACATCGACGTCGCCGCGCTGATCGCCACCGTCGAGGCCACCGGCTACTCCGCCAAGGAGCCGGAGCCCGAGCGTCCGGCCGCCGCCGGCGGCCCGGAGGGCCCCTCCGACGAGGAGATCGCCGACGCCGAGCTGCGCCCGCTCAAGCAGCGCCTGATCACCGCCGTCGCGCTCGCCGTCCCGACCATCGCGATGGCGATGGTCCCGGCCCTCCAGATCGAGTACTGGCAGTGGCTGAGCCTCACGCTCACCGCGCCGGTCGTCGTCTACGCCGCCTGGCCCTTCCACAAGGCCGCCTGGACCAACGCCAAGCACGGCGCCGCGACCATGGACACGCTGATCTCGGTCGGCACCATCGCCGCGTTCCTGTGGTCCCTGTGGGCGCTGTTCTTCGGCACCGCCGGCACCCCGGGGATGACCCACGCCTTCGAGTTCACCATCGCCCGCACCGACGGCGCCGGGAACATCTACCTGGAGGCCGCGGCCGGCGTCACCGCCTTCATCCTGGCCGGGCGCTACTTCGAGGCCCGCTCGAAGCGCAAGGCCGGCGCCGCGCTCAAGGCGCTGATGCAGCTCGGCGCGAAGGAGGTGACCGTCCTCAGGAACGGTCAGGAGGTCACCGTGCCCACCGCCGACCTCCAGGTCGGCGACCGCTTCCTGGTCCGCCCCGGCGAGAAGATCGCCACCGACGGCACCGTGGTCGAGGGCTCCTCCGCCGTCGACGCCTCCATGCTCACCGGCGAGTCCGTCCCGGTCGAGGTCTCGGTCGGCGACTCCGTCACCGGCGCCACCCTGAACGCCGGCGGCCGCCTGGTCGTCGAGGCCACCCGGGTCGGCTCCGACACCCAGCTGGCCCGCATGGCCAAGCTGGTCGAGGACGCCCAGAACGGCAAGGCCGCCGCCCAGCGCCTCGCCGACAAGATCTCCGCCGTCTTCGTGCCGGTCGTCATCGCGCTCGCCCTCGGCACCCTCGGCTTCTGGCTCGGCACGGGCCAGGGACTCACCGCCGCGTTCACCGCCGCCGTCGCCGTCCTGATCATCGCCTGCCCCTGCGCCCTCGGCCTGGCGACCCCGACCGCCCTCATGGTCGGCACCGGCCGCGGCGCCCAGCTCGGCATCCTGATCAAGGGCCCGGAGGTCCTGGAGACCACCCGCAAGGTCGACACCATCGTCCTGGACAAGACCGGCACCGTCACCACCGGCCGGATGACCCTCCTCAAGGTCCACACCGCCGCCGGCACGGACGAGAACGACGTGCTGCGCCTCGCCGGCGCCCTGGAGCACTCCTCCGAGCACCCGATCGCCCAGGCGGTCGCCAACGGCGCCGCCACCCGCGTCGGCACCCTGCCCACCCCCGAGGACTTCGCCAACATCCCCGGACTCGGCGTCCAGGGCGTCGTCGACGGCCACGCCGTCCTCGTCGGCCGCGAGAAGCTGCTCGAAGAGTGGGCGATGGAGCTCACCCCGTCCCTCAAGGCCGCCAAGGACGCGGCCGAGAAGGCCGGCAAGACCGCCATCGCGGTCGCCTGGGACGGCGAGGCCCGCGCGGTCCTGGAGGTCGCCGACGCGGTCAAGGAGACCAGCGCCGAGGCCATCCGCCGCCTCAAGGCCCTCGGCCTCACCCCGATCCTGCTCACCGGCGACAACAAGGCGGTGGCCGAGGCCGTCGCCGCCGAGGTCGGCATCGGCGAGGTGATCGCCGAGGTCATGCCGCAGGACAAGGTCGACGTCGTCAAGCGCCTGCAGAGCGAGGGCCGTTCGGTCGCCATGGTCGGCGACGGCGTCAACGACGCCGCCGCGCTCGCCCAGGCCGACCTCGGTCTCGCGATGGGCACCGGCACCGACGCCGCCATCGAGGCCGGCGACCTGACCCTCGTACGGGGCGACCTGCGGGCGGCGGCGGACGCGATCCGGCTCTCCCGCAGGACCCTCGGCACCATCCGCTCGAACCTGTTCTGGGCCTTCGCCTACAACGTGGCCGCCCTGCCGCTCGCCGCGGCCGGACTGCTCAACCCGATGATCGCCGGAGCGGCGATGGCCTTCTCCTCGGTCTTCGTGGTGGGCAACAGCCTCCGCCTCCGTGGTTTCCAAGCCGCCGACAAGTAGCCGTCGGCCCGTGATGTGACGAGGAGGCCGCCGTGGCCGGTTACGGACAGCACAAGGAAGACATCATCAGACGCCTGAGGCGCATCGAGGGCCAGGTCCGGGGGGTGCAGCGGATGGTGGACGAGGACGTCTACTGCATCGACGTCCTCACCCAGGTCTCCGCGATCAACGCCGCGCTCCAGTCCTGCGCGGTCGCCCTCCTGGACGAGCACCTCAGCTGCTGCGTCACGGAGGCCATCGAGGCCGGCGGCGACCAGGCCAAGGTGAAGGTCGGCGAGGCGTCGAAGGCGATCGCCCGACTGATCCGGACCTGATCCGGACCTGAGGGACCTGATCCGGACCTGATCCGGACACCATCGCGGCGGGAATCCGGGCCCCTGGGGCCGGAATCCCGCCGCGTTTCGTCGAACCGGACCTGACGCAGTCGGCGTCCGGACAAGTAAAGAGAGGGTCAACCGCCCTTGTGCGAAGGGCAGCCGGTGGACAACCGGACGCTCAGCCGAACACACAGGCCGAGCACCTGACGGAGGAGCACCAGTTCCGCCGAGCCGGGGAGTTCGATGCCGCAGACCTTCGCGCACGGGCGGTTCCGCATCGGAGTAGCCATCCCGCCATCGTACCCCTGGGGGGTATATCTGTGCGGGGGAGGCGGCCCGTACGATGAGCCGCCCGTGACGGGAGGGGATGCACGTGCGCCGGCTGGGAGAGCTGGAGGCCGAGATCATGGACCGACTGTGGGCCTGGCAACGGCCCGCGACGGTCCGCGAGATCGTCGAGGACATCAATCTGGGGCGCCGCGTCGCCTACACCACGGTGATGACGGTCGCCGACATACTCCACCGCAAGGGCTGGCTGCGCCGCGAGAAATCGGGCCGGGCCTGGCTGTACGAGCCCGTCCGCAGCCGCGAGGAGTACACCGCGGGCCTCATGCAGGACGCGCTCGGCGACAGCCAGGACCGGCCCGCCGCACTGCTGCGCTTCGTGGAGACCATCTCCGACGAGGACATGGCGGCCCTCGACGCGGCCCTGCGCACCGCCCGGCGCGCCCACGGCGAGGACCGATGAACCACCACACCCTCCCGCCGCTCGGACTCGCCCTCTGTACCGGCCTCCTGGTGCCGTGGCTGCTGGTGCGGGCCCGCTGGGCACAGCAGGTGCCGCGGCTGGCGCTCGCCGTGTGGGCCGCGAGCGGCGCGCTCTTCGCCTCCAGCGTGGCCCTGCTGTCCGCCCAGCTGATCCTGCCGATCCGGACCGGACACCGGTTGAGCGACGCCCTGTTCGCACTCCAGCTGCCGCCCGTCGAGCGGCTGCTCCACCTCGACCGGCGCGAGTACGTCGCCGCCGCGATCGCGATCGGCCTGCTCGCCGTGCCCGCCGCCGGATTCGCCCGCGCCCTGCTGCGGGCCCGGCGGCTGCGGCTGCGGCACGCGGCGACGCTGCGGCTCGTCGGACGGTACGACCCGGAGCTGCGGGCGACCGTCCTGGACCACGAACGCCCCGCCGTCTACTGCCTGCCCGGCCGCTCGCGCCGGGTGGTGGTCTCCTCCGGGGCGCTGCGCACCCTCACGCCCCCGCAGCTCGCCGCCGCCCTCGCGCACGAGCGGGCCCACATCTCCGGGCGGCACCACATCCTGGTCGCCGCGACCGAGTCGTTCGTCGCCGCGTTCCCGCACCTGCCGCTCGCCCGGCACGGCGCCACGGCGGTGCCCCTGCTGCTCGAAATGGCCGCCGACGACCGGGCGTTGCGCCGGTGCTCGCGCGACGCGCTCGCCACCGCGCTGTACGCACTCGCCTCCGGCAAGGCGCCGCGCGAGGCATTCGCGGCGGGCGGCCCGTCGGCCGCGCTGCGCATGCGCCGCATCCTCACGCCGCACAGCGCCGGACACCCGGTGCTGCGGGGGATGCTCACGATCGCGACGGCCGGACTGGCCGCCTCGCCACTGATCATCGCCTGCTGCTCCTTCCCCAATTAAATACTAAGCGAATTCGTAGATTTCACATCGGTCACAGCCGTCTGAATTCCCCGCTATTGTGGGTATGTTGACGTTCAGCTGGGCACGTCGAAGGGTACGAACCAATGCAGCTGGGTGACGTGCGGGCGGCGGGCGCCGCGGACGCGACGACGATATCCAGGCTGCTTGCCGAGTCCATTCGGGGTAGCTATACGGAAATACTCGGAGAAATGCCGACCGGGCGCCTTGTCGCCACGCAATGCGCACTTCCCCGTATCCGCGCGGAAATTGAAATTCCCGGCGGTGCACCCGGCTGGCTCGGCTGGCTGGTGGCGACCGGCGCGGACGGCACGGTGATCGGCGTCGCGGCCGGCGGAGTGCCGATGCCGGGCGAGGGGGAGATCTACGCGCTCGCCGTCGTCCCCGGCGCCCGCCGCGGCGGCGTGGGCACGGCGCTCCTCACGGCGGCCGGCGAACGGATGGTCTCCTTCGGCGCCACCGAGCAGCGGGTCACCCTGCCCAGCGAGCAGGACCCCTCGCTGCCCTTCTTCGACCGGCTCGGCTTCGCCCCCCTGAGCCCCACCCGCCTGAACCGCGCGCTCTGACCCCTCCTCCTCGGCGCCACCTGCCGGCACCTCCGCTCCACGCTCCTCCCCGCACCGCCCTCCAGCACCGCCCTTCCCGCACCGCCCTCCCGCCCTCGGTCACGCGTTCGTGGCAGACACACGCCATCGCGTGTTCACGCCCCCGGATCCGCTGGAATCGGCCCTCCGTCCCCCGTCAGGATGGAGCACAGCGGCGCGGCCCCGGCGGCACGGGAGCTTCGCCCGGACGGCATGGACCGAGCGAGCCCCTGGAGGAGCGATGCACACACCGAGCGGCATTTCCCTGCCCGCTGTGCCCGCAGCGCTCGCGCCGGTCCTGCCGTCCCGATACGGCCGCCCCGGCATCTCCGTCGAGACGCTCGACGCCCTCGACGCCCTCGAACTGCCCGCCCCCGGCGCCGGCATCCGCATCAAGTCCGACACCCTTCCCGGACTCGAATCGGTCTCCCCCGGCGACGAGGACTCGGTCTGGCTCTACGACGCGCTCCTCGGCCCGCACAGCGCCGACATCGTCCGGTACCTCAGCCTCGCCCGCTCCACCGGCGGCCCCGTTCTCGATCTCGGCTCCGGCGCCGGACGGCTCGCCGTCCCCTTCGCCCGGCACGGCTTCGCCGTGGAGGCCGTGGACCGGGACGGCCCCGCCCTGGAACGCCTCGAGTCCTGGGCCCGGCGCATCGGCCCGCAGGTCGCCGAGCTGATCGTGACCACCCGGGCCGACCTCACCGAGCTGCGGCTCGACGGCGACTACCGGCTGGCGCTGCTCGCCGGCGCGATGGTCTCCGCCGTGCCGCCCCGCGCACGGCCCCGGCTGCTGCGCGAGATCGCCTCGCACCTGGGGGCGGGCGGAGCGCTCGCGCTCGACTACACGGCGCACCTGGCACCGGGACTGATCGCGGAACCGCAGCGGACCTGGGCCTTCCAGGTGCCGCGCTTCGACGGGATCGACGAGTGGGTGGTGGCCCGGCAGGTCTTCGACCTGCGCGCGATGAGCGAGCGGATCACGTACTACACGGCACGCACCGGCAAGCTGTCCACCGAGCGGGTCGTGCTGACCACCGACAAGTGGATCGTCGACGGCGAGCACCTGGCGGCCGAGCTGCACTCGGCGGGCCTGCACATCGAGGGCCGGCGGCGGCACCGGATCGACGAGCGGACCGAGAGCGTGCTGCTGGTCTGCCGGACCGAGGACTGACCGGGCCCGCCCCGGGTGCGCACGGGGCCGAACCCATGACGGCACTGACGACAAGGACGGCCAAGAGGTACGATGCCCACAAAGGTTTGGGCCGACCAGGTGGCGGGCGGAGAAGATGGCAGTCGTGGAAGAGCTGACGGGCCGCGAGGCGGTGATCCAGCGCCTGCGCGACGTCGGTCTGCGGGTCACCGGACCGCGCCTGGAGGTGCTCACCGTGCTCGCCGCCGGCGGCCATCTCGACGTCGAGGCGATCACCGCGACCGCCCGTGAGCGGCTCGGCACCCTGACCAGCCAGGCCGTGTACGAGATGCTGCGCCACTTCCAGGAGACGGGCCTGGTCAGCAAGTTCGACCGCCCCGGACTCCCGGCCGTGTTCGAGGTGTCCGGCCCGCCGCACCAGCACGCCCTGTGCGTCGAGTGCGGCCGGGTGGAGAACGTGGACACGACCGCCCCCGCCCCGCCGCGCGGCAGTCTGCCGCAGTGGCGGATGAGCGACGCCGAGGTGGTCTTCAAGGGTGTTTGCCCCGACTGCGAGAAAGAGCACCGTTCGCGCTGAAAGCGCTTGAACACCGTGCGTCGCGTTCGAATTTGTGGCAGGGTCGAGCGGGGCGTTTCAACGGGATCCGCGCGATCCGAGGGGAGTCTGCTGCGCCGTGTCCAAAAACGCCGCCGGAGCGCGGGCGGGAAGCGAACAGGCCCTCACTCTCTACCAGGCCCTTCGTGCCACCCCGGGTGACCCCTTCGACGCCGTCGCACGCCGCCTCGAACTGACCGACACCGAGCGCGAGCGCTGCCGCGACGAGCTGATCGCCCTCGGCCTGCTCGACCACGGGCACATCACTCCCGAGCGGCCCGCCCCCGTCGTCGTCGCCCCCGACATCGCCCTGCTCCACCTGCTCCAGCACGAGCGGGACCGGCTGGAGGCCCGGCTGGCCGAGACCAGCCGCGCCCACACCACCCTGGAAACCCTCGCGGGACCGTTTCTGCGGGCCGGCCTCGAACCCGGCTCCGAGGTCGAGGTGGAGATCGTCGACGACCCCGCCCAGGTCCGCCGCGAGCTGGCCGACCTGACGGAGACCGTCCGCGACTCCGTCCACTCCATGCTCACCGGCGCGGTACGGCGCGAGGAGATGGCGCTGGAGCTGGAGTGGGACCGCCGCCGGGTGGCGCGCGGGGTGCGCGTGCACGCCATGTACAGCCAACGCGTGGGCGCCGTACCGGAGATGGTCCAGCACCTGGCCGAACGCACCGCGCTCGGCGTCGAGGTGCGCCTGTCCCCCGTCGTCCCCATGAACATGGTCCTCGCCGACGACAACTTCGCCCTGCTGCCCACCGACCCCCACGACCCCGAGTCGGCCGCCATCCTGGCCCGCGGCCCCGGCCTGGTCCGCTCCTACCGGGCCCTGTACGGGTACTGCTGGCACGCCGCCACCCCGTACGGCCACGAGGAGCCCGCCGAGCACGGCGGCGACGGACTGTCCGAGCAGCAGCGGGCCGCGCTGCGGATGCTCGCCTCCGGGATCAAGGACGAGCAGGTCGCGCGCAACCTGGGCGTCTCGCTGCGCACGGTGAGCCGGCTGATCTCCGAGGTGATGCAGGAACTGGACGCCGCCAGCCGCTTCGAGGCGGGCGTGAAGGCCGCCCGGCTCGGCCTCCTGGACGGCGAGACGCACAAGCACACCGCGTAGCCTGGACGGTCGGCACGATCGATTTGCGACGATAGGGGGGTGGTTCGCCATGGTCACGACGGGCGACGGCACGGAGGGCCGCACGGCGACCGGCCAGCTGGTGACCCTCTATCAGGAACTGCGCAGACGAGGTGCGTCCAGCTTCACCGAGGCCGCGGGCGCGTTAGGTTTCGCGCCCGCGGAGTACGAGCGATGTCGGGCCGAACTGATCGCGCTGGGCCTGATCGTGCCGACGAACAGCACCCACGCCACCGTCACCGACGTGCGCAACGCCGCGTGGCGGCCGGACGCCGACACGGTGGCGTCCGTCGCCCCGGAGATCGCCCTGCTGCGCCTCCTGGACCGGGAGCGGGCCCGGCTGCGGGAGCACCTGGCCGAGGCGGACCGGGCGTTCAGCACCCTGGAGACGCTGGCCGGCACGTTTCTGCGGGCGAGCGCCCTGGCGGGCTCCGAGGTCGAGGTCGAGGCGCTCACCGACTACCGCAGGATCCAGCAGACGCTGGAGGACATCACCGACGTCATCCAGGAGAGCTCCGCCTCGATGCACCCGGGCGGCCCGAGCCGCCAGGCGCAGGCGCGGACCCTGGACCGGGACCGGCGCCAGCTGGAGAACGGCGTGCGGGTCCGCGCCATCTACTCCCGCGCCCACGCCGACCTGCCGGACGTCGCCGAACTGCTGCGCATGCGCATCGAGATGGGCGTGGAGATCAAGGTCGCCCGGTCGGTGCCGATGAACATGGTGATCGCCGACCAGCAGTACGCGCTGCTGCCGATCCGCCCCGAGGACGGGCGCGAAGGCGCCATCCTGGCCCGCGGCTCCGCCCTCGTCCGCTCCTACCTGGGCCTCTACGAGCACTGCTGGCACACGGCCGCCCCCTACGGCGACGAGACCTCCGTCGAGCGCGGCGGCGACGGCCTGTCCGAGCAGCAGCGGGCCGCCCTGCAGATGCTGGCGACCGGAATGAAGGACGAGAAGATCGCCCGGAACCTCGGCGTCTCGCTGCGCACGGTGAGCCGCATGCTCTCCGAACTCATGCAGGAATTGGGGGCGTCGAGCCGCTTCGAGGCGGGCGTGCGCGCGGTACGCCTGGGCTGGCTGGACTGACGGGGAACGCCCGGGAACGGACGGAGGGCGCCCGGGACCGGACGGAGATCCGGGAACGGACGGAGAAAGGCCCCGCAATCGTGGCAGGTCGATTGCGGGGCCTTTTCGCTGCCGAATTCGGGGGGAGGCAGCGGGGATTCAGTTGGTGGGCGGGGCCGGGGTGGGGGTGGCGAAAGGCCACTCGTTCGTGACACCGGCGTGCTGCTGCTGGACAGCGGCGCTGTCGTCGGCGGTGGCGAGGGCCGCACCGCCGGCGACGGCCATACACGCGACCAGGGCGAGGGCGAACTGGCGGACCGTCTTGCGCACACCGGCGTTCTGCTGAGCGAACATGATTCCTCCAGGAGTTGGAATGTGAATTCCGTCTTCTGGGGGCCCGTGCCGCCGGGCGCTCCCTGAAGACATCTCTATTCTGATCCGACCCCGGAAGCGAATCCATAGTTGTTCTGTGCGTGCACTCGCCATGGCGTGAGTGCGTCAATGCGCCGCCCCGGCAACGGAATTGGAGCATCCGGAGCTTCCCTAACCTTTGGTCGAACCAAAAGAGATGCTAGACTCGAACCACGGCCTTCTCGTTCCTCCAGGAGAGAGGGGCCGTCGGGGCAGGGGCGTGCCGCCGCCCTTGCCCCACCTCACCCGCACGGCTCAGCGCACCCGCCAGCGCGTCCTCGTAGACGTCGACCGTCCGCGCGGCGGAGGTGCGCCAGCTCATCCCCTGCGCGTGCCGCACCGCGGCCTCCCCCATCGACACCCGCGCCTGCGGGTGCGCCGCGAGCCACCGCAGCCGCCGGGCGTACTCCACCGGGTCGTGCCCCCGCACGAGCATCCCCGACACCCCGTCCCACACCGCCGTCGGCAGCCCGCCGACCGCCGCCGCGAGCACCGGCGTCCCGCAGGCCTGCGCCTCCAGCGCCACCAGCCCGAAGGACTCCGAGCGCGAGGGCACCACGAGCACGTCCGCCGCCCGGTACCACTCGGCCAGCCGCTCCTGCGGTACGGGAGGGCAGGCCTGGAGCACGTCCATGACCCCCAGCTCCTCCGCGAGCCGCCACATCGAGCCCTCCCCGCCCGCCCCCGAGTGCCCGCCCACCACCGGCACCAGCAGCCGCCGGCGCAGCTCCGGCGCCATCCGCAGCAGCTCGGCGACGGCCCGCACCAGGACGTCGGGCCCCTTCAGCGGCTGGATCCGCCCCGCGTACAGCGGGACGAAGGCGTCGGCCGGCAGGCCCAGCCTCGCCCGGGCCGCCGCCCGGCCCGCGCCCGGCCCGAAGGTGCGCAGGTCCACCCCCGGCCGCACCACCTCGGTGCGCGGCGGCGCCGCCCCGTACAGGGTGCGCAGCGCCTCCGCCTCGTCGGCCGTGTTGGCGATCAGCCGGTCGGCGTCGCCCACCACCTGGCGCTCGCCGCGGATCCGCAGCTCGGGCTCGGGACGGTCGCCGTCCGCGAGGTGCGCGTTCTTGACCAGGGCCAGGGTGTGCGCGGTGTGCACCAGCGGTATGCCCCACCCGAACGAGGCGATCCGCCCGGCCTGCCCCGACAGCCAGTAGTGCGAGTGGACCAGGTCGTAGCGCCGGCGCTCCTTGAGCAGGGCCAGCGAGAACGGCACCACCAGGTCGGGCATGGCCTCCTTGGGCAGCGGCCGGCGGGGCCCCGCGTGCAGGTGCCGGACCCGGACGCCGGGCACGAGGTCTTCGAGGCCGGGCCGGCCCTCGCCGCGGCAGCGGGTGAACAGGTCGACCTCCACGCCCTGTTCGGCGAGGGCCCGGGAGAGTTCGACCATGTAGACGTTCATTCCGCCGGCGTCCCCGGTTCCGGGCTGGTGGAGCGGGGAGGTGTGGACGCTGAGCATGGCGACGCGCAGGGACACGGGGGGCTCCTTGTGGGGAGGGCCGCGTGGTCCCTGCGCGTCGCGCGCACGGTCACGCGGCGGGGATGGGGACTGCGTTGCTCGTGTTTCTCACGCACTCGTTTACTGAGTTACTTAGCTGATTAGTAGTCGTGGGCGCGGGAATCCGGTGCGAGTCCGTCAGAACCCGTAGACCGGACCGGAGGGCGGCGCGAGCCGCGTCCCCGGGAGCGGGGCGATCAGGGCCGACCAGTCGACCGGGCGTCCCTGCGCCACCTGGAGCGCCGACGCCAGCCGGTCCGCGCCCTCCGGCATCACCGGCCGCGACCACGCGGACAGCGCGGAGGCCACCGCCAGCTGGGCGGCGAGCGACGGGAGGTGACGGCAGGAGTTGCTGGGCCGGCAGCGCTCGTGGGCGTTGACGTAGCCGAAGTCGGCGACCGAGCGGACCATCTCGTCGAGCACGGCCACCGCGCGGCGCGGGTCGAACGCGTCGGGGCCGTAGGCCTCGCGCAGGTCGTCCACGCCCCGGTGCAGCCGGCGCTCCAGGATCTCCCAGCCGGTGCCGCCGGGCATGGCCTGCGGGGCGAGCCCGTCGCACTCCTCGCGGACGGACGCGAAGAGCCGGGACAGCCAGCTGTTCCAGTTCTCGTCGAGCTCCAGGCGCGCGGCGGCGAGCCGGTCGCGCTGGAAGACGGTCCTGCGGCCGGTCGGGCGGGCCTGGAGGACGTGGCGGCGCAGCGTGTCGGAGCCGTACTCGGTGAGCAGGTCGAGCGCCCACACGTTCCCTTCGCGGACGCCCTCCTCCACGATGTACGACTCGTTGACGTTGAACTCCTGCGGCAGCTTCACGTCCTGCGCGAGCAGCAGCACCGGCAGCAGCACCGCGTGGCAGAAGGCGTGCCCGAAGCCGCAGAAGTGGATGGTGCGGCGGGGCAGCGGGCCCTTGGTGTCGTAGCCGAACAGGTGCATGGCGGCGGCCTCGAAGCAGCCGTCGATGCGGTGGTCCGGGAAGCCCTCCACCGGCACCGGCAGGCCCCACTCGGCGGGGTGCCCGACGGCGATGTCCGGCAGCCCGTCCTCGACCAGCGACTCGCACAGCGCGGCGAGCCGCGGCGGAAGCCCGGCCGCCGCCCAGTACTCGGCGAGGGTCTCGCGGAACGGCTCCAGGGGTACGTACAGCCGCCGGCAGCGCTTGGCGAGCGCCGGGGTGTCGCACAGCGAGCAGCGCGGCGAGATAAGGTCGCCGCCGTCGTTGGGGCGGGCGCACTCGTGGCACATGCCGCCGTCGCTGGTGGCCCCGCAGTGCGGGCAGCTGCCGGTGACGTGCGCCCCGTACAGCCACCGCTCGCACGGCTCGCAGTACGGCAGCAGACGGGTGCGCGGGGCGATGACCCCCTGCGCGTACAGGCGGCTGAAGAGCTCCTGCACCCAGCGTGCGTAGCCCTTGTCGCGGCGCGGCCGCACGATGTGGTCGAACTCGACGCCGGACCGCAGCCAGTCCGCGGTGATCGCCGCGCGGTAGCCCTCGGCGACCTCCTCCGGCTTGCGGTTGTGGCGCAGCGCTCTGACCTCCACCGAGCTGGCGTGGTCGGCGGTACCGGTGGTGAACCGGACCGGCTCGCCCTCGGCCCGCAGGTAGCGGGTGAGGACGTCGGCCGCGACGTACGGGCCGGCGAGATGCCCGATGTGCAGTTCGCCATGGGTGGCCGGAGGGGTCGCGGTGATCCAGACGGGGGTGCTCATGGGACCTCCTTGACGCTGTGGTGCGGTGAGCTTCAGCGAGTTCGGGTCGGCGGCGGTTCCGCGGTCGGCGGGTGCGCGGACGGCGGGGTTCGATCGGCGGGGTTCGATCAGCGGGGTTCGAAGTGGAAGGAGCGGATGAAGCAGTCACGGGGCTGTTCGACGGCGTACACGATGCATTCGAAGAGCGCCTGGGTGGTCAGCTTCTCGTCGGGGGCTATTCCGTCGGGATTCGAACCGTCCCATTCCGCGAAACGCGGGTCGGAGGTCGAGAAGTCCGGCGGGTAGAGCGAGAACACCCGCACCCCGGAGGGCCGCAGGCGCCGGGAGAGGATGTCGGCGAATCCCGCCTGCGCGCTCTTCGCCGTCCAGAACGCCTCGTGCGCGGCGCCCGCGGAGGCGCCCTCGGCGTCGCGCACGGCGACCATGTTGACGATGTCGGGGCGCAGCGAGCCGCGCAGCAGCGGCAGGAAGTGCTTCACCATCAGGACGGTGCCGCCGGCCGTCGACTCGATCGTCTCGACGATCTCGGCGTCGCTGGCGGCCTCCAGGTCCATCCCGTCCAGCCAGCGGGCCCCGTTGTTGACCAGGAGGTCGACCCGGTCGGTGCGCTCGCCGACCCGGGCCGCGAACTCCCGGATCTCGGCGGGGCGGCTCAGGTCGCAGCCGAAGGCGTGGATGCGGTCACGGGCCGAGCCCATCACCTCGGCGCGGGTGCGCTCGGCGGCCTCGACGGTGCGGGCCGACACGTAGACCTCGGCGCCGAGATGGGCGAATCCGACGGCGAGGGCGCGGCCGAAATAGCGGGACGCGCCGGTCACGACGACACGCAGATTCTCGAATTTCATGTGTGTCTGCTCTCCCCACGGATACGCCACGGATACGCACGGACCACGGCACGGACACGAATCCGATACGGCGTGCCACCGATTGCCGGTCCTAATTCAGCGTGACAGAGGTTCGCGGGGGACCGCCCGTTCGGCGGGGTGCGCGTTCACGCCGTTGCGTGGATACGCCAGGGCAGTTCGAGGCGGTCGAGGACGCGGGCCCGCTTGTGGTGCACGCCGACCCGGTCGGGCCCCGTGGAGACGGTGACGACACCACCGGGCGTCCTGACCGTACCGCCCGCGTCCCCCGGCACGACAGTGCCGTCGAGGGCGGCCGCGGCGGCGAGGGCGGCGGCGCCCGTGAGCGCGAGGCGGGGGTGCCAGCCGCCGACGGTGAGGGCCCGCACGAAGAGCCCTCCGGGCTCGGCCCGGAACGCGGCGATCTTCGGCAACGGGGAGTGCGGGGCGTATCCGAGCAGGCGGGCGGCCTCTCCCCGGAGCCGCAGCAGCGCCTCCTCGGCGTCCTCCTCCGCCTCCACGTGGCGGGCGTCGACGAAGACGTACGGGTTCCCGTACCGGACGAGGGAGACGGGGACGCCGAGCAGCTCGTCCACGGGACGCCCGGTGGGCAGGGTCCCGGCGGCGGTGGGCGCCCGCAGGAAGTACAACGCGCGCGCGTCGCCGTCGCCGTTCTCCTCCTCCACGCGCACGGTGTCCCCCGTCGTCACCGCCCGCACGGTGACGGCCCCGGCCCGCCCCTCCGCGACGACGCACGCGAGCAGTGAATGCCCGCACCCCGTACGGAAGTCGAACCGGCCGTCGGGGAGGGCCTGGACGAAGCGGTAGTCGAGATCGACGTCGCGCCGGGACGAACTCCCGTAGACGGCGATCTTGTTGACCCGGGCGTACGGGCTGCCGCGCAGCGCGCGGCGCAGCTCCGCCAGCTCGTGGCCGAGGGCGAGGGCGCCCGGGGGGAGGTGGTCGAGCCGGACGACGAGGGTGGGGCCGGGGGCGTCTTCGGCCCGGACGACGGTGACGGGGACGGTGCGGGCGCCCTCGCGCCCTGTCCTCTCGCGCCCCGCCGTTGCGGGCTCGCGCCCCGCCCCCTCACGCCCCGCCATTGCAGGCTCGCACCCCGCCCCCTCACGCCCCGCCGTTGCAGGCTCGCACCCCGTCCCCTCACGCCCCGCCATTGCGGGCTCGCGCCCCGTCCCCTCACGCCCCGCTGCCGCGGCCCCGCGCGGCGGCGCACCTCGTCCACCCCCGTGTGGGCAATCGTCCCGCAGGGCGGGACGGGTGGGCACACGGGACGGCGCGCTCAGCGGCGCCCCCGCTCCTTGTCGCTGCGGTGCGCACGAGGACGGTGCGGGTGCTGGTGGCGGGGTGACGGGGGCGGAGGCGCCCGCAAGGGCGCCGTCCGTTGTGCCCACCCGTTCCGCCCCAGCGGAACGAATGCCCACAACGGGGGACGCGGGCCCGGGCGGGGGCGGGGGCGGGGGCGGGGGCGGCTCCTGCGGGCGGGGGCCGGGCCCCACAACGGGGGACGCGGGCCCGGGCCCGGGCGGGGGTGGTTCCTGTGGGCGGGGGCCGGGGCGGTGACGGCCCGGGGGGTCAGGCCGCACAGCCCACCGGGATGCGCATGCCCTGGACGACTTCCGTCCACAGCTCGTGGACCGCCAGACCCCAGAGCGCCATCGCCACGCGCTGGTTGGGACGCTCCAGGTGGCGGTTGAGGAGCCTCTGGACGCGGTCGGCGCGGATCTTGCCGCCGAGCACCAGGCGGGCCGGGGAGAGGAGTTCGCGGACGGTGTCCAGCAAGGGCCCGCCGGGGGAGAGCATCGCCGCCACCGGCAGCGTGAAGGGCTGCTTGGGCCGGTTGAGGACCGCCGCGGGAAGGAGCTCCGCCCCCGCCTCGTACAGCGCCGGCTTCCCGTGCCGCGCCGCGGCCGGCAGCGCACGGGCGTGCGTGACCACCCCGGGCTGGCAGAACGGCATGCGCGCCTCCACGGCCCACGCCATCGACAGGTGGTCCACCCGCCGCAGGTGGTACGCGGGCAGCCGCCACCGCGTCTCGAAGGCGCTGAGCGCGGTCACCCGGTCGCCCCCGGCCGCGTCGGCCGAACGCAGTTCCTGCTCGATGCGGTCGGCCGCCGAACCGTGGTCGGCGATGTACGCGGCGTACGAGGACGTGTACAGGTGCTCCCGCAGCAGCCGGGGCGCGGCGGAGAGCGCGTCGGCGTACGCGCCGGCCCAGTCGATGCCGGGCGGCGCCGTGAGCGCGGCCCGCATCCGGTCGTACCCGCCGAAGAGCTCGTCGGCCCCGTCGCCGGTGAGCGCGACGGTGAAGCCGTTCTCGCGGACGGCGCGGAAGAGCGCGTACGTGGAGAGCGCGATCGGATCGGCGTTGGGCTGCCCGAGGTGCCGCACGGTACGGGTGAGCAGCGAGGGGATCTCGTCGGGGTCGACGACGACCTCGTGGTGCACGGTCCGGGCCCGCCGCGCGACGGAACGCGCGTACGCCGCCTCGGAGTCGGGCCACTTGCCGCGGTAGGTGAGGTGGAAGGTGTGCAGCGGCGGCGCGTCCGTCTCGCGGGCGTGCTCGGCGGCGAGCGCGGTGATCAGCCCGGAGTCGAGCCCGCCGCTGGTGACCGCGCAGACGGGCACGTCGGCGGTGGCGAGCCGGCGCACCTCGTGCCGCAGCACGTCCTGGGTGTCGCCGAGCGGCCGCGCGGCGTGCGCGGGGCGCCGCCGTACGACGGGGGCGCAGCCGGGCCGGACGAGCGCCGTCGCGCCGGGCGGCAGGACCTCGATGCCTTCGAGGGCGGTGCGCGCGGAGAAGGAGGTGCGGGTGGCGAGGACGGTGTCGAGGGCGTCCTCGCGCGGGGCGATCCGCACGCCCTCGAAGGCGAGCAGTGCGGGGATCTCGGAGGCGAAGCGGGTGGAGCCGTCGTACGGGTCGTGGTGGAGGTGGACGGGCTTCATGCCCATGTCGTCGACGGCGAGGACGAGTTGGGCGCTGCCGGGGCGCAGGTCGAGGATCGCGACGGCGAACATGCCGTCGAGGTGCTCGGCGAAGGCGGGCCCGTACTCGGCGTACAGCGCGGGCAGCAGCGTGCCGTCGCAGCGGTCGGGGAAGCGGTGGCCGCGCGCGGCGAGGCGGCGGCGCAGCTCGGTGTGGTTGTAGATCTCGCCGTTGAGCACGGCGAGGATCCCGGGCAGGTGGGGCAGTCGGTAGGGCTGCCGTCCGCCGCAGGGGTCGGTGACGGCGAGCCGGTCGCAGCCGAGCGACCAGCCGGGGCCGCTGAGGATCTGGTGCTCGTCGGGGCCGCCGTGCCGCTGCCGGCCCGAGACCGCCGCGAGCTCGGCGGGGTCGGGTCGCGCCGCACCCGCGGCGATGGT
This sequence comes from Streptomyces sp. NBC_01268, assembly GCF_036240795.1. Taxonomy (NCBI): domain Bacteria; kingdom Bacillati; phylum Actinomycetota; class Actinomycetes; order Kitasatosporales; family Streptomycetaceae; genus Streptomyces; species Streptomyces sp. NBC_01268. The sequence continues at coordinate 4,601,678 of NZ_CP108454.1, read as the reverse complement.
GCCGAGAATCCTGCACATGGCGGTCGCCTCCGGATCTCTCTGACTCTCTACCAGTCTCTGTTCACGTGGAACACCCAATGATTTGAATCTACCAACTTTTTGAATGGCGCGTAAGTGCCATGTCCTGTTCACGCCACGACTTGGCCTTGCGACGCCCCCGCCGCACCAAGAGGCTGGCCTCATGGAGGACTTCGAGACGACCGACCCGACCGTCCGCAGCGCACCGGAATCCCTGCTGGTGGTGGCGGCGCACCCGGACGACATCGAGTTCTGCGTCAGCGGCACGGTGATGCAGTGGATCGAACGCGGCACCCGCGTCACCTACTGCATCGTCACCGACGGCGGCGCGGGCGGTTACGACGAGGCGCTCCCCCGCCAGGCCATGGCGGACCTGCGCCGCGCCGAGCAGGTCCACTCGGCGAAACTCAGCGGCGTCGCAGACGTCCGTTTCCTCGGCTACCCCGACAGTTTCGTCGAGGCCTCCGTCGACCTGCGCCGCGACCTGTGCCGGGTCATCCGCGAGGTGCGCCCGCAGCGCGCGATCATCCCGTCGCCCGAGATCAACTGGGCCCGCGTGGCCGACCTCCACCCCGACCACCGCGCCGTCGGCGACGCCTGTCTGCGCGCGATCTACCCCGAGGCCCGCAACCCCTTCGCCCACCCCCAACTCCTCAAGGAGGAGGGTCTGGAGCCGTGGACGGTCCACGAGCTCTGGCTGATGACGGGCCCGACCCCGAACCAGTACGTGGACGTCACCCCCGTCTTCGACCGCAAGGTCGAGGCCCTGCGCATCCACACCTCCCAGACCGCCCACTTCGACGACCTGTCCGGGCTGCTGCGCGACTGGCTCAGCGAGCACGCGACGGCGGGCGGGCTGCCGGCGGGACGGATGGCGGAGGCCTTCCAGATAGTCCACATCGACTAGTCCCCCTCGGCCGGGGCCGAGAGGGGTTCCGCTTGACCTTGACACGGTGACAAGCCCTTCACTGTGGCCGAGGAGGTGGCCCCCATGACCACGACACGCACCCTGCACGGGCTGGCGCACGACGACCCGTCGGTCCGGCTCCGCACGGCCCTGACCGTCGGCACGACCCCGGACCCGGCCGACGTCGGCACCCTCGTCGGCCGCTGCGCCATCGAGCCCGACTTCTCCGTGCGCGAGATGCTGACCTGGGCACTCACCCGCCACGCGGCCGCGGCGACGGTCCCGGCACTGGTCGCCGAGGTGCGCTCGGACCGTGCCCAGGCCCGCAGCCAGGCCCTGCACACCCTCTCCAAGATCGGCGACCGGCGGGCCTGGCCGGCGATCACCCCGGCCCTCCTCTCCGACCCCGACGACGAGGTCGCCCGCAGCGCCTGGCGGGCGGCGGTCGTCCTCGTACCGGAAGGTGAGGAACCCGCGCTGGCCGTAGGGTTGGCGACGCAGCTCGGGCGCGGGCGGCGCGAGACGCGCCTGAGCCTCAGCCGGGCCCTGATCGCACTCGGGGAGGCCATGCTGCCGGCGCTGGGCACCGCGGCGACGCACCCCGACCCGGAGGTGCGGGCACACGCGCTCGCCACGGAGGCCCTGTGGCGGGACCCGGAGGCCGGGTTCGAGTTCGCGATCGAGGAGGCGAAGCGCGTCGTGGCCCTCGGCGGGGAGGGCCAGGGAGGACGGTAGGCGGTGCTGATCGGCGAGGTCGCGCGGCGGTCCGGGGTCAGCGCCCGGATGCTCCGGCACTACGAGTCGCTGGGCCTGGTCCGCCCGACCGGACGCAGCGGCTCCGGGTACCGCGAGTACTCCGACGAGAACATCCGGCGCGTCTTCCACATCGAGAGCCTGCGCTCGCTCGGCCTCTCGCTGCGCGATGTCGGGCGCGCGCTCGACGACCCCGGCTTCGCGCCCGCCGGGCTCGTCGACGACCTCGTGCGCCGGACCCGCGAGCGCATCGCGGCGGAGACCGAACTGCTGACGCGGCTGCGCCGGATCGGCGCGGCGGAACCGGCCGGGTGGGAGGAGGTCCTGCGGATCACCGCCCTCCTCCAGGCGCTGACCTCGAAGAGCCCGGAGACCCGCCAGAGCGCGGCCCTGTCGTCGGTGTCCGCCGCCGACGAGGCCCCCGTACCGGTGGAGGCCCTGGCCGAGGCCGTCCTGGGCGAGCCCGACCCGATCGTGGCCGGCGCCCTCCACTGGGCCCTGGCCCGGGCCGGCGAGGCGGCGGCACCCCTGCTCGCGGAGGGCCTCGACGCTCCCCGGGCCACCGTACGGAAGCGGGCCGTCCGCGCCCTGGCCGAGCTCCCGGACGCCGGGGCGACCGCCCTGCTCCGGGACGCCCTCGCCCACCCGGACCCGGTGGTCCGGGCGTACGCGGCCCTGGCGCTCGGCGCGCGGGGAGTGCCGGAGGCGGTCCCGACCCTCGTCGACATGGTGGTCGAGGAGCGCAACGACGCCGACGCGGCCGACGCGCTCAGCGCCCTGGCGTCCGACCCCGCCCACGCGGACCGCGCGGACCGGATCGCCGCCGCCCTGGTCGCCCGCCTCTCCCACGCCACGACCGCTCCACCCGCGCGCCGACGCCTCACCCAGGCGCTCGCGGACATCCCGGGCGCCGCGGCCTCCGGCGCCCTCGCCGAGCTGTCACGGGACGAGGACCGGGCGGTCGCACTGACGGCGACGTACGTCCTGGGGCTGCGCGAGGGCCGCTAGCCCCCTCCCCGACGGGATCGCTCCCCGGTGGCCGGAACACCTCCGACAGAGCGTTCACTCGTCGATCATTGCAACGCCGAGCGGGCGGGGTGTTGCGTTACCGCCACGCCCGTTGCAACGATTTCAACGCTCTGAGCTGCATAGATACTCACATCACGCAACGTTCTTGTTGCGCACTCCTCGAACGCAACGTAGCGTTTCTCATGTCAGAAAGACACCGGGAACGCCACTCCAGAGGAGCAGGAACCATGCAGAACTTCGCCACCACCGCCCCGATCACCGCCGTCCTCGACATCCCCGCCGGCCGCGTCCAGCTGATCGCCGCCGACCGCCAGGACGCCACCGTCGACGTCCGCCCCGCGAACCCCACCAAGGGCCGCGACGTGAAGGCCGCCGAGCGCGTCCAGGTCGCCTTCACCGACGGCGTCCTGCGGATCCAGGCCCCCGAGCCGGAGAACAAGCTCTTCGGCAACTCCGGCGCCGTCGAGGTGACCGTCCAGCTGCCGGCCGGCTCCCGCGTGGAGGCCAAGGCCGCCGCCGGTGAGCTGCGGGGCGTCGGACGCCTCGGCGACGTCGTCTTCGAGGCCGCCCAGGGCCAGGCCAAGCTGGACGAGGCCGCGAGCGCCCGCATCAGCGTCCAGGACGGCGGCATCACGGTCGGCCGCCTCAACGGGCCCGCCGAGATCCGCACCATGCGCGGCGACATCAAGGTCACCGGCGCCGTGCGCGGCGCCGTCGAACTCCGCACCGAGAAGGGCGACATCGAGGTCACCGCCGCCCGCGGCGCCTCCGCCACCCTCGACGCCGGCACCGGCTACGGCCGCGTCAGCAACGCCCTCGCCAACACCGCGGGCACCGACGCCGAGCTGCGGATCCGCGCCACCACCGCGTACGGCGACATCACGGCCCGCAGCATCTGAAGGCGCCCGCGCCGGCCCGAACGGCACCCTCACCCGCCGACCGGACGCCGGCGTGGGGGCCGCTCCGGGGGCCCCAGCCCCGCCCTCGGGCCCGTACCGGACAGCTCGCACCACACCGTCTTCCCGTACGGCCCCTGCTCCACGCCCCAGCGCAGCGCCACCGCCTCCACGATCCCGAGCCCCCGCCCCGACTCGGCCCCGTCGACGGCCTCCCGCAGGACGGGCCACACCCGCGGATCCGGATCCGTCACCGCGAGCCGCGTCCGCCCCTCCCGCGTCGCCTCCACCCGCACGGTGACCGGAGTCCCCTCCCCCACGTGCACGATGACGTTCGTCAGCAACTCGCTCACGCAGAGCCGCAGATCGTCCCCCTCCACTATCCGGCGCACCTCCGGCACCGCCTCCGGGACCGCGATCAGCTCGACCGCGAACGGCAGCGTCACCCGCCGGCCGCCTTCCGCAGCGCCTCGGTCAGCCGGCGTGCCATCGCCACGTTGCAGTTGCCCAGCGCGACGAGCGGGGGCCGGACCGTCCGCCCCGCGAGCGTCACCGGATCCACCCCCAGAGAGGGCAGGAGGACCCCGTGAGCTGCGAGAGCGGTACGGAGGGCCTCGACGTCGGGCCTGATGTCGTCGGTCATGCGGGTTCCACCTTTCGTTGCGTGCCGTGACGAACCCCTCACACGCTGCCGCGCCGAGCCCTACCGTGGAAGGGTTTCCCGCTCCACGACGCAAGGTGCGAAAGGCGGTCAACAGTGGCTGCGCGCAAGGAGATCGACGGCTCGGCGAGCGTCCCGCAGTTCTACGGGAAAGAGCTCCGCTTCAAGAGGGAGGAGGCGGGCCTGACGCTGGAGGGCTTGGTCGAGGGCAGTTTCTTCGGAGTGACCTACCTGAGCGAGATCGAGCACGGCAAGCGCCGCATGCCGCGCGACCTGGCCCAGCACGTGGACCGGGTGCTCCGGACGGACGGGTTCTTCGCGCGGCGGTGCGAGGACGTACGCAAGGCGAAGCAGGGAGCGCATGCGGCCTACTTCGCGGCGATCGCTGAGGCGGAGAAGCGGGCGCTGGTGATCGAGGAGTGGTGCAACGTCCTCATCCCTGGCCTGCTCCAGACCGCCACGTACGCGAAGGCCGTCATCCGCTCGACGCATCCGCTGCACACCCCGGACGAGGTGCAGGCCAAGATCGACGCCCGACTCAAGCGGGCAATGCTCTTCGAGGAGCCGAAGAAGCCCGAGTACTGGGTCATCCTCCACGAGTCACTGGTGCGCAACCCCACGATCCCGGCTGTGGACATGGCCGAGCAGCTCGACCACATCGCCACCCTCGTACGGCAGGGTCGTGTCGTTCTCCAGATCCTGCCGTGGAACGCACCCACCCGACCGTTCATGGCCCTGCCGTTCAAGTTCATGGAGTTCGACGACGAGCCTCCGCTCATGTACACGGAGGGGCCGTACCACGGTCAGACAGTCGACGATCCGGCCCTCGTGAAGCAGTACCGCAAGGCATACGATCAGTTGAGGGCCGCCGCCTCGCCGCCGGAGGTGTCCCTCGCCCTGATCGAAGAAGCGGCTGAGGACTACCGACATGGCCAGCAACGCCCTTGATCTGACCGCCGCCGTCTGGCGCAAGAGCAGCCACAGCAACGGGGACGGCGGCGACTGCCTCGAAGTGGCCGAGAGCTTCGCCGTCTGGCGTAAGAGCAGCTACAGCAACGGGGACGGCGGCGAGTGTGTCGAAGTCCGCGACGACACCCCCGGCCTCGTCCCCGTCCGCGACTCCAAGCGCCCCGACGGGCCCGTCCTCGTCGTCCCGGCCGCCGCCTGGACGCCCTTCGTCGCGTCGATCAAATAAGTCCTCGCCGACCGATTAGTTTCTCCCTGGTCCCCGGTCAACACTCACGACTGGCAACGACACACGGAGGAACCCGGCCATGCGCACTCTCATCAGCACCGCCTTCATCTCCCTCGACGGCGTCGTGGAGGCCCCCGGGGGCGAGCCCGGGTACCGGAACTCGGGCTGGACGTTCAAGCACTCGGAGTTCCTGCCCGAGGCGTTCGAGATCAAGGACCGGGAGCAGAAGGAGGCCTCGGCGATGCTGCTGGGGCGGACCAGCTACGAGGCGTTCAGCGGCGTGTGGCCGGACATGGCGGAGTTCGCCGACTACAAGGTGATGCCGAAGTACGTCGTGTCGACGACGCTCACCGAGGACGAGCTGGTGTCGAACTGGGGCGAGACGACGATCCTGCGCACCCTCGACGAGGTCGCCGCGCTGAAGGAGACCGAGGGCGGCCCGATCATCGTCCACGGCAGCGCCTCCCTGAACCAGGCCCTGTCGGACGCCGGCCTGATCGACCGCTACCACCTCCTGGTCTTCCCGCTGCTGCTCGGCGCGGGCAAGCGCCTGTTCAGCACCACGGACAAGGACGTGCAGAAGCTGAAGCTGGTCGAGCACGAGGCGTACGCGAACGGGCTGCAGAAGCAGGTCTTCGACGTCGTGCGCTGACGCCCGGCCCGGGACGGGGATCAGCCGATCCCCGTGACCGTCGACACCAGGGACAGGAGCGCCGCGCCCAGCGCCCCCACGGCAGCGAGGCGGCGGGCCCCGGCGTCCGCGTCCAGGCGGCGGACGTACCGCAGGGTGGCGACGGCGAAGGCCAGCCCACCGGCGACGAACCACGGGCCCCACAGGCAGAGGTACCAGCGGGTCAGCCCGGCCAGGTCGGGCGCGACGGGGCGGGCGCCGGTCTCGACCAGCACCCCGTGGACGACGAAGACGGCGCCGTGCCAGACGAGCAGCACCCCCGCACCGGCGCCGCAGAGCGCCAGGAGACGGCCGGTCCACCGGCCGCGCCGCCGGGTCAGGCCGATGCCGATGACGGCGCCGAGGATCTTCAGGAGACCGGTCAGCCACAACACGGCCACGAACCACGCCACCCGGTCCTCGGCCAGCTCCACCAGGGACGGTGCCACGGTCGTCCGCGCGCCGAGCGAGGACCCCGCCGCCCACACGAGACTGGGCACGGCGAACAGGAGCCCCCACACCGCGGCGGCGATCCCCGGCCACGCGCCCGGCCGAGGGAGGAGTGCCGGGCGCGGAGCGCGGCGCCCCGCGTCGTCCGTCGAGATCCTGATCGCCATGGCTCCATGCTGGCCGCGCCCCGGCGCCGGGAGGTCATGCGCGGGGATGATCCGCCTCCCCCGCGCGGGCCGGCACGCGGGTCCGGTCGCGGGACGCCGAAATCACCTTGCCCGCACGGCCACTCGGGCACGAGCCTCCTCGTATGGAACTCCCGCAGCCCGCAGTCACCCCCGCTCCCACGACACCCGCACCGACGCCCGCCCCCGCCGCCCTGATCCGCATCGACGACGACCTGGTCCTCCGGCCGTTCGACCCCGGGGCCGACCTCGACACGTGGGTGCGGGTCATCGACGAGTCGCTGGAGCACCTGCGCCCCTGGATGCCGTGGGCGGCCGAGCACTCGCGGGACCGGACGGCCGGGTTCCTCGCCGGGCGGGCGGAACTGTGGGAGGCGGGCGAGGAGTTCTCGTACGCCGTGGCCGTGGACGGGAGGCTCGTCGGGACCTGCGGGCTCTTCCGGCACGAGGACACCCCCGAGGGCGCCTACGAGATCGGGTACTGGCTGCATCCCGCCGCCACCGGGCGCGGCATCGCCACCCGGGCCGCGGCGGCCATGGTCCAGGAGGGCTTCCGGCTCCCCGGCGTCGACGAGCTGCTGATCCTGCACGACGCCGCCAACCACTCCAGCGGCGCCGTCGCCGCCCGTCTCGGTTTCACCGAGGCGGGTGTGGACGCCGACGGACTGCGGACCTGGCGGTCGGTGCGCGCGACCCGTCAATAGACTCGGCCTGTTCCGGACGGCGTCGCTCGTTTCCGAACCGCTTCGCTTCCGTTCCTCGTTCATCCTCAGCAGTCATGCATGCGTCCGGGGGGACCCTCTTGCACTCCACCCATGCCGGGAGAAGACCGGCAGGCCCACCGCGCGTCCTCGCGCTCCTCGCGCTGATCGTCGCGGTCCTCGCGTCCGTACTGGGACCGGTGGCCACCGCGTCCGCCGCCGCGACGCCCGTACCGGCACCGAAGGCGACGCCCAAGGCGGCCGCCCCGAAGACCGCCGCTCCCAGGGCCGCCGCCCCGAAGAGCGCCGCGGCGCAGATCGCCGAGGGCGACCTCGGGGACACCTGTTCCGGGACCCTCGCGCCGAACACCGTCCACACCTGTTCCGCCTGGCCCGAGAACCACGCCACCAGCTTCACGCTCGACGTGCCGCGGGCGAAGGACGTCGTGTTCGCGCAGGTCGTGGGCACCATGGGCCACGACGTCAACGTCTCGCTGACCGCCCCCGACGGCTCCGCCGTCACCTGCGACCGGCCCGACTACTCCGGCGCGCACCGCTGCCCGGCCCCCCAGGCGGGCGCGTACACGCTGAACGCGTGGGACACCTGGGGCAGCGGCGGCGGGTTCTCCGTCTCGTACAAGGCGCTCTTCTCGGACGCCTCGTGCACCGCGGTGACGGACGCCGACACCGCCCTCGGGCGGCCCGCCGTCCAAGCCGCGAGCCTCGCGGCCGGTTCGACGGGCACCTGCTTCGCGCTGCCGACGGCCACCGGTGAGGTGCTGCGCCTGTTCCACAGCGACTGGCGCGCGTCGCAGACCGTGTACGACTCCGAGGGCGCCCAGATCTGCTCGACGCGCATCGCCGGCAACCAGTACGTGGACTGCACGCTGACCGGCGCCGCGCCCTACCGCCTGCTGGCGGCCGAGCGCGACACGGCGGCCACCGACCTCACGCTCACGGCGGCGCGCCTCTCGCACCCGAGCGGCTGCCCCACCGTCCGGCCGCAGGCCTACGGCACGGTGCCGGACGTGACCGGCACCGAGCGCTGCCGGACGCTGCACGTGCCGGCGGACGGTCCGTACCTCTTCGACACCGTCAGCCAGGAGCTCGACGGGCGCCTGTACAAGGCCGACGGCACCCCGGTCTGCACGCCGGAGCCCACCACGCCCTGTCAGCTGACCGCCGGTGACTACACCTGGGCCCGCGACGCCGCCCGCATCACCGCGACGGACGCCTACGGCCTCTGGTTCCTCGCGACCGCGCAGGCGCAGGGCTGCACGCCGGTCAAGGACGACGGCTTCGCCTCGGGCCCGGTCACCGGCACCTTCACGGGCGCCGGCCAGGCGCTGTGCCTGAGCCTGCCGACGGCCTCGGGCCGCGGGCTCTACTTCCTCGACCGGGCGACCGGCGAAGGCGCCGCCCACCCGACGATCCGGGTCTACGACGCCAAGGGCGCCGCGCAGTGCGCCAACGAGAGCGCGCCGGGCGTCTGCAAGCTGACCGGCACCGCGCCGTTCCACGCCGTGCTGACCGCGTCGGCCGCCGGTGACTACCAGGTCGCCGTCCAGCGCACGGCCGAGGCCGCGGGCTGCGTCCCGTGGGCCCAGACCGGCTTCGGCAACACGTGGGGTGCCGAGACCACGCTCGCCGCCGGGCAGACCGCGTGCCTCTCCCTCGCGGGCGGCGCGCACTCCACGGCCGAGCTGCTCGACTACACCAACGACAGCAACCAGGTGAACGCCTGGCTGCGCATCCACGACGCCGCCGGCAACGAGGTGTGCGGCACCCTCAGCGGCTCGACGACCACCTGCCGCTTCACGGCGGGCGCCCCGTACACGGCGCTGCTCAGCAACAACGGCCGCGCCGACGACACGTACAAGCTGGTCCGCAGGGACCTCTCCGCGACCGCCCGCTGCGCGGCGCCGAAGTCGCTGACAGTCGGCGGGCCCTCCACCCCGTACACCTTCCGCGGGGACCTCGACAGCACCTGCCTGCGGGTGACGGCGGCGGCCGCGGACAAGCTGTGGCTGTCCGTGCGGACGCCGGACGCCGCCTACCGGACCGGCGCGGTCCTGGGCGTCGTCGACGCCGACGGCACCATCAAGTGCCGCACCTTCGGCACCGCCGGCACCTGCCGGGTCACCGGCTCCACCTCGTACCTGGTCTACACCCTGGCCTCCGGTTACGCCGAGACACCGATCGCCTCCTCCGTGGACACCTGGCGGATCGGCACGGCGGCCGGCTGGGCCCCCGAGTGCACGGCGAACAAGGTGTCGCCGGCCGGTTTCGCGCCGCGCAGCGCGGTCCTGACCGAGTCGGCCACGGCGTACTGCGCGGTGCTCGACCTGAAGCCGCAGCAGACCTTCGACGTGTACGGCGTCGACAGCGGGACGAACGGGGCCACCCCGGCCGTCAGCCTGCTCGCCGGCAACGCCTTCGGGGCGACGACGGACTCCTCGTACCAGTGCAACGGCTCCGGCTTCCGCTTCAACTGCCTCACCACGAACTCCGCGCCCACCGGGCAGTACGCGCTGGTGGTGTCCCCGGGCAAGGCGCCGACGCCGTACGAGTTCACGATGCAGGGCGTCTGCAGGTCGGGCTGCGGCAGCTACCCGGTGCAGGCCGACGTGGAGCGCCTGAGCAGCACCAGCGGCGCCGCCGGCACCTCGCACCCGGTGGAGCTGTACGGCACCGGGCTGACGCTCGGCACGCAGGTCCGGCTCCGCAACGACTCCACGACCGGCGAGACCTGGCTGAACCAGATCGTGTCCGTGGGCCCGAACGGGAGCTCGCTGAAGGTCCTGCTCGGCACCCGTGACCTGCCCCCGGGCCGCTACGACCTGCTCGTCGGCGACGGCGGCTTCACCTCCGGCACCCGCTCGCCCGGCTACCTGCCGAACGCGTTCACGATCACGGACGCCCCGGCGGCCACGACGCCGGGCCGCTTCGTGCCGGTCGCGCCGAAGCGTTTCCTCGACACGCGGTACGGCACGGGCGCGCCCCGGGCGAAGGTCGGCGCGGGCGGCACGGTGAAGCTGAAGGTCGCCGGGGTGAACGGTGTCCCGGCGACGGGTGTCACGGCGGTCGTCATGAACGTCACCGCCGTCGCCCCGACGTCGAACGGCTTCCTCACCGTCTACCCGGACGGCCGTCCGGTCCCGTCGGCGTCCAGCCTCAACTACACGGCGACGCGCACGCTCTCCAATCTGGTGACCGTGGCCGTCCACAACGGCACCGTGGACCTGCGCAACAGCGCGGGCTCGGTGGACGTCGTCGCCGACGTGGCGGGCTACTACACGGCGGCGGAGGGCACGGGTTCGGCGCTGACGTCGATCGACCCGACCCGCTTCCTCGACACCCGTGACGGCACCGGCGCCCCCAAGGCCCGGGTCGGCGCGGGCGGCACGGTGAAGCTGAAGGTCGCGGGTGCCCACGGCGTCCCGGCCACGGGGGTCACGGCGGTCGTCATGAACGTCACCGCGGTCGCCCCGACGTCGAACGGCTTCGTGACCGTCTACCCCGACGGTCAGGCCGTCCCGACCGCGTCGAACATCAACTACTCGGCCGGGGAGACCCTCCCCAACCTGGTGGTCGTGCCGGTGGTGAACGGCTCGGTGGTGCTGCGCAACAGCGCGGGCGCGGTCGACCTGCTCGCCGACGTGACGGGGTACTTCTCCGCCACGGGCGCCGCCTTCACCGCAGCGGAGCCGGTCCGGCTCCTCGACACCCGCAGCGGTCTCGGCGCGCGGGCCGGGGTCGTCGGCCCCGGTGGTGTGGTGAGCATGCGGGTCTCCGGCGTGGCCGGCGTCCCGAGCGAGGGCGTCACGGCGGTCGTCCTGAACGTGACGGCGGCGGCCCCGACGGCCGGCAGCTTCCTGACCGTGTCCCCGCACGGCAGGCCGCGCCCGGCGGTGTCGAACCTCAACTACCCGGCGGGCCGGACGATCTCCAACCTGGTGGTCGTCCCGGTGGTCGACGGCCGCATCACGTTCACCAACCACACGGGCGGCGTGCAGGTCATCGCCGACCTGAACGGCTGGTACAGCGGCTGAGGGCGGTCTGAGGGGGCCCCAGAGGCCCCGAGCAGGACGGAGGGCCGGATCGCGGAAGCGGTCCGGCCCTCCGGCGTTCCCGCGGCCGGGCGCGCGGCCGCGGTCAAGCCAGCTCCTCCGCCACCCCCGGCTCCAGCCAGCGCAGGGTCCCCGCGAGCAGGGGGTCGGCGGCGAAGGCGGCGGTGATGGCGGCGGGGTCCTCGGCGAGGTGCGCCCAGGAGTCGAAGTGGAGGGGGACGACCGTGCGGGCGCCGAGGGTCCGGGCGAAGGCCGCGCCCTCGGCGGCGCTGAGGGAGAACGCGCGGTCGCCGGTGGACGGGAAGTGGGCGTCGCCGAAGTGGAGGAAGGCGGTGTCCAGGGCGAAGCGTTCGCCGATCGCGGTCAGCGCGTCGTGCCGGACGGTGTCGCCGGAGAGGTAGAGGGCGCCGCCGTCGTACTCGACGACGAAGCCGGTGACGGGCCCGGTGGCCTGCTCGGTGCCCTCGGGGCCGTGGCGGGCGGGGGTCGCGGTGATCCGTACGCGCGTGCCGCCGGCGGTGACCTCGCGGCTCTCCCAGGGGGCCAGGCCCTCCGCCCGGCCGCCGAGGCGCGCGGCGCCCTCGGGGGTGGTGAGGGTCCGGGCCGCGCGGGCGAGGACCTCGCGGCCGGTGTGGTCGAGGTTGTCGGCGTGCTGGTCGTGGGAGAGCAGCACCAGGTCGACGGGCGGCAGCCGGTCGGCACCGAGGGCGGGGCCCGTCGTGCGGTGGAGCGGGCGGGCGGCGGGGTAGTCGGCGGGCGCCGGGTCGAAGGCCGGGTCGGTCAGGAGGGTGAGGCCGCCGATGCGGAGGAGGACGGTGGCGGTGCCGACGTAGGTGGCGGTGATCCGTGTCGTCGTGGTCATGGACCGAAGCTAAACCGATCGGTTCACTTCGTCAACCGAACCGTTCAGTCTTGACAGTGAACTGAATGGTGTAGTTCAGTCCTGCCATGACCACCACCGAGCGCACCGTCACCCGCATCGCCCGCCCCTTCCACACCCACGAGGGCGCCGGCTTCCCCGTGCGCCGGCCCTTCCCCACTGCCGAACTCCCCTTCGTGGACCCCTTCCTGATGGTCGACCAGGTCGGTCCGATCGACCTCGCCCCCGGAGCGGCCAAGGGCGCACCCCCGCACCCCCACCGCGGCTTCGAGACGATCCAGTACGTCCTCGACGGCGACATCGCCAACGCCGACTCGCGCGGCCACCGCGCCGTCGTCCGGGGCGGCGGGGTGCAGTGGCTCACCGCCGGGTCCGGGATCGTCCACGAGGCGCTGCCCACCGAGGAGTTCCTCGCCGCGGGCGGGCGCCAGCACATGCTGCAGATCTGGGTGAACCTCCCGGCCCGCCTCAAGTCGCTGCCGCCCCGCAGCCAGAACGCCGAGGCCGCCGACCTGCCGCCCGTCACCACCCCCGACGGCGCCGAGCTCACCGTCCTCGCCGGCAGCAGCCACGGCGTGACCGGGCCGTTCGGCACCCACACCCCGGTCCTCGTCGTCCACGCGCGCCTCGCGGCGGGCGGCCGCGCCGAGTTCACCGCACCCGCCGGGCACAACGCGATGGTGTACGCGCTCACCGGCGACGCCGTCGTCAGCGGCGAGGCCCTCGCCGACGGGCACCTCGCCGTGCTCGACCGGGACGGCGAACACTTCACCGTCGAGGCCCCGGACGCGGCGGCCGAGGTGCTGGTCCTCGCGGGCGAGCCGATCGGCGAACCCGTCGCCCGCAGCGGCCCCTTCGTGATGAACACGGCCGCAGAACTCCGCCAGGCGGAGAAGGACTTCGCGAACGGACTGATGGGACGGATGCCGGCATGACCACGACGAAGGCCGTGAAGGCGACGCCCGTCCCGGCGGCGCGCGAACCCGCCCGGGCGGCCGTCACCCTCCGGCGCGCCCTCCTCCCCGCCCTCTTCGTCGCGCCCGCCTCGATGGGCGTGTCGGGGCCCAGCCTCGCGCTGCCCGACGCCGCGCGGGAGCTCGGCGTCTCCGCCGGGTCGGCGGCCTGGCTGATGACCGTGTTCGGCGTCGGCATGGCGGTCGGCACGCCCCTGCTCTCCGCCACGGCGGGGCGGCGCGGCCCCGGCGGGACCGTCCGGGCCTCCGGGGTCCTCCTCGTCCTGGGCGCGGCCCTGGTCCTCGTCGCCGGGTCACTGCCGCTCGCCGTGGCCGGCCGGGCGGTCGAGGCCGTGGGGGCCGCCGGGGTCACGGTCGCCGCCTTCCAGCTCGCGAGCCGGGACGGCACGGGCCGTACGTCCGGGATCGTCGCCATCGGCAGCGCCTTCGGCGGCACGCTCGGCCTCTTCGCGGGTGCGGCGGTGGCCCGGGCGGCGGGCTGGCAGGCGGCGCTCGTGCTGCCGCTGTCGAGCCTCCTCGTGCTGCTGCCGGTCCTGCGTCTGGCCGGCCCCGCGACTCCGCGCACCGGCCCGGCCACCGGCGCGCGCCCCCTCGACGTGCTGCGCGCCCCGGGCTTCCTGGCCGCCGCCGGGCTCATGCTCGCGCTCTCCACCGTCAACTTCGCGCTGCTGTACGGCGCCCCGCGCCGCTTCTCCGCGCTCACCGGGTGGAGCCCCGTCCAGACCGGCGCGGTCGCCGCGCTCGCCGCCCTGACCGGGGCCCTGCTGTCCTGGCTCCTGATCCGTCTGGCGCCCCGGCTCGGGACGCGCAGGACCCGGATCCTGCTGGCCGCCGGTGCGACGACCGCACTGCTGCTCGCGGCCCTCGCCCCGTGGCCGCCGGCGGTGCTGCTCGGCTCCGGCCTGAGCGCCCTCGCGACGGCGGGCGGCCAGGGCGTCCTGACCGGTGCCGCGACCCGGGGGCTCGGGGAGGAGCGCCAGGGCCTGGGGATCGGTCTGTTCAACCTGGCGTTCCTGGCGGGCGTGGCGATCGGCCCGGCGCTGGCGGCGGCCGTCTGAGCCCGGGCCCGCCGGGTCCGACCCCTGCCGTACCGAACGGTTCAGTTCACGCACTTCCTATACTGGCGGTGACCCCCGCCCCGCCACGCCACCCCGCGAAGGACCCCCGCATGGGCGCCAAGACCCCCGCCGACCCGGAAGACGCACTCCACGCCGTGCTCGACGCGTACGGCATCCCGGTCATCCCCGACCCCGCCTCCGCCGCCGCCCGCAAGCGCCAGGCGATCATCGACGCCGCGCTGACGGAGTTCCTGGCCGAGGGGTACTCGGCGGCGTCCATGGACGCGATCACCCAGCGGTCCGGCGTCTCCAAGGCGACCATCTACAAGCACTTCGGCAGCAAGGAACGCCTCTTCCTCGCCGTCATCGGCGGGGTGCTGCCCCGGACCTACGCCGACGTGGAGCCCGCCGGCACCAGCCTGGCCGACGCCCCCGACCTGCGCGCCGCGCTCGTCCGGCTCGCGACCGACTGGGCCCGCACGCTGCTGCGCCCGGACATCATGTCGCTGCGGCGCCTGGTGATCGGCGAGATCGACCGCTTCCCCCAGCTCGGACAGCTCTGGTACCGGGTCACGTACGACATGTACAACGGCCCGCTGATCGAGGCGGTCACCGCGCTGGACGCCCGCGGCGTCCTGGACGTGCCCGACCCCGACCTCGCCGTGCAGCAGCTCGTGGCGACGACGGTCGGCGTGCCCCAGCTCGTCCACACCTTCGCGCCGGGTACGGCCGTCGACGAGGCCGAGCTGACCCGGCAGATCACCTCGGGCGTGGACCTCTTCCTGGCCGGATACGCGCGCTCCTGACGGCACGCGGCACGGACTCCGGAACAGCGGGGCGACCCTCGCACGTTCCATTCAGCGAGATGCGGATTCCACGAGCAGTACGATCGGGACGTCGTCCGCATCACCCGCATTACCGTCGAAGGAGATCAGGCATGGCGCAGGTCACGCTCAAGGGCAACCCCGTACAGGTCAACGGCGACCTGCCCTCCGTGGGCGGCGACGCCCCGCAGTTCAACCTGGTCGGCGAGGGCCTCGCGGACCGTTCGCTCAAGGACTTCGCCGGTCAGCGCAAGGTCCTCAACATCTTCCCGAGCGTCGACACGCCGACCTGCGCGAGCTCGGTGCGCCAGTTCAACAGCGTGGCGTCCGGCCTCGACAACACCGTGGTGCTCTGCATCTCCGCGGACCTCCCCTTCGCCCAGGCCCGCTTCTGCGGCGCCGAGGGCCTGGAGAACGTGAAGAACCTCTCCACCCTCCGTGGCCGCGAGTTCCACACCAACTACGGCGTGGACCTCGCCGACGGCCCGCTGGCCGGCCTGACCGCCCGCGCCGTCGTCGTCCTCGACGAGAACGACAAGGTCCTCCACGTGGAGCTCGTCAACGAGATCGCCGAGGAGCCGAACTACGACGCGGCCCTCGCCGCCCTGAAGTAAACCGGGTCCCGCCCGCAGCGAGGGGGCCGTCACGACACACGTCGTGGCGGCCCCCTTGCTCGTACGATCGGACCATGGGAAGCAAAGAACAGAGCTCGTTCCTCTCCCTCTGGTCGAAGGGATCGTTCCTGTCGATCGGGTCGGTCGGGTCCTTCATGTCCGTCGGATCCGTCGGATCGGCCTTCTCGATCGGCTCGGTCGGCTCGTTCCTCAGCGTCGGCTCGCTGCTGTCGGACCGGTCGCGCTGGTCCGTGCTGTCCTCGCGGTCCGTCGCGGCGGTCATGTGCTCCCGCAGTCGGCGACAGGCGTCACCGACGTCACGTCACTGAGCGGGACGTCGACCGTGCGGCCCTCGACGACCAGGGTCAACGGGCCGCTGCCCCGCCCGAGTTCGCCGCACAGGCTGCCCCCCGACGTGCCGACCTCCACCTGCATGGCCGCCGGGGCGTCCGGGGCAGGCGCGGCCTTGTCCGGGGCCGGCCACCAGGAGCTGGTGGCGGCGACGGCGGTCAGCAGGACGGTGGCGAAGGTGAGCACGAGGCCGGTGCGCAGGCGTCGGGCGGCGCGGACCGGGTCGTCGGGGCCCGCAGCGTGCGGCCAGGCGGTGCGGCCGACGAGATAGACCGCCAGGACGGCGAGCAGCAGGGCGAGCAGGACCAGGACGCCCGCGACCGCCTCGATGCCGCGGGGCGCCGGGGAAGCGGACCCGCCGCCGGCCTTCAGGGCGCCGCACAGCCCCACGAAGCCCAGGGATGCCAGCTGGAGCGTCAGCCAGCCGCGGGCGGAGGTCCGAACGGCTTCCTCGCTGTCGTTCATGGCGCAAGGATGCCGAGGCGGCGGCCCGGGAGGCGCGGTGCCACGCCGAGGGGGAGACTGAAGGGGTAGCGCGGCCGGCCGACAGGGGTGCCCTGAAGGAGTGGTCATGGGCGGTACGGCTGTGGAGACCCTGCGCGAGGCGTTGCGCGGCGAGGTGATCGGCCCGCAGGACCCCGGGTACGACGAGGCCCGCACGATCTACAACGCGATGATCGACCGTCGGCCCGCCGTGATCGCGCGGTGCGCCGACGTGACGGACGTTCGGGCGGTGGTGCGGTACGCCCGCGAGAGCGGCATGGACCTGGCGGTGCGCGGCGGCGGCCACAGCGGTGGCGGGCTGTGCCTGGTGGACGGTTCGCTGCTGCTCGACCTGTCGGCCATGCGCTGGGTGCGGGTGGATCCCGAGGCCCGGACGGCCCGGGTGGGCGGCGGGACCCAGCTCGGCGACCTCGACCACGAGGGGCACGGCTTCGGGCTCGGCGTCCCGGCCGGGATCATGTCGACGACGGGGGTCGGCGGACTGACCCTGGGCGGCGGCCACGGGCACCTGACGCGCGCGTACGGGCTGACGATCGACAGCCTCCTCGCCGCCGACGTGGTCCTGGCGGACGGCTCGTTCGTGACGGCGTCGGCGGAGGAACACCCCGACCTGTACTGGGCGTTGCGCGGCGGCGGCGGGAACTTCGGGGCGGTCACCTCCTTCACGTTCGGACTGCATCCGGTGGACACCGTGGGCCTCGCGGTCACGCTGTGGGAGCCGGAGCACATCGGAGCGGTGCTGCGCTGGTACCGGGAGTTCCTGCCGGCCGCGCCCGAGACGCTGAACGGCTTCTTCGCGATCCTGGCGGTGCCGCCCGGGCCGCCGTTCCCGGAGGAGATCCACGGGCGGAAGATGTGCGGCGTGGTGTGGTGCTCCACGGGCCCGCAGGACGAGGAGGAACTGACCCGGACCTTCGCCGGGGTCGCCGAAGCGGCCCCGCCCGCCTTCCACTTCGCGACCCCGGTCCCCTACCCGGCCCTCCAGTCGATGTTCGACGACCTGATCCCGAAGGGCCTGCAGTGGTACTGGCGCGGCGACTTCTTCGACCGCATCACCGACGGCGCGATCGACGTGCACCGCAGCTTCCTGGAGAACCTCCCGACCGAGCTCTCCACCATGCACCTGTACCCGGTCGACGGCGCCGCCCACCGCCCCGGTGCCATGGACACCGCCTGGGCCTACCGCGACGCCGTCTGGTCCGGCGTGATCGGCGGCATCAGCCCGGAGCCCTCCGACGCGGACCGCATCCGCGACTGGACCGTCGGCTACTGGGACGCCCTGCACCCGCACTCGATGGGCGGCGCGTACGTCAACTTCCTGGGCGCCGACGAACCGGAGGCCCGCGTCCGGGCCACGTACCGCGGGCACTACGACCGGCTGGCCGACGTGAAGCGGACCTACGACCCGGACAACGTCTTCCACCACACGCAGAACGTCGAACCGGCGACGAGCTAGCGGGACGCCCCTTCCCCTTCCCCCGCCGCCTCCTCGAAGGGCCACGCGATCTCCACCCGGTTGTCCGGATGCCCGACGACCCCGGCCCACCGCCGGTGGATCATCCGGACCGGCCCCGCGAAGGCGAAGCCGTGGTCGGTGACCCAGGAGGCGGCGGAGTCGTACGCGGTGAGGATCGCGGGGAACGCGGCGGCCTCGCCGGCGACCTCCACGCAGGCGGCGGAGTTCTCCGGGAGGTCCTTCACGTACGTCCCCTCCGGAAGGTCCGCCTCGGCCGGCTGCGCGCCGTCCGCCCAGAACGGCAGGCACGCCTCGACCAGGGTCGCGTTCTCGTCGTCGCACAGGCCGTGGAAGCGGACGAACGCGGGCCCGGTGAAGGTCAGCGGGCCGCGCCCGGCGATGGTGTAGAGCTCCTGGTAGGCGGTGCGCAGAAAGGTGTCGAGACCGTGGTCGTCCACGGTCGCGGCACGGACGAGGACGCGTTCGGCGTCGCTCTGCCGGACGGTGACCCGGTGCTGATCCATATCCACTCCTTCGGAGATGCGTTCCCACAGGCTGTGGACGACGGCCCGCTGGAGCTCCAGCCGCCGCTCGGCATCCCTGAGATGCGCCCCGAGCGCCGCCGCCAGCTCCACCGCGTCGGCCCCGACCAGCTCCCGCACCCGCTCGACCGGCACCTCCGCCTGCCGCAGCCCGCGGATCAGCTGCGCCGTGCGCACCTGGTCCCGCCGGTACCAGCGGTATCCGGTGTCCGGGTCCACGTGCGCCGGCGGCAGCACACCGGTCGTGTCGTAGTGCCGCAGCGCGGTGACCGTCAGGCCGACCGCCTGTGCGAACTGCCCGATCGGCAGCAGCTTCGTCGTGTCCACGGGACGACTGTGGGGTCTCGGGTAGCACGAGGGTCAAGCGGAGGGGAAGGTCGGCGGGGAAAGCCCGGCGGGACGGGCCTGAAGATATACTGGCTGGCCCTGGATATATCCAGGGCTGGATCCAGGCCGGCTCCGGCGCGGATCCCCGCCCGGACAGACCCCTTCGCAGGAGGCCGCTCATGTCCAAGACCCTGGTCGACATCGACGACGAGATGCTCGCCTTCGCCCAGCGGCAGCTCGGCACCAAGACCAAGCGGGACACCATCAACCGGGCGCTGACCATAGCGGCGGCGGTCAGCGCGGAGGACCGCGCGCGGGCGCTCACGTGGCTCCAGGACAACGCCGAGGACTTCCTCGACTTCGACGTCCTCGAGGAGCGGGAGCGGTCCGGCCGATGAACTACCTCGCCGACACCTCGGCGGTGTGGCGCATCCTGCGCCGGCAGATCGGCTCGCCATGGCCGGAGCGGGTGGCACGGGGACAGGTCTCCCTGTGCCCGCCCGTGGAAGCCGAGTTGATGCCCGGCCTGCGCTCCGACCGCGACTGCGAACCGTTCCTCACGATGCTGAGTCAGACCTTCGGCTGGGTCCCGGCCGTGGACGACCCCTGGCCGGAGATCATCGCGATCCAGCGGGATCTGGTCCGGATCGGGCACCATCGCGGCCCCTCGCCGATGGACATCCTGATCGCCCTGACGGCGGCGCAGCACCGGTTGACCCTCGTCCACGTGGACGACGACTTCGACGCGGTGGCCAAAGTGCGTCCGGGCATCCCGATGCTGCGGCTCGACACGCTCTGACCGCGCCGAGGCCCCTACCCCACCAACCGCACCGCCAGCACCACGATCAGCGTGCTCGACGCCAGGGCCGTCGCCAGCCGGCCCCGGGGGCCGGTGAGGGTGCGGCCGAGGAGGCTGCCGCCGGTGGCCAGGAGCAGTTGCCAGCTCGCGGAGGCGAGGAGGGCGGCGAGGACGAAGGCGGTGCGTTCGACGGGGGACGACGGGGCTGCCGGGCCCGTCGCGAGGATCAGCGCGACGAAGTAGATCACCGTCATGGGGTTGAGGACCGTGATGCCCAGGAAGGTCACGTACGCGCGGGCCGGGGTCAGCGTCGTCGTGCCGTCGTCGCGCGAGGCCAGGGCGCCGGAGCGGTGGGTCCGTACCGCCGTCCACGCCGCCCGGACGGCCAGCACCACCAGGACCAGCGCCGAGACCCAGCGCAGCGGGGTCATCACCGGGGTCAGGTACGGGACGAGGGCCGAGCCGCCCGCGACCGCCAGCAGGGCGTAGACGCCGTCGGCGGTGGCGACGCCCAGGGCCGCGGCGGCGCCCGTGCGCCAGCCGGTGCGGGCGGTGACGGCGACGAGGTACGCGCCGACCGCGCCGACCGGGATCGCGATGCCGTAGCCGGCGAGCAGGCCGGCCAGGGCCGCGGCCGTCACGCGACGGCGGGGGTCGCTCCTGCGGGGGCGCCGGGCTGTCGCCGGTAGGCCGAGCCGTCCTTGGTCCGGGAGAGCTGCCCGCCGGTCACCAGATAGCGGCGCAGCGCCGGAAAGTCCGCGTGCACCGTCTTCAGCGCCTCGTTGACCTCGCGCTCGGCGTACACGCGACCCGGCTCGAACAGCGTCGCGGCGAGGTGGTCGAGGAGGGCCGCTCTACGAGCGGGCTTGCGAGGGATCGCCTTCAGGCGTCCGTCGGCGGCGAAGAGATCGGAGGTCATGCGGTGCAGGGTCCCTCCGGCGCCGGGCCGCCCGCAACGGAATTACGGGGGGGGGACGGAGGACGGTGGCCGCTCCTGCGCCTACTTCACGACGACGTTCGTGAGCGGGTCGATCCTCGGCAGGACCGGGGGCATCCCCGTCTCCTGGAAGATCGGCGTCGCCTTCTCCACGAACGCCCGGAACGCCTCCTCCGACTCCCAGAGATCGACCACCCGCCAGCCGCCCGTCCCGTCGGGTCCCGCCGCGTGGGCGATGAAGCCCGGGGGCGGGAACCAGGACGCGTGGGTGATCCGGTCGTTGGTGCGCTCGTACTGCTCCTGGGTGCCGCCGGGGATCTCGAGGGTGACGATGACGGCCATGGTGCTGCTCCCGTACGCGCAGGGGTGGGGTCCCGACCAGCACACCAGCCGGTCCCCCGCCCCGCATCGCGGCCGGGCCCGAAAGGGCTACCGGCCCAGGCGGTAGTGGATCTTCTTCACCAGTTCCCTCAGGTCCGGCGCCCGCAGCAGGCTGTAGTGGTCGGCGTCCAGTTCGATCACCGTCGGCGGGCGGGTGGACCAGCCGGTGGCGGCTTCGAGGAAGGAGTAGTCGTCGCCCTGGGCCTTGAAGATCGTCACCGGGCAGGAGACCTTGCGCTCGGTCAGCTCGCGGAAGGTGTACGTGAAGTCGAAGGTCTGCTCCACGATCGCGATGATCCGGGCGATCAGCTCCGGGTCCAGGGCCGGGAAGCGTTCCGCGACGTGGGCCGCGAACGACTCGGCGTCCTTCGCGGGGACGTCCGCCAGGGCGCCCGCGAAGACCGAGTAGAGGATCTGGGTGAAGCCCGGGTTGTCGTACGAAGCGCCCCCGGCGGCGGACTCGGCGCGGACCTTCGGCGAGCCGGGCGCGATCAGGAAGAGGTTCTCCACCTGCTCGCCCGCCGCCTCCATCAGGTGGGCCGACTCGAAGGCGACGCGGGCACCGAAGGAGTAGCCCCACAGGGTGTACGGGCCGGAGGGCTGGCGCCGGCGGATCGCGGCCACGTCGGCCGCGGCCATCTCGCGGATGGTCGCGTACGGGGTCTCCCCGCGGTTGATGCCGTGCGCCTGCACCCCGTAGAACGGGCGGTCGATGCCCAGCTCTTCCGCCAGGAAGCGCAGGTTCATCGTGTAGCCGCCGAGCCCGGGCCAGCAGAAGACGGGCGACTGGGCGCCGTCCGCGTGCAGCCGCACCAGCCGGGACGCCGGGGTGGCGGCGGCGCCGTCCACCCGGTGGGCCAGCTTCTCGATCGTGGGGGCCTCGAAGAGGATCTGGAGCGGGAGCGCCGCGTCGGCGAACTCGCGGTTGATCTTCGTGATGAGCGCGACCGCGATCAGCGAGTTGCCGCCCGACTCGAAGAAGTCGTCCTGCACGGAGACCGCCTCGACCTCCTCGTACTTGAGGGCCGCCGCCCAGATCCCGGTGAGCCGGGTCTCGGTGCGGGTGCGCGGCGGGACGTGCGGGCGGCCGTGGAGGCCCGCGTTGACGACGGCCAGCTCGCCGAGGGCCTTGGCGTCGACCTTGCCGTTCGCGGAGTGCGGCAGCCGGTCGAGGACGACGACCCGGTTGGGGATCATGTAGTCGGGCAGGTGGTTGACGAGGTCGTCGCGGATCATCTCCGCGGGACCCTTCATGTGGACGGTGTCCTCGTACATGCCCTCGCTGAGCCGCTGCTCCTCGCTGACCCGGCCGCCGACGAAGAAGTACGAGGGGCCGGTCGGGCGGCCGGCCGCCGCCAGGACCTCGTCCATGCGGCGGGCGGCCGGCAGCGGGTTGCCGGACATCGAGCTGTAGCCGGAGGACATGAAGCCGAGGCCGTGGTCGCCGAGCTGGAGGCGCTGGAGCGCGCGGCCCAGGTCGATGTAGGCGCGCCACGGCTCCGTGCCGCGGCTGATCGCCGTGATGCCGAGGGCGGCCCGCTCGTACACCGCCTGGTTGATCGCGATGACGTGCTTCTTCTCCACCAGGCCGGCGGATCCGGCGGAGATCTCGTTCAACCGGCCCTGCTCGTAGGCGTACTGGCCGCCCGGGAGGTCGGCGATCCGGCCGGGATGGGACTGCACGTACAGGTCGACCCGCGCCTCGTCCGCCGCGGCCGACTCCTCGTCGTACGGCACGAGTTCGAACACGCCCAGGTCCTCGGCGTCCCCGGGCGTCCCGCCGCGCACCGGCCGGATGCCGAGGCCCAGGCCCGGCAGGACCTCCTCGAACAGGCCGACCATGTGGCCGGTCTCGATCTCCAGGACCTCGCGGATGTTGTTCCGGTAGACCGGCTCGATCGCCGCCCACTTGCCGCGGAAGCCGAGCCGGACCAGGGGCGGGCCGTCGGCGGTGCCCGGCTCCATCAGGTGCAGCCGGTGGTGGACCGGGTGGTAGTAGTACGTGCCGGGCTCCAGGCCCGCGACGCCGCGGACCTCGACGTACAGCTGGGTCGCGTACAGCGCGCCCGGCGAGGCGTAGCCGTACTTCGGGAGCAGGCGCTCCTCGCTGGGGAACTGCCCGAACCAGCGCAGGATCTCGCCCAGGTCGGCCGCGGTGAGGGTGCCGACCTGGCGGGAGCCGATGCCCTCGGGGCGGCGGGCCAGGGCGGCGAGGACGTCGGCGCGGGTGACCGGGCCGCCCTCGTAGAAGCGGTAGGTCTTGCGGGCGAAGACGGTGCGGCGCATCCGCTCGGTGGGGGTGCGGCCGGGCAGGCCGACGACGGGGCGGCCGGCGAGGGCGGCGGCGTCGAGGGTGCCCGCGTTGGAGAGCTGCGCCTTGACCTGGAGCTTGGACTCCTTGGACTGGTGGTGGGCGCCGTGGTTGCCCTGGTCCATCAGGGCGGCTTCCTTGGGGGAGAGCTCGACGCAGGCGACCAGGTTCTGGAAGCCGGTGCGGGGCTCGTTCTTCACGATGACGGCGGCGGACTTCACCCAGTCGTGGTTCTCGATGGCGAGCGCGATCTCGTCGAGCTCGACGCGGAAGCCGCGGAGCTTGATCTGGTTGTCGGCGCGGCCGGCGAACTGGACGGTGCCGTCCTCGTTCCAGGTGGCCAGGTCTCCGGTGCGGTAGAGGCGTTCGCCGTCCTCGGCGGTGACGAAGCGCTCGGCCGTGAGCTCGGGCCGGTCCAGGTACCCCCGCGCCACCTGGACCCCGCCGATGCACAGTTCGCCGTCGCGTATGTGGAAGGTGGTCTCGTACGCCGGTCTGCCGATCGGTACGGCCGCGGGCCCGTCGGCGACGGTGGCCCGGTCCACGGTGTGCGAGGAGGCGTTGATGGTGCACTCGGTCGGGCCGTACAGGTTGATCAGTTCGGCGTCGGGCAGCTCGGCGAGCAGCTGCACGGCGAGGTTGCGGGAGAGGATCTCGCCGCCCGAGTAGACCCGGCGCAGGCTGGAGCACGTGCCGAGGCGCTCGGTGTCCACGAGGGCCTGGAGGAGGGTCGGGACGCCCTGGAGCATGGTGGCGCCGTGCCGTCGGATGGTGTCGATCAGGCCCTCGGGGTCGCGGTAGACGCCGGGCGGTCCCATGGCGACGCGGGCGCCGACGGCGGAGGCGAGGATCTCCCACTGGGCGGCGTCGAAGGACATGGGGGTCTTCTGGACGACGACGGCGTCCGGGCCGAGCCGGTGCGCGTCGGCCATCCAGCGCATCTGGGCCGCGATGGAGCGGTGCTCGACCATGACGCCCTTGGGCTTGCCGGTGGAGCCCGAGGTGTAGATGACGTACGCGAGCTGGGAAGGGCTCAGCTCGGGCTCGGCGAGGGGGTGTTCCTCGCCGGCGGTGCGCCAGGCGTGCTGGACGGCGTCCTTGAGGGTGACGACGGTGGTGCCGGGCGGGGCGAGTTCGGTGACGCGGGCGCGGAAGCGTTCCTGGGTGAAGACGATGCGGGCGCCGCTGTCCTCGATCATGTAGCGGAGGCGCTCCTCGGGGTACTCCGGGGAGAGCGGGACGTAGGCGCCGCCGGAGAGCAGCACGCCCCAGGTGCCGATCACCAGTTCGAGTGAGGGTTCGACGTGCACGCCGATGCGGGCGTCGGCGGTCACCCCTGCCGTGCGGAGGTACGTGGCGAGGACGGCGGCGCCCTCGTGGAGCTCGCGGAAGGACAGCGTCTCCTCGCCGAAGACGACCGCGGGGTCGTCGGGGCGCTGTGCCGCCTGGTCGTGCAGGAGCCGGTCGAGCGTCTCCCAGGTGTTCACCGTGCTGGGCATGAAGGTCCTCTTCGTGAGTGAAAGGGGTGGGCCCCGGTCCGAAGGGACCGGGGCCCGCCGCCCTCAGCGGTAGATGAGTAGTTCCTGCTCCGTCGCGCCCGTCAGTTCGTAGCGGGTCCGTACCAGCGGGCGTCCCGAGTAGATGCGGATCAAGGTCGCCGCGTCTCCGTGGAAGCGGGCCGGCGGGCGGCCCTCGATCTCGTTGCCGAGGTCCACCTCGCCGCCGCCCCGGTCCGCGAGGACCCCGACCAGGCGGGGGGTCTCCCGCTTGCGGCTGGTGACGGAGAGCAGCGGCAGCGCGAGCTCCAGGGCGTCCCCGCAGTAGGCGCCGGGTTCGCCGAAGGCCTCCCGTACGTCCCCGGCGTGGACCCACTCGCCGAGCGCGACGGCGTCGAGCCGGCCGTCCTCCCGCTCGGCGATGACCGGACCGGCCTCGGTGAGGCCCCGCTCCAGCTCGTCGAGGATCCGGTGGAGCGGCCAGTCCTCCCGCTCGGCCACGTCGCAGGCGTTGGCCTCGGGCAGGAACACGCCCTCCTCCAGGCGCCCCTCGACGATCCTGACCAGTGCCGCCCCGCAGTGCGCGAGCACCTGCCGGGCGGTCCAGCCCGGGCAGGCCGTGCGGAGCTCGAACGCCTCGGCGGGCGTCCGGCGCAGCAGCGGCATCAGCAGGTCCCGCTCCGTCTTCAGGAGATGGTCCGGGAGCCAGGGATCACGTCTGTCGTGCACGTCGCCGGTACACATCAGTAGCGGTAGTGGTCCGGCTTGTACGGGCCCTCGACCGGGACGCCGATGTACGAGGCCTGCTCCGGGCGGAGGGTGGTGAGCCGGACGCCGAGGGCGTCCAGGTGGAGGCGCGCGACCTTCTCGTCCAGGTGCTTCGGGAGCGTGTACACGCCGGTGGGGTACTCGGCGGTCTTCGTGAAGAGCTCGATCTGGGCCAGGGTCTGGTCCGCGAAGGAGTTCGACATCACGAAGGACGGGTGGCCGGTCGCGTTGCCCAGGTTGAGCAGGCGGCCCTCCGACAGGACGATGACGACCTTGCCGTCGGGGAAGGTCCAGGTGTGGACCTGCGGCTTGACCTCGTCCTTGACGATGCCGGGGATCTGCGCGAGGCCGGCCATGTCGATCTCGTTGTCGAAGTGGCCGATGTTGCCGACGATCGCCTGGTGCTTCATGCGGGCGATGTCGGACGCCATGATGATGTCCTTGTTGCCCGTGGTGGTGACGAAGATGTCGGCCGTCTCGACGACGTCCTCCAGGGTCGCGACCTGGTAGCCGTCCATCGCCGCCTGGAGGGCGCAGATCGGGTCGATCTCGGTGACGATGACGCGGGCGCCCTGGCCGCGCAGCGACTCCGCCGACCCCTTGCCGACGTCGCCGTAGCCGAAGACCACGGCGGTCTTGCCGCCGATGAGGACGTCGGTGGCGCGGTTGATGCCGTCGATCAGGGAGTGGCGGCAGCCGTACTTGTTGTCGAACTTCGACTTCGTCACGGCGTCGTTCACGTTGATCGCCGGGAACAGCAGCTCCCCCTCGCGGTGCATCTCGTACAGGCGGTGGACACCGGTGGTGGTCTCCTCCGTCACGCCGCGGATGCCGGCGGCGATCGTCGCCCAGTCGAGCGGGCTGTTCTCCAGCAGGCTCCGCACGACGGCGAGTTCCTCGTTGGAGGCCTCCGGCAGGGCGCCGGTCTTGCGGTACTCCACACCCTTGTGGACGAGGAGCGTGGCGTCGCCGCCGTCGTCCAGGATCATGTTGGGGCCGTCCGCGCCCGGCCAGGTCAGCGCCTGCTCGGTGCACCACCAGTACTCCTCCAGCGTCTCGCCCTTCCAGGCGAAGACCGGGATGCCGGCGGCGGCGACGGCGGCGGCCGCGTGGTCCTGGGTGGAGTAGATGTTGCAGGACACCCAGCGGACCTCGGCGCCCAGCGCGACGAGCGTCTCGATGAGCACCGCGGTCTGCACGGTCATGTGCAGGGAGCCGGTGATCCGGGCTCCGGCGAGCGGCTGCTGCTCGGCGTACTCGCGGCGGATCGACATCAGGCCGGGCATCTCGTGCTCGGCGAGCGTGATCTCCTTGCGGCCGAACTCCGCGAGACCGATGTCGGCGACCTTGTAGTCGGAAAACACAGCACCGGTGGACTCAGACACGTGCGAGGCTCCTTGAGGCGTGGATGGATCGGTGGATTTCGAGGGCCGCGGTGGACTTGTTGAGCGTGATGTAGTGCAGGCCCGGGGCGCCCTCGTCGAGCAGCCGCAGGCCCATGGCGGTGGCGTGCTCGACGCCGATCCGGTAGGCGGCGGCCGGGTCGTCCTTCGCCGCCTCCAGGCGGTGCGCCAGGTCCTCGGGGAAGGCCGCGTCCGACAGTTCGGCGAAGCGGCGGATCTGCCGGACGTCGGTGGCGGGCATGATCTCCGGGATGATCGGGGTGTCGCAGCCGGCGGCAGCGACCCGGTCGCGCAGCCGCAGGTAGTCCTCGGGGTCGAAGAACATCTGGGTGATCGCGTAGTCGGCCCCGGCCCGGCACTTGGCGACGAAGTGCGCCAGGTCGCTCGCCGGGTCGGGCGACCGCGGATGCCCCTCGGGGAAGGCCGCCACGCCGATCCGGAAGTCGCCCAACGACCGTACGAGCTCGACGAGTTCGTACGCGTACAGGAAGCCGTCCGGGTGGGGGGTCCAGGCGGCGCGCGGATCGCCCGGCGGATCGCCGCGGAGCACCAGCACGTCCCGCACCCCGGCGTCCGCGTAGGCGCCGATGATCGCCCGCAGCTCGGCGACCGAGTGCCCGACGGCCGTCAGGTGGGCGACGGGCCGCAGGGTGGTCTCGGTGACGATCCGCTTGGTGACCTCGATGGTGCGGTCGCGGGACGAGCCGCCCGCGCCGTACGTGACGGAGACGAAGTCCGGCGCGAGGGCCTCCACCCGCCGGATCGCGTCCCACAGGGTCTGCTCGCCCTTGTCGGTCTTCGGTGGGAAGAACTCGAAGGAGAAGGTCGGGGCGCCGGGGGCCGGGCCCCCGGGATTCGGGTTCACAGGCGTCTGCCTCCCGCGTTGAAGTAGCTCGCCTCCGGGTGGTGCACGACGAAGGCGTCCGTCGACTGCTCGGGGTGCAGCTGGTACTCCTCCGACAGCTCGACCCCGATCCGCTCGGGCCGCAGCAGCTCGGCGATCTTCGCCCGGTCCTCCAGGTCGGGGCAGGCCGGGTAGCCCAGCGAGTAGCGGCAGCCCTGGTACTCGGTGCGCAGCATCCCCTCGATGCCGGCCGGGTCGGCGCCGCCGATGCCCCACTCGGCCCGCACCCGGCCGTGCCAGCACTCGGCCAGCGCCTCGGCCAGCTGCACGGACAGGCCGTGCAGCTCCAGGTAGTCGCGGTAGGAGTCGGCGGCGAACAGCTTCGCCGTCTCCTCCCCGATCCGCGAGCCGACGGTGACGACCTGGAGGGCGAGCACGTCGACCTCGCCGGAGTCCTCCGCGCGGAAGAAGTCGGCCAGGCAGAGGCGGCGGCCCCGCTGTTGGCGGGGGAAGGAGAAGCGGGTCCGCTCGCCTCCGTCCTCGTCCAGGACGATCAGGTCGTCGCCCTTGGACACACAGGGGAAGTAGCCGTACACGACGGCCGCTTCGAGGAGGTGGTCCGTCTGCAGCCGGTCCAGCCAGCCGCGCAGCCGCGGCCGGCCCTCCGACTCGATCGTGGCGGCGTCCTTGAGCCCCCACTGGCCCTTGAACAGGGCTCCCTCGTCGAGCCAGGAGGCGTACTCGGCCAGCTGGATGCCCTTGACGACCCGCGTGCCGAGGAACGGCGGCTCCGGTACGGGGTTGTCGGCGGCCACGTCGGACCGCCCGGCCGGCTCGGGCTCGCGCACCTCCAGGACCGGGGTCTCCCGCTTCGGCACCCGGCGCTGCTTGAGCTCGGGCAGGGTCGCGCCCGGCACGCCCCGCTTGACCGCCATGAGGGCGTCCATCAGACGCAGGCCCTCGAAGGCGTCGCGGGCGTAACGGACCTCGCCGCCGTACAGCTCGTGCAGGTCCTGCTCGACGTACGCCCTGGTCAGAGCGGCCCCGCCGAGGATCACGGGGAAGCGCTCGGCCAGCCCGCGGCCGTTCAGCTCCTCCAGGTTCTCCTTCATGATCACGGTCGACTTGACCAGGAGACCGGACATGCCGATGACGTCGGCGCGGTGTTCTTCGGCGGCCTCCAGGATCGCGGAGACCGGCTGCTTGATGCCGATGTTGACGACGTTGTAGCCGTTGTTGGAGAGGATGATGTCGACGAGGTTCTTGCCGATGTCGTGGACGTCGCCGCGCACGGTGGCGAGCACGATCGTGCCCTTCCCGTCGGCGTCCGTCTTCTCCATGTGCGGCTCCAGATAGGCCACCGCGATCTTCATGACCTCGGCCGACTGGAGCACGAACGGCAGCTGCATCTGACCGGAGCCGAACAGCTCGCCGACCGTCTTCATGCCGTCCAGGAGGATGTCGTTGACGATCTCCAGGGCCGGACGCTCCGCGAGCGCCGCGTCGAGGTCGGCCTCCAGGCCGTTCTTCTCGCCGTCGATGATGCGGCGCTTGAGGCGCTCCTCCAGCGGCAGCGCGAGCAGCTCCTCGGCCTTCCCGGCCTTGAGGGACTGCGCCGTGGCACCCTCGAAGAGCTCCAGGAGCCGCTGGAGCGGGTCGTAGCCCTCCCGCCGCCGGTCGTAGATCAGGTCCAGCGCGACCTCGACCTGCTCCGGCTCCAGGCGGGCGATCGGCAGGATCTTCGAGGCGTGGACGATCGCCGAGTCCAGGCCGGCCTTGACGCACTCGTCGAGGAAGACCGAGTTCAGCACGAGCCGCGCGGCCGGGTTCAGGCCGAAGGAGATGTTGGACAGGCCGAGCGTGGTCTGCACGTCCGGGTGGCGCCGCTTCAGCTCGCGGATCGCCTCGATCGTCGCGATGCCGTCCTTGCGGGACTCCTCCTGGCCGGTGCAGATGGTGAACGTGAGGGTGTCGATCAGGATGTCCGACTCCCTGATCCCCCAGTTCCCCGTCAGGTCCGCGATCAGCCGCTCGGCGATGGCGACCTTGTGCTCGACGGTGCGGGCCTGGCCCTCCTCGTCGATGGTCAGCGCCATCAGCGCCGCCCCGTGCTCCCGCGCCAACGACGTGACCTGCGCGAACCGCGACTCGGGCCCGTCACCGTCCTCGTAGTTGACCGAGTTGAGCACGGCCCGGCCGCCCAGCTTCTCCAGGCCCGCCCGCAGCACGCCGATCTCGGTGGAGTCCAGGACGATCGGCAGCGTGGAGGCGGTCGCGAAGCGGCCGGCCAGCTCCGCCATGTCCGCGGCGCCGTCCCGGCCCACGTAGTCCACGCACAGGTCGAGCATGTGCGCGCCCTCGCGGATCTGGTCGCGGGCCATCTCCACGCAGTCGTCCCAGCGGCCCGCCAGCATGGCCTCGCGGAACTTCTTCGACCCGTTGGCGTTGGTCCGCTCCCCGATCGCCAGGTACGAGGTGTCCTGGCGGAAGGGCACGTGGCTGTAGAGGGAGGACGCGCCCGGCTCGACGACCGGGGTCCGCGGCTTCACGGCCGCGCCCCGCACCCGCTCGACGATCTCCCGCAGGTGCTCGGGGGTGGTGCCGCAGCAGCCGCCGACCAGGGCCGGTCCGTAGTCCCGTACGAACGCCTCCTGGGCGTCCGCGAGTTCGGATGGCGTCAGGGGGTAGTGCGCGCCGTCCGAGGTGAGCACCGGCAGGCCCGCGTTGGGCATGACGGAGACCGGTATCCGGGCGTGCCGGGACAGGTGGCGCAGGTGCTCGGCCATCTCCGCCGGGCCGGTGGCGCAGTTGAGGCCGATCATGTCGATGCCGAGCGGCTCCAGCGCGGTCAGCGCCGCCCCGATCTCGGAGCCCAGCAGCATGGTGCCCGTCGTCTCGACGGTCACCTGCACGATCAGCGGCAGGTCGAGCCCGGCCCGGTCCAGGGCCTGGCGGGCGCCGATGACGGCCGCCTTCGTCTGGAGCAGGTCCTGCGAGGTCTCGATGAGCAGGGCGTCCGCGCCGCCGCGGATCAGCCCCTCGGCGTTCTGCCGGTAGGCCTCGCGCAGCGGCTCGTACGTGATGTGCCCGAGGGTCGGCAGCTTGGTGCCGGGGCCCATGGAGCCGAGCACCCAGCGGGGGCGCCCGTCGGCGGCCGTGTGGGCGTCGGCGGCGGTGCGGGCGATCCGCGCGCCGGCCTCCGACAGCTCGTACACCCGGTCCTCGATGCCGTACTCGGCGAGGGCCGCCAGGTTGGCGCCGAAGGTGTTGGTCTCCACGCAGTCCACGCCGACCGAGAAGTAGGCGTCGTGCACGGAGGCCACGATGTCGGGGCGGGTGACGTTGAGGATCTCGTTGCAGCCCTCCAGCTGCTGGAAGTCGTCCATCGTGGGGTCGGCGGCCTGGAGCATGGTGCCCATCGCCCCGTCGGCCACCACGACCCGCGTGGCGAACTCCTCCCTCAGGGAACGCCTTCCGGTACTCACGTCAGCCCCCTCATGACAGTGCCCTCAAGTGGGTGAGCAGCGAAGCCGTGCAGCCCACTCCGTACGTCGTCCTGATCCGGTCCAGGAGCGGATCGCGGTGCAGCCGGTACTCCTGTGTCCCCACGTAGTCGAGGACGGTCGCGGCGACCGCGCAGCCCAGCTGGGCCGCGCACCGCTCGGGCACGCCCCACAGCGTTCCGGCGAGGAAGCCGGCCCGGAAGGCGTCACCGACGCCCGTCGGGTCGACCACGCCCGCCACCGGCACCGCCGGCACGGCCAGCGGCGCGCGGCCCTCGCCACGGATGCGCACACCGGCCTCGCCGTGGGTGGTGACCCAGGTGCCGACGCGGCGCAGCACGTCCGCCTCGGCCCAGCCGGTCTTCTCGTGCAGCAGGGCGGTCTCGTACTCGTTGGTGAACAGGAACCGCGCCCCGTCCACCAGTTCCCGCACCTGGCCGCCGTCGAGCCGCGCGAGCTGCTGCGACGGGTCGGCGGCGAAGGGGACGCCCAGCTCGCGGCAGGTACGGGAGTGCCGCAGCATCGCCTCGGGGTCGTCCGGGGAGACCAGGACCAGCTCCAGACGCCCGGTCCGGGCGACGACCTCCCGCAGGTCGATCTCGCGGGCCTCGGCCATCGCTCCGGCGTAGAAGGTGGCGATCTGGTTCTGCGCCCGGTCGGTGGTACAGACGAACCGGGCGGTGTGGAGCGACTCGCTGACGCGCACCGAGTCGGTGTCCACACCGTGGTCCTTGAGCCAGATCCGGTACGGCTCGAAGTCGGCGCCGACCGCGCCCACGAGAACGGGACGCAGGCCGAGCACGCCGAGTCCGAAGGCGATGTTCGCTGCCACTCCGCCGCGCCTGACCTCCAGGTTGTCGGCGAGGAACGACAGGGAGACCCGGTCGAGCCGGTCGGCGAGCAGCTGCTCGCTGAACCAGCCGGGGAAGGTCATCAGATGGTCGGTCGCGATGGATCCGGTGACAGCGATACGCATTCCAGCTCCCCTCAGATCCCCGCGGCCTTCTTCAGCCGCTCCACCCGGTCGGTGCGCTCCCAGGTGAACTCCGGCAGCTCCCGGCCGAAGTGCCCGTACGCGGCGGTCGCCGCGTAGATGGGCCGCTTCAGGTCCAGGTCGCGGATGATCGCGGCCGGCCGGAGGTCGAAGACCTCGGACACGGCCTCCTGGATGCGCTCGTCCGGGAGGGTCCCGGTGCCGAAGGTCTCCACGAAGAGACCGACCGGCTCCGCCTTGCCGATCGCGTACGCGACCTGCACCTCGGCGCGGCGGGCGAGTCCGGCGGCGACGATGTTCTTCGCCACCCAGCGCATCGCGTAGGCGGCCGAACGGTCCACCTTCGACGGGTCCTTGCCGGAGAAGGCACCGCCGCCGTGGCGGGCCATGCCGCCGTAGGTGTCGATGATGATCTTCCGGCCGGTGAGCCCGGCGTCGCCCATCGGGCCGCCGACCTCGAACTTCCCGGTCGGGTTGACCAGCAGCCGGTAGCCGTCGGACTCCAGCGTCACGCCCTCCTCGACGAGCTCCTTGAGGACGTGCTCGACGACGTACTCGCGCACGTCCGGGGTGAGCAGGCCCTCGACGGAGATGTCGGCGGCGTGCTGCGAGGAGACGACCACCGTGTCGAGGCGGACCGGCTTGTCGCCGTCGTACTCGATGGTGACCTGGGTCTTGCCGTCGGGCCGCAGGTACGGGACGGTGCCGTTCTTGCGGACCTCGGTCAGCCGGCGCGACAGGCGGTGGGCCAGCGCGATCGGCAGCGGCATCAGCTCGGCGGTGTCGTCGCAGGCGTAGCCGAACATGAGGCCCTGGTCGCCGGCGCCCTGCCCGGCGAGCTCGTCCTCCGCGCCCTCCACCCGGGCCTCGTGAGCGGTGTCGACGCCCTGCGCGATGTCCGGCGACTGGGCGCCGATGGACACCGAGACGCCGCAGGAGGCGCCGTCGAAGCCCTTCGCGGAGGAGTCGTAGCCGATGTCGAGGACGGCGTCGCGGACCAGCTGCGCGATCGGCGCGTACGCCCCGGTGGTGACCTCGCCGGCGATGTGGACCTGACCGGTGGTGATCAGGGTCTCGACGGCGACGCGGGAGGACGGGTCCTGGGCCAGGAGCGCGTCCAGGATGGTGTCGCTGATCCGGTCGGCGATCTTGTCGGGGTGGCCCTCGGTGACGGACTCCGAGGTGAACAGGCGGCGGCTCATGCCTGGGCCTCCGCCGGGGTCTTGAAGAAGTGCTGCTCGATGGCGGCGAGGGTCCGGATGGAGTCGACCTCCAGGGTCTCCATCTGGATCGCGGTGCCGCTCTCCTGCTCCAGCAGGAAGACGAACTCGACGAAGGACAGCGAGTCGATGAGCCGGTTCTCGATCAGGTCGAGGTCGGACGCGATGTCGTCGCGCTCCGGGTGGCGCTCGAGGATCCAGCTCTTCACCGTCTGCAGGCCGTCGGCCATGATTGCTCTCCTTTTAGCTACTGCTGCTGCTGTGAGGGGGTGGGGGCGGAAGGGGTGGGGGCGATGATCGGCGCGGCGACCGCGACCGCGTAGTCCACGTCGTGGCTGATGGACACGGTGATCTCGGAGATGCCGGACTCGGCGGCCATCTCGGCCGCGGGCCCGTGCAGCTCCACGAGCGGCCAGCCGCCCTCGGAGCGGCGTACGACGATGTCCGGCCAGGGCAGGAACCTGCCGCGGACCCGTAACGTCTTGAAGGCCGCTTCCTTGGCCGCGATCCGCCCGCACAGGCTCAGCACGTCGAGCCCGCCGGAGGTACGGCAGTCGTCGAGTTCACCGGGGGTGAGCATCCGCTCGAAGAACTTCTCCCCGTACTGCGCGAGAAGCCTGCGGACACGGTTGACGGACACGATGTCCATGCCGAGGTTCGCCCAGCCCAGGCCGCCCGCCGGCGGTGCCACGGGACGGGCCGACACGTCAGACCACCGGCCCGGCCGCGAGACTCGCATCGGCCCTCAGACGGGCGTTCGCGTCGAGCACCGCCTGGGTGGCGGACTCCCAGCTGCCGTGGCGCCGGGTCAGCGCCGACAGCCAGCGCTCCAGACCGAAGGCGACGCAGCTGGTGAAGGCCGGGCTGCCGGTCGACTCCAGGGTGATGTCGCAGCGGTCGCCGAAGAAGTTCCGGTGCGTGTTGACCGAGGCGATGGCCAGGTCCTCGTACAGGAACTCGTACTTCACCGGCGTGAGCCGCTGGAGCACGGCCTTCGACGTCCCCTTGTCGAAGAAGGGGTCGCAGGCGGCCTCCTTGCGCAGCGGCAGGTCGAGCGCCGCGGCGAAGGCGTGGATGCGGGCGGTGAAGTCGGCCAGGTGGTGCTCGGCGTGCTGCTGCGCGCCGATGGCCACGATCTCCCTCATGCGGAAGCCGAGCTGGCGCCGCATGCCCTCGTAGTGCGTCTCCTTGCGGTAGCACCAGGAGCAGATCGTGACGAGGGTGTCGTCGGCGACCCGGTGGCCCTGGTGCGTCAGGTAGACGGCGTAGCAGGACGCCGAGGGCAGTCCGAGCGCGGCCGGTTCGAGCGCGGCGGTCGGAAAGCGGCCGGTGTCGGCGGAGATGGGGTCGGTCGCGCGTCGCTCCAGGTCGAGCGAGGTGGCGACGACGGCCTGGTGGGGGAAGTTGTCGTAGTAGTCCAGCTTGGCCAGCTCGGCGGCCGGCAGCAGCGGGGGCATGGTCATCGGGCGGGCGCCCGCGGCCACTCCCCAGCCTTCGAAGGTGTCGTCGAGGAGCCGCAGCAGGCGGGTCCCCTCGGGGCCCATCGTGGGCAGGCCCCTGGTCTCCCCGACGGTCTCGGGGCTCGTCAAGGTCATGGTCTCGTCACCTCTCGGGTGGGAGGTCTCCGGGAAGGTCCGGGCTCCGGGGAGGTCCGGGTCTCCGGGGAGGTCTCCTGGGCGGGTTCAGACGACGGGCAGCGTGTCGTCGGTGAAGATCCCGGTCTTCAGGAAGAAGGACAGCGGCTTGCGGATCGCCTTGCGCTCGTGCGGGCGGCGGCGCTCGTCGGCGACGAGGGCGTTGCGCAGCGCGAGCGGGTCGGGGATGCCGGCGTCCCGGTACACGTGGGGGTTGTAGAGCGAGTTGGTGCTGTAGACGACGTACCGCTTGAGGTACGCCTCGACCTCCCGGACCCGCTCCGCGCTCACGGCCTGGCACATGCGCTGGAACAGCAGCGAGACCAGCTCGCGGCCGAAGGCGATGTGCCGGGACTCGTCCTGGTGGTGGATGCGGTTGACCTCACGGATGGTGTGGCACAGGGAGGCGTCCTTGGCCATCCGGGAGTTGTAGTGGTCGACCAGCTCCTCGAAGAACAGGATGCGGGTGAAGACCAGGAAGTTCTCGACCTCGGGCTCCCAGGCGGCGTCGGCGCGCATGGCGGTGGAGCCGTAGATCTTGTTGCCGTAGCGCCGGCAGAACTCGGAGAAGAACCACATGTGTTCGTTCTCCTCACCGATGAAGTGGTGGAAGAAGTCCGACGGGACCTCGAAGCCCGGCATGTGGATCCGGCCGACGACCTCGATGAGGAGCTCGCGGATGCCGTGCACGTTGAGGCTGTAGAAGTTGATGGACTCCCACTTCGAGAGGCGCTGAAGCGTTTCCTCACCGAGGGTGTCGAAGTGCTCGGTGCCGTAGACGGTGAGCAGCTCCGGCGTCATCCAGTAGCGGTTCTCCTCCAGCGTCTCGGGCCACTGGAAGGTCTGGTACGGGTTGTAGTAGTCCTCGACGGAACGCTCGCTGAGGCGCTCCAGGACCTCCATGAACCGGTCGGTGACGGGCAGCGGGGCGGTGACGCCCATGGTGTGACTCCTCGGGACTCGTGGGGCGATGGGCTCGGGGGGCCGGACGGGACCCGGGGAGCCGCAGGGCCGGACTGTCGGGGTGGGAAACCCTCAGGGCCGGACTGTCGGAGGGATCCCTCAGGGACGGACCTCGTAGACCGCGTTGACCGGGGTCTCGGTGGCGCGCCGCCAGCGGGTGAAGCCCGCCTCCTCGGCGATGGCGCGGAAGGCCTTCTCGCCCGAGTGGTTGCCGAGCGCGTGCGGGCCGCGCTGGGCGACGGCGACGGGCAGGCACATCACGGCGGACAGGGCCATGAACATGCGGGCCGCGGGGGTCTGGGTGTCGATGTCGGCGGGCGACACGTTCGACTCGACGAGCATCCAGGTGCCGTCCGCGTCCAGCGACCCGAGCACGTGCTGGGCGGCGGCGACCGGGTCGCCCATGTCGTGCAGGGCGTTGAAGAAGCAGACCAGGTCGTAGCCGGTGCCCGGGTAGTCGTCGGCGGAGGCGACCTCGAAGACGACGCGGTCGGACAGGCCGGCCTCCTCGGCGAGCTGCCGGGCGATGTTGATGGCCTCTTCGGAGTAGTCGAAGCCGTGCACGGTGGCGTTCGGGAAGGCCTTGGCGATGAGCAGCGTGGTGTGGCCGACGCCGCAGCCGACGTCCACGACGGTGCCGCCGGCGTCCAGCTTGTCGGTCACCTCGTGCAGGGCGGGCAGCCAGTCCGGGACCAGCTTGTGCTCGTAGGTCGGCTGGAAGAAGGAGCCCATGCCGGTGTCGAGGGCCGCGTCGTGCTCGGCCCAGCCGACGCCGTCGCCGGTCCTGTACGCCTCGGCGAGGAGGTCCTCGGTGGCGTACAGCGCCTTGAGGGCGGTGAAGAAGCCGGCGGCGAAGGTGACGGCGGTGGGGTCGGCCAGCACCTCGACGTGGTCGGCGGGCAGCGTGTACGTGAGCGAGCTCGGGTGCCGCTCGACGTACCCGGCGGAGAGCTGGGCGTGCAGCCACTCCTCGATGTACCGCTCGTTGGTGCCGGTCTTCCCGGCGAGCTCACCCGCGGTCAGCGGACCGTGCTCGGCGAGCGCCTTGTACAGGCCGAGCCGCTCGCCGAGGGCGACGGTGAGGCCGCGCACGGCCGCGCCGGCGTCGGTGATGACTCTCTGGTGGAAGTCCTGGGCGCTCATGCGGCCGTCTCCTCCTCGTATCCGGGCAGGTCGCAGGTGAACAGGAAGGAGCGGGGCACGCGGGGCACGTTGCGGGCCGGGACCGGGTAGGGCCAGCGGTCGAAGTCGGCGCCGGGCTCACCCGGCTGCCTGACCTCGCGCACGGCCCAGCCGCAGGCGTCGAGCAGCGCCTCGGGCTCCTCGGTGCCGAAGAGCCACGGGTTGCCGTCCTCCTTCAGCGCGTTCATGAAGGTGCGGGCGAGCGGGTTCTCCAGGGCGGCCCGGGAGATGACGTCGCCGAGCAGCACGGAGCCGGGCGCCGCGTGCGCGGAGAGCGTCGAGATGAGGGTGCGCACGGCCTCCTCCGGCAGGAAGAAGAGCAGGCCCTCGACGACCCACAGCACGGGCTCGTCGCTCTTCCATCCGGCCTCCTTCAGGGGGCCGGTCCAGTCCTGCGTGAGGTCGACCGGGATCGGCACGCGGGTGCGGCCGGCCGGCTGCGGCTCGTCCTTCAGCATCTCGGCCTTGGCCTCCAGGAGGGCCGGGCGGTCGAGCTCGTAGACGGTGACGCCGTCGGGCCAGGGCAGCCGGAAGAACCGGGTGTCCATGCCGGCGGCGAGGAAGACCACCTGGCGGATGCCGCGCTCCTGCACCGCCGCGACGATGGCGCGGTCCAGGTAGGTGGTGCGGATGGCGAGGAACGGCACGATGCCGCCCCCGTCGTAGCGCTCGAGCAGTTCGAAGCCGATCTGGTCGGCGACGGTGCGCGCGTACGGATCGGCGAACAGCCGGTCCTCGCGCTCGGTCTCCAGGGCGCGCGCCGCGGCGGTCCACTGGGCGGTGCGGGATACGGCCTCCACAGGAGGTCCCCCTTCACTTGGATTGCGGGCGGTTCGGGCGGTGCGGGTGAGGCGGGGTGACGCGGGCCGCACCCGCCGTACTCGCTGACTGGTCGTGCGGACGGCCGTGCTCGGTCGCGTGCCTGTTCAGGTCCAGGTCAGGCGCTCATGGCCACTGCGGGTGCGGTCTCCTCGGCGGACGCGTGCGTGCGCGGGCGCGAGCAGCACCCGACGGGGTCCTCGGCCGCGGACATCGACGACAGATGGCCGGCCTCGGTCCCGGCGGGGCGGCGCCGGAAGATGCTGTGCAGGATCATGCTGAACACGGCCGTCCCGTCGGCGCCCACCAGCGTGCAGCGCGGCTTGACGGTCCCGCTGGTGGGGTTGAACGGCGACGGGGTGGCGCCAAGGATCTCCACCCGCGCCGTGAGGACGTCGCCCGGGCGCACGGGGCGCAGATAGCGCACCTCGTCGATCCCGGGCGAGCCCATGCAGAAGCTGTAGGCGAGCAGGCCGTCGACGTAGCGCCGCATGAACATCGACTGGGTGTGGAAGCCGCTGGCGATCAGGCCGCCGAACTGCGATTCCGCGGCGAGCTCGGGGTCCGTGTGGAAGGGCTGCGGATCGAAGCGCCTGCCGAACTCCAGCACCTCCTCCGCCGTGACGGTGACGGTGCCCAGCTCGTGGACGTCGCCGGGCCGGAAGTCCTCGAAGTAGCGCATCACGCGCCCCCCTTGACCTAGGAGTGGTCGTTCGTTCCTTTGTTCCTTGGCACTACCCAATCTACGAATTGCTCATTTATTTTGTCAACCCAAAAGAAGGCTCACATGACCCCATCCGCCGGGGTCTTCACCGCCTCCGTGGGCGAGCGCGCGCTCGATGTCGCTCCACAGGTCCTCGACCCCCTCGATACCGACCGACATGCGCACCAGACCGGGCGCGATCCCGGCCGCCGCCAGCGCCTCGGCGTCCAGCTCCCGGTGGGAGGTGGAGGCCGGATGGGTCACCAGGCTCTCCACCCCGCCCAGCGACAGCGCCAGCTTCGCCACCCGCACCCGCTCGATGAAGGCCCTCCCCGCCTCCCGGCCGCCGGCCAGCTCGAAGGAGAGCAGCCCGCCGCCACCGGAGAGCACCTTGCGGGCCGTGTCGTACGAGGGGTGCCCGGCCAGCCACGGGTAGTGCACCGCGGCCACGTCGCGGCGGCCCGCGAGCCGCTCCGCGAGGACCGCCGCGTTGGCGCAGTGCTCCCGCATCCGCAGCGGCAGCGTCGGTATCCCGCGCAGCGTCAGCCAGGCGGCGAACGGGTCGGCGCAGGCGCCCAGTTCGACCGTGCGCGGCCACACCTTCCGGCGCAGCGCGTCGTCCGCGAAGACGGCGGCGCCGCCGAGCACGTCCGAGTGGCCCGAGAGGTACTTGGTGGTGGAGTGCACGACCACGTCCGCGCCCAGCTCGATCGGGCGGCACAGCACCGGCGAGGCGAGCGAGTTGTCGACGACGCTGGTCACCCCCAGCCGGCGGGCCGCCGCCAGCAGCCCCGGCAGGTCGGCCACCTGGCCGGTGGGGTTCGCGAGGGTCTCCAGCACGAGCAGCCGGGTGGCCGGATGCACGGCCGCCTCCTCGAACTCGGCGACCTCGTCACCGGAGACGTACACGACCTCGATCCCGTACCGCTGCGCCAGATCCGACAGGACGGCGAAGGTCCCCCCGTACAGACACCGCTGCGCGACCACCCGGTCCCCCGGCTTGAGGAGCGCGAGGAACACCCCGCTGATCGCCCCCATCCCGGAGGCGAAGGCGATGGCCCCGGCACCCCCTTCGAGCCCGGCGAGCGTCTGCTCCAGGGCCCGTACGGTCGGGTTGCCGCGCCGGCTGTAGACGTACTGGCCGTCGGGGCCGGCCATGGCCCCGGCGAGCTCGTCGGCGGAGGAGAAGGCGAAGGCGGAGGACTGGACGAGAGGAACGGAGAGCGGCCAACTCCCCTGCTGGAAAGGCTGATTGACGACATGAACGGCTCTGGTGTTCAAATCCACTGCGGACTCCTTCGACCGGGTACGGGCGCGGATACGGGCGCGAAAAAGGGGCCGCCCGACGTCCGCCGCCGTGACGGACGGACATCGGGCGGCCCCTGCGGGACCGCGTCAGGCGGAGACCTTGTCGCCGCTCTGCTGCGCGGGGACGGCGGCCTCGGCGGCCAGCGCCTTGTCGCTCTTCATCACGAGGAGGGTGATCACACCGCCGACCGCGGCGATGATCGCGGCGCCGATGAAGGCGGACGAGAAGCCGTCCGTCAGCTTCGGCAGGTTGCCCAGCTGGTCGGCGCCCTGGGACATGGCGACCGCGGTGAGGGCGGCGAGGCCGAGCGCGGAGCCGACGTTGTAGGTGGTGTTGACGATGCCGGAGGCGAGGCCTGCCTGCTCCTGCGGGGCGCCGGACATCGCGGCGATCATGGCCGGGATGTAGGCCAGGGACATGCCGAGCGCGGCGACCAGCGAGGCCGGCAGGACGTCGACGAGGAAGGTGCCCGTGGGCTCGACGGCGGCCAGCCAGACCAGGCCGGCGGCGAGGACGAGCAGACCGATGCCGATGAGCGGCTTGGCGCCGAACTTCGCCATCAGCCTGGCGGTGATGGCCGTCATGAAGATCATCAGCAGCACGGTCATCGGGAGCAGCGCGGCACCGGAGGCGAAGGCGCCGTAGCCGAGGACCTGCTGGAGGTAGAGGTTGAGGAAGTACCACATCGGGATCCAGGCGGCGCCGAGCAGCGTCATCGCCAGGTTGGCCGAGCCGAGGCGCGGCACCCGCCACACGCTGAGCGGCATGAGGGGCTCGCGGATGGCCTTCTGGATCACGAAGAAGAGGATCAGCAGGACGACGGCGCCGGCCAGCTGGACGATCGTGCCGGTGGAGCCCCAGCCGACCTCGGGGGCGCGGACGACCGCGAAGACGGCGAGCGCGAGACCGGCGGTGACGGCGACGGCGCCGAGGACGTCGACGGAGCCGCGGCGGGCCTCGACGCTCGGGAGCAGCTTGGTCGCGGCGAGGGTCGCGAGACCGATGGGCACGTAGATGATGAAGCACCACTGCCAGGCGGCCCACTCGGTGAAGACGCCACCGAGGAAGACGCCCGCGGTGCCGCCGGCGGGGGCGGCGGCACCGTAGAGCGCCATGGCCTTGCCGAGCTCCTTCGGGTCGTGCATGAAGAGCATCATGAGGAGGGTCATGGCGGAGGGCGCGATGAGCGCGCCGCCGACGCCCTGGACGGCACGGCCCAGGATCTCGACCCAGGCGGTCTGCGCGACGGCCGCGAGGACGGATCCCGCGATCATGACGACCCAGCCGGAGACGAAGATCTTGCGGGCGCCGATGAGGTCGGAGAGCCGGCCGCCGAGCAGCAGCAGTCCGCCGAAGACGATCACGTAGGCGTTGAACACCC
This sequence comes from Streptomyces sp. NBC_01268, assembly GCF_036240795.1. Lineage (NCBI taxonomy): Bacteria > Bacillati > Actinomycetota > Actinomycetes > Kitasatosporales > Streptomycetaceae > Streptomyces > Streptomyces sp. NBC_01268. The sequence goes on along the minus strand of NZ_CP108454.1, from coordinate 4,559,966 downwards.
ACTGGAGCTCACCCTGGGAGAAGCCCAGGTCCTTCTGCATCTCGGGGAGCGCCACCCCGATGATCGAGGTGTCCATGATGACCATGAACTGTGCGGCGGCGAGCACGACAAGTGCCCACCAGCGCCGGGGATTGACGGTTGACATTGCCCTGACCCTTCGCTCGCGTTCCGACCCCCGGGAGACCCTCGAAACGGTCCGAGACCGGTCGAGGCATACCCCTGGGGGGTACCTGTGCGCTGCACCGTAGCATACCCTTGGGGGGTATGTAAGAGTGGGATGAAGGCGAGGTGGGGCGCAAAAGGGAGCGCGCGCCTCCGCGCGGCGAGGGCACGTGCGACAGGCGACCGGCACGGCAGAATGCCCACCATGACCACGGATCAGGAGACAGACCGGGAGCGCGAACTGCTCCGCCGCTGGACCTCGACCCTGCTCGCCGCCCGCGCCGGCCGCGAAGGCCCGGACCCCCTGCCGTACGGCCGGAACCTGCTGTCCCGCTGGGCCGAGCCGCAGCGCAGGTACCACACCGTCGACCACCTGGCGGCGGTCCTCCACCGCATCGACGAACTGGCCGATCAGGGCGGCGAGGGCGGTGAGTTGGAGCTCGTCCGCCTGGCCGCGTGGTTCCACGACGCGGTCTACCGGCCGGACCGCTCGGAGAACGAGGAGCGCTCGGCGAACCTGGCCGAAAGAGCCCTCCCCGAAGCGGGCCTCACGGCTCACGAAGTAGCCGAGGTGGCCCGCCTGGTCCGCCTCACGGCCACCCACGACCCGGCCCCCGGTGACCTCAACGGCGAGACCCTGTGCGACGCGGACCTGGCGATCCTGGCGAGCCCGCTGGATACCTATACGGGGTATACGGCAGCCGTCCGCGAGGAATACGCCTTCGTCCCCGACCCCGCCTTCCGAGAAGGCCGCGCCACCATCCTCACCCACCTCCTCTCCCTCCCCCGCCTCTTCCGCACGCCGTACGGGGCGGCGGCCTGGGAGGAGCGGGCGCGGGCGAACCTGGAGCGGGAACTGGCGGAGCTGCGGGCACCGGTGGAGGACGAGCGGTAGGCCCCGCCGTCCGCCGGTGGAGGACGCGGGGTAAGCCCGCCCCAGGGGCTCCGGCGTCGGGAGCGCGGCCGGCCCGGCGGCCCGCGGGATGCCGGGCGGCGCAGGAGGCCGCCTCGACCGACTCCGCCCCCACACGGGGCGGTAGCGGTCACGGCGGCCGGGGCCCGGGAGGGCCGCGCGGAGGTGACCGTCCCGTATCCCGAGACGATCTCCGGGGGCGGAATGACAGGCACAAACGCCAGGTTGCGCATGTCATGCCGTTTTCCTCGTCCGAGCCCGCCGTCGACGCCTCCGCGCCGCCCGGAGGCCCCGCCCCCGCCCGTATGCCCCTGGCCGTCTACATCCTCGGTCTCTCCGTGTTCGCGCTCGGGACGAGCGAGTTCATGCTCTCCGGGCTGCTGCCGCCCATCGCGGAGGACATGGACGTGTCCATCCCCACCGCGGGGCTGCTCATATCGGCGTTCGCCATCGGGATGGTCGTCGGCGCCCCGCTGCTCGCCGTGGCCACGCTGCGGCTGCCGCGGAAGACCACGCTCGTCGCGCTGATCACCCTCTTCGGGCTCGGCCAGGTCGCCGGGGCGCTCGCGCCGAACTACGCGGTGCTCTTCGCCTCGCGGGTCGTGAGCGCGCTGGCCTGTGCCGGGTTCTGGGCCGTGGGCGCCGCCGTCGCCATCGCCATGGTGCCGGTGGGGGCCCGGGCGCGGGCCATGGCCGTCATGATCGGCGGCCTGTCCATCGCCAACGTGCTCGGCGTCCCCGCCGGCGCCTTCCTCGGCGAGCACCTCGGCTGGCGGTCCGCCTTCTGGGCCGTCGGCGCGGCCTCCGCGATCGCCCTGGTGGGCGTCCTGACGAAGATCCCGCACATCCCCCGGCCCGAGACCCGGCCGCGGCTCCGGTCCGAGCTCGTCATCTACCGCGACCGGCAGGTCCTGCTCTCCGTCCTGCTCACCGCCCTCGCCGCCGGCGGCGTCTTCTGCGCCTTCTCCTACCTGGCCCCGCTGCTCACCGACGTCTCCGGCCTCGACGACGGCTGGGTCTCCGGCGTCCTCGGCCTCTTCGGGATCGGCGCCCTCATCGGTACGTACATCGGCGGCCGGGTCGCCGACGCCCACCTCTTCGGCGTGCTGCTCAGCGGCGTCACCGCCTCCACCGTCTTCCTCACCGCGCTCGCCCTGTTCGCCTCCAGCCCGGTCGCCACGATCACGCTGACCTTCCTGCTCGGCGTCTCCTGCTTCTCCACGGCGCCCGCGCTCAACGCCCGCATGTTCAACGTCGCCGGCGCCGCCCCCACCCTGGCCGGCGCCACCACCACCGCCGCCTTCAACCTCGGCAACACCGGCGGCCCCTGGCTCGGCGGCACCGTCATCGACGCCGGGCACGGCTACGCCTCCCCCGCCTGGGCCGGCGCCGCCATGACGCTGCTCGCGCTCGCCACCGTCGCCGTGTCGCTCCGGCTCCACCAGGGCGCCTCCCGGGTCGTGGCCTCGGGTGCGCCGCGGGAGCGGAAGGTCGTATCGTCCCGCTGACCCTCCCGCCGGAGGGATCCCCGCCGACGAGAGAGCAGGACCTCCAGTGCGTCTCAGCACGACCCTTCGGACCGCCGCCGCCGCGGCCGGTGCGCTCGTACTCGCCCTCGCGGGCGCGGTGTTCACCGCCGCGCCCGCGAGCGCCGTCTCGGCCGACTTCCCGTACGAGGTGACGCGGAACGCCGGCAGCTACCTCGACGTGCCCGGCACCGAGATCACCTTCGACGCCGCGGCCGGCGAGCGCTCGTTCCTGTGGTCCCGGTACTTCTCCACCGAGCCCGTCGACGCCCTCGCCGCCGGCGACAACATAGGCAACACCCTCGCCATCCGCTGCCGGAACGCCGACGGCTCCGCGCTCCCCGCCGGCACCGAGGCGGGCTCCTACTGGGCCGCCAACCTCGTCCCCCCGGGCGAGACCTCGCTGACCGCCGCCCTGCGCTGGGTGTTCGTCGCCCCCGCCGACGGCAGTTACAGCTGCCGGCTGTCCGTCGTCTCGTACTCCTCCGTCATCGTGAACGGCCGCACCGTCACCATGCGCGTCCCGGCCGGCGCCGAACTGGCCCGCAAGGCCTACCCGGCCACCGCCCGCTGGACGCTCCTCGCCGGCAGCGGCACCACCGTCGCCCGCGCCACCACCGCGACGACGCTCGGATACACGTACACCCCGTCCGCGAGCGACACGGACCTCGTCCTCTACCAGGACGCCGCCCTGTCCACCTGCGCCGCCGGCTCCTCCATCTGCTCCGGCGGCACCACCGCCTACACCGGCACGACCGTAGAGACCTGGGTCGAGGCCCAGCCCCGCAACGCCGACGGCTCCCTGTGCGGCCCCGCCCTCACCGGGCCCGTCTCGCGCTGGAACATCACCGACGCCAAGCACCACCAGACGGCGGCCAACACCCTCCACCTGACCCGTGCCCAGCTCGGCGGCTGCGCCCAGGTCCGTACGACGCTGAAGGTGCGCAACGTCGACGGCAACCCCGTCAAGATCCACGACGGCTACGCCTCCGGCACCGTCGCGGCCACGCACGGCGCCGGGATCAGCTACAGCGTCTGAGGCACCCCGGGCGGGCCCTCACGCCTCCCCCTGCGCCGGCCGTCCCTTCGGCCGGCGCAGGCCCGCCTCCGTGAGGCGGCGGAGCAGTTCCTTCGAGCCGACCTCGACCGCGCCCGCCGCCACCGCGCCCGCGTAGTAGTCGGAAGGGATGTCGTAGTGGTCGCCGTCGAAGCCGCGGGCCGGCGCGCCGATCGAGGCGGCGAAGGCGTGGAGCTCCTCGAAGGAGACGTCACTGATCAGGTGGGACCACATGCGGCCATGGCCCGGCCACGAGGGCGGGTCGATGTACAGGGTCACGTCAGCCCGCCCACGGGGGCGACCACGACACCCTGCTTGCCGCAGACCCAGTGCGGGTCGGGGCCCATCTCGGGTTCGACGTCGAGGGCGTGCGGGTCGCCCGAGGAGCAGACCGGGCAGAGCGGCCAGCGGCCGTACCGTTCGAGCAGGGCGTCCTGGACGTCCTGGGCGACGAGGCCGGCCACGAAGGGCGCGCCCTCCGGCCACTGCTCGACCCACCAGCGGCGGTGGGAGACGGCGTCCTCGACCATCGAGACGACCTCGGCCATGGCGACCTCGCGGGCCACCAGGTCGGCGAGAACCAGGGCGCGGGCGGCATGGAGTGCCTGTTCCACGGGGTCGATGTCGTCCATGCCCACATTCTCGCCCCAAGGGACCCCGCCGGACCAATGCCCTGCCCCGGCGAGGGCGGGAGCACGGGACCAAGGTCCTGCCCGGAAACGGGTCCAACGGGGTATTGACGGTCCCCAGGGGCCGAAAATATCTTTCATAATGTGACCAATGAAGTGAAGGAAAGTTTCACCGGCGCCTCCGGGACGCCCGCCGGGACCCCGGCCGCGCCGGCCACCGGGCCCGCGGCCCCCGCGGCCCCGCCCGCCCCCGCCGCCCTCGCGGCCAAGGTGCGCACCCTCGCCCCCTCCATGACCCGCTCCATGCAGCGCGTCGCCGAGGCCGTCGCCGGGGACCCCGCCGGCTGCGCCGCCCTCACGGTCACCGGCCTCGCCGAGCTCACCGGCACCAGCGAGGCGACCGTCGTGCGGACCGCCCGCCTGCTCGGCTACCCCGGCTACCGCGACCTGCGCCTCGCGCTGGCCGGCCTCGCCGCCCAGCAGCAGTCCGGGCGGGCCCCCTCGGTCACCGCCGACATCGCCGTCGACGACCCGGTCGCCGACGTCGTCGCCAAGCTGGCCTACGACGAGCAGCAGACCCTCGCCGACACCGCCGCCGGACTCGACACCGTCCAGCTCGGCGCCGCCGTCGCCGCCCTCGCCACCGCCCGCCGCGTCGACATCTACGGCGTCGGCGCCTCCGGCCTCGTCGCCCAGGACCTCGGGCAGAAGCTGCTGCGCATCGGCCTGATCGCCCACGCCCACAGCGACCCGCACCTCGCCGTCACCAACGCCGTCCAGCTCCGCTCCGGCGACGTCGCCATCGCCATCACCCACTCCGGCTCGACCGGCGACGTCATAGAACCGCTGCGGGTCGCCTTCGACCACGGCGCCACCACGGTGGCGATCACCGGCCGCCCGGACGGCCCGGTCACGCAGTACGCCGACCACGTGCTGACCACCTCCACCGCCCGCGAGAGCGAACTGCGCCCCGCGGCCATGTCGTCCCGCACCAGCCAGCTCCTGGTCGTGGACTGTCTGTTCACCTGCGTCACCCAACGTACGTACGAGACGGCGGCCCCTGCCCTCGCGGCCTCGTACGAAGCCCTCGCCCACCGCCACGCCCCCCGCACCCGCTGACACACGAGAGAGCCGCCCCGTGTCCACCGCATCCACCGCCTCCGGCGCCGCCGCCTACTCCGCGCTGCGCGCCCAGCTCGCCACCCTCACCACCGAGGCGTTCCGGCCCGAGCTCGCCGAGATCGACCAGCTCCCGACCGCCGAGATCGCCGCGCTGATGAACGGCGAGGACCAGTCCGTCCCCGCCGCCGTCGCCCAGCAGCTGCCCGTCATCGCCGCCGCCATCGACGCCACCGCCGCCCGCATGGCGCGCGGCGGCCGGCTGCTCTACCTGGGCGCCGGTACGGCCGGGCGGCTCGGCGTCCTCGACGCCAGCGAGTGCCCGCCCACCTTCAACACCGACCCCTCCGAGGTCGTCGGCCTCATCGCGGGCGGCCCCTCGGCCATGGTCAAGGCCGTCGAGGGCGCCGAGGACTCCAAGGAGCTGGCGGTCCAGGACCTCACCGCGCTCGGGCTCACCCCCGACGACACCGTCGTCGGCATCTCCGCCTCCGGCCGCACCCCGTACGCCATCGGCGCCGTCGAACACGCCCGCGCCCAGGGCGCGCTGACCATCGGCCTGTCCTGCAACGCGGACAGCGCGCTCGCCGCCGCCGCCGAGCACGGCATCGAGGTCGTCACCGGCCCCGAGCTCCTCACCGGCTCCACCCGGCTGAAGGCGGGCACCGCGCAGAAGCTGGTGCTCAACATGATCTCGACGATCACCATGATCCGGCTGGGCAAGACCTACGGGAACCTCATGGTCGACGTCCGCGCCTCCAACGAGAAGCTGCAGGCCCGCTCGCGCCGCATCGTGGCCCTCGCCACCGGCGCGCCGGACGAGCAGATCGAGACCGCCCTCGCCGCCGCCGACGGCGAGGTGAAGACCGCGATCCTCATGCTCCTCGCCGACATCGATGCCAAGGCCGCCGACCAGCGCCTGCACGACTCCCGGGGCCACCTGCGGGCCGCCCTGCACGCGACGGACCCCGCCGCCCCCACCACCCCGTAACCCCCGCCGGGCACCCCCTCACAGCAAGGCACGACCGCACCATGAGCACAGACGACAAGAACCGCGCCATCGCCGCCGCGATCCTCCCCCTCGTCGGCGGCGCCGGGAACATCAGCTCCGTGGCCCACTGCATGACCCGCCTGCGGCTGGGTCTGCGGGACCGCTCGCTCGTCCAGGACGAAGCCCTCAAGGCCGTGCCGGCCGTGATGGGCGTGGTGGAGGACGACACGTACCAGATCGTCCTCGGCCCGGGCACGGTCGCCCGGGTGACCCCCGAGTTCGAGGCCCTGATCGCCGAGGCCCCCGCGCCCGCCCACTCGGCGGACGACCTCGCCGCGCAGGGCGCCGCGATCAAGGCGGCGCAGAAGGCGAAGAACTCCACCCCGTTCAAGCTCTTCCTGCGCCGGATCGCGAACATCTTCGTCCCGCTGATCCCCGCCCTCATCGGCTGCGGCATCATCGCCGGCCTCAACGGCCTGCTCGTCAACCTCGGCTGGCTGCCCGGCATCACCCCGGCGCTCGCCGCCATCGCGAGCGGCTTCATGGCCCTGATCGCGGTCTTCGTCGGCTTCAACACGGCCAAGGAGTTCGGCGGCACGCCCATCCTCGGCGGCGCGGTCGCCTCCATCATCGTCTTCGCGGGCGTCGCCAAGATCGAGGTCTTCGGCCAGACCCTCTCCCCCGGCCAGGGCGGTGTCCTCGGCGCGCTCGGCGCGGCGGTCCTCGCCGTGTACGTGGAGAAGTGGTGCCGCCGCTGGGTGCCCGAGTCCCTGGACGTGCTGGTCACCCCCACCCTCACGGTCCTGATCTCCGGCCTCGTCACGATCTTCGGCCTGATGTTCGTCGCCGGGGAGATCTCCCAGGGCATCGGCGACTTCGCCACCTGGCTGCTCGCCCACGCGGGCGCCGGGGCGGGCTTCCTCCTCGGCGGCCTCTTCCTCCCACTGGTGATGCTCGGCCTGCACCAGGCGCTCATCCCCATCCACACCACCCTGATCGAACAGCAGGGCTTCACCGTCCTGCTGCCCATCCTGGCGATGGCGGGCGCGGGCCAGGTCGGCGCGGCCATGGCCGTCTACCGCAAGCTGCCCCGCAACGGCTCGATCCGCCGCACCATCAAGTCCGCCCTCCCCGCCGGCTTCCTCGGCGTCGGCGAGCCCCTGATCTACGGCGTCTCGCTGCCCCTCGGCCGCCCCTTCATCACCGCCTGCGTCGGCGGCGCCTTCGGCGGCGGCTTCGTCGGCCTCTTCAACATGCTCGGCGACCAGGTCGGCTCCACCGCCATCGGCCCCTCGGGCTGGGCCCTCTTCCCCCTCCTCGACGGCAACAAGGGCCTCGGCGAGACGATCGCGATCTACGCGGGCGGGCTGCTCGTCGGCTACGTGGTGGGCTTCCTGGCCACGTACTTCTTCGGCTTCAGCAAGGAGCTGATCGAGGAGTTCGACGTGGACACGGAGGAGACCCCGGCCCCGGCGGAGCCGGCCACCGCCCCCGCGCCCGCCGGAGCCGGAGCAGCGGCCTCGACCGAGGGCCCGGCGCCGGAACCGGCGAAGGTCTGAGGCGGGTTCAGCAGGTGGCGTCCGTCGCCGGCCGCTCGCCCGTCAGGAGGAAGCGGGTCACCGTGCGGTCGCCGCAGGGGTTGCCGTTGCCGAGGTACATGCCGTGGCCACCGTGGTCGACGGAGACCAGCCGGGCCTTGGCGCCGAGGGCCTCGCGCATCTTGAGGCCGGCCGAGTGCGGGGTGGCGGGGTCGCGCAGGCTCTGGATCATGAGGATGTTGGAGGGGCCCTCGTCGGTGAGGCGGGTGGGCCGCTCGACCGGGCCGCCCTTCCAGAAGGAGCAGGGCGTGATGTTGGCCGGCATGCCCGCCGTCAGGGGGTACGCGGCCCGGTCGGCGGCCACGGCACGCTCGTACGAGCGGACGGAACCCCGCCACTTCACGTCGTTGCAGATCACGCCGACCGTGACGGCCGCGTCGGCACCGGGCATCGGGCCGGACAGGGCCGGCGGCAGGACGGGCGTCGCGGACGCGGTGCGGGCCTGCTGGACCAGCCGGGCCAGGCCCTCGAACTGGGAGTCCGAGTAGAGGGCCATCTGCAGGGCCTGCCGCAGCAGGTTGCCGGTCAGCGGCACGCCGTCCGTGGTCGAGGGCTTCGGCTCCCGGTCCAGCCGGGCGGCGAGACCGAGGACGAGGGGGCGCACGTCCTCGGCGCGTTCGGCGAGCCGCAGCCCGTCCTTCGCCCGGTCCGGGTGCGCGGCCCACGCGGCGAAGTCGGGGAAGCGGTCCTCGGCGCCCCGCGCCATCCCCCGCAGCCAGCCCTGGGCGACGGTGCGCGGGTTCGGGTCGGCGCTGCTGTCGAGGACCAGCCGGTCGGTGCGGTGCGGGAACTTCTGCGCGTACTGCGCGGTGACGTACGTGCCGTACGAGACGCCCCACACCGACACCTTCCGCTCGCCGAGCGCCGCCCGCAGCCGGTCCATGTCCCGGACCTGGTTGGCGGTGGTGAGGCTGCGCAGCTCGGCGCCGCCGTTGCGGGCGCAGGCCTCCGCGGTGCGACGGGAGCGCTCGACCGACGCGTCGATGGAGCCGTCGGCGGCGGGCCAGCTGCGCAGGTTCACGAGGCGCCGGTCGTCGTCCGCGAGCCCGCAGTCCGCCTTCATGCTGCCGCCGACCCCGCGCGGATCGAAGCCCACCAGGTCGTAGGCCCCGCCGAGCTCCTTCCCCAGCGCCGCTCCCTTCGTCGACAGGCGCTGCACCCCCGACCCGCCGGGCCCGCCGGGCACCACGAGCAGGACCCCGCGCCGCGCCTCGGGCCGGTCGCTGAGGATCCGGGACACGGCGAGCCCGACCTGCCGCCCGTGCGGATCCGCGTAGTCGAGCGGGACGGTGAGCGTGGCGCACTCCTGGCCGAGGGCCGCGTCACCGCACGCGGACCAGCTCAGGGAGGGGGCGGAGGGGGCCACCGGGGCGGCGCTCGCCGTGGGGGCGAGGGCGGCGGAGGCGAGGGCGAGGGCGAGCGCGATACCAGCGGAAGTCGTCATGCAGGAAGCATCGTTGACCATGCGTCAGCCCCCCATCCGGCAGGCACGCGGGTGGGGGGTGGGGGTAGCCCCCGGGGTGGCGGAGGCGGGGAGAGAGCGGAGCGGAGAGCGGGGAGCGGGGAGGGAGGGGAGCGGAGAGAGCCGGAGGGGGGAGAGCCGGAAGGAAGAGAGCCGGGGGGGGAGAGCCGGAGGGAAGAGCCGGAGGGAAGAGAGCCGGAGGGGGAGAGCCGGGGAGAGAGGCGCGACGGGCCCGTCGCGGCCGGGTGCGTCAGTCGGACGAGGACGTCCCCGGTATCTGCATGCCCACGTAGTTCACCGGCGCGATCAGGAGCCACAGCAGCGCCCCGCCCACGAGCAGTGCCGACCAGCCCGAGGTCCAGCCGGCCAGCCACGGCGCCGCGAGCAGGAACGGCACGGCGTACCGGCGGAGGCGGCGTAGGGCCCCTCGTACCGTCCAGCACTCCTCGTCCGTGTCCACCAGGCCGAAGGCCAGACCGCCGACGATGCCGCCCATGATCCCGGTGAGCAGCAGCGCGAAGCCGGTGGCGCCCCAGGCGGCCAGCTTGATCATGCCGGCGTCGCCCGGCGCGCTCGCCAGGGCGGCGGTCAGCGCGCCGAGCGGTACGCACATCGACACCAGGTGCAGCAGCCGCGCCCAGTCCCCCAGCCAGTCGGGCGGCCCGCCGAGGGCGTCGGGCAGCAGAGCGGTCGCGGGCGGCGGGCCGCTGCCCGCGTCGGCGATCACGCCGGCCCGCAGCCACCTCCCCGCCCGGGCGAGCACCGTCACCCACGCCGCCCCGCAGCCGAGCGCCGCCGCGCCGACGCCGAGCGCCCACCGCTGCCCGGGCGGGGCGGGGTCCAGCCAGAGCAGCAGCACCGCGAGATGGCCGAGCAGGACGGCGGCGGCCGCCATCAGCCGGGCGCTCAGGAGGAAGCGCCGGGCGGTCCGTTCGGCGCGGTCCCCGTCGGCGTGCAGCTGCCGCACCTGCCACACCCGCACCGGTCTGCCCTCGCGTGCAGCCGCCATTCCCCCGCCTCCCCCGAGCCGCGATCACGTCGGACGCAGCGTACGGCCGGAGAAAGCGGCTGGCCAGGACGGGCCCGGCGGGAGATCATCCCCGCCATGACCTCAGACCGGATCACCCCCGCCCCTGCCCCCGCCGTCTCCCCGTCCGCCGCCGCCGCGGGCACGTGGACGCTCGGCGACCTCCCCGTCCGCCGCGTCGGCTTCGGCACCATGCGGCTGCCGCAGACCGGCGGCGCCCTCATCGAGGACGCCGTGCCAAGGGACCGCGAGCAGGCGATCGGCGTCCTGCGCAGGGCCGTCGAGCTCGGCGTGAACCACCTGGATACCGCCGCTTTCTACTTCTCGCGCCTGCGCTCCGCCAACGAGCTCATCAACCGCGCGCTCGCAGGGCCCTCGGGCCGCTACCCCGACGACCTCGTCATCGCGACGAAGGTCGGCCCCGCGCGCGACACCTCCGGCGCCTGGACCGAGCACGCCCGCACCCCGGCGGCGCTGCGCGCCCAGGTCGAGGAGAACCTGCGCCAGCTCGGCCGCGACCACCTCGACGTCGTCAACCTCCGGGTCCTCGGCACCGACTCCGTCGCCGAACGCTTCGGCGCCCTCGCCGAACTCCGCGAGGCCGGCCTCATCCGCCACCTCGGCGTCTCGAACGTCACGCCCGAGCAGCTCGAAGAGGCGCGGAGGATAGCGCCCGTGGTGTGCGTGCAGAACATGTACGGGATCGGAGTGCGCCCGGAGTACACCGAGTTCGTCCGCCACTGCGGCGAACAGGGCATCGCGTTCGTGCCGTTCTACTCGATCGCCGCGGCGGGCCGGGAGGCGGGCACGACGGCCGCCGCGGAGCCGGACGCGATCCTGGCCGTGGCCCGGGAGCACGGGGCGTCCCCGGCCCAGATCCGCCTCGCCTGGACCCTCCACCAGGGCCCCCACCTGCTCGCCATCCCCGGCACCGGCGACCTCGGCCACCTGACGGCCAACGTGGCGGCGGGCGCGCTGCGGCTGACGGACGAGGACCTGTCCCGCCTGGCGGAGGCGCACGCCCCGACGGGTCCGTGACGGCGCCCCCGTACCCGTACGACTCCCCGCCCCACCCGCCTGACCTGCCGAAACCCACCCCCCGGGCTCTACACTCCGGCCCCATGACCTCTGTGACGACAACGCCCGCCCTCGTCCGGGACCTGGCCCCGACCGGCACCCTGCGCGCCTCGATCAACCTGGGCAACCCGGTCCTGGCCCAGGGCACCCCGGAGGCGCCCGCCGGCATCACCGTGGACCTGGCCCGCGAGATCGGCGCCCGGCTCGGCGTACCGGTGGAGCTGCTCTGCTTCGACGCGGCGCGCAAGTCGTACGAGGCGATGGCGACCGGCCGCGCCGACCTCTGCTTCCTCGCCGTCGAGCCGGCGCGGGAGGCGGAGGTCGCGTTCACGGCTCCGTACGTCGTCATCGAGGGCGTGTACGCGGTGCCGCGCGACTCCGCCCTGACGAGCCCCGAGGAGGTGGACGCCCCGGGCGTCCGCATCGGGGTGAAGGCGGGCTCCGCGTACGACCTCTACCTCACCCGCACCCTGCGCCACGCGGAACTGGTGCGCGGCGAGGAGGGCGTCGACACGTTCGCGGCGCAGGGCCTGGAGGCGGGCGCGGGCATCCGCCAGCCGATGACCGCGTACGCGGCCGCCCACCCGGAGGTCCGCCTCCTCGACCCCCGCTTCATGCAGATCCGCCAGGCCGTCGGCACCCCGGTGACGCGCTCCGCGGAGACGGTCGCGTTCCTCCGCGCGACGATCGAGGAACTGAAGGCGAACGGCTTCGTGACGGCGTCCCTGGAGCGCGCGGGCCAGGACACGGGCCTGCTGGCGGGCCCGGAGGGACAACGGGACGGAACGGAGTGACGGGACAAGACACCCCCTGGACCGGGCTGTTCCGCCGGGGCTGACGCGTGGGAGCCGAATCCCGATGGTGGTCGGGTCGCGGCACCTTCTACGCTGCGCCCATGGGCTATGCCAAGACCTCGTTCGTCTGTCTGCCGTGTCGGGCGTCGTACAAGCAGCCGTACCTCGACATCACCCGGGAGCGGCGGTGTCCGCGCTGCGCGCGGGTGATGATCCACGCCGGCTCCGCGTTCGCGCCGCCCCGGCGGCGGGACGTGGCGGCCTGGCGGGCGCTGTCGGTCCTGCTGAACGCGGGCATCGGTTTCCACAAGAGCTGCTGCGGCGGCCCCGGTTGGCGCCCCCGCACGCTCCGCGAGGTCAAGGCACGCGCCGCGCACGCCCGGCGCACCGGCGAGCCCATGGCCCGCGCCCTGCTGCGCTACGAGCTGCCCGCGCTCTGAGATCCGGCCGCGCCTCCCGCGCGGGGGCCGGCCACCCGCCCGTACATCACCATGTCCCGCCGCACCCCGCCCACTTCCTGCCACCCCCGCAGCACCCCCTCCCGTACGAACCCGGCCCGTTCGGCCGTGCGGGCCGAGGGCTCGTTCCAGGGTTCGACGAGGAGCTGGAGTCGGGGGACGCGGAGTTCGGTGGTGGCCCAGGCGGTGAGGGCGGCGAGGGCACGGGCGGCGGTGCCGTTGCCCCGGGCGTGCGGGGCGAGCCAGTAGCCGAGGGTCGCGCGCCCCTCGGGGAGGTCGCGGAGCCACAGGCCGATCGTGCCGAGGGGGCGCGCGTCGGAGGTGCGGGCGATGACGAAGGGGTAGCCCGCGCCGCTCTGCGCGCGGGCCCACTGGCGCCGCACGAACGCCTCGCCCGCCGCCCGCGACCAGACCGGCGGGACGGTCGTGATCAGCGGTATGTACGGGTCGGCCGACGCCTCGCGGACCAGCGGCAGGTCCGCCAGCTCCCAGGGGCGCAGCAGCAGCCCGTCCGCCGTCAGCCGCGGGACCTCCAGGGCGGTCACATCCTGCGGAGGTGGTCGGCCAGCCGGTCGTACTGCTCCTTCACCCCCGCCTCCATGCCCGCGGCCAGCGCCTGGTCCCGGATCTCCGTGGACGGCCAGAAGGAGGTGCTGGTCAGCGCCGTGCCGCCGTCGGGGGTGGCGTCGAAGGCGAGGACGACGCGGACCGGCTCGGCGTCCGGCATCTGCTCGAAGTGCTCCGAGTAGACGAGCCGCTCGGCCGGGACGATCTCCTCGTACGCGCCCGAGAAGACGATCTCCTGGCCGTCCGGGGTGCGCTGGCCCCAGCGCCACGCGCCGCCCGGCCGCAGGTCGATCTCGCAGACGGACATGGTCAGCCCCGCCACTCCGTACCAGGCCCGCACGTGCTCGGTCCGCGTCCAGGCCTCCCACACCCGGCTCACGGGCGCCTCGAAGGTGCGGGTGATGACCAGCTCGCGTTCCGCCGGTGTCGTCAGCAGCGTGATCATCGCGCTCTCCCGTCCGACCGCTGCCCGGAGGCCACTGCCTGAGGGCGCCGGGCTCTCCTCTCAGGATGCCCCTGCCGGACTGCGGCGGCGAACAGGCAATCCAGTGAACACGTTCAACGATCTAGCGCTATCGTGCTGTCCACGCGGCCCGCGATCATCACGCGCCACCGAGCGCCGCGTCTTTTTCGACCTGTGGGGGGTCCCTCTGATGCGCTCGAAGCGCACCTTGCCGCATGCCCTCGTGCGTGCGGCCACCGTTTTCGCCCTGTCGGCGGGCGTCGCCCTGCCCGCCGCCGTCGCGGCCCCGACCGCGTACGCCGCCACCGTCGGCCGCACCACGACCCTGGACGACGGCCGGCTGACCGTCGGACTGCCGGACGACGCCCTGTGGATCAAGGTGAGCGTCCTCGCCTCGGCCGCCCCGGACGCCACCGTGCTCGCCTCGACGGACGAGCTCTCGCTTTCGGCCTACTCGGCCTGGACCACCGACGCTCCGATCCGGCTCCCCGAGGGCACCGCCCTCGGGGACTACCCGCTCGCCGTCGACTACCGGCTGCCCGGCGGCACCGTACAGCGCTGGACCGGCGGCAGCTTCGGCTACCGGCTGCACACCGGGGTCTCCGCCGCCTCCTTCGACCGCACGACCACCAGCTACGACAGCCGGAACGTCGTCCTGTCCGGTACGGCCACCACCTGGAACCCGGCCACGGACACCACCGGCCCGGCCGCCGAGGGCACCCCGGTCAAGGTCGTGCTGAACCTCAGCGACGCCTTCTCCAAGCCCCGGTCCCGGACCACCACCGTCGCGACCGCCGCCGACGGCACCTTCTCGGTGCCCTTCACCGCGGACGACGAGATCACCGGCGGCACGGCCGAGGTCGTCGCCGCGACCGCCGACACCGACCCGGGGGCGGCGCGCCGTCTGCCCGCCGTGGGCGTGGAGAAGCTGACGTACCGGGTCACCTCGGACGCCGGCAAGTACCGCGTCCCCGCCGGTACGGACGTCAAGGTCTCGGGCCGTGTGGAGCGGCTGACCGAGGAGGGCTGGCAGGGCTTCGCCGGCGTCCCGGTCGTCACCGCCGGCACCGAGCCGTACCCGTCCACCGACCCGGTCACCCCGCTCGGCGGCGGCGACACGGCGTCGGACGGCTCCTTCGCCTACCCGGCCCGGGTCCAGTACGCGACGGCCCGGCTGTACACGCTGCCGAAGCCGTCCGTCTACTTCGCGCTGCGGACGACCCACGTGTACGACACCGCGGAGATCGCGGTGCCGCAGCAACTCGCGTACTCCAGCGCCACCATGACCCTGGACGAGTACGGCTGGGTGAAGGCCCGCGGACGGCTCGGCACCGGCACCCGCTACTGCGACACCAAGCCCGACTGGGTCGCCCTCCAGGTCTCCCTGGACAACGGCCGCACCTTCCGCACCCTGAAGTCCGGCTATGTCGACACCGGTTGCTGGTACGACTTCGGCACCTGGGGCTACGTCAACGCGGTCTACCGGATCTACCACCCGGAGAGCGACCGCTTCGTCGCCAGGAACAGCACGAACGTGCGCCTGTCCCGCATCCCCACCCGGATCGTCAACGTCACCTACAGCCCCACGCGGCCGCGGGTCAACGGAAAGATGACCGTCAAGGGTGTCGTGCAGCAGAAGGTGAACGGCGTCTGGAAGGCCATGCCCGGCGCGCGGGTGACGCTGTACGTCAAGCCCAAGGGCGAGCGGACCTGGTACTGGGCCGCGAAGAACATCGCCACCGGCTCCACCGGCGCCTTCAGCGTCACCACCGTCACCTACGGCGACGGCACCTGGGGTCTGGCCACGCAGACCAAGGCCGGCTACTTCTACAGCGAGTCGAAGGACTTCTATGTCGATGCGCGCTGACCTCCGGCGGCTCTCCGCCGTCACCCTCGTCACGGTCCTCGCCCTGAGCGCCGGGGCGGCACCCGCCCTCGCCGAGGACCCCGCCCCGGCCCCCGCCACCATGGGCATCGGCCGGGCCCAGACCGTCGACACCCTGCGCGGCACCTTCCGGGTGACCGCGTGGACCGACGCGCCACAGGCCACCGTCACCGCGGTGTCCGCCCGGATCCGCCGGGGCGACGCCGTCCTCGCCGACCTGCCCTCGCTCGCCCCGAGCCCGTCGGACCGGAACGTGTTCTCCCTGCCGCCGGAGTCCACGCTCAAGCTCACCGAGGACGGCGGCACCCTCCCGGCGCTCGGCAGGTACGCGATCGACGTGACGGCCACCGACTCGCTCGGCAACACCGTCACGCGCACGGACGCGGGCACCCTCGACTTCACCCTGCGTCCGCTCCTGACCCGCTTCGACGCCGGCGCCGCCACCTGGGCCGACCGGAACGGGCACCCGACGGGCGCGCTGGCCGGCATCCAGCCGGGGTCCGGCGACCAGGTCCCGCTGCCCGGGCGCTCCGTGACCGTCGAGCGCTGGGCGGACGACACGCCGCTCGGGTCCGCCGTGACCGACGCCGACGGCACCTTCGCCGCCGGGCCGGTCGCGGTGGGGACGCGCTGGGACGCGTACCGGGCGGTGTTCAGCGAGAACAGCGACGAGGTGCACGGCACTGCCGGGATCTACGACAGCGTCGACATCCGGACCAGGAAGATGACGGTCGCCGCCGCCGCCGACCGGACCCGCGCGCTGAACGGTGAGACCGTCACGATCACCGGCCGGGTCACCGATCCCGTGGACGGCACGCCCGTCGCCGACGAGCCGCTGGAGGCGTACCTGGGCAACGGGGTCCGCAAGCCGCTGCGTTCCGACGCCGACGGCCGGTTCACCGTGCGGCTCGTCGCCGCGCCGGGCCCGGACAGCACCGGGTGGGGCGTCCAGGGCACGGGCATGTTCCAGAACGGGCTGTACGCCTCGGGTCCGCTCGCCATGCCGCTGGACACCCGGACGACCCTGATGGGGTACCGGCTCGGCGGCGACGGACGGCTCGCCGTGTACGGCCAGTTCCGCTCCCCGTACGAGCACTGGGCGGGCTACACGACCCAGCAGACGGTGCTCCTGGAGCAGTCCCCGGACGGGCTGACCGGTTGGAAGAAGGTCGCCTCGACGCAGCTCTCCACCGATGTGCGGCGGGCGTTCGGCTTCGGCCTGGCGTCCAGGGGCGGCTGGTTCCGGCTGCGGACGCTCACCTCGGACTCCTACGCGGAGTCCGTCAGCCGCACCTTCCACGTGACCCGGACCTCCACCCGCGTCCTGTCGGTGGACGCGACGCCGGAGCCGATCCGCAAGGGCGGCGTGGTCACGGTGCGCGGCACGGTGCAGCACGACCAGGGCGGCTGGAAGCCGCTGGCCAACCAGCCGGTGCAGCTGCGGTTCGCCGCGTGGGGTTCGAAGACGTGGAAGACCGTCGCCTGGGGGCACACCAACGCCGCGGGCCAGACGGCCCTGAAGGCACGGACCACGGTGGACGGCACGTACACCCTCGTCCACGTCGGTGACGCGTCGCACTTCGACTCGGCCGGCAAGGGCGACTACGTCGACGTCCGCTGACCTCCTGCGCTCCGCACACGACTGAAGGGCGGCACCCCCACGGGGTGCCGCCCTTCGGCGTTCAGCGATGAACCGCCGATCCTCTACGAGGATCAGAAGTCCATGTCACCGCCCGGCATGCCGCCGCCGGCCGGCGCGGACGCCTTCTCCGGCTTGTCGGCGATGACGGCCTCGGTGGTGAGGAACAGGGCCGCGATGGACGCCGCGTTCTGCAGCGCGGAGCGGGTGACCTTCGCCGGGTCGATGATGCCCTCGGCGATCATGTCGACGTACTCACCGGTCGCGGCGTTCAGGCCGTGGCCGACGGGGAGGTTGCGCACCTTCTCCACGACGACGCCACCCTCGAGACCACCGTTGACGGCGATCTGCTTGAGCGGGGCCTCCAGGGCCAGCTTGACGGCGTTGGCACCGGTGGCCTCGTCGCCGTCCAGCTCCAGCTTCTCGAAGACCGCGGAGGCCTGCAGCAGGGCGACGCCGCCACCGGCGACGATGCCCTCCTCGACGGCCGCCTTCGCGTTGCGAACGGCGTCCTCGATGCGGTGCTTGCGCTCCTTGAGCTCGACCTCGGTCGCGGCACCGGCCTTGATGACGGCCACGCCGCCGGCCAGCTTCGCGAGGCGCTCCTGGAGCTTCTCGCGGTCGTAGTCCGAGTCGCTGTTCTCGATCTCGGCGCGGATCTGGTTCACGCGACCGGCGACCTGCTCGCTGTCACCGGCACCGTCGACGATGGTGGTCTCGTCCTTGGTGATGACGACCTTGCGGGCGCGGCCCAGCAGGTCGAGGCCCGCGTTCTCCAGCTTGAGGCCGACCTCCTCGGAGATGACCGTGCCGCCGGTGAGGATGGCGATGTCGTTCAGCATGGCCTTGCGGCGGTCGCCGAAGCCCGGGGCCTTGACGGCGACGGACTTGAAGGTGCCGCGGATCTTGTTGACGACCAGCGTCGACAGCGCCTCGCCCTCGACGTCCTCGGCGATGATCAGCAGCGGCTTGCCCGACTGCATGACCTTCTCCAGGAGCGGGAGCAGGTCCTTCACGGAGGAGATCTTGGAGTTGACGATCAGGATGTACGGGTCATCCAGGGCCGCCTCCATGCGCTCCATGTCGGTCGCGAAGTACGCCGAGATGTAGCCCTTGTCGAAGCGCATGCCCTCGGTGAGCTCGAGCTCGAGCCCGAAGGTCTGCGACTCCTCGACGGTGATGACGCCTTCCTTGCCGACCTTGTCCATCGCCTCGGCGATGAGCTCGCCGATCTGGGTGTCGGCGGCGGAGATGGAGGCCGTGGAAGCGATCTGCTCCTTGGTCTCGACATCCTTCGCCTGCTCGAGCAGGGCGCCGGAGACGGCCTCGACGGCCTTCTCGATGCCGCGCTTGAGGGCCATCGGGTTGGCACCGGCGGCCACGTTGCGCAGGCCCTCGCGAACGAGCGCCTGGGCGAGGACGGTGGCGGTGGTCGTACCGTCGCCGGCGACGTCGTCCGTCTTCTTGGCGACTTCCTTGACCAGCTCGGCGCCGATCTTCTCGTACGGGTCCTCGAGCTCGATCTCCTTGGCGATGGAGACACCATCGTTGGTGATCGTGGGGGCGCCCCACTTCTTCTCGAGGACGACGTTGCGGCCCTTCGGGCCGAGGGTGACCTTGACGGCGTCAGCGAGCTGGTTCATGCCGCGCTCGAGACCGCGCCGGGCCTCCTCGTCGAACGCGATGATCTTGGCCATGTGAAGTGGTCCTCCCGGACATGGGGTGGATAACGCTCCTGGACCGCGCCGACGCCCGCGACGGACGGCCTGCGAGCCCTGTGGTTCCTTGCCCCACCTGGCCGCGGGCCTCGTCTGCCCGATCCTCGATTAAGCACTCTCACCTTCAGAGTGCTAACGCCAATGATTAGCACTCGCCCCATGCGAGTGCAAGCGACTACCGAGGATCGGTCACCCCTGGGAGCACGAGCCGGGCGCACGCGCCGGGCGCACATGTCCGCCCCGCGGGGCGCCCCGCCCGGCGCCGGACATGACGAGGGGCCCGCATCCGGTCTGGATGCGGGCCCCTCGACGGAAGTGCGTCGGTGGCCGATCGCGCCGCGCTCAGGCAGAGGCGGCGAGCTTGACCATGTCCGCCTGCGGACCCTTCTGGCCCTGCGAGATCTCGAACTCGACCCGCTGCCCTTCTTCAAGGGTGCGGTAGCCGTCCATCTGGATCGCGCTGTAGTGGACGAAAACATCCGCACCACCGTCGACCGCGATGAAGCCGTAGCCCTTCTCCGCGTTGAACCACTTGACGGTGCCCTGAGCCATGCCTAACTCCCCTATTACTGGCCCTTGCGCGGGGCCGCACTTCGCGGACCCGGGTCAGACCCTGCGCCGGAACGCGTCGACCGCGGCTGAATGTATCTGCCCAACTGCCCTCTGCAACAGGTCAATCGGACGAGAATTCTGGGCAGGCCTGAAAGGCGAATTGGGGAGATTCCCTTGAATTCCGGGTCAAGTCGGGCCGGGCAAAGCGCGCAGAAGGTACACAAGGCACGGGCACTTTGGCTGCTTCTTGTCGCGCACGGGCGCATTCTCATATGCGCCTGGCATGAGCAGCGGAGGGGACTTCCCCAACTCTACCGCGCTCAACCATGCAGAATTGCCCCCTCCGCTTCTTCTCGCGGAAGGGGCAATTCAGATAAGACGGATACCGCGGGTAAGCGCGGAAGGGGCGGAGGAGGCCCGAGGGGCCCGAGCGGACCCCGGGGGCCCACCGGGCCCCGCGGCTCAGCAGCCGCCGGCGACCGCCGGGATGATGGAGACGCCCGCGCCGTCCGGCGTCGCGGTCTCCAGGCCCTGCTCGAAGCGCACGTCGTCGTCGTTGACGTACACGTTGACGAAGCGGCGCAGCTTGCCCTGGTCGTCCAGGACACGGGCGGCGATGCCCGCGTGGTTCTTCTCCAGGTCGGCGATGACCTCGGCGAGGGTCGTGCCCTCCGCCTTCACCTCGGACTGACCACCGGTGTAGGTGCGGAGGATGGTGGGGATGCGGACGTTGACGGCCATGGGGTCACGTACCTTTCAGTGGGCCAGGCCCGCGTCGCGGAACGCGTCCAGGCTCGGGCGGATGGTGGCGGTCGCCTGAGAGCTGTCGGCAACGGCGTCGAGGGTCTTGAGGCCGTCGCCGGTGTTGAGGACCACCGTCGTCAGCGTCGGGTCGATCAGACCCGCCTCGACCAGCTTCCTGGTGACGCCGACGGTCACGCCGCCCGCGGTCTCGGCGAAGATGCCCTCGGTGCGGGCGAGCAGCTTGATCGCGTCCACGACCTGCTCGTCGTTCACGTCCTCCACGGCGCCGCCGGTGCGGCGGGCGATGTCGAGCACGTACGGCCCGTCGGCCGGGTTGCCGATGGCGAGGGACTTGGCGATGGTGTTCGGCTTCTGGGGCTTCACCACGTCGTGGCCGGCCTTGAAGGCGACGGAGACCGGGGAGCAGCCCTCGGCCTGGGCGCCGAAGATCCGGTACGGCTTGTCCTCGACCAGGCCCAGCTTGATGAGCTCCTGCAGACCCTTGTCGATCTTGGTGAGCTGCGAGCCGGAGGCGATCGGGATGACCAGCTGGTCGGGGATGACCCAGCCGAGCTGCTCGCAGATCTCGTACGCGAGCGTCTTGGAGCCCTCGCCGTAGTACGGGCGCAGGTTGACGTTGACGAAGCCCCAGCCCTCGCCGAGCGGGTCGCCGATGAGCTCCGAGCAGAAGCGGTTGACGTCGTCGTAGTTGCCCTCGATGGCGACGAGGTCACCGCCGTAGACACCGGCCATGACGACCTTGCCCTGTTCCAGGTCGTGCGGGATGAACACGCAGGAGCGGAAGCCGGCCCGGGCGGCGGCCGCGCCGACGGCGCCGGCCAGGTTGCCGGTGGAGGAGCAGGACAGGGTGGTGAAGCCGAAGGCGCGGGCGGCCTCGATGGCCTGGGCGACGACCCGGTCCTTGAAGGAGTGGGTCGGGTTGCCGGAGTCGTCCTTGACGAACAGCTTGCCGGGCTCGACGCCGATCTCGCGGGCCAGGTTGTCGGCCTTGACGAGCGGGGTCCAGCCGGGGTTCAGGTTCGGCTTCTCGGCGACGTCGGCCGGGACGGGCAGCAGCGGGGCGTAGCGCCAGATGTTGGCGGGGCCGGCCTCGATGCGCTTGCGCAGCTCCTCCGGGTCACCGGAGGGCAGGTCGTACGCGACTTCGAGCGGGCCGAAACAGAGCTCGCAGGCGAAGATCGGGCCGAGCGGGAAGGATTCGCCGCATTCGCGACAAGAGAGTCCGGAAGCGGGACCGAGGTCGACGGTGGTTCCGGGTGCGACGGTCTGTGCAGCCATGGAGGCGAGGCCCTTTCTCCTCATCTTTCCCATGACGAATTTTTCGCCATGAGACGGATTTGGCACCTTCCCTAGTCGGGGACCTCGCTGGAGGACGAGTAACCGACTGGAGGGTTGCCGGGGCTTCAACGGGCCGTTTCCCTCTGCCCCTCTGGATGAGCGGTATTCGATTGTGAGACGCGGTCGGCACCCCGACATGCATCGGGGATCCGCGTTGTTCAAGACTGTAACCGAAGGCTACGAAGGTGGAGACGGTCGTCCGATCCGCGAGATGGAGATCACGTTGCTGGAAGAGGTGGAGCGCTGGCTGGCCCGGCGGTCCTGGTCCGTTGCCGACCGCCCGCTGGAGCGCGTCCTCGCCGCCAAGCGGGGGACGCGGGTCAGCGTGGTGCTGCCCGCGCTGAACGAGGAGGCGACGGTCGGCACGATCGTCTCCGTGATCCGCCGCGAGCTGATGACCGAGGCGGTCCCGCTGGTGGACGAGCTCGTGGTGATCGACTCGGGCTCCACGGACCGTACGGCGGAGGTCGCGGCGGCGGCCGGCGCGCGGGTGGTGGCGCGCGACGCGATCCTGCCCCGGATACCGGCGGTGCCCGGCAAGGGCGAGGTCCTGTGGCGGTCACTCATGGTGACGAACGGGGACGTGGTCTGCTTCGTGGACGCGGACCTCAGGGACTTCTCCGCGGACTTCGTCACCGGCATCGTGGGCCCCCTGCTCACCGATCCGGACGTCGACTTCGTGAAGGCGATGTACGACCGCCCGCTCGGCGACACCCCTGGTCAGGGCGGTCGGGTGACGGAACTGGTGGCGCGCCCGCTGCTCAATCTGCACTGGCCGCAGCTGGCCGGCTTCGTCCAGCCGCTGGGCGGCGAGTACGCGGCCCGCCGCTCGCTGCTCGAACGGCTGCCGTTCCCGGTCGGTTACGGAGTGGAGCTGGGCCTGCTCGTCGACGCCCTGCACACGGTGGGCCTGGACGCCCTCGCGCAGGTGGACGTGGGGGTGCGCAAGCACCGGCACCAGGACGGGCGGGCGCTGGGCCGGATGGCGGCCGCGATCTACCGGACGGCGCAGCTGCGCCTGTCCCGCGGGCATCTGGTGCGCCCGCGGCTGACCCAGTTCGAGCGGGGCGAGAAGGGCTTCGAGCCCCACACGTACCCGGTGGACACGGAGGAACGCCCGCCGATGGCGGAGATCGCGGAGTACGCGCACCGCCGCGTGGCGTGACACCGGGACCGGCGGCGACCGGGACCGGCCGTGGCCGCTCGGCGCGCCGGGCCCGGCGCCCGCGGGACCGGGCCGCACACCCTCCGTGGCCGAACCCGCCCGTCTGGTATCCGTACGTTTGAGCGTTTACCGGACGGGCTAGGTTCGCCGTATGGCTACCGTCCTCGTGGCATCGAACCGCGGCCCGGTCTCGTACACCGTGCGTGACGACGGCTCCCTGGACACCCGGCGGGGCGGCGGCGGGCTCGTCTCGGGCCTGAGCGCCGTCTCCTCGGAGGGCGGCCTCTGGGTGTGCGCCGCGCTCGGCGACGGCGATCGCGAGGCCGTCCGCCGCGGGGTCGCCGAACCGGGCGTACGCATGCTGGACATCGACCCGGAGGTGTACGCCGACGCGTACAACGGCATCGCGAACTCGGTGCTCTGGTTCCTCCACCACCACCTGTACGACATCCCGCGCGAGCCCGTCTTCGACGCGGACTTCCGCCGCCGCTGGGGCTCCTACCGCGCCTACAACCGCGCCTTCGCCGAGGCCCTCGCCGAGGCGGCGGACCCCGGCGCGGCGGTCCTCGTGCAGGACTACCACCTGGCGCTCGTCCCCGGCATGCTCCGCGCGCTCCGCCCGGACCTGCGGATCGGGCACTTCACGCACACCCCGTGGGCGGCGCCCGGCTACCTGGAGATGCTGCCCGACGACATCCACCGCGAGCTGGTCGAGGGCATGCTCGGCGCGGACGAGCGCGGCTTCCACACCCGCGCCTGGGCCTCCGCCTTCCTCGCCGACCCGCTCGTCGACGCCACCACCCGCGTCGCCGCGTACCCCCTGGGCGTCGACGGCGACGAGCTGCGTGCCCTCGCCCACCGCCCCGCGGTCGACGCGCGCCTCGCCGACCTGCGCGCCGAGACCGGCGGCCGGAAGACCATCGTCCGCGTCGACCGCACGGAACTCTCCAAGAACATCCCGCGCGGCCTGCTCGCCTACCGCGAGCTCCTCGCCACCCGCCCCGAGTGGCGCGGCCGGGTCGTCCACCTGGCCTCCGCGTACCCCTCCCGGCAGGACCTGGAGGTCTACCGCGCGTACACGGCCTCGGTCACCGAGCTCGCCGAGGCGGTCAACGAGGAGTTCGGCACCCCCGACTGGCAGCCCGTCCTGCTCTCCGTCCAGGACGACTTCACCCGCTCCCTCGCCGCCTACCGGCTGGCGGACGTCGCCCTGGTCAACCCCGTCCGCGACGGCATGAACCTGGTCGCCAAGGAGATCCCCGTCGTCTCCGACGAGGGCTGCGCCCTGGTCCTGTCCCGCGAGGCGGGCGCGTACGAGGAGCTGGGCGAGGACGCCCTCACGGTGAACCCCTACGACGTGACGCAGACCGCCGTGGCCCTCCACGAGGCCCTGTCGATGCCGGCCCCCGAACGCGCCGAACGCACGAAGCGCCTCGCCACCGCGGCGACGGCGCTGCCGCCCCGGGAGTGGTTCCTGGCGCAGCTGGACGCGGTGCGTCAGGCCTGACGGGTGCCGGCGTCGGCCTGGGCTGCCTGCTCCGCGTCGGCAGCCGCCAGCGAGAAGGCAGGCAGGTCCAGCACGCCCGGCGGGACCGGGCTGTGCGGGAGCGGGCCGTACGCCTCCTGGTGGCCCTGAGGACCGGTGCAGTGCACGAACGGCCCCCGGTACGCGTCCATCAGCACCGCGAGGTGCGGATCGGCGTGGTGCAGCCACCAGTTGGACATCCCCATGGACACGTCCAGCCTCAGGTACTCGAAGGACCGCCACATCCCTGCGAAGCGGACGATCGCCTCGGGATGCCGCCACCACTCGGCGCACCAGGCGAAACGCTGCCCGTCCACCGGGCGCCGCAGAATCTCCGTCAGATACTCGCTCACGAAGGCTTCGAGGGATTCGAAGACGAGCCCCGAGTCCCCCTCCTCCGGCGTCTGCGCTGGTGCGGTCATCTCTCCCGTACTCCTCTCGTCAGGTCGGCCCCGGCGGTCCCGGCCCGATCAGGCGTCGTGCAGGCCATAGCGATGGCGCACGGCAGCCGCCTCCGAGCGTCGCCCGGTGCCCTCCAGCAGCCGGATCCAGGTCCCCGCCGCGTCGGTCAGGTCCTCGTCCCATGCGCGCACCCGGTCGGGGCGCAGGCGCGTGTACACCTCGGCCGCCTCCCGGATCAGGGGCAGCGCCGCCAGCCGGTCCCGGACGCCACCGGTCCGCTCGGCCAGCGAGGCAGTCCGCCACAGGTGGTCGGCGAGCCGCCGCCGGCCCTCGGGCCCCTCCGCCGCGAGCGGGCGCACCATCCCGACGATCCGGTACCGCTCGGCGAGCGCCGCCGCACCGTGCCCCGTCTCCTCCTTGAGGAGCGCGGCGTGGTCGAGGCAGGTGATGTGGTCGAGCAGGGGGACCTCGCCCCCGCTCGACAGCCGCCGCTCGTACAGCGCGATGCCCTCCGCCGACGCTTCCGCCGCCTCGGCGAGCCGGCCGCTCGCCCACAGGTACCAGGAGCGCAGGTAGCAGGAGAAGGCGCGGCCCGTCTCGTACGGGTCGGGGTCGGGATGGAGCTCGGCGAGGAAGCGGCGGATCGCGCCGGCCTCCTCGACCGCGGCGAGCGGCTCCTCCGTACGTTGCAGCGTGTCGTGCTGGTACCGGGCCAGCCGTTCGAGGTCCTTGGCGTGCTGCAGCCCGTACGCGAGGGCGTGGTCCCTGTACAGCTCCCGGCCGAGGCCGACCGCGACGGTCAGCGCCTCGATCGCCTCGGCCTCCCGCGACAGCTCCCACAGGAAGGCGGCCCGGTTGGCGTGCAGCAGGCGCAGGTTGTCATCGTGCCAGGGCAGGCGCCGGAACAGGCGCCTGTCGATGGCGAGGGCCTCGTCGAGGCTGACCAGCGCCTCCGCGGCCGGCTGGGAGGCGGCGAGGTTGACCAGGGCGTGGGCCAGGCTGTCGTCGTGCGAGTCGGGGTTGCCGACGGCGAGGCGGCGCAGCAGGACCACCGCCTCCTCCGAGGCGTCGAGGCTGCGGGCCTCGTCGAGACCTGCCTGCCAGTAGTGCCAGGAGACGTCCTTCAACGTGCGGGCGAGGCCTTCCAGGTGCGCGTCCGGGTTCTCCCGCGTGAGCCGGCGCTGGACGGCGAGCGCGGCCTCCGCCGTCCTGGTCCCCTCCTCGATCGCACCCGTCTCCGTCTGACAGGAGGCGAGCAGTCGGAGCGACACCACCCATCCGGCCTCGTAGACGGGGTCCTCGTCCGCGAGGGCCTGCCGGACCCTCACCGCCTCCTCGGCCACCCGCAGGGCGTCGGACCTGCGGGCCATGTCCGCGTACACCCGGGCGAGCGCGGTCAGCGCCCTGCCCAGCGCCGGACGCGCCGCGTCCGGTTCGGCGCGGACGACGCTGCGGCACAGCTCCACGGCCTCCTCGGCGAGCGGCAGACCGTCAGATGCCCGGTCGGCCCACCGACGCAGGTTCGCGAGCTGCATCATCCCCTCGGCGAGCCTGCGTTCGTACGCCGTGCGCGGGGTACGGGGCAGGGCGCGGCGGAGCGCGACCGACTCCTCGCTCGCCGCGAGGGCCTGGCGCCAGTCGCCGAGCGTGCTCGTCGCCTCGGCCGACTGCTCCAGCGCCCAGGCGAGCGCCGCCGGGTCCCCGCCCTCCTCGCGGTACCGCTCGACGAGCCGGCCGGTGAGCCGGCCGGCGAAGTGGGCGAGGGCGTCGGAGGACGGCGGCAGCGCGACCGCGCAGGACCGCAGCACCTCCGTGCCCAGGTCGGGGCCGTCGACGAGGCCGCCGAGCCGTTCGAGGGTCGCGTCGCGCCATCCCGTGCGGCCGCCGTTGGCGTGGGCGACCACCGAGCGGGTCAGCACGGTCATGGCCTGGATCTGCTGGGCGGGGGTGGCCCGCGCGGTGAGCGCGGGCAGCAGCGCGGGCACCTCGGTGACCAGGAGCGAGGCCTGGAACTCGGCCACCCGGTCGGGCTGGAGGCTGCCCCAGTAGGCCTCGTGGGCGGCCGGGTAGAGCCGACGGAGCGCCTCGGCGTACTCCCAGGCATGCGCCCTGGCCGCCTCCCCGCCGAGGCCCGGGACCCGGGCGAGCACGGCGATCGCCTCGTCCTCGTCGGCCGCCCCGCACAGCGTGGCCG
Organism: Streptomyces sp. NBC_01268; assembly: GCF_036240795.1. NCBI lineage: Bacteria > Bacillati > Actinomycetota > Actinomycetes > Kitasatosporales > Streptomycetaceae > Streptomyces > Streptomyces sp. NBC_01268. Next base: position 4,532,940 of record NZ_CP108454.1, on the reverse strand, counting down.
CGGCGACGATCCGCCGGACCAGCGGCATCGGCAGGGGCGGGCCGGAACCGGCGAAGGCCCGCGCCCAGTAGCGCTCCTCGTGCCGCAGCAGGGTGGCCTCGACGGCCTCGCCGGGGACCGCGTCCAGCGGCTCGGGACCGGCCTGGAGCAGCGCGACGAGCGCCTCCATCTGCACGTTGAGCGCGGTGGCGTAGCGGCTGCCGGCCAGGTCGGCGGGCGGGGCGACGCGGTCGGCGACGGCGGTCCAGTCGTACCCCTCGGGCCCGGTCGTGTGGCCGAGCAGCTCCGCGAGTCCCCGGACGGCGGCCCGGAAGGCGTCCCGCCGGTCCTCCGAGGTCACGTCGAGGGGGCCGAGCTCGGAGCTGAGCGCCGAGGCGAGGATCTCGTGGGTGGCCGCGGACACGTCGTACGGGTCGAGCTGCCAGCCGCCGGAGGACCGGGCGACGAGCAGCAGGCGCACGGTGCGGCCCGCGGCGGCCGCGGGGCGCAGCCGCTCGACGAGCCGGCGGATCCAGCGGGGGCGGGACTCGGCGTAGTCGACGACGAGGAGCAGGTCGCGGGCGCAGACGGCGAGCCCGTCGAGGGCCGCCGCGGTGGCGCCGGACGGGCCGCCGCCCTGCCAGGTCTCGTCGCCGAGGTCGGCGCGGAGCAGCCCGCCCACCCAGCCCGGGGTCAGGGCCACGGCCTCGACGAGCTCGCGGGCGAGCCGGCTCTTGCCCTGGCCGCCGGGCCCGGTCAGCACGCGTACGGACAGGCCGCCGCGTCCGGCGTCCAGGCACCAGTCGGAGAGCTGGCGCCACTCCTCGCGGCGGCCGCGGAACGGGGTGGCCTCGACGTCGGCGCGCAGCAGCATCGCCGGGGAGCGCAGGTCCCGTTCGGGGACGGCGGGTTCGAGGAGGGCGGCCAGGTCGGCGGGTTCGGTGACGGGCTGCCGGCCGCCGACGGACGCCCCGCGCAGCGCGGCCCGGAAGGCGTCGTCGGAGAGGAGTTCGCTGCTGCGGGTCACGGTGAGCCGGCTCCCGGCGGCGGCGCGCCGGTCGCGGCGGACCACGCCGAGGAGGAGGTCGCCGCTGAAGACGGGGGCGCCGGACATGCCGGCCCAGGCGCTGTCCTCGTCCTCCGGGTGGGGGGCGGGCAGCGGATCACCGCTCAGGACCTCCCAGCGGCGCGCCGCGGCGCCGGAGCCGGGGCTGATCCGGCCGGCCAGGTGCTCGCCCGCCCGCTCGCGGCCGCCGGGGAGGAGCTGGAAGCGCGGGAAGCCGTAGGCCTCCACGGGGTGCCCGGGCCGTGAGGTGGCGAGGTCACCCCAGCGCTGCGGCCCGGTCGTGGGGGCGTCGGCGAGCGCGGGGACGTGGAGGAGGGCGGCGTCGACGGCCTCGTCGTACCGCAGCCAGCGGACGGTGGCCGGGTGCCGGTCCACGGTGGCGGTGCGCCGCCGTCCGTCGCGGGTACGGAGCAGGTGCGCGGCGGTGAGGACGAGACCGGGCGCGACGAGGAAGCCCGTGCCGGCGCCGCGGCGCCCCTCCGGGTCCCGCAGCCGGATCCGTACGACCCGTTCCAGCCTCACCCCGTCCCCCTGTCGGGCGCTAGTCGAAGTCGCCGATCTCCAGGTCACCCCCGGTCCGGCCGCGCGGGTGGAGGGTGATCTGCAGGCGGTGCGTGGTGGCGTCGGCGTGCTCGCGCTTGCCGTCGGCACCGAGGACCCCGAACCGCAGCGAGCCGCCGCCCCCGGTGGTCCGGGTCAGCTGGACGGACAGTTCGACGGTGACCTCGCCGACCCGGAACCGTACGTCCGAACCGTCGGCGGCGCGCTGTGCGGCCGCCAGCTGTTCTCTCAACAGCCCTACGGCATCGGCCAGATCGAGCCATTCGTCAGCCAAGGCAACCCCCGCCCCGTCACGTCACCGCCGTCACGTCCGAGGGTGCCACGGGGCCGCCCACCCGAACCACCCGGCGACGAAGACGTCCGAAAGCAATCAGACGTGGCCGAAAGCGAGTTCACGGCACCCGGGGGCCGCTAGGCGTTCCGGATCGCCTCCGCCAGCCCGGCGAGGAGTCCCACGACCGCCGCGGGGCCCGGGACCGTGAGGTCCGCGCGTTCGGCGAGGTCGGGGACGGACTCCGAGGCCGAGGCGGAGCAGACGAGGAGGCCGGGCGTGCCGTCGGAGCGGAGTTTCTCGACGGCCGCGTACGCCGGGAGGTCGCCCAGGTCGTCGCCCGCGTACAGGACGGACTCGGCGCCCAGCTCGTGGACGTAGTCGGCGAGGGCGACGCCCTTGTCCATGCCCGGGGGGCGGAGCTCCAGAACCATGCGGCCGGGTTCGAGGACCAGGCCGTGGTGGGTGGCCAGGTCGCCCAGGGGACCCTTCAGGGCCTCGAAGGCGCCCTGCGGGTCGGCGGCGCGCCGGGTGTGGACGGCGACCGCGCGGCCCTTCTCCTCGATCCAGGTGCCGGGCCAGGCGCCGATCCGGTCGAGGAAGCCGGGGAGCTCGGCGCGGACCGAGGCGACGCCGGGGTGCGGGGCGGCGGCGTGGACGGTGCCGGTGACGGCGTCCCAGCGTTCGGCGCCGTAGTGGCCCAGGACCACGAGGTGCTCCAGGCCGGGGACGCCGGCGAAGCCCCCGTACCGTACGGCCACTCCGGCGGGGCGGCCGGTGACCACGGCGACGGCGGCCACCCTCGGGGCGAGCGCGGCCAGGGCGGGGACGGCGCCCGGGTGGGCGCGCGCCCGCTCGGGGTCGGGGACGATCTCGGCGAGCGTCCCGTCGAAGTCGAGGGCGACGACGGCCTTCTCGGGGCGCGCGAGGAGCGCGGCGAGACCGTCGCGGCCGGCGGTTGTGGTCGGGTGCGGAAGGCTGCTGACCATGCTCACGACCCTACCCAGGGACGCGGCCCGCGTCAGCGGGGCGGGACGAGCCGGGCGGACGGGTCAGCGGCGGGATTCCCGCTCCGCGCGGACCCGGCGCAGGCGGTTCACGGTGACCGGGTCGTGGGCGAGGGCCCGCGGATCGTCGAGGAGGGCGTTGAGCAGCTGGTAGTAGCGGGTCGCGGAGAGGCCGAGCCGCTCGCGCACGGCCCGCTCCTTGGCGCCGGGGCCCGGCCAGGAACGCCGTTCCATGGCCAGGACGGCCTGCTCCCGCTCGCCCAGCTCGCCGGGTTCGGTGGTCATGCGGACCAACCTATGCCGTCGGCGTCCGGTCGCTCCTGCCGAGCTGTCCCGCGGTGCCGCTACTCCGCGTTCTCCGCCGCCGTCGCCTCGCGGGCGATCCGGCCCAGGACCTCGGCCGGCTTGGCGTCGGGGGCGACGGCCTTGCCTATGTTCTCCTTGACGGCGCCGCTGACCCGGGCCCAGGAGGTCTTGCCGACCGGGGGCAGCTGGGAGTCGGGGAGGGCCTGGAGGAACTCGCGGAGGTCGGCGTGGGCCGGGTCGGACTCCATGCTGGCGGAGGCCGTGATGGTGGCGGGCAGGAGGCCGTTGTCGCCCGCGAACTTCAGGACGTTCTCGTCGTTGAAGGCGAAGTCGAGGAAGGCGCCGATCTCCTTGCGGTGCCCGTTCTGCTTGAAGCCCATGATCCAGTCGGCGACACCCATGGTGGCCCTGGCCTTGCCGGACGCACCGGGCAGGGCGACCTTGCCGACCTTGACGCCCTTCTTCGCGGCCTCCTGCATCAGGGACGGGTGCCCGTTGAGCATGCCGACCTCGCCGCGGGCGAAGGCCGCGAAGGCCTCCTTGCGGTTGAGCTTGCCGGGGGCGACGGGGCCGGTGAGGCCCTCGGCGACGAGGTGGGTCCGCAGCCACTCGAAGGTGCGGATGTTCGCGTCCGAGTCGATCTTGTAGTGGTCGGTGGCGTCGGTGTAGCCGTCACCGCCGCTGAGCAGCCACATCATCGTCTCGGCCTGGGCCTCCTCGGGCCCGAGCGGCAGCGCGAAGGGGTACTTCACGCCCTTCTTCTCCAGCTTGCGCGCGGCGGCGGCGAGCTCGTCCCAGGTGGTGGGCGGCGCGGTGATGCCGGCCTTCTCGAAGAGGCCCTCGTTGAAGAAGAGCAGCCGGGTGGAGGCGACGAAGGGCAGCCCGTACTGGGTGCGCTTGTTCTCGCCGGCCGCGACGAGCGGGGCGAGGAAGTTGGCCTGGACCCGGATGGAGAGGAGCTCGTCGGCGGAGTAGAGCTGCCCGGCGGACGCGTAGTCGGCGTAGGCGCCGATCTGGGCGATGTCGGGGGCCTGGCCGGCCTTGACCAGCTCGGCGACCTTGCGGTCGACGTCGTTCCAGGATTCGATCTGGACCTGGACCTTCACGCCGGGGTTCTTCGCCTCGAAGGCGGAGACGACGCCGGCCCAGTACTTCTTGGTGGAGTCGCCGCCGGCGAGGTCATAGTCGGCGGCCACCAGCTTGAGGGTGACGTCGCCGGTCTCACCGCTCAGGGTGCCGCAGCCGGAGAGCGCGCCGGTCAGGCCGAGTGCGGAGGCCGCCGCGGCCAGTCCAAGAAATCGTCGCCGCTGCACAGCTGTAACCCACCCTTTGCTCATCGTCTGCTCGCCGTCGAACCTCCGTGAGCGGCAAGTTTCCCCCGACCGCGCCGGGGAGGTCTACACCACCTGCATATCGCTTTTGCAACGCATCACGGGCCGTCACCCCTTCGAATTTGTATCCGTGCGCAACAATCCTCCACAGTGGACTAGACCTTTCGGGTGCTCACGCGCGAGACTGTCCTCGTGAGACACGTCATCGCCCTCGATGTGGGCGGCACCGGTATGAAGGCCGCCCTGGTCGGGGCGGACGGCACCCTGCTCCACGAGGCCCGTCGCGCCACCGGCCGCGAGCGCGGACCAGAGGCCGTCGTCGAGACGATCCTCGGCTTCGCCGAGGAGCTGCGCGCCCTGGGCCAGGAGCGGTACGGCGAGCCCGCCGCGGCCGCCGGGGTCGCCGTCCCCGGCATCGTCGACGCCGAGAACGGCATCGCCGTCTACGCCGCCAACCTCGGCTGGCGCGACGTCCCCCTGCGCGCCCTGCTCAGCGAGCGCCTGGGCGCCATCCCGGTCGCCCTCGGCCACGACGTGCGCACCGGCGGCCTCGCCGAGGGCCGCATCGGCGCCGGGAACGGCGCCGACCGCTTCCTCTTCGTGCCGCTCGGCACCGGCATCGCCGGGGCCATCGGCATCGGCAGCGAGATCGAGGCCGGCGCCCACGGCTACGCGGGCGAGATCGGCCACATCGTGGTCCGCCCGGGCGGCATCGAGTGCGGCTGCCGCCAGCGCGGCTGCCTGGAGCGGTACGCCTCCGCCTCCGCCGTCTCGCACGCCTGGGCCACCGCCTCCGGCGACCCCGCCGCCGACGCCGCCGACTGCGCCAAGGCCGTCGAGTCCGGCGACCCCGCCGCCGCACGGGTCTGGCAGGACGCCGTCGACGCCCTGGCCGACGGCCTGGTCACCGCGCTCACCCTGCTGGACCCCCGCACGCTCATCATCGGTGGCGGTCTCGCCGAGGCAGGGGAAACCTTGTTCACACCCCTACGGGCCGCGGTGGAGGAGCGCGTCACCTTCCAGAAGCTGCCCGCCATCGTCCCGGCGGCCCTCGGGGACACCGCCGGATGCCTGGGCGCGGGCCTCCTCGCCTGGGACCTGCTCGCCGACCAGCACCCCACCGACTCGGAGGTATCCGCCTGATGGCCGTTTCCACAGTTCTCACCGGGGCCCGCGTGGTGCTGCCGACCGGGATCGTCGAGAACGGACGAGTGATCGTCGAGAACGGCCGCATCGCGGGCTCCACCCGCGAGGACGCACCGGCCCTCGACCTCACCGGCCACTGGCTCGTGCCCGGGTTCGTGGACATGCACAACCACGGCGGCGGCGGCGCCTCCTTCACCTCCGGCACCGTGGACGAGGTGCTCACCGGCGTCCACACCCACCGGCTGCACGGCACCACCACCGTCGTCGCCTCCTTCGTCACCGGCGAGATGGACTTCCTCACCGAGCGCGCCGGACTGCTCTCCGAGCTGGCCGAGCAGGGCGAGATCGCCGGCCTGCACTTCGAGGGCCCGTTCATCTCGCCGTGCCGCAAGGGCGCCCACGACGAGACCCTGCTGCGCGACCCCGACCCGGCCGACGTGCGCAAGCTGATCGACGCGGGCCGCGGCCAGGCCCGCATGGTCACCCTCGCCACCGAGCTGCCCGGCGGCATCGACTCCGTACGCCTGCTCGCCGAGCACGGCGTGATCGCCGCGATCGGGCACACGGACGCGTCGTACGAGCAGACGCAGGCCGCGATCGACGCCGGCGCCACCGTCGCCACCCACCTCTTCAACGCGATGCCCGGCCTCGCGCACCGCGCGCCCGGCCCGATCGCCGCGCTCCTGGAGGACGAGCGGATCACCGTCGAGCTCATCAACGACGGCACCCACCTGCACCCGGCCGCCCTGGAGCTCGCCTTCCACCACGCCGGTGCCGACCGGGTCGCCTTCATCACCGACGCGATGGACGCCGCCGGCTTCGGCGACGGGCGCTACATGCTCGGCCCGCTGGAGGTCGAGGTGAAGGACAGTGTGGCGCGGCTCGTCGAGGGCGGCTCCATCGCCGGCTCGACGCTGACGCTGGACCGCGCGTTCAAGCGGGCGGCCACCATCGACAGGCTGCCCGTGGAGTCGGTCGTCCAGGCCATCTCCGCCAACCCGGCCAAGCTGCTCGGCGTCTACGACCGCGTCGGCTCCCTGGAGCCCGGCAAGGACGCCGACCTCGTCGTCCTCGACGCGGACTTCGAACTCAAGGGCGTCATGCGCAAGGGCACCTGGGTGGTCGAGCCCCAGCTGGGCTGAGCACGCGCGACGTACCTGAAATCACGTCACGGCGGTTGGTCCAGGGTCTGGGCCAACCGCCATCTGTTTGGCATGATCAGGGCGCCAGCAGCGCTGACACGAGACGACGGGGGTGGCGCCGGTGATCCTCACGGTCACCCTCAACACGGCGGTGGACCTGACCTATCGGGTGCCCGCCCTCGTCCCGCACGCCTCGCACCGCGTCACCCAGGTCATCGAACGCCCCGGCGGCAAGGGCCTCAACGTCGCCCGGGTGCTCGGCGCCCTCGGCCACGAGACCGTCGTCACCGGCTTCGCCGGCGGAGCCACCGGCGCGACCCTGCGCGAACTCCTCGCCCGCACGACCCAGGGGCAGCGGGTCCACGACGCGCTGGTCCCCGTCGAGGGGCCCACCCGGCGCACGGTCGCCGTCGTCGACGCCGCCACCGGCGACACCACCCAGCTCAACGAGCCCGGCCCGGCCATCGCCCCGTCCGAATGGGCCGCGTTCACCACCCGCTACACCGAACTCCTCGACGGGGCACGGGCGGTCGCGCTCTGCGGCAGCCTCCCGCCGGGCATCCACGTCGGCGCGTACGCCGAACTCGTCCGGCTCGCCCGGGGCGCCGGCGTCCCGGTCCTCCTCGACACCAGCGGCGAACCACTGCGCCGCGGCATCGCCGCCCGCCCCGACCTGATCAAGCCCAACGCCGACGAACTGGCCCTGCTCACCGGCTCCCGCGAGCCCCACCGCGCCACCCGCGACGCCCGCCGCCGCGGCGCCCACGCGGTCGTCACCTCGCTCGGCCCCGAGGGCCTGCTCGCCGTCACACCGGAGGGCCTGTGGCAGGCGGCCCCGCCCGCCCCCGTCCAGGGCAACCCGACCGGAGCCGGCGACTCGGCCGTCGCCGCCCTCCTCGCCGGCCTGGTCGACGGCACCGACTGGCCCACCCGGCTCGCCCACGCCGTCGCCCTCTCCGCGGCGACCGTCCTCTCCCCGGTGGCCGGCGAGTTCGACGAGACGGCGTACGAGGCGATGCTCCCCCGCATCACGGTCCAGGCCCCGGCGACGGCGGCCTGACGCCGGATCACCGCCCTCGGCGACCCGCGCCCGGAACGACGAAGGGGCTCCCGAAGGAGCCCCGCCGCCACGGCCGTCAGGCGGCCGCCGCACCACTCAGCCGCTCAGCTTGGTCTTGCTGATCTTCAGCCAGTCGAAGAGCGCGTCGCACTGGTTGCCCTGCTCGCAGGAGAGCTTGATCGAGTTCTGCCCCTGCTTCAGGGTGACCGGCGCCCAGGTGGTCTGCCAGTTCTTCTCCAGGTTGGGGTCCGAGGAGCCGACGAAGTTCTTCAGCCCTATCGGATTGCTGTTCGCCTTGTCGTTGACGGTCAGCGTCGCGTTCGCGTCCTTCGCCGGGATCGCGTACCGCACGTACAGGTAGTACTCCCCGGCCTCGGGCACGTCCGCCTGCCAGGTCACCGACGAGCCGATCGCGTTGAACCCGGTCACGTAGGCGCCGTCCGCACCCTCCGCGCCCTTGATGTCCTTCGCCAGCACCGCCGACCCGCCCAGCTTCAGCGTCGCCGCGTCCTGCTGCGGCAGTTCCGTCGGCGGCTTGGAGGAGGGGCTGGAGTCGGTGGAGGGGGACTCCTCGACCTGGGTGGGGGCGGTGGTCTTGCCACCCGCGCTGCCCGCGTTGTCGGACTCGCCGCCGTTGTTGTTGATCACGGCGACCGCGATGCCGATGACGACGACCGCGACGACCGCGACGGCGCCCATCAGCAGGCCCTTGGTGTTGGGGCCGCCGCCGCGCCCGGTGGGGGGCATCGGGGTCTGGCGGGTCTGGGGGCCGCCCGGGTACGTCTCGGGGGCCGCGTACTGCGGGTGCGGCTGGCCGTACGCCTGCTGCTGCGGGACGTGGGGGGCCGGGGGGCGGCCGCCGTACTGGCGCTCGCCGACCGTGCGGACCTGGTTGTACGAGGTGCGGGGGACGCCCGGCTGGGACGCGGGGCCGGGGTAGCCGTAGCCGCCGCCCTGGGGCGGCTGGGCGCCTGCCGCCTGGCCGTCCTCGTACAGGTAGCCGAACGGATCGTCGTCCTCGGGCGTCTTCCCGCCGTCGTTGCCCGCAGCCATCCGGGTCACTCCCTTTCCCTGCTCGCCGGCCGTCGCCGACCGGCCGAGCCTACCCCGAACGGCCCTGCGGGGAATTCCGCGCTCCGTGTACGTCCCGTGAACGGGAACCCGTCTCCGGGGCCTATCCGGCGCGGCGGTGCATCTTCGAGCGGGACCGCTTCTCTATGTACATCCGCTGGTCCGCGCTGTTCAGGACCTCTTCCACGGTCATACCGCACTCGGCCCAGCCGATGCCGAAGCTGGCACCGACCCGGACCGCCCGCCCGTCGACCCGGATCGGCGGAATGATCGCGTTCCGCAGCCGCACCGCGAGGTCGGCGGCGTCGGCCGAGCCCAGGCCGTCGGCGAGGACCACGAACTCGTCGCCGCCGAGCCGGGCGACCGTGTCCCCGTCCCGTACGCCCGTGGTGAGCCGGCGGGCCACCTCGATGAGGACGGCGTCGCCGGTGTGGTGCCCGAAGCGGTCGTTGATCGACTTGAAGCCGTCGAGGTCGCAGAAGAGGACGGCGAGCCCCTTCGTACCGTCGTCGACCTCGCCGCCGGTGGGGGCGACGGAGTGCACGTGCCCGTCGTACGCCCCGGCGGCGGCGCCGACCGGGGAGAAGCCGAAGCCGTGTCCGTGCGCGTGGTCGTAGTCGTACTCGTACGGCGGCTCGTACTCGTCGGCGGGGGCGCCGGAGCCGGCGAAGGGGCGCTCGCAGAGCCGGGCGGAGAGCCGGGAGCGCAGCTCGGCGCTGTTCGGCAGGCCGGTGAGGGCGTCGTGCGAGGCGCGGTGGGCGAGCTGCAGCTCGTGCCGCTTGCGCTCCTCGATGTCCTCGACGTGGGTGAGGAGGAAGCGGGGGCCGTCGGCGGTGTCGGCGACGACGGAGTTGCGCAGGGAGACCCAGACGTACGTGCCGTCCCGGCGGCCGAGGCGCAGCTCGGCGCGGCCGCCTTCGGCGGAGGTGCGCAGCAGGGTCCCTATGTCCTCGGGGTGGACGAGGTCGGCGAAGGAGTAGCGGCGCATGACGGAGGCGGGGCGGCCGAGCAGCCGGCACAGGGCGTCGTTGGTGCGCAGCAGGCGTCCGTGCTGGTCGCCGCCCATCTCGGCGATGGCCATGCCGGAGGGCGCGTACTCGAAGGCCTGCCGGAAGGACTCCTCGCTGGCGCGCAGGGCCTGCTGCTCGCGCTCCAGGCGGACGAGGGCGCGCTGCATGTTGGAGCGCAGCCGGGCGTTGCTGATCGCGATGCCGGACTGGGAGGCGTACATCTGGAGGGCTTCGCGGCCCCAGGGGCCGGGGTGGCGTCCGTTGCGCGGGCGGTCGACGGAGATCACGCCGAGCAGCTCGCGGCCGGAGCCGGAGGCGTACATGGGGGCGTAGAGGCGGTCGTGGGGGTGCCACTCGTCCTCGAAGCGGGGGGCGGGGCCCTCGGTGTGCCACTGCGGGACGTCGTCCTCGATCAGCACCCAGCCCTCGGTGTGCGGGATGAACCGCAGGTCGCCCCAGGACTCGCCCATGGTGAGGCGGCGGTCCCAGGAGGCGCGGGAGCCGACCCGGCCGGTGATCAGGGCTTCTGCGGCGGGGCTGCCGGCGAAGGCGGCGACGACCAGGTCGCCGTCGGGGCGTACGAGATTGACGCAGGCCAGCTCATAGTTGAGCCCGGCGACGATGCCGTCGGCGACGGCCTGCAAGGTGTCCGCAAGGCTGCGGGCGGTATTGAGGTCCGCCACGACCTGATGCAGCTGCCGCAGGGTCGCAAGACGGACGTACGGCTCCGACTCGGTCTCCATTGCTCGCTCTCCCCGAGACCTCGACAGCTAACTCCAGGGTTCTCATCGGCTTCGTACTGCACTGTCCCAGTCACTGAATCACAGCGAGCTGTGCACCCGGTACACAGGGTCAACAAATACTGTGCTCTGTGACTCAAGTCACAAGGTGCCGTGGGGTATTCCGAACGGCCGGTGAACGGGGTGCAGCGGGCGGGCGAAAGGGTCCTAGGACCGGCGGGGGAAACCGGACTGGTCCCACGGCCCGATGTAAGGGGCCCGTGGCCCGGACTAGCGTGCGAGGGTGCTGCAGAAGACCCCCGCCCCGGCCCCCGCCCCGTCCCGTGCCTCGACCCCCGTCGCCGCCCCGCTCCGCGACCTGGACATCCCTCATGCTGAGGGGGTGAGCAACGACGAGTTCAAGGCGGCGATGGCGCGCCTCGCGGCGGGCGTGGTCCTGGTGACGGCGCACGACCCGGACGACGGTCCGTCGGGCGAGGACGTCGGCATGACGGCGACCGCGTTCCTGTCGGTCTCGCTCGACCCGCCGCTGGTCCTGGTCAGCCTGCGCAACGACTCGCGCATGGACGACCTGCTCGCCGAGGTGCCCGTCTGGGGGGTGTCGCTGCTCGCCGAGAGCCAGCGGCACGTCGCCGGCCGTTTCGCGATGAAGGGCCGGGTCAGCGACCGGCTGCTCTTCGCCGACCTCCCCTACACCCGCGGCCCGCACAGCGGCGCCCCGCTGATCGGCGGCGCGCTCGCGACGCTGGAGTGCCGCACGGAGAGCCGCGTCGTCGCCGGTGACCACACGCTCGTCGTCGCCCGCGTGCTCGCGACGACCCTGCCCTCCGCGGAGGGCGGCCCGCTGACGTACTTCCGGGGGAAGTACCGGACGCTGGGATAGGCGCCGGCCGGTCTGCCGGAGCCGGCGGGTCCGGCGCCCACGGGGCCACAGGGGCTACCAGTCGCGGCCCTGGCGGCCGCGCTTGGTGTCCGAGCGCTGCTTCTTCTCCCGCAGCCGGCGCTCGTTGATGCCGCGCGGGATCTTCGTCGCGCGGCGCGGCTTCGGTGGCGGGGCGGTGGCCTCGGCCAGGAGCGAGGCGAGCCGGACGGCGGCGGTCTCGCGGTTGCGCCACTGGGAGCGGTGCTCCGAGGCGCGGACCGTGACGACGCCGTTCACCAGGCGGCTCGCGAGCCGTTCGAGGGCGCGGGCCTTCCAGACCTCGGGGAGCGCTTCCGTCGCCGCCAGGTCGAAGCGCAGCTCCACCTGCGAGTCGCTGGTGTTGACGTGCTGCCCGCCCGGACCGGACGACCGCGAGAAACGCCACTGGAGCTCGGCCTCGGGCAGCGAGACGGAGCCGCGGATGACATACGGACCGGACATGTCATCCATGTTCCCCGTCCGGGGACCCCGACGTCACCCCGATTTCGCGGTGGGCCGTCCGGGTGGACTCCGCCGGGCTGGAACCGCCGCGCCCCGTCGCGCGTTATCCGCTGTGAACACACCGCGATGAAAGGGACTTCCCATGGCTGTAAGCCTCTCCAAGGGCGGCAACGTCTCCCTGACCAAGGAGGCCCCGGGCCTCACCGCCGTCACCGTGGGCCTCGGCTGGGACGTCCGCACGACCACCGGCACGGACTTCGACCTCGACGCCTCCGCGATCGGTGTCAACGGCACCGGCAAGGTCGTCTCCGACGGGCACTTCGTCTTCTTCAACAACAAGTCCACCCCGGACCAGACCATCGTCCACACCGGTGACAACCGCACCGGCGAGGGCGGCGGCGACGACGAGCAGATCAACGTCAACCTGGCGGGTCTCCCGGCCGACGTCGACAAGATCGTCTTCCCGGTCTCCATCTACGACGCGGTCAACCGCTCGCAGAACTTCGGCCAGGTCCGCAACGCGTACATCCGCATCGTCAACCAGGCCGGCGGCGCCGAGATCGCCCGCTACGACCTGTCGGAGGACGCCGCCGTCGAGACCGCCATGGTCTTCGGCGAGCTGTACCGCAACGGTGCCGAGTGGAAGTTCCGCGCCGTCGGCCAGGGCTACGCCTCCGGCCTGGAGGGCATCGCCCGCGACTTCGGCGTCAACATCTGACCCGACCGCTCCGCGTGACCTGGAGCCCCGGCGCCCGCGCGCCGGGGCTCTACGCTTGCCGGGTGATCGTCGAACCGCTGACCGCCAAGGACCCGTACGACCTGCCCGGCCCGCTGCTCACCGAACTCACCGAGCTGTACGCCTCGAACGAGGAGTTCCAGCAGCTCAGCGGCGACTTCCCGGACCCGGGCCGCATCCGGCCCGAGCAGGTCGCCGCCGCCCTCGCCGACGAACTGGCCCAGCCGACCGCCGAGGTGCTGCTCGCCCGCTCCGAGGGGCGCCTGGTCGCGATCGCCGTCACCCTCGGCCGGCACCCCGACCCGGCCGACCCCGATCCATGGCTCGGCCTGCTGATGGTCCACGCCGGCGCGCACCGCGCGGGCTTCGGCCGCCGCCTCGCCGGGTACGTCGAGCAGGGCTTCCGCTCCCAGGGCCGCACGGGCCTGCGGCTCGCCGTCCTGGAGAACAACCCCCGGGCGCTCGCCTTCTGGACCTCCCTCGGCTACGAGGGGACCGCGCGCCGCCCGGACCTGGCGCACGGCCGCCCGTGCCTGGTCCTGCGCAAGGCGCTCTAGGTCGTGTCCGCGCCGAGGGGCCGAGGGCCTGACGGGCCCTACGGCTTGGCGGGCTTCCCGTCGCCGTACAGCCAGACGTCCCACAGGTCCCCCAGGTCGCGGCCCGCCACCGACTCCACGTACCGCGTGAAGTCCTCGGTGGTGGCGGTGGAGTGCCGGTACTTCGCCGGCCAGCCCGCCAGGATCTCGAAGAACGCGTCGTCGCCGACCGCCTGCCGGATCTTGTGCAGCACCATCGCGCCCCGCTGGTACACCGGCGCGCCGAACAGGTCCTCGGCGGTGGGCGGTTCGGCCGGCGGGAAGGCCCAGGCGTCCTCGTCGGCGAAGGCCCGCTCGAAGCTCTTCTGCGCGGGCGTGCCGCCGAAGTCCTCCGCGTACAGCCACTCCGCGTAGGTCGCGAAGCTCTCGTTCAGCCAGATGTCCTTCCAGGAGGCGGGCGACACGGAGTCGCCGTACCACTGGTGGGCCAGCTCGTGGACGAGGGTCGGGGTGTCGAAGGAGCCGAGCGGGAAGACCGGGCGGCTCTGGGTCTCCAGCGCGTAGCCGACGTCGCCGTCCCGCTCGACGATCGCCCCGGCCGCGGCGAAGGGGTAGGGGCCGAAGTTCTCCGTCTGCCACTTCAGGATCTCCGGCACCCTGGCTCGCAGCGCGGCGCTCTCGGCGGCGACCTGCGGGTCGGCGGCGGTGAGCACGGGGACCTTGCCGAGGGCGGTCGCGGTCGTCGTGTCGTACCTCCCGATCGCGAGGGTCGCCAGATAGCTCGCCATGGGTTCGGCGGAGTGCCAGACGGAGGTGGTGTGCCCGTCGGCGGTCGTCTTCGCGGAGGTCATCACGCCGTTGGAGAGGGCCTTCAGCCCGGCGGGGACGGTGACGGTGACGTCGTACGTGGCCTTGTCGGAGGGGTGGTGGTTGCCGGGGAACCAGGCCATGGAGCCGGTCGGTTCGCCGACCGCGACGGCCCCGTCCGCGGTCTTCAGCCAGCCCTCCTCGGAGCCGTCCGCGTCCGTGACGGTCTCCGGGACGCCGTCGTACGCGACGACGGCACGGAACTCCTCGCCGGCGTCGATGTCCTCGCGCGGGCGCAGGGTCAGCTCGTTCCCGGCGCGGCTGACGGCGGCGGGCGCGCCGTCGACGGTGGCGTCGCGGACGGTGAGTCCGGCGAGGTCCAGGTTGAAGGCGCTGAGGTCCTGGGTGGCCTTCGCGGTGATCTCGGCGCGCCCGTCGAGGCGGCCGGTGGCCGGGTCGTAGGCGAGCGTGAGGGCGTAGTGGCCGACGTCGTAGCCGCCGTTGCCGAGCCGGGGGAAGTACGGGTCGCGCAGCCCCGCGGAACCCGGTGTGCCGGTGACCCCGCCGGCCCCGCCGCCGGTGCAGCCGGCGGTGAGCAGGGCGAGGACGAGGGCCAGGGCTCCGGTTCGGCTGCGCGCGTTCACGAACCGATCCTAAACAGACGTACGAATCGATCGGAGTACGAATCAGCCGCCGCGCGGGCGCGGATACGGATCAGCGGCGCCCGGCGGGGGGTCCGGGCGCCGCTGACGTGCGGGGTGTCCCACGGGAGGGCCGGTCAGGAGGCCCTCCGGGATGGGTGTCAGTCGTTCAGGGAGGCGACGCCCGCCTGGGCGAACTTCTCGTCCAGGTCGCCCGAGGGCGCGCCGGCCACGCCGATGCCGGCGATCGGGGCACCGTTCGCGGCGACGGGAGCGCCGCCGGCGAGGAAGAGGGTGCCCGGGATGTCCTTCAGGTTCGGGGCCTGGGCCAGGCGGCCCGCGAGGACGGAGGTCGGGGCGTTCCAGGAGACGGCGGTGTACGCCTTGCGCTCGGCCGACTCGTAGGACTGCGGGCCGGCACCGTCGCCGCGGAGGGTGACGATGGTGTTGCCGTTGCGGTCGACGACGGCGACGGAGACCCGCTGGTTCTCCTTCTCGGCGGCCTTCAGCGTCGCCTGCGCGGCCTTGGTGGCGGCCTCGATCGTCAGGTGGGTGTCCTGGCGCAGGTTGTCGCGGTCCGCGTCGGCCTTCTTCGCGACGGCGGCGGGCGCGGCCTGCGGGGCGGAGGCGTTGGCGGAGACGGCGCCGAAGGTGCCGGCGGCGAGAACGGCGGCGGCGGTGGTGCCGAGGAGGATCTTCTTCTTCATGGCGGGCTCCTGGGAGTCGGTGACGGCGGCCGGTGTCGGTGTTCCGTTCGCTCTGGTATCGATCCTCCGCCCGGAATCCGGGCCGTCCGGTCCACGTTCCGGCTCGGCCCGGCGCGCATAGTGGATGACGGAGGTGTCAGCCGATCGGTTGATGCCGCTCTGGTCCCCTTGGGCCAGGATGGATACGTATTCCCAGGTCAACGGCCTGGTCATGAGCTTGGTCGACGGATCGGCCGGCGACGCGGCGAGAGGTGGACGATGGAGCACGACCCGGACGCACGCTGGCTCGCGCGGGTCATGCACGTCGCCTTCTTCCTGCTCCTCGGCGCCTCGCTCGCCCGCTTCCTGCTGCGCCACCCGTGGGAGGAGCGCAGCCCCTGGATCATCGCCCTCTCCGGCGCGCTCGCGTCCCTGTACCTCCTCGGGCCCGTCCTCGGGACCCGCGCCACGCCCCGGCGGATCGCCTGGCTGGGCACGGTCGTCGCCGTGTGGATGGTCCTGGTCGTGCTGGCGCCCAGCTTCGCCTGGTGCGCGGTGCCGCTCTTCTACACGGGTCTGCGGACCCTGCCGTCGCGGGCCGCGTTCGGCCTGGTCACGCTGCTCACCGTGTTCGTGGTGACGGCCCAGGTGAAGCTGTCGCACGGCGGCTGGGACCCCAACCTGGTGATCGCCCCGCCGGCCGTCGCCGCCATCGCGACCGCCGTGTTCGTGCACGCCGAGCGGCAGGCGGACCGGCAGCGGGCCCTGATCGACGACCTGATCCGCACCCGCCGGGAGCTGGCCGCGACCGAGCGCCGCGAGGGCACCCTGGCGGAGCGGCAGCGGCTCTCCATGGAGATCCACGACACGCTGGCGCAGGGCCTGTCGAGCCAGCAGATGCTGCTCCAGGCCGCCGACCGCACCTGGGACAGCGACCCGTCGACCGCCCGCCGGCACGTCCGTACGGCCGAGTCGATCGCCGAGCGCAACCTCGCCGAGGCCCGCCGCTTCGTGCACGACCTGGCCCCCGCCGACCTCGCCGAGGGCGGCGGGCTGGAGCAGGCGCTGCGCGGGCTCGCGACGCGCGAGTCGGCCGCGTTCCGGGTGGACGGGACGGCGGTCGCGCTGCCGGACCGGGTGCAGTCGGCGCTGCTGCGGATCGCGCAGGGCGCCCTCGCCAACATCCGCGAGCACGCGGCGGCCGCCTCGGCGGCGCTGACCCTCACGTACCTGGACGACCAGGTGGTCCTGGACGTCGCCGACGACGGCCGCGGCTTCGACCCGGCGCCCACCCGCCCCGACGGGGGCGTACGCGGCCACGGCCTGCCCGCGATGCGGGTGCGGGCGCAGCAGCTGGGCGGCACGCTGACGATCGAGTCCGCTCCCGGCGAGGGCACCGTGCTCTCCGCCGCGATCCCCCTCTCACGCCCCCTGGAGGCAGGCGAGTGACCGTACGCATCCTGCTCTGCGACGACCACGCCGTCGTCCGCGCCGGACTGCTCGCCCTGCTGGGCAGCGCCCCCGACATCGAGGTGGTCGGCGAGGCGGGCAGCGGCGAGGAGGCCGTCGCGATGGCCGGCCACCTGCGGCCGGACGTCGTCCTGATGGACCTCCAGCTCGGGCCCGGCATCGACGGCGTCGAGGCGACCCGGCGGATCGCCGGTCCGGCCTCCGGCGTCCACGTCCTGGTCCTCACCACGTACGACACGGACGCCGACATCACCCGGGCGATCGAGGCGGGCGCCACCGGCTACCTCCTGAAGGCCGAACGGCCCGAGGAGCTGTTCGCCGCGATCCACTCCGCCGCCCAGGGCCGTACGACGCTGTCGCCGCCGGTCGCGAGCCGGGTGATGGACCGGATGCGGGGCGCGGCGGGCCCCACGCTCACCGACCGGGAGCGCGACATCCTCGGGCAGCTGGCGCACGGCCTGGGCAACCGCGAGATCGCGCGGGCGCTGTTCATCAGCGAGGCGACGGTCAAGACCCACCTGGGCCGCATCTACGCGAAGCTGGGCGTCGACACGCGCGCGGGCGCGGTGGCGGTGGCGAAGGAGCAGCGGCTGCTGCCGTAGCGGCCTGGCGGCCGGCGCCGCTTCAGCCCGTCCGGCGCGGCTCCGGCCGGCCCGGCGCGCCGGGGTGCGACGTCACGCCTCGCGCGCGGCATTCCCGGTCCCCCGGGCCCCGCACTGCTACCCTGCGTTGCCATTCCAGCGCACAGCGTCATGTCCCCGTGGGAGCGCACGTGAAGATCACCGTCGTCGGCGGCGGGCCTGCCGGTCTGTACTTCTCGATCCTGATGAAGCGCCAGGACCCGTCCCACGAGATCACCGTGTACGAGCGGAACCCGGCCGGCTCCACGTACGGCTGGGGCGTCACCTACTGGGCGGGGCTGCTCGACAAGCTGCGGGCGGGCGACCCCGCCTCCGCCGAGGCGGTCTCCGCCGCCTCGGTCACCTGGACCGACGGCGTCGCGATCGTCCGCGACGAGCGGACCACCCACCACGGCGACGCCGGTTTCGGCATCGGGCGCCGCAGGATGCTGACGCTCCTCGCCGACCGGGCCCGGGAGCTCGGCGTGCGCGTCGAGTTCGAGCACGGCGTCGGCGGCCCGGACGCCCCCGAGCTCGCCGGCTCCGACCTGGTCGTCGCCGCCGACGGCGTGCACAGCGCGCTCCGCGAGGCGCACGCCGACCGTTTCGGCGCCGAGCTGACCAGCGGGCGGAACCAGTACATCTGGCTCGGCACGACCAAGGTCTTCGACTCGTTCAGCTTCGCCTTCAAGGAGACCGAGCACGGCTGGATCTGGTGCTACGCGTACGGCTTCAGCGGCGAGCGGTCGACCTGCGTCGTCGAGTGCTCCCCCGCCACCTGGACCGGCCTCGGGCTGGACCGGATGAACGAGGCGGACAGCCTGAACCTGCTGGAGAAGCTGTTCGCCGACCTCCTCGACGGCGCACCGCTGATCGGGCGCGAGCACGCCGACGGCAGCGCGCAGTGGCTGACCTTCCGCACGCTGACCACCCGGACCTGGCACCACGGCAACCTGGTCCTGCTCGGCGACGCGGCCCACACCACCCACTACTCGATCGGCGCGGGCACCACCCTGGCCCTGGAGGACGCCCTCGCGCTGGCCGCCGCCCTGCGCCCGGCGGGCGACCTGGACGCCGCCCTCACCACGTACGGCAAGCGGCGCCGCGCGGAGCTCGTCTCGGCGCAGAGCGCGGCCCGCTACAGCGCGCAGTGGTACGAGAACCTGCCGCGCTACATGCGGCTGGAGCCGGCCATGATGTTCGCCCTGCTCGGCCAGCGCCACTCCCCGCTGCTCCCGCACGTCCCGCCCCAGCTCTACTACCGCCTCGACCGCGCCGCCGAACAGCTGGAGCCGCTGCGCCGTCTCAAGCGCTGGCTGGGGCCCCGGGTGGCGAGGGCGGTGCACCGGTCCGCGCGGGCATGACACCATCTCCCCGTGCTCGACATCGGCTACTCGCTCTCCCGCCGCTTCCCCGACCCGCCGCAGACGGACTACCGCCACGCGGACGTCCACGCGCTGCGGCACGACCTGTTCTGCGGTGACGTCTACCTCGCGGACACGGTGAAGGACCAGGAAGTGTCCACAGCCTGGGGATGGGTCCCGGTGCTCGACTTCGCGTGGGCGCTGTGCGACATCGTCGAGCAGCTCGACCAGGACCCGCGCGGCAGCCGCGCCGCCCAGCCGCAGTACGCGGAGCTCGACTTCACCGAGTCCTCGGACCGGATGCTGTTCGAGCGCCGCTTCGGCTGGGTGGACGTCGAGGCCGACTGGATGCCGGGGGACGAGCCGCCGCTCACCTTCAACCACACGGCCCTGCGCCGCGAGGCCCGCGACTTCCTCCACGACCTGATCGCCGACCTCACCGACATGCACGAGGGCCTGGCCGACAACCCCGCGGTGTGGGCCCTGCAGGCGCGCTTCCCGCGCGTGACGTAGGCGCGCGCGGGCGCGGCCCGGCCGCCCCGGCTCAGTCCACCACCCGCACCCCCAGGTGCGCCGCGAACACCGGCGCCAGGTCGAGGAGCTGCGTCGGGGAGATCACCGCGCCCGACAGAGCCTCCACCCCGCGGGCGATCTCCAGGCGCTGCACCGTCCGCAGGTCGACGTCCTTCATGCGCGCCCCGCCGAAGTCCGCCCCCAGCAGGACGCAGTCGACGAACTCGACCCGCTCCAGGACCGCACCCCCGAAGTCGGGCTCGCTGAGCACGCAGCCCTCGAAGACGACGTCCTTCAGCCTGGCCGACCGCAGGTTCAGATAGTCGGCCTTGCCGCCCCGCACCCACACCCGCTCCAGGACCGCGCCGTGCAGCTGCGTGCCGCCGAGCCGGGCGTCCACCAGCTCCACGTCCCGCAGCTGCGCCCCGGCGAGGTCGGTGCCCACGCCCCGTATCCCTTCGAGGACCGAGTCGAGGAAGCGGGCCGACGTCAGCCGCGCCTCGTCGAGCGCGCACCCGCGCACCGCGCAGTCCAGGAACCGCGCCCCCGCGCCGTCCTGCCCCGTCAGGTCCAGGCCGTCGAACGCCACCCCGTCGTAGTCCCCGTCCGGCTCCAGGCCGCGCCCCAGGAACGCCTCCAGGGGAGGCAGCCGCACCTCCGGCTTCCTCGCCTTCGCCACCTTCGGCACCGTCTTCCGCTTCATGACCCCATCGTGACGTACGCCACTGACAACACCCCGCCGCCGATGTCACGGACGCGCCCCCGCCGCCCGTCCCCTCCGTGAGACCCGACACCGGGCCGGGCGGACAAGGGAGCGAGCGATGCGACGGACGCGGAAGATCACCATCATCGGCGGCGGCTTCGCCGGACTCACCGCGGCGGTCACGGCCGCCGAGGCGGGCACCGAGGTCACCCTGTACGAGTCGCACCACGCCCTCGGCGGCCGGGCCCGCACCGCGGAGGGCCCGTACCTCACCAACGACGGCCCCCACGCGATCTACGACGGCGGCCCGCACTGGACCTGGCTCAAGCAGCGCGGACTGCTCGGCGAGCTCGCCCCGCTGCCGCCGCTCGAAGCGGCCAGGATCCGCTTCCACCACCGGGGCGGGCTGCGCCGGATGCCCCCGTTCGGGCTCCTGCGCCAGTCCTTCCGCAAGGGCGAGCAGGCCCCCGTGGACGTCGACTTCCTCACCTGGGCGACCGGGCTCGCCGGGGAGCCGGCGGCCCGTGCGGCCGCCTCGTACAGCGGGGTCGCGCTCTACCACCACGACCCGGGCGCGCTGTCGGCCCGCTTCGTGCAGGAGCGGCTGCACCGGGCGGCGGCGCTGCCCGCCGAGGCCCACTTCATCAAGGGCGGCTGGGGCCGGCTGATCGACCGGATGGCGGCGCGCGCCCGCGAACTGGGCGTACGGATCGAGACCTCGTCCCGCGTCGACGCGCTGCCGACGGACGGCGGCCCGGTCATCGTCGCGACCGCCCTCTCCTCGGCGGCCCGGCTGCTCGACGACCCGTCGCTGACCTGGGAGTCGGGGCGCACGGTCCTGTGCGACCTGGCACTGCGCACCCGCAAGGGCGACCCGTTCGCGATCTCCGACCTGGACGCGCCCGGCTGGGTGGAACGCTTCACCACCCAGGACCCGGGCCTGGCCCCCGCCGGCGAGCAACTGATCCAGGCCCAGCTGCCGATCGCCCCCGGCGAGTCGAAGGCGGACGGCGTCGCGCACGCGGAGCGGCTCCTCGACCTGGGCTTCGCGGGCTGGCGCGAGCGGGCGGTGTGGCGGCGCGAGGCCGTCTCCAACGGGCGTACGGGCGCGGTGGACCGCCCGGGGACCACGTGGCGCGACCGGCCGGCGATCGACCGGGGCGACGGCGTGTACCTGGCGGGCGACCAGGTGGCGGCGCCGGGGGTGCTGGCGGAGGTGTCGTTCACGAGCGCGGTGGAGGCGGTGTCGCTGGCCCTGCGGGCGTCGCACGGGACGCGGGCGCTTGACCTCAAGCGCGGTTGAGGTCAGAGGCTGGGGCTGCCACCGGACGAACGCCGAACGGGGAACGCGAACACGCACCACACACCTGCGCGCACCCGCGCACCCCGACCGGCGATCACATCCCTCACCCACCCACGCACCCACGCACCCACGCACCCACGCACCCACGACCAGGGGAGCCCACCATGCACGCCATCCGCCTCCACGCCTACGGCCCCGCCGAGAACCTGACGTACGAGCAGACCCCCGACCCCGTCCCCGGCCCCGGCCAGGTCCGGATCAAGGTCGCGGCGGCCGGCGTGCACCTCCTCGACACGGCCCTGCGCGAGGGCATGCCGGGCCCGTTCCCCGCCCCCGTCGACCTGCCCACGGTCCCCGGCCGCGAGGTGGCCGGCACGGTGGACGCGCTCGGCGAGGGCACGGACCCGGCCTGGCTGGGCAAGCGGGTCGTGGCCCACATCGGGATGGCGCCCGGCGGGTACGCCGAACTCACCGTCACCGAGGCCGCCCGGCTGCACGAGCTCCCCGACCACCTGGGCGAGGCGGAGGCGGTGGCCATGATCGGCACGGGCCGTACGGCGCTGGGGATCCTGCAGTTCACGGAGCTCGGCCCCGAGTCGGTCGCGATCGTGCCGGCCGCGGCGGGCGGCATCGGCACGCTGCTCGTGCAGTACGCGAAGAACGCGGGCGCGACCGTCATCGGGCTCGCGGGCGGCCCGGAGAAGGTGGCGCTGGTCCGCGCGAACGGCGCGGACCTGGCGGTCGACTACAAGCGGGCGGACTGGCCGGAGAAGGTCCGGGCCTACCTGGACGGGCGCACCGCGACGGTCGTCTTCGACTCGGTCGGCGGCGCCACCGGCCGCGCGGCGGTGGACCTGCTGGGCAAGGGCGGCCGGCACGTGGTCTTCGGCTGGTCCGGCCAGGGCGTCCACGACGGGGAGCCGCTCACGTTCACGGCCGAGGAGCTCGCGGCGCGCGGCATCACGTCGGAGGGCGTCCTGGGCCCGGTCATGATCCGGAAGGCGGGCGGCGACGTCCGCAACCTCGAACTCGCCGCCCTCCGGGCCGCCACGACCGGCACCCTGCGCCCCGCCGTGCACCGCTTCCCCCTCGCGGAGGCCGCACGGGCGCACCAGGCGCTGGAGACGAGGGGCACGACGGGCAAGGTGGTCCTGATCCCGTAGGACGCCGGGCGGCGCGGGTCGTCAGGGTCGGCTCAGACCCCGATCACGTCCCAGGAGTGCCCCTTGAACTCCTTCAGGAAGTCGGGGTGGTCCTCCCACATCCGGGCGATGGAGCGCAGCACGTCCCAGTTGTGCTCCAGCGCCTGGTCCACCACCTGCCGCAACTCCGGCTCCGCCGCCCGCTTCTCCACCAGCCCGTTCACGGCCGAAGCGGCCTGCACGCTGTACCGGAGCGCCCGCAGCGCCCGGGAGGTGTCGTCCATCCCGAACCCGTGATCGCTCCCGTTCGCGGGGTCGAAGAGCGGCGTGAGCCGCGCCTCGATGAATCCGGTGATCCGCGCGAACCGCTGCTGAATACCCATGTCCATGTCCGTGTCCATGCCCCTTTCCTACACCGCGCCCGCCTCCGACTCGGCCACCGCCCCTGCCCTGTCCTTGGAACGTCCGGCGTTCCGGCCGGACCGGACCGCGTGCGGCCCCGGACCAGCCGTCAGCGCGGGCCCAGGGCACGCCGCGCCGAGTTGATGACGTTGTGGGCGTCGGCTCCGTACACCGCCGACTCCCGAAGGGTCTTCCAGACCTTCTTGTACAGGGCGACGTTGTCGGCGTCGTCCAGCCACAGCTCGGCGTGCCAGTCCTCGGCGACGACCAGGCGGTCCCCCAGGACCCAGAAGCCGTTGGCGGGCACGATCTTCACCGGCACCGTGAACGGCACGATGCCCAGCTCGACCGTGTCCATGCCGACCATGCCGGTCAGACGGTCGAGCTGGGCGGCCAGCACGGAGGGCGGGCAGATCAGCGAGCGCAACGCGGCCTCCCACACCAGCACGCGCAGCTTCCTGCCGGGCCGGTACAGCCACTCCTGACGCCGGGCCCTCGTCCGTACGGCGTCCTCGACCCCCTTGGCCACTCCCAGCAGCTCCGCGTACCGCTGGATGACATGGCGCGCGTACTCGGGGGTCTGCATCAATCCAGGAACCACCGCCTCTTCCCACACCCAGATCTCCGAGGTGCGGTCGATCTCGGCGGTCAGCCCCTCGTGCATCGGCTTGAAGCCGTTCGCCAGCGATCTGCGCCACGATCTGATGTGGGACTCGAACCCGGCCAGGCGGGCGGCCAGCTCGGGGTACACGTCCGGCTGTTCGGTCGCGTCGGCCCATGCCCGCAGGTCCTCGGGGGAGGCCGTCTGCTTCCCGTTCTCCAGCTTGCTGACCTTGGACCCCTGCCAGCCGAGCCGCTGTGCGAGCTGTCGACCCGTGAGCCGGCCGGCAGGACACGTGGAGCGAAGTTCGCGAAGACGCGCCCCCAACGCTTCCCGGGCCTGCTGGTAGTCCGTGCTCACGGGTCACCCCTCACCCGGCCGCAGCCACCTGCGCTGCGAACCGCTCGTACGGCACGGCGTGGTGCGTGGCCGCGTCACGGGCGACGCAGTAGCGGACGACCTCGGCGGGTTCCGTGATCAGCTCGATACCGAGCATGTTGTCCTCGTCGTCGAAGCGGAGCAGGGCCACGATCCGCGAGTCGAAGATCCAGAAGTCCTCGGCGGGCAGTCCGGCCGCGTCCTCGCGCCACAGGTAGCGGATGTCCTCGCCGGACGCGGCGTTGTGCCGGGCGTAGTCGAGCAGGAACAGCTGCTCCGTGGTCGGCGGGCGGTCGGCGATGCGGACGCGGCCCACGGTCTTGCCGGCGTCCACCTGGGCGCGGATGTTGACGAACCAGGGCTCGTCGGGGTCACAGGGCGAGGAGCCGGTGGCCAGGAACGCCTGGTAGTCGGGGTCCTCCCGGTCCGACGCGTAGCCGCGCCGCGTCTCCAGACGCCAGGCGGTGTGCTCGAAGGTCGCGAAGAGACGCCGGAAGGTCTCCCGGTCGACCAGCTCCGGCACGCGCTCCCTCTCCTTCGGTCCCCAGTTCACGAGCAGTTCGCGCGGGACGGCCACCGCCGCCTCGTCCGGCCCGAAGTGCCGGAGCTGCGCGAGGTCTTCCGGGTCGGTGATCGGCGTGCCCTGAACGATGATCTCGCCGGTTCCCACGTCCGTGTGCAGGGCGGGGCAACCGTCGATCTTGCTGTCGGTACCGGTGAAGCGCAACTGACGAGCCATGGACGCTCTCCCTTCCAGGGATGTCGATCCAACAGCTTGGCGGGGGGGCCCGGCTCCGCTCCACAGGTTCAGCCGGGCTCCACGAGAAAACGCGAGCAAACCGTGCGGCCCGTCGAGCACATTCGAGAAAACAACGTACCGCCGGACAACCTCTGCCTCCTAGCGTCGAGTTCAGGGCCGCCGAGCAGGCGGGTCGACGAGCAGTCCCCGACCGAGAGGAGCACGGCATGGGATGGGGAACGGGTAAGGGCGGCGGCGGAGGCGAGGGGCAGCACGCCGGAGGCAAGGACCCCGGTACGTCCAAGCCTTCGGCGGACACCGCCAAGCCCAAGGACCCGCCGAAGCACGGCAAGGAAGGCAGCTGATCCGATGGCGCAGGAACTCTCGGCGGCGGAGCGGATCGCCCTGCGGGGTCTGCTCGGCGCGGTGGCCAAGGAACCGGTAGGGCACCTGAGTTCGGAGTGGGAGGAGGCGGCCTGGGCCGTTCCGCGCCACCGGTTCCTCCCTGAACGCATCTACCTCGGTGACGACCTGGAGCCGTGCGACAGGACGGAGACCCCGGAGACGTGGCTCCAGGCCGCGTACGCCGACGCCCCCGTGGTGACCCAGGTCAACGACGGGCACGACCCCGGCGACGCGGACCGGTGGCCCTCGTCGTCCGCGTCCGAGCCGTCCATCGTGTTCCGCATGCTCGACATGCTGGACCTGGCCGACGGCCACCGGGTCCTTGAGATCGGTACCGGCACCGGCTGGAACGCCGGGCTCCTGGCCCACCGGCTGGGCGGGGAGAACGTGACCACGGTGGAGTGGGATCCGGCCCTGGCGGACGCCGGGGCGGCGTGTCTGCGGAGGCTGGGTCTGGGGCCTGCTGTCATCACCGGGGACGGGGCCCTGGGGCACCCCTCGGGCGGTCCGTACGATCGCGTGGAGGCCACCTGTTCCGTACGGTCCGTTCCCCGGGCGTGGGTGGAGCAGACGAAACCCGGCGGGATCATCCTCGTGCCGTGGGAATCGCCCTGGTTCTGCTACGGCCTGCTCCGGCTGGAGGCGGGCGCCCACGGTGACGCCTCCGGCGTGTTCGCACCCCACTCCGCGTTCATGCTCATGCGTCATCAGCGCACGGACCTGCGGATCTTCCGGGACGTCGTCCGCGACGGACACCGCCCCGAGGAGTCATGGACCGTGCTCCCGCCGCAGGCCGTCGCGGGCCGCGACTGGAGCGCTCAGTTCGCTCTCGGTCTCCGGCTCCGAGACGTGTGGCGCACCTGGCAGGACGACCCCGGTGTGGACGGGGTGGCCTCCAGGCTCTGGGTCGCGACCACCGACGCCAGGTCGTGGGCGGCCGTGGACCGGGACGGACGGTCGGAGGACCGGTTCACCGTGTGGCAGTACGGCCCCCGCCGCCTCTGGAACGAGGTGGAGGCCGCATACGCCTGGTGGTTTCGGCAGGGCCGCCCCGGTCCCGGGCGGTACGGGCTGACGACGACACCTGAAGGTGAGCGCGTCTGGCTGGACCACCCGGACCGTCCCCTCCCCGGACCCACCGCCGGCTGACCCCTACGCCCCGGACGTGCGTCCCAGCTCCGCCAGCGCCCCGTCCGTCAGGCGGTAGACCGTCCACTCGTCCTGGGGGCGGGCGCCGAGGGACTCGTAGAAGGCGATCGACGGGGCGTTCCAGTTGAGGACGGACCATTCGAGGCGCTCGTAGCCGCGTTCCACGCAGATGCGGGCCAGTTCGGCGAGGAGGGCCTTGCCGTGGCCGCCGCCGCGCAGGTCGGGGCGGACGTACAGGTCCTCCAGGTAGATGCCGTGGACGCCGCGCCAGGTGGAGAAGTTGAGGAACCAGAGGGCGAAGCCGGCGGGCTCGCCCTCGGGGGTCTCGGCGATGTGGGCGTAGGCGGCGGGGCGGTCGCCGAAGAGGGCCTCGTGGAGCTGGGCCTCGGTGGCGCGGGCCTCGTCGAGGGCCTTCTCGTACTCCGCGAGGTCGCGGATCAGGCGGTGGATGACGGGGACGTCGGCGGGGGTCGCGGTGCGGATCATGGGACCAGGGTGCACCAGGACGGGGCGTCCGGGACAGGAGTGACCAGGTCGTGGGCACCTGATCGGGAGGTCCTGGTCAGTCCTGGTCAGGTGGTCCCGGTCAGGTGGTCCCGATCCGGTGGTCCCGATCCGGTGGTCCCGATCCGGTGGCCCCATCAGGTGGCCCGGTCAGGAGCCCCTCGTCAGGAGGGTCCGGGCGATGGAGACCTGGTTCGGGGCGAGGGACGGTTCGCCGTCCTCCACGTCCCACAGGGCGTTCTGCAGCACCCGGCCCAGCGTCCAGGCGCGGGCGCGGGTCCGGTCCAGGTCCAGGCGGTCGGTGAGGAGGTCGAAGCGCCACAGGGTCTCCGCCGGGTCCGGGTTCCACAGGTCCGTGAGGGCGGGGAGCAGGTCGAAGCCGGGGTCGCCGGAGAGGGGCTTCGGGTCGATGGACAGCCAGGGGGCGCGTTCGGCGGCCAGGATGTTGTCGTAGTGCAGGTCCCAGTGGAGGAGGCGGTCGCCCGGTTCGGGGAGGACGTCCCGTACCGCCGCCGCGCAGGTGGTGAGGAGGGCCGCGTCGTCGGGGGCCAGCCGCGCCGCCGCGGCGGGTGTGTCCGCCAGCATGCGGGTCGCCACCGCGGACAGGGTGCGGAGGCCCGCCGGGGCCTGGGGGGAGGTGAGGGTGGCCAGGAGGTCGGCCAGGACGCGGACCGCCTCCCGGGGGTCCGGGTGGGTCGACAGGTGGGTGGGCGGGTGCGGCGGCGGACCGGCGCGTTCCAGGAGCATCGTGCCCGTCTCGGGGTCGTGGTCCAGGAGGCGGACCGAGCCGTCGCCGTTCCACACGCGCAGGGCTTCCGCCTCGCCCTCGCTCTCCTCGTCCAGGAGCTGCAGCTTGAGGACCGCGGGGGTGCCGGCCTTGCGGACGGGGAGGACGAGGGACGCCACGCCGTGCATCGCCTCGCCCGTCACGTCCAGGTCCCAGCGGTCCAGGAAGGTCTCCGTCAGGGCCGGCAGCGCGGCGACGAACGCGCGGCCCGCCGCCCCGTTGTACTTCGCCTGCGACGCAGCCAGTTCCTCGGGTACGTGGATCACGCCCCGAGCCTAGACACCGGCGTCGCGCAGCGCCTCCGAGAATCGGTGGGCGTCGTAGAGGCCGTTGCCCGCGGGGAGCGGCTCGCCGTCGACCAGCACGGTGGGGGTGCCGCCCACGCCCGCGTCCTCGAAGGCCTTCTCCGCGGCGCCCACCCACTCCTCGTACGTGTTCTCCCGGACCGCCTCGTCGAACGCCGCGCCCCGCAGCCCCGGCACCTGGTCGGCGATCTCCAGGAGGTGGTCCGGGGAGTAGGCGTCCTTCGACGATTCCGAGGGCCGGCTCGCGAACAGGGCCGCCTGGTACGTCGCGAACTTCCCCGGGCCCGCCTCCGCCGCCGCCCGCAGCGCGTTCGCCGCCCGCGCCGACGCCGTGCCGCCCGTGCGCGCGTCCAGGAACGACGCGATCACGTACTCGACCCGCACCTTCCCGGACGCCGCCTCGTCCGCGAGGACCGTTCCGGCGGCCTCCTCGAACTTCGCGCAGTAGCTGCAGCGCGGATCGACGAAAACCGTCACGGTGTGCGGGGCCTTCGGCTGTCCGACCACGATGCGCGGGCCGTCGACGGCCGCCGGAAGGGCCGACAGGGCCTGGGCGCGTTCCGGCGCGCTCGCCTCCACGGCGGCCGACGCCCGGCCCGAACCCTGCGAACAGGCCGTTCCCGCAAGGCCGATGGCGGCGACGGCCAGCACCGCCGCGACCGCCCGCCGGGTCCCGCGTACACGCATGGCAAGGTCCTTCCGCGAAGGGCTACAGGCGACGAAATCCGTACCCCCGAACGTAAGCGCCGCCCCGGCGACCGGGACCCCGCGAAAGGCCCGTGTTCACGGGACCAAAGGCCCTGTAGCCTCCCGCGCACGGACCCGGAAGCAGGGATGGACAATGAGCACGATCAACGGCGGGATCTCGTTCTGGTACGCCCAGGAGGGCGCCCCCGCGCCCCGCGAACCGCTGCCCGGCGACGCCACCGCCGACGTCTGCATCGTCGGCGGCGGGTACACCGGCCTGTGGACCGCGTACTACCTCAAGAAGGCCGTCCCCTTCCTGAACATCACCGTCCTCGAGGCCAAGTTCTGCGGCTACGGCGCCTCCGGCCGCAACGGTGGCTGGCTCTACAACGGGATCGCCGGCCGCGACCGCTACGCCAAGCTGCACGGCCACGACGCCGCCGTCCGCCTCCAGCACGCCATGAACGCCACCGTCACCGAGGTCATCGACGTCTGCGCCGCCGAGGGCATCGACGCCGACCTGCACCGCGGCGGCGTCCTGGAGGTCGCCCTCTCCCCCGCCCAGCTCGCCCGCCTCAAGGACTTCCACGCCGGCGAGCTCGCCTTCGGCGAGAAGGACCGGGAGCTGTACGGGGCGCGCGGGACCGCCGAGCGGATCCGGGTCGCCGGGGCCGTCGGGTCCAGCTGGACGCCGCACGGCGCACGGCTCCACCCGGTCAAGCTGGTCAAGGGGCTCGCCGACGCCGTGGAGGCGCTGGGCGTCACGATCCACGAGTCCACCCCGGTCACCGAGATCCGCCCGAAGCACGCCGTCACCCCGTACGGCACGGTCCGCGCCCCGTACGTGCTGCGCTGCACCGAGGGCTTCACCGCTTCCCTCGCCGGGCAGCGCCGCACCTGGCTCCCGATGAACTCCTCCATGATCGCCACCGAGCCGCTGAGCGACGCCCAGTGGGAGTCCATCGGCTGGAACGGCCTGGAGACCCTCGGCGACATGGCGCACGCCTACATGTACGCCCAGCGCACCGCCGACGGGCGGATCGCGCTCGGCGGGCGGGGCGTCCCCTACCGCTTCGGGTCGAAGACCGACAACGACGGGCGCACCCAGCCGCAGACCATCGAGGCCCTGCGCGAGATCCTGGTGCGCTTCTTCCCGCAGCTCGCCGGGGTCGGGATCGAGCACGCCTGGTCCGGCGTCCTCGGCGTGCCCCGCGACTGGTGCGCCACCGTCACCCTGGACCGCTCCACCGGCCTCGGCTGGGCCGGCGGCTACGTCGGCTCCGGCGTCGCCACCACCAACCTCGCCGCCCGCACGCTGCGCGACCTCATCCAGCAGGACTCCGGCCAGTCGGGCGCCACCGAGCTGACCGAGCTGCCCTGGGTCAACCACAAGGTGCGCAAGTGGGAGCCCGAGCCGCTGCGCTGGCTCGGGGTCCAGACGATGTACGCGGCCTTCCGCGGCGCCGACCGGCGCGAGGCCACCGGGCACAGCGCCGCCACCGACCCGGTGGCCACCTTCGCCAACCGGGTCAGCGGGCGCTGAGAGGGCGGACGGAGCTCCCGCCCGGCGGCCCTGGTCTCGCAGGCCCGCCGGCGGGAACCCGCCCTATCCGTACGGGAGTTCCCTCACGTCAGCCGGTACAGCCACCCGTGCCGGTCCTCGGTCACGCCCTCGTGCAGCGCCACCAGGTGGTCCCGCACGCGCTGGGCGACCGGTCCCGGCGCGCCGCCGTTGACGAGGAACTCGCCGGCCGCGTGCTTGACCGTGCCGACCGGGGTGATCGTCGCGGCGGTGCCGCAGGCGAAGACCTCGGTGAGCTCGCCGGACTCCGCCGCCTTCTCCCACTCCTCGACGGAGACCCGCCGCTCCTCCACCCCGTACCCGAGGTCCCGGGCCAGCGTGAGGATCGAGTCGCGGGTGACGCCGGGCAGCAGCGAGCCGCTGAGCTGCGGGGTGACCAGGCGGGCGGTGGGGCCGGAGCCGAAGACGAAGAAGAGGTTCATCGCCCCCATCTCCTCCACCCAGCGCCGCTCCACCGCGTCCAGCCAGACGACCTGGTCGCAGCCGTGCTCGGCGGCCAGGCGCTGCGGGGCGAGCGTCCCGGCGTAGTTGGCGGCGGCCTTCACCGCGCCCGTGCCGCCGGCCGCGGCCCGGACGTGGTCCTCGGACAGCCAGACGCTGACCGGCTTGACGCCGCCGGTGAAGTACGAGCCGGCGGGCATCGCCATGAGGACGTACAGGTACTCGGTCGCCGCCGCCACCGTCAGCTCGGTGGAGGTGGCGATCATCAGCGGGCGCAGGTAGAGCGAGCGACCGGCGCCTTCGGGCACCCAGCGCGCGTCCCGGGCGAGCAGCTCCCGCATCGACTCCAGGAACAGCTCCTCGGGCAGTTCCGGCATCGCCAGGCGCCGGGCGGACGCCTGGAAGCGGCGCGCGTTGGCGTCCGGGCGGAAGGCCGCCACCGAGCCGTCGGGCTGCCGGTACACCTTGAGGCCCTCGAAGATGGCCTGCCCGTAGTGCAGGACGGAGGCGGTGGGCGCGAGCGCCAGTGCCTCGTAGGGGCGGACGGACGCGCCGTGCCAGCCCTGCTCGCGGGTGTGCTCGATGGTCACCATGTGGTCGGTGACGTACTTGCCGAACCCCGGGTCGGCGAGGACCTCGGCGACCCGCTCCGGGCTCGCCGGTGCGGGGTGCGGGATCCGGTCGAAGGCCGGTGCCGCGGCTCCGGCGGGCGCGCCGGGCGCGGCGACGGTCACCTGGGTCATTTCGCCGACAGCCTCTCGGTGCGCCTGGTCGCCACGAGCGGGAGGTGCTTCATGCCCGCGATGAAGTTCGAGTGCAGGTGCTGCGGCTCGCCCGCGACCTCGAACCCGGAGAACTGGTCGAGGAGTTCCTCGAACAGCTCGTGCAGCGCGATCCGGGCGACCGCGTGGCCGACGCAGTAGTGCGGGCCGACGCCGAAGGCCAGGTGGTTGCGGGGGTCGCGGCGGATGTCGAACTCGTACGGGTCGGGGAAGACCCCGGCGTCCCGGTTGGCCGAGCCGATCCAGGCGGCGACGGGCTCGCCCTGGCGGATGGTGACCCCGCTCAGTTCGACGTCCGTCTTGGCGTAGCGGATGAAGTGGCTGGCCGGGGAGGACCAGCGCAGCGCCTCGTTGATGCCGCTGTCGAAGAGCTCGGGGTGGGCGGCCCAGTCGGCGTACTTGCCGTCCTTGGCCAGCTCGACCATGGCCGCGTTCGGGACGTGCGGGGTGGTGACGTTGGCGCCGAGCAGGAGGCTGTAGCAGTTGGAGACGATCTCGCCCGGGCGCAGCTTGCGGCCGTCCTCCATCTCCATGGTGCGCAGCACGTCGATGAGGTCGCCGTTGCCCTCGCCCTTGCGCCGGCTCATCGACTGCTCGAAGGCGGCGAAGAGTTCGCGGTGGGCGCGCTGGAGGGTGACCTCGCCGCCCTCGGGCATGACGAACTCCGGGTCGTCCGGGGCGATCGCCTGGCTGGTGAGGAAGGTCAGCTGCGGCCAGTCCTCGCGGTCGAGGCCCATGAGGGTGCCGGTGACCGCCATCGGGAGCTGTCCGACGACCTCGGCGAAGTCGAACTCCTCGCCTTCCGGGATGCCGGCGAGGAGGCGGTTGGCCTCTTCGCGGATCTGGTCGCGGTGGCGCTCCAGGACCTTGCTGTTGAGGGCGCGCTGGACCGGGGAGCGCATCTTGGTGTGGCGCGGCGGGTCGGTCGCCGGAAGCTGCTTGCGGCTCGCGGGGTCCTTCTTGCCGAGCAGGTTGAGCAGGGTGCCGTGCTCGGAGGTGAAGACGCGGTGGTCCTTCAGGACCTTCGTGACGTCCTCGAAGGTGGTCGCCGACCAGTAGCCCAGGCGTTCGTCGACCTGCTGCCAGCACACGGGCTCGCGCTCGCGCATGGCGTGCCAGATGGCGTGCGGGTCGCCCACGCCGTGCTCGTGGGGGTCGACGAGGTCGAAGTCCTTCAGGTCGACGGGCTTCTGTTCGGCCGGCCGGGTCAGTTTCATCGGTCTTCCCTTCCTGAACGGGGTCCTGCGTCGGGCGTGCGGTGCCGTGCGATGTCGGGGGTGGCCGCGGGGCTCATCCGGCCGCCGGTCCGGCGCCGGCGGGCGCCGTCGACGGGGACGACTCGACGAGGTCGGCGAGTCCGGCCACGGTGGGGTTCTCGTAGAAGAGGCGGGTCGCCGGTACGTCGACGGAGAGCGCCTTGCGGATCTGGCTGAGCAGGTCGGTGGCGATCAGCGAGTTGCCGCCCAGCTCGAAGAAGTCGTCGTGGACGCCGACCAGTTCGACGCCGAGGACGTCGGCGACGAGGTCGGCGAGCAGGCCCTCGACGGGGGTGCGCGGCGGCTCGTACTCGTCCTCGACCTCGCGCGGGTTGAGGTCGGGCGCGGGCAGCGACCGGCGGTCGATCTTGCCGTTGCGGGTGAGCGGGAGGCGGCCCATGACCACGATCGAGGTGGGGTTCATGTGGCGGGGCAGCCGGGCCCGGAGGGCGACGCGCAGGTCGAGCACGAGGGTCTCGTCGTCGCCTTCGGGGACGACGTACGCGACGAGGGTCTTGCCGCCCTGCGGGCCGTCCTCGCGGACGATCACGACGGCTTCCTTGACGCCCGGCTGGCCGGACAGCGCGGCGACGATCTCGCCGAGCTCGACGCGGTAGCCGCCGACCTTGACCTGGTCGTCGGAGCGGCCGCGGAACTCCAGGGCGCCGTCGGGGCCGACGCGGACGACGTCGCCGATGCTGTACATGCGCTCGCCGGAGCCGTTCGGGTCGGGCAGGAAGGTCTCGGCGGTCTTGCGGACGTCGCCGAGGTAGCCGCGGGCGAGGCCTTCGCCGGTGGTGTAGAGCTGGCCCCACTCGCCCTCGGGGACGGGCCGCAGCTTCTCGTCGAGGACGAGGATGCCGGTGCCGGCGACGGCGCGGCCGATCGGGACGGTCTCGCCGACCGGCTCCTTCACGATGTGGCAGGTGGTGAAGCAGGTGTTCTCGGTGGGCCCGTACCCGTTGACCAGGCGGATGTGCGGGTGGGTCGCGCGGACCCGGTTGATGTGGGCGGGCGACAGGACGTCGCCGCCGGCCAGCAGCTGGCGCACGCCGGCGAGGTCGTCGAGGTGTCCGTCGACCATGCGGTGGAAGAGGCCGGTGGTGAGCCAGAGGGTGGTGACGCCCTCGCGCTTGACGCAGGCCGCGAGGTCGGACAGGGACAGCGTGCCGGGCTCGTGGATGACGAGCCGGCCACCGTTGAGGAGCGCGCCCCAGATCTCGAAGGCGGCCGGGTCGAAGGTGAGCGCGCACAGCTGCAGGAAGGTCTCGCCGGGGCCGAAGTCGGCGTAGTCGCCGTCCCGGACGAGCCGGGAGACGCCCTGGTGCGTGACGCTGACGCCCTTGGGGCGGCCGGTCGAGCCGGAGGTGTAGCAGACGTACGCGAGGCTGTCGGCCGCGTTGCGCGCGGCGGGCGGCTCGGCGTCGGCGGGCAGGGCGGGGTCGGCGGGCTCGTCGGCGCGCACCACCGTGACGTCGAGCTCGGGTATGCGGTCGGCCAGCGGGCCGTGGGTGAGCAGGACGCGGGCGCCGGCCCGGTCCAGCATGTAGGCGAAACGCTCCTGCGGCTCGTCCGGGTGTACCGGCAGATAGGCGCCGCCGGCCTTCAGGATGGCGACGAGCGAGATCACCATCTCGAAGGAGCGCTCGAAGCAGACGCCGACGACGCTCTCCTCGCCGACCCCGACGGCCCGCAGCCGCAGCGCCAGCTCGTCGGCCCTGGAGTCGAGTTCGGCGTACGTGAGGTCCTCGCCCAGGAAGCGGAGGGCGACCGCGTCGGGGCGGAGCCTGACCTGGTCCGCGAAGCGCTCGGTGACCGTGCCGAAGTCCCGCGCCGCCGCGTCGGCCGCGACGGCGCCGGCCCCTCGGGCGCCGACCCGCTCCATCTGAGCGGACAGCGAACTCGGCCTGATGTCGTCCCAGTTGGCCTCGACGTGGTCCAGGCACTCGGTGCGTCCCGCGGGGCCGAACGCGGTGTCCCAGCCGTCCGGCACCTCGGCGAACCCGGGCCACAGCGCGTGCTGGTTCTCGGCGTTGACGACCACGCGGTACGTGACGTCCTGCTCTTCGGTCAGGTTGCTCATTGTCCGTCCTCTGGAAGTCTCTCTGCGGGCAACTGCGGGCAACTGCGCGCGCACTTTCTCAGTGGTCCTGGGGCCCGGCGCCCGTGAGCACCGGCCTGCGGTCCCGCGGGGGACCGTGACAAATCCGCCGGAGATCCGGGGCGTTCCGTCGAGACGGACGCCGCCGGTCCGGTGAGGGGCGTCGCCCGGCGCTCAGAGGATGTCGAAGAGGCCGGCGAGTGGAGCGGGTACGCGGTCGGGGGTGAGGGCCTGGACGAGCACCCGGCCGTAGTGGATCTTGCGCCCCTTCTTCGTGCCGAAGAAGCGCCGCAGCTGCTGCTGCGCGGTGCGGTCCCGCTGCGCGGGCTGCTGGAGGAAGGTCTCCAGAGGGCGCTGGTCGCCCTCCTCGCGGATGAGCTCCTTGACCAGGTCCACGCCGAGCGCGCGGATCAGCTCGTCCTCCAGGTCCGCCGCGCACACGAAGTAGTCCCGGGGGTCGGCACCGGCCCGCGCCCAGCCGCGCTCGTAGAAGTCGCGCTCCTGCTCGTCGCAGAGTCCGGTCAGGTGCAGCCGCAGCCCGGACGGCCCGAGGAACCGGGCGTACTGTCCCACGCCCATCGCCCCGCCCATCGGCAGGACGCAGATCCCCTCGCCCACCAGGTCACGGCCCAGCTTCTCGGCCAGCGTGTTGACGGCGTTGACGTCGCTCGGGCCTTCGAGCAGGACCGCGGTCCTGACGGGCAGCTCCTCGGCCAGCTCGGCCGCGAGGTCACGCGCCCGCTCGTCACCGGGGCCACCGCCCGCCCAGGCCGTGACCGCCTCACGGAACGAGGTCATGTCAGCCATGGGACTCCTTCGCCGTGGAGAGCGATGCTGCCGCGTGATCATAGACCCCGCGGGTGACGGACGCCGTGGCACACGCCCCCGTCCTCACCGTGCTCTGCCTTCCGCATGATCCGCCCCCGTGCGCATGCGTACGTCCTTTCCACGATCCGTTCGAGACACCGCCGGACACCGCCGGACCCGCCTCACACCGTCTGACACCCTCAAAGACCGGCCAGTTCCTCCTGGAGGTCCCGGAGCCCCAGCGGGCCCAGCGACAGCGCGGACATGTGCCAGGCCTTCAGGTCGAGGCGCTCCCCGCGGGCCGCGTGGGCGGCCTCGGCCGCTGCCCGGCCGTCCAGCCAGGCGCGTTCGCCCAGCTTGTACGAGATGGCCTGCCCGGGCAGGCCGAGGTAGCGCCCGATCTCGCTGTCCACGAAACCGGGCGTCTGCCCGCTGTGCAGGGCCAGGAACTCCTTGGCCAGCGCGGGGGTCCAGGTCCGGCCGGCGCCGACCGGCGAGTCCTCGGGGATCCGGAGCGCCAGGTGCGCGCCGATGTCGAGGACGACGCGGAGGGCGCGCAGCATCTGCCAGTCGAGGAAGCCGAGCCGGTCGCCCGCGGTGGGCAGGTGGCCGAGCTCGTCCATCAGGCGCTCCGCGTACATGGCCCAGCCCTCGGTGCAGGCGTCGATGCCCCCGACGGTGGTCTGGTACGTCGAGAGGCTGTCCGCGAGGTGCCGCCACTGGGCGAGCTGGAGGTGGTGGCCGGGCACGCCCTCGTGGTGCCAGACGCTGCGCAGGCTCCACAGCGGGAAGCGGGTGCGCCCCTGGGTCGGCAGCCAGGTCCGGCCGGGGCGGGAGAAGTCGACGCTGGGCGCGGTGTAGTAGGCGGCGGAGCCGCTGCCGGCCGGGGCGATGGCGGCCTCCACCACGCGTACCGGCGGGGCCAGGTCGAAGAGGGTTCCGTCGAGGTCGGCGAGGGCCTGGTCCATCCAGCCCTGGAGCCGCAGCCGGATCGCCTCGACGCCCTCCTCGGCCTCGCCGTGAGCGTCGAGGTGGCGCATCGCCTCGCGCACCCCGACCCCGGGGCGTACCCGCTCGGCCTCGGCGCGCATCTCGTCGCGGATCCTGCGGTACTCGGCCCAGCCCCACGCGTAGGTCTCGTGCAGGTCGGGCTCGGCGCCGGTCCAGAAGCGGGCCCAGGTGCGGTAGCGGTCGGCGCCCACGCCGTCCGGGCGGCCCTCGGTCCGGGGCAGGTAGGCGTCCCGGAGCCAGTCGCGCAGCTCCGCGGTGGCGGCGACGGCCCGGGTCGCCGCGCCGTCCAGGGCGGAGCGCAGCGGGGCCGGGGCGTCGGCGTCGGCGCAGAAGCCGGCGTACCAGCCGCGCCCGTCGCCGTCGCGCACCCAGGCGTCGAGCTGGCCGGCGATCACGTGGACCTGGGCCGGGGCGGCGACGAAACGGTCCTTCTCCAGGTTCCCGGTGAGGGACTCGCGGAAGCCGGCGAGGGTGTCGGGCACCCGGTCCATCCGCTCGGCGACGTGGGCCCAGTCGTCCGCGTCGCCGGTCGGCATCATCTGGAAGACGCCCTGGACGCGCTGCTGGAGGCCGTAGACGTTGACGACCTCGCGCAGGTACTCGTCGTCGGTGCCGAGGGCCAGGTCGGCTTCGAGGCGCTCGCGCAGCAGGCGCCCGCAGCGGCGTTCCACGTCGCTCAGGGCTCCTGCGGAGCGCTCGGCCCGGTCCAGCTCCCGCAGGGTCGTGCGGGACAGTCCGTCCAGGGCGGCGCGGCCGTCCGGCGAGAGGTCGGGCATCTCGCCGCGTGCCGCCGGTACACCGAGGAAGGCGGCGGTGCCCGGGTCCAGGCGGGCGAGCCCGTCGACGTACGCGTCGGCCACCTCGCGCACGGCGCGCGGTCCGGTCGGCATGTCGTTGTCCATCGTCCCCCACCTCACCATGCGTCGGTCGGTCACCGGCCTGTTCGGGACGCGGTGTCTCACCTCGAAGTCGTGCGGCGGACCCCCCGGCCGCGGCAGGTGGGAATGGTGCGCACTCACCTGCCGACCAACGGATCATGGCGCGAAGGGCCCGACCCCGTCAATCATCACGTGGCCGCCGCCGGGGCCGGCCGGAGTCCCAACTGTCTTGGTTTTCCGGGACATTCACCGATCTTCCGGTGAGGGCCCGGACCGGCCTCGACGGCCCCGCTCACCGGGGAAGGAGCACTCCCGTGCCCGCCTCGCGGGCCGCCGCGTGGACCCGCGCCGCGAGGGCCACGTCGTGGACGCCCATGCCGAACGGATTGATCACCGTGCGGTCGGCGGCGCCGATCGGGCGGGTGTAGCCGCCGGACAGCAGGGTGGCGAGATCCGCGTCGACCGGCCGGGCGCCCGGGGCCGTGGTGCCGGGCGCCGTGGCGCGGCCGGCCT
The DNA here is from genome assembly GCF_036240795.1 of Streptomyces sp. NBC_01268. Classification (NCBI taxonomy): domain Bacteria; kingdom Bacillati; phylum Actinomycetota; class Actinomycetes; order Kitasatosporales; family Streptomycetaceae; genus Streptomyces; species Streptomyces sp. NBC_01268. Next base: position 4,495,038 of record NZ_CP108454.1, on the reverse strand, counting down.
GCGCCAGACGCCCGAGCAGCCGGGTGTCGTCCTCGCTCACCAGGTGCCAGTCGTCGACGAACAGGTGGTCCGCGCCGAGCAGGACGTCCTCGTCGGCGTCGTCCAGGGACACGTTGACGAAGACGGAGCCCTCCGGCAGCCAGGCGAGGGGCACGTACGAGGTGGTGGTCGTCGTCGCGGCGATGGTGACCGGCGCCGAGCGGACGGCCGCCTCCGGGTCCGTGACGGTCTCGACCTCGATCCCGGGCAGCGAGGCCCGCAGCTCCTCGGCGAAGGCCTCGGCCCGGCCGGGCGACAGGTCGTAGGCGACCACCGACTTCACCGCGCCGCGGGCGGCCAGCAGGTCGAGGTGGGTGCGCCCCTGGCGCCCGCAGCCGAGCAGCGCCACCCGGTCCACCGTGGACAGCGGGCGGACGGCCCGCAGCGCCGCCAGGGAGACCGCGGCGGTGCGCAGGGCGCTGATCCGGGCGCCCTCCATGAGGCACACCGGGGCGGCGGTCTCCGGGTCGTACAGCACGATCAGCCCGGCCGCGCGGGGCAGGCCGCGGTCCACGTTGCCGATGCAGGCGTTGATGATCTTGCTGCCGTAGTTGCCCTCGTGCCGGGCGGGCAGGATGAGGCTGCGGGCCGCGGTCCCGTCCGGGGCGGTCCAGCGCAGCGCCGCCTCGGGGGCCACCCCGGAGCGCCCCGCCCGCACGCCGAGGAAGGCCTCGGTGACGACTTCGAGCGGGTCGATCCGCTCGCACAGCTCGGCGACGGTCGCCCCGTCGAGGTAGCGCAGCGGGGTGGTCAGATCCTGCATGACATTCGTCCTTTCTCGGTCTTTCTCCGTACGGGCCAAGGCAGTTGAGTCCTTGAAGCGTCCAGCCGACTTCGCTTACGGTCGTCCGCATGACTGATCGAGCGCCCCGTCCCAAGAAGCCGCCGCGCTGGCTGCTGCGCCGCCCGGACCCGGAGGCCGCGGCCCGCCTCTTCCTGTTCCCCTACTCGGGCTGCGGCGCCTCGATGTACCAGGCCTGGCCGCGCCGGATCGGCGCGATCGACGTCTGCCTGATCCAGCCGCCCGCCCGGCAGAACCGCATCGCCGAGCCGCACTACGGCACGTACGAGAACATGGCGGAGGGGCTCATCGAGTACCTGACGCCCTACCTGGACCGCCCGTTCGCGTTCTTCGGGCACTGCGGCGGAGCGCTTCCCGGGGTCGAGGTGACCCGGCAGCTCGCCGCCGCCGGCCTGCCGCTGCCCACCCGGATCTACGTCTCGTCCCAGGTCGCCCCCCAGGACGGCCCGTACGGGCGCCTGCTGGAGCTGGACCGGGACGGGCTGCGCACCGAACTCGAGCACATCATCGTGAACCTCGGCGGCGAGCCCAGCGGGCCGCTCCTGGAGACCGGCCTCGAAGTGCTCGTCAACGACATCGACGCCAACAAGCTCTACGCGCCCGGCCTGTTCACCCTGCCGGCCGGGATCACCTCGATCGGCTGGACCGAGGACCCCGAGATCCCCTCGAAGCTCATGGGCGGCTGGCAGGACACCACGGCGGACCACCGGTTCGTCGAACTCCCCGGCGGACACTTCGAGTTCCTCTCCGCGCCGGAGTCCCTGCTCGCCGAGATCCGCCGGGACTTCGGCGACGTGGCCGAGCTCCCGGCGTAGCGCCTGGACGGCCGTCCCCGGCGGCCGCGGGCACGCCCTCACGTCCCGGGCGGGCGGAGGGCGTACCCGCAGCCGGGACGGCCCGTCCTCGACGGGGACGGGGGCAGGTCCGCCCAGCGCCCGTGCCGGTCCGCGTAGTGCGGGCTGAGCGGATGCCCGGACTGCCCGGCGGGCAGCTCCACGGAGAGCAGCGCGTCCGGGCTCACCACCACGCGCCCGGCCGCGCCGAAGCCCGGGACGGCCGTACGGACGGTGTGCAGCATCCCCGCCTGCGGGCGCGGGCGGATGCCGAGCACGGGGTTCGCCCACGGCACCAGCGAGGCGAACGGGTGCCCCAGACCGACCCGGTTGAGACGCCCCCACGGCTTCGGACGCTCCCCCGCCGCCGCCCGTACGCACGCGGCGACGAAGCCGTCGACGTCGCGCGTCCCGGCGGGCAGCAGGGCGGGGTCGCGGGCCCGCAGGATCGCGAGCAGCGGCCGGTCGAGCGTGCGGAACGGGAAGCGGAACGCGGGATCGTGCTCCCGGCAGACGGCGAGGTACGGCGCGAGGACGCGCCCCGCGAGGGTCTCCCGCAGCCGCACCAGCACGCCGAAGGCGCGGGACCCGGTCGACGCGGTGCCGTCCCACCCGGCGAGCAGTGCGCGCAGCGGGTCCCCGGGCGGCAGCGCCGCCACCGCGAGGTCCCGGTAGGCCGCGTACAGCCCGGCGGCGACGTCGTGCTGGAGGGCGCGCATCCCGGCCGCGTCGTGCCGGGGGGCCGCGCCCAGGACCTCGCGGATGCGGCGGGCCCGGTGGCCGGGGTCCAGGTCGAGGCCGATCCGGAACGTGTCCTCGGGCAGCCCGGCGTCGTTCGCGGACACCAGGATCCCGTCGGCGGGGTCCGTGATCCGCGGGCGCTCGGGACCGGTGAGGTGCCCCTCGGCCGGGTCGGTGCGCGGGGTGCCGGCCGGGCGGCGCGGCAGCAGGCCGGTCGCCAGGTGCGCGCCGCGGTGCCGGTCGGTGACGAGGACGTTGAGGGCAACGCCGTGCGCGCCGTCGAGGACCGCGACGGCCTCGTCCAGGTCCCCGGCGCGGGCGAGGCGCCCGAAGCGGAGGTCGGCGGCGCGCGGGTCGTGGCCCGTCCACCGCACGGCGACCTTCTCGCCGCACAGCGGGGTCTCCGACACGGGCATGGTGCCGTCCGTGGTGACGTCCACGTCGACCGGCTTCCCGCCCCGGACGCGGATGCGCTCCGTGCGGGTGCGCAGGTCCTGACCGGCCGGGACGAGGTCGAGCACGTCGGCGGTGAGGTTGGTGACACCCCAGGCGATCCGCCCGTTGGTGCCCGTGAGGACGACCGGCAGCCCGGGGCTCGCGAGCCCGCGCAGCCGGGTGCCCGGCCAGGCCAGGTCGACCTCGTAGAGCACGTTGGGCAGGCCGAGCGCCAGGTGCAGGTCGCAGGCGAGCAGCGGCTGCCCGTCGCCCGGGGCGATCCAGCAGTTGGACCCCGCGACGGCCCGGTCGAGGGCGACCAGGTCCGCCTCGCCCGCGTCGGCGCGGTGCCGGGCCAGGCCCTCGGGCGGCTCCGGGTCCTCGGCGCCGGCCAGCAGGAAGTCGGCGACGGGCCCGGGCAGCGCCCGGCGCACGACCGCCTCGGCCCGCTTGGCCTGCTCGTTGAAGGACAGGGAGTGGAACAGCACGAGCGAGGTGAGCACGCTGTCCTCGACCCGCCACGGCCGCGGCCGGTAGGACAGGAAGCGGCACTCGAACGGGGTCTGCGCCGCGTAGGCCGCGTTGACCCCCTCGGCGAAGGCTTCGAGCAGCTCCCGCTCGGGCCGGTCGAGCCGCTCGGTCGCGGTCCGCGCGGTCCCGGCGAGACCGAGCCTGCGGTACTCGGTGTCGGCGGGCACGGCGGCCCGCCCCCACACCTCCGCGAGCCGCCCGGCGCCGCTGCGCCGGATCAGGTCCAGCTGGAAACCGCGGTCCCGGCCCATCGCGTACCCGAGGGCGCGGACCGCGTCGTGCTCGCTCTCCGCCGTGATCCGGGTGACCCCGTCGCCCGTGCTCTCGGCCCGCACCGGGCCCTCCAGGCCCGGCAGTTCGACGTCCCCGGGGCAGCACGGCGCCGATTCCCGCAGCGCCCGCAGCAGCCGCCGCTCGACCGCGAGCCGGGCACGGTTGCGGTACGCGTACCCGGCGACGCCGGCCACGGCCGCCACCAGCACGCCCGCCGAGGCCCACGGCACGGCGAGCAGCCCCGCGGCGAGCACCAGGCCCGCCGCGCCCCCGGCGCCCGCCACCCGCGCCGTGGGCAGCAGCCACAGGCGGCGCAGGCGCGGACGGTGGGCGGGGCAAGCCGTCACGGGGTCTCCAGGAGGGCCGCCGCGGTGTCGCGCACGGCGGTCGTGATCGCGGTCAGCAGCTCGGCGGCCAGCGCGTCCGGCGTGGTCGCCGGCTTGTAGCGCAGCTCGAACAGCAGCTCGCCGCCGATCGGGGCGATCCCCACCACGAAGTCCGACGCGGTGGCCACGACCCGGGCGCCGAGCACGTCGCGCTCGGACCGGTACGGGGCGAAGACCAGGCCGTCGCCGGGAGCGGCGGCCGGGGTCTCCTCCTGCGCGACGAGCATCGCCTCGAAGACCGGGCCCGCCTCCGGGTGCCGCTCGCGGATCCCGGAGAGCACCTCCTCGAACGGCAGCTCCTGGTGGTCGAGCGCGGCGACGCAGACCTCGCGGGCCTGCCGGCCGACCGCCACCGGATCGGGGTCGTCGAGCAGCAGGCGCAGCACGACCGTGTTGGCGACCAGCCCCACCACCTCGTCCAGGCCGGGCTCGACCCGGTTGGCGAGCATGGTGGCGATCCGGATGTCCCGCTGCCCGCTCCACGCCCGCAGCGTCGCCGCGTACGCGGCGAGCACGAGCATGAAGTCGGTCATGCCGTGCTTGCGCGCGGCGGCCCGTACGGCGGCCATGTCCTCGGCCGACAGGGTCGCCCGGGTCGACGCCGACCGCAGGCGCTGCACGAACGTGGCCGTGCCCAGCTCGGCGAAGCGGCTGCCGGGGCCGTCCGCGAGCGCGCCCCACGGCGGAGTCAGCCGGTCCAGCCAGAACGCGCGCTGGCGCGCCGCCTCCCCGCTGCGGAGCCAGTCGGCCCGGTCCCGGGCCAGCCAGCCGCTGCCGCGCGGGACCGGCCGGGGCGCGAGCGTGCCGTCGGTGGCCAGCTCGCGGTAGATCCGGGCCGCGTCGGACAGCAGCAGGGTGAGCGACCAGCCGTCGCAGACGATGTGGTGGATGTTCAGGAAGATCACGTGCCGGTCGGCGGCCAGCCGGTGCACAACGACCCGCATGAGCGGCGCCCGGTCCAACGGCAGCGGCTCGCGCGCGGCGGCGGCCATCAGCTTCTCGCAGGCCCGGTCCGGGTGCGCCTCGGCACTGAGGTCGTTGACGTCGACGGCGACCGTGACCCGCTCCTCGACCACCTGCACGGGGCCGTCGGCGGTGTCCTCGATGCGGGTGCGCAGCGCCTCGTGCCGGGCGGCGAGCTCGGCGAAGGTGCGCTCCAGGAGGGGCAGTTCGAGCGGCCCGTCGGCGCTCAGCGCGCCCGCCATCCCGAACAGGCCGACGCCGGGCAGCCGGCCGGCGATCTCCCACATCTGGCGCTGCGCGAGGGAGAGCGGGTGGCGGCCGGACGGCGCGGCCTGCGTCGCAGTCGCCGTAGCCGTGGCCGTGGGCTGCGGCGCGGTACCGCCTCCGAGGGCCTCGGCGAGGCCCGCGACGGTGGGTGCCGCCATGAACGTCCGCATGGACAGGGCGCCGTGCCGGGCGCGGAGCCTGCTGACCACCTGCATCGCGGTGAGCGAGTCGCCGCCCGCGTCGAAGAACGAGGTCGTGGCGTCGAGCTCCCGGACGCCCAGGACCTCGGTCCACACGGCCCGCACGTCCGCCTCCAGGTCCGACCCGGTCGGGGCGGAGACGGCGGGTACGGGCACGGGGCGCGGGGCCGGGACGAGCGGGGCCACGACGGCGGGGGGCACCGCGGCGGGGGCCACGGACGCCGTGACGACGGGCGCCGTGGCCACGGGCGCCGTGCCCGAGGCCATCAGGCGCGCCAGGTCCGCGATCCCCGGCAGCTCCGTGTCGCGGAAGGGGCGGTCGGGGTCGGCGACGATCGCGGCGAGCGCCCGGCGGTGCGCCTCCGCCGCGAGGACCAGCGTGCTCTCGGGCAGTGCCGCCGCGTCGTACTCCATGAGGAGCCGCAGCTCCTGGGTGCGGACGTCGACGGTGAAGGCCGAGCTGTACGCGTAGTGGGTGGACTCCAGCTCGTCGGCGTCGAGCAGCTGGAGGGCGCCGTCCCGGACCATCTGCCGGGTGTTGTGGTAGTCGGTGAAGTTGAAGCTGGAGTCGAACATCGGCTCCGGCCCGTACGCGCTCTGGATCGCGGCGTTCGGGTACCAGCGGTGCCGGATGACCTCCTGCTCCTCCTCGTGGGCGCGCGCCGCCAGCTCCGCCCAGGTCTGCCCTTCGAGCGCCACCCGCAGCGGCAGCTGGTTGAGGAAGAGGCCGAGGACCCGGTCGGAGTCCTGGGTCTCGGGGCGGCAGGCGACGACCATGCTGGTGCCCACGGAGTCGGCGCCGGTCAGCCAGGACACGACCCGCAGGTGCGAGGCGGCCAGCAGCGCCTTCAGCGGCACGCCGAGCCGCGCCGCGGTGGCGCGCAGCGCGTCGAGCTGTCCGGTGAAGTGCGCGTGGTGCTGGCGCATCACGGGCGCACCCGTGCGGTCCGGGGCGACCAGCCGGGCCTTGCCGGCGGTGCGGCCCGCCCAGAACGCGCGGTGCCCCGCGTCGGCCACGGCCCGCTGCTCCAGGGCCACGTAGTCGCCGAACGCGGTGCGCGGGCGGGGCAGCGGCGGGGCCGTGCCGGTGGCGAGCAGCGCCTGGTACTGGGCCTGGAGGTCCTCGAAGAAGATGTTCACCGACCAGCCGTCGAGGATGGCGTGGTGGTGGGTGAAGATCAGCTGGTAGTCGTCGGCCGAGGTGGTGAGCACGACGAGCCGGAGCAGCGGCGGCGCGGACAGGTCGAAGTCGGTGGCGGTCTCGCGCGCCACGACCTGCCGGATCCGCTCCCGCTGCGCGTCGTCGCCGAGCCGGGTCAGGTCCTCGAAGTCGACCGGCACGGTGACGCCGCTGTGGACGCGCTGCACGGGGCCGAGCGCGTTGGCGAGGTCGAAGCTGGTGCGCAGGATCGGGTGCGCGTCGGTGACGGCCTGCGCGGCGGCCCGGAAGGCGGCCGGGTCCATCGCTCCGCGCACCCGGTAGCTGAGCATGATGTGGTAGACGCGGGCGCCGGGCGCCATCTCCTGGTGGTAGATCATCCCGGACTGCAGGGCGGTCATCGGGAACGCGTCGACGACGTCGGGCGCGAAGCCGGTCGCGGCCGGCGCCGGCAGCAGGGCGAACGGCTCGCGCGCGGCGGGCGGTTCGGCCCCCTCGGCGGCCAGCGGCGCGAGGGCGGCGACGGTCGGCGCGGCGTACACGTCCTGGACGGTCAGGCCGAGTCCCCGGTCCTTCGCGAGGCCGACCAGGCGGATGGCGCGCATGGAGTCGCCGCCCGCGTCGAAGAAGTCGGTGGCGGTGCCCACGGCGGGATCGCCGAGGACCTCGCGGAACAGGTCCAGCAGCACCGTCTCGCGAACGCCGACGGGCAGGGCGCCGGGCTCGGGGGCGGTCGGCGTACCGGTCGTGGCGGCGGACGCGGCGGCGACCACGGCCGTGCGGTCCAGCTTGCCGTTGGTGGTCAGCGGCAGCGCGTCCACGACGGCGACGGTGCGCGGCACCATGTAGCGGGGCAGCGTGGTGCGCACCGCGGCGAGGAGGTCCGCCGGTTCGGGCGCGGCACCGGCGGCGGGGACGACGACGGCCACCAGGTGGGCGCCGCTGTCGTCGGTGGTGACGGCCGCTCCGGCCGCGTCCACGCCGGGGCGGGCGGAGAGCGCGGCCTCGATCTCGGCGAGCTCCACCCGGAAGCCGTTGACCTGCACCTGCCGGTCGCGGCGGCCGAGGTAGGCGAGGGTGGTGCCGTTGCGCCGGGCGAGGTCGCCGGAGCGGTACATGCGGGCGCCGGGCACGTCGGTGAAGGGGTCCGGCAGGAACCGCAGGGCGGTCTCCCGGGGCCGGCCGAGGTAGCCGTCGCTGACCTGCGGGCCGCCGACGTAGATCTCGCCGACGCAGCGGTCGGCGACCGGCACGCCGTCGTCGTGCAGGACGTGCAGCGCGGTGCCGGGCAGCGGGGTGCCGATGTCCGACTCGGCGGTCCGTACGTCCTCGGGGCGCAGCAGGCGCCAGGAGGCGTGCACGGTCGTCTCGGTGATCCCGTACATGTTGACGAGCTGGGTCCGGTCGCCGATCTCCTCGTACCAGCGCTCGACGAGCCGCCGGTCGAGTGCCTCACCCGCGAACAGCACGTAGCGGATGTGCGCGGTGGCGTCGGGGCGGGCGGCGAGCGCGGGGAGCATCACGGTGAGCGCGGACGGCGTCTGGCTGAGCACCGTGACCCGCTCGCGGGCGCAGAGTTCGGCGAACTCCTCCGGCTCCCACGTCGTCAGCCGCGGCACCACGACGAGCCGCCCGCCGTGCAGCAGGCAGCCGAACATCTCGTACATGGAGACGTCGAACGAGCAGGCGTGGAAGAGCGTCCACACGTCGTCCGGGCCGAGGCCGTAGCCGCCGGCGGTGGCGTCGAGGAGGCTGAGCACGTTGTGGTGGGTGACCCGCACGCCCTTGGGGCGGCCGGTGGACCCGGAGGTGTAGATCACGTACGCGGCGGCGTGCGCCGGGACCGCAGCCAAGGGTGCCTGTTCCAGGGCCAGTTCGGCGAGCGTGGCGCGGACGCCCGGGACGGTGGCGTCCTCGGTGATCGTGAGCCGGGCGCCCGAGTCGTCGAGGACGTCGGTCACCCGCGCGGTGGGCCAGGACTCGTGCAGCACGAGCGAGGCGGCGCCCGAGGCCATCACCCCGAGGATCGCGACGACCAGGTCCAGGCCGCGCGGCAGCGAGACCGCGACGACCTGGCCGGCGCCGATGCCCCGGGACCGCAGCCCGCCCGCGGTCGCCTCGACCCGGGCCTGGAGCTCCGCGTACGACAGGGCGCCCTCGGGCGCGGTGACGGCGACCGCCTCCCCGCGCGTACGGGCCTGCTCGGCGAGGCGCCCGGTCAGCGACTCGTCGGCGCGCGGCACCCGGTCGGGCGCGGCGACGGCCCCGGGCGCGGCCACCCCGAAGGCACCGGCGGCGAGCGTCGCGACCGGGGCGGACGGGTCGGCCGCGGCGGCGGTGAGCACGGCGACGACGGTCGCGCCGATCGCTGCGGCGTCCGCGTCGGCGACGGCCCGCCGGTCCGCCTCGATCTCGACGGTGAGGGTGTCGCCGTCGTCGCGGACCAGGAAGTTCAGGTCGTACTTGGCGCCGACCTGCTCGACCTCGACGGGCTCGATCGTGAGCCCCGGGAAGACGGGCGCGGGCGGGGTGGCGCCGAGGTCGGTGAGGATGACGTTGAACGTGGCGCCGGAGCCGGCCACCCCGTCGGGAACGGGCGCGTGGCGCACGGCCCCGAGGACGGCGGTCCGGGTGCGGCGGACGAGCTCGGTGAACGGCGCGGTGGCGGTGGCGTCGAGGCGCACCGGCACCATGTCGAGCAGCAGGCCCACGACCCGCTCGAGACCGGTGCGGTCGCGGCGGGAGGTCGGCATGCCGACCACGAGGTCCTCGCGGCCGGTGGACCGGGCCAGTGCCACGGCCACGCCGGTGGAGACCACGGTGAACAGGCTCGCCCTGCTCCGCTCGGCGAGCAGCCGCAGCGCGGCGGTGGTGTCGGCCGGGACGACGGCCTGGTGGGCGCGGCCCCGCTCCGGCACGGCCCCGTCGCGCGGCGGCGGCAGCGGCAGCGCGCCCAGCGAGGCGTCGTCGAGCCGCTCGCGCCAGTAGCGGCGGGCGTCCGACAGGTCGGCGTAGGCGAGCCGGTCGGCCTCCCAGCGCGCGTAGTCGACCATGCCGACGGAGGCGGCGGCGGGCGGCGGCTCCTCGCCCGCGACCCGGCTCGCGTAGCAGCGCGCCAGGTCGTCGAGGAGCGGGTCGAAGGAGGAGCCGTCGGCGATGACGTGGTGGAGGACGAAGAAGAAGACGTGGTCGTCGGCGTCGTGCCCGGCGTCCTGCCCGGCGGGCGCGGCGCCCTCGGCGTCGGCCCCGCCCCCGATCCGGAACAGCCGCATCACGACCGGCGGTGCCGTGTCCAGGGCCAGCGGCTCGTCGGCCAGGCGGGCGCACTCGGCCGCGCACGCGTCCAGGTCGGGCGCGTCGGTCACGACGAGCGGGGGCTCCACGGCGGGCAGGACCTGCTGCCGGGGCTCGCCGCCCGTCACCGGGAAGCGGGTGCGCAGCGACGGGTGCCGGTCGTGGATGTCGCGGAGCGCGGCGGTGAACGCGTCGCGGTCGAGGGGGCCGCGCAGCCGCAGGGCCGCGCACAGGTTGTAGGTGCCGTCCTCGGCGAAGTAGGTGGTGGCCCAGAGCGAGCGCTGGGCGGCGGTCAGCGGCCCGGTGTCCCCCGCGGACACCGGGGGCCAGGTCAGCCGCTCGCGGCGGCCGACCAGGTCGGCCAGTTCGTCCCGGTGCCGCTTCATCTCGGCGAGCAGCTCGGGCGGCGGCGTCTCGCCCCGGCCGCGGTAGCGCAGCCGGTCGTCGGCGAGGGTGAGCGTCACGCCGAGGTCGTCCAGGCGGCGCAACAGGTCCCGTGCGGTCACAGCTCTCCCTCGAAGACCGGTTCGGCGGCGGGCCGTTCGGCGATGAGGCGGTCCAGCTCGACGGCGATCTCCTCGATCGTGCCGAGCTCGAAGAAGTCCGCCAGCTCCAGCTCGACGCCGGTGAGCTCGGAGAGCCGGTACAGCGCCTGCACCGCGAGCATGGAGTGGCCGCCGAGCTCGAAGAAGTCCTCGTCGACGGGGACCGTCTCCAGCTCCAGCACTTCACGCCAGACCGCGGCGACCTGATCCTGAGTGGACATCTTCCTCACCTCTCACCGAGTGCCAGTACCGCGTGGGGGTTCGCCGCGCCGGCCCGCAGCACCTCGGCCAGCGCCGTCGTCCAGCCACCGACCGTGGAGGCGTCGAGCACCTCCGGCCAGAACAGGACCTCCAGGCGCAGCCGGTCGTTCTCGCCGGAGACGTCGATCATCAGGTCCAGGTCCATGACGGGGTCGGCCAGTTCGCGCGGCACGACCTCCAGGTCCTTCAGGGCCATCCCGGTGCGCCAGGCGCCCTGGTGGGTGACCTTGACCTGGAACAGCGGGAAGCGGCCCGCCTGGCGCGGCGGGTTCACGGCCGCGACCAGCTTGTGGAAGGGCAGCCGGTCGTTCTCCTGCGCGCCGAGCACCCGCACCCGCGCCAGGTCGAGGAGCTCGCCGAAGGTCGGGGCGGTGCCGGGCGAGAAGCGGACCGGCAGCTGGTTCACGAAGGTGCCGATGAGCTCCTCGCTGCCCGGCCACGAGCGGTTGACCGAGTCGATGCCGAGCACCAGGTCGGTGGCGGCGGTGGCGTCCCGGAGCACGACGTACGAGGCGGCGAGCACCGCCATGAACGGGGTGGCGCCGTGGGCGCGGGCCGTCGCGGCGAGCGCGGCGGTCTCCTCGGCCGTGAGGTGGGTGACGACGTGGTCGGTGACGAAGGCCGGCTTGGCGGGGCGCGGGCGGTCCAGCGGCAGGTCGATCGCGGGCGGCGCGCCCGCCAGCAGGCCGGTCCAGTAGCGGGTGCACTCCTCGGCGTCCGGGCCCGCCAGCCAGCCCCGTTCGGCGTCCACGTAGCGGGAGAACGAGGTGCGGGGCAGGGGCACTTCGGCGTCGCCGGCGAGGTAGCGCTCGTAGTACTCGGCGATGTCCCGCTTGAGCACTTCGAGGGACCAGCCGTCGGCGACGAGGTGGTGCATCGCGAAGGTGAGCACGTGGTGGTCGTCCGCGACCCGTTCGAGGCGGGCGGTGGTCAGGGGCGGCTCGGGGGTGCGGGCCGAGATCGCGAAGTCGCCCGTCGCGCCCTCCTCCAGGACGATCTCGGCCGTGGGCCGCACGACGGCCTTGGGGATGCCGCGCTCCTGGGTGAAGACGGTCCGCAGCGGCTCGTGCCGGGCGACGATCGCGGCGAGCGCGTGGCGCAGCGCGTCCCGGTCGAGCCGCCCGCGCAGGTCGAGCGAGAGGATCAGCAGGTTGGGCGCCTTCTTGCGGTGCAGCTGCTCGAAGAACCAGAGGCGTTCCTGCCCGGAGGAGAGGGTGCCGGCCGGGCCGGTGTCCTCGTGCGGGGCGACGGGTTCCGCCGCCTCGACCGCGGCGAGCAGGCCGCGGGCGGTCGGCCGGGACAGGAAGGCGCGCAGGGAGGTGCCCTCGGCGTCGAAGCGGGTGCGGGCGGTGGAGACGAGGGTCATCGCCGTCAGCGAGTCACCGCCGGCGATGAAGAAGTCGTCGTCCGGCCCGACGGCCGCCACCCGCAGGGTCTCGGCGATCAGGGCGCGGACGGTGTCCAGGGTGGCGGCCACCGCCGTGCCCGGCGCGGAGGCCTCGGCTCGGGCCGGGGTCCCGGTGGACGGCAGGTCCTCGAGCGCCCGGTAGGCGATCTTCCCGGAGGTGTTGACCGGCAGCCGGTCGAGGACGGTCACCTCGTGCGGGACGAGGTAGGCGGGGGCGACGGCGCGCACGGCGGTGAGGACGTCGGCCTCGGCGTTCAGCGTCACGAACGCCCGCAGCCGCCCGCCGGTGTACACGCAGGCCGCCGACTGCACCTCGGGCACCCGCAGCAACTGGGCCTCGACGTCGCCGAGTTCGACCCGGTGGCCCCGGATCTTCACCTGGCGGTCGCGGCGCCCGTGGAAGTCGATCGTGCCGTCGGCGGCGCGGCTCGCGCGGTCGGCGGTGCGGTACAGGCGGGCGCCGGGCGTGCCGGACAGGTGGTCGGGGACGAAGGTGAGCGCGGTGCGCACCGGGTCGCCGATGTAGCCGCGGCCGACGCCGTCACCGCCGACGAGGAGTTCGCCCTCGGTGCCGGTGGACAGCTCGCGCCCGTCGGCGTCGACCACGTACAGGCGCGTGTTGAGGACCTCGCGCCCGATCGACGGCCAGGCGCGGGCGGCGCTCTCCTCGGCGGTCACCATGTGGTGGGTGACGTCGTCGGAGCACTCGGTGGGACCGTAGGCGTTGACGATCGGGATGTCCGGGCAGTGCTCGTACCAGCGGGTGGCGACGGCGCCGGGCAGCGCCTCGCCGGTGGCGACGAGGTAGCGCAGCGAGGAGAGCCCGGCCCGCATCTCGTCGTCGAGCTGCGCGGTGAGCACGGCGAGGAAGGACGGGACGATCTCCAGGACGGTGACGCCGTGCCGCCGCACCCAGGCGACGAGTTCGGCGGGTTCGGCGATGTTCCGCGGGGAGGCGACGGCGACGCGGGCACCGACGGTGAGCGAGGTGAGCGTCTGCCACACCGAGATGTCGAAGGAGAGCGGGGCGGTGAGGCCGATGGAGTCGGCCGGGCCCAGGTCGAGGTCGACGATCTTGGCGGCGATGTGGTTGTCCATGCCGCCGTCCTGGACCATGGCGCCCTTGGGCGTACCGGTCGACCCGGACGTGAAGATCACGTACGCGAGCCCGTCCCGCGGCCGCCCGGCCACGGCGCCCGGCGCGCCCCCCGGCTCCCCGGCGGCCGGCTCCCCGGCGACGAGCACCGCCGGCGCCGGGTCGAGGCCACCCGCGATCGCGGCGGCGAACTCCTCGTGCCCCGGGGCGACGAGCAGCACCCGCACGTCGGCCCCGGCGCACATCTGGTGGGCGCGCCCGACCGGGACGCTCGGCTCCACGGGGACGAACGCGGCACCGGCGAGCAGCGTGCCGAGCATCATCGCGACGTAGCCGGGCCCGCGGTCGGCGACCAGCGCGACCATCGTCTCGGGCCCCGCGCCGGCGGCCCGCAGCGCCGCCGCGTGCCCGCGGGCCGTGGCGTCGAGCGCGGCGTAGCTGGTGGTGACCCCGTCGGCCACCACGGCGGGCGCGCCGGGGTCCCGTTCGAGGGCGGCGGCGAACCGCGACAGCAGGGGACGCACGACCGGCTCGGTCATGTTCAGCTCCTTTCGGCCGCGGTGCCCGCGGGAACCAGCTCGGCGAGGGGTGCGGCACCGGCCGTGACCAGCGCGCGGACCGTGGTGCGCACCCGGTCGGCGAGCTCGGCGACGCCGGCCGCGTCGAACCTGCCCGTCCGGTAGCGGTAGGACACGCGGTAGCCGCCGTCCCGCTCCTCGACGTCGACGAGCAGCGGGTACGGGGCCGACGCGGCGTCCAGGTCGGTCGGCTCGACCTCCAGGCCGGCCAGCTCGACGGGGGTGCCGGGCGGCTGCATCACGAGCATCACGTCGAACGGGGAGCCGTCCCCGTCGGGTGTCGGCGTCAGCAGCGGCACCAGTTCCTGGAAGGGCACGTGGGCGCAGCGGTAGGCCCGCAGCGCCCCGGCGCGCACGGCGGCGAGGGCCTCGCTCACCGGGTCGGCCGGGGACAGCTCCACGGCCAGCACCGACACGTTCAGCAGCGGGCCGACGACCTGCCGCCACTCGGGCCGGTCGCGCTGGGCGATGAGCGTGCCCAGCATGACCAGCTCCCGCTCGTCCGACCCGCTGTGGGCGAGCGCGGCCAGGGCGGTCGCGAACACCATGTACGGGGTGACGCCGGCGGATCCGGCGAGCTCGCGCACGGCGGCGCCGAGTCCGGCGTCGAGGACGTCGGTGTGCTTGCCGGCCTCCTCCTCGTCCGGGGCGGGCGGCGCGGCCCGGTCCGGCAGCGGCGCGAGCGCGGCCCGACGTCCGGTCACGTCCTGCCAGAGTGCCGCCAGTTCGGTCCGGTCGCGCCTCTCCCACCAGGAGCGTTCGTCGTGGCAGTAGTCGGCGAAGCCGTAACCCGACGCCGGGGGCTTCAGTCCGTTGTAGCGGTCGGCGAGGCCGCTCAGGAACACGGTGAGGGACCAGCCGTCGCACGCGATGTGGTCGATGTTCACGAAGAGGCCCCAGTCGCGCTCCCCGAGCCGCGCGAGCAGCGCCCGGAAGGGCGGCTCGCGCCGCAGGTCCGCGACGACCGCCGCCTCGTCGGCGACGAGCCGGTCGAAGACCTCGTCGCCGAGCTCGGCCACCGGGCCGCGCAGGTCCAGGCGGTCGAGCGCGAACTCCTCCGCCGGACGGGCCGTCCAGGTCAGCTCGCCGCCGTCGGTGGCGAACCGGGCGAGCAGCACGGGGTGCGCGGCCAGGGTGTCGCGCAGCGCCGTCTCCAGCGCCTCCTCGTCCAGGTCGCCGCGCAGCCGCAGCACGCCGGGCATGTTGTACGTCGGCGAGTCGGGGTCCATCTCCCGGAGGAACCAGAAGCGCTGCTGCGCGGCGCTCGCCGGCACCGGCGCGGTCGGGTCGGCGGGGGGCCGCTCCGCGGTGTGCCGGGCGGTCGCCGGGTCGGCCTCGCGGACGGCGGCGACGAAGTCCCGCAGCCGCGGCCGGGCGAACACGGCGTCGACCTCGAGCCGTACGCCGAGCAGCGCGGCGACCCGGTCGATCATCGTGAGGGCGAGCAGCGAGTGGCCGCCGAGCTGGAAGAAGCTGTCGTCCCAGCCGACCTCGGCCCGTTCGAGGAGCTCCGCCCACAGCGAGCGGACGGTCGCGGCGAGCGGGTCGTCGAGGCCGGCGCTGGTCCGGGTCGTCTCCGGCGCCGTGAACTCCAGCGACCGGTAGTCGACCTTGCCGTTCTTGGAGCGGGGCAGCCGGCCGAGTTCGGCGATGATCGTGGGGATCATGTGCCGGGGCAGGCGTTCGGCGAGCACGGCGCGGAAGCGCTCGTCCTCGTCGAGGTCGAGGACCGCCGCCGGGCCCTCGGGGCCGCCGGGCCGGGACACGTAGCCGACGAGCGAGGCGCCCGCCGGTCCGGTGTGCACCTTCACCGCCGCCTCGACGACTCCGGGGCAGCGGCGCAGCGCGGACTCGACCTCGCCGACCTCGATCCGCTGGCCGCGGATCTTGATCTGGGTGTCGGCCCGGCCCAGGAACTCCAGGTCCCCGTCGGCGTTGACCCGCCCCAGGTCGCCGGTCCGGTACAGGCGCCCGCCGGGCCCGGCCGCGTACGGGTCGGGCACGAACATCTCGGCGGTGCGCCGCGGGTTGCCGCGGTAGCCGCGCCCGACCGCCCCGCCGCCGACGTACAGCAGGCCGACCACGCCGGCCGGCACGGGCTGCAGGTGCTCGTCGAGGACGTGCACCGTGGTGTTGGCGAGCGGCAGGCCGACGGCGGTGGTCAGCGGCCCGTCCGGGCCGGAACCGCACAGCCCCGCCGTGACGTCGTCGGTGCACTCGGCGGGCCCGTACGCGTTGTGCACGGGGATGGCGGGCAGCTCGCGCACCCAGCGCCGCAGCACGTCCTGGGTCAGCGACTCGCCCGTGGACAGCATCACCCGCAGCGCGCCCGGGCTCGCGGCGAGACCGGCGTCGAGCAGGGCCACGATGTTGGACGGCACCAGCTCCAGCATGGTCACGCCGCCGTCCGCGACGGCCTTCAGCAGGCTCGCGGGCGACTGCGAGTCCGGCTCGGGCACGATCCTCACCCGGCCGCCGATCATGATCGGGGTGAGCAGCTGCCACACCGAGATGTCGAAGGACACCGGGGCGGTCTGGGCGACGCAGTCGTGCTCGGTGAGCGCGAAGTGCTCCGCCATCTGCCACATGTGGTTGGTGACGCCGTAGTTCGTGGAGACGGCCGCCTTGGGCACCCCGGTGGAGCCGGAGGTGTGGATGATCGTCGAGGTGGCGTGCTCGTGGCAGAGCCGCGGCGGCCGCGTGGTGCTGCTGCCCGAGGCCAGCTCGGCCAGGTCGAACACCGGGCGGTCGCCGAAGAGATGGCGGCCCGACGGCGTCGCGATGATCGCGGCCGGCCGTACCGCCTCGACCATCGCCTCGGCGCGCAGCGGCGCCTCGCGCGGGCTGATCGGCACGTACGCGCCGTCGGCCTTGTGCAGGGCGACCAAAGCGACCAGGTAGTCGGCCGAGCGGTCCGCGCTCATCACGACGGTGCGGTCCGTGGCCACCCCGGCCGCCCGCAGCCGCTCGGCCGCGTGGTTGGCGCGGGCGTCGAGCTCGGCGTAGGTCAGGGTGACCGTGCCGTCGTCGACGGCGACGGCGTCCGGGGTGCGGTCGGCCCAGCGCTCGAAGGAGTCGAGGTAGTTCTCCGGCCTCGGCACGTCGGGGCCGACGGCCCGCGCGAGGAGCACCGCGGCCTCGTCCGGGGTGAGCAGCGGCAGCGGCCCGTCACCGTCCGCGCCGATCCCGGCGAGCAGTGTCGGCAGCGTGCGGGCCACCAGCTCGGCCTGCTCGCGGGTGACCCGTGCGTCGTCGTACTGGAGCTGGAAGTCCAGCACGTCGTCGCGGACCGCCACGTTGAGCCCGAGGTCGGACTGCGTGGTGTGGTCGGGGACCCGGTGGCCGTGCAGGGTGGCGGCACCGGCGGGCAGCGCGGCCCGCTCGTCGCCCGTCACCACGGCCGCCGCGCCGGGCAGGGAGGCGGTGTAGCAGGTGAACATGGCCTGGAAGACGGTGGCCGTCGCCGAGTCGCGGTCGGGGTTGACCGTCCGCACGATCTCCGACAGCGGCTGGTCCGCGTGGTCGAGGACGTCGAGGACGTGCCGGTGGGTGGCGGCGGCGAACGCGCCGAACGGCGTCAGCGCGCTGTACGCCGAGCGGACCGGCACCACGTTCACCAGGTAGCCCACCCAGTCGGCGCGGGCCCGGTCGGTGCGCCCCGCGTACGGGACGCCCACGAGCAGGTCGGCCTGTCCGGACAGGCGGTGCAGCAGCACCTGGTAGGCGGCGAGCAGCAGGTTGTGCAGGGTCAGGCCGTGCGCGCGGGCGTACGCGGCCAGCGGCGCGGCGGGCACGGAGAAGGCGAGCGACTCGCGGGCCGCGCCGGGCGAGGGCGCCGCGGTCGCGCCGAGGTTCGGCAGGGTCAGCGTGGGCAGTTCGCCGTCGAGCTCGGCGCGCCAGAAGGCGCCGTGGTCGGGCTCCGGCGCCGGGGCGGGCACCGCGGAGGGGGCGAGGGTCTCCCCGTCGAGCGCGGCGGCCAGGTCGGCGACGACGAGCGCGAAGGACGACACGTCGCACACGAGGTGGTGCAGCGACAGGGCGAACAGCCAGTCGGCGTCGCGGCGCAGCAGCGCGGCGCGCAGCGGGGTGCCGGCGGCCAGGTCGAACGGGCGCGTCGCGAACTCCCGGTACCAGTCGCCCTCTCGGTCCGCGTCCCACGTGCGGGCGTCGACGGTCACCAGGTCGACGGTCGCCGCGTCGGCGCCGGACGGGTCGCGGACCTCGGCGTGCGGGGCGCCGTCGCGGGTGGTGAGCGCCAGGCGCAGGCTCGGGTGCCGGTCGGCGACGGCGGCCAGCGCGGTGCGGAACGCCTCGGGCTCGACGGTGCCGGTGACGCGGAACGCGCGGGTCACGTTGTAGTCGCCGCCGGGCGCGGCCCGGTGCAGGAACCACAGCGCGCGCTGCGAGGCGTTGAGCGCGTAGCCGCCCGGCCCCTCGGCGGAGGCGGGCGAAGGGGTCGTGCCGGTCGCTCCGGCCGCGGCGGGCGCGGGGGCCGCGCCGGCCGCCTCGGCGAGCGCGGCGAGCTCGCCGATCGAGCCCGCGCGCAGCGCGACCGTCGGCGCCAGCTCGACGCCGAGCGCGTCCGCGAGGTCCTGCCGGACCCGCACGGCGGTGAGCGAGTCGGCGCCCAGGTCGGCGAGGGACGCGTCGGGCGCCGGGGCCTCCGGAAGGCCGAGCAGCTCCCCGATGTGGGCGCAGAGCGCGGCCGTCAGCGGGGCGCCGGCCAGCCGCTCGGTCAGCGAGGAGCCGCGGCCGGTCAGGGTGTCGGCGAGCAGCACGGGCAGCTCACCGGCGAGGTGCCGCTGCCGTGCCGCGTACCGCTGGACCTTTCCGCTGGACGTCTTTGTGATGGTGCCGGGCGGCACGAGCAGGACCGTGCGCGCGGTGACGCCGTGGACCCGCGAGAGCGTGGCCCGCACCCGGGCGGCGATCTCGCCGTACCGGGCGGGCGCGGTCCGCGGCTGCACCTCCTGGCACACCACGACCGACTCGTCGCCGTCGGCGGCGTCGGCACCTTCGGCGGGCTCGTTCTCCACGCCGAACACGGCGGTGCGGCCGGGCCGGACGTCGGGGTCGCAGACGCCCGCGTCGGCCTCCAGGTCCTCCGGGTAGATGTTGCGTCCGCGCTGGACGATCAGGTCCTTGCTGCGCCCGACGACGAACAGCTCCTCGCCGTCGCGGAAGCCGAGGTCACCGGTGCGCAGGAACTCCCCGAAGGGCTCCTGCCCCCAGTAGCCGGTGCCGTTGCTGCCGCCCGCGACGGCGATCTCGCCGACCTCCCCGGCGGTCACCTCGGCGCCGCTCTCGCGGTCGACGACCCGCACGTCGGCATGGTCGGGCAGCCGGTACGCGGTCAGCTCCCGGCCGTCCTCGAAGGTACGGGAGACACCCGGGGCGACGGTGGTGACGAGCAGCGTCGACTCGGCCAGGCCGTAGCAGGGCAGGTGCGCCTCGGCACGGAAGCCGGTGTCGCGGAAGGCCTGCGAGAAGGCGCGCAGGGTGCGCGGGTAGACCTGGGCGGCACCGTTGAACGCCACCCGCCAGCGGGACAGGTCGAGCCCCGCCTTCTCCTCCTCGGTGACCTTCCGGACGCACAGGTCGTACGCGAAGTTGGGCCCGCCGCTGATGTCGGCGCCCTCCTCGCTGATCGTCCGCAGCCAGCTCGCGGGGCTCCGCAGGAACGACAGCGGGTCGAGGACGACGCCCCTGGCCCCGCTGTACAGCGGCTGCAGCATCGCGCCGATGAGGCCCATGTCGTGGTGGAGCGGCAGCCAGCTGACGATCGTGGAGTCCTGCCGCACGCCGAACGAGCGCTGGATCGCGGCCTCGTTGTGCATCAGCGCGCCGTGCGTCACGACGACACCGCGCGGGGTGCTGGTGGAGCCCGAGGTGTACTGGAGGAAGGCGATGTCGTCGGCGCCCGCGACGGGCAGCCCGGCCCCGTCGTCGAACCCGGAGTCCGCCGCGTCCCCGGCGGTCGCACCGACCCGGTCGGCGAGCAGCCAGTCGTGCGCCTCCGCGAACGCGCGCAGCTCCGGGTCCTCACCGGCCAGCACGAAGTCCCGTACGAAGGACAGCGACACCACCAGCGAGACGTCGCAGTCCCGCGCCACGTTCAGGACCCGCCGCTGCGCGCCCTCGTCCAGCGGCAGCGGCACCGGCACGGCGACCACGCCGGCGGCGAGACAGCCGAGGAACGCGGGCGCGAACTCCGGCGCCGTCGGGAACAGCAGCAGCACCCGCGCACCGGGCCGCACCTTCGCCAGCAGCGCGCGGGCGACGGCGCGCGACCGCGCGGTCAGCTCGGCGTACGACAGGTCGACCCGGTCTCCCCCGCCGACCGGCGCGACCGACAGCGCCACCTTCCCGGGGGTGCTCAGGGCGTGCTCGGCGAGCCGGGCGACCAGGCCGCCGGGACCGAACCCGGTCATCGTGCTTCCTTCCAGTCGAACCGTACGGCCGCCTCGCTCGCGCCGAACATGAGCCGGGGGTCGAGCAGCCGGGTGCCCGCCGGGTCGATCGTGAACCCGGTCGTGGCGTCGAGCAGCTTCGCCAGCGCGATCCGGATCTCCACCCGCGCGAGCGGCGCGCCCAGGCAGTAGTGGATGCCGTGGCCGAACGCGATGTGCGGGTTGGGCTTGCGCTCGATGTCGAAGACCCCCGGGCGGTCGAAGACCCGCGGGTCGCGGTTGGCCGCCGCGATCCACACGGACACCGTCTGCCCGGCCGGGATCTCGTGCCCGCCGACCACCACGGCCCGGGTGGTCTTGCGGTCCACCCGGGTGGTCTCGGAGCGGTAGCGCATGACCTCGTCGATGGTCTGGTGCAGCAGGTCGGGGCGGGACCGCAGCAGGGCCTGCGACTCCGGGTGCCGGGCCAGCACGATCATCGAGTTCACGAGCGTGAGGGTGGCGGCCTGCCCGGTGGACATCAGCAGCGCGATCAGCCCGGCGATCTCCTCGTCGCCGAGCCGCTCGCCGTCCACCTCGGCCGCGATGAGCCCGCTGGTCAGGTCGTCGGCCGGGGCGGCCCGCCGCTTGGCGACGAAGCGGTGCAGGAACGCCTCGGCGATCTGCGTCTTGGTGAGCACCGTCTGCAGACCGTTCTGCTCGGCGCCCGGGTCGGCCAGCGCGAGCAGTGCCTGCGACCACTCCTGGAAGAGCCGCAGCCCGTTGCCGGGGATGCCGAGCATCCGCGCGATGACGGTGGCCACGACCGGCGAGGCGAACTCCCGGACGAAGGACACCTCGTCGCGGCCGCGGATGCCGGCCAGGATCGTGTCGACGGTCTCGTGGACCATCGGCTCCAGCTCGGCGACGTACCGCGGGGTGAAGGCCTGGCTGACCAGCGCCCGCAGGTTGCGGTGCCGGGGCGGGTCCATCCAGGTCAGGTTGCCCTTGCGGTACAGGCGCATCGGCGAGTCGTCGGACACCGGCCGCACCACGGCGTTGGAGAACGCGCCGTGGTCGGCGAGGACGTCCTTGACCTCCTGGTAGCCGAAGACGTGCCAGCCCCCGCCGCCGGGGGCCTGCTCGACCGGCTCACGCACCCGCAGCCAGTCGGCCAGTGCCGCCTCGTCGGCCGGCGGCGGCGTCCAGACGCTCGTCGTCACGCTCATGCTCCCTTGGTTGCGACCGGTGTCAGGTGTTCGGCGACCCAGTCGTCCGCGTAGACCGTGTCGGCGTACGGTTCGCCGTTGTCGGCGCACAGGAACGCCACCACGGGCTCCGGGCCGCTGTGCCCCTCGAAGTGGCGGGTGATCGCGGCGTACACGCAGCCGGTCGAGCCGCCCGCGTAGATGCCGTGGTCGTGCAGCAGCGCCCGGCAGCCGGCCACCTCGTCCCGCTCGGACAGCACGACCACTTTGCCGATCCACGCCGCGTCGACCAGCGGCGGGCGGATGCTGGACCCGATGCCCGGGATGAGCCGGCGGGCCGGCGGGGCACCGAAGATCGCCGAGCCCTCGACGTCGACGGCGATCACCAGGGCGTCCGGCTGCTCCTTGCCGAGCCGGTGCGACAGGCCGTTGACCGTCGCGCCGGTGCCGACGCCGACGAACAGGTAGTCGATCCGGCCGACGTCGGCGAGCAGCTCGCCCGCGGTCAGCTCGTAGTGGCCGCGCGCCCCGTCCGGGTTGGCGTACTGGTCGGGCCAGTACACGTCCGGCAGTTCGGCGCGCAGCTGGGCCACCCGGCCGAGCCGGCTGAGCAGGTAGCCGCCCGTGCCGTCCGGCTCGGTGACCTTCTCGACCCGGGCGCACAGGCGGCGCAGCGTCCGCTCCGTGGCCGCGTTGACGTTCGGGTCGAGGACCGGCACGAACGGCACGTCCAGCTCGTTCAGGAACGAGGCCAGGGAGAGCGCGAAGTTGCCGGAGGACGACTCGACCACCGTGGTGTCCCGGGTGATGTCCCCGCGCCGTACGGCCTCGCGCAGGATCCAGATCGCGGCCCGGTCCTTGGCGCTGCCGGTGCGGTTCTCCGACTCCATCTTGGCGTAGAGCCGGATCCCGGGGTGCGGCAGCCGCACCACCCGGGTCCTCGGCAGGTCCCGCAGCAGCGCGTCCGCCCGGTCGAGCAGCAGCCGGTCGACCCGGGCCGCCCGCGGCGGGGCTTCCGGGTGCCCCGGGTGCTCCGGGCCGCCGGTCTCAGCGGGCGGCGACACGGAACCCCATGTCGTAGCAGCTGTAGTCCGGCAGGTTGTAGATCCGCACCCACGCCAGGCAGCCACGGGGGTCGTGGTTGTTGTAGAAGGAGCCGCCGCGGATCACGCCCAGCGGGATGGTGCCGGCGCGCGTCTTGATGACCCGGCGGGGCTTGTTCTCGTCGAACGGGTAGTGGTGGAAGCCGTTGGACATGATCTCCCACACGTTGCCCGTGATGTCCTCGACGCCGTACGGGCCGGCCGCCTTCGGGAACGCGCCGACGGGGCTGGTGTCGGCGACCACCATCGTGTGGTTGCAGTGCTCGGCGGTGGGCTCCTCGTCGCCCCACGGGAAACGGCGCCCGTCGGTGCCGCGCGCGCACTTCTCCCACTCGGCCTCGTTGGGCAGCCGGGTGCCGGTCCACTCGGTGTACGCGATGCAGTCCGCGTAGCTGACGTGGGTGACCGGGTGGTCGTCCTTGCCCTCCACGGTGGAGCCCACGCCGCGCGGGGTGCGCCAGGTCGCGCCGTCGATCGCCTTCCACAGGTAGTCCTGGTCCGGGATGATGACGGCCGGGTCGCCGATCCACACCCAGCTCTTGCCGGCCTTCTCGGCGTCGGTCACGTGGCCGGTCGCCTCGACGAACTTACGGAAATCCGCCACGGTCACCGGGCGCTTGGCGATGCGGAACTCCGGCACGTCGACGCGGTGTTCGGGGGCGGCGGCGCGCGGCTTGCCGTCCTCCCTGAGCTCGTCGGAACCCATGATGAAGGGTCCACCGGGGATGGTGACCCAGTAGTCCGCGGGGAATGCCTCGGCGGGCATGACTTCGGCCGTCACCTCGGTCACAGGTTCTCCTTCAGTAGGTCAGGATGCGGTTGCGTGAGAGACGCTGCTGTCGTTGCTGTGCCGGCCGGAGCGGCTGTCGCTCCCGTCGCGCCGGTCGCCCCCGTCGTCGAGGCAGTACTGCCGGACGACGGAGAGCGGCGCGCTGCCGGCCCGTACCAGGCGGTCGTGGAAGGCCTTCGGACCGGCGGCCGGGGCCGCCGCGCCGGAGAGCTCCCGCCACCGCCTGATGTGCAGTTTTCCGAGCGTGTACATGGCGCGGGCCGGCTGCGCGGCCGTGGCCAGCACCTCGCGGCCGGCGCGCTCCGGCGACCACGCGCAGAGCGTGGCGGCCTCGGCGGCGGCGGCACCGAACTTGCTTCGCCCCGCGTGGACGGAGAGGAAGACGAGCAGGCGGGTGGCGGCCTCCAGGGCGAACCGCAGCGCGGCCACCTCGACGAGCGGACGGTCCTCGGCGAGACCGCGCTCGATCGCCAGCTCCTCGGTGTAGTGCGCCCAGCCCTCGGTGACCCCGGGGAACCAGGGCACGCAGCGGCGGATCAGGCCCGCGTGCCCGGGGGTCGCCTCGTGGTGCAGGAAGTGGCCGGGCAGGACCTCGTGCACCGCGATCATCTCGAGCATCGGCTCGTTCAGGTAGTCGCTGAGCGCGGCGGGATCGCGCGGCTCCGGGACGTGCAGCACGTGCGGCTGCGGCACCTTCTCGAGCGGGCCGCCCGTGTCGAAGACGACCACCGCGGACGTCGACAGATCGCGTACGGGGCGGATGTCGAGCCGCTGCGTGCCGGTCAGGGTCACGACGTCCTGCTCCGCCCAGAACCCGTGGAGCCGGTCGATGATCCGCGCCAGCGTGCCGGTCACCGAGCCCTCCGGGAGGCGGGCGCTCAGCAGGCCGTACAGCTCCTGCCGGGTGCTCACCCCCAGGCGGGCGGAGAGCGCGTCGAGGCGTGCGGTGAGGTTGCCGACCTCGGCCGCCGCCTCGGCGAGCAGCTCGTCCACCGGGGTGTCGACGCCTTCGGCGGCCTCCAGGTAGGCGGCGAGCCGCTCGGGGCCGAGCACCGCCCGGACCGGCTGGGTGGCCGCGACCGCGTCCGCGAAGGCCGTGAACGCCGCGCTCGCCCGGCCGGCCTGCTCCATGAGCGGGCCGTCCGCCAACTCGGGCCGTGCCTCGACGAGCCGGGTGATCATGCCGCGTACGGACACCGCCCGGGCTCGGGCGTTCTCGACGCCGCCGACGCGCTCGCCGGCCGGCAGGGTGCGGCCGAGCGTCTCCGCGGTGGCCGCGAGGAAGTCCGGCAGCGCGCCGAGGTGGCGGGAGAGCGCGCCGATCCGCTCGTCGAGCGGCGCGTAGTCACCGCGCAGGTAGACGTGGAGGTCGGTCTCGGCCAGCCAGGCGTCGGGCCCGCGGTGGACCCGGCCCGCTCCGGTGATCCGGAACCGCTCGTCGGTGAGCACCCGGGCCGCCGTGCCGAGGTCGGCACGGAGCTCCGGGTCGGCGTCCCGCGGCAGGGCGTCGAGGTGCCCGGTCACGGTGGCCAGCAGGCCGTCGAGGACGGCGGGCGAGTCGGGCGCGACCTCGGGCAGCCGGCCGTCGAAGTCATGGCGGCCGGCCCGTCTGGCGACCTGCGGATAGCGGTCGAAGACGTGGTCGACGACAGCGGAAACAGAACTCAGGGCACCAGACGTCATTGCCACTCCCCGTAGTGCCGCACCTGGGGGGCGACAAATGGCGTTTCGTTCAGGTCAACCGAGCAGGGCGAGCGGACCGGACGGGTGACCCCGTCCGGTGCCGCACGATGCGCTAAACCGTTTCGCCACCGGGGTTGGGCTCGATGACGTCGCCGTCCTCGCCGTAGATCACGTCGTCGTCGAGGCTGGCCAGCATCTCGCGCAGCTCCTCCGGCGACATGGCCTTCAGTTCATCGGCGTCCACAAGCTGTGAGAGAACCATTCGACTCCCCTGTCCGCTAAGAGATCCGGCATTTTCCAGGGCCTCGCGCACGCTCTTCGGGCGCATGTCGGTCCAGACCAGTTCGATGTGATCGAGGCACTCGGTACGGGAGCGGGGTCCGCCCTCCGCCGCCCAGCCGGCCGGCAGATCGCGGGCCGCGGGCCAGATCGAGTACTGCGCCTCGTCGTTGATCACGACCAGGTATTCGGCGTTCTCGTCGTCGAACATCAGATCTGAAATCCCCCATACAGTCGTTGCCGACCGGAGCGGTGCAGGATGCGCCACTGACGCGTCTCGCCGCGGGAGCCATTCGGACACGTCCCCGGGATCTCCCCGGCGAACCGCCTCCCCCGCAGCTCAACGGGCCTCAAGCTAGATCGCGGCTTCCGGCACTGTCAAGACTTTCCGGCCCCCACGAGCCCAACGCACGCACAGTTCAAGGCACTTGAGAGACCCATCATCCCCGCAGGTCAGCGGCCCATAGCGGGGGATCCGGGGCAACAGGCCCAACCCTGCTGGATCTTGACCGTTCAGCGAACAAACGGCCATCTCCGAAAGCCACCGAACTCCCCTATATGGAGGCCCTGTTGGACGACCTCCGCAAAGCCCCTACCGGAAGATCACCTCTCGCCAACCCGACGATCAGCGGGTAGTGTCCGACGGTGCCGGAGTGGAGCGAGGGGGGCACGCGACCACGACGTCAGCCGGCTCGCCGCGACCCGCCCTCGCCGGACACCGCGCCCGACCGGTGGCCACCGATCACGACCACGACACGCGCGCAGCCGCCCCCGGTCGTCCCTGCCCGCGTACGCCCGCGCCCCGCGTAAGACGAGTAGGAGATGTCAGTGACGACAACGGCCCGACCCGTCTCCGTCGACGTGCGGACCGCGCTGAGTCCCGCCGAGTTCCGCGCCGAGTACCAGGGGCGCAGGCCGGTGGTGATCCGCGGCGCGGTCGCCGGCATGCCCGCGGTCTCCACCTGGTCCGCCGCCCACCTCGCCGCGATCGCGCCCGACCAGCGGGTGCAGCTCAAGGTCGGCACCGTCTCGGCCGGGCGCACCTCGGTCGTCCGGCTCGCCGACTACGCCAAGGAGCTCGCCGAGTGGGAGGCCCGGCTCGCCGAGGACCCCACCCTCGTCGCCGAGCCGCCCGGCTACCTGCACGACGTGCCCCTGCTCTCCATGATCCCGGCGCTCCGCCGCGACCTGGGGCCCTTCCCCGTCGGGTTCTTCCCGCCGTTCTTCCGCGACCGCTGGTGGCAGTTCACCCAGTTCTTCGTCGGGCCCTCGCGCGCCCAGACCCCGCTCCACTTCGACACGTTGCTCACGCACAACCTGTTCTTCCAGATCCAGGGGTCGAAGCGGTTCGTCATGGTCGCCGACGCCGAGCGCGACAAGTGCTACCCGTACAACTGGCGCTGGGCCGAGGTCGACCCCGAGGCCCCCGACCTGGACAGGCACCCGCGCTTCCGGGACGCGACGGTGCTGACCTGCGACGTCGAGGCGGGCGACATGTTCTACATGCCGCCCGGCACGCTCCACAAGGTCACCTCGCCCCAGGCGTCGATCTCGTTCAACATCGACTGGCACGACCGGGCCAGCGCCCTGCGCGGCATCGCGGCGGTCCGCGAGGGCATGCCGCTCACCAACCTCCGGTACAACCTGCTGTTCGCGCTCGGGGTCGTCGCCGGCCTGCCGCGCGGCCTGGTGATGCCGGGACTGCGCTCGTACTACTCGTACATCTCCTAGCGGGGGTCCCCGCCCACGGGGAAGGACTCGCGTCACGGGGAACTCTCTTCACGGGGGAAGGACTTCCTTGAACATCTTCGAGCAGCGCGAGTCCGGCGTGCGGTCCTACAGCAGGCGCTGGCCGGTCGTCTTCTCCCGCGCCTCCGGAAGCCGCCTGTACGGCGAGGACGGGCGCGGCTGGCTCGACTTCTTCGCCGGCGCCGGCTCACTGAACTACGGCCACAACAACCCTGTCCTGAAGCGGGCGTTGCTCGACTACATCGAGAGCGACGGCGTCACCCAGGCCCTCGACATGTTCACCGGCGCCCGGCGCGAGCTCCTGGAGACCCTCCACGAGCTGGTGCTGCGGCCCCGCGGCCTGGACCACAAGGTCCTCTTCCCGGGCCCGGGCGGCGCCAACGCCGTCGAGGCCGCCATGAAGCTGGCCCGCACGGTCACCGGCCGCACCGAGATCGTGCACTTCACCAACTCCTTCCACGGCGCCACGCTCGGCGCGCTCACCGTCACCGGCAACCCCCTGCACCGCCGCTCCGCCGGGCTGCCCCTCACCGGCACCACCTCGGTGCCCTTCGACGGCTACGACGAGCACCCGCGCCCCGACCACCTGGCCCGCATGCTCGCCGGCCCCGCCAGCGGACTCGACCGGCCGGCCGCGGTCATCGTCGAGACGGTGCAGGCCGAGGGCGGCGTGAACGTGGCGAGCGGCGAGTGGCTGCGGGCCCTCGCGGAGCTGTGCCGGGAGCACGGCATCCTGCTGATCGTCGACGACATCCAGGCCGGCTGCGGCCGCACCGGCGCCTTCTTCAGCTTCGAGGACGCGGGCGTCGTACCCGACCTGGTCTGCCTCTCGAAGTCCATCGGCGGGTACGGGCTCCCCCTCACCCTCCTCCTGGTCCGCCCCGAGCTCGACGTGTGGCGGCCCGGCGCGCACAGCGGCACCTTCCGCGGCGTGAACCCGGCGTTCGTCACCGCGACGGAGGCGCTGCGCGTCTACTGGCGCGACGACGTCCTGGAGAAGTCCACCCGCGCCAAGGGCGAGTGGGTCGCGAACGCGCTCCGGGGCATCGTCAACGCCCACCCCGGCGCGGGCCTGTCCACCCGGGGCCGCGGCCTCATCCACGGCCTCGTCCTCGGCGCGGGCCTGGCCGACGCGGTGTCCGACGAGGCGACCGCGCGGGGCCTGCTGGTGGAGACCGCGGGACCGCACGACGAGGTCGTGAAGCTGCTGCCGCCGCTGACGATCACCGAGGCGGAGCTGGCGGAGGGGCTGGCGATCCTGGAGGAGTCCGTACGGGTGGTGCTCGGCCGGGCGGGCTGAGCGGTACGGAAAGGGGGCGCGGCAGCCGCTTCGGGCGCCGCGCCCCCTTCCCGTACGCCCGTCCCCGCCGTACGGCGACCCGCCCGTGCGCCCGGGTCAGCCCTGCTGCGGCACCAGGTCGGCCGCGCGCCGCTTGATGACGGCGGCGACGTCCTCCCACTGGTCGTTGAGGTAGAAGTGCCCGCCGGAGAAGACGTTCAGGTCGAACGGGCCGGTGGTGTGGTTCTCCCACGCGGCGGCGTCGTCCACGGAGACCCGCTCGTCGTCGTCGCCGACCAGGGCCACCACCGGGCAGGCGAGCCGGGCGTCGGTGGGCCGGTAGACCGCGAGCGCCGTGTAGTCCGCGCGCAGCGCGGGCAGGAACAGCACCCGCATGTCCTCGCTGACCAGGAGCCGCTCCTCGGTGCCGTCCAGCGCGGCGATCTCCGAGATCAGCTCCTCGTCGGTCGCCTGCCGCGGCAGCTCGATGTGGTGCCGGGACGGCGGCCGCTTGGCCGAGGCGAACAGCGCGAGCGGCTCGATCCCCTCGGCTTCGAGCCGCCGGGCCACCTCGAAGGCCAGCAGCGAGCCCATGCTGTGCCCGAACAGCGCCACCGGCCGGTCGATCGCGGGCCGCACCGCGGCGAGCGTGCGCTCGGTCAGCTCCTCGAAGTCGTCGATGCACGGGTCGTTGTACCGGTCCTGGCGTCCCGGGTACTGCACCGCGAGCACCTCGACCTCGGGGTGCAGCGGCAGGGCCAGCGGCCGGTAGTAGCTCGCGGCCCCGCCGGCGTGCGGGAGGCACACCAGCTGCACCGGGGCGTCGGGCGCGGTCCGGTAGCGGCGAATCCATCTGCTCGGCGCGTCGGCCATGGTTCCTCGTTCCTTACGGTCGGTCCGCCACGGGCTCGGGCTCGGGCCGCGGCTCGGGCACCGCGCCCCGCGGCTGCGGGCCGACGGTCCGGCCGTCGGGCAGCCGGCGCACCGCGCGGACACCGGGGATCAGCACGGTGGCGGAGAGCGGGAGGACGATCGCCACGGCGGCGATCAGCAGGGTCGACGTGTTGCTGGTGGTGGCGGCGAGCGGACCCACGAGCGCGAGGCCGACCGGCGCCGCCACCGTGGAGATCATCCAGTCGTACGAGTCGACCCGGGACAGAACCTCGTCGGGGATCAGCTGCTGGAGCGAGGCCCGCCAGACGGCGTCGAGGAACATGCCGCCGGTGCCGCCGACGAACGCCGCCGCCATCACGGCCCACACCGGCATCGGCACGGCGAGCGCGAGCAGCGGCAGCGCGGTCAGCGCGAACGCCAGGTTGCCGGCGATCAGCGGGCGCTTCGGGTCGAGGCGCAGCGCCACCACTCCGCCGGAGATCGAGCCCGCGGCGTACGCCGCGGCGATCAGACCCCACGAGGAGGCGCCGCCCAGCGACTTGTCCGCGATGGTCGGTCCGAGGACGAAGTACGCGACGATGGCCAGGTTCTGGAAGCCGTGCGCGATCATGTTGAGGAAGAGCCAGCGGCGGGAGATGAGCTCCTTCCAGCCCTCCCCCAGGTCCGCCCAGAACGAGCCCGACACCTGCACCTTGCGCGGGGCCAGCTTCAGCATCGCCAGCGAGATCGCGTTCACGACGAAGGTGACCGCGTCGATCGCGAGGACGAGTCCCGGTCCGACGAGCGCGATGGCGACACCGGCGAGGGCGGGGCTGACCACGCTGAAGAAGCTGAAGCAGGAGGTCATGAGCGCGTTGGCGCGCTGGAGCTGCTCCGGCGGCACGATCTCGGCGATCAGTCCGCTGGACGCCGGCCCGAAGAAGGCCTGGGCGGAGCCGAAGACGACACCGCCGACGACCAGGTGCCAGACCTGCGCGTTCCCGCTCAGCAGGAGCACCGCGAGCACCGCCTGCGCCCCGGCGCGGATCAGGTCGGCGGTCAGCATCACGAACTGGCGCTGGAGGCGGTCGGCCCACACGCCGCCGGCGAGGGTGAAGACGACCTGCGCACCCACCTGGCCGGCCATCACCATGCCGATGTCGGTGGCGGATCCGCCGATCGACAGGACCGAGAAGACCAGCGCGATGCGGGTCATGCTGCTGCCGATGGCGGAGATCGCGTTGCCGGTCCACAGGATCCGGAACGGGCGCAGCGAGAGTGGCGCGAACGACTGCCTCAGGGTCTGCCGTGCTCCGGACCGGTCCTTCGACTGGTCATCCATCACATGCTCCCCTTGGACGGTTCGTTCCAGCGCACACGCGCGCCCTTCCCCTGCAAGATGTCATGAGCACAGCGCTGAAGATCGTAACGAGGGCGGCTCACGGCAGGCAACAGGTCAACTCCGCTCTATTTCAGCCGTTGATCGAGCCCCATTGCATCCAAATGGCCATATCAGAGCCCTAGTTGACCACACCCCTCCCGGCGTCCGCGAAGATCGACACTCTTCCCCCGACCACCGGAGGCCGGGTTATAGTCGGCGCCGCTGTCCACAACCGTGGTGCCAAGACTGGGGGTTGAGCATGCGGTGGACCGGTATCCATGTGCTGTCCTGTGCGCTCGCGACAGGGAGCACCGAGGACGTCACGACGGCGATCGCCGACGGACGGTACGACCCCGAACTCGCCGAGGCGCACGGCTACGTGTCGGTCTCCTCCGCCGAGGACACCGAGCCCGTCGACCTGGCCGCCCGGGCCGGCACCGCCGCCCTCGGCCGGGCCGCGGTCGACGAGGCGGCCATCGTCCTGCACGCCCACGCGGGCAGCACCCCGCAGGGCCCCGACGACGTGGTCCCCGCCTCCTACGTGCAGGGCAGGACCCTGGCGCGCGGCGCCTTCACCGTCGACGTACGCCAGTCCTGCAACGGCGCCCTCGCCGCCCTGCAGCTCTCCGCCGCCTACCTGACCGCGGCCGGCCCCGGCACGGCGGCCCTCCTCACCACCGCCGACCGGCACGGCGGCCCCGGCGTGAACCGCTACCGCCTCGACCCCGGCAGCGTGGACGCCGACGGCGCCTCGGCGCTCGTCCTGCACCACGGCCCCGGCCCGCTGCGCCTCCTGTCGACGGCGGTACAGGGCGACGGCCGGTTCACGGCGACGCCCCCGCCCGACCCCAAGGACTTCCCCGACCGGCGCGCCTTCCTGATGGCGCACCGCAAGCGCCTGCTCCCGATGCTCCGCTCGATGGCGGAGACCGAGCGGGACACCATCGACCAGGCCCTCGCCGACGCGGGCGCCACGCCCGACGACGTGACGCGGTGGGTGTTCCCCAACATCGGCGCCAACATGGTCGACCAGGAGTTCCGCAAGGGCCTCGGCATCGGCACGGAGCGGACCACCTGGGACTGGGGCCGCACCGTCGGCCACATGGGCACGACGAACCAGTTCGGCGGACTGACCCACCTCCTGGAGACCGGAGCGGTGCGCCCCGGCGACCTCGTCGCCCTGTGCGGCAGCGGCGTCGGCTTCAGCTACGGCTGCGCCGTACTCGAAGTGGTCGAACCGCCCGCGTGGACGCCCGCCGCGACGACACCCGCGCAGTGAAGCGAGGAGACGGCATGAGCGACGCCCGCCCCGTACCCGACCGGGTCGCCCAGGCCGCCGCCCGGCGCCCGGACGCCCTCGCCGTACGCGACCGCACGCAGGCGCTGACGTACGCCGCGCTGGACGATCGGGTCGCCCGCGTCGCCGCGGGCCTGGCGGCGCGCGGGGTCGGCCCCGGCGACGTGGTCGGCGTCTGCGTCGAGCGCGGGGCGGACCTGATCGTCGCCCTGCTCGCCGTGTGGCGCGCAGGCGCCGCCTACCTCCCCCTCGACCCGGGCCACCCGGCGGACCGCATCGCCTACGTCCTCGCCGACTCCGGCGCCGCCCTGGTGGTGACCGACGCGACCGGCGAGGCGGCGACGGCCCCGTCCGGAACCGGCACCGCACGCCTCTCCGACCTGACGACCACCCACCCGGCCCCGGCCCCCTCCCGTGCTTCGGCCTCCGGCCTGGCCTACCTGATGTACACGTCCGGCTCCACGGGCCGCCCCAAGGGCGTCGCCGTCCGCCACGCGGCGGTGACGGCGACCCTCGCGGCGCTGGCCGACCGGCCCGGACTCGACGCGGACGACGTGCTGGTGGCGGTGACGACGGCGGCGTTCGACATCTCGGTCGTCGAACTGTTCCTGCCGCTGCTCGCCGGCGGCACGGTCGTGGTCGCCGGCCGCGCCGACGCGAGCGACCCCGGCCGCCTCGCCGCACTCCTCGCCGACGGCGCCACGCTCATGCAGGCGACCCCGGCGACCTGGCGCCTGCTCCTCGACTCCGGCTGGGCGCCGCCCGCCGGCTTCCGCGTCTGGTGCGGCGGCGAGGGCCTGCCGCCGGACCTGGCCGAGCGCCTGGCCCGTACCGGCGTCCCCGTGTGGGACCTGTACGGCCCGACGGAGACGGCCATCTGGTCGGCCGTCTCCCGGCTCGGCCCGGACGGCCGGCTGACGGACTGGGCGCCGCTCGCGGGCGAACGCGTCACGGTCCTCGACGCCACCGCGGCGCCCGCCGCACCGGGCCTGGTCGGCGAGGTGTACATCGAGGGCAGCGGCCTCGCGGACGGGTACGTCGGCCGGGCCGGGCTCACGGCCGCCACGTTCGTCCCGGCCCCGGGCGGCGCGCGCCGCTACCGGACCGGGGACCTCGGCCGGGTCCTGCCGGACGGCCGGGTGGAGATCCTCGGCCGGGCCGACCACCAGGTGAAGATCAACGGACACCGGGTGGAGCTGGGCGAGATCGAGGCGCGGCTCGCGGCCCACCCCCGGGTACGGGCGGCGGTCGTCCACCCCCGGACGACGCCGGCGGGCGGCAAGCAGCTGGTCGCGTACCTGACCGGCGACCCGGCCCCGGCAGAGGACCTGACCGCGCACCTGCGCACCACGCTCCCCGACTACATGCTGCCGTCCGACTACGTCCTCCTGGACACGTTCCCGCTCAACAGCAACGGCAAGGTCGACCGCGGCGCGCTCCCGGCCCCCTCCCCCACCCACCGGGCCCCGTACGTGGCCCCGGCGACACAGGACGAGGCCCTGCTGGTCCGCGTCTGCGAAGAGGCCCTCGGCCTGCACGGCCTGGGCACGTCCGACGACCTGGTCGCCCTGGGCGTGGACTCGCTCACCGCGGCCCGGCTGGTGTCGGAGCTGCGGCAGGCGACGGGGGCGGCTCCGTCCACGGCGGACGTGCTGCGCGCCCGTACGGTCGCCGCGGTGGCAGCCCTCCCCCGCCGCCGGACGACCACCCCGCTGCCCGTGCCCCCCGCGCCCGATGCCCCCGCGACTCCGCCGTCGACGACCTTCGGCCAACGCGCCCTGTGGTTCCTGCACCGGCTGGCGCCCGA
Organism: Streptomyces sp. NBC_01268; assembly: GCF_036240795.1. Taxonomy (NCBI): domain Bacteria; kingdom Bacillati; phylum Actinomycetota; class Actinomycetes; order Kitasatosporales; family Streptomycetaceae; genus Streptomyces; species Streptomyces sp. NBC_01268. Next base: position 4,461,389 of record NZ_CP108454.1, on the reverse strand, counting down.
GCAGGACGCGTACGTGGAACCGTGGGCGGTCCGGCTGCGCGGCCCGCTCGACGTGGAGGCGCTGCGGGACCGCCTGCGCGCCGTCCTCGACCGCCACGAGCCCCTGCGGACCCGCTTCCCCGTGGTCGACGGCGCACCCGCCCCGGTCCTGGACCCGGTCCCGGACGCCCCGTTCACCCTCTCCGCGGCCGACTCCCCCGAGGCGCTCGCGGCACTGCTGGCGGCGGAGCCGAAGCGCCCGTTCGACCTGGCGGAGGAGCTCCCCTTCCGCGCGCAGCTCGTCCGCCTGGCCGAGGACGACCACGCCCTGGTGGTGTCGATCCACCACATGGCCTGCGACGGCCTGTCCCTGGACATCCTGGCCGCAGAGCTGTCGGCTCCCCGCCTCGCGGCCGGACTCCCCACCCCCTACCGCGCGTTCGCGTCGTGGCAGCAGACGTGGCTGGCCTCCCCCGAGGGCGAGGCCCAGCTGGACCACTGGCAGCGGACCCTGACCGGTCTGGACCGCTCCCGCCTCCCCACGGACCGCCCCCGCCCGAAGACCCGGACCGCCGACGGCGACGCGATCGCGTTCACCCTGCCCGCCGACCTGGTGACCCGCGTGGAGGAACTGGGCTCGGACCGGGGCACGACCCCCTTCACGGTCTACCTGGCGGCGTTCCAGGCCCTGTTGTCCCGCCACGCCCCCGGCGCCGACGTCGTCGTGGGCACGCCGGCGGCGGCCCGCCCGACCCCCGCCCTGGCCGACACGATCGGCTACTTCGCCAACCAGCTCCCCATCCGCACGCGCACGACGGGCAACCCGCCCTTCACCGAGTTCCTGTCCCGGACGAGGGCGGCCGTCCTCGACGCGGTGGACCACCAGGACGTGCCGTTCGACCGGGTGGTGGACCGGCTGTCCCCGGACCGCTCCCTCACGGAGAACCCCCTCTTCGACACCTCCTTCACCTACACCCCGGCCCCCCGCACGCCGTTCCGGGTCGCGGGCACGACGGCCGAACCCCTCCCCGTACCGCGCCGCACCGCGAAGTTCGACCTGACCCTGGACCTGGTCCGCCGGCCGGACGGGACGGTGACGGGCGAGCTGGAGTACGCGACGGCGCTGTACGACCGGGCGACGGCGGACCGCCTCACCGCCCGCTTCCGCACCCTCCTCACGGCGGCGACGACTGCCCCGCACACCCCGCTGGCCGCCCTGGACCTGCTCCCCGCCCCGGAGCGGACGGCCCTGGCGTCCTACGCGACGGGCCCGACCGCACCCCCCGAGGCCACGCTGCTGCACGAGCTGATCGAGCGGGTGGCCCGCACCCGTCCGAACGCGCCGGCGGTGGTCGACGCGGACGGCCGCACCCTCACCTTCGCCGAGCTCAACGCCGACGCGAACCGCCTGGCCCGGCACCTGATCGCCCGGGGCGTCCGCCCGGAGGACGTGGTCGGCGTGGCCCTCCGCAGCGGCCCGCCCCTGCTGACCACCCTCCTGGCGATCCTCAAGGCGGGCGCGGCCTACCTCCCCCTGGACCCCGCGGACCCGGCCCCCCGCCACGCGGCACTCCTGAAGGCGGCGGGGGCCCACCTGGCGGTGTCGGAGCACCCGCTCCCGGACACCCCCACGCTGTCACCGACCCCGGACGGCATGCACGAACTCCCCGCGACCAACCTCCAGTTGAACCTGCCCCCCACGACCCTCGCCTACGTCATCTTCACCTCGGGCTCGACGGGCCTGCCGAAGGGCGTGCAGGTGGAGCACCGCAACATCGTCAACTACGTGACGTGGGCGCGGGACGCCTACCGCTCGACACGCGGCGCGGGCGCACCGCTGTACTCGTCGATGGCGTTCGACCTGCCGGTGACCTCGGTGTTCCCGGTGTGGGCGGCGGGCGAACCGGTGACGTGCGGGGCGAAGGAACGCAGCGCGGAGAACCTGGTGGCGTCCGCGGCCCGGGGCGGCTTCGGCCTCCTGAAACTGACCCCGTCCCACCTGGCGCTCCTCGACCAGGCCCTGACCCCGCGGGAGTTCGCCACGGCGGCGGACCACCTGGTCATCGGCGGCGAACAACTCCACGGCCACATGCTCACCCCGTGGAAGACCCACGCCCCGTCGACACGCGTCATCAACGAGTACGGCCCGACGGAGACGACCGTCGGCTGCACCTGGCACGCGATCCGGGCCGGCGACGTCCCCGACGAGGTGATCCCCGTCGGCGTCCCCGTGGCGAACACGACCGCCCGCGTCCTGGACGCGACCCTGCGCCCGGTCCCGGTCGGCGTGTTCGGCGACCTGTGGATCGGCGGCACCCAGGTGACCCGCGGCTACCGCGCCGCCCCCCGGCAGACGGCGGAACGCTTCCTCCCCGACCCGTACGCGTCCGAGCCGGGCGCCCGCATGTACCGCACCGGCGACGTGGCGCGCTTCCGCGCCGACGGCATCCTGGAGTACGCGGGCCGCTCGGACGACCAGCTGAAGGTCCGCGGCTACCGGATCGAACCGCACGAGGTGGAGGCGGCGATCGTGGCGCACCCCGAGGTCGACGAGGCGGTGGTGGTCGTCCGCGACGACCTCCTGACGGCCTACGTCACCCCGTCCCACGCGAACACCACGGCGCTCCGCGCGTCCCTGGCCACCCACCTCCCCGCCCACCTGATCCCCACCCGCTGGGCCCCCCTTCCGGCCCTCCCCCGCACCCCCAGCGGCAAGATCGACAAACCCGCCCTCCCCACGCCCCCCGCGCACACCCCCCAGCTCCACGACCACGCCTCCCAGGTCGCTGCGGAGGTATCGGAAGTGGTGGCCACCCTCCTGGGCATCGACGCCCCGGACCTGGACGAGAACTTCTTCGACCTGGGCGGCGACTCCCTCCTGGCCATGAAGACCGCAGCCCGCCTGAAGTCCCGCTTCGGCGTCCCCCTCACCGTCATGGACCTCTTCGCGGCCACCCTCACGGACCTGGTCACCCGCATCGAATCGGACCTGGACACCCAGCCCTGACACGCCGAAGGCCGGCCGGGGCCCTCCCCGACCGGCCTCCCCCGGACCCCGCTCACTCCGAGAGCGTCAACGCCAGCCCGATGAAACCGAGGAACAGCCCCCCGGGCAGCGCGATGCCGCCCAGGAGCCGGAAGAACCAGGCACCGAACCGGGACGGCTCCGTGAGGCTCAGGTCCATGACCCGCGCCGCGGTCACCGCACGCACGGCGTTGCGACGAGCCGTCGCCTTGTCCGCCGCACCACGCAGGTTGAAGAGGAACATGGCCCCCCAGCCCACGGCACCGACCCCCAACACCAGCAACACGATCCCCACAGCCATGACGCCCCTCCCCAAGATGTGACCACGCGAAAGAGCCGGCCCGGGGAGACACCCCCGGGCCGGCCCTCTGCCGACGAGCCCCCTGTCGGGTTCGAACCGACGACCCCCGCTTTACAAGAGCGGGAGGGTGGCAATGCACCTGACACGCGCTGATGATCGAGGAGCTTATCAACGGCCCAGGACCCGTCAACGCCCCTCGTTCCCCGTGGCTCCCCGCTCGATCTGGCACGAATGTGGCACGGTCGCGGACTGCCGTCGAGCGTCAGTGCGCCCCGCCCTGATGCGCCACCGCCGGCACTAGGCCGCGTCCCAGCCAAAGCGCCCTTCCAGACCGTCAGGACTGAGGTAGGCATACCCGGCGCCGTGACCGAAGTTGAGGAAGTACGGCCCTGTGTCGCCGGTACAGGCCAAGGCGAAGAAGAACCGCCACGGCGCCTCGACGCCGGCCCACATCCGGTAGTTCGCTCGCCCTCCGATGTAGTTGTCCACATCGAAGCACCCGTTCCTCTCCAGGTACCGCTCCTGCTCCTCGGAGACCGACCGCATCTCGATCCGGAACTCCACCGGCACCTGCTCGTCTTCGGCGTCGAACTCGAAGAGTGAACGTCCCCTGGTCCCGACCGGCCCGATGGTGGCGAATCCGGGTATCCGCCCGCCGGGCTGGATGAGCAGCACGGACTCTCCGTCCTCAGGATCCATGCCACCGGTCTCGTAGTCCTCGTACGACAGAAACAGATACGCCATGCGGAGCTCGTCGCCGGGCTCGACGGGGACCGGAATCTGCCCGATGAAGTCGAGCGGCTCACCTGTGCGGGGGTTCAGAGGCCAGCAGGGCTCCTCCAGCCACAGGGGGGCACCGCCCAGCTTGGCGACGGCCTCGGTGATGGCCTCGTCGGCCGGATGCATGCGCATCTCCACGCGAGGGAAATACCCCGCGTCGTAGGGGCCCACGGCCCCCTCAACTGGCTGCGGAAACATGCCCGGACTATAGACGCCGGCACGGACAGCTTCGGCAGGCTACTTCTTCCCCTGGTTCTTGAGCCGCCCTGGGGCACTATCCAGCTGATGACCTCTGACCTGGTCATCGCTTGCCGATGCCCGATCCCTCCGACCCCCCACAGAGGAAGAGGGTCCACACCTTCCGGCGGCGGCCTTCGGATAGCAGCCACGCCCCAAACGACACGAAGCCCCCGGGTCAACGCCCGGGGGCTTCTCCGCACACGGCTCCGGAGGCCCTGTGCACGGCGCCCGTTTCAGCAGGTCGGAAGCGCACTGACACCTTCGGCACTCTTTCCCGTCCGCGAATGGGCCGCGACCTACGAACCTGCGACTGAAGGCAGATACAAGCACGGCAGGGGTGCACAGCCAGACATGGCACAGCCCACAGGTCCTGAGGAAGCTGCTTGGGAGACTCCGATATCACCAGGCCCCCTGGCCTCCGCGGCACGGTCCAGCTGCATCGACGCAGTCAATCATTCGTTGACGGTTAGGGCGGTTCTCGCTGAGATCACTGCGGCCGCCACCTGCATGTCTTCGCGGCGATGGGTTGGTATGGCACAGGATAACCATTTTTCGACCGAGGTCGACCACTCTGTTGAGTGGCATTCTTTCTGCACGGGAACTTAAATCGTCGCCGAAGCGGGGAAATGTGCTGGTGTGCAGGAATGTTCAAGAATGGGCAAAACGTCTCGGGCGGGCCGGGAGTGTGCGGATTGCGGCCCAAGCAGCGTTCCTTGTGGCATGCTCTAAATTCGCATCGCCCGAACAGATGACGGCGATAGCCGGAGCGCTTTTCGTGTTTCATCAGGTCGGCATGGGAGCTGGGCAGCTCAGGGACGCTCCTCCTCTGTCGCGATCTCATCCGGCAGGAGAGACTCAAGGGCTAGGGACCGAAATTCCGCCCCCAAGTTCCACATGTGATCTTCATGTCTGCCCTGAGCGTCAATCTCATACCCAAATCGTTCTCGTCGGCGACGATTCATCTGGGCTTGTTCCGCCGGCCCACTCCCCCCGACCAATCGAATGAATCGCTGCTCAGCAGCCTGCCTGCTTCGCATTGCCATAGCCTCGGCGATTTCCTGGAAGGTAATTCCACGACGTCGCGCCTCGCGTAACAGCCGTTCCTCCGCGGCCTCTGTAAGGACTTTCATCTCCGTTACGAGAGTCAATCCATCGAGAATGTCTTGGCGGCTTCTCCGCGTGCCTCGCGCCGGAAATGCCATGATGGCGAGGAAAGCGGCGACGTCGATCGCAAAATGATGCGCCCCTTGGAACAGTTCGGAGTGTCTCTTTGAGAGGCGCTGGCATGCGCGTACGGCCTTGTGTGGCAACCAGGTATATCGTTCCGGTGTCGATCGTCTGTCGCGAGACATGGGGAGGATTTTAGTTGCCTTCGGGTAGGTCCGTAGCAGATTCAGCCAACCGCAATCCCCAGATCTAAGAGGATGGCTGGCAACACGTCTGTGATCGACCTCGCTCCCTGCTGCACCGATGCGAACGAGATGGTGCCTCGTCCGCACGCTGGCCGGCAGGTGTGTACGGGGACGTCGCGGACAGGCGTTGACTCTGGATGAGGCTGAGGCGCCGGGCGAGCACGCTGGCTTGGGCCGGCGTCGACAACCGACTCCGGCCGGGCGCGACACCCCGTGGGAGATGCCTCCTCCGGGGTCGCGCAGTGAACGGACCACGGCATCAAAGCCGGGCTGGTGGATCGGTGCCTCGCGCAACCGCGGCGCGTTTCCCGCAGATCCGCAGCATCCCGGCACTGTCACGACCCTCTGAAACGGCATACACGGGCGCGGTTCGGCGCATACCCCGGCCCCACTCACCGAGTTGGAGGCCCCTGTGATTCTGCGAGAATTCCTCTATGTCGACACCGACAAAGTGCGCGCAATGCTCGCCCAACTCGACGGCGGAGTCGCAGAAGAATCTCGACTGACTGAGCGCACGGAGAAGAGGACTACCGTCGGCCCCCGCGTGGCCGCTCAACACTTCCAGGGCTCCTCCGGTGAGGAGTACACGAACAAGTCTCTGGGGGACGCGCTGTTCCCTATGCTTGAAGACGCCTTGGAGTCGGAAGGTATCCTAAGCGATATTTCACTGGAAGTTTCCGACATCGAGAAGTGGAATTCTGGCGAGATTAAGAAATCCCTGCCACCTGGTTCGCTAGTCAGGGTTACGGCTGTAGGGTCATTTTTTGATGCACGCTACGTCGCCGCCGCCTTCTCCGCTTTCGCCTCCGTGAATGCCGGGCTGGCAGGCTTGGGGTTTTCTCCCGGCGACACACCATCCGTCTCGGCCGGAGCAAGAGGGAAGCAGGGGCAGGCAAAGAGCAGGCCGGGCAACCAACCTCGCGCACCAAAGGATGCACCCACAGCAGCCCCGGCCGAGCTTGAGGATTTGATTCCCGAATTCCCATCTATCGACGGAGTCAATAGAACCACGCTACGATCCTTCGTTCAGATTTCCAGGGGAGTCTTCACTCCCGGACTGCACATCAACCTGAATCCGGCGAAGGATGTATTGATCAGTGCGCGCCTTCAAGAGGGGCGGCAGTACCTCGACAGCGAGGCCGACATTCTTCTTGCCCGCTACGGTGCAGAGCCCCAGGAATTGACAATCATGGGAAGCATTGGAAGCTACGGGACGGAGGAGAAGGAGCTTCCCGATCAAAACTTCATGAGTGATGGAGGGGTAATGAGTCGTGGTCTTTTCGCGGAGGTTATGAACTCACAGATGCGCAGCCTCGGCAGGATTGGTTTTATTGACCTTCCCCAGCACCCCGGATTTTCCTTGATCCCGTTCGCGGTGTATCGATCTATTCCCAGGCCAGGCGGATTCGCGCCCGTGCTGCGCTAAGCCTCCGTACGGGGACGCTCCCCACGAACCGCCCCAGCTCCCATCCCGTCTGCCGTCGGCCCACACGTATGCGGAGCGGGCGCGGTGCCGGGCGTCCAGGTGGAGCGCGCCACTGTACGAACGACCTGGACGCCCGGTGCCGTGTCTGCTCGGCTCTGCCTGGGTCGACGGCAGACGGGATGGGAGTTCCCCGCCGCCCCACCCCACCGGCCGGCACCCGCGCACGGTGCCTCCGCTATCCCGGAGCCTGAGGCCCCCGCCGGAGGCATGTCGGTGACCTTGGGTATCGGACGTGGTTGGGGCTCGACTCATGCCCTTGGGCCTATCCCGTTTTGCAGGGGCGGGCGTCGGCGCAGCGGGGGCGGAGCGGGCCGAAGGCAGGAGCGGCGCCCCGAGCGGAGCCGGGAAGCCCGCCCGGCGGAGCGGAGCGCAGCCGGTGCCTTGATGAAGTAGAGAAAGTCTTACCGCGCCCCCTCTCAAAGCCTGGGCTTCAACGCCGCCGCCCGTGCCCGGAAGCTCATCGCCTGCCTGCGCCGCATCAACGCCCGACCCGCGCGCCGTTCCTTCAGCCGTGACGGACAACCGGAGGAGCACCTCGCGGGCGAGGTCGGGCGGGGATCGCGGTCGGCGGAGTTGGGGGGAGCCGCGAAGGTGGCGGTCGGGTGGCTTCTGGCACGGTGGTGGCACGGCGTGGACCACGCGAAAAGGCCGGCCCGGGAGACAACCCCGGGCCGGCCCTCTGCCGACGAGCCCCCTGTCGGGTTCGAACCGACGACCCCCGCTTTACAAGAGCGGTGCTCTGGCCAGCTGAGCTAAGGAGGCAACCTGAGCAGTGTAACGAACCGCCGACCGCGCGGGGGCGGGAATCTCACGCCCTCGGAGGGCTGACAGATCCGGTGGCGGCAGGTAGCGTCACTTGCGGTTCACCCAGGTGGACTAGACCTCAATCCTTCCTTTACTCGGATCGTCCGGCACGTTCCTGCCGGTGAAGGGACACATCACCATGGCTTCCGTCACCTACGACAAGGCGACCCTGGTTTACCCCGGCGCCGAAAAGCCCTCCGTCAACGAGCTGGAGATCGAGATCGCCGACGGCGAGTTCCTCGTTCTCGTCGGCCCCTCCGGCTGTGGCAAGTCGACCTCGCTGCGCATGCTGGCCGGCCTGGAGGACGTCACCACCGGCGCCATCCGCATCGGCGACCGCGACGTCACGCACCTGCCCCCGAAGGACCGGGACATCGCCATGGTGTTCCAGAACTACGCGCTCTACCCGCACATGACGGTCGCCGACAACATGGGCTTCGCCCTGAAGATCGCCGGCGTCAACAAGAGCGAGATCCGCACGAAGGTCGAAGAGGCCGCGAAGATCCTCGACCTCACCGAGTACCTCGACCGCAAGCCGAAGGCGCTCTCCGGCGGTCAGCGCCAGCGTGTGGCCATGGGCCGCGCCATCGTGCGTGAGCCGCAGGTCTTCCTCATGGACGAGCCGCTGTCGAACCTCGACGCCAAGCTGCGCGTCTCGACCCGTACGCAGATCGCCAGCCTGCAGCGCCGCCTCGGCATCACCACCGTGTACGTGACGCACGACCAGACCGAGGCGCTCACCATGGGCGACCGCGTCGCCGTCCTCAAGGACGGTCTGCTCCAGCAGGTCGACAGCCCGCGCAACATGTACGACAAGCCCGCCAACCTCTTCGTCGCCGGCTTCATCGGCTCCCCCGCCATGAACCTGATCGAGGTCCCGATCACCGACGGCGGCGTGAAGTTCGGCAACAGCGTCGTCCCGGTCTCCCGTGACGCCATCGCCGCCGCCTCCGCCAAGGGCGACACCACGGTCACCGTCGGCGTCCGCCCCGAGCACTTCGACGTGCAGAGCGCGACCAGCAAGGACGGCCTGGCCGTGACGGTGAACGTGGTCGAGGAGCTCGGCTCCGACGGCTTCGTCTACGGCTCCACCCGCGTCGGCGGCGAGGACAAGGACCTGGTGGTCCGCGTCGGCGGCCGCGACGTCCCGGCGAAGGGCTCCACCCTCCAGGTCGTGCCCCGCTCCGCCGAGCTGCACGTCTTCTCGACCTCGACCGGCGAGCGCCTCTCCGACTGACGCGACTGACGCGACCGGCGCGACTGAAGCGACCGACGCGCCCGACGCGCCTGCCGCGACCCGCGGCCCTCACGGCCTCGTCCCCGCTTGCGGGGGCGGGGCCGTTCGCGTACAGGACGCATGAATCCCCGACTCGGTGAAAACCCCGGCAGAACTGGGCATCCAGGCCCCCGCCCACCCCCCGACGTCAACACCGGATTCGAAAAGACGCCTCGAACCATCCCCCGCGAGAGTGACTAAATGTCGCCATATCACTACCGGCCGCTACGCTCGCCTGCGTGACGCACACTGCCCGCCGAATCGGCCGCTCTCTCGCCCTCGTCCTGCCCGTCGTCCTGGTGCTCTCCGGGACACTCGCGGTGTCCGCCGTTCCGTGGGCCGGTCACGGCTCCGGGACCCAGCTGCTGGCGTCGTCCACGGACGTCTCGCCCCGGGCCAAGGCCCGTGCCCCGCAGGATATTCTGCGCGACCAGCTGCTCGCAGAGCTTCAGGAGAAGGACCCCGGTACGGCCCTCACCCACCTCCAGCGCGAGGTGGAGGACCGCCCGTCGCTCGCCAAGCACTGCATGTCCATCGCCCGCTCCCTCGGCGCCGCCGCCGTCCGCCACTACGGCCCGACCCGCGCCCAGTCGTTCTCCCGCCCGGTCTGCGACACCTCCTTCGCGACCGGCGTGATGCACGCGAGCTGAGGGGAGCCCGGCATCGCCGGTACGCATATCGTTCCCGGTATGCATACCTCCCCGACGCAGGCCGTGGTCCTGGCGGGCGGCCAGGGCTCGCGGCTGCGCCCGTACACCGACGACCGCCCCAAGCCGATGGTCGAGATCCCGGGCACCGGGACCCCGATCATCGGCCATCAGCTTTCCTGGCTCGCCGCCGAGGGAGTGACGGACGTCGTCGTCTCCTGCGGCCACCTCGCCGAGGTGCTCCAGGAGTGGCTGAGCAGCGCCGTCCTGCCGCTCAAGGTGACGACGGTCGTCGAGTCGGAGCCGCTGGGCCGTGGTGGCGGCCTGAAGTACGCCGCCGCCCACCTGCCGGACCCCGACAAGCCCTGGTACGCCACCAACGGCGACATCTGGACCCGCTTCTCGCTGCGCGAGATGGCCGACTTCCACCAGGAGCGCGACGCCACCGCGACCCTCGCCCTGGCCCGCCCCCGCATCCCCTGGGGCGCCGTCGAGACCGACGCGTTCGGCCACATCACCGACTTCATCGAGTCGCCGCCGTCCCCGTACCTCATCAACGCGGGCGTGTACGTCTTCTCCGCCGCCTTCACCGACCTGCTGCCGGACCTCGGCGACCACGAGCGCACCACCTTCCCCCGCCTGGCCCGCGAACGGCGCCTGGCGGGCTTCCCGCTGCCCCAGGGGGCCTACTGGCGCGCGATCGACACCGCCAAGGACCTCACGGAGGCCGCCAAGGAGCTGGCCGCCCAGGCCTAGCCGGGAGGACCGCGCGGCGTACGAGCCCCAGGGCGTACACGCTCCGCATGCCGAAGGGCCCCGGGTGTCCGCACGACACCCGGGGCCCTTCGTGCCTCTCGTACCGGAGGGGCCGCTACCTCACCCCAGCAGCCCGCCGATCGGGTTCTGCGGCCCCGACGTGGACGAGCCGCCGTCCGTGGAGCCGCCGCTGCTGCTGCCGCTGCTCGGCGTGCCGCTGGTGCCGCCCGAGCCGCCGGAGCCCGAGCCGGAGCCCGTCGAGGTCGGCGGGGCCGCCGTGCGGGACTGGCTCGGGGTGCGGGTGCCGCCGCCCTGCGAGGCCGTCGGGCTGGTGCGCTCGCCGCGGCGGGGCTCCTCGGTCCGGGACGGCTCGGCCGTCTTCTCGTCCCGCTCGTCCTCGCCGCTCGCCCCGGTCGTCGCCGAGGGCTCGGGGCTCTTCGACTGCTTGCGGGACGGGCCGGTGGCGCCGGGCTCCTTCGGGAGCGGCTCGCCGGGCAGGTGGTTGATCGGGTCGTCGTCCGGACCGGGCACCGTGACCATCTGCGTGGACCGCACGGCCCCGCCCAGCATCGAGCCGACCAGCAGGGTGAGGCCGACGACGACGGCGGCGACGACCGTGCCGCGGCGCAGCACCCGGCGGCGCAGGTCCCACAGCTCGGAGCGCGGCCCGAGGGTGCGCCAGGCCTCGCCGGCCAGTCGCCCGTCGATCGAGTAGACCGGGGCGCCCGCGATGATCAGCGGCGACCAGGCGGCCAGGAAGATGATGTCGGGCGCGTCGTAGACGGGGACCGTCTTCCAGCTGACCGTCAGGATCAGCGCCGCCGACAGCAGCGCGCCGACCACGGCGGCGACCCGCTGCCAGAGGCCGAGGACGGTCAGGACGCCGACGACGACCTGGAGGAAGGCGACGGTGAGCCCGGCGCCCACCGGGTGCTGGAGAGCGAAGTCGCGCAGCGGCTCGGCGAGGGCCCACGGGTGCAGCGAGTTGAGCCACTTGACCATCGAGCCGCGCTCGCCGCCGTCGAAGTAGACGGGGTCGCACAGCTTGCCCATGCCGGCGTAGATGGAGATGAAGCCGAGGAAGACCCGCAGCGGCAGCAGCACCACCCCGAGGTTCATCCGGCGGCCCGGGTAGTAGGCGTGCCGCACCGCGTCGGCGCCGTGCCGGTGCGTGGCCCGGGCGTCGGGTCCCGCGCCCTGGTCGTAGGCGTCGGGCTCGATCGCGTAGACCTCGTCGTACGCCCCCTCGGCGCGGCGCATCGGCGGCAGCAGCGGGGCGGCGGGTCCGGCGGGGACCACGGGGGTGGGCATCGTGTCGTCGATGCGCGGGATGGTCTGCGTCGACGGCTCCAGCGTGGAGACCGAGGCCGCGGACGACTCGCGCACCGCCTGCAGGAGACCGGTGGCGCCGGGCGCGGACTTGCCGGTCCACACGACGGGCCGGCGGCGCGCGGCGCCCACCCCGGCACCGGCGACTCCCGCTCCGGCGAAAGCGGCGATGCGCGGGCTCGCGGCGAACTTCGGCTGTTGGGCCGGCGCGAGCCGCACACGGAAGCTGGCGTGGTTCACGATCACCTGGGCGGGATCGGAATCCACCTTGACCATGCTCAGCGCGGGCTGATCGTCGAACCCCGGCCGGGGCGTTCTGGTGTCCACACTCATCTAACCGAGTGATGTGCGTTTAGGACACTGCCTTGACGGCTCGCAAATGTCCGAGGCCCGTCAAGATCACGGCCGGGGCGCGTCCCCCGTTCGGGTCAGCCCGTACGGGGGACGCACGTCCGGAAAGCAGATCCGGTAGAAGCGGTTCAGCGCGTCCGGCGACGCGCCGCCTCGTACAGCACGACGCCCGCGGCGACACCGGCGTTCAGCGACTCGGCGCCGCCCGGCATCGGGATGCGGACGAGGTAGTCGCAGTTCTCGCCGACGAGGCGGCCGAGGCCCTTGCCCTCGGAGCCGACGACGATGACGACCGGGCCGGCCAGCGCGTCCAGGTCCTGCACCTCGTGCGTGCCCTCGGCGGCGAGGCCGACGATCGCGATGCCGGCCTTCTTGTACTCCTGCAGGGCGCGGGTCAGGTTGGTGACCCGGGCGACCGGGGTCCGCGCGGCGGTACCGGCGGAGGTCTTCCAGGCACCGGCCGTCATGCCGGCGGCGCGGCGCTCGGGGATGACCACGCCGTGACCACCGAAGGCGGAGACGGAACGGACGATCGCACCGAGGTTGCGCGGGTCGGTGACGCCGTCGAGGGCGACGATCAGCGGGTCCTCGCCGTCGTCGTAGGCGGCCGCGGTGAGGTCCTCGGGGTGCGCGTACTCGTACGGCGGGACCTGGAGGACCAGACCCTGGTGGTTCAGCCCGTTGGTCATGCGGTCGAGCTCGGGGCGCGGGGCTTCCATCAGGTTGATGTTGCCGCGCGCGCCGGCGAGCTGGAGCGCCTCGCGCACCCGCTCGTCGTTGTCGATGAACTGCTGCACGTAGAGGGTGGTGGCGGGCACGCCGTCGCGCAGCGCCTCGAAGACCGGGTTGCGGCCGACGACCATCTCGCTGGTGCCCTTGGGGCCGCCGCGGCGGGGGGCCGGGCGGCGCTTGGCGGCCTGGCGGGCCATCGCGTTGGAGACGCGGAAGGCCTTGTGGCCCTTGCGGTCCTCGGCCTTGGGCGTCGGGCCCTTGCCCTCCAGGCCCTTGCGCCGCTGGCCACCGCTGCCGATCGTCGCGCCCTTCTTGTTGGACGTGCGGCGGTTCCTGCGCTGGCTGTTCCCGGCCATGACTACCTGTTTCCTCTGCCTGCTGCGTACGTGCGTAAGTCTGCGCGTAACTCGTGCGTGAGTCTCTGTGTAAGACGTGTCTGCTAACTGAAGTGTGCCGCCCGGGGACCCGGACGGCACATCATCGGCGTACTAGCGGTTCCCGAGCGTCCAGCGGGGGCCGTCGGCTCCGTCCTCGATGGCGAGGCCGGACCGGCCCAGCTGGTCGCGGATGGCGTCCGCGGTCGCCCAGTCCTTGCGCTCCCGCGCCGACTCGCGCTGCTGGAGCACGAGCCGTACGAGGGTGTCGACGACTCCGTGGAGCTCCTCGCCGCCACCGGACTCCTCGGCCCAGTGCGGGTCGAGCGGGTCGAGGCCGAGGACGCCGAGCATGGCGCGCACCTCGGCGAGGCGGGCGACGGCCTCGTCCTTGTCGTCGGCGGCCAGCGCGCTGTTGCCCTGCCGGACGGTGGTGTGGATGATCGCCAGCGCGTGCGGCACGCCCAGGTCGTCGTCCATCGCCTCGGCGAAGGCCGGCGGCACCTCGGCGGCGGGGGCGACGGGCGCCCCGGCCTTCTCGGTGGCGCGCTGGACGAAGCCCTCGATGCGGGCGAACGCCGCCTCGGCCTCGCGCAGGGACTCCTCGCTGTACTCGATCATCGAGCGGTAGTGCGGGGTGCCCAGGTAGTAGCGCAGGACGATCGGGCGCCAGTTCTTCACCATCTCGGAGACGAGCACCGAGTTGCCGAGCGACTTCGACATCTTCTCGCCGCTCATGGTGACCCAGGCGTTGTGCACCCAGTACCGCGCGAACTCGTCGCCGAAGGCCTTGGCCTGGGCGATCTCGTTCTCGTGGTGCGGGAAGATCAGGTCGAGGCCGCCGCCGTGGATGTCGAAGGCGGAGCCGAGGTACTTGTGGGCCATCGCCGAGCACTCCAGGTGCCAGCCGGGACGCCCGCGGCCCCACGGGGTCTCCCAGTCGGGCTCGCCCGGCTTGGTCGCCTTCCACATGGCGAAGTCGCGCGGGTCGCGCTTGCCGGTGATGCCCTCCTCGGAGGGCTGGCGCAGGTCGTCGATGTCCTGGTTGGACAGCGACAGGTAGCCGGGGAAGGAACGCACGTCGAAGTAGACGCTGCCGTCGGCCTCGTAGGCGTGGCCGCGCTCGATGAGGCCCCGCATCATCTCGATCATCTCGGGCACGTGGCCGGTCGCGCGGGGCTCGTAGGTCGGCGGGAGGCAGCCGAGCGCCTCGTAGCCGGCGTTGAACGCGCGCTCGTTCTCGTAGCCGATGGACCACCAGGGGCGGCCCTGGTCGGCGCCCTTGTTGATGATCTTGTCGTCGATGTCGGTGACGTTGCGGATGAACGTGACGTCGTAGCCGCGGTACGCGAACCAGCGGCGCATGATGTCGAAGTTCAGACCCGAGCGGATGTGCCCGATGTGCGGGGCGGCCTGCACCGTCGCGCCACAGAGGTAGATCGAGACACAGCCCGGCGTGAGCGGGGTGAAGTCACGGATCTGCCGGGCGCTGGTGTCGTACAGGCGAATGGTCACCACCCCAGGGTAGTGGGCAGGCGGTAGTGCCCCGCGCCCGATTCCCGGTCGCGGGGCGCCTTTTTTCCGCCTACGCGGCCGATTCCGGGACCGCCGCGGGCGATACGGGATAGACGAGGGCGGTCGCGAGGGCGGCCAGGCCCTCGGCCCGCCCGGTGAGGCCGAGCCCGTCGGTGGTGGTGCCCGAGACGGAGACGGGCGCGCCGGCCGCCGCGCTCAGCGCCTTCTGGGCCTCGTCGCGGCGCTTGCCGACCTTGGGGCGGACACCGACGACCTGGACGGCGATGTTGCCGATCTCGAACCCCGCGGCGCGGACGATCCGGGCGGCCTCCGCGAGCAGGGTGACGCCGGAGGCGCCGGACCACTCGGGGCGGGAGGTGCCGAAGTGGGCGCCGAGGTCGCCGACGCCGGCGGCGGAGAAGAGCGCGTCGCAGGCGGCGTGGGCGGCGACGTCACCGTCGGAGTGCCCGGCGAGTCCGTAGCCGTCGCTCGCGGCCTCGTCCCAGAGCAGACCCGCGCACCACAGCTCGCGGCCCTTCTCGAAGGCGTGCACGTCGGTGCCGATGCCCGTGCGGGGCAGCGGGGGGGACGGGCGGGAGGAAGGAGCGGAGGGAGCGGAGGGAGCGGTGGGAGAGGGGAGAGGGGGAACAGGGGAGACAGGGGGAACAGAGGGGGTGGGATCAGAAACCATCGTTGGCCCTCCTGCGGGCGAGTACGGCCTCGGCGAGGACGAGGTCGAGCGGGCGGGTCACCTTGAAGGCCTCTTCGTGGCCGGGCACGACGACGACGGGCGCGCCCAGCTTCTCGACCATGCCGGCGTCGTCGGTGGCGCCCTCGCCGCTGAGGGCGACGGTGGCGTGGGCGTCGACGAGCGTGGCCCGGTCGAAGCCCTGCGGGGTCTGGACGGCGCGCAGGCGGGCGCGGACCGGGGTGGCGACGACCTGCTCGGGGCCGCCGGGGCGCTCGGCCGGCTCGACCTCCTTGACGGTGTCGGCGACGGGCAGCGCGGGGACCACGGCCACGGCCCCGTCCCGTACGGCCTCGATCACCGCGTCGACGGTGTCGACCGGGACCAGGGGGCGGGCGGCGTCGTGCACGAGGACGGTGGTGACCTCCTCGGGGACGGCGTCCAGGCCGAGGCGCACCGACTCCTGGCGGGTGTCGCCACCGGGGACGACGACGTAGTCGGTCCGCTCGGGCAGGGCGTGCGCGTCGAGGAGGTTCTTCACCTCGGCGGCCCCGTCGGAGGGGGCGACCACCACGACGAGCGAGACGGCGCGGGAGGCGGCCATGGCCCGGACGGCGTGGATGAGCATGGGGGTGCCGTTCAGCGCGCGGAGCGCCTTGGGGGCGCCCGGGCCGAGGCGTACGCCCCGGCCGGCCGCCGGAATCACCACGGCGGTACGGGAAGGACGCGCTTCGTCTGACATCGGTTGCACTCCGGCAGGTTTGTTTCCGCGGGCGACGTGGGTATGGCGTCAACTAGCTTGTTGCGACGCCTCGACCGGGCCCTTTCCGTGACGACGGTCGGGGCGTCGCCTTGCGAAAGCGGCACGGACAGATGCAGGTGCACGGCTGGGTGCGGTAGGTGCAGGGGGTCGGGAAAAGAGAGACGAACATGCCGCGGTGCCCGGCGACGGCGCTGTGGCATCGATGGGTTCATCGATGGGATCACAGCGCGCCGACAGGCACCGCGGCATGGGTGATGAGCATGGCTGGACGCCAAGCGTCAGTGCGCAGGCGTCAGGACGCGAGCACCTCGTCGAGGAGTGCCTCGGCCTTGTCCTCGTTGGTGTTCTCAGCGAGAGCGAGCTCGCTCACCAGGATCTGGCGAGCCTTGGCGAGCATCCGCTTCTCACCTGCGGAGAGGCCACGCTCCCGCTCGCGGCGCCACAGGTCGCGCACCACTTCGGCGACCTTGATGACGTCGCCGGAGGCGAGCTTCTCCAGATTTGCCTTGTAACGACGAGACCAGTTCGTCGGCTCCTCGGCGTACGGCGCGCGCAGCACCTCGAAGACCCGGTCCAGCCCGTCCTGACCGACCACGTCGCGAACTCCGACGAACTCCGCATTGTCCGCCGGCACGCGAACCGTCAGGTCGCCCTGCGCGACCTTGAGCACCAAGTAGGTCTTGTCCACGCCTTTGATCTGGCGAGTTTCGATGGCCTCGATCAGCGCGGCCCCGTGATGGGGATAGACCACGGTGTCGCCAACCTTGAACGTCATGTGACAGGTACCCCTTCCGTGGCTATCCAGGGTAACACGGATACGGCTTCTTCTGAATGGCGTTTTCGCAGGTCAGGGCATATCTCGGGGCTTGACAACAGCGCGGCGAACGTGCTGCGACGGGCTTCCGGAAGGCGGTATTCGCAGGTCGGAGCGGCTGCGCGGACGGAGAGAAACGCGCACGCTACACCCGTCCGGGGTGCCTCGACAGAGGGTCGATGCCCCGGTTTGCCCGGTTCGGTGTGGCCCTCTTCACGCACTCCGTTCGAGGATCGACCACCCGTACGGATGCATCCAGCGTACTCAACCGATCGAATCCCGAATTGATCACCGGGACCGGTCCCGTTTTACGCGGAGCGGGATTCCGGGAGCGGGCGCACGGAATGCGGGGGCGGCGGCCGAATTGATCACCGCGGTTATGTGAACGACAGGCCAATGGGGCGTGATCCGGCCATGTCGGCGTGTTCATGACGATCCGGAACGGGCGTGTCCGCGGGGTGACACGCCCGGCTCGGAGACCCCGCCGCCGCATAGGGGGCGGGTCGGGTGCGGGACGGAGAGCGCGGCTCGGTAACCTAAGCCCCGCTGACACACCTTTAGCTCGTCCTTAGCCTGTCCGTTCGTCCTAGGAGATGCCGCCGCCGTGAGCCGCAGCCTTCGACGCGGCGCCCTCGCCGCCACCGCCATCGTGATCTCGATCGCTTCGCTGTCCGCCTGTGGTGCGGGCAACAACGCACAGACGCTCGAAATCAAGCCGGACAACGCCGCCGTCACGGTGGACGACGTCAAGGTCCAGAACGCGCTCGTGATCACCCAGCCCGACCCGGGTGCGATCGGCCCGGCCGTCGTCTCCGCGACGGTCTTCAACAACGGCCTCACCCGCCAGACCATCGACTCGATCACCCTGCCGGGCGCGCTCGGCACCGTGAAGCTCAAGGCGGCCGAGGGCGACGGCCCGATCGTCGTCCCCGCCAACGGCTCCGTCGTCATCGGCGGCAAGGGCAACGCCTCCGCCGTCATCGAGGGCGGCCTGCGCGAAGCCAGGAACGGCGACGCCCAGAGGGTCGTCTTCAAGCTGAGCAAGACCGGTGACGTCGGCCTGAGCGCCTTCGTCGTCCCGGCCTCCAGCTACTTCAAGGACTTCGGCCCGTCCGAGGTCCCGGCCCCGCCGGCCACCCCGCCGACGGCCACGGCCACCTCGACCCCGACGGGCACCGCCACCCCGACGGGCGAGGCGACGCACGCGGCCGGTCACTGACCGTCCGGCTGTACGAGAAGGGGCGCCCCCTCCGGTGAGGAGGGGGCGCCCCTTTCGTGTGCGGTACGGGACCGCGGGTCCCTCTACGGCTCGAACTTGTAGCCCAGGCCGCGCACCGTCACCAGGTAGCGCGGCGCGCCGGGGTCGGGCTCGATCTTGGCGCGGAGGCGCTTCACGTGGACGTCGAGGGTCTTGGTGTCGCCCACGTAGTCGGCGCCCCAGACCCGGTCGATGAGCTGCATGCGGGTCAGCACGCGGCCCGCGTTGCGCAGCAGCATCTCCAGGAGGTCGAACTCCTTCAGGGGCAGGTCGACCTTGCCGCCGCCGACGGTGACCACGTGACGGTCGACGTCCATGCGGACCGGACCGGCCTCCAGGGCGGCCGGGGTGACCTCCTCCGGCTCGCCGCGGCGGCGCAGGACCGCGCGGATGCGGGCGACCAGCTCCCGCGAGGAGAAGGGCTTGGTCACGTAGTCGTCGGCTCCTATTTCCAGGCCGACGACCTTGTCGATCTCGCTGTCCTTGGCGGTCACCATGATGACCGGGACGTTGGAGCGGCCGCGCAGCTGGCGGCAGACCTCGGTACCGGGCAGCCCCGGCAGCATCAGGTCGAGGAGGACGAGGTCCGCCCCGTTGCGCTCGAACTCGTCGAGGCCGTCGGGCCCGGTCGCCGCCACGGCGACCTCGAAACCCTCCTTGCGAAGCATGTAGGACAGGGCGTCGCTGAAGGATTCCTCATCCTCGACGACAAGCACTCGGGTCACGGAAGGACCTCCGGGGCGGGGAGCGGTTCGGTCATGAGATCGGGGGTGTGGGAGAGGCGGAGGCGGCGGTGCCGGGCGCGGCGCCGAACTCCGCGCCGAACTCCGAGTCGAAGTCCGGGTCGAAGTCGGAGTCGAGGTCGGGGTCGAGGTCGGGGTCGAGATCGAAGTCGGCGTCGAGTCCGGTCTCGGCACCGGCCCCGCGGTTCCGCCGCGCGGCGCCCGCCTCGGGCAGCCGCAGGGTGAAGGTGGAACCCTGGCCTTCGGTGCTCCAGACCGTGACCTCCCCGCCGTGCGAGGCGGCCACGTGCTTGACGATGGCCAGCCCGAGCCCCGTACCTCCCGTGGCACGGGAGCGGGCCGGGTCGACGCGGTAGAAGCGCTCGAAGATCCGCTCGCGGTCCTTCTCCGAGATGCCGATGCCCTGGTCGGTCACGGCTATCTCGATCAGGTCGCCGCCGGGTGCCGCGACGCGGCGGGCGGCGATGCCGACCCGCGTACGGGCCGGCGAGTAGTTGACGGCGTTCTCGACGAGGTTGCCCAGGGCGGCGGCGAGCTGGCCGCGGCTGCCCCAGACGTGCAGGTCGGCGGTGCCGCCGGAGGCCATGGTGATCTGCTTGGTGGAAGCGGTGTGGCGGGAGCGGTCGATCGCCTCCGCGACCAGCTCGTCCACCCGCACCGGCTCGGAGTCCTCCAGCGGGTCGTCGTTCTGCACCCGGGAGAGGTCGATGAGCTCCTGTACGAGGTTGGTGAGGCGGGTGGCCTCGATCTGCATCCGGCCGGCGAAGCGGGTGACCGCCTCGGGGTCGTCCGAGGCGTCCATGACGGCCTCGGAGAGCAGCGAGAGCGCACCCGTGGGCGTCTTGAGCTCATGGCTCACGTTGGCGACGAAGTCGCGCCGCACCGCTTCGATGCGGCGCGCCTCGGTCAGGTCCTCGACGAGCAGCAGGACCAGGCGGGACCCCAGCGGGGCGACCCGGGCGGAGACCGCGAGGGCCTCGCCGCGTCCCGTACCGCGCCGCGGCAGGTCGAGCTCGACCTGGCGTATCTCGCCGTCCCTGCGGGTGTCGCGGGCCATGTTGAGCATGGGCTCGACGGCCAGCTTCCCGCCCCGGACCAGGCCGAGGGCGTACGCCGCCGAGCTGGCCTTGACCACCGAGTCGCTCTCGTCGAGAACGACCGCGGAGGAGCGCAGCACGGACAGCACGGTGTCGACGCCGGGCGGCAGCACGGCGTCGGTGTGCAGAGAGGTACGGGTGGGTCTCGCCTGGTCGCGCTCGCTCCAGCGGAACGCCAGCATGGCGATCACGCCGGTGCACACTCCGGCGATAGCGGCCAATGCGGCGACCGCCGCGTTCACGTCCATGGCATCAAGGTTATGCGGGTCCGCCGACACTCTCCCAGCCGTCCGAGTGGCTGCTCGAACAGTCGTCGCCCAGAGTTCACCATGGGGACGGTGCTGGTTCATTTGATCCGGGGGACACTGCGCCGTACGTCGCCCAGAGTTCACCTGAGAGCAAGGGCTGATTCATGTGAGGGGGTGGATCCGGACGCGTACAGGGCCGAACGTGGAAGCGTGGGAGTCCGAGCCCACCCGATTCCCGTCGTAGAGGTAGAGAGGGACATCCCATGCGTGACGCGTACCACGAGGAACTTGACTCGATCGGCGAGGGCCTGGTCGAGATGGCCCGGCTGGTCGGGTCGGCGATCGGGCGCGCCACGACGGCGATGCTGGACGCGGACCTGAAGCTGGCGGAGAGCGTGATCGCCGCCGACCAGCGGGTCGACGACCTCCAGCACGACCTGGAGGCGCGTGCGATTGCGCTGCTCGCCCGGCAGCAGCCGGTGGCGACGGACCTGCGGATCGTGGTCACCTCGCTGCGCATGAGCGCCGACCTGGAGCGCTCGGGCGACCTGGCCCAGCACGTGGCGAAGCTGGCCCGGCTGCGCTTCCCGGCCCGCGCGGTGCCGAACGACCTGCACGCGACGATCCTGCAGATGGGACAGCTGGCGCAGCGCCTGATGGCGAAGGCGGCGGAGGTCATCATCACCAAGGACGTCGACCTGGCGCTCCAGCTGGAGCAGGACGACGACGAGATGGACCTGCTGCACCGGACGCTCTTCCAGCACCTGATGGACGACCGCTGGAGCCACGGCATCGAGACGGCCGTCGACGTGACGCTGCTGGGCCGCTACTACGAGCGGTTCGCGGACCACGCGGTGTCCGTGGCGAAGCGCGTGGTGTACCTGGTGACGGGTGAGCACGCGGACGAGCTCCAGCAGGCGGAGGCGCCCGTCGAGGGCGCGTAAGCCCTGCGGAGCGGGGGGTCGCACAACAGTGCGCCGTTGATGCGCCCTGGTGGCTGGGCATCCAATGGGAGGAGGCGAGGTACGCCTTCCAGGGAGGGACCCCATGGCCGAATCCGCTCCGACCACCGACCCCCAGCACGAGACCCCGCGCGACGCGGAGTTCCTGCCCGTCCTCGGCGCCTGCGGCTGCGGCTCGGGCTGCGGCTGCGGCTGCCAGTCCGGCGGACCGTGCCAGTGCGGGGGCTGCTCCGGCTGACCACGTGGTGTGGGCCCCGCCCCGGCGGGGTCCCACGCCGTGCGGGGCCGGCGCGGGACCCCGCAGGCCGGCGCGCCCCGCGGGGCCGGTGGTTCACGCGCGCTGGTGGCTCACCGGGCGGCGCCGGCGTCACTCCTGCCCGGGGCCTATCTCCAGCACGCCGACGATCTGCTCCCCGGAGTGCTCCCCGGTCTCCTTGAACCCGAGCCGCCGGTAGAACTCGCCGGGCCCGTGCTCGCCCGGCTGCCAGCACACGTACATCTGGCGCGCCCCACGACGCACGAGCTCCTCGCGCACGGCGTCGACGGCGAACCGCCCGTACCCCTTGCCCTGGCGCTCGGCCCCGATGTTCAGCCGCCACAGCCCGCTGCGCCGGTCGGCCGGGTCCTTCTCCGGGTTCCACTGGATGTCGACGAAGGCCATCAGGAACCCGACGAGCTCCTCCCCGTCGAACACCAGTCGCGGCCAGGCCGTCTCGCCGTACGCGTACGCCTCGGCGAGCGAGCGGTCGACCGGGGCGACGTTCTTGGTCTGATGGGGGTGTACGCGCAGCTCAAGGGCGGCGTCGACGTTGGCGGGGGTGATCGGCTCAAGGCGGAGTGACGTGCTCATGGCCTGGACGGTAGCCGAACCGGGCGCGCCGACGGCACCCGTTCAAGGCCCGCCGAGGGCCCCCGCGGCCGGGGGCCCGGGCGCGGTCAGTCGGTGGGGAGGAAGACGACCGAGCGCAGCTTCAGACGCTCCGAGGCGGGACGGCCGTGCGGGCGGAGGCGCCACTCGTCGCCGGTGCACTCGGGACCGGTGAAGACGAGCGCGTAGGCGTCGGTGTCGTTGTGCGGGGCGAAGGCCGGCTCGGAGGAGTTCGGGTCCGCGACCTCGGGGAGGGTGATGCACTCCCCGCTCGCCGGGTCGTGCAGCGTGACGAGGATGGGCCCGCCGTTCTGTCCGACGACCTGGTAGCCGAAGTCGCCCGTGGCGGCGTGGGCGGGCGTGGCGAGGACGGCGGTCAGGGCGAGGGCGCCGCAAGCGGCGGCGAGGGAGTGCCGGAGACGCACAGGGGTTCTCTTTCGTGAGGGGGGTTCATGAGGTCGTCGGGACGACCCGTCACCCGCACCTCTACTCCCCCCGCCCGCCCCGCGTGCGGAGCCCCGAAGGCGGAAGGTTTCCCCCTCACCCGGCCGGCCGAGCGCCCGCGCTACGGCGTGAAGACCTGGTCAAGACGGTGGATCGCCCCGTCGTCGCCCGTCTCATAGCGGAACACCAGCCCCGAGTCGGGGTGCGCCTTCACCCAGTCGATCAGCTCCTGCACGCCGATCCGCCGGTTCTCGGTGCTCTCGACGATCGGGGTGGTCGCGGTCACGTACGCGGCCTGGTCCATGGCCCAGCGGCTCTCCTCGCCGCTGACGACGAAGGGGGCGCCGTCGGTGTCGGGCTCCCCGCAGCCCCAAGCGCCGTTCTGCAGCACGAGGTTGACCTTGCCGGTACTGCCGGGCAGCTCCTCGACGCGGTACAGGGCGAACTCGTCGGGGTCGTACGCGTCCGGGTCCGGCGGGGCGGTGACACAGCCGGGAGCGGCGGGCGCGGCGCCGGGCTTCTTCTTCGCCGCGGGCGTCGACGGCTTGGAGGTCCTGGACGCCCTGGACGCCTTGGACGCCTGGGGGGACGTGGGGGTCTTCGGGGCGTTCGAGGTCCTCACCGCGGGCTGCGCGGTCGGCGTGTCCGTCGTCTCCTCGGGCGCCGTCGCGACGGCGCCCGGCTTCGCGGCGGCCCCACCGGCCGGCTCGCCCGTCGGGCCGCCCTTCTGACATCCCGTGACGACGGCCGCCAGCGCCACCGCCGTGACCGCGACGACAGCCTGTCTGAAACCCGACTGCTTCATTCCGGACTCCCCCTCATCCGTCGGCGGCCACCCCTGGCCGCACGCCGGTACGGAACGTAGCAACGCCCCTTCCCATGCGCGATATCCAGCCACCCGATGTCACCGATCCGGAACACACCCGGCACAGGCCGGGGACGGTCCGGGGACGGCCCGGGGACGGCCCGGGGACGGTCCGGGAACGCCGAAGCCCCCAGGCCCACCGGGAGAACCGGCGGAACAGGGGGCTTCGGCACGTCGGCTGCGGCGCTCCGGGGTTACTTCTTGCCCTGGTTCTTCACGGCCTCGATCGCCGCGGCGGCGGCGTCGGGGTCCAGGTACGTGCCACCCGGCTTCAGGGGCTTGAAGTTCTCGTCCAGCTCGTAGGCCAGCGGGATGCCCGTCGGGATGTTCAGGCCCGCGATGTCCGCGTCCGAGATGCCGTCGAGGTGCTTGACCAGGGCGCGCAGGCTGTTGCCGTGAGCGGCGATCAGGACCGTGCGGCCGGCCAGCAGGTCCGGGACGACGCCGTCGTACCAGTACGGGAGCATGCGCTCCACGACGTCCTTCAGGCACTCGGTCTGCGGGCGCAGCTCCGGCGGGATCGTCGCGTAGCGCGCGTCGTGGGCCTGGGAGTACTCGTTGTCGTCCGCGAGCGCCGGCGGCGGGGTGTCGTACGAGCGGCGCCACAGCATGAACTGCTCCTCGCCGAACTCGGCGAGCGTCTGGGCCTTGTCCTTGCCCTGCAGGGCGCCGTAGTGGCGCTCGTTCAGGCGCCACGAGCGGTGGACCGGGATCCAGTGCCGGTCGGCCGCTTCGAGGGCGAGCTGCGCCGTGCGGATGGCGCGCTTCTGGAGGGAGGTGTGGAGCACGTCGGGCAGCAGGCCGGCGTCCTTCAGCAGTTCTCCGCCGCGCGCCGCCTCCTTCTCGCCCTTCGCGGTGAGGTTCACGTCCACCCAGCCGGTGAACAGGTTCTTCTCGTTCCACTCGCTCTCGCCGTGGCGGAGGAGGATCAGCTTGTACGGTGCGTCGGCCATGTCTCCGAGCCTAGACGACGCCCGACGATTGACGCGCACCGTCAATTCACTGGCGTCCGGCGTATGAGATGCGTAAGTTTCGCTACCGGAAAGCGGGACTTACACAGCACCAGGGGGCGGCCTCACATGTCCATCGATTCGCTCAGACGATCAGCCAGGGCCACGGTGTCAGGACTTCCGGGGGGCTTCTGGTGGCTCTGGCTGTCGACCTTGGTCAACAGGACCGGGGCCTTCGTCCTGACTTTCCTCTCCCTCTACCTCACCCAGGAGCTCGGCCACTCCGCCTGGTTCGCCGGACTCGTCGTCGCTCTCCACGGCCTCGGCGGCGTCGCCGGCTCCCCGCTCGGCGGGTTCCTCACCGACCGCTGGGGCCGCCGCCCCACGATGGTGAGCATGCACCTGGCGGCCGCCTCCTGCGCCCTGCTGCTCGCCTTCGTCACCAGCGCCTGGGGCATCGCCACCGTCGTCCTCCTGATGGGCATCGCCATGCAGGGCGTGCGGCCCTCCATCAACGCGACCATCGCCGACATGGTGCCCGCCCACGAGGTCCGCCGCGCCTACGCCCTCAACTACTGGGCCCTCAACCTCGGCTTCGCCATCGCCGCCATCGGCGGCGGTGCCGCGATCGTCCTCGGCTACCGCACCCTGTTCGTGGTCGACGCCGCCGCCACCGCGCTGTGCGCCCTGATCGTCTTCCTGCGGCTGCCCGAGACCCGGCCCGAGGCCGCGGTCGACGCGGCGACCGGGGAGACCGTCGGCGAGCAGAAGGTCGGCATCCTCACCGTCCTGCGCGACGCGCCGTTCCGCACCCTGGTGCTGCTCAACCTGCTCGTCTGCCTGGTCTTCACCGCCCCCTGGATCGGCCTGCCGCTGACCATGGCCGGGGAGGGCCTCGGGACGTCCGCGTACGGTGTCGTGATCGCCGTCAACGGCGTCGTCATCGTCGCCTTCCAGCTCCTCGTCAACAAGGTGACGGACAAGCGCTCCCCCGCGATGCTGCTGACGGTCTCCTCGCTGCTCTTCGCGCTCGGCACCGGCGCCACCGCGCTCGCCGGCTCGTCCTTCGCCTTCGCCGCCACGGTCGTCGTCTGGACGATCGGCGAGATGGTCCACGTTCCCACCAACGCCGCCGCCACCGCCCGGCTCGCCCCGGAGCACGCCCGTGGCCGCTACCAGGGTGTGATGGGCATGTCCTGGGCCGTCGCCGGTTTCGTCGCACCGATCGCGGCCGGCGCGATCGTCGACGGGCCCGGTCCCGACGTGCTGTGGATCGCCTCCGCGGTGATCGGCGCCGTCGCCGCGGTGGGCTACCAGACCCGGCTTCGGTCGGCCCTGGCCGACGCCGAGTCCGACGCCGAGGCGACCCCCGAGCTGGAGAAGGTGGTCATCACCGGACCCGCTCCGGAGGCCGCGAACCCCGCACCGGAGAAGGTCAGTTCGCCGGCTTCCGTGTCAGGTTCCTGAACGCGTCGAGGTTCCGCGTCGACTCGCCGCGCGACACCCGCCACTCGTACTCCCGCCGGATCGCCGTCGCGAAGCCCAGCTCCAGCAGCGTGTTGAAGTCGCCGTCCGCCGCCTCCAGGACGGAGCCGAGCAATCGGTCCAGCTCCTGCGGCGTGACGGCGGCCAGCGGCAGTTTGCCGGCCAGGTAGATGTCGCCGAGGGCGTCGATCGCGTACCCCACCCCGTACAGCTTGAGGTTGCGCTCCAGGAGCCAGCGGTGGACGCCCGCCTCGTTCTCGTCCGGGTGCCGGACGACGAACGCGTTGAGCGAGAGGGAGTGGCGGCCGATCCGCAGCGACAGCGTCGTGAACAGCTTGCGGGTGCCGGGCAGCTTGACCACGTAGGAGCCCGCCCCGGGGGACTCCCACTCCAGTTCCGCGTCCTTGAACGTGTCCACCATGATCTCGGCGATCTCGGCGATCCGCCGGACGTCCGCAGCCTCAGCCATGGTGCGAGCGTACGCGACGCCGCTGCTCCCGGAGCCGGTGGTCGTGCATGGCGGCCGTGTACACGTCGGCCGTCCCGGAGGCCGCCGTGTCCCAGCCGAACGATCCGGCGTGCCGGGCCGCCGCCGCGCCCATCGTCGCGGTCAGCGCCGGGTCGTCGGCGAACCGCCCGAGCGCGCGGGCGTAGTCGGCCGGGTCGTGCCCCTGCACGAGGAAGCCGGTGACGTCGTCCCGTACGGCCACGGGCAGACCGCCGACCGCGGCCGCGACGACCGGGGTGCCGGCCGCCTGCGCCTCGATGGCGACCAGGCCGAAGGACTCGCTGTACGAGGGCATCACCAGCACGCTGGCCGCCCGGAACCAGTCCGCGAGCCGCTCCTGGCCGACCGGCGGGTGGAAGCGGACGACGTCGCTGATGCCCAGCTTGGCGGCCAGCTTCTGCAGCCCCTCCGGCTTGGCGAGACCGCTGCCGCTCGGGCCGCCGACGACCGGCACCACCATGCGCGAGCGCAGCGACGGGTCCCGCTCCAGGAGCAGGGCCGCGGCGCGCAGCAGGATGTCGGGGGCCTTCAGCGGCTGGATGCGGCCGGCGAAGACGGGGATGAAGGCGTCGGCGGGCAGCCCCAGCCGCGCGCGGGCGGCGGCGCGCCCGTCGGCGGGGCGGAAGCGGTCCAGGTTCACGCCCGGGTGGACGACGGCGATCTTGGCCGGGTCGGCCTCGTAGAAGCGGGCGAGCTCGTCCGCCTCCTCGGCCGTGTTGGCGATCAGCCGGTCGGCCGCCTCGACGATCTGGGTCTCGCCGATCACGCGGGCGGCGGGCTCGGGGGTGTCGCCCTCCGCGAGCGCCGCGTTCTTGACCTTGGCCATGGTGTGCATGGCGTGGACGAGCGGGACGCCCCAGCGTTCGGCGGCGAGCCAGCCGACGTGGCCGGAGAGCCAGTAGTGGGAGTGGACCAGGTCGTAGTGGCCGGGCCGGTGGCCCGCCCAGGCCTGCATCACGCCGTGCGTGAAGGCGCACAGCTGGGCCGGCAGCTCTTCCTTGGCCAGCCCCTCGTACGGTCCCGCGTCCACGTGCCGGACGAGCACGCCGGGGGCGAGCTCGACGACCGGGGCGAGGCCGCCGGTGGTGGCGCGGGTGAAGATCTCGACCTCGATGTTGATCGCGGCCAGCCGTTTGGCGAGCTCCACGATGTAGACGTTCATGCCACCCGCGTCGCCGGTGCCCGGCTGGTGCAGGGGGGAGGTGTGGACACTGAGCATGGCCACGCGGCGCGGGGTGCGGTGCCGGCCGGGAAGCCGGAGCCGGGGCGGCGCCACCAGGGTGCCGGCGAACCGGGACACGTACTGGCTCACGTCGGCGGTCCTTCCGCTGTCGGGCATGGCATCGGGCATGGTTCGGAGGCAGGTGTGGGACACCGTCCAGCCGCGCCAACACCGGAATGCCGGGTTTCATTTCCGCCACGCCACCCGCTTTGCCAATTCATTACGGGTGCGTCCGCGGAGGCACCCGCCGGGGGCGGTGTCTCCGCGGGCCGTCCGCACCCGGCGGGGAGGGGCCCCACCACCCCGTACGCTCGTTCCATGGCCCCCCGCACCACCCGCCCCGTCGGCACGATCACCCGCGGGACCACCAACCCCAACCGTCTGCGCCGCCAGGACCGCTGGATCGCCGCCGTGCACGGACCGGCCCTGCGCCGCTCCGTCACGCCCCCCGTCGCCGTCGACCTCGGCTACGGCGCCGCGCCGTGGACGCCCGTCGAGCTGTTGGACCGGCTGCGCACCGCCGACCCCCGGGCCACCGTCGTCGGGGTCGAGATCGAGCCGGCCCGGGTCGCCGCCGCGAAGCCGTACGAGCGGGAGGGGCTCGCCTTCCGGCACGGCGGCTTCGAGGTGCCGGTGGCCGGCGAGGTGGCCCTGATCCGGGCCGCGAACGTGCTGCGCCAGTACGACGAGGCCGAGGTCGCGGCGGTCTGGGAGCGCCTGTGCGCGCGGCTCGGGCCGGAGGGGCTGCTGGTGGAGGGGACCTGCGACGAGATCGGGCGGCGGCACGTGTGGGTGGCGCTCGGCCGGGGCGGGCCGCGGACGGTGACCTTCGCCACCCGGCTCGGTTCGCTGGACCGGCCCTCCGACCTGGCGGAGCGGCTGCCGAAGGCGCTGATCCACCGGAACGTGCCGGGCGAGCCGGTGCACGCCTTCCTGCGGGACTTCGACCGGGCGTGGGCGGCGGCCGCCCCGTACGCCTCGCTCGGGGCCCGGCAGCGCTGGATCCGCTCGGTCCGCGACCTGGCGGCGGACTGGCCGCTGACGGACGGTCCGCGCCGGTGGCGGCAGGGCGAGGTGACGGTGCGGTGGGAGGCGCTGGCGCCGCGCGGCTGAGCGACGCTCCCGCCGAACTCCCGCCGAACTCCCGCCGAATTTCCCCCGTGGGGGAACGCACCGGGGGAAACGATCGTCCCTCGTGGGGGGAAGTGACCCGACAGGCCCCGCTTTCCCCTGTCGCTTTCGTGTTTCGCGTGGCACCATCACCAAGGTCACGACTAAGTTACTGACGGTAAATCAGATTGAGCCGAACCAGGACATCTTGAAATGGGTCACTTGAGGGGGAGCCTGTGAACCGACGCCGCCACGCCATCACCACGATCACCGTGGTCTGCGCCCTGACGGTGCTGGCCTCACCCGCCCTCACCCTGCAGGCCGCCGCCGCCCCGGCCCCGCCGGCGCAGCCGAAGAAGACCCTCGAAGAGGTCCGCAAGGAGATCGACGGCCTCTACCGCCAGGCCGCCTCCGCCACCGACGCCTACAACCTGGCCG
Source organism: Streptomyces sp. NBC_01268 (assembly GCF_036240795.1). Taxonomy (NCBI): domain Bacteria; kingdom Bacillati; phylum Actinomycetota; class Actinomycetes; order Kitasatosporales; family Streptomycetaceae; genus Streptomyces; species Streptomyces sp. NBC_01268. The sequence continues at coordinate 4,431,919 of NZ_CP108454.1, read as the reverse complement.
AGGAGAAGGCGGACGAGCAGTCCGACGAGATCGTGAAGCTGGCCCGCATGATCGTGGCCGGCAACGAGAAGATCGACGACCTCAAGGCGAGGGCGGGCGCCGCGGCCCGCGCCCAGTACCGCAACGGCGGGCTCCCGGACGGCGCGCAGTTCGTGCTGACCGACGACCCCCAGCTCTTCCTCGACACCGCGGGCCGCCTCAAGGAGGGCCAGAAGGCCACCCGGGACCTGCTCGGCGAGATGACCCGGACGCAGGGCGAACTCACCACGTACGCCAAGGACGCCAGCGTCAACTGGACCAAGCTGGAAGCCAACCGGATCAAGCAGGCCAAGGCGAAGAAGGAGATCAACGACAAGATCGCCGCCGCCAAGAAGCTGGAGTCCGACCTCGCCGCCGAGGAGCGGGAGCGGCTGCTGCGCCTGGAGCAGCAGGAGCAGTACCGGGCACAGACCGCCTGGGTCGGCACCGGCGTCCTCAAGGGCCTGAGCGACGCGACGACGCCGGAGGGCAAGCGGGCGGTGGAGTTCGCGACGGCCCAGATCGGCAAGCCGTACGTGTGGGGGGCCGAGGGCCCGCGCTCGTACGACTGCTCGGGGCTCACCCAGAGCGCCTGGGGCAGCGCGGGCCGCCCGATCCCGCGCACCTCGCAGGAGCAGTGGCGACTGCTGCCGCGCGTCGACATCAAGGACATGCGGCCCGGCGACCTGATCGTCTACTTCAAGGACGCGAGCCACATCGGCATGTACGTCGGGAACGGGGCGATCGTCCACGCGCCGCGCCCCGGGCGGAACGTGACGATCGCGGGGGCCGGCTCGATGGAGATCCTGGGCGTGGTCCGCCCGTAGCCGTGCCGCCGGGGGCGCACACCGGGGGGGGTGACGGGCGCCACGGCCCGCCCCCGGGCCCTCCCCCACCCCCGGAGTGACGTTTCTCATCGGCCCGCAGGCGGCTACCTCCCCATCCGCGGCATATGCCAGCGCCGATCTCCGGTCCACCGTGTGATCGCCATTCCGCGGCGCCCGGCGGTACCGCTATGGTCGGTCCCCGGCCCTCGGGGGGAGGGAAGGAAAACCAGACCGATGCCCGTACCCGTACCGCGGCAGAGAATCGATTCTCTCCCGGCACCAGGCACCGCCACCGATCTCACGCTGCTGGTCGTCGAGGACGACCCGGCGGGCGCCCTCGCCGTACCCGAAATGCTCGACGCGACCGGCACCCGGCTGCGGATCCGGACCGCCCGCAACCTCACCGAGGCCGAGCGGCTCCTCACCGACGACGTGCACTGCGTGCTCGTCGACCTCGCGCTGCCCGTACCGCGCACGGCCGACGACGACCCGCTCGCGCCGCTCCGGCACATCCTGCGGCTCGCCCCGCGGCACGCCGTCCTCGCCCTCACCACGTCCGCGGACGCCGAGCTCGCGGCCGAGGCGGTACGGGTCGGGGCCCAGGACCACCTCTTCCGCGAGGAGCTGGACGGCCGGCTGCTGAGCCGCGCCATCCGCTACGCCGTCGAGCGCAAGCGCGCCGACGTCGTGCAGGTGAAGCTGGCCGAGTCGCGGCTGCGCGCCCAGGAGAACGCCCGCCTGGAGCGCGGCCTGCTGCCGACGCCGCTTCTGGAGGGCTCCGACCTGCGCTTCGCCGCGCGCTACCGGCCCGGCAGGTCCCGGGCGCTGCTCGGCGGCGACTTCTACGACACCGTGCGGACGCCCGACGGGACCGTCCACGCGATGATCGGCGACGTCTGCGGGCACGGCCCCGACGAGGCGGCGCTGGGCGTGGAGCTGCGGATCGCCTGGCGGGCGCTGACCTTCGCCGGGCTGTGCGGGGACGAGCTGCTCTCCACGATGCAGCAGGTCCTGGAGCACGAGCGGGAGAGCGAGGAGATCTTCGCGACCCTGTGCACCGTCGACATCGCGCCCGACGGGCGCCGGGCCGGCCTGTGCCTGGCCGGCCACCCCGCGCCGCTGATCGCCCGGCACGGGAGCATGGCGCGGCTGCTGCCGTACGAGGACGGCGGCCCGGCCCTCGGCCTGCTGCCGCGCGCCCGCTGGCCCCGCCGGCAGGTGGAGCTGGGCGCCTCGTGGAGCCTGCTCATGTACACCGACGGGCTGATCGAGGGCCGCTCGGCGGGGCCCGGTTCGCCGCGGCTCGGCCAGGACGGGATGGTCGAGATGATCAACCGGCAGCTCGCGGCGGGCCTGCGGGGCGAGGAACTGCTGGCCGCGGCGGTCACGGAGGTGCGCACCCTGAACGGCGGCGAGCTCACGGACGACGTGGCCGTCCTGGCCCTGGAACGGGACAGGCCCCGGGGCTGAGCCCGGGGCCTGCTGTCTCTGCGGGGCCGTCGCCCCCTGGGTCGTCGTCCCGGGGCCATCGCCCCCGGGGTCGTCGCCCTAGGGGTCAGCGCCCGCCGTTGTACGGCCCGTACGGCCCGTCGCTGCTGGAGCCGCCGCCGCGCCGGCCACCGCCGCCGCCGGAGACCGCGCGGAGCGCGGGGCGCACGTCGACCATGAAGACGATGGCGGCGATGAGCCCGGCGATCTGGAGGAACAGCATCTGCAGCAGCAGGTTCACGACGAGGTTGATGCCCAGCAGGATCAGCCAGAACTTCTTGGTCTGCTTCTCCGCCGCGCGGTAGGCGTCCTCGCGCGCCATGGCGGCGAACACGAGGGCGGCGACGGCGAAGCCGATGAAGACCAGCCCGACCACCAGCCACAGAATCGAGTCGAATCCGTCGCGCAACATGCTGTGCACCGCCTAGGTGAGTGGAAAGAGCGCCTCGCGGCCAACGTACCCGCTACAACGCGCGGGACACGGGGATTAGTGCCCGGCCCTGCTGCTACTCGGCCCCTTCGGCGGCCACGGCCTTCTTGGCGGGCGCCTTGCGGGCACTGGTCTTGCGCGCGGGCTTGGGCACGGCGGGCTCCTCGACGGCCTCCGCCTTCGCCGGCTCGGAATCGGGCTCGACGACCACGGCGATCTCGACGATCTCCTCGGCGGCCTCGCCGCGCCAGGCCTTCACGGCCTCCTCGCCGTGCGCGGCGAGCTCCTCGTACTTCTCGCGCGCCTTGACCGCGTACTCGGCGGCGACGCCGACCCCGCGCAGGGCCAGGTCCTGGGCCTGCTCGCCCAGCTTCTTCAGGTCGGTGTCGAAGCCGCCCACGAACTCGGTGAACTTCGCCTGCGCCTTCTCCTGCACCGCCTTCGGGTCCGTCTTCTTGACGGCCTCGATCCGCGAGGGGGCCTCGGCGGCGATCTGCTCGATCAGGCCGGGCACCTTCTTGGCCTGCTGGACGGCGAGGTCGGCGGTGCCGGCGGCGAAGTAGAGGGGGGTACGGAGTTCGTCGATGATGGCCATGGTCGTGGTCCTCCCGGAGGTTTACGTCTCGGTGGGCTGCGGCGGCTGCTGCGCCTGCTGCTCGGCTGCCTGCGCGGCCTCGGCGGCGTTCTCCTTGCGGAAGGAGTCGTAGATCTGCAGCAGCACCTGCTTCTGCCGCTCGTTGATCGAGGGATCGGCCAGGATGACGGCGCGCGTCTCCAGCTCGTCCCGCTCCTTCTCGTCGAGGATCCCGGCCCGCACGTACAGCGTCTCGGCGGAGATCCGCAGCGCCTTGGCGACCTGCTGCAGCACCTCGGCGCTGGGCTTGCGCAGCCCTCGCTCGATCTGACTCAGATACGGATTCGACACGCCCGCGGCCTCGGCGAGCTGCCGCAGCGACAGCTGCGCGGTGCGCCGCTGTTCACGGAGGTACTCACCAAGATTGCCGACGTTGAGCGATGCCATGCCCCCGACCCTGCCAGCCCGCGCTAACTATTGCAAGCAGGCGCTTGCAATAGTTCCGTCACAGCACCCCGGGACGGCGGCCACCACCCCCGTCACGTCGCCTGCCGCGCACGCCGCGCGGCGTGCGGGCCCTCGGTCGGGGTCTCCAGGTGGCCGGCGGCCAGGAGGCCGAGGGCGTGAAGGAGGGCTTCGCGGGCCTGGGCGGGGAGGGAGGCCAGGGCGTCCTCGTGGACCGAGTCGACGATGCGCTGGCTCTCGCGGGCGACCCGCGCACCCTTCTCGGTGACCGCGATGACGCGGGCGCGCCGGTCCGTGCTGGACGGATGGCGTTCGGCGAGGCCGGCCTTCTCCAGGGCGTCGACGGTGACCACCATCGTCGTCTTGTCCATGTCGCCGATCTCGGCGAGCTGCGCCTGCGTGCGCTCCTCCTCCAGCGCGTGGACCAGCACGCAGTGCATGCGCGCGGTCAGCCCGATCTCGCCGAGCCGCGCGGCCATCCGCGTGCGCAGGACATGACTGGTGTGGTCCAGGAGGTAGGAGAGGTCCGGCTCGGTGCGGGCGGGCGCCATGGAGGTCATGCGCCCAGGGTACCCAGGAGCCCGACCGAGATAGATAGTCTGCAACGGAACTATCTGTTAGCGTTCTTTCTGTCGACACTCCCCGCCCCGCCCCACCCGAAAGGGAGACACCGTCATGCCCACCTCACGCTGGACCGCCCTCGGCGTCCTCGCCACGAGCATGCTGATGACGATCCTCGACGGCAGCATCGTCACCGTCGCCATGCCCGCCATCCAGGACGACCTCGGCTTCTCCCCCGCCGGCCTCAGCTGGATCGTCAACGCCTACCTCATCGCCTTCGGCGCCCTGCTCCTCCTCGCCGGACGCCTCGGCGACCTGCTCGGCCGCAAGCGCATGTTCCTCGCCGGCACCGCGCTCTTCACCGCCGCCTCCGTGCTCGCCGGCTTCGCCGCCTCCCCCGGCGTCCTGATCGCCGCCCGCTTCCTCCAGGGCGTCGGCAGCGCGATGGCCTCCGCCGTCAGCCTCGGCATCCTCGTCACCCTCTTCACCGCACCCCGCGAACGCGCCAAGGCCTTCGCCGTGTTCAGCTTCACCGGCGCGGCCGGCGCCTCCATCGGCCAGGTCCTCGGCGGCGTCCTCACCGACGCCCTCGCCTGGAACTGGATCTTCTTCATCAACCTCCCGATCGGCCTCGCCGCCCTCCTCACCGCCCTCCCCGCCCTGCCCGCCGACCGCCCCGCCGCCACCCGCGGCCGCGCCGACCTCCTCGGCGCCCTCCTCGTCACCTCCGGCCTCATGACCGGCATCTACGCGGTCGTGAAGATCGAGGAATACGGGGCCGGCTCCGCCCACACCCTCGGCCTCGGCGCCCTCGCCCTCGCCCTCCTCGCCGGCTTCCTCGTGCGCCAGGCCACCGCCGCCGACCCCCTGATGCCGCTGCGCGTCCTGCGCTCCCGCAGCGTCGCCGGCGCCAACCTCGTCCAGATGCTGATGGTCGCCGCCCTCTTCTCCTTCCAGGTCCTGGTCGCGCTCCACATGCAGAAGGTCCTCGGCTACAGCGCCGCCGGGACCGGCCTCGGCATGCTGCCCGCCGCCGTCGTCATCGGCACCGTCTCCCTCGGCCTCTCGGCCCGCCTCATCGCCCGCTTCGGCGAGCGGAACATCCTGCTCACCGGCATCGTCCTGCTCATCGGCATGCTCGTCCTCCTCGCCCGCCTCCCGGTCCACGCCTCGTACCCCGTCGACCTGCTGCCCGTGATGCTCCTCGGCGCCGGGTTCGGGCTCGCGATGCCCGCGCTGACGGCGCTCGGCATGTCCGGCGCCAAGGAGGCCGACGCCGGCCTCGCCTCCGGCCTCTTCAACACCACCCAGCAGATCGGCATGGCCCTCGGCATCGCCGTCCTCTCCACCCTCGCCGCCGCCCGCACCGAGTCCCTCACCGCCGCGGGCCGCCCCACCGCCGAAGCCCTCACCGGCGGCTACCACCTCGCCTTCACCGTCGGCGCGGGACTGCTCGTCGCCGCCTTCGGTCTCGCCCTCGCCCTGCTCCGCACGCCCGGGTCCGCCCGGAAGGAGCTGACCATGGCGGCGTGAGCGCCGGCCGGCCCGTCGCCCGCACCGGCGGCCGAACTCACCGCCCGCCACGGCCCAAAGGCTCCGGCAGCGGCTCCCGGTGCACCAGGTCCAGCCGCGACACCGCCCGCGTGAGGACCACGTACAGCCGGTGCAGCCCCCGCGGTTCGGCCGCCACGATCGCGGCGGGCTCGGCGACGACGACGTGGTCGTACTCAAGGCCCTTGGCGAGGGTGGCGGGGACGAGGGAGACCCGGTCCCCGGACCAGGCCCCCGCCCCGGTCCCGTACTCCCGCAAGGCCCCCACCAGTTCGTCCGGCGCGATGACCCCCACCGAACCCTCCTCCCTCAGCGCCAGCCGGACGGCCTCGGCCACCCCCTCCCCGAGATCGGCCACCCGGCGGACCGCCACCGTGCCGCCCGCGCGCAGCGAGCGCCCCGGCGGGACGTCCGTGTCCAGGGCCGGCAGGAGCCGGTTGGCGAGCTCGACGACGGCCGCCGGGACGCGGTAGCCGGTGGTGAGCGGCACCACCTCGGCGTCGGGCTTGCCCAGGTGGGCCAGTTGCTCGCGCCAGTCGCGCGCCGCCCACGGCGTGGTGCCCTGGGCCAGGTCGCCGAGGACGGTCAGGGAGCCGAAGTCCGCACGGCGCCCGACGGCCCGGCACTCCATGGGCGAGAGGTCCTGCGCCTCGTCGACGACGATGTGCGCGTACCCCTCGGTCCGCTCGATCAGTCCGGCCAGCTCGTCGAGGAGGACGAGGTCGGCGGCGCTCCAGCGGGCGCTGCGGTACGAGCGCGGGGGCTTCGCCCAGCGGACCGCGTCCCGCTCCTCCTCCGTGAGCAGCGGACGAGGTACGCGATCGGCAGGGTCAGCGGGACCGACGCGATCGGCGGGATCCGCGGCCGGGTCCGTGAGGAACGCCGCCAGGACCTCCTCCGGCGTCACCTTCGGCCAGCACGCGTCGAGGACCGCCGTCACCGGCCGGGCCCGCTCCATCCGGCGGGTCCAGGCGGCCCCGAGCACCCCGGCCCGGCGTTCCGCCCGCAGCTGGAGGGCCCGGACGATGCGGGCGCGGACCCGTTCGCGGCCCGTGGCGTAGGGCGGGGTCTCCTCCCGTACCGCCGTCACGATCGCGGCGATCTCGGCGGCCGGCAGCCGCCAGTGGTACGAGCCGTCCGGCACGGCGAGCTCTCCGGCGGCGGCCGGGTCGACCCGCGCGTACAGCGCCCCGCGCAGCACCTCGGCCATGCGGGCGTCGTGCTTGACCCGGGCCGCGGCCTCGCCGTCCTCGGCGCGGACCTCGTGGCGCGCGAGCTCCTCCCCGACGGTGGACTGGCGCACCCCGGTCTCGCCGAGCGCGGGCAGCACCTCGGAGATGTAGGAGAGGAAGGTGCGGTTGGGGCCGAGGACGAGGAGTCCGGAGCGCTTGAGGCGCTGCGGGTGGCTGTAGAGGAGGTAGGCGGCGCGGTGCAGGCCGACGGCGGTCTTGCCGGTGCCGGGGGCGCCCTGCACGCAGACCGATTCGCCGGGGCCGGAGCGTACGAGGTCGTCCTGCTCGGGCTGGAGGGTGGCGGCGATGTCCCGCATGGGGCCGACGCGGGGGCGTTCGATCTCGCCGGTGAGGATCGCGCCGGTCCCGGACTCGCCGTCGGTCAGCCGCTCGTCCTCCAGGGCGGTCAGGTCCTCGGAGGCGCCCCTGCTGTTCGGCGCCCAGCCGAACCGGCGCCGCCGGACGACGCCCTGCGGGTCCTGGGGCCCGGCCTGGTAGTAGGCGCGGGAGACGGGCGCCCGCCAGTCGACGACGAGCGGCGGGGCGGCCGGGTGCTCGGCGACGCGGCGCCGGCCGATGTGGTGCACCTGGCCGTCCTCGCGGTCGAGGCGGCCGAAGAAGAGCGGGCCGGGCGGCTGCTCGCGGAAGACCTTGGCGCGGCTGCGCAGGTGGTAGCCGAGGGCTTCGGCGTCGGCGCCGGAGGCGGCGGTGTCCTCACCGGTGACGACCTGTTCCTCGACGTCCTCGGTCATCCGGGCGAGGGCGGCGCGGCAGGTCTCGTGGTGGCCGCGTTCGTTCAGGAGTTCACGGTCGAGCGGCTTCATGGGTCCAGGGTACCCAGAAAACGTTACTCGGTTACATTTTTTTATCGGTCATGTTCGTCAGCCGGAGCAGCCGGCCGGAAGGCCCGCCGCCCCGTGAACCCGGCGGGACTCAGTACGGCAGCCCCGCCCCCAGCCTCCCGAACGCCAGCCGCGTCGCCGCCACCGCCGCCGGCAGCACCTCCTCTACCCGCTCCCCCGCCGTGATCCGCCGTACGTTCTCCTCCGCGAGCACCCGCAGCACCGCCACCACCTGCGCCGCCGCCAGCCGCGCCGCCAGCGGGTCGTCCCCGCCCAGCGCGCCGGCCAGCAGCTCCTCCGAGCGCCCCTGGTACGCGTGCATCCGGGCCACCAGCGCCGGCGTGCCGTACAGCAGGCGCAGGAAGGCCAGGACCCGCGGGTCGTCGTTGAGACCCGTCACCGGATCGCGCCGCTCCAGGCCCGCCAGGACGTGGTCGCGCAGCGCGTCGAGCGGCGCCGTACCCGCCTCGCGGGCGGCGGCGACGACCCGGGCCGGCTCGTCCTCGTGGTCCGCGAACCGGTGCAGGACCAGGTCCTCCTTGGCCGGGAAGTAGCGGAAGAGCGTCGGCTTGGAGACCTCGGCCGCCGCGGCGATCTCGGCGACGGACACCGCGTCGAAGCCCTTCTCCAGGAAGAGCGCGACGGCGATGTCCGAGAGCGTCTGCCGCGTCCGCTCCTTCTTCCGCTCACGCAGCCCACTCACGCAGCCCCGCCACCTCTCACCCACACGACCGACGAACAGAGACCAGAATCAGAAGATGTCCATCGTCCACGCCCGCCGCGCGGCCCGCAGCAGCAGGTCCGCCCGGACCGCCGCCCCCGCCGCGGCCTCCTCGACCCGGCCGAGCGCCGCGAGCCGCAGCACCGACTCGTCGCCGAGCGCCAGCCGGGCGAGCTCCGCCACGTCCAGGACCAGGTCCGGCGCGGCGTCGGTCGGCACGCAGGAGGAGCCGCCCGGCTCCGGCGAGGTGTCGAGCCGGTAGCGCCCGCCCGCGAGGCCCGCCGCGTCCCGCACGTCGAGGACGAGGGTGCCCTCGGCCGCGTACGTGCGCGGCTCCAGCACCTTCGGCACGTCCAGGATCCGCAGCCACAGCATGTCGGTGTGCGTCACCACCCGCGCCGCGCGCGGATCCGGCAGCAGCAGCGGCAGCAGGGCGTCGGGGGCGCGGCTGCCGGACCGCACGGAGGTGATCCAGTCGATCGAGCACACGTACCGCCACAGCGCCCGCTCGGCGGCCGGGGTGACCGCGACCAGATCGCGCACGGTCGCCGTCTGCACCGGCTGGTTGCCGTCGGTCCACTTGTCGTCGGCGGTGTACGCCACGTACCCCTCGACCTCGCCCGCCCCCGAGCGGTACATCGCGTAGAACGGCTCGGTCCACGGCCTGTGGTGGAAGGAGTTGCCGGTGCCGACGTCCCAGTTCCGGGGCCTGCGCGCGGTGATGCCGGCGCGCCCCGTCGCCATCCGGCGGTGCAGGGCGGGGCCCTCCGCGCGGATCTCGGCGCCGTCGGTCAGGTCGATCCGCCCGCCGTCGTCGCCGTCGGAGCCGGGCCGGTGGAGGTCGAACCCGGCCCGGGTCACGTCGACGGACCACTCGGTCGTCCAGGAGGCCGGGCCGAAGCCGAACCGCCCGTAGATCGGGTACTCGGCGGCGATCAGCGTCGCGCACGCGTCGCCGCGCTCCTTCGCCGCCGCCAGGTCGTCCTTCATCATGCGGCTGAGCAGCCCGCGCCTGCGGTGGGTCGGGGAGACGGTGACGCCGCTGACGGCGTCCGCCGCCAGGTTCGCCCCGCCGACCGTGCTCAGTTCCTGGTCGAAGGACTGGAAGGTGGCGACCATCCGGCCCCGGTCGAAGGCGCCGAAGGTGCGGGAGAGGTCGGTGTGCGGAAGCCGGTCCACGACCTCGCCGTCCGCGACGACGGGTGTCCGCAGGAAACCCACGCGGAGGGTCCGCAGCCACTGGGCGAACTCGGACTCGTCGATCGCGCGCACCTCAAGGCTCATCCGGCCAACCTATGCGCCGCCGAAGACGCCCCGCACCCGGGTTTTCCGCGCCCGCGACGACGCCTCGACCGCGCAGCGGAGCGCGGTACGCACTGCCCCGCGGAGCGCTGTGCGCGCTGCCCGCGGGCCGCTGTGCGGACTGCCCCGCGGACCGCTCAGGCCAGCAGGTCGTCGACCTGCGCCTCGCCCTCCCGGTAGCGGCGGGCGATCTCCGCGCTGCAGTCGTCGGCGGTCCGCTGGAGGTCGTACCGGCGCCGGGACACCTGCTGCTCGTACCCGGCGAGCCGCCCCATCGCGGTGTGCAGCTCGGCGTCCGTACGGGCGGACAGGTCGGAGAGCTCGACCTCGGACAGCATCTCGGCCGCGAGCCGCCGGTACTCCTCGCTGCGCGGCGTCGACAGCGTCACGTGCCGCGCCGACCGGGCGGCCGCCCCGCGCCGCGACGGCGCGTCGGCCAGGATCTCCGAGAGCCGGTCCAGGACCGGCGCCTCGGGGTCGCTGCGCCGCGCCAGCTCGGCCCGCAGGATGTCGATCCGGCCCTGCAGCATCCGCCGTACGTAGCTCAGATCCGCCTCGTCGCCCTGCGCGTCGCGGCGCAGCGCCCGCAGCTCGGGCAGCCGCAGCGCGCCGAGATCGCCGTCCGGCCGCTCCGGCAGGTCGGGCTCGGCGCTCCGCTGCACGGGCGGGCGCCCGACGGCGCCGTCGGTTCGGACCAGCGGAACGGGACCGGACGGCGTGTGCCCGGTGCCAGGTGCACTCATGAGATTCGTCCCCTCGACCGGTGCGGAACCGCACCGCCTGACACGCATGGTGCCACTCGGGACCCGGCCGACGCAGGCGGTCTGCACCCGTTCGGCCCTCGATCCTTCGGCCGCCGGGACGATCGGTAGGTTGGTGCGCATGCGAGCAGTGGTGCAGAGGGTGGACGGCGCGAACGTCGTCGTCGCAGGGGAGACCGTCGGAGAGATCGTCGGCGAGGGGCTGTGCGTCCTGGTCGGGGTGACCCATGACGACACCCCCGAGAAGGCGGCGCAATTGGCCAGAAAGCTCTGGTCCGTCCGGGTACTGGAGGACGAGAAGTCCTGCTCCGACGTGAACGCGCCGCTGCTCGTCATCTCGCAGTTCACCCTGTACGGGGACGCCCGCAAGGGCCGCCGCCCCACCTGGAACGCGGCGGCGCCCGGCCCGGTCGCCGAACCCCTCGTCGACGAGGTGGTGGCCCGGCTGCGGGAACTGGGCGCCACGGTGGAGACGGGCAGGTTCGGAGCGGACATGCGCGTGTCGCTCACGAACCAGGGCCCGTTCACCGTGCTGATCGAGGTCTGACGGGGCTCGCGGCTCCGGCGCCTACGGCTCGACGACCGTCTCCTGCGCCGCGGCGGTCGTCCCCACGACGAGATCCGCGTCCACCGGCACGTTCCGCTTCACCAGGGCCAGCGCGATCGGCCCCAGCTCGTGATGGCGCGCCGAGCTGGTGACGAAGCCCAGCTGGCGGCCCTCCTCGCCGTCCGCGGCGAGCCGGACCGGGGTGCCGTGCCCCGGCAGGAGCACCTCGCTGCCGTCCAGGTGCAGGAAGACCAGGCGGCGCGGCGGCTTGCCCAGGTTCTGCACGCGGGCGACGGTCTCCTGGCCGCGGTAGCAGCCCTTCTGGAGGTGGACGGCGCTGCCGATCAGGCCGAGCTCGTGCGGAATGGTGCGGTGGTCGGTCTCGAAGCCGAGCCGCGGCCGGTGGGCCTCGACCCGCAGCGCCTCGTACGCGAGGATGCCGGCGGCCGGACCGTGGGAGCCGGCGAAGGCCTCCAGGTCGGCACGGGGCAGGAACACGTCCCGCCCGTACGCCGTCTCGCGCACGGCCGCGCCCTCGGGCAGCGGGGCGATGGAACCGGCGGGAAGGTGGACGACGGCGAAGTCCTCGGTGCGGTCGGCGACCTCGACCCGGTAGAAGAACTTCATCGACTCCAGGTAGGCGACGAGCTCGGCGCGGGTGCCGGGCTCGACGTGCGCCCAGACCGTCTCGCCGTCGTCGACGAGGTAGAGGGCGTGCTCGATGTGCCCGTTCGCGGAGAGGATCAGCGCCTCGGTGGCCTGGCCGGGCGGCAGGTCGCTGACGTGCTGGGTGAGCAGCAGGTGCAGCCAGCTCAGCCGGTCGTCACCCGTGACGGTGATGACGCCGTGGTGGGAGAGGTCGACGAAACCGGTGCCGTCGGCGAGGGTCCGCTGCTCGCGGAACAGGTCGCCGTAGTGCGCGGCGACTCCTTCGTCACGGCCCTCGGCGGGGACGGCGCCGGGCAGGGACAGCAGGGGGCTCTTCATGCCCCAAGACTACGACTCGGCGTCGGCGGCCTTCCGGGTGCAGTCCTCGCACCGCCCGAAGATCGCGAAGTGTTTCATGTCGGTGGTGAAACCGAAGGTGTCGCGCAGCTTCGCGGTGAAGTCGGCGGCCACCTCGACGTCGGCCTCGATGACCTCGGTGCAGTCCCGGCAGACCAGGTGCAGATGGTGGTGCCGGTCGGCCAGGTGGTAGGTCGGCGCGCCGTGCCCCAGATGGGCGTGGCTGACCAGACCGAGCTCCTCCAGGAGCTCCAGGGTCCGGTAGACGGTGGAGATGTTGACGCCGGAGGCCGTCTTGCGGACCTCGACGAGGATGTCGTCCGGGGTCGCGTGCTCCAGCACGTCCACGGCCTCCAGGACAAGCTGGCGCTGGGGCGTCAGCCGGTAGCCGCGCTGCCTCAGGTCGCTCTTCCAGTCGGTGCTCACCACGCCCCCCAGTGTAGGAGGGCGCGGCACACCACGGCACGGCCCCGTCGGGTCGACTTGCGTCCTACTTGAAGAAGGCGATGCCGTCGTCGGGCATGTCGGGGAGGTTGCGCGCCATCTCGGCGACCTCCTCGGGGGTGACGACCTTCTTCAGGTGCGCCGACATGTACGGCCGCAGCGGGACCTCGGGGGTGGCCTTCTCGCCCACCCACATGAGGTCGCTCTTCACGTAGCCGTACAGACGCTTGCCACCGCTGTACGGGCCGGAGGCGGCGGTCCGTGCGACGGCGTCGGTCGCGATGTCGATCTGCGGCTTCTGGTCGGCGAGCTCGCCGTACCAGACCTCGACGATGCCCTGGTCACGGACCATGACGATCTCGACCTTGCGGTCCTTGTCGATGCGCCAGTACCCGCTCTCGCTCTCCAGCGGGCGGACCTTGTTGCCGTCCGCGTCCAGGACCCAGGAGTGCGAGTGGTACTCGAGGAAGTCACGGCCGTCGTGGCTGAACGTCACGGACTGGCCGAAGTTGCACTTCTCGGCGCCGGGGAAGTCGGAGACGCCCGCGCCCTCCCACGTACCGAGGAGGAACGCGAGGGGGACGAGGCCCGGGTTGAGGTCGGACGGAATCTCGATCATGAGCAGCTCAGGCGATCTGTGAAGGAGTGGTTAGCGCTGGCCCTGGTACAGCTTCTTCACGGTCAGCCCGGCGAAGGCGAGGACCGCAACGCAGACGAGCGCCAGCAGGACTTCGAAGAAAACGATCACTTGGTGCTCCTCGAATGAGCGGTGAAGGCGGAACGGGCCGGACCCCAGCTTAGTGGGCGGGGGCCCGGCCCTCTCGGTGAGGTGGGCCTGTCGGGCAGACCGCACGTCCCGCACCGGTTCGGCCCGCTCCGTGGAACCCCGCATTACAGTTCGGCGTATGGCGAAGAAGCTCGTGATCAAGGTGACCGCCGGGGCCGACGCCCCCGAACGCTGCTCCCAGGCCTTCACCGTGGCGGCCGTCGCCGTCGCCAGCGGGGTGGAGGTCTCGCTCTGGCTGACCGGCGAGTCCTCGTGGTTCGCGCTGCCGGGCCGCGCGGCCGAGTTCGAACTCCCGCACGCCGCGCCGCTGCCGGACCTGATCGACTCGATCCTGGCGGCCGGCCGCATCACCCTGTGCACCCAGTGCGCGACCCGCCGGGACATCACGGAGGAGGACGTGCTGAAGGGCATCCGCATCGCGGGCGCCCAGGTCTTCGTCCAGGAGGCGATGGCGGACGGGACGCAGGCCCTCGTCTACTGACGGAACACGGCCCGGCCGGCTAGTCCGGGTCCTTCCTCTTCTTCCCGTCCAGCTCGTCCCACCACTCGTCGGACGTCTTGTCCCCCGAAGGATCGTCCCACCAGCGGTCCTCGGGTCCCCTCCGGTTGGCCGTCATCGCGGCGACCGGGGGGATGAGCATCGCGACCACGCACATGCCGATGGCCACGGGGACCGAGAACAGGCGCACGACTGCCCAGGCGCCCACGAACAGGACCAGGCAGGCACCCATCATCCAGAAATAGACGCGCCGACGCCGTGCGTACACACCTTCAGAATACGACCGAGGGCAAGCCGAAGGGCCGTGCCTCAGGTCCTGGTGATGGCGTCCAACCCCCCAGGAGGCACGGCCCTCCGGCCGTTCGTGGTGCGGATCAGACCGCGATCGCGACCTCCGCGAGGCCGCCCTTCTGGGCCACGACCTGGCGGTCGGCGGTGCCGCCGGGGACCAGGGCGCGGACGGTCCAGGTGCCCTCGGCCGCGTAGAAGCGGAACTGGCCGGTGGCGGAGGTCGGGACCTCGGCCGTGAACTCGCCGGTCGAGTCCAGGAGGCGGACGTAACCGGTGACGGGCTGGCCGTCCTTGGTCACGAAGCCCTGGATGGTGGTCTCACCGGGCTTGATCGTCGAGGCGTCGGGGCCGCCGGGCTGCGCTCCACACATGGTGGGAATCCTTACGGTCGAGGGGTCCGGGGTACCGGGGGAGGGTTACTTGTTGGCGCCGAGCTCGATCGGCACGCCGACGAGGGAGCCGTACTCGGTCCACGAGCCGTCGTAGTTCTTGACGTTCGGGACCTCGAGCAGCTCGTGCAGGACGAACCAGGTGAGCGCGGAGCGCTCGCCGATGCGGCAGTAGGCGACGGTGTCCTTCGCCAGGTCGACCTGCTCGGCCTCGTAGAGGGCCTTGAGGTCCTCGTCCGACTTGAAGGTGCCGTCGTCGTTGGCGTTCTTCGACCACGGGATGTTGCGGGCGGACGGGACGTGGCCCGGGCGCTGCGACTGCTCCTGCGGGAGGTGGGCCGGGGCGAGCAGCTTGCCGGAGAACTCGTCGGGCGAACGCACGTCGACGAGGTTCTGGGTGCCGATCGCGGCCACGACGTCGTCGCGGAAGGCGCGGATCGAGGAGTCCTGGGCCTTGGCCTTGTACTCGGTGGCCGGGCGGTTCGGGACCTCGGAGCCGTCGACCAGGTCGCGGGAGTCGAGCTCCCACTTCTTGCGGCCGCCGTCGAGGAGCTTCACGTCCTGGTGGCCGTAGAGCTTGAAGTACCAGTAGGCGTACGAGGCGAACCAGTTGTTGTTGCCGCCGTAGAGGACGACCGTGGTGTCGTTGCCGATGCCCTTGGCCGAGAGGAGCTTCTCGAAGCCCTCCTGGTCGATGAAGTCACGGCGGACCGGGTCCTGCAGGTCCTTGGTCCAGTCGATCCGGATGGCGTTGCGGATGTGGTTCTTCTCGTAGGCCGAGGTGTCCTCGTCGACCTCGACGAGAGCGACCTGCGGGTCGTCGAGGCGGGCCTCGACCCAGTCGGCGTCGACCAGGACGTCGCTGCGAGCCATGCTGTTCTCCTCCGGGGCAGTGTGCGGCGGTTCGTGCAGTTTGTGCGGGTACGCGCCATCGCATGCGGGCGATGGTGGTGCTGCTGCGCAGGGTGGCCCCGACGTCATGCCGTAGGGCCTCAGGAATACGGGAGCAGTGCGTCCCGCTCAGACCGAGCGACAGAGCATGGCGGCGACGCGGCACAGGTCTACTGCCCGCCGCTTCGTGAGATCCGCCTGTCGCTTCATGCCCTCGATCGTAGGGACGGACAGGCGGCCGTGTCACCGGCGTGTCGTATTTTGAGACACGATCGTCCGGGATGTGGGATGGGGAGAGGGCGCCGAGGCGCCCGGACGCGTGTGGGGTGACGTGCCCCGGTTGACCATCTGCGGATCGGACAACGGTGTCTCAGCATGTGATCACCGGCCCGCGGGAGGGGCCGCCCACGGGCGGAATACGGGGGGAATGCGGGGCGTAGCGGGCAATGCGGGCGGGGCGGGCTCAGCCCGCCAGGACGACGTCCTTGCCCGTCACCGACACCGCGAGGCCGTCCGCCCGGGCCTCCACCTTCGCCAGCTTCATGCCCTGCGGCAGACCCTCGATCCGGCGGTCGAAGTCCGTGCGGGCGCGCACCAGGTCCTCAAGGCCCGGGATGCCCTCTCCGGGCACCGCGTCGGCCCGCACCCGGAGGGTGTCGCCGTCCAGCAGGGTCACCGTGGACAGGACGCTGCGGGTGAGCGTGCGGCCGAGGACGTGCACCCCGCCGGTGACCTTCAGCTTGCCGTCGCCGCCGTAGGCGACCTTGACGTCCCGGCCGGAGGCGGCGCCCAGGTCCGCGTAGGAGATCAGCGCGGTGCCGCTGGCGGAGGCCGCGCGGGCGCTCGTGTAGCTCTCGTTCAGGGTGACGTCGTACAGGTCGGCGGTCAGCTCGCCGATCCGCACCGCGTGGCCCCCGGCGGTCGCCCGGACGCCCGTCAGCCGCACCTCGACCTCGTCGAAGCGCTTGTCGGCGGCCTGGGTCAGGAACGGGAAGCCCTTGATGTCGACGTCGGTGGACTCCGCCCGTACGGCCCCGAGCCGCACCCGGTCGGCCGCCTCCGACTCCGCGTAGGCCACGGCCAGGCGGTCCACGCCGACCAGGACGCCTCCGAGCACGACGGCCAGGATCAGCACAATCCGCAGTGCTCGCATGGTGTTCCTTCCTCCTGAGGCGTACCGGGACGACTTCGACCCCCCGACACGAAGATCGACGTGTCGGGGGGCCGAGTGGTTCCCCCACGGGGCTGTGGCGGCGGTTACGCCAGGGCGCGTCCCAGCAGGTAGACGGCGGGCGCGGCGGCGGTCAGCGGCAGCGCGACACCGGCCGTCATGTGCACGAAGCGCGAGGGGTAGTCGTAGCTGGCCACGCGCAGTCCGATCAGCGCGCACACCCCGGCCGCCAGGCCGAGCAGCGCGCCGGAGGCGCCGAGGCCGGTGAACCCGCCCGCGGCGATGCCGGCGCCGGCCGCCGCGAGCAGCGCGACGACCACGGAGACCGGTCCGGGCAGCGGCACCGCACGGGCGAGGACCGCGGCGGCGACCGCGACCCCGCCGACGACCACCGCGTCCGGCTCGGCGCCGAGGTGCCCGGCGGCCAGGACCGCGAGGGCCGCCGAGGCGACCGTCGCCATCAGGCCGTACATCCGCTCGTCCGGGTCGGCGTGGCTGCGCAGCTGGAGCACGAGCGTGAGCAGCACCCAGACGCCGAGCGTGCCCAGGATCGCGGCGGGGGCGTTCTCCCGGCCGGCGGCGAGCAGCGCGACGTCGGCGGTGACGCCGCCCAGGAAGGCGAGGGCGATGCCCTGCCGGGCCGGCCACATGCCGTTGAGCCGGAACCAGCCGGCCGCCGTGACCGC
This sequence comes from Streptomyces sp. NBC_01268, assembly GCF_036240795.1. Classification (NCBI taxonomy): domain Bacteria; kingdom Bacillati; phylum Actinomycetota; class Actinomycetes; order Kitasatosporales; family Streptomycetaceae; genus Streptomyces; species Streptomyces sp. NBC_01268. Next base: position 4,414,437 of record NZ_CP108454.1, on the reverse strand, counting down.
CTGCAGCAGGAGCAGCGGGACGAGCAGCGCGTACGAGCCGACGGAGGCGCCGACGGCGAGCAGGACGCCGAGGACGGCGGTCAGCGCGGCGGGCTGCATCCCGGGCTCGATGACCGGCGAACGCCCCTCGGCGCGGGCCCGCTGGGCATCGGTGACCCGGGCGTTGCCGCCCATGGTGGGCGTGGAGTACGCGGGGCCCTCGGGCCCGGCGGGAGCCACGTCCGGGGCCACGTCCGGGGCCGGGACCGGGGCCACGTCCGGTACCGGGGCGGCCGCGTACGCGGGCACGGGCGCCTCGTACGCGGGCGGGTACCCGACCGGGCTCTCGGGCGGCAGCGGGTGCCCGCCCGTGGTGTACGCGTACTCGTACGCGTACGGTCCCTGGCCCTGCCCGTGGTCCTGCGCCTGGCCGTGTGCCTGCCCCTGCGGCGGCAGGTAGGGCGTCTCGTACGCGAGAGGCTCGGGCTGCTCGGGCTGCCGGGGCTGCTGGGGCCGCACCGTCGGCTGGTACTGGGTGTCCCAGGTCTGCCCCTCCCACGTCTGGGTGACGTGCGGGTCGTACGGCTGACCGTCCTGGCCGCCCTGCGGCTGAGGCTGCGGCTCGTACGGATAGTGCTGGTCACTGCTCATGGTGTGCGGTTCACCCTCCTGCGAACGGGGGGAGCACCTCGACCGTGCCGCCCTCCGCCAGCCGTACCGTCTCGTGGGCGCGGGTCCCGACGGGGTCGCCGTCGATGAGGAACGAGCAGCGCTGGAGGACCCGGACCAGCTCGCCGGGGTGCCTCTCGCGGGCCGCGTCGAGCGCCTCGGCCAGGGTCCGCGCGGCGTACGGCTCCTCGGCCACACCGGCGGCCGCCTTCGCCGCGGCCCAGTAGCGGATGGTTCCCGCTGCCATAGCGGCACTCCCTTCGTTCGTGTGCGCGCCGCCCCCCATGATGGGCTATGGCCGGGCGAGCCAGCCGCCGAGCCGGTCGAGCAGCTCCTCGCCGGCCGCGTTCTCCGCGTGGCCCATGCCCCGCTCCAGCCACAGCTCGGCCGCGCCCTCGGGCGCCGCGGCGGCCAGGCTGCGGGGGTGGTCCAGCGGGAAGTAGGCGTCGCGGTCGCCGTGCACGATCAGCAGCGGTGTCGGCGCGATCAGCGGCACGGCCTCCACCGGGGAGAGCGGGACGGGGTCCCAGTCCCTGTTGTCGATGCGGGTGCCGAGGCCGTAGCGCCCGACCAGCCGGCCGGCCGGCCGGGTCACCACCCAGTGCACCCGGCGCATCGAGGGCGTCCCCCGGTAGTACCAGCGCGCCGGGGCACTGACGGCGGCGACGGCGTCGGTGTGCGCGCCGGTGCCCCGCTCCAGGGCGGCGTGCCGCAGGACGACCGAGCCGCCCATGGAGAAGCCGACCGTCGCCACCCGGGTGTGCCCGAGCTCACGGGCCCAGCGGACGGCCGCCGCCAGGTCGAGGACCTCGCGGTCGCCGACGGTCGAGCGGCCGCCGGAGCCGCCGTGGCCGCGGAAGGAGAACGTGACGACGTTCGCGTGGCCCCGCAGGGCGAGGGCGGCGCGCCGGAGCGCGGGGCGGTCGACCGACCCGGTGAACCCGTGCGCGACGACGACCGCCGTATCGGTGACACTTGCCGTGGCCGGTTCGTAAAACGCCTCGATCCGGACACCGTCATCGGTACGCAGCATCACGCGGCGGGAGTCACGATCGTGGACGGAAGTGAGCGAGGAAACATCCACCATGTGAAATCGGCCCTCTGCCTCGGAACTCATGTGGGCTATTCTGCTTGCCAGAGGATCCGGGCAACGCAGCCCCCGGGTCCTTTTGTGTTTTCCGACCGTTGTTACGGATGGATTACCGAAAGCTCTCAGGGCGCGAGAGCCGCAGGTGAGAACAGAAAGCAGTGCCGCAGACGTCCTCGCAGGGACCGAGGAGGAACCGACGTCATGGACGAGCGAAGCCAGCACGACCGGAAGACGACGACCCGGGCAGGTGGGGTGGGATGAGCTCACTGCTGCTCCTGACCAATGCCCTCCAACCCTCGACCGAGGTGCTCCCCGCCCTCGGCCTGCTGCTGCACAACGTGCGCGTGGCCCCCGCCGAGGGGCCGGCCCTGGTGGACACCCCCGGCGCCGACGTGATCCTCGTCGACGGACGGCGCGACCTCCCGCAGATCCGCTCGCTGTGCCAGCTGCTGCGCTCCACGGGTCCCGGCTGTCCGCTGATCCTGGTCGTGACCGAGGGCGGCCTCGCGGCCGTCACCGCCGACTGGGGCATCGACGACGTGCTCCTGGACACCGCGGGTCCGGCCGAGGTCGAGGCCCGGCTGCGGCTCGCGACGGGCCGCCAGCAGATCGTCGCGGACGACTCCCCGATGGAGATCCGCAACGGCGACCTGTCGGTCGACGAGGCGACGTACAGCGCCAAGCTGAAGGGCCGGGTCCTGGACCTGACCTTCAAGGAGTTCGAGCTCCTCAAGTACCTGGCCCAGCACCCGGGCCGGGTCTTCACCCGCGCCCAGCTCCTCCAGGAGGTCTGGGGCTACGACTACTTCGGCGGCACCCGAACGGTGGACGTCCACGTACGGCGTCTGCGGGCGAAGCTGGGACCCGAGCACGAGTCGCTGATCGGGACCGTCCGCAACGTCGGCTACCGCTTCGTCACCCCCGAGAAGCCGGAGCGCCCCGCCGAGGACCCCCGGGGCCGGCAGGACACCCGGAGCGCGGCCCGCGTCAAGGAGGCGGCGCGGGAACTCACTCCGGTGGAGGACAGTTAACGTGGCGTATGCCACAACGCGACCTGCCGGTAGGTAGGTCACCCCGCGTAGACTGCCGCGCGTGGCCAAGGTGACGCGGGATGACGTAGCGCGACTGGCGGGAACTTCGACCGCGGTCGTGAGTTACGTCATCAACAACGGACCCCGGCCGGTCGCCCCGGCCACGCGCGAGCGTGTCCTCGCCGCCATCAAGGAGCTGGGCTACCGCCCCGACCGGGTGGCCCAGGCGATGGCGTCCCGGCGGACGGATCTCATAGGCATGGTCGTCCCCGACGCCCGCCAGCCCTTCTTCGCGGAGATGGCGCACGCGGTCGAGCAGGCCGCCGCCGAGCGCGGGAAGATGGTCCTGGTCGGCAACTCCGACTACCGCACCGAGCGCGAGATCCACTACCTGCGGGCCTTCCTCGGCATGCGGGTCTCCGGTCTGATCCTGGTCAGCCAGGGCATGAGCGAGCAGGCCGCGAGCGAGATCGAGGCCTGGGACGCGCGCGTGGTGCTGCTGCACGAGCGGCCCGAGGCGATCGACGACGTCGCCGTCGTCACCGACGACATCGGCGGCGCGCAGCTCGCCACCCGCCACCTCCTGGAGCACGGGCACCCGTACGTGGCCTGCATGGGCGGCGTCCCGAACACCCCGGCCGTCGGCGACCCGGTCGCCGACCACGAGGAGGGCTGGCGGCGTGCCATGCAGGAGGCCGGGCTCTCCGTCGAGGGCCGGCTCTTCCAGGCGCCGTACAACCGCTACGACGCCTACCAGGTGGCACTGAAGCTGCTCGCCGGTCCCGACCGGCCGCCGGCCATCTTCTGCTCGACCGACGACCAGGCCTTCGGCGTGCTGCGGGCCGCCCGCGAGCTGCGCATCGACGTGCCGACCGAGCTCGCCGTGGCGGGCTTCGACGACGTCAAGGAAGCGGCGCTGAGCGACCCGCCGCTGACCACGGTCTACTCGGACCGTCCGGCGATGGCCCGGGCCGCGGTGGACCTCGTGCTCGACGACTCGGTCCGGGTCTCGGGCTCGCGCCGCGAGCGGGTGAAGCAGTTCCCGTCGGCGCTGATCGTGCGCCGCTCCTGCGGCTGTTCCTGAGCCGCGGCGAGCAGGACCCGCCGGGTCTTTATATCGGGCATACGCACTTCTGTCGGGCTTCTCACCCCGCCCTCAGGCCGTTCTCATGAACGGCTCCGAGAGTCGTAGCCATGACGGACAACCAGCAGCCCCAGGAGCAGCCGTACTACCCGCCGCGGCCGCCGTACGACCCGGCCGAGCCCATCAGCACCGAGCCGGGCACCACCGTCTGGCCGTCCGGCGGGCACACCCCGGCCGGCGGCTACAGCCCGCCGCCGCCCCCGCAGCAGCCGGCCTTCGCCTCCCCGGCGCCCGCTCCCGGCCCGCACCGCCGGGCCAAGCGCGGCGTCGGCCTCCTGGCGGCCGTGGCCATCGCCGCCGCGGCGGTCGGCGGCGGCACCGCGACCCTCGTCGAGCGCTGGACCTCCGACGGCGCCGCCTCCGCGACCGGCTCCGTGAGCGGCACGAACGTGTCGGCGAGCAGCAAGGGCACGGTCGCCGGGGTGGCCCAGGCGGTCTCCCCGTCGATCGTGGAGATCTCCGCGAGCTCGACGTCCGGCAAGTCCACCGGCTCGGGCGTGATCATCACCGGCGACGGCGAGATCGTCACCAACAACCACGTCATCTCCGGCGCCTCGTCGATCAAGGTGCAGACCTCCGACGGCAAGAGCTACGACGCCAAGGTCGTCGGCACGGACCCGGACAAGGACCTGGCGCTGATCAAGCTGGAGGGCGCGTCCGGCCTCAAGACGGCGACGCTCGGCGACTCGTCCAAGGTGCGGGTCGGCGACGAGGTCGTGGCGATCGGCTCCCCCGAGGGCCTGACCGGCACCGTCACCAGCGGCATCGTCTCCGCCCTCGACCGCGACGTGACCGTCGCCAAGGAGGACGGCCAGGGCCAGGGCCAGGACCAGGGTCAGGGGCAGGGCCAGGGGCAGGGGCAGCAGTGGGACCCGCGCCAGGGGTGGCCGTTCGAGTTCGGCGGGCAGCAGTTCAACGGCGACACCGGCTCCTCGAAGACCACGTACAAGGCGATCCAGACCGACGCCTCGCTCAATCCCGGTAATTCCGGCGGCGCGCTGATCAATATGAACGGCGAGATCATCGGAATCAATTCGGCCATGTATTCGCCCAGTTCCTCGGGCGGTTCCACGGCCGGCAGCGTCGGCCTCGGATTCGCCATCCCGGTCGACACCCTCAAGGCCGACCTGGACAGCCTGCGCTCGGGCGGTGCCGCCTGAACACATGGGACGCTGGCCCCATGACTGGCCAGCAGAACGAAGCCGAACGCGCCGAGCGCATCCTCATCGTGGACGACGAGCCCGCCGTGCGGGAGGCGCTGCGCCGCAGCCTCGCCTTCGAGGGGTACGCGACCGAGGACGCCGTCGACGGGCTCGACGCGCTCGCCAGGATGGAGACGTACGCCCCCGACCTCGTCGTCCTCGACGTCCAGATGCCCCGCATGGACGGCCTGACCGCCGCCCGCCGCATCAGGGCGTCCGGCTCCACCGTGCCGATCCTGATGCTCACCGCCCGCGACACCGTCGGCGACCGGGTCACCGGTCTCGACGCGGGCGCGGACGACTACCTGGTGAAGCCCTTCGAGCTGGACGAGCTGTTCGCCCGGATCCGCGCCCTGCTGCGCCGCAGCTCGTACGCGGCGCCGCAGGCCGGGCCGCGGCCGGAGGGCGACGTGCTGTCCTTCGAGGACCTGCGGATGGACCTGACCACGCGCGAGGTGAGCCGGGGCGGGCGGCCGGTGGAGCTGACCCGTACCGAGTTCACGCTCCTGGAGCTGTTCCTCGCGCACCCGCGGCAGGTGCTGACCCGCGAGCAGATCCTGAAGGCCGTGTGGGGCTTCGACTTCGAGCCGAGCTCCAACTCGCTGGACGTGTACGTGATGTACCTGCGCCGCAAGACCGAGGCGGGCGGCGAGCCGCGCCTCGTGCACACCGTGCGCGGGGTCGGCTACGTGCTGCGCGGCGGAGGCGCGGAGTGACCAGCCCGGTGACCTGGTTCCGCTCGCGGCCGCTGCGCTCCCGGCTCGCGCTCCTCACCGCGCTCGCGGTGGCGGTGGCGGTCGCGGCGGTCTCGGTGGCCTGCTGGTTCGTGACCCGGGCCCAGCTGGAGGCGGAACTGGACGACTCGCTGCGCTCGGCGCAGCTCACCCCGCAGGACGCCCAGAAGCTGCTGAGCTCCTGCGGGGCGGCCACGCAGAACCGGCCGCTGCCGGCGCCGCGCGGCGGGCAGACGCTGCAGATCGTGTCGACGGACGGCGAGGTGCTCTGCTCCACGGGCCGCTCGGTGATCCCGGCGCAGACCTCGGACACGGCGGTGGCCCAGGGCCACGTCTCCTCCGCGCTGCACACGACGAACGCCGAGGACGGCACGGAGATGCGGGTCTACACGTACCCCATGAACCTGGTCCGGCAGCCGATCTCGCAGCCGGTCGCGGTCTCCGTCGCCCGCCCCACGTACGAGATCGACAACTCGATGTCCACGCTGGCCTGGGTGCTGCTGCTCGTCTCCGGCATCGGGGTGGTCGGCTCCGGGGCGGCCGGCCTGTGGGTGGCGCGGACCGGGCTGGAGCCGGTGCACCGGCTGACCGGGGCGGTCGAGCACGTGGCGGCGACCGAGGACCTGACGGTCCGGATCCCGGTCGAGGGCGAGGACGAGATCGCCCGGCTCTCCCGGTCCTTCAACGCGATGACGGCCGCGCTGGCGACCTCCCGCGACCGGCAGGCGCAGCTGATCGCGGACGCGGGCCACGAGCTGCGCACGCCGCTGACCTCGCTGCGGACCAACGTCGAGCTGCTGGCCCGCAGCGAGGAGACCGGCCGGGCGCTGCCGCCGGAGGACCGGCGGGCCCTGATGGCCTCGGTGAAGGCCCAGATGACGGAGCTGGCGGCGCTGATCGGCGACCTCCAGGAGCTGTCCCGGCCGGACGCGGCGGCCCGCGGCCCGCTGGAGGTGGTGCCGCTGCACACGATCCTGCGCGCGGCGCTGGACCGGGCGCGGCTGCGCGGCCCGGAGCTGACCTTCGTGACGGACCTGGCGCCCTGGTACGTGCGGGCGGAGCAGGCGGCTCTGGAGCGGGCGCTGGTGAACGTCCTGGACAACGCGGTGAAGTTCTCGCCGCCGCGCGGGACGGTCGAGGTGACCCTGATGCGGGGCGAGCTGACGGTCCGGGACCACGGCCCCGGCATCCCGGCGGACGAGCTGCCGCACGTCTTCGACCGCTTCTGGCGCTCGCCCTCGGCGCGCAGCCTGCCGGGTTCGGGTCTCGGCCTGTCGATCGTGGCCCGGACGGTCGGGCAGGCCGGCGGCACGGTCGCGCTCACCCCGGCGGAGGGCGGCGGCACGGTGGCGACGGTGCGGCTGCCGGGAGCCCCGACGCCGCCGCCGTCGTCCCCGGCGCCGGAAGGGTCAGTTGTGCCGGATGAGGGACTCGACGAGTCCTGAACGGGTGTGGGGGTAGTCGAGGGGGACGATCCCGAGCCCCTTCCAGCCCGCGCCCTCGCCGTCGAGGAGCGCGTGCACCTGCGGGTTGAGCCGGTCGGCGTTCCACCGGGGCGGGAGGCCGGCCGCGGTGGAGACGAAGTTGACGTAGAAGCGGCCGGGCTGGGTGGCCGCCTTGCGGAACTGCGCCTGCACCTTGGGCCACTTGCCGAACGGTTCGGCCTGGTAGTCGTCCTGCACGTCGAAGTACGTGCCGTCGGCCCACCGCAGGCCGGGCAGTCCGCCGTTGTCGGCGAGGAGCACGACCCGGCCGCGGGCCTCGCCGAGGGTGGGGACGCCGTTGCCGATCCGGAAGAGGGGCCGCCAGCCGCGGTGGTCGAGGTAGTCGTCGAAGACCGCGCGGAAGGTGGCGTCGGACTCGGACGAGTACTCCTGCTTGACCCGCATCAGGACGGTCTCGGTGGGGTGCGCGGCGAGGAAGTCCCAGCAGGCGCCGAGGACGTCTCCGAACATGAGGTTCTGGTAGGAGGCCCCGTGGTGGATCGCGAACGATCCACCGGTCACCCGGCACCGCACGTCCAGGAACCGGATGCCGCTGTCCAGTTGCTGGGCGATGGTGGTGTTCTGGCATTCGGTCCAGGGCCCGCCGTAGCGCGCCCCCGAGTCGTGGGTGCCGGGGATCGTGAGCCTCTGGAGCGGGGTGGGGTCGCCGTGGGCAGCCATCCAGTCCTGCGTCCCGAGGGCGGTGGCCGCCCGGGCGGAGGGGGCACCCAGGAGCAGGGCGCCGGAAGCTGCGGCGGCGCCCGCGAGAAAGCGTCGTCGGTCCATGGACGGCACTATGGCAGGGGTTGACGTGCCCCTGCCATAGTCCGTTCGTACCCGGTGTCCCGGGCCGCGGTCAGCCGGTGAAGTACCCGAAGACGTCCACGATCACGTCCGTCGAACCGGCGTGGTTGTACAGGTACAGCTTCCCGTCCACGACCGGCACGACCACCAGGTTCGGCACGGTCCGCCCCGGCAGCAGGTTGATGCTGGAGACCTTCGGGGTCCCCGGCACCGTCGTGGCCGCCAGGTACGTCGACTTCGTCGCGTTCGTCCCCGTCACGTTCAGCACCACCGCCGAGGCCCCGCTCACGGGCACCCCGCCGATCCCCGCGACCGGCAGCATCAGGCTCTGCGCCGGCCCGAGCGTCCGCCCGCCCAGCGCCCGCCGGGTGTCGACGAGCCGGGCCGGGGCCAGCGGGTGGAACAGCGCCCCCTGGTCACCGGCGGCGAAGTAGCCGGACACGTCGGCCAGCAGGTCGACGGAGCCCGCGCGGTTGTAGAGCGTGATCCTGCCGTCCTTCACGGGGACGATCACGGCGTTGGCGACGGTCTGACCGGCCGTGAAGTTCAGGTTCGAGGCGGCCGTGCGCGTCGTCCCGTACGGGTACACCGACACGAAGCCCGACGCGGTCGGCCCGGTCGCGGTCACGTTCAGGACCACCGCCGACACCCCGGTCGCCGGCACCCCGCCACGGCCCGCGACCTGGAGGTTCACCGTCCGCTCCGGGCCCACCTTGGCCTTGGGCGCGCCGAGCCCGCTCCGGGTGTCGAGGACCCGCGCCGGGGTCACCGGAGCGAACCGGTCGCCCGGGCCGCTCATCGTGTAGGAGCCGGCCACGTCCGCGATCAGGTCGACCGCTCCCGTGAAGTTGTACAGCGTCACCTTGCCGTCCTTGACGGGCACGGTCACCAGGTTGGACGCCGGCCGCCCGGCCGTCACGTTCAGGTTCGACGCGCTGGAGCGCTGCGTGCCGTACGGGTAGACCGACACGTACGTCGACGCGAAGGCGTTCGTCGCCGTCACGTTCAGGACGACCGCCGACACGCCGGTCGCAGGCACCCCGCCGCGCCCGGTGACCTGGAGGGTCAGCGTGTTGCCGCCACCGAGGGGGTGCTTCGGCGCGCCGAGGCCGCTGCGGGTGTCCAGGATCCGGGTCGGCGTCACCGGCTCGTACGCCCCGAGTCCGCCGTGCGTCAGGAGCGTCTCACCGCTGCGGCGCAGCTCGCTCCCGACCCCGTCGGCGGGCACGACGGCGAGCTCGTAGGCGTAACGCCCGTCGACGGCCCCCGCCCCGGAGTCGTCCTTCCCGTCCCAGACGGCCTTGACGAGACCCCGGGTCTCACCGCCGCGCAGGGTCCGGACGACCTTCCCGGCCTTGTCCTTCACGCTCAGCGTCCAGGAGGCGGCCGGCTTGGACAGCCACCACTTCGCGGTCCATGACTTGGCGGTCTCGACGTCGAAGACGTCGCCGGGCAGCTCGGAGTCGAGCACGGACAGGCCCGCGGCCGGGACACCGCTCGGCACGACGTGCAGGCGCTGCTGGGCGTCGGCGAAGACGGTGTGGCCGCCGAAGCGGTCGACGCTCCAGCCGCGCTCGGGCTGCTCGTCGGCGGGCCGGCCGATCTCACGGGTCGCGCCGCCGCCGCGCAGCGGCGTCAGGGAGAGCAGCCCGTCCTTCTCGTGGGTGACGTAGCCGTCGCCGAGGCGCGCCGACGTGTGCGCGGGCAGCGCGGTGTTCACCTGCGTCACGGTGTTCAGGACGCCGGACTTCGCGTCGCACTTCCAGTAGACGTCGGCGCCGACCGCCTGGACGTCCTTGAGGACGCAGTCGGCGACGGTGAGCTTCCGGGCGGTGGCCCCGGTGCGGACGTCGATCGCGGAGAGCGCGCCGGGGGTGCCGTTCGCGGCCCACAGGGTGCCGCCGTCCAGGAAGGTCGGGGCTCCCTTGACGAGGCCCTTCGGGGTGGCGTCCTCCCCGGCGTCCAGGTCGAAGACCCGCCGCGCGTCGGCCACGTCGGTGTAGGAGGCGTAGCGGCCGGAAGCTCCGACGGGGCCGCCCCCCAGGTCCCAGGCGCCCGTGTAGACGGGCGGCAGCTTCGCCCCGGCCTCCAGGGCGTACAGGCTGAAGCCACTGGGGAAGACGGTCCGCCCGTCGCCCGTGGGCACTCCGAAGTACCGGTCGTCCTCGGGGTCCGTGCCCCGGTCGACGCGGCCGCCCGCGGCGAGCGGCCCGCCGGTCGTCAGCGCGAGGGAGCGCAGCCGGTGCTCGCCGCCCTGGGGCACCTCGTCGACGGCGTTCAGGACGCCCTGCGCGGCGGAGACCCCGAGCGTGAGGGTGCGCCTGGCCGGGACGACGGCCACCTTCGTGGCCGCGAACTCGCCGTCGGCGCCCACCGCGACCCGGTAGACCGGACGCGAGGGGTCCAGCTCGTCGTCGACGACGGCGAGCAGGGGCCCGCCGCCGCTCCTCGGCATGAGGGTCAGGCCGTCGAGGACCTGCCTCTGGGCGCCGCCCCCGAAGGGACGGGAGAGCAGCGTCAGGCGCCCGTCGGCGTTGCTCCGCGTGCTCAGGACCCGGTCGCCCCGGACGGACACCGGGTACTCGTCGCCCGTCCAGTCCGTCTCGCGGGCGGGTGCGGACCAGTCGCCCGCGAGGTCCCGCACGCGCAGCTTCCCGGCCGCGGTGACCGTGAGCAGGTCGTCGCCCTGCACGAAGGCCGACCTCAGGCCGTCGCCGAGGTCGCGCACCTGCGGGGCGTCGCCGGACAGGTCGACCCAGGCGAGGGCGCTCACCTGGTCGGCCTGGTAGGAGAGCAGGAAGCCGCTCGGGGCGGTGCCCTGCACCACGAACTCCCCCGCGCCGGACGGCAGACCGGTGACCGGGCGGTCGACCGGGACGCCGTTCACCAGGGAGAACGCGTGCAGCGTGCCGTCCGGGGCCGTCGACTCGGCGACGACCGTGCGGCCGGCCAGACCGAGGACGTGCCGGCCGGTCCCGATGACGAGGGTCTCCTCGGCACCGCCGCCGGCGTCCTGGAAGACGACCTTGCCCGCCTGCTCGTACACCCGGGCGAAGGTGTCCGTGCCGTTGCCGTGGACCTGGGCGCCGTCGTCCGCGAACGCCGTGGAGCCGCCGTCGGCGTAGGAGTACCAGCGGAACTCCCCGGCCGAGTCACCCTGCAGGAAGCCCGTCGTGCCCGGCCGCACGATCGACGCGTACGGATCGGCCTTCTCCTCCGCCGGGATCACCAGTTCGGCCGGCGCGTCGCTCCCGGCCGCGTACGCGACCCCCGCACCCACCGGCGTCAGCGCGACCAGCGCCGTCGTCGCCGCGGCGAGCGCGAGTGCGCCTCTCCGCCGCTTTCCCCACCCTGTTCCCATGGACCGAACCACTCCCCAGAAGTTCCGAATCGAACGAGCGTAACAGGGAGTTCGAACATGTTCAGGGGTAACGACAAGGGGCGGTGCCCGCCGCAGCGGACCCGCCCCTCCCGTAAGCAACGCCTATGCCGTGAGGCCTACTTCACGACCGTGATCCGGTCCGCCGCCGGCACCGCCAGCGGGGCGGAGGCCGACGAGTTCGCCGCCAGGTAGGCGTTGAAGACGTCCAGGTCCGACGCGCCGACCAGCTTGTTGGTGCCCGTGGCGAGCGCCGGGAAGCCGTCGCCGCCGCCGGCGAGGAACTCGTTCATCGCGACGCGGTAGGTCTTCGCGGGGTCGATCGCCGCACCGTTCAGCTTGATCGTGCCGTCGACGACGCGGTCCGCGCCCGTCTTGGTCATGTCGAGCGTGTACGTCAGGCCCTTCGAGACCTGGAGGATCTTCACCGAGTTCAGGTTCGAGCCGCTGACCTGCTGCTTCAGCGCGGCGATCAGGTTCGCGCCGGAGAGGTCGACCACGTTCATCATGTTGGTGAACGGCTGCACGGTGAACGACTCGCCGTAGGTCACCACGCCGTCGCCCTCGGCGCCGGACGCCTTGTGGACGAGGTCCGAGCGGATGCCGCCCGGGTTCATGAGCGCGACCTGGGCGCCGCCCTTGTCCGCCGGGGCCAGGCCCTCCAGCTGCGCGTCGGCGATCAGGTCGCCGAGCGGCTTCTCGTACGCCGTGGAGCCGCGGCCGTTGATGTCGGCGGCGATGTAGCCCTGCGGGCGGTTGGCGACCGGAGCGGCGAGCGTCTTCCAGTCCTCGATGAGCTGGGTGATGTCCGCGGCCTTCGGGACGTCACGCGAGACGACGTGGTTGGCCGAGGCGACCGCGGTGCGGACGATGTCCTTGGTGCGGCGGTCGTAGGTCAGCGTCGTGTCGGTGTACAGCTTGCCGAACGAGGACGCCGAGGTGACCAGGCGCGGCTTGCCCGACGGGTCGGGGATGCTGCACACGTACGCCTGGTGGGTGTGGCCGGTCACCAGCGCGTCGACCTGGGGCGAGACGTTCTTCGCGATGTCGACGATCGCGCCGGAGACGCCCTCGCCGTCACCGTCGCCGTCACCGTCGCAGTTGTAGTTGTACGAGGCCGAGGCCGGCATGCCGCCCTCGTGGACCAGGGCGACGATGGACTTGACGCCCTTGCGCTCCAGGACCTTCGTGTACTTGTTGATCGTCTCGACCTCGTCGCCGAACTTCAGGCCCTTGACGCCCTCGGCGGTGACGACGTTCGGGGTGCCCTCCAGGGTCACGCCGATGAAGCCGATCTTGACGCCGTCCTTCTCCCAGATGAAGTACGGGTCGAGCAGCGGCTTGCCGGTCTTCTCGTTCGTCACGTTGGCCGCGAGGTACGGGAAGTCGGCGCCCCCGAACTTCTTGCCCTCGACGAAGCAGCCGGCGGTCGGGTGACAGCCGCCGTCCTGCATGCGGGCCAGCTCGCGCGCGCCCTCGTCGAACTCGTGGTTGCCGACCGAGGTGACGTCGAGGTCCAGCTTGTTGAGCGCGCCGATGGTGGGCTCGTCGTGGAAGAGGCCCGAGAGAAGCGGCGAGGCACCGATCAGGTCACCGGCCGCGGCCGTGATGGAGTAACGATTCCCCTGACGGGCCTGGCGCAGGTGCGTGGCCAGGTACTCGACACCGCCGGCGTCGATCTTGGTGGTGGTGCCGTCCGGGTTGGTCTGCGTGACCTGGCCGGAGGAGCCGGCCGGGGGCTCCAGGTTGCCGTGCAGGTCGTTGAAGGAGAGCAGCTGGACGTCGACCATCCGCCCCCAGCCCTTGCCGTTGGTGCCGTACGACGCGCCCGCGGCGCTCACGTCGTCCTGCGACGCGCCGGCGGGCATCGCGGCGACGAGCGCACCGATGGTGGCCAGCCCCGCCCCGGCGACGAGTATCCGCCGCCCCGCCCTGTTCTGCTTCGACCGCTTCGCTGCCATCCGCTCCCCTTGAATCCCGATCTGTCCTGCGAGCCGCAGCCTAGAGTCAACGCGCGTAGCGCAACAGGGGTCGGCTGGTTACGAGCTGGTTGCCATTGATCTGCCCCAAGGCGGCGCGCCCCGGCCGTAGGCTCGTCACCATGACTTCCGACGCGGCGCCGGCCCTTGAACCGGGACGGCAGATCAACAGTTACGAAGAACTGAACCCCGAGCAGGTCACGGCGGTCCTCGACCTCCTGGAAGCCGCCGACCGCGCCGACGGCATGCACGCCGTGTCCGAGCAGGGCCGGCTCTACCTGCGCCACGGGCGCCGCGAGGGCGTCCGCCACTTCCTCCTCACGGTCGGCCCCAGGCTGTACGGCTACGCCCAGTTGGAGGAGACCGACCCGGTCGAGGCCCCCGCGGCCGAGCTGGTCGTGCACCCCTCGCACCGCGGCCGCGGCCACGGCCGGGCCCTGGGCAGCGCCCTGCTCGACGCCTCCGGCAAGCGGCTGCGGGTGTGGGCGCACGGCGGCAAGTCGGCGGCCCGCCACCTCGCGCAGGTCCTCGGCCTGACGCTGTTCCGCGAACTGCGCCAGCTGCGCCGTCCGCTGGTGCCGCTGGACATCCCGGAGCCGGTGCTGCCCGAGGGCGTCACCGTCCGCACGTTCGTGCCCGGCCAGGACGACGCGGCCTGGCTCGCGGTCAACGCGGCCGCCTTCGCCCACCACCCCGAACAGGGCTCGCTGACCCAGCGGGACCTGGACGACCGGATGGCGGAGCCCTGGTTCGACCCGAAGGGCTTCTTCCTCGCGGAGAAGGACGGGCGGCTGGTCGGCTTCCACTGGACCAAGGTCCACGCGGAGGAGCAGCTGGGCGAGGTGTACGTCGTCGGCGTCCTGCCCGACGCGCAGGGCGGCGGCCTGGGCAAGGCCCTGACCGCGACCGGCCTGCGGCACCTCGCGGCCCAGACCCTGCCCACGGCGATGCTGTACGTGGACGCCGACAACACGGCGGCGGTGACGGTCTACGAGCGCCTCGGCTTCCGGACCCACGAGGTGGACCTGATGTACCGCACGGAGTCCTGAGACCCCGGCACGGGGTCCTGAACCCCGACACGGGGTCCTGAACTCCTTCCCAGAAGGGGGCGGTTGACACCGCCCCCTTCTTTGCACCACCCTTTCACTACTTGATTAGTGAAAGGGTGGTGGAAGAGCCCGTGCTCGCCTACCGCATCGACCGGCGCAGCGGCGTCGCCACGTACCTCCAGATCGTCCAGCAGACCAAACAGGCCCTGCGCATGGGCCTCCTGGAACCCGGCGACCGCCTGCCCACCGCACGTGAGGTCGTCGAGGCCACGGCCATCAACCCCAACACGGTCCTCAAGGCCTACCGCGAGCTCGAACGCGAGGGCCTCGTCGAGGCCCGCCGCGGCCTCGGCACCTTCGTCCGCGCCACCCTCGGCACCGGCCCCGCCGACTCGCCGCTGCGCGGCGAACTCGCCGACTGGACCCGCCGGGCCCGCGCCGAAGGCCTCGGCCGCGAGGACGTCGCCGCGCTCTTCACATCCGTACTGGACACGTTCTACAAGGGGGACGACGCATGAGCACCACGACGGCGTTGGAGGCCGCCGGCCTCGGCATACGGTACGGAGGACGCGCCCGGCCCTGGGCCCTGCGCGACTGCTCCCTCACCCTTCCCGCCGGCCGCGTCTGCGCCCTCGTCGGCCCCAACGGCGCCGGCAAGTCCAGCCTCCTGGGCCTCGCCGCGGGCCTGCTCCGGCCGACCGAGGGCACGATCACGGCGCCGCCCCGCGAGCGCCTGGCGTACGTCGCCCAGGACAAGCCGCTGCACCCCCGGCTCACCGTCGCCGACACCCTGCGCATGGGCCGCGAGCTCAACCCCGGCCGCTGGGACGGGACCGCCGCCCGCGAGGTCCTCGCCGACGAGCTCGACCCGCGCGCCCTCGTCCGCGAGCTCTCCGGCGGGCAGCGCACCCGCGTCGCCCTCGCGCTCGCCCTCGGCAAGCGCCCCGAACTGCTCCTCCTGGACGAGCCGATGGCCGACCTCGACCCGCTCGCCCGGCACCGGCTGATGGGCCTGCTCATGGCCGACGCCGCCGAACGCGGCACCACCGTCGTCATGTCCTCGCACATCCTCACCGAGCTGGAGGGCACCTGCGACCACCTCCTGCTGCTCGCCGGCGGCCGCATCCGCCTCGCCGGCGACGTCGACGACCTGCTCGCGGAGCACACCCTGCTCACCGGTCCCGTCGCCGACCTCGCCCCGCACACCGTGGTCGACACCCGCACGACGGGCCGTCAGCTCACCGCCCTGGTCCGCCGCGAGGGCCCCCTCGACGGCCGGTGGGAGGCCGCCGAGCCCACCCTGGAGGACCTCCTCCTCGCCCACCTCCGCACCGTCGAAGGAGCCGCCGCGTGAGCACTCTCGCCCTGAAGGGGTCGTCCTGGGTGACGGTCCGCCAGTACCGGCGCACGCTCTGGCTGGTGGCCGGCGCCGTCGCCTTCTCCCTCGCCGTCATCGGCGGCCTGCGGATCTGGGCCGCCCAGCACCCCGACGTCCTCCTCCCGGACGGCTCCTGGGCCCCGTCCGACGAGAGCCACGCCTACGAGGTGCTGCGCCTCGCCGTCGAGTACGCGGGCACGTGCCTGCTCCTGCTTCCCCTGCTCGCCGGCGCCTTCGTGGCCGGCCCCCTGGTGGCCCGCGAGTTCGAGTCCGGCACGTACCGGCTCGCCCTCACCCAGTCCGTCACCCCGGCGGCCTGGCTGCGCGCCAAGGTCGTCACCGCCGGCGTCGTCGCCGTGGCGGCCGCCCTCGCCCTCATCGGCGTCTACCGGCTCGGCTGGGGCCACGTCTCGGGCACGTACCCGTCCGGCTGGGGCGACCGGGGAACGTACGAGGGCACCGGGATCGTGCTCGTCGGCTACGTCCTCGCCGCCGTCGCCGTCGGCACCCTGGTCGGCCAGCTCGTCCGGCGCACCCTCCTCGCGATGTCCGTCACCGGCCTCGTCGTGGGCCTGGTCATGTTCGTCCTCGGCAGCCTGCGCTGGAGCCTGCTCGGCGTCGAGACGATCACCGGCCCCGTCTCCCGGGCCACGGGTCCGCTCCTCGTCCCCGACGGCGGACTCATGATGGACACGGGCCTGCTCACCCGCGACGGGCACCGCATCGAGCAGTGGTCCTGCTACGGACCGGGGGACACCCCCGAGGAGTGCTGGGCCGCCAAGAACGTCACCGGCCAGTACCTCGACTACCACCCGCAGTCCCACTTCTGGCCCACCCAGCTCGCCGAGACCGGCATCCTCCTCGCCCTCGCCGCCCTCGCGCTCCTCGCGGCCTTCCGCGTCCTGCGCGCCCGGCACCCGTAGCGCGCACCCCCGGTCGAGCGGCGCCCGGCGCCGACAGAAACGCAGGTGGCGGGGTCCATGCGGCCCCGCCCCCGATTCCGGGAGGACACGTCCTCGTTACCGGCCATTCAGACGCGCTTGCGACGCTCACGCAATGAAGCGCTCCGTGCCCGCTCTTCCCAAGGGGAGACTTCCCTCCCCCACGGCCCGCTCCGACGCGCCCCACCAGCCCTTCGCGCGGAAGAATGGGACCATGAGCCAGCAGCCCGCCGAGGTCCCGGTCCAGCCGTCCGCGAAGGCGTCCTCGAAGGCGTCCGCGAAATCCCCCCAGCCCTCCCTGGGATCCATAGCCGCTCACCGGCCGCACGCCGTCAATGGCGCGGCCACCAGCGACCTCGAACCCGATCTGGACGCCGACCTCGACACGTACGAGGACGACGACAGCGCCGGGGAACTCCCCCAGGGCCGCTTCCTCGACCGGGAGCGCAGCTGGCTCGCGTTCAACGAGCGGGTGCTCGAACTCGCCGAGGACCCCCACACGCCCCTCCTCGAACGGGCGAACTTCCTCGCGATCTTCGCGTCGAACCTCGACGAGTTCTTCATGGTCCGCGTCGCCGGCCTCAAGCGCCGCATCGCCACCGGAGTCGCCACCCGCTCCGCCTCCGGCCTGCAGCCCCGCGAGGTGCTCGACCTCATCTGGACCCGCTCGCGCGAGCTCATGGCCCGGCACGCCGCCTGCTACCAGCAGGACGTCGCCCCGGCCCTCGCCGACGAGGGCATCCACCTCATCCGCTGGCCCGAGCTCACGGAGAAGGAGCAGGCCCGCCTCTTCACCCTGTTCCGGCAGCAGATCTTCCCCGTCCTCACCCCGCTGGCCGTGGACCCCGCCCACCCCTTCCCGTACATCTCCGGGCTCTCCCTCAACCTCGCGGTCGTCGTCCGCAACCCCGTCAGCGGCCACCGCCACTTCGCCCGCGTCAAGGTCCCGCCGCTGCTCTCGCGCTTCCTGGAGGCCTCCCCCGAGCGGTACGTCCCGCTGGAGGACGTCATCGCCGCCCACCTGGAGGAGCTCTTCCCCGGCATGGAGGTGCTCGCCCACCACATGTTCCGGGTGACCCGCAACGAGGACCTCGAAGTCGAGGAGGACGACGCCGAGAACCTGCTCCAGGCCCTGGAGAAGGAGCTCATGCGCCGCCGCTTCGGACCGCCGGTGCGCCTGGAGGTCGAGGAGTCCATCGACCCCTACGTCCTCGACCTCCTCGTACGCGAGCTGAAGATCTCCGACGCCGAGGTCTACCCGCTGCCCGGCCCGCTCGACCTCACCGGCCTCTTCGGCATCGCCTCCCTCGACCGGCCCGAGCTGAAGTACCCCAAGTTCGTCGCCGGCACCCACCGTGACCTCGCCGAGGTCGAGTCCGCCTCCGCGCCCGACATCTTCGCCGCGGTCCGCGAACGGGACGTGCTCCTGCACCACCCGTACGACTCCTTCTCCACCTCCGTCCAGGCCTTCCTGGAGCAGGCGGCGGCCGACCCGGACGTCCTCGCGATCAAGCAGACGCTGTACCGCACCTCCGGCGACTCCCCGATAGTCGACGCCCTCATCGACGCCGCCGAGGCCGGCAAGCAGGTCCTCGTCCTCGTCGAGATCAAGGCCCGCTTCGACGAGCAGGCCAACATCAAGTGGGCCCGCAAGCTGGAGGAGTCCGGCTGCCACGTCGTCTACGGCCTGGTCGGCCTGAAGACCCACTGCAAGCTGTCCCTGGTGGTGCGCCAGGAGGGCGAGGTGCTGCGCCGCTACTCGCACGTCGGCACCGGCAACTACCACCCCAAGACCGCCCGGCTCTACGAGGACCTCGGCCTGCTCACCGCGGACCCGCAGGTCGGTGCCGACCTGTCCGACCTGTTCAACCGGCTCTCCGGCTACTCCCGCCGCGAGACCTACCGGCGCCTGCTCACCGCCCCCAAGTCGCTCCGCGACGGCCTGGTCTCCCGGATCAACAAGGAGGTCGCCCACCACCGCGCCGGGCGGCCCGCCTA
Organism: Streptomyces sp. NBC_01268; assembly: GCF_036240795.1. Classification (NCBI taxonomy): domain Bacteria; kingdom Bacillati; phylum Actinomycetota; class Actinomycetes; order Kitasatosporales; family Streptomycetaceae; genus Streptomyces; species Streptomyces sp. NBC_01268. Next base: position 4,395,576 of record NZ_CP108454.1, on the reverse strand, counting down.
CGTCAAGATCAAGGTCAACTCGCTCGTCGACGAGGCCGTCATCGACGCCTGCTACCGGGCCTCCCAGGCCGGCGTCCCCGTCGACATCTGGGTCCGCGGCATCTGCGCCGTGCGCCCCGGCGTCGAAGGCCTCTCCGACAACATCCGGGTCCGCTCGATCCTCGGGCGCTTCCTGGAGCACTCCCGGGTCTTCGCCTTCGCCAACGGCGGCGAACCCGAGGTCTGGCTCGGCAGCGCCGACATGATGCACCGCAACCTGGACCGGCGGATCGAGGCCCTCGTACGGGTCTCCGACCCCGCCCACCGGGCCGCACTGACCCGGCTCATGGAGACCGGGATGTCCGACACCACCTCCTCCTGGCACCTCGGCCCGGACGGGAACTGGACGCGGCACGCGACCGATCCCGAAGGCCAGCCGCTGCGGCACGTCCAGGAGATGCTCATCGACGCGCGGAGGCGCCGGCGTGCACAACCCTGACATCACCTCCGAGGTCTCGGCCGGCGAGGTGCTCGCCCCCTATCTGCACGCGCGGGCCGCGGACTTCCTCCGCGGCCTGCGGCTGCACGGCGACAGCGGCGCCGACACCTCGGGCGCCGAGGAGGCCACCCGGACGCTACGGGCCGCCGCCCGCCGCATCAGCGGGACCCTGCACACCTTCCGGCCGCTCCTGGACACCGCCTGGGCCGACCAGCTCCGCACCGAGCTCGCCTGGCTCTCCGGCACCCTGGCCCTGGAGCACGCCTGCACCTCCCGCCTGGTCCGGCTGGTGGACGCCCTGTCCCGCCTGTCGAGCGGCGGCGCCGGCCTGACGGTCCCCGCGGCGCGCCGCACGGAGAGCACCGGCCCCGGCCTCACCGTCGGCGCCGCCCGCGCCGGCGCCCTCCTCGAACGCCAGCTCACCCTCGCCCGCACCCGCGCCCACTCCGCCGCCCTGCAGGCACTCGGCTCCTCCCGCTTCCACGCCGTCGCGGACTGCGTCGCCCTGCTCGCCTCCGAGGTCCCCCTCGGCCCGGCCGGCGCCGCCCCCGCCCTGGAGGTCCTCGACGCCCCCGCCGTGGGCGTCGAACACCGCCTCCTCGACGCGGTCGCCGCCCTCCCGCTGACCCGCGCGGCCCACCCGTACAACGCCGAGGCCCTCGCCCTGGCCGCCGGCGAGAACCAGGACGCGCCCTGGCACCACACCCGCGCCCTGCTCCGCCTGCACCGCTACGCCGGCGAGGTCCTGAACGCCGGCGCCGAACCCGACCCGGACCTCTACGAAGCCGGCCGCGCCCTCGACCGCCACCGCGACGCCGCCGAAGCCGCCGCGGCCGCCGCCACCGCCGCCCGCACCCCCCGCATCGCCCCGGCCACCGCCTACGCCCTGGGCGTCCTCCACGCCGACCAGCGCCACGACGTCGAAGCCTCCCGCTTCGCCTTCCAGCGCGCCTGGTCCCGCACCACGGCGGGCGTCCCGTGATCCTCGCCGCGGGCTGCGTCCTCTGGCGCCCGGCGGCATCGGGGCGCGGGGTCGAGATCGCCGTGGTCCACCGACCGAAATACGGCGACTGGTCCCATCCGAAGGGCAAGCTGAAGCACGGCGAGACGCTCTCCGCCTGCGCCCTGCGCGAGGTACGGGAGGAGACGGGCCACGCCTGCGAGCTGGGCGCCCGCCTCCCCACCCTCCGCTACCCGGTGAACGGGGAGCCGAAAGAGGTCAGCTACTGGGCCGCGCGCGCCCTCGACGGCGCCTTCGCGGCCTCCCGGGAGGTCGACGCCCTCGCCTGGCTCGCCCCCGCCGCCGCCCGGGCCCGGCTCACCCAGCCCCGCGACCGCGAACTCCTCGACGCGCTCCTGGCGACAACGACCAGGTAACGGTCCGCACCTCACCTTCCGGCACGGTTCACTTCCCGTTCACCCTCCCCCGTCGACCGCTTCACCTGTTCTGCCTAATTTCGGCCGTACAAGGTGCACAGCACAGTGCCGCACCCACCACCCCGACACGCGCCGCCGTACAACGTCCAGGACAGCAAGGTCCACGGCAGGCGGCTTCTGGAAGGAACACCCGAAAGTGAAGCTTTCGCGAAACGGGCTTCGCGCCTCCGCGATCGGTGCCCTCGTCGTCTCCGGCGCGCTCGTTCTCTCGGCGTGTGGTTCGGACAACAACAACGAGCCCACCAAGGATGGTGGCAAGACCTCCGCCGCCGCGTCGAACGTCAAGTGCGACGGCGCGAAGGGCCAGCTCCTGGCCGCCGGCTCCAGCGCGCAGAAGAACGCGATGGACCTGTGGGTCAAGAACTTCCAGGCCGCCTGCTCGGGCGTCGAGGTCAACTACCAGGCCATCGGCTCGGGTGGTGGCATCACCAAGTTCAACCAGGGCCAGGTCACCTTCGCCGGTTCCGACTCCGCCCTCAAGGACGAAGAGGTCGCCGAGTCGCAGAAGATCTGCAAGGGCGGCAAGGGCATCAACCTGCCGATGGTCGGCGGCCCCATCGCCATCGGCTACAAGCTGGACGGCGTGGACAACCTCGTCCTGGACGCCCCCACCCTGGCCAAGATCTTCGACACGAAGATCACCAAGTGGAACGACCCGGCGATCGCCAAGCTGAACCCGAGCGCCAAGCTGCCGGACTCCACCATCCAGGCCTTCCACCGCTCGGACGAGTCGGGCACCACCCAGAACCTGGGCAAGTACCTCTCGGCCACCGCGAAGGCCGACTGGAAGTACGACCCGAAGACGAAGTCGTGGCCCGCCCCGGGCGGCCAGGCCGCCAACGGCTCCTCCGGTGTCGCCACCGCGGTCAAGGACGCCGAGGGCTCCATCGGCTACTTCGAGCTCTCCTACGCCACCGCCAACAAGATCTCCACGGTCAGCATCAACACCGGCGCCGCGGCCCCGGTCGCGGCCACCACGGAGAACGCCTCCAAGGCCATCGCCGCCGCCAAGGTCAAGGGCACCGGCAGCGACCTGGCCCTCTCCCTCGACTACACGACCAAGGCCGAGGGCGCCTACCCGCTCACCCTGGTCACGTACGAGATCGCCTGCGACAAGGGCAACAAGGCGGAGACCCTGCCGACCCTGAAGGCGTTCCTGAACTACACCGCCAGCGAGGAGGGCCAGAAGGTCCTCTCCGACGCCGGCTACGCCCCGCTCCCGGCCGAGATCGCGGCCAAGGTCCGCGAGATCGTCCCCACCCTGTCCTGACCCCCGGCCGGGTCCGGCCCCTCACCTCCCGTGGAGGGGCCGGCCCCGGCATCCGGTGCACCGCCGCCAGGAGCCCGTACGCCCCCCGTACCGGCCCCGCAGACCGGAGAAGCAGATGGCCACCACATCACCCGACACACCTGACATACGGAGCAGCCGCCGCGCCAAGAGCGTGGGCCGCGCCGGGGACCGCGTCTTCAGCGGTCTGTCCCGCGGCTCCGGCATCACCCTCCTCGTGATCATGGCCGCGATCGCGGTCTTCCTCACGTACCGCGCCGTCCTCGCGATCTCGCAGGACAGCACCAACTTCTTCACGACCTTCGAGTGGAACCCCTCCGCGAACCCGCCGGTCTTCGGCATCGCGGTCCTCGCCTTCGGCACGGTCGTGTCCTCGGTGATCGCCATGGCGATCGCCGTGCCGGTCGCGATCGGCATCGCGCTCTTCATCTCGCACTACGCCCCGCGCAAGCTGGCCAAGCCGCTCGCGTACGTGGTCGACCTGCTCGCCGCCGTCCCCAGCATCATCTACGGCCTCTGGGGCGCGATCTTCCTCGTCCCGTACCTGGACGGCCTGAACCAGTGGCTCGACCAGTACCTGGGCTGGACCTACATCTTCGACAAGTCCAGCGACGGCGTCGCCCGCAACATGTTCACCGTCGGCATCCTGCTGGCGATCATGATCCTCCCGATCATCACCAACGTGACCCGCGAGGTCTTCCTCCAGGTCCCGCGGATGCACGAGGAGGCCGCGCTCGCCCTCGGCGCCACGCGCTGGGAGGTCATCCGCATGTCGGTGCTGCCCTTCGGCCGCTCCGGCATCATCTCCGCCTCGATGCTCGGCCTCGGCCGCGCCCTCGGCGAGACGATGGCCGTGGCCGTCGTCCTCTCCCCCAGCTTCGTCCTCTCGGGCCACCTGCTCGACCCGGGCGGCGGCACCTTCGCGCAGAACATCGCCGCGAAGTTCAACGAGGCCAACGAGTTCGGCCGGGACGCCCTGATCGCCTCGGGTCTCGTCCTCTTCGTCATCACCCTGCTGGTCAACGGCGCCGCCCGCATGATCATCGCGCGCCGCAAGGAGTACTCGGGGGCGAACGCATGAGCCACGCCATACAGGAACGTCCGGTCGCCGCGGTCGGCCCGCGCCGTTCCCTCTCCCACGCCCGGCTCCCGCGCTGGACCCCCGCCGCCGTCGCCGTCGGCTCGATCGCCGCGGGCTGCGGCATCGGCCTCGCCGCCGGCTGGCACAGCAAGGTCCAGTGGGGCCTGATCGCCGGACTGCTCTTCGTCCTCGCCACCTACGGGATCACCACCAAGGTGGAGGGCTCCCGCCAGGCCAAGGACCGCGTCGCGACCAGCCTCGTCTGGGTCTGCTTCGTCCTCGCCGTGATCCCGCTGCTCTCGCTCGGCTGGGTCACCGTCAGCAAGGGCCTGGAAGTCCTCGACCCGTACTTCCTGAGCCACTCGATGAACGGCGTCCTCGACGCCGAGGCGGGCGGCGGTCTCTACCACGCGCTGCTCGGCACCATCGAGCAGGTCGCCATCGCGACGCTGATCGCCGCGCCCATCGGGCTGCTGACCGCGGTCTACCTCGTCGAGTACGGCGGCGGGAAGCTGGCCCAGGCCGTCACCTTCTTCGTCGACGTCATGACGGGCATCCCCTCGATCGTCGCGGGTCTGTTCATCCTCGCCACCTGGAACCTGATGCTGGGCTTCGGGCCCTCCGGGTTCGCCGGCGCGATGGCCCTCGCGATCCTGATGATGCCGGTCGTCGTCCGCTCCACCGAAGAGATGCTGAAGCTGGTCCCCAACGAGCTGCGCGAGGCCTCCCTCGCCCTCGGCGTCCCCAAGTGGCGCACGATCCTGAAGGTGGTCCTGCCCACCGCGATCGGCGGCATCACCACGGGCGTCATGCTCGCGGTCGCCCGCATCACCGGTGAGACGGCCCCCGTGCTGCTCCTCGTGTTCGGTACGAAGCTCATCAACCCGAACCCCTTCGAAGGCGCCCAGTCCTCGCTGCCGCTCTACGTGTACGAGCAGTACGCGGTCGGCACCGACGCCGCCGTGGCCCGCGCCTGGGCCGCCGCGCTCGTCCTGATCGCCTTCGTCATGATCCTCAACATGGTGGCCCGCGGCATCGCCCGCTGGAAGGCCCCCAAGACCGGCCGCTGACCGCGGCTACCCTGGAAGTGAACTGATATGGCCAAGCGAATCGACGTCAGCGGCCTCTCCGCCTACTACGGCAACCACAAGGCGATCGACGACATCTCCATGACCGTCGAGCCGCGCTCCGTGACGGCCTTCATCGGCCCGTCCGGCTGCGGCAAGTCCACCTTCCTGCGCACCCTGAACCGCATGCACGAGGTCACCCCCGGCGGCCGCGTCGAGGGCAAGGTGATGCTGGACGACGAGAACCTGTACGGCACCAACGTCGACCCGGTCGCGGTGCGCCGCACGGTCGGCATGGTCTTCCAGCGCCCCAACCCCTTCCCCACCATGTCGATCTTCGACAACGTGGCGGCGGGCCTGCGCCTCAACGGCAGCTACAAGAAGTCCGAGCTCGCCGACATCGTGGAGCGCTCCCTCAAGGGCGCCAACCTGTGGAACGAGGTCAAGGACCGCCTCAACAAGCCGGGCTCCGGCCTCTCCGGCGGCCAGCAGCAGCGCCTGTGCATCGCCCGCGCCATCGCGGTCGAGCCCGACGTCCTGCTGATGGACGAGCCCTGCTCGGCGCTCGACCCGATCTCGACGCTGGCGATCGAGGACCTCATCGGTGAGCTCAAGGAGCGCTTCACGATCGTCATCGTGACGCACAACATGCAGCAGGCCGCCCGCGTCTCGGACCGTACGGCCTTCTTCAACCTGGCGGCCGTGGGCCAGCCCGGCAAGCTGATCGAGCTGGACGACACCGAGCGCATCTTCTCCAACCCGAGCGTCCAGGCGACCGAGGACTACATCTCCGGCCGCTTCGGATAGACGCCGGGGGCGCGAGCTCCCGGGCGACCCGGTCCGGACCGCGCGTCCGGACCGGACCGAGGACCGTCGTACGGCGCTGCATGGCGGTGCCGCCGTATGACGCACAAGGGCCCGGCTCCCCCACAGGGGAGCCGGGCCCAACCACGTGGTGCGCGGCACGTCAGCCGAAGAACAGCGCCACGATGTAGTAGCTGAGCGCGGCCACCAGAGCAGCCGCCGGCATGGTGATGCTGCATCCCCCGGGGGACGACCCCCGGACCCCCAGCAGTATCCGGTCGTCACCGCGCGCCGGCCGGGGGCGCACGTCAGCCGAAGAACAGCGCCACGATGTAGTAGCTGAGCGCGGCCACCAGAGCAGCCGCCGGCATGGTGATGAACCAGCCGAGGACGATGTTCTTGGCGACGCCCCAGCGGACCGCGTTGACGCGCTTGGTGGCGCCCACACCCATGATCGCCGAGGTGATGACGTGGGTGGTGGAGATCGGCGCGTGGAAGAGGAAGGCCGAGCCGAACATGATCGAGGCGCCGGTGGTCTCCGCGGCGAAGCCCTGCGGCGGGTCCAGCTCGATGATCTTGCGGCCGAGGGTCCGCATGATCCGCCAGCCGCCGGCGTAGGTGCCGAGCGAGAGCATCGTGGCGCAGACGATCTTCACCCAGACCGGGATGTCGTCGCCCTGCTGCTGCACATCGGCGATGACCAGGGCCATCACCACGATGCCCATGGTCTTCTGCGCGTCCTGCAGACCGTGACCGAGGGCCATGCCGGCCGCCGAGACGGTCTGCGCGATGCGGAAGCCGCGCTTCGCCTTGTGCGGGTTGGCCTTGCGGAAGAGCCACAGGATCACGCACATGACCAGGTAACCGGCGACGAGGCCGACCACCGGCGAGACGAACATCGGGATGACGACCTTGTCGAGCACGCCCGACCAGATCACCTCCGTGCCGCCCGCGAGCGCCGCGCCCACCATGCCGCCGAAGAGGGCGTGCGAGGAGGAGGATGGCAGACCGAAGTACCAGGTGACGAGGTTCCAGATGATCGCGCCGACCAGCGCGGCGAAGAGGATGCCCATCCCCTTGTCGCCGTGCGGCGTCTCGATCAGGCCCTCGCTGACGGTCTTGGCGACCCCGCTGCCGAGGAACGCGCCCGCCAGGTTCATGACCGCGGCCATCGCGAGCGCGGCCCGGGGCGTCAGCGCCCGGGTCGACACCGAGGTGGCGATGGCGTTGGCGGAGTCGTGGAAGCCGTTCGTATACGTGAAGCCGAGCGCGACGCCGATGGTCACGATCAGAGCGAAGGTGTCCACGAAGCTCAGGACTCCTTGACCGCGATGGTCTCCACCGTGTTGGCCACGTGCTCGAAGGCGTCGGCAGCCTCTTCCAGCACGTCGACGATCTGCTTGAGCTTGAGCACCTCGATGGCGTCGTACTTGCCGTTGAAGAGCGTCGCGAGCAGCTTGCGGTGGATCTGGTCGGCCTGGTTCTCCAGACGGTTGACCTCGATCCAGTACTCGGTGAGGTTCGCCATGGTCCGCAGGTTCGGCATGGCCTCGGCGGTCAGCTCGGCCGCCCGGGCCAGGACCTCGATCTGCTGCTCGACGCCCTTGGGAAGTTCCTCGACGTTGTAGAGGACGACCAGGTCGACGGCCTCCTCCATGAAGTCCATGATGTCGTCGAGGGACGACGCGAGGTTGTAGATGTCCTCGCGGTCGAACGGCGTGATGAACGAGGAGTTCAGCTGGTGGAAGATGGCGTGGGTCGCGTCGTCGCCGGCGTGCTCCGCTGCCCGCATCCGTTCCGCGATCTCGGCCCGGGCGGAGGCGTCCGCTCCGAGCAGTTCCATCAGGAGCTTGGCGCCCGTGACGATGTTGTCCGCGGACGCGGCGAACATGTCATAGAAGCTCGTCTCCCTGGGGGTCAGACGAAATCGCACGTGGGGTCCTCGGGGTGCTGGGTTTCGGTCAGGCTGATGCTAGGCGCATCATCCGGCCACGGCTAACCGGCGTCCCTTCAGTGTCCTCCATCAGGCACAGTGATCTGCACGGGGCCCGCACGGTTTCCGCGGGGATCGGTACCATATACCCACGAGGGGTATACCCACCCTTTCTGGACAACGGGAGGACGCGATGACGACCACCGAGGCGGACCAGCTCACCCCCGAGGCCGCCACCACCGACCCGGCAGGCGACCCCTCGGTCGGCGCCGCCGCCGGCACGGACCACGACCACGGCGTGCACGGCTACCACAAGCAGAAGGACGAGCACCTCAAGCGGCTGCGCCGCATCGAGGGGCAGATCCGCGGGCTGCAGCGGATGGTCGACGAGGACGTCTACTGCATCGACATCCTCACCCAGGTCTCGGCCTCCACGAAGGCCCTCCAGTCCTTCGCGCTCCAGCTCCTGGAGGAGCACCTGCGCCACTGCGTGGCGGACGCCGCCACCAAGGGCGGCGACGAGATCGAGGCGAAGGTCGAGGAGGCCACCAAGGCCATCGCCCGCATGATGCGCACCTGAGCCGGCGCGTGCGCGGCTCGATCCGGCGCGATGCGATGCGGTGCACGACCCGGCTCGATCCGGCGCGGTGCGGGCGTGGCTCGGTGCGGGCGTGGCGCGGTGCGGGCGGCGAGGGCCGGGCTGCTAGTGCGCCCGCCCCGTCCCGCCGCGTGCGCCCGGTGGCTGGTGCGTACCCCCGGCGCCGACCCGGAGCACCTCGTCGATGCGGTCGGCGCTCAGCCGCTCCTCGGCGGCCGCCGAGGCCGCGATGATCAGCTCACCGCACAGTTCGATCTCGGCCAGGGCGATGCGCTCGGGATCGCTGAGCGTGGTCGCGGTGGCGGGCGGCGGAGCCATGCGCATTCACCTCTTCCTGCCGGCGTCGGTCTCCCAGCGTAGGGAGCGCCCTACGGACCGCACATGACACGTCCGGACCATTTGGCGATGGCCACGGCGGGGCCCGGCGCGGAGGCCGGTCAGACCTTGACCTTCCCGGCGTAGATGTCCTGGTGGTCCGGCAGCGTCACCGTCACCCGCGCGCCGAACCCGTACAGCAGGGTGGTCGACGCGACCGCGACCGTGCGCCCCTGGTTGCTGAAGCTGAACTGGTGGCGGACCTTCCGCAGCAGTCCCTCCCCGTCCAGGTACGCGTCGAAGGGCACCGTGTCCGTGGTGAACCCTTTCGCCGCGGCGGCGAGCGCCCCGCGGACCTGCGGGGAGGCGTGCCGGGCGGCCACGGCGATGTCGGCGACGCCCCGGTAGTGGCGCACCTTCACCCCCGCCAGGTCGACCTCGCCCAGGTAGGCCACCGTGCGGGCGCCGCGCAGGAGCTCGGCGGCGGCGGCCGGGTCGGTGGCGCCGCCGGTGACGAGGTTGCCGTCGTCGAGGGTGGTGGTGTCGACCCGCACCCACTTGTCGGCCGGGACGCCGGCGCCCCGGTTCTTCATGTAGAGCGCGCCGGGTGCCAGGAGCTCCGTGATGGGCCGGTGCTCGCTCTCGCCCGCGGCGTCCTTGGGGAGGATCACCTGGAGGGTGCCGGTGCGGCGACGGAAGTCGTAGCCGCCCTCGCCGCGGATGGTGACGCGGGTGCCGCCGGAGGCCATCTCCATGGAGGTGCTGGTCCGGGACGATCCGGCGCGGGCGAGGACCTCGGCCGCGCCCCGCACGGTCTGGGCCGGATCGCCGCCCGGCTCGGCGTCGTCCCGCGGGGCCGCGCAGCCGCCGGCGGCCACCGCTCCCAGCAGGGCCGCGGCGACGGCCCATGCGCCGCCCGAGCGTCCGTTCCGCACCACCATCGCCTGCCAACCCCCAACGACGTTCCGTTGTCTGCCCGGGTCCCACCCGTCCGGATAACGACGGTCGGGGCGGCCCGTCACGCGCAGTACGGTGGGGAGCGTGCATCACACGGAGACCACGGAACGCGGCTCGTTCGCGACGGCCCGGTGCAGCTGCGGCTGGACGGGCCCGGCCCGCAGATCACGCGAGCGGGCCCGTACGGACGCGACGGAGCACCTGGCGTCCGCCAGGACCTGAGGGCCCCCTAGGCGGCGAGGTCCCGTTCCCCCGATCCGAGCCGGGACTCCGGCATGCCGACGGTTTCGGCCACGGCCAGATGCTCGGCGGCGCGCCGCGAGCGGACCAGGCGGGCACCGCGCGGGGAGCGGGCGACGGCGGAGACGACCGGGGTGAGCAGGGCGAGCGCGGGCGGCGCGAGGAGCAGCGCGGCGGCGGTGCCGAGGGCGAGGCCGCCGACGACGTCGGTCGGGTAGTGCACGCCCATGTAGACCCGGCAGAAGGCCTCGGTGAGCGCGAGGCCGATGGCGGCGAGGCCGAACCTGCGGTGGGCGACGAAGATCCCGACGGCGACGGCCATCGCCATGGTGGCGTGGTCGCTGACGAAGGAGTAGTCGGTCTTGCCGTCGACGAGGACCTCAAGCCCCTGGTGGTCGTTGAACGGCCGGGGCCGTTCGACGAATCCGCGGATCGGGATGTTCACCAGCAGCGCGACGCCGGCCGCGAGCGGGGCCCAGATCAGCGCGGCGAGCCCGGCGACCGAGTCGGCGGGGGTGCCGCGGCGGCGGACGCTCCACCAGCAGCCGAGCGCGACGAGGACGAGGCCGAGCATGATGCCGTACTCGCCCACGAAGCCCATGACGCGGTCGAACCACGGCGGGGCGGCCTTCGCCAGCCCGTTGATGTCGTAGAGCAGGCTGACATCGGGGTTCGAACCGTCCGAGGCGAGTCCAGCCATCTGCTGCGGCCCCTTGCTGTGTGTGGGTGGTGTCCAGCCCCCGTGGTCGGAGTGGTCGGATCGGAGAACGATCCGCCCGAAGGCAGCGTTCCGCTCTCCGCCCAAGATCATGAGGACGTTATCGAAAGGTGACGGGTCGTCGCAGCCCAGGGCCCCGGCCCGACGGACGAGTTCCGGCCAGGCCCGGCCGCCCCGCGCTACTGCGGCAGTCCGGTCGGCAGCGCGGCCGCCCCGTCCTTCGTCACCCGGGTCGCCCCGAAGTAGTCGGGCGTGTCGATCCGGTCGAAGCGGATCACCGCCCCGGTCCGCGGGGCGTCGATCATGTAACCGCCGCCCACGTAGATGCCGACGTGCCTGATGGCACGCGAATTGGTCAGGTCGTCGGAGAAGAAGACCAGGTCCCCCGGCAGCAGCTCGTCACGGCCGGGGTGCGGCCCGGCGTTGTACTGGTCGTTGGCCACGCGCGGCAGCTCGATCCCGACCTCCAGGTACGCGGCCTGGGTCAGCCCCGAGCAGTCGAACCGGCCATTCTGCGCCGCCGTGCCCGTACCGCCCCACAGATACGGCGTGCCCAGCTTCTGCTGCGCGTAGTAGATCGCCCCGGCCGCCTGCCGCGAGGGATCGACCCGGCCCACCGGGCGGGCGAAGCTCTTCTCCAGCGAGCGGATGATCCGCACGTAGTTCTGCGTCTCGCTGATCCCCGGCACCCCGCCGGACCTGATGACCCGGTAGGCGCCGGCGTTGTACGCGGCCAGCATGTTGTTCGTGGGGTCCCCCGGCACGTCCTTCACGTACCCGGCGAGCTCGCAGTCGTACGAGGCGGCCGACGGGATCGCGTCCGCCGGGTCCCACACGTCCCGGTCGCCGTCCCCGTCCCCGTCGATGCCGTGGCCGGCCCAGGTGCCGGGGATGAACTGGGCGATGCCCCGGGCGTTCGCGGGCGAGACGATGGTCGGATTCCAGCCGCTCTCCTGGTAGAGCTGCGCGGCGAGCAGCGCGGGGTTGATGGCGGGACAGAGGTTGCCCCACTTCTGCACCAGACCCTGGTACGCGGCCGGCACGGCCCCCTTCGCAAGGGCCACCGTCCCGTTCCTGCCGTTCCCGGCCCCGCCGACGAGCCCGGCGGCGGCGGAGTACGTCCCGACGACGATCAGGGCGACAAAGCTGAGGCAGACACCGAACGCCCCACCGGCCACCAGCCACGCTCCGCGCGCCTTACGCACCGTCAACCACCCCTCGGATCCTGGCAGTACGCCCCGCCGCGCCAGTCTAGGCGCGACCCCCTCACTCCGGCCCCTCCGGCGGCCCCGACGCCTTCCGACGCGGCCCCAAAGGTGCCACAACGACAATCATTGCCCGGAGTCACCCTCCGTGATACACAGAGTGACCATACGCGTCTTCGCATACAAACCGGCCGCACCGTCGCAGGTCAAGACGGTCAGATCGGTCAAGTGTGCGGTGATCGGGTAAAGAGAGCCGTCAAGCCGTCACACGCGAGCGGTTTCATCAGCGAAGATAGGTCGACGACCCATGCCGTCCGGCACGGGCGACGAACTACCCAACAGGGGCGGTGAGTTACATGTACCTGGCGGCCGAGAAGGGCGACATCACCACCATCATCGGTGGAATCGCCCCGAACTGGGGGCCTTTCGGGAGCCTGGGAGCCGAGGCCAAGGTGATGATCGAGGTCGTGATGGCCGTGGCCATCCTGCTCTGCCTCGGCATCGCCATCTGGGGAGCCGCCAAGCAGCGCATCGGCGCGACCGCGCTGCGCGACACCTTCAGCGCGGAGCAGGGCAAGGGCCTGATCGTGGCCGGTCTGACCGGCGTCTTCATCATCGGGTCTCTGGGGACGCTCTTCACCATCGTGTACGGGATGGCCGTCTAACCCGTTTCTCACCACCGAGGTCGCGTTCCCTGATGTCCAGTCACCACGCCGCGCCCGAGCGGCAGCCAGCACGGCCTTTGTCGTACCCGCGAACGGCTGAAGGGGTGTCCCCCGCATGAGCCTCGGCGACGAGCACGACGGCCAGACCCGCACCCGCCTCCCCGAGACCGGCGCCCCCCGCCCGCCCGCCCGCAGCTCCCGCTCGCTCATCGCGGTCGTCGGCGTCGTGGTCCTCCTGATCGCCGCCATCGCCCTCGCCAACCGCGGCGACGGCAGCCCGGCGGACACCAAGTCCGGCTCCCCCGAAGCTCCCGCCCGCTCCGGCGCCCCCACCGCGGCCACCGGCGTCCGCCCGGTGACCGGACGCAACGGGGACATCCCCGGGGGCTTCGCACGCGACGAGCAGGGCGCGCAGAGCGCGGCGGCCAACTACGCGGTCGCCCTCGGATCGGTGGACATGTTCCAGCGCGGCCCCCGCGAGAGCATCGTCCGGGCCACCCACGACCCGGCGGTCGCCGACGCCCTGGTGCGCAACCTCGACACCTCGTACTCCACCGCGTTCCTGGCCGAGATCGGCCTCGACGCCAACGGCTCCGCCCCCAGCGGGCTGACGTTCGTCTCCCGCACCATCCCGGTCGGCACGAAGGTCAAGGACTTCACCGGCGACACCGCCACCGTCGAGGTCTGGTCCACCGGGCTCGTGGGACTCGCCGGCGAGGGCTCCACCAAGCCGGTCACATCGACGTGGTTCACCCTCACCGAGAAGCTCCGCTGGGTCGGCGACGACTGGAAGATCACCGGCTCGGAGCAGGCCGAGGGCCCCACGCCCGTCAACGGCGACAACCGCGCCTCGCTCGCGGACGACATCGCCAAGGCCGTCGAGGGTTACGGAGGCTTCACCTATGCCCGCTAGCCGACGCTTCCCGCTCCGCGCCCTGGGCGCGGCCGCGGCCACCGTCCCCGCCACCCTCGTCCTCCTCGCCTCCCGCGCGTACGCGGCCCCCACCCCGACGCCCACACCGACCGGGACGCCTTCACCGGGGGCCAGCAACAATCCGTGCGGGCTCATCGTGGGCCAGGCCCGCGAGCTGTGCGAGAAGGGCCAGACCCCGGGCGGCACCGGCTCCCCCTCGGTCACCGACCCCACCTCCGCGCTCGACCCCCTGAGCTCCCTCGCACGCGGCTGCGCCAGCGCCGCCGCCTGGGTCGTCGACACCCTCTCAGCCGCCGTCAAGCAGACCGCCGAAGTCGACTTCACCAACATGCAGTTCCTCGGCCGCTACGCCATCGTCTTCGCCGCCGCCACCTTCCTCACCCTGCTCCTCTGGCTGCTCGCCGTCGCCAAGCGCGCCATCCGCGGCGTGCCGCTGACCACGGCGCTCTCCGAGGCCATCGGGTTCCTCTGGCTGACCGTCCTGGCGTCCGCCTTCACCCCGCTCATCCTCTACACGGTCGTCAACGCCACCGACGCCGTCACCGAGGTCATCGCCTCCGGCACCGGCCAGCAGACCGACGTCTTCTTCGGCAGCTTCAAACAGGCCCTGGAGAAGGGCGACAGCATCGGCGGCGGCCCGATCATGCTGATCATCGTCTCCCTGGTGACCGTCCTCGCCGCCGGCGTGCTCTACCTCGAACTCGTCCTGCGCGCCGTGCTGCTCTACGTCGGCGCCCTGCTCGGTGTCGTCGTCTACGCGGGGCTCGTCGACAAGAACATGTGGGGCCACGTCCGCCGCTGGGCCGGAATCATGATCGCGGTGATCCTGGTCAAGCCGGTCATCGTCATCGTCCTCGGACTCGCCGGCGCCCTGTCCTCCGGCACCGGCCCGAACGCCTTCTCGGCCGTCGTGTCCGGCCTCGCGATCATCCTGCTGGCGATCTTCGCCTCGGCCATGATCTACCGCTTCGTCCCCGGCTTCGGCGACGAGATCGTCGCCTCCCGCAACAACCGCCTCCACCGCGCCGGCGAGAACGCGGCGGCCGCCGTCATCTCCTCCCCGGCCTCCCTCGTCTCCCAGGGCATCAAGACCCACAGCACCCGCGACGCCGGCGGCGGCCAGGGCGGTGCCCCCCGCCCCGCCAACCCGCTCTCCGGCGGCGTCGCCGCCCACAGCAGCCGCGGCAGCTCCTCGGGCGGCTCCGCCACGCCGCCGCCCCCGCCCCGGAGCGGCAGCCCCACCGCGGGCACCCCGCACACCAGCCGTAGCAGCAACAGCAAGAACTCAGGAGGTGGAGGGCGTTGACGACCCAGTCCCAGCCGGTCTCGCCCCGCCGCACGTATCTCATCGGCCGCGCCCGGCCGAACGCGATCGTCGGCAAGAACCGCGAGACCGGCGAGATCGCGCTGATCATCGCCGGTGCCTTCCTCGGCATGATGAGCGGACTGATCGTCCCCGTCCTGTCCCTGCGGATCGCCCTCCTCACGGGCTTCCCGATGCTCGCGCTGGCCGCGGTCTACGTCCCGTACAAGCACCGCACCTTCTACAAGTGGTTCGAGATCAACCGCAGCTACAAGCGCATGCTCAAGCGCGGCACCGCCTACCGCTCCGGCACCATCGAGGCCGGCACCCGCATGGACGGCCGCGAGGTCGAGATCGGGCCGCCCCCCGGCATCGGCCGCATCGGCTGGCTCGCCGCCCCCTTCGGCCCGGACGAGATCGCCGTCCTGCTGCACGCCGACCGGCGCACCGTCACCGCCGCCATCGAGATCGAGGGCCCCGGCGTGGGCCTGCGCGACTCGGAGGACCAGGAAGCCCTCGTCGACCGCTTCGGCACCCTGCTCAAGCACGTCGCCAACGGGGACGGCTTCGTCACCCGCCTCCAGATGCTCGCCCGCACCCTCCCGGCCGACCCCGACGCCCACGCCAAGGACGTCGCCCAGCGCGGCGACCACCACGCCCCCGGCTGGCTCCAGGAGTCGTACGAGCAGCTCCAGTCGATGGTCTCCACCTCCAGCGAACAGCACCGCGCCTACCTCGTGGCCTGCATGCACTACACCCGCGAACTCGCCGCCGAGGCCAACGCCATGGCCCGCGCCGCCCGGCACGCCTCCGGCGCCCGCAAGCTGGACCGCGACGCCGGCCTCGCCGTCGTCATGGCCCGCGAGCTCACCGACATCTGCGCCCGCCTCGCCGAAGCCGACATCCGCGTCCGCCAGCCCCTCGGCCAGTCCCGGCTCGCGTCCCTCGTGCACTCCATGTACGACCCGGACCACCCGATCGACCACATCCAGGCCATGACGAAGCGAAACGCCTGGCCGGCCGAGCTGGACGCGATGGAGGCCACCTACCTCCAGGCCAAGACCCGCGAGTCCACCACCCGCGCCCCCTGGTGCCACGCCACCGCCTGGGTCAAGGAGTGGCCGATGACCCCCGTCGGCGTCAACTTCCTCGCCCCGCTCCTGGTCCACACACCCGACGTCATCCGCACGGTCGCCGTCACCATGGACCTGGAGCCCACCGAGGTCGCCATCGAGCGCATGCTCACGGAGAAGACCAACGACGAGGCGGAGGCCTCCCGGCAGGCCAAGATGAACCGCACCGTCGACCCCCGGGACATCGCCGCCCACGGCCGGCTCGACCAGCGGGGTGAAGATCTCGCCAGTGGTGCGGCAGGCGTCAACCTCGTCGGGTACATCACCGTATCGTCGCGCTCTCCCGAGGCCCTGGCCCGGGACAAGCGCACGATCAGGGCCTCCGCCGGCAAGTCGTACCTGAAGCTGGAATGGTGCGACCGCGAGCACCACCGGGCCTTTGTGAACACCTTGCCGTTCGCGACCGGCATCCGCCGCTAGGGCCGAAGGGGCACAGACCGATGCGAGATCCGCTGTCCGTCCTCACCGAAGCCTTCACCTCCTTCCTCTTCGGCAAGGTCGAGACGACCCGCCTGCCCGTACGCACCTCCACGGGCCAGGCCCAGGCCGTCTACCTGCCGACCGCGGCCCCCGGCCTCGGCGACTCAGGCGTGATCATCGGCCGCGAGGTCTACAGCGGCAAGGGGTACATCTACGACCCCTTCCAGCTGTACGGCCAGCAGCTCCCGGCCCCCCACTGGCTGGTCCTGGGCGAATCCGGAAACGGCAAGTCGGCCCTCGAGAAGACCTACGTCCTGCGCCAGCTCCGCTTCCGCGACCG
Organism: Streptomyces sp. NBC_01268; assembly: GCF_036240795.1. Classification (NCBI taxonomy): domain Bacteria; kingdom Bacillati; phylum Actinomycetota; class Actinomycetes; order Kitasatosporales; family Streptomycetaceae; genus Streptomyces; species Streptomyces sp. NBC_01268. Next base: position 4,378,660 of record NZ_CP108454.1, on the reverse strand, counting down.
GCAGGTCGTCGTCCTCGACGCCCAGGGCGAGGACGGCGTCGGCGAATGGAACCTCATCGCCCAGGAGCTGGGGATAACTCCCATCCGCCTGGACCCGATGGTCGCCAACGACGACGGGATCCGCCTCAACCCCCTCGACCCCTCGATCACCACCACGGGCCAGCTCGCCCTCCTGCGCACCATCATCGAGGTGGCGATGGGCCACGGCCTCGACGAGCGCAGCGGCTTCGCGCTCAAGGTGGCCCACGCCTACGTCAACGAGCACATCAGCGACCGCCAGCCGATCCTCACGGACATCGTCGAGCAGCTGCGCCACCCCGAGGCGGAGTCCGCCGAGGCGATGAACGTCGACATAGACGACGTACGGGCCTGGGGCCTGGACGTCGCCCTCGTCCTCGACCGCCTGGTCGACGGCGACCTGCGCGGCATGTTCGACGGCCCCACGACGGTCGGCATCGACCTGGACGCCCCCCTCATCGTCTTCGACCTGTCCCACATCGACCGCAACTCCATCGCCATGCCCATCCTCATGGCGATCGTCGGAGTGTGGCTGGAGCACACCTGGATCCGCCCCGACCGGAAGAAGCGCATCTTCCTCGTCGAGGAGGCCTGGCACATCATCAACAGCCCCTTCGTGGCCCAGCTGTTCCAGCGCCTCCTGAAGTTCGGCCGCCGCCTCGGCCTGTCCTTCGTGGCGGTCGTCCACCACCTCTCCGACGTCGTCGACGGCGCGGCCGCCAAGGAAGCGGCAGCCATCCTCAAGATGGCCTCCACGCGCACCATCTACGCCCAGAAAGCCGACGAGGCCCGCAACACCGGCCGCGTCCTGGGCCTGCCCCGCTGGGCGGTGGAGATCATCCCGACCCTCACCCCCGGCATCGCGGTCTGGGACGTCAACGGCAACGTCCAGGTGGTCAAACACCTCATCACCGAACGAGAACGCCCCCTCGTCTACACCGACCGCGCGATGACCGAGTCGTCCAGCGACCCGGAACTCGAATGGGAGACCGAGCAGCGCGCGATCCTCATCGAGCAGCAGATGAACGACCCGCAGTCGACGGTGGCCTAAGGCATGCAGAAGGAACGACACCAGGCCGGCGGCGGCATCCCCGACGGCCTGGTGGTGGGCCTCCTGGCCCTCCTCCTCGGCCTGGCCGTCCTCATCTGGACGGCCACGGGCCTCTCGGCCCTGTTCACCCACGGCAGCTGGCCCGCGGGCGTCACCTTCGCCCGCACCCCCCAGGCCCTCCGCTCCCTGATGACGGCCCCCACCGACCTCCCCGCCGCCTGGCCGGACACCCCGCCCACGGCCCTCCCGGGCTACGGCCTGTTCTGGGGCCTGGCGATCGGCCAGGCCATGATCCTGGCCGTCCTCACCGTCTTCGCCCTCGGCACCCTGGCCCGCTGGAAGGCGGTCCGCTCGAACCGCAGGGCGGGCGGATACGCGAAGACGCAGACGGCGGGGAGGGGTCCGGGGCCGGAGCGGGGGAGGGAAGCGTCCGGACGTGGCGGCGCCCGGAACGAGCGCAGTGAAGTGGAGGTCGCAGTCCGGACACTTCCCTGCCCCGCCCAGGCCCCGGACCCCGTGGCCGCACGGCCTGACGCGGCCCCGCAGCCGTCCGCGACCCCGCAGCCGGACGCGGTCCCACAACCCCGCACCGACACCCCCCGCCTCGTCTACGCCCCCGCCCCCACCCGCCGCCCCACCGCCGCCCAAGCCGTACGCGACGCGGAGGGCGCCGTCCTCGTCGTCACCTCCGACCCCACCCTCTGGGCGGAGACCAAGGACGCCCGGGGCAAGCTGGGCCCCGTCCTCGTCTACGACCCCGGCCACCTCTGCGACACCCCGGCCCGCCTCCACTGGAACCCGGCCGAGGGCTGCGAGGACCCGGCCGTGGCCCAGGAACGGGCCACCGCCCTGCTCGCCCCCGTACGCCCCCAGTCCCGCCTGGACACGGCCCTCGCCGACACCGCGGAAACGCTCCTGCGCTGCTGGCTGCACGCCGCCGCCATCGACGGCCGCCCGTTCAAGCAGGTGCACCGCTGGGCCCAGGGCGCCGACGCCCACGACCCGGTCCGGATCCTCCGCACCCACCCCAAGGCGACGTCCGGCCAGGCCGGCCTCCTGGAATCGGCCCTCACCGCCCACCCCGAACGCCGCCAGGCCGCGCAGGAACTGACGGCCCGTACCCTCTCGGCCCTCTCCTCGATCCACATCAGAGAGGCCTGCACACCGAATCGAACGGACTCCCTGACGCTCGCATCTTTCGTCGCCGAACAGGGCACCCTCTACGTGGTGGGTGAACCGATCGAGGACCCGCGCACCCACCCGGGCGCGATGCCCTTGCTCACCGCGCTCGTCGCAAGCGTGGTCGAGCACGGCCGCCGCATGGCCGCACGGTCATCCGACGGTCGGCTCGACCCACCAATGAGCCTCGTCCTCGACGACATCGCCGCCGTGGCCCCGCTCCCGGCGCTCCCCGGACTCCTCGCCGACGGAGCCGCGCAGGGCCTCCCGACGCTCGCCCTGATGCGCTCACGGGAACAGGCCCGGGCCCGCTGGCCCGAACCCCTCCCGACCGCCTGACTAGGGACGCGGGAACGCGTACTCCAGCTCGTGCGCGCCGTCGTCCCCCGGCATCGACACCTTCCCGCCCGTCGGGGCGAAACCGAAGCGCCGGTAGAAGGCCGCGGCCCGCGCGTTCTCCTCGTGGACGTACAGCCGTACGCGTTCGACCGTCGGCTCGGGCAGCGTCCAGGACCACTCCACGGCCGCCCGGAACAGCGCGTCGATGACACCGGCCCCCCGCGCCTCGGGCCGCACGTACACGCCCACGATGTGCGTCTGGTCGACGAGCGCGGCCTCGCCGAACCGCACCTCGTCCGAGGGCCGTTCCACGAGCACGGTCACCGTGCCGAGCCAGTGCCCGTCCGGCGCCTCGGCCACGAACTGGCGCACCGAGCCGGCCCCGCTGTCCGAAGCGCCCTCCGCACGCTCCTGCCAGAAGGAGTCCGGCCGCTCGACGGCCGCCTCATAGGTGTCGAGGAAGGCGATGGCGGCCGCCGGGTCCTGGAGGGCGGCGAGCCGGATCTCTCTCGTCCGCTCCCACTCGTCGCCACGGATCTCACGAATCAAAAAGTCCATGCTGGAGATCCTGACGACCCGGAACACCCTCTGACAAGGCCTTTTGTACACGCACCCCACCGCACGTCGTACCCGGGTACGACAGACCCCACCGCCCTCCCACCCACGGTCCGACGCCCCACCACACCCCGCTGCCTACCGTCGAACCCATGATCCGCGCAGAGAACCTCACCAAGCGCTACGGCGCGAGAACAGTGGTCCAGGACCTCTCGTTCACGGTCCGCCCGGGCTCCGTCACCGGCTTCCTCGGCCCCAACGGCGCCGGAAAGTCGACCACGCTCCGCATGCTCCTCGGCCTCGACGCCCCCACCCACGGCCGCGCCACGATCGCGGGCCGCCCCTACGCCGCGCACCCCGCCCCGCTCACCCAGGCCGGTGCCCTGCTCGAAGCCCGCTCCCTGCACCCGGGCCGCTCGGCCCGCCACCACCTCACGGCCCTCGCCCTCACCCACGGCATCCCGCGCTCCCGCGTCACCCGCGTCCTGGCCCTCACCGGCCTCACCGAGGTCGCCGACCGCCGGGTGAAGGGCTTCTCGCTGGGCATGGGCCAGCGCCTCGGCATCGCCGCCGCCCTGCTCGGCGACCCGGCCGCCGTCATCCTCGACGAGCCGGTCAACGGCTTGGACCCGGAGGGCGTGCGCTGGATCCGCACCCTCCTCACGTCCCTGGCCGCCGAGGGCCGTACGGTCCTCGTCTCCTCGCACCTGATGAGCGAGATGGCCCTGACCGCGGACCACCTCATCGTCATCGGCAAGGGCAGGCTCCTCGCCGACACGACCGTCGCCGAACTGGTCCGACAGGCCGGCGGCACCACCGTCAAGGTCGTCACGCCCGAAGCGGACCGCCTGCGCGGCCTGCTCCCCGGCGCGGCCCGCGTCACCGCCGACGCCCCCGACACGCTCCACGTGGCGGGCCTCGACGCCCCCGAGATCGGCCGGGCGGCCGCGACGCACGGCGTACCGCTGTACGAACTCACCCCGCAGACCGCCTCGCTGGAGCAGGCGTTCATGGACCTGACCCAGGACTCCGTCGAGTACGAGGGAGCAGCGGCATGACCCCGGCACCTCCCACCCCCACCGCCCACACCCCCACCACCAACCCCCGCATCACCCACCCCCGCGTACTCCACGCCGAATGGCACAAGCTGTGGACGGTCCGCTCGACCTGGGCGACCCTCCTCACCGCCGTCGCCCTGGTCCTCGGCGTCGGCATCCTGATGGGCGCCACGTACACCTCCGACGGCGGCGACTCCGACGTCGACACCGTGCTCCTCACCCTGTACGGCTCCCAGCTCGGCGCGATCGCCCTCGCCGTCCTGGGCATCCTGCTCACGGCGGGCGAGTACGCGACCGGCCTGGTCCGGGCGACGCTCACCGCGGTCCCGGGCCGCCTGCCCGTGCTGTGGGCGAAGGCGGCGGTCTTCACCGCGACCGTCTTCACGATCTCCCTCGCGACCGCGCTGCTGACCTTCGAGGTGGCCCAGGTCTTCCTCGACGACACCGACCAGGCCGCCTCCCTCACCGACGCCGGCGTCCTCGCCGCCCTCGCGGGCAACGCCGCGGGCGTCACCCTGCTGGGCGTCGTCGCACTCGGCCTGGGCGCCGCGCTCCGCTCGGTGCCGGGCGCGCTGGGCGCGTTCATCGGCGGAGTGATGGTCGTGCCGGAGGTCCTCGGGATGCTCCCGTACGGGTGGGTCGAGACGGCCGTCCGCTACTTCCCCACCCAGGCGGCCGGCGCCCTCGGCACGGCCACCGCGCTGCCCGGCGCGGCGACGCCCGGAGCGGCCCTGCTCGCCCTGCTGCTCTGGGCGGGCGCGGCACTCGCGGTCCCGGCGCTGTCGCTCCGGCGCCGGGACGTATGAGGATGTCCGGATGACCACGGACCTGAGCGGCGCCCTGCAGCGGTCGACGTCCTGGGTAAGGGCCTTCGACGCGGCCCGGCCCCGGGTGTGGGACACGCTCCTGACCCTGTTCTGGACCGGCGCGGCGCTCGTCGACGCGTCGGGCGGCTGGCGGAACACCGCCGCCGACCCGACCCTCCCGGCCGGGCTGGTGGCCGGCCTGACCCTGGTCTCGACGCTCCCGCTGTTCTGGCGCCGCCGACACCCCGCCGCCGTCCTCACCGTGCTGGCATGCGCGGCCCTGGTCGGCCAGGCCTCGGGAGCGTTCCTCCAGGTCGCCTACCTCCAGGCGATCCCCCTGTTCCTGATCGCGCTCACCCGCCCGGCGCGCACCCTGCTCTGGTCGGCCGCCCTCCTCGTCCCCCCACTGGTCGTGGGCGCGCTCCGCTTCGCCGGAGGCGGCTCCTGGGACCAGCACGTCGTCCCCACCCTCCTGGCATACGCGCTCGTCGCCCTGCTCGGCCTCACGGTCCGCTCCCGCAGGGACGCGCGCGACCGGGAGGTCCGTCTCGCGGCGGCGACCGAACGGGCCCGGATCGCGCGGGAGATGCACGACATCATCGGCCACAGCCTGACGGTGATCACGGGCCTGGCGGACGGCGGCCGGTACGCGGCGGCGAAGCGCCCGGACCGGGCCGCGCAGGCCCTCGACGCCATCGGCACGACGAGCCGCGAGGCCCTGGCCGACCTCCGCCGCCTCCTGGGCGTCCTGCGCGAGGACGGGACGCCCGAGCCGGTACGGGACCCCCAGCCGACACTGGCCGACCTGGAGCCCCTGATCGCGGGCGTACGCGAAGCGGGCCTCCCGGTCGTCGCCGACCTGCCCCCGGCGCCCCGCTCGCTCTCACCCGGCGCCCAGCTGACGGTCTATCGCGTGGTGCAGGAGGCCCTGACGAACACGCTCAAGCACGCGGGCGAGGGGGCGGAGGCGACGGTGGAGCTGACGTACGCCCCGGACGCCCTGGTGGCGACGGTGACGGACACAGGAACAGAAAAAGGAAGAGTCCCAACCCCAACCCCAACCCCAAGCCCAAGCCCAAGCCCAAGCCCGAACCCGAACACCGGCACGACCGGCCGAGGCCTCACCGGAATGCGCGAGCGCGCGGCCCTCTACGACGGCACACTCGAATGCGGCCCGCCACCGACCGGCGGCGGCTGGCGTGTTCGGCTCCGCATCCCCCGGGAGGGCTCCCCGTCGTGACGACCGTTCTCATCGCGGACGACCAGGCGATGCAACGCTTCGGCTTCCGCATGCTCCTGGAGAGCCAGGACGACATGACCGTGGTCGGCGAGGCCACGAACGGCACCGAGGCCGTCCGCCTCGCCGACCGGCACCGCCCGGACGTGGTCCTGATGGACGTCCGCATGCCCGGCCTCGACGGCATCGAGGCGACCCGCCGCATCGTCGCGACCGGCGCCCGTACCCGCGTCCTGATCGTCACCACCTTCGACCAGGACGCGTACGCGTACGACGGCCTGCGCGCGGGGGCGAGCGGCTTCCTGGTGAAGGACGCGCAGCCCGAGGAACTCCTCGCGGGTGTACGCGCGGTGGCGAGCGGCGACGCGGTGGTGGCGCCGTCCCTGACCCGCCGGCTCCTGGACGCGTACCTCCACCACCTGCCCCCGTCGGCCGCGACACCTCCGCAGCCCGGGCAGGACCCGCGCCTGGCACCGCTGACCACCCGGGAGCGCGAGATCCTCACGGTCGTCGGCCAGGGCTGGACGAACACGGAGATCGCCACCCGTCTGCACCTCTCCGAGTCCACGGTGAAGACCCACGTGACGCGGATCCTGTCGAAGACGAACTCCCGGGACCGCGTCCAGGCGGTCATCCTGGCCTACGACACGGGCCTGGTGAAGCCGGCCTGACAGACCACCACCACGACCGACCGCGTCACCCGACGGCGTCGCCCGACCGCACAGAAACCGACCGTAAACGCAGAAAAGCCCCGCACCATGAATGGTGCGGGGCTTTCCCACAATGATTGTTCGGCGGCGTCCTACTCTCCCACAGGGTCCCCCCTGCAGTACCATCGGCGCTGAAAGGCTTAGCTTCCGGGTTCGGAATGTAACCGGGCGTTTCCCTAACGCTATGACCACCGAAACACTATGAAGTTGAACTCAAGCCGCACCCCTCAGGGGGCGAGTTCGTTACTTCAGAACTAACACAGTGGACGCGAGCAACTGAGGACAAGCCCTCGGCCTATTAGTACCGGTCAGCTCCACCCATTACTGGGCTTCCACATCCGGCCTATCAACCCAGTCGTCTACTGGGAGCCTTACCCTCTCAAGGAGGTGGGAATACTCATCTCGAAGCAGGCTTCCCGCTTAGATGCTTTCAGCGGTTATCCCTCCCGAACGTAGCCAACCAGCCATGCCCTTGGCAGGACAACTGGCACACCAGAGGTTCGTCCGTCCCGGTCCTCTCGTACTAGGGACAGCCCTTCTCAATATTCCTACGCGCACAGCGGATAGGGACCGAACTGTCTCACGACGTTCTAAACCCAGCTCGCGTACCGCTTTAATGGGCGAACAGCCCAACCCTTGGGACCGACTCCAGCCCCAGGATGCGACGAGCCGACATCGAGGTGCCAAACCATCCCGTCGATATGGACTCTTGGGGAAGATCAGCCTGTTATCCCCGGGGTACCTTTTATCCGTTGAGCGACGGCGCTTCCACAAGCCACCGCCGGATCACTAGTCCCGACTTTCGTCCCTGCTCGACCCGTCGGTCTCACAGTCAAGCTCCCTTGTGCACTTACACTCAACACCTGATTGCCAACCAGGCTGAGGGAACCTTTGGGCGCCTCCGTTACCCTTTGGGAGGCAACCGCCCCAGTTAAACTACCCATCAGACACTGTCCCTGATCCGGATCACGGACCGAGGTTAGACATCCAGCACGACCAGAGTGGTATTTCAACGGCGACTCCACCATGACTGGCGTCACGGCTTCAAAGTCTCCCACCTATCCTACACAAGCCGAACCGAACACCAATATCAAACTGTAGTAAAGGTCCCGGGGTCTTTCCGTCCTGCTGCGCGAAACGAGCATCTTTACTCGTAGTGCAATTTCACCGGGCCTATGGTTGAGACAGTCGAGAAGTCGTTACGCCATTCGTGCAGGTCGGAACTTACCCGACAAGGAATTTCGCTACCTTAGGATGGTTATAGTTACCACCGCCGTTTACTGGCGCTTAAGTTCTCAGCTTCGCCCTGTCGAAACAGAGCTAACCGGTCCCCTTAACGTTCCAGCACCGGGCAGGCGTCAGTCCGTATACATCGCCTTACGGCTTCGCACGGACCTGTGTTTTTAGTAAACAGTCGCTTCTCGCTGGTCTCTGCGGCCACCCCCAGCTCACGGAGTAAATCCGATCACCAGACGTGGCCCCCTTCTCCCGAAGTTACGGGGGCATTTTGCCGAGTTCCTTAACCATAGTTCACCCGAACGCCTCGGTATTCTCTACCTGACCACCTGAGTCGGTTTAGGGTACGGGCCGCCATGAAACTCGCTAGAGGCTTTTCTCGACAGCATAGGATCATCCACTTCACCACAATCGGCTCGGCATCAGGTCTCAGCCTTAATGTGTGACGGATTTGCCTACCACACGGCCTACACCCTTACCCCGGGACTACCACCGCCCGGGCTGGACTACCTTCCTGCGTCACCCCATCGCTTACCTACTACCACCTTGGGTCAGCGGCTCCACCACTCCCCTTTGCCCGAAGGCTCCAGGGCGGCTTCACGGCCTTAGCATTAATGGGCTCGATATTGGGCGTTTCAAAGCGGGTACCGGAATATCAACCGGTTGTCCATCGACTACGCCTGTCGGCCTCGCCTTAGGTCCCGACTTACCCTGGGCAGATCAGCTTGACCCAGGAACCCTTAGTCAATCGGCGCACACGTTTCTCACGTGTGTATCGCTACTCATGCCTGCATTCTCACTCGTGAACCGTCCACAACTCGCTTCCGCGGCTGCTTCACCCGGCACACGACGCTCCCCTACCCATCACAGCACCCGTTGGGGCTTATTGCTGCAATGACACGACTTCGGCGGTACGCTTGAGCCCCGCTACATTGTCGGCGCGGAATCACTTGACCAGTGAGCTATTACGCACTCTTTCAAGGGTGGCTGCTTCTAAGCCAACCTCCTGGTTGTCTCTGCGACTCCACATCCTTTCCCACTTAGCGTACGCTTAGGGGCCTTAGTCGATGCTCTGGGCTGTTTCCCTCTCGACCATGGAGCTTATCCCCCACAGTCTCACTGCCGTGCTCTCACTTACCGGCATTCGGAGTTTGGCTAAGGTCAGTAACCCGGTAGGGCCCATCGCCTATCCAGTGCTCTACCTCCGGCAAGAAACACACGACGCTGCACCTAAATGCATTTCGGGGAGAACCAGCTATCACGGAGTTTGATTGGCCTTTCACCCCTAACCACAGGTCATCCCCCAGGTTTTCAACCCTGGTGGGTTCGGTCCTCCACGAAGTCTTACCTCCGCTTCAACCTGCCCATGGCTAGATCACTCCGCTTCGGGTCTTGAGCGTGCTACTGAATCGCCCTATTCGGACTCGCTTTCGCTACGGCTTCCCCACACGGGTTAACCTCGCAACACACCGCAAACTCGCAGGCTCATTCTTCAAAAGGCACGCAGTCACGAGACATAGCAAGCTATGTCCGACGCTCCCACGGCTTGTAGGCACACGGTTTCAGGTACTATTTCACTCCGCTCCCGCGGTACTTTTCACCATTCCCTCACGGTACTATCCGCTATCGGTCACCAGGGAATATTTAGGCTTAGCGGGTGGTCCCGCCAGATTCACACGGGATTTCTCGGGCCCCGTGCTACTTGGGTGTCTCTTAAACGAGCCGCATGAATTTCAGCTACGGGGGTCTTACCCTCTACGCCGGACCTTTCGCATGTCCTTCGCCTATCCATACGGTTTCTGACTCGTCTCACAGCCGGCAGACTGTGAAAAAGAGATCCCACAACCCCGCATGCGCAACCCCTGCCGGGTCTCACACGCATACGGTTTGGCCTCATCCGGTTTCGCTCGCCACTACTCCCGGAATCACGGTTGTTTTCTCTTCCTGAGGGTACTGAGATGTTTCACTTCCCCTCGTTCCCTCCACATGCCCTATGTGTTCAGGCATGGGTGACAGCCCATGACGACTGCCGGGTTTCCCCATTCGGAAACCCCCGGATCAAAGCCTGGTTGACGGCTCCCCGGGGACTATCGTGGCCTCCCACGTCCTTCATCGGTTCCTGGTGCCAAGGCATCCACCGTGCGCCCTTAAAAACTTGGCCACAGATGCTCGCGTCCACTGTGTAGTTCTCAAGCAACGACCAGTCACCCATCACCCTGATCCAAAGAATCAAGTTCACTGGGGCCGGCATCGCGAAGGTTCGACCAACCGGCCGTACCCTCAGATACCCAACAACGTGCCAAGCGTGAGCCCCGTCCGCATCATTCCGTTCCACGCCGAAGCAGTACTAGGAAGACCATCAGGTCACTCACGCCAACTAATCAACGTTCCACCCATGAGCTGACCGTGCAGAACGTTTGTCTGCAATCGGTACTGTGCTCCTTAGAAAGGAGGTGATCCAGCCGCACCTTCCGGTACGGCTACCTTGTTACGACTTCGTCCCAATCGCCAGTCCCACCTTCGACAGCTCCCTCCCACAAGGGGTTGGGCCACCGGCTTCGGGTGTTACCGACTTTCGTGACGTGACGGGCGGTGTGTACAAGGCCCGGGAACGTATTCACCGCAGCAATGCTGATCTGCGATTACTAGCAACTCCGACTTCATGGGGTCGAGTTGCAGACCCCAATCCGAACTGAGACCGGCTTTTTGAGATTCGCTCCGCCTCGCGGCATCGCAGCTCTTTGTACCGGCCATTGTAGCACGTGTGCAGCCCAAGACATAAGGGGCATGATGACTTGACGTCGTCCCCACCTTCCTCCGAGTTGACCCCGGCGGTCTCCTGTGAGTCCCCATCACCCCGAAGGGCATGCTGGCAACACAGGACAAGGGTTGCGCTCGTTGCGGGACTTAACCCAACATCTCACGACACGAGCTGACGACAGCCATGCACCACCTGTATACCGACCACAAGGGGGGCACTATCTCTAATGCTTTCCGGTATATGTCAAGCCTTGGTAAGGTTCTTCGCGTTGCGTCGAATTAAGCCACATGCTCCGCTGCTTGTGCGGGCCCCCGTCAATTCCTTTGAGTTTTAGCCTTGCGGCCGTACTCCCCAGGCGGGGAACTTAATGCGTTAGCTGCGGCACCGACGACGTGGAATGTCGCCAACACCTAGTTCCCAACGTTTACGGCGTGGACTACCAGGGTATCTAATCCTGTTCGCTCCCCACGCTTTCGCTCCTCAGCGTCAGTAATGGCCCAGAGATCCGCCTTCGCCACCGGTGTTCCTCCTGATATCTGCGCATTTCACCGCTACACCAGGAATTCCGATCTCCCCTACCACACTCTAGCCTGCCCGTATCGGATGCAGACCCGGGGTTAAGCCCCGGGCTTTCACACCCGACGTGACACGCCGCCTACGAGCTCTTTACGCCCAATAATTCCGGACAACGCTTGCGCCCTACGTATTACCGCGGCTGCTGGCACGTAGTTAGCCGGCGCTTCTTCTGCAGGTACCGTCACTTTCGCTTCTTCCCTGCTGAAAGAGGTTTACAACCCGAAGGCCGTCATCCCTCACGCGGCGTCGCTGCATCAGGCTTTCGCCCATTGTGCAATATTCCCCACTGCTGCCTCCCGTAGGAGTCTGGGCCGTGTCTCAGTCCCAGTGTGGCCGGTCGCCCTCTCAGGCCGGCTACCCGTCGTCGCCTTGGTGAGCCGTTACCTCACCAACAAGCTGATAGGCCGCGGGCTCATCCTTCACCGCCGGAGCTTTTAACCCGCCTCCATGCAGAGGCCGGTGTTATCCGGTATTAGACCCCGTTTCCAGGGCTTGTCCCAGAGTGAAGGGCAGATTGCCCACGTGTTACTCACCCGTTCGCCACTAATCCACCCCGAAGGGCTTCATCGTTCGACTTGCATGTGTTAAGCACGCCGCCAGCGTTCGTCCTGAGCCAGGATCAAACTCTCCGTGAATGTTTGCTCGGCCAGTAAATTAATACAGCCGGCGTTACACTCGCGTTGAGCGGAACAGTCATGCCGGAATGTGGCCGACTGTTCACAGCGTCCTCGCTGTGTGCCACCCCGTGGGGTGGACTTTTTCAAAGGAACCTCGACCATCCGAAGATGGACGGGGTATCAACTAATCTGGCGTTGATTTTTGGCACGCTGTTGAGTTCTCAAGGTGCGGACGCTTCCTTTGTACTGACCCTCTCGGGCTTTCCTCCGGGCGCTTCCTTCGTTCTTGCGTTTCCGACTCTATCAGATCTTTCCGATCCGATTTCCTCGGTGCTTTCCGGTCCCTTTCGCTTTCGCTCCGGGCCCTTCCGGCGGTTCCGACTCTATCAGATCCTTTCGGGCCTGACTCCCAGTCAGCGGGTTTTGTCTTTCCGGCTGTTGGGCCGTTCCGACGTCTCAAACTCTAGCGGATTCTCCCGGCGACTCGTAATCGAGTCTTTCGAAATGAATTTCGGCATGCCGAAATTCGTCCCGGATGGGAGACCGTGCGGAGTTGAGGTTGCCGCTTTCGCGGCGGGATGGCTGCCGTGGAACCGTTCCGGCTCCGTGACAACTCGGAGAACACTACGCGTCTCCTGGAGGCACGTCAACCTTCAGTCGAGGTCCGTCAACCGACCGCCGGCGTCCGGCTGGGTCAGCTCCACTCGCCGGAGCAGGCGGATCAGCATCTCCCCCAGGGCGCCGCGCTCCTCGGCCGACAGGTCCTGGAGGAGTTCCTCCTCGAAGTCCGTCGCCATGCGCATCGCCTCCAGCCACTTCTGGCGGCCCTCGTCGGTGAGCTCGACGATCACGCGCACCCGGTTGGTCTCGTCGCGGTCGCGGGTGACCAGGCCCTCGCCCGCCATGCGGTCGATGCGGTGGGTCATCGCGGCCGGGGTGAGGCCGAGGCGCTTGGCGAGCTCGCCGGGACCGAGGCGGTACGGGGCACCGGAGAGGACGAGGGTCTTGAGGACCTCCCACTCCGCGTTGCTGATGCCCAGGTCGGCGACCTGCCGGCCGTACGCCACGTTCATGCGCCGGTTCAGCCGGCCCAGGGCGGAGACCACCACCTCGACCTGGGGGTCGAGGTCACGGAACTCGCGCTGGTAGGCGGCGATCTGCTCGTCGAGGGTCGGCTCCTGCGGTGGCCGCGGGCCGGACTGCTCGGGGGTGTCGGACATGCGGCGAGTATCCCACGCGGCTCGTTGGCGTTGAAGTCCTTCTATGTGTATTGTTAAGGATCTAATTTTAGTGTTGAAGTCTTCAGGGTTCAGAGCTACAGACCTGAACCCGCGACCGAAGTGGGTGAGTGTGACCAAGGCGATGGGCGCTGCGATGCGCCGGATTCAGGCAGGTAGCGCGCTGAGCGCGTTCGGACTCGGCTTCACCGTGCCGTACCTCTATGTGTACGTCGCTCAGGTGCGGGATCTGGGCGCGGCCACGGCGGGTGTCGTGCTGGCCGTCTTCGCCATGGCCGCCCTCGTGGTCCTCCCCTTCAGCGGTCGCGCCATCGACCGGCGCGGGCCGGTGCCGGTCCTGCTCGTGGCCTCGGTGCTCGCCGCGCTCGGCGCGCTCGGGATGGGCCTCGCCTCGTCCGTGCCGGCGGCCGTGGGGGCCGCCGCGCTGCTCGGTGCCGGTACGGCCGTGATGCAGCCGGCGCTGGCGACGATGATCGTCTGGTGCTCGACGCCGGAGACCCGTACGCGCTCCTTCGCCATGCAGTTCTTCCTGCAGAACCTGGGTCTGGGCGTCGGCGGTCTGATCGGCGGCCAGCTGGTGGACGAGAGCCGGCCCGGCAGCTTCCTGCTGCTGTTCTCGATCGAGTCGGTGATGTTCCTGGTCCTCGGCGCGATCGTGCTGACCGTGCGGATGCCGGGTTCGCCCGCGCTGTCCGGTGCGCGGCCGGCCGCCGAGAAGGGCGGCGGGGTCCGGGCGCTGCTCGGGCACAAGGCGATGGTGCAGCTGTGCGTGCTGGGCTTCGTGCTCTTCTTCGCCTGCTACGGACAGTTCGAGTCGGGTCTCGCGGCGTACGGCACCGAGGCCGCCGGGATCGCCCCGTCGACGCTGGGCATCGCGCTGGCCGCCAACACGGCCGTCATCGTGGCCGCCCAGTTCCTGGTGCTGAAGTTCGTCGAGCGCCGCAAGCGCACCCGGGTCATCGCGGCGGTCGGTCTGATCTGGACCGTGGCGTGGCTGTTCGCCGGGTACGCGGGCCTGGGCCACGGCAGCCAGGCGATGGCGACGGCGGCGTTCGTCTCCACGTACGCCCTGTTCGGGCTCGGTGAGGCGATGCTGTCGCCGACCGTGGCGCCGCTGGTGGCCGATCTGGCGCCGGAGTCGATGGTCGGTACGTACAACTCGGCCTTCGCCCTGGTGAAGCAGCTCGCGCTGGCGGTCGGTCCGGCCGTGGGCGGGCCCATGGGGGCCGCGCTGCACGGGCCGTACATCGTGACCTTCGTGCTGTTCTCGCTCGGGATCACGTTCCTGGCGGTCCGGCTCGGCAAGCAGCTCACGCCCGTGCAGAACCAGCCGTCGCTGGCGGCGAAGCCCTCGCGGGTGGTGGCTCAGCACCGGCCCGCGAAGGAGACCGCGTCCGCCTGATCCTCTTATGAGGGCTGGTCGGGCAGGGCGAACTCGCACCACACCGCTTTGCCGCCGCCCGGAGTGCGGCGGCTCCCCCAGGACGAGGCGATCGTCGCGATGATGGAGATCCCGCGACCCGCCTCGTCCTCCGTTTCCGCCCTGCGGCGGCGCGGCAGGTGGTCGTCGCCGTCGGTGACCTCGATGATCAGGCGGCGGTCGGTGCGGCGCAGCCGCAGGCGCATGGGCGGGGTGCCGTGCTGGAGGGAGTTCGCCACCAGCTCGCTGGTGGCGAGGACGCCGAGGTCGCACAGCTCCACCGGGAAGCGCCAGCTGGCGAGCACCCCGGAGGCGAAGGCCCGCGCGCGCGGCGCGGCCTCGACTCCGCCGAGCAGCTCCAGGGCCGCGTTGTGGAAGAGCTCGGCGTCGGTGCCGCGGCGCGCGGGGTGCTGGACGACGAGGACGGCGACGTCGTCGTCGTGCTCGGCGGTGACGCCGAGGGAGCGGAGCAGCCGGTCGCAGACGACCTGCGGGGTGCCGGTGGCGCCGGAGAGGGCGCGCTCCAGGGCGGCGACGCCCTCGTCGATGTCCTCGCGGCGCCGTTCGACCAGACCGTCGGTGTAGAGGACGGCGGTGGAGCCGGGCGGCAGGGCGATGGTGCCGGAGGTGTGGAGCCAGCCGCCGGTGCCGAGCGGGGGTCCGGTGGGGCCCTCGGCACGGCGGACGGTGCCGTCCTCGTCGCGGACGATGATCGGGAGGTGGCCCGCGGAGGAGTAGACCAGCCGGCCCTCGTTGGGGTCGTGGACGGCGTAGACGCAGGTGGCGATCTGGCTGGCGTCGATCTCGGCGGCGAGGCCGTCGAGCAGCTGGAGCACCTCGTGCGGGGGCAGGTCGAGGCGGGCGTAGGCGCGGACGGCGGTGCGCAGCTGGCCCATGACGGCGGCGGCGCGGACGCCGCGGCCCATGACGTCGCCGATGACGAGGGCGGTGCGGCCGGCGCCGAGGGTGATGACGTCGTACCAGTCGCCGCCGACGGCGGCGTCGGCGACGCCGGGCTGGTAGGTGGCGGCGATGCGCAGGTCGTCGGGCTGCTCCAGCTCCTGCGGGAGCAGGGAGCGCTGGAGGGTGACGGCGGTCTCGCGGTGGCGGCGCTCGCTGGCGCGGAGCCGCTCGGCGGCCTCGGCGTGATCGGTGACGTCGGCGGCGTGGACGAGGACGCCGCCGTCGGGGAGCCGCGGGCTCTCGACGGGCAGGCAGGTGACGGTGTAGGAGCCGCCGTCGTGGGTGCGGCGGGACTTGACCGTGCGGGGCTTGCCGCTGCGCAGGACCTGGTCCATGAGGGGGAGCAGGCCGAGCTCCTCCGCCTCGGGGCAGGTGGCGGCGACGGTGGCGCCGGCGGGGCGCGGGCCGAAGGCGGCCGCGTAGGCGTCGTTGACGTACGCGATGCGGTGCTCCGGGCCGTACACGAGCGCGACGAGGCCGGGGAGCCGGCCGACGATCTCCCGGACGGTGAAGTCCTCCAGGGCGGGGACCTCGGCGGTGCCGCCGGGCTCGGCGGCGTCTGTGGCGTCCGTCGCCTCGGCGGCGGGATGCTCCAGCTGCTGCCCGTACTCACCGCGGGCAGCGGGCACGGAACCTTCGGTCCCCCGCGCCGCGCGGCGCTGCGTACCGGGGAGCCGGGCGCTCCAACGGGTGAAGTTCACGGATCTGTATGCCTCGTGGTGTGGTTGCCGTGCAGAGTCACTCTGTGCAGGTGTGAGCCCACCTATGGTCACACGTCCAGTGTGGACGAGTGCACTGACAGTGATGTCAGCCCGAGGGCTCGTCCTCGCCGGACGGCTTGGGCGCGGGTGGGGGTGCGGCGGCGAGTTCGAATTCGGCGCGCGGGTGTTCCAGTGAGCCGAGGGAGACGATCTCGCGTTTGAAGAGGCCGGAGAGGGTCCATTCGGCCAGGACGCGGGCCTTGCGGTTGAACGTGGGGACCCGGCTGAGGTGGTAGGCGCGGTGCATGAACCAGGCCGGGTAGCCCTTGAGCTTGCGGCCGTAGACGTGGGCGACTCCTTTGTGGAGGCCCAGCGAGGCTACGGAGCCGGCGTACTCGTGTGCGTATTCCTTGAGCGGTGCGCCGCGCAGGGAGGCGGCGATGTTCTCGGCGAGCACTTTCGTCTGGCGGACGGCGTGCTGGGCGTTGGGGGCGCATGCGCGGCCGGGCTCCCCTGCGGTGACGTCGGGGACGGCGGCGGCGTCGCCGGCGGCCCAGGCGTGCTCGACGCCCTCGACGGTGAGCCGGGCGGTGCAGCGGATCCGTCCGCGTTCGTCGCGGGGCAGGTCGGTGGCGGCGACGAGCGGCGCGGGTTTGACGCCGGCCGTCCACACGACCGTGCGGGTGGGCAGGCGGGTGCCGTCGCTGAGGACGGCGACGCGGTCCACGCAGGAGTCGAGGCGGGTGCCGAGGCGGACGTCGATGTTGCGGGCGCGCAGCTCGCGGACGGCGTAGCGGCCCATCTCCTCGCCGACCTCGGGGAGGATCCGCTCGGAGGCCTCGACGAGCACCCAGCGCAGGTCCTCGGGCTTGATGTTGTGGTAGTACCTCGCGGTGTAGCGGGCCATGTCCTCCAGCTCGGCGAGGGCCTCGACGCCCGCGTAGCCGCCGCCGACGAAGACGAAGGTGAGGGCGGCGTCGCGGATCGCGGGGTCGCGGGTGGAGGAGGCGATGTCCATCTGTTCGATGACGTGGTTGCGCAGGCCGATGGCCTCCTCGACGGTCTTGAAGCCGATGGCGTGGTCGGCGAGGCCGGGGATCGGGAGGGTGCGGGAGACGGACCCGGGGGCGATGACGAGTTCGTCGTAGCCGAGGTGGACGTGCCCGGTGCCTTCCTCGTCGGTGGCGAGGGTGGACAGGGTGGCCGTGCGCTTGGCGTGGTCGACCGAGTGGACCTCGCCGATGACGATCCGGCAGCGGTCGAGGACCCGGCGGAGCGGGACGACGACGTGGCGCGGGGAGATGGAGCCGGCGGCGGCCTCGGGGAGGAACGGCTGGTAGGTCATGTACGGCTCGGGCGTGACCACGACGATCTCGGCCGTGCGGCTTCTCAGCTCGGCCTTGAGCTGCCGCTGGAGGCGCAGCGCGGTGTACATCCCGACGTAGCCACCGCCGACAACGAGAATGCGCACAGGTTCGGTCACTGTCCCATGACGCATCGTCGTTCGGGGTTTGTCCACAGGCCCGGCAAATTGTGTGACCGGAGCGGGGCGGAGGCGTGGGGTGGCGAAAGGGGTGCGCCGGTGGTGAACTCCGCAGGTCAGGGTGGGGGCGGCCGGTGGGCCGTGGGGTCGGAATCGGGAGGGTTCCGGTCCTTGCTCCGATCGGGGGGCGCACCGTACGGAACTGCCCCTTCTGAATTGACCCGGACTCAACTATGTTCGTACCTCGTCGGAGTGTCGGATCGCTGTGCGTGGACCAAGAGCGCGAGGCGGTCGGAGCTCCGTGTCAGGGCGGGGAGTCTCCGGGGGGAGACATCATGAGCGGGGGAACGCTTATGCAGATTCAGGATTCGTATGGGCAGCTCCGTACGGCGCAGAGCGCGCCGAACGGGCGGTCGGCGCCGCTGCGCGTGGACGCGCAGCGCAATCTGGAGCACGTCCTGCGTGCCGCGCGCGAGGTCTTCGGAGAGCTGGGCTACGGGGCTCCGATGGAGGACGTGGCGCGCCGCGCCCGGGTCGGTGTCGGCACGGTGTACCGGCGCTTCCCGAGCAAGGACGTGCTGGTCAGGCGGATAGCCGAGGAGGAGACCGCGCGGCTCACCGAGCAGGCGCGGACCGCTCTCGGCCAGGAGGACGAGCCGTGGTCGGCGCTCTCCCGGTTCCTGCGCACCTCGGTCGCCTCGGGTGCCGGCCGGCTGCTGCCGCCGCAGGTGCTGCGGGTGGGCGTGGACGACGTGCTGCTTCCGGCGGGTGCGCCGGAGGACGCGGCGCGGGTTCCGGCGCAGCGCGTCTCCGTGGCGCCCGGCGCTCCCGCCGTGAACGGGTACGGGGACCTCGCCGAGCAGCGGGTGACCGTGCCGCGCGCGGTGCCGGCGGCCGAGCAGGACGACGCGGGGGCCGCGGAGCTCCTGGAGGTCGTGGGCCGGCTGGTGGGCCGGGCGCGTGAGGCGGGTGAGCTGCGGCCGGACGTGACGGTGTCCGACGTGCTGCTGGTCATCGCCACCGCGGCGCCCGCGCTGCCGGACGCGGCGCAGCAGGCGGCGGCTTCGTCGCGGCTGCTCGACATCCTGCTGGAGGGTCTGCGCTCGCGGTAGGCAGCGGTAGGCACACGTCCCTCGGAGAGCACGCTCCGAGTCGAACACCGGGGTGACGGGTCGGTGGTCCGGGTGACCGCCGACCCGCACGCGAACGGGTGAGCGGTTACGCCCCGAGTCGGGAAGTCGCCCCGGACGAGTGGTAAGTGGACGCGGGGGTTCGGCGTGCCCGCGCTCTGTGGCAGGCTTGGCCGGAGTTCGGGTCCGAGCGTGCATACGGGGGCTTCCGCGATGAGCGGTGACAGTCGGGACGAGACGCCGGGCGCCGGTGGCACCACGGAGACCGGAGGCCCGTCCTCCGCTCAGGTGCCCAGTCAGGGCGGACCGATCGGCGCCGCCGCCGGTGCGGGGCCCCTGGGTGCCGGATCCGGCGCCGCGCCGGCCCCCGAGCCGAGCGTGCCGCAGCAGCGCGAGGGCGGCGTCCACACCGGGACGGGCGCGCCGTTCACCGCCGACGAGCACGACTCGGTACTGCCGCCGCACGACCTGCCGCCCTCCGACTCCGAGCTCGTCCAGCTCATGCGGGACGGCGACGACAGCGCGTACGAGGAGCTGTTCCGGCGCCACTCCGACGCCGTGCGCCGCTATGCCAGGACCTGCTGCCGGGACGCGCACACCGCCGACGACCTGACCGCCGAGGTCTTCGCCCGCACCCTCCAGGCGGTACGCGGCGGGGCCGGGCCCGAACAGGCCGTGCGCGCCTACCTGCTGACCACCGTCCGCCGGGTCGCGGCGACCTGGACGAAGACCCAGAAGCGCGAGCACCTCGTCGAGGACTTCGCGGTGTTCGCCGCCGAGTCCGCCCGCGGCTCGGAGGTCCCCGACCAGACCGCCACGTTCGGAGCGGGCCTCGACCTCGGCGCCGACGTGCTGGCCATGCACGAGGCCGAACAGTCCATGGCCATGCAGGCGTTCCGGTCGCTGCCGGAGCGCTGGCAGGCGGTGCTGTGGCACACCACGGTCGAGGAGGAGTCGCCCAGCGAGGTCGCCCCGCTCTTCGGCCTGACCGCCAACGCGACCGCCGTGCTCGCCAGCCGGGCCCGCGAAGGGCTCAAGCAGGCCTATCTCCAGGCGCACGTCAGCCAGTCGCTCACCGCCGGCGGCGACTGCGCCCGCTACGCCGACCGGCTCGGCGCGTTCGCGCGCGGCGGGCTGCGGATGCGGGCCGAGCGGGGGCTGCGCAAGCACCTCGACGAGTGCGCCAAGTGCCGGCTGGCCGCCGGTGAGCTGGCGCACGTGAACGCGGGCATCCCCGCGCTGCTGCCGATCGCCGTCATCGGCTGGTTCGCCGCCGGGTACTCGCTCAAGGCCGCCGGTGTCGTCGCCGGAGGGGTGGCCGGGGCGGGCGCGGCCGGAGCCGCCGCGGCGGCCACGGGCGCGGGGGCGGGTGCCACCACCGGCTCGGCCGGGGCCTCGTCCGCCGCTGCCGCCGAGGGGCTCGGCATCCCCGCGAAGGCGGGGATCGCCGCGGTCGCCGCCGTCGCCGCGACCGCCGGTCTGGTCTGGGCGCTGACCGGGGCCGAGCCGGAACCGGTCGCCCAGCCCGCGGCCACCCCCTCGGTCATCGCCCCCGTCGAACCGGCGCCGCCCGCGCCCAAGCCGACCCCCAAGCCGACTCCCCCGCCCGTACAGGCGCCGCCGCCCGCACCGGAGCCCGCGCCGAAGCCCACGCCGAAGCCGACCCCGGCGAGGACGGCGAAGCCGAGCCCCCGGCCGACGCCCACCCCCACGCCCGCCCCGAAGCCGACACCCCGGCCCACGCCCCCGAAGGCCTCGGCGAAGCCGACGCCGCCCGCGCCACCGGCCGTCTACCAGGTCAACCGGCTGGAGTACGGGATCTTCGGCGACGGCACCAAGCCGGAGGTCAGCCTGAGCGAGAGCAGCTGGATGTGGCAGCGCTCCGGACTCTCCATGGACTCCACCCGCTACGCGCACGGCGTGAGCGTGCACGCCCCGTCCTCGCTGCTGATCGACCTCAACCGGCAATGCACCAGCTATGACGCGGTCGTCGGCATCGACGACATCACCCTGCCGTTCAAGCAGGTCGGCGGCGTCCGCTTCGCCGTCTACGGCGACGGCGAACGCCTGTGGCGCTCCGAGGTGATCCGCCCCGGTGACGCACCGGTCCCCGTACACGTGGGCATCGACGGCCGCCGCCAGATCCGCCTGGTGGTCGAGGAGCACACGCCGTTCGGCCGGGCGGCGGTCGCGGACTGGGCGCAGTCGCAGATCAGCTGCGACTGAGGCGGAGGTCGCAGGGGCCCAGTAGGCCCACTCCTCTGGAGGGGGCCTACCCCGCCGTCCCCGTCCCGTACGGCTCCACCAGCGCCAGGACCTCGTCGACACCGAGGCCCCGCCCCGACGCGCGGTGGGTCGCGGCGGCCGTGTCGCCGAGTTCGGCGCGGGCCCGGTCCATGACGGTCCCGGTCTCGCGCAGCTCCGCCCTTCCGCGCGGGATCTCCGTCCGCCACCCGTCGCAGGCGCCCAGCACCCGGACCGCCACGGCGGGCTCCCCGGCCAGCGCGAGGGCGGTGGCCAGGCCCTCGGCGAGGCCCGCGGTGATGAACTCGGAGCACATCGCGTCCCGGGCGCCGCGCAGCGCCGCCGCCGCGGAGCCGACGGCGGCCCGGCCGCCGCCCTCGTGGGCCTCGATGCGGGCGGCGAGCCCGGACACGACGGCCAGGAAGTGCGGCGGCGGGCTGCCCCCGGCGACCAGGGCCCCGGCCTCCTCCACATGGCGGCGGGCGGCCGGCAGGTCGCCTTCGTACAGGGCGATGAAGGCGCGCAGGAAGCCGACGTACGTCCGGGTGTCGCCCGTGTGCAGGCGCTCGGCCTCGGCCTCCGCCTCGTCGAGGCCCCGGGTGGCGGCCGCCGGGTCGCCCTCGCGGAAGTCGAGCTCGGCGAGCCGGGCCATGAGGAACGGTGCCTCGGCGTGCGCGCCGACCTCGCGGGCCAGGGCCAGCCCCTCCTGGTACGCCTCACGGGCCTGCGCGTACCGGCCCCGCATGATGCTGGCCTCACCGGCGGCGCTGGCCACCTGGGCCCGCATCCAGCGGTCGCCGACCTCGTGGGAGAGGACGTGCAGCTCGGCGAGGTCCTCGTCGACGCCGGCCATCCCGCCGGGCATGTCGACGGCCATGTGGGCCCGGAACATCAGGCAGACGCCGGTCTCCCACGCCCCGCCGTGGCGGCGCGCGTTGGCGACGCCGATGTCCAGGAGGGCGCGGACGTCCACGGGTGCGTCGGTCAGGTAGGCCGTGAGCGGCCAGAGCAGCCCGGGGAAGCGGGCGGACTCGGGGCCGGGGTCGGTGGCGAAGGCGGCCCGCACGCGGGCGACGAGCGCGGCGGCCTCCGGATCCTCGCGGAAGTCGCCGATGTCCCCGCTCTCCACACCGAGGAAGAAGTGCAGCATGCGCAGCCGCATCCGGGGCCAGAAGCGCGGGTCCGTGCGCTCCGGCGGGTCCTCGCCGAGGGCGAGCGCCCGCTCGGCCCAGCCGAGGCCTTCGGGACGGTAGTTGCGCAGCCACCAGAACCAGCCCATGGCGAAGACCAGCCGGTGGGCGGCGGCCTCGTCGGGGGAGGTGACGGTGGTGCGGTGGAGGGCGGCGCGGATGTTGTCGAGGTCGCGCTCGATCCGGGCGATCCAGGGCAGCTGCTCCCCCGACCGCAGCAGGGGTTCGGCGGTCTCGGTGAGGGCCGTGAAGTGGGCGGTGTGCGCGGTCTCGGCGGCGGCGAGCAGCTCCGGGGTCTCGGCGGCGCGCTCCACCGCGTACTCGTGGATGGTCTCCAGGAAGCGGTAGCGCATCTCGCCGTCGTCCGTGGGGGTGGCCACGACCAGCGACTTCTCGACGAGGGCGCCGAGCACGGAGAGGGTGTCGGCGGAGGTCTCCGGGGCCAGGGCCTCGGCGGCGGCCAGGTCCCAGCCGCCGGCGAAGACGGAGGCCTGGCGCAGCAGGGCGCGCTCCTGGGTGTCGAGCAGCTCCCAGGACCAGTCGACGACGGCCCGCAGGGTCTGCTGGCGGGGCAGCACCGTGCGGGAGCCGGAGGTGAGGAGGAGGAAGCGGTCGTCGAGGCGGTCGGCGATCTGGCGCGGGGTGAGCAGCCGCAGCCTGGCGGCGGCGAGCTCGATGGCGAGGGGAAGGCCGTCGAGGCGGCGGCAGATCTCGTCGACGGCCGCGAGATCGTCCTCCACGCGGAAGCCGGGCCGCACCGCGCGGGCGCGTTCGGCGAAGAGCCGGTGGGCGGGGTGCGGCGGGAGGGGCTCGACGGGGCGGACCGACTCGCCGGGGACGCCGAGGGGTTCGCGGCTGGTGGCGAGGATGCGCAGCTCGGGGCAGTGGGTGAGGAGGGTCTCGGCGAGGGCGGCGGCGGCTCCGATGACGTGCTCGCAGTTGTCGAGGACGAGCAGGAGCGGGCGGTGGGCCAGGTGCTCGACGAGGTACGCCGTGGGGTCGTCGTGGACGGGCTGGCCGTCGCGGGCGATCAGCTTGGTCTCGCGCAGGCGGAGGGCGGAGAGGACGGCGCCCGGCACGGCGTCGGGGTCGTCGAGCGGGGCCAGTTCGGCGCTCCACGCGGCGGGGCCGACGGCCTGGAGGGCGGCCTCCTCGGCCAGCCGGGTCTTCCCGGAGCCGCCGGGTCCGGTGAGCGTGACGAGCCGGGAGCGGTCGAGCTCCGCCCGGAGCGCGGCGAGTTCGGGCTCGCGGCCGACGAAGGAGGTGAGCCGGGGGCGGATGTTGCCGGGGGCGGCGGCCGGGGCGGCGGGCGTCCGGGGGGCCGGGGGCCCTTCGCCGGAGAGGAGTTCGGCGTGCAGGGCGGTGAGCTCCGGGCCCGGGTCGGTGCCGAGCCCGTCCGCCAGGGTGCGGCGGGCCTCCTCGTAGGCGGCGAGCGCGTCGGCCGGGCGCCCCTCGGCGCGCAGGGCGCGGACGAGCTGGGCGTGGAAGGTCTCGTCGTAGGGGTACGTGGTGGTGAGCTCGGTCAGCTCCGGGACGAGCCCCGTCGTGGCGCCGCGCAGCAGATCGGCCTCGACGCGCTGCCGGAGCGCGGCGAGCCGCTGCGCCTCGGGGCGCACGCCCGCCGGCTCGGGCAGGTCGGCGAGGGCGGGGCCGCGGAAGAGGGCGAGGGCGGTGCGCAGGAGCGCGGCGGCGGAGCCGGCGTCCCCCGCTTCGAGCCGGGCGCCGGCGTCCCGTACGTGCCGCTCGAACACGTACAGGTCGATGTCCTCGGCCCCGGCGACCAGCCGGTACCCGCCGGGACCGGAGGCGACGGCGTCCTTTCCGAGCACCCGGCGCAGCCGCCCGACGAGTGCCTGGAGCGCGGCCTGCGCGTCGTGCGGCGGCTCGTCCCCGTACACGTCGTCGACGAGCTCCCCGACGGACACGGCCCGCCCCCCGCGCAACGCGAGCGCGGCGAGCAGCGCCCGCAGCCGGGCCCCGCCGAGGGGGAGCGGGGTGCCGTGGGCGTCGAGGGCGTCGGTGGTGCCGAGGATGAGGTACCGCACCGGGACATTGTCGCGGCTGGGGGTGCGGGGCGCCTCGGGGTTTACCCGGAGAGGGGCGCGCAGGGGGCGGTCGGAGCCCCGAGGTGTCGGGCCCCGTGGCTGGCACCACCCCTCCCCCGTTCCGGCTGCCCGGGTCGCCCTCACGCGGGAAGCGACCGCGCCGACGGGATCAGGGGTCCCGGTACCGCCCGGTGACGGGGGGCCGCCGTGCCGGTCCAGCAGGAGCCCCGGCGGGCGAGGAGGCGGCGGAGCCAGAGCTCGGTGGAGACCAGGTCGGCGAGACCGTCGAGGGGGACCTGCTCGCCGTCGGCTGCGGCGCGCAGGGCGTGGCGGACGACGCGGGCCTCGATCAGGCCCGCGTCGGCGAGGAGGGGGGCGTCGAAGAGGGCGATCAGGTGCGGGAGCGCGGCGCGCAGACCCGTGCGGGTGGTGGCGGCGGGGACCGCCGAGTGGGGGGCGCCCCAGCCGGTCGGGAGGTCGCGGATGCCGGCGCCGGCGAGGACGGTGCGGAGGATCGTGGCGCGGGCGTCGGGCTGGACCCGCAGCGATTCGGGCAGGTCGCGGCAGGCCCGTACGACCTGGTTGTCCAGGAAGGGGGCGTGCAGGCGCTGGCTGCGGATCTCGGCGGCCTGTTCGAGGACGCGGTGGTCGGCCGCCGCGCGGGCGAGGGCGGCGCGGGCGCGGGCCTCACCGGGGCGCTGGACGGAGGCCGGCAGGGTCGCCGCCCGGTTCAGGCGAACCGATACTTCGGCCAGTGCCTCGCCCGTCAGCCAGCGCGCGGCGGGACCCGGCCGGGACCAGGCGAGGGCGGAGAGCGACGCCTCCAGGGGGCCGTAGGCCCCGTTGGGCGCCCGGTTGGCCTCCAGGACGCGGGTGGCGGCGGCCTCCAGACCGGTGCGGTAGGGCGTACGGGCGAGCCGGCGCGCCGCCCGGTACACCTGGAGCGGGACGAGGAGCGCCCCCGCCGAGGGGCCGGTCGCCTTGGCGAGCGCCGTCACCGGGCGCACCAGGGAGCGGCGCCGGCGGTCCATCAGCAGGTCGGCGAGGCGCGCCGGGTGGGCGTCCAGGACCTGGCGGGCGCCGAAGCCGGTGAAGTGGTCGGCGCTGCCCCCGGCGAGCCGCCTGCGGTGCCGGTCGGCCGACACGAGAGAGGGGCCCGGTTCGTCCGTGAGCGGCCCGTCGAGCTCCGCGTACGGCAGGGCCTCCTCGCCGGCCGCGACGACCACGTGGTGCAGCCGCGGGTTGGCCGCGATCTCCCCCGCGCGGGCGAGCTCGTCCCTGCTGCCCGCGCCGGCCAGGTCGTTGAAGGTGACGGCGAGCAGGCGCTCGCCCGCTCCGGTGCCGTGCCCGAGGAGGGTGCCGGGGACGCCCGGGAGGCCCGCCGCGAGGAGGGCGAGGGTGCCGGACGCGCTGCCGCCGGACAGGTCGGCGCCGATGCCGGGGGCGGGGCCGCCGCCGCGGGCCGCGCGCCGGTCGGCGGGTCCCATCCCGGGCACCGGTCCCGGGTCGGGCAGCGGCGTCTCGGGTGCGTGCCGGGGGGCGGTGAGCCGGGCCCGTACGGCCTCGACCAGCGCGTCCCGCACCCCCTCCACGGCCTGCCGCGGGTCGGCCTCGGGCGCGGCCACGGCGAGGGAGGCGACCGGGTCGTAGCCGGTGATCTCGCGCGAGCCCTCGCGCAGGATGAGCGCGTGCCCGGGCGGCACCCGGCGCACCCCCTCGTACGGGGTGGAGTCGCGGAGTGCCTCGGGGGTCTCGGGGCAGGCGAGCAGGGCCGCCAGGTGTCCGATGTCGAGCTGGGCCTCGGTGAGGTCGGCGAGCGGCAGGGCCGCCGTGCCGTACGCCGTACCGCCCGCCCAGGGGGTGTGGAAGACCGGCCGGGCGCCGGCGAGGTCACCGGTGACGGTGATGCGGCGGCCGGCCTTCACGACGGCGGTGTAACCGCCCGCCCACGCGGTCAGGTGCCGCAGTGCGCCCCCGCGCGCGGTGAGCAGTCCGCGCCGCAGTTCGTCGTCGCTCGCCGCGCAGCAGCCGAGCACGGCGATGCGGGTGTGTTCGTCGACGGTCACCAGGCGCACCTCGTCGGGCCGCCAGTCCCCGACCGCCCACAGCGGATCGGGGTCGCCCCACAGGAGTTGCGCGCCCACCGGGTGCACCGTGCGCCCCTCGGCGGGGTCGCCGACGGTCCCGGCGGAGCCGGGCGGGGCGCCGAACCGCGCGGCGACACTGCTCCAGCCCACCAGCCACCGCATCGCCGCCTCCACAAAGGTCGAGTGGAGGACATGCTGCCATGCCGAGGGCGCGCAGGAGGCATCACAAGGGGGCGAATGCGCCCCTGGCATGGGCCAGTTGTATCCGGCCCCGACGCCGCCCGACGACCGGTGGACGACCGGCGGGTTTCGGCCATTCTCGACTCGGCCGCGGCCCGAGGACGGCCCGGAGACCCTCCCTGGGGAGGGCTCCCGGCGTGGCGGGAGCTCGCGGCAGTCCGGGAGGCGGTCGCCTCCCGGAGCCGTCCGCCGCCCGCGGGGAATGGGGCGGCGGTGTCCCCCAGCCCACCGGACCCGGACAACGGTCCTCGGCCAAGTGGGCCGACCCACGCAGCACTCATGGAAGCGCTCCCCCCGGGGACCGGCGAGAGCGCACGGGCGGGCGCACGGCCACACGGCGGGAGCACGACCGGCCCCCGCGACCGGACCGCTCAGCCCATCACACAACAATCTCGCCATACGGAACACCGCCCCTTAACGGTAGGGATGCGGCGAACTACGCTGTGTTTACGAATGCCGCACGCCTATGCCCGGCGTCGTGGCGGCCTTCTGGGTGTCGTGTCGAGGGGTGGCGTCATGTCCAGGGAGCAACGCGGGCCGAACGAAAAGCTCGGCACGGTTCTCGCCCTCGCGGGAATCAGCAATGCCGGGCTCGCCCGGCGCGTCAACGATCTCGGTGCGCAGCGGGGCCTGACGCTTCGTTACGACAAGACGTCGGTGGCCCGGTGGGTGTCCAAGGGCATGGTGCCGCAGGGCGCCGCCCCGCACCTGATCGCGGCCGCGATCGGCCAGAAGCTGGGCCGGCCCGTGCCGCTGCACGAGATCGGGCTCGCCGACGCCGACCCGGCGCCCGAGGTCGGCCTCGCCTTCCCGCGGGACGTCGGCGAGGCGGTCCGCTCGGCCACCGAGCTGTACCGGCTGGATTTCGCCGGCCGCCGGGGCGGCGGCGGGATCTGGCAGTCGCTCGCCGGCTCCTTCGCCGTGAGCGCGTACGCGACGCCCGCCTCGCGCTGGCTGATCACGCCCGCCGACCCGTCGGTGGAGCGCCAGGCGGTGCGCCCGCAGGCGGCGGGCGAGCCCGGCGACCACACCCGGGTGGGGCACAGCGACGTCGCCAAGCTGCGCGAGGCCGCCGAGGACGCCCGCCGCTGGGACTCCAAGTACGGCGGCGGCGACTGGCGTTCCTCCATGGTGCCCGAGTGCTTAAGGGTGGACGCGGCGCCCCTGCTGCTCGGCTCCTACTCGGACGAGGTGGGGCGCGCCCTGTTCGGCGCGACGGCCGAGCTGACCCGGCTGGCCGGCTGGATGGCCTTCGACACCGGCCAGCAGGAGGCCGCCCAGCGCTACTACATCCAGGCGCTGCGGCTCGCCCGCGCGGCGGCCGACGTCCCCCTCGGCGGGTACGTCCTGGCCTCCATGTCGCTCCAGGCGACCTACCGCGGCTTCGCCGACGAGGGCGTCGACCTGGCCCAGGCGGCGCTGGAGCGCAACCGCGGCCTCGCCACCGCCCGCACCATGTCGTTCTTCCGGCTCGTCGAGGCCCGGGCGCACGCCAAGGCGAACGACGGGGTGGCCGCCGCCGCCGCGCTGAAGGCGGCCGAGGGCTGGCTGGAGCGCTCCCGGGAGGGCGACGCCGACCCGACGTGGCTCGGCTTCTACTCGTACGACCGCTTCTGCGCCGACGCCGCCGAGTGCTACCGGGACCTGAAGCTGCCCCGCCAGGTGCGGCGCTTCACCGAGCAGGCCCTGTCGCGCCCGACCGAGGAGTTCGTGCGCTCGCACGGGCTGCGGCTCGTGGTGTCGGCGGTGGCCGAGCTGGAGTCGGGCAACCTGGACGCGGCCTGCGCCGCGGGCACCCGCGCGGTGGAGGTCGCCGGGCGGATCTCCTCGGCCCGCACCACCGAGTACGTGAGGGACCTGCTGACCCGGCTCGAACCGTACGGGGACGAGCCCCGGGTCATGGAGCTCCGGGAGCGGGCCCGCCCGCTCCTCGTGGCACCGGCGTGACGCGCGTCCCAGACAGGAACGGTTTAGCGGGATTGTCAGTGGGCCAGTGCACTATCAGGGGTGGGAGGTGGCGCTGGTGTCTGTCCGCTATGACTACGACTGTGACGTGCTGGTGATCGGCGGCGGGATCGTCGGTCTGTCGACGGCGTACGCGATCACGCGCGCCGCGCCGGGCACCCGGGTCACCGTCCTGGAGAAGGAGCACGCCCCGGCCCGCCACCAGACCGGCCGCAACAGCGGTGTGATCCACAGCGGCATCTACTACCGGCCGGGCTCCCTCAAGGCCAGGTTCGCGGCCGAGGGCGCGGCCGAGATGGTCAAGTTCTGCGCCGAGTACGGCATCCCCCACGAGGTCACCGGCAAGCTGATCGTCGCCACCGACCGCGAGGAGCTGCCCCGGCTGCACGCGCTCGTCCAGCGCGGCAGGGAGAACGGGATCCCGGTCCGGGAGCTGGGCCCGGCGCAGATCAGCGAGTACGAGCCTCGGGTGCGGGGCGTGGCCGCGATCCACGTCGGCACGACCGGCATCGTCGACTACGGCGCGGTCGCGGCGAAGCTGGCCGAGGCCTCCGGGGCGCGGATCCTGTACGGATCGGCGGTCACGGCCGTCGACCGGCGCCCCTGGGGTGTCGCCGTGCGCACGGCCGCCGGGCGGGTGGTGCGCGGGCGGGTCCTGGTCAACTGCGCGGGGCTGCACTGCGACCGGGTGGCGCGGCTCGCGGGCGACGACCCGGAGATGCGGATCGTCCCCTTCCGAGGGGAGTACTACGAGCTGGCCGACCCCTCCCTCGTGCGCGGCCTGGTCTACCCGGTGCCCGATCCCGCCTTCCCCTTCCTCGGGGTGCACCTCACCCGCGGCATCGACGGCGGCGTCCACGTCGGGCCGAACGCGGTCCCGGCCCTCGCCCGCGAGGGCTACGGCTGGTCGGTGGTCCGCCCGCGCGAGCTCGCCGGCACCCTCGCCTGGCCGGGCAGCTGGGCCATCGCCCGGGCGCACTGGCGCTACGGGGCGGGCGAGCTGCACCGCTCCCTGTCCAAGCGCGCCTTCACCGAGGCGGTCCGGCGGATGCTGCCGATCGTCGAGGAGCGCGACCTGCGCCGGGCGAAGCCGGGCGTGCGGGCGCAGGCGGTGCTGAAGGACGGCACCCTGGTGGACGACTTCCTGATCCGCGAGTCCGTGCGCACGGTCCACGTGCTCAACGCCCCGTCCCCGGCGGCGACGGCCTCCCTGCCGATCGGCCGCGAGGTCGCGGGCCGGGCGCTGGCGCTGCTGTAGCGGGCGGCGCCGTGCGGACCGCCCCTGGTGGCCGGGGCGCCCGCCCCGACGCCCGGGACACCGCCCCGACGCCCGGGACACCGCCCCGACGCCCGGGACGCCCGCCCCAGGCCCCGCCGCCGCCCCTCCGGTGCCCCCGCCACACGCCCGGGCGCGCCGTAGAATCGGCGCATTGTGTCTGAGCAGCCAGAGAACCACCCGCACACCACCCCCGCCGACCGCATCCGGGCCGACCAGCGCGCCGCGCGGCTCGGCAGCCGGATGTTCGCACCGGGCGAGGGTCCCCTGCCCGACCCGGCCGGCTCGCACTACGAGCGGCGGATCCGCAGCTTCCAGCCGCGCCGCAGCCGCGTCACCGCGGGCCAGGCCGAGGCCATGCTGAAGCGGTGGCCCGACTGGGGCCTCGACATCGACGGCCAGAGCCGGCTCGACCTGACCGACATGTTCGGCGGGCTGCCGGTCGTCCTGGAGATCGGCTTCGGCATGGGCGAGGCCACCGCGCAGATGGCCGCCGCCGACCCCGGCACCGGCATCCTCGCGGTCGACGTCCACACCCCCGGCCAGGGCAACCTGCTCGGGCTCGCCGACCGCAACGGCCTGGAGAACGTCCGGGTCGCCAACGGCGACGCGATCATCCTGCTGCGCGAGATGCTCACGCCCGAGTCCCTCGACGGCTGCCGGGTCTACTTCCCGGACCCCTGGCCCAAGAAGCGGCACCACAAGCGGCGCCTGATCCAGCCCGACTTCCTCACGCTGCTCGCGCCCCGCCTCAAGCCCGGCGGCGTGCTGCACTGCGCCACGGACTGGGAGCCGTACGCGGAGCAGATGCTGGACGTGCTCAGCGCGCACCCCGACTTCGAGAACACCCAGGCCGACGGCGGCTACGCGCCCCGGCCCGGGTACCGGCCGCTGACCCGGTTCGAGGGGCAGGGCCTCGACAAGGGACACGTCGTCCACGACCTGCTGTTCCGCAGGCGCTGAGCTCGCACCGCACCGGCGAGGGCGGGTTTTCCACAGGCTGCGGGAACTCCCTCGCCGGTGTCGGTGACGCTCGTTAGGGTCGTTCCGTGTCGTCGAACCCGATCGTCGGATCTGCCACCGAGCCCGCCCCCGCCCCGGCCCCCGCCAAGGCGGTCATCCCCGCGCCCGCACCCGTGCCCGCCCTGGAGACCGACCAGCCGGACTTCGCGGCGGTCCCGGAGCGTTCCAAGTGGCGGTACAAGCCGCGCCGCGCCTTCTGGCGCAGCAAGCTGCTGCGGGCCATCACCCTGATCACCCTGCTCGCGCTGTGCGCCCTGGCGATCCTCGCGCTGGTCCGGGAGGAGACCGGCACCGAGGGCTTCCTCGTCGGTCTCGGCCTCGCGGTCCTGCCCGTGCCGCTGCTGATGGCCGCGTTCCGCTGGCTCGACCGGGTCGAGCCCGCCCCCTGGAAGAACCTGCTGTTCGCCCTCGCCTGGGGCGCGTTCGCCTCCACGCTGGTGGCGATCCTGGCCAACTCCTTCGCGGTGGAGTGGATCAGCAGCGCCACCGCCGACCCCGGCTCCGCCGACACCCTCGGCGCGACCGCGGTCGCCCCGGTCGTGGAGGAGACCGCCAAGGGCGCGGCGGTGCTGCTGCTCTTCCTCTTCCGCCGCAGGGACTTCACGGGCCCGGTCGACGGCCTCGTCTACGCCGGGTTCACGGCCACCGGCTTCGCCTTCACCGAGAACATCCTCTATCTGGGCAACGCCTTCGGCGAGGACCAGGAGATCGGCTCCACCGGTCTCGGCTCCATGACCTTCGGGACCTTCCTGGTCCGGATCATCATGTCGCCGTTCGCCCACCCGCTGTTCACCTCGCTCACCGGCCTCGGCTTCGGCTTCGCCGCCGCCCTGGCGCCCGGCGCCCGGTTCCGCCGCACCCGGCTGGTGCTGTTCCCGCTCGCCGGCCTCGTGCTCGGCATGGGCATGCACGCCCTGTGGAACGGTTCGGCGTCCTTCCACCCGCTGGCGTTCCTCGCGGTGTACGGGATGTTCATGGTCCCGGTCTTCGCCCTGCTGACCTGGCTCGCGATATGGAGCCGGCAGAAGGAGCTGCGCACGATATCCGGCGAGCTCCCGGCCTACGCGACGGCCGGGTGGCTCGCGCACGACGAACCGCTCGCGCTCTCCTCGATGCGGGCCCGCGCGCTGGCCCGCGGCTTCGCCGCCCGTACGTACGGGAAGCCGGCCGCGCAGGCCGTCGGCGAGTACGAGGCCTTCGCCACCACCCTGGCCTTCCTGCGCCACCGGGCCGGACGCGGCCAGGCGGCCCCGGACTTCGCGGCCCGCGAGCAGGAGCTGCTGCACCACCTGTGGCAGCGCAGGCAGGTGGCCTCGCCCGCGCTCACCCACGCCGCGCGGGCCACGGGCCGGGTCTGGGCGCCGCCGCAGTACCTGGACTACGGCGGCTACAACCCGTACCGCAGCTAGTACGGCAGCCGGCGGGGCGGACGGACCGGACGCGGTGCCCGGCGGGCGGGAGCGCGGATCAGACCGCCGAGGCCTCGTCCAGCGCCGCCAGCTCGGTCGCCGTCAGCTCCAGTTCGGCGACCGCGACGAGGGCGGGCAGCTGCTCGACCGTGCGGGCCGAGGCGATCGGGGCGACGACGGTGGGGCGGGAGGCGAGCCAGGCCAGGGCGACGGTGGCGGGCTCGGCGTCGTGGGCCTCGGCGACCGCGTCGAGCGCGGCGAGCACCTTCTGGCCCCGCTCGGTCTCCAGGTGCTTGGCCGCCCCTTCGGCGCGGACGCTGGCGACGGTGGTGCCCGGGCGGTACTTGCCGGTGAGGAAGCCCGAGGCGAGCCCGAAGTACGGCACGGCGGCGAGGCCGGCCTGCTCGGCGGTCTCCAGGAGGGCGCCCTCGTAGGTCTCGCGGGAGACCAGGTTGTAGTGCGGCTGGAGGGCGACGTAGCGGGCGAGCCCCTCGGCCTCGGCGAAGTCGAGGGAGGCGCGCAGCCGCTCCGGGGAGATGTTGGAGGCGGCGACGGCACGGACCTTGCCGTCCTTCACCAGCTGGTCGAGCGCGGTGACGATCTCCTCGACGGGCACGGACTCGTCGTCGAAGTGCGTGTAGTAGAGGTCGATGTAGTCGGTGCCGAGGCGGCGCAGCGACTCCTCGGCGGCGCCCTTGATGGTGGTCGCGCTCAGGCCCTTGTAGCGGGGGTGGGCGCCGACCTTGGTCGCCACGAGGACGTCGGCGCGCTTGCCGCGGGAGGCGAGCCAGCGGCCGATGACGGTCTCGGACTCGCCGCCCTCGTGGCCCTCGGCCCACGCGGAGTAGAGGTCGGCGGTGTCGACGAAGTTGCCGCCCGCGGCGGTGTACGCGTCGAGGACGGCGAAGGACTGCGCCTCGTCGGCGCTCCAGCCGAAGACGTTGCCGCCGAGGGCGAGCGGGAAGACGTGCAGGTCGGAGGAGCCCAGCTTGCGGAGAGAAGTCATGAGGTGGTCAACCCCCCGCGTGGCCGGGCCTATTCCGCTTCCGCGGGTGACGTCCGGCCGGACGTCAGAGGCTGAGGCCCTTCGAGCGCAGCCAGCCCGCCGGGTCGATGCCGCCGCCGGACGGGGTGTGGACCTCCAGGTGGAGGTGGGGGCCGGTGACGTTGCCGGTGGCGCCGACCCGGCCGATGGTGTCGGCGGTGCCGACGGACTGGCCCGCGCCGACCGTCATCGAGGACAGGTGGCAGTACCAGACCTCGGTGCCGTCCTCGAGCTCCAGGACGATCCGGTAGCCGTACGCGCCGGACCAGCCGGCCGACTTCACGGTGCCGCTGTGGACGGCCTTGACCGGGGTGCCGGTGGGCGCGGCGAAGTCCAGGCCGGTGTGGTAGCCGGAGGACCACATCGAGCCGGCCTCGCCGTAGGTGGAGGTCAGCGTGTACGAGGAGGTGGGCAGCGAGTAGCTGGCGGCCAGCTTGGCCAGGCGCTCGGCCTCGGCCTTCGCCGCGGCTTCCGCCTCGGCCTTCTTCTTCGCCTCGGCCGCCGCCTTCTCCGCCGCCTCTGCCTTGGCCGCGGCCTCCGTCGCCGCCTTCTCGGCGGCGGCCTTCTGCGCCGCCTCCTTCTCGGCGGTGTCGGCGGCGGCCTGCTGCTGCTCGGCCTGCTGGAGGATGCGGGCGCGCAGCGCCTCGCCGGCGTCGGCGGTCTGCTGCTTGGTCCCCGCGGGCGCGGCGGCGGAGGTGCTGTCCGCGGGCGCGGTGTAGGTGAGGGCGGTGAGCGGCTGCGCGTTGTTCGTGACCTGGGCGCTGTCGCCGGAGCTCTTGTCCTTGCCGCCGATCAGGTCGCCGATGCCGGGGAGTTCGGAGGCGTCGGGCAGGTCGAGGTCCGGCAGGGCGATGGCGACCGGGGGCTTCTCCTGCGCGGTGGCCAGGCCGCCCGCGCCGACGGCGGCGATGACGCCGACACCGAGGACGGTGGAGGAGCGGGCGAAGTTGGAGCGCTGCTTGACGACCCGGTGCCGGCCGCCGGAGCGGTTCTGGGCCCGCAGCGAGTCCTCGGTGGGGTTCCATTCCTCCCCGCCCGTGCCCGCGGCACCGTGAGTGCCGAATGAGTCGAAGGGGGCTTCGGGAGCAGGGGTGTTGGACGCCACGGAGGCGCTCTCCTTTCCTTCCTTCTCGCCTACCGGGTTAGCTGACGGGTTCGGAGCAGGAAGGTCTCCTACGGGTGTGCCGCACGGGTGCGACGTGGCCCGATTCACCCCAAGTGGTGGTTCCCCGGTTCCCTTGCGGGATTCGGCGCGCGCGCACGGTGCCGTCTCTTGCGACGGCTGTGACGACCGCGCTGCGTTATCGAACGTTAATAGACACGGCCTCCCGATTCCAAGCCGTCCCCCTTGATCATTAGCTGGATTGAGAGGGAATGGCCCGAGTTGACCCCTGGTCAGGCAGGATCCGCGTCACATCGGGAATCTGACGTTGTATCAATTGTTATCGGAGCGACACCCCTCGACTACGTCCCGTCACCACCCTCGGGAGGCGCCCCTGAAGGCCCCCCGGGAAGCCCCCCGGGAGACGTCTCCGCGGCCCCCTCCGGCGGCACCACCGGCATCGTCCGTCGCCGCTCCGGCTGTCCCGCCGCCGGGCGGCTCACCGCGAGCAGCGCCATGTCGTCGTTCGAGCCCCCGCCGGTGTGCCGCCGCACATCCGCCACCAGCGCGTCCAGCAGCTCCTCCGGGCCGGGGAAGAGCCGCCCCGCGAGCCGCTCCGCCGGATCGTAGAAGACCCCGCGCCCGTCCCGTGCCTCCGAGAGACCGTCCGTGTAGAGCAGCAGCGTCGCGCCCGCCGGGTACGGCGTCTCGTCGGCCCGGTCGGGCCACACCGCCAACTCCCCCATCCCCAGCGGCAGCGCGGCCTCGGTCGGCTGCAGCCGGTCGAGCCCGCCGTCCCCGTACAGCAGCAGCGGCTCCGGATGCCCCCGGTTCACGACCCGCACGACACCGCCGCCACCGTCCGCGCGCGGGATCTCCGCGAGGACCGCCGTCGTGAACCCCTCGAAGGCGTCGAGCCCGTCCCGCCGCGTGCCCTCCCGGTCCAGCGCCCGCTCCAGCCGCTGCGCCACGCCCTCCAGCGTCGGCTCCAGTTCGGCCGCCTCCCGGAAGGCGCCGATGACCACGGCGACGGCCTCCACCGCGTCCAGCCCCTTGCCCCGCACGTCGCCGACGACCAGCCGCACCCCGTAGGGGGTGTCCTGGACGGCGAACAGGTCGCCGCCGATGAACGCGTCGGCCTGCGCCGCCTCGTACCGGGCCGCGATCTGCAGCCCGCCGATCCGCTCGGCGGGCGTCGGCAGCACCGCCTTCTGCGCCGTCGCCGCGATCACCCGCGCCGACGCGAGCCGCTCGCCGCTGCGCCGCACCACCCGGTTGATCAGCATGGCGAGCGCCGCGACGGTGAGGACGGTCAGCGTCTCGGTGAGCGAGGAGACACGACTGACCGTGCCGTTGTACACGTGCAGGCCGATGCTCGCGAGCACGGCGGCGACGCCCGTCAGGAACGTCGTCAACGTGGAGAAGAAGGGGGCGGCGATCAGCGGCGCCGCCGAGAACAGCGGCGCCGCGGTGTACTCGGGCGGAGTCGCCAGGTCGAAGCAGACACCGCCCACGATGATCAGCGGGGGAAGGGCGCGGATGAAGCGACGGGCGACGGGAAACGGCCCCCGTCCCCCGTCACCGCCCGCACCACCGGCCCCGCCGGGAGGCCCGTGCCGCACCGCTGCTCGCGCCACCTCTGCTCTCCCGCCTGGACCTGGGCCCGCCCGGCCCCGGGCCCGCCTGGAGCACCGGGCCCGGCCCGAGGGCGACGGGAGGACCCGCGCCCTCCCCAGGGTGAGGTCAGCCGGTGCCCGTCGGCGACTCCCGCGCGGCCGACTGGCGTACG
The DNA here is from genome assembly GCF_036240795.1 of Streptomyces sp. NBC_01268. Classification (NCBI taxonomy): domain Bacteria; kingdom Bacillati; phylum Actinomycetota; class Actinomycetes; order Kitasatosporales; family Streptomycetaceae; genus Streptomyces; species Streptomyces sp. NBC_01268. The sequence goes on along the minus strand of NZ_CP108454.1, from coordinate 4,342,167 downwards.
GCCGGCCGGACGGCGAGCCGCCCGCCCCGGGACAGCGCCGCCATCGCCGCCGCGCAGCCCAGACCGACCGCGCACAGCGTCAGCCAGGGCACCGACGACCAGCCGGTGAGGTCGAGCAGGGCTCCCGTGCCCAGGTTCCCCAGGGTGATGCCGATCCCGCAGACGGTGTTGTAGAGCCCGTAGTGGGTGGCGACCCAGCGGCCCTCGGCGAGGGCGACCACGGTGTCCATCTCGTACGGGTAGAGCACCGCGTTCGCCGCCGCCAGGAGCGCCGCGCACAGCAGCAGCCCCGGCAGCGAACGGCCGCCGCCCAGCAGCGCCGGCGGCAGGAACGCCACGCCCATCAGCCCGAGCCCGAGCACCAGACACCGCTCCCGGCTGAGCCGCCGCTTGCACCAGGCGGTGATCCGCAGCTGCCCGACGAGCGCCACCACCGCCGACACCACGAACAGCGCCGTCGTCACCGCCGTGCTGTCCGCGGCGAGCGGCAGCGCCAGATAGACCTGGAACGACAGCACGTACGAACCGGTCATCGCCAGCGAGAACAGCCAGAACACCCGGTTGGCGAGCACCGTCCCGAACTGCCCCCGCTCCCGCCCGTCCCCCGCGGGCAGCTCCTTCCGCACGGGCAGGTGCCGCAGCTGTACGAGGGTGAGCCCGGCGAACAGCACCGCGGCCACCACGCACGTCAGCCGGAACGACACCCCGGTCAGCGCCACCCCGACGAGCGGCCCGAGCAGGATGCCCGCCTGGTAGTAGGTGTTGAACAGCGCGAAGGCCTCCACGCGCCGCTCCCCCGCCTCCACCGCCAGATAGGCCCGCACCGCGGGGTTGAACAGCGCCCCCGCCAGGCCGGTCGCCAGCGAGGCGGCGATCAGCATCGGCAGCGACTGCGCGAAGGCGAGCGCCCCGAAGCCGGCCGTCCGCAGCGCGCACCCGGCGACGATCAGCGGCTTGAAGCCGAGCCGGTCGGCGAGCGCGCCGCCGACGAGGAACATGCCCTGCTGGGACAGGTTCCGCGCGCCGAGCACGAGCCCGACCGCCCAGGCCGCCATCCCGAGGCCGTCGGCCAGGTGGGCGGCCAGGTACGGCATCAGCATGTAGAAGCCGAGGTTGATGGTGAGCTGGTTCAGGAAGAGCAGCCGCACGGCCGGGTCGAAGGTGCGGCTCTGCTTCCAGATCCCGCCCGGGGGCGGCGCGGTCGTCGTGCTCAACGGACCCGCTCCGCCCGGTCCAGCACCCGGCGGGTCCAGCCACGGACCGGCTCGCCCTCGGCGTACCCGGCGGGGTCCTCCCGTACGGGGCCGTCGAGCAGCCCGTGCGCCGCGCAGAACTCGTCGTTGAAGACGGTGTCGAAGTAGCGCTGCGGCCCGTCGGGGAAGACCGCCGCGATCCGGGTGCCGCGCGGCCGGGTGCGGGCCAGCCAGCCCGCGACCAGCGCGACCGCACCCACGCTCCAGCCGCCGGTGGCGAACTGCCGGGACGCGAGCCGCCGGGCGGCCCGTACCGCCTCCGCGGGACCCACCCAGTGGATCTCGTCGAAGGCGGCGTGGTCGACGTTGCCCGGGTGGATGGAGGAGCCGAGCCCGCGCATCAGGCGCTCGCCGGCCGGGAGGCCGAAGACGGTGGAGTCGATGGAGTCCACCCCGACGAGTTCGAGGGCGGGGCTGGTGGTGGCGCGCAGCGCGCGGGAGATGCCGGCCGAGTGGCCTCCGGTGCCGACCGCGCAGACCAGCACGTCGACCCGGTCCAGCTGCTCGCCGAGCTCGGCGGCGAGCCCGCCGTAGGCCTGCGGGTTGTCGGGGTTGCCGTACTGGTTGGGCCACCAGGCCCCGTCGAGGGCGATCAGCAGTTCGGCGACCCGGTCCATCCGGGCCTGCTGCCAGCCGCCGTCCGGGCTGGGCTCGGGCACGACGTGCACGTGGGCGCCGTGGGCGGTGAGCATCCGCTCGACGATCGGTTCGAGGCCGGGGTCGGTGACGACGTGGACGGGGTGCCCGTGCAGGATCCCGGCGAGCGCGAGCCCGAGCCCGAGGGTGCCGGAGGTGGACTCGACGATGGGGGCGCCCGGCCGCAGCTCCCCGCGGCGGCGGGCCTGCTCGACCATGTGGAGGGCGGCGCGGTCCTTGATGCCGCCGAAGTTGAAGCCTTCCAGCTTGGCCCAGTACCCGTCGTCCATCCACAGGACGGGGGTGTTGCCGACGGTCTGCCGGGCCACGGAGATCAGGTGGGCGGGATTGCTCATGGGGGGTAGCGTCCTTGGGGTGGGGCAGCCCCGGCGTCCGGGGCGTGCGGAAGGAACGAGGTCGCTTAGGTGCGCGACCCGGCTCAGTTCCGGTCCACCCCGAGGGCGATCAGCAGCCGGCCCGGCTCGGGTCCGGGCCCGGCCCGGCCACGGACACAGCGCGTGTGCGGGGCCTCGGGGAACACCTCGTCGTACGCGAGGACGGCGCCCGCGGCGTCCGGCGCCGGGAACTGCGCACCGGCGGACTGCGCGGGCAGGTGCGCGTCGAAGGACCACCCCTCCCCGGACCGCTCGCAGCCGTGCGGGAACCCGGGGACGGAGAAGGCGGCGGTGCCACCGGAGGCCACCGCGCGGGGGACCACCGCACCCGAGGCCACCGCCCCGACGGCCGTCGCCTCACCGGCGGGCACCGCACCCGACGTCACCGCCCCGGGCGCCGCCAGCGCGTGCCCGTGCGCGCCGTGGCAGACGCCCGCGATCAGCGCGACGAGCGCGAACAGCAGCAGGACGGCGGGCGCCCGCCGTCCCGCCTGCCGCAGTTCCGTCACACCTCGGTCACTCATCGTGCGCGTGAGGCTACGCGGCGCACGTGCGGCGCGCAAAAAGGCGGACCCGGTTTTGGCCACCGTTTACTTGCGGGCGTATGGCCTTTCCGGTTGCCCACGGCTACGGGTCCGGGTACACGGAAACGCCGAAGGCCCGGATCCATGATCGGATCCGGGCCTTCGGGCTACTGAGTAGCGGGGACAGGATTTGAACCTGCGACCTCTGGGTTATGAGCCCAGCGAGCTACCGAGCTGCTCCACCCCGCGTCGGTGAACACCACTCTACGGCATGAATGCCCAGGTCACGAAATCCATTGCCGCCGGGCCGCCGCCGGGGTCCTCCTCAGCAACCGCAGTCGTCCGAGTCGACCGGCGCCGTGAGCGGGTCCGCCGCCCTCTGCTCGGCGCCCTCCCACGTCTCGAAGCCGAAGCCCTCGCGCACCCAGTACTCGAAGCCGCCCAGCATCTCCTTCACCTGGAAGCCCAGCTGCGCGAGGGCGAGCGCGGCGCGCGTGGCGCCGTTGCAGCCGGGGCCCCAGCAGTACGTGACGACCGGGACGCCCTTGTCGAGGAGCTGCTCGGCCTGCTCGGCGATGAGGGCGGTCGGCAGGTGCACCGCGCCCGGCACGTGCCCCTGGTCCCAGGAGGCGGTGGAGCGGGAGTCGAGCACCACGAAACCGGGGTCGCCGCCGGTGGCCCGGGCGTCGGCGAGGGCGGAGGCCACATCGGAGACGTCGGCGTGGAAGGCGAGGCTGGCGGAGAAGTACGCGACCGCGGCGGCGGGGGCGGCGGGCGGGGTGCGGAGGACCGAGTTCACGGGGCTGACCTGCGTCGATGTCGTCGTCATGGACATAAATCTAGGGAAGACGATCACCACGCTGAAGGGCTGATCCACGGCGCTCGCGGGGTTCGCCCGGGGAATCCGGGCCGTTTCCTTCGACCGGGCGGGGATCTCACGTACCGGAACCTGTCACATCCGTGGGGCGTCATCCGTCATACCCGTACGACCCTGTGACCGGACGCGAAGGGGAACACCCACCGATGGACAAGGACCTCCTGGCCGCACGCTTCGACGCCGACCGCGGCCACCTGCGGGCGGTGGCCTACCGGATGCTCGGCTCGCTCAGCGAGGCGGAGGACGCCGTCCAGGAGGCCTGGTTCAAGCTGAACCGCTCCGACACCAGCGGCGTGGAGAACCTCAGCGGCTGGCTGACCACCGTCGTCGGCCGGGTCTGCCTCGACATGCTGCGCTCCCGCACCGCCCGCCGCGAGGACCCGCTGGAGAGCTACGTGCCCGACCCGGTGGTCCGGGAGGAGGGCGTCGCCGACCCCGAGAAGGAGGCGCTGCGCGCCGACTCGGTCGGACTCGCGCTCCTCGTCGTCCTGGAGACCCTGTCCCCGGCCGAGCGCCTCGCGTTCGTGCTGCACGACCTGTTCGCGGTCTCCTTCGACGAGATCGCGCCCATCGTCGACCGCAGCCCCGCCGCCACCCGCCAGCTCGCCAGCCGCGCCCGCCGCCGCGTCCAGGGCGCCACCCCGGCCCCCGCGCCCGACCTGGCCCGCCAGCGCGAGGTCGTCGACGCCTTCCTGGCCGCCTCCCGGGCCGGCGACTTCCAGGGCCTGCTGACGGTCCTCGACCCCGGCGTGGTCCTCCGCGCCGACGGCGGCACCCTGCTGAGGGCCGCCTCCAAGCTGGTCCGCGGCGCCGAGGCGGTCACGAGCCAGGCCCTCACCTTCGCCCGGTTCCGCCACGCGGCCCGCCCGGTCGTGGTCAACGGCGCGGCCGGCCTGGTCTCCCTCGCCGACGGGCGCCCGGTCGGCCTCATGGCCTTCACGATCGTCGCCGACCGCATCGTCGGCATCGACATCGTGGCGGACCCGGAGCGCCTGGCGGCCCTGGGCGTCACCGGCTGACCCCCGTCACGACGAGACGCCCCCGTCCCGGCGGGAGCCGGGCAGGGGCGCCGGGCGGCCCGACGGCCCGCCCGGAATCGGCCTGCGTGACGGGTCAACTGCGCACTACCGTAAGCGCAATGACAACAAGATCCACTCCGGCCGGCCGGCCCACGCCCCTGGCCCTGGCCGAGGCGCCGACGCGTCAGGCCCGCAACTCCGCCGCCCTCTGGACCGCGACCGGACGAAGCCGGGGGCATGACGTCATCCGGCGCCGCGGCTTCGTCGCGGTCGACGGAGACGAGCGGGCCGGACTGCGGATCCTGATCCAGGAGCCCGACCTCGACCCGGGCGAACGGGCCGAGTTGAGCGAGCTGGCCCGCCGGGCCGCGGGGCCGGTGAACGTCGAGGATCCGTTCGGCTCGACCGACCTGAGCCCGCTGGGCATGCGCAGCTGGCAGATGCCGGTCATGCTGCGCCCGCCCGGGCCCGTCGGCGAACCGGCCCTGGAGGTGACCCGGGTACAGCGGCCCGAGGAGCTCCAGGCCGCCGAGCGGATCGTCATCGAGGGCTTCGAACTGACCGGCTTCGAGCCCTACCGCCCCGGCGAGCTGTTCCCGATGACGCTGATCGGGCAGCCGGGCGTGGACGTGTTCGTCGCCTGGCACGACGGCGTGGCCGCGGGAGCCTGCGTCAGCGTCGTGGACGACGGCGTCGGCAGCCACTACTGGGTCGGCACCTCACCGGCCTTCCGGTCGCGTGGCGTCGGCCGGTCCGTCATGCTCGGAGCCCTGGCCCACCTGGCGGAGCTGCCGGTCACGCTCACCGCTTCGAAGCTGGGCAGGCCGCTGTACGAGTCCCTGGGGTACACCGTCGCGGCGCCCTCGACCTGGTGGGCCTCCGTTCCTGTGGCACCGTCACGGTGAACCCGGAACGACGGAGCGCCCCGACCAGCCGAAACCGGTCGGGGCGCTCCGCAGCAGGACAGAGGGTCTCCCCTCGCCCGCCGTGCGTCGGTAGGCCGTGTGGGACTCGAACCCACAACCAATGGATTAAAAGTCCACTGCTCTGCCAATTGAGCTAACGGCCCGTGGACGAGCACACCCGAGCAGCATAGCCGGAGACCTCCCCGAAACCGATCGGGTATCGGCCCCGGCGCACCGGGCGGTGCGCCGGGGCCGGGCCGGGGTCAGCCGACGAAGTAGCCCGCGAGGTCCGCGAGAAGGTGGACCGAACCGGCCCGGTTGTAGAAGGTGACCTTGCCGTCCTTCACGGGGACGACGACCAGGTTCGGCACCGTCTGACCCGCCGTGAAGTTCAGGTTCGACGCCGCCGTGCGCGGGGTCCCGTACGGGTAGACCGACACGAAGCCGCCGGCCGTCGGGCCCGTCGCCGTGACGTTCAGGACGACCGCCGTCGCCCCCGGACGGTCGACCGGGAGGCTCACCGTGCCGCCCGCGCCGAGCGGGTCGCCCGTGCGGGTGTCCATCAGACGGGTCGGCGTGACCGGCCTGTACTCGGCGCCCGAGGCGCCCGCCTTGTAGTAGCCGGCGACGTCGGCCAGCAGGTCGACGGAGCCCGCGTGGTTGTAGAAGGTGACCTTGCCGTCCTTCACGGGGACGACGACCAGGTTCGGCACCGTCTGACCCGCCGTGAAGTTCAGGTTCGACGCCGCCGTGCGCGGGGTCCCGTACGGGTAGACCGACACGAAGCCGCCGGCCGTCGGGCCCGTCGCCGTGACGTTCAGGACGACCGCCGTCGCCCCCGGCTCGGGGACGGCGAGGCTCACCGTGCCGGCCGGGCCGACCTTGGCCTTGGGCACGCCCAGGCCGCTGCGGGTGTCCATCAGGCGGGTCGGCGTGACCGGCTGGTACGTGGTGCCCGTGCCGGCGCTCGTGTAGTAGCCGGCGACGTCGGCCAGCAGGTCGACCGAGCCGGCGTGGTTGTAGAAGTTCACCTTGCCGTCCACCACGGGGACGACCACCAGGTTCGGCGCGGTCCGGCCGGCCGTGAAGTTCAGGTTCGACGCGCTCGTCCGCTGCGTGCCCGACGGGTACACCGACACGAAGCTGCCGGAGCTCGCGTTCGTCGCGGTCACGTTGAGGACGACCGCCGTGACGCCCGCCGCCGGGACCCCGCCCGCGCCCGCCACCTGGAGCGAGACGGTCTGCGCCGCGCCGACCTTGGCCTTCGGCACCCCGAGCCCGGCCCGGGTGTCCATCAGCCGCGTCGGCGTGAGCGGCGCGAACGTGCCGTACTCCGACGCCGCCGCCCCGCTCAGGAGGACGTCGCCGGAGTGCACCAGGTCGGCCCCGGAGCCGTCGGCCGCCTTGGCCGTCAGCTTCCAGCTGTAGGAGCCGTTCGCGACGAGCCTGCCCGCGGCGTCCCTGCCGTCCCAGGCGGCCGCGAGCACGCCCCGCGCCTCGCCGCCCGTCAGGGTGCGGGCCACGGTGCCGGTGGCCTTGCGCGTCAGGGTCAGCTGCCAGGAGGCGGCCGGCTTGGACAGCCACCAGCGCGGCCGCCACGTGCCCGTCCCGTCGGCGACGGCGGCCGTGGCGGGCACGTCGGCGTCGATGCGGGCGAGCGGCGAGGCGGGGACGCCGAGGTCGACGACGCTCACGTCACCGGCCGCGGTCGACTGGTACGCCAGGCGCCCGGTGGCGGTGTCGACGGCGTACTCGCCCGCCTCGTCGTTGAACTCGCTGGTCCGGTACGTGCCCTTCGCCACGGGGGCGGACCCCCTGTAGTCCGTGACCTTGAGCTCGGTCCCGGAAGCCCTGACCGCGTAGCCGTCGCCGAGGACGGAGTACGCGTCGCCGAACGGGTGGTTCGTGTGCGTGTCGAGGTCGTGGACTCCGGCCGCTCCGCTCGCGCAGTCCCAGCCGAGCCAGTGCGCCGTCACCCGGACGTTCTGGGCGGCGCAGTCGGCCCCCAGGTCGACCGTGCGCTTCACCGCGCGCGTCCGGACGTCGTAGCCGACGACCTTGCCGGCGGTCTCGCCCGAGCCCGGCACCCAGAGGGTGTCACCGTAGAGCTCGGCCTCCCTGAGCTCGTAGCCGACCGCGAACGTGGCGGCCCGCTTCCCCGTGTCCAGGTCGATCACGGACGTGCGGAAGCTCAGACCGTCGGGGCCGCTCCCGGCGCCCAGGGCATAGCGGCCCGACACGTCGAAGACGTTGAAGGAGGTGAACTCGGTGCTGATCGGACGGCCCGTGGCCGCCCCGGGCTCCACCACGACCGGCAGCCCCGCTTCGTTGCCGGGCCTGTTGAACACCATCCGCCCGTCGCCCGTCGTGAACGGTGCTTCGCAAGAGGTCGTGTCCGTGCAGTAGTCCAGGGGCAGGCCGAGGTCTCCCCGCTCCTGCGTCTCCCCCGCCTCAAGGGGCCCGCTGACCGACACCGTCCGCGAGCGGACGACGTTCTTCTCGTCCGGCATCCGCTCCAGCGAGTCGAGCCGGCCGTGGCTGAAGCTCAGCCGGCGCGGCTTCGAGGTGAGCGGGGTCACCTCGCGGATGCGGTTCAGGGTCGTGGACGCTCCCTCCGGGCGGAAGCGGTAGAGGCCCAGTTCGTCGGCGCCCAGGCCGCCGATCATCAGCAGCCCGCCGTCCGGCGTGGCCACCGCGTCCTTGCGGCCGTACAGGAACCGGTAGCTCTCCTGGCCGCCCAGCCGGGACGCCGTGAAGATGCTGTACGGGGCGGTCGCCGAGTAGCCGGTGGCGCGGGCGACGACGAGGTCCAGGTTGACGGAGCCCAGCAGGACGTCGCCGTCGTTCTTGTAGGCGAGGTCGAGCGTGGCCGGGGCCTGGGTGAGCGGCCCCTCGCCGCCGGGCTGCCCCTTGGGGAAGAACCGCACCTTGCCGTCCTTCGTCCACACGATGACCTCGGTGGGCGTCTGGACGAAGGAGCCCACCCGGGCGGTCGGGTCCAGCGAGACCGGCCTGACCTTGGCGGAGGCGAGGTCGACCCAGGCGGGGCGGGTGACGCCGTCCACCTGGTAGCCGATCAGAAAGCCGTTCGCGTCTCCCGCCACCGCCTTGTCGGCGGGCGTCGCGCCCTCCGGCCAACCGGTCACGGGGGTGTCCTGCACGGCGCCGTTCACCCGCCGCAGCAGGTGCCACTCGCGCGGGGCGTCGGCGCCGCTCTGCGTGAAGGTGACGACGGTGGAACCGAAGGTCCCCACGTACGTGTGGTCGAGCGACGGCAGCCGGACGTAGGTGTTCTCCCCGGCGGTCACGTCCCACAGGCGTATGTCCGCGGGCGTGATCGGCCCGTTCGACTGGTACGCCGCGACGACGTCGGAGCCCGCCCCGTACACGCCGCCGGTCTCCGCGCCCTCCCGGTCGTTGTGGACGATCGTCTCGACGCCGTCCCAGCTGGTCCAGAACTGCCCGAGACCCTGTTCGTAGCGGAGGTAGCCGCCCGGGCCTGCCGAGAGCGGGACGACCTGGCGGGGCTGGGCCGCGACCGCGGCCGGGAAGACGACCGTGTCGCCCTCGGCGGCGGCCGCCGTCGGAATGAGCGGGCCGAGGCCGGCGAAGACGGTCGCCGCGGCCACGGCTGCGATGGAATGGCGTACAAGAGCGCTACGGCGCACTCGGTCCCCCCTGAGACGTGACGAGATGCAGTCGGGCGAACAGGGTGTCGTCGCAGCCCCCCAGCCACGGCCACCCGTTCGGATGCGGCGACTCTAACAGCGGGTACGGAAAGGGCCCGCACCCGCACCGAAGTGCGGATACGGGCCCTTTCACGGCCTTACGGAAGATCAGCCGTTGCGCTTCCAGCGCGGCTTCTCGTCGCGGCGGAAGCCACCACCGGACGGGCGGTGGTCGTCACGGCGGAAGCCGCCGCCCGAGGGGCGGTGGTCGTCGCGGCGGAAGCCGCTGGACGGGCGGTCGTCACGACGGTCGCGGTTGAACGGACGGTCGCTGCCACGGTGGCCGCCGGAGGGGCGGTCGTCGCGGCGGAAGCCGCCACCGGACGGACGGTCGTTGTCACGGCGCTCGTTGTCGCGACGGAAGCCGCCGGACGGACGGTCGTTGTCGCGGCGGAAGCCGCCACGGTCGCCACCGCGGTCGTTGTCACGGTCGCGGTTGAACGAGGGACGGTCGTTGTCGCGACGGAAGCCGCCACGGTCGTTGTCACGGTCGCGGTTGAACGACGGACGGTCGTTGTCACGGCGGAAGCCACCGGACGGACGGTCGTTGTCGCGACGGAAGCCACCGCGGTCGTTGTCACGGTCGCGGTTGAACGACGGACGGTCGTTGTCACGGCGGAAGCCACCGGACGGACGGTCGTTGTCGCGACGGAAGCCACCGCGGTCGTTGTCACGGTCGCGGTTGAACGACGGACGGTCGTTGTCACGGCGGAAGCCGCCCGACGGACGGTCGTTGTCGCGACGGAAGCCACCGCGGTCGCCGCCACGGTCGTTGTCCCGACGGAAGCCACCACGGTCGTTGTCACGGCGCTCGTAGCCACCGCGGTCGTCGCGGCGGTCGAAGTCGCGGCGCTCCTCGCGAACCGGCTCGGCCGCCACCGCGGCGACGGCCTCCGCGACCTCGGCCTCGGCGGCCTCGGTCACCTCGGCGACCGCGGCCTCCGGGTCCTCACCGCGCTCACGGGCGGCGCGGGCCACCAGGCGGTCGGCCTCCTCGCGGAGCTCGACGGCGCGGCGCTGCAGGCGCTCCAGCTGCTTGGTCAGGTCGGCGACCTCGCGCTCGGCCTGCTTGGCCGAGTTGTTCGCGGAGTCGGCCTGGACCTCGGTGAGCGAGCGGGCGCCGGTGATCTCGGCGACCTCGGGGTCGAACGCGCCGGCCCCGCCGACGATGTGGCGCGAGGCGTCGACGCCCGCGTCCTCCATCAGACGGAAGATCTGACGGCGCTGGTGCGGCAGGGCCAGGGAGACCACGACGCCGGAGCGGCCGGCACGGGCGGTACGGCCCGAGCGGTGCAGGTAGTCCTTGTGGTCGCCGGCCGGGTCCACGTTGAGGACCAGGTCGATGCCGTCCACGTGGATGCCTCGGGCGGCGACGTCGGTCGCGACGAGCGCGTTGACGTAGCCGTCCTTGAAGTCGGCGAGGGTGCGGGTACGCGCGCCCTGGGTCATGCCGCCGTGCAGCGCGTCGGCCTTCACACCGGCGTCACGCAGCTGCTCGGCGATGCGGTCGGCGCCCAGCTGGGTGCGGACGAAGATGATGGTGCGGCCCTTACGGGCGGCGATGGCCGCGGTGACCGGGGCCTTGTCCTTCGGCTTCACGACCAGGACGTGGTGGGTCATCGTCGTGACGGCGCCGGCGGACGGGTCGACCTCGTGCGTGACCGGGTTCACCAGGTAGCGCTTGACCAGGCTGTCGATCTCGTTCTCCAGGGTGGCGGAGAAGAGCAGGCGCTGGCCGCCGGCCGGAACCTGGTCGAGCAGCTCGGTGACCTCGGGCAGGAAGCCCAGGTCGGCCATCTGGTCGGCCTCGTCGAGGACCGCGATCTTGACCTGCTCCAGGGAGCAGGCGCCGCGGTTGATGATGTCGCGCAGACGGCCCGGGGTGGCGACGAGGATGTCGACGCCGCGCTCGAGCGCGTAGATCTGGTTGCCCATCGACGTACCGCCGCAGACGACCTTCATCTTGAGGCCGAGCACGTCGCCGTACGGCTGGAGGGCGTCCGCGACCTGCATCGCGAGCTCACGGGTCGGGGTGAGGATGACGCCGCGGGGCTTCTTCTTCTCGGTGCGGCCCTCCGCCAGGGTGGCGAGCAGCGGCAGACCGAAGGAGAGGGTCTTGCCGGAGCCGGTACGGCCGCGGCCGAGGATGTCCTTGCCGGCCAGGGCGTCCGGGATGGTCGCGGCCTGGATCGGGAAGGGGGTGGTGACGCCGTTCTGCGCCAGCTTGCGCACGACGCCCTCGGGGAGGCCCAGGTCACCGAAGGTGATCTCGGGGGTCTCGTCGGCGTCGGCCTCGACGGCCTCGACGGTGTCGTCGGCGTCGTCGGCGTCGGTGGTGTCGATGCTGTCGGTGGTGTCCTCGGCCTCGACGGTCTCGACGGCGTCGGTGGCCACTACGGCCTCGGCGACGGTCTCGTCGTTCTCGTTCTCGGGCAGGACGGCGTGATCAGAACTGAAAATGGACATGCGAAATGCGAAACCTTCCGGAGTCTCGGCACGCGCCCGTCAACTCCGTGTTTCGCACTACGGACCGCCTCAATGCGGTCAGCCACGGCAAGGGAGAGTACGCGCCAGTCACGGCGCTCTTCGGTCGTGGCGCCGGGCAAATGGGATCAAACGATCTACCACCATACGCACTCCCCCCCACCCAAGGCAAACCGATCACCGTCACACCGGCCTGGCCTGCGGTGATGCCTCCGGCTCGGAGGGCCCACCCGGCCCCTCCGCCGCCCTCATGGCACCCATGTGGGTATCCGCCCCGGGGGTGGTCGAGGGGGTCTCGCTGACCGTCGGTTCGGACGTCGGGTCCGGCGGGGGCGTGGTCGGGTCCTGGGTCGGCGTCGGCTGCGACGGATCGACCGGTGGCGTGGTCTCGCCACCCGGCGCACCCGAGTCGCCCCCGGGGCCCGCGCCGGGGCCGCCGGCCCCGCCCGGTGTCTGCGGCGGCTTCGGCAGCCCGCCCGCGCCCGCCGCGCCCGCGCCGCCGGCCGGCTTGGCGGAGGCCGTCGGAGAGCCGCTCGGGACCGGCGACTCCTTGCCCGAGCCGTCCGCGTCCGGACCGCTCCGGACCGTACGGTCGTACCCGTCCCCCTCGCCCCCTCCGGAGAGGCCGCCGTCCTCCCCGGCACCGGCCGCAGCGCCCCGCTTCCCCGCGGAGTTGCTGGGCGCCGGCTTCGCGCCGTCGTCGCTGACACTCATACAGCCGCTCAGACCCGCGCAGGCGGCGACCGCCAACGCGGTCGCGGCCCAACGCACCGGGGTGGGCAAATGGCGCACGGAGGCACCTCCAGGACATGACGGGCGGGAACGGGGCGCCGATCGAGCCGATCGAACGCGTCGCCCTGCCCAACTCCCTTGGCGCCGCGAGGGACACGCCCCAGCCACCGCCGGACCGATCCCGGCCACCGCCCGCCCGCCCCGCCCCGGACCCGGCCGGCTCAGCCGTAACCCAGCGCGTGCAGCCGCTCGTCGTCGATGCCGAAGTGGTGGGCGATCTCGTGCACCACGGTGATCTCGGTCTCCGCGACCACGTCCTCGCGGGACTCGCACATCCGCAGGGTCGGTCCGCGGTAGATGGTGATCCGGTCCGGGAGCACCCCGGCGTACCACTCGCCGCGGTCGGTCAGCGGAGTCCCCTCGTAGAGACCGAGGAGTTCGGGATCGTCGGACGCCGGCTCGTCCTCCACGAACACGGCGACGTTGTCCATCAGCCGGGTCAGCTCCGGCGGGATCCGGTCCAGGGCTTCGGCGACGAGCTCCTCGAACTCCTCGCGCGTCATCTCCAGCACGCGCCCATTCTCCCTCCCTCAGGGGCCCCTTCACCTGCCCGGAGAAACCGTTTTGGCGATCCGGCCGAGATCCCATATGCTTCTCACGTCCCCGACGCGCTGGAAAGCGCCCAGGTGGGCCCTTAGCCCTCATCGTCTAGTGGCCCAGGACGCCGCCCTTTCAAGGCGGTAGCACGGGTTCGAATCCCGTTGGGGGCACGCACAATCCTGTGCGAGACTAGTTCTCGCACAACATATGGCTCTGTGGAGCAGTTGGTTAGCTCGCCACCCTGTCAAGGTGGAGGTCGCGGGTTCAAGTCCCGTCAGAGTCGCTGAGGCTGGAAACAGTCTCGTGGCTGGGTAGCTCAGTTGGTACGAGCGATCGCCTGAAAAGCGATAGGTCGCCGGTTCGACCCCGGCCCCAGCCACAAAAGAGAAGGCCCCGTTCGAAAGAACGGGGCCTTCTTCGTGTGCCGTCCCGCGTCTGCCGTTCGAGTGACCGGCGCGCGACCGGCGTACGGGGAGGAGGGCGGCGCCCTCCTCCCCGTACCCTCACGCCTCCCCGCGCCGCCGTCCCCGCAGGGCCCGCACGGCGAAGCCGCCCGCCACCACGGCCGGCACCGCGAGGAGCAGCGCCCAGTCCGGGACCAGGCGGCCGAGGGCGCCCACCCGCTCCTCCACGGCGAACGAGTCGTCCACGGACAGCAGCCCCGGCAGCGCGGTCGTCCCGTCGAAGACCAGGAAGAGCGTGCCGAGGGCGATGAAGAACAGGCCCGAGAGCAGCGAGGTCGAATGCAGCTCGAACCGGCCGAGCCGGATCGGCCGGCCCCGCAGCCAGCGCCGCCGCCCCAGGTCGTACCGGTTCCAGAGCAGGGCCAGCACGAAGAGCGGGACGGCCATGCCGAGCGCGTACACGGCGAGGAGCAGGCCGCCGTAGACCGGGCTGCCGCTGAGCGCGGCCACGGTCAGGACGCTGCCCAGGATGGGGCCCGCGCAGAAGCCGGCGAGGCCGTAGACCAGGCCCAGGGCGTACACCGAGAACGCGGTCGTGGGGCGGATCCGGCCGCTGACCTCGCTCATCCGGCGGGACGCGAAGCCCAGACCGAGGATCTGCAGCACCCCGAGGCCGACGATCAGCCAGCCGCCGACGGCCACCAGCAGGTCCCGGTGCCCGTAGAAGAGCCGCCCGGCGAAGGAGCCGGCCGCACCCAGCGGGACGAGGGTGGTGGCCAGGCCCGCGTAGAAGACACCGGTCCGGGCGACCAGGCGGGCCCGGCCGTCGACCGAGTACGCGAAGAAGGCCGGGAGCAGCAGGGCGCTGCACGGGCTGAGCAGGGCCAGCAGCCCGCCGAGGAAGGCCGCGAAGTATCCGATACCGGAGGTCACCGGCCGGACTCCGGACCCGTCTTCGCACCCGACTCCGGCCCGGACTGCGGCCCGGACTGCGGCCCGGGCTTCTTGGCCGCGGCCGCCTTCGCCGCCGCGTCGATCGCCTCGGTGAAGGCCTCCATCGGCTGGGCGCCCGCGATCGGGCGCCCGTTGACGAGGAAGGAGGGGGTGGAGGTGGCCCCCAGCGAGTAGCCCTGCTCCTGGTCCTTGCCCACCGCCGCCCGGGCCGCGGCCCCGTCCGTGTCGCGGGTGAAGCGGGCCAGGTCCGAGACGCCCGCCTCCTCCGCGAGGGCGGTCAGGCGCTCCTTGCCGAAGCCCTTCTCCTTGGCCCCCTGCGCGTACGCCGCCTTGTGGAACTCCCAGAACCGGCCCTGCTGCCCGGCCGCCCAGGAGGCCCTGGCCGCCGCCTCCGACTCCTCGCCGAAGATCGGGAAGTTCCGCCACTCGATGCGCAGGGTGCCGGCGTCGACGTACCGCTTCACCAGCTCGGGCTCGGTGTCCCGGGCGAACTTCCCGCAGTAGCCGCACTTGAAGTCGGCGTACTCGATCAGGACGACCGGCGCGTCGGCCCGGCCGAGGGCCAGCTTGTCGGAGGCGTCCCGGCGGGCGTAGGCCTCCAGCTCCGGGTAGACGCCGGCGGACGGGTCGGCGGAGACCTCGGCGGCGGCGCCGGGCGAGGAGGAGGGGCCGGACGGCCTGGTGGTCGCGTACGAGGCGACGCCGAGCAGCGTGGCGGCGAGCACGACACCGCCGATGATCATGACGGGCTTGGACGTGGGCATGCGGAAGCGCTCCTGAGGACGGAGGAAGAGGACGGACGGCGAGGAGGGGCGCCGGCCGTCTAGACCCTCAGGATCGACAGCTCCACCGGGGAGGGGGGCACCAGCGCGGGCGGCTCCCGGCCCCGGGTCGTCTCCGCCGGGCCCTCGTCCACGGCCCAGTCCGCGCAGCCCGCCCGTGCCCCCACGAGCGCCGGCAGCAGTTCCCCGAAGCCGTGCGACCGCGGCGGTACGACGGGGCCCGCGGCCCCCTCGTCGGCCGGATGGCCCTGCCCGCAGCCGGGCGCCGCGGCGCCCGCGACGACCGGTCCGGGCGCGGGCGGGGGCGTGGCGGCCCCGCAGACCACGAGTCCCAGCACCAGGCCGGCCAGCGCGGCGAACGCCGCGAGCGCGCGAGCGGTGCGGGACATGCGGAAACCTTTCGGGACGGTGCTGGCGGGTGTGCCCGAAATATTACGCAGCCCACCGGTCCGGGCCTCGTAAATCGGTTCGCCGCTTCTCCGCCGCAGGTGCGATCCTGGATCCCGTATGTCTACTTCCTTCGCCGCCCTCCAGTCCGTCCTGGCCGAGGTCTCGCTGCGGGACTCCCACCGGCTCGGCCGACGTCTCGAAGGCGCCCGCCGCATCCGTAAGCCCGAGGCCCGTGAGGCCGTCCTGGACGAGATCGCCGCCGAGGCCGGCAAGGCCAAGGAGCGGGTCGACGCGCGCGCCGCCCGCGTGCCCGCGGTCACGTACCCGGAACAGCTGCCCGTCTCCCAGAAGAAGGACGCGATCCTGGAGGCGATACGCGACCACCAGGTCGTGATCGTCGCCGGTGAGACCGGCTCCGGGAAGACGACGCAGATCCCGAAGATCTGCCTGGAGCTGGGCCGCGGCGTCCGCGGCATGATCGGGCACACCCAGCCCCGCCGGATCGCCGCCCGCACGGTCGCCGAGCGCGTCGCGGAGGAGCTCCGCACCCCGCTGGGCGAGGCGGTCGGCTGGAAGGTGCGCTTCACCGACCAGGTGAACCCCGAGGGCACCTTCGTGAAGCTGATGACGGACGGCATCCTGCTCGCCGAGATCCAGACGGACCGCGAGCTGCGCGCCTACGACACGATCATCATCGACGAGGCCCACGAGCGGTCCCTCAACATCGACTTCCTGCTCGGCTACCTGGCCCAGCTGCTGCCGAAGCGCCCCGACCTGAAGGTCGTGATCACCTCCGCGACCATCGACCCGGAGCGCTTCTCCCGCCACTTCGGCGACGCCCCGATCGTCGAGGTCAGCGGCCGCACGTACCCGGTCGAGGTGCGCTACCGCCCGCTCCTCGAAGAGGACAGCGAGGAGTCCGACCGGGACCAGATCACCGCGATCTGCGACGCCGTGGACGAGCTCCAGGCCGAGGGCCCCGGCGACGTCCTGGTCTTCCTCTCCGGCGAGCGCGAGATCCGCGACACCGCGGACGCCCTGATCAAGAAGCAGCTGCGCTCCACCGAGGTGCTGCCGCTGTACGCGCGGCTGAGCCATGCCGAGCAGCACCGGGTCTTCCAGGCGCACTCCGGCCGCCGGATCGTCCTCGCGACGAACGTGGCCGAGACCTCGCTCACCGTCCCCGGCATCAAGTACGTGATCGACCCGGGCACCGCCCGCATCTCCCGCTACTCCCACCGCACCAAGGTGCAGCGGCTGCCGATCGAGCCGGTCAGCCAGGCCAGCGCCAACCAGCGCAAGGGCCGCTGCGGCCGTACCAGCGACGGCATCTGCATCCGGCTGTACTCCGAGGACGACTTCCTCACCCGGCCGGAGTTCACCGACGCGGAGATCCTGCGCACCAACCTGGCCTCCGTCATCCTCCAGATGACCGCGGCCGGCCTCGGCGACATCGAGAAGTTCCCCTTCATCGACCCGCCGGACCACCGCAACATCCGGGACGGCGTGCAGCTGCTCCAGGAGCTCGGCGCGCTGAACCCGGCCGAGAAGGACCCGAAGAAGCGGCTCACCGAGCAGGGTCGCAAGCTGTCCCAGCTGCCCGTCGACCCGCGGCTCGCCCGGATGGTCCTGGAGGCCGACCGGAACGGCTGCGTCCGCGAGGTCATGGTCATCGCGGCCGCGCTCTCCATCCAGGACCCGCGCGAGCGGCCCTCCGAGAAGCAGGCGCAGGCCGACCAGCAGCACGCCCGCTTCAAGGACGAGACGAGCGACTTCCTCGCCTTCCTCAACCTCTGGCGCTACATCCGCGAGCAGCAGAAGGAGCGCGGCTCCAGCTCCTTCCGCCGGATGTGCAAGCAGGAGTACCTCAACTTCCTGCGGATCCGCGAGTGGCAGGACATCTACGCCCAGCTGCGGACCGTCGCGAAGCAGATGGGGATACACCCCAACGAGGAGGACGCCCCGGAGCAGTCCGTCCACGTGTCCCTGCTCTCCGGTCTCCTCAGCCACATCGGCCTGAAGGACGTGAAGGAGTCCAAGGACGGCGGCGGCAGGGACGGCAAGCGGGAGGGCACCCGGAACGAGTACCTCGGCGCCCGCAGCGCCAAGTTCGCGATCTTCCCCGGCTCCGCGCTCTTCAAGAAGCCCCCGCGGCTCGTCATGTCCGCCGAGCTGGTGGAGACCTCCCGCCTGTGGGCGCGGGTCAACGCGCGGATCGAGCCCGAGTGGATCGAGCCGCTGGCCCAGCACCTGGTGAAGAAGACGTACAGCGAGCCGCACTGGGAGAAGGACCAGGCCGCGGTCATGGCCTTCGAGAAGGTGACGCTGTACGGCGTGCCGATCGTCGCCGACCGCAAGGTGAACTACGGCCGGATCGACCCCGAGGCCTCCCGCGAGCTGTTCATCCGCAACGCGCTGGTCGAGGGCGACTGGCGCACCCACCACAAGTTCTTCGCCGACAACCGCAAACTCCTCACCGAGGTCGAGGAGTTGGAGCACCGGGCCCGGCGCCGGGACATCCTCGTCGACGACGAGACGCTGTACGACTTCTACGACAAGCGGGTGCCCGAGCACGTCGTCTCGGGGGCGCACTTCGACTCGTGGTGGAAGCACAAGCGCCACGAGGAGCCGGAGTTCCTCGACTTCGTGCGCGAGATGCTCATCAACGAGAAGGCGGGAGCGGTCACCAAGGACGACTACCCGGACTCGTGGCGGCAGGGCGCGCTGAAGTTCCGGGTGACGTACCAGTTCGAGCCGGGCGCGGACGCGGACGGCGTGACCGTGCACGTCCCGCTCCAGGTGCTCAACCAGGTCACCGACGAGGGCTTCGAGTGGCAGATCCCGGGCCTGCGCGAGGAGGTCGTCACGGAGCTGATCCGGTCCCTCCCCAAGCCGATCCGCCGCCACTACGTCCCGGCGCCGAACTTCGCGACCCGCTTCCTGGACGCGGTCGTGCCCGTCCAGGAGCCGCTGACGACCGCGCTCGCCCGCGAGCTCCAGCGGATGGTCGGCGTCCCGGTGACCGCCGAGGACTTCGACTGGGCGAAGCTGCCCGAGCACCTCACGATCACCTTCCGGATCGTCGACGAGCGGCGCCGCAAGCTGGCCGAGGACAAGGACCTGGAGGCGCTCAAGCTGCGGATGCGCCCCAAGGCCCGTCAGGCGCTCTCCAAGGCCGCCGCGGCGGCGACGGGCGGCCCGGACGGCTCCGGGCCCTCTCTGGAGCGCTCAGGGCTCAAGGAGTGGACGATCGGCACGCTCACCCGGGTCTTCGAGACCCGTCGGGCCGGCCAGCCGGTCAAGGCGTACCCGGCCCTCGTCGACGAGGGCGACAGCGTGGCCGTACGGCTCTTCGACACGGAGGCCGAGCAGCAGCTGGCGATGTGGCGGGGCACCCGGAAGCTGATCATGCTGAACATTCCGGTGAACCCGGCGAAGTTCGCCTCGGACCGGCTGACCAACCAGCAGAAGCTGGCCCTGTCGGCGAACCCGCACGGCTCGATCCAGGCGCTGTTCGACGACTGCGCGACCGCGGCGGCCGACCGGCTGATCGCGGACCACGGCGGCCCGGCCTGGGACGAGGAGTCCTTCCGGAAGCTGTACGACAAGGTCCGCGCGGACCTCGTCGAGCTGACCGTGCGGACCGTGGGGCAGGTGCAGCAGGTCCTGGCGGCCTGGCAGGCCTGTGAGCGGCGCCTGAAGGCCACCGGCAGCCCCGCGCTGCTCCCCAACCTCAAGGACGTGCGCGACCAGCTGTCCTGGCTGATGCCGGCCGGTTTCGTGACCCGTACGGGCCTGAAGCGGCTGCCGGACCTGATGCGCTACCTGGTGGCGGCGGACCGGCGGCTGCAGCAGATGCCGACGGGCGTGCAGCGGGACACCACCCGCATGGAGAAGGTCCACGAGATGCTGGACGAGTACGCGTGGCTGCTCGAACAGCTCCCCAAGGGCCGGCCGGTGCCGACGCAGGTCACGGACATCCGCTGGATGATCGAGGAGCTGCGGGTGAGCTACTTCGCGCACGCCCTGGGCACGGCCCACCCGGTCTCCGACAAGCGGATCGTGAAGGCGATCGACGCGGCGGTGCCGTAGCCCGTTCGGCGGGCCCGCCCGGCGAGTTCGACCAGACCGCTGACCTGCTGTACAGTCATCTTCGCAGCCACGGTTCAGCGGCTGCGAAGGTCCTGTGGAGCAGTTGGTTAGCTCGCCACCCTGTCAAGGTGGAGGTCGCGGGTTCAAGTCCCGTCAGGATCGCCAGCGAAGAAGGCCCGCACCGTTCGGTGCGGGCCTTCTTGCGTTCCCGCCCGCGAGGGACCAAGGTCCCGGCAAGGGGTGACCAACGGCGCGTTGGCGAGCCTCCGGGGGGTGGAAGGCTGTTCCATGACAAGAGTCTGACGATGTGACGGGTGTCACTCAATCCGTTTTCGGAAGTGCTTCACTTACACCCTTCCTACATGGCTTCGATTTAATATGTGCAATTGCACCGCAGGGACGGGGTCGGCGCCGGACATAAAAAGATCGCGCTGGACCCGGCGGAGTCCAGCGCGATCGACGACGGAGAACCTGTTGGGGCAGGTCGTTCGTCAGCAGAGCTTGGGGTGGGCGGACCAGGTTGGGGGACCCGGCGTGTGCCCGGTGGTGCAGGTATTACGGGGTGTTGCGTAAGTCGCGAGCGCCTCAGGCCTCGCTACGCTGCTGCGGAATACCCGCCAGCAGAGCGCGAACCTCGGCCTCGCGGTACCGGCGGTGCCCACCCAGGGTGCGGATGGACGTGAGCTTGCCCGCCTTCGCCCAACGGGTCACCGTCTTCGGGTCCACGCGGAACATCGTGGCAACCTCGGCAGGGGTCAGCAGCGGCTCGGCATCAGGGGTGCGAGCGGTCATGAGCGGCCTCCTCGGGAGAACCGAACCTTCTCGGTTCTTTCCTCTAAATTCTGCACCTTGACCCGCGTTGCCCGAAATGGCAGTAGCGGGCCGAGTCGGTTATAGGACGAACGGCTTGTCCTCGGCACTACAACTACACCATCCGTCCAGCCACGTCGGCCAAACCGATGGAATTGCCCTCGCAGGTGTTCATCAGCGGCGGAAGTCGATGGACCATGCCATAACGGACAGTCACGCCCCTGTGACGATCAGTCACAGAGCGATCAGGAGTCCTCAGACCCCCCATAGAGTGCAATGCTGAGCTTTCCGCCCTTACTTGGACGGAAGGAACCCTCCCCGGACTCCTTGTCCTATTTTGGCACGAGGGTGGGTGATGGGCGCAAGGGTGCGGTAAGTGCTGTCCGTCACGCTTGAGCCAAAGGCCCGGATCGGGACCTACGTCCTGCCACACCCGCCCCAACGTCCCCACGAGAACACACCAAAGACCCGAACAGACGTCCAGCGAGAAGATCATTTAAGCCAGATGGACCCGATCTGTCGAGTGATAACCGCGAGGACGGTCGGTTCCAGGGGGGAAGACCGGCCCCGTCAGTTGGCGAACTGGAGGTCGCGGACCGCCCGCCACCGCTCCGCCAGCCGCCCGTACGCCGCCTGCGCGGCCTCCTCGTCGCCGTCCCGCAGCGCCGCGATCCCCACCGCCATGTCGGCCGCCGACCGGTCCGCCTCCAGCGCCTCCGCCGCGAGCGCGTGCACCAGGCCGCCGTAGTCCAGCTCCACCAGCGCCCGCGGATGGAACTCCTCCAGCCAGCGCCCCACCTCGACCAGACCCTCCGTCATCGGGCCCTCGTCGATCGCCTCCCGCAGCGCCTTCAGGGCCCGCGCGAGCCGCCGCCGCGCCTGCACCATCGGCGTCCGGTAGCGCAGCACCGGCGGCCGGGCCACGGCCTCGCCGGCGCCCTCGCTCCCTCCGCCGCCTGTGCCGCCCGTGCCCGCCCCGCCCGGGGCCCCCGGCTCGTACTCCCGCTCCTCGTCCGAGAAGAGCGCGAACCACCGGAGCGGCACCTGCCACACCGCGCCGCGGATCCACGGCCGCGCGTCCGGATTCCGCTCCCGCCACCGCTCGTGCTCCGCCGCCACCCGCGCCCGCGCCTCCGGCGCCAGCATCGCGTCCAGGACCGGCGCCGGCAGCGTCCCGCCCACCAGCTCCTCCAGCGCCAGCCAGCCGCGCAGCCGGGTGCGCCACGGACAGACCAGGACCGTCCCGTCCACCGTCACCACGAACGCGTCCCCGCTCTCGCGGGCCGGCACCGGAGCCGGCGGCACCCGCACCAAGTCCGCCAGCGAGCTCCGCAGTTCCTGCTGCGCCCCCGGCAGGTCCGTACGGCAGGCGTAGCGGGCCCAGTGGCTCCGCTCCGGCTCCGGGAACGCGGCCAGCGGCTCGTACACCCGCAAGTAGGAGGCGTACGGAACGGGCACCGAAGAGGGGCACGACGGGTCCGGCATGTCGCAAATCCTTCCACGCGGGTACTCCGGGAGGGGGTGATCCTCAGCACTGCGTCCCTGCTACGGCCAGGTAGGACTTACCCTCGTGCCGACCTGGTCCCACCCCCACCCGCAGGGGGGACCTTCCGCCGCATCAACTTGGGAGTCACCACCGTGACCGATGTGACCGGCGTTCCTGATGTACTGCACACCCTGTTCCACTCGGAGCAGGGCGGCCACGAACAAGTCGTGCTGTGCCAGGACCGCGCCACCGGCCTCAAGGCCGTCATCGCCCTCCACAACACCGCCCTGGGCCCCGCCCTCGGCGGCACCCGCTTCTACCCGTACGCCACCGAGGCGGAGGCCGTCGCCGACGCGCTGAACCTCTCCCGCGGCATGTCGTACAAGAACGCCATGGCCGGCCTCGACCACGGCGGCGGCAAGGCAGTGATCATCGGTGACCCCGAGACGATCAAGACCGAGGAGCTCCTGCTCGCCTACGGGCGCTTCGTGGCCTCCCTCGGCGGCCGCTACGTGACGGCCTGCGACGTCGGCACCTACGTCGCCGACATGGACGTCGTGGCCCGCACCAACCAGTGGACCACCGGCCGCTCCCCCGAGAACGGCGGCGCCGGCGACTCCTCCGTCCTCACCGCCTTCGGCGTCTTCCAGGGCATGCGCGCCTCCGCGCAGTTCCTCTGGGGCGACCCCACCCTCCGCGGCCGCAAGGTCGGCGTGGCGGGCGTCGGCAAGGTCGGCCACTACCTGGTCGAGCACCTGATCTCCGACGGTGCCGAGGTCGTGATCACCGACGTCCGCGAGGAGTCGGTGCGCCGGATCACCGAGAAGTTCCCGCAGGTCTCCGTGGTCGCCGACACCGACGCGCTGATCCGCACCGAGGGCCTGGACGTCTACGCCCCCTGCGCCCTCGGCGGGGCGCTGAACGACGCCACCGTGCCGGTCCTCACCGCCAAGATCGTCTGCGGTGCCGCCAACAACCAGCTCGCGCACCCCGGCGTCGAGAAGGACCTCTCGGAGCGCGGCATCCTCTACGCGCCCGACTACGTGATCAACGCCGGTGGCGTGATCCAGGTGGCCGACGAGCTGCACGGCTTCGACTTCGACCGCTGCAAGGCCAAGGCGACGAAGATCTTCGACACCACCCTCGAAATCTTCGCTCGCGCAAAGTCTGATGGGATTCCGCCGGCCGCCGCGGCCGACCGGATCGCCGAGCAGAGGATGGCCGAGGCCCGCCGCGACTGACCCTCGCCGGGGGCGGCCCGCCGACGGAGAGCCCCTCCCGGGCCGATTCGGGAGACTTCGCTCACGCCGATCGGCGGGTCGCCCCTCAAGAAGGGGTTAAAATCGCGATTGACCAGCGAGGACGGGGCTCCTCGAAGGTTCTGTACCGAGGTATGTGATGCGCGCGGCGTACCGTAGACCGACGGAAACAGGTACCGTTGAAGCCCTACGGACCGGTCTCTCATTCGAGAGTCCGTTCCGGATCATGAACGCGTGTCAAGACTCTGGGGCCGTCGAGCCCCGTCACCGAGGGGGTCGAGCCATGGGGCGCGGCCGGGCAAAGGCCAAGCAGACGAAGGTCGCCCGCCAGCTGAAGTACAGCAGCGGCGGGACTGACCTGTCGCGTCTGGCCAATGAGCTGGGCGCATCGACCTCGAATCAGCCGCCGAATGGCGAGCCGTTCGAGGACGACGACGACGAGGAAGACGACCCGTACGCGCAGTACGCGGATCTCTACAACACGGACGAGGACGAGGACGACGAGTCCGGTCCGGCGTCCACTCAGCGTCGCGCTTGACCTTCTGAACATCGCAGCCCGGTCCGGGGTACCCGGACCGGGTTTCTGCGCTGTCCGGAAACGGCCGCTCCAGGAGCGGCGGCGCCGAGGACGGTAGCGGTCCGGGGACGCCCGCGACACCGCCGGCGCACCGGCCCGGGACACGGCTCCCCACCCCGTACGTACGCGGAAGGGCACCCCTTGAGGTCAAGGGGTGCCCTTCCGCGTACGTGCCGGGGCCGGCTACTTCGCGTAGTCGCCGACCAGCTCCGCGCCACTCGCCTTGTCGCCGCGCTCGGTGATCTCACCGGCCACCCAGGACTCGACGCCCCGGTCGGCCAGCGTGGTGAGCGCCGCGTCCACCGAGTCGGCGGGGACCACGGCCATCATGCCGACGCCCATGTTGAGGGTCTTCTCCAGCTCCAGGCGCTCGACCTGTCCGGCCTTGCCGACCAGGTCGAAGACCGCGCCCGGGGCCCACGTCGAACGGTCCACGGTGGCGTGCAGGCCGTCCGGGATCACCCGCGCCAGGTTGGCGGCCAGGCCGCCGCCCGTGATGTGGCTGAAGGCGTGGACGTCGGTGGTCCGGGTCAGCGCCAGGCAGTCCAGCGAGTAGATCTTGGTGGGCTCCAGGAGCTCCTCGCCCAGGGTCCGGCCGAACTCCTCGACCTGCTGGTCCAGGGTCATGCCGGCGCGGTCGAAGACCACGTGGCGGACGAGCGAGTACCCGTTGGAGTGAAGACCGGAGGACGCCATGGCGATGACCGCGTCACCCGTACGGATGCGATCCGCGCCGAGCAGCCGGTCGTACTCCACGACACCCGTGCCGGCGCCCGCGACGTCGAAGTCGTCCGGGCCCAGGAGGCCCGGGTGCTCCGCCGTCTCGCCGCCGACCAGGGCGCAGCCGGCCAGGACGCAGCCCTCGGCGATGCCCTTGACGATGGCGGCGACCCGCTCGGGGTGCACCTTGCCGACGCAGATGTAGTCGGTCATGAAGAGCGGCTCGGCGCCGCAGACGACGATGTCGTCCATGACCATGGCGACCAGGTCGTGGCCGATCGTGTCGTACACGCCCATCTGGCGGGCGATGTCGACCTTCGTGCCGACGCCGTCGGTCGCCGAGGCGAGCAGCGGGCGCTCGTACCGCTTGAGGGCGGAGGCGTCGAAGAGGCCGGCGAAGCCGCCGAGGCCGCCGAGGACCTCGGGGCGCTGGGTCTTCTTCACCCACTCCTTCATGAGTTCGACGGCGCGGTCGCCCGCTTCGATGTCGACGCCCGCGCTCGCGTAGCTGGCACCGGTGGCCTGAGACATGGCTTCAGAACTTTCGTGTCGTACTGCGGGGGCGCAGCGGGGTGTTACGGGCGGCGGAGGGCGTCCGCGGCCGCGGTGGCTGCGGGGCCCGCGGCCAGCTCGGTCTCCAGGAGCTGCTTGCCGAGCAGCTCGGGGTCCGGAAGCTCCATCGGGTACTCGCCGTCGAAGCAGGCGCGGCACAGGTTGGGCTTCTGGATGGTGGTCGCCTCGATCATCCCGTCGAGCGAGATGTACGAGAGCGAGTCCGCGCCGAGCGACTTGCCGATCTCGTCGACCGTCATGCCGTTGGCGATCAGCTCCGCGCGGGTGGCGAAGTCGATACCGAAGAAGCAGGGCCACTTCACCGGCGGCGAGGAGATCCGGATGTGGACCTCGGCGGCACCGGCCTCGCGGAGCATCCTGACCAGGGCGCGCTGGGTGTTGCCGCGGACGATCGAGTCGTCCACGACCACCAGCTTCTTCCCCTTGATGACTTCCTTGAGGGGGTTCAGCTTCAGCCGGATGCCCAGCTGGCGGATGGTCTGCGAGGGCTGGATGAAGGTCCGGCCGACGTAGGCGTTCTTGACCAGGCCGGCACCGAACGGGATGCCCGAGGCCTCCGCGTAGCCGATGGCGGCCGGCGTGCCGGACTCCGGCGTCGCTATGACCAGGTCGGCTTCGACGGGCGCTTCCTTGGCCAGCTTGCGGCCCATCTCCACGCGGGAGAGGTACACGTTGCGGCCGGCGATGTCCGTGTCGGGACGGGCCAGGTAGACGTACTCGAAGACACAGCCCTTGGGCTTCGCTTCTGCGAAGCGCGAGGTGCGGATGCCGTTCTCGTCGATGGCCACCAGCTCGCCCGGCTCGACCTCGCGGACGAAGGTCGCACCGCAGATGTCGAGGGCGGCGGACTCCGACGCGACGACCCAGCCGCGCTCCAGCCGGCCGAGGACCAGCGGGCGGATGCCCTGCGGGTCACGGGCCGCGTAGAGCGTGTGCTCGTCCATGAAGACGAGGGAGAAGGCGCCCCGGACCTCGGGGAGGACCTTCGCGGCCGCCTGCTCGATGGTGAGCGGCTTGCCGTCCTCGTCCGCCTGGCCCGCGAGCAGCGCGGTCACCAGGTCGGTGTCGTTCGTCGCGGCGACCTGAGTGGACCGGCCCTCCCGCTTGGGGAGTTCCGCGACCATCTCGGCCAGCTGGGCCGTGTTCACCAGGTTGCCGTTGTGGCCGAGCGCGATCGAGCCGTGGGCGGTCGCCCGGAACGTCGGCTGCGCGTTCTCCCACACGGAGGCCCCGGTGGTCGAGTAGCGGGCGTGACCGACCGCGATATGACCTTGGAGGGAACCGAGAGAGGTCTCGTCGAAGACCTGGGACACGAGGCCCATGTCCTTGAAGACGAGGATCTGGGAGCCGTTGCTTACCGCGATTCCCGCGGATTCCTGACCCCGATGCTGGAGGGCGTAGAGCCCGAAGTACGTGAGCTTTGCGACCTCTTCACCCGGAGCCCAGACACCGAAGACGCCACAAGCGTCCTGGGGGCCTTTCTCGCCGGGGAGCAGATCGTGATTGAGTCGACCGTCACCACGTGGCACGGCTCCGAGTGTAGGCGAGATCGACCACCGGTCCGAATTGGCGACCGGGTCGTGGTAGGGCCCCCGAGCTGCTCGTACGATCCCACGAACTGATCCATCGATCCTTGTCGGAGCCCACAAAGCAAGGGGCACAAGGGCTCCCGGCCGGTGACCGGGAAAGGGACCCTCCGAAGCGGACGCTCGTACGGCACGGGCCGAACGGTCGGGATGTGACGGAGGACGCAGCCGGCGGGCCCTCCCGGCACGGCCGGAGGCCCTCCCGGCTCAGCCCGCGGTCGCGGTGAAGCCCTGCCCGTCCGCGTCGGTGACCGTCAGGGTGCGGTGGTCGAGCCGGTACCCGAGGGGGCCGTCGAGGGCCTCGTACAGCTTCGTCTCCAGGTCCATCTGCGGCCCCGTGCAGATCATCCGGGTGGTCGCGATCGCGCCGAGCGTGATCGTCCCGCCGCTGATCCGCGCGGGCGCGGTGACCCGGTTGCAGCCGAGGCTGCCGGTGAGCCGCCCGTCCTTGCCGAAGGTCAGCTTCGCCTTGCCCTCGGAGCCGGCCGGGAGGGACGCGGCGGTCTTCCCGGAGAGCAGCCCGTCCACCGTCCAGGTGGTGCCGACGAGCGGGGCGTCGGGCTCGGCGGACAGCTCCACGACCCGGCGCCCGTCCGGCGAGGTCAGCGTGAGCGCCTTCCCCCTCCACTCGCCCTTGAGCCGGCCGTCGAACGCCTTCAGCAGGGCCGTCTCGAAACGGTGCAGGTCGGCGGGGCAGCCGATCTCGGTGACCTCGCTCGGGGAGACGGTGAGGCTCGTGCCGTCCACGGCGACGGCGGCGCCGAAGGTGTTGCAGCCGCTGTTCCCCCGGGCCCGCCCGTCCTCCGTGAACGCCACCCGCGCCCCGGGTGGGGCCGCCGACCGGGCGCCGTCGACCGTGACCGCCCCGATCGTCCAGTCGGTGCCCTCGACGGGCAGACCGGGGGTGACGGTGCCGGCTCCGGAACCTGTCCCCTGCTGCGCACCGCAGGCGACGAGGAAGAGCAGCGGGACCAGGGCGGCGAACACGCGCGGCTTCTTCATGCCGATGGGACGGGCCGGCTCCTCTTACGGTTCCGGGGGCCCGCTCACGCTCCCGGGGGGGCGACCGCCCACGGTTCCCGGGACGGCCGCCGGCGCCTCAGCCCATCAGCGGAAGCAGCCCCGCCAGATCCGCCCGCTCCCCGCTCGCGCTCACCCGCGCCGCGTCCAGCTCCACCGCCCAGTCGGCGCGCCCGGTCGCGAGCCGGATCCAGGTCAGCGGGTCCGTCTCGACGACGTTCGGCGGGGTGCCCCGGGTGTGCCGCGGCCCCTCGACGCACTGCACCACCGCGTACGGCGGGACGCGCACCTCCACCGCACCGCCCGGCGCCCTCGCCGCGAGGGTGTCGGCGAGCAGGCGGGTGCAGGCGGCGAGCGCCTGCCGGTCGTACGGAATGCCGACACCGGTCGCAGCGCTGAGGTCGTCGGTGTGGACGACGAGTTCGACGGTCCGGGTGACGAGGAAATCGGCGAGCGTCATCGCCCCGAAGCTCACCGGGAGCAGCCGGGTGTCCGGGGCCGCCGCCACCGCCGTCTCGTACGCCTCCCGGGTCCGCTCGTAGAGACCGGCGAGGTCGGCGGTGCCGATGCCCCGGGTGTGCTCGTCGATCCGCCCGGCGGCCGACGCGGTCACGGACGGCCAGTCCAGGAGCGGGAGTTCCTGCTTCGCCGGCTCGGGCGCGGCGAGCAGCGCGGGCACCGAGTCGACCATCCACGCGATGTGCCCGGCCAGCTCCCGCACCGTCCACGCCCCCAGCCGGGTCGGCCCGTCGAGCGCCGCCGGGGGCAGCGCGAGCACCGCGTCCCGTACGTGCCCGAACTGGGCGAGGACGGCGGCTCGGGTCTTGGCGGAGTCGTAGCTGCGGGCGCGCTTCTTGGCGGGTGGCATGGGCCGAGGCTAGCCCCGAGACTTGAGGAGGGGGGACATCCCCTCACCGAAAGGCATGCCGGGACCATGACCCATCACGAGCACCCCGACGCCGCCCTGGTGCGGCAGGGCTACGAAGCGTTCATGCACGGTGACATGGAGGCGCTCTCCGCCCTGATGACCAGCGACTGCACCCACCACGCGCCGGGCACCACCCGGTTCGGCGGGCACTTCAAGGGCCGCGACAACGTCCTCGCCATGTACGGGTCGCTGGCCGAGTACACCGGCGGCACCCTGCGCATCGAGCTCGGCACCATCACCGTCGACGGGCGCGGCCACGCCATCGCGAGCCACAAGTGGTTCGCCGAGCACGGCGACCGGGGCATCGAGATGCCCGGCGCCCTCTTCTTCACGATCATCGGAGGAAAGGTCTCGGACATCGACGAGTGCGTCGAGGACATCGCGGAACTCGACGCCTTCTACTCCCTGGGCGGCTGAGCGCACGACGAAGCCCCCGCCCTGGTCGGACGGGGGCTCCTCTCCGTACGGGTACGGGACCGGTACGGGACGGATCAGGCCAGACGGATCAGGCCAGCAGGCCCGGGATCGTCGCCTCGTGCGCCGAGCGCAGCTCCTCCAGGGAGAGGCTGAACTCGCCCTGCACGTCGACCGCGTCGCCGTCGACCACACCGATGCGGGCGGCGGGCAGACCCCGCGCACCGCACATGTCGGTGAAGCGGAGCTCCTCGCTGCGCGGGACGGCCACGACCGCACGGCCGGCCGACTCGCTGAAGAGGAAGGTGAACGCGTCCAGGCCCTCGGGCACGACCAGGCGCGCGCCGTTGCCGCTGCGCAGGCAGGACTCGACGACCGCCTGGACCAGACCGCCGTCGGACAGGTCGTGGGCCGCGTCGATCATGCCGTCGCGGGAGGCCGAGATCAGGATCTCGCCGAGCAGCTTCTCCCGGTCGAGGTCCACGGCCGGCGGCAGACCGCCGAGGTGCTGGTGGATCACCTCGGACCAGGCCGAACCGCCGAACTCCTCCTTGGTGTCGCCCAGCAGGTAGAGGAGCTGGCCCTCTTCCGCGAAGGCGATCGGGGTGCGGCGGTTGACGTCGTCGATCACACCGAGGACGGCCACGACCGGCGTCGGGTGGATCGCGACCTCACCGGTCTGGTTGTACAGCGACACGTTGCCGCCGGTGACCGGGGTGCCCAGCTGCAGGCAGCCGTCCGCGAGACCACGGGTGGCCTCGGCGAACTGCCACATCACGGCCGGGTCCTCGGGCGAACCGAAGTTCAGGCAGTCCGAGATCGCCAGCGGCTTCGCACCGGAGGCGGCGACGTTGCGGTACGCCTCCGCCAGCGCGAGCTGCGCGCCCGTGTAGGGGTCCAGCTTGGCGTACCGGCCGTTGCCGTCGGTCGCCATGGCCACGCCGAGGTTGGTCTCCTCGTCGATCCGGACCATGCCGGCGTCCTCGGGCTGCGCGAGCACCGTGTTGCCCTGCACGAACCGGTCGTACTGGTCCGTGATCCAGGACTTCGAGGCCTGGTTCGGGGAGGACACCAGCTTGAGGACCTGGTCCTTCAGCTGGGCGCCGTCCTGCGGCCGGGGCAGCTTGCCGGCGTCGTCGGCCTGCAGGGCGTCCTGCCACTCCGGGCGCGCGTACGGCCGGTGGTAGACCGGGCCCTCGTGCGCGACGGTGCGCGGCGGGACGTCGACGATCTGCTCGCCGTGCCAGAAGATCTCCAGGCGCTCGCCCTCGGTCACCTCACCGATGACGACCGCGATGACGTCCCACTTCTCGCAGATCTCCAGGAAGCGGTCGACGTGCTCGGGCTCGACGATCGCGCACATGCGCTCCTGCGACTCGCTCATGAGGATCTCCTCGGGCGAGAGCGTCGCGTCGCGCAGGTGGACCCGGTCGAGCTCCACGCGCATGCCGCCGGAACCGGCGGAGGCCAGCTCGGAGGTGGCGCAGGACAGGCCGGCGCCGCCGAGGTCCTGGATGCCCGCGACCAGCTTCTCCTGGAAGATCTCCAGGGTGCACTCGATGAGCAGCTTCTCCTGGAACGGGTCGCCGACCTGGACCGCGGGACGCTTCGTCGGCTTGCTGTCGTCGAAGGTCTCCGAGGCCAGCACGGACACGCCGCCGATGCCGTCGCCACCGGTGCGGGCACCGTAGAGGATCACCTTGTTGCCGGGGCCGGAGGCCTTGGCCAGGTGGATGTCCTCGTGCTTCATCACGCCGATGCAGCCGGCGTTGACCAGCGGGTTGCCCTGGTAGCAGGAGTCGAAGACGACCTCGCCGCCGATGTTCGGCAGGCCGAGGCAGTTGCCGTAGCCGCCGATGCCGGCGACCACGCCGGGCAGCACGCGCCGGGTGTCGGGGTGGTCCGCGGCGCCGAAGCGCAGCGGGTCGACGACGGCGACCGGACGGGCGCCCATGGCGAGGATGTCGCGGACGATGCCGCCGACGCCGGTGGCCGCGCCCTGGTAGGGCTCGATGTAGCTGGGGTGGTTGTGCGACTCGACCTTGAAGGTGACCGCGTAGCCCTGGCCGACGTCGACGACGCCCGCGTTCTCGCCGATGCCGACGAGCATGGCGTCGTTCTCGGGGACCTTCTCGCC
Organism: Streptomyces sp. NBC_01268; assembly: GCF_036240795.1. Classification (NCBI taxonomy): domain Bacteria; kingdom Bacillati; phylum Actinomycetota; class Actinomycetes; order Kitasatosporales; family Streptomycetaceae; genus Streptomyces; species Streptomyces sp. NBC_01268. Next base: position 4,310,882 of record NZ_CP108454.1, on the reverse strand, counting down.
GAACTGCTTCAGGTGGACCTTGCTGCTCTTGTAGGAGCAGTGCTCGGACCACATGACGGAGTACATGGCCAGCTCGGCGCCGGTGGGACGGCGGCCGAGGATCTCGCGGATCCGCTCGTACTCGTCCTGCTTGAGGCCGAGGTCCTTCCAGGGCTGCTCGACGTCGGGCGTCTCGGTCGCGTGCTTGACCGTGTCCAGAGTCATCAGGCGTTGACCAGCTTCTTGAGGATCGAGGTGAAGAAACCGAGGCCGTCGGTCTTGCCGGTGCCGACGAGCGGCTCCACGGCGTGCTCCGGGTGCGGCATGAGGCCGACCACGTTGCCCGCGGCGTTGGTGATGCCCGCGATGTCGCGCAGCGAGCCGTTGGGGTTCATGTCCAGGTAGCGGAAGGCCACCCGCCCCTCGGCCTCGAGCTCGTCGAGGGTGTGCTCGTCGGCGACGTACCGGCCGTCCATGTTCTTGAGCGGGACCTCGATCTCCTGACCCGCGGTGTAGTCCGAGGTCCAGGCGGTCTCCGCGTTCTCCACCCGCAGCTTCTGGTCGCGGCAGATGAAGTGGAGGTGGTTGTTGCGCAGCATGGCGCCCGGCAGCAGGTGGGCCTCGGTGAGGATCTGGAAGCCGTTGCAGATGCCGAGGACGGGCATGCCCGCCTTCGCCTGCTCGATGATCGACTCCATCACCGGCGAGAAGCGCGAGATGGCGCCGGCCCGCAGGTAGTCGCCGTACGAGAAGCCGCCGGCCAGGACCACGGCGTCGACCTGCTTGAGGTCCTTGTCGCGGTGCCAGAGCGACACGGGCTCGGCGCCCGCGAGGCGGGCGGCGCGCAGCGCGTCCTGGTCGTCGAGCGTTCCGGGGAACGTGACGACGCCGATGCGTGCGGTCACGACTCCACCTTCACGGTGAAGTCCTCGATCACGGTGTTGGCAAGGAAAGTCTCGGCCATCTCATGGATGCGGGCGAGGGCGGCCTCGTCGACCGGCCCCTCCACCTCCAGCTCGAAGCGCTTTCCCTGGCGGACGTCGGCGATGCCCTCGAATCCAAGGCGGGGCAGTGCACGCTGCACCGCCTGTCCCTGGGGGTCGAGGATCTCCGGCTTGAGCATGACGTCGACTACGACGCGTGCCACTGGCACTCCCGGTGGTGTGTTGCGTGGGCGGTTCCCTCAGCGTACCTGCCTCCAAATTCTACGCGGGTAGAAGTCTGAAGGATCCTACAAAGGGCCCCTGCACAGCGCCCCGATGAATTCAAGCGGAATATCGTCCGCCGACCGGGACACGCGGAAACAATTGAGTGGGCTTCACAATGCGCCACCCGCCACTGTACAAAGGGAATGCAGAGAAAAAACCCGACGTGCGCAACCGGGCGCGAACAGGCACCAGACCAGCGCAGTATTGCCTCTTGGAGAGCAGCTACATCGGCATCGCCGCACGTCAGAGCGGCACGAGCGTCGAGACGGCACGGCGATCCGCAGGAAAGGACCGATATCCGTGGCTCAGCGTGTGGTGGTCACTCTCTCCGACGACATCGACGGCGGAGTAGCGGCGGAAACAGTGGCGTTCGGCCTGGACGGGAAGATGTACGAGATCGACCTGAATCCCGCCAATGCAAAGAAACTGCGCAAGGCGCTCGCGCCCTACCTGGCCGCGGGCCGCAAGCTGAGCGGCCGGTCCGCCGGCGCCCCGCGGACGCTGCCCGAAGGCGGCTTCAAGCACACCGCGCTCGCCCCCGACCCGGCGGCGGTCCGCGCCTGGGCGCAGTCCAACAAGATGGACGTGCCCGCCCGGGGCCGCATCCCGAAGCGGGTCTACGAGGCCTTCCGCGCCGCGAGCTGACACGGGGTCCGACCCCGGATTTGCATCCCACCCCCCATGATCCGCTAGAGTCTGGAACACGCCGAGGGGCGAGGCCGAAAGGCCCCGGACCTCAAGCAGCGTGCGGGTGTAGTTCAGTAGCAGAACAGCCCCCTTCCAGGGGGAAGGCGCAGTGTGCAATCCCTGTCACCCGCTCTGCATCGCGTTACCGAGCACTCCGGTGCATCAGGTAGAGTGGTGCTCGCGCCGCCCGGTGAAAGCCGAGCGGAGGCAATGCGGACGTGGCTCAGTTGGTAGAGCATCACCTTGCCAAGGTGAGGGTCGCGAGTTCGAATCTCGTCGTCCGCTCAGGGAACGAAGGCCCCGGTTCATCAGAACCGGGGCCTTCGTCATGTCCGGCGAACGCCGCCCGTGCGCACAGTGGATCTGTGTCGACCGCCACAGCCCGAGGCCTGGAAAACCCGGTCATCGACGCCCGGAACATTGGGTATAGTTAGCAGCGCGCTACGGCGCATGCGGACGTGGCTCAGTTGGTAGAGCATCACCTTGCCAAGGTGAGGGTCGCGAGTTCGAATCTCGTCGTCCGCTCCATGAAGAAGCCCCCGGTCGAATCGACCGGGGGCTTTCTCGTTCCCCTACCAGGTGGTCCCGGTCAGGCGCTCGTACGCCTCGATGTACTTGGCGCGGGTCGCGTCCACGACCTCCTGCGGGAGCGCCGGCGGCGGCTGCTCGCTCTTGCGGTCCCAGCCGGAGGCCGGGGAGGTCAGCCAGTTCCGCACGAACTGCTTGTCGTACGAGGGCTGCGTGCGGCCCGGCTGCCACTCGTCGGCCGGCCAGAAACGCGACGAGTCCGGGGTGAGCACCTCGTCGGCGAGGACGAGCGTCTCCCCCTCGAAGCCGAACTCGAACTTCGTGTCGGCGAGGATGACGCCGCGCTCACGAGCGATGTCACGGGCCCGGCCGTACACGTCGAGGGTCGTCCGGCGCAGCACCGCGGCCGTCTCGGCACCGACCTGACGGGCCACCTCCTCGTAGGAGACGTTCTCGTCGTGGTCGCCGACCGCGGCCTTGGTCGCCGGGGTGAAGATCGGCGCGGGCAGCTCGGAGCCGTCGGTCAGGCCCTCGGGCAGCGCGAGGCCGCAGACCGTGCGGGACTCGTCGTACTCGACGAGGCCGGAGCCGGTGAGGTAGCCGCGGGCGACGCACTCGACCGGGACCATGTCCAGCGACTTGCAGATCAGCGTGCGGCCCTCCCAGTCGGCGGGCGCCCCGGCCGGCAGCTCGGTGGAGAGCACGTGGTTCGGGACCAGGTCGGCCAGTCGGTCGAACCACCACAGGGAGAGCTTGGTGAGGACCCGGCCCTTGTCGGGGATCTCGGTGGGCAGCACCCAGTCGTAGGCCGACATGCGGTCGCTCGCCACCATCACGAGCTCGCCCGCCTCGTTCCGGTACAGGTCGCGGACCTTGCCCGTGTGGAGATGGGTCAGGCCCGGTACCTGGACAGGCTCGGGCTTTTCTACGAATCCGGACACGGTTCCTCCGCGTAGGTTGATCCAGGAGCGTGTCCGATTCTCTCGCACATCCGGGCGGATCCTGCCGCCCGGCCCTGTGACCCCCCGCTCAGTCCCTCTTGCAGATCCGGTCGAGCAGGTTCGCGGTGGCCCGCTGGACGCGCGCGTCCACGTGCCCGGGCCGGTCCAGCGCCGGCGACCAGGCGAAGGTGCCGGCGGCGAAGACCCAGGCGCCCGACGGGGCCCGGTAGAGGCTCGTCTCCTGGTGCCGGAGCGCCCCCTCGCTGTCCCGGTAGGGCGAGTGGGCGAGCAGGATGCGGCCCTGGTGCTCGGGGAGCGCGGTGCGCGGGAAGTAGCGGTCGGCCTCGCCCGCGACCAGGCCCGGGAGCTCGTCGCCCTCGCCCGCGCCGGTGGCCTCCCACAGCCAGTGGTCCGCGTTCCGCACGACCAGGGGGTGCGGTTCGGGCACCCGCCCCGCGTACTGGATGCCGAGCAGCTGCTGCTCCGGCCGGTCGACCTCCCGCCACAGCGCCGGCCGGCCGGGGCCGCGGCGCTTGCGGCAGGTGAGCAGCCGGTCCGGGGCGCCGGACGGCGACGGGCCCAGCTCCACCTGCCAGTACATGGTGTTGGCGGAGAGGAAGACCAGCGAGGTTCCCTGGTCGCGGGCGAGTTCGGCGGTCCGGCGCATGGGCGCCGACCAGTACTCGTCGTGCCCCGGGAAGACGAGGCCCCGGTAGCGGCTCGGGTCCACCCGGCCCGCGTGCAGGTCGCGGGTCTCGGCGTACGCGAGGTCGTAGCCGTAGCGCTCGGCCCAGCGGATGAAGTCGTAGGCGTGGCCCACGTGCAGCGGCAGGCCCGCGCCCGCGTACGGACGGTCGAAGGAGACCGTGACCGCCGCCTCCTCCTCGCCGAGCAGCCGGCCCTCCTCGTCCCAGGCGTGGTAGAGGCTGGCGCCCGTCCGGCCGTCCTCCGGATAGAGGTTGTACGCCTGCCAGGTCACGTCCGGCAGCACGAGCAGCAGGTCCGCCGGATGGCTGTCGCGGACCGTGAACGGGATGTGCGAGCGGTAGCCGCCGACGGTGGTGAGGACGGCGACGTAGGCGCCGATCGACCAGTACGACGGGATCTGCAGCCGCCAGGACTGCCACCAGTGGTGGCAGGAGACGGTCCGGTCGGCGGTCAGCGGGGCCGGTTGCACGATCCCGGAGAGCCGCGGACTGGTGGTGATCTTCGCGGCTCCGTCGCCGCCGTAGTGCCCGATCCGGTAGATGTCGACCGAGAACTGCTGCGGCGGGTCCACCGTGATGTGGAAATCGATCGCCTCGCCGGGCGCGACGGCCCCGCTGGAGACGAAGCCCTTGATCTGACCGTGCACGTCGTCGGCGGTCCGCGGCCCGCCGCCACCGCCGCGGGCCAGGGTCTCGTCGGCGTACCAGGGCACCATCTGACCGGTGTCGTCGAAGTAGTTCTCGGATCCGCGCAGCCAGGGCAGCGGGCCCTGGCCGAAAGGATCCGATACGGCATGGGCGAGCGCGCCCGATTCCCACCGCCTGATCTGCTCCGCCCCCATGCTGCGCCCCTCCCTCTACGCCCCCGGCCGGCTGGTCAGTGCCTCTGGATACTGCCTCTGTCAGTGCCGGTCTCCAGCACATCACATAACGCACGCACTCCGTCACCGTTCGTCGCGAATTGACGAGAGTGGAACCAGCCACTCCGGTGTGTTGAGCTGCGCACGAGCATCCTGCGGGCCCCTCCCGGGACCTTTTCCGGAGGGCTTCGCACAAGGCCCTCAGACCAGCCGGACCGGCTTCTCCGGGCGCACTCCCGTACGCGCCAGCCAGGCGCGCAGGGGCTCCGGGTCGCCGTCCTCGACGAGGGCGAGGACCACGCCGTTCAGATCGGTGCTCCGCTCTCCGGCGACGAGCAGCGCGGGCCCGTCGAGCCAGTCCAGCCCCGGGGCCGCCTCCGCCGTGTCCACGGCGGCGCAGCAGACCATGGCCGCCACGTGGTCGGCGAGCAGGTCCCGCCCGGTGCGCGGCGGCTGGAGCGGGAACAGCGGCAGCGGCCCGTCCGGCCCCTCCGCGGCGGGCACGGCCGGCCGCAGCCCCTCCTCGCGGGCCGCCTGCGCGGTGAGCGCGGCGGCGAGCACGTCGGCGGCGGGGTTGCCCACGGGGTCGGGGTCGGGAGCCAGGTCAGGGTCGAGGCCGGCAGCCAGATCGGGGGCCACGCCCGGGTCGGCGGCGTCGGCCGGGCCCGGGTCGGCGGCGTCGGCCACGCCCGGGTCGGCGGCGTCGGCCAGGTCCGGGTCGAGGAGGGCGGCTCCGGCGACGGCGTCGGCTTCGGTGGCGGCGGCCGCCTCCGCCCCGGCCTCGGCGTGCGCGGTCGGCGGGGCTTCGGTGGCGGCTTCGCCGCCCAGGGCGCCCGCGTGGGGGCGGGGCGTGGCGAGGCGGGCCATGACGCGGGACAGGGTGGGGCCGTCGTCGGGGCCGTCGGGGCCGTCGGGGGCCTCGGCGGCCGTACGGTCCTCGGCGGCGTGGCTCCCGTCGGACGGATCGGCCGGGCCGAGGCGGTCGAGCACCTGGTGGAGGCGGGCCGCGTCGGCACGCCACTTGCGGTCGACGACCTCCTCCGGATACTCGCTCCACTCGACCGGCGCCCAGTCCGGGCCCGGCTCCGCGGGGCCGCCGTGGAAGAGGCGGGCGGCGAGCAGCGAGGTGGCCGCGTCGACCGTGCCGGGCTCCTCCAGGAGGTCGCAGGCGGGACGCTCGCCCAGCCGGGAGGTGAAGCCCTCGGCGAGACGGTCGCGGCGGGAGAGCTCGGTGAGGGCGGACACCACGCCCGCGTCCAGGCGCGAGGGCCAGCGGCCCATCCGCCAGGCGGGCAGGGCGACCCGGGTCAGCAGCCGGTCCCAGCCCGCGTAGGCGAGGCCGACCTGCTCCTGGGCGACGATCCGTACGCCGTAGTCCACGGCCTGCGCCCGCTCGGAGCCGGCCGCGGCCACGCCCCGCTCCATCTCGGCCGCGTGCGTGCGACAGCCCACGAGCATGATCCGGGCCAGCCGGCCGACGCCGAGCGCGCCCAGCCTGCGGACCGGATCGAGGCCGGGGCGCCGGGGCACGGCGACCGCCGCGTCCAGGCCCCGTACGAAACGGCGGGCCGCGGCTATGTCCGGGTGCGCGGCCGGTCCCGTACCGGCGACGACGGGGGCGAGGACCGCGCGGAGCTCGCCGACGCGCATCCACCACAGGAAGGGGGAGCCGATGACGAGGACGGGCGCGTCGCCGCCGCGGTGCCGGCCGTGGGCCGGGTGCGAGCGGTCCTCCAGCCAGCTGTCGCAGTCCGGCGTCAGGGCTATCGCGGAGGGTGCGGGGACCCCGAGGCGGTCGGCGAGGTCGCGGACCATCCGGTAGAGGTCGGGGGCGGAGGTCTCGGCGAGCTCCACCGTCGGCGTCACGGCCGGGCGGGCCCGCGCGACGACCAGGGCGACGGCGGCGGCGACCAGGAGGACGCCGATGGCGACGACCGAGACCACCCAGCGGGCGGTGTCCCAGGCGGGGCCCGTGAAGTGGTCGGTGACGCCGCCCGCGTAGAGGACGACGGCGACGGCGGCGGGGAGCACCGCGGCCCCCAGCGCCCTGCCGCGGACGCGGAGCACGGCCAGGGCGCGGACCCGCGCGGCGCGCGCGCCGAGCTCCTCGCCGATCGCCGAACCGGTACCGGACACGCCGTACATCACCCCCTCCTGCCCTCGTCGGGACTACCCGTGGCGGTGTTGCTCACTCCCCCACTGTGGCATCCGCCACCGACATCGCAATGCCGGTGGGCCAAGTGCCGGAACACCGTCGGAACGCCCTCGCCGCACCCTAGTTGGGGCTTCGATCGGCGTCATCCAGACGGGCGAACCGTCACTCGATGGAATGGCTTTGGGTAAAGGTGATGACGGCAGCGCGGCCGTGCTGTTCACTGCACGGCCGCGCTTTCGTACTGCTTGATCCTGCTTTATCCCGCGCTACAGCGGTTGATTCCGGTTCGCTCAGGCCCCGGAGGCCTTGAGGGCGATGTCCGTACGGTGCTGGGAACCGTCAAGGCGGATGCGGCCGACTGCCGCGTACGCGCGCTCACGGGCCTGCGCCAGGTCCGTACCGGTGGCGGTCACCGACAGCACGCGGCCGCCGGCGCTGACGACGGCGTCGCCGTCCCGCTTGGTGCCGGCGTGCAGCACGTACGCCTCCGGGGCGTCCGTCGCGGCGACCTCGGCCAGGCCGTCGATCGGGTCGCCGGTGCGCGGGGTGCCCGGGTAGTTGTGCGCGGCCACGACCACGGTCACGGCGGCGTCGTCGCGCCAGGCGAGCGGCGGCTGGTCCTCGAGGGTGCCGTTGGCGGCGTTCAGGAGGACGCCCGCGAGCGGGGTGCGGAGGCGGGCCAGCACGACCTGGGTCTCCGGGTCGCCGAAGCGCGCGTTGAACTCGATCACCCGCACGCCGCGGCTGGTGATCGCCAGGCCCGCGTACAGCAGACCGGAGAACGGGGTGCCGCGGCGGCGCAGCTCGTCGACGGTCGGCTGCAGGACCGTCGCCATGACCTCGTCGACCAGCTTGGGGTCGGCCCACGGCAGCGGCGAGTAGGCGCCCATGCCACCGGTGTTCGGGCCCTCGTCGCCGTCGAGCGCGCGCTTGAAGTCCTGCGCGGGCTGGAGCGGGAGGACGGTGGTGCCGTCGGTGATGGCGAAGAGGGAGACCTCGGGGCCGTCCAGGAACTCCTCGATCACGACGCGGTCGCAGGCGAGGGCGTGCTCCCGGGCCTGCGCCAGGTCCTCGGTGACCACGACGCCCTTGCCGGCGGCGAGGCCGTCGTCCTTCACGACGTACGGAGCGCCGAAGGCGTCCAGCGCCTCGTCGATCTCCTCGGGGGTGGTGCAGACGTAGCTGCGGGCGGTCGGGACGCCGGCCCCGGCCATGACGTCCTTGGCGAACGCCTTGGAGCCCTCCAGCAGCGCCGCCTCCTGGGACGGGCCGAAGGCGGGGATGCCGGCGGCGCGGACGGCGTCGGCGACGCCCGCGACGAGCGGGGCCTCCGGGCCGACGACGACGAGTTCGGCGCCGAGCTCGGTGGCCAGGCGGGCGACGGCGTCGCCGTCGAGCTGGTCGACGGCGTGCAGCTCGGCGACCTCGGCGATTCCGGCGTTGCCGGGCGCGCAGTGCAGAGCGGTGACGTCGGGATCGAGAGAGAGGGAGCGGCACAGGGCATGTTCGCGGGCGCCGCCGCCGATGACGAGGACCTTCACGCCAGCCAGGGTAGCCCGCGGGGCCGGGTGCTCCTTGTGCGGGCCACCGAGCGAGACGCCGCTACTCGTTGGTGTATTCCTCCAGGACCGTCGCGCCGAGCTCGCGCACGATCAGGTCGTGGCCGGAGAGCGCGGAGTCCACGAGGTCCGGATCGTCCTCCTCCGGCACGTCGTCCTCGGGCGCGACGGGCGGCGGCGCCTGCGGCGTGTGGACGGGGGCCGGGGCCTGCTGGACCGGCGGCGGGGCCTGCACGGGAGCGGGGGCCGGAGCCGGGGCCTGCTGCACGGGCGGTGCGGCCTGCGCGGGAGCGGGCGCGGCCGGTCGGCCGCCGAAGCCGCCACCGCCGAAACCGCCGCCGGGAGCGCCCCCGCCGGAGAACCCTCCGGCGCCGGGCGGCGCGGCGGCACCGCCTGAGGGGTCGATGATCGCCTCGACGCGCCAGTTCACGTTGAACTGCTCGGCGAGGGCGGCCTTCAGCACGTCCTCGCTGCCGCTGCTCGCGAAGTTGTCCCGGGCGCCCGCGTTGAGGAAGCCGAGCTGGAGGGTGGTGCCGTCGAAGCCGGCGACCTGGGCGTTCTGCGAGAGCAGGATCCAGGTGAAACGCCGCCGGCCCTTGACCGCCTCCAGGATCTGCGGCCACATGTTGCGCACCTGGGCGGCGCCCGCGGCCATGCTGCCTCCGGCCGCCGGGGCGGCGGGCTGGGCGGCGGCCTGCGGGGCGGAGGCCGGGGCCTGCTGCACGGGCGCCGCCGCGGGCACGGCGGCTCCCGGCCAGGCGCCGGGCGCACCGCCGCCGGGCTTGGCGGCCCCGGGCCAGGCACCGGGGCGCGGCGCGTCGGCGGCCTCCGGCTGGGGCGCGGGGGCCTGCTGGTACGCGGCGGGTTCGGGCTGAACGGGGGCGGGCACGGGTGCGGGCGGCATGGGGGCGGCCTGCGGCACGGGGGCGACGGGCGGCGGGACATGCGCCTCGGCCGACGGCACGTACCCCATCTGCGGCGCGGGCGAGCTGGTCGTGAACACGGGCGCCGGCGCGGCGGCGGCACCGCGCTCCAGCCGGTCGAGCCGCGCCTGCATCGAGCGCTCGTCGTCGAAGGCGGCGGGCAGCAGCACGCGCGCGCAGATCAGCTCCAGCTGGAGCCGGGGCGAGGTCGCGCCGCGCATCTCGGTCAGCCCGGCGTTGACGAGGTCGGCGGCCCGGCTGAGCTCGGCGGCGCCGAAGACGGAGGCCTGCGCCTGCATCCGCTCGATGACGTCCACCGGGGCGTCGACGAGCCCCTTCTCCGCGGCGTCGGGTACGGCCGCGAGGATCACCAGGTCGCGCAGCCGCTCCAGGAGGTCGGCGACGAACCGCCGGGGGTCGTTGCCCCCCTCGATGACCCGGTCGACGACCTCGAAGGCCGCGGCCCCGTCGCCGGAGGCGAAGGAGTCCACCACCGAGTCGAGCAGGGACCCGTCGGTGTAGCCGAGCAGGGAGGTCGCCATCGCGTACGTCACACCCACGTCTGTGGCGCCCGCGAGGAGCTGGTCCATCACCGACATCGAGTCACGCACCGAACCGGCACCGGCCCGCACGACGAGCGGCAGCACGCCGTCCTCGACGGGGATGCCCTCGCGGCCGCAGACCTCGCCCAGGTACTCCCGGAGGGTGCCGGGCGGGACGAGCCGGAAGGGGTAGTGGTGCGTGCGCGACCGGATGGTGCCGATGACCTTCTCGGGCTCGGTCGTCGCGAAGATGAACTTGAGGTGCTCCGGCGGCTCCTCGACCACCTTCAGCAGGGCGTTGAAGCCCGCCGAGGTGACCATGTGCGCCTCGTCGATGATGTAGATCTTGTAGCGGCTGGAGGCGGGCCCGAAGAAGGCCTTCTCCCGCAGGTCACGGGCGTCGTCCACGCCACCGTGCGAGGCCGCGTCGATCTCGATGACGTCGATGGAGCCCGGGCCGTTGCGCGCGAGGTCGAGACAGGACTGGCACTCCCCGCACGGGGTGGGGGTGGGACCCTTCTCACAGTTCAGACAGCGCGCCAGGATCCGCGCGCTGGTCGTCTTGCCACATCCACGGGGGCCGCTGAACAGGTACGCGTGATTGACCCGGTTGTTCCGCAGCGCCTGCTGCAGCGGGTCGGTGACATGCTCCTGCCCGATGACCTCGGCGAAGGACTCGGGGCGGTAGCGGCGGTACAGCGCGAGAGACGACACGTATACGAGGTTATAGGCGCCCACCGACAACCCGGGAACGACGACCCGGGAACGCAAGCGCCCCCCACGCACCCGCCAGAGCCGACCTACCCTTGCTGCCTTCCGGCCCTGGGGGAGTTCAGTCAGATAGCGCCACGTGAGGGGCTCCGCCCAGAGTACCCGATCCCAGCCCCTCCCCCGCCACCCCCGTCGACCTGCGCCCTTCGCCGACCCCCGCTCCGAATCGTGTGCGCGAGCACCCCCTCCGGTCATGTAATGTTCTCCCCGGAGGATTCGCCTAGTGGCCTAGGGCGCACGCTTGGAAAGCGTGTTGGGGGCAACCCCTCACGAGTTCGAATCTCGTATCCTCCGCCAGTGCCTCACCGGGCACGATGTCGAAGGGCCCCACCGTTCGCGGTGGGGCCCTTCGACGTTTCCCGTCAGGGCACGCGAAGGCGCTGGGAGCGACGACACCCAGCACCGCTCGGGAACTCGACGCCGTGCTGGAGACCCTGGCCGATCGTGCGCCGGTCTGGCCTGACAGCGACGGAAGGCTTCGGATGGAAAGCGTGTGGGGGCAACCCCTCACGAGTTCGAATCTCGCAGCCTTCGTCGTCTCGCGGCCTCCGACACGGTGGGCCGGCAGGAACCGTTGCCCCCGTCCGCCCGTCATCTCCACGGGACCGCCCACGTCCACGGACGCGGCACGGTCCCTTCGCTCTTCACCGTCGAGGTCCGAGGAGATCCATGGCCGACACCGTCAACTCACTGGTCGCCCGCCTGCACCAGCTGCTCGTGACGCAGCTGACCGAGGGGCCCACCGCAGGGGCCGCGGGACTCCACGACCTCGTGGAGCGCGCCGCGAGGCTCGGGCCCGACGGCATGTGGATAGCCGCCGCGTGCCACGTGAACCTCGGCGGGTCGGCCCTCATGACGGGGCAGGCGGACCGGGCGGTCTCCCACCTCGAAGCCGCGGTGGACGCCGGCTACAACGACTGCGTGGCACTGCACGTGCCCCCCGTGCGTCCGCTGCACCACGATCCCCGGTTCCAGGCCCTCTACCAGCGCATGCGCATTACCCAGGGGGACCTCGACGAGTTCTTCTGGCTGCACCGGGAGATGCAGATCGCGGTGCGGGACGCGCAGGACGCCACGGTCGACAACATCGGGCGCCTCGACACCGGGGTGTCCATGCTCCCGCAGGCCCCCCTGCCCACCCGCGAGCCGCACACCGTCGGCGTCCTGATCACCCGCGTCGACCTCGCCGCGATCCAGAGCGCCCTCCAGCAGACCGCCATGAAGGCGGAGTTCCAGCGCAGCGCCGGCAACACCAGCCTCGATCTCATCGACGGTACCTGGGACCTCCCGCGCGCCAGGTCCGACGCCTGGCATGCCGACGAGCTGGAGACCCGCCGCAGACGGGCCGCCGAGGCCCGCGCCTTCGTCGAGCGCCCCGGCGCCGGGACCGCCCTCGCCCCCTGTCCTCCACTGGGCTCGATCACGTACCCGGCCTGACCCCGAGGAGGCCGGGCGGGGGACGAGGGGTCGGGGCGGTGTCGGCGTCAGCGGTCCGGCCCGCCGCTCCGGGCATCACGGACTACACCGGGCAGGGGCGGTACTCGAGGCTGAGCTCGCGGTCGACGGCGTAGCTGGTGCGCATGGACGCGTCGGTCACCTGCTCCCAGGAGCCGTACTTCGCGTGGAGCTGGTCGGCCGTGGGACCCAGGGGGTTGCCGTACTTGGCCTGGTTGCGCTCCTCCAGGACGCGGACCTCCTCAGGGGTCATGCCCGCGCGGGTGATCTCCTTCGCCTGGTTGCGCATGTCGACCAGCTCGCGGGCGATCTCCTCCTCGGTGTAGCCCGCCTCGCGCATGTCGGCCTCGGTGCGGTGCATGTCCTCCAGGAGCTCGTGATAGCGGATGCGGGTCCGCTGGGCGTCGACCTTCTGGTCCATCGGCATGACGCGGATGCGGCACACCACCGGGTCGGCGCTGGGACAGGGGTCGTCGGCCGCCGCCGGCGGGGCGAGCGGGGCAGTGATGATCGAACCGCATGCTTCCGCCGCGGTCGCCGAGGTGGACCCGGCGGCGGTCAGGAGGGCGACGGCCGCCACGAAGGGCAGCAGGGCACGGCGCGGCAGCGAGGTGGAAAGGCGCATGCGCGCATCCTCGACAACCGCGCCGGGCCCGTTCACGCAGGCACGCCGCATGATCACCCGCGCGGGGTCGGTCGGTTCGGCCGCGTGTCGATGGTGACGGCGTCGTTGCCCGGTCCCGGGTCGGGCGTGCCGCCGGCGTCGTTGCCCGGTCCCGGGTCGGGCGTGCCGCCGGCATCATTGCCCGGTCCCGGGTCGGGCGTGCCGCCGGCGACCTCGGCGGAGTTCGTGATCTGCGGCAGATACGTCAGCGGCGCCTTCACCACGATCGCGACGTCGAGCGACGCGGTGCACGGCGCCGTCTCACGGACCCGCCCCGGCCTTCACCCGATCAGTACGGGGCTCGCGGGCCGGGTGGGCCGGTTGGGCAGGGTGGGCGGAGTGAGCTGTGAGGCACGGCGAGGACGGCGGACGCCTACAGGTCGCGCTGGAACTCGTGGGCCGCGTGCGTCGGCAGGTACCCGAGTGCGTCGTTGACCCGGCGCATGTACGGGTTGTTGTCGGCCGTGTCCGTCAGCAGGCCGCCCAGCTTCGGGTACGTCTCACGGGCCTGGACGATCGCCGCCGCCTTCATCCAGCGGGCCAGCCCGTGACCGCGGTGCTCGGGGAGGACGCCGGTGCCGTAGTGCTGGGCGTCGCCCGTACCGCTGCCGGGGACCACGAGCTCGGTGAAGCCGGCTATGGAGCCGTCCGAGACATCGACGGCCGCGACGGTGTGCAGGACGTCCCCGCGCCCGGCGACGGCACCGGCGGCCGCCCGTACGCGGTCGAGGTCCCAGACGACCGTGCCGTAGTCGACCGCGCCCATCGGCATGTCGTCCATCGCCCGTCGTGAGGCCACGAAGGTCTCCGCGAGCTCCTCCGGGACCATCCCCTCCCACTCCACGAGCCGGTAGCCCTCGGGCGCCTTCTCGACGAGCGCGGTGAGGGCGGGCAGGTCCGCGTCGGCGGGCACGAGCCGGGCGTACGTGAGGGTCATCGCGACCCCGAACTCCCGCGCCGCCAGGAACGCCGCCCCCGGTGACTCCGCCTCGGCCTGGGCGACGAGGCTGCGCCTGCCGTCCAGCCGCGCGGCCTCGACCGCAGCGTCCAGCAGCAGCGAGCCCACCCCGTGGCGCCGCTCGGCCGGGTGGACCTGGAGGTCCAGCTCGGCGAGGTGACGCTGGCCTTCCTTCGCGAACAGGCGGAGGAACGCGGACCCGAGGGGGGTGCCGTCCGCCGCCGAGGCCAGCCAGGCCAGGCGGCGGCCGATGGCGGTCGGCTCGGGGTCGGTCAGGGCGGTGATGCGTATCGACAAGGTGTCTCCGTGACAACGGGGCGAGATTACGTGGGTGTTGAGCGTGGTGAGGGTAGCCCGTGGGGGTGGAGCGGGTGCCGGGTGGCCGTGCCGGTGGCCGCGCCTATGACTGTGCCCGTGGCGGTGGTTGTGCGCGTGCCCGCCTGTGTCGGTGCGGGGAAGGGGTCAGACCTGGCTCGTCCATTCGACGAGCTGGACGACTATGCCGTTCGGGTCCGTCATCTGGAACAGGCGCTCGCCCCAGGGCTCTTCGCGCAGCGGCATCGTGATGGGCGCGCCCGCCTCCCGCAGCCGGCGCTCCTCGGCGTCGAGGCCGCTGACGGTCAGCGCGAGGATCAGGCCCCCGGCCTGCCGGTCGCGCTGCTCGGGCGGGAGCACCTCGATGCCGGTGCGCAACAGCACGATGTCCGCGGCCGCGTCCTCCTCGCCCCGAGTGAGGGAGGCGAAGCCGTCGGCGGCCATGGCGACCTCGTATCCGAGGTGGGTGCAGAAGAAGTCGCGTGAGGCGTCCACGTCGGCGACGGTGAGGGAGAGGGTGGAGGTGGTGACGTTCAAGGTGCTCCTCGGTCGGTCGGGGTGGGTCTTGATCGGAGATCAGGGCTCGCTGATCCCTGATCACCCATCGCGCGGAATCGGATCGCCCAGGCCGGACGCCAGGGCGACCTTTGCTACGGACGTAACTTTACGCAGAGGCGAGTCGAGTGGTCAAGAGTATTTTTGCCACCGGTGTAAGATTCGCCCATGAGTAGCGAGCTGGGACTCCGTGAGTCCAAGAAGCAGGAGACCAGGCAGCTGATCTCCGACTGCGCCACCCGGCTCTTCATCGAGCAGGGCTTCGAACAGACCACCATCACCGAGATCGCCCACGCCGCCCGCGTGGCCAAGAAGACCGTCACCAACTACTTCCCGCGCAAGGAAGACCTGGCCCTCGACCACCACGAGGCCTTCACCGGAGCCCTGGCCCGTACCGTCGCCGCCCGCGAACCGGACGAGGCGCCGCTGAGCGCGCTGGAACGGGCGTTCCGCGCGACGCTCGCGGAGCACAGCCCCGTCGCCGGTTTCACCGGCGTCGAGTTCGCCCGCATGGTCGCCGACAGCCCGACCCTGACCGCGCGGGTGCGCGAGCTGCACGACCTGCGCGAGGAGGCGCTCGCCGAGGCGCTGCTCGCGGCGGACCAGGACTCCGCCGCCGGAGCCCCGGCCGGCGACCAGGACATCGCGTCCCGTGCCGCCGCCGCGCAGATCGCCGCCGCCGACCGGCTTCTGTTCCGCCGCATCCAGGAACTCACCCTGGCCGGACACACGGACGCCGAGATCGAGGCCACGCTGGTGCCGGAGACGGACCATGTCTTTGGACTGCTGGCGGCCGCGCTGAGGACGTGACAACGGGGAGGGGCCGCGCCTCTCCGTCAGTCCGTTCGGTCAGTCCTCGAAGCTGTCGCTGGCCAGGCGGAGGGCCAGTTCCTGGAGGATCGGTTCCGTGCCCGGCTCCGCGCCCGCCGCGTCGTGGGCGTCGGCCACGGCGTCGAAGGCGAGGATGAAGCCGTTGACGAGTGCGCTCAGCGGGTCCGAGAGCTGGGCGAGGACGGCGAGTCCGGCCTCCTCGGCGGTCGCGTCCACCGGCACCGAGAACTCCCGCGGAATCACCTCGCCGAGCAGGTCCGAGACGAGGCTCTCGTCCACTCCCCCACGCAGCGCCGTCAGAGCGGCGATGGCCTTGAGCTTGATCTCGTTCTCCGTCACGTGCCGAGCCTAGGCAGTCCCGCCCGCGCCGAAATCGCGCGACACGGCAGAGGCGCCTCTGTAAGCCTGCGCCCTGTACGTGACAACCGAGACTGGGGATTTCGATGCCGTTCGTGTTCAAGGGGCCCGTTCTGGAAGGCGAACTCGTCCGCCTCGAACCGCTCGACCACCGCCACGCGGCCGACCTCGCGGTGGCGGTCGAGGAGGACCGCGGTGCGTACCTGTACACGTGGGTGCCCAGGGCCGCCGAGGTCGGCGCGTACATCGACGCACATCTCGGCCGCGTCGCCGCCGGGACGCTCGCGCCGTACGCGCAGGTACAGAAGGCCACCGGCCGGGCCGTCGGCGTCACGTCCTTCTGGGACCCGAGGCTGCGGGAGTCCGGGGACGCACTCCAGGCGGTCGAGGTCGGCTTCACCTGGCTCGCGGCGTCGGCCCAGGGCACCGGCGTGAACACCGAGGCCAAGTACCTCCTCTTCCGGCACGCCTTCGAGCACTGGAACGTGGCCCGTCTCGACCTCAAGACCGATGCGCGCAACGCGCGTTCCCGCGCCGCCATCGCGAAGACCGGTGCGCGCTTCGAGGGCGTCCTGCGGAACTGGTCGCGTTCCTGGGCGCCGGGCGAGGACGGGAAGCTGCGCGATTCGGCGATCTTCTCCGTCACGGACGCGGAGTGGCCGGAATGCAAGGAAGGGATGTTGGGGCGGTTGGGGCGGCTGGGGTGACCTGACGGATCCGCGGGGCGGGGTGCTACGGCGTAGGCCGGCCGGTCCGTCGTCGCGTGACGCGGCGTTGGTGTCAGTGCGGCCCTGCATGATGAGCGGGCATCGAGGAACGCGAAGCGAACGAGAAACGGGGGCCGCTCGCCATGGCCGAGGTACTGCTCTTCCACCACGCCCACGGGCTCACCCCCGGTGTCCTCGCGTTCGCCGAGGAGCTGCGGCACGCCGGGCACACCGTGCACGTGCCCGACCTGTACGAGGGCCGGACGTTCGACAGCCTGGAGGCCGGGGCCGGGTACGCGCAGGAGGTCGGCTTCGGCACGCTCGTCGAGCGTGGCGTCCGCGCGGCGGACTCGCTCCCCGAGCGGCTCGTCTACGCCGGCTTCTCCCTCGGCGTCCTCCCCGCCCAGAAGCTGGCCCAGACCCGGGCGGGGGCCGCGGGGGCGCTGCTGTTCGAGGCGTGCGTGCCGCCGGAGGAGTTCGGCGGGGGCTGGCCGGAGGGGGTGCCGGTCCAGGTGCACGGGATGGACGCCGACCCGTTCTTCGCGGGCGAGGGCGACGTCGAGGCGGCTCGGGCGCTGGTGGCGCGGGTGCGCGACAGCGCGGGGAGCGGTGAGTTGTTCCTCTACCCGGGGGACCGGCACCTGTTCGCGGACCCGGGGCTCGCCGGGTACGACGCGGAGGCGGCGGGCGTGCTGATGGGGCGGGTGCGGGGGTTCCTGGCCGGGCTGGAGGGCTGAGGGGTCGGGAACGAGGTGCCGGAGAACGGGCGGCGGGAGTGCGGGTGTTGACGATCGCCGGCCGTCGATTCACCAGATGGTAGGAAGGAAACGATCCACCATTTCACTACGGTGAGCAATGCCCTCGATACTCAGAGCCACAAGATCCCTTGGTGCTCTGAGTGGAGGCGTTGTGCGGAAGTGGGTGACGGTGGCGGTGACCGCCGGGTTGTTCATGGGTGGAATCGGTGCCGCGGTGGCGGACTCGTGGCAGGAGATCAAGACCCGGACCACTGACGGCTCCAAGTTCCGCGACGCGAAGTACCGCTGGGAGCCCAAGGACGGCAATCACGGAGGCTTCCACTTCAAGGGCGACCTGGTCGACAGCTTCCCGAACGACGGCCACAACGTCTACCTGCAGGCGAAGGTCCAGGGCTACGCCTGGAACCGTTTCAACGGTGTCCAGCGCAAGACCGTCCACCTGGACCGGGAGGTGTACGACGGCGCGGCGCTGTACTCCACGGATGCCTCGATCCGGGTGTGCCGTGATCGTGGCTCACTCCGGCCCGACAACTGCTCCCCCGAGCTCTCCTACCACCGGAAGGGCTGACGGCACGGAGCACACCTCACCATGAACTCCGTTCTCCGCGCCGAGCGCGTGGACCTGTCCTACGGTGCACACCAAGCCGTCAGCGGCGCCGATTTCACGCTGCGGCGCGGAGAAGTGGCCGCCGTCATGGGGAGCAGCGGATCCGGCAAGTCGTCCCTGCTCTACTGCCTGGCCGGGGTACTGGCCCCCACCGGCGGCCGGGTCGTCTTCGACGGTGTCGATCTCGCGAGCCTCGACGACGACGAGCTGAGCACGCTGCGCCGGGAGCGGTTCGGGTTCGTCTTCCAGTACGGCGAGCTGTTGCCCGAGCTGACCGTCGAGGAGAACGCGGCGCTCCCGCTTCGACTCGCGGGCCGGCGCAAGGCTCCCGCGCACGCGGTGGCCGGGGAGGTGCTGGGGCGGCTCGGCATGACCGAGCTGCTCCAGCGCAGGACCTCCCAGCTGTCCGGCGGTCAGAGCCAGCGGGTCGCCGTGGCACGGGCCCTGGTGCACCGCCCCGCAGTGGTGTTCGCGGACGAGCCGACCGGGGCCCTCGACAGTGCCAACGCCGCCGCCGTACTGGACGAGTTCCTGCGGCTGGCCCGAGATCAGGGCACGGCGGTCGTCATCGTCACGCACGACGAGAGTGTCGCCGCGCGAGCCGACGTCCAGTACAGGATGTCCGACGGAGTCCTGACGTGAACGGCTTCCTGTTCGGGCTGCGCCTGCTGTGGCGCGGCGGGCGGCGGGGGCGGGCCCGCTTCCTGCTGATGACGGGCGGATGCGCGTTGGGGGTGGCCTGCCTGGCCGCCGTCCTCACCATTCCGGCGATCATCGGCGCGCACGAGGCGCGCTCCAGCGACCGGAATCCCCGCCCGGTGGTGGAGGACACGCCCTCGAGGCCCGTCTCGGCCGCCGCGTACGCCATACGTCAGGACACGTACGGATCCGAGCCGTTCTACCGGGTGTTCGTCGCGCGCACCCGGCCGGGGCCGACTCCGCTGCCACCCGGCGTGGACCGGCTTCCCGCCCCGGGGGAGGTGATCGTCTCTCCTCGCCTGCGGCAGGTCCTGACGGAGGAACCGGGCATCGCCGGACTCCTGCCCGGGAAGGTGATCGGCGTCATCGGGCCGGCGGGGTTGGCCGGTCAGGACGACCTCTACGCGTATGTCGGACGGACGCGGCAGCAGCTGCCGTCGGATGCCTCCGGACTCAGCTCGTTCGGTTCCTCGTTCGACCCGTATCCCGCCGTGGAAGAGTCGACGCTCGACATCCTCCGCTTCACACTCGCCTGCATCGTCCTCCTTCCCCTCGCCGTGTTCCTCTCCGTCTGCGCCCGGCTCTCCGCCGAGTCGCGGGCCCGAAGACTGGCCGCGCTCCGGCTGGTCGGGCTGAGCGTGAAGGACACGCTGCGGGTCAACGCAGGCGAGACGGTGGCAGCCGCATCCCTCGGGGCTGTCGTCGGAGTCGCCGGATACCTCGGCTTCAACGAGGTCATGGCCCGGATCGGTCTTCCCGGTCTGCAATGGTTTCCGGCCGACGGGCGGCCGGAAACCACCACTCTCGCCGTCTGCCTGGTGCTCTGCCCGGCGCTCGCCTGGTTCGTCGGACGGCGATCCGCTCGCGAGGCGGCACTCACGCCGCTGAACGTGCGCCGCAGCGCTCAGCGCAAGCCGCCCAAGATGTACGGGACGCTGCTGCTGGTGCCAGGGCTCGGTGTCATCGGTGGGTACTGCGCCCTCAGTGTCCTCGGACGGGACCCGTCCGGGGGCAGCGCCGGCGCGGTACTCGTTCCCGGGGCCGTGCTCCTCACCGGCGCGGGGCTGGTGTTCGGGCTCGCGCCCGTCACCGCGTGGCTGGCCCGCCGACTGGCCGGTCGCGTGCGGTCGCTGCCGCTCACCCTCGCGATGCGCCGGGCCGAGGTCGACCCGGGCAGCGCGCTGCGTGTCGTCACCGGGCTCGTCCTGCTCGTCTACGCGGCTTCGCTGACGCAGGGCGTCCTCGTCGAGCTGGACCAGGTGAGCCGACGTACCGCGCCCGTCCAGGAGTACGCCTTGTCCGTGGACGCCGTCGACGCCCACCAGCGAGCCCGGCTCAGCCAGGTGGAAGGAGTCCGGGGGCAAGGACTCACCGCAGACTCGTGGATCCGTTCCCTCGACGTGGACACTCCACGGATCACGGCGGCTATCGCGACCTGTGCCGAACTGGCCTCCTTCACGAAGTCGAGCAGCGGCTGCATCGACGGCAAGGTGCTCCGCGTCAACGAGCCGGACACGCTTCAGAACCCGGACGGCCAGCCCGGCCGCGGCTTTCCGTTCCTCCTCGACAGCGGGAGGAAGATCACCGTCGCCATTCCGCAGGAGGCGGTGACCGTGTTCGCCTGGCAGCCTTCGGCGTTCTCCGGCATCGACGTCCTCATCCCCCCATCCCTCCTCCCCCCTGGCACCGTCCCCGCCGACGGCACCATCAGTCTCGTCACCCCCTCCGACCCCACCACCGTCCGCACCGCCCTCGACGCCATCGGCGCCATCGCGCCCACCGCCGAGGTCGAGCCCGTCGGGATCGTCGTCAGCTCGCTGCACCAGCTCACCGTCATCCGCAGCCTCCTCGCCGCCGGCATGGTGCTCGGTCTCGTCGTCGGGGTCGCCGCGTTCGTCGTGTCGGTGGCGGATCGGGCGATGGAGCGGCGCGGGCAGGTGGCCGCGCTCGCTCTGCTGGGGGCGCGGGGCGCGACGTTGCGGTGGGCGCAGTGTGCGCAGGTCGTGCTGCCGCTCGGGGTGGGGCTCGGGGCGGCCGTCGTGACGGGGTGGCTGGCCGAGTCCAGCTACCTGATCACCGGCGGCGGGGCGGTGCACTGGGACTGGGCCGGATTGCCGTTGCTGGTGGTGTCGGCGCTGGGGGTGCTGGTGGTCGGCGGGCTGGCCTCGTTGCCGCTCGTGCGGCGGCACGTCGATCCCGAGCACATCCGGCGGGACTGAGCCGAGCGCCGCGGGCGGACGGGGATTCATCCCAAGCACCTCGGGCGGACGGGGATTCATGTCCGGCCCGGCCGGCGTCCCGGGCTTCGAAAAACATCACGGCCCCGCCGATGAGTTCTCGGCGGGGCCCCGGTCTCTCCTCTCGACAGCTCACGACACAGCAGCCGCAGCCGCGCCCGCGCCCCGCAGAGAAGAGGCCTCCCCATGTCCGCCGCTCCCCCCGTCAAGGGCCCCGCCAGCTACTTCCCCTCCATCGAGAAGAAGTACGGGCGCCCCGTCTCCGAGTGGCTCGGGCTCATCGAGAGCTCCCCGCTCACCAAGCACATGGAGCTCGTCTCCTGGCTCAAGTCCGAGCACGGGCTCGGTCACGGCCACGCCAACGCCCTCGTCGCCCACGCCCTCGCCGGCGCCAAGTAGTTCCTGCCGGGCCGTCCGCCGCGTGACCCGGCCCGCCAGGGCCAGGGTCGCGGCCGCCGCCGCCAGGCCCCCTGCGAGCGCCGACCACCACAGGGCCGGGGCCCCGAGGCCCGTGTACACCGTGACGCCCACCGTCAGCGCGCCGAAGCGTGCGACACCCCAGGTCCAGCTGAACGCTCCCTGGTAGCGGCCTCGGGCGTGCGCCGGAGCCAGGTCGGCGATGACGGCGGCCGCGATGCCCGCGACGACGACCTCGCCCAGCGACCAGACCACGACCGACACGACGAAGCCCACGATGCCGTCGGCGACGCCCGTCAGGGCCACGCCGAGCGCGATCAGGACGCTGCCCACGGCCTGCACCCGCAGCGGGGGCAGACCGGCGAGGCGGGCCGTCGCGAAGGGCTGCAGGGCGACCACCAGGACGGCGTTGACGGCCGCCATCGCGCCGTACACCGCGGGCGAGAGGCCGCTGTCGTGGATGGCCAGCGGCAGGGCCACCTCGGTCAGCGAGTAGACGAAGAGCTGGACGCCGAACAGGGGAAGCAGGAGCAGCGTGAGCCGGTCGCGCAGCACCACCCCGTAACCGATGCCGTCCTTCTCCGGGCGCGGTCCGCGCGGCGGCTCGCTCAGCCGGGTGGCGACGACGGCCGCGTAGACCAGCATCGTCCCGGCGTCGACGGCGAACAGCAGCCAGTAGCCCTGCGCGGCGAGCACCCCGCCCAGCACGCCGGCCACGGCCGTGCCGATGTTGACGCCCCAGCCGAACAGCGCGTACGCGCGCTGCCGGCGCTCCGCGTCGACCGCGTCCGCCATCAACGCGAACGCCGCGGGGGCGACGAGCGTGCCCGTGGCGCTGATCAGCAGCGCCGCCGCGGCCATCGTCCACACCTCCGGCGCCACGAACAGCGTGCCCTGCGCCACCGCCGCGCCCAGCAGACCGATCAGCATCGTGGGACGGCGGCCGATCCGGTCGGCGAGGACGCCGCCGACCGCCGGGCCGAGCAGGTTCCCGGCCCCCAAGGCGCCGAGGACGTACGAGGTCTCCGTTCCGGTCACTCCGCGCGAGGCGAGGAAGAAGACCAGGAAGGGCGTGACCATGTAGCCGAGACGGTTGACGACCGTGCCGCCGAAGAGCGTCCAGACCACGGGCGGCAGGTTCTTGAACGTCGAGAAGAGGGACGGGGACGGGGACGGGGAAGGGGAAGGGGAGGGGGACGGGGAGGCAGAGGGGGACGGGGAGTTGGACCGCGCTGGCTTGGAGGGCATGGGCAGGAGGTTGCTCCTCCTCCACCACCCCCCTCCAGTGATTAAGCTCAGGCCGAATCCAACGCTCGGATCACGGGGGTACACATGGAGTCCGGACTCAGTTTCTCCGCCGCCGATCTCGCCCAGACCCGCTTCGCCGTCTCCCCCATGTGGGAGGTCGTCACCAGCTTCCGCCTGCTCAGAGACGCCGCCGACCCGCCGCTCCACCGCCGCTGGGCCGCCCAGGTGCGGCCCCGGATCGCCCGCGCCGGGCTCGACCGCGGCCGGCTCGCCGCGCTCGTTCCCGCCCGCGGCTACCTCGCCGACTTCCTCAATCCCACCCCCACCGGGCCCTTCCCCACCCTCGCGTCCGAACTCGACGCCGTCCGGAAGACCCCGCCCGAACAGATCGCCCGCGACCTGCGGCTCCTCAGCCGCGACACCGACCTCCCGGCAGGCCTCGATCGCGACCTCGACCTGGACCGGCTCGCCCACGAGATCGAGACCTACTGGGAACTCGCCCTCGCCCCCTACTGGGCCCGCATCCGCAGCCTCCTCGAAGCCGACGTCTTCCACCGCGCCCGCCAGGTCGCCGAACACGGCTCGGCGACCGTGCTCAGCGAGCTCCACGAGACCGTCCGGTGGGACGACGGCACCCTGCGCCTCGTCCGGCGCGCCTGCGCGCTCACCCGCGACCAGGCCGGGTCCGGACTGCTGCTGATCCCCTCGGCCTTCGCCTGGCCGCGCGTCCTGACCCGTTCCGTCGCCCCCGACGCGCCCCAACTCGCCTATCCCGCACGGGGTATCGGCAACCTCTGGGAGCCCCGCACCACGAGCAGCGCCACCGACGCCGTCGCCGCCGTCCTCGGCCGCTCCCGCACCCTCCTCCTCGCCGAGCTCGACACCCCCGCCTCGACGACCCAACTCGCCGCCTCGTCCGGTCTGTCGCCGGCCGGCGTCTCCCAGCACCTCATCGCCCTCAAGAACGCCGGCCTGGTCACCGCCCACCGCAGCGGACGCTCCGTCCTCTACGCCCGCACCACCGTCGCCGACAGCCTGCTCTGCTCCACGGAGGAACCCGCATGACCAGCCACCTCCCCCGACCCGACCGGGCTGACGGGACCAGTCAGACCGACCAGACCGATCGGATCGCACAGACCGAGCAGGCCGCACAGGCCGAGTGGACCGAGCACGTCCTCGTACGGGACGGAGTGCGGCTCTCCTGCCGCGACTGGGGCGGCGGGGGCGGCAGGGGCGGCAGGGGTGGCGAGACCGGCCCGCGTGGCCCGGTCGTCCCCGCCGACGGAACCGGCCCGGCCGGCCCCCCGCGATCCCTGCTCCTCCTCCACGGGCTCGCCGGGCAGGCCGGCGAATGGGACGCGCTCGCCCGGCTCCTGCGCGCCGACGGGCACCGGGTCGTCGCCCTCGACCAGCGCGGGCACGGCGCGAGCGAGCGGCGCCCCGCCGACACCTCGCGCGCCGCGTACGTCGCCGACATCATCGCCGTACTCGACGACCCCGAGCTGGGGTTGGCGTGCGGTCCCGGGGGCCTGCCGCCCGTGCTCGTCGGGCAGTCGTACGGTGGGCACGCCGCCTTCCTGGCCGCCGCCGCGCACTCCTCGCGCCTCGCCGGGGCCGTCCTCGTCGAGGCCGGGCCCGGACCGGCCGAACCCGGTGTCCCGGAGGAGATCGGGGGCTGGCTCAGGGCCTGGCCCGTGCCCTTCCCCTCGCGGGAGGCGGCCGCCGCGTACCTCGGCGGCGGCCCCGTAGGGGACGGCTGGGCGGGCGGTCTGGAGCAGCGCGACGGGGGCTGGTGGCCCCGGTTCGACCCGGAGGTGATGGTCGCCTCGCTCGCCGAGAACTCGGGGCGCGACTGGTGGGCGGAGTGGGCCGCGATCGGCGTTCCGCTCCTCTCCGTCATCGGCGAGAAGGGCATCGTGGAGGGGGACGAGTACGACGGGATGGCGCGGCTCCAGCCCGGCCTGCGGGGCGCCTGTCTGCCCGGCGCCGGGCACGACCTGCACCTGGAGCGGCCGGACGTGCTGCACGAGCTCGTGGCCCGGTTCCTGGACGAGCTCCCGCGCTGAACTCCACGCCGCCGCTTCCCCCTTGCCTTCGAGCGCGCTCCAGCACCTAGGGTGCGGCGCATGCGCTATCGGGTACTCGGCGGGACCGGGATCGAAGTCAGCACCTACTGCCTCGGCACGATGATGTTCGGGTCCGTCGGCAACTCCGATCACCAGGAGTCCGTACGGATCATCCACGCCGCCCTCGACCAGGGCGTCAACTTCGTCGACACCGCCGACATGTACTCGGCGGGCGAGTCCGAGGAGATCGTCGGCAAGGCGCTCGGCGACCCGCGCCGCCGGGACGACACCGTCCTCGCCACCAAGGTCTACTTCCCGGTCGGCGGCGAGGGCCCCAACCGGGGCGGCACCTCGCGCCGTTGGATCACCCGGGCCGTCGAGAACAGCCTGAAGCGGCTCGGCACCGACTGGATCGACCTCTACCAGGTGCACCGGCCCGACCACCGCACCGACATCGAGGAGACCCTCGACGTCCTCGGCGACCTGGTCTCCCAGGGCAAGATCCGCGCCTTCGGCTGCTCGACCTTCCCCGCCGAGGAGATCGTCGAGGCGCACGCCGTCGCCGAACGGCGCGGGCTGCGCCGCTTCCGCACCGAACAGCCCCCGTACTCGCTGCTCGCCCGCGGCGTCGAGGCGTCCGTCCTGCCCGTCGCCCAGCGGTACGGGATGGGGGTGCTGACCTGGAGCCCGCTGGCGTCCGGGTTCCTCAGCGGCGGCTACCGCCGGGGGCTGCCCGTCGACCTCACGCGCGGGCGCGCCGCGCTCACCCCGCACCGCTTCGACCCCGCCCTCCCCGGCAACCAGGCCAAGCTGGACGCCGTCGAGGAGCTGGTCGGCGTCGCCGAGTCCCTCGGCTGCACCCTGCCCGAGCTGGCCGTCGCCTTCGCCGCCGCCCACCCGGCGGTGACCTCCGTCATCCTCGGGCCCCGGACGATGGACCAGCTGGAGGGGCTGCTGAAGGGGGCCTCCGTGGTCCTCACGGACGAGGCCATGGACCGCATCGACGCGATCGTCCCGCCCGGGACCGACCTCTACCGGGCCGACGGCGTCTGGCGCCCGGCCGTCCTGACCGACGCCTCGCTGCGACGCCGGCCGACGGGCGAGCGGGCCGCGGCCGACTGAACCGGCTCCCTCCCGCCCCCTGAGGACGGTGACGGGGTTCCTGCCCGTGCGAGCGGTCCTGCGCACGATTCGAGGCCGCGCTGGGGGGCGGTACTGGATCGCGATAGGCCGCTGGGTCCGTACCGGGGCCGTACCGGGTCCGTACCGGGGCCGTACCGGGTCCGTACGGGGGCCGTACCGGGCCATGTCGAGGGCATGCTCGCGCCATGCTGGGACCATGAGCAGAGGCGAGAAGAAGCGGCACGGCAGGCTCGTCGGTCCCGAGGAGCGCAGGGCCCGGCTCGCGCTGCGGCACCGGCTGGCCGGGGCGGCTCGCGCGGCGACCGCCGAGGAGGTCGCCGGTGCGCTGGTGGCGCTGCACGCGACCGATCCGGCGACGGTGTTCCTGGCGGCGGGGGCGCGGCTCGCGGAGGACCGGGACCCCGTGGCGGAGGTGGAACGGGCACTGTACGAGGAGCGGACGCTGACCCGGATGCACGGCATGCGGCACACGGTCTTCGTCGTCCCCTCCGGTCTCGCCGCCGCCGTCCACTCCTCCACCTCCACCGCCGCCGCGGTCCGCGAACGCACCACCCTCGTCAAGCACTTGGCGGCCGGCAGCGACTTCGACGCGGCCTGGCTCGCCGAGACCGAACGCCGGGTCCTGGCCGAGCTGGCGGAACGCGGCGAGGCGACGGGGGCCGAACTCGGGACCGCCGTACCGAGGTTGCGCGAGCAGTACGTGTACGGCGTCGGGACCGCCCAGGAGGGGCCGCAGTCGGTGTCCAGCCGGGTGCTGCGGGTCCTCGGCATGGAGGGCCGGATCGCGCGGGGCCGGCCGCAGGGGTCCTGGACGTCGAGCCGCTTCCGCTGGGCGCTGACCCCGGCGCACGACGAACTCCCGGCCGCCGAGGCCCAGTCTGAGCTCGTCCGGCGCTGGCTCGCCGCGTACGGTCCGGCGACCGAGGCCGATCTGAAGTGGTGGACGGGCTGGAAGGTCACGGACGTCCGCCTCGCCCTGGCCGCGCTCGGCGCGGAGCCGGTCGCCCTGGACGGGGCCGGGACGGTCGGCCATCTCCTGCCCGACGACCTCGATCCCGTACGGCCCGATGCCGCCGGCCCGTGGGCGGCCCTGCTGCCCGCGCTCGACCCGACGCCGATGGGCTGGCAGTCCCGCGACTGGTACCTGGACCCGGCGCACCGGCCCGCGCTGTTCGACCGCAGCGGCAACATCGGGCCGACCGTCTGGTGGAACGGCCGGATCGTCGGCGGCTGGGCGCAGCGTCCGGACGGCGGGATCGCGCACCGGTTCCTCTCGGACGTCGGCGCCGACGCGGTCCGCGCGGTCGAGGCGGAGGCCGCGCGGCTCGCCGCCTGGGTGGGCGAGGTCCGGGTCACGCCGCGCTTCCGCACGCCGCTGGAACGGGAGCTGGTGGCCGGGGGCTGAGCGGCGCGGCTGGCCCGTACGGGGGAACCCGTACAGGTGAGCTCCGGCGAGGTGTCGAGAAACCCGGCCCGGCTCCGACGTCTCCTGTGAAGGGCCTCGGACCCAAGGCTCCGCAGGAGCCCCGAGGAACCCGGGAACGAGGAGACGTCATGAAGTACCTGGTGATGGTGCAGGGCGCCCAGGCCGACTACGAGGCCATGAAGGGGACGGCGAGCGACCGCAGCCCGGCCTGGAGCGAGCAGGAGCTCAGGGCGATGTTCGCCTACATGAACGCGGTCAGCGACGACCTGTCCGAGTCGGGCGAGCTCGTCGACGCGCAGGGCCTGGTCGAGCCGGCCAGGACCCGCTTCGTGACGGCCGACGAGGAGGGCCGGCCGGTCGTCACCGACGGCCCGTACGGGGAGACGAAGGAGGTGCTCGCCGGGTACTGGGTGCTCGACTGCGCGAGCCTGGACCGGGTGACCGAGATCGCGGCCCGGGTGGCACAGTGCCCCGGCCCCGTCGGCTCGCCGGTCTACCCGGTGGTCATCCGGCAGATCGACGAGGCCGGCGGGGCGGACCTCGGCGGGGACGGGACGGCTTGACCCTGCCGCCCGAGGGCCCGCCCGAGGGCCCGGCCGAGGACCCGCCCGAGGGCCCGGCCGAGGGCCCGGCCGAGGACCCGGCCGAGGACGGGCGAACGGGGCGGGCGCCGGCCGACCGGACCACGTCCCGACGCCCGGCCCGGGCCCCGGAGGACCGGACAGCCGACCCGCACCGGGACCCGACTCCGGCCCCGCCCCGGGGCCGGACCCCAAGCCCGCCCTCGCCCCCGGACCGAACGCCCGGCCCACCCCCACCCCCCGCCCCACCCCCCGGCCGTCACGTCGAGGACCTGCTGCGCCTGCACGCGCCGCAGGTCCTCGGCGCGCTCGTGCGCCGGTACGGGCACTTCGCGGCCGCCGAGGACGCCGTGCAGGAGGCGTTGCTCGCGGCGGCCCGGCAGTGGCCGGCGGACGGCGTGCCGGGCAATCCGCGCGGCTGGCTGATCCGGGTGGCGTCCCGGCGGCTCACGGACACGCTGCGGGCCGAGGAGGCGCGGGCCCGGCGGGAGGAGACCGCGCTGCGGCTCGAACCGCGCGACCCCAAGGCGGCGCCCGCCGAGGACGACACGCTCACCCTCCTCTTCCTGTGCTGCGACCCGGTGCTGGCGCCGGCCGCGCGGATCGCGCTGACGCTGCGGGCGGTGGGCGGCCTGACGACGGCGGAGATCGCCCGCGCCCACCTCGTGCCGGAGGCGACGATGGCGCAGCGGATCAGCCGGGCGAAGGCGAGACTGCGGGCGACCGGGGCGGACCAGCCGTTCCGGCCGCCCGCCGCGCGGGACCGGGACGCGCGCCTGGCCTCCGTGCTCCAGGTGCTGTACCTGATCTTCAACGAGGGCTACACCGCCACCTCCGGCCCCGCCCTGCACCGCGCCGACCTGGCCCGCGAGGCCATCCGGCTGACCCGGGCGGCCCGTCGGCTGCTGCCCCGGGAGGGCGCGGTGACGGGTCTGCTGGCCCTGATGCTGCTCACGGAGGCCCGCAGCGCGGCGCGCACGGGGCCGGACGGCGAGCTGGTCCCGCTGGACGAGCAGGACCGCGGCCGCTGGGACCGGGCGGCCATCGCCGAGGGCACCGCGCTGGTGGCGGAGGCCCTGATCGAGGGCCCGCCGGGGCCGTACCAGCTCCAGGCCGCCATCGCCGCCCTCCACGACGAGGCGACCGCGCCCGGGACGACGGACTGGCCCCAGATCCTCGCCCTCTACGACGTCCTGGTGACGAAGACGCCCGACCCGATGGCGGAGCTGGGCCGCGTGGTCGCCCTCGCGATGGTCGAGGGCCCGGAGGCGGGGCTCGCGGCCCTGACCGCACTGGAACCCCGGCTGCCCGACTCGCACCGCCTGCCCGCCGTCCGCGCCCACCTCCTCGAACGCACCGGCGCCCACCGAGCCGCCGCCGACGCCTACCGCACCGCCGCCCGCCGCACCCTCAGCCTCCCGGAACGCCGCTACCTCCAGACCCGCGCGGCCCGCCTCGATCCGTGACGCCCCGTTCAGTGCGCGTGCGGTCCGCCCGTCAGGCGGGGTGTGCCCTTCGGGACGAGGGCGGGGGCGGCCAGGGCCGTGACGGCGGCCGTGGCCGTGAGGAGGGTGAAGGCGGCGGTGAAGGAGCCGGGGGTGCCGGTCCCGGTGAGGGCCGGGGCGGCGAGGGTGGAGACGGCGGCGACGCCGAGGGAGCCGCCCAGTTCGTGGAAGGTGTTGACGATCCCGGAGGCGAGGCCCGCCTCGTGCGGGGCGGTCAGGCCCAGCGCGGTCGTCGTCGCCGTGACGAACACCGCGCCCAGCCCCAGGGCCGCGACCGACAGG
Organism: Streptomyces sp. NBC_01268; assembly: GCF_036240795.1. Classification (NCBI taxonomy): domain Bacteria; kingdom Bacillati; phylum Actinomycetota; class Actinomycetes; order Kitasatosporales; family Streptomycetaceae; genus Streptomyces; species Streptomyces sp. NBC_01268. Next base: position 4,281,211 of record NZ_CP108454.1, on the reverse strand, counting down.
GCGGGCAGCAGGGTGGTCCAGGGGTTCGCGTCCGCCGGGAGCAGCGTGAGCGGGAGCAGCGCCAGGGCGGCCAGGCCGGTGCCCGCCGCCGCCAGGGCGCGCGGGCCCGTCCCGGCGACGAGCCGCGAGCCGAGGTGGGCGCCGACGGCCGTGGTGAGCGCGACCGGCAGGAAGAGCAGGCCCGTCCGCAGGGCGGAGAAGTGGTGGACGTGCTGGAGCAGCACCGAGCCGAGGAAGAAGAACGAGATCAGGAGCGCGGTCGCGACCAGCATCAGCAGGGATCCGGCGACCACCGGGCGCCGGGTGAGTGTCCTCGGGTCCATCAGAGGTGCCGGGCTCGCCTTCTCCACGGCCGCGAAGAGCCCGTACAGGGCGAGCGACCCGAGCAGCGGGAGCAGGGCTGCGGGCGAGACCCAGCCGCCCGCGTCACCGGCCCGGATCAGGCCGTAGACGAGGGAGCCGGTCGCGGCGGTGACGAGGAGGGCGCCGGGGAGGTCGGGGCGGGGGCGGCGGCTCCCGGCCCGTCGTGAACCCCCGGCCGTCCCCGCGAGCGCATCCGTCGTATCCGTCGTCCCTTCCGCGCCTGCCGCCCCTTCCCTGTCTGCCGCCTCTTCCGTGCCTGCCACCCCGGCCGTCCCCGCGGGACCGGGGCGCCCGGCCGGCACCACCCGGGGCAGCGCCACGAGCAGTGCCGCTCCCACCGGCACGTTGACGTAGAAGATCCACGACCACCCGGGGCCGTCCGTCAGCGCGCCGCCGACGAGGACGCCGATCGCCGAGCCGGTGGCGCCGATGGCGGCCCAGATGCCGAGGGCTCTGGTGCGTTCGGGGCCGTGGAAGAGAGTCGCGACCAGGGCGAGCGCCGCCGGGGAGAGCAGGGCGGCGCCGATGCCCTGGGCGACACGTCCCGCGATGAGCGGGACCGCGCCGGTGGCGAGGCCGCAGGTCAGGGAGGCGGCGGTGAAGAGGGCGAGGCCGGCGAGCAGGGTGCGGCGGGCGCCGAGGGTGTCGGCGAGCCGTCCGCCGAGCAGCATCAGGCCGCCGAAGCAGAGGGTGTACGCCGCGACCACCCAGGTCAGTTCCGTACGCCCGAGGCCGAGGTCGTCGGCGATGGCGGGCAGCGCCACGTTCACGACGGTGACGTCGAGGATCAGCATGAACTGGGCCGCGCAGATCAGCGCCAGGGCCGTCCAGCGGCGTGGCGCGAGGAGGGCAGGGGGCGGGAGGGGGACGTGGACGTCCGGGTGAGCCGTCATAACTGAACTGTACGGCACAGTACACATGAACTCAACGGTGCAGTTCAGTTTCTCGGTACGCTGACCCCATGAAGACCACACCCACCGGGCCCCGCGCCGCCCGCAAGCGGGAGGCGATCGTCCGGGCCGCCCGCACCCTCTTCCTCCGCGAGGGCTTCGGGGTCGGCATGGACGCCATCGCCGCCGAGGCCGGCGTCTCCAAGGTGACCGTCTACAACCACTTCGGCAGCAAGGAGGCCCTCTTCACCGCCGTCGTCTCCGGCGCCCTCGACGAACCCCTCGGCGCGACCGACGCGACCGAGGGGGGCGGGGCGGCCGAGTCGCCGCACGGGCCCGACTTCGCCCGCCTCGCCGAGGCCGACGACCTCGCGGCCGCCCTCACCGAGGCCGGCCGCGCCTGGACCGCGGCCGTGCGCCGCGACGACGAGGGGCGCGCCCTGCGCACCCTCGTCGCCACCGAGCTGCACCGCTTCCCCGAGCTCGGCACCGCCTGGCGCGAGCACGGTCCGGCCGGCCACCATCCCGCGGTCGCCGACACCCTGCGCACCCTCGCCGAGCGGGGCCGCCTGGAGATCCCGGACCTGGAGGTCGCCGTCCTCCAGCTCTACTCCCTGCTGGTCTTCCCGCAGTTGGTCTTCGAGCAGTACGGGACGGAGCTCACCGACGACCTCGGCGAGCGGCTCCTCGTCGACGGGGTCGGGATGTTCCTGCACCGGTACGCACCCCGGCAATAAATCCGCAGGTGCCATCCTTGGTCTTCGACAGGGCCCCGAGGCGGGGAGAAACGTACCCCCTGGGGTATCCATGGAGGAGTTGGTCGTGGAACTGGATCTCGCGGGCGCCGAGCTCAAGGCCGTGCTGAACCGGCTGCGCCGGGCCCAGGGCCAGATCGCCGGTGTGATCCGGATGATCGAGGAGGGGCGGGACTGCGAGGAGGTCGTGACCCAGCTCGCCGCCGCCTCCCGAGCGCTCGACCGGGCCGGGTTCGCCATCATCGCGACCGGACTGCAGCAGTGCCTGACGGACATCGAGGACGGCCGCAAGACGGACGAGGACCGCGACCAGATGCGCGCCCGCCTGGAGAAGCTCTTCCTCTCCCTGGCATGAGCCCGAGGGGCCGCGCGGAGAACGCGACGCGGGCGCACGCACAGGCGCACGCACAGAAGTACCCCCGGAGGTGTCGCTCCGGGGGTACTTCTCATTCCGCGGGACGTCTCATACCGCGGCACTCCTCATCCCGCGGGACGTCTCGCACCGCGGCACCTCTCGTTCCGCGCGCCGCCGGTCAGGCGTCCGCGAGGCCCTTCAGGCGCTTGGCGATCTTCGCGAGGCGCTCGCCCTGGTGGCGGGCGGCCGCGAGGACGTTCTCCTCGGGGGCGCCGTTGGTGCTCGCGTGCGAGGTGCCGTAGGGGTTGCCGCCGGCCGCGTACACGGACGGGTCCGTGAAGCCGGGGGAGACGATGACCGAGCCCCAGTGGTGGAACGTGTTGTAGAGCGCGAGCAGCGTCGACTCGTTGCCGCCGTGCGTGTTGTACGCGCTGGTGAAGCCGGTGGCCGGCTTGTCCGCCAGGACGCCCTGCTGCCACAGGCCGCCCGCGGTGTCGATGTACTGCTTGAGCTGGGCGGCGACGTTGCCGAAGCGGGTCGGCGAGCCGAGCGCGTACGCGTCCGCCCACTCCAGGTCCTCGAGAGTGGCGATCTCGACATCGGCGGACGCCTCGACGTGCGCGCGCCAGGCCGGGTTCGCGTCGATGGCCGCGTCGGGGGCGAGCTCGGGGACCCGGCGGAGGCGGACCTCCGCGCCGGCCTTCTCGGCGCCCTCGGCGACGGCCTGGGCGAGCTGGTGCACGTTCCCCGTGGACGAGTAGTAGACGACGGCGACCTTGACGGACATGGCGGGCTCCTCGATCGAGCTAAGCGGATTGCTTTCCGATTCGACTCTCCGAGGCTAAGCGGACAGCTATCCGATTCGCAAGGGGAACGTTATGCTCGTGGCCTGGAACGGACCGAGGGGGAAGTGCGCCACTAGGGAGGCAGTCGCAGATGAGCACGAAGAATCCGCAGGCCAGAGACGGGTCGGCGCCGATGCTCAACTTGCTGCCGATCGCAGGAGGCCCGCCGCCCGAGCGCGCCGACGCCGCCCGGAACCGGCGCAAGATCCTCGATGCCGCCGCCCGGATCGTCGCCGAGGAAGGCCCCGAGGCCGTCACCATGAACCAGGTCGCCCACGCCAGCTGCATAGGCGTCGGCACCGTCTACCGCCGCTTCGGCGACGTCGCCCAGCTGCTCCTGGCACTCCTCGACGACCGCGAGCGGCAGTTCCAGGAGGCGTACCTGAATGGTCCGCCGCCGCTCGGCCCGGGCGCCCCCGCCGACGAGCGGCTCGACGCCTTCCTCGACGCACTCGTCGACCGGTCCGTCGAGCAGCGCGAGATCCTGCTCGCCGCCCAGACCGCCGGGCCCGTGGCCCGCTACGGCAACGGCGCCTACCTCGCCATGCACCTGCACCTGACGCTGCTGATCGGCCAGGCCCGCCCCGAGTTCAACGCCGCGCTCCTCGCGCACCTGCTGCTCGCGCCGTTCTCGCCGAGCCTGATCCACCACCTCTCGGTGGACAAGGAGCTCTCCGCCGGTGAGCTCAAGTCGGGGATGCGGCAGTTGATACGGCTGCAGACTCCCGTTCCGCGCTGAGCCCGGACCGCCCCGGCGACCGCTCGGGCGACCGCCCCCTGGACGCTGGTGGACCGATCGCGCGCCCAGGACGCACGATCGGCGCCATGACGACGTATCTGATCCTGCACGGCTACCAGAACCACCGTCCGCCCGGCCACTGGCACCACTGGCTGGCCGGCGCGCTGCGCGAGCGCGGGCACGAGGTGCGCTATCCGCAGCTCCCCGAGCCGGACGCGCCGGTGCTCGCCGACTGGCTGGACGCCCTGGAGGAGCACGGGAGACGGCCCGCCGAGGGCGGGTTCGTGGTCCTCGCGCACAGCCTGGGCGTCCTGCTGTGGCTGCGGGCCGCGGCGGCCGGCCGGGTGCCGGACGCGGACCGGGTGCTGCTCGTCGCGCCGCCCTCCCCCGGCGTCACCGCCTCCCTCCCGGAGATCGCCGGCTTCGCCGACGGGCTCGACCTCGGCGCCGTCCGCCTGAAGGCGCCCGCCCGGCTCGTCTGGGCGGCCAGCGACCCGTACTGCCCCGAGGGCGCCGACACGCACTACGGCACCCCGCTCGGCCTCGCCATGGACGAGGTGCCCGGCGGGGCCCATCTGACCCCGGACTCCGGGTACGGGGCCTGGCCCTCGGTCCTGGAGTGGTGCGAAAACCCCTCGGTCCGGGTGGGTGCCAACCGCTAGCGTCGGGCGGATGCGCGCCCACAACGACATCCCCCCGTACGCCGAAGGCCTGCTCGACGTCGGCGACGGCAACCACGTGCACTGGTCCGTCGCCGGCAACCCGGAAGGCAAGCCCGCGCTCGTCGTGCACGGCGGGCCGGGCTCCGGGTCCTCGCCCGGGTCGCGGCGGCTCTTCGACCCCGAGCGGTACCGGATCGTCCAGTTCGACCAGCGCGGCTGCGGGCGCTCCACCCCGCACGCGAGCGACCCGGCCGCCGACCTGTCGGTCAACACCACCGCCCACCTGGTCGCCGACATGGAACGGCTCCGGATCCACCTCGGCGTCGACCGCTGGCTGCTGTACGGCGGCTCCTGGGGCTCCACGCTGATCCTGGCCTACGCGCAGGCCCACCCGGAGCGCGTGAGCGAGATCGTCATCTCCGCCGTCACGACCACCCGCCGCTCCGAGATCGCCTGGCTGTACGAGGGCGCCGGCCGCTTCTTCCCCGAGGCCCACGACCGCTTCCGCGCGGGGGCGGGCGAGGCGGGAGGGGCCGGCACGTCCGCCGAGCTCGTCAGCGCCTACGCCGCCCTGCTGAACCACCCCGACCCCGCCGTACGGGAGAAGGCCGCGGCCGACTGGTGCACCTGGGAGGACGCCGTACTGTCGATGGAGGGGCAGGGCACCCCGTACACCGACCGGGTCGACGCCACCCGGCTCGCTTTCGTGCGGATCTGCTCCCACTACTTCGCGCACGGCGCCTTCCTGGACGAGGGCGCCCTGATCAGGGGCGCGCACCGGCTGGCCGGCATCCCCGGCGTCCTGGTGCACGGCCGACTCGACATGGCCGGGCCGCTCGGCACCGCCTGGGAGCTGTCCCGGGCCTGGCCGGACGCCGAGCTGCACGTCGTGGAGAACGCCGGGCACATGGGCGGCGAGGAGACCCGTACGCACGTGCTCACGGCCCTCGAACGCTTCGCAAAGGGGTGACCCACCGCGCGGGCGGGGCGCGGCGGCGGGATGATCCGGTCATGAGCCCCGAGATCCACCTCGCCCAGCAGCCCGAGGCAGACGAGCTGCTCGGCCGCTCCCCGCTCGCCGCGCTCGTCGGCATGCTGCTCGACCAGCAGGTGCCGATGGAGTGGGCGTTCTCCGGCCCGTACACGATCGCGACCCGGATGGGCCACGACGACCTGGACGCGCACGAGATCGCCGTCCACGACCCCGAGGCCTTCGCCGCGCTGCTCTCCGAGAAGCCGGCCGTGCACCGCTACCCGGGCTCCATGGCCAAGCGGATCCAGCAGCTGTGCCGGTTCCTCGTCGACGAGTACGGCGGCGACGCCGAGGCCGTCTGGCGGGACGCGGCGACCGGGACGGAGCTGCTCGCCCGGCTCAAGGCGCTGCCCGGGTTCGGCGAGCAGAAGGCGCGGATCTTCCTGGCCCTGCTCGGCAAGCGGTACGACGTGCGCCCCACGGGCTGGCGGGAGGCGGCGGGCGCGTACGGCGAGGCGAGCTGCTACCGCTCGGCCGCCGACATCACCGGGCCGGAGTCGCTGGCCAAGGTGCGCGCCCACAAGCAGGAGATGAAGGCGGCGGCCAAGGCGAGCGCGGCCGCCCCCAAATCCAGCAAAACAACCCGGAATTGAAAATTCCAGATTTCAATCCTGTTCAACCTGACAGGAATTGCGCCAGATGTGTTCACAAAATCCACCACGCGTCGCTAACTTCCCTTCCACCTCGTACGAATCGGGAAGGACTTCTGTGAACGCAACCCAGCGCAGAGCCGCCGCCGTTCTGGCCGCCGCCGCACTCGCCACCCCGCTGGTGCTCGCCGCGCCCGCCACCGCCACCCCCGACCCCGGGGCCGCGGCAGCCCGCGACGCCGCCAAGCTGGCGAAGAAGCTGGTCCGTGAGACGTCCGCGAAGGACGCCTACAAGCACCTCCAGAAGTTCCAGGCGATAGCCGACTCGGCCGGCGGCAACCGCGCCGCCGGCACGCTCGGCCACGACGCCTCGGCCGCGTACGTGTACACGCAGCTGAAGAAGGCCGGCTACGCCGTCACGTACCAGAAGTTCGACTTCATCTACACCCAGACGCTCGCCGAGAAGGCCTCCGTCGTCTCCCCCGCCGCCCGTGACCTCGACATCAAGGCGATGACCTACACCAAGTCGACCCCGGTCGGCGGCGTGACGGCCGCGCTCGCCGCGGTCCCGGTCGACGCGGACGGCACCACCGGCTGCGAGCCGGGCGACTTCGCCTCCGGCACCTTCACCGGCAAGATCGCGCTCATCAAGCGCGGCGGCTGCAACTTCTCCGTCAAGCAGCAGAACGCGGGCGCCGCCGGTGCCGTCGGCGCGATCGTCTACAACAACGCCGAAGGCGTCCTCTCCGGCACCCTCGGCGAGCCCGGCCCCGGCGTCCCGACCGGCGGCATCACCAAGGCCGAGGGCGAGGCGCTCGTCGCCGACCTCGCCAAGGGCGCGGTGAACCTCTCCTTCGAGATCCGCCAGCTCCAGGAGAAGCGTTCCACCAACAACGTCATCGCGGAGACCGTCGGCGGCAACGCCGCCAACACCGTGGTGCTCGGCTCGCACCTCGACTCCGTCACCGCGGGCCCCGGCATCAACGACAACGGCTCCGGCTCGGCCGGCCTCCTCCAGACCGCCCTGGAGCTCGCCAAGTCCAAGGACAAGGTCCGCAACAAGGTCCGCTTCGCCTGGTGGTCCGCCGAGGAGAACGGCCTGCTCGGCTCCGAGCACTACGTCGCCAACCTCAGCGAGCTCGGCAAGAAGGAGATCAAGCTCTACCTGAACTTCGACATGATCGCCTCGCCGAACTACGGACTCTTCGTCTACGACGGCGACAACTCCGACGGCGTCGGCTCGGGCGCGGGCCCCGAGGGCTCCGCCCAGCTGGAGCGCGACATCAACGACTTCCTCGACGGACGCGGCACCGCGCACGAGGGAACCGACTTCACCGGCCGCTCCGACTACGGCCCGTTCGTCGACGCCGGCATCGCCTCCGGCGGCACCTTCACCGGCGCCGAGGGCATCAAGACCGCGGGCCAGGCGGCCAAGTTCGGCGGCCAGGCGGGCGTCGCCTACGACGTGAACTACCACGCCAAGGGCGACGACCTCTCGAACATCAACATGACGGCCTTCGACGTCAACATCGACGTCATCGCCAACGCCGTGGGCACCTACGCCCACGACATCAGCTCCCTGAAGCGCCCGGTCGTCTCCGTCCCGACCACCGGCGACGCGGGCAGCGGCGGCGGCCTGCACTCCGACCACGACGAGGCCACCGAGTAGTCCACCGGCCGGCCACCGAGTAGTCCACCGGGCCGGTCACCGGCCGGGCGGGGCCACCCCGCCCGGCCGGTGCCGCTAGCGCTTCCTGCGTGCCGTCCCGAAGAGCGAACGGGAGATCTCCCGGCCCAGCTGGGTCCCGACCGAGCGCGCGAGGGACTTGAAGATCCCACTGCCGACGACCTGTTCGGCGAGCGAGGGCTCCTCCTTCCCGCGAGGAGCCCTCGCTGCCTCCTTCGCGTCCCGCGCGGCCTCCTCGGCCGCCTCCTTCTCCTCCGCCGCCCGCAGCGCCGCCGTCTCCGCCGCCTGCTGCTCGGCCGTCAGCTTCTCGTACGCCGACTCGCGGTCCACCGCCTCCGCGTACCGCCCGTACAGCAGCGATCCCCTCACCGCCGCCTCCAGGTCGGCCGCCGGGACCGGGCCCATCAGCGACTGCGGCGCCCGCAGCCGGGTCGCCGCCACCGGGGTCGGGGCGCCCTTCTCGCTCAGGACGGTGATCACGGCCTCGCCCGTGCCGAGCCCGGTCAGCACCTCCTCCAGGTCGTACGCCGACCGGGGGAAGGTCCGCACCGTCGCCTTGAGCGCCTTGGCGTCGTCCGGCGTGAAGGCGCGCAGCGCGTGCTGCACCCGGTTGCCCAGCTGGGCGAGCACGTCCGCGGGCACGTCCTTGGGGGTCTGCGTCACGAAGAACACCCCGACGCCCTTGGAACGGATCAGCCGCACGGTCTGCGTGATCGACTCCAGGAAGGCCTTCGAGGCCCCGCTGAACAGCAGGTGCGCCTCGTCGAAGAAGAACACCAGCTTCGGCTTGTCGACGTCGCCGACCTCCGGCAGGTCGCCGTAGAGGTCCGCGAGCAGCCACATCAGGAACGTCGAGAACAGCTGCGGCTTGTCCTGCACCGCCGCCAGCTCCAGCACGGAGACGACACCGCGGCCGTCCGCCGCCGTGCGCAGGAACTCGCCGGTGTCGAACTCCGGCTCCCCGAAGAAGCCGCCCGCGCCCTGCTGCTCGAACGCGGTGATCGTGCGCAGGATCACCCCGGCCGTCGCCGTCGAAAGCCCGCCGATCCCCTTCAGTTCGGCCTTGCCCACGTCCGACACGAGGAAGGCGACCACCGCCCGCAGGTCCTTCAGGTCCACCAGCTCCAGGCCCTTGGCGTCGGCGTAGTGGAAGATCAGGCCGAGCGACTGCTCCTGCGTCTGGTTGAGCTGGAGCACCTTGGAGAGCAGCACCGGGCCGAAGCTGGTCACGGTGGCCCGCACCGGGATGCCAGGGCCGGTGCCGCCGAGCCCGTAGAACTCGCAGGGGAAGCCCGTCGCCGTCCACTCCTGCCCTACCTGCGCGGCCCGTTCCCGGACCTTCTCGCCGTCCACGCCGGGCGCGGCGACCCCGGACACGTCGCCCTTGATGTCGGCGAGGAAGACGGGCACGCCGTTCGCGGACAGCTGCTCGGCGATCAGCTGGAGCGTCTTCGTCTTGCCCGTGCCGGTCGCTCCGGCGACCAGACCGTGCCGGTTGAGCATGGGCAGCGGGATGCGGATGCGCGCGTCCGGGTGACATTCCCCGTCCCAGAGCAGGGCCCCCAGATCGAGTGCCGCTCCGTCGAAGGCGTACCCGGCGGCGATCGGCGCCCAGGGCTCGGCGCCCGCCTGCACCGCGGAGCCTGTCGACGGCTGGTCGCTCCCACTCATTGGCGGACCCCTGTCCCACGTGCGTACGGCTTGATCCCGGTTTGTCCCAGCATCGCACCGGGCCTGCGTGGCTGCGCCGGGAGCCGGTCGCCCGGTAGGCTTTCCGTGTGATCTTCAAGCGCATCGGTAACGGAAAGCCGTATCCCGACCACGGCCGGGAAAACACCCGGCAGTGGGCGGACGTCGCCCCGCGCCCGGTCCGCCTCGATCAGCTGGTGACGACCAAGGGCCAGCTGGACCTGGAGACCCTCCTCGCCGAGGACTCGACCTTCTACGGCGACCTCTTCGCGCACGTCGTGAAGTGGCGGGGCGACCTCTACCTGGAGGACGGACTGCACCGCGCGGTCCGCGCCGCGCTCCAGCAGCGCCAGGTGCTGCACGCCCGCGTGCTGGAGATGGACTGACCGTCGGCCGCCTCCCCGCGCCCTCCCGGCCCGCCCATCGGGCAGCCCGCCGGGCACCCCGGCCGACACCTCGGACCGCTCCCCGCTGATCCTTTCGGGGCCACTTCGCCCCCATCCGGACGCGATCACATGATCATCCAGTAGGCATCGCCCACCGGCGGCATTACGCTGCGTTCATGAGCATGCTCACTCCCCCCGGAATGGGCGGAAAGTACCGCATCACGGGCGATGTCTACCCGCGCATGCGCCGCCCCCACCGCCGGCGCAGGATCATCCTCACAGCCGCGGCCGGAGCGCTCGTGCTCGGTGCGGCGGGCTGGGGGACGCTGCAGCTGGTCGAGGTCTTCACCGGAGGCGACGGGAAGACCACCACGGCCGCCGGGAAGCAGGCCGACTGCAAACCCGTCGCCAAGGCGAGCGCACAGCCCGCCACCGCCCTGCCCAAGCCCGGCCAGATCACGGTCAACGTCTACAACGCGACCCCGCGCGCCGGGCTCGCCAAGACGACCGCGGACGAGCTGAAGAAGCGCGGCTTCGCCATCGGCAAGGTGGGCAACGCCCCGGCCGCGTACGACAAGAAGGTCACCGGCTCCGGGATACTGCTCGGCGCCCCCGCCGCCACCAAGGGGAGCTTCTCCGTGCTCGGCACCCAGCTGAAGGGCGCCACGACAAAGGTCGACGCCCGCACCACGGCGGACGTCGACCTGATCATCGGCACGGCCTTCAAGACCCTCGACCCGAAGGCCGCGGCGGACGCGGCGCTCGTGGCCCTCAACAGGCCCAAGCCGCCCCTGCCCGGACACTGCTAGACACCCGGGCACCCGTCCGCGGACCGGTCGGTCCGCGGACCGACCGGTCCGCGGACGAACCGGCTCTACGGACGAACCGGCTCTACGGACGGACGGTCAGCAGGCGAACTGCCCACGGGCGAACCGGACGACGGACCAGTCGACGGACCAGTCGACGTACCAGCAGACGGGCCAGCAGACGGACTAGTCGGCGGACCCGTACATCCGGTCGCCCGCGTCGCCCAGGCCCGGGACGATGTAGCCGCTCTCGTTGAGGCGCTCGTCGACCGAGGCCGTCACGACGGTCACCGGCGTGCCCGCCAGCTCGCGCTCCATGACCTCGACGCCCTCCGGGGCGGCGAGCAGCACGACCGCGGTCACGTCGTCGGCGCCGCGCTTGATGAGCTCCTGGATCGCCGCCACCAGCGTGCCGCCGGTCGCGAGCATCGGGTCCAGGACGTACACCTGGCGGCCGGACAGGTCCTCCGGCATCCGCGAGGCGTACGTGGACGCCTCCAGCGTCTCCTCGTTGCGGATCATGCCGAGGAAGCCCACCTCGGCCGTCGGGAGGAGCCGCACCATGCCGTCGAGCATGCCGAGGCCGGCCCGCAGGATCGGGACCACCAGCGGACGCGGGTACGACAGCTTCACACCGGTCGTCGGCGTGACGGGGGTCTCGATGTCGACCTGCTCGGTGCGCACGTCCCTGGTCGCCTCGTAGGCGAGCAGCGTGACCAGCTCGTCGGCGAGCCGGCGGAAGGTCGGGGAGTCCGTGCGCTTGTCGCGCAGCGTGGTGAGCTTGTGAGCGACCAGCGGGTGATCGACGACGTGGAGACGCATGGCTCCACAGTAGCCGGGACTGGCGTCGAACCACGCCGTGGAGGGAAGGTGGGGACACAGGTACCGGACCTAGTCCTGGGGTGGTGTGGCCCATGCCCGACCTGGAAGGCAAGCCCGGCGGACCCGCTCCCGAGGAGCGCCGCCCGGAGACCGACGCGGAGCGCCGCAGGCGCCGCGCCCAGTTCCTGCGCGAGCTGAACGAGGCCAAGGCGCTGCGCGACCGCGTCCAGCCCCGGCGCGCCCGGGCGGCCCGGATGCGGCAGGCCATGCGCATGCGGACCTTCCGCTGGTGACGCGCCGGTGACCCGCCGACGGCTCCCCCGGTGACGTACGGGTGAAGCGCCACTGACCCGCCCGCCGTGCGCCCCCCGTGTGCGCCGGGGTCGCACGCCCGCCCGATCGCGGTGTCGTTCAGACTGATGCACGACGCAAGAGCCGAAGACCTCTCCTGAGGCCTCCGTTTCTGCCACGATGCCGATTGGGCGGGGCATCAGGAGCGCGCCGCCGGATCGTCACACCTCTGATCAGTGGGAGAGTCAGGTGTACTTCGCCGCACTGCTCGCGCGCACCGAAGACGGGTGGGAAGCGAGCGATACAGAGCTCGACAGTGTGGAGACCCTGTCGGACATCGCCGATCTGGCCCGGGAGGCCGCGGCGGACGACAGCGAGACCGTGATCGTGTTCATCGAGCAGGAGGACGCGTGGTTCGGCGTCGTCCGCGTCGACGGCGAGGACGACCCGCGGGTCTTCGTCTCGAACGCGGCCGCGGCGGCCCGTTCCTCGTACGGGGAGATCCTCACTTCGGAGGTCCTCGGCGACGACCCGCGCGACGCTGACACCGACGTGGACGCGCTGGACCTGGACGGCACGGAGGACGGCGAGCCCGTCGACGCCTCGGCCGGCGAGGACGACGAGGAGACGGGCGTGCCCGCCGCCCCCGTCGGCGACCGGCACATCCTGGCGGACCTGGGCATCTCCGAGCGGGAGCTGCTCGCGCTCGACAGCGACGCCCTCGGGGAGATCGCGGAGGCCCTCGGTGCCTCCTCCGTCCTGGAGGCCGTGCGCTAGTGCCCCTGGCGGTACCTGGCCCCGGCGTGGGCCCCGATCCCGTACGGGACCCCTGGCGGGATCCGATGCGGCAGGCCCTCGCCGAGGCGGACAGGGCCGCGCTGGCCGGTGACGTACCGGTCGGCGCGGTCGTGCTCTCCCCGGACGGCACGGTCCTCTCCCTCGGCCACAACGAGCGCGAGGCGACCGGCGACCCGACGGCCCACGCCGAGGTCCTCGCCCTGCGGCGGGCGGCCGCGGCGACCGGCGAGTGGCGGCTGACCGGCTGCACGCTCGTGGTGACCCTGGAGCCGTGCGTGATGTGCGCGGGCGCACTCGTCCAGGCGCGGGTCGAACGGGTGGTCTTCGGCGCCTGGGACGAGAAGGCGGGCGCGACCGGCTCGCTCTGGGACCTCGTGCGCGACCGGCGGCTCAACCATCGCCCCGAGGTCGTCCACGGGGTGCTGGAAGAGGAGTGCTCCCGTCAGCTGACGGCCTTCTTCCGGGACCGCTGAGGCTCCTTACGGCCCGGCCCCGACCCGCCTCCCACCTGCGGAGACATAAGGATTTCAGTCCTGGGGCACCTTTGGGCTAAGCTCTCTCTCGGTAGCGTGTCCGAGCGGCCGAAGGAGCTCGCCTCGAAAGCGAGTGTGGGGAAACTCACCGAGGGTTCAAATCCCTCCGCTACCGCCAGAGAACCTCCCCCAGCTTCGGCTGGGGGAGGTTTTTTCATGTCCGCGAACCCCCGCCCCCCTCAAGGCGAACCCTCACGGCAACCCCTCACGGCAAACCCTCAAGCCGAACCCCAAGCCGAACCCAAGGCGAACCCTCAAAGGTGAATGCGCCCGAGTCATGACCATGACAATCATGCCCGGATGGAAGAAGGTTGGGGACGGGGGGAGCGGCATCGGGGGGACAAGCCGCTCCCCCCGACGAGAACCGGTCCTGCAAGTCCTGCACCGCAGTCAGGGGGGAAGCTCACGGCGCGGACCCCGCAGTGAGGGCCGGTTCCTCGAACCCTGCGGATTCCTGCCAGACCCGCCGGGCTCGAGATCCATACTGCTCCTCCGCCACCCGCCCGGACGGCGGCAAAAGGCCCCGACGGCAGGGCCCTTGGTCCATAAAGACCCCGTGAGGAGGGCCTGGGCTAGACTCGGCGACCGCGCGGCGGAGGCGGGCCAGGGGAGGGCGGAGCAGATGGCGCAGGCGAAGAAGATCGCTCTCTACGCGGTCGTGGTTTTCGTGCTGTACACGATCATCACGTCCCCGGCCCGGGCGGCGGATCTCGTCCAGGTAGGGTTCGAAGGCATATCGAGCGCCGCTCAAGGCGTCGGCCAGTTCATGACCGAGCTCGTCAACTAGGAGTACCGCCCGTGATCCGCCATCTGGTCCTCTTCAAGCTCAACGACGGCGTGCAGCGCGACGAGCCCCGCGTGGTGGCGGGCGTCGAGGCCTTCCGCGCCCTCGGCTCCCAGATCCCGGAGCTGCGCTTCTGGGAGTGCGACTGGAACATCTCGGACCGCCCGATCGCGTACGACTTCGCCATCAACTCGGCCGTCGAGGACGCGGACGCGCTCAAGCGCTACCTGGAGCACCCGGCGCACCAGGCGGGCGTGGGCCAGTGGCGCGAGTTCGCGACCTGGGTGATCGCCGACTACCCCTTCGAGGGCTGAGACCGGCTGAGCCCCCCGCACGGGCTCGCCCTCGCCCCGCTCCACCCCTGACTTCTTCCGGGCCTCCCGCCGACCTTCGGCGGGGGGCCCAAAGTTTTACCCGCCCAACTTGCCCTCAACACGTGGTTATACGGTGCTTGCACACAGTGGACATGTCTTGTGATGCTATGACCGCTTTTGACGGATGAGTCGACCGAAGTTGACATGAAGGGGTGGCGTGAACGTGCCGGCCAGTGCAGCGCCTCAAGTCCCGCCCCAGAACGAGGCCGGGGCGCCCGAGACCCCACGCCCCCGCCCCCAGAGCACCCGAGGCGCCGACACCCGCGCCCTGACCCAGGTGCTCTTCGGGCAGCTCAAGAACCTGGAGCCGGGCACCCCCGAGCACCACCGCGTGCGGGGGGCCCTGATCGAGGCCAACCTGCCCCTCGTGCGGTACGCCGCCGCCCGCTTCCGCAGCCGCAACGAGCCGATGGAGGACGTGGTCCAGGTCGGCACGATCGGCCTGATCAACGCCATCGACCGCTTCGACCCCGACCGGGGCGTGCAGTTCCCGACCTTCGCGATGCCGACCGTCGTCGGCGAGATCAAGCGCTACTTCCGCGACAACGTCCGCACCGTCCACGTGCCCCGCCGGCTCCACGAGCTGTGGGTCCAGGTCAACGGCGCCACCGAGGACCTGACCACGGCCCACGGCCGCTCCCCGACCACCGCCGAGATCGCCGAACGCCTCAAGATCGGCGAGGACGAGGTGCTGGCCTGCATCGAGGCCGGCCGCTCCTACCACGCCACCTCCCTGGAGGCGGCCCAGGAGGGCGACGGCCTGCCCGGCCTGCTCGACCGACTCGGCTACGAGGACCCGGCGCTCGCCGGCGTCGAACACCGCGACCTCGTACGCCACCTGCTCGTCCAGCTCCCCGAGCGCGAGCAGCGGATCCTGATGCTGCGTTACTACAGCAACCTGACGCAGTCCCAGATCAGCCAGGAGCTCGGGGTCTCGCAGATGCACGTGTCAAGGCTCCTCGCCCGAAGCTTCGCCCGGCTGAGATCCGCAAATCGGATCGAGGCGTAGCTGAGACGGGTAGACCGTTTCGGAGCAGTTTTTCGGCACCCCAAATGCCGCACACCCCTTGTTTCCTGCGGATATTCGCCCTCGGCTTGTCGACAAGTCACTACAGCGTGTTGCCGACATGTGACATTCTGCAGAAACCGAGTTTGCCGCGGCCCCGCCTCCGGTATTCAGGTGGAGGCTGCGTTCCTCAGTTGGTCGTGGCCGCCACGACCGTCCGCGACCTCAAGGGGGTGGCATGTCCGCAGAACAGGGCAGCTCGAAGGTGCTCACGCTCACGCCCATGCCCGCGTCCGTGCAGACGCCCGTCTCCGTGCCGACGGCCGCCATGGCGCAGACGGCCCCGCCGACGGGCGTGCCCGCCCAGACGACGGCTCCGACCGCCGCCGACGCGGCGCCCGCGCCCGACGAGACCCTCGTCGCCCCGCCGGCCGTCACGCCCGAGGCACTCGACACCCGCACCCTCTCGCGCTCCCTGTTCCTGCGGCTGCGCGCCCTGGACGACAAGGGCGTCGCCGCGGACAGCCCGGAGCGGACCTACGTCCGCGACACCCTCATCCAGCTCAACCTCCCCCTCGTGCGGTACGCGGCGGCCCGCTTCCGCTCCCGCAACGAGCCCATGGAGGACATCGTCCAGGTCGGCACCATCGGCCTGATCAAGGCGATCGACCGCTTCGACTGCGAACGGGGCGTGGAGTTCCCGACCTTCGCCATGCCGACCGTCGTGGGCGAGATCAAGCGCTTCTTCCGCGACACCTCCTGGTCCGTCCGCGTCCCGCGCCGCCTCCAGGAGCTCCGCCTCGCCCTCACCAAGGCCAGCGACGAGCTCGCGCAGAAGCTGGACCGCTCCCCCACCGTCCCCGAACTCGCGGCGGTGCTCGGGGTGTCGGAGGAGGACGTCGTCGACGGCCTCGCCGTCGGCAACGCGTACACGGCCTCCTCGCTCGACTCCCCGTCCCCCGAGGACGACGGCGGCGAGGGCTCCCTCGCGGACCGCCTCGGCTACGAGGACAGCGCCCTGGAGGGCGTCGAGTACCGCGAGTCGCTGAAGCCGCTGCTCGCCAAACTCCCGCCCCGCGAGCGGCAGATCATCATGCTCCGCTTCTTCGCCAACATGACCCAGTCCCAGATCGGCGAGGAGGTCGGCATCTCCCAGATGCACGTCTCCCGCCTGCTCACCCGCACGCTGGCACAGCTGCGGGAAGGACTGATCGCCGACTGAACCCAGCCGTTCTGCTTCCTTCCTGACGCAACGTCAGACACACTGGCGCCCATGGTGAGCTCGTGGCGAAGGAAGCGTCCGGGACTCGTGGTGGTCGCGCTCTGCCTCGGCGGAGCGCTCACCGCCTGCGGATCGGGCGACGACGGCGAGGGATACGCGGCGGTCGGCGCCGGCTCCTCCCCCGAGGGAGCGGTTCCGCCGAGCGGATCGGTGACGCTCGTCCCGCTGGACCCGGCACGCACCGGAGACACCTCCAGCACGTCGTCCCCGTCGCCGCGCCCACCGGGCGGTACGGACGGCGCGGCCCCTGGCCGTACGGCCGCCAAAGACCCCGGCGGCCCGCGCACGGCCACGGCGCCGCCCCCGACCCGTACCGGCGGAACACCGTCGACGACCGCCCCCAGGCCCCCGTCCTCGGCGCCGGGCACACCAGGCGGCCCCGGCACTCCCAGCACACCGGGCACGAAGCCCACGAGCCCCGCCCGGCCCACCACGCCCCCCGGCACCACGGCCCCGCCCGCCGCACTCACCCTCTCCGCGCCCACGCTCGCCGACACCGACAAGCGCTGGTGCGAGAACGTGACGGTCACCATCCGCAACACCGGCGGAACGGCTGCCCGTTCGGGCACGGTCACCTTCGCGACCCACATCATCGGCGCCCTCGGCGTCGACTGGGCCACCATCGGATCCAGCCAGCCCCTGCCGGCCCCGATCGCGGCCGGGGAGACCCGCACCAGGACCTACACGGTGTGCGTGGAGTCCTGGCGGGTCCCGCTCGGCATGCGCGTGGACACCCGGACCGTCACGGCCTCATGGCAGTGAGCAGCACCTCGGCGAACTCCTCCGGGCGTTCGACGCACCCGAGGTGCCCGCCCGGGAACACCACCGCGGCGGCCCCGGTCACCTCGGCGATCCGCCGCGCCGGACCCACCAGCGCCTCCTGACCGTCCGACTCCCGGCCGACCCCCAGGACCAGCTTCCCGGCGGCGGCGCGCAGCCCGTCGAGATCCGGGGCGGAGGAGGAGAAGGGGCACAGCACGTGCTCCAGGAAGACGGGCATGTTGGCCGCCATGCGGGAGGCCATCGGCCGGATGGCCTCGGGCAGTTCGGCATGCCGCCGCTGCCCCGCCGCCGGCTCCGGCCTGCGTCCGTCGGGCGTCTCGGCGAACCGGGCCATCGCGGGGCCGAGCCCCTGCGTACGGTGCAGCTCGCGCACCTCGGCGAAGTGGGCGCGGTACGGGCCGGGGTCGGCGAGCAGTTCCACCAGGGGCGGCTCGTGGGCGACGACGCGGCGCAGGCGACCGGGGTGGGCGGCGAGCAGGGCGAGGGCCACGATCGCGCCCGAGCTGCCGCCGTAGACGTACGCGGCTTCGCCGTCCGGCACGACCGCGTCGAGGACCGCGCGGGCGTCCTCGGCCCACACCTCGACCCGCTGGTCGGCGAGCGGCCCGTCGAGCGGGCTGCGGGAGAGACCGCGCTGGTCGTAGGAGACGACCGTGTGCCCGGCGCCCGCGAGCAGGTCCGCCATCCCCTCGTACAGTCCGGCGTCGCCCGCGCCACCGGGTATGAGCAGGAGGACGGGGCCGGTGCCCCGCGTCTCGTACCGCAGGGTGGCGCCGGGGACGGACAGGACGGCGGCGTTCAGGACGGGCTTCACGACCAGCTCTCCAGGGTGGTGTGCAGGGCGTCGAGCGAGCGAGCCCAGGAGTCGGTGACGGGCCGGGAGGCGTGGAACCCGCCGCTCAGCTCCAGATGGATGTAGCCGTGGAAGGTGGCGCGGAGCAGCCGCCCGGCGTCGGTGAGGTCGGGCTCGGCGAGCCCGTAGCCGCGCAGCATCCCGTACGTGAGCTCCACGGCGCGGAGGAGGACGGCGGGGTCACCGATCTCCTCCGGCTCGATCCGCTGCTGGGTGGCGGCGTAGCGGCCGGGGTGGGCGAGCGCGTAGCCGCGGTAGGCGTCGGCGAAGGCCACGAGCGCGTCCTTGCCGGAACGCCCGGCGACGGCTGTCCCGATGGCCTCGTTCATCTCCCCGGAGGCGAAGAGGGCGAGGCGGACGCGCAGGTCGCGGAGGTTCCTGATGTGCGAGTAGAGGCTCGCGTCCTTGACGCCGAAGCGGCGGGCGAGGGCGGAGACGGTGACCTTGTCGAGGCCGTCCGCGTCGGCCAGCTCGGCGGCGGCCCGGACGAGACGGTCGACGGTGATGCCGGCGCGGACCATTGCCGGACTCCTTCCTAGGGACTCTAGGTTAAAAGCTAGCATCCCTAGGAAGGCAGGGCGCGGAGATTACAGCCGGGCGCCGGAGCCGGAGTGGTCGATGACGTTCCCGCTGGAGCAGTTGTTCTGGTGGTTGCCCGACCAGTCGCTGAGGGCGGGAACGACCGCGAGCTCCTGGACACAGACGTCGGCGGCCGTGAAGTTCCAGTTGTTCGCGGCGTTCACGCCGCTGCCGAAGTCGCTGTCGTCGGCGTGGGCGGGCGCCGCGAGGGAGACCGCGGCGAGGGCGAGGGTGGCCGTGGCGGCCAGCTTCTTCATGTTCACGGCGAGGCCAACGATCATGAGCTCGACACGTCACTCGGGATGGTCCGCCCGGAGGTGCCGCCGCAGCAGGACGTTCGCGTCGGTCTCGGCGCTCCAGTCGAACCGGGCGCGGGCGGCCGCACGGGCCCGGTCGAGCGCGCCGCACGCGACGCAGTGCGGCACGGGGACGGGCGGGCGGCTCATCTCGTACGAGGCCGTCGCCCGCGCGTTGGCGGCGCGCACCCCGGCGCTCAGCCGCTCCTCCTGCGTGGCCGGCCGCACCCGCTCCGGGTCCGCCTGCCACTCCCGCCCGCCCCCGAGCGGCCGCAGCATGGCGTACGGCCCGGCCTGCCCCCGGTACTCGCCGACCTTCCTCGCCGCCGGGTCGTACAGGTACGCGCCGCACTCCTCGTGCCCTGCCATTCCGCACTCCTCGTCTCACGGTCACCCGATCGGGCGACTACTCTGCGTGCCCTCAGCGTTGCTCAATGGAAGAGGCGGCCACAACGCCTGCGGCGTGCCAAGGACTGCTGTCACGAGGGGGTTCGGAGTGACCAAGAGGCATATCGCGGGGCCCGAGCCGGCCGCCACGACGGCGGAGATGTTCGGCGAACTCCTCCGCCACTACCGCGAGTCAGCGGGCCTGACCCAGTCGGCCCTGGCCCGCCTCGTCCACTGCGACCGCTCACAGGTCGCCCGGGTGGAGGCGGCGAAACGGGTGCCGACGGACACGTTCGCGAGAGCGGGCGACGAGATCCTCGGCACGGGCGGGGTGTTACTGCGCCTGTGGGGCCGGATCGACTGGTACCCACAGGTCGAACACCCGGACTGGTTCGAGCGCCGGGCGGAGATGGACGCGGAGGCGACCCAGATCCGTGCGTATCAGATCCAGGTGGTACCGGGCCTCCTGCAGACTCCGGCCTACGCTTACGCGCTTTATGCGCAACGCCTCGAAGATGCCGAGGAAGTGGAAGACCGAGTCCGAGCCCGACTGAGCCGCCAGCAGCGCTTCCTCTCTCCTGGCGGACCTTCATACATCGCCGTGCTGGACGAGAGCTGCCTCCTCAACACGATGGGAGACACCGAGGTGATGCGAGAGCAGTGCGCCCATCTGCTGGATGTGGGTCGACTCCCCAACATCCGAGTCCAGGTAGCACCGTTCAGCCAGTCCGGGATCGACCGGCCGGACGCGTCGATGTCGCTGATCCTGCTGCCTGACGGACACCAATGGGTGTACTCGGAATCGCTCGACAGCGGCCACTTCAGCGATGATCCAGCCGTCTTCGCCCGACACAGCCAGACCTATGATGTGCTGAGAGCCGATTGCTTGTCGGGCCGCGAGTCCGCCGCTCTGATCAGCGACATGATGGAAAGGTACGGGCACCATGCAGAGGCGCGATCTGACCGTGGCGACCTGGATCAAGAGCAGCTACAGCGGAGCCAACGGCGGAGACTGCCTCGAAGTCGCCCCCGGATTCCCCGCCCTCGTCCCCGTACGTGACAGCAAGGCCCCTGAGGGCCCTGCTGTCGTCTTCGGGCGTTCCGCGTGGGACTCGTTCGTCCGCAGCGTCTGACCTTCACGCCGCCAGGGCCAGGACGGCGACCGCCGGGGCCATGTAGACGAGCGGGAAGACCGCGTGGGCGTACGCCTTGGCGCGGAGGACCGTGATCACGGCGCCGAGGAAGTACAGGACCAGGCCGATCGCGGCGGCGATCCCGATCGCGGGGATCGCGTAGCCGACGAGCAGACCCACCGCGCCGGCCGCCTTGGCGGCACCCAGCCAGTTCCACCAGGCGCGCGGAACGCCGTACTCGGCGAGCGGCTCGACGGTGAACTTCGCCTTGAAGAAGATCGAGGCGCCCGAGAACCCGGCCATGAAGGCGGCGACGGCGGTGACGACGATGGCGGTGGTGGACATCGGAGGCTCCTCGGAGGGGCTGTGGCGGGCGCTTCTCGCTCGCTCTGTCCCTCTGACACCGCGCCCGACGGACGTGTGACCGGACGACCGAAGTTTTTTCAGATTCAGCTTCGGATGCAGATGCAGGGCAGTCCCACCGTCCCCGTGCGGTCACTTGAACCCTCCGTCATTCCGAGGAGCCCCGATCCTCGCCCCTGCCCCGGGCCCCGTCCGGCCTGGGCCCGAACGTGTTCAGGAAGACCACCGGACCGCCGTCGTCGAAGCGCCCCTCCGTCTCCGGAGGCAACAGGGCCGCCATTGCCTTCGCCGTGTAGACGGGCTCCAGTTCCAGATCCGCCTCCGCGGCCGCCCATCGCAGTGCCCGCGCGCCCGGCTCGGTCGAGTGCGCGTACCCCGGGCCGAGCCACCCGCGCTCCGTGACGATGTCCTCGGCACCGAGCCGTACGGCCGGCACGTCGGCGCCCCGTGCCCGCAGCAGCCGCTCCGCCTTCCCCGCCAGTGCCGCGAGCCGGCCGCCGTCCAGGCGCAGCGTGTCGTTCACGACGACCGCCAGCACCCGGGTGCGCAGCCCGGCCAGCCGTAGTCCGAGGGCCAGCCCTGCGGCGGTACCACCGGAGCCGACCGGCGTCACGATCCAGGCGGGCTCCGGCAGCAGCCCTTCCGCCACCTGCTCGGCCAGCTCCAGCGCGCACTCGACGTACCCGAGCGTCCCGAGCGCCGAGGACCCGCCCGCCGGCAGGACGTACGGGAGGCGGAGGCCGCGGGTGTGACGGGCGAGCAGCCAGGGCAGCGAGAGGACGAGCCGGGCCTTGGTGTGCGGGAAGTGCAGCGTGGCGCCGGAGGCCCGCAGCCGGGCGAGCTGGGCCCGGACGTGGTCGTCGACCGGGTGGTCGATCAGCGCGAGGGCGACGTCGAGGCCCTGTTCGCGGGCGTAGAGCGCGGCCGCGAGGCCCCAGTTCGTGCCGAGGCCGCCGACGCTGAGGAGGGTCCGGGCGCCCCGGCGGCGGGCGTCCGGGAGGAGCCACTCCAGCTTGCGGACCTTGTTGCCGCCCCAGCCGCCGTCGCCGTACCCGCTCTCGTCCTTCACCCAGACCGGCGTGCGCGGGCCGAGGCGGGTGAGCGGGCGGACGGGGGTGGGGCCGGTGCCGAGCGGCAGGTACGGGAGGGCGTCGGCGAGGGCGGGCCAATGCCGGTGGATCAGCGGCGGACGGCTGGTCATGCGGGCCACCGTAGGGGCGGCGGGGGGTGCGGGGGGAGGGGTCGGAGGGCGGAGAAGCGTCGGGGAGGGGTCGGAGCGGCGTCGGGGACGGGGGCGGGTCACGCCGTCTGGCGGCGGACCATCTCGGCGATCCAGACGGGGGCGAAGGGGGACGTGCAGCCCGGGGAGGTCGGGTAGTCCTTCAGGACTTCGAGGCGCTCGCCGATGCCGATCGCGCGGACGCGGTACTCGGGGTGTTCGATCCCGATCTGGGCGAGGCAGTGGTTCATGGCCCACTGAAGGCGGTCAGGGGCGTCCTTCATGTCCGCCTCGATGACGTCGAGGAGAGCGGGGAGGTCGAGGCCGTCAGGCTTCTTGGCGACGCGCTCGGTGGTGAGAGCCCAGCCGGCGCTGGCGACGACGGGGTCCGGGTCGGCGGACCAGGCCACGCGGAGCTCCTCGGCGTACGGACTCTTCTTGACGACGTAGTTGACGAGCCAGTCGTGGACCTTGGGCGCGCGGGCCCGCCGCAGCATCGCGTCCAGCTCGTCCCGCTCGAACGCCTTGGGGCGGCAGATCAGGAGCGCGAGGAGCATCGCGGCCGTGTCGTCCGTGGCCCAGAGCCCGCGCGCGAGCTCCTGCTGCGTCTTGAGCCGCTTGGCGAGCGCACGCAGCTTGCCGAGGTTCACACCGTGATCGTCACCGTGCCGCTCGTTCACGGCACGCGCCTTCGGGTCCTCCAGCGCGGCCAGCTCGGCCAGGACGTGGGAAACGTCGGGCGCATCGGATGCGTCGGGTACGGACGTCTCGGGCATCGGTGTCCTCCTGGGCGCGCTGGTCTCTGGGTTCGTCGGGGTGGGGGCGCGGGCGGGCTTCTGGTGCGGCCGCCCTCTTTCCGAGAGTCGCACCTTCCACCACCGCGTCAAGGGCGCTCCCTACGGTCGCGTCGCTGCGCGATGACCTACGGCCACCCTTGACCCGGCGCTGGAAGGTGCGAAAAACCTCTCGGAGGGCGGCCGGGGGCGGGGCCACGCGGAGGGACGGGGGAGTGGTGCCTGTGGGTGCGCGGCCGTCGGCCGGTGGGTGGGGAGGCCGGGTATCGGCGGGCCTCGTTCCCTGTCCGTCGGCCGGGTGGGTGGGGGCTGGGTTCGTGGCCGGGGCCGGTGGGCGGACATCCGTCGCTTCTGGGTGCGCGGCAGTGGAATGGGGCGGCTGGGCTTGGCTCAGCGGACGCCGGCTCGCGATGGGTGGGCTTCAGGCCCGGCTGGTCACTCTGGGATGCAAAGTCTGCGATCCCCGGCCGGGATGGGGCAGGCGAGGACTCGTGTGACGGGAGAGGTGGTGGCCGGTCCCCTCCGTGCATGGTGTGGAGACTTTGCATGGCAGTCCACCCCGCTCGCCCCGCGCAGTCCCTTCTCCCCTCCTCGGTGGGACGGGAGGTGGCTGGTGTGACGGGAGAGGTGCCGGACGGCCCTCCCGACGCTCAGCGGGCCGACGTATCTCCGTGTCCTGGCCGCCCCGTCCATGCAAAACGTGCAACTCCGGCCCGCGATGGGACGGTCTGCGACTCGTGTGACGAGGGAGGTGCCGACCGGCCATCTCGGGCACGAAGTGAGCGGCGTTACTCGGCTGGGAACCCGGAGCTCTCGACACTCCCGGCAGTCTCAAGACTCTCGACGCTCTCGGCCGCCGGTTCTCCCCGGCGATCAACCCACCGGCGATGACCAGCGGGGCCTGAAGACCCGCCATCCGCCGACCGTCCGCCGCTGAGCCAAGCCCAGCCGCCCCATTCCACTGCCGCGCACCCCGAACCAAGGGAGTCGCCCCCACCGGCCCCGGCCACGAACCGAGCCCCCCACCCACCCGGCCGACGGACAGGGAACGAGGCCCGCCGATACCCGGCCTCCCCACCCACCGGCCCGGCGGCCGCGCACCCACCAGCACCACTCCCCGTCCCCCGCGTGGCCCCGCCCCCGGCCGCCCTCCGAGTGTGAAAGGGCCCCCGGGGCCGGGCCGTCAAGGGTGGAGCGCAGCGGAATCGCGAAGCGACGCGACCGCAGGGAGCGCCCTTGACGGCCCGGTCCCGGGGGCCACACTCGGAAAGAGGGCGGCCGCGCCAGAAGCCCACCAGGACTCCCACCACGACCGCCCTCTCCCCGAGCCCGAACCGAAACCGAACCGGAAACCGAACCGGAAGCCGGACCCGAACCGAACTCGAACCGAACCGGACCCGAACCGGACCCGACCGGCCCCGGCCCCGGCCCCGGCCCCGGCCCCGAATCCGACCGCGTCAGCCCAGCGCCAGCCAGGCGACGCCCGCCAGGACGGCGATCGCCACGATGACGCCGACGATCAGGCCGACGCGCGGGCCGGAGGAGTGGGTCGTGGTCTGGTACTGCTGCTGCCGCTGCCCCGGCTGGTTCTGCTGCTGGGGGGTGCCCTCGTCGACGAAGGCGCGGAACATCTGGGTGCTGCCGGCGGGGTCGTAGGAGCCCTCGGGGCCCTGGCCGCCCTGGCCGTACGGTGCTTGGGGGTTGTGTGCCATGGCCCGGACCCTAGCGAAACAGGGCTTCCCGGCCCAAGCCCCGCCCTCCTCCCGTACCGCCCCCGCCCCAGGACCCACACCTCCCCTCCCCTTCCAGGCCCCCTTTACCGATTCTTTAGCGCGCTTTGACCGATTTAGTTTGCCTGAAGCAACCATCGATCTCTATGGTTGCCCTAAGCAACAAGATGTTGGGGGAGCTCGATGGAGACGCTGAACCGGTACGAGGAGCTCGCCAGGGCGGTGAGCGCCATCGGTGCCGTCAAGCGTGGCGTCGCACGGGTCCTGCCCGCCCACTGCCAGGGCGGCGCGGCGGCCGTGCTCGCCCTCGTCAAGCACCACGGCGACATGCGGATGAGCCGGCTGGCCGAACTGATGGCCGTCGACATGTCCGTCTGCAGTCGGCACGTGGCGCACACCGTGGAGTACGGCTGGATCGAGCGGCTGCCCGACCCGGACGACAAGCGCTCCCGGATCCTGCGGCTCACCACCGAGGGTTACGCGATGCTCGGCGAGCTCGACCGCCGGGTCGCCGAGGCCTTCACCCGCCACCTCGCGGAGTGGTCCGACGACGACGTCGCACTGCTCACCACGATGCTTTCCCGGCTGCGCGACGCCTTCGGGGACTGCCGGTCCCACGCCTGACCGCCGACCGACCGACCCACCGTCCGGCCCCGACATCCGACCGCAGCGGACTTCACGTACGCCCACGTACACGTAAAGGAACCTCATGGCTACCACCGCACCTGCCACGGGTGTACGGGAAGGCCGGACCGACAACTCCGGTGCCCCGATGACGCACCGGCAGATCATGGAGGCGCTCTCCGGGCTGCTGCTCGGCATGTTCGTCGCCATCCTGTCCTCGACGATCGTCTCGAACGCCCTCCCCCAGATCATCACCGACCTCGGCGGCGGCCAGTCCGCCTACACCTGGGTGGTCACCGCCGCGCTCCTGTCGATGACGGCGACCACCCCGCTCTGGGGCAAGCTGGCGGACCTCTTCTCCAAGAAGCTGCTCGTCCAGATAGCCCTGGTCATCTACGTCACGGGCTCGATCGTCGCCGGCCTCTCGCAGAACACCGGCATGCTGATCGCCTGCCGCGTGGTCCAGGGCATCGGCGTCGGCGGTCTGACCGCCCTCTCCCAGATCATCCTGGCCGCCATGATCGCCCCGCGTGAGCGCGGCCGGTACAGCGGCTACCTCGGCGCGACCTTCGCCGTCGCCACCGTCGGCGGCCCGCTGCTCGGCGGCGTCATCACCGACACGGACTGGCTCGGCTGGCGCTGGTGCTTCTACGTCGGCGTGCCCTTCGCGCTGATCGCGCTGTTCGTGCTGCAGAAGACCCTGAAGCTGCCCGTCGTGAAGCGTCAGGTCAAGGTCGACTGGGCGGGTGCCTTCTTCATCAGCGCCGCCGTCTCCCTGCTCCTGGTCTGGGTCACCTTCGCGGGCGACAAGTACGACTGGATGTCCTGGCAGACGGCCGCCATGGTCGGCGGTTCGGTCCTCCTCGGCGCGGTGTTCCTCCTCGTGGAGTCCAAGGCCTCCGAGCCGATCATCCCGCTGCGCCTCTTCCGCAACCGCACGATCACGCTGGCCTCGCTGGCCTCGCTCTTCGTGGGTGTCGCGATGTTCGCCGGCACGGTCTTCTTCAGCCAGTACTTCCAGCTGGCCCGCAACGAGTCGCCGACGATGTCCGGCGTCCTCACCATCCCGATGATCAGCGGTCTGTTCGTCTCGTCGACGGTCTCCGGCATGATCATCACCAAGACCGGCCGCTGGAAGGCCTGGCTGGTCGCCGGCGGCGCCCTCGCCGCGGGCGGACTCGGTCTGCTCGGCACGATCCGCTACGACACGGAGTACTGGCACATCGCCCTCTTCATGGCGGTCCTCGGCCTCGGCCTCGGCATGATGATGCAGAACCTGGTCCTCTGCACGCAGAACCAGGTCGCCCCCTCCGACCTCGGCGCCGCCTCCTCCGTCGTCACCTTCTTCCGCTCCCTGGGCGGTGCGATCGGTGTCTCGGCGCTCGGCGCGGTCATGGCCCACCGGGTCACCGACTACGTCAAGGACGGTCTGGCCGAGCTCGGCCCGAAGGCCGCGGCGGCCATGGGCCAGGGCGGCGGTGGCGGCATCCCCGACATGGACAAGCTGCCCGCCCCGATCCGTACGGTCATGGAGAGCGCGTACGGCCACGGCGTCGGCGACGTCTTCCTCTACTCGGCGCCCTTCGCGCTGCTGGCCTTCATCGTGACCCTGTTCATCAAGGAGGTCGCGCTGAAGAGCAACACCGTCAAGGCGGAGGACGCCACGGCGGACGCCCAGTAGGAAAAGCTCCCGGCCGCGCTTCGAGCGGAGGCGCGGCGGGGTTCGGTACGGAGCGGCGGGCAGGGGACGGCCCGCCGCTCCGTCATTTCCGCTTGTTCCCGCTGTTCCCGCTGTTCGGGGTGCGGGCGTGCCCTCTGTTCCAGCTGTTCCTGCTGTTCCTGCTGTTCGGGGTGGGCGCGTGCCCGCTGTTCCCGCTTACTTCTCCTGCCCGCGGGCGACCATGACCTCGATGCCCGCGATCAGCACGTCCAGGGCGTAGTCGAAGTCGCGGTCCCACAGCGCGTCCATCGGGCGGTTGGCCCGCTCGTCGATGACGGGCCGCATGATCTTCAGGTCGTCGGCGAACCGCGGTTCGTCCACGAAGGCCTCGATCGCCTCCCGGTAGTACTCGTCCTGCGACATGCCCGTCTCGACGGCCCGCCGCTCGAAGTGCCCCTCGACCGTGCCGAATCCGTACACGAACTGGAAGACGGCCGAGGTGGCTCCCGGCTGCCCGTCCAGCGGCAGCCCGGTCGACTCGATCAGGTAGTAGATGCCCTTCGCGACGGCGACGGCCTGCGGCCCGACGTTGAGGTAGGTCCCCGAGATCGACGAGACCCACGGGTGGGCGACCAGCATCCGGCGGTAGTCGTTCGCCATCAGCCGGAGCCGTTCCTGCCAGCTCCCCGCCGCCTCGACGGCCGCCAGGTCGATCGCCTCGTGGACGGCGTCGAGCGCGAACTCGATGATGTCGTCCTTGGTGTCCACGTACCAGTACAGGGACATCGCGGTGACGTTCAGCTCGGTCGCCAGCCTGCGCATCGACAGCTTGGCGAGGCCGTCCTCGTCGAGCATCCGGATCGCGGTGCTCACGATCCGCTCCCGGTCGAGCCCGGCCGGGCCGCCGCCGCTGCGGGTGGCCCGGTTCTCCAGCCAGACGCTGGAACGCGCAGGGTTCTTGGCCCTGTCCGCCGCCTTGACCATCGCGTTCCTCCGTCCGATCACCTTTCCGTGCCCATGCTATGCAGCCACTTCGAGGTTCTCCGCGCCCTGCTCGCGCCGCTCCGCCCGTTCGGCCCGCTGGAGCAGGGCCGCGGCGAGCAGTCCGCCGGCGAAGACGGCGACCGCGCCGACCAGCTGGCTGGTCTGCAGGCCGGAGGCGAAGGCGTCGGAGATCTGCTGTCGCTGGGCGTCGCTGCCCGCCGCGGCCAGGGCGGCCGGGAGGGAGGTGGCGGTGACGGCGACGAGGGCGGCGAAGCGGGCGTTGAGGACGGCACCGAGGACGGCGACGCCGAGGCCGTTGCCGAACTCGGCGAGCGTGCCGTTGATCCCGGCGCCCACGCCCGCCTTCTCCGGCGGGATGGCGCTCATGAGCGCGTTGGCCATCGCCGGGGAGGAGACGGCGATGCCGGCGCCCATCAGGACCAGGCCGAGCAGCATGCCCCAGTAGCTGCCGTCCGTGCCGCCGCCGAGCAGCGAGATCGAGGTGAGACCGGCGGCGACCAGGGTCATGCCGAGGGCGACGGTGGGCGGGGTGCCCAGCTTCATGACGACCTTCGGGCCGATGCCGGTCAGGTTGAGTCCGACGATCGTCAGGGCGAGCGGCGCCATCCGCAGGCCCGCCTCGAGGGGTTCGTAACCGAGGACGAACTGCAGGTGCTGGGTGAGCAGGAAGAGCGAGCCGCCCATGCCGAAGACGACCAGGATCGAGCCGCCGACGGCGCCGACGAACTTCTGGTTGCGGAAGAAGTGCATGTCGAGCATCGGGTACGGGGTGTGCAGCTCCCACAGCGCGAAGGCGCCCAGGCCGAGCAGGCCGATCGCTGCCGGGACCAGCACCTCGCCGGAGATCCAGCCGTGCTCGGGGCCGCTGATGATGGCGTACACGACCGCGGTCATGCCGATGGTGGAGAGCAGTGCGCCGAGCAGGTCGGGGCGCTCGCCCTGGGGGTTCTTGGACTCGGGGACCAGCTTGACGACGGCGACCAGGGCGACGACGGCCACCGGGATGTTGATCAGGAAGATCATTCCCCACCAGAAGTGGTTCAGGATCACGCCGCCGATCAGCGGCCCGCCGGCGAAGCCGAGCGAGGCGACGGTGGACCAGAGCGCGATGGCCTTGACCCGCTCCGAGTCGTCGAAGATCTGCATGACGACGGCGAGGGTCGTGGTCATCAGGAGCGCGCCGCCGACGCCCATGCCCGCGCGGGCGGCGATCAACTGCGCGGTGGAGTCGGCGAGGCCCGCCGCGAGCGAGCCGAGGCCGAAGAGAGCGAGGCCGGCGGCGAGGAGCTTCTTGCGGCCGTAGCGGTCGGCGGCGTTGCCCGCGGTGAGCAGGAGGCCGGACTGGACCAGCGAATAGGCGTTGATCATCCACTGGATGTCGCTGGTGGTGGCGTGCAGCTCGGAGGTCAGCGAAGGGATGGCGACGCTGAGCACGGTGTTGTCGAGCAGCACGGTGAGCTGGGCGAGACAGATGACGCCGAGGATCAGCCAACGCTGTGGGTGGCCGCCCCCGGTCCCGTTCGGCGCCGTCATGGCAACTCCTTATACGGTGTACGAGGCAGGTTCTCGTACACCGTATAGGAGCTCTCGTACGCTGTATAGGGATTATTTCCGGGCGGCCTGCTTCGCGCTGGTCAGGTCGTAGAAGGGGGTGCCGTCCACGGTCGTCTTCTCGAAGGTGGACTCCACCCACGAGCTGATCTCGCTGCTGCCGCCACCGCCGGGGCCGCCGACCATGCCGCCGACGGACCCGACGAAGTAGTGGATCCTCCCCTCGGCCACGTACCGCTTGAACTGCGCGAGCGTCGGCGACGGGTCGCTGCCGTTGAAGCCGCCGATCGCCATCACCGGCTTCTCCGTCGCGAGCTGGTAGCTGGCCGCGTTCTGCGCGCCGACGGCGGCGGCGGCCCAGGTGTACGCGTCGGCGTCGGCGAGCAGCTTGGCACGGGCGGCGGCGCCGACCTTCGCCCCGTCGAGAAGGCCGCCGGGGGTGCCGCGACGGACGCTCTCGCCGGGTGCCGCGGGGGCCTGACCGGCGGCGGGAGGCTGACCTGCGCCCCCGGGGAACTGGCCGGCGCCCTGACCGCCCCGGCCGGCGCCTTGACCGCCCCGGCCGCCCTGGCCGCCCCGGCCGTCCTGGCCGCCCCGGCCGCCCTGCCCGCCTTGGCCGTCCTGCCCGTCCTGGCCGCCGCCCGGGAATTGCCCCATGCCCGGGCCGCCCGGCCCCTCCCCGAAGATCATCCGCGTGATCCCCGGACCGCCGCGCATCCCGCCCGCCGGGCCCGCCGTGACGATCGAGCCCTGGTGCCCGTCGGCCAGCGTGGCCAGCGTGTACGCGAAGGGGCCCGCGAGAGCGGCCGCGAGGCCGAGGCCCGCCGCCGTCAGGCCGATCCGGCGGGCCGCCCTGCCCAGCCGGGCCGCGACGAGCAGCCCGAGCGCCGCCGCGCAGCCCGCGACGAGCACCGCCCAGCGCAGCCACGGCAGCCAGTCCGGGTTCCGGCCGAGCAGCACCCACGCCCACACCGCCGTCACCGCGACCGAGGCGGCGAGGGCCGCCGAGGCGAGGAACCGCGTCCGCTCCTCCCACAGCACGGCGGCGCCCATGCCGATCAGGGCGGCGAGGTACGGGGCCACGGCCACCGTGTAGTACTCGTGGAAGATGCCGGCCATGAAGCTGAAGACACCCGTCGTCAGCAGCAGCGAACCGCCCCACACCAGGAACGCCGCACGCGCCGTGTCCGTGCGGGAGGCCCGCCAGGTCACCACGAGACCGGCGACGAGCAGCAGCAGCGCCGCCGGCAGCAGCCAGGAGATCTGGCCGCCGACCTGCTCGTTGAACATGCGCCCGAGGCCGGTCTCGCCCCAGCCGCCGCCACCGCCCCGGCCGCCGCGCCCCGGCAGCTCCAGCCCGGCCGGGAGCTCCATGCCCGTGCCACCGCCGCGCGCACCGCCGCCGCCCACGCTGCCGACCTCGTCGCCGTTGAGCCGGCCCAGGCCGTTGTAGCCGAAGGTCAGCTCCAGGAAGCTGTTGTTCTGCGAGCCGCCGACGTACGGGCGGGAGGACGCCGGCCACAGTTCGACCAGCGCCACCCACCAGCCCGCCGACACCAGCATCGCGAGCCCGCCGAGGCCGAGCCGCCCGAACCGGCGCCCGATCCCGCCCGGCGCGCACACCACGTACACGAGCGCGAGGACCGGCAGGATCAGGAAGGCCTGCAGGGTCTTGGTGAGAAACGCGAAGCCGAGGGCCACCCCCGCCCACACCAGCCACCGCGCCGCGCCCTTGTCGAGCTCCAGCGCGCGCAGCACGCAGTAGACGGCGACGGTCATCAGCAGCGCCAGCAGCGCGTCCGGGTTGTTGAAGCGGAACATCAGCGCGGCGACCGGGGTGAGCGCGAGGACCACGCCCGCGACGAGGCCCGCGCCCGCGCCGAAACGGCGCCGGACCGACGCGTACAGGACGCCGACGGTGGCGACCCCCATCAGCACCTCGGGCAGCAGGATCTGCCAGGAGCCGAGGCCGAAGAGGCGGACCGACAGGGCCATCGGCCACAGCGCGGCCGGCGGCTTGTCGACGGTGATGGCGTTGGCCGCGTCGAGCGAGCCGAAGAAGAAGGCCTTCCAGCTCTCGCTGCCGGCCTGCACGGCGGCGGAGTAGAAGGAGTTGGCGTAGCCACCGGCGCTCAGGTTCCACAGGTAGAGCGCCGCGGTGACGAGGAGCAGTCCGAGGAAGGCGGGCCGCACCCAGGGGGCGTCATCGGGCCGCCCGCGCCACAGACGGCCGGGTCGGGTCAGGGAGTTCATCGAGAGGTCCTTGTGACGGTGGCGCGCTCCGGGAAGACCCAGAGCCGGAAGAGGAGGAAGCGGACGACGGTCGCGGCGAGGTTGGCGACGATCAGCACGGCGAGTTCGGTCGAGTGCGCCGGATCGCCCGTCGCGGCGCCGAGCGCGGCGAGGGAGCCACTGGTCAGGGCGAGGCCGATGCCGAAGACGACGAGCCCCTGCGCCTGGTGGCGGGCGGCCCGTTCCCGGCCCCGTACGCCGAAGGTGAGCCGCCGGTTGGCGGCCGTGTTGGCGACGGCGGAGACGAGGAGGGCGCCGGCGTTGGCGAGTTGGGGCCCGACACCGAGGCGGAAGAGGGAGTAGAGGGCCACGTAGAAGAGGGTCGACAGGGCCCCGACCACGCAGAAGCCGACCAGTTGGCGGGCCAGGCCACCCGGCACGCCGGACAGGTCGCGGTCGCGCGGGTCGTCGCCGAAGGGCCGGGCCAGCCGGTCCAGCGGCAGCGAACCGGTCGCGAGCGCCCGCCCCACCCGCCACACGCCCCGCAGGTCGTCGGTGGCGGTCCGCACGATGTGCACGGTCGAGTCGGGGTCGTCGACCCAGTCGACCGGCACCTCGTGGATGCGCAGCCCGGCCCGCTCGGCGAGCACCAGCATCTCCGTGTCGAAGAACCAGCCGGTGTCCTCGACCATCGGCAGCAGGCGCTCGGCGACCTCGCGCCGGATCGCCTTGAAGCCGCACTGCGCGTCGGAGAAGCGGGCGGCGAGCGAGCCGCGCAGGATCAGGTTGTAGGCGCGGGAGATGAACTCCCGCTTCGGGCCGCGCACCACGCGCGAGGAGCGCGCGAGCCGCGAGCCGATCGCGAGGTCGGAGTGGCCGGAGATGAGCGGCGCGACGAGCGGCAGCAGCGCGTTGAGGTCGGTGGACAGGTCCACGTCCATGTACGCGAGGACCGGCGCCTCGGACGCCGACCACACGGTCCGCAGCGCCCGCCCGCGCCCCTTCTGCTCCAGCCGTACGGAACGTACGCCGGACAGCCGGGCGGCCAGCGCACGCGCCACGTCCGGGGTGGAGTCGGTGGAGGCGTTGTCGGCGACGGTGACGCGGAAGTCGTACGGGAAGGTGCGGGAAAGGTGTTCGTGGAGCCGCAGGACGCAGGGCTCCAGGTCCTTCTCCTCGTTGAACACGGGGATCACCACGTCGAGGACGGGCCGGCCGGCCGCGCCGACGGGGAGGTGCTCCCGGGCGGGAAGGGTTTCGGCGGTCGGTGACATCTGCATGTCCCGACCCTCGCCAGGGCCGCTGTCACGGCGGTGTGCTGAGCCTGTGCTGTGGCTGTGAGTCGGGGGCGAGGGCCCGGGGGGAGGCGGGGCCTCCCCCCGACTCAGAGCTGCTTCGGCAGCCTGATCGTGAACAGGGTGCGGCCCGGTGCGCTGTCGACGCCCACCTCGCCGCCGTGGGCGAGGGTGACCGCCCGGACGATGGCGAGGCCGAGCCCGGTGCTGCCGGCGTGCCGGGAGCGGGAGGCGTCCCCGCGGGCGAACCGTTCGAAGACGGACGGCACCAACTCCGGCGCGATGCCCGGCCCGTCGTCCTCGACCTCGACGACGACGTGGGTGGGGCCGGTCCGCAGGCGCCCGGTGACGGTGGTGCCGGGCGGGGTGTGCGTACGGGCGTTGGCGAGGAGGTTGACGAGGACCTGGTGGAGCCGGGCGCCGTCGGCCGGGATCTTCACCGCCGCGCCCCCGTCGGGGAGTTCGAGGCGCCAGTGGTGCCCGGGTCCGGCGGCGCGGGCGTCGGAGACGGCGTCCACGACCAGCCGGGCGAGATCGGTGCTCTCGTACGAGAGCGGGCGTCCGGTGTCGAGCCGGGCGAGCAGCAGCAGGTCCTCGACCAGGCCCGTCATCCGGGTCGCCTCGGACTCGATGCGCCCGAGCGCGTGCCGGGTGTCGGGCCCGCACTCCTCGTGCCCGCGCCGGGTCAGCTCCGCGTAGCCGCGGATCGAGGCCAGCGGGGTGCGCAGCTCGTGGCTGGCGTCGGCGACGAACTGGCGTACCCGGGTCTCGCTCTGCTGGCGCGCGTCGAGCGCCGAGTGGACGTGGTCGAGCATCCGGTTGATGGCCGCGCCGACCTGCCCGACCTCGGTCCGGGGGTCGGCCTGCGCCTCCGGCACCCGGTGGTCGAGCGCCACCTCGCCGCTGTGCAGGGGCAGCCGGGAGACCTGGGCGGCGGTCGCGGCGACCCGGCGCAGCGGCCGCAGGGCGATCCGTACGAGCACGGTCCCGGCGAGCGAGGCGGCGACGAGCCCGGCGCCGGTGACGCTCAGCTCGACGACGACGAGGGTGGAGAGGGCGTCCTGGACCTCGGACAGCGGGATGCCGATGAGGTAGTCGCCGTTCTTGCCGGTGGCGTACTGCACCCGGTAGTCGCCGAGGCCGCCGGGCAGCGCCACGGTGTGCGGGCCGCCGTCGCGGGGGACGGCGGAGAGGGCGGCGGACTGGGCGGTGCTCAGCTCGTCCATCCGGTACCGCTGCCCGTACGTCCCGTCCTCGGGCGGCACGGAGACGCTCGCCGAGGTCAGCTCGCCTTCCACGACCCGCGCACCGACCGTCCCGAGCGGCGCGCCGGGCCCGATGACGAAGCCGAGGGGCACCTCGAAGCCGTCGCCCGGCGTGGGCCCGGGGGCGGAGTGCGGCGGGCCGGCCGCCCGGTTGGCGACCTCCTGGAGGCGGGTGTCCGCCTGGTCGTACAGGTACGACCGGAACGCGATCGTCGTCACCGTGCCGATGACCGCGCACACGACGGCGATCAGCGCGACGGCGGAGACGACCAGCCGGGTCCGCAGCGACCAGGGTGCCCGGGGCGCACGGGGCGTCCGGGGCGCACGGGGTGCCCAGGGCGTCCGGGATGCATGGGGTGCCCGGGATGCATGGGGTGCCCGGGATGCATGGGGTGCCCGCGGCGTCCGGGAGCGGATGCGCATGCCGGGCTACTCCGCCGGCTTGATGAGGTAACCGGCCCCCCGCCGGGTGTGGATCATCGGGCTGCGTCCGGCGTCCAGCTTGCGCCGCAGGTACGAGATGTAGAGCTCGACGACGTTGGCCTGGCCGCCGAAGTCGTACGACCAGACGCGGTCCAGGATCTGCGCCTTGCTGAGCACCCGGCGCGGGTTGCGCATGAGGTAGCGCAGCAGCTCGAACTCGGTCGCGGTGAGGTGGATCGAGTCGCCGCCCCTGGTGACCTCGTGGCTGTCCTCGTCGAGGGTGAGATCGCCGACGGTGAGCAGCGACTCGCTGCGCGCCTGCGCGGCCCCGGAGCGGCGGATCAGCCCGCGCAGCCGGGCGACGACCTCCTCCAGGCTGAACGGCTTGGTGACGTAGTCGTCGCCGCCCGCGGTGAGCCCGGCGATCCGGTCCTCGACCGTGTCCTTCGCGGTGAGGAACAGCACCGGCACCTCGGGCAGCTCGCGCCGCAGCCGCCCGAGGACGGCGAGCCCGTCCATGTCGGGCAGCATCATGTCGAGCACGACCACGTCGGGCCGGAACTCCCGCGCGGTGCGCAGCGCCCCGGCCCCGTCGCCCGCGCTGTGCACCTGCCAGCCCTCGTAGCGCAGGGCCATCGAGAGCAGCTCGGCGAGCGAGGCCTCGTCGTCGACGACGAGGACGCGGACGGCGGTGCCGTCGAGCCGGAGCAGATCGGTACGCGAGCGGGGAGTGGTCGCAGTCATGGCACCACGGTGTCCGCCGCTGCTGAGACCGTTCTTTCCCTTCCCTGTGAATCTCCTGAGAATGCCCGGAACGCGGTCTGGGGCGGTCTGAGCGGGCTCTGAGCGGGCTCTGAGCGGGCTCTGGGCGGGCTCTGGGTGGGCTCTGGGTGGGCTCTGAGCGCGGCTTGGGGCTAGGGAGCCGGCGGCTGCGGCAGTCCGAAGAGCCGGGCCGCGTTGTCGTGGCAGACCGCCCGCAGCCAGTCGTCGCCGAGCCCGAGGCGTTCGAGGGCGTGGAGCTGGTGGACGTACGGGTAGGGGATGTTCGGGAAGTCGGTGCCGAGGAGGATCCGGTCGCCGAGGTCCTGGAGCCGCTTGAGCTCCGCCCCGGGGAAGGGCGCGAGGCGTTCGCTGAAGTCGGTGAAGGCCATGGTGGTGTCGAGGTGGACGCCCTCGTACCGCTCGGCGAGGTCGAGGAAGTCCCCGTACTCGGGCATGCCCATGTGGGCGACGATCAGCCGCAGCCGCGGGTGGCGGGCGAGCAGCCTCCCGACCGGCCCGGGCCCGGTGAACGCGCCGGGCGCGGGCCCGGAGCCGCAGTGCACGACGACGGGCGTCCCGGCGTCCTCGACCAGGCTCCACACCTCGTCGAGCAGCGCGTCGTTCGGATCGAAGCCGCCGACCTGGACGTGCACCTTGAGGACCCGGGCGCCGCGGCCGAGCGCGTGGCTCAGGTAGGCGGGGGCGCCGGGCTCGGGGAAGAAGGTGGCGGTGTGCAGGCAGTCGGGGGTGCGCCGGGCGAAGGCCTCCGCCCAGTCGTTGAGCCAGGCGGCCATGCCGGCCTTGTGCGGGTAGAGCATCGAGGTGAAGGCGCGCACCCCGAACTCGCGCAGCAGCGCGACCCGGCGGTCCTCCTCCTCGCGGTAGGTGATGGGCCACTCCACGCCGGTGAGGGGCCCGGCGGAGTCGAAGTAGGCCCACACCTTGTCGAGGACGTTGCGCGGCATGAAGTGGGTGTGGACGTCGACGAGCCCCGGCAGCCCGAGCCGTGCCGCCCACGCCCGGACCTCGCCGCCCTCGTCGCCGCGGGGGGCGGCGTCGTCGTGGGGGGCGGCGCTACCGCGGGGGGCGGCGTTACCGCCGGGGCCGTCAGTCGCGGTCAAAGCCGTACGTCCTCTCCACCTTGCCGATGTGGACCCGGTAGCTGTCGTACCACTCCTCCCGCCCGCGCTGCTTCGCCTCCATGTGCTCGGGGTGGTGCTGCCAGGCGGCGAGTCCCTCCAGGTCGCGGAAGTAGGCGACGGTGATGCCGATCCCGCCGGGCGTCCGGGCGGACTCGTAGCCGAGGTAGCCCGGCATGTCCTGGACCAGGGCCTGCAGGGCGGCGGCGGTCTCGGCGTAGCCCTCGGGGGCGTCGGGCCGGACGGAGGTGAAGACAGCGGTGTAGTAAGGCGGTTCGAAACCGCCGACAGGGCGAGGAGTCATGTGATCACCCTGGTCCGGGCCGGGTGGACGTGTCCATGGCCGTCGCCGGAAGGGATCCAAGACTTTACGATCACGCTGTCCCTCAGGCACCCCGGAACAGCCCCGGAAGCCCGGAACAGCACCGGAAGCCTGGGCAGCCGGCCCTCAGAAGAGCTGTTCCTGCCCGTCCCCCGAACCCTCTCGGGGGACGGCCCCGAGAGGCACGCTGACGGGCGATCCGCCCGGCGCGCTCTCGATCCCCCACCCGGTCAACAGCCGGGTGTCGAGGGCGAGGTGCCGCCCGTCCCCGTCGAGGAGGTGCAGATCGGGCCCGGCGGCGGCGAGCAGCCGCCCGGCGACCACCCCGGCGGGCACGAGCTCGACGACGCTCGCGTCGAGCGGCGCCAGCCCGTCGAGGCGGAACGCCCCCACGTGGTCGTGGACCTCGCACTCCAGCCGCTCCAGCGTCTCCGACCAGGCGCCGACGCCGACCGCGCGCGCGTACAGCTCCTCGACCTCGCGGGCCCGCTCGGCGGCGGGCGGCAGGACGGTGCGGACGGCCCGCTTGCGCGCGTACGGGATGCGGTCGGGCACGGCGAGCGCGTGCCGCAGCACTTCCTCGGTCCGCCGCGCGGCCATCAGCGGCCCCCGCCCGAGCCAGCTGAACGCGACCGCACCCTGCTCCAGCAGCCGCGCGTCCCCGCGCTCCTCCCTGGTGATCCCGACCTTGACCATGCCGGGCCCGAACCAGGCGAGGTAGACGCGGTACGGCCGGGGGTCGTCGAGGAGGGTGTCGGCGGCGACGGAGTGCGCCCGGTCGAGCCGCGCGCACTCGGGGCACCGCCCACCGGTACTCCGCCCGCTCACGACGGCCCCCAGGGGGCAGACGTTCCCCCGGGCCCCGGTGCACCGCCGCTCCCCGACCGCGCGGAAGCCGATGACCCGCCCGTACGCGAGCGGACTGACCCGCCCC
Organism: Streptomyces sp. NBC_01268; assembly: GCF_036240795.1. NCBI lineage: Bacteria > Bacillati > Actinomycetota > Actinomycetes > Kitasatosporales > Streptomycetaceae > Streptomyces > Streptomyces sp. NBC_01268. The sequence continues at coordinate 4,243,172 of NZ_CP108454.1, read as the reverse complement.
CCGTCCCACCGCAGCGCGGGCGCACCACCCCGCCAGGACACTCCGGCACTCCGCCACACCATGGATCAAGTCTGACGCAGGACACTGACAGCGGTCAGGGGACGGGCGACGGGTGCCGACGCCCACCGGTCAGGGCAACAGATAGAGCAACCCCCCATCGGAACCATCGGAGCCGTCGGAGCCGTCAGAACCACCACCGCCCCCTCCAGCCCCACCGTCTCCACCGTCCCCGCCGTCCCCGCCCTCCGCATGCCGCATGCACCCCCGCTCGACGAGCATGCGGACGCAGTCGCGGACCCGGTCGGAGGGGAGTCCGGTGCGGCGGGCGACCTCCTCCAGGCGGTAGCGGACGCCGCCGCGGACGAGCTCGGGGGCGAGGCAGGCGGCGACGGCGTGGACGTCGTCGCTGAGCTCGACGTTCCGCTCGCGCCAGGAGGCGAGCAGGTCCTGCGGGGTGAGCGCGGGACCGGCGTACGGGTCGGGGCCGACGCGCTGGACGGGCACGGCGAGCAGGTCGCCGGCCTCGGCGAGCCGGGTGAGGCTCCGGTCGTCGAGCTCGTCGGCCTCCAGCCGGACGACTTCGTCGAGGACGGGCTGCGGGGGCACGAACCGGCCTTGCAGGGAGGAGGGTTCGAGTCCGTAGGCGCCGTGGCGCTGGACGGCGGTGACCATCTCGGCGATCCAGGCGGTGAAGGGGGCGACGCGGGCCCCGGTGGAGGCGGCGACGAGCTGGACGAGCCCGTCGAGGCTGACCATCCGTTCGCCGAGGGTGGCCTGCATGGCCTGGCCGACGTGGGCGCGGAGGGCTTTGCGCACGTCGGTGTGGCCGAGGGCTCCGGCCACGTCCGCGGCGGGGAACCAGTGTGTGCCGTCGGCCAGGGTGAGCCTGCGCAGCCGGACCCCGGTGGCGGCAAAAACGAAGTCGTCGATGTCAATGGCGTCGGTGTTGACGTTGGCGTTCATCGGACATCACCTCCACCTGCAAGCTAGGCCGAGGGCATATTCAACTGACATGGAAATCAGTCCGGTTCACCCAAACGTGTGGGAATCAGGAGGTTCCGCCCCCATCAGAGCGAGCAGGTCATGGACCGCCCACTCCCCCGCGGCGCCGGGGCAGGCGGCCAGATACCGGGCGATCCGGAGATCCGACCGTCCCCCCACGGCACGCAGCCCCCGCACGAAATGCCGCAGGTAGGGGCCGGAGGGACGCCGCAGCTCGACCTCGCCCACGCGCCAGGGCGCGGTGAAGGTGACCATGGGAACGCGCCCGACCTCCCCGACCCGCACGACGGTCTCGTACCGCCCGGGCCCGAGCCGGACCCGCCCGCGCCGTACGACCTCGTCGAGGTCGAGGCCGATGTCGGTCTCGGCCTCGGTCTCGGTCTCGGCACCGGGCAAGCGGTACATCTCCTGAGCGGCGAGGTCGGCGAACTGCCCGAGTCCGATCAGGTGTGCCCGCGCGTACACCCTCCCGTCGGCGGCCGGATCGTAGAACGCCCGCCCGCCGCCCCAGACGGGGGACTCGGTGGCGAAGTAGACGACCCCCGGCATCACGACACCGCGCGAGGCGACCGGCGCGGCCGGATCCCGCCCGGCGTCCAGATACCGCTGGAGCCGCTCCAGGTCCATGTTCGCCCCGTAAGCGACGTACCAGACCCAAGATCCCCGCTCGGCCGTCACACCACCCGACGCTACCGGCCCCGCCGGCACACGAGGCCCGGACGGACGCCCAAGCCGCACGTGTCCGAACACGCCCCCACCCGTACCCGCCTCCGCGCCCGCCCCCGTACCCGCACCTGGCGGGCCAGGCAGGGGCCTCACTCGGTCGCGTAGCCGCCGAGCTGGTAGTCGAGTTCGGGGTCGGCGGGCCCGCACCCCAGCACCGCCTCCACTTCCGGCCACGCCTCGACGGGCACGTCGTACCAGAGGACCATCCAGGGGTCGTCGGGATCCGGCTCGATCACCTCGCGGAGCCGGAGCATCTGCTCACGACTGACGGGGAACTCGGCCCGCAGGAACTCATCGGCCTTGCGGTACCCCTCCAGGACCCAGACGGCCGCGGGTGCTTCGGTAGACATCCACGGATCGTAAGGGCTGGCGGCCGCGCGTTGCGCCCGAAAGCCCGCCGCTCTTCAGCCGCTCACCAGGAGAACCAGCCGGGCGTGGCCGAGTAGACCTGCGGCGCGTAGTCGCAGGCGCCCTCCGTGAAGGGCTCGCCCGCCATCCTCACGGCCCGCTCCTCCGCGCCGGCGTCCACCCTGTCGGCCGCCACCACGAAGGCCAGGGCGGCCACCATGCAGGCGACGAGGAACGCGGGACGGGATGCCTTGCCCCGTACGGTCTCCGCCGCCGCACCGACGATGCCCACCAGAAGGGCCCCTGCCACCAGCCCGAGGGCCAGGAGGGTGAGGTGGTCCAGTGTCGCGGACGCGTGACACAGCACGTACTGCCGCCCGGCCCGGAATCCCTGCACCCGCTCGACGAGCGCGCCCACCGCCAGCACCGACCCGAACGCGAACACGTGCCACGGCCGCACGGCAGCCCGCCGCCCGTCGACCTTCACCTCACTCACAGCGCCCCCCGCAGCCGTCCAGCCCGAACCTGTGGCCGCACCCTACAGAGCCGGGAGCAACACCGGCACCGGCCGAGAGCCGCACGCCTCTGAAGCGCGGGACGACAGGTCAGTCCCTCTTCCGGCTGAGTTCGTCCGTGCACGCCCCGACCGTGACGTCCCGGGTGAAGCAGGCGACGAAGGAGCTCGGGGAGCCGTAGAAGGCGAGCTTCATGCCCTCGCAGTCGACGCCGTCGAAGGTGACGTCGGCGTAGGTTCCGCCGAGGGCCAGGCTCCCCTGCTGCGGGTCGGCGATCCCGGAACAATCGGCGGCGACCTCCGCCTCGTCCAGGCCCTTGGCCGTGAACGTGCCGTCGCCCTTGAACTCGACGGTCCTCCCGGCGAAGTCCGACCAGACGCCCACCAACTGATCAGCGGTCTCGACCTCGACCGGGTACACGGAGCAGGAGGTCGCCAGGAACGTCACCGCGCACCCCAACACAGCGCCGACGCATACACGTCGCATCCGCAGAAGATCCCGGCCGACAGCCATACGACCCTGCCTCTCGTGTCTCGCACATGCCCAGGGGCGACGCCTCAAGAAGGCGGCGAACATCATCCTGAACGCGTTCAAGTACCACTGTCAACGGGGCCGGGCCGCACACCACAACGCAAAGCAAGAGGCCCGGACTCTCGTCCGGGCCTCTTGTCCATGTGCACTCGGCAGGATTCGAACCTGCAACCTTCTGATCCGTAGTCAGATGCTCTATCCGTTAAGCTACGAGTGCTTGTTTTGTTTTTCGTCTTCGCTCCCCGGTCTTTCGACCCGCTCGCGGCGACAGGAAGAACATTACATGACTGCCGCCGTCATGTGAAATCCATAGACCACACCCCTTGTGACCTGCGAAAACGTCGGACGAGGGCGGAACGGGGCCGGAGCCGGCGGCGGGCCTGGTGGGGCTGGAATGGCGGGAAAGAGACCGGGGTCACAGTGCCGTGGCGCGGGGGCGCGGGTTCCGGCGTGAGGGCCGGGAACGAGCGAAGCCCCGGCCTTGGGGGCCGGGGCTTCGGTGGGCGGAGGCGGAGGGATTTGAACCCTCGATGGGCTTTAAGACCCAAACCGCATTAGCAGTGCGGCGCCATAGACCGGACTAGGCGACGCCTCCTCGCACCCCGCGCGTACGCGAGTGGTGCGTGCAGATGATGACACAGACGAGCACCGCGCCACCAATCGCTTATCACCGTACTAGGCCCCGGGGGCCCAGGGCAAAGCCCTCGCGCCCTCGCGCCCCCCACCCGGCGCATCCCGGTTGCGCAACGGAGCGGGGGGCTGAGCGTTAGAGGAGGGGGCGTCCGCTGGCGCTCTCCCTGTTTCCCCTGTTTCTCCCTGCCTTCCCCCGCTTCCCCCGCTTCCCCTGCTTCCCCTGCTTCCCCGGCTCCTCTGGTCCCTTCGGCTCCTCTGGTCCCCTCGGCTCCTCCGGTCCCTTCGGCATCCGGGTTCTTGCCCGCCCTCCGTTCATCGGTTCCCCGTTCATCCGTCCTCCGTTCTTCGGTCCCCCGCTTCTTCGTCCGCCGCTTCCTGGAGTTCGCATGCTGCGCCGCCTCGTCCTCGCCACCCTCGCCCCGCTCGCCGTCACCGCCGCCGCCTCGGGCGGCGGGCTCGGGGCGTTGCCTCCGTTGCCGCTGTTCTCCGTGCCCGACTCCCTCACGATCGTCGTCGCGGACGCCGGGAGCACCGAGGCCGACGGGACGTTCCGGCTGGAGTGCGAGGGGACGCCCGGGGGGACGCATCCCGCGGCCGGGAACGCCTGCAAGAAGCTGGCGGAGTTCGCCGCCGCCGGAGTGAATCCGTTCGCTCCCGTGCCCAAGGACCAGATGTGCACCCAGCAGTACGGCGGGCCCGCCACCGCGCACGTCACCGGCGACTGGCAGGGGCGGTCGATCGACGCTCGTTTCTCCCGCGCGAACGGGTGCGAGATCGGGCGCTGGGACGACCTGAGGCCCGTTCTTCCCCGCGTCCAGGGGTGAGCCCCGGGGAGCGGAGTGAGCGCCTCCCTTAGACTCCCTCCGTGACAGGCCGCGACCCGAGGGGCAAGATGGGCCCGGCCGACAGGCGATAGGCACAGGCGATAGGCAAGTGCAGTGGGTCAGGGAGGAACCGTCGTCGTGAGCAGCAGGCCATCCCGAGGCGCTGCTCGCCTCGCAGCCATACTCGACGCCCTCCCGGACGGCCTCGTGCTCGTCAATTGCAACGGCACGGTCGTCAACGCCAACACGATCGCCCTCGGCATGTTCGAGACGCCCGGCACCGCGCTCGTCGGGCGCGGGCTGCTGGATCTCCTGCCGGAGTTCGACTCCCGCCTCATCCCCGGTTCGATGCGCCTCCCCGAGGCCGCCGACGAGCGGGGGCGCACCACGCCGACCCGGATGATCGCCCGCCGCACCGACGGCGGCGAGTTCCCGGTCGAGGTGACCAGCGCCAGCCTGGAGGACGGGCGCGAGGCCTACGACTCGTACAGCAGCTACACCGGTGACGAGCTGCTCATGCTGGTCGTCCGCGACCTCACCGGCACCCTCGACACCGAGGCCGAACTCGCCCGCTCCCAGCGCCAGACCGAGATGATCCTGCGCGCCGCGGCCGAGGGCGTCGTCGGCACCGACACCGACGGGCGCGTCGTCCTGGTCAACCCGGCCGCCGCGCAGATCCTCGGCTTCCGCGCCACCGACCTCGGCGGCAAGGAGCTGCACACCCTGGTGCTGCACTCCCGCCCGGACGGCGAGCCCTTCCCGTACGCCGAGTCGCCGCTCGCCGACACCCTCAAGTCCGGCCGCAAGCACCGCGTCCGCGGCCAGGTGCTCTGGTCGAAGAACGGCGACCGCGTGCCGGTCGACCTGACCACCGCGCCGGTACGGGACGGGGACCAGCTCGTCGGCGCCGTCATGACCTTCACCGACCGCAGGCCGTACGAGCAGCTCGTCGAGCAGCACGCCGGCGAGGCCGCCGACCGTGCCGAACGGCACCTGGCCGAGCTGGAGCAGCAGCGCGAGCGGTACGCCGAGCTCTCCGCCCGGCACGAGCAGCTCACCGCCGTGCTCGCCGACTCCCTGCGCGGGCCCCTGGAGGAGCTGCGCACCCAGCTCGGCACCCTCGCCGCCGACGACGCCGGGCAGCTGTGGCCCGAGGCGAACCAGGTCCTGCACCATCTGGCCGCCGGATACACCCGGATGACCACCCTCGTCGACAACGTCCTCGGCTACCAGCGGCTCGACGCCGGCGCCGAGGCCCTCGACAAGGACGTCGTCCTCCTCGACAAGATCGTCACGGCCGGCATCGACCACGCCGTCGAGCTGATCGGGCCCGGCCGCGCCCAGTTCGCCGTCCACGCGCCGCCGATCGAGGCCGAGGTCGACGCCGCACGGCTCGTCACGGCGCTGGCCCACCTCGTCGCCGACGTCGCCGGGGTCGACGCCACCGGCAAGAACAAGGCCGCCCAGCCGAGCGGCTACGCCGACTCCACGATCGTCGTCGCGGCCGCACAGCGCGGCGACGTCGTCCGCATCGAGGTCCGCGGGCCGTACGCGGGCGGCGACCCCGTCCACCAGCCGATCGTGCGCGGGATCGTCGACGCCCACGGCGGTGTCGTGCAGACGCACGAGGTGCCGGGGACGACCGGCAGCGCCTACGTCGTCGAGGTTCCCCTCGGCGCGGGGCGCGGGACCGTCGCCGCGCCGCCCGCCGCCCCGGACGCCGGGGGCCGGCCCGAGCTGGGTCCCGCGCGTGAGCTGGGTACGGCGGCAGGAGCCGAGGCAGGGGCAGGGGGCGGCCGGGAGCTGCCCGCGTTGCCTCCCGTACCCGCGCAGGCCGCCGGGGGCGGGGAGGCCGGGGACGCCGGCGCCGTCGGGGGAGCCGGGGACGCCGCTCCGGCCGTCGTGCCGGAGGGTCCGTCCGCCGTCCCCGCCGAGCCCGTCGCCTCCCAGGACGGCACCAACGGCGGCGGTCGCCGCCGGGCCCGGCGTGCTTCCACCGACGCCTTCCTGGAGAGCCCGCTCGCTCCCGAGGACGGCGCCGCTCCCGAACCGACCGGCCGCCGCCGGGGCCGTACGGGCGACACGCCCGCCGCGGGGGTCCCCGCGGGCGCGCAGGGTGAGCTGATCCCGGCTCAGAACGCCGGGCCCGTCGAACCGACCGGGACCGGGCGGCGCCGTGGGCGACCCGCCGAGGGTGCCGTCGTGACCGCCGCCGAGGGCGCACAGGCCCGTCCGGCGCTCGGTGACACCGTTCCCCCGCAGGGCGTGCCGGTCGATGTGCCGCCGCACAACGCGCTCGCCCCCGCGCTCGCCCTGCCCGCCGTCGCGTCCGAGGAGTCGCCCGCCCAGCCGACCGGGCGCAGGCGCCGGGCGCTCGCGGCAGCGCAGGAGCGGGCCGCGGCGGCGGAGGCGGGGCCGCGCACGCCGTTCGCGCTGCCGCCGGCCGAGGCCGACCGCGACTCGGAGGCCCTCCTGGAGCCCGCGCCCGTCCCCGCCCTGGAGCAGGTGCGGGGGCCGGAGCACGCGGAGCGCCACGAGGCCGTACGGGCGCTTCCCGAGGACGATCACACCCCGCCGCAGCCGCATCCGCTGCCCGGGCGGCGCCGTGGGCCGCAGGAGACCACCAGCGGGACGGGCACGGGGTCCGTGCCGCTGCCGCCGGAGGTTCCGGCGGCCCGCTCCGTGCCCGGCTCCGTACCCGGCTCCGTGCCCGGCACGGACTCGACCCAGGGGCGGGCGTTCAGCGTCCGCACCCTCGGGCAGGGCGTCCCCTTCGCCCACCCGGCCCAGGCCCCGACCCCGGCCCCGGCCCCGGCGCAAACCCCGACCCCGGCCCCGGCGAGCCCCGCCGCAGCACAGCCCAACGGCCAGCCCAATCCCTCCGGTCGGCGCCGCAAGCTGGGCAACCCCGCCGAGGAGAGCCGTCCGGGCTCCGCCCCGGCTCCGGAGGCGGCCGCCAGGCCGCACCCGCTGCCCGCGGCCCAGCCCCTACCGGCCATGCCGCCCGTGCCCACCATGCCGCCCGTGCCGCCCGCCCCCAAGCCCGCCCCGATCCCGGCGCCCGCCGCGGCCCCCGAGGGGCGCGCGTACGCCATAGGGGCGCCCGCCGAGGGCTCGGCCGAGGGGCCGGAGCCGCTGGACGGGCCCGGCGGTGCGGTCGAGGTGTCGAACCAGCCGCTGCCCCAGCCCGTCGACGACGAGCTGCCCCCGGAGCCGCTGGACAACCCCCGCAGGCTGCTGGTCTGGCCCGCGCCGGACGTCTCCACCCAGCAGGCGCTGAGCGACCGCGGCTACCGGCCGGTGATCGTGCACTCCCGCGAGGAGGTCGACGCGCAGATCGCCGCCTTCCCGGCCGCGCTCTTCGTCGACCCGCTGACCGGGCCCATCACCCGGACCGCGCTGCAGTCGCTGCGCCAGGCGGCCGTCGCCGCCGAGGTGCCCGTCCTGCTCGCGGCCGGGCTCGGGCAGGCCACCCGGGAAGCGGCGTACGGCGCCGATCCCGCCGTCCTGCTCAAGGCGCTGGCCCCGCGGGACAGTGAGCAGCACCCGTCCCGCGTCCTGCTCATCGAGGAGCACGACGACATCGCGCAGGCGCTCGCGGCGACGCTGGAGCGGCGCGGGATGCAGGTGGCGCGGGCGGCGACCGACACCGAAGCGGTCACGCTGGCCGCGCAGATGCGCCCGAACCTGGTGGTGATGGACCTGATGCAGGTGCGCCGCCGCCGGGCCGGGATCATCGACTGGCTGCGCGCGAACGGGCAGTTGAACCGCACCCCGCTCGTCGTCTACACCTCCGCCGGGCTCGACGAGGCCGAACTGCCCACGCTCTCCTCGGGCGAGACGGTGCTGTTCCTCGCCGAGCGCTCGACCAGCGACGAGGTGCAGGCCCGGATCGTCGACCTGCTCGCGAAGATCGGCACCAACTAGCCCGTACGCGCGGTACGCACGTACGGGCCGGTGGGTGGCAGTCGGTGCCGGTGGGTGCCGGTCGGTGCCGGTGGGTGGCAGTCGGTGCCGGTCGGTGCCGGCGTCGCGGGGGCTACAGCTGGGTGACGTCCAGGTCGCCCTCCGCGTACTGCTTGCGGATCACCTTCTTGTCGAACTTCCCGACGCTCGTCTTCGGGACGGTCGGCACGATCGCCCAGCGCTCCGGGAGCTGCCACTTGGCGATGCCGCCCTCGGTGGCGAGGAAGGCCCTCAGCTCGTCGTAGTCCGCGCTCGCGCCCTCCTTGAGCACGACGGTCGCGAGCGGGCGCTCGCCCCACTTCTCGTCCGGTACGGCGACGACGGCGGCCTCGGCGACGGCCGGGTGGGCCATCAGGGCGTTCTCCAGCTCGACGGAGGAGATCCACTCGCCGCCCGACTTGATGACGTCCTTCGCGCGGTCGGTGAGGGTGAGGAAGCCGTCGGAGCTGATGACGCCGACGTCGCCGGTCTTGAGCCAGCCGTCCGCGCTGAACTTGTCCTCGGGGCGCAGCTCGCCGCCCGCGGCGCCGCCGTAGTAGGCGCCGGCGATCCAGTTGCCGCGGACCTCCAGCTCACCGGCCGACTCGCCGTCCCAGGGCAGGAACTCGCCGCCGGGGCCGACCAGCCGGGCCTCGACGCCGGCGGGGAAGCGGCCCTGCGTGACGCGGTAGGGCCACTCCTCCTCGGGGGTGAGACCGGCCGGCGGGTGGGCCATGGTGCCGAGCGGGGAGGTCTCCGTCATGCCCCAGGCGTGGCAGAGGCGGACGCCCAGCTTGTCGTACGCCTCCATGAGGGAGGGCGGACAGGCGGCGCCGCCGATGGTGACCTGGGCCATGGAGGTCAGGTCGCGGGGGCGGGCGGTGACCTCGGCGAGCAGGCCCTGCCAGATGGTGGGGACGGCGGCGGCGTGGGTCGGCTTCTCGGCCTCGATCATGTCGGCGAGCGGGGCCGGCTGGAGGAAACGATCCGGCATGAGCATGTTGATGCCGGTCATGAAGGTGGCGTGCGGCAGGCCCCAGGCCAGCACGTGGAACTGCGGCACCACGACGAGGGTGGTGTCCTGGTCGGTCAGGCCCATCGACTCGGACATGTTCACCTGCATGGAGTGCAGGTAGATCGAACGGTGCGAGTAGACGACGCCCTTGGGGTCGCCGGTGGTGCCGGAGGTGTAGCACATGGCGGCGGCGGCGCGCTCGTCCAGCTCGGGCCAGGCGTACGTGGTGGGGCGGCCGGCGATCAGCTCCTCGTACTCGTGCACCCGGGGGGCCGTGCCGTCGAGGAGGGCGCGGTCGCCGGGGCCGGTCACGACGACGTGCTCGATGGTCGGCAGGTGCGGCAGCAGCGGGGCGAGGAGCGGGAGGAGCGAGCCGTTGACGAGGACGACGCGGTCGGCGGCGTGGTTGACGATCCAGGCCAGCTGCTCGGCCGGGAGGCGCAGGTTGAGGGTGTGGACGATCGCGCCCATGGCGGGGATCGCGAAGTACGCCTCGACGTGCTCGGCGTTGTTCCACATGAGGGTCGCGACCCGCTCGTCGTCGGTGACGCCGAGTTCGTCGCGCAGGGCGTGGGCCAGCTGGGCGACCCGGGCACCGGTCTCGGCGAAGGTGCGGCGCTGCGGCTCGCCCTCCCCGGTCCACGTGGTGATGGTGGACTTCCCGTGAATGGTCATCCCGTGGTTCAGGATGCGGGTCACGGTCAGCGGTACGTCCTGCATGGTGCTGAGCACGGGCGTCCTCCCGAGGGCGCTACGCGGCAGTAAGGATGTGCCGATTCTGCGCACGTACCACGCGGTATGTCACTACCCAGGAGTACGAATTTGCCAGTGATCACTGGCATAACCGAGGGTAACGCCCGGTCGGGGCCTGTCGGGGCCTGTCGGGGCCGTCAGAGGCCGTCGGGAAGGACGGGGGCCCGGCGGGACGGGCTGGGGCCGGCGGGACGGGCTGGGGGCTGCCGGAACGGGTCGGGGCCCGGCGGGACGGGGCTGGGGCGCCCTCACCGTACGGGGGAGAGCTCCGGGTCCTCGCGCAGCTTGCCGAGCGCCCGCGAGACCGCGCTCTTGACCGTGCCGACGGAGACGCCGAGCACCTCGGCGGTCTGCGCCTCGCTCAGGTCCTCGTAATACCTGAGGACGACCATCGCGCGCTGACGGTCGGGCAGCTTCATCACCGCGCGCCACATGGCGTCGTGCAGCACCTGGCGTTCGGCCGGGTCCGGCTCCGGCAGCCCGGCCGGCTCCGGCAGCTCCTCGCAGGCGAACTCGTCGACCTTGCGCTTGCGCCACTGGGACGTGCGGGTGTTCAGCAGCGCGCGGCGGACGTAGCCGTCCAGGGCGCGGTGGTCCTCGATGCGCTCCCAGGCGACGAAGGTCTTGGCCAGCGCCGTCTGCAGCAGGTCCTCCGCGTCCGACGGGTTCGCCGTCAGCGAGCGCGCGGTGCGGAGGAGGACGGGGCCGCGAGCCCGTACGTACGAGGTGAACGACGGGTACGTCGCGGCGGACGGGCGCGTCACGAGCGACGGGTACGTCGCGTACTGCGAGGCGCCGGCACAGACGGGGCCAGAAGGCGGCGGAGTCATGGCTCCACGCTATGAGCGCCCGACCCCGCCGGGGATCGGCCCCAGGTCCCGAACCGCACTCCCCCTCAGGTTGTAGGGGTGGGGCCTGCCGGACCTCCTTCAGGTGGAGCACCCGGACCTCCGGGTCAGGGTCGGACCCGGGCGACCGGGGCGTCGACGAGGCTGCGGTCGATCCGCAGCCGCCGGCCGCCGTACGTCTCCGAGACGTTCCCCGCGTACTGGTGGATCCGGCCGTGCGGCTGCCAGGCCGGCGCGGCGAGCACCGCCTCCGCCTCCAGCGTGGGCACCCCGCGCCAGCGCGCGAACCACATCACCGACGGCAGGTCCGCCGTCCCCGCCCGCCGCTCCCGCTCCAGGTGCCGGACCCCCGTCTCGGCGCTGCTGTAGAAGCCCGGCAGGTAGCCGTGCCGCCGCACCTCCCGGCTCCACGCCCGCACGAAGCGCAGGGTCGTCGCGGCGCAGCCGGCGTCGCCGATCCGGTACGCCTCCATGTCGAGGTAGAGCGGGCTCGCCGCGTCGAACCCGAGGGCACGGGCCGCCCGCACCGCGTCCCCGGCCTCGCGGGTGCCCTGGGTCCAGGGGGTGCGGCCGATCGCGTACCGCCGCTTGGCCTCGGACAGCACGCACGGGGCCTGCGAGCCGACGAACAGCGGCAGCAGCCGCCAGCCGAGGCCGTGGACCGAGGCGACCCACCCGGGAGTGAGCTGCCGCTGCGCACGGCAGCCCCGCCCGCGGCCGCCGAAGTACACCCCGACCGCGCGGTAGGGGGACGCCCGCCAGGCCCGCATCACGGCGAGGGACGGGGCGTCGCAGGTGTCGAAGGCGCGGCCGGTGAAGTAGCGGGCGGCGGCGGGGGCGGCGGCAGGGGCGGCAGCCCGCCCGCCGGGCACCCTGCCGTCAGGCCTTGGGCCGTCGGTCCCCCGGCCGTCGGTCCTCCGGCCGTCTGTTCCTCGGTCGTCGGTCCCCCGGCCGTCGGTCCCCCGGCCCGCTCCCGCCCCCGCCAGGAGCGCGGTCGCCACCAGCACCGCGACGGCGGCCGCCGCGGCGCAGGCCCGACGGCGGGCTCGGCAGCGGACCCGCGGGCGGGGCGGGCGGGGCCCGGTCGGGACGGGCGTCTCCGGCGCGGCGGGGGCAGCGGGTGCGGCGGGTGCGGCAGGTGCGCCCTCCGCCGCACGGAGGGCGTCCGCTGCACGAAGGGCGTCGTCCGATGCGTTCATGGCGTTCCTGGCGTCCACGGCGTTCCTGGCGTTCCTGGCGTCCATGGCGCGAGTGAAGAGCGCCGCGCCCCGCGCGGCCACCGCTGGGGCCCTGTCCTCAGCCGTCCGTGCCCAGGATCAACCCGGACGTGGGAACGCCGGTGCCCGCCGTGACCAGAGTCCTGGCCGCCCCCGGCACCTGGTTCACGGACGTGCCGCGCATCTGCCGCACCGCCTCCGCGATGCCGTTCATACCGTGCAGGTACGCCTCCCCGAGCTGCCCCCCGTGGGTGTTCAGCGGCAGCGCGTCCGCCGCGACGAAGTCGGCCGCCTCCCCGGGCCCGCAGAAGCCGAACTCCTCCAGCTGCATCAGCACGAAGGGGGTGAAGTGGTCGTAGAGGATGCCCACGTCGATGTCGTCGGGTGCGAGGCCCGAGGTGCGCCACAGCTGCCGGGCCACCACACCCATCTCCGGGAGCCCGGTCAGGTCGTCCCGGTAGAAGCTGGTCATCGCCTCCTGGTTGCGCCCGGCGCCCTGGGCGGCGGCCACGATCACGGCGGGCGGGCGCCGCAGGTCGCGGGCGCGCTCGACGGAGGTGACGACGAGGGCCTGGCCGCCGTCGGTCTCCTGGCAGCAGTCGAGGAGCCGCAGCGGCTCGGCGATCCAGCGGGAGGCGGCGTGCTCTTCCAGCGTGATCGGCTTGCCGTGGAAGTACGCGGCGGGGTTGCGGGCCGCGTGGCGGCGGTCGGTGACGGCGACGTGGCCGAAGGCCTCCGGCGTCAGCCCGTACGTGTGGAGGTAGCGCTGGGCGATCATCGCCACCCAGGAGGCGGGCGTGAGCAGCCCGAAGGGGAGCTGCCAGCCGAGCGCCGCGCCCTCCGCGGACGGCTCGCGCTGCTGCACCCCGGAGCCGAAGCGGCGCCCGGAACGCTCGTTGAACGCCCGGTAGCAGACGACGACCTCGGCGACGCCGGTGGCGACGGCGAGGGCGGCCTGCTGGACGGTGGCGCAGGCGGCGCCGCCCCCGTAGTGCACGCGGGAGAAGAACGACAGCTCGCCGATGCCGGCCGCCTGGGCGACGGTGATCTCGGGGCTGGTGTCCATGGTGAAGGTGACCATGCCGTCGACGTCGGCGGGGGTGAGCCCGGCGTCGTCGAGCGCCGCGTGCACGGCCTCGACGGCGAGGGTGAGCTCGCTTCGCCCCGAGTCCTTGGAGAACTCGGTGGCCCCGATCCCGGCGATGGCGGCCCGGCCGCCGAGCGAGTCCCGGCCGCGGACGCTCATCGGTCCCGCTCCTCTCCGGGCAGCCGCACCGTCACCGTCCCGGTGACGTGGTGGCCGAGGCCGTTGGCGCCGACGACCCGCACCAGGGCGGTGTCGCCGTCGACCTCCGTGACCGTGCCGGTGAGCGTCATCGTGTCTCCCGGGTAGTTGGGCGCGCCGAGCCGGATGGCGACCTTGCGGAGCACGGCCCCGGGGCCGAACCGGTCGGTGACGTACCGGCCCACCAGGCCGTTGGTGGTGAGGATGTTCATGAAGATGTCCGGGGAGCCCTTGGCCCGGGCGAGTTCGGCGTCGTGGTGCACGTCCTGGTAGTCGCGGGAGGCGACGGCCCCGGCGACGATCAGGGTGCGGGTGATCGGGACGACGAGCGGGGCGAGCTCGTCCCCGGCCTGCACGGCGGTCACGCGGCCGCTCCCTTCGCGAGCAGGTCGCCCAGTTCGGCGAGGAGTTCGGTGCCGCAGCCCAGGTACGCGTCGAGCTGCCGCCCCCAGAGGAAGTGCCGGTGCACGGGGTGGTCGAGGTCGGCGCCGAGCCCGCCGTGCAGGTGCTGGCCGGCGTGCACGACCCGCCTGCCCGCCTCGGCGGCCCACCAGGCCGCCGTCAGCGCGTGCTCGCCCACGGGCAGGCCCTCGTCGTGGCGCCAGGCGGCCTCGTAGGCGGTGACCCGGATGGACTCGGTGTCCATGTGCGCGTCGGCGGCCCGCAGCTGCACCGCCTGGTGGGAGGAGAGCGGGCGCCCGAACTGCTCGCGCTCCGAGGTGTACGCGACGGCCCGGGCCAGCGACCCGGCGCAGACCCCGGCCTGGAGCCCGGCGAAGGCGATCCTGGCGGCGGCGAGGACGTCGGCGTAGGGGGTGCCGTGGGAGGAGCCGCCGGCCGGACGGCCGGAGGGGCTGACGTGGGAGCCGTCGGCCGGACGGCCGGAGGGGCTGCCGTGGGAGCCGTCGGAAGGACGCCCGTCGAGGCTGCCCGCCCGCTCTCCGAGCCGCTCCCCCAGCCGCTCGCCGAGCCGCTCGCCGAGCCGCTCCCCGCGGACCCCGTCGAGGGTCAGGCGGCCGGCGGACCAGGGCGCGGTGAGGTCGACGGGCTCGACCGGGCGGGCGGCGTCCGCCGTGCGCACCAGCCACAGCGTCCGGTCCTCGGCCGGGACGAGGACGTGGGTGGCGTCCCGCAGCCAGGGCACCCGGTCCAGGGCGCCGGTGAGCCGGCCCTCGGCGTCGACCCGTACGGCGCCGGTTCCGGCGACCGCCGGGAAGGCGCCGGTCACCACGGTCGTGCCGTCCCGGAGGCCGGGCAGCAGCCGGGCCCGCTGGTCCTCCGTGCCGTGCCGGGCGACGGCGAGCAGCCCGTACACGCAGCTCACCGTGAAGGGGACCTGCGCGGTGGTGCGGCCCTGTTCCTCGGCGAGGAGGACGAGTCCGAGCAGTCCGGTCTCCTCGACCGACTCGGGGAGACCGGCGGCGCACAGGGCCTTCCAGAGTTCGGCGTCGGTGTCGGTGCCGGCGGCCGTGAGGCGTTCGTGCGTGGCGAGGTCGCCGAAGATCCGCGCGGCCAGTTCCCTCGCGGCCTGCTGCTCCTCCGTGGGCGTGAAGTCCATGTCAGTCCTCGCCTCCCGCGCGGAAGACGGGGAGTTCGAGCTCCTCGTCCACCTTCAGGAACTCCAGTCGGACCGGCATCCCGATCCGCACCTTGTCGTAGGGCACCCCGACGACGTTGCTGATCATCCGTACGCCCTCGGCCAGTTCGACGAGCCCGACCGCGTACGGGGGGTCGAAGGCCGGGAAGGGCGGGTGGTGCATCACCACGTACGAGTAGACGGTGCCCTCGCCGCTCGCCTCGACGGTGTCCCACTGCCGGGAGCCGCAGGCGTTGCAGCCGGGCAGCCAGGGGAAGCGGAGGGTCGCGCAGTCGGCGCAGCGCTGGACGAGCAGCCGGTGCTCGGCCACGCCCTCCCAGAAGCCGGCGTTGTCGCGGTTGACGACGGGGCGGGGGCGCCGGGGACGGCCGGCCGCCTGGGGCGCGGTCTCCTCCCGCCGCTCGGGGCGGGCCGCGGGCGTGTACTTGAGGATGCGGAAGCGGTGGGTGCCGGCGAGCTCGCCGCCGGCCCGTACGTCCATCCGGGTCGTGACGAAGTGGCCGGTGCCCAGCTTGGTGGTCTTGCGCGGCGAGACGGACTCGATGACGGCGTCGAAGGTGATCGCGTCCCCGGGCCGCAGCGGCTTCAGGTACTCCTGCTCGCAGTCGGTGGCGACGACGGAGGTGTACCCGGCGGCGTCGAGGAGGGCGGAGAGTTCGTCGTACGCCCCGGAGCGGTCGGTGTGGCCGGAGAGGCCGCCCATGGTCCACGCCTGGAGCATGGTGGGCGGGGCGACGGCGTCGGGGCCTTGGTAGGCGGGGTCGGTGTCGCCCATGGCCTCGCACCAGTGCCGGATCATGGGCTCGTTGACGGGGTCCTTGCCGGTGCCGCCGACGGCGGCGGCCCGCCCCTCGTACGCCTTCAACCGCTCGTAGAACAGGTCACTGTGAGGGGTGTGCGGGTCGCGCGGGGTGTGCGGGTCGTGAGGGGTGTGCGGGTCGTGCGGATCACGTGGGTCCTGGCTCATCGCCGCCCCCTCCCCTTCATGCCGAGCCGCATCGTCGCGACGATCTCGCGCTGCACCTCGCTCACGCCTCCCCCGAAGGTGTTGATCTGGGCCGCCCGGTTCATCCGCTCCAGCTCGCCGTCCTCGAACGCGCCCGGCGATCCGGCCCGGACCAGTGCGGCGCCGCCCGCGATCTCCTGGCACATCCGGTAGACCTCGACGGCCGACTCGGTGCCCGCGAACTTCACCCCGCTCGCGTCGCCGGGGGCCAGCCGGCCCGCCCCGACCTCCCCGACCAGGCGCCAGTTGAGCAGACGGGTGGCCGCCAGCCGGGCGTGGGCCTCGGCGGCGCGGATGCGGACCCACGGCTCGTCGATCCGGCGCGCGCCCGTGACCGGATCGGGGGTGCGGGCGTGCCGGAGGGCGGCGGCGAAGAAGTCCTCGGCCTGCATGCCGATCGCGGCGAGCGCGACCCGCTCGTGGTTGAGCTGGTTGGTGATGAGCCCCCAGCCGCCGTGCTCGGGCCCGACGAGGTTGCCGGCCGGGACGCGGAGGGAGTCGTAGTAGGTGGCCGTGGTGGTCAGCCCGCCGACGGTCTCGATCGGGGTCCACGAGAACCCGGGTGCGTCGGTGGGGACGAGGACGATCGAGATGCCCCGGTGGCGGGGGGTGCCGGGGTCGGCGTCGGTGCGGCAGGCGAGCCAGATCCAGTCGGCGTTCTGGGCGTTCGAGGTGAAGACCTTCTGCCCGTCGATCAGCCAGGAGTCGGCGTCCCGTACGGCCCTGGTGCGCAGCGAGGCCAGGTCGGTGCCGGCCTCGGGCTCGCTGTAGCCGATGGCGAAGACGATCTCGCCGCTGAGGATGCGGGGGAGGAAGTACGCCTTCTGCTCGTCGGTGCCGTACTTCATGAGGGTCGGGCCGACGGTGTTGAGGGTGACCATGGAGACGGGGGCGCCGGCCCGGTAGGCCTCGTCGAAGAAGACGAACTGCTCGTCGGGGCCGCGGCCCTGGCCGCCGTACTCCTCGGGCCAGCCGAGCCCCAGCATGCCGTCGCCGCCGATGCGGAGCAGCAGCCGGCGCTGGGCGGCGGAGTCGGTGGGGGGCGGGGGCCCGTCGGGCATCACGTCGCGGAAGTACGCGCGGAGTTCGGCGCGCAGCCGCAGTTGCCGTTCGGTCGGGGCGAGGTGCACGGCGACGCCTCTCGTCGGGACAGGACTTCCACCTAAGGTTTCTGACTGTCCGTCAGATTCACTCACCCTGTCAAGGTCACGACGGTCACCGGATCCCCGTCGACGGGAGCGTCGGCCCCACGACGGAAAGCGGCCCGTGCGCCGGCGCCGAAGCGCCGCCGCACGGGCCGCCGTTCACCCCGCGAGCCTTCCCCCCGTCGGGCCGGTCACCACCACGGATAGAAGTTGACGACCGAGTTCACGTTGGCCTGGTCGATGTGCGTGAGGGCGGAGCCGTTCACGCTCGCGGTGTTGTTCTGGTTGGAGGCACCGGAACCCGTCGCCACCTGCTGGGTCGTGGTCGAGTTGCCGTGGTTGTTGCCACCCACACCACTGCCGATGATCGTGGCGACGCTGGTGTTCGATCCGTTGTCCGCGAATCCTCCGTTGTCGGCCTGGGCCACCCCGCCGAAGAGAGCGGCGGCGAGGGGCAGGGCGGCGACAGCGGCGATGACGCGGGCGGTACGGATGCTTGCCATGTCTGTTCCTCCGGGAACTGAAAGCTCTGAATGCTGCGAACTGCTGCTGATTCCAAGGCGGTTGGCCGACCACCTCGGTCGTTTCCTGCTCGACGTCGCAAGATCAGAGTTGCCCACCGAATCCCCGTCGAACCACCCCCTAGCGCCTGATTCCCCCTCAAGCGTGAGGACAAGTCGATAAACCCCCTCGACCACGACAAAGCCCCAGGCCACGCGCACGGAGGAGCCGGAGGGGCGGGGGAGGCCGTTCCTCCCAAGGGCTGAAGCGTTTCGGCAGCTTTTCAGCCAATCCGTCCTTCTGCCCGAAAAACCCCGCCCGGGGGCCACGAGAACGGGGCGAAAAGCGGGGCGGGGGCCGGTCGAGCGCGGGCGCAGAACCGGCGCACGGAACCCGGGACGACAGGCGTGGGACGACCGGCGTGCGGGCGACCGGCGTGCGGGCGGTGGGTCTGGCGCGGCAGGCGCGGGGGGGGCAGCCGGGGCGGGCAGCGGGGCGGGAAAGCCGACGGCCCCCGACCGGTCGTGACCGGTCGGGGGCCGTTCCAGGCACCGCGGTGGGTGTGGGATTTGAACCCACGGTGACTCGCGCCACGACGGTTTTCAAGACCGTTCGCGACACCCCGCCCGCCCCCGTTCCCACCTGCACGTTCCTCGCGTTCAGGGCGTCGCACGCCACCCCTGGCCCGCACCTGGCCCACAGGGCAAGGGCCCAAACCCCTACGCGACCCCGCCTCGTCGATGGCACCCGGCGGCATGAGCGGCACTGAAACGCTGGCCAGCCGACCTTCTAGAGCGGTAAGTTTCCCCGTGAAATCGTGCACATGTTCGGTTCATCCGATGGCGCCATCATCGGCGCCTGGTTTAGTTTCGTGCACCTTTTACTTAAGTGAGGTACAGTCGTGTGGCATGAGCGAACAGCAGGATGCGCTTGAGGACCTTGAGTCCAGCGGTGTTCTCGCGGCCCTGGCATGGGCAGCCACGTCGGCCTACCGGCGCACCATGGACGACTACGACCCCGACACGGGGCATGACCGAGGCTGGGTTGGATCTACCGCCCACAGGCTCTTGGTGGACCGACTGCACCGGGTGTTCAGCACGGGCAAGCATGGCGTGGATTCCCCGGAGTCCGCCTCCGCCGGCCTGGACCTCGTCGCCGCCGGACTGGCTCCTGGCGAGCATCGCAAGATGCCGCTCATCACCCCGGGTCGGGTCGTTTGGTCCCCCCTCACCCAGTCGCCGGGTTGGCGATGCGGCGACTGGCGCTTCCTGCTCACGTCTTTCGGCTACGGGGAGATCAACCGCATCCCCTGGCCTCAGAAGAGCCCCACCAAACAACGCGTCGCGTCACAGGGGCAGCCTGCTGGGTGGCAGGACTCTCACCCCACCCTGTTCGACGAGGAACCCGACACTCTCGCTGCTGCTATCGAAGCGTTGAGGGAAGTGGACGCGGAACTCAACGCGACAACGCTCATCGTCGCGCACAGCATTGAACGAGAGCTGGGAATCCGAGAACTTTACCTGGGCCGCTCACGACTTAACCGTGGGGGCGGAGACGCCTGGTACTGGAGGCATGATCTACTTGCCGCCAACCCTGGAACACCCGCCACCAAACCTACTCCTACGCCTCTCGGCCCCCTCCCCGAGTCGTCCAGCATTCAGGATGCACCCGTTCGCCTTCGTCGCCAGCCGTCCGAAGGAAGCGGGGAGAACCACCAGGCGTAGGGAGAACGACAAGCAACGAAACGAGTGGATGGTCATGTATTCCTCACGCCGCACGGAGGTACAGGTTGGTGACGCCTCTCGCCTTTTCGAAGGGCGCCGCTTGAAGCTCGCGCGACAACTAGTCGGCTTGCGGAAGAATGCCCTCGCAGTGAGGATCGATAAAAGCCCCACCGCCGTTGCAGCTTACGAAAACAACACAAAACGCCCAGCTCCGGCTACGGTCGCGCAGCTATGTCTGACGCTTGGGGTGGATCCCGGATTCTTTCTCCCTGGCCCCAATCAGTCGACTACCAGCGACTCCGTGCCTCATTTCCGTTCATTGCGTTCGACGACACAGCTGGCCCGCGATCAAGCCTTTGCTTATGGCGTCATTTCTGGGGAGGTAGGCGCAGCCCTCGAAAGGCACGTCGAGTTTCCAGAACCCGACGTCCCGCGCCTAAGCGTCGACGTGGAGGACGAGTCGAGCACCCTTCCGGAGGAGGCAGCCCGCCTCCTCCGGAAGCACTGGGACATTACTGCGGGGCCTGTCGGCCATCTGGTGCGAATTGCAGAGAATCACGGCGTTGTGGTGGTCTTCAGCCCTGCGCAGACCGCCGCAGTGGACGCCTACTCCTTCGACGATGGCTACAGGCCGACGGTATTTCTCAACCCAGCCAAGGAGGATTACTACCGTCAGCGTTTCGACGTCGCCCACGAACTCGGTCACCTCGTAATGCACGTGGATGCCGAACCGGGGAGTAAAGTAGTCGAAAATCAGGCTCACCGTTTCGCGGCCGAACTGCTACTCCCAGAAGACGAACTGCGCGACCTCCTGCCGAGCAAGGCAGACTGGAGAGTCCTCGCAAGGCTGAAGGAGACTTACGGCGTTAGCCTACAGGCATTGCTGTACCGATCTAGGGCCCTAGGCGTCATGAGTGACGTCACGTATCGCAATGCAGTCACCTACTTGTCCTCGAAGGGCTGGCGCCGCCGAGAACCTGGCGAGATGCCCACTGTAGAACAGCCTTCCCTTTACCCAAAGGCCGTGGAAATCCTTTCGAGCGTTGGAATGGATGAATTGTCACTGGCTAGGGAATCCCGAGTGACTCCAGGGATTTTTCGAACAGTGACAGCCAGGGCCCCCGTACGCGATGACCTGTTCCTTGAGAGTCAAGAAATGGAGAGCCCAGACGGAGTGATTCCTCTATTTCGGAGAAATAACGATGAGCCCGGGACTTAGGCCCGGGCTTGATCAATTTCTGATATTCGCTACCCCGGAGAGAGTCATCGTCATCGCTCGCTCCGGGGCACACGCAAGGACTTGAGCGCGGTCGCTCACGGCACAAGAAGTGACGCCAGCACCAACCGCACTGAGGAGGGGGCGAGCCCCGCTATGAACGGATGTAGAGCGCGGTGGCGTCGTCGTGCGGCTTACTGCGGGGCCACCGAGTCATATCTCCATCGGACAGCTCCGCAGCGCGAACGCTGCGGAGTAAAGCCTGAGGCCCCCGCTCCCCGAGAATTCTCAGGCACCCCGGCCAGCTGGCCAAAGCGAACGTGGTGACCAAGCGAGCCGCTCCGTCGGTTAGGAGCGCCGCCTGAACCAGATCCTGTGAGGGGTACGAGCCGCACAACGCCGCTTCAGCCGCCGCTGGCTCTGAAGCAGCCACCCAGTAACCACCCGGCCGATTCCGGCGGGCACGTTCAGCCCGCACAAGACTGGCGTGCAAGCGCTGACGCTCGGGGGACCCGGGGGCTGCCCCTTTCATCGCCGCTCGCTCACTGGCAGCCACCGACGCGAGACGCGTATCCGAAACCGCTTCCACTGCACCCTCGCGCTCGACCACGAGAGTGCAGTCCCCCAGGACCAGCCAATCGACGGCATCGCTACTCCACCGGAGGACAGCGAGCGTCGCCGATGGGGACAGAGGATCATCGATCGCGCACGTGCTGCGGTGCGCGTCGGCTGTCAGCTCGATGGCGCCGGCGAGGGCGTCTCGAAGAGAGGCGGACCCGCTTGCCTCGGCGAGCAACTCCGCTCCCAGTGTCTTGGCGAACCAGGAGACCCCATGGATGCACGGTGCCTGCAGTGCATCGGGCATGCCAGCGCCATCCACAACAAGGGCGACGCGGTCGCTCCAGATTGCGAAGTCCTCGTTAGCCCGCCCCGGGCACGCACTACTGTGCGCCGACACGTCCATCTCAAGCGGCCTCGTGACGCAGCACACCGCTCATCGATCGAGTCGCCGTCACCGACTTGTCACTGGGGTTGTAGTCGCAGGCCACGACCATCGAGAACGGTTCGATGCCCACCTCCCCGTAAAGGGACGCAAGGTTCTCGGTGAGGAACTGGGCCACGCCCAGCGACCCGACCGCATGGACCCCGGCGATCAAGATGAACGTTCCCTGCCCATCCGGGCGAGGAAGCCTCCCGAGGTACGCCACATCTGCCGGCCTCGGCTCCTGCGGATCGTCACTCGGCGATGTGTAGACCTTGCCGCTTTCCCTCTCCGTGAGAGCCCATCGCCCGTCAGGCAGCGTCTCGAACAGGAGTCGGGGGTCTTGAGCGAGTGCCGCCGCAGCCTCTGGAGACGTCTTCGGCCCGCACACCACCAGCAGGTCGTCACGGTTGAGGTCGAGCTCTCCCGTCACCGGGATGTACCCGAGGTCTCCATCGAGCTGAAGGCTCTGTGCCAGCGTCAACAGCTTCTGCCCGGTCGAGCTGTCTTCCACAGCCACGTACTCCCGCTCACCGGGCCGGAGAGGCACAACGACCTGTACTAGCTGTGAACCAAGGAACCCCCTCTCCGCGGGCGGCCCAGCATCACGAAGCTGAGCGACACGCGCACGACTCACCCCCATCAACTTCGCCACGTCGGCCATCGAGTGCCCGTTCTTGCGAAGCCACGCGATGCTCTCTTTCCGCATCCGTGATGTCTCGACGACTGCGGCTTGCAGCTCTGTCATCAGGTCAACAGCGGCTTTGACGCGCAGGGAGTGATCCTGCATCGCCGAGACCCGCCGTACTTCCTCGATCAATGTCTCGCCTCGCGAATCAGCTCAGAGTGGATGTTCCCTCGACTCATGTTAAGGGGGGGTTGACACAGGTCGCCAGTCTCCAGCAAGCTACATGGCAACCCCCCCTTAACAGGAGAGGTTGCCGGACGGCTTGGGTGCTAACCCCCCCTTGCCATCCGTATGCGCCCGGAGGGCTCCGCACTAGGCGGATCGGCTCGATGGAAGCGACTGCTGGCTTGAGAACTAAACAGGGGACGCACCGCAGCCTTCGCTAGGGAAGAGCGGTCGTCAGTACGTCCAGGCACCTGCGACAAGCCGTAGGCCCTGCCGCACGAGAGCAGCACGCACCTTGATCTAGGTCACCCTTCGGGCTGGCCGAGGACCCGTCACGTGCGGTGACACAGGGGCAAAGATCGCGACCCATGTACTTACCCGACTTCGCAGCCTTCTCGGCTGCGGCCGGTTGCCTCCTCCGCCCGTCCGGGCCCCACGCGGGGTGCCGTACGGGCGGGGTTGAGGGGAGCCGGATGGTTCCAACGGCGAGAACCCCCGGAGCGGCTACTCCGGGGGTTCGTTCGGGCCGTTCCTGTGTGAGAGGAACACACCCAATGAAGTCCATCGCTGCACTTCAGGGCCTCGTTACGAGGCTGCCGCACGATCTTGAGCCGTCGGACGCTGAGCTGGACGCGATCGAGCTGGAGATGCCGGAGATTCTGGCGGACCTGGCGGGGCTCGACCTGTACATCAAGACCCTGGACCGTCCGGTCAACGACCTGGACGGCCGGCGGGTGCGCCGGGCCCGTAACCGGGGCCTGGCCGAGCGTCGGAACCTGACCAACCGCGTCGCCACGGTGCTGGGCGGTGCCGCGTGAGCGGGCTGACCCTGGCGGGGCTGAGCACCCCGCTGCTGGCGCTGCGGACTGTTGCGGCGGAGTTCGCGGACCTGCCGGCGCCGTCCGTGCACGTGTCGACGGTCGTCCCGGACCGGCTGGAGCTGGCGTTCCACGAAGGCGGCTTCGGCGCGTTCGAGGCGTGGCGGCAGGCGCTGAACCTGGCCTCGGAGGACGTTGCTCACCACGTTCAGTCCGGGGGGCGCACGGGGGTCCTGACCGTTCACGGCAGGTTCGCCGGAGCCACGGTGGAGCTGGTCGGCTACTCGCCGGTCCCGGCCGCCGAGGCGGTCCTGACGGGTGCGGGGGTCGGGTCGTGAACGATGTTCAGATCCGTTCAGCGGAGCGGGCCCTGTCGTTCGGCACGTGGTTGATCGTGTGCGGGGCGATGCTCTACTCGGTCCTGACGGTGACGCCGCTGATGCGGGCGCACACGCTCGACGAGTGGAAGTGGACGGCGCCGATCCTGCCGATCGTGGTGGACGCGGCGGTCGTGATCGTGGTCCGGCTGGACTCGGTCCTGGCCCGTCTCGGTCACCACGGCGGTCGGTGGTCGGTGGTGCTGCGGTGGATGACCGGCACCATGACCCTGGCCCTGAACGTCGCGGACTCCGCGCTGAACAAGGACCTGGTCGGCGTCGCCGTGCACTCGGTCGCCCCGCTGCTGCTCATCGTCACAGCGGAGACCAGCCTCGCCTACCGCCGGGCTATCACCGCCGCCCTGGACGGCCTGAACGCCCGTAAACGGGCCGAGCAGGCCGAGGCGCGGCGGGAGGCCGAGGAGCGCGAGGAACGGGCGGAGCGCCGGGCCCGCGAGGAGCGCGAGCATCAGGCGGCTCTCGCCCGTGAACAGCGCGAGCACGAAGCCGCGTTGGCCCGTGAACAGGCTGAACGAGAAGAGCGCCGGGCCCGTGAAGAGCGCGAGCAGCGGGCAGCTGCAGAGCGCGAGCAGCGGGCCGAGCGTGAACGCTCCGAGCGCGAGCGTGAACAGCGTGAACAGGCCGAGCGCGAGCGTGTACGCCAGCAGCGGGAGCGTGAACGGCAGGCCGCGCAGCAGCGCGACAAGGAGCGCCGGGAGCGCGAGGAAGCGACGCGGCGTGAACAGCGTGAGCAGGCCGAGCGCGCCGAGCGTGAACGCGCCGCCCTCCTCGCCGCCGGCCCCGCGAACGAGAAGCAGTCGGAGGAGCGGGCCCGCCAGACCGTGACCGCCGCGTTCGGTGCGGGGGTGTCGGTGCGGCAGGCCGCAGAGCTGTGCGGCTGGTCCGTCGGCTGGGTCTCCACCCGCTACCAGGAACTCCGCGACGCCCAGTCCACCACCGTCCTTGAGGGAGCCACCGCGTGATCGCGATCGTCCGTACCCGCACCCTGCGCGCCCTGCGCGACGATGTCACCGACGCCGAGGCGGCCACCACCGTCGCCCGCGCCGAGGCCGCACACCACCAGCAGAGCAGCGAGCTGTCCGCCGACTTCGCGATCCGGGCGGAGAACGCCCTGGAGACGCAGCGCGCGCGGCTCGTCCAGGCGATCGCCGACGCGGCCCGGCTGGAGGGTGAGCTGGAGACCCTGCGCGCCGAATCGCTGCTCGACACCGAGGACCGGCAGGCGCTGCGGACCCTGCTGCGGGTCACCCGGAAGCAGAACGCGCGGGCCGAGTTCGTCTACGTCCTGTTCCGCTCCGGGGAGCTGCACAGCGTGCACGCCTCCCTGGACGCGGCGCAGATCGCGGCCGAGGCCGAGGGCGCCGCCCGGGACGGCTGGACCACCTCGACCGCGTGCTGCGCGACCCCGGCGGCCGCCGCCGAGATCCCGTGGAGCATCCGGCCGGTTCCCTTGGGCGGCACCCGGTGAGCGTGCTCCCGGTCTACCCGTGGCGCCTCGCCCCGGAGGGTCTGGCCACGGTCCGGCAGCTCCGCGCCGCCGGCCTTCGGCCCGGCGGTCAGGACGTCGTCGCCCAGCTCGAACGCCCCCGCCGCCGACGCGGCCCGCTGGTCGCCTACCTCTACCGGGTCGATCTGGCCCTGCCGGTCCGCCCGATGACCCCGGCGAAGTGGGCGGCCCTGGGCCGCGCGAACGCGGCCCGGCGGGTGTGCCCGGAGTGCGGGCGGGACGCGGGATACCGCATCCCTGGCTCGCTCGGCATGTGCGTGCCCTGCGCCTACCCCGAAACCGCCACTGCTGCGTGACCGACGCCGAGGAGATCCGCGTGTTCGCGACCGTGTTCCTGCTGCTCTACGTCGGTCACCTGCTGGCCGACTACCCCTTCCAGACCGATCACCAGGCCGCCCACAAGGCCGACCCCGGTCGGGTGGGGTGGCGGGCGAACCTCAACCACGCCAGCACCCACGCCAGCATCTGCGGCCTCGCCCTGCTGACCGGGATGGTCTTCCTCGACCTGCACATCAGCACCTGGTCCGCCTACGCCGCCCTGGCGTGGATCGGCGGGACGCACGCGTTCATCGACCGCCGCTGGCCGGTCCGCTGGTGGATGCACCGCTTCGGGCAGTCCGACTGGGCCGCCAACGGCGGTGCCGCGCACGTCGACCAGACCGCCCACATCACCGCACTGGCCTTCGCGGCCCTCGCCCTCGCTGCCTGAAACGGAGTCTTGCCATGTCGACCACCCAGGGCACCCACGTCTACGTGTTGACGCTGCAGGGCGAGCGCGGCCAGGTCTGCACCCTGTCCGGGACCCACACCCCGGCCCGGGGATGGACCCGCTTCGACGTGCTCACCCAGCTGCGCAAGGACGCCTGCCGCCAGCACCCGTACCAGGGGCTGGAGAGCGCGATCGTCCTGTTCTTCTCCCTGGACCCGAACACCCTCTGACCTGCACATCAGACAGGGCCCGACCATCCACCTTCCACAGCATTTGGTCGGGCCCCTGATCTCCCTAAGGGAGGTAGCAAGGATGACGGACATCAGCACCGAGCCGGTAGTAGGCGTCACCGCCCCGGCTCCGCCCCCGCCGCCGGCCGCCGAGCAGCCGGTCAAGGAGACCCCGAAGGTCGAGCACACCCCGGGCGGCTGGCCGGTGGTGCCGCTGGCCACCACCAGCGCCAACTCCACGATCAGCGGGATCGCCGCCGCCGCGCTCGCCGCCGGTCCGGCCGGTGCCGCCGTCGCAGCCACTGGTGCCGCGCTCATCGGCGGCGCGATCCTGGCCCGCCGCGCCGTACGCAACCGCACCGCCAAGACCACCACCCGCGCCGCGAAGAAGGTCCCCACCCCCCGGCAGTCGGGCAGCGGCAGTAACCGCAGCGCTGGAGGCCGAGGCAGCGGCACCGGCGCCCGTCGGGCAGGCGGTACCCGGAGCGGTTCGGGGGCGTCGCGGACGTCCACCGGCCGCACCGGCAGCGGCACCTCCGGGTCTTCCTCTGCGCGCTCGCCCAAGTCGCCGGGCCGGGTGGGGCAGGTCAAGGCGCTGCGGCAGGACGCCCGCTCGACGGCCGCCGGAAGGACGCGGGCGGAGCGCCGTACACAGGGTGTGCAGGACCGGCGTCAGGTTGCCGGCACCCGCCGCAACACCCCCTCACCCCGCCCCTCCGCCACCACCAACAGCAAACATGGCGGCGGCGCCAACTCCAGCCACACGAAGCGGAGTTCGGCGCTGGGTGGACGGGTGCGAGCTGGGCGGGACGCTGCGGTGCAGCGGGCCCGCAACCTCCGGGATCGGTCGGCTGCCCGTGCGGTCGACGGGGCCCGCGACAAGGTCCAGGCGGGACTCACCGCCCGGCAGGCGCGGGTGCTGAAGCGGGCCGTGCGCAGGGACGCCCGGCGTCAGCTGTGGAAGTCGGCCGCCCGCAAGCAGGGACGCCGCCTGCTCGCCGCGCTCCTCGCCGCCCCCGTCGGCGCGCTCGGCATGCTGACCACGCCGCTGGGCCGGAAGCTCGGGATCAAGTCCATCCAGCACCCCGGCCGGCGCCTGTACCGGCGCCTGATGCGCACCGCCGAAGAGCAGCAGGCCGCGCGTGACGCCGAGATCCGCGAGCGGCAGGCCGCTGCCGAGGCCGCGATCGACGCCGACCTCTCGCCGGAGCAGCAGATCGGCGACAAGGCCGAGCGCCCCACCTTCCTCACCCCCGCCGCACCCTCATCGCCCATGGAGGTTCCGAACGTGTCTGGTTTCAAGTTCGAAGAGGCCGCCGCCGAGATGGAGAACGCGGCCCGCACCTACGAGCCCGAGACGGCCATGGAGATCCTGTCCATGGTCGAGAACCTGCCCGACGCGCTGACGTCGGTGGCGAACACCTTCAAGGTCCTGGCCGAGCGGTCCGACGGCGAGTTCCCGCTGGAGAAGCAGATCGCGGCCGCGTTCGACGAGATCTACGGCGCGCTGATGCGCGCGGTCGACTCCTCCGGTGAGGTCGGGCCGCTGTTCCGGCAGGTCCACGAGAAGGACATCGCCCGTCACGAGGACCCCCGCAACGGCGTCGAGGCAGAGAAGGGCTGGAACGTCTGATCATGACCACCACCGACACCCCCAACACCACGGGGCCGGTGTGGGACTGGAACGCCGGTCACGGACCCGTGACCGGCGCCCTGTCCGCCACCACCGGCGCGTTCGCGCTCGCCGCCACCGGCGCCGCCACCGGCATGCCCCCGAGCTGGGCCCTCGCCGTCGGCGCGGCCGGCGCCATCGGCCACACCGTCTCCACCCTCCGCGAGCGGCTGTCCGCCCGCACCGTCGCCCTGCGCGCTTCCTCCTGGCTGCTGGGCGCCGGATGGACCACGTGGGCCATCACCACCGGGCCCCTGACCTGGTCGGCGATCGGGTCCCTCGCCGTCCTCGGCGTCGGCATCGGCACCACCGCCCGCTCCACCGCCCTGTACGAAGACGCCCGCGAGCTGGAGCTGATCGCGTTCGCCGACCGGCAGGTGGCGGCGGAACTCTCGGCGGAGCGGCGGACCCTCGCCGCGGAGTGGGTCGAGCGGATCCAGCGCGTCTGCGGCGTCACCGTGACCGTGCTGGCGATCGAGAAGTGGCCCACCGGAACCGGCTTCACCATCGACGCCGAACTCCCGGGCGCGACCACGTACGACCAGATCGCCAAGGACTCCGCCAAGCTCTCCGCCGACGCCCGCCTGCCCCACGGCTGCACGGTGGCCGCGACCCCGGGCATCCACCAGGGCCGCGTCCTGATCGACGTCTCCACTGTCAACGTCCTCGCCGGGGAGATCCCCTACCCCAGCGACTGCAGCCCCCTGTCCATTCACACCGGCCTGCCGTGGGGTGTCCGCTCCGACGGGCGGGAGGTCTCTGTCTTCCTGCGCGAGCAGTGCGCGTTGGTGGTGGGGCCGACCGGGTCGGGCAAGACGAACTTCGTCCACACCGTCCTGGGCGGGTTCGCCCGCGCCACGGACATCCTGACCTGGGTCATCGACCTCAACGCGGGCTCCGCCGGCCTGCCCTGGGTCCGCCCCGCCTTCGACGGCGACGGCAAGCCGGACAAGGAGACCCGGCCCGGGATCGACTGGCTCGCCTCCACCCCCGAGGAGGCCACCCTGATGCTGGACGCGGCCCTGCGGGTCGGCAAGCACCGCAAGGTCGTCTACCAGGACCTCATGGCCCAGGCCGACACCGACCTGCTGCCCGTCTCCGCACAGATCCCCCAGATCATGCTGGTCATCGACGAAGGCGCGGAGATCCTGGCCAGCAACGACCCGAAGATGCGCAAGCTGGCCGCGAAGATCCTGGAGGTCATCCGGCTGATGCGCGCCATGGGCGTCCGCACCGTGCTGACCGCGCTCGGCGCCACCGGCGCCGTCCTCGGCAACCTGATGATCCGCCGCGAAGCCAAAGCCCGCGTCGTCCTGACCGGCGGCGAAGTCGAGGGCATGGACCTCTCCCGGGTCTTCCAGGGTTCCCGGGGCCTGAAGCCGGAGCAGGCTCCGTACAAGGGCGCCGGATTCATCGGCACCCCCGAGTCCGCACCGGGCCTGTTCAAGGGGTGGCGGATCACCCCGAACCAGATCGCCGACATCGTCCGTGCCACCAGCTCGCTTCACCCCCGGCTCGATGAGCCGTCCGCGAAGGCCGCCGGCCCCGACTACGCCCGCCGCTGGGACACCAACCGCACCGCCTGGATGCGCACCCACACCGTCACCGACGAACGGCCCACCCCGGCGGCCGAGCAGCGCCCCGCCCGCTCCGGTGGGCTGAACCTCTCCGCCCTCCGCGACACCCCGGCCCCGGCCGCACTGGCAGGCGATGAGGACGCGCTCGCCGCCCGGTTCATGGCGCAGATCGACGCCGAGTTCGGCACCGTCGCCGAGCCCGGCACGGACGACCAGGAGGAGCGCGAGCCGTCGCGCGGGCTGAACCTGTCCGCGTTCCGGATCGAGCAGCAGGACAGCGACGCCCGACAGGCCGCCCTCGCCGTCCTGCTTGCCGCCGGACCCGACGGCACCGGCGCCTCCGCCATCGCCCGGGCGCTCACCGAACAGCACGGCACGAGCCGTCAGACGGTCGTCGGCTGGCTCAAGGAGTGGGCCGACGACGGCACCGCCGTACGCCTCGGCACCGGCACCAAGACCCGCTACGTCCACCACACCCACGCCCCCACCGAGGACTGACCCGGGCCCTTGTCGCCCCCGCCCTGGGAACGGCCCTCAATGGCTCCCAGGAGCCCGGAAACGGCCTTTGACCTGGGAGGCGACAAGCGACAAGACAAGACAAGCGACAAGCCGCACGACAAGCAGGCGACAAGCAGGCGACAAGCCAGACGACAAGCGACACGACAAGCAGGCCACCGGGCAGCACCCCACCACGGGGGTGCCGCCCGGGGCCGCGAAAGGGGCACCTTGTGTACGAGCCGACCACGTACGAGATCACCACCAGGCCCACCTGGACCGCCCCGCCGGCCCCCGCCGTGCCGCCCGTGATCCTCCCGTCGGAGATCCCGCCCGGCGTCGACTGGGTCACCCTCCCCAACGGGATGCGGACCCTCGCCTACACCCACCCCACCGCACCCGCCCAGATTCCGGTACCGGCCGCGCAGCCCATCCCCGCGTGGGCCAAGACCACCGCCCTGCTCGCCCCGACGGTCGGCGGCGGGATCAGCGCGGCCGGTATCGGGCTCTCCTACGCCGCACCGGGACTCATTGCCATGACCCACGCCCTGTGGTCCGCCGCCGCACTCGTCGTCGCCGCCGTCATCGCCGTCCCCGTCCTGATCCGCACCACCCGCCGCGCCGTCAGCGGCACCGGCGCGAGCGGGGGCGGGACGACCACGCACATCACGCAGAACATCACCGCGACCGGCCTGTTCGGCCGCGCGACCGGAACCATCAACAACCGCTGAGGAGACCGCAGTTGACCACCATCAAGATCACCTCGTACGGTACCGGCCACCGCGACGACCCCACCGCCGCCAACCCGGTCGTCGTCGACACCACCGTCCTGCACAACCCGCCCGACGACCCCCAGGTCCGGGCCACCCTCACCCAGCTCACCGGCCTGCACCCCGACGTCGCCGCCTACGTCCTGGCCACCCCCGGCGCCCACGCCTTCCTCGACTCCGCCCTCGACACCATCGAGCAGCGCGCCCGCGCCGAGCAGCACATCGACGTCCACGTCCACTGCTACGGCGGCCGGCACCGCTCCGTCGCCGTCGCCGAACTCCTCGCCCTCCCGCTGCACGTTCGAGGCCACCAGGTCGACATCACCCACCGGCACATCAACCGGCCGATCCTCCCGTCCCGGCCCCGGACCAGCACCGACCACCGCTGACGAAGGAGACCACCATGCTCCGACTGCGGATCCGCGTGACGGACTGGCCCCGCAAGGCCCTGATCCTCACCGACACCCCCCAGCCGGACTGCCCCGACTGCCAGGGCCGGGGCGGTCACGACGTCGACTGGGCCGACTACGAGACCGGCGAATACGCCAGCACCGACTGGGACCCCTGCGACTGCTGGACCTGGTACCGCCGCTGGGCCCTGTTCCCACTCCCGCGCCGCACCCCGAACGGCCTCTTCAGCGACGAGCCGCCGTTCTAGCAACGCCAAGGGCGGCCCCCTTCGCGCCCCACCACGACAGGAGACCCGCATGCCCGTGATCACTGCCATCGCCACCCGGCGCGGCACTCGTCCGCGCAACGCCGACACCGCCGCCATCCACGTCCTGCCGGGCACGCCGATGACGGCCGCCGCCCTCGTGGACGGCATCGGCAACACCGAAAGTGCCGTCGAGTTCTCCCGCGTCGCCGCCCAGGTCGCCGCCCGGGTCGGCGCCCGCAAGGGCCCCCTCCTCGGCATCCTCGCCGCCGCCGAGATGGCCGCCGCGCCGCCCGGCGTCCAGGTCGACGACGGCGTCGCCGTCCTCGCCGTTTCCAGCGAGGAGTCCGGGATCACGCAGATCGCGTGGACCGGCGACGCCCGCATCTACGGCTGGACCGGCACCCAGCTCATCCAGCGCTCCACCGACCAGACCATGGGCACCTGGCTCCGAGCCTGGGGCGGCACCGCCGTCACCCTCCACCGCGACAACCGCCCCGACGAGACCGTCGACGCCGACACCGCCGCCGTCGTACTGGACGACCTCGCCCGCGCCGCCCTCGGCCGCTGCTCCATCGCCACCGTCCCGCTGGCGTTCATCACCGACCCGGTGGTCATCCTCACGTCCGACGGCGTCCATGCCCAGACCACCCACGCCGAGCTGGAAGCCCTCGCCCGCGAGCACGCGGACGACCCGCAGGCCCTCGCCGACGCGCTCGTCGGCGCCGCGCGCTCCGACGCGGACGGCTACCGCGATGACGCCACCGCCATCGTCCTCGCCGTCACACCCGCCACCCGCTAAAGGCCCCCAACCCGTGAACGACGAAGGCGGCCCCCCTCTCGCCAAAGACCGGGGCCGCCCTCATCCAGCACAGAACTGGAGTCCCCAGCATGACTCATGCCCTCCCGATTCGGCGAGATGCCCGGACCGGACACCACCTCGACGTGGCCCTGCGACTCGCCTCCGGCGGGCTGCCCGTTCTGCCGTTGCGGGCCGGGAAGGTGCCTGTCGGGAACTGCCGCGACTGCGCGGACAACGCGTGCGGCGGCCGGCCGAACATGAAGACCCCCGGCCCCTGCGCCTGCCCGCGCCCCTGCCACGCCTGGGCCGCCGCCACCACCAACCCGAACATCCTTGCGTCACCCGCTTGGGGGAGGGTTTGGCGGCAGGCGGAGGCGGTAGCCTACTGCCCCGGCGGAGCCGGGGTCACCGTCGTCGACCTCGACAACGCCGCCGCCGTCGCCTGGGCCCGCAAGACCCTGCCCCCGACCCGGACCGTCGCCACGACGCGCGGGGAGCACTGGATCTACCGGGGCACCGTGCGATCCGTGAACCACGTCCGCGACGGCGTCGACATCAAGTCCCTTATGGCATACGCCCGTTGGCTCGGTCGCGGCATCGGCGCCACGGCCCTGCTGCCGTCGTCCGTCCTCGCGCTGGTCGAGAAGGCGCCGGCCACGGCCCGGCCCGTGCCGGGTGCCGTCACGGTTCTCGCGCCCGCCGGGGGCGGAGCGTGCCGTCACCGGACGCCCGCATACCTGGAGCGCGGGATCACCATGGCCGAGCAGCGGATCGCCGACGCCACCAGCGCCATCCACAACACGGTCTACGCCACGTTCCTGGCGGTGCTCTCGACCCACGGCCGGTGCGGCTGTCTGGCCGAGGCCCACATCGCGCGGCTGTTCACCGCCGCGCAGGCCAAGGGTGAGTCGCCCCGGCACTGCGCCGAAGCGTGGTCCAACGCCCTGACCGCGCTGGGGATTTGACGTGTCCGAGGACGAGAAGAACCCCGCCCGCGCGGTCATCACCGACTACGCGCAGGCCAACTTCCGGTACTTCCGCACCGTCGACGGCACCGTCTACGCCCAGCGCAACGGCCATCCCGTCGCCCGCCCGATCCGCTCCCAGGGCACCACCGGCAGCCACCGCCAGGAACTCATGGTCGGCCTGTTCCGCGACGGGCTCGGCGTCTTCAACGGAACCGCCTTGAAGGAGGCGCTCGACTTGATCGAAGCACTCGCCCTCACCGAGGACGTCCAGCCCGTCCACATCCGCGTCGCCCCCGGATACGACGGCGCCACCTGGCTTGACCTCGGCCGCGATGACGGCAAGTCCGTCCGCATCCACCCCACCGGCTGGGACATCCTCACCCCCGACCCCCGCGAAGTGTGCTGGCGCCGCACCCAGCTCACCGGCGAACTCCCGATGCCCGTCAAGGACACCGACGGCAAGGGCATCGACCTGCTCATGCGGCTGTGCAACTTCGCGGGCGCCCAGGGCGAAGCCCTCGCCCTCGCGTGGCTGGTCGGCTGCCTCGACCCCGACGCCCCCGTGCCCGCCCCGTTCCTCACCGGCCCCCAGGGCGCGGGCAAGTCCACCGCCGGCCGGATGCTCGTGCGGATCATCGAGGGCATGAGCGGCGACCTGCGCCGCGCCCCCAAGGACGAAGAGAACCTGATCACCGCCGTCGCGGCCGGGTGGGTCACCGCCCTGGACAACCTGAGCCATCTCGGGCCGGACCTGTCCGACCTGATGTGCTGCGTGGTGACCGGCGCGGAGAACATCAAGCGGGCACTGTTCACCGACGGCGACGTCGTCCGCTCCCGCTACCGCCGGCCGCTGCTGCTGACCGGGATCGACGTCGGAGTCATCCGCCCCGACCTCGCCGAACGGCTCCTTCCGCTGAGGCTGGAGCGGCCGAAGGTGCGGCGGACCGAGGCGGAGCTGTGGGCGGAGTTCGCGGAAGCCCTGCCGGTCATCCTCGGGTCCGTGCTCGACCTCGCCGTCGAGGCCCGTACGGCCCGGGCGTCCATCCCCACCGACCTGCGGATGGCGGACTTCGCCCATCTGTGCGCGCAGCTCGATGCCGCCCGGAACTTCGGAGCCCTGCCCGCCTACCGGGCCAGCCTCGACGACCTCAACGACGACGTCATCGAGGGCGACCTCCTCGCCCAGACCGTCCTCAAGCGCGCCGCCGACATCGAACCGGGCACGGACGTCCGCATGACGTCGGCGGAGTGGCTGCACGCCCTCACCCAGCTGTACACCGGCGAGGACTTCCGCCCCGTGCCCAAGGGGTGGCCCACCACCGGCAAGGTCCTCTCCGACCGCCTCAAGCGCCTCCAGCCCGTCCTCGCCGCCCGCGGCGTCCTCATCGACTGGGGCCGCACCCGCGCCGCCCGCTACATCGAAATGGCCCGGCCCAAGCTCCCGGCCGACGAGCAGCAGGCCCTGCACTAGCCCTCGCCGCCCCGGCACAGGGGCGGCGCACGAGCAAGAGGAGCACCCGGGGGCCTGGCCGGGGGTGCTCCTCTTGCTGTTCAGCGGCGCAGCCGCTCCCTAAGGACGCGCCGCGAAGCGGCTCCCCATTCACGCCCGAAGGCGCGCGCAACTGCAGACACCGCCCCTCCCTTTTTCCTAAGTAGAAAGACGCTGCGTCACCCGCGTCACCAGGGCCCCGAAACGGCACCTGACCTGCGCCAACAAGGGTGACGCAGAGCTCAAAATCTGCGTCATCCTGCGTCACCCGCGTCACCCCATGGCGGACGACTGCGTCACCGGTGACACACCCCGTACCCGCTGCGTCACCACAAACCCGCAGGTCAACACCCCCAATGACGCTGATGACGCGATGACGCAGAAATCCCAACCTCGGACACAGAAGGAGTGCCATGCCGCGCCAGCCGATGCTCAAGCTGCCCGAGGTCCTGAGCGAACTCAGGATGAGCCGGGCCGCCTTCTACCGGATGCGGGCCCGGGGGCAGGGCCCCCGCCTCCACAAGCTGCCCAACGGGCACCTCCGGGTCAGGAGGGCCGACCTGGACGCGTGGCTCGCCCAGTGCGAGAACGCCGCAGCGTGATCCAGCCGCTTGCCGAGGGGCCCGTCACCACGGGCCCCTCGCCCTTTGGAGAGACATGCTCACCTTCGATGTCGTCATCTGGTCCATCCGGCAGCGGAAAGGCCGGCCGAAGCCCTGGGAGCTCCGCTGGCGCGTGGGCGCTGAGGAGCACTCGAAGAGCTACATGCTCAAGCCTCAGGCAGACGGGCGACGCTCGCAGCTCATGACGGCCCTCCAGAAGGGCCAGCAATTCGACGAAGAGACCGGCCTGCCGGAGAAGGAGCTGGCGGCGGCGAAGATGCCCACGTGGTTCGACCACGCGAAGGCTTACGTGCTGATGAAGTGGCCCGGAGCTGCGGCCAAGCACCGGGCGAGCATCGCGGAGTCGCTGGCCGTCGTCACGGCCGTACTCGTCACCACGACCAAGGGGCGCCCGGATGCCCGGTTGCTGCGAACTGCCCTGTACCAGTACGCCTTTCGGGCCGTGACGGGTCCGGACGGTGCTCCGCTGTCGCGCGCCGACGCCGAGCCGGTGCCTGAGGGGCTGCGGGAGGCGCTGGCGTGGGTGGCTCAGCACTCCATGAAGGTGAGCGACGCGGCCAAGCCCGAGAGTGTCCGGACGGCGTTCACAGCGCTCTCGGTCCTCCTGAACGGGAAGCCGGCCGCCGAGAACACCGCCAGCCGCAAGCGCATGGTGCTGAGCAACGCCTTCCGCTACGCGGTGGAGGAGAGGGGGCTGCTCGATCGGCACCCCTTCCTGGCGGTGGACTGGGCTGCGCCTCAGACCTCCGATGAGGT
The DNA here is from genome assembly GCF_036240795.1 of Streptomyces sp. NBC_01268. Classification (NCBI taxonomy): domain Bacteria; kingdom Bacillati; phylum Actinomycetota; class Actinomycetes; order Kitasatosporales; family Streptomycetaceae; genus Streptomyces; species Streptomyces sp. NBC_01268. The sequence goes on along the minus strand of NZ_CP108454.1, from coordinate 4,207,037 downwards.
CGACTTCCGCTTCGTTCCCGGCCCCGGTCTGGCCCGCAGGCTGCTCGATGCCGTCGCCGCTCAGGGGCCGCGCGGAGAGCACCTGGAGACGTTCTTCGGCACGATCTACTACGCGGCCACGCGCCCCGGTGAGGCCGTGGCGCTGCGGGAGAGCGACTTCGTGCTGCCGCCCGAGACCGATCCTGAGGCGTGGGGGGAAGTGCACGTCCACGAGAGCCACCCTGAGGTCGGGGGCGGGTGGACCGACACCGGCAAGGCGCACGACCAGCGTGGGCTGAAGCACAGGGCCCGGAAGACCGTACGGGTGGTGCCGATTCCGCCGACGTTCGTCAGGATGGTCCGCCGGCACATCACACGGCACGGTGTCGCGGCGGACGGGCGCATCTTCCGTGCCGTGGGTGGCGGCCGGGTCACCTCGAACGAGTACACCGCGGCTTGGCAGACGGCCCGTGAAGCGGTGCTCACGGAGCTGGAGCTGGCAACCGCGCTCGCCGAAGTGCCTTACTCCCTCAGGCACGCCGCCATCTCCCTGTGGATCAAGTCGGGCATGGACCCGGCCGAAGCCGCCTACCGCGCAGGGCACAGTCTCGCGGTGCTCTACCGCTTCTACGCGAAGATCCTCAAGGGCGGTTCGGCTGCGGCCAACCGTGCTGTGGAGCAAGGGCTTCTGGCGGAGGAGTAGGCGCGGATCCTGGCCCGCAGATGGCCCACACGTCCTGGTCAGGAGCGGTATACGGGCGAGTCAGGGTGAGACACGGTGAGCATAGAGGGCGGGCCCCGAATCCCGGGGCCCGCCCTCTGACCTGCTAAATCTCTGGCCTGCGCGGTGGGTGTGGGATTTGAACCCACGGAGACATCGCTGCCTCGACGGTTTTCAAGACCGTTCCCTTAGGCCGCTCGGGCAACCCACCCTCGCTCCGTCCGCCAGGGGCGGAGCGAGTACAGAATACCGGGACCGTAAAGGATCAGCGGTCGCCCGTCAGCTGTCGCCCGTGCGTTCGCCGAGGGTGACCGTGGCCGTGGCGGTCTTGCCCGCGCGCTCGTAGGTGATCTTGACCGAGTCGCCGGGCTTGTGGGTCCAGATCTCGCTGATGAGGGTCGGGCCGCTGTCGATCGCGTGGTCGCCGAAGGCGGTGATCACGTCGCCGGCCTTCAGGCCGGCCTTGGCCGCCGGGCCGTTCGGGGTGACCGACGGGGTGCCGCTGGTGCCCTGCTGGGCGATGGTGGCGCCCTCGCCCTTGTCCTGCATGTTCACCGTCGCGCCGATCACCGGGTAGACCGGCTTGCCGGTCTTGATCAGCTGCTCGGCCACGTTCTTGGCCTGGTTGACCGGAATGGCGAAGCCGAGGCCGATCGAGCCCGCCTGGGACTGGCCGTAGCCGCTGCCGGCCGACTGGATCGCGGAGTTGATGCCGATCACGGCGCCGCTCGCGTCGAGCAGCGGGCCGCCCGAGTTGCCCGGGTTGATCGACGCGTCGGTCTGCAGGGCGCTCATGTACGAGTTCTTGCCGCTGGAGCCGTCGCCCGAGGCGACCGGGCGGTTCTTGGCGCTGATGATGCCGGTGGTCACCGTGTTCGACAGGCCGAAGGGCGCGCCGATCGCGATGGTCGAGTCGCCGACCGCCACCCGGTCCGAGTCGCCCAGGGCCAGCGGCGCCAGGTTCGACGGAGCGTTCTTCAGCTTGATCACGGCCACGTCGTAGCCCTCGGCGCGGCCGACGACCTCCGCGTCGTACGTCTTGCCGTTGGAGAACGTGACCGACAGCGTGCCGCCGTCCGCCGCGGAGGCCACCACGTGGTTGTTCGTGACGATGTGGCCTTCCTTGTCGTAGACGAAGCCGGTGCCCGTGCCGCCCTCGCCGTCCGTGCCGCCGGACTTCGCCTGGATCGTGACGACGCTCGGCAGCGCCTTGGCCGCCACCGCGGCGACCGTGCCGGGGTCGCGCTTGAAGGAGGCGGGGGAGTCGCCCGAGGAGACGGTGGTCGACGCGGTCGGGTCGTCGTCGCGCTGGGACGCCGCCCAGTAGCCGATGCCGCCGCCGACGCCGCCCGCGACCAGCGCCGCGACCAGGACGGCCGCCACCAGGCCGCCCGTGCGCCTGCGCGGGGCCTCGGGGACCGGCTGGGCCGGCATGCCCCACGACGGGGTCACCGGCGGGGCGGGGGGCCAGCCACCGGCCGCCGCGTCGGGGACGGGGGCGGGTGCGGGGGAGGGGGGAGGCATGTGGGCGTGGACGGGGGTGGGAGCGTGGGCCGGGGCGGGCTCAGCTGCGGGGGCCGCTGCGGGGGCCTGGGGCAGGGGCTGGGTCGGGGCCTGGGGCTCGGACCCGGCCTGGGGCTGGGCCTGCGGCTCGGCCTGGGGCTCGGACCGCGGCGGCTCGGGCGTTTCCGCGGAGGCGGCAGGCGTCGGAGGGGCCGCGGGCGGGGCGGGAGGCGTGGGAGGGACGGACGGGGCACTCCGGTCCGCCGGAACCGCCGTGCCCTCGTTCTCGGTGCTCACAGCTCTCTCCTCGTTCACTGCACGGATGTGGGTGGGTGGATGCCTGGTCCATGGTGCTGCGCTCAGCTTTTCCCACCGGACGTCAGGCCACTGTAAGCCGGAGCTGTGTGTCTGCACCCCTCTTCTTTATATGGGGGCATATACGACACAGCCTTACCATGTCGCGGTGACCCACGCACCGCAGCAACCGAACCGTCTCCCCGTCCAGGTGGTCGCCCACCGCGGGGCCTCCGAGGACGCCCCGGAACACACTCTGGCCGCCTACGTGAAGGCCATCGAGGACGGCGCCGACGCCCTGGAGTGCGACGTGCGGCTGACCGCCGACGGGCACCTCGTCTGTGTCCACGACCGGCGCGTCGACCGCACCTCCAACGGCCGCGGCGCCGTCTCCGCCCTGGAGCTCGCCGATCTGGCCGCCCTCGACTTCGGCACCTGGAAGGGACGCGAGGAGGCCCGCGAGATCCCCGACTGGGGCGACCCCGGCGCCACCTCCGTCCTCACCCTGGAACGCCTCCTGGAGCTGGTCTCCGACGCCGGGCGCCGGATCGAGCTCGCCATCGAGACCAAGCACCCCACCCGCTGGGCGGGCCAGGTCGAGGACAAGCTGCTCCAGCTCCTCGGCCGCTTCGGCCTCGCCGCGCCGGCCGCGCCCGAGGACTCCCCCGTGCGCGTCATGAGCTTCTCGGCCCGCTCCCTGCACCGCATCGCGGCCGCCGCCCCGACCCTGCCCACCGTCTCCCTCGCCCAGTTCGTCACCCCGCGCCTGCGCGACGGGCGGCTGCCCGCGGGCGCGCGGATCGCCGGGCCCTCGATCCGGATCGTCCGCCACCACCCCGCCGTGATCCTGCGGCTCCAGAAGGCCGGCCACCAGGTACACGTCTGGACCGTCGACGAGCCCGAGGACGTGGAGCTGTGCGAACGGCTCGGCGTGGACGCGATCATCACCAACCGTCCGAAGCGCGTGCTGTCCCAGTTGGGCCGCCTTTAACCCCTCGCGTCCCCCCTGTCACAGGGGTATGGGGTGTGCCCCGGCGCGTTCGGGACGTACGCGATCGTCACGAGTGCGTCACCAGACCCCTACTGGCCGGTTTCCGGTCCAGGCCATTGGGGCATTCACACCGTGGCGTGGGGCAAAGGAGGTCTCGGGGGTGGCGTTGGTGGTGGCACAGGAGGTGCCCACGTCGTCGAGCATGGCCGTACCCCATGGCCCTGCGGGCGTGGGTAAGGCGCGACACCGGATGCGGGAGCAGTTGCACCGCAGCGGGATGTCCGAAACGGTCGTCGACGACGCGGTGCTGATCCTTTCCGAACTGCTGAGCAACGCGTGTCGGCACGGCAGACCGCTCGGTCACGCGGACGTGGGCGACGGTGACGTGCGGGCGGCCTGGAGCATCGACAGGTCCGGCGGGCTGACGGTCGAGGTGACGGACGGCGGGGGACCGACCCGCCCCGTTCCCGCCACGCCCTCGGTCACCGCACGCGGCGGCCGCGGGCTGAACATCATCAGCTCGCTGGCGCAGGACTGGGGCGTACGGGACAGCGCGACCGGCGAGGTCACCGTCTGGGTGGTCGTCACCGAGGGCCACCGCCGCGAGGACTTCGCGGCACGGGTCGGCGGCGGCTCCGGGCTGGACTTCCTGGACGCGTACGACGAGCTGGAATGAGACCGGAGCCGGCGGCGGGACCGTCGGCCGGGGTGAGGGCGGAAACGGCAGCGGGACCGTCGGCGCGACCTGTCCGCACGGTACGTCCGGACCTGCCCGCCGGTCCGCACGGTACGTCCGCCGACTCCTCGGGAGCCGTCATCCGGACGACGTCCCGGGCCTCGGGTCCGGGCCGGCGCGACCGTCCGGATGCCGTCCTGGCACGGGCCGGACCGGCCCCGGTGACGGTGGCCTCCCGGCATGCGGGATCCCGTGCGGCTAGGCTCGCGCCCTAGACAGCACCGCCGCGATCGGGAGAAAGCCACACCATGGCGAAGAAGCGCCCCCAGACGAAGCCCGGCAAGACCGGCCAGGCACAGGTCACGAGCGGGGAGATCCCGGTCGTCGGTGCGCGCGAGCCGTGCCCCTGTGGCTCGGGCCGCCGCTACAAGGCGTGTCACGGGCGTGCTGCCTCGCACGCCGTGACCGAGGTCGTCCAGCGTCCCTTCGAGGGGCTGCCCGGCGAGTGCGACTGGGTCGCGCTGCGCGAGCTGGTGCCCGCCGCCACCGTGCCGCTCACCCTCAAGGGCGGACTGCCCGAGGGCGTGCCGTCGGTGACCCTGGCGACAGTGCTGCCGATGGCCTGGCCCGCGCTGCGCCGCGACGACGGCTCCGTGCTGCTCGCGCTGCAGAACGACGCGTCCTCCGGCGACCTCGCCCGCGACCTCGCCGACACCCTCCAGCGCGCGCTGGAGACCGAGCCCGGCACGCCGGTCGAGCCCCGCCGCGTGACGCCGGAGGGTCCGCGCCTCCAGGACCTGCTCGACCCGAGCAGCGATTTCGCGCCGGACGTGCACACCGGTTTCGAATTCTGGATTCCCGAGTCCTCGGACAATTCCAGCCCCGAGGTCAGCGCCTCCCTGGAGCGCGCCAACGCCGCCGCCATCCCCACGGTCAAGCTGACCGGTGTGGACGCGGCCTACTGGTGCGAGACCCCGGACAAGAACCACCTGCGCTGGGTCATGCCGCACGCCGAGGAGAAGCTGCTCGACGCGCTGGCCCGGCTCCAGGCCGCCGGCACGACCTCGCTCGGCGCGGACACCCGGCTCGTCGGCTCCTTCCGCGCGCACGGCCTGATGGTTCCGGTGTGGGACCTGCCGACCGGCATGACGGCGGAGGAGTGCGAGAAGCCGGCGGCCGAGTTCGCCGAGCGGCTCGCGGAGGCCCTCGCTTCCGACGCCCCGCTCAGCATCGAGGAGCGGCGCGCGCGGGGCGGTCTCACCAACCGTCAGGTCACGCTCAGCTGATACCCCAGGTGGTATCCGTGACGGACAGACCGACCAGTCGGTGACTTCCGCCACAACCCCTCGTTCGCAGGCCTAAATCCCTGTCCGAATAACCGAGATCGAATTTGCGAACGGCAGATCTCTTGTTACCGTTCTAGAAGCCCGGTCGCTGGTGCATCCCCCGTCGCCAGCGATCGGGCCTTCTCATGCCCGCGTGTGCCCGCGTAAGCCCGCGTACGGTTCAACTACCGTCCGGCCCGGCCGCGTTGCTCCCCGAGCGCAGCAGCAGCGGAGTGCTGTCACCCTCCCCCGCACCGGCGAATTCCGAGACCGCCGAATAGTCCACGGCACCGCCCCTGACCGGTTCTCCGGGCGTCTCGCACGTACCCGGTTCGTCCCCCGCGGCGACCGCGCAACGCACCTGCACCGTGCGGCCTCCGGGGGCCATCAGCGTGAGGACCGCGTCGAGTTCCTGGCCGGTGACGTTGCGGTAGTAGGTACGCCCCCGGATGTGCGCGCCCTCGGTCACCACACAGGTCTGCGCCTCGACCCCGTCGGGGGAGGCGAGTTCGGGTCCGCACCGGGTCGCGGAGGGCAGCGCGGCGGAAGGCCGGCCGGGAGCGGACCCGTCGGCAGCGGCGGGACGCCCGGAGGTCAGGTCCAGCTCCGAGAAGAGGCCCTTCGGCTTCGCGTCGTCACCAGCGGAACCGGCATCGGAACGGGCATCGGAACCGGCATCGGCACGGGCATCGCCATCAGAGCCGGCGTCTCCGTCGGGGCCGGCACCCGGCGTGGAGCGCGCCCCGGAAAGCGGTGCTGTCCCCGAAGGGCCCGCCGTCGCCGCGATCGGCACCAGGACGGCGATCACCACCGCGGTCCCGAGCCCGATCGCGCGGAGCTTCGCCGGACTCATCTGCCCCATGCCGCAGCCACCTGTTCCGTCGGAACGACCCCTCGGGGCGAAGATAGCGGCGGCCGGCGGGCGGGCGGCGGGCCGCGCGCCCGTTTCCCCTGGATGCCGGGGTGCGACACACCCGTTCGGGTGAACGTCCGTGCCGGTCCCGGCCCTCGGCTCCGCCCCGCTGCGGACTCGGTGTGCTCAGTAGGTGAGTCTGCTGCCGCCGCCCGGCATGCTCGTGCTCGCCTCGACCAGGGCGTCCACGACCGCCTCCACGTCCGGCAGCCACGGCCGCGCCGAGCCGGCCAGGGGGGCCCGCTCCCAGCGGACCTGTCCGGTCCCGGTGGTGGAGGGCGGCAGCGGTAGATAGCCGCCCTCTCCATGGAAGCGCAGCGAACTGGGCACGCTGTCCTTCGTATAGAGCAGTTCGCCCAGTCGTTCGAGGCCGTACGGGGCGACGAGGATCGCCCAGCGCGTGGGCGAGGCCACGACCGGGCCGAGCCGCATCCCCAGCGCGTCCAGCGCGACGAGCGCGCGGGCTCCCGCGACGGCCGGCAGGCTCACCGCGCACGGGGCCCGGCCGCCGGTGGCGAGCAGGACCGGCGCGTCCGGGCGTTCGCCCCACCACCAGCGGATCATGCGGGCGTCGGTGGTGGCCGCGAGCAGCCCGGGGTCGAAGGGGTGCGCGCCGGGCACCACGCACTGGGGGTCGGGGCAGGCGCAGGTCACGGCGGCGGGCGCGCCGAGGAGGGCGCGCGCTCCCGTCGTCTTCGATCCCGCGGTCCGCAGGCCCACGCCGGGCAGGACGGGCCAGTCCCATGCGGTGGCGCACAGGAGCGCCGAGTCGAGCTGTGCGACGACCGTCTCGCGCTCCGCGCGCTCCTCGCGCCTCTTGCGCCGGAACCGGAGCCTGCGTCGCCTTCCGAGGATCTCGCGCATGAGCGCTCGTTCCTTTCCGTTGAACGCCGAATCCACATCACACCACGTGCGTGACTCCACGTGCGGATCTCTTCACCGTGCGTATCACTGTGCGTCTCAGCGTGCGTGTCAGCATGCATTTCAGCGCGTACGAGCTGCATCCAGGCTCGGCAGTCGCTGCCGGCCGGTCCTGGCGGAAGAGGTTCCCCGCCACTCGGTTGGAGGGTGCGGCCTGCGGTGATGAGGACGCCCGGGTTCCGCGTCCGTATTCAGGGGCGTGTCCAACTGCCCCTGCCCGTCACCGATTACGTACCCGTCACGCTCAGAATGACGCGCTTTCAAACGACGCCAGTCGACCGCAAATGGTGCACACTGGGGGCAATTTTCAGCCAACTTCCCCTAGTCTTCAACCCCCTCGCCACATCTCACGGACACCACAAGTCCCATGGTGACGATGCTGGACATCGATCTACATGTGCGTGTAGATGTGGATCGATGGGTAGTGGCGCAGAATGACTTGGGGGTTTGCGATGCTATTGCATGAAACGCGCAGGTCTGAAAGCCGCGTGCCATGAGTACGCCGCGTGCGCCGAAAGTGGCCGGAATCGATTCCGCTGTTTCCCTTCCGCCGCACACTGCGGTTCCCCCGCACACGGCGGCCGTTCCCTCCCGCCCCGCGGCGCCCCCGCCGGTCCCGGCCGACGCCCTCCTCCAGGACCGCCTCGCCGGCTGGGTCTCGGACCTCACCCTCCTCCATGAACTCACCGAGTCCCTGATCAGGACCGGCTCGCTCGACGACGCCCTGCGCGAGCTGCTGCGCGCCGGAGCCGCCCTCGTCGGGGCCCGTCGCGGCATGGCCGTGCTCGAACCCGCCGACGGCCTCGGCCCCGCCTCCACCGTCGGCCTCGGCCTCGCCCACGCCGACCTCGGCAGCATCGAGACCGTGCCGCGCAGCGTCACCTCGTACGGGCGCATCCTCGACGGGCTCGATCCGCTGCCGGACGGCACGCTGCCCGGCCCGGTCGGCATCCCCGACCTGCGCGGGAAGGAGGACCTCCACCCGCGCCACCGCGAGGTCGCCGCCCGCCTCGGCTACGCCGCCAGCTACGCGCTGCCGCTCGCCACCGAGCAGGCCGGCCGGCTCGGCGCCGTCGTCTGGCTGTACGACGAGCCCGCCGAGCCCGCCGAGCGCCAGCGGCACCTCGTCCAGCTCTACGGAAGGTTCGCCACCGAGCACCTCGCCCGCCTCCTGGAGGTCGAGCGCGCCCGCGCCCAGGTCGCCACCGTCGCCGAGGAGCTGCTGCCCAGCCGCCTCCCCCGGATCCCCGGCGTCCAGCTCGCCGCCCGGCACCGCACCGGCCCCCGCGGCGGCGGCGACTGGTACGACGCGCTGCCGCTGCCCGAGGGCGCCCTCGGCCTGGCCGTCGGCTCCGTCACGGGCAGCGGGCCGAGCGCCCTGGCCGCGATGGGACGCCTGCGCGCCTCGCTGCGCGCGTACGCCGTGATGGAGGGCGAGGACCCGGTCGCCGTCCTCTCCGACCTGGAGCTGCTGCTCCGGCTGACCGAGCCCGCGCGCGCGGCGACCGCGCTCTTCGCCTTCTGCGAGCCGCAGGCCCGCAGGATCGTGCTCGCCGGGGCCGGCCACACCCCGCCGCTGATCATCGGCGAGCAGCGCACCGAGTACGTCGAGACCTCGCTCTCCGCCCCGCTGGGCATGCTGGCCTGCTGGGAGGCGCCGAGCGTGGAGCTCTCCCCGCAGCCCGGAGAAACGGTGCTGCTGTACACGGACGGACTGCTCCGGCGGACCGGCGACCCGATGGACCGGGCCTTCGCCCGGCTGCACGCCGCCGCCGCGGGCGTACCCAAGGCGGACCGGGCCGATCCGGGCGCCGTCGCCGACCACGTCCTGCGGACCGTACTGCCCGAGGGACTGGACGGTCCGGACGCCGAAGGCGAGGACGTCGTGCTGCTCGCCGCGCGATTCGAGTGAGCGCCGACCGGCATCCGGCACCGACCGGAGCGCGACCGGAGTGAGAACCGCCACCGTCCTGACCCGTCGGTAATGGGTCTTCCGGCTCTGGGCCCCCTTCCGCACGACCGTACGATGGGAATGGTTCAGTGTCGTACCAGAGGAGGCAGACCCGTGGCCGATGAGCTCACGCCGGACAACCCGGAGACCCCGGAAGAGTCCGAAGAGCAGGCGATCAAGCAGCGGAAGAACGGCCTGTACCCGGGCGTCTCCGACGAGCTCGCCGAGAACATGCGGTCCGGCTGGGCCGACACCGAGCTGCACGACCTGGCGCCGATCGCCCAGGCCGCGCACACCGCCGACCGGCGCGCCGCGCTGTCCGCCCGCTTCCCGGGCGAGCGCCTGGTGATCCCGGCCGGCAACCTGAAGACCCGGTCCAACGACACCGAGTACTCCTTCCGCGCCTCCACCGAGTACGCGTACCTCACCGGCGACCAGACCCACGACGGCGTCCTGGTCCTGGAGCCGTCCGAGGACGGCCACCGCGCCACGATCTACCTGCTGCCCCGCTCCGACCGCGAGAACGGCGAGTTCTGGCTGGACGGCATGGGCGAGCTCTGGGTCGGCCGCCGCCACTCCCTCACCGAGGCCGAGCAGCTGCTCGGGATCCCGGCGAAGGACGTCCGCGAGCTGGCCGAGGCGCTCAAGCAGGCCACCGGCCCGGTCCGCGCCGTGCGCGGCCACGACGCCGGCATCGAGGCGGCCCTGACCGACAAGGTCACCGCCGAGCGCGACGAGGAGCTGCGCGTCTTCCTCTCCGAGGCCCGCCTCGTGAAGGACGCCTTCGAGGTCTCCGAGCTGCAGAAGGCCTGCGACTCCACCGCCCGCGGCTTCGAGGACGTCGTCAAGGTCCTCGACAAGGCCGAGGCGACCAGCGAGCGCTACATCGAGGGCACGTTCTTCCTGCGTGCCCGGGTCGAGGGCAACGACGTCGGCTACGGCTCCATCTGCGCCTCCGGCCCGCACGCCTGCACCCTGCACTGGGTCCGCAACGACGGCCCGGTCCGCTCCGGCGACCTGCTGCTGCTCGACGCCGGCGTGGAGACCACCGAGCTCTACACCGCCGACATCACCCGCACCCTGCCGGTCAACGGCCGGTACACGGAGATCCAGCGCAAGATCTACGACGCGGTGTACGAGGCCCAGGAGGCCGGCATCGCCGCGGTGAAGCCCGGCGCCGCCTACCGCGACTTCCACGACGCCGCCCAGCGCGTGCTCGCCGAGAAGCTGGTCGAGTGGGGCCTCGTCGAGGGCCCGGCCGAGCGCGTCCTGGAGCTGGGCCTCCAGCGCCGCTGGACCCTGCACGGCACCGGCCACATGCTCGGCATGGACGTCCACGACTGCGCCGCCGCGCGCACCGAGGCGTACGTCGACTGCACGCTGGAGCCGGGCATGTGCCTGACCGTCGAGCCGGGGCTCTACTTCCAGGCCGACGACCTGACCGTGCCCGAGGAGTACCGGGGCATCGGCGTCCGGATCGAGGACGACATCCTCGTCACCGAGGACGGCAACCGGAACCTCTCGGCGGCGCTGCCGCGCCGGTCCGACGAGGTCGAGGCGTGGATGGCCGGCCTGAAGGGCTGATCCGTCCCCCGCTCGTGCCGGAAGGGCCCCGCCGATTCGTGTCGGCGGGGCCCTTTCCGTATCCCGGTCCGGCGCCGTGGCCCGGTCCGGCGCCGTGGCCCGGTCCGGCGCCGTATCCCGGTCCGGATCCGTGTCCGGCCCCGGATCCGCGCGCGGCTCAGGTCAGCGCCAGCGGGGCGTCCGGCCGCCATTTGATGATCTTGTCGAAGCTGACCAGGGCGCCGCCCCGGCCGGTCCGCCCGAAGTGCACGTGGTCGGCGAGCTCCTCGATCAGCCGCAGCCCGCGCCCGTTCTCCGCGTCGGGCGCGGCCGGGCGCCGCTCGGGGGCCGCGGCGAAACCGGGGCCCGAGTCGGCCACCTCGATGCGGCAGGTCTCGCCGTCCAGGTACGCGGTGACCCGGTACGCCTGCGAGCCCCCGCCCCGGCCCGCCGTCCCGCCGTGCTCGACGGCGTTCGCGCACGCCTCGGTCAGGGCCACCGACAGCTCGTAGGACACGTCCGGGTCGACGCCCGCGGTCTCCATCGTGCCGAGCAGCAGCCGCCGGGCGAGCGGCACGCTCGCAGCCTCGCGCCGCAGATGCAGGGACCACCAGATGCTCATGCTCCAGCCTCCTGGCTGCGGCTCGACATGCTGCGGCACGACATACCGATACGTATTGCCGTCCCGCGTGGTCCATAAGCCCCGAGCCACGTCAAGAGCGCCCGTTCGGCGGATGCACTCCTCCCGTGCGCCGGTGTATGTCACCCCGAACGCCCCCAAGAGTGACCTTCCGGACCTGCCGTATGGGAGGGGTGAGGCTGGTGCGATGATGGGCCCGCCATGTCTGCCCCCGCGCTCGCACCACGCATGCTGAGGGCCGCGGTGTTCACCGCGGTCTGCGTCGTGCTGTCCGCGCTCGGCCACGCGCTGGCCTCCTGCGCGGGGATCGCGCTGTGGTCGGTGGCCGCCGGATTCCTCGGCGTCTTCGGCGTCACCGTGCTCTTCACCGGACGCGAGCGCTCGCTGCCCGCCATCGTCGGCGCGCTGACGGTCGGACAGCTCGGGCTGCACGCCCTGTTCGGGTTCGGCCAGCGCCGGCTCGCCATGGGGGCGGAGACCGACCAGGCCCTCGTCCGGCTGGCCGCGAAGCTGGTCTGCGGCCAGGGCGGCACGTCCCTGAGCCCCGCCGACGCGGCCCGCATCGTCAGCGACGCCGGACTCACCCCGCCCGCCGCCACCGGGCACGGGCACATGGCCGGCATGACCGGCATGACCGGCGGCGCGACCGCCGGGGCCGCCGAGCTGATGCCGAGTCTGCCCATGCTGCTCGGGCACCTGCTGGCCGCGCTGGCCACCGGCTGGCTGCTGCGCCGCGGCGACCTCGCGCTCGGCCGGCTGGTCCGGCTCTCCACGCAGGGCGCCACCGAGCTCGCCGCGTGCGCGCTCGTACGCTCCCTGCGCGCCGCGCTGTTCCTCGTACGGGCCCTGCTCGCCGGGCTGCCGGGGGCTCCGGCCACCGGACCGCGCGGCCCCGCCCGTACCGCCTTCGCCTCCTCGCCGCCGCCGGTGGCCGAGGCACTCCAGCACACCGTGATCAGGCGCGGCCCCCCGGCCGCCTCCTGCGTCCTCGCAGCCTGACGCGGACCGCTCCCGGGGAGCGGATCCGCGGTCGTCCGCGCTCGCGGACGACCTCCCGGACGGCCCGCCCGCCGGCCCGCCGCCGCGCATCGCGCGGTGACGCGACGCCGTGTCCGGTCGTCCGCTTCCGACCTCTCCTCCGAGCTGGAGTGTCTTCTGCCATGAGCGTTTCCCGTACCCACGTCTCCCGCGCCGTCCTCACCGGCGGCGCCGCCGTCGCGTCCGTCCTGCTGCTCGCCGGCACCGCGTCCGCGCACGTCGGCGTCCAGCCGCAGGGCGAGGCCGCCAAGGGCGGCTACGCGACCGTCAACGTGAAGGTGCCGAACGAGCGCGACAACGCCTCCACCGTCAAGGTCGAGGTCACCTTCCCCACCGACCACCCGCTGGCCTCCGTGATGCCTCAGCCGGTCCCCGGCTGGAAGGTCGAGGTCACCAAGGCCAAGCTGGCCAAGCCGCTGGAGCTGCACGGCAAGAAGATCAACGAGGCGGTCGCCAAGGTCACCTGGACCGCGGACGGTTCGAAGATCGGCCCCGGTCAGTTCCAGCAGTTCCCGCTCTCCCTCGGCCAGCTGCCCGAGGACACCGACCGGCTCGTCCTGAAGGCCATCCAGACCTACGACAACAACGAGGTCGTGCGCTGGATCGAGGAGCCCAAGGACGGCGCGCCGGAGCCCGAGAGCCCCGCCCCGGTGCTGAAGCTGTCCGCGGCGACCGGTGACCACCACGGTGGCGCCGCCCCCGCCGCCGACGACAAGGCAGGCCACGACGAGAAGGCCGGCGAGCACAAGGAGAAGGAGGCCGCCGGGTCCACCGACAGCGCGGCCCGTGTGCTCGGCGTGGTCGGCATCCTCGTGGGCCTCGCCGGCATCGCCTTCGGCGTCCTGGCCGGACGCCGCCGCTCGGCCTGACGGCCGCTCCATCGACCCGGAAGAATCACCATGTCCGACAGCAAGACAGCTGCTCAGAAGTCCGGTGCCGACGACGCGAAGGACGGCGGCCGCCCCGGCCGCCGTGCCCCGCTGATCGCCGCCGCCGTGGCGATCGTCGCGGCGCTCGGGATCACGGCCGCCGTCGGCCTCGGCGGCGACGACAAGACGCCCGGCACCACCAGTGGGCCGGTCGCCGAGGTCTCCGGCGGCACCGACAGCGACCAGGCCGCCACCGTCCTGGACCGGCCGTTCGCCAAGCCCGACCTCGTCCTCACCGACACCAAGGGCCGGAAGTACGACCTGCGCGCGGCCACCAAGGGCAAGCCGACGCTCGTCTACTTCGGCTACACCCACTGCCCCGACGTCTGCCCGCTGACGATGAGCAACATCGCCATCGCCCGCAAGCAGCTCCCCAAGGCGGACCAGGACAAGCTCCAGGTCGTCTTCGTCACCACCGACCCCGAGCGGGACACCGCCGCCGAGCTGGGCAAGTGGCTGCCCGCCGCCGGCGACCCGTCCTTCGTCGGGCTCACCGGCGACTTCAAGACGATCCAGGCGGGCGCCCGCTCCATGGGCATCGGCATCGACCCGGCGAAGAAGGAGAACGGCACCGTCGTCTCCATGCACGGGGCGCAGGTGATCGCGTTCTCGCCGACCACCGACCAGGGCTACGTCCTCTACGGCGAGAGCACCAGCGCCGACGACTACGCCAAGGACCTGCCGAAGCTCATCAAGGGGGAGAACCCGTGAACCGCCGCACCACCGCCCTGACCGCCTCCGTCGCCCTCGCCGCCGCGCTCGCCCTGACCGGCTGCTCGTCCTCCGGCGACGACAAGCCCGAACTCAAGGTGAGCGGCGCGTTCATGCCGCAGCCCGTGATGGACATGGCCGGCGGCTTCCTCACCATCAGCAACGGCGGCGGCGTCGCCGACAAGCTCACCTCCGTCACCAGCGGTCTCTCGGACGACGTCACGATGCACGAGACGAAGAACCAGAAGATGCAGCAGGTGAAGGCCTTCGACATCCCGGCCAACGGTGAGCTCAAGCTGGAACGCGGGGGCAACCACATCATGTTCATGGAATTGAAGAAGCAGCCGAAGCAGGGCGAGAAGGTGAGCATCGAGCTCCACTTCGAGAAGTCCGGCCCGCTCAAGGTCGAGCTCCCCGTCGAGGCGCCGAACCACAACCCGAAGCAGCACTGAGCCGGTCGAGGGAGAAACAGGACGATGACCACCACCGCCCCGCGCCTCGGGCACGCCGTCACCCGGCTGCTGCTCGTCGTGGCCGCGCTCCTGGGCACGCTGCTCGCCACCGCGGGCCCCGCGTCCGCGCACGCGGCCCTGACCGGCAGCGACCCGCAGGACGGGGCGGTGGTCGCCACCGCTCCCAAGGACGTCGACCTCACCTTCTCCGAGCAGGTCGCCATGGGCGCCGACTCGATCCGGGTCCTCGACCCGTCGGGGAAGCGGGTCGACACCGGCGAGATCCGTGACATGTGCAGCGGCTCGATCGTCCGCTACGGCGTCGAGCTGCTGCCCGGACTGCCCGACGGCACCTACACGGTGGCCTGGCAGACGGTCTCCGCCGACAGCCACCCCGTCTCCGGAGCCTTCACCTTCTCCGTCGGGGCCCCCTCCACCACCTCCGTCGCCCTGCCCGAACAGACCGCGGGCGGCGGGATCGTCGGCGCGCTGTACGGGATCGCGCGCTACCTCTCGTACGCCGGTTTCGTCGTCCTCGTCGGCGGCGGCGCCTTCGTCCTGGTCTGCTGGCCGCGCGGGGCGAGCGTCCGGCCGGTGCAGCGGCTCGTGGTCCGCGGCTGGCTGACCCTGACCGGCGCCACCCTCGCGATGCTGCTGCTCCGCAACCCCTACACCGGCTCGGGCAGACTGGCCGACGTCTTCGACCTGGCCGGGCTGCAGGCCGTCCTGGCCACCAAGACCGGGGCGGCGCTCTCCTCCCGGCTGCTCCTCCTCGGCGCGGCGGCGCTGTTCGTGGCCGTGCTGTTCGGCGCATACGCCCGGCGCACCGACGAGAAGGAACTCAAGGACCTCACCTTCGGCCTCGCGCTCGGCGGCACCGTGGTCGCGGCCGGCATCGCCGGCACCTGGGCGCTCGCCGAGCACGCCTCGACCGGGCTCCAGCCGGGCATCGCCATGCCGGTCGACATCCTGCACCTGCTGGCGGTGGCCGGCTGGCTCGGCGGCCTGACGACCCTGCTGGTCGCGCTGTACCGGGCGCCCTCGGTCGGACGGGCGGCGGTCGAGCGGTACTCGAAGCTGGCGTTCGGCTCGGTCGTGGTGCTCGTCGCCACCGGGATCTACCAGTCCTGGCGGCAGGTCGGCACCTGGTCGGCGCTGACGGACACGCGGTACGGGCAGCTGCTCCTCGTGAAGATCGGCCTGGTCGCCGTCCTCCTGGGCATCGCCTGGGTGTCGCGGCGGTGGGTGCAGCGGCTGGGGGAGGCGGCGGAGGTCTCGGACGTCGACGACGCGGGAGGCTCCGAGGAGACGGGTGACTCCGGCGCGGTGGGTGACTCCGAGGAGACGGCTGACTCCGGCGCGGTGGGTGACTCCGAAGAGGCGGGTGCCTCCGGCGCGGCGGGTGACTCCGGCGACGTCGAAGGTGCTGCGCCTGGCGGGGCCGACGAGGTCGGCGCCGCTCGTTCCGAGCAGCTCGCGCGGCAGCGCGCCGCCGTCGCCACCGCTCGCCGCAAGCGGGAGCGGGACGCGGACCCCGAGCGGGCCGGACTGCGCCGGTCGGTGCTGACCGAGGCGGCCGTCGCGGTCGTGCTCCTCGCGGTGACGACCGTGCTGACCTCGACCGAGCCGGCCCGTACGGAAGAGGAGGCGGGCCGTCTCAAGGCGTCGTCCGGCTCCTCCGCCGTGCCCAACCGTCCGATCGACGTCCGGATGCCCTTCGACACCGGCGGCGTGGACGGCAAGGGCACCGTGCAGCTGACCCTCTCCCCCGGGCGCACCGGCGCCAACGCGCTGCACATCTTCGTACTGCGGCCCAACGGGCGCCCCCTGGACGTGCCCGAGGTGAAGGTGTCCTTCACCCTCACGGAGAAGCAGATCGGCCCGCTGCCGGTGCTGCCGGACCGGATCCAGACCGGGCACTGGACCGCCTCGGGCGTCCAGCTCCCGATGGCGGGCGAGTGGCAGATGCAGGTCACCGTGCGGACGTCCGAGATCGACCAGACCACCATCGACAAGAACGTGAAGATCGGCTGAGCCCCGTGAACGAGCCCGTGAAAGCCCCTGCGAACGCCCCCGCGAACGACGACCACCTCGACATCTCCCGGCGGCGGCTGCTCGGCACCGTCGGCGCCGCGGGCGCGACCGGTCTGCTGATCGGCGCGGCCGGCGGTGTCGGCTTCGCCTCGACGGAGGACGGGGGCGGTTCCGGCGCGGGCTCCGGCGGCTCGCCCGCGCTGGCCTCGGTCGGCTCGACCGAGGTGATGTTTCACGGGAAACATCAGGCGGGGATCACCACTCCGCTGCAGGCCCGCGGGCATCTGGTCGCCTTCGACCTCGCCCCGGGCGCGGGCCGCAAGGAGGCCGCCGCGCTGCTGCGCCGCTGGTCGGCCACGGCGAAGGCCCTGATGGCGGGCAAGCCGTCGACCGGTGACACCGGCATCGCGCTGGACGCCGGGCCGTCCTCGCTGACCGTGACCTTCGGCTTCGGCCGCACCTTCTTCGACCGCACCGGGCTCACGGCGCGCCGCCCCGAGCAGCTGGACCCGCTGCCCGCCTTCTCCTCCGACGCGCTCGACCCGAAGCGTTCCGAGGGCGACCTGTGGGTGCAGATCGGCGCCGACGACGCGCTGGTCGCCTTCCACGCGCTGCGCGCGCTGCAGAAGGACGCGGCCGGCGCGGCACGGGTGCGGTGGCAGATGAACGGCTTCAACCGTTCGGCCGGTGCCACGGCCCGGCCGATGACCGCCCGGAACCTGATGGGCCAGGTCGACGGCACGAACAACCCGAAGCAGACGGACGCCGACTTCGACCGGCGGATCTTCGTGCCGCAGAGCCCCCAGGTGTCCCAGGGATCCCAGGGGTCCCGCGGCTTCCAGGAGTGGATGGCCGGCGGCTCGTACGCGGTCGTGCGGCGGATCCGGATGCTGCTGGACGACTGGGAGAAGCTGTCCCTGGACAAGCAGGAGAAGGTGATCGGCCGCCGGAAGGCGGACGGGGCGCCGCTGACCGGCGGGAGCGAGACCACCCCGCTGGATCTGGACAAGATCGGGCCGGACGGCAGGACCGTCATCCCGGACAACGCCCACTCCCGGATCTCCGCCCCCGAACAGAACGGCGGCGCGGCGATGCTGCGCCGGCCCTTCTCCTTCCACGACGGGATCGCCGCGGACGGCACCCCGGACGCCGGTCTGCTCTTCGTCTGCTGGCAGGCGGACCCGCTGCGGGGCTTCGTGCCCGTGCAGCGCAAGCTGGACCGGGGCGACGCGCTGTCCCCGTTCGTCCGGCACGAGGCGAGCGGACTGTTCGCGGTGCCGGGCGGGGCCGCGGAGGGCGAGTACGTGGGCCAGCGGCTGCTGGAGTCGTAGGCACGTCGCCTCCGACCCGCTGCCATTAGGGTGACCGTATGTCAGCCACCCGGTATACGTATCTCGGTCCCGAAGGCACCTTCACGGAGGCCGCGCTGCGTACGCTGCCCGAGGCCGCGACGCGGGAGCTCGTCCCGATGGTCTCGGTCCCGGCCGCGCTGGACGCCGTCCGCAACGGCGAGGCCGCGGCAGCGCTGGTGCCGATCGAGAACTCGGTCGAGGGCGGGGTGACCGCGACCCTGGACGAGCTGGCCTCGGGCGAGCCGCTGATGATCTACCGCGAGGTTCTCCTGCCGATCGCCTTCGCCCTGCTCGTACGGCCCGGGACGAGGATGTCGGAGATCAAGACCGTCACGGGGCACCCGGTGGCCCAGCCGCAGGTGCGGAACTGGCTGCGGACCCATCTGCCGGAGGCGGTGTGGGAGTCGGCCGCGTCGAACGCGGACGGCGCCCGCCTCGTCCAGGAGGGCCGCTTCGACGCGGCCTTCGCCGGCGAGTTCGCGGCCGCCACCTACGGCCTGGAGGCCCTGGTCACCGAGATCCACGACGCGGAGAACGCCGAGACGCGCTTCGTGCTGGTGGGCCGGCCGGCCCGGCCCGCGGCGCCGACCGGTGCGGACAAGACCTCGGTCGTGCTGTGGCTGGGCGAGGACCACCCGGGCGCGCTGCTGGAACTCCTCCAGGAATTCGCCGTGCGCGGGGTCAACCTGATGCTGATCCAGTCCCGTCCCACGGGCGCGGGCATCGGCAACTACTGCTTCGCGGTGGACGCCGAGGGCCATATCTCGGACCGCCGGGTCGGCGAGGCGCTGATGGGGCTGAAGCGGATCTGTCCCAAGGTGCGTTTCCTCGGTTCGTATCCGCGCGCGGGCGTGGCGGTCGAGGACGTACGGCCGCTGCGGCGCGGAACCTCGGACGGCGAGTTCACGAACGCCTCGGACTGGCTGGCGCGGGTCCAGGACGGCCGGGCGTAGCCCGAGTTATCCACAGGCTTGTGTCTCGACCTGGGGACAAGTCGACAAGCGCGTTCACCAGGTCCCGGGCCGCCCCCGGCAGGGTCGACAAATCGTCGTCACCCCTGCTCCGGGGGCCCACTCTTTGGGGCGAGGTATTCCCACTCGAAGGAGTGGGAAAATGCCGTCGGCCCTCTTGGTCCACAGATCTTCCACACAGCCTGTGGATAACCCTTCGGAGTCCCGCATTCCTGTGGAGAACCTCGGAGAGAACCCCGGGAGAAGCCCGGAGATCTCCTCGGGGAGTCCGAATGGGGAAATCATGGAAAAACAAAGCAATTCGGGCAAAGCGACACGCAAGTCCTTATCGAGTGGGGCCGCACGATCGCGCACCGGTAGCCTGGTGGGGTGATTGACCTTCGCCTGCTCCGTGAGGACCCCGACCGTGTTCGCGCCTCCCAGCGCGCCCGTGGAGAGGACGTCGCGCTCGTCGACGCCCTGCTCTCCGCCGATGAGCGGCGCAGGTCGTCCGGCGTCCGCTTCGACGAGCTCCGATCCGAGCAGAAGGCGCTCGGCAAGCTGATCCCCAAGGCCTCCCCCGAGGAGCGCGCCGCGCTCCTCCAGAAGGCCGAGCAGCTCAAGACCGACGTCAAGGCCGCCGAGGCCGAGCAGAACGAGGCCGACGAGACGGCCCGCGCGCTCCTCCTCCAGCTCGGCAACATCGTCCACCCCGACGTGCCCGTCGGCGGCGAGGAGGACTTCGTCGTCCTCGAGACGCACGGCACCATCCGCGACTTCGCCGCCGAGGGCTTCGAGCCCAGGGACCACCTGGAGCTCGGCGAGGCGCTGGGCGCCATCGACGTCGAGCGCGGCGCGAAGGTCTCCGGCTCGCGCTTCTACTACCTGACCGGCGTCGGCGCGCTCCTGGAGCTCGCCCTGGTCAACGCGGCGATCGCCCAGGCCACCGAGGCCGGCTTCATCCCGATGCTCACCCCCGCGCTGGTCCGCCCGCGCGCCATGGAGGGCACCGGCTTCCTCGGCCAGGCCGCGGAGAACGTGTACCACCTGGAGAAGGACGACTACTACCTGGTCGGCACCTCCGAGGTCCCGCTCGCCGCGTACCACATGGACGAGATCATCGACGCCGACAAGCTGCCGCTGCGGTACGCCGGCTTCTCGCCGTGCTTCCGCCGCGAGGCCGGCACCTACGGCAAGGACACCCGCGGCATCTTCCGCGTCCACCAGTTCGACAAGGTCGAGATGTTCTCGTACGTCGCTCCGGAGGACGCCGAGGCCGAGCACAAGCGGCTGCTCGACTGGGAGAAGCAGTGGCTGACCTCCCTGGAGCTGCCCTTCCAGGTGATCGACGTCGCCACCGGCGACCTGGGCTCCTCCGCCTCCCGCAAGTTCGACTGCGAGGCCTGGATCCCGACCCAGGGCAAGTACCGCGAGCTGACCTCCGCCTCCAACTGCGACGGATTCCAGGCCCGCCGCCTGTCCGTCCGCATGCGCGAGGAGCAGGGCGGCAAGAAGACGGTGCAGCCGCTGGCCACCCTGAACGGCACGCTGTGCGCCGTACCGCGCACGATCGTGGCGATCCTGGAGAACCACCAGCTGCCGGACGGCTCGGTCCGCGTGCCCGAGGTGCTGCGCCCCTACCTCGGCGGCCGTGAGGTCCTGGAGCCGATCTCCAAGTGAGCACCTTCCCCTACCGCCTGGTGGCGACGGACCTCGACGGCACGCTGTTGCGGGCCGACGAGTCCGTCTCGGGCCGTACGCGCGACGCGCTCGTCGCCGCCACGGAGGCGGGCGCCGCGCACATCGTCGTCACCGGCCGGGCGGTGCCCTGGACCCGGCACATCCTCGACGACCTCGGCTACGAGGGGATCGCGGTGTGCGGGCAGGGCGCGCAGGTCTACCACGCCGGTGAGCACCGGCTGCTGACCTCGCTCACCCTGGACCGGCAGCTCGCCGGCCTCGCCCTGTCCAAGCTGGAGGCCGAGGTGGGCCCGCTGGCCCTCGCCGCGAGCCGCGACGGCCTGGAGGGCGAGGTCCTGATCGGCCCCGGCTACCGGGTCCAGGAGGGCCCGCTGCCGTACGTCCCGTACGAGGACCCGGCGGAGCTGTGGTCGGCCCCGCTGACCAAGCTGTACCTCCAGCACCCGACGCTCGACGACGACCAGCTGACCCGGGCCGCGCGCGAGACGGTCGGCGGCCTCGTGGACGTCGTCATGGCGGGCCCGGGGATCGTGGAGGTCCTTCCGCTCGGCCTGAGCAAGGCGACCGGCCTCTCCCTCGCCGCGCGCCGGCTCGGCGTGAAGGCCGCGGAGACGATCGCCTTCGGCGACATGCCCAACGACATCCCGATGTTCGGCTGGGCGGCGCGCGGCGTCGCGATGGGCAACGCCCACGAGGAGCTGCGCGCGGTGGCCGACGAGGTGACCGCGTCCAACGAGGAGGACGGCATCGCGCTCGTCCTGGAGCGTCTGCTGAGCGCCTGAGCGCGCGACGGAAGACAGGGAAGAAGCGGGGCGGCCCGCGCGGTTCGCCTCCGCGCGCTCGAAGCGGCCGCCCCGTTTCCGTACCCCCAGTGTGGGCCGGACGCCCCCGGGGGACCACCGGTTTACCGACCGGTTTAACGGGGGTGCGCCGGGACGCTCACCCGCGGTGCGCCGGATCCGCCGCCTGCGGCGCCGTGTGCCGGGTCAGCGGCCAGAACGCGAGCCCGATGACCAGCGAGATCGCGTGCCCCAGATCGGTGTACGTGTGGTGCGAGACCAGCGGCACCGCGAAGAAGGCCACCGCCCCCGCCAGGTAGAACCAGCGCCAGGGGCGAGGCAGCCGGTAGGTGAGGATGCCGACCGAGGCGGCCAGACCGTAGCTCACCCCGATGTCGACGACGTGCGCCATGCTGCGCGGCACGTCGTGGTCCTGGATCGCCTCCAGGACGACCTTCTGACTGATGAGGGTGGCGGCGACGTGCGCCGTCGCGACGACGACCAGCCACTTCGCCGTGCCGAGCCAGCGCTCGACGGGCGCGTGGAAGACCTCGAAGAGGACCGCGTACAGGAGCAGGCTCTCCGGGTTCTCGATCCAGAACGCGCTGCCGAGCAGCGCCTGGACGGGGTGGCGGGAGAGCTCGTGGAGATTGCTGCTGTTGCGGTGCAGCAGATAGTGCTCCAGGCCGTCCGGGGAGAGCGCGATGAACAGGCTGGTGATCGCGATGACGGCCAGCCAGACATGCGTACCGGGTGACGAACGCACCCACGACCTGATCGGCCGGGACGGTTCGCCACCCGGGGCATGGGGAGAGGTTTCGCGAGGCACGTATCCGTGCCTATCACCCGAACCTGGGTGATGGGTGTGAGGAACCTCAGAAATTGATCATGTGTCCGGCGATGCCGTGGATCGCTTCCTTGACGGCCTCGCCCAGCGTCGGGTGGGCGTGCACGTTGCGGGCGACCTCGTGGACGGTGAGGTCCCACTGCTGCGCCAGGGTGAGCTCGGGCAGCAGCTCGGTGACGTCGGGGCCGATGAGGTGGGCGCCGATGATCTCGCCGTACGTGGCGTCGGCGACGATCTTCACGAAGCCGGTCGCGTCACCGAGGCCGTGCGCCTTGCCGTTCGCCATGAACGGGAACTTGGCGACCTTGACGTCGTAGCCCTTCTCGCGGGCCTGCGCCTCGGTGTAGCCGAAGCTGGCGATCTGCGGCTGGCAGTAGGTCGCGCGGGGGATCATCGCGTAGTCGAGCTCCATGGTCTCGGCGTCCGCGATGGTCTCGGCGGCGATGACGCCCATGGCCTCGGCGGTGTGCGCGAGCATCAGCTTCGCGGTGACGTCGCCGATCGCGTAGATGTGCGGCGCGGAGGTGCGGCAGCGGCCGTCGACCTCGATGGCGCCGCGCTCGGTCAGGGCGACGCCGGTGTTCTCCAGGCCGTAGCCGGACACGTTCGGGGCGAAGCCGATGGCCTGCAGGACCTTGTCGGCCTCCAGGACCTTCTGGGCGCCGTCCTTGCCGGTGACGGTGACGCGGACCTGCGGGCCGGACTCGTCGATGGCCTCGACGCGGGTGGAGGTCAGGACGTCGATGCCCAGCTTGCGGTACTGCTTGGCGAGCTCCTTCGACACCTCCTCGTCCTCCAGCGGGGCCATCCGGTCGAGGAACTCGACGATGGTGACCTTGGTGCCGTAGTTGTTCAGCACGTAGGCGAACTCGATGCCGATCGCGCCGGCGCCGGCGATGATGATCGACTTCGGGGCGTCCTCGGCGAGGATCTGCTGCTCGTAGGAGACGACGCGGTCGCTCAGCGCGGTGCCGGGCAGCAGCCGCGGGGTGGCGCCGGTGGCGATGATGCAGTGGTCGAACGTGATCGTCTGCGCGGTGCCGTCGGCCTTGTTCACCTGCAGCGTGTTCGCGTCGAGGAAGGTGCCCCGGCCGTCGAACTCGGTGATGCCGTTCTTCTTCATCAGGAAGTGGACGCCCTTGACCCGGCCGTCCGCGACCGTGCGGCTGCGCGCGAAGGCGTCGCCGTAGTCGAAGGTCACCGTGCCGTCGACCTTGATGCCGAAGGTCTTGGCCTCGTGGTTGAAGATGTGGGCCAGCTCGGCGTTGCGCAGCAGCGCCTTGGTGGGGATGCAGCCCACGTTCAGGCAGACACCGCCCCAGTACTTCTCCTCGACGACCGCGACCCGCTTGCCCAGCTGGGCGGCGCGGATGGCGGCGACGTAGCCGCCGGGGCCAGCTCCGAGTACGACGACGTCGAAGCGGTCTGACATGACTGACTCCCGAGGGTGGTGAGGGTGTTCGGTCCGCGTACGAGTCCTACGAGCCCCCGTACGGGGCCACAGTAGTCCCGCCGCTGCGGAGGGGCGGAGGAGCAGCGGGAAGCCAGTTGTAGGATGACTGGGCAACCGGGTGAATCAAGGAGTGGTGACGCGGTGATGGCGCTGAAGGCGGCGGGACGGGTCTCGCTGGTGGACTCCGTGGTGGAGCAGCTGCGGACACAGCTCGCCGAGGGCGAATGGGCCGTCGGCGACCGCATCCCGACCGAGCACGAGCTCGCCGAACTCCTCGGCGTCGGCCGCAACACCGTGCGCGAGGCCGTCCGCGTCCTGGTCCACGCCGGGCTCCTGGAGTCCCGGCAGGGCAACGGCACCTTCGTCAGGTCCACCGCCGACCCCGCCGCCGTGCTGCGCGGGGTGCGGCACGCGGGCGCCCTGGACGTCCTGGAGCTCCGGGTCGCCCTGGAGGCGGAGGCGGCGCGCCTGGCGGCGGTCCGGCGGGACACCCACGACCTGCTGCGGCTGCGGGCGGCCCTGACCGGCCTGCGCGAGCGGGGCGACCGGGATGCCGGCGCCGACGTCGCCTTCCACCTCGCGGTCGTCGAGGCCACGCACAACGCGGCCTTCCGCGAGGTGTACCGCTTCTTCTCCGCCCAGGTGCACGAGTCACTGACGGAGGCGCTCGGCGACCACGCCATGCCGCCGGTCGACATCGACGCGCACGAGGCGCTGGTCGCGGCGATCGAGGCGGCGGACCCGGACGCGGCGGAGGCGCAGACGCGCGAACTGCTGCGGCTCCCGATGGAGACGGTCGCGGCGCTGACGGAGGAGTCGCGGTGAGCCGGGAGACCTCCGGGGCACCCGTCGCCGACGCCCTCCCTGACGCCCTTCCTGACGTCCTCCCCGATGGCCTTCCTGCCGCCCTCACCGACGCCCTCCCCGACGTCCTCGTCGACGCCGAGGCGGATGTCCGGCCCTCCGCGGCGGGCGCGGCGGCCCGGCGGGCACTGCTCGCCCGGCCGGCGGTGCTCCTGGTCGGGATCGTGCTGGCCTCGGTCAACATGCGGGCCGCGCTGGCGAGCGTGTCGCCGCTGGTGAGCGAGATGTCCGAGGCGTACGGCCTGTCGTCGGCCGCGACCTCCCTGGTGACCTCGGTACCGGTGCTCTTCCTGGGCCTCGGCGCGCTGGTCGCGCCCTGGCTCGGGCGCCGCTTCGGCGCGGAACGGGTGCTGTTCGCGGCGCTGCTGCTGCTCGGCGTCGGCATCCTCACGCGGGTCCTGCCGTCGTCGGCCGCGCTGTACGCGGGCGGCGTCCTCGTCGGCACCGCCATCGCCCTGCTGAACGTCCTGATGCCCGGCCTCATCAAGCGGGACTTCCCGGACCGGGCCGCCTCGATGACCTCCGTCTACACGGGCGCGATGATCGCGGGCGCCACGGTCGTCGCGGCCTCCTCGGTGCCGCTGGAGCGGGCGCTCGGCGGCTGGCAGGCCTCGCTCGGCTTCTGGTCGCTGCTCGCCGCGGTGGCGGCGCTGGCCTGGCTGCCGCAGGTGCTGATCGCCCGGGGCCGTACCGGGCACGAGGTGCGGGCCGGGAGCCCCGCCGCCATGCCCGTCCGGTCCGTCTGGCGCTCGGCACTGGCCTGGCAGGTGACCCTGTTCATGGGGCTCCAGTCGCTGTGGTCGTACGTCCTGATCGCCTGGATGCCGACGATCTTCACGGACCACGGGATGAGCCGCTCGACGGCCGGTGTGGTCTTCGCCTTCAACAACCTGATCCAGGTGGCGGGCGCCTTCGCCGTGCCGCTGCTGGCCGGCCGGATGCGCAGCCAGCGCCCGCTGATCGTGCTGGTCACGACGCTGGTCGCGGCGGGCTACGCCGGGCTGATGGTGGCCCCGGTGGAGGGCGCCTGGCTCTGGTCGGGGCTCCTCGGCGTCGGCCAGGGCGGTGCGGTGGGTCTCGCGCTCACCCTGATCGTGCTGCGCTCGGGCGACGCGGTGACGGCGGCCCGGCTGTCCGGCATGGCGCAGACCGTCGGCTATCTGATGGCTGCGGCGGGCCCGCTGGCCGCCGGCGCCCTGCACCAGGCGACCGGCTCCTGGACCACGCCGATCCTCGCCGTGCTGGGCGTCTGCGCGGCGGCCCTCGCCGTCGGCCTGCTCGCGGCCCGGAGCCGTACGGTCTGACGACGCGTACGGCTCCGGGGACGGGCGGGGCTCCGGCGCGGGGCCGCGGCTCCGGGGCGGCGTGCGCCCCGGGGGCGGGCTACTCCTCGCCCGCCAGCGTCATGGTCCGCAGCTTCCGGCCGGCGAACCAGGTCGCCGCGACCGTCACGGCGACCAGGAGCACCACCGCGGTCGGCAGGGCCACCTCGGAGGTGACCAGGCCGTCGCCGGTGACCTTCTCCGCGAGGGCCAGCGCCCACTGCTGGACGCTGAGGGTGCGGGCACCCGCGATGAGGGAGCCGAACAGGGCCTCCCAGACCAGGGCGTAGACCAGGCCGATGACGACGGCGTGGCGGCTGACCGTGCCGAGCAGCAGGAACAGCGCGCTGTACGCGATGGAGGCCACCAGGGCCGCCACCGTGTAGGCGACCGCCACCTGCTGCCCGTTGCCGTTGAGGATGAATCCGGCGATCAGCGTCGGCACGGCCGAGAAGACCATGGTCACGGCGATGGCGACGATCAGCTTGGTGAAGACGATCGTCGGCCGCTTCACCGGCTTGGCCAGCAGGTAGACGATCGAGCCGTCGTCGATCTCCGGGCCGATGGCGCCGGTGCCGGCGATGACACCGATCAGCGGCACCATCGTGGCCAGCGCGAATCCGCCGAGGACGTCGGCGGCGACCTGGTCGTCGGCGCCGTTGAACAGGCGGACCGCGGCGGCGATCACGATCAGCATGGCGGGCAGCAGGAAGAGGATCAGGGCCCGTCGGCGGCCGAGCAGGGCCCGGTAGGTGAGCCGGGCGACTGTGGGGTTGTACATCGGTCGGGCTCCTTTCAGGCCGCTACGAGATACGAGAAGACGGATTCGAGGGACTCGTCCGAGGGCGAGACCGTGAGCAGCCGGATGCCCCGCTCCTTGGCCACCTTCGGCAGCAGTTCGGTGAACCGCCCGAAGTCGACGGCCTGCACGCGCAGCCCGCCCTCGGCCGTGTGGTCGACCTCGATGCCGGCCGTCGACGGATCGGCGATCAGCGCCGCCGCCAGGGCCCGGTCGTCGCTGGAGCGGACCAGGTAGCGGTGCGGCCGGTCCGTCATGAGGCGGCGGATGCGGCGGAAGTCGCCGGAGGCGGCGTGCCGTCCGGCCACGATCACCTCGATGTGCGAGGCGAGCTGCTCGACCTCCTCCAGGATGTGCGAGGAGAACAGGACCGTGCGGCCCTCGGCGCCCATCCGGCGCAGCAGGTCCATCAACTGCATGCGCTGGCGCGGGTCCATGCCGTTGAAGGGCTCGTCGAGCAGCAGCACGGACGGCTCGTGGACGAGGGCCGAGGCCATCTTCACGCGCTGCCGCATGCCCTTGCTGTACGTGGAGATCTTGCGGTCCTGGGCGTACTCCATCTCGACCGTGGCGAGGGCCCGTCGGGCCTCCTCGTCGCCGAGGCCCTGCAACTCCGCGTTGGCGACGACGAACTCGCGGCCGGTGAGGAAGTCGTACATCGCCTCCCGCTCGGGGACGACACCGACCTTCCGGTAGACCGACTCGTTGCGCCAGATCGCCTCGCCGTCGAGGGTGACGGTGCCGGTGGAGGGGGGCAGGAAGCCGCCCATCATGTTGATCAGCGTCGACTTTCCGGCGCCGTTGGGGCCGAGCAGGCCCGTGACCCCGGGACCGACGGTCATGGTGACGTCGTTGACGGCCACGACGTTGCCGAACCAGCGCGAGGCGTGGTCGATGTTCAGGGTGGTCACAGCCCGACCTTTCGGTAGCGGCGCATCAGCACGCCGTACGAACCGGCGATCAGCGCGAGGACGACCAGCACGTAGAGCGCGCCGACCGCGGTGCCGGGCGCGGCGGCCTCCCCGCCCGGGGCGGCGGTGGGCGCCCCGAGGAAGGCGTCCTGCACGCCGCCGATGAGGGTGATCGGCGAGAACAGCCCGATCCACTTGACCGCGCCGACGTTGTCGGTGCCGTAGGCGATGCCCTGGAGGGTGGAGACCGCTCCGTAGGAGATCACCAGGGTGGCGATGACGGCGGCGACACCGAAGCCGCGCCGCGGGGTGAGCGCCGCCATGACGAGGCCGATGCCGCCGAAGAGCAGCGAGAGCAGCGCCACGGAGACGAGTCCCTGGCCGAGCATCTTCGTCTGCTCGGCGAAGTCCATCTTGGCGAGCAGCGAGCCGATCCAGAGGATCAGCAGCGGGGAGGCGGTGAGGATGAACATCGCGGAGGCCATCGCCCCGTACTTGGCGAGCACGTAGTCCACGCGCTCGATCGGGCGGGCGAAGTAGAGGGGGACGGTCCGGAACCTGAGGTCGCGGGAGACCGACTGGGGGGCCTGGGAGGCCACGAAGATGGCGATCACCATCTGGAGGAAGATCGCGTACTGCGTGTACTCGATCGCCAGCTTCGACGACTTGGTGAAGACCGCGACGGCGACGATGATCAGCGCCGGCACGCACATCACGGCGAAGAGCAGCATCGGCAGCACCTTGGACTTGGCGCTGCGGCCCAGTCCGTACGCGCCGCGCAGCGACTGGGAGAACAGCGCCCGGCGCGCGGCGGGGCGGCCGAGGCGGGCTCCGTCGTATCCGCGGTAGCCGATGTTGTGGATCTGGGTGTTCTCGGGGGCCTGGGAGCTCATCGCGTCGGCACCTCCTCCTGCTGCTGCGGCTTGAAGACCTCGGCGATGTGGTGGCGGCGCTGCTCCATGCGGACCAGGCCGAGGCCGAGGCCGGCGACGGTGTCGCGGACCAGGTCGTAGACCTCCTCGCCCGGGGCCTCCAGGAGGAGGATGTGACCGGCGCCCGGGAGGCCCTCCTCCGTCCCGCCGTGCAGGGTCGCTCCGGCGGCGGTCAGGGCGGCGCGGAGCGCCTCCGTGCCGTCGGGGTGGGCGTCGGAGTCGGTGACCTCGACCGCGAGGGTCGTGGTCGTGCGGGTGAAGTCGCTGGTGGAGCTGGAGCGGAGCAGCCGCCCGCCGTCGATGACGACGACGTGGTCGCAGGTGCGCTCCAGCTCGCCGAGGAGGTGCGAGGTGACCAGGACCGAGATGCCGAAGTCGGTCCACACGCGCCGGATCAGGCCGAGCATGTCGTCGCGGCCGACCGGGTCGAGGCCGTTGGTCGGCTCGTCGAGGAGGACCAGCTTCGGGTCGTGGACGAGGGCCTGGGCCAGCTTCACCCGCTGCTTCATGCCGGTCGAGTAGCCGCCCATGGGGCGGTAGCGCTCCTCGTACAGGCCGACGTGGCGCAGGGTGTCCGCGGTCCGCTCGCGGGCGGCGGTCGCCGGCAGGCCGGACATGCGCGCCATGTGGACGACGAACTCCGTCGCCGAGACGTCCGGCGGCAGGCAGTCGTGCTCCGGCATGTAGCCGACGCGCTCACGGATCTGGGCGCCGGAGGTCGCCACGTCGAGTCCGAGGACTTCGGCGCGGCCCTCCGTGGCCGGGGACAGACCAAGAAGAATCTTGATCATCGTCGACTTGCCGGCTCCGTTGGCACCCACAAGTCCGGTCACACCGGGCCCGATGTCCAGGGAGAGCCGGTCGAGAGCGGTCACCCGGGGGAACCGCTTGCTGAGGCTTTCGGTCGCGATCACAGTCACGCCTACGACGGTAGTGGTCTGCGCCACACAGGTCGTCAGCCCAACGGCTCGATCCCTCTCCGACTCCAGACGTACAAGCCCGTAGGGGAGTCGAGACCAAAGTCGTTCCGGCCCCGGTTTTCCACAGGCTGTGCCGGACCCCTTGACGCAGCCGCCGGGCATTGTCACATTCATCGATGTCAAGTTACGTACGCGTAGCGTCGCCGGGCGCTCACACGGGACGGGCGGGTGGCATGACCTCAGCAGGCACGGCAGGGACGCGGGAGCTCACCGCGGAGCTGCGCGGATTCAGAGAGGTGCAGCGCCTCTCGTACGCGTGCGCCGAAGCCGTCGCGGCCCAGCTCAAGCCGGGCGTGACCGAGCGCGACGCGGCCCGGATGCAGCGGGAGTGGCTGTACGAGCGCGGAGTGAAGGACTGGTTCCACCGGCCGTTCGCCTGGTTCGGCGACCGCACGGCCTTCGTCGACTTCAGGATCCCGCTCCAGTTCTTCCCGACGAACCGGCGACTGGAGGCCGGGATGCCGTTCATCCTCGACATGGCCCCGGTCTACAAGGGCTACACGGCGGACATCGGCTACTCCGGCTCCCTGGGCCTCAACCCCGTCCAGGACAAGCTGCTCGCCGACCTCAGGGAGCACCGCGAGCTGATCCTGCGCGAGGTGCGCGAGCGCCGCACGCTGCGGGAGATCTACGAGGACGTGGACCGCCTGATGGTCCGCCAGGGGTACGCCAACCGGCACCGGGCCTACCCCTTCGGCGTCATCGCCCACAAGGTCGACCGGGTGAGGGAGCGCCGCTGGTCGCCGACGCTGTTCGGCTTCGGCACCCAGTCCCTCAAGGGCCTGGCGAGCGACGCCCTGCACGGCCACCGCGACGGCTGGTCGCCGCTGTGGTCGCCGTACAGGTTCTCCGACCACCCGCCCAGGCCGGGCCTGTGGGCGGTCGAGCCGCACCTCGGATTCCGGGGTACGGGCGCGAAGTTCGAGGAGATCCTGGTCGTCACCGACTCCCGGGACCCCGAGCAGAGCGCGTTCTGGCTGGACGACGACCTGCCGCACGTGCGGCGCTGGAACGAGGAAGAGGTGGCGGCGTGACGACCGACGGGGCGCGGGAGCGCTGGGTCCGCACGGGCGGGATCGAGCTGTGCGTGGCCGAGCTGGGCGACGAGACCCGGCCGACCGTGCTGCTGGTGCACGGCTATCCGGACTCCAAGGAGGTCTGGTCGGAGGTCGCGGGCCGCCTCGCGGAGCGCTTCCACGTGGTGCTGTACGACGTCCGGGGCCACGGCCGGTCGACGGCGCCGACCCCGCTGCGCGGCGGGTTCACGCTGGAGAAGCTGACGGACGACTTCCTGGCCGTGGCCGACGCCGTCAGCCCGGACCGCCCGGTCCACCTGGTGGGCCACGACTGGGGCTCGGTGCAGTCCTGGGAGTTCGCGACGGTCCCGCGCACCGAGGGCCGGATCGCCTCCTTCACCTCGATGTCCGGCCCGTCCCTCGACCACTTCGGGCACTGGATCAAGAGCAGGATGACCCGGCCCACCCCGCGCCGGGTCGGCCAGCTCCTCGGCCAGGGCGCCAAGTCCTGGTACGTGTACATGCTGCACACCCCGGTCCTGCCGGAGCTCGCCTGGCGCGGGCCGCTCGGCAAGCGCTGGCCGCGCCTTCTGGAGCGGCTGGAGCGGATCCCGGCCGGCGACTACCCGACGCCGTCGCTGCCGAGCGACGCCGCCCACGGCGCCTGGCTCTACCGGGACAACGTGCGGGCCCGGCTCTCCCGGCCGCGCGCCGACGCCTACGCGCACACGCCGGTGCAGCTGATCACCCCGACCGGGGACGCCTTCCTCTCCGAGCGGCTCTACGACGACCTGGCCGACTGGGTGCCGGACCTGACCCGGCGCACCCTGCCGGCCAAGCACTGGGTCCCGCGCACCCGCCCCGACCAACTGGCCTCCTGGATCACCGAGTTCGTCGAGGCCAACGAGGACCCGGCGACCAAGGCGCCGAAGACGGCGGCCAGGAGCGGGGTGCGGCCGGAGTACGCGGAGCGCTTCGGCGGCCAGCTGGTCCTGGTGACCGGCGCGGCCAGTGGCATCGGCCGGGCCACCGCCTTCGCGTTCGCGGAGGCCGGCGCCCGGGTCGTGGCGGTGGACCGGGACGCCGAGGGCGCGGCCCGTACGGCCGAGATGGCCCGGCTGATCGGCGCGCCCGCCGCCTGGGGCGAGACCGCCGACGTCTCCGACGAGGCGGCGATGGAGAAGCTGGCCGCGAAGGTGGCGAGCGAGTACGGCGTGGTCGACGTGCTG
Organism: Streptomyces sp. NBC_01268; assembly: GCF_036240795.1. Classification (NCBI taxonomy): domain Bacteria; kingdom Bacillati; phylum Actinomycetota; class Actinomycetes; order Kitasatosporales; family Streptomycetaceae; genus Streptomyces; species Streptomyces sp. NBC_01268. The sequence continues at coordinate 4,175,261 of NZ_CP108454.1, read as the reverse complement.
GTCAACAACGCGGGCATAGGCCTGACCGGCTCGTTCTTCGAGACGACGAGCGAGGAGTGGAAGCGGGTCCTCGACGTCAACCTGTGGGGCGTCATCCACGGCTGCCGGGTGTTCGGCGCGCAGATGGCCGAGCGCGGCCAGGGCGGCCACATCGTCAACACGGCCTCCGCGGCGGCCTTCCAGCCCTCCCGCGCCCTGCCCGCGTACAGCACGTCGAAGGCGGCGGTGCTGATGCTGAGCGAGTGCCTGCGGGCCGAGCTCGCGGACCAGGGCATCGGGGTCTCGGCGATCTGCCCCGGCATCGTCAACACCGCCATCACGTCCACGACCCGGTTCGCCGGCGTCACGGACGAGGTGGAGGAGAAGCGGCGCCAGAAGAAGGCCTCGCGGCTCTACGGGCTGCGCAACTACCCGCCGGAGAAGGTCGCGGACGCGATCCTGCGCGCGGTCCTGCGCGACGAGGCCGTCGTCCCGGTGACGCCGGAGGCCCGGGGCGCGCATCTGGCCTCGCGGTTCGCCCCGGGACTGCTGCGGGCGCTGGCCCGCTGGCAGCCGCCGGCGTAGCGGCGGGGCGGGCGGTCGTACCATCCCTCGCAGGGCAGAAGGGAGCGGTCGGTGGGAGTAGGTTCGTCGGTGCGTTCATCGGAGCAGGCGGCACAGCCGGAGTACCGGATCGAGGATCTGGCCCATCACAGCGGGGCCACGGTCCGGACGATCCGCGCCTACCAGGACCGCGGTCTGCTGCCCCGCCCCGAGCGGCGCGGCCGGTCGAACGTGTACGGGGACACGCATCTGGCCAGGCTGCGGCAGATCGCCGACCTGCTGGACCGCGGCTACACCCTGGCCTCCATCAAGGAGCTCCTGGAGGCCTGGGACGCCGGCCGCGGTCTCGGCGGGGTGCTCGGTCTGGTCGCCGAGGTCGACGGGCCGTGGACCGACGAGGAGGCGGACCGGATCTCGCGGGCCGAGCTCGACGCGCGCTTCGGCGGCCGGCCCGACGAGGACGCGGTCCAGGAGGCGATCGAGCTCGGTGTCCTGGAGCGCATCCCGGACCGGGACGCCGAGGAGTACCTGGTTCCGAGCCCGCAAGAGCTCGCGGTGGCGGCCGAGTTGTACGCGGCGGGCGTGCCGCTGCCCGCGATCACGGGTCATCTGAGGGAACTTCGCGGCCAGGTGGAGCACATCGCCTCCCGCTTCCTGGAGTTCACGACCGAGCACGTCTTCGCGCGCTATCTGGAGCACCGCCCGCCGACGGACGCCGACGCGACGGAGGCGGCGACCCTGGTGCGGCGGCTGCGCCCGCTCGCCCAGCAGACGGTCGACGCCGAACTCGCGCGGGCGATGCGCCTGTTCGCGACCCGCCACCTCCAGCAGCACCTCGCGGCGGACACCCCATTGCCGAGGGGTCAGGAGTCGCTGTCGGTGGCGCTCCCGCCGGAGACGATTCGGGCCGTCCAGCGGCTCGTTGGCCCGCAGAACGTCGCGGCGTTCATCGCGGCGGCAACCGAACGAGAGGTACAGAAAAGAACATTGGACTCTCTTGCCTCAAATGCCCAGAATGACAACCAAATCGGTCAATCCACCTGAGGAAATCGGGTCATTGTCCACAGGATCGCCAATTACCCTGTGGATAAACCCACTTGGCTGTGGATCAAACCTGCGGCTTCAATGAATCCATGAACGACGAGAAACGCACCGTGAAGGTGTCGAAATACCTGTCGAAACACCTCCGCCACCAGCCCGAACGCATCGGCCTCGCCCTCGACGCGCACGGCTGGACCGAGATCGACGCGCTGCTCCGGGCCGCCGCCACGCACGGCTTCCCGATCACCCGCGCCGAACTCGACCACGTCGTCGCCGTCAACGACAAGAAGCGCTTCGCGATCGAGGGCACGCGCATCCGCGCCAGCCAGGGGCACACCGTCGAGGTGGACCTGGACCTGCCGGCCGCCGAACCGCCCGCGTACCTCTACCACGGTACGGTCGCCGCCGCGCTCCCCGCCATCCGGGCCGAGGGCCTGCGCCCCATGGCCCGCCACCATGTGCACCTCTCACCCGACCGCGAGACCGCCACCCGCGTCGGCTCCCGCCGGGGCCGCCCCGTGGTGCTCTCCGTCGACGCCGGGGCGATGCACCGGGCCGGCCACGTCTTCCACGTCAGCGCCAACGGCGTCTGGCTCAGCGACGCCGTCCCGCCGCAGTTCATCCGCTTCCCGGCCTAGACGGGCCTGCGGCATGATCCTTCCCATGGGACACCAGCACCTGCCCACCACCGAGTCGGCCGTCGCCGCGATCCGCGAGATCGCCCGGGAGTTCAACCTGGAGATGACCGTCACCGACGCCATCGGCGCCGACCAGACCTCCCGCCGCACCTCCGCAGGGGCCTTCACCGTCCTCGACCCCGACGGCTCGCTCCCCCACGAGGCCTTCGTCGAGCTCGGCGGCTCCCCCTCGATCACCGTCCGGCTGCACCCCGAGGACGACGCGAGGATCACGGTCGAGGGAATCGACTTCGACGACGTCCCCCGCGACGCGGTCCCCGCGTTCCTCCGCTCCGCCCACGGCGGGCTGGCCCATGTGAAGGGCCGCTTCTTCCCGCCCGGCTGGTGGCTGATCGTCCCGCTCCCCGGCGACGAGACCTACAAGGAGCTCGTCACCGGGATCTCGCTCACCCCGTGGCTGTCACGCCACGTCCGCTGACCGGGCCGGCAGCGCCGCCTCAGCGGAGCTGTCCGAGAGCCTCCGTGGCGATCTTCTCGAAGACCGACTCGTCGGCCGCGAACACCGAGTCCGCGATCGGCATGTGGAGGACCAGCTCGGTGAAGCCCAGCTCGAAGTGCTTCCCCGCGAAGTCCACGAAGGCGTCGAAGGAGTCCAGCGGACGGTCCGGGGTGAACCCCGTGAGCAGCACCTTCTCCATCGGCTCGACGTCCCGGCCGATCTCCGCGCACGCCTTGCCCAGCTTGGCCAGCTGACCCCGCAGCGCCTCCAGGGACTGCTCCGGGGTGCCCGCCTCGAACAGCTTCGGGTCGCCCGTCGTCACCCAGGCCTGCCCGTGCCGCGCGGCCAGCTTCAGCCCGCGCGGGCCGGTCGCCGCCACCGCGAACGGCAGCCGGGGACGCTGCACGCAGCCGGGGATGTTGCGGGCCTCGTCCGCCGAGTAGAACGTGCCCCGCGCGGAGACCGAGTCCTCGGTGAGCAGCCGGTCGAGCAGCGGGACGAACTCGGCGAACCGGTCCGCCCGCTCCTTCGGCGTCCACGCCTCCTGCCCCAGGGCGGTCGCGTCGAAGCCGTTGCCGCCCGCGCCGATGCCGAGGGTGACCCGCCCGCCCGAGATGTCGTCGAGCGAGATCAGATCCTTGGCGAGCGTGACCGGGTGCCGGAAGTTCGGCGAGGTGACGAGCGTGCCCAGGCGCATCCGCTCGGTGGCCCCGGCGGCGGCGGTCAGCGTCGGGATCGCCCCGAACCACGGACCGTCACGGAAGGTCCGCCAGGACAGGTGGTCGTAGGTGTACGCGGTGTGGAAGCCGAGGTCCTCGGCCCGCCGCCAGATCTTCTGTCCCTCGGCCCACCGGTGGATGGGGAGGATCACCGTGCTCAGACGCATGCCACCGACCCTACGGGAACCGTCGGCGGCAGGCGCCCCCACTGCCGGACTCAGCGCAGCAGCCAGCTCAGCAGGGTCGTCGCCGTGAACACCGCGCCCGCCGCCAGACAGACCGCGCGCAGGGTCGGCGACCTGCGGCCCTCCAGGGGCCGGGCCTGCGGCACCGGAGCCAGCAGCGCGTCCGCGAAGGCCTGGGCAGTCGGCGGCCGGTCCGCCGGCTCGACGGACATCGCGGCCCGTAGCAGCAGGGCGACGTGCGGGGGGAGCTCCGTTCCGGCCGGGAGCGCCGGCAGCGTCGAGGCGGTCGGCTGGTCGGTCATCAGGGCCGTGGCACGCCCGCCCGTGCCGAACGGCTTCTGCCCGGTCAGCAGCTCGTAGGCCACGACGGCCAACGCGTAGACGTCGGCCCTCCCGTCGAACCCGCCGGTCTGGAAGGCCTGTTCCGGTGCCATGTACGCGGGCGTGCCCGTGGTCACCGTAAGCCCGGACGCGTCGGCCAGTTGCTTGGCACTGCCCAGATCCGCCACCAGCACCGCGGCGGGCGCAGGACCGGCGGCGAGCAGCAGGTTGGACGGCTTGACGTCGCGGTGCACCACGCCCGCCTCGTGCAGGACCTGGACCGCGTAGCCCGCCTCCGCGGCCAGCCGCAGCGCCTCCTGCGGGTCGCACTGCCCGACCCGGTCCGCCAGGGTGCCGCCGCGTACGTAGTCCATGACGAAGTAGGGCCGGTCCTCCTGCACCCCGACGTCGTGCACCCGGACCACCCGCGGGCTGGCGATCCGGCGCAGCAGCCTCGCCTCCGCCAGGAACCGCTCGCGCACATCGGCGTTGGCGGCCCAGTTGTCGGCCAGCACCTTCACCGCGACCTCGGTGTCGAGCTCCGGATCGTAGGCCTTCCAGACCGTCGCGAAGGAGCCGGCTCCGAGCCGCTCCAGGAGGAGGTAACGGCCGAGCTTGCGCATGTGGCAGCATTCTGCCGGAGTCGGAGGGGAGTGGGGAACTCCCGTTCGGCGGGCGGGATGCCAGGCGGGGCGAGACGGGGGATCCGGGTGTTCGAGGAAGGCGAGCTGGAACGGCTCGTGACGGCCGCTCAGGCGGGGGACCCGGGTGCGATGGAGTACCTGCTGGCCAAGCTGCGGCCGGTGGTGCTGCGCCGCTGCTCGCGCTTCCTGCCCCACCACGCCGACGCGGAGGAGGCCGCACAGGACGCACTGCTGTCCATCAGCACGCACCTGGGCGAGTACGGCGGCCACGGCTCCTTCCTGGGCTGGGTCACGGTGATCGCCTCGAACGCCGCCCGGTCCACCTACCGCTCGATGCGCCGGCGCGCCGAGGACAGCCACGCCGACCTCCCCGAGTCCGTCGACCCGCGCACCACCAGCGTCATCGCCGGGAGCCGGCTCGACCTGATGGAGGCCTTGGCCGCGCTGGAGCAGCAGCACCCCACCCTGGTGGAGTCCTTCGTGCTGCGCGACCTGGGCGACCTGCCCTACGCCCAGGTGGCCGAGCAGCTGGGCGCCCCGCTGGGCACGATCAAGGACCGTATCCACCAGGCCCGCCGCTTCATGCGCGAGCGCCTGGTCACCGGTCCGTGAGCGGCGGTCCCGCCACGGGCGGCGGCCACGCCGTCGTCCGGCGCCGGTCCGCCGTCGCCGCCCTGGTGGCAGCCGCCGCGCTCGGGCTGGCGACCGGCCGGTTCGTCCTGCCACCGCTCCCCGGCGCCACCGCGCACCCGGCAGCGCGCTCGGGTGCCGCGATCGGCGGGGCGTCCCAGGACGCGTCCGCCCCGGCGCCCTCGGCCTCCGGCTCCGGCTCCGGCGCCGCCTCGACGACCGGAGCGACCGGCTCGACCGGAGCGACGGGAGCGACGGGAGCGACCGGGGTGACGGGTGCGACCGGGCCGGTGACGCCCGCGAACCTTCTGGAACCCGCGGCGTTCGGCCCGGACGTCGACGTCGAGCAGATCCGCGTCACCGACCGGTACGGCGACGGGCGATACGCCAACGCGGCCTGCTCCGGCGAGAAGACCCTCACGGAGACCCTGGGCGGGCCCGGGGCCCACTTCCGCGGGCTGACGACCAGCACCCGCACCGTCCCGGAGGACCCCACGCTGGCCTCCGACAACGCCGACCAGGTCGCCCGCGAAGTCGCCGCCGAGGCCCGGAGCGCTTCCCTGGCGCAGAACTTCTCCGAGCGCCTGCTCCTGGAGGAGGTGCCCTGCCAGGAGCAGACGCCAGGGCACTGGGTCTACGGAAAGACGACGACGCTGCGGCTCGCCCCGGACGTCACCGCGAGCTGGATGGGCGCCTACCAGGGATCCCTCAACACCACCGGCACGGCGCCCGAGGGCAAGGAGCCCTGCGGCGGCATCGCCGTGCTGCGCAGCGGCACCCACTACGGGGTGCTGGAGGTCGACGCCTGCCTGGGGACGGCCGCGATGGACCGCGTCGTCCGGACCGCTCTGTCACAGCTGTGAAACAGGCGGTCGGGGCTCCAACTTTCCCTTCACCCGCGGCATCTCCCCCGGTTGTACGAGGACGCAGCAGGCGTCCCGACCAGCAGGGGGACCAGATGACCGAGAACCAGACCGTCCAGCAGAAGTCCGTTCGCCGCAACCGGCTCGCCGCCGCGGCCTGCTTCGCCGCCGCACTGCTCACGGCCACTGCCGTCGGCACCCAGTCGGCCACCGCCGACGGGGCCGCGCACCGCACCGCGGGCGCCGCCCGCTCGGCCGCGGTCACGGGCGCCGTGCCCGGACTCGGCTCCGCCGACCTCGTCCAGAGCGAGGACTTCTTCCGGAAGGGCCTGAACCCGGTCGGCGCGACCGTTGCGCTGACCGGACGCCAGGGGCTGTCCGCGTGCTCCGGCGAGGAGACGATGCGCGGCCTGACCAAGGGCAAGGCCACCGCGTACGCCTCCGTGACGTGGACCTTCGACAGCGACGGCCTGCTGACCGAGTCGGCCGCGAACGCCCCCGCCAAGGCCACGGCCGCCACCTGGGAGAAGCAGCTCGTCACGCTCGTCCAGGACTGCCAGGACGAGCCCGCCGGCCACTGGCGCTACGGTGCCGCCCACACCCTGACCACCACGGGCGGCACCGCCCGCTGGTACGCGGCCTACAACGGCGACGGCACCGTCAGCGGTGGGGTCGCGGTCCTGCGCAGCGGCACCAGGGTCGCCGTCGTCGAGCTCACCGGCCGGCCCTCCTACGCCCCGGCCTCCTTCGAAGGCCTCGCCACCGCGGCACTGAACCGCCTCTCCTCCTGAACGGCAGTCCCGCTCCGCCCGCGCCGCCGGGCGGAGCGGGACCGGACCGCCCGGCACGGCACGACGCCCGGTGGCCCGGCAGCGGCGATCCTTGGCGCGGACGCACGCCTCCGCGCGTACGACGCCCCGCCCGGCCCGCGCCTCCCTCCGCCACACCCCGTCGCCCTCCCGTCACACTCAGATGTGCACCCCCTCGCACGCCCGTGCATTTTCTACGGAACAATGGATCGGTGACCTCACCCCATCTCGCGCGCCCCGAAGCCCCGGCCCCCCGGCTGATCGCCACCGACCTCGACGGCACCCTGCTGCGGGACGACAAGTCCGTCTCGGAACGCACCGTCGCGGCCCTCGCCGCCGCCGAGCGCGCGGGCATCGAGGTCTTCTTCGTCACCGGACGCCCCGCCCGCTGGATGGACGTCGTCAGCGACCACGTCCACGGCCACGGCCTCGCCATCTGCGCCAACGGCGCCGCCGTCGTGGACCTGCACGCGGGCGGCACGTTCCTGGAGGTCAGGCCGCTGGAGCGGCCCGTCGCCCTGGACGTCGTCCACGCCCTGCGGGCCGCCGCGCCCGGCACCTCCTTCGCGGTCGAGCTCACCACCGGGATCCACTACGAGCCCGACTACCCGCCGTTCCACCTCGACCCCGGCGCCACCGTCGCCACCGCCGAGAAGCTGTTGTTCGAGGAGGCCCCCGGGGCCGCCGCGCCCGTGCTCAAGCTGCTCGCCCAGCACCCCGAGCTCGACCCCGACGCCTTCCTCGCCGCGGCCCGCGAGGCCGCCGGCGACCTGGCCTCGATCACCCGCTCCAGCCCCACCGCCCTCATCGAGATCAGCGGCCTCGGCGTCTCCAAGGCCTCCACCCTCGCGCACTGCTGCGCCGAGCGCGGCATCACCGCGCAGGAGGTCGTGGCCTTCGGCGACATGCCGAACGACATCGAGATGCTCAGCTGGGCGGGCCGCTCCTACGCGATGGACAACGCCCACCCGGAGGTGATCACCGCCGCCTCCGGGCGCACCGTCGGCAACAACGAGGACGGCGTCGCCGTGATCATCGAGCAGCTCGTCGCGGAGGCCCTGGCGAAGCGCTAGGCCGCCCTGGCCCCCGGCGGAGGACCGCCAGGCCCTACAGCGGGGCCTCCCACACCACCGTCGTACCGCCGTCGTCCTCCCCGATGCCCGGGCCGCACCAGCTCGCCCCGCCCAGCGACTCGGCCCGCCGGGCCAGGTTGCGCAGGCCGCTGCGCCGGCCGCCCTCGGGGATGCCCACGCCGTCGTCCGCGACCGAGAGCCGTACCCCGGGGGTGCCGTCGGGGAGGGTGACGCCGGCGTCCACGACCACCTCGATCCGGCTCGCCCCCGCATGCCGGAACGCGTTCGACAGGGCCTCGCGCAGGGCGGCGATGAGGTTCTTGCCGGTGAGCTCGCCGACCGTGGCGTCGATCGCGCCGAGGAAGCGGTGGGAGGGCTTGAAGCCCAGCGGCACGGCCGCCATGTTGATCTCCCGCAGCACCCGGGTGCGCAGCCCCGAGGGGGCCTCGGCCGGCCCCTGCTGGAGCGCGAAGATCGCGGTACGGATCTCCTGGATGGTCACGTCCAGCTCGTCCACCGCCTTGCCGACGCCCTCCTGCACGGCCGGCACGACCGACCTCCGCTGGGCGCTCTCCAGCATCATCCCGGTGGCGAAGAGCCGCTGGATGACCAGGTCGTGCAGGTCACGGGCGATCCGGTCGCGGTCCTCGTAGACCGCGAGCCGCTCCCGGTCCCGCTGCGCCTCCGCCATCATCAGGGCGAGCGCCGCCTGTGAGGCGAACTGGGTGGCCAGGGTCCGCTCGGCCTCCGTGAACTGCCGGGCGCCCCGGGCCCGCGGGGTGGCGAGCGCGCCCAGGACCCGGCCGCCGCTCTGCAGCGGCAGCAGCATCGCGGGCCCGTACTGGGCGGAGAGCCGGTGCACCATCCGTACGTCGCTGGAGGCGTCGGCGACGAACACCGCCTCGCCCTCCATCAGCCGCTCCACGACGGGGCTCTCGGGCGGGATCACCACCCCGAGCGACTTGGTGGGGTGCGGCGAGGAGGCCGCGACGATCTCCAGGCCGCCCTCCTCGGCGGGCAGCAGCACGATCCCGGCGGCCGCGTCGGCGAGCCGGCGGGCCTGCTCGGCGACGACGGTGAGGGCGTCGTCCGCGTCGCCGCCGGAGAGCAGCGCGGTGGTGACGGCGACCGAGCCGTCGATCCAGCGCTCGCGCTGCCGGGCCGCCTCGTACAGGCGCGCGTTGCCGATCGCGATCCCGGCCTCGGTGGCGAGCACCCGGACCATGTGGACGTCGTAGTCGTTGAACTCGCCGCCGCCGTTCTTCTCGGCGAGGTAGAGGTTGCCGAAGATCTCGCCCTGCACCCGGATCGGGACGCCGAGGAAGGAGTGCATCGGGGGGTGTCCCGGCGGGAATCCGGCCGCGCGTGGATCGGCGGACAGATCGGCGAGCCGGATCGTCTGGGGGTCCCGGATGAGCGCGCCGAGCAGCCCGGCGTGCCCGTCGGGGCGGTGCCCGATCCGGCGGGCCACGTCGTCCCCGACGCCGTAGGTGACGAAGTCGGAGAGCCCCTTGCCCTCCTCGTCGACCACACCGATCGCGGCGTAGCGGGCGTCGGCCAGCTCGGCCGCGGTCTCGCAGATCCGGTCGAGCGTGGAGTGCAGTTCGAGGCCGGTGCCGACGGAGCGCATGGCCTCCAGGAGCTGGGGCACGCGGGCGGTGAGCTCCGTGGAGAGGCCGTGCAGGCTGCGCGTGGCCTGGGTCGCGGCTTCGAGCGGGTCCGGGGCGTCGGGCACGGCGGCGGTCATGGGCCTGAGCCTAGTTAGTCCTATTTGGCAAGAAAAGTCGGGGTGTGGCCGGAGACCGGCAGCAGATCGCTCTCCCGCTCCCGCTCCAGCATCCGCCGCAGCGGTCCGTCGGCCGCCGCCAGTTCCGCGTACGCCCCGCGCTGCACGGTCCGGCCCCGGTCCAGGACGAGGACCTCGTCGACGGCTTCGAGGCCGTGCAGGCGATGGGTGATCAGGACGGTCGTGCGGCCCTCGGTCTCCCGGAGCAGGTCGTCGGTGAGCGCGTCGGCGGTGGCCAGGTCCAGGTGCTCGGCCGGCTCGTCCAGGACGAGGACGGGGAAGTCGGCGAGGAGCGCCCGGGCGAGCGCGAGGCGCTGTCGCTGCCCGCCGGAGAGCCGTGAGCCGTGCTCGCCCACCAGGGTGTCGAGCCCGTCCGGGAGCCCGTCCACCCACTCCAGGAGCCGGGCCCGGCCGAGCGCGCCGCGCAGCTCGTCGTCGGACGCGCCGGTCCTGGCGAGCCGCAGGTTCTCCCGGATGGTGCTGTCGAAGATGTGGGCGTCCTGGGCGCACAGGCCGACGAAGCGCCGGACCTCGTCCCCGTCGAGGGCGTCCGCCTCGGTGCCGCCGAGCCGGTACGTGCCGGACTCCGCGTCCAGGAAGCGCAGCAGGACCTGTGCCAGCGTGGTCTTGCCGGAGCCGGAGGCGCCGACCACGGCCACCCGCCGGCCGGCCTCCAGGGTGAGCGCGAAGGCGTCCAGCGCGGGCCTGTCCTGTCCGGCGTGCCGGGCGGTGAGCCCGGCGAGCTCCAGCGGGAAGGGGTCGGCCGGCGGCGCCGCGGGGACCTCCGGCTCGTGTACGGGCACGGGGGCGTCGAGCACGTCGAAGACCCGCTCGGCGCTGCGCCGCACCCGCTGGCGGTACTGAACGGCCAGCGGCAGCCCGGTGACGGCCTCGAAGGCGGCGAGCGGGGTGAGCACGACGACGGCGAGCGCGACCCCCTCCAGCCGCCCGTCGCGTACCGCCTGGACGCCCACGAGCGCGGCCCCGGCGACGGTGAGGCCGCAGATCAGGGCGGACAGTCCGGCGCTGAGCGCGGTGGCGGCGGACTGGCGGGAGGAGATGCCGGTCAGCGTGCGGTCGGCCGCGCCGGCCCGCTCCACGCGGTCCTTGAGGGCTCCGGCGACGGTGAGTTCGGCGCAGCCCCGCAGCAGGTCGACCACGGCGGTGGTGAGCGTGCCGCGGGCGGGCGCGAGCTGCCGTTCGGCCCGGCGGGCGAGCGCGCCGCCGATCAGCGGGACGCCCACTCCGGCGAGCAGAAGGCCCGCGGCGAGCACGGCGCCGGCCTCGGGCAGCAGCCAGGCGGTGAATCCGACCGAACCGGCGCCGACGACCAGGGCGGCGCCCGCCGGCAGCAGCCAGCGCAGCCAGTAGTCCTGGAGGGCGTCGACGTCCTGGACGAGCCGGGCGAGCAGGTCGCCGCCTCGCGTGCGGCGCAGTCCGGCGGGGGCGATCCGCTCCAGGCGCCGGTAGACGGCCACCCGCAGGTCGGCGAGCATCCGCAGCACGGCGTCGTGCGAGACGATCCGCTCGGCGTAGCGGAACACGGCCCGCCCGATGCCGAAGGCCCGGGTCGCGGTGACGGCGACCATCAGATAGAGCACGGGCGGCTGTTCGGAGGCCCGGGAGATGAGCCAGCCGGAGACGGCCATGAGCCCGACGGCGGAGCCGAGCGCCAGGCTGCCGAGCAGCAGCGCGAGCGCCATGCGGCCCCGCAGCTCCCCGGCCATGGCCCGGACCCGCCCGAGGACCGAGCGCGCGGGGGAGCCGTCGGCGCCCCCGGGCTCGCGGCCCCCGGGCGCGTCCTCTTCGGCCGCGTCGCCCGCGCGCGACGGGAACGGCTCGCCCAGGTCGTCGGTGAGGCGGGCCGCCGCGACGGGGGAGTCCGGGGCGGCGGCCTCGTCGGCGGCCGGGGCGCCCTCGATCCGCACCACCCGGTCCGCGACCGCGAGCAGTGCCGGCCGGTGCACGACGAGCAGGACCGTACGGCCCTCGGCGAGGCGGCGGACGGCGTCCACGACGGCGGCCTCGGTCGCGCCGTCCAGCGCGGCCGTCGGCTCGTCCAGGAGCAGCAGCGGCCGGTCGGCCAGGAACGCCCGGGCGAGGGCGAGGCGCTGGCGCTGTCCGGCGGACAGGCCGGCGCCGTCCTCGCCGAGCAGGGTCTCCGTGCCCTCGGGCAGCTCGGCGACGAACTCCTCGGCGCCCGCGTCCCGCAGGGCGCGGCGCACCGCCTCGTCGGGGGCGTCCGGCCGGGCCAGGCGCACGTTCTCGGCGATCGTCCCGGCGAACAGGTAGGGGCGCTGCGGCACCCAGGCGATCCGCGACCGCCACTCCTCCAGGTCCAGGGAGGCCAGCTCGGTGCCGTCGACCCGGACCGAGCCGCCCTCCTCCGGGGTCACGAAGCCGAGGACCACGTCGAGGAGCGTCGACTTCCCGGCCCCGCTCGGCCCCACCAGGGCCACCGTCTCGCCGGGCGCCACGGTCAGCGAGGCGGCGTCCAGTGAGGGCTCCGCGCGCCCCGCGTGACGCACCGTCACCCGGTCGAGCTCCAGCCGTACGGAAGCGGGCACCGGCCCCGTACCGGCGTCCGGCACCGGGCTCTCCAGGACCTCGAAGATCTCCTCGGCGGCGGCGAGTCCCTCGGCCGCCGCGTGGTACTGCGCCCCCACCTGCCGCAGCGGCAGATAGGCCTCCGGCGCCAGGATCAGGATGACCAGGCCGGTGTACAGGTCGAGGTCCCCGTGGACCAGCCGCATGCCGATGGTGACGGCGACCAGGGCCACCGAGAGGGTGGCGAGCAGTTCGAGGGCGAAGGAGGAGAGGAACGCGATCCGCAGCGTCCGCATGGTCGCCCGCCGGTAGTCGGCGGTGATCGACCGGATGTTCTCGGCCTGGGCCTTGGCCCGGCCGAAGACCTTGAGCGTGGGCAGCCCGGCCACCACGTCGAGGAAGTGTCCCGACAGGCGGGACAGCAGCTTCCACTGACGGTCCATCCGGGCCTGGGTGTACCAGCCGATCAGGATCATGAAGACGGGGATGAGCGGCAGCGTCACCACGATGATCGCGGCCGAGACCCAGTCCTCGGTGACGATCCGGGCGAGGACCGCCACCGGGACCACCACCGCGAGCCCCAGCTGCGGCAGGTAGCGGGCGAAGTAGTCGTCCAGCGCGTCCACGCCCCGCGTCGCGAGCGCGGCCAGCGAACCGGCCTTCTGCCCGCTCAGCCATCCCGGGCCGAGCCGGGCCGCGTGCCGGAGCAGCCGCCCGCGCAGCTCGGACTTGACCGCCGCGCTCGCCCGGTGGGCGGCGAGCTCGGTCAGCCAGGCGACCAGCCCCCGCCCCGCCGCCACTCCGGCGAGCAGCAGCAGGGGCGTGGTGAGCCCGGAAACCGACAGACCCTTCTGGAAGGCCCCCACCACGAGCTCGGCGACGAGCATCGCCTGGGCGACGACCAGCACCGCCCCGACGAGGCCGAGCCCGACCACCGCCGTGAGGAAGACCCGGGTCGCGCGGGCGTGGTGGAGCAGCCTCGGATCGATCGGTTTCACGTGAAACATCCTCCCCTGAAGAGGCCGGGGCGGGTCGGCTCCGGGCGGTCGGACACGGCCTAGTGGGCCTGGGCGATGTTCTGCGTGCCGATCCGCTTGCGGAACACCCAGTAGGTCCAGCTCTGGTAGAGCAGCACGAGCGGGGTCGCGATGGCCGCGCACCAGGTCATGATCTTGAGCGTGTACGGGCTCGACGACGCGTTGGTGACCGTGAGGCTCCACGCGGGGTCGAGCGAGGAGGGCATGACGTTCGGGAACAGTGCCAGGAAGAGCATCGCCACCGCGGCGGCGATCGTGATCCCCGAGAGCGCGAACGACCAGCCCTCGCGCCCGACCTTGATCGCCCCGATCGCCCCGACCAGGCACACCGCCGCGATCACCAGCGCCAGCAGGCTCCAGCCGTCACCCTTGTCCACCTGGGTCCAGATGAGGAAGACGAGCGCGAGCACCGCGGTGACCAGACCCAGCTTGAGCGCGAGCGCCCGGGCCCGGGTACGGATGTCACCGAGCGTCTTGAGCGAGGCGAAGACGGCCCCGTGGAAGGTGAACAGGGTGAGCGTGACCGCTCCGCCGAGCAGGGCGTACGGGTTGAGCAGGTCCCAGAAGGTGCCCACGTACTCCATCTCGCGGTCGATCTTCACGCCGCGCACGATGTTGCCGAAGGCCACGCCCCACAGGAACGCGGGGACCAGGGAGGTCCAGAAGATGGCCTGCTCCCAGTTGCGCTGCCACTTCTCCTCGGGCCGCTTCGCCCGGTACTCGAAGGCGACACCCCGCACGATCAGGCAGAGCAGGATGATCAGCAGCGGCAGGTAGAAGCCCGAGAAGAGCGTCGCGTACCACTCGGGGAAGGCGGCGAAGGTCGCCCCGCCGGCCGTCAGCAGCCACACCTCGTTGCCGTCCCAGACGGGACCGATGGTGTTGATGAGGACCCGCTTCTCGGTGCGGTCGCGCGCGAGCAGCTTGGTCAGGACTCCGATCCCGAAGTCGAATCCTTCGAGGAAGAAGTAGCCGATCCAGAGGACGGCGATGAGTACGAACCAGACGTCGTGGAGTTCCATGCCTCGATCTCCTGAGCCTCAGTACGAGAAGGCCATGGGCCGGTCGGGGTCGCGGTCCCCGCCGATCTTGGTGGGCGGGTTGAGGTCGTCCTCGGTGAGCTCGGGCGGGCCGGCCTTGACGTACTTGACGAGCAGCTTCACCTCGATCACGGCGAGCACGGCGTAGAGGAGGGTGAAGGCGATCATCGACGTGAGCACCTCGGCCGTGGAGACCCCGGGGGAGACGGCGTCACGGGTGCGCAGCACGCCGTAGACGACCCACGGCTGGCGGCCCATCTCGGTGAAGATCCAGCCCCAGGAGTTGGCGATCAGCGGGAAGGCCATGGTCCACAGGGCGATGATCCAGTACCACTTGCCCAGGCGGGGGCTGAGCGCCTTCCGCTTGAACAGCACCAGATTGGGCACCTCGTCATCACCGGTCCGCAGCCCCGGCGCCAGCATGAACTTCTTGCGGGTCAGCCAGAGGCCCACGACCCCGATGGCCAGCGAGGCCATGCCGAAGCCGATCATCCAGCGGAAGCCCCAGTAGGCGACGGGGATGTTCGGCCGGTAGTCGCCGGGGCCGAACTTCTCCTGCTCGGCCTTGTTGACGTCGTTGATGCCCGGGACGTACGAGCTGAAGTCGTCGTTCGCGAGGAACGACAGCAGGCCCGGGATCTCGATGGCGACCGTGTTGTGGCCCTTCTCGACGTCGCCGTAGGCGAACACGGAGAAGGGTGCGGGCGCCTCGCCGTCCCAGAGCGCCTCGGCCGCGGCCATCTTCATGGGCTGCTGCTTGAACATGACCTTGCCGAGCAGGTCACCGCTGATCGCGGTGCCGAGGCCCGCGATGATCAGGGTGATCAGGCCGACCCGCAGCGAGGTCCGCATCACGGCGATGTGGCGCTTGCGCGCCAGGTGGAAGGCGGAGATGCCCACCATGAACGCGCCGCCGACCAGGAAGGCCGCCGTGATGGTGTGGAAGAACTGGGTGAGCGCGGTGTTCTGGGTGAGCACCTGCCAGAAGTCGGTGAGCTCGGCCCGTCCCCGCTCGGGATTGATCCGGTAGCCCACCGGGTGCTGCATCCAGGAGTTGGCCGCGAGGATGAAGTACGCGGACAGGACCGTGCCGATCGACACCATCCAGATGCAGGCGAGGTGGATCTTCTTCGGCAGCTTGTCCCAGCCGAAGATCCACAGGCCGATGAAGGTGGACTCGAAGAAGAACGCGATCAGGGCCTCGAAGGCGAGGGGCGCTCCGAAGATGTCACCGACGAAGCGGGAGTAGTCCGACCAGTTCATGCCGAACTGGAACTCCTGCACGATGCCGGTGACGACACCCATGGCGATGTTGATCAGGAAGAGCTTGCCCCAGAACTTCGTCGCCCTGAGGTACTTCTCGTTCTCGGTGCGCACCCAGGCCGTCTGGAGACCGGCCGTGAGGGCGGCGAGGGAGATCGTCAGCGGGACGAAGAGAAAGTGGTAGACGGTGGTGATGCCGAACTGCCAGCGCGCCAGCGTCTCCGGCGCCAAAGCTAGGTCCACGTCGTTCTCCTTACATCGCCGTGGTCACAACGGCAGTTTGCCCCTTTAATCCCACCCATCCGGGGAGGAACAGGGACACGCTTGTGAACGCGTTCACATTCACAAGCATTATGGCTCATACGAAATCCGTACCTTCGACCGGGGGCCCCCTACGAGGGGTCACCCCTTCCCAAGGACTTCAACATATTGTTGAATCCGGGCCATGACCCTTCGGATACGCATCTCCTGGCCCGCCGGCCACACCACCGCCACCATCGACGAAACCCCCACGAGCAAGGCGCTCATGGGGGCTCTTCCGATCGTCTCCACCGCACGGACCTGGGGCGAGGAGGTCTACTTCGTCACACCCGTCTCCGTCCCCGTCGAGTCCGGCGCCCGACAGGTGGTCGCACCGGGCACGGTGGCCTTCTGGACCGAGGGCGACGCACTCGCCCTCCCCTACGGCCCGACCCCCATCTCGCTCGGGGACGAGCCGCGGCTCGCCGGCCCGTGCAACATCCTGGGCGCGCTGGACGGGGATCCCCGGATCCTCGCCACCGTGCGGGACGGCGACGTGATCCGGGTCGAGGCGGCCGGCAGCTGACCGCCCCGTCGTACGGACCCTCCGAGGGCTGATCAGCCCTCCTGGCGGAAGCCCTCCGCCGCCTTCAGGAACAGGTCGTTCGCCTCGGTCTCACCGATCGTGACGCGGACGCCCTCGCCCGCGAACGGACGCACCACCACGCCGTGCCGCTCGCACTCCGCCGCGAAGTCCATGGTCCGCTCGCCGAGCCGCAGCCAGACGAAGTTCGCCTGGGTGTCCGGCACGGTCCAGCCCTGGGCCACGAGCCCCGCATGGACCCGCGCGCGCTCGGCGACCAGCGAGCCGACCCGCCCGAGCAGCTCGTCCTCCGCCCGCAGCGAGGCCACCGCCGCGTCCTGCGCGAGCTGGCTGACGCCGAACGGCACCGCCGTCTTGCGCAGCGCCGCGGCCACCGGCTCGTGGGCGATCGCGAAACCGACCCGCAGCCCGGCCAGGCCGTACGCCTTCGAGAAGGTCCGCAGCACCGCCACGTTCGGCCGGTCGCGGTAGAGCTCCACGCCGTCCGGGACCTCGGTGTCGCGGACGAACTCGCGGTACGCCTCGTCGATCACCACGAGGATGTCGGAGGGCACCCGGTCCAGGAAGCGCTCCAGCTCGGCACGGCGCACCGCGGTGCCCGTGGGGTTGTTGGGGTTGCAGACGAAGATCAGCCGAGTCCGCTCGGTGATCGCCTCGGCCATCGCGTCGAGGTCGTGCACATCGCCGTCGGTGAGCGGCACCTGCACCGAGGTCGCCCCGCTGATCTGCGTGATGATCGGGTACGCCTCGAAGGAGCGCCAGGCGTACATGACCTCGTCGCCCGGGCCCGCGGTCGACTGGATCAGCGACTGGGCGACGCCGACCGAGCCGGTGCCGGTGGCGATGTGCGAGACCGGGACGCCGAAGCGGTCGGCCAGCTCGTTCATCAGCCCCGTGCACGCCATGTCCGGGTAGCGGTTGAAGGTCGCGGCCGCGGCCAGCGTGCTCTCCATGACCCCCGGCAGCGGCGGGTAGGGGTTCTCGTTCGACGAGAGCTTGAAGGCGACCGGTCCGCCCGCGGCGGCCGGCTTGCCCGGCTTGTAGGTGGGGATGCCGTCCAGCTCGGCGCGCAGCTTCGGGCTGCCGGTGCTCGTCCCGCTGGTCTCGCTCACAGTGTGGCCTCCTCGACCGTCCGTACCGCCAATGCTGCTCACCTTATGAGGATTCGGCTCCCCTGCGAATGGCCTGTGGACAACGGAGCGACAACAGGGGGAGCGCGCCCAGGGGTGGCGCGCGCCGGTGGCGGGCGCCGTGGCGCGCATCCCCCGTAGAGGTGAGTTGAGACCTCTTCGAGACCTGACCCTCTCGCCAGGCTCATGGGTACCGGGGCCGACAGGTCGCATGGCAAGGGCCCAAACACCCTTTGTTTCTCAGGGCGTTAGCTGTTTTTGATCATGCAGAAACGTGCCTGTCAATGCGTGAATATGCGACCGGCCCAACCCACTCCCCTCGCCCTACTATCGGCTCGCCATGACAGCAGCAGGGAAGCACCAGGTGAGCCGGGCACAGACCCGGGGAAGCCGGCAGGGCCGAGCGGGCATCCGGGACGTGGCCGCCGCCGCCGGGGTCTCCATCACGACTGTCTCCGACGCGCTCAACGGCAAGGGCCGGCTCCCGGACGCCACCCGCCGCCACGTCCGCGAGGTCGCAGACCGGCTGGGCTATCGCCCGTCCGCAGCGGCCCGCACGCTCCGTACCGGCAAGTCGGGCCTCATCGGCCTGACCGTGACCACGTACGGGGATGAACCTTTCACCTTCACCGAATTCGCGTACTTCGCGGAGATGGCCAGAGCCGCCACCTCGGCCGCGCTCGCTCGCGGCTATGCCCTGGTCATCCTGCCCGCCACCTCCCGTCACGACGTCTGGTCGAACGTCGCCCTCGACGGGACCGTCGTCATCGATCCCTCCGACCACGACCCCGTCGTCACCGAACTCGTCCGCCAAGGACTGCCCGTCGTCTCCGACGGGCGCCCGGCCGGCACCCTGCCGGTCACCGCCTGGGTCGACAACGACCACGAGGCGGCCGTCCTCGATCTGCTCGACCACCTCGCCGCCGCCGGCGCCCGCAGGATCGGCCTGCTCACCGGCACCACCACCGACACCTACACCCGCCTGTCCACCACCGCCTACCTCAACTGGTGCGAGCGGGTCGGCCAGGACCCCGTCTACGAGGCCTATCCGGCGCACGATCCGTGCGCGGGCGCCGTCGCGGCCGACCGGCTGCTCGCCCGCCCGGACCGGCCCGACGCCGTGTACGGCCTCTTCGACCCCAACGGCACCGACCTGCTGGCGGCCGCCCGCCGCTACGGGCTGCGGGTGCCGGACGACCTGCTGCTGGTCTGCTGCAGCGAGTCGACCGTCTACGCCAACACCGAACCGCCCATCACGACGCTCTCGCTCAAGCCCCGCCGGATCGGCACCGCCGTCGTCCAGCTCCTCATCGACGCCATCGAGGGGATCGAGACGGACGGACCGGTCGAGCAGGTGATACCGACGGAGCTGATCGTCCGCACCTCCTCGCAGCGAAGGTCGCCGCGGACGACGGTCAGCCCGCCGAGGTCTCCCTCGAAGGACTGATCCGAGGAAGACCCGCCGACCGCGACTCCGCGGATCGGATCGCACGTCACTTCAGGGCCGTGTCGAGGCAAAACCTCGGGGCGGCCCGGCCTCGTCCCTGGCCTGGACCTTCCCAATTCGGGCGAAACAACCGGTGAACCCGGAGTGGACCCGGATTCACCACCCCTGGTGCGTCACACAGGAGGACGCTCATTCCTATGATGGGCGGACGACACCGCGGACCACCTCGACCAGAACGGTCCGCGATGTGCAGAGCATCGCGACGGTGGTGGAGGGGTCGATGACACAGGGGGCCGGGCAGGAACCCGTGGTGCGCACAGCGACGTTGCGTGACTTCCGTGTACCTCCGTACGCCCGGGTGCCCGTCCAGGGACACGCACCCGAGCCGTTCCCCGCCGACGCGCCGGCCGCCCCCGTGGCGCCCCCGGCACCCGCCGACGCCACCCTCCACCTGGTCGGCGCCGCGACCTCTCCGGTCCCGCCGGTCCCGTCGGCGCCCCCGGCGGCTGCCGCCGCGCCCCCGGCTCCGGCTCCGGCTCCGGCTCCGGCTCCGGCTGCGATGGCGCCCCCGGCCCCCGCGGCCCCTCCGGCACCCCCGGCCCCCGCGGCCGACCGGAGCGAGTCGTACGGCGACCCGGGCTCCTCGATCGTCGCCGTCGCCACCGGCCACCCCGGCAACGCGTACCCCGAGGACGAGCCGCCCGAGGGCTACACGCCCACCGAGCGCGACCTCCCGGTCATCAACCGCGGCGACACGGTCCAGGTCCACGTCGCCCCCGCCCCGCAGCCCCTCGCGGCCACGGGCGACGGCCCCGGCCCGCTCTTCGTCGTGGGCGACGTCCACGGCTATCTGGACGAGCTGCTCGAAGCCCTGCGCGCCCAGGGCCTCATCGACGAGAACGGCGGCTGGGCCGCGGGCAACGCCCGCCTGTGGTTCCTCGGCGACTTCACCGACCGCGGGCCCGACGGCATCGGCGTCATCGACCTCGTCATGCGCCTCTCCGCCGAGGCCGCCGCCGCCGGCGGCTACTGCAAGGCCCTCATGGGCAACCACGAGCTGCTGCTCATCGGCGCCAAGCGCTTCGGCGACACGCCCGTCAGCTCGGGCGCCGGCACCGCCACCTTCCAGGCCGCCTGGCTGCTCAACGGCGGGCAGAAGCACGACATGGACCGCCTGCAGGACGTCCACCTCCAGTGGATGTCCCGGCTCGACGCCGTGGTGGAGGAGGACGGACACCTCCTGCTCCACTCGGACACCACCGCGTACCTGGAGTACGGCGCCACGATCGAGGACGTCAACGACACCGTCCACGAGATCCTCAACCGGAACGACGCGGACGAGGTCTGGGACGTCTTCCGCAAGTTCACCAAGCGCTTCGCCTTCCGCGACGAGACCACGGGCCCGCAGGCCGTCCAGGAGCTGCTCGGCACCTACGGCGGCCATCGGATCGTGCACGGGCACAGCCCCATCCCGTACCTCCTCGGCCAGGTCGGCACGGAGGACGGCGAGGAGGGCGAGCGCCCGCCCGTCGAGGGTCCGCACGTCTACGCGGACGGACTCGCGATCGCGATGGACGGCGGAGTGACCATGGCCGGAAAGCTGCTGGTCGTACAACTCCCGCTGCCCGCCTGACGCATAACCCTGCGCATCCGGGGAAGTCGATTTCCCGAAACACCCTGTCACCGCGTGCCGTAACCGCAATACCATCGGCTCATCCGTAGCAGGCTCTCCTCCGTTTCCGCCAAACCGGCCGCTTCACCAGGGCCGTTGCGGCCCTACGGAGCATCGGGGGATGCACATGAACGTGGCTCCGCACCTGCTGACCGAGGACCGCGCCGAGTTCGAGCGCGTTCTCGACGAGGCACTGCGCTCCGCGCACGACCGGCCGGGATTCGCCGACATCGGCGACCGGTTCACGACCGCGCAGCTGCGCGAGATGGCGCTGAACGCGACAGCGCTCATCACGACGGCCGCCGCGGTCGAGTACGACCACTTCGTGAAGGTCCGTGAACAGCTCCGCACGGCGAGCGCCGCCGGTGCCGGTGGCACCGACGCAGCCCTCGACGGCGCGAACGGCGCCGACGGGGCGGGTGTCGTCGCGATCGTCACCGTCCTCGCCCCGATCCTCGCGGGCACCGCGGCCGTGCTCCTGCTCCTGGTCGGCGCGGTCCTGAAGCTGCTCGACCCGGCGCCCGTCTTCGCCGACACCCTGCTGACCGCCGGCCTGATGTTCGGCGCGGTGGCCGCGGCGGGACTGGTCTGCGCGGCCGTCGGACTGCTGGTGACGGCCCTGCGCAACAGCGCCACGGAGGTGCCGGCCGGGACTCCGGACGACGATCTGTCCCGCGCGAGACAGGCCTGGGGCCGCGCCCTCGTGGACCGCGGCATCCTGCCCTTCCTCCGCGACGCCCTCGCCACCCCCGCTCCCCCGGTCCTCCCCAAGCCGAAGCAGCCGCCGCCGACCGGCCGGATCCCCAAGGTCGGCTACAGCGGCCCGGACTTCAGCAGCCCGGCCGAGGGCCCCCCGGCCCCCCGGCCGACCTACTCGAGCCCGGACTTCACCAGCCCGGACTTCGGACCGCCGGACCACCGCCCGGAGTAGCCCGGCGCGGGCGCGAGGGCGCCCGGGAACGGGACCGGCCCGCGGCTCCCCCCATGGGTCGCGGGCCGGTCCCGGCCGTGTGCCGGGGCGGGTTACTCCGCCAGCGGCAGGTACACGCGGTTGCCGGCCGCCGCGAACTCGGCCGACTTCTCCGCCATGCCCGCCTCGATCTCGTCCGCCTTCAGGTCGCCGCCGTGCTCACGGCGGATGTCCTGGGAGATCTTCATCGAGCAGAACTTCGGCCCGCACATGGAGCAGAAGTGCGCCGTCTTCGCGGGCTCCGCCGGCAGCGTCTCGTCGTGGAACTCGCGGGCGGTGTCCGGGTCGAGGGCCAGGTTGAACTGGTCCTCCCAGCGGAACTCGAAGCGCGCGTCCGACAGGGCGTCGTCCCACTCCTGCGCGCCCGGGTGGCCCTTGGCGAGGTCGGCCGCGTGGGCCGCGATCTTGTAGGTGATGACGCCGGTCTTCACGTCGTCCTTGTTGGGCAGGCCCAGGTGCTCCTTCGGCGTCACGTAGCAGAGCATCGCCGTGCCCCACCAGGCGATCATCGCCGCGCCGATGCCCGAGGTGATGTGGTCGTAGGCGGGCGCCACATCGGTGGTGAGCGGGCCGAGCGTGTAGAACGGCGCCTCCTCGCAGATCTCCTGCTGGAGGTCGATGTTCTCCTTGATCTTGTGCATCGGGACGTGGCCCGGGCCCTCGATCATGGTCTGCACGTTGTGCCGCTTGGCGATGGTGTTGAGCTCACCGAGGGTCTTCAGCTCGGCGAACTGCGCGGCGTCGTTGGCGTCCGCGATCGATCCGGGCCGCAGGCCGTCGCCGAGCGAGTACGTGACGTCGTACGCCGCGAGGATCTCGCAGAGCTCCTCGAAGTTCGTGTAGAGGAAGTTCTCCTGGTGGTGCGCGAGGCACCAGGCGGCCATGATCGAGCCGCCGCGCGAGACGATGCCGGTCTTGCGGCGGGCGGTCAGCGGCACGTACGGCAGCAGCACGCCGGCGTGGACCGTCATGTAGTCGACGCCCTGCTCGGCCTGCTCGATGACCGTGTCCTTGTAGATCTCCCAGGTCAGCTCCTCGGCCTTGCCGTCGACCTTCTCCAGGGCCTGGTAGAGCGGCACGGTGCCGATCGGCACGGGGGAGTTGCGCAGCACCCACTCGCGGGTGGTGTGGATGTTGCGGCCGGTGGAGAGGTCCATGACCGTGTCGGCGCCCCACTTCGTCGCCCAGGTCATCTTCTCCACCTCCTCCTCGATGGACGAGGTGACCGCGGAGTTGCCGATGTTGGCATTGACCTTCACCAGGAACCGCTTGCCGATGATCATCGGCTCGATCTCCGGGTGGTTGACGTTGGCCGGGAGCACCGCGCGGCCCGCGGCGATCTCCTCGCGCACGACCTCGGGGGAGACGTTCTCGCGGATGGCGACGTACTCCATCTCCGGGGTGACCTCGCCCCGGCGGGCGTACGCGAGCTGCGTCACCGCCTGGCCGTCCCGGCCCCGGCGGGGCAGCCGCGGCCGGCCCGGGAAGACGGCGTCGAGGTTCTTCAGGCCCCCGCCGCGCGGCGAGGTGTGCTTGATGCCGTCGTCCTCGGGGCGGACCGGGCGGCCCGCGTACTCCTCGGTGTCCCCGCGCGCGATGATCCAGTTCTCGCGCAGCGGCGCCAGGCCGCGCCGGACGTCGGTCTCGACGGTGGGGTCGGTGTACGGACCGGACGTGTCGTACAGCGTCACGTCCTTGCCGTTGGTGAGGTGCACCTGGCGGACCGGCACCCGGAGGTCGGGGCGCGAGCCCTCGACGTATCCCTTGTGCCAGCCCGGCGTGCGCTCCTGCGGGCCGTTCTGGTCGGAGGCAGGCGTGCGTGCATCCTGAATGGTCATGAGACCGAATCTCCCTACGCCGGCATTACCCGGTAACAGGTTCGGCGGTCGGCGCAGCCTCCTCCCGTACGTACGTCCAGTACGCGCGTACGGTGATCAGCGCCCTCTCAGCCCGGTGCTCCGAGCTCCCGCGTGTGCAAAGGTGCCACCACGCTAGCGCCCTCCCTGGCGTGCTGAACAGTGGGTCCCCCGCGTTCTTGCGATGATCGCTCGGTGACTTCCACGCAGCAGACCCCCGATCCGCACCGTTCCGGTGGCCACGAGGGCCATGGCGGACACGGCCACGACGACGGAGGGAGCGGGGGGCACGGCGGCGGCCACGGACACGGCCACACACACAGCCACGGCCCGGCGGCGCCCGTCTCGCGTCATCTGCGCAAGGTCATCGCCGCCGTCCTGATCCCCTTCGGCGCCGCCGTCCTGATCGGGCTCGCGGTGCTGTGGCCGGGCGGCGCCCCGGCGCACGAGCGCACGGGGGTGGGCTTCGACCGGCAGACCGAGCAGGGGCGGGTCGTGGCCGTCGACCACGTCGACTGCAAGGACGTGAACGTCGCGCAGGCCCCGCCGACCGGCGACGCCTCGACGCCGGAGGGGAGTGACACCCGGCAGTGCGAGAAGGCGACGATCGAGGTCACCTCGGGCCCGCACCAGGGCCGGACCTTCACCGAGATCGTGCAGCCGGACGCCCCGCGCCAGCTCCACGAGGGCCAGGGCGTGGTCGTCGCGTACGCCCCCGACGCACCGCGCGAACTCCAGTACTCCGTGACGGACGTGAACCGGAAGCTGCCGCTGGCGGTCCTCGCCGGCATCTTCGCGCTGGTGGTGGTGGCCGTGGGCAGGATGCGCGGCGTGATGGCGCTGATCGCGCTCGCCGTGAGCTTCCTGGTGCTGACCTTCTTCATCCTCCCGGCGATCCTCGAGGGCTCCAATCCCCTGGTGGTCGCCATCGTCGGAGCGAGCGCGATCATGCTCATCGCGCTCTACATGTGCCACGGCCTGTCCGCCCGGACCTCGGTGGCCGTGCTCGGCACCCTGGTCTCGCTGCTGCTGATCGGCCTCTTCGGCTCGCTCTTCATCGGCTGGGCCTCGCTCACCGGCAACACCGACGACAACACGGGCCTCATCCACGGCCTGTACCCGAACATCGACATGTCGGGTCTGCTGCTGGCGAGCGTCATCATCGGTTCGCTCGGCGTGCTCGACGACGTGACGGTCACCCAGACCTCGGCGGTCTGGGAACTGCACCAGGCCGATCCGCGGATGGGTCCACGGGCGCTCTACCGGGCCGGCATCCGGATCGGCCGCGACCACATCGCGTCGGTCGTGAACACCCTGGTCCTCGCGTACGCCGGCGCCGCCCTGCCGTTGCTGCTGCTCTTCTCGATCGCCCAGAGCAGCGTGGGGACGGTGGCCAACAGCGAGCTGGTCGCGGAGGAGATCGTCCGCACGCTGATCGGCTCCATCGGCCTGGTCGCCTCGGTGCCGGTCACCACCGTCCTCGCGGCGCTGGTGGTCTCGGCCGACCGGCCGGGGGCCACGGAGCAGCGCCCGGGCGGGCGCGGACGCCGCCGCCGGGCCAAGTGACCTGACCGACCGCGGAGTACGGGGACCCGGGGGACTCCGTACGCCTCGGTACGGCTCAGCCGGCGTTCTCCTCCGCGAGGATCCGGCCCAGTGCCGCCTCCAGGTTGTCCTCGAAGTCGCCGAGGGTGCGTTCCTGACCGAGCGGGACCAGCTTGTCCGTACGGTCGAGGAAGGCGACCAGCGGTGGCGCGCTCGCCCGGAACAGGGCCCGGTCGCTGCCGACCTGGAGCCGGATGATCACGTCGGAGAGCCCGTCCGGATCGGTCGGCGCGATGTGCACATCGCCGTCGCCGCTGGGCCGGTTGATCCCGTCGAGCAGCAGTTCCCGGCCGAACGCCCAGGTCACCGGCGCGTCTCCGGGAAGGTGGAAGGTCATCCGCACCGCATAGGGGTCGCGGGTCTCGTATCGCAGTTCCACCGGGATCCTGAAGGAGAGCTCCTCGGAGACGAGGAAGCTCATCAGGAGTTCGGCTTGAACCGTCTCTCGCATCATGTACCCCGCAGTAGACGAAGCAGTTGTGTAAACACGCTGCTGAAAGCTGTGGTCGAAACGGCCAGGAATGATCCCTCATGGCCCTCTTGACGCAATCGTGCTGTAAGCGCTAGCAGATCACAAGGAGTGATTTTTCAGATACTGATAGAGAAGGCGAGCGAACTGAAGAGCCTTCCGATCTCGTTCTGTAGCTGAGCGATCGCAGGTAGCAACCGTTCTCCCTGGTGAAGGGGTACGGAAATGGCCATCGCGGCCGCCGTGGACCCCGCAGTGATGGGGATGGCGGCACAGACTGTGCCGAGCGCATATTCCTGACGCTCCACCAGGGGCTCCATACGCCCTATTCCGTCCAAACGGTCCAAAAGGGCACGCCGATTACGCACCGTATACGGCGTGATCGCTTCCACCGGATGGCGATCGAGGTGGTCTTGACGACTCTTCAGATCGAGTTGACTCAGCAGGCACTGCCCGATGGCGTGCGCGTGGCCGGTCTCCCGGAAATCGGCCCACTCCTCGACGGCGGGAGCCGCGGGGGTGTCGGCGACGGCGACGAGCTCGATCTCGCCTTCGCGGTAGATCGCGAAGTACACGGGGACGCCGATGGCATCACGCCAGTGCGCGAGAGAGTCCTCGACCTTGGTGCGACGATTCTGCAGAACTCCGCCGCCGACCAGACGGCCGGCGGCGTCGCCGAAGACGAACACACCCTTCTCACGGCGCAGATAGCCCTCGTGCGTCAGGGTGCGGAGCAGGTGGTATGCGGTGGGAAGCGGCAGTCCCGCTTCGCGGGCAAGCTGTTTGGCGGGCGCTCCGTCCTCATGGGAGCCCACGGCCTCCAGAAGTCTCAGCGCCCGCTGTACCGATCCGATCAGGGTAGGAGCAGCGGTCTGCGAAGCCGTGGCCAAAGGTCACCCCCAGGCGAGTGACGGACGCGTCGCATCCGCCCGCGGGGGCCGCCCCCGCGCGCCCACCGCGACCTGGGACCGTCGGGTCTACGCCTGTTGTTCCTGGGGCGGCAGAGGTTTCCACTCTAATGGCAGCCCCCAGGGCCACGGCCGGTTTCAACCGGTGCGTTCCCTCGCCCGGGCTAATCCCAGGCCGTTGGCCCGTACCAAGGGGGAACCCGTGCTACCAGTCCTCGCGCGAACCGGAGGAGGACGAGCTGAACTTCCGTACGACGTAGATCAGGCCACCGACGAGCGCCACGAACACCAGCACCTTGAAGAGCAGGCCCACCACGATGGTGAGGACGCTGGTGATCAGTCCACCGAAGACGACGAGCGCGAGAACGGGTATGGCGACCCACTTCACCCACCACGGCATCCCCGCGAGAATCTCCTTCACCGCCATTGCGCTTACCTCATCTCCCGAAGAGTCCGGACCCGCGGGATCCGTCCGGACCCCGGGACCGCCGGCGTTCTGTCGCCGACACCTTCGATGCTAGGTGCGCACCCCTGGCGAGCGGGGGCCTCACGGCCCCCGCTCTTCCCTGATCCGACCCCTAGGGGGCCGGGCTCACGCCTCCGGCGGCGAGAAGACCACCATGACCCGCAGGTCCTCGGTGATGTGGTGGAACCTGTGCGGCACCCCGGCCGGCACGTAGACCACGCTGCCCCGCGCCACCGGGGTCGTCTCCTCCCCGACCGTGATCGCCGCCCGGCCGCTCACCACGAAGTACACCTCGTCCTGACCGTGCGGCTGCTGCGGGTCGAGCTGCCCCGCGTCGAGCGCGTACAGCCCGACGGACATGTTCCGTTCCCGCAGGAACTGGAGGTACGCGCCCTCGTTGGCGGCGCGCTCCGCCTCCAGCTCATCCAGTCGGAATGCCTTCATGGTCGTTCGCCCCTGCCTTGGCTCGATCGTGTCTGCCACGATCTGACACATGAAGAATTTCGTAGTCAAGACGCTCGCGAACGCGGGGGCCCTGGCCGTGGCCATCTGGCTGCTCCAGGACATCACCCTGACCGGAGACAGCACCGCGAAGAAGGCCTGGACCCTGATCCTGGTCGCCCTGGTCTTCGGCCTGGTCAACTTCCTGGTGAAGCCGCTCGTGAAGCTGCTCACGCTTCCGCTCTTCATCCTGACGCTCGGTCTGATCACCCTGGTCGTCAACGCGCTCATGCTGCTGCTGACCTCCTGGCTGGCCGACCAGCTCGGCCTCAGCTTCCACGTGGACGGGTTCTGGACCGCGGTGCTCGGCGGCCTGATCATCTCCGTCGTCTCCTGGGCGCTGAACGTCGTCCTCCCCGACGGCGACTGAGGGCCGGCCGTGACGTACCGCGTCTGTTTCGTCTGCACGGGCAACATCTGCCGATCGCCGATGGCCGAGCACGTCTTCCGCGCCCGCGTGGCCGAGGCCGGCCTGGCCGACGCGGTCGTCGTGGACAGCGCCGGCACCGGCGGCTGGCACGAGGGCGACGCCGCCGACCCACGCACCGTGGCCGTCCTGGAGGAGCACGGATACGGCTCGGCGCACGCCGCCCGCCGGTTCCGCTCCTCGTGGTTCGCCGCGCTGGACCTGGTCATCGCCCTCGACGAGGGGCATCTGCGCGAACTGCGGCGGCTCGCCCCCACCCCCGAGGACGCTGCGAAGATACGGCTGCTGCGCTCCTACGACCCCGGCGCGGGCGCCGAGCTCGACGTGCCCGACCCCTATTACGGCGGCCGGGAGGGGTTCGAGGAGTGCCTGGACATGGTGGAGGCCGCGAGCGAGGGACTGCTCGCCGCGGTGCGCGACGAGGTGGAGGAGCGGACGCGATGAGCAGCACCGACGGCGACGGAGGGCTCCGACCCGAGGAGACCGGCCGGATCGGCGACGGGACCCGGGCGGTCCGGGCCGGCCTGCCCGAGCCCGTGAAGTACGAGCCCACCCTGCCCGGTCCGGTCTTCGCCGCCCACTTCCACCTGCCGGGCGACCCCACCGGCCCCTACACCTACGGCCGCGACGAGAACCCCACCTGGACCCTCCTGGAACGCGCCATCGGCGAGCTGGAGGCACCGGGGGAGACCGGGGTCGAGACCCTGGTCTTCGCCTCCGGGATGGCCGCCATCTCCGCCGTCCTGTTCTCCCAGCTGCGCGCCGGCGACGCCGTCGTCGTCCCCGACGACGCCTACCAGGCACTGCCGTTGCTGCACGAACAGCTGCGGGCGTACGGCGTGGAGGTGCGCACCGCGCCGACCCGCGGCGACACCCAGCTCACCGTCCTCGACGGGGCGAAGCTGCTGTGGCTGGAGACGCCGTCCAACCCCGGGCTCGACGTCTGCGACGTGCGACGCATGGTGCGGGCCGCCCACGAGGCAGGGGCCCTGGTGGCCGTCGACAACACCCTGGCCACCCCGCTCGGCCAGCGGCCCCTGGAGCTGGGCGCCGACTTCTCCGTCGCCAGCGACACCAAGGGCATGACCGGGCACGGCGACATCCTGCTCGGCCACGTCAGCTGCCGCGATCCGCTGCGGGCCGCCGAGGTGCGCCGCTGGCGGAAGATCGTCGGGGCCATCCCGGGCCCGATGGAGGCCTGGCTCGCCCACCGCTCCCTGGCCACCCTCCAGCTGCGCCTCGACCGGCAGTGCGCGACCGCGCTGACCGTCGCCGAGGCCCTCCTCGCGCACCGGGACGTGACCGGACTGCGCTACCCGGGGCTGCCCACAGACCCCTCGCACGAGGTGGCCGCCCGGCAGATGCGGCGCTTCGGCTCCGTCGTCTCCTTCGTCCTGCCGGACCGCGCGTGGGCGGACCGGTTCCTGGACGCGCTGCGGCTCGTGGACGACGCGACCAGCTTCGGCGGGGTCCGGTCGACCGCCGAGCGGCGCGGACGGTGGGGCGGGGACGCCGTGCCCGAGGGCTTCGTCCGCTTCTCGGTGGGCGCGGAGGACCCGGAGGACCTGATCGACGACGTCCTTCAGGCCCTCGACACCGCCGCCAAGGGTGCCTGACAGGGGAGAGCGGGCTCATGAAGAAGCGTTCCGAACCTCCCCCCTCGTGGCTCGGAACGCCCTCCTCCCCCTTGCTCCCCCAGCGGTTCCGCAGCCGTCCCCACGGCCGACGTCCGCCCGGACAAGGCTAGTTGACTGTGCGTCAGTGTCCAATCACTCTAGCGACAGCGACCTATCGACTTATTTATAGTTGGACGGTCCTGAGGCGCCGTCAGCGGACCGCCTGAGTCGAACGGCCCCCTGCGGCCGGGAGGGGGCGACATGGATCTGGCCCTGCTGCGCACGTTCGTCACGGTGCACCGGGCCGGCTCCTTCACCCGCGCCGCCGCCCTCCTCGGACTCTCCCAGCCCGCGGTCACCGGCCAGATCCGCACCCTGGAACGGCAGCTGGGCCGCCCGCTCTTCCTCAGACAGGCCCGTGGGGTCACCCCCACCACCATCGGCGACGAACTCGCCCATCGCGCCGCGCCGCACCTGGACGCGCTCGCCGAGATCGCCGAGACCGGCCTCGAGGAGCAGAGCGGGATCCGCACCCTGCACCTGGCCGGGCCGCCCGAGTTCACCTCGGTCCGGGTGCTGCCCGCCCTGACCCCGCTGGTCGCCCAGGGCCTCACGCTGCGCGTCTCCTTCCTGGGCGACGCGGACGAGACCCTCGACGGGCTCGCCGCCGGGCACCACGACCTGGCCGTCTCCACCGCACGGCCCCGCGGCGGGCTCTTCGCCGCCACCCCGCTCTGCGACGAGGAGCACGTCCTGGTCGCCGCCCCGCGCTGGGCCGCCCGCCTCTCTCCCGGGGTGCTGCTGCGCCGGGGTGCGGTCGTCCTGGAGCAGCTGCCCGTGGTCGAGGTGCACGAGTCGCTGCCGTTCGTCGCGCGCTACTGGGCGGCCGTCTTCGAGTCGAAGCCGGCCGCCGCCGCGACCGTGGTCGTACCGGACCTGCGGGCCGTCCTGGAAGCCACCGCCGCCGGAGCGGGGCTCGCCGTGCTGCCGCGCTATCTGTGTGAGGAGGCCCTGGCCGGCGGCCGCCTGCTGGCGCTCCTCGACCCGCCGGTGCCGCCCCTGCGCACCTACTTCCTGGTGGTGCGCACCGGCACGCTCGCGCTGCCGCATCTGGCGCGGGCCCACGAGTGGCTGTTGCGGACCGCGGGGGACTGGTGAGTTTCAGGACACCCGGGACGGGCCATTTTCTTCCCATGACCGAACGACCAGTGGTCAAGCGCACCGCACGCGCCATCCTGCTCGACGGGGACGACCTGATCCTCATCAAGCGCACCAAGCCCGGAGTGGATCCGTACTGGCTGACCCCCGGCGGCGGGGTCGAGCCCTCGGACCCGACCGTCGTCCAGGCCCTGCACCGCGAGGTGCACGAGGAGCTCGGCGCCAAGATCACCGACGTGGTGCCCTGCTTCGTCGACACCGTCGAGCACATCGTCGACGGCGGGGTCTCCGGCGTGAAGGTCCAGCACTTCTTCGTCTGCCGCCTGGAGTCCATGGACACCTCGCTGCGGCACGGCCCCGAGATCGAGGAGCCGCTGGGCGAGTACGAGATCGTGCGCGTGCCCTTCAGCCGGGTCGGCATCGCCGCCGTGCACCTGGTGCCGCTCTCCCTGCGCCACTACCTGGACGGCAACATCGAGGGCGTCCGCGCGATGCACGCGCCCGACCTGGGCTAGGGCTGCGGGACGAGCTCCGTCAGGAAGTCGTGGCGGATCCGGTCGGTGGGGATGCCGACGCCCCGCAGGGCGTCCACCCCGCTGCGGATCATGCCGAGCGGCCCGGAGAGATAGGCGTCGTACTCGGCCCACGGCCCGTACTGGCGCACGGCGTCCGGGAGCCGTCCCTGGTCCTCGGTGACGGGGCGGACGGCCAGCCACGGGAAGGTCTTCTGGAGCCGCAGCATGGTGTCGATGTCGTAGAGGTCATGGTCGCTGCGTGCGCCGTAGAAGACCTCGACGCGGCGCCGGTCACCGTGCTCGGCCACGTCCTCGACCAGGGCCTTGATCGGGGCGATGCCCGTCCCTCCGCCCAGGCAGAGCAGCCCG
This sequence comes from Streptomyces sp. NBC_01268, assembly GCF_036240795.1. NCBI lineage: Bacteria > Bacillati > Actinomycetota > Actinomycetes > Kitasatosporales > Streptomycetaceae > Streptomyces > Streptomyces sp. NBC_01268. Next base: position 4,143,670 of record NZ_CP108454.1, on the reverse strand, counting down.
TTGTCGGTGGAGTGGTCGACGGTCATCGACCCGGCGGGCGGGCCGAGCCGCAGGACGTCCCCGGGGCGGGCGCGGTGCACCAGGGCGTTGGAGACCCAGCCGGCCGGCACCGCCTTGACGTGCAGCGAGAGCAGACCGTCCGGGCGGGGCGCCGAGGCGAAGGAGTAGTGCCGCCATATCCGCGGCCACCAGGGCGTCTCCAGGCTCGTGTACTGCCCGGCGAGGAACGGGTACGGCTGGTCCGGCCGGAGGGTGATCACGGCGATGTCCGGGGTCCGCAGGTCGTGCGAGACCACCTCCGCCTGCCACCAGGCCGGCGCGCGCCGCTCGTCCTCCGCCGCCGCGTCGATCATGATCTGCGAGATCGTCGTGTACGTGCGGACCCAGGCCGCCTCGGCCTCCTCGTCCCAGCTGTCGGCGTACCGCGCCAGGGCGCCGATCAGGGCCTCGCCCACCGCCGGGTACTGCGCGGGCTGGGTGCCGTACTTGCGGTGCCCCCTGCCGAGGTTCCGGAGGTACTCCGTGAGCACGGGGACGTCGTCCAGGTGCTCGGCAGCCGTGAGCAGCGCCTTGAGCAGCCGGTCGCGCTGGGTGTCCATGGCGGCCGGGAACATCGCCCGCAGATCGGGCTGGTGGGTGAAGAGCAGCGCGTAGAAATACGAGGTCACCCGGTCGGCGACCGGGTCGATCTCCGCCATCGTGCGACGCACCAGCACCGCGTCCGGCGAGGGCGTCACGCTCTCGTCCGGAGGTATTCGGGGCGGTGATGCGTCCGGGGCCGTAGCCAGAGCATCCGTCATGTCCTCGCCTCCCCGCAGCCGACCTGGATGGTCGCCTTCCGTGTTCGCAGGATGACAGTCCGGCGTGGACACCGGGCAGAAAGCGGAATTCCCGGCCGATCACCCCCCGTCGGCGACTAGGCTGCGCTCTTTCGAACCAGTGCGTAGGCCTCGCGCAGGTCCGCTCCCGCGTAGCTGTGCCGGGCGAGATCCGCGAGGTGGTGGTCCGCGTTCACGGCCACCGTCTCGGGCACGACCGCGAAGAGTTCCGCGTCGGACATCGAGTCCCCGTACGCCACACAGGCCTCCAGCGGGACGTCGAAGCGCGCGCAGAGTTCCTTGGCGATCCGCACCTTCGCCGACGCGTCGAGGATCCCCGGGCGGTGGATCGGCTCCGTGAACGGCACGGAGGGCCAGAGCGAGCCGTGGGCCGCGTCCGCTCCCCAGGCCAGCAACCGCTCGACGAAGAAGTCCGGCGACAGCGAGATCACCGCGCAGTGACCGCCCTCGGCCCGGATCCCCGCCCAGACCTCCTGGATGCCGGCCAGCCAGGGAGCCCCCTCGAAGGCCGCCGCCACCTGCTCCGGAGTGAGCTCCGACCAGAGCGCCCTGGCCCGCACCGCGAACTCGTCGGGGGTGAGGCCGTGCAGCAGGAAGCCCCGCTCCAGTTCCGCGATCTCCTCGTGCAGCCCGAGCTGCCGCGAGATCTCCACCGCGGCCGCCGAGCCCCGGATGAGCGTGCCGTCGAGGTCGAAGAGATGGAGCCTGCGGCTGCCGCTGAGGGTCGTCATGTACGCCGAGGCTAGTACGGCCGGTTACTCCCCCGGTCAGACGCGGGAGAAGACCTCCGGACGGCACCGTGTTTCACGTGAAACAACTCCGGCGGCCCGCGCGGCGGGCGCTCCTCGTCGTCCACGTCTCCGTCTCCGTGGCCTGGCTCGGCCTCAGCCTGGGCCTGCTGACCCTCGGCATCACCGCGTACACGACCCAGGACTCCTCCCTGACGGAAGCGGCCTACCGCGCCATGCAGGTGTTCGCGGACTGGCTGCTCGCACCGGTCGCACTGCTCACCCTGGGCACCGGCCTGGTGCTCTCCCTGGGGACACCGTGGGGGCTGGCCCGGCACCGCTGGGTCTGGATCAAGTTCTGGATCACCCTCGCCACGGCCGCCGCGACGATCTTCGCGCTCCGCCCGGAGATCACCCACGCGGCGGCGGCCGGCGTGCCGGACCTCAGCCTGGTCGCCGCCCCCACGGTCTCCACCGGCGCCTATCTCTTCATGACCGCGATCTCGGTGCTCAAGCCCTGGGGGCCGACCCGACGCGGGCGCCGCCTGCGGGAGTCCGCCCGTTTCCGTAAAACGGTGGACGCCTCAGCGCCGCTTCGGAGAGCCTGAACCCCATGCCCTCCTCAGCGCCCTCGCTCGACCAGCTCCCGATTCGCCGCCTCACCCCGGAGGACGTCCTCGCCTGCGCGGACCTCTCCGAGGACCGGGGATGGGCGCGGGAGGAGTACAAGTGGGGCCTGCTGCTCACCGCGGGCACGGGATACGGCATCGACGACCCGTCCGGGGAGGGGCTGGTGACCGCCTGCGTGGTCACCTCGTACGGGCCGGGTCTCGCCGCCATCGGCATGGTCCTGGTCGCCGCGCGCTACGCCCGCCAGGGCGTCGGGCGCCGGCTGATGCGCCATGTGCTCGCCGAGGCGGGGGACACCCCGCTCACCCTCTACGCCACCTCCAACGGGCAGCCCCTCTACGAGGAGCTGGGCTTCGCCGATGTCGGCCGCTCGGAGATGCTCATGGGGCGCTTCACCTTCACCGAGCCGGCTCCCGCCCTTCCGGTCCGCCCCGCGACCGCGGAGGACCTCCCCGCGGTGCTGCGCCTCGACCACGAGATCTTCGGCGTCGACCGCACCGCGATGATCGCCCGCCTGCCGGCCTTCGCCGATGTGCTGCGCGTCGCGGAGCAGGACGGCGAGATCACCGGCTTCGCCGGGCTCTGGCCCAACATGGACACCCATGTCGTCGGCCCGCTGATCGCCCGCGACGTCGCCACGGCCCAGGCCCTGGTCTCCTCGCTCGCCGGCGCCTCGGACCGCCCGTTGCGCACGGATGTCGACAGCCGGCACACCTCGCTGACCACCTGGCTGAAGGCGAACGGCCTGGAGCAGATCGCCGAGACCGCCATCATGATCCGTTCCCTCCCCGGCCTCCCGGGCGACTGGCGCCGCCGCTTCGCGCCGCTCACCGTCGCGGCGGGCTGACCCGGCGAGCCCCGTCCCTCACCGATTACTTGCACACGCCGATTTTTGCGCACATCGTCTACCCTGGTACGGAGCCGCTCCGGCACCGCGGAGCCGAGGAAGCGAGGGAGAGCATGACCGCGACGGACCCCGCACTGACGGCCCTCTCCCAGGGCTGGTGTGCGCTCTCTCTGCTGCACGGCAGGATCGAGTCGCACATCGAGCGGGCCCTGGAGTCCCGGCACGGTCTGAGCGTGCGCGAGTACTCGCTCCTCGACGTCCTCAGCCGCCAGCACGACGGTCCGGGCGGACACCTCCAGATGAAGCAGGTCGCCGACGCCGTCGTGCTCAGCCAGAGCGCCACCACCCGGCTCGTCACCCGGCTGGAGGACCGCGGGCTGCTCACCCGGTACCTGTGTGCCACCGACCGGCGGGGCATCTACACCGATGTGACCGAGGCGGGCCGGAAGCTGCTCGACGAGGCCCGGCCGACCAACGACAGCGCCCTGCGCGAGGCCTTGGACGCGGCGGCGGAGAACCCGGAACTGGCCCCGCTGGTCCGGGTCGTCGAGGGTCTCGGCGTTCCCGCCTGACCCCCGGGCCGGACGTACCCTGCCCTCCATGAGCGATCTTGAGATACGGCCCGCACAGCAGGACGACCTCCCCGCCATCGTGGCGATGCTGGCCGACGACCCCCTGGGCGCCCAGCGCGAGTCGCCGGACGACCTCACGCCGTACACGGCCGCCTTCGCCCGGCTCGCCCAGGACCCGAACCAGCGTCTGGTCGTGGCCGTGCGCGCGGGCAGGGTCGTCGGCACCCTGCAGCTGACGCTCATCCCCGGGCTCTCCCGCAAGGGCACCACCCGGTCCCTCATCGAGGGCGTCCGCATCCACGCCGACGAGCGCGGCAGCGGTCTCGGCACCCGGCTCATCGAGTGGGCCGTCGAGGAGTCCCGCGCCCAGGACTGCCGACTGGTGCAGCTGACCTCGGACGTCACCCGCATCGACGCCCACCGCTTCTACGAGCGACTCGGCTTCGAGGCCTCCCACGTCGGGTTCAAGTTGAGCCTGTGAAGGAGAGCGCGCTGTTTCACGTGAAACAGCGCGCTTCCGGTCAGAGGCCGCGCCAGCCGGCCTCGTCCACACCTCCGGGAACGGCGTCTCCCGGCTCGTACGGCTCGCGGGTGAAGACGAAGGAGCCGAGGTCGAGATGGCTCACCGAGCCGTCGGGACGCCGCGCCACCCGGAGCGTCTCCCCCGCGTAGTAGCCGTCCAGACCGATCCAGCCGCCCTCCGGAAGCGCCCGGAAGGTGGCACGGCGCCCGACACCGCGCAGCGGCTCCAGGGTCACCGCGCGCCCGGCGCCGACCCGCAGACCGTAGGCGTACGTCCCCCAGTACCAGGGGCCGGTGAGCGCCAGGAGCTCCTGGTCGACCTCCGCCTCGGGAAGGGGCCGCCAGGGCTCCGGCAGACGGGGCTCGGCCTCGGCCACGATCCGGACGAGATCGGCGGCCACAAGGCCCGTCAGGGGCCCGGAGGTGGCGTTCGCGAGCGCCACCGCCGCGAGCCCGTCCTCGACGCTCACCCAGAGGCAGGCCACGAAGCCCGGCAGCGAACCCGTGTGGCCGACGAGCGTCCGGCCGTCCTTGCGCAGCAGCTGAAGACCCAGGCCATAGCCCGACTCCCCGTCACCGGCCGCCGGGGGCGCGGCGGGCACCCGCATCTCCTCCACCGAGGCCTTGGAGAGCACCCGGTCGTCCCCCTCGGCGAGGAACGCGCCGAACCGGCAGAGGTCGCCGACGGTCGACCAGAGCTGCCCGGCCGGTGCCATGATCCCCAGGTCCTGCGCGGGCTCGGGCAGCATCACATCGGCCCACGGGTGCACGGCGAAGCCGCCGGCGTGCGGGGCGACCGGCTGCGCGCTCGTCCGGCGCAGCCCCAGCGGCTCCAGGATCTCGGTGCGCAGCGCCTCCTCCCAGGACACCCCGCGCAGGGCCTCGACCAGCGAACCGAGCAGGGTGTAACCGGGGTTGGAGTAGTGGTGCAGCCGCCCGGCGGGGTGCCGCCTCGGCTGCTCCCCCAGGACGTCGTCGAGCTCGGGCCGCACCGTGCCGGGCGTCCGCTCCCACCACGGCGACGGGGTCTCGGCGGCGAGACCGGCGCTGTGGCCGAGCAGTTGAGCGATCGTCACCTCGCCGACGCCGGTGCCCTTCAGGTGCTTCTCCAGCGGGTCGTCGAGGCCGAGCAGCCCCTCGTCCCGCAGCCGCATCACCAGCACCGCGGTGAACACCTTGGTGATCGAGCCGATCCGGTACTGCGTGTCGACCTCCGGGTCGTGCCCGTCGACACAGCTGCGCGACCCGAACCAGACGGTCTCGCCCTCCCGGACCACGCCGGCGGCGAAGGAGGGCGAGCGTCCCTCGGTCTGGGCGACGGCGACGCGGTGCAGCAGGGCGCGTTCGGTGCCGGGAAGAAGGGCTTCGAAGGATGAGGTCATACGGTGATCATGCCGCGTGGCCCCGGAGAACTCGATCAGGTTTGTGCCATGTCCACGAAGCGTGAGTAGTGGCCCTGGAAGGCCACGGTGATCGTCGCGGTCGGACCGTTACGGTGCTTGCCGACGATGATGTCGGCCTCGCCCGCGCGCGGGGACTCCTTCTCGTAGGCGTCCTCGCGGTGCAGCAGGATGACCATGTCCGCGTCCTGCTCGATGGAGCCGGATTCACGCAGGTCGGAGACCATCGGCTTCTTGTCCGTGCGCTGTTCGGGGCCACGGTTCAGCTGCGAGAGCGCGATCACCGGGAGCTCCAGCTCCTTGGCGAGCAGCTTCAGGTTTCGCGACATGTCGGAGACCTCCTGCTGGCGGCTCTCGGACCGCTTGGAGCCACCGGCCTGCATCAGCTGGAGGTAGTCGATGATGACCAGCTTGATGCCACTGCGCTGCTTGAGGCGGCGGCACTTGGCGCGGATCTCCATCATCGACAGGTTCGGCGAGTCGTCGATGAAGAGCGGGGCCTGCGAGACGTCCGGCATCCGGCGGGCCAGCCGGGTCCAGTCCTCGTCGGTCATAGTGCCGGAGCGCATGTGGTGCAGGGCGACCCGGGCCTCCGCCGAGAGCAGACGCATCGCGATCTCGTTGCGTCCCATTTCGAGGGAGAAGATGACGCTGGGCAGGTTGTGCTTGATCGAGGCCGCGCGGGCGAAGTCGAGCGCGAGCGTCGACTTACCCATGGCGGGACGGGCCGCGATGATGATCATCTGACCCGGGTGCAGACCGTTGGTCAGCGCGTCCAGGTCGGTGAAGCCGGTGGGCACACCGGTCATCTCGCCGCTGCGGGAGCCGATCGCCTCGATCTCGTCGAGCGCGCCCTCCATGATGTCGCCGAGCGGCAGGTAGTCCTCGGTGGTCCGCTGCTCGGTGACCTGGTAGATCTCGGCCTGGGCGCGGTTGACGATGTCGTCGACGTCGCCGTCGGCCGCGTATCCCATCTGCGTGATCTTGGTGCCGGCCTCGACGAGGCGCCGCAGCACGGCGCGCTCGTGGACGATCTCCGCGTAGTAGGAGGCGTTGGCGGCGGTGGGCACCGACTGGACGAGGGTGTGCAGGTAGGAGACGCCGCCGGCGCGGGTGATCTCGCCGCGCTTGGTGAGCTCGGCGCCGACCGTGATGGGGTCGGCGGGCTCGCCCTTCGCGTACAGGTCGAGGATGGCCGCGTAGACCGTCTCGTGGGCCGGCTTGTAGAAGTCGTGGCCCTTGAGGATCTCGACGACGTCGGCGATGGCGTCCTTGGAGAGCAGCATGCCGCCGAGGACGGACTGCTCGGCGTCCAGGTCCTGCGGGGGGACCCGCTCGAAGCCGGACATCCCGGAGTCCCAGGAGTCCTCGCTGCCGCGCTCGTGCTGGTCCTCACGACCGCGCCCCCGGCCACGGCCCTCGCCGCGGGTACGGGTGGGCAGCCGGTCACCTGGTCCGCTGTCGGCCCAGGGATCGTCCATGGGCTCGGGACTGCTCACCAAGCCACCTCCTCCCGTCCGCTCCGCGGACCTCACCGTGCCACTCTTTCTTACGCCACGGCTCCGACAAACGAGAGGCTTTGACTCCGCTTCTGGCGCGTCGTGCGCCGGTCCACGGTAGGCCCGCGGGCACCGTCAGCCAATCTGGTTATCCACAGGGCCTGTGGGTGAAGGCCCCGATGCTGTGGAGAACTCCCCAGAACCTGTGCACGGACCGGGGGACAGCCATGTGGACAAACTCATACCGCCCTCGACCCAACCCACCTGACCTGCGGTTTTTCCGTCCACCGGCTGTGGGGGAGAAAAACTTCGCCGTCTGGACCAAGATCAGAACAAACGGCGCACACCCGAAGGCCCAATCCCTCCCCGAGTAAGGGTTGTAATGCCATTGCATCTCTTACCTGTGGAAGATTAGATTGACCCCATGCATCAGGCTCCCGCGCCCTCCAAGGCCACTCGACGGCAACACGACCGCGAGATCGTCTCGCTGGCCGTCCCGGCCTTCGGCGCACTCGTCGCCGAGCCCCTGTTCCTCCTGGCCGACAGCGCCATCGTCGGCCACCTCGGCACGCCCCAGCTGGCGGGGCTAGCCATCGCCTCGACCCTGCTCTCCACCGCGGTGAGCGTCTTCGTCTTCCTCGCCTACGCCACCACGGCGGCCGTCGCCCGCCGTGTCGGTGCGGGCGACCTCCCGTCCGCCATCCGCCAGGGCGTGGACGGCATCTGGCTCGCCCTCCTCCTGGGCGCCGGCGTCGTCGCCCTCACCCTGCCCACCGCCCCCTGGCTCGTGGGGCTCTTCGGCGCCTCCGACACCGCCGCCCCCTACGCGACCACCTATCTGCGGATCTCCATCCTCGGCATCCCGGCCATGCTGGTCGTCCTCGCCGCCACCGGCGTCCTCCGCGGCCTCCAGGACACGAAGACCCCTCTGTACGTCGCCATCGCCGGCTTCGCCGCCAACGGGCTCCTCAACCTCGGGCTGGTCTACGGAGCCGGGCTCGGCATCGCCGGATCCGCCTGGGGCACGGTCATCGCCCAGGTCGGCATGGCCGCGGCCTATCTGTTCGTGGTCGTCCGCGGCGCCCGCCGCCACGGCGCCTCCCTGCGCCCGGACCCCGCCGGGATCCGGGCCGGCGCCCAGGCCGGTGCCCCGCTCCTGGTCCGTACGCTCTCCCTGCGCGCGGTCCTGATGATCGCCACGGCCGTGGCCGCCCGGCTCGGCGACGCCGATGTCGCGGCGCACCAGATCATCCTGTCCCTGTGGAGCCTGATGGCCTTCGCCCTCGATGCCATCGCCATCGCCGGACAGGCCATCATCGGCCGCTACCTCGGCGCCGAGGACGGAGACGGCGCCCGCCAGGTGTGCCGCCGGATGGTGCAGTGGGGCGTGGTCTCCGGCATCGTGCTCGGACTCCTGCTCATCGTCACCCGACCGCTCTTCATCCCGCTGTTCACCAGCGATCCCTCGGTCCAGGACACCCTGCTGCCCGCCCTCCTGGTCGTGGCGCTCTCCCAGCCCGTCTCCGGCATGGTCTTCGTCCTCGACGGCGTCCTCATGGGCGCGGGCGACGGCCGCTACCTCGCCGGAGCCATGCTGGTGACCCTGGCCGTCTTCGCCCCCGTCGCCCTGCTCGTCCCCACGCTCGGAGGCGGGCTGACCGCCCTCTGGGGCGCGATGACGCTGATGATGACGGTCCGCCTGGCCACCCTCTGGCTCCGCGCCCGCTCCGGACGCTGGATCGTCACGGGCGCCACCCGCTGACCGGGGCCGCCGGCTGAGACTGCCGCCGAGCGAGGCTGCTGCCGACCGAGGGCACCGGGACCGGTGCTCCGCTGTCCGATCGATGACGTTTCACGTGAAACACGATGTTTCACGTGAAACGGCGGAAGGGCCGCACCCGAGGGGTGCGGCCCTTCCTCACTGCTCAGCAGAGACTGCCGAAGGCCAGCCTTAGGCGGCGATGACCTCGACGCCCAGCTTGGCAACCACGTCGGCGTGCAGACGCACGGAGACCTGGTGCGCGCCGAGGGTCTTGATCGGCGAACCGAGCTCGACACGACGCTTGTCCACGTCCGGGCCGCCCGCAGCCTTGATCGCCGAAGCGACGTCGGCCTGGGTCACGGAGCCGAACAGGCGGCCGGCGTCGCCGGAGCGAACGGCCAGCTTGACCTTGACGCCCTCGAGCCGGGCCTTGACCTCGTTGGCCTGCTCGATGGTCGCGATCTCGTGGATCTTGCGGGCGCGGCGGATCTGCGCCACGTCCTTCTCGCCACCCTTGGTCCAGCGGATCGCGAAACCACGCGGGACCAGGTAGTTGCGAGCGTAGCCGTCCTTGACGTCGACGACGTCGCCAGCGGCACCGAGGCCGGAGACCTCGTGGGTGAGGATGATCTTCATTTTTCGGTCACCCTTCCCTTATCGCGCGGTGGACGTGTAGGGCAGCAGCGCCATCTCACGGCTGTTCTTGACGGCCGTGGCGACGTCACGCTGGTGCTGCGTGCAGTTGCCGGTCACGCGACGGGCACGGATCTTGCCGCGGTCGGAAATGAACTTCCGCAGCATGTTCGTGTCCTTGTAGTCGACGTACGCGACCTTGTCCTTGCAGAATGCGCAGACCTTCTTCTTAGGCTTGCGCACAGGCGGCTTCGCCATGGTGTTTCTCCTGTGTGATCAAGAAGTTTGGGTACGAGCTGCTTCTTGGGGCGTAGCCCTAGAAGGGAGGCTCGTCCGAGTAGCCGCCGCCGGAGTTTCCACCCCAGCTACCGCCGCCCTGCTGCTGCTGGCCGCCGGACGGGGCGCTGGAGGCCCAGGGGTCGTCGGAGGGAGCTCCGCCGCCCTGCTGGCCACCGCCGGAGTTTCCACCCCAGCTGCCACCGCCGCCGCCCTGCTGCTGCCCGCCGCCGTAACCACCCTGGCCACCGCGACCCGTGGTCTTGGTGACCTTGGCCGTGGCGTTCTTCAGGCTGGGGCCGACTTCCTCGACGTCCAGCTCGTAGACCGTGCGCTTCACGCCCTCGCGGTCCTCGTAGGACCGCTGCTTCAGCCGGCCCTGCACGACGACGCGCATGCCTCGCTGGAGCGACTCGGCGACGTTCTCCGCCGCCTGTCGCCAGACCGAGCAGGTCAGGAAGAGGCTTTCGCCGTCCTTCCACTCGTTGGTCTGGCGGTCGAAGGTGCGGGGAGTGGACGCGATACGGAACTTCGCGACCGCCGCACCGGACGGGGTGAAGCGCAGCTCGGGGTCGTCGACAAGATTGCCGACGACCGTGATGACGGTCTCGCCTGCCATGGGTGAACCTCTCGGCGGGATTGCTTCTGGCTGCTTACTGCTACTCGAACCCGAAAACCTGTGAGCCGAAGGCTCAGTGGGTCTCGGGGCGGAGGACCTTGGTCCGGAGGACCGACTCGTTCAGGTTCATCTGGCGGTCGAGCTCCTTGACGACCGCAGGCTCGGCCTGCAGGTCGATGACCGAGTAGATGCCCTCGGGCTTCTTCTTGATCTCGTAGGCGAGACGACGACGGCCCCAGGTGTCGACCTTCTCAACCTTTCCGTTGCCCTCACGGACGACGGAGAGGAAGTTCTCGATCAGCGGGGAGACAGCGCGCTCCTCGAGATCGGGGTCGAGGATGACCATCACCTCGTAGTGACGCATGTGGAACCCACCTCCTTTGGACTCAGCGGCCACGGTCGTTCCGTGGCAGGAGGGTCGTGATGCGTAAGCAACGGTATCGGCCACCACTGACAATCCCCCTCGACGAGCGAGGGTTCCGTCGGGGTCCAGGACGGACCTGGGCAGACACCGGTGCAGACCGTACAGAGTACCCGCACATCGCCCTGCGGTTGAAATCCGGTGGTGAGGGGACGCAATCTGTACACAACGGATGTCGGCGGCGTCACAGTGCGCCGCCTTCCCGCAGCCACGCCAGGAGGTGCCCCATGGCACAGGCAATGCGACCCGACCCCGGACACTCCCTCTTCGCCACGGACGGCAAGCCGCACCCGCTCCAGGACACCCTGATGGCGGTGACCCTCTTCCTCGGAATCCTGTCCTTCATCACCGCCCAGTTCCACAGCCTGCACGTGCTGGCGTCCTGGACGGGTCTGATCGGCATCCTGACCGGAGCGGTCGGACAGTTCGTCTCCGTGACCACCAGGGAGCGATTCGTCCTCATCGTCGGCCTCGGCGCCTCGGCCGTGGGCTTCTACCTCGGCATGTTCTACGGAGGCCTCGCCTGATCCCACCCGAGGGCCTGACAGGCTCAGGGACACACGTCCCATCAGGGGCGCTCCCCGGTCGCAGTAGGCTTCGGCGCGAGAGCCGGAGCCCCTGACCGATGGGGACACACCTGCCGAGGAGCGCCCCGCATGAGCCTGACCCTGAGGACCATCAGCCGTGAGCAGCATCTGGCATTCATCCAGAGCCAGCCCGCGGCGAGCCACTGCCAGGTCCCGGCGTGGGCGGACGTGAAGACCGAGTGGCGCTCGGAGAACCTCGGTTGGTTCGACAAGGGCGGCGAGCTCGTCGGCGTCGGCCTGGTGCTCTACCGCCAACTCCCCAAGATCAAGCGGTACCTGGCGTACCTGCCCGAGGGCCCGGTCATCAACTGGCACGCCCCGAACCTCGACGACTGGCTCCAGCCGATGCTCGCGCACCTGAAGCAGCAGGGCGCGTTCTCCGTGAAGATGGGCCCGCCGGTCGTCATCCGCCGCTGGGACTCGGCCGCCATCAAGTCCGGCATCCAGGACCCGGACGTCAAGCGTCTGAAGGACGTCGAGGCCACCCACATCGAGCCGCGCGCCTTCGAGGTCGCCGACCGGCTGCGGAAGATGGGCTGGCAGCAGGCCGAGGACGGCGGCGCCGGCTTCGGCGACGTGCAGCCCCGCTACGTCTTCCAGGTCCCGCTCGCCAACCGCTCGCTCGACGACGTCCTCAAGGGCTTCAACCAGCTGTGGCGCCGTAACATCAAGAAGGCCGAGAAGGCCGGCGTCGAGGTCGTCCAGGGCGGTTACGAGGACCTCGCCGAGTGGCAGCGGCTGTACGAGATCACGGCCGTCCGCGACCACTTCCGCCCGCGCCCGCTCTCGTACTTCCAGCGCATGTGGACCGTCCTCAACAACGAGGACCCCAACCGCATGCGGCTCTACTTCGCCCGGCACAACGGCGTGAACCTCTCCGCCGCGACCATGCTCGTCGTCGGCGGCCACGTCTGGTACTCCTACGGCGCCTCCGACAACATCGGCCGCGAGGTCCGCCCCTCCAACGCGATGCAGTGGCGCATGCTGCGCGACGCCTACGCGATGGGCGCCACCGTCTACGACCTGCGGGGCATCTCGGACTCGCTGGACGAGACCGACCACCTCTTCGGCCTGATCCAGTTCAAGGTCGGCACGGGCGGCGAGGCCGTCGAGTACGTCGGCGAGTGGGACTTCCCGCTCAACAAGCTCCTGCACAAGGCGTTGGACATCTACATGTCGCGTCGCTGACGTCACGTCCGAGGCTTGCGTAGTCTCGTACACGCGTACACACCATCGATCCACCGCAGCTGACACACCGCAGCCACCAGAAAGGTTCCGGGCCGGCCATGGCGCTCTCCCTCTACGTCGACACCGCTCGTTGGCGGGCGCACCAGAAGACGGTCATCGACCAGTTCCCGGGTCTCATCCCGGTCTGCAAGGGCAACGGCTACGGCTTCGGCCACGAGCGGCTGGCCGACGAGGCCGCGCGCTTCGGCGCCGACATGCTCGCGGTGGGCACCACGTACGAGGCCGCCAAGATCAAGGACTGGTTCAGCGGCGACCTGCTGGTGCTCACCCCGTTCCGGCGCGGCGAGGAGCCGGTGCCGCTGCCGGACCGGGTCATCCGCTCGGTGTCCTCCGTGGACGGCGTGCACGCCCTGGTGGGCGCCCGTGTCGTCATCGAGTGCATGAGCTCGATGAAGCGCCACGGCGTCCACGAGGAGGACCTCGGCCGGCTCCACGCCGCCATCGAGGACGTACGCCTGGAGGGCTTCGCCCTGCACCTGCCCCTGGACCGCCCGGACGGCACCGACGCCGTCGAGGAGGTCATCGCCTGGATGGACCGGCTGCGGTCCGCCCGGCTGCCGCTGCACACCATGTTCGTCAGCCACCTGCGCGCCGACGAGCAGGCCAGGCTCCAGCAGCAGTTCCCGCAGACCCGCTTCCGGGCCCGGATCGGCACCCGGCTGTGGCTGGGCGACCACGAGGCCACCGACTACCGGGGCGCCGTCCTCGACGTCACCCGCGTCGCCAAGGGGGACCGCTTCGGCTACCGCCAGCAGAAGGCGGCGTCCGACGGCTGGCTCGTGGTGGTCGCCGGCGGCACCTCGCACGGCGTCGGCCTGGAGGCCCCCAAGGCCATGCACGGCGTGATGCCGCGCGCCAAGGGCGTGGCCCGCGCCGGTCTCGCGACCGTCAACCGCAACCTCTCCCCGTTCGTCTGGGCCGGCAAGCAGCGCTGGTTCGCCGAGCCCCCGCACATGCAGGTGTCGATCCTGTTCGTGCCCTCCGACGCGCAGGAGCCGCACGTCGGCGACGAGCTGGTCGCCCATCTGCGCCACACCACGACCCAGTACGACCGCATCGTCGAGCGCTGAGCCGACGGCAGCACCGTACGGATACGTGAGCGGCCCCCCGGGATCACCCGGGGGGCCGCTCACGTGTCCGCGTCCGCTCACTCTCGGGAGGCGCTCCTCGGAGCCGCCCAGGGATCGCCCCCGGGGACGCCGCCCGGGGCGCCCCACTCCACCCGCGGGCCCTCCGCCGCCGGGGCCGCGTGCAGCGGCGGGTGGGCCGCCCTGCCCAGGACGAAGACGTCCTCCGCCCCGTCCAGGACGCCCCCCGAGGGGTCGTCCGAGCCGTCCCGGCGTACCGGGTCCCGGTCCGGCGCGAGGATGTCGCGCACGACCAGGGCGCACAGGTAGAGCGTGCCGAGCACGTGCAGCACGATGGCGAACTGGTAGCCGTCGGTCGGCAGGCCCTGCTTGTTCCCGCTGCTCGTGTAGGCCAGGTAGAACCAGATGGCCAGGAAGTACATGACCTCGCAGGCCTGCCAGACGAGGAAGTCGCGCCAGCGCGGCCGGGCGAGCGCGGCGAGCGGGATCAGCCACAGCACGTACTGCGGCGAGTAGACCTTGTTGGTGAGCACGAAGGCGGCCACGATCAGGAAGGCCAGCTGGGCCAGCCGGGGCCGGCGCGGCGCGGAGAACGCCAGGATCGCCAGACCGACGGCCGCCAGCAGCATCAGGAGCAGCGCCCACAGGTTGGCGGTCGTCGGCTGCACCTGACGGCCGGTGGTCTGGCTGAGGAGCAGCCAGACGGAGCCGAAGTCGACGTTCCGGTCGGTGCTGAAGACGTAGAACTGCTTCCAGCCCTCGGGCGCGAGCAGCATCACCGGCAGGTTCACCGCCAGCCACGCGCCCACCGCCCCGAGCAGCGCCGTGCCGAACGCGCGCCACTTCCCGGCCCGCCAGCAGAGCAGGAACAGGGGGAGCAGGAGCAGTATCGGGTAGAACTTGGCGGCCGTCGCGAGCCCGATCAGCACGCCGGCACCGAGCGTCCGGCCGCGCGACCACATCAGGAGCGCGGCGGCGGTCAGGGCGACGGCCAGCAGGTCCCAGTTGATCGTGGCGGTCAGCGCCAGGGCGGGCGCGAGCGCCACCAGGAGGGCGTCCCAGGGGCGTCGGCGGTGGGTCCTGGCCACGCACACGGCGAGGACGGCCGTGCACACGAGCAGCAGGCCCGCGTTGACCATCCAGTAGGCCTGCTCCCGCTCCGACAGGGTGGTGCCGCCGGGCGTCAGCCAGGCCGCGACCTGCATGAAGAGGCCGGTCAGGACCGGGTACTCCAGGAACGGTATGTCGCCACCGATCCGGTCGAAGTAGGGCACCAGGCCGTCCGCGAAACCGCGCCCCGAGAACAGGTGCGGGATGTCGGAGTAGCAGGCGTGGGTGTACTGGGAGGTGGTGCCGCGGAACCAGGCCCAGTTGTAGCAGGGCAGCTTCTGCACCATGCCGAGCGCGAACATCCCGATGGCCACCAGGGCCACCACGCGCACCGGGGTGAGCTGTCCGGCGCCCAGCAGCGCCCGGCGGCCGATCGGTCCGCCGATCAGTTCGCTGCCCGCGGCGGCCACGTCGTCGCTGCGCGTGGGGCAGACCACCGCCGGTTCCCGCGGAGGGGTCGTCTTCTGGAGGCTCGGCATGGGGGACATCCTGCCGTACGGGCCTGGGAAAACGGTGAGGGCCGCCACGGCCGGTTCCGTACGCGGGGTACGGACCGGGCGCGGCGGCCCTCGACGAGGCCGCTCTGCCGGCGGGCGGATCAGCCGCCCAGGCCGGTCCAGCCGGTGCCGCCGTTGGGCTTTCCGCCCCCGCCGGTGGTGGCCGGATCGGTGGAGGGGGAGTCCGTGGACGTCGGCGGGGGTGTCGTGGTGGCACCGCCGTTGGACGCGCCGCCGTTGTCGTTCCCGTTGCTGGTGCCGCCGTTCGGGTCGCACGGCCAGTCCCACACGGAGCAGGTCTTGCCCGGGTCCGCCGTCTTGGTCGGCTTCATGGTGGGCGTCTGCGTCGTCGCGGTGGCGGACGGCGACTCGGACTCGGTCTCCGTCGGGGTCGGCGTCGGGCTGACCGCGCCGCCACCGAAGACCGCCTCGGCGCCCAGGTCCTCGGGGTCCGGGAAGTCGATCGCCTTGGTGCCGCTCAGCGCGTCGGTCATGTAGTCGTGCCAGATCTGCGACGGGAACGACGAACCGTGGATCTTCGGCTGGGCGCCGGTGCCGAACATGGACTCGAACTTACGGTCCTTGATCGTCTCGTCGTCCGCGAAGCGGTACATGTCGATGGCGGTCGACAGCTGCGGGGTGTAGCCCACGAACCAGGCCGAGTTGTTGCCGTCGGTCGTACCGGTCTTGCCGGCCGCCTCGCGGTCGTCGAGCGCGGCCTTCTTGCCGGTGCCCTTCTTCACGACGTCCTTCAGCACGTCGGTGACGTTGCTGGCGACGGCCGTGGAGAACGCGCGCTTCGGCGCGGCCTTGTGCTCGTAGATCGTCTCGCCGCGCTGGAGGACCTTGGTGACGGAGAACGGGTCGTTGTGCTCGCCGTTGTTCGCGAAGGTCGAGTAGGCGCCGGCCATGCGGATCGCGCTCGGGGAGGAGATACCGAGCGAGAACGACGGCACGTTGGCCTTGATCAGCGAGGACTCCAGGAGGCCCGCGTCGACGGCCGACTTGCGGACCTGGTCGATGCCCACGTCCATGCCGAGCTGCACGTACGGCGAGTTGGCGGAGCGCTCCATGGCCTCACGCAGCGACATGTTCTTGTAGCTCGCGTCGTCGTCGTTCGTCTGGAGCCACTCGTTGCCGTTCTCGTCGTGCCAGACCGTGCCGTCGTAGTTCTTGATCCTCAGCTTGTTCTGGCCGTTGTAGACGCTCTTGTCGGGGTCGACGATCGTCCGCGAGGACGGACCCTGCTCCGGGCCCAGCTTCTTGTCCCGCACACCGTCGCGCATCGCGGCGGCCAGGACGAAGGGCTTGAAGGTCGATCCGACCTGGGCACCCGTCTGGTCGGCGTTGTTGGTGAAGTGCTTGGTGGCGTCGGTGCCGCCGTAGATCGCCACGATGGCGCCCGTCTTCGGGTCCACCGAGGCGCCGCCGAACTGGACGTGGGTGTCCGTCTTCGGGCGCTTCTCCGGCTTGATGTGCTCGTCGTAGACCTTCTTGACGGCCGTTTCGAGGGCCTTGACCTTCTTCTTGTCGAAGGTGGTGTGGATCTCGAAGCCGCCCTGGGCGAGCTGCTGGGCGCCGATGTTCCGGTCGTTGTTGTTGAGGAAGTTCGCCTCGGCCGTCCGCACCAGGTAGCCGATCTGGCCGCTCAGCTGGGCGCCCTGGGTCCGGCCCTTCACCGTGGGGAACTTGGTGTACTTGGCGCGCTCGGCGGCCGGGAGGTTCCCGTCCTTGACCATCTCGTCCAGGATCCACTTCCAGCGCTTCTCGGCGCGCTCGCGGTTCGACTTGGCGTCGGCCGCGGGGTCGATCTCGGGGGAGCCGGCCGGGTCGTAGTAGGTCGCGCCCTTGAGCAGCGAGGCGAGGAAGGCGGACTCGCTCGCGTTGAGCTTGTTGGCGTCCTTGCCGAAGTACGTGCGGGCCGCGGCCTGGATGCCGTAGGCACCGCGCCCGTAGTACGAGGTGTTGAGGTAGCCCGCCATGATGTCGGGCTTCTCCAGGTCGTTGCCGACACGCATCGAGATGAAGAGTTCCTTCACCTTGCGGGTCAAGGTCTGCGACTGGTCGTTGAGCCGGTTGTTCTTCACGTACTGCTGGGTGATGGTCGAGCCACCCTGGGTCTCGCCGCCCTTGGCCATGTTCCACACGGCGCGGCCGATGCCCATCGGGTCGATGCCCGAGTCGGTCCAGAAGGTCTTGTTCTCGGCCGAGACCACCGCGTTCTGCATCGACTTGGGGATCTGCTCGATGCCGACGATCTGGCGGTTGACCTCACCACCGGTCGCGGCCATCTGCGTGCCGTCGGACCAGTAGAAGACGTTGTTCTGCGCGACGGCCGTCTTGTCGACGTCCGGGATCCCCACCATGGCGTACGCGATGGAGGCAGCCCCGAGAAGGCCACCGCAGAAGGCCAGGAACAGGCCCGTGACCAGCTTCCACGACGGCATCCAGCGACGCCAGCCGTACTTGCCGTAGCGCGGGTAGTCGATGATCCGCTTCTTGCCGGGCGGACGTCCGCCACGACCGCGTCCGGGACCACCCCCCTGCCCGCCGCCGCCCCCGCCGCGCCGTCCTCCCCCGGGACCGCTCGGGCCCCCGGGGCCACCGGCCTCGGGCGCACGCCTGCGACCGCCCCGCTGGGCGGCTCGCCGGGCCTCGGCACGCCCCCCGTAGGGGCGCTGCTCCTCCCCATAGGCGGAAGGCGGTCCGTACGAGTCCGAAGGGGACCCGGAACCGACGTCATGGCCTTGGGCCGGCCTGTGGCCCATCGGCTGCTGGGCCGCGCGCCGGGCCGCAGCGCGACCGCCACTAGGCGGCTGCTGCTGCGGCATTTTGCGACGGTGCTCGCTCATCGAACGACTACTCCTCGGGCAGGCGCGTACGCCTGGAAGCGGCAGTTGAGTTCCGGTCCCCCCGAAATACACACGGCCGGACCTCGGAAAAAGCCCCACCGTGCCGCAGCCGGTCACCCGCTTCACTGACGCCCCGCGGCATCGCTCGGTTCCCGGTGGTCTGCATGCCGCACAGACTACGCACGGCCAAAACCCACCTACAGACGGACTTCACCCCAAATCCGGCAAGTCGAACGCTGTGAATTGACGATGTGACGCCGGTCACCCGAGCCCCACTTGTCGCAGCCGGGGGCTCGTTCTATCGTCGGGATGTATCGAGTCGATACATCGGAGCGGCACATCGACTCGGCATAAGAGTTTTCTGGTTCCGAGAGACGAGTCCCGAGAGCGGAGGAGGTGGCGGATGAGCAGGCGCTCAGGAATTCTTGAGTTCGCCGTTCTCGGCCTTCTTCGCGAGGCCCCGATGCATGGCTACGAGCTGCGCAAGCGGCTCAACACCTCGCTGGGCATCTTCCGGGCCTTCAGCTACGGGACCCTCTACCCCTGCCTCAAGACGCTGGTCGCCAACGGCTGGTTGATCGAGGAGCCGGGCAGCGCTCCCGAGGACGCGCTGGCCGCTTCACTCGCAGGACGCCGCGCCAAGATCGTCTACCGGTTGACGGCCGAAGGTAAGGAGCACTTCGAAGAGCTCCTCTCCCACACCGGTCCCGACGCCTGGGAGGACGAGCACTTCGCCGCCCGCTTCGCCTTCTTCGGCCAGACCGAGCACGACGTGCGGATGCGAGTGCTGGAGGGCCGCCGCAGCCGGCTGGAGGAGCGCCTGGAGAAGATGCGCGCCTCTCTGGCCCGGACGCGCGAGCGCCTCGACGACTACACGCTTGAGCTGCAGCGCCACGGAATGGAGTCCGTGGAGCGCGAAGTGCGCTGGCTGAACGAGCTCATCGAGAGCGAGCGGGCGGGACGGGATCAGCGATCCCGCCCCGACGCCTCCGCTCAGCAGCACAACGATTCTGGAGAAACGGGCGGCCTGCCCCGGCACGGGGGCAGTACCCGGCCGGATCCGTCCGACGACACCGCAAAGTGAAACCCTGCGTCAGCAGGGCTTCCACGACACACAGGGAGCAACCGGAATGGGTTCGGTTCGCGTAGCCATCGTCGGCGTGGGCAACTGCGCCGCCTCGCTGGTGCAGGGCGTCGAGTACTACAAGGACGCCGACCCGGCGTCCAAGGTGCCCGGCCTCATGCACGTGCAGTTCGGCGACTACCACGTCGGCGACGTGGAGTTCGTGGCCGCGTTCGACGTGGACGCGAAGAAGGTCGGCCTCGACCTCTCCGACGCCATCGGCGCCAGCGAGAACAACACCATCAAGATCTGCGACGTCCCGAACACGGGCGTCACGGTCCAGCGTGGTCACACCCTCGACGGCCTCGGCAAGTACTACCGCCTGACCATCGAGGAGTCCCCCGAGGCTCCCGTGGACGTCGTCCAGGTCCTCAAGGACCAGCAGGTCGACGTGCTCGTGTGCTACCTGCCCGTGGGCTCCGAGGCCGCCGCGAAGTTCTACGCGCAGTGCGCCATCGACGCCAAGGTCGCGTTCGTCAACGCTCTCCCGGTCTTCATCGCCGGCACCAAGGAGTGGGCGGACAAGTTCACCGAGGCCGGTGTCCCGATCGTCGGCGACGACATCAAGTCCCAGGTCGGCGCCACCATCACGCACCGCGTGATGGCCAAGCTGTTCGAGGACCGCGGTGTCCGTCTTGAGCGCACCATGCAGCTCAACGTCGGCGGCAACATGGACTTCAAGAACATGCTCGAGCGCGACCGCCTCGAGTCCAAGAAGATCTCGAAGACGCAGGCCGTCACCTCGCAGATCCCCGACCGCGACCTGGGCGAGAAGAACGTCCACATCGGTCCGTCGGACTACGTGGCCTGGCTCGACGACCGCAAGTGGGCGTACGTCCGCCTTGAGGGCCGTGCCTTCGGCGACGTCCCGCTGAACCTCGAGTACAAGCTCGAGGTCTGGGACTCCCCGAACTCGGCCGGTGTCATCATCGACGCCCTGCGCGCCGCGAAGATCGCCAAGGACCGGGGCATCGGTGGCCCGATCCTCTCCGCGTCCTCGTACTTCATGAAGTCCCCGCCGGTGCAGTACTTCGACGACGAGGCCTTCGCCAACGTCGAGAAGTTCATCAAGGGCGAGGTCGAGCGCTGACCTGACGGTCGAACGGCTCGCTGACGAGGGTCCCCGTGGCACTGCCCGGGGGCCCTCTTCGTATGTGAGTCTTGCTGCCATGTCCGTCGTGCGTGATCTGCGCGTCCTTCTGCGCCTGCGGTACTTCCGCCGCCTGCTCGCCGTACGCCTGCTCTCCCAGTGCGCCGACGGCGTCTACCAGGTGGCCCTCGCCACGTACGTCGTCTTCTCCCCCGAGAAGGAGACCAGCCCCGCGGCCATCGCCTCGGCCATGGCGGTGCTTCTGCTCCCGTACTCCCTCGTGGGCCCCTTCGCCGGCGTCCTGCTCGACCGGTGGCAGCGGCGCCAGGTCTTCCTCTACGGCAACCTGCTGCGCGCCGTCCTCGCCTGCGGCACCGCGCTGCTCGTCCTGGCCTCCCCGCCCGACTGGCTCTTCTACGCCTCGGCGCTCTCCGTCACGGCCGTCAACCGCTTCGTCCTGGCGGGACTCTCGGCCGCCCTCCCCCACGTCGTCGACGACGAGCGGCTGGTCATCGCCAACTCTCTCTCCCCGACCGCCGGCACCCTCGCCGCGACCCTCGGCGGCGGGCTGGCCTTCGGGATGCGCCTGCTCGCCGACGACTCCGACGCCGCCGTCGTCCTCCTCGGCGCCGTCCTCTACCTCTGCTCCGCGCTCGCCTCGCTGCGGATGCCGCGCGATCTGCTCGGCCCGGCCCCTGAACGCGTCCAACCCCGCCTGTCCAGCGCGCTGAGGTCCACCGCCCGGGGGCTGGCGAGCGGGCTGCGGCATCTCGCCGAGCGGCGACCCGCCGCCAGGGCGCTCACCGCGGTCGCCCTGATGCGCTTCTGCTACGGATCCCTGTTCGTGACCGTGCTCATGCTCTGCCGGTACGCCTGGAGCTCGACGGACTCGGAGGGCCTGGCCGCGCTCGGGCTCGCCGTCGCCGCCTCCGGCGCCGGCTTCTTCGCGGCCGCCGTCGTCTCGCCCTGGGCGGTCGGGAAGCTGGGTCCGTTCGGCTGGATGACCCTCTGCTCGGGAGCCGCGGCCGTGCTCACTCCGGCCCTCGGGCTGACCTTCGCCCGGACCCCGTTCCTCGTGGCCGCCTTCCTGCTCGGCCTGATCACCCAGGGAGCGAAGATCGCGACGGACACGGTCGTCCAGACCTCGGTGGACGACGCCTATCGCGGGAGGATCTTCTCCCTGTACGACGTGCTCTTCAACGTCGCCTTCGTCGGGGCGGCCGGGCTCGCCGCACTCATGTTGCCTCCCGACGGGCGGTCCGCACCGCTCGTGGTCCTCGTGGCCCTTCTCTACGCCGGCACCGCGCTGGCGCTGGCGAAGAGCGCCCGTAGCGCCACGCGGGCCTGACGACGAAGGGGTGATGTTTCACGTGAAACATCACCCCTCGCCGGTACCGGCCCTGCGATGTTTCACGTGAAACATCACGCGTGAAACAGCGTCGCTCGCCTACTCGCCCTGAGTCGCCCACCACTCCTTGAGCGCGGCGACAGCCCCCTCGTGACCCATCGGCCCGTTCTCCAGCCGCAGCTCCAGCAGGAACTTGTAGGCCTGACCGACGGCCGGCCCCGGACGGATCCCCAGGACTTCCTGGATCTGGTTGCCGTCGAGGTCGGGGCGGATCGAGTCCAGCTCCTCCTGCTCCTGGAGCTGCGCGATGCGCTCCTCCAGGCCGTCGTACGCGCGGGAGAGCGCGGAGGCCTTGCGCTTGTTGCGCGTGGTGCAGTCGGAGCGGGTCAGCTTGTGGAGCCGCGAGAGCAGCGTGCCGGCGTCCCGTACGTAGCGGCGGACGGCCGAGTCGGTCCACTCACCCGTGCCGTAGCCGTGGAAGCGCAGATGCAGCTCGACCAGACGCGAGACGTCCTTGATCATCTCGTTCGAGTACTTGAGCGCCGTCATGCGCTTCTTCGTCATCTTCGCCCCGACCACCTCGTGATGGTGGAAGGAGACGCGGCCGTCCTTCTCGAACCGGCGGGTGCGCGGCTTTCCGATGTCGTGGAGCAGCGCCGCCAGCCGGAGCACCAGGTCCGGGCCGTCCTCCTCCAGGTCGATCGCCTGGTCGAGGACGGTCAGCGAGTGTTCGTAGACGTCCTTGTGCCGGTGGTGCTCATCGCTCTCCAGGCGCAGCGACGGAAGCTCGGGCAGCACATGAGCGGCGAGGCCGGTCTCGACGAGCAGCCCCAGGCCCTTGCGGGGGTGCGCGGAGAGCAGCAGCTTGTTGAGCTCGTCCCGGACCCGCTCGGCGGAGACGATCTCCAGCCGTCCGGCCATCTCCGTCATCGCGGTGACGACCTCGGGGGCCACTTCGAAGTCCAGCTGGGCGGCGAACCTGGCGGCGCGCATCATGCGCAGCGGGTCGTCGGAGAAGGACTCCTCGGGCGTTCCCGGGGTCCGCAGCACCCGGGCAGCCAGGTCCTCCAGGCCGCCGTACGGGTCGATGAACTCCTTCTCGGGAAGGGCCACGGCCATGGCGTTGACGGTGAAGTCACGCCGGACCAGGTCCACGTCGATGGAGTCGCCGTAGGAGACCTCGGGCTTGCGCGAGGTGCGGTCGTACGCCTCGGAACGGTAGGTGGTGACCTCCACCTGGAAGCGCTGCACCACGTCTCCGACGCGGGCGTCCTTCTGGCAGCCGACCGTGCCGAAGGCGATGCCGACCTCCCAGACGGCGTCGGCCCAGGGGCGGACGATCTTCAGGACGTCCTCGGGGCGGGCGTCCGTCGTGAAGTCCAGGTCGTTGCCGAGGCGGCCGAGGAGGGCGTCGCGGACCGAGCCGCCGACCAGCGCGAGGCTGAATCCGGCTTCCTGGAAGCGGCGGGCGAGATCGTCGGCGACGGGGGACACACGCAGTAGTTCACTGACCGCGCGGTGTTGCACCTGGCTCAGTGCAGTCGAGGTGTCTTCGTTGGCGTTCGGCACAACAGAAAAGGGTACGTGCCCCAGCTCGTACCGATGCCCCCGTTTTTCCCGCGCCCACAGCGGCCCGCCGGCCTTCTCCGGCGCCCTTCGCCCGATCGGCTGGAGCAGTCCCCGGCACTTGGCCGCCGCGTGCCTCGTTACCATGCCTGGACACAGCAACCGGGAACCACCGACACCACACACACCACAGACAACGACGAGGACGGGCGACGCGTGGCCGAGGCGGCAGCTATCCAGGGGATCGGTCCCTCACCTGCCCGCCGCTGGGTGCGGCGCCTGGTCTCCCTCGCCGTCGCGGCTCCGCTGCTGGCCGGGTTCCTTCCGGCCCTGACCGCTCCCTCGGCGCAGGCCGCCGAGAGCGCGAGCAGCACCGGGACCGTCGATGTGTCGGTCGACACCCTCACGCCGAGCGCCCCGGTCGAGAGCGACACCCTCACCGTCACCGGTTCGGTCACCAACCGCGGCAAGCAGGCCGTGACCAACGCCACGGTGGACCTGCGCGTCGGCCCCCGGATGACCAGCCGCAGCGAGATCGAGGACGTCTCCGGCCGCCGCGGCTACCGGGACGGCGGCGACCCGCCTCCCCTCGGCGGCACCTACACGGTCAAGATCCCGAAGCTGGGGGCCGGACTCAGCAAGGACTTCACGCTCTCCGTCCCCGTCTCCAAGCTGGGCGTCGACGACCCCGGCGTCTACCAGCTCGGGGTCTCCCTGACGGGTCAGACCGCGAGCCAGTCCTACGGCCGGGTCCTCGGCATCGAGCGGACCTTCCTGCCGTACCAGCCCGAGGACACCGACAAGAAGACCCAGCTCACCTATCTCTGGCCGCTGGTCTCCACCACCCACGTCTCCGCGGAGACGGGACCGGACCTCCAGCAGACCCCGGTCTTCGAGAACGACGACCTCGCCGCCGAGCTCGCCCCCGGCGGCCGGCTGCACGAGATGGTCAGCCTCGGCACGAACCTCCCGGTCACCTGGGTGATCGACCCGGACCTCCTGGCCAGCGTCGACGCCATGGCCAAGCCGTACCGGGTCAAGAGCGGCAACACCGAGGTCGCGGGCAAGAACCAGAACATCGCCGAGCGGTGGCTCGGTCTTCTGGAGAAGGCGGTACAGGGCCAGAAGGTCGTCGCGCTGCCCTTCGCCGACCCCGACCTCGCCTCCCTGGCCCACCACGGCAAGGACGTCCCCGGCTCGCTCAGTCACCTCCAGCAGGCGACGGCACTCGCCACGACCACCGTCGAGACGATCCTCCACGTGAAGCCGTCCACCGACTTCTCGTGGCCCGTCGACGGCGCGGTCGACCCCTCGATCATGTCCGTCGCCACCTCCGCGGGCGCGCACAACGTGATCGCCCGCAGCGACAGCTTCCGCGACGACCTCCCGTACACGCCGAACGCGGCGCGCCCGGTCGGCGGCGGCACGACCGCCGTCGTCAGCGACGCCGAGCTGTCCACGGCCTTCGAGGGCGATCTGATCCGCGCCGAGAACTCCACCCTCGCCGTCCAGTCCTTCCTGGCACAGTCCCTCGCGGTGACCCTGGAGCGGCCCGAGGACCAGCGCAGCGTCGTGGTCGCCCCGCAGCGCATGCCGAGCACCGCCCAGGCGCAGGCCATGGCGTCGGTGCTGCAGGGCGCGGCGAAGCGCTGGACGCAGCCGCTGGACCTGACGGCCGCCGCCACGACGGTCAAGCCCGACACGGACGCCTCCACCCGGGTGCCGGGCAGCGCCGCCTACCCGAAGCGGCTGCGCGCCCAGGAGCTCGACTCCGAGGCGTTCGAGCAGATGAAGAAGACCCGCGACCAGCTGGACGACTTCAAGGTCATCCTGACGGCCCCGGACCGGGTGGTGCCGCCCTTCACCAACGCGATCAGCCGCGAGATGTCGACCTCGTGGCGCGGCCAGAAGGCCTCGGCCGCGCTGTACCGCCAGGAAGTGCACCAGTACCTGGAGAGCCTGACCCGGGAGGTGCAGCTGATCGAGAAGTCGGACCTGCTGCTCTCCGGGCGGAGCGCCACCATCCCCGTGACGGTGCAGAACAAGCTGCTCCAGGGCGTGGACCACCTGGTGCTGCGGCTGACCTCCGGCAACAAGACCCGCCTGCAGCTGAACGGCGGCGACGCCGTCGCCGAGCTGCCGGTGAAGATCGAGGGCGGACACAGCCAGTCGGTGAAGTTCACCGCCTCGGCCAACGCCAACGGCCCGGTCCCGATGTCGGCCCAGCTCTACACCGAGGACGGCACGCCCTACGGCCCGCCGATGAACTTCACCGTCAAGGTCTCCGAGATCACCCCCACCGTGATGCTGGTCATCGCCGGCGGTGTGCTCCTGCTGGTCCTCGCCGGCGTGCGCATGTACTCGCAGCGCAAGCGGGCCGCCGCCCGCAACGCAGCAGCGGAAGCCGAAGCGGAAGCGGAAGCCGGGACGGAGACGGACGACGAGGCCGAGGGCGGGGCCACCGCCGAAGCGGAGTCGGAGACGGCCGACGAGGCCGCCGATCCCGGGCAGCCGAGTGACCCGACACCGGACACCGGTCCCGAAAGCGGCGACCCGTCGGGCCCGGGTGAGAAAGTGGACCGTTGAGCGATGTCGTGGCCGGTCGGCCGGGGACGATGAGGTGGGGTAACCATGAACGCGCCGTACGACGGTGACCGCGGTCAGGCCGCGGGCGGCACCGCGCCCGCCGGTGGGACGCCCGCGGCACCGGCACCCGGCCCCATGCCGGTGCCGCCGCCGCAGCAGCCCGCGCCTGACCCGTACGCACCGAACGAGCAGAACCCGTACGCCCAGGATCCGTACGTCCAGGACGCCTACGCCCAGGACCCGTACCAGGGCCGGGACCTCTCCGCGCAGGACCCGGTGTCCGAGGCGCTCTACGACCGCGCTGCGCACCCGCCGCCCCCGCCCGGCACCTACGCGGAGCCCCAGCCGCTCTACCAGCAGCCGGCCGCGCCCGCGCACGCTCCGGACCCCCGGGTGTGGGCGCAGACCCCGGCGCCCGAGCCCGACGGGCCCTCGCGGCACCTGCCGTACGGCGACGACGCCCGCACGGTCCAGTTCACCGGTGTCGACGACCTGGTGACCCGGGCGGGGGAGGACGCGCCGGAGACGGACGCCTTCGCCCACCTGTACCGGGACCAGCAGACGCCCGGCCAGGTACCTCCGCCCTCGACGGAGCCGGACCCCATGCCCGCGCCCGCCCCGAAGAAGTCCGGCCGCGCCTCCGGCCTGCTCAAGTCGAGCGCCGTGATGGCCGCCGGCACCCTCGTCTCCCGCCTCACCGGCTTCGTCCGCAGCCTCGTGATCACCGGCGCTCTCGGCGCCGCCCTGCTCGGTGACACCTTCACCGTCGCCTACACCCTGCCGACGATGATCTACATCCTCACCGTGGGCGGCGGTCTCAACTCGGTCTTCGTACCGCAGCTGGTCCGCTCGATGAAGAACGACGAGGACGGCGGCGAGGCCTACGCCAACCGCCTGCTGACCCTCGTGATGGTCGCGCTCGGCGCGATCGTCGCCATCGCCGTCTTCGCGGCCCCCGTGCTGATCCGGCTGATGTCGAACACCATCGCCGACGACGCGGCGGCCAACAGCGTCGCCGTCACCTTCGCCCGCTACTGCCTGCCCACGATCTTCTTCATGGGTGTGCACGTGGTGATGGGTCAGATCCTCAACGCCCGCGGCAAGTTCGGCGCGATGATGTGGACCCCGGTCCTCAACAACATCGTCATGATCGCCACGTTCGGCCTGTTCATCTGGGTCTACGGCACCTCCGCCGAGTCCCACATGGGTGTCCAGACCATCCCCGACGAGGGTGTGCGGCTGCTCGGTATCGGCACCCTGCTCGGCCTGGTCGTCCAGGCCCTGGCGATGATCCCGTACCTCCGCGAGACCGGCTTCCGCTTCCGCCCGCGCTTCGACTGGAAGGGCCACGGCCTCGGCAAGACGGTCAAGCTGGCCAAGTGGACCGTGCTGTTCGTGCTCGCCAACCAGGCCGGTGTCCTGGTCGTCACCCAGCTCGCCACCGCGGCCGGCGAGGAGTCCGGCAAGAACGGCGCGGGCTTCCTGGCCTACTCCAACGCCCAGCTGATCTGGGGCATGCCGCAGGCCATCATCACCGTCTCCGTCATGGCCGCGCTGCTGCCCCGCATCTCCCGGGCCGCCTCGGACAACGACCCGGGCGCCGTCCGGGACGACATCTCCCAGGGCCTGCGCAACTCGGCCGTGGCGATCGTCCCGGTCTCCTTCGCCTTCCTGGCGCTCGGCGTCCCGATGTGCACCCTGCTCTACGCCTCCAGCGGCGTGCAGGCCGCTCAGGGCATGGGCTTCATCCTGATGGCCTTCGGCCTCGGCCTGATCCCCTACTCCGTCCAGTACGTCGTGCTCCGCGGCTTCTACGCTTACGAGGACACCCGGACGCCCTTCTACAACACGGTCATCGTGGCGGCGGTCAACGCGGCCGCCTCGGCGGTCTGTTACGTCGTGCTCCCGGCCCAGTGGGCCGTCGTCGGCATGGCCGCCTCGTACGGTCTGGCCTACATGGTCGGTGTCGGTGTCGCCTGGCGCCGCCTGCGCAACCGCCTCGGTGGCGACCTCGACGGTGCCCATGTGATGCGTACCTACGCCCGGCTGTGCCTCGCTTCGCTGCCGGCCGCGATCGTCGCCGGAGCGGTCGGCTTCGGCCTTCTGAAGGTGCTGGGCGAAGGGGCCCTCGGCTCGCTGGTGGCGCTGCTCGTGGGCGGAGCGGTCCTGCTCGGCGTCTTCTTCGTCGCCGCCAAGCGCATGCGGATCGCGGAGCTCAACTCCATGGTCGGTATGGTCCGCGGGCGTCTGGGACGCTGACGAACGGGGCTCGCACAACCATCGCCTGCCGACGCGTGTCGTGCATAGCGTCGGACTGTGGGCACAATTGGCATGGCTGTTGATGTGGCGCAACGGATGGGGAGGCAGGAACGACGGTGGCGGAACGTAGCACGGCTGCCGTCGACGTGGCCGACAACAGCGGTGACGACCCGCTGACCGCCAAGGCGGACAAGGCCGCGACCGACGGGGTGGCGGAAGCGCAGAAGAAGGCGGTCACGACCGCCGAGGCCACGGAGAACAAGGCGGGCGAACCAAAGAGCGGCGAACAGCCCTCCATCACGGCACCGGAACTGCACAGCGGCCACAAGCTGGCCAGGCGCTACCGGTTGGAGGAGTGCGTCACCCGACTGGACGGATTCAGCAGCTGGCGTGCCGTGGACGAGAAACTCCGCCGCGCCGTCGGCGTGCACATCCTGCCCGCCGACCACCCGAGAGCACGCTCGGTGCTGGCCGCGGCCCGTTCCGCTGCGCTGCTCGGCGATCCGCGGTTCGTCCAGGTCCTCGACGCCGTCGAGGAGAACGACCTCGTGTACGTCGTGCACGAGTGGCTGCCCGACTCCACCGAGCTGACCGCGCTCCTGGCCACCGGGCCGATGGAGCCGCACGACGCCTACCAGTTGGTCAGCCAGGTCTCCCAGGCCATGGCCGCGGCACACCGCGAGGGCCTCTCGCACCTCCGGCTCACGCCGAGCGCCGTGCTGCGCAGCTCCACCGGCCAGTACCGGATCCGCGGTCTCGCCGTGAACGCCGCCCTGCGCGGCATCAGCGCCGACCGGCCGCAGCGCACCGACACCGAGGCGATCGGCGCCCTGCTCTACGCCGCGCTCACCCAGCGCTGGCCGTACGACAACGACGCCTACGGCCTCTCGGGGCTCCCCAAGGGCGTCGGGCTGCTCGCGCCCGACCAGGTGCGCGCGGGTGTCCACCGCGGCCTCTCCGAGATCGCCATGCGCGCCCTGGCGAACGACGGGGCCACCGCCTCGCGCCAGGAGCCGCCCTGCACCACCCCGGACGAGCTCGCGAAGGCGGTGGCGGCGATGCCGCGCATCCGCCCGCCGGAGCCGGTGTTCCCGCTCCCGGCGCCGCCCGAGTACCAGCGCACGACCTACCAGCAGGGCACGTACGGGCGCCCCCAGCCGCACCCGCAGGTCACCCAGCCGGTCGTGCTCCCGCCGCCGCCGCTGCAGAGCCGTGCCGGCAAGGCGCTGAAGTGGGCCGTCTCCGCCCTGCTGATCGCCGCCCTGGGCCTGGGCAGCTGGCAGATCGCGGACCGGCTCCTCAACCAGCCGAAGGACCCGGACACCCCGCAGGTCACCCAGCCGCAGACCGGCGAGGACGAGAAGGACAAGCCGAACGGCAAGCCCGTAGCGATCGTCGGCGCGCACGACTTCGACCCGCAGGGCGACGGCGCGGAGAACCCGGACCAGATACAGAACGCGTACGACGGCGACCCGAGCACCTCGTGGCCGACGATGCGTTACGACGGGTACTCGAAGTTCGGCCGCTTGAAGGCCGGCGTGGGCATCGTCCTGGACCTCGGCAAGGCCCAGCAGGTCGCCAAGGTCGACGTGACGTTCCAGGGCAGCACCTCGGTCGAACTGCGGACGGCGCCCGAGAGTGCCTCGTCCCAGCCCGACAAGCTCGGGGGCTTCGCCGGGCAGGCTTCGGGGCACGGTTCACAGGTGTCGCTCACTCCGGCCAAGCCGGTCATGACGCGCTACGTGCTCGTCTGGCTGACCGACCTGCCGGCCGGTGGGGGCGGCTACAAGGGACAGATCTCGGACATCAAGATCACCAGTTGACCCACGTGGGGGGAGGGGCTCACCGTTGGACGACGCCATACGCGACGAGCGCAGCGACCAGGAACTCCTGGCCTGCCATGTGGCCGGCGATCAGGACGCCTTCGGTGAGCTCGTACGCCGCCACCGGGACCGGTTGTGGGCGGTGGCCCTGCGGACGCTCGGCGACCGCGAGGAGGCCGCTGACGCCGTCCAGGACGCCCTCGTGTCGGCGTTCCGGGCCGCCCACACCTTCCGGGGCCAGTCGGCCGTCACGACCTGGCTCCACCGCATCACCGTGAACGCCTGTCTCGACCGGGTGCGCAAGGCGGCCTCACGCCGTACCTCCCCGGTGGACGACACCGAGCGGTTCGAGCAGCTCCTCGAACCGCACGAGTCCGCCGAGGCCCCCGCCGAGCGCCAGGATCTGCACCGCCAGCTCCTGGCGGCCCTCGCCACGCTCCCCGCCGAGCAGCGTGCCGCCCTCGTCCTGGTCGACATGCAGGGATACCCGGTGGCCGAGGCCGCCCGGGTCCTCGATGTCCCCACCGGCACGGTGAAGAGCCGCTGTGCGCGCGGACGGGCCAGACTCCTTCCGATGCTCACTCATCTGCGCGGTGACACGGTGGGTAACGAGAGCCCCGACCGGGGAAGGAACCGGACGCCGGGGACATCCGTCCCACCGGTGCCGGGACCGACGGAGACCGGACCGAGCAATCCAGCTGCTGTGAAGGGCGGAGGTGGGCGCGCGTGACTTCCACGGCCGACACGACTCGGCACCCCGACGTCTCGGAGATCTCCGACCTCGCCGAGGGCCTCCTGTCGCCTTCCCGTAGCGCGGTCGTACGCCTCCATCTCGACGCGTGTTCTCTCTGTGCCGATGTACGGACCTCCCTGGAGGAGATCCGGGGCCTGCTGGGCACCCTTCCCGGGCCGCCCCGGATGCCCGCCGAGATCGCCGGACGGATCGACGCCGCCCTGGCCGCCGAAGCCCTCCTCGACTCCAGGGCACCGGACACCGCCGCACATGTTTCACGTGAAACACCGCGCAGTCGTCCGGCGGACACCGCCCCGGCCGCGGACCGCCCCGTCGGCCGCTCCTCCGCCCCCACCGGGCCCGGACGGCCCCGTGGGCGCCGGCGTCGCAGGGCCGTCCTGGGTGCGGTCGTCGGCGGCGCGGCACTGGGACTGAGTCTGTTCTTCGTCCAGTCCGGCGTGCTGAACGTCAACGGGGACGGCTCGGGCGCCAAGACCACGTCCGACACCGCTGCCAGCGCTGCCGGCACCGCCCGTTTCGACGGCCTTCCGATCGAGGTCACCGCTCAGGCCCTCCTCCAGCAGGACAGCACCTTCAAGGCCCCCCAGGACAGTCCCGAGTCGCTCTCCGCCCAGAGCGGCGGCGACGGCCGACAGCGGACCCTCACCGCTTCCCTGCCCCGCTGCGTCCAGGCCGGCACCCATCGCTCGGACGGGGTCCTCGCCTTCCGGAAGGGCGACTACCAGGGACAGGAGGCCTACCTCCTCGTCCTCCCCGACACGTCCGACAGCACCCGGGTGCAGATCTATGTGGTCGACGCCTCGTGCGCCACGGGGAACGGGAACACACAGGCCGACGTGCTGCTGAAGGAATCCGTACCGCGCTCGTGAACTCTGCGCCGTGCCAGGCGGCGGTCTCGGGAATGCTTGCCCCGTAGGATCGGTTGGGTGGGGTGAGAGTGACCGACACGATCGCCCCCCGTAGGCAGTAGGCAGTCTGCAGAGACGAGGAAGAAACCCGTGAGCGACGTCCGTAACGTGATCATCATCGGCTCCGGGCCCGCGGGTTACACCGCTGCGCTCTACACAGCCCGCGCGTCGCTGAACCCGCTCGTCTTCGAAGGCGCGGTCACCGCCGGTGGCGCCCTGATGAACACGACCGACGTGGAGAACTTCCCCGGGTTCCGTGACGGCATCATGGGCCCGGACCTGATGGACAACATGCGTGCCCAGGCGGAGCGCTTCGGCGCCGAGCTCGTTCCGGACGATGTCGTCGCCGTGGACCTCACCGGTGACATCAAGACCGTGACCGACACCGCCGGCACCGTGCACCGCGCGAAGGCCGTCATCGTCACCACCGGCTCCCAGCACCGCAAGCTCGGCCTGCCGAACGAGGACACCCTCTCCGGCCGCGGTGTCTCCTGGTGCGCCACCTGCGACGGCTTCTTCTTCAAGGACCACGACATCGCCGTCGTCGGCGGCGGCGACACCGCGATCGAGGAGGCCACCTTCCTCTCGCGCTTCGCCAAGTCGGTCACCATCGTGCACCGCCGTGACTCCCTGCGCGCCTCCAAGGCGATGCAGGAGCGCGCCTTCGCCGACCCGAAGATCAAGTTCGCCTGGGACAACGAGGTGGCCGAGATCCACGGCGAGCAGAAGCTCAGCGGTCTGACCCTGCGCAACACCAAGACCGGCGAGACCAGCGAGCTTCCGGTGACGGGCCTCTTCATCGCCGTGGGCCACGACCCGCGCACGGAGCTCTTCAAGGGCCAGCTGGAGCTGGACGAGGAGGGCTACCTGAAGGTCGAAGCCCCGTCCACGCGCACCAACCTCACGGGTGTCTTCGGTGCGGGCGATGTCGTCGACCACACCTACCGCCAGGCGATCACCGCCGCCGGCACCGGCTGCTCGGCCGCGCTCGACGCCGAGCGCTTCCTGGCCGCTCTCGCCGACAGCGAGAAGCTGGCCGAGACCCCCGCGGTCTGACCCCTACGTCTCATCACCCCACACCCCGCGAATTAAGGAGGTCGCCGTGGCCGGCGCCCTGAAGAACGTGACCGACGCTGACTTCGACGAGGTCGTCCTCAAGAGCGGCAAGCCCGTGCTGGTGGACTTCTGGGCCGCGTGGTGCGGGCCGTGCCGCCAGATCGCCCCGTCGCTGGAGGCCATCGCCACCGAGCACGGCGAGAAGATCGAGGTCGTCAAGCTCAACATCGACGAGAACCCGGCCACGGCCGCCAAGTACGGCGTCATGTCCATCCCGACCCTGAACGTCTACCAGGGCGGCGAGGTCGTGAAGACGATCGTCGGTGCGAAGCCCAAGGCCGCGATCGAGCGCGACCTGAACGACTTCATCGGCCAGTAAGGCTGACGCTCTTCCTGTTTCACGTGAAACAGTGGCGGCCCGCCCCCTTCCGAGGGGGCGGGCCGCCGTCGTTTCCGCCAGGCTCCCCACCGGGGTGTCACAGGGGCCGGAGCGCCGGCTCCTTCTGTACGGCTCCCAGCAGCCGGTCCAGGGCCAGCTCGACGTCTTCCTTCCAGGAGAGCGTCGTCCTCAGCTCCAACCTCAGCCGCGGGAACGCGTGGTGCGGCCGCACGGTCTTGAATCCCACCGCCAGCAGATGATCAGCCGGCAGGACACAGGCCGGCTCCTTCCAGCGGGCGTCGCCGAACGCCTCGATCGCCTTGAAGCCCCGCCGCAACAGATCCTTCGCCACGGTCTGCACCATCATCCGCCCGAGCCCCTGGCCCTGGTAGCCCGGCATGATCCAGGCCGTCATCAGCTGAGCGGCGTCCGCGGAGACCGGACTGGTGGGGAAGGCGGTGGCCCGGGGCACATACGCCGGAGGCGCGTACAGCACATAGCCGACCGGTACCTCGTCGACATAGACCACCCGGCCGCAGGATCCCCATTCCAGGAGCACGGCGGAGATCCACGCCTCCTTCTCCAACTCCGGCCGGCCGGCCTTCACGGCGGCCTCTCCACTCACCGGATCGAGCTCCCAGAAGACACAGGAGCGGCACCGCTTCGGGAGATCCGGAAGGTTGTCCAAGGTGAGCGGTACGAGCCGACGCCCCACGGCTGCTCCTCGTTTCCCTCGGTCATTGCCGGACGAATACGCCTCTTCGCATCGTAACCAGGGCGTGAGGGGGGCGATACCGCACTCAGGCAAAGGGCGGGGCGCGTTCCGGTGAAAGCCGGAACGCGCCCCGCCCTGGGCGGAGAAGAGAGGGATCAG
Organism: Streptomyces sp. NBC_01268; assembly: GCF_036240795.1. Classification (NCBI taxonomy): domain Bacteria; kingdom Bacillati; phylum Actinomycetota; class Actinomycetes; order Kitasatosporales; family Streptomycetaceae; genus Streptomyces; species Streptomyces sp. NBC_01268. The sequence goes on along the minus strand of NZ_CP108454.1, from coordinate 4,109,774 downwards.
CCCTCGGAGTCCTGCCCGTCCTGCTCGGCCTGCTCGGTGTTTCCCTGGTCCATCACGCGTCCCTCGCCGGGGGCGAGCGTCGACAGGATCCGGTCCAGGTCCTCCATCGAGGCGAACTCGACGACGATCTTGCCCTTCTTCTGGCCCAGATCGACCTTCACCCGGGTCTCGAAGCGGTCCGAGAGACGGGTCGCCAGCTGGTTCAGGGCCGGGGAGACCCGGGCCCCTGCCCGCGGACCCTTCGGCTTGACCGGCGAGGAGGGCTCCGAGCCCATCAGCGTGACGATCTCCTCGACCGCCCGCACCGACAGTCCCTCGGCCACGATCCGGTACGCCAGCTTGTCCTGCGTCTCGGGGTCGTCCACGGAGAGCAGGGCGCGGGCGTGGCCGGCGGAGAGGACTCCAGCGGCGACCCGGCGCTGCACCGGCGGGGAGAGACGCAGCAGACGCAGCGTGTTGGAGACCTGGGGGCGCGAACGCCCGATCCGGTCGGCCAGCTGGTCGTGGGTGCAGTGGAAGTCCTTGAGGAGCTGGTCGTAGGCTGCCGCCTCTTCCAGCGGGTTCAGCTGCGCCCGGTGCAGGTTCTCCAGGAGGGCGTCGAGCAGCAGCTTCTCGTCCTCGGTGGCCCGCACGATCGCGGGGATGCGCTCCAGACCGGCCTCGCGGCAGGCCCGCCAGCGGCGCTCACCCATGATGAGCTCGTAGCGCTCGGCACCCAGCTGGCGCACGACGACGGGCTGGAGCAGACCCACCTCCTTGATGGAGGTGACGAGCTCGGCCAGGGCGTCCTCGTCGAACACCTCACGCGGCTGGCGCGGGTTGGGGGTGATGAAGTCCAGGGGCAGCTCCGCGAAGTGCGCCCCGGCGGGGGACTCCGGCAGGACCTCGGGCTCGGGGGCCGGCGTCGGCACCATGGAATCGGGCGACTGCGGGCTCGCGGGAAGGGTCGCCAGCTTCGCCGCCGCCACCCCCCGCTCCGAACCGAGCGCCGGAAGGGCACTGGGGGACCCGGTCGCCTGGCCTCCCACGGCCACGGCCGGCACCTGTCGCTCCTGGGGAGCAGCGGGGATCAGGGCACCGAGCCCGCGTCCCAGCCCCCTACGTCGCTCGCTCACTGGATCCCCTCCGACATTCGCTGGTTGTTCTGGTGGCCCATGGCCGGCTGACCGGTGTGGGCATGCGTGGCGTCGTACTGGACGTCGACCCCGCGCAGGGCGATCTCGCGCGCCGCCTCCAGGTACGACAGGGCACCGCTGGAGCCCGGGTCGTAGGTGAGGACGGTCTGCCCGTAGCTCGGCGCTTCGGAGATGCGCACGGATCGCGGGATGCTGGTCCGCAGCACCTCCTTGCCGAAGTGGGTGCGCACCTCGTCGGCCACCTGCGAGGCGAGCCTCGTCCGGCCGTCGTACATGGTGAGCAGGATCGTCGAGACGTGCAGCCCGGGGTTGAGGTGCCCGCGCACCAGCTCGACGTTCCGCAGGAGCTGGCCCAGGCCCTCCAGCGCGTAGTACTCGCACTGGATGGGGATCAGCACCTCGGCCCCCGCCACCATGGCGTTGACCGTGAGCAGGCCCAGCGACGGCGGGCAGTCGATCAGGATGTAGTCGAGCGGCTGCTCGTACGCCTGGATCGCACGCTGCAGGCGGCTCTCGCGTGCCACCAGCGACACCAGCTCGATCTCGGCACCGGCGAGATCGATGGTGGCCGGGGCACAGAAGAGGCCCTCGACGTCCTGGACCGGCTGGACGACCTCGGAGAGCGGCCTGCTCTCCACGAGGACGTCGTAGATCGAGGGGACCTCGGCGTGGTGATCGATGCCGAGCGCCGTGGAGGCATTGCCCTGCGGGTCGAGGTCGATGACCAGGACACGGGCACCGTGCAGGGCGAGGGAGGCGGCAAGGTTGACCGTCGTGGTCGTCTTGCCCACGCCGCCCTTCTGGTTGGCGACCACCATCACGCGGGTCTGGGCAGGCCGGGGAAGCCCCTCACCCGCACGGCCCAAGGCCTCTACGGCCAGCTGGGCTGCACGACCAATGGGGGTGTCGTCCATCGGGGGCGGTGTTTCACGTGAAACATCCTCCCCCGCCGATTCGGTTCGGGGACCGGGGACCGGATCGGTCATCGGTCCCGCGATGTTGGCGTCGGACCGCAAGGATTCACTCTCCTCGGCTTCAGGCTCGCGATGCACAGAGCCTGCCATGCTTTCGGGGTCGTGAACCAGCGAGGCCCGTGGTTCTGTGGAGGAATCCACCTCTGTGGACAACCCTTTAACCCTCACGGGGGGTTTCGCCGGAGGTGTGCGGTCCCAGGGCGTGGCAGCCGCGCGGCCGCGGCTGATGATCCCCTGCAGCAGTGAGCGACGTTTCACGTGAAACACGATGCACGCGCCGCAGGGCCGGGACCGCTCGACACTCCGAAATCTGTACGTATCGCAGCTTGTACGGATCAGTGGGCAGGGATCAGCGGCCGCCACGGCGGGGCCGACTGGTCCTGGCCGCCTTGGCCCGCTTGGCGGCGAACCTCACACCGCCCGGGCTCTCGCCGACCTCGACCCGGACGACCGTGGACAGCGGATCGACGATCCCCTCGCCCACCTGCACGACGGAGGTGCCCACCACGCCCAGCTTGGACAGGGCGGCGCGGGCGCCGTTGATCTCCTCCTCCGCCGTGTCTCCCTTGAGCGCGAGCATCTCGCCGTAGGGACGCAACAGCGGAACGCCCCAGCCGGCCAGCCGGTCGAGCGGGGCGACGGCCCGGGCGGTGACGACGTGCACGGGCGGCAGCTTGCCGAGCATCTCCTCGGCGCGGCCACGGACCACCGTCACGTGGTCGAGGCCGAGCAGCTCGACGACCTCCTGGAGGAAGTTCGTCCGGCGCAGCAGCGGCTCGAGGAGCGTGATCTTCAGGTCCCGGCGCACGAGCGCCAGCGGGATGCCGGGCAGGCCGGCGCCCGAGCCGACGTCGCACACCGTGACGCCCTCGGGGACGACCTCGGAGAGCACGGCGCAGTTCAGGATGTGGCGCTCCCACAACCGGGGAACCTCACGGGGGCCGATCAGGCCGCGCTTGACCCCCGCGTCCGCGAGAAGCTCCGCGTAGCGCACCGCCTCCGGAAAGTACTCACCGAAGACCGTCCGCGCCTGCTCCGGCGCCTGGGGAAGCTCCGCTGCCTCCGTCACGGGGAACCGTCCTTCCGTACCGCACGCATGACGTGCGAGGGCACTGTGTGGCTGACTATCAGGCTGACAAAATTCGGCCCCGCCTGCGAACAGACGGGGCCGACACTACGAGAGGGATCAGGCAGGGAGCACGACGACGAAGCGCTGCGGCTCCTCGCCCTCGGACTCGCTGCGCAGACCGGCGGCGGCGACCGCGTCGTGCACGACCTTGCGCTCGAACGGGGTCATCGGGTCCAGCTTGACCGGCTGGCCGCTGGACTTGACCTCGTCGGCGGCCTTGGCGCCGATCTGCGCCAGCTCGGAGCGCTTCTGGGCGCGGAAGCCGGCGATGTCGAGCATCAGACGGCTGCGGTCACCGGTCTCCCGGTGCACGGCCAGCCGGGTGAGCTCCTGAAGGGCCTCCAGCACCTCGCCGTCGCGGCCGACCAGCTTCTGCAGGTCACGGCTGTTCGCGTCGGAGACGATCGAGACCGACGCCCGGTCCGCCTCGACGTCCATGTCGATGTCACCGTCGAGGTCGGCGATGTCGAGCAGGCCTTCGAGGTAGTCGGCCGCGATCTCACCCTCCTGCTCCAGGCGGGTCAGGGTGTCGCCACCCTCGGCGGCGGAGGTGATGCCTTCCGTCACGGATGGACTCCTTCTTGCTTCGGCTTCGTGGAGGCTTACTTCTTGGAGGAGGGGTGCTTGGGCCGCTGCTGGCCCTTGCGCTGGCGGGAGCCACCGGAGTTGGCCCGCTGCCGCGTCGGCTTGTCACCCGCGTCCTGGGTCCCGGTGCCCTTCGCCTCGGGCTGCGGCTTCTTCTCCAGCGAGGGAGCCGCCTTCTCGTCGGCGACGTCAGCCGCGGCTTCCTCGGTCTCCGGAGCCGATTCCTCGGCCTCCTTCGCCGGGGTGTGCTGGCCTCCGGACTGGCGCTGGGCCTTGGTCTGGCGCTTGGGCTGCTGGCGCCGGGTGGCGGCACCGCCCTCCGCCTCGGCGGCCGTGGTGTCGCTCTTGATCACGGTGCCGTCGGCCTGGGCGGCGAAGCCGGCCTTGGCCAGGCCCGCGAAGAAGCGGCGCTCGTTGTCGTTGCGGTCGCTGCCCTTGGCGACGATCGCCTTGACGATGTTCTTGCGGCGACGGCCGCGAACCTCGCCGTGGTGGGTGACGCCCTTGAGCAGGCGCTGCAGGTAGGCGTCCTGGGCCTTGCTGCCCGGCGTCGGGTTCTGGTTGATCACGTACATCTGCTGGCCCATGGTCCACACGTTGGTGGTCAGCCAGTAGACGAGGACACCGACGGGGAAGTTGATGCCCATGACCGCGAAGATCAGCGGGAAGATGTACATGAGCATCTTCTGCTGCTGCATGTACGGGGTCTTCACCGAGAGGTCGACGTTCTTCATCATCAGCTGGCGCTGGGTGAAGAACTGCGAGGCCGACATCATGATGATCATGACCGCGGTGACGATGCGGACATCGGTCAGCGAGGCGTTGAGGGAGGCGACCTTCTCGGCACTGTCCGTGAACTTGGCGGCCAGCGGGGCGCCGAAGATGTGGGCCTGCCGGGCGCTCTCGAGCAGCGGCTGGTCGATGACGCCGATCGTCTTGCCCGAGGCGATCGCGGAGAGCACGTGGTACAGCGCGAAGAAGAACGGCGACTGGGCCAGGATGGGAAGGCACGAGGAGAGCGGGTTGGTACCCGTCTCCTTGTACAGCTTCATCATCTCTTCGGACTGACGCTGCTTGTCGCTCTTGTAGCGCTCCTGGATCGCCTTCATCTTCGGCTGGAGCGCCTGCATGTTCCGCGTCGACTTGATCTGCTTCACGAAGAGCGGGATCAGGCAGATACGGATCAGCACCACGAGGGACACGATGGACAGACCCCAGGCCCAGCCCGTGTCAGGGCCGAAGATCGCCCCGTACATCTTGTGGAACTGGACGATCACCCATGAGACAGGTGTGGTGATGAAGCTGAACAGACTGGCAATCGTGTCCACTAATCAGGCTCCTTGAGCATTGGGCGAGGTCTCTCCGGCCGGGCTCGTCTCGGCGGAGAACCCGCCCTTGTCTCCACGCAGGGCGGCGCGCAGCATCTCGTGCCAGCGCGGCCGCTTGCGCGGGGGAACATGGTCCACGCCGCCGGGCGACCACGGATTGCACCGCAGGATGCGCCAAGCGGTCAGGGCTGTGCCCTTGATCGCGCCATGCCGGTCGATGGCCGTGAATCCGTAGTGGGAACACGACGGGTAGTACCGGCAGACGGGGCCCAGGAGCGGGCTGATCGTCCACTGGTACAGCTTGATGAGGGCCAGCAGCGGGTACTTCATCGCGTGCCCCCTCCCAGCAGCCGCTGAAGGGCGGCGTCCAGGTCTCGGGCCAGCTGTGCATGATCGGCGTCGCCGGCTCCGGGCAACGCCCGTACCACCACCAGGCTACCGGGGGGCAGCTCGGTGAGTCGTTCGCGCACGAGATGGCGCAAACGACGCTTCACCTGATTGCGGACGACCGCTCCACCAACGGCTTTGCTCACGACGAAACCCGCACGCGTCGGGGGAGCGCTCTCCCCAGGCGCGTGCGGGTCCGTTGCACCGCTGTGTAGATGGACGACGAGGCACGGGCGTCCAGCCCGACGCCCTCGGCGTACCGCGGTCGCGAAGTCCTCGCGCCGCCTCAGCCGATTCTCGGTAGGCAGCACGTCATGACCTGTTTAGACAGATCAGGCGGACAGTTCCGCGCGACCCTTGGCACGGCGGTTCGCCAGGATGGCGCGGCCGGCACGGGTGCGCATGCGCAGGCGGAAGCCGTGGGTCTTCGCGCGACGACGGTTGTTCGGCTGGAAGGTGCGCTTGCTCACTCGGGGGCTCCAGAAATGATTCGTTGGTGGCGGGACATCGCCTGGCTGTCACCGTGCGCCCACGAGAAGCTCGTAATACGCCCGAGTGCACCGCTTCGCGACCACGTAAAGTGATCTTCGCCCATCGGAGGCAGGCGGCAGCAGCCATCGACAACTCGACCTGGTTACGGTACGCGCGGCTACGCCATCCGGTCAAACCGGCCGGTCACCGGGGTCCATTGTGCACAGGCTGTGGACAACAACTTGAACCACGTCAGCCGCCGCGACTACCGTGGCTGGACTCCGCAATCTTTTCCGATCTGTCCTTACCTGTCCTTCAGGACTTCGACCTACCGTCCCGAGAACCACACATTCGTGGGACCTGCGAGGAAGCGTGCCCCGTGGCTGACGTACCTGCCGATCTTGCCGCAGTGTGGCCGCGCGTGCTGGAACAGCTTCTCGGCGAAGGCCAGCAGGGCATCGAGTCCAAGGACAAGCAGTGGATCGAGCGGTGCCAGCCGCTCGCCCTGGTGGCCGACACCGCACTGCTCGCGGTCCCCAACGAGTACGGCAAGCAGGTTCTGGAAGGCCGGCTCGCCCCGCTCATCAGCGAGGCCCTCAGCCACGCCTGCGGCCGCCCGATCCGGATCGCGATCACCGTCGACGACTCGGTCGGCGAGCCGACCCCGCCCGCGCCGCCCGTCCGGCACGCGCCGCAGCCCCAGCCGCCGCAGCGCTACGACGAGCGCCCGCCGGCGGAGCCGTACGGGAAGTACGACAAGTACGAGAAGTACGACGAGTACGGGCGCCCGCTGCCGGACGACGGTCTGCCGACCGCCCGGCCCGCCTACCCCGAGTACCAGCAGCAGCGCCCCGAGCCCGGGTCCTGGCCGCGCGCCCAGGAGGACCTGTCCTGGCAGCAGCAGCGGCTCGGCGGCTTCCAGGAGCGCGACCCCTACGCGACGGCCCGCCCCCAGCAGCCCCAGCCGCGCTACGACGAGCGGCCCCCGGCGTACGAGCAGCCGCAGCGGCCCGACCGCGGCGAGATGCAAGAACCCCAGCGGCCCGGCGGCGGCCCCCGTCCGGGCGGTCCCGTCCCCGGTCCGATGGGCACCGGTCCGACCGGCGGCCCCGGCATGGGCGGCTCCTCCCAGGGCGGCGGTCCCGGCGCGCCCGGCGAGCAGCACGCCCGGCTGAACCCCAAGTACCTCTTCGACACCTTCGTCATCGGTTCCTCGAACCGCTTCGCGCACGCGGCCGCGGTCGCGGTGGCCGAGGCGCCGGCGAAGGCGTACAACCCCCTCTTCATCTATGGCGAGTCGGGGCTCGGCAAGACCCACCTGTTGCACGCGATCGGTCACTACGCCCGCAGCCTCTACCCGGGCACGCGGGTGCGGTACGTGAGCTCGGAGGAGTTCACCAACGAGTTCATCAACTCGATCCGCGACGGCAAGGGCGACGCGTTCCGCAAGCGCTACCGCGATGTGGACATCCTGCTGGTCGACGACATCCAGTTCCTCGCGAGCAAGGAGTCGACGCAGGAGGAGTTCTTCCACACCTTCAACACGCTCCACAACGCCAACAAGCAGATCGTGCTCTCCTCGGACCGGCCGCCCAAGCAGCTGGTGACCCTGGAGGACCGGCTCCGCAACCGCTTCGAGTGGGGTCTGACCACCGATGTGCAGCCGCCGGAGCTGGAGACGCGGATCGCGATCCTGCGCAAGAAGGCGGTCCAGGAGCAGCTGAACGCCCCGCCGGAGGTGCTGGAGTTCATCGCCTCCCGGATCTCGCGGAACATCCGCGAGCTGGAGGGCGCGCTGATCCGGGTGACGGCCTTCGCGAGTCTCAACCGGCAGCCGGTGGACCTCGGGCTGACCGAGATCGTCCTCAAGGACCTGATCCCCGGCGGCGAGGACTCGGCGCCGGAGATCACCGCGGGCGCGATCATGGCGGCGACGGCGGACTACTTCGGTCTGACGGTGGAGGACCTGTGCGGTTCCTCGCGCAGCCGGGTACTCGTCACGGCCCGGCAGATCGCCATGTACCTGTGCCGGGAGCTCACGGACCTGTCGCTGCCGAAGATCGGCGCGCAGTTCGGCGGCCGTGACCACACCACGGTCATGCACGCCGACCGCAAGATCCGCGCGCTGATGGCCGAGCGGCGCTCCATCTACAACCAGGTCACCGAGCTGACCAACCGCATCAAGAACGGCTGAGACGCCGCCGCGGACCCTCCGAAGGGCGCCCAGGGACGACCTCCCCGGGCGCCCTTCGGCGTTCCCGGGAGCGTTCCCGGGAACGTTGCCGGGAACGCGCAAGGCGGGCAGGGGAGAGCCGGGGCGGTTCCAGGGGGCGGCCCTGGAGGCGTTTCCGGAGCCTCCAGGAGCGGTCCGGTAGTTCTCCAGGAGCGGTCCTGAGACGCACCCACAGGGACTCCAAGAGCCGTCCAAGAGCCCTCCGCGAGCCCTCCGAGAGACCTCCGAGGGTCCTCCGCGACGGTGATCGGGCCCTGTGCACACCTGTGTACGAGAGCTCGCTGTTCGATTACTCCGTTCCGGTGGCGAGTTCTCCACAGATTGAGGGATGATCTTCCGTCCACAGGGTGGGGACTGCGAAGTTATCCGGATTACATCCACAGGGTGACGGGCTGACAGGCCATCACCCCTGGTCAGAGGCCTGTGGAATTGTTGGCAAACGATCTCCACAGCCTGTGGATGAAAAATCTGTCCACAGGGGCGCGCCTCGGTTGTCCACCGGCCGCCCACAGGGTCCGGGCGGTTGCCCACAGCTTCTCCACACCGCTGTCCACTGTTCGGCAACGAAACACCCCCGCTCACCGCACCGAGTGAAAGCGGTCACACCAAGGGAGACGTTTGGGCTGTGGGGAACCTGGGGAAAGCTGGGGACAGCACTGGGGAGAACTCCCCCTGCCCTGTGAATCGGGTGTGCAGAACTTTCGCGTGTCCACAGAACAGCCCAGTTGTCCACGGGCTTCACCCACAGGGTCGGTGGACAAAAAACTGGGGCTGACCTGCGCGAACAGCGTTATCCACGGTTTCCACAGCCCCTACTACTACTCCCACAGAGAGTTAGCTAGGAATCCGCTTCGAAGCGGGGCCTGTGCACAACTCGAGCCCGGAGCCTCGACGCGCTCTTGTCGCGACTTGACCCCGAGCCGCACCGAGTGTCGGTGGCGTACGTCAGACTGGTTCCCGCAGTCGACGAAGAGCCAGCAACAAGCAGGAGGCGGTTCCGGTGAAGATCCGGGTGGAGCGCGATGTACTTGCGGAGGCGGTGGCGTGGGTGGCCCGCAGCCTTCCGGCCCGTCCGCCGGCGCCCGTGCTCGCGGGCCTTCTGCTGAAGGCCGAGGACGGCGCGCTGAGCTTCTCCAGCTTCGACTACGAGGTCTCGGCCCGCGTCTCCGTCGAGGCCGAGGTCGAGGAGGACGGCACCGTCCTGGTCTCCGGCCGGCTGCTCGCCGACATCTGCCGCGCCCTCCCCAACCGTCCGGTGGAGATCTCCACAGACGGGGTACGGGCGACCGTGGTCTGCGGCTCCTCCCGCTTCACCCTCCACACCCTTCCTGTGGAGGAGTACCCGGCGCTGCCGGAGATGCCCACCGCCACCGGCACCGTCCCCGGTGAGGTCTTCGCCTCCGCCGCCGCCCAGGTGGCCATCGCCGCCGGCCGCGACGACACGCTGCCCGTGCTCACCGGTGTGCGCATCGAGATCGAGGGCGACACCGTCACCCTGGCCTCCACCGACCGCTACCGCTTCGCCGTCCGCGAGTTCCTGTGGAAGCCGGAGTCCCCGGACGCCTCCGCGGTCGCCCTGGTGCCCGCGAAGACCCTCCTGGACACCGCGAAGGCCCTGACCAGTGGCGACACGGTCACCCTGGCGCTCTCCGGCTCCGGCAAGGGCGAGGGCCTCATCGGCTTCGAGGGCGCGGGCCGCCGCACCACCACCCGGCTGCTCGAGGGCGACCTGCCGAAGTACCGGACGCTCTTCCCCACCGAGTTCAACTCGGTCGCCGTGATCGAGACCGCGCCGTTCGTCGAGGCCGTGAAGCGTGTGGCCCTGGTGGCCGAGCGCAACACCCCGGTCCGGCTCAGCTTCGAGCAGGGCGTGCTCATCCTGGAGGCCGGCTCCAGCGACGACGCACAGGCTGTGGAGCGTGTGGACGCGCAGCTGGACGGCGACGACATCTCGATCGCCTTCAACCCGACGTTCCTGCTGGACGGCCTGAGCGCGATCGACTCCCCGGTCGCCCAGCTCTCCTTCACGACCTCCACGAAGCCCGCGCTGCTGAGCGGCAAGCCGGCGCTCGACGCGGAGGCGGACGAGGCCTACAAGTACCTGATCATGCCGGTACGCCTGAGCGGCTGACCCCACAGGTGTGCACCCGCGTCCGGGCGTAGGCTCGGACGCGGGTACGAACCGCACACGACGCTTAAGGAATCATCTGATGGAGCTCGGTCTCGTCGGTCTCGGCAAGATGGGCGGCAACATGCGCGAGCGCATCCGCCGCGCAGGTCACACCGTCATCGGATACGACCGCAACCCGGACCTCGCCGATGTCCACAGCCTCGAAGAGCTTGTGGGCAAGCTCAAGGGTCCGCGCGTCGTGTGGGTGATGGTCCCGGCAGGTGCCGCGACCCAGTCCACCGTCGACGAGCTCGCCGACCTGCTCTCCCCGGGTGACATCGTCGTGGACGGCGGCAACTCCCGCTGGACCGACGACGAGAAGCACGCCGAGGAGCTGGCGGCCAAGGGCATCGGCTTCGTCGACTGCGGCGTCTCCGGCGGCGTCTGGGGCCTGGAGAACGGCTACGCGCTCATGTACGGCGGCGACGCCGAGAACGTGGCCCGTGTCCAGCCGATCTTCGACGCGCTCAAGCCCGAGGGCGAGTTCGGCTCGGTCCACGCCGGCAAGGTCGGCGCCGGCCACTTCGCGAAGATGGTCCACAACGGCATCGAGTACGCGATGATGCAGGCCTACGCCGAGGGCTGGGAGCTCCTGGAGAAGGTCGACTCCGTCACCGACGTGCGCGAGGTCTTCCGCTCCTGGCAGGAGGGCACGGTCATCCGTTCCTGGCTGCTGGACCTCGCGGTCAACGCCCTCGACGAGGACGAGCACCTGGACAAGCTGCGCGGCTACGCGTCGGACTCCGGCGAGGGCCGGTGGACCGTCGAGGCCGCGATCGACAACGCCGTGCCGCTGCCGGCGATCACCGCGTCGCTCTTCGCGCGGTTCGCCTCGCGTCAGGACGACTCCCCGCAGATGAAGATGATCGCCGCGCTGCGCAACCAGTTCGGTGGCCACGCGGTCGAGACGAAGAAGTAATCCACAGGCTGTGCACCCCGCGGTGCACAGCCGCCGGGGAAGAAGGTCGGCGCCCACCATGCACGTCACGCATCTGTCGCTGGCCGACTTCCGCTCGTACGCCCGGGTCGAGGTGCCTCTCGACCCGGGCGTCACCGCGTTCGTGGGGGCCAACGGGCAGGGCAAGACCAACCTCGTCGAGGCGGTCGGCTATCTCGCCACCCTCGGCAGTCACCGGGTCGCCTCCGACGCCCCGCTCGTGCGGATGGGCGCCGAGCGGGCGGTCATCCGCGCCGCCGTCACCCAGGGCGAGCGCTCCCAGCTGGTCGAGCTCGAACTCAACCCGGGCCGCGCGAACCGTGCCCGCATCAACAGGTCCTCGCAGGTCAGGCCCCGTGACGTACTGGGGATCGTCCGGACGGTGCTGTTCGCGCCGGAGGACCTGGCGCTGATCAAGGGCGACCCCGGCGAGCGCCGGCGCTTCCTCGACGACCTGATCACGGCGCGCGCGCCGCGCATGGCGGGCGTGCGCTCGGACTACGAGCGGGTGCTCAAGCAGCGCAACACGCTCCTGAAGTCCGCCGCGATGGCCCGTCGGCACGGCGGGCGCTCCATGGACCTGTCCACGCTCGACGTCTGGGACCAGCACCTGGCCCGCGCGGGCGCCGAGCTGCTCGCCCAGCGGCTCGACCTCATCGGGGTGCTGCGGCCGCTCGCCGACAAGGCGTACGAGCAGCTGGCACCCGGCGGCGGCCCCGTACAGCTGGAGTACCGGCCCTCGGCGCCGGGTTCCGGGCACACCCGCGAGGAGCTGTACGAGCAGCTGATCGCCGCGCTCGCCGAGGTGCGCAAGCAGGAGATCGAGCGGGGCGTCACGCTGGTCGGACCGCATCGCGACGAGCTCCTGCTCAAGCTGGGCGACCTGCCGGCCAAGGGGTACGCGAGCCACGGCGAGTCCTGGTCGTACGCCCTGGCGCTGCGGCTCGCCTCGTACGACCTGCTGCGCGCGGAGGGCAACGAGCCGGTCCTCGTCCTCGACGACGTCTTCGCCGAGCTGGACGCGCGCCGGCGGGAACGCCTCGCGGAGCTGGTGGCCCCCGGCGAACAGGTCCTGGTGACGGCCGCCGTCGACGACGACGTGCCGGGCGTGCTCGCGGGAACGCGGTACGAGGTCTCCGGCGGGACGGTGGAACGGGTGGGAGCGGCATGAGCGGCGAATCTTCTCCCCAGCCTGTGGACAAGCCGGCGGTGCCCGAGCCGTCGGGCGTCGATCTGGCGCGGGTCGCGCTGCGCGCAGCCAAGGAGCAGGCGAAGGCGCGGGGCGCGGCGGCCCAGCAGAAGAAGCAGGCGCGGCGCGGCGGCGGGCTGCGTTCCGGCGCCCGCGCGGACGGGCGCGACCCGATGGCGCTCGGCGCCGCGATCAACCGGCTGATCACCGAGCGGGGCTGGGAGACGCCGGCGGCGGTCGGCGGGGTCATGGGCCGCTGGCCGCAGATCGTGGGCGAGGACCTGGCCAAGCACTGCGTACCGCTGAAGTACGACGAGGACCCCGAGGTGCGGGTGCTCACCGTGCAGTGCGACTCCACGGCGTGGGCGACGCAGCTGCGGCTCCTGGCGCCGCGGCTCGTGGCGCGGCTCAACGAGGACCTGGGGCACGGGACCGTGCGGATGATCAAGGTGCTGGGGCCCGGGGCGCCGCGCAGGGGGTACGGGCCGCTGCGGGCGCCCGGGTCCACGGGGCCCGGCGACACGTACGGGTAGTACGGGCAGGGCGGGCCGCCGCAGGGGGCGCGGGTCCCGGCGGAAGGCGCCGTGCGCGAGGCGCGGTCCCGGCGGAAGGCCCCGTGCGCGAGGCGGTTGTGCCCGTTCTCTTCCCATTTCCCCCGGTTTGCCCCCGGCCGCCGCCCGCGCGCGAAGGGTTGTGCCGTCCTCCCGCCGGACGTCGTCCGGGGGGCTCCCATCGCCCTGGCGGAACGTGTGCCCACAACGGGCGCGCCGCGGATGTCCGCTGCGCGGCCCCCGATGCCCACAACGCGCTACGACCCGAAGCGCTAGGTGGCCGTCAGAGGCCTCTGGGGCCCCTCCCCGGATATGGGGAGTCGTCTCGCGCCCGTCGAGGGCGGCACATGAGCATTCAGGTACCGGCAAACCCCCATGAGTGTCAGCGGTACCGGTAGACTGGGAGACAATCCCGCCACCCTGCGGAACATGTCGAACGACGCAGCCGCTCCCGTATGCCCGGAGAACGGCCTGTGCTGTGCCAGAAAGGGCGCTTCGTGGCCGATTCCGGCAACCCCAACGAGAACAACCCGTACACCGCCAGCAACATCCAGGTACTCGAGGGCCTGGATGCGGTGCGCAAGCGCCCCGGCATGTACATCGGCTCGACCGGAGAGCGCGGCCTGCACCACATGGTGCAGGAGGTCGTCGACAACTCGGTCGACGAAGCCCTGGCCGGTCACGCGGACACCATCGACGTGACGATCCTCCCCGACGGCGGTGTCCGCGTCGTCGACAACGGCCGTGGCATCCCGGTCGGCATCGTCGAGTCCGAGGGCAAGCCGGCCCTGGAGGTCGTGCTGACCGTGCTCCACGCGGGCGGCAAGTTCGGCGGTGGCGGCTACGCGGTCTCCGGCGGTCTGCACGGTGTCGGCGTCTCCGTCGTGAACGCCCTGTCCACCAAGGTCGCCGTCGAGGTCAAGACCGACGGCCACCGCTGGACGCAGGACTACAAGATGGGCGCCCCGACCGCGCCCCTCGCCAAGCACGAGGCGACCGACGAGCACGGCACCTCGGTGACGTTCTGGTCCGACCCGGACATCTTCGAGACGACCGAGTACTCCTTCGAGACGCTCTCGCGCCGCTTCCAGGAGATGGCCTTCCTCAACAAGGGCCTGACGATCACGCTCACCGACGAGCGCGACTCCGCCAAGGCCACGGTCGGCGCCGACGACCCGGACGCCGAGGCGACCACCGAGGCCGTCGCCCGCACGGTGAAGTACCACTACGAGGGCGGCATCGTCGACTTCGTGAAGTACCTCAACTCGCGCAAGGGCGAGCTGATCCACCCCACCGTCATCGACGTCGAGGCCGAGGACAAGGAGCGCACGCTCTCGGTCGAGATCGCGATGCAGTGGAACTCCTCGTACTCCGAGGGCGTGTACTCCTTCGCGAACACGATCCACACCCACGAGGGCGGTACGCACGAGGAAGGCTTCCGCGCGGCGCTGACGACGCTCGTCAACAAGTACGCGCGCGACAAGAAGCTGCTCCGCGAGAAGGACGACAACCTCACCGGTGACGACATCCGCGAGGGTCTGACCGCGATCATCTCGGTCAAGCTGGGCGAGCCGCAGTTCGAGGGCCAGACCAAGACCAAGCTGGGCAACACCGAGGCGAAGACCTTCGTCCAGAAGGTGGTCCACGAGCACCTCACGGACTGGTTCGACCGCAACCCGAACGAGGCCGCGGACATCATCCGCAAGGGCATCCAGGCCGCCACCGCGCGCGTGGCCGCGCGCAAGGCGCGCGACCTGACCCGCCGCAAGGGTCTGCTGGAGTCCGCCTCGCTGCCGGGCAAGCTGTCCGACTGCCAGTCGAACGACCCCACCAAGTGCGAGATCTTCATCGTCGAGGGTGACTCCGCCGGCGGCTCGGCCAAGTCCGGCCGCAACCCGATGTACCAGGCCATCCTGCCGATCCGCGGCAAGATCCTGAACGTCGAGAAGGCCCGCGTCGACAAGATCCTGCAGAACACCGAGGTCCAGGCGCTGATCTCCGCCTTCGGCACCGGTGTGCACGAGGACTTCGACATCGAGAAGCTCCGCTATCACAAGATCATCCTGATGGCGGACGCCGACGTCGACGGCCAGCACATCAACACCCTGCTGCTGACCTTCCTCTTCCGCTTCATGCGGCCGCTGGTCGAGGCCGGGCACGTCTACCTCTCCCGCCCGCCGCTGTACAAGATCAAGTGGGGCCGGGACGACTTCGAGTACGCGTACTCGGACCGCGAGCGCGACGCGCTGGTCGAGCTGGGCAAGCAGAACGGCAAGCGGATCCGGGAAGACTCGATCCAGCGCTTCAAGGGTCTCGGCGAGATGAACGCCGAGGAGCTGCGCGTCACCACCATGGACGTCGAGCACCGCGTGCTCGGCCAGGTCACCCTGGACGACGCGGCCCAGGCCGACGACCTGTTCTCGGTGCTGATGGGCGAGGACGTCGAGGCGCGGCGCTCGTTCATCCAGCGCAACGCCAAGGACGTTCGCTTCCTCGACATCTGAGTCGGTCTCAGCTGACCGTACGAAAGGACTGACGACCAGCAATGGCCGACGAAAACACCCCGACCGGGACCACCGAAGACGAACCCGTGCTGCGGATCGAGCCCGTCGGGCTCGAGACCGAGATGCAGCGCTCGTACCTCGACTACGCGATGTCCGTCATCGTGTCCCGTGCCCTTCCCGACGTGCGGGACGGCCTCAAGCCCGTGCACCGGCGCGTGCTGTACGCGATGTACGACGGCGGCTACCGGCCCGAGAAGGGCTTCTACAAGTGCGCCCGCGTCGTCGGCGACGTCATGGGTACGTACCACCCGCACGGCGACTCCTCGATCTACGACGCGCTCGTCCGCCTCGCCCAGCCCTGGTCGATGCGGATGCCGCTGGTCGACTCGAACGGCAACTTCGGCTCCCCGGGCAACGACCCGGCGGCCGCGATGCGCTACACCGAGTGCAAGCTGATGCCGCTGGCCATGGAGATGCTCCGGGACATCGACGAGGAGACCGTCGACTTCCAGGACAACTACGACGGCCGCAACCAGGAGCCGACGGTCCTGCCGGCCCGCTTCCCGAACCTGCTGGTCAACGGCAGCGCCGGCATCGCGGTCGGCATGGCCACCAACATCCCGCCGCACAACCTGCGCGAGGTCGCGGCCGGTGCCCAGTGGGCGCTGGAGCACCCCGACGCCAGCCACGAGGAGCTCCTCGACGCGCTGATCGAGCGGATCAAGGGCCCCGACTTCCCCACCGGCGCGCTCGTCGTCGGCCGCAAGGGCATCGAGGAGGCGTACCGCACCGGACGCGGCTCCATCACGATGCGCGCGGTCGTCGAGGTCGAGGAGATCCAGAACCGCCAGTGCCTGGTGGTCACGGAGCTTCCGTACCAGACCAACCCGGACAACCTCGCGCAGAAGATCGCCGACCTGGTGAAGGACGGCAAGATCGGCGGCATCGCCGACGTCCGCGACGAGACCTCGTCCCGGACCGGCCAGCGCCTGGTGATCGTGCTCAAGCGCGACGCCGTCGCCAAGGTCGTGCTGAACAACCTCTACAAGCACACCGATCTGCAGACCAACTTCGGCGCGAACATGCTGGCGCTGGTGGACGGGGTGCCGCGCACCCTGTCGATCGACGCGTTCATCCGCCACTGGGTGCAGCACCAGATCGAGGTCATCGTCCGCCGGACGAAGTTCCGGCTGCGCAAGGCCGAGGAGCGCGCCCACATCCTGCGCGGCCTCCTCAAGGCGCTCGACGCGATCGACGAGGTCATCGCGCTCATCCGCCGCAGCGACACCGTCGAGGTCGCGCGGACGGGCCTGATGGGCCTGCTCCAGATCGACGAGATCCAGGCCAACGCCATCCTCGAGATGCAGCTGCGCCGGCTCGCCGCCCTGGAGCGCCAGAAGATCGTCGCCGAGCACGACGAGCTCCAGGCGAAGATCAACGAGTACAACGCGATCCTGGCCTCCCCGGAGCGCCAGCGCTCGATCGTCAGCGAGGAGCTGGCCGCGCTCGTCGAGCGCTTCGGCGACGACCGCCGCTCCAAGCTGGTGCCCTTCGACGGTGACATGTCCATCGAGGACCTCATCGCCGAGGAGGACATCGTCGTCACGATCACGCGTGGCGGCTACGTGAAGCGCACCAAGACCGAGGACTACCGCTCGCAGAAGCGCGGCGGCAAGGGCGTGCGGGGCACGAAGCTGAAGCAGGACGACATCGTCGACCACTTCTTCGTCTCCACCACCCACCACTGGCTGCTCTTCTTCACCAACAAGGGCCGGGTCTACCGGGCCAAGGCGTACGAGCTGCCGGACGCCGGCCGGGACGCCCGCGGCCAGCACGTGGCGAACCTGCTGGCCTTCCAGCCGGACGAGCAGATCGCGCAGATCCTGGCGATCCGCGACTACGAGGCCGCGCCGTACCTGGTGCTCGCCACCAAGGCCGGTCTGGTGAAGAAGACGGTGCTGAAGGACTACGACTCGCCGCGCTCCGGCGGCGTCATCGCCATCAACCTGCGCGAGCGGGAGGACGGCAGCGACGACGAGCTGATCGGCGCCGAGCTGGTCTCGTCGGAGGACGACCTGCTGCTGGTCTCGCGCAAGGCGCAGTCGATCCGCTTCACCGCCACCGACGACGCGCTGCGCCCGATGGGACGCGCGACTTCGGGTGTCAAGGGGATGAGTTTCCGCGAGGACGACCAGCTTCTCTCGATGAATGTCGTCCGGCCGGGTACTTTCGTCTTCACCGCGACCGACGGTGGCTACGCCAAGCGCACCCCGGTCGAGGAGTACCGCGTCCAGGGTCGCGGCGGCCTCGGCATCAAGGCCGCCAAGATCGTGGAGGACCGCGGCTCGCTCGTGGGCGCGCTGGTGGTCGAGGAGACCGACGAGATCCTCGCCATCACCCTGTCCGGCGGTGTGATTCGTACGCGAGTCAATGAAGTCAGGGAGACCGGCCGTGACACCATGGGCGTCCAGCTGATCAACCTGGGCAAGCGCGATGCCGTCGTCGGCATCGCGCGCAACGCCGAGGCCGGCGGCGAGGACGAGGACGTCGACGCCGAGGCGGTCGAGGGCGCCGATGCGGTCGAGGCGGTCGAGGGCACGGAGCCCGCGACCGGGGAGCACGAGGAGTAGAGCGTGAGTGGAGCCACGGGCGCCGGTTCGGCCGACGGCCGGTCCGCAGGATCGAGCGGTGCCCGTGGCTCCGCCACGGACTCCCAGGGTGGGGGCACCCCCGCCGAAGGTAGGGGGATTACGGTGACGGACACTCGGGGGCAGCGTCCCTCGTACGAGACGTACAACGGGCCGCTGCCCGGCGAGCGCGCGGGGGGCCAGGCGCAGCAGGGCGCGCCGTACCACCCGCCGCAGGCCTACGCGGCCCAGGGCGGCACGTCAGGCGGCCAGAACACGGCCGCCGTGCGCAAGCCGCGCACGGGCGCGCGGACCACGCCGCGCACGCGCAAGGCGCGGCTGCGGGTGGCGAAGGCCGATCCGTGGTCGGTGATGAAGGTGAGCTTCCTGCTCTCCATCGCGCTGGGCATCTGCACGGTCGTGGCCGCAGCGGTGCTGTGGATGGTCATGGACGCCATGGGCGTCTTCTCGACCGTGGGCGGCACGATCAGCGAGGCCACCGGCTCCAACGAGTCCAACGGCTTCGACCTGCAGTCGTTCCTGTCGCTGCCGCGGGTGCTGATGTTCACCTCGGTGATCGCCGTGATCGACGTCGTCCTGATGACGGCGCTGGCCACGCTCGGGGCGTTCATCTACAACCTGTCGGCCGGCTTCGTGGGCGGTGTGGAGCTCACCCTCGCCGAGGACGAGTAGCTCCCGAGGGGGCCGGTCCGGAACCGATTTTGGTGCTGGCCCCCACGTGCGCTAATCTTCAGGAGTCAGCGCGCGGGACACACACCGCAAAGCGCGGCGGGGCTATAGCTCAGTTGGTTAGAGCGCATCCCTGATAAGGATGAGGCCACAGGTTCAAATCCTGTTAGCCCCACACAGAAGATCGGCCCGGACGGTTCACCCGTCCGGGCCGATTGCTTTCTCGGACGCGTTGGCGTCCTAGGTCACTGATCGGTATCGGTCGGTGTGTAGAGTGGGCGTCAGAAGTCTCCTACGTCAACGAAAGACGAGGTCGCACGGTGAAGAAGCTGCTCCTGGTCGCACTGGCCGCCATCGGCGGGCTCCTCGTGTACCGCCAGATCCAGGCGGATCGCGCCGAGCAGGACCTGTGGACGGAGGCGACCGACTCCGTGCCCGCAGGTTCGGGTGTGTGAGACGCAACAGTCTGTGTGTGCGAGGCCCCGGCCGCTCTGAGCGGCCGGGGCCTCGTGCTGTTCGCGACAGTGAATGAATTGCTTGCTGTCGCGAAGTTCTTGGGTCGTGGCCGGGCGGACGGGCAGGATGGGCCGGCACGGACACGACGAGGGGGAGCGCGTGAACAGGCGACGGGGTACGGGCCGTACGGCCGGAGTGCTGGCCGCGGCGGCCTGCCTGGCCGTCTCGCTGCCCGGCGGTGCGCGGGCGGCCGGTGACGTCGGCGGGTACGCCTTCGACGACGGCGCCCGGCAGGTGAAGGGCGCCGTATCCACGCTGGACGCCGCGCAGTTGGAGCCGGAGAAGAGCTACCGGGACACCATCGGGAAGAACGGCAAGCTCTACTACCGCGTCGACCTCGACTCCGAGCGGGACGCGTACGTTTCGGTCGTGGCCGTCCCCAAAGGGGCCGGGAAGGTCGCGTACGGCGACGGCATCAAGGTGAGCATGCAGGACGGCTCCCACACCCAGTGCGGCTACCAGGACACCTCCTTCGGTCCCGCCGAGTTCGCCCGCCCCCTCACCGCCTACGCCCACCGCACGCTCACCCCCGGCTCCTCCTCCTGCCGGCACGCGGGCGCGTACTACGTCCTCGTCGAACGGGACTCGGCCGTCGCCTCCGACCCCGGAGCCTGGGAGCTGGAGATCCGCTTCCTGACCGAGCCGGGCGTGCGCCGGAGCGGTCCGACGGCGCTTCCGGAGAACTGGGCCTCGGGCACGCCGCAGCCGCCCTCCGGAGGGCCGCAGCGGCGCCAGGGCGGCGCGGGCTTCCAGGGCGCGACCTCGCTGCGGCAGGGCGAGTGGCGCACGGACATCAGGCCGGGCCAGACGCTCTTCTACCGGGTCCCCGTCGACTGGGGCCAGCAGCTCTTCGCCGACGCCGAGCTGGGCAGCAGCCCGGACGGGGACGCCTTCGTCGGCAACGCGTTCGTGCTCTCCCTGGAGAACCCCGCCCGCGGCCACGTCGACCGCGACTCCCTGAGCTACGGCGGCGACCCGGCCACCCTGGAGCTCGATCCGCGGCGGCCGGTGGCGTACGAGAACCGTTTCTCCTCGAACGACGGCACGAACGGCATGCGCTTCGCCGGCTGGTACACCCTGTCGGCCACGCTCAGCCCGGAGGTCGCCGAGGCGTACGGGGACCAGCCGCTGCCGCTGACCCTGCGGGTGAACGTGACCGGGCAGCCCAAGGCCGCTCCCGCGTACGCCGGGCCCGCCGGGCCGTTCACGGTCACCGACGCCGACCGGGACGCGGCCGCCAGCGGCCAGAGCGCGCCCGAGGCGGCCCGCAGCGACGTACTGCGCGTGGTCGGCGTGGCCGGGATCGGCGCCGGAACGGTCCTGCTGCTCGGCCTGGGCACCTGGTGGCTGCTGGCCCGCCGGGCGGCGGGCGCCGGGCCTATGCCTGGATGAGCGCCCAGATCCCCACGGCGAAACAGACCAGCGCGGTGAACAGCACCGGGACGGCGACCTTCACGGGCGGCCCGGGGCGGCGCGCGGGGAGGACCTCGGCCCGGGTGGGAGCCGTGGACGCCTCAGGCCGCCTTCGGGGGACCGCGGCCGTCGGTATCTGGGCGAAGGCGGCGGGCGAGGTCCCGGACGGCGCCACGGGGGCTGAGAGCGCCGGGGGCGCCTGGGGCGTCTGTACGGGGGTGTGCGCCGGAGCGTGAGCCGGGGAGGGCGGTACGGCGACCGGCTGGGTCGGTGTGCGAGGCGGCGGGGGCAGGTGGAAGCTGCCCGTCTCGGACATGCCCGGCAGGTGCGCGGACGGCTGCTGCACCGGTGGTTGCTGCACGGACGGCTGCTGCACGGGTGGCTGCAGTGCGTGCGGCTGCTGGACGTGCGGTGCGTGCGGTGCGTGCGGTGCCTGCGGGGGCTCCGTCGGCCCCGTCGGCTCCGTCGGCTCGGGGCCGTTCGGGCCGAAGCCGGTGGGAAGCGGCCCTATCTGGTCGAAGACCTCGACGGGCTCGTCGGCCGCCGTCGGCTCGGGCAGCAGCTCCACGGCCGCGTTCAGCGCCTTGCGCGCGCCCGTGGCGGTCCGGAAGCGGGACTGCGGGTCGGGCTGGAGCAGCCCGGCCAGGACCTGCCACAGGGGCTCCGGGATGCCCTGCGGCGCGCCGGGGGTGCCATGGGTCAGGAAGTACTCCACGAGGGCCTGGGAGTCCGGCTTGCGGCCCTGGAGCAGATAGAGCGCGACCAGGCCGACGGCGAAGAGGTCGGCGGCGAAGTCCGGTTCGGCGCCCCTCAGTTGCTCGGGGGCGAAGTAACCCGGCGTCCCCACGACGTAATCGGTCTCGGTCAGCCGCGGTTCGCCCTTGCGCATGGAGATGCCGAAGTCGGACAGCCGCAGGTGCGGCCGTCCGGTTCCGGTGACGTCCAGCAGGATGTTGGCGGGCTTGATGTCACGGTGCACGACCCCCTCCGCGTGCACCGCGGCGAGCCCGGACAGCAGCTGGTCGAGCAGGACGCACACGAAGCGGGGCGGCAGGGCGCCGTAGTCCCCGATGACGTGGGCCAGCGAGCCGCCCGCCACGAGGTCCATCGTGAAGAGGACCTTGTCGTCGTCCGCGGCCCAGCTGGCCGGGGCGAGGACGTGCGGGTGGTCGATCCTGAGCGCCTGCTCGCGGACGAAGCGCAGAAGGGTGTGGGCGTCGCTCTGCTGGAGCACCTTGGCCGCCACGTAGCGGCGGCGCCGGTGGTCCCAGGCGCGCCAGACGGCACCCACCCCGCCACGCCCGACCGGGTCGATCAGCTCGTACCGACCGGCGAAGACCTCACCCATCGCGCCGCGCCCGCCCCCCTGCCGTCCGGCGTCAGTTCTGGTGCGCCTCGTAGTGCGCCACCGCGTCGGCGGTGCGCCCGGCGCCGTACACCCGGAGGAACTCTGCCAGTTCGGGGTGGGCCGGGGCGAGGGCGTCCGCCGCGTCGATGATGTCGCCGGCCGCGGAGACCGAGCGCAGCAGGGACTGGATCTCGCGGACCACGCGGCGCACCGTCGGCGCCCCCACGCCGGTGGTGGCCTGGCCGCTGGCGGTCAGGACGGAACCGCCCTGGGACTTCTTGATCTCGTCCATCCGGTCGGTGGCCTCGGCGGCGCTGACGCTGCCGTCGGCGACCTGGCCGGCGAGCTCCTGCAGGGCCTGGACACGCTGGACGACGGCCGGGTTGCCGATCTTGGCCCGCTGGCCGCTCATCAGTTGGGAGAGCATGGGTGCCGAAAGCCCGAGCACGGCCGCGAGCCTGGCCTGGTTCAGCCCGAGATCGTCGATCAGGCGACGGAAGAGCGCCCCCAGCGGCTCCCCGTACCAACTGCGCTGAAGCTCCCTGGCTCTGGCCGTGGCTTCCTGCTGCGCTGTATCCATTACTTCTCCCCATCCCTGCGGTTCGCCACTGCGAACCTCGATCAGCATCTTACGGAGCGTGGTCGCCGACGGGGAGTCCCAATCCTTTTGCGGGATACGGGGGGTGACCCGGTACTCTGTTGTCACTCCGGGGCCTTAGCTCAGTTGGTAGAGCGCTGTCTTTGCATGGCAGATGTCAGGGGTTCGACTCCCCTAGGCTCCACTCCCAGAGTTCTGCTGGAAACCCCTTCCGACCTGCGTGTACGCGGGCCGGGAGGGGTTTTCTCGTAGGGGCGCGGAGGGTGGGGAAGTGGCCCGTTGTCGCGAGGGGTGAATGGACCAGGGAGCATGGGCCACCGCGGCCTAGCGTCGTGTCCATGCCGAACACCCGCGGGACCACCCCGCGCCCCCACCGGGCGCTGCTCTTCGCCCAGCTCAGCAACTCCGTCGGCGACGGCGCGTTCTATGTGACCTCGGCCCTCTACTTCGCGCTGGTCGTCGGGCTCTCCGCCCCGCAGATCGGCGCCGGACTCGCCGTCGCCTGGGGCATCGGCTCACTCGCGGGGGTGCCACTCGGACACCTGGCCGACCGGCGTGGACCGCGCGGCACCTCGGTCCTGCTCGCCCTGGCGACCTCGGGAGCCGTCGCCTCCTTCCTGCTCATCCGCGCCTTCGTGCCGTTCCTGATCGCCGCCACGGTGTACGCCGCCGCCCAGAGCGGGCTCGCCGCCGCCCGCCAGGCGCTCCTCGCGGGGCTCGTCGAGCCGGCCGCCCGGGTCGGGATGCTCGCCAGGATCCAGGCCACGCTCAACGCCGGGCTCGCCGTCGGCGCCGCGCTCGGCGGCCTCGCCCTGCACGCCGGCACACGCGGCGCCTACCTCGCCGTCTTCGCCCTCGACGCCCTGGGCTTCCTGGTCTGCGCCCTGGTGCTGCGCACCCTCCCGCCGCTGCCCGGCACGGGCACCGCGGCCGACGGCGCGGCCCGGTTCGATGTGCTGCGGGACCGCCCGTACGCCCTGCTCACGCTCCTCAACGCGCTGCTGCTGCTCCGGCTGCCGCTGCTCAGCCTCGCCCTGCCGCTGTGGATCGTGGAGCGCACGGCGGCGCCCGGCTGGACGGTGTCCGCGCTCTTCGTCCTCAACACCGGCGCGGTGATGCTCTTCCAGGTGCGGGCGGCGCGCTCGGTCACCGGGCTGCCCGAGGCCACCCGGGCGGTGGGGCGCTCCAGCCTGGTGATGCTCGCCTCGTGCGCGGTGTTCGCGGTGACGGCGGCCGGGTTCGGGCCGTGGCCGACGGTCGCGGTGCTCGTGCTGGGCGCGATCCTCCAGGTGATCGCGGAGATGCGCCACTCCGTCGGCTCCTGGCAGATCGGCCTCGGACTCGCGCCGGCCGACCGGATCGGCCAGTACCAGGGCTTCTACGGCACCGGCGTGCCGTTCGCCAGGACGCTCGGGCCGCTGCTCGTCACCACGCTGCTGATCGGCGGGGGCGCGGCCGGCTGGCTGGTCCTGGGCGGGATCTTCCTGGTGGCGGGCCTGGCGACGGGGCCGGCGGTGCGCTGGGCGGAGCGCTCCCGCGCGGGCGCACCGGTCCCGGGCGCGGGGGAGCCGGCCGAAGCCCACTGAGCCGGACGGGTGGTGTTCATCGGAAGAACTGCGCGGACGTGGCGTCGCTCCGGGGAATCCCGGCCCGCGTACACATCATGAGGAAGGTACGAAAAGCGCGCAATTCCAAATGAACCATTCGAGATCGCCCCGATTCTCCTCGGGCCTCCGGGGCATCGGACACCGTCCACAACGTCACGAAAGTGAGGGGTCATGGCAACCGCCAAGGTCAAGCAGTTCTGGACCGCCTTCATCTCCGTCCTCTTCGCCCTGCTCGCCTCCCTCGGCCTGGCGAGCCCCGCCACCGCCGCCCGGCAGCCCGCCCTCCAGCAGGGTGAGGAGCCGGCCGTCGCCGGTGGTACCGGGACCGCTGCCGCGCGTCCCGCCGTCTCCGTACCGGCACAGCGGAGCCATCAGTGGCGTACGGCGCGGAGCCGCGCGCTGCCGCCGACCATCAAGCAGCGGATCGGCGCCGAGGCGCACGGATCCTCCCCCGCCGTCCGGCACCTGCGCGCGGACGCCCCGGCCGGCACCGACCCGGCCGGCTCGGACGACCTGACCGCCCCGGCCCTGCAGACGAAGACCGCGCAGGGCGAGCAGGGCACGATCCCCGCGCAGGGTGTGCGCGGCGCGCTGGGCGCGAGCACCGCGCGCGCCGCCCGGACCGCTCGGGCCCCGCAGACCGCGACGGCCGGTCAGACCGCGACGGCCCCGCAGACCGCGACGGCCGGTCAGACCGCGACGGCCGCTCAGGCCGCGACGGCCGCGTAGGGCGCGGCGGGATGTCCCGCGCACGCCCTCGCGTCCGTTCGTGTCCTGCCCGGCGACCGGCCGACGATCAGCGACGCTCCTCGTCATGGTCCGTGGCCTCCGCGTCGGCCTCCTTGGCCGCCACCTCGGGATCGAGTGACGAACCGCCGTCGTCGACGGACGACAGCCCGGTCTCCTCGTCCACCTCGGTGGGAGCGGGCGGCTCGACCAGCCAGTCGGGGTTGGCCTGCTTGTCCCACCACCTCCAGGCGCAGAACGCGCCCACCGCCAGCACGCCGAGGACCGCGAGTCCCTTGGCGAGGCGTCCGGCCCTGGCCCGACGCTCGTGCTGCCTCATGAGCTTCTCGATGTCCCTCGGCGTCACCTGACCGCGTAGCGCGGCCCAGGCGGCGGTCGAACGCGACCCGGCCTCGTCGAGGACCGGACCGGTCACGGCCACCGCGTGCTCGACACGCGGAACGGTGTAGTCGGTCGCCTGACGGGCGGCCTTGCGGGTCACGGCCGCCGCACGATGCGCGGCCTCGTCGACCCGCGGCGGTACATGCGGTGCGACATGGCAGTCGTACTGCTGACGCGCCTGAGCGCGGGCCTGCGACGCGGCCTTGGAGACCTTCGGGCCCAGCTTGTCGCGCGTCTCCTGCGCATACTGAACGGCCTGGTCTCTGGCCGTCTCCGCGTACGGCGCCACCACTTCCGCGGCGTGCAGCACGCTCTCCTTCGCCGAACCTGTCGCGGCGCGCACGCTGTCCATGCGGGTCACAGGATTCCTCCTCCTCGGTGGCGATGTCGGTTTTTCACCTTTCCATCCTTTTCGGAATCATGCCTGTCCGACCGCTGTCCGGCATGCGGGGCGGGCATCCGGGGCATGCGAGGATCGGACACGCGGGCGCATACGCGCCGGTGCAGAGGTGGAAGAAGGCGGATCGTGGCCGAGCAGCTGTACGCGACTCTGAAGACCAGCCAGGGTGACATCGAGATTCGGCTGCTGCCGTTCCACGCCCCCAAGACGGTCAAGAACTTCGTCGAGCTCGCCCGGGGAGAGCGCGAGTGGACGCACCCGGCGACCGGCGCGGTCACCACGGACCCGCTCTACGACGGCACGGTCTTCCACCGGGTGATCCAGGGCTTCATGATCCAGGGCGGCGACCCGCTGGGGAACGGCACCGGCGGCCCGGGCTACGAGTTCGCCGACGAGTTCCACCCGGAGCTCTTCTTCGACAAGCCGTACCTGCTGGCGATGGCCAACGCCGGCCCGGGCACCAACGGCTCGCAGTTCTTCATCACGGTCGGCGCGACGACCTGGCTCAACCGCAAGCACACGATCTTCGGTGAGGTCGTCGGCGCGGAGAGCAAGAAGGTCGTGGACGCGATCGCCGCCGTCGAGACCAACGCGCGCACGGAGCGCCCGGTCGAGGACGTCGTCATCGAGACGGTCGTCATCGCGAAGCGCTGACCTCGGCTCGTACCGCAGTCCGTTCCTCGGCTCGTACCGCAGTCCGTTCCTCGGCTCGTACCGCAGTCCGTTCCTCGGCTCGCACCGCAGTCCGTTCCTCGGCTCGCACATCTGCCCGTACCCCGTCCGGGAACCTTGGTGCCCCGCCCGTCCGTCAGGAGGGCGGGGCGTTCTGTTGACGCCGTTGTCCCCTACGTCCCCGCCGCACCTGTCTCCTCAGTCGCCTCGTCCTCGGGAGGACGCCTCATGGACCCGCAGTCCGGTCTGCCGCGCTGTTACCGCCACTCGGACACCGAGACCGGGATCCGCTGCACCCGCTGCGAGAAGCCGATCTGCCCGCAGTGCATGGTCTCCGCGTCCGTCGGCTTCCAGTGCCCCGACTGCGTGCGCAACGGCTCCGGCACGGGGCGCGCCCCCGACGCCAACCGGCCGAGGACGCTCGCCGGCGGCCGGGTGGAGAGCGACGGGCGGCTCGTCACCAAGATCCTGATCGGGATCAACCTGGCGCTGTTCATCGCGGTCCAGGTGCTCGGCGACCGGTTCACCGACCAGCTGGTGATGATCGGCTACGCCTACAACCCCGTGCTCGGCGAGGTCGTCGGAGTCGCGGACGGCGAGTGGTACCGGCTGCTGACCTCGGCCTTCCTGCACCAGGAGATCCCGCACTTCCTCTTCAACATGATCGGCCTGTGGGTCATCGGCGGGATCGTGGAGCCGGAGCTCGGCCGCATCCGCTACACGCTGCTGTGTCTGCTGTCGGGCCTCTCGGGCTCCGCGCTGGTCTATCTCGTCGACGCCCCGAACCAGGCCTCGCTCGGCGCCTCGGGGATCGTCTACGGCCTGATCGGCTCCTGGGTGGTGCTGGCCCGCCGGCGCCGCTACGACATGCGGCCGGTCTTCCTCTTCGTGGCGCTGTCGCTGTTGCTGACGTTCACCCGACCGGGGATCTCCTGGGAGGCCCACATCGGCGGTCTCGTCGGGGGAGCGCTGGTGACCTTCGCCATGGTGCACGCGCCGCGGGAGCGGCGGGGGCTCGTGCAGTACGGGGTCTGCGGCCTGGTGCTCCTGGTCGACCTGGGGATCGTGCTCTTCCGGAGTGCTGCGCTCACCTGAGCAGGGCGGCTTGTGGACGAGCTGGGGACGGGCCCGGGGGTGAGCTTTCCCCAGAGTTATCCACAGTGCGTGGTCGCGGCGTTACCTTGGTCTGGACATGACTGCGCCCCCCGTCTCTGAGCAGGTGTTTTCTCTCAGAGGCGAGGGGCGAGGAGTCCTCTTGGTGGAGTTGTCGCGGTCGTACCGGCGTCAACACCCTCGGAGTTATCCACAGATCTTCGTAAGTTATCCAGTGCTGTGCACAACGCTGTGGATAACCTCAGGGCAGAGCTTGACGAGTGGCGGCGGGAGCCGCTACTTCCACTGCGTCGAGACGCCGAACCCCGCGGCGATGAAGCCGAAGCCGACCACGATGTTCCAGTTGTTGATGGACTTGACCGGCAGCGTGCCGTCGGTGACGTAGAAGACCACGATCCACACCAGCCCGATGGCGAAGAGTGCCAGCATCACGGGCGCCACCCAGCTGCGGTTGGTCAGCTTGATGGAGGCGGCCTGCTTGGTGGCGGGCGGCGGCGTGTAGTCGGCCTTCTTGCGGATCCGTGACTTCGGCACGAGGGACTCTCCTGTCGATGCGCTGCGTGACCGCGCAGGGAACTGTGGCTGGCGCCGGGATGTGACGCAGGAGGACCGCTGCGTCCCCCGGGCGTCCGTTAGCGTAGTGGTTCCGCGGCACCGAAGGGGATCAGGGTACGTTGAGCAATTCCGCCGACACTCCCACAGGGCCGGGCCGAACCACGAGGTGGCGCCCCGTCCGGGTGCTCACCGCTGCCGTTTTCGCCCTCGCCGGACTGATCTTCGTCACCAGCTTCAACACGGCCAAGGGCACCAATCTGCGCACCGACGCCTCCCTCCTCAGGCTCTCGGACCTGATCGAGGAGCGCAGCCACAAGAACGCCGGCCTCGACGAGACCACCGCCGCCCTGCGCCGCCAGGTCGACGCACTGGCCGCCCGCGACGACGGCTCCACCAAGGCCCAGGACGCACGGCTGCGCGCCCTGGAGACCGCCGCGGGCACCACCGAGACGGCCGGCCCCGGCCTCACCGTCACCCTCGACGACGCCCCGCCGAACGCCCAGGCCGCGCCCGGCTACCCCGAGCCGCAGGCCAACGACCTGGTCATCCACCAGCAGGACCTCCAGGCCGTCGTCAACGCGCTCTGGAAGGGCGGCGCCAAGGGCATCAAGGTCATGGACCAGCGGCTCATCTCCACCAGCGCCGTCCGCTGCGTCGGCAACACCCTGATCCTCCAGGGCCGCGTCTACTCGCCGCCCTACAAGATCACCGCCGTCGGTGACCGCGGCAAGCTGAACAAGGCCCTCGCCGACTCCCCCGCCCTGCAGAACTACCAGCTCTACGTGAAGGCCTACGGCCTCGGCTGGAAAGTCGACGAGCACAAGGCGGTGACTCTGCCCGGCTACTCGGGCACAGTGGACCTCCACTACGCGAAGCCGGTGAGCTGACCGGTCAGCCGACCGGGGGGAGCCGGGGTGCCGTGACGGCGGGGACGAGGGTGCGACCGGCCGGACCACCGGCCGCAGGACGGGTTCTGCGCCTGGCCGTACGGAGCTTCAGCGAGCTGTGCATCACCACCGGAGCGCTGATCGTCCTCTTCGTCGTGTACGTCATGTACTGGACCGGAGTGCAGGCCGGCAGCGCCACCGCCGGTCAGCTCGACACCCTCCAGCGCGCGTGGGTGGACCGTCCGGTCACGGCGGCCGGCGCCCCCCGCGCGGCACCGCCCCCGACGCCGTACGCGCCCGGCAAGGGCTTCGCCGTCATGTACGTGCCCCGGCTCGGCGAGGACTGGGAGTGGCCCGTCCTCCAGGGCACCTCGGCCGGCACCCTGAAGAAGGGCCTCGGCCACTACGCCGGCACCGCCCGCCTCGGCGCGACCGGGAACTTCGCCGTCGCCGGCCACCGGCGCACCTACGGCGACCCCTTCAAGGACTTCCCCCGGCTGCGCCGCGGCGACGCCGTCGTCCTCACCGACGGCACCACCTGGTACACGTACCGGGTGGACCGCGAGCCCTACCGGACCGTCCCCACCGACGTCGGCGTCATCGACCCCGTGCCCCGCAAGTCGGGCTTCCGCGGGCCCGGCCGCTACCTCACCCTCACCACCTGCGACCCCGAGTGGGGCAGCAGCCACCGCCTGATCGCCTGGGCCCACCTGGACGCCACCCAGCCGGTGACCGACGGCCGTCCACAGGCTTTGGACAGCTGACCCCCCAGTGCCCCCGCGCCCCGTACTCTGGTCCCCGTAACGAACGGAAGGGGCGGCGGACGTCATGTACGGATGGATCTGGCGGCATCTGCCGGGCAACGCCTGGGCCAAGGCACTGATCTCGGTCGTGCTCGTCCTCGCGGTCGTCTACGTCCTCTTCCAGTACGTGTTCCCCTGGGCGGAGCCGCTGCTTCCGTTCAACGATGTGACGGTGGACGGCCAGTGAGCGCGCGAATTCTCGTCGTCGACAACTACGACAGCTTCGTCTTCAACCTCGTTCAGTACCTCTACCAGCTCGGCGCCGAGTGCGAGGTGCTGCGCAACGACGAGGTCGAGCTGAGCCACGCCCAGGACGGCTTCGACGGCGTGCTCCTGTCGCCCGGGCCCGGCGCGCCCGAACAGGCCGGGGTCTGCATCGACATGGTGCGCCACTGCGCCGCGACCGGGGTTCCCGTCTTCGGCGTCTGCCTGGGCATGCAGTCGATGGCCGTCGCCTACGGCGGGGTCGTGGACCGCGCGCCCGAGCTGCTGCACGGCAAGACCTCGCCCGTCACCCACGAGGGCAAGGGCGTCTTCCAGGGCCTTCCCTCGCCGTTCACCGCGACCCGCTACCACTCGCTGGCCGCCGAGCCCGCCGCCCTGCCGGCCGAGCTCGAGGTCACCGCGCGCACCGAGGACGGCATCATCATGGGGCTGCGGCACCGGGAACTGCCGGTCGAGGGCGTGCAGTTCCACCCGGAGTCGGTGCTCACCGAACACGGCCACCTGATGCTCGCCAACTGGCTGGAGCAGTGCGGCGACAAGGGGGCCGTCGCGCGGTCGGCGGGACTCGCGCCGGTGGTGGGCAAGGCCGTCGCGTGACGGCCGGGTCGCCGTGGTTCCGGGCGGCGAACGGTCCGGAGGACGAGCCGGACCCGCAGCGGACACCCGCCCCCGGACCCGTCCCCCCGCACGGCTACGCCCCCGGACCCGTACCGCCCGCGTACGAGGCCGAGACGGCCGTCTACGAGGCGATACCGGCCCCGGAGGCCTACCAGGCCCCCCAGCCGTCCCAGAGGCCCCAGGAGGCGTACGAGGCGGCTTACACGGGGCCGTACGAGCCGACCCGGGAGGCACCGTACGAGCCGGCCGCCCCCGAGCCGCGGTACGCCGACCCCTCGTACGCCGAACCGCCGTACGAGCCGGTCGCCGCGCAGGCCCCGTACACCGAGCCGCGGTACGCCGAGCCGACGTATGCCGAGGCGCCGTACGCAGCCCCCGCCGGCGCCTCCGCCTCCGCCTACGACGAGCCCGCGTACGCGGGCCCCGCCCACGACGAGCCCGCCCACGACGACCTCTCCCACGACGAGCCGCACGCCCCGCGCCCCGTCGAGCAGGGCGCCGCGCCGCTGCCGGGGCCCGGCCGGGCCGAGCGGCGCCGTGCCGCCCGGCGCAAGGGGCGGGCACCCGAGCCCGCCGCCGCGCCGGAGCCCGCCGCCCCGCTCTCCCGCGTCGAGGCGCGGCGGGCCGCCCGCGCCGCCAAGGACAGCGTCGGCGTCGTCCTCAGCCGGGTCGTCGGTGAACTCTTCATCACCTTCGGCGTCGTCATGCTGCTCTTCGTCACCTACCAGCTGTGGTGGACGAACGTCCGGGCCGGCCAGGAGACCGACCAGGCCAAGGCGCAGATCGAGAACTCGTGGTCGCAGGGCGAGAGCCGGCCCGAGGCCTTCGAGCCCGGACAGGGCTTCGCCATCATGTACATCCCCAAGCTGGACGTGGTCGCCCCCATCGCCGAGGGCATCAGCAAGCCCAAGGTCCTCGACAAGGGCATGGTCGGCCACTACGGCGAGGGCAGGCTGAAGACCGCCATGCCCGCCGACAAGCAGGGCAACTTCGCCGTCGCCGGCCACCGCAACACGCACGGCGAGCCGTTCCGGTACATCAACCAGCTGAAGCCCGGCGACCCGATCGTCGTCGAGACGCAGGACGCGTACTACACGTACGAGATGGCCAGCATCCTGCCGCAGACCTCGCCGTCGAACGTCTCCGTCATCGACCCCGTCCCGAAGGGTTCCGGTTTCACCAAGCCGGGCCGCTACATCACCCTGACCACCTGCACGCCCGAGTTCACGAGCACGTACCGCATGATCGTGTGGGGAAAACTGGTCGACGAACGCCCGCGCAGCAAGGGGAAGCCGGCCGCGCTCGTAGGCTGAGCCCCACCGAGACCACCACCTTTTCGACGGGACGACCCAGTGTCACGTGCGCGCAACCGGATCGCCGGGTTCATCAGCGTCTTCGGCGAGCTCCTCATCACCGCCGGCCTGGTCCTCGGCCTCTTCGTCGTCTACTCGCTGTGGTGGACCAACGTCATCGCCGACCGGGCCGCCGACAAGGACGGCGACCAGGTCCGCGACCACTGGGCCGACAGCGGCCCCGGCGCACTCGACACCAAGGACGGCATCGGCTTCCTGCACGTGCCGGCCATGGGCGACGGCGAGGTCCTCGTGAAGAAGGGCACCGACAGCGACGTCCTCAACAACGGCGTCGCCGGCTACTACACCGACCCGGTCACGTCGGCGCTGCCACAGCAGAAGCAGGGCAACTTCACCCTCGCCGCGCACCGCGACGGGCACGGGGCGAAGTTCCACAACATCCACAAGGTGAAGAACGGCGACTCGATCGTCTTCGAGTCGAAGGACACCTGGTACGTCTACAAGGTCTACAAGACGCTCCCGGAGACCACGAAGTACAACGTGGACGTCCTCCAGCCCGTCCCCAAGGAGTCCGGCAAGACCCGCCCGGGCCGCTACATCACCCTGACGACCTGCACCCCGATGTACACCTCGGACTACCGCTACATCGTCTGGGGCGAGCTGGAGCGCACCGAGAAGGTCGACGCCCGGCGCACCCCGCCGGCGGAGCTCCGCTAGCCGCCCGGAGCCCCTCCAGGAGAGCGCCCGGAACGCCGGAGAGCGCCCGGAACACCCCTGGGGAGAACGAGTAAGCCCCGGCATCCAGGATGCCGGGGCTTACTTCATACGACCTGCCCGCACGGTGGGCGCGCCGGTTCTAGCCGAACCAGCCCCCGCCGCCGTTGCCGTCCTTCTCGGTCTTCACGTTGACCGCCTGGTTCGGCTGGCCCTGCGTGCCGGGCTGCGGGTCCTGCTCCTTGATACGGGCGTCGCCGCCCGCCGGACCGTCGACGTTGCCCAGCTGGTAGCCGAGCGCCGTGAGGGTCGCCCGGGCCTGGTCGATCGTCATGCCGACGATCGGCGGGACCGGCTGCGTCTGCTGCTGCGGGCCCTTGGAGACCTTCAGCACGATCTGCACGTCCTTGGGCTGGTCCGTGCTGCCCTTGGGGTTCTGCTCGATGACCGTGCCCATGGGCTGCTCCGAGTCCACGTCCTGGCGCGACACGTTCGTGAAGCCGAGCACCTGCAGCTGCTGGACGGCGACGTCGTAGGTGCGGCTGGTGACGTCCGGCAGCTGCGACTTCTGCTTCTTGGCCACCGTGATGGTGACCTTCGAGTTCTTCTCCGCCTGCGTGCCGCCCTCGGGGTCCTGCTTCAGGACCTTGCCCGGGTCCTCGTCGGACTCCTCGGTCTGCACGACGACCTGGAAGCCCTTGCCGCGGAGCAGCTCCTCGGCGCCCTCCTGCTGCTTCTCCGTGACGTCCGGCACCTCGATCTGCGGCGCGCCCTCGGAGACGACGACGGAGATCGTCTCGTTGATGTTCATCTTCGCCGTCGGGTCAGAGGCCGGCGTCTGGCTGCAGATCGTGCCCTTCGGCTGGTCGCAGCGCTCGGTGCCGGTCTGGGCGACCTTCACCTGGGCGTTGGGCGCCAGTCCCTCCGCCTCCTTCAGCGTCTTGCCGACGAACTGCGGGACCGGGACCTGCTGCGGCCCGTCCTTCTTGTCGAAGATGGAGACACCGATGAAGATCGCTCCCACCAGCACCAGGAGGCCCGCCAGGATCAGCAGGACCGTCGAGGTGTTGGACTTCTTCTGACGGCGCCGGTCCGGACGGTCGTCGTAACCGCCGTAGCCGTCGTCGCCGTTCATCGGGGGCAGCATCGTCGTCTGGCCCGCCGGGTCCGCCTGGCGCAGGGCCGTCGTCGGCTGGTCCTCCGGCGGATAGCCGCCGTATCCGCCGCCGTACCCGACCGCGCCCATGGCGGCGGTCGCCGCGACCGGCTGGCCGTCGAGGCAGGCCTCGATGTCGGCCCGCATCTCGTCGGCGGACTGGTAGCGGTAGTCGGGGTCCTTGACCAGCGCCTTGAGGACGATGGCGTCCATCTCGGGCGTGATCTCGGGGTCGAAGACGCTCGGAGCCTGCGGCTCCTCCCGCACGTGCTGGTACGCGACGGCGACCGGCGAGTCGCCGATGAACGGCGGCCGGACCGTCAGCAGCTCGTACAGCAGGCAGCCCGTGGAGTACAGGTCGGAGCGGGCGTCGACCTGCTCGCCCTTGGCCTGCTCCGGGGAGAGGTACTGGGCCGTGCCGATCACCGCGGCCGTCTGCGTCATGGTCATGCCCGAGTCGCCCATGGCGCGCGCGATGCCGAAGTCCATGACCTTGACCTGACCGGTGCGGGTCAGCATCACGTTCGCCGGCTTGATGTCCCGGTGCACGATCCCGGCGCGGTGCGAGTACTCCAGCGCCTGGAGGATGCCGACGGTCATCTCCAGCGTGCGCTCGGGCAGCAGCTTGCGCCCGGAGTGAAGCAGCTCACGCAGGGTCGACCCGTCCACGTACTCCATCACGATGTACGGGATGGAGACGCCGTCGACGTAGTCCTCGCCGGTGTCGTAGACCGCGACGATCGCCGGGTGGTTGAGCGAGGCGGCGGACTGGGCCTCCCGGCGGAACCGGGCCTGGAAGGACGGGTCACGGGCGAGGTCCGCCCGCAGCGTCTTCACGGCGACGGTGCGGCCGAGCCGGGTGTCGTGAGCGAGGTACACCTCGGCCATGCCACCACGGCCGAGCACCGAGCCCAGCTCGTACCGGCCGCCGAGGCGACGCGGCTCTTCCATAGCTACTCCAGCCCTCTCCGTCTGTCCCGACCGCACCCGTGTGTGGTCCGGCGGTGTGTGCTGTTCGCGCATACGCTACCGGCCGCGGGACGGCGCTTCGTCCGTCGGCCGCCACCTGATACCCGACCGGTATGCGGCCCGGGACCCCGGGATCGGCTCAGCTCTTGCTCTTCAGTACCGCCTTCATCACGGCCTTGGCGATCGGAGCCGCCAGGCCGCCACCGGTGATGTCCTCACGGTCCGTGCCCGCCGAGTCCTCGACGACCACGGCGACCGCGACGGGCGAACCCTGGTCGGTCTTGGCGTAGGAGATGAACCACGCGTAGGGCCGCTTGGCGTTCTTCTCGCCGTGCTGCGCCGTACCCGTCTTGCCGCCGACCCGCACCCCGTCGATGTCCAGGGCGGCGTTGGCGCCGGTGCCCTTCTCGACGACGTTCTCCATCATCGCCTGCAGCTGCTGCGCGGTGCTCTGCGAGACCGGTCGGCTCAGCTCCTCCGGCTCGGTCTTCTTGATGACGTCCAGGTTCGGCGCCCGCAGCTGGTCGATCATGTACGGCTTCATCAGCTTGCCGTCGTTGGCGATCGCCGCCGTCACCATCGCCATCTGCAGCGGGGTCGTCGCCGTGTTGAACTGGCCGATCGACGACAGCGCGTTGCCACCGCGGTCGGCCTTCTTGTCGTACACGGAGGCCGCGGAACGCACCGGCGTGAACTGCTCGGCGTTGAAACCGAACTTCTCCGCCATCTCGACCATCTTGTCCCGGCCGACGTCGTCACCCAGCTTCGCGAAGACCGAGTTGCAGGAGACCCGCAGCGCCTCGTTCAGGCTGGCGTTGGTGCAGCCGCTCGCGTGGTTCTTCATCGGCACCGTGGAGAGCGGGATCTTCCAGCCCTCGGGGGTGTCCGTCGCCGCGTTGATGTCCTTGACCTTGCCGCTCTCCAGCGCCGCCGCGGCCGTGACGACCTTGAAGACGGAACCGGGCGGGTAGATCTCGCGCAGCGCGCGGTTCAGCTTCGGCTTGTTCTTGTCCTTCTCCAGCGCCTGCCACGCCTGGGCGTCCTTGTCGTGGTAGCCGGCGAAGGAGCCCGGGTCGTACGACGGCGTGGACGCCAGCGCCAGGATCTTGCCCGTCGACGGCTCGATGGCGACGACCGCGCCCGTCTTGCTGCCGAGGCCCTTGAACGCGGCCCGCTGAGCGGCCCCGCTCAGGGTGGTGACGACGTCGCCGCCCTTCTTCTTCTCCCCGGTGAACATGGAGAGCGTGCGGTCGAAGAACAGCCGGTCGTCGTTGCCGGTGAGGATGCCGTCCTCGATCTTCTCGATCTGGTTGGCGTCGAACGCCTGCGAGGCGTACCCCGTCACCGGCGCCCACATCCGGCCGTCGACGTACGTCCGCTTGAACGCGTAGAAGTTGTCACCGGAGTCGACGGAGCCGGTGATCGGCTTGCCGTCGACGATGATGTTCCCGCGTTCATTGGAGTACCGCTCGATCTGCACCCGCTTGTTCTTCGGGTTCGCGTTGAGCTCGTCGGCACGGACGTACTGGAGCCAGTTGTCCCGCAGCAGCAGGGCGAGGACCAGCAGGCCGCAGAAGATCGCGACCCGGCGCAGCGGCTTGTTCACGGACGGACCACCTGCGTCATCTCGGCGTCGGGGTTCGGGGCGGGGGAGGGCGCGGGGCGCCGCGCGGTGTCGCTGATCCGGATCAGCACACCGATCAGCGCCCAGTTGGCGATCACGGACGAACCACCGTAGGCGAGGAACGGCATCGTCATACCGGTCAGCGGGATGAGCCCCATCACACCGCCGGCGACGACGAAGACCTGCAGCGCGAACGCGCCCGACAGGCCCATCGCGAGCAGCTTGCCGAACGGGTCGCGGGCCGCGAGGGCGGTCCGCACACCACGCTCGATGATCAGGCCGTACAGCAGCAGGAAGACCATGACGCCGGCCAGACCCAGCTCCTCGCCGACCGTGGCGAAGATGAAGTCGGAGTTCGCGGCGAAGCCGATCAGGTCCGAGTTGCCCTGGCCGAGGCCGGTGCCGAGGATGCCGCCGGAGCCGAACGACATCAGCACCTGCGTCATCTGGTCACAGGCGTTGGCCATGTTGGAGCCCTCGGGGGCCGTCTTCAGACAGCCGAACGGGTCCAGCCAGGCCGCCACACGCGACTGCACGTGGCTCGCGGTCGAGCCGACGACCACCGCGCCGCCCGCGGACATCAGCAGACCGATGACGATCCAGCTGGTCCGCTCCGTCGCCACGTACAGCATGATCACGAACATGCCGAAGAACAGCAGCGACGTACCGAGGTCGTTCTCGAAGACCAGGATGAGGAGGCTGACCGCCCAGATCGTCACGATCGGGCCGAGGTCGCGGCCACGCGGCAGGTACAGCCCCATGAACCGGCGGCTCGCCAGCGCCAGCGCGTCCCGCTTCACCATCAGGTAGCCGGAGAAGAACACGGCCAGGACCAGCTTCGCGAACTCACCGGGCTGGATGGAGAAACCGGCGACGTTGATCCAGATCTTGGCGCCGAACACGTCCGAACCGAGGCCCGGCACCAGCGGCAGCAGCAGCAGCACCAGGGCCGCCACCATCGAGATGTACGTGTACCGCTGCAGCACCCGGTGGTCCTTCAGGACCAGCAGCACGCCCACGAACATGGCGATGCCGATCGCCGAGTACAGCATCTGCTTCGGCGCGTCCGGACTGAACGAGCCGTACGCGCTCGTCGCCCGCTGGATCAGCCGCGGCGACTGGTCGAGACGCCAGATCAGCACCAGGCCCAGCCCGTTGAGCAAGGTGCCCAACGGCAGCAGCAGCGGGTCCGCGTACGGGGCGAACTTGCGCACCACGAGGTGCGCGACGCCCGCGAGCAGGGTCAGGCCCGCCCCGTAACCGAGCATGCCGGGCGGCACCTTGCCGTCGATCGCCAGACCGACGGCAAGGTACGCGAAGACCGGGATGGCGACGGCGAAGGCCAGCAGCGCCAGCTCGGTGTTCCGGCGGCTCGGCGCCTCGATGGCGCCGATCGTGGTCGTGTTGGTGACAACGCTCATGGTGGTGAAAGGCCCCCTACGGGTCTGCCTACTGCTTGCCGCAGTTCGAGGCCAGCTTCTGCTCCTCCGCGGACAGGGTCGGACCCGGGGACGGTGCGGCTGTGGTGGGCTTGGTGGGGTTCGGCGACGCGTTGTTCTCCGTGCCGCGCGGCGTGCTCGACTTGTCCGGGGCGGCGGCGGCCGCCTTACGGCGCTCCTCCGTCTTCTTGCAGGCCGTGGCCTGCACCGCGAGCTCGGAGATCTTCGTCCGCGCCTTGTCGAGGCTGCCACCGGTGATGGTGTCCTCGACCTGCTTGCGCTGGTACTCCGGCAGGTACTTGAGTTCGATCTCGGGATGGTCCGTCTCGACCTCCGAGAGCTTCACCCACGCCAGGTCCTGGCTGATGCCCCGGTACAGCGCCACGTGCTCGTCCTTCGAGCCCACGAAGTACTGCGTCTGCGTCCAGCGGTACCCGCCGTACAGCGCACCGCCGACCACGGCGAGCGCCAGCACCAGCAGGAACGACCGCTTCAGCCACCGGCGGCCCGCGGACCGCGGCTTCACGAAGTCGTCGTCCACGTAGGCCCCGAAGGAGCCCTGCGGCGGCATCCCGCCGTACCCGTGGTCGTCACCGCTGCCGGGCGGGCCGAAACCACCGGCCGGCG
This sequence comes from Streptomyces sp. NBC_01268, assembly GCF_036240795.1. Classification (NCBI taxonomy): domain Bacteria; kingdom Bacillati; phylum Actinomycetota; class Actinomycetes; order Kitasatosporales; family Streptomycetaceae; genus Streptomyces; species Streptomyces sp. NBC_01268. Next base: position 4,071,138 of record NZ_CP108454.1, on the reverse strand, counting down.
GCTGCTGGTGCGGCGCCGGCCGGCCGAGCCCGGAGGCCCGCCCCGCGGGCGTGTGCATCGCGCCGCCGTCGTTGAGCTGCGCCTGGTTCTCGGCGACCGCGCCCACGATCACGGGGGTGTCGCTGAGATGACCGGCGAGGGTGTCGCCGCCGTCGACGTCCAGGACGTCGGCCACGATCACCGTGATGTTGTCCGGGCCGCCGCCGCGCAGCGCGAGCTGGATCAGCTCCTGCACGGTCTCCTGCGGACCCTGGTAGCTGGCGAGGGTCTCCTCCAGCGTCTGGTGCGACACCACGCCCGACAGGCCGTCGGAGCAGACCAGGTAGCGGTCGCCGGCCCGCACCTCGCGGATGGAGAGATCGGGCTCGACGTGATCGCCGCTGCCCAGCGCCCGCATCAGCAGCGAACGCTGCGGGTGCGTCGTCGCCTCCTCCTCGGTGATCCGGCCCTCGTCGACGAGCCGCTGCACCCAGGTGTGGTCCTGCGTGATCTGCGTGAGCACGCCGTCCCGCAGCAGATAGGCGCGCGAGTCGCCGACGTGCACCAGGCCGAGGCGCTGACCCGTCCACAGCAGGGCGGTGAGCGTCGTGCCCATGCCCTCCAGCTGGGGGTCCTCCTCGACCATCATCCGCAGCTGGTCGTTGGCGCGCTGCACCGCCGTACCGAGCGAGGTGAGGATGTCGGAGCCGGGGACGTCGTCGTCGAGCGTCACCAGCGTGGAGATCACCTCGGACGAGGCGACCTCACCGGCGGCCTGGCCGCCCATGCCGTCGGCGATGGCGAGCAGCCGGGGACCGGCGTAACCGGAGTCCTCGTTGCCCTCGCGGATCATGCCCTTGTGCGAGCCCGCGGCGAAACGCAGTGACAGACTCATGCCCACCTGCCCTGTCGGCGCCGCCTCGGGGTGCCGCCGGTCTCGAGCCACACTGCCCACCCTCCGGTCGGGAGCCCGTGCCCGCCCTGGCCCGCTGGCCGGGCTGCCACGCGCTGCTCGGGGCGGCCCGTCGTGGGGACCCTCCCGGCGCGCATGCTCCGCTCGCGCTCAATCATGACGTAGCACTACTTCCGAAGCTCGATGACGGTCTTGCCGATGCGGATCGGCGCGCCCAGCGGAATCGGCGTCGCGGTGGTGAGCCGGGTCCGGTCGAGATACGTACCGTTCGTGGACCCGAGATCCTCGACGATCCAATTGCCGTCCCGGTCCGGGTAGATCCTCGCGTGCCGGCTCGACGCGTAGTCGTCGTCCAGCACGATCGTCGAGTCGTGGGCCCGGCCCAGCGTGATGGTCTGCCCCTGCAGGGCGACCGTCGTGCCGGTGAGGGTGCCCTCGGAGACGACGAGTTTCGTCGGGGCACCGCGGCGCTGCCGCCCGCCCCCGCCGCTCGGGGTCTGCTGGCCGCGCTGCTGCGGCGGCGCCGCCTGGCGCGCGTTCTGCTGCGGACGCGCCTCCTGGCGGCGCGAACCGCGCTGGGTGACCCGCGTGCCGAAAAGGTCACTGCGGATGACCTGGACGGCCACGATCACGAACAGCCACAGAACGGCCAGGAAACCCAACCGCATGACCGTCAGGGTCAGCTCTGACATTGCCCCCGCTTCACCCTTCGGCTTGCCGGTAAACGATGGTGGTGCTGCCCACGACGATCCGCGAGCCGTCGCGGAGCGTAGCGCGGGTGGTGTGCTGCCCGTCCACCACGATGCCGTTGGTGGACCCGAGATCCTGGATCGTCGAGGGCGTTCCGGTCCGGATCTCGCAGTGCCGGCGGGAGACGCCGGGATCGTCGATCCTCACGTCCGCGTCGGTGCTGCGGCCGAGGACCAGAGTCGGGCGGGAAATCTGATGACGGGTGCCGTTGATCTCGATCCAACGGCGCACCTGGCCGCCCGCACCCGTCGTCGCGGGCGCCGCGGGCGCACCGCCGGGGCGGGCCGCGGCCGGAGCCGTCGGACGGTGGCCGGGCATGGCCGGGGCACCCGGCGGCGGGGCCGCGGGCATCGGCGGAGCACCGGCCGGCGGACCGCCCTGCGGGTAGCCGTAGCCACCGCGGGCCGGCTGCTGCTGGCCCTGGGGCCCCTGCGGGTACCCACCGGGCGCGTTCTGCTGCGGCGACGGCTGGGACTGTGACGAACTCGACGCGAGCGTACGGCTGCGCACCCGGTACAGACCGGTGTCGAGGTCCTCCGCCTTCTCCAGGTGGACCTTGATCGGCCCCATGAAGGTGTACCGCTGCTGCTTGGCGTAGTCCCGGACCAGACCGGCGAGCTCGTCGCCGAGCTGACCCGAGTAGGGGCTGAGGCGCTCGTAGTCCGGCGCGCTCAGCTCCACGATGAAGTCGTTGGGGACGACCGTCCGCTCGCGGTTCCAGATCGTCGCGTTGTTGTCGCACTCGCGCTGGAGCGCGCCGGCGATCTCGACGGGCTGGACCTCGGACTTGAAGACCTTGGCGAAGGTGCCGTTGACCAGACCTTCGAGTCGCTGCTCGAACCGCTTCATGACTCCCATGGGGCACCTCCTCCGGCGTTGTCGTCCTGGTACTGCTTACTGATCGTATCCACGCGTCGGGAAATCGGCTGGTTCCCCTTCTCTGCCCTGTGGACGAGTGTCACCTCTCACAGACCTTCCGCAGACCTTTCGGCAGACCTTCCCCATGGATCGTAGAGGTGGCCTGTGGACAGTGTCCCGCACCCGGCGGCGGAGCAGGAGGGCCCCGTGCGTCACTCGCACATCTCGACCGGTCTACTTCCTCCCACTCCCGCCCTCCCCGCGTCTTCCCTTCCGTCCTCCCCGCGCCCTTCCCTTCCGTCCACCCCGTCCCTTCCTGTCCCTCGCTGTCCCTTCCCACCCTTTCCCGTCCTCCGCGCCTCTCCCCGCCTCTCCCCGCCCCTCCCTGCCCTACCCAGTCCTTCTCTCCCGGCCCCCTGCCTCCTTGCCGCCTTGCCTCCTTGCCCCTTCCTCCCCTGCCTCCTTGCCCCTTCGTCCTCCTTCCTGCCCACTCCTCGTCATCCGAGGCGGGGGCGAAACAACGGATGTGAATCCACCGCCCCCGACGTGCTAATCTTCAGATGTCGCCAGGCGGACGGGCCAAAAAGCCAAGAAGCTCGGAGATCACCCAATGCGCGGGTGGCGGAATAGGCAGACGCGCTGGATTCAGGTTCCAGTGCCCGAAAGGGCGTGGGGGTTCAACTCCCCCCTCGCGCACCAGACGGAAGCCCCGTAGATCGAAAGATCTGCGGGGCTTCCGCGTTGTACCGGCACGTGTGAACTCGGCTCCTGGGGGTCCGGGTTGGGAACGGGTGCCTGGTGACGGGCGTCGGAGCGCGCGACGTTCGTCGGTGAGGAACACGACGAAAGAGGACGGCGGACCGGCCGGCGCGCCGCCTATCGTGCGGGCGTGGAAGCTCCTCCGAAGATCAGGACGTGGTCCGAAGCCGCCCGACGGTGGTTCGTGCTGCCCGGCCAGTGGTCGCGACGCAGGACCGCCGGCGAGCTGGTCCTCGCCGTCGTCATGGCCCTGCTGGCCGCCGGCACCCAGGACATGCTCGGCGGCGAGGGCTGGACGCTCGCCGCCGTCGCCCTGGGCTCCGCCGTGCTGTCGCTGCTGCGCCGCAGGCTCCCCGGGACCGTGCTCGTCGTCACATCGCTCCTCGCGCCCTTCGTGCCGGGCTTCCTGGCACTGCTGATCCTCATCGGCTGGTCCGCAGGCCGCTACATAGCGGGCGCCGGACGGGCGCTGGCCGCCTTCACCGCCGCGTACGTGCTGAACGTCGCGGGCACGGTGATCGAGGCCTGGGACCAGCGCATGATCCTCACCCTCGCGTTCATCACCACGCTGTACTTCCTGGCGACCACGCTCGCGCCCGGTCTCGCCCACCGCTACTGGACCCAGCGCCGGAGCCTGCTGCACGCGCTGCAGCAACGCAACGCCCAGCTGATCAGGGAGCGGGCGATGATCGCCGGGCAGGCCAGGCTGCGCGAGCGGCAGCGCATCGCGCAGGACATGCACGACAGCCTCGGGCACCAACTGGCCCTGATCTCCGTGCACACGGGCGCCCTGGAGGTGGACCCGAACCTCACCGACCGCCAACGCGAGGCCGTCGGCGTGCTCCGGAACGCCTCGGTGGACGCCATGCACGAGCTGCGCGAGGTCGTCGGCATCCTCAGGGACGGCATCGAGGCACCCGCCGAGACCGGGGGCGTGCCCGTGGCACGGCCCGGGGACGAGACCGGCAAAGCGGCCCGGGGGACCGCCGGCATCGAAGGACTCGTGGCCGCCGCCCGGTCCGCCGGGACCACCATCGACCTCGCCCGCCACGGCGAGACCCGGCCGCTCGCCCCGGCCGTCGACCACGCCGCGTACCGGATCGTCCAGGAAGGCCTGACGAACGCCTACAAGTACGCACCGGGCGCCGCCATAGCCGTCGAAGTGCGGTACGAACCGGACGCGTTCGTCGTGGAGGTCCTCAACGAACCCGCGACGACCGAGCCGACCGATGTCGTCAGCGGCGGACAGGGCCTCACCGGACTGCACGAACGGGCCCGGCTGGTCGGCGGCATCGTGCACGCCGGCCCGGCGGACGGCGGCGGCTTCCGGGTCGCGGGCGTCCTGCCGTACGGGGCGGTGGAGGCCGCTCCGTACGTCGAGCCGGACCTGCTCACGGCGGGCATCGAACTCGGCGTCGCACCCCCCGCCGGGTCCGCCACCGGCACCCACGGCGCCGCCCACGGCACCTCCCACCGTCCTTCCCCCGCCGATCCTTTCGTCGATGCCACCGACGACTTCCGACAGCAGTCGCGATGGCCCCGCTCGCGCGACGGTGGTCGGGCCGCGGTCGGAAAGGCCGACTGGACGGTGACCGAACGGGAGTGGGCGATGGCGATGCGCGCGGGCAGGGGCAGGAGCACGGGCAGCGGGATAGCGATCGGGTGCGGGATCGCGTTCGCCGCCCTCGTACTGCTGCTGGTGGCGGGCGGCTTCGGCCTCTACTTCCTGATGGGGTCGATGCAGAAGGGGATGATCGGCCCGGGCGAATACGACGCCGTCAAGGTCGGGCAGAACGAGCAGGAAGTGCGCGACCGGCTCCCTTCGGGTGACAGCATCGCCACCACCGGCCTGCACGGCAAGGGCCCCAAGGAGCCCGAGGGTTCCTCGTGCCTGGTGCTGATGAGCTCGGAGCCCGGCGACATGGAGAGCGAGCCCGTTTTCCGGTTCTGCTTCAAGGACGGCAAGCTGATCGAGAAGAAGTCGTACGAGGTCGTGCGCTAGGCGCGGCCGGTGCCGGCGGGGCCCGCACGTGGGCCCGTGTGCGCAAGTGAGCCGTTGGGGGAGTGGCTGTGGCTGTGGCAGGGAGCCGGCACATCAGGGTCGTGATCGCCGATGACGAGCCGTTGATCAGGGCCGGGATCAGGATGATCCTCACCTCGGACCCGGAGATCGAAGTCGTCGCCGAGGCGGCGAACGGCCGCGAGGCGGTCGACCTGGCACGCGCCCACGCCGCCGACGTCCTGCTGCTCGACATCCAGATGCCCGTGCTCGACGGGCTCTCCGCCCTGCCGGAGCTGCGCCGGGCCACGCCCTCGACGCGGGTGATCGTGCTGACGACCTTCGGCGAGCGGGAGAACGTGCTCAGGGCGCTGGAGCACGGCGGGGCCGGGTTCCTGCTCAAGGACACCGCCCCGGCCGAACTGATCCGCGCCGTACGGGCGGCGGCGGCGGGTGACGCGTACCTGTCCCCCGCCGCCACCCGGCACGTGGTCGAACAGCTGGCCTCCGGGCGGGAGGCGACCCGGTCCGAGGCGGCCCGGACCCGGGTGACGGCGCTCAGCGAACGGGAGCGCGAGGTGCTGGCCCTGCTGGGCGAGGGCCTCTCCAACGCGGACGCCGGCCGTCGGCTCCACATGAGCGAGGCGACGGTGAAGACCTATGTGAGCCGCATCCTCGCCAAGCTGGGCTGCGAGAACCGGGTCCAGGCGGCCCTCCTTGCGCGGGACGCCGGCCTCTGACTCAGCCCTTGGCGTCGGGGAGACCGGCGCCGCCGGCCGCGTTGTAGCGGAGCAGGTACGCGGCGAACCGGGTGAGGTCGTCGGCCGACCAGTCCTTGAGTCGTTCCTCGTAGGCGGCTTGGCGGCTGGCCTGGGTGGAGGCGAGCAGCCGGGTGCCCTTCGCGGTGGGGTGCAGTACCTGGACCCGGTGGTCGTCAGGGTCGGGCCGCCGCTCGACCAGACCCAGCTTCTCCAGGGCCCCGACCTGCCGGCTGACCGTCGACTTGTCCAGGAGGTAGTGGGCGGCCAGGTCCGTGGCCCGACAGCCCTGCTGGTCGTCGATGTGGGCGAGGAGCGTGTACGAGACCAGCGGCAGCTCCGGATGGAGCCGGGCGGCCGCGGCCCGCGCCCGGCGGGCGAAGGCGGTCAGCTCCCGTTCGATCGTGTCGAGGGACGTCTCCCGCGCGCCGTCGCTCATGGTGCGCTCCTTGTCACCGAGGGACCCCGTGGTCGGACCTGATGGCCGGGCCCGGTGGCCCGTTCCCTCTCTTCGGTTGTATAGTACAACGGCTATTTAGTTGTAAAAGCCAACCATGGAGGTTCCGGTGTCCGCAGCATCCGCAGGACAGACCACCAAGGGAGCGTTGCGCCACGTCCTCGGGCATCTGCTCACCCCCCTGCTGATGTGCGTCGGCATGGGCCTCGCCTACCTGGGCGCCTTCCACGCCCCCCAGCCACACGACCTGCGCGTCGACATCGTCGGCTCCGGTCCCCAGGCCCAGGTCCTCGCCCAGACCCTCCAGGACAAGGGCGCCGGCGCCCTCGACGTCCGCACCGTCCCCGACCGCACCACCGCCACCGCCCACCTGCGCGACCGCGCCAGCTTCGGCGCGTACGTACCCGGCGGGCAGGCGGGGACGGGGCAGGCCGACGGGGCGCAGGCGGACGGGACGCAGGGCGGCGGGGTGAAGGCCGGCGGGGTGAAGGCCGGCGGGGTGCAGGCCAGCGGGGTGCAGGCCGGCGGGGCGGCCGCGCGGCCCGAGCTCCTGGTGGCCTCCGCCTCCTCCGACACCAGCGCCATGGCCGTCGAGAAGGTCTTCACCAAGGTCGCCGCCACCCAGGGCGAACCCCTGAAGGTCACCGACGTCGCACCCGTCGCCTCCGGCGACCCCACCGGCCAGGGCGTCTTCTTCCTGCTCGTCGCCCTCAGCATCGGCTCGTACGCCTCCGTCGCCGTCATCGGCGGCGCCGGCGCCGTCCTGCCCATGCGGATCAGGGCCCTCCTGGCCGCCGGCATGTCCCTCGTCGTCAGCCTCATCGGCACCGTCTTCGCCGGACCGCTCTTCCACCTCGTCGACCACGGACTCGGCGGCGTCTGGGCACTGTCGTGGCTGTACTGCGCCGGCATCCTCCTGATCGGCGTCGGACTCCACACCTTCCTCAAGCGCTGGACCACCCTCGGCGTGATGGTCCTGTTCGTGATGCTCAACTTCACCAGCTCCGGCGGCATCTACCGCCCCGAGCTCCAGCCCGGCTTCTTCGGCTCGCTGCACGCCTTCTGGAACGGCGCCGGCTTCGTCGAAGGCGTCCGCGGCCACGTCTACCTCGCCGGCGACGACCTCGGCCGCAACGTCCTCGTGCTGGGCCTCTGGTTCCTCGCCGGAGTCCTGGTCACCGCCCTCGCGGGAAGGGCCGAGGCCCGGCGGACGCGAGCGGCGGAGCACACGACGGAAAAGACGCCGCAGAAGCGCGCCGACCAGGACGTCCAGGAAGAGATCGAGGAGGAGATCGAGGAGACCGTCGGCGTCTGACCCAGGGGGAACCGACCCCCGCGAAGAGTTGTCCACAGGCCGTTGTCCACAGGGGAAGACGGCCTGGCGGCCCCGGCGGTACCTTCATGCCCAGTCGACGAAGTTGATGTTGGCAGACAGGCAAGAGTCGGGGGAGGTCGTCCCATGGACGAGACGAGGACAACGGTTCCGGGGCAGCGTGCGCACACCCACGGGGACGGGCGCATCCCGCACGTTCCCGGATTCGCCCGGCGCGCGGCGGGCGGCACCGAGGCCACGCCCGGCGGCACCGAGGCCACGCCCGGCGGTTCCGCCAAACAGCGCGGCAAGGACCTGCGCCGCGGCGTCCCCCGCGCATCGCACAGCACGCTCGTCCTCGCCGCGGGACGGCCCGACGCCGTCGCCGCCGTGGAGGAGTCGAGCCGGGGCCGCGTCGCCGCACTCGCACCGATACGCGTCGGCAGGATGGCGGCGAGCCCCTTCGCCTTCCTGCGCGGCTCCGCCGGACTCATGGCCCACGACCTCGTCGGCTCCCCCGTCACGGGCATAGCCGCCCAGCTGTGCGGCGACGCGCACGCCGCCAACTTCGGCCTCTACGGCGACGCCCGAGGACGCCTCGTCATCGACCTCAACGACTTCGACGAGACCGTCGTGGGCCCCTGGGAGTGGGACCTCAAAAGGCTCGCCACCTCCCTCGTGCTCGCCGGGCGCGAGGTCGGCGCCGACGAGGAGATGTGCCGGGCCGCCGCCTTCGACACCGTCGGCGCCTACCGCCGCACCATGCGGCTGCTCGCCCGGCTCCCCGCGCTCGACGCCTGGAACGCCATCGCGGACGAGGAGCTCGTCTCCCACACCGACGCCCGCGACCTCATAGGCACCCTGGAACGGGTCTCCGCGAAGGCCCGCAACAACACCAGCGCGCGCTTCGCCGCCCGCTCGACCGAGGCCGTCACCGACGAGGAGGGCGGCGGCAGACGCTTCGTCGACGCGCCGCCCGTGCTGCGCCGGGTCCCCGACGAGGAGGCCGCGGCCGTCGCCGCAGCCCTCGGCGAGTACCTGGGGACCGTCTCCGAGGACCGGCTGCCGCTGCTCGCGCGGTACGCCGTCCACGACGTGGCGTTCCGCGTCGTCGGCACCGGCAGCGTCGGCACCCGCTCCTACGTGGTGCTGCTCCTCGACCACCGGGGCGAGCCGCTGGTCCTCCAGGTCAAGGAGGCCCGCCCCTCGGCGCTGCTGCCGTACCTGCCGGCCGCCGGCTTCACCGTCCCGGACGCGGGGCACGAGGGACGGCGGGTGGTGCTCGGGCAGAAGCGGATGCAGGTCGTGAGCGACATCCTGCTCGGCTGGACCACCGTCGAGGGCCGGCCGTACCAGGTGCGCCAGTTCCGCAACCGCAAGGGCAGCGTCGACCCGGCCGCCCTGACCGCCGAGCAGGTCGACGACTACGGCCGCATGACCGGCGCCCTGCTGGCCCGCGCCCACGCCCACAGCGCCGACCCGCGGCTGATAGCCGGCTACTGCGGCAAGAGCGAAGAGCTCGACGAGGCCGTCGCGGCCTTCGCCATCGCCTACGCGGACCGCACCACCGCGGACCACGAGGACCTGCTGTCGGCGATCCGCACGGGACGGATAGCGGCGGAACTGGGCGTCTGACGCCTGGGCCGTGTCCATCACGGCTTCATATGGGGCGAGGGGGCGAGGGGGTGGAGGGGGGAGGGGGAGGGAGGGGGAGGGAGGGGGGAGGCCCCCCCGAAGGACCGTAGGCTGGATGGGACGAGCCGGAACGAGGACGTGGACGGGCGTGGACGTGAGCGTGGACCAGGGCGTGGGTGGCGGGTCCGAGGGTGAGCGGCCCGCGGAGGAGCTGCCCGAGGGCGTGCTGCCGGAGGGTGCGGAGCCCGGGGGTGCGCGGCCCGAGGGTGGACAGCCTGGCGGTGAGCGGTCTGCCGGGGGCTCCGTCGGCGAGCCGCCGGCCGGTGAGCGGCCCGCTGACCAGCGGCCTGAGGCGCGGCTCGAGCAGGCTGTGCGGGTTGCGGAGCAGGCTCTGATCGAGTTCGAGATCGCGGTGGAGACCTTCCGGGTCGAGGTGGAGAACTTCTCCCGGCTGCATCACCAGCGGCTCGGCCCGATGTACACGCGTCTCGACGAGCTGGACGCGCAGATCGCGGAGGCGCGGGCGGCGCGGACCGGGGATCCGGAGGATCTGCGGCGGGCCCAGGAGGCGCGGGCCGCGGTCATGCCGATGCCCGGGGTGGACGAGCTGTTCCACGACTGGGTGGACTCCGACGGGCTCTCGGCCGAGGCGGCGGCGATGCTGACCGAGCGGCCGGTGCAGCCGCCGAAGCGGGTGCGGCCGTCCGACGAGGTGCGCAAGCTGTACCGGGAGCTGGCGCGGCAGGCGCATCCGGACCTGGCCCGGGAAGAGGGCGAGCGGCAGCGGCGTGAGGAGTTCATCACGCGCGTGAACGCGGCCTACGCCCGTGGCGACGAGGCCCTGCTGCGGGAGCTGTCCGAGGAGTGGGCGGCCGGTCCGGTGCCGGAGCTGCGGCTGAGCGAGAGTGAGGAGCTGTACGCGCGGCTGGAGTGGCTGTCGCAGCGCAAGGAGATGCTGTCGGGGGTGGCCCGGGAGCTGGAGGACAGTGCCATCGGCGCGATGCTGCGGATGGCTCCGGACGATCCCGACCGGCTGCTCGAGGAGATCGCTGAGCAGCTGCTGGCGCAGGTCTCCGAGCGTGAGGCGGAGCTCGCCGCGCTGGTGCGGTCGGTGCAGTAGGTTTCGATGGTTCGGCGTCCGCGTTCGCGGGGTGCCACCGTCGTGTGAGAGAGAAGGCCTGTCCCATGAATTTCGCCCCGCTGCCGTCGGTGGACGCGGCCTCCGTGCCGGCCGACGCCCTGGTGCTGGACGTCCGTGAGAACGACGAGTGGGCGGCCGGCCATGTCGAGGGTGCGCTGCACGTGCCGATGAGCGACTTCGTGGCGCGGTTCGGTGAGGTGACGGAGGCCGTGGCCGAGGGGCGGCGGGCGTTCGTGATGTGCCGGGTGGGTGGCCGTTCGGCACAGGTCACGCAGTATCTGGTGCAGCAGGGCATCGACGCGGTGAACGTGGACGGCGGGATGCTGGCCTGGGAGGGTGCGGGGCGCCCGATGGTCGCGGACGGCGGGAGCCCCGCGTACGTGCTGTAGTCCGGCGGGTTCAGGCGAGGGGGTGGGCGGCCAGCAGGTCGCCCAGTTCCTCTTCGTGGGCCGCCGCGGGGCCGAGGGCGAGCTCGAGGTGCTTGGCCCAGGCGTGGTAGCGGTGCAGGGAGTAGTCGGTGTCGGCGCCGAAGCCGCCGTGGAGGTGCTGGGCGGTCTGGACGACGCGGCGTACGCCCTCGGAGGCCCAGATCTTGGCGACGGCGATGTCTCCGCCGGTGGGGAGCGGTCCGCCGGCGTCGGTGGTGAGGCGCCAGGCGGCCTGCCAGAGGGTGACCTCCATGGCGCGCAGGTCGATGTAGCGGTCGGCGGCTTGGACGGCGACGGCCTGGAAGGTGGCCACGGGGTGGCCGAACTGTTCCCTCTTGCCGGTGTACTGGCTGGTCATGGTGAGGACTTGTTCGCCGAGGCCGAGGGCGAGGGCGCAGGTTCCGGTGGCGAGGAGGTCGCGGAGTCGTTCCCAGGCGCCTTCGGTGTCGATGACGTCGGCGGGGTCGAGGTGGACGCCGTCGAGGTGGAGTTCGGCGAGGAGTTCGCCGTGGGTGGCGTACTGGTCGGCGAGGGTGAGGCCCTGGTGGGTGCGGGGCAGCAGGGCGAGGACGGTCCGGCCGTCGGGGGTGTGTGCGGGGACGGCGATGCGGTCGGCCTGGTGGGCCCAGGGGACGGCGCTGGTGTGGCCGTCGAGGGTCCAGCCGGTGGTGTCCCGGTGTGCGGTGACGGCGAGGGGTGCCGGGTCGTGTCCGGTGCGGCCGTGGGCGGCGGCGGTGAGGACGAGTTCGCCGCGGGTGACCCGGGGGAGCAGGGCGGCGGCGGTTTCGGCGGGCGCGTACTGCTGGAGGGTGAGGGCGACCGCGGTGGTCTCGAGCAGGGGGACGCGGGCGAGGACGCGGGCTGATTCGCGGAGGACGAGGCAGAGGGCGATGGGGTCGAGCCCGGCGCCGCCGTGGGCGGGGTCGAGGGTGAGGCCGAGGAGGTCGGCGGTGGCGAGGCGGGCCCAGAGCGGGCGGTCGTAGTCGTCGGCGACCGCGCCGGGTGTGAGGGCGGGGCTGGGTACGGCGTCGGGTGCGACGTCGGAGAAGACGGCCCTGGCCGCCTCGACGGCGGCGTGCTGTTCTTCGGTGAAGGTGAAGTCCACTGCCCTGTCCCTTCCGGCCCTGTCGATCTGACGGATCGTCAAGATAGAACAGGTTCTACCGGAAGGGAATGGGCGGGCTCCGCCTGTCAGCGGTCGAAGTCGAGCTCGACCTCCGGGGTCGCCGGGTGGGACTGGCAGGCCAGCACGTATCCGGCGTCGGTCTCCTCGGGCTCCAGGGCGAAGTTGCGGTCCATCCGGACCTCGCCGGTGACGAGGAAGGCGCGGCAGGTGCCGCAGACTCCGCCCTTGCAGGCGTACGGGGCGTCCGCCCGGGCGCGCAGCACGGTCTCCAGGAGCGTCTCGCCCTGCTGGACGGGCCAGTTGCCGGAGCGGCCGTGCAGGGTGGCGGTCAGGGTGGCGTCCGCGGGGGCGTCCGCCGCGGGGGCCGGGGCGGGGGCGGAGCCGTCGTCGACGTGGAAGATCTCCTGGTGGACGCGGCCGCGGTCGACGCCGAGGTCGCGCAGGGCCCGTTCGGTGTTCTGCACCAGGCCGTAGGGGCCGCACAGGAACCAGCCGTCGATGTCGCCGACCGGGAGCAGCGCGGGCAGCAGGGTGGTGAGCCGTTCGTGGTCGAGCCGTCCGGAGGGGAGTCCGGCCTGCTGTTCCTCGCGGGAGAGCACGGTGACCAGCTGGAAGCGGTCGGGGAAGCGGTCCTTGAGGTCGGCGACCTCGTCGAGGAACATCGTGGAGGCCGCGGTGCGGTCGCTGCGCACGAGGCAGAACGTGGCGTCGGGCTGCCGGGCGAGCAGGGTGGCGGCCATGGACAGGACCGGGGTGATGCCGCTGCCGCCGACGACCGCGGCGAAGTGTCCGGGGCGCGGGTCGAGGACGAAGCGGCCCATGGGTTCCATGACCTCGACGGTGTCGCCGGCGGCGAGTTCCTTGAGGGCGTAGGTGGAGAATTCGCCGCCGTCGACGAGGCGGATGCCGACGCGCAGGACGGGGGTCTCGCCCTCGGGGGCGGCCGGGGCGCAGATCGAGTACGTGCGGCGGATCTCTTCGCCGTGGGCTCCGGTGCGGCGCAGGGCGAGGTGCTGGCCGGGGGTGTGGCGGTAGGTCTCGCGCAGCTCGGGCGGGACGGCGAAGGTGACGGCCACCGAGTCGTCCGTGAGCTGCTCGACCTCGCTGACCCGGAGCGGGTGGAATCCGGCCCGTCCGGTCTTTGAGGACTGCATCTACAACTCCTTGAAGTGGTCGAACGGTTCGCGGCAGGCGGTGCAGCGGCGGAGTGCCTTGCACGCGGTGGAGGAGAAACGGCTGAGGAGCTCGGTGTCGGTGGAGCCGCAGTTCGGGCAGCGGATCGCGAGGGTGAGGGGTATGGGGCCGCCGGTGGGGCCCTGGGGGCGGGGCGGGGCGATGCCGAACTCGGTGAGTTTGCTGCGCCCTTCCTCGGTGATGTCGTCGGTCGACCAGGCGGGGCTGAGGACGGTGACGACGCTGACTTCGGGCATTCCGTGGGCGTGGAGGGCGTGTTCGATGTCGGAGGACATCGCCTCGATCGCGGGGCAGCCGGTGTAGGTGGGGGTGAGTTCGACCTCGACGCGGCCGGGCCCGAGGACGTGGACGCCGCGCACGACGCCGAGTTCGGCGAGGGTGAGGACGGGCAGCTCGGGGTCGGGGACGGCGCCTGCGATGCGGGCGAGTTCCTCTTCGAGCGCGGTCGGCGGGGCCGTGGCGGGGGTGGCCGGGGCGGTGGTCACCATGACGCCCCCGGGTGGCTGCGGTGCAGGTGCTGCATTTCGGCGAGCATCCGTCCGAAGGGCTCGGTGTGCAGGCCCTGGCGGCCGGCACCGGCCTTCCAGGCGCCGGTGCGCGGTCCGGAGGGGACGGTGAGGGTGGCCTTGTCGAGGACGGCGGTGACCGAGTCGAGCCAGGCGCGCTCCATCGCGGCGGCGGCGTCGGGGCCGATGTCCAGGCCGTCGAGGGGCTGGAACAGTTCGCCGGTGTACCGCCAGAGGGCGTCGCAGGCCTGTTGCATGCGCCGGTGGCTCTCGTCGGTGCCGTCGCCGAGGCGCAGGGTCCAGTGCTCGGCGTGGTCCTGGTGGTAGGCGACTTCCTTGACGGCCTTGGCGGCGAGGCCGGCGAGCGGGCCGTCGCCGGTGGCGAGCTCGCCGTACAGGAGGCGCTGGTAGGTGGAGAAGTAGAGCTGGCGGGCGATGGTGTGGGCGAAGTCGCCGTTCGGCTGCTCGACGAGCTGGCAGTTGCGGAAGGCGCGCTCCTCGCGGAGGTAGGCCAGTTCGTCCTCGTCGCCGACGAGGGAGAGCAGGATGCGGGCCTGCCCGAGGAGGTCGAGCGCGATGTTGGCGAGGGCGACCTCCTCTTCCAGGACGGGGGCGTTGCCGGCCCACTCCCCCAGGCGCTGGGCGAGGACGAGGGCGTCGTCGCCGAGGGCGAGGGCGGCGGCCGGGGTGGTGGCGGGCTGCGTGGTCACAGGTGCTTCACCCCGTCCGGGATCTCGTAGAAGGTGGGGTGCCGGTAGGGCTTGTCCGCCGAGGGCTCGAAGAAGGGGTCCTTCTCGTCGGGGGAGGAGGCGGTGATCTCGGCGGAGGGGACCACCCAGATCGACACGCCCTCGCTGCGGCGGGTGTAGAGGTCGCGGGCGTTGCGCAGGGCCATCTCGGCGTCCGGCGCGTGCAGGCTGCCGGCGTGGGTGTGGGACAGTCCGCGGCGCGAGCGCACGAACACCTCCCACAGCGGCCATCCGTCGGTGGTCATGCCCGTGCCTCCCCGTCCGTCGTGTGCTGCTTCGCGGTGTGCTTCGCGGCGTATGCCGCGGCGGCGTCCCTGACCCAGGCGCCGTCCTCGTGCGCCTGGCGGCGCTGGGTGAGCCGCTGCTCGTTGCAGGGGCCGTTGCCCTTGAGGACGTCCCAGAACTCGGCCCAGTCGATGGGGCCGAAGTCGTAGTGCCCGCGCTCCTCGTTCCACTTGAGGTCGGGGTCGGGCAGGGTGAGGCCGAGGGACTCGGCCTGCGGGGCGGCGATGTCGACGAAGCGCTGGCGCAGTTCGTCGTTGGAGTGCCGCTTGATCTTCCAGGCCATGGCCTGGGCGGAGTGGGTCGACTCGTCGTCCGGCGGGCCGAACATCATCAGCGAGGGCCACCACCAGCGGTCCACCGCGTCCTGGGCCATGGCGTGCTGGGCCTCGGTGCCGCGGGAGAGGGCGAGGAGCGCCTCGTACCCCTGGCGCTGGTGGAACGACTCCTCCTTGCAGACCCGGACCATGGCGCGCGCGTACGGACCGTAGGAGCAGCGGCAGAGGGGGACCTGGTTGGTGATGGCGGCGCCGTCCACGAGCCAGCCGATGGCGCCGACGTCGGCCCAGGTCAGCGTGGGGTAGTTGAAGATCGACGAGTACTTCTGGCGGCCGGAGTGCAGCTTGTCGAGGAGCTCGTCGCGGCTGGTGCCGAGCGTTTCGGCGGCGCTGTACAGGTACAGGCCGTGGCCGGCCTCGTCCTGGACCTTGGCCATGAGGATCGCCTTGCGCCGGAGGGAGGGGGCGCGGGTGATCCAGTTCGCCTCGGGCTGCATGCCGATGATCTCGGAGTGGGCGTGCTGGGCGATCTGGCGGACCAGGCCGGCCCGGTAGGCGTCGGGCATCCAGTCGCGTGGCTCGATGCGCTCGTCGGCGGCGACGGCGGCGTCGAACACCGCTTCCAGGGCTGCGTGTGTCGCCGCCGTCCCTGTCGTCGCCGGTGTCGCTGTCGCTGTCGTCTCTGCCGTACCTGCGGTCATCGGACCCCCTACCGACCGATCGTTCGGTTGAATTGCTTCAATGGTCGTTCGACGGCCCGTAGGGTGTCAACCTCTGTGGATAACTGCTTGGGCCGATCGGGAGCGGGGCGCGATGGACTCGTACGACGACGGAGGCGTGGAAGAGGGCGTCGGGGAGGCCAGGACCAGCAGGGACACGGGGGAAGCCGGGGGCACAGGGGGCGCCGGGGACGGCAGAGGTGCCGAGGAGTCCGGTGACACCGAGGACTCCGCCAGGCAGGTCCGGGATCCCGACTCCGGTCTCGTACGGCAGGACGGCAGCTTGCCGCAGGACGCCCCCGAGCCTGAGGACGCCCCCGCGCCGCAGGACGGGCTCGCTCCTCCGGCCGTGCCCCGTACCGGGATCGCCGCGCTCTCGCTCCCGTACCAGGTGGTCGCCGCCGTCGCGCTCGCCGTTCTCGGCGTCTTCGCCTGCGTGCATCTCGGGATGGTGTTCCTGCACGTCGCCCCGTCGAACACGCTGACCAAGCAGCACGGCGAGGCCGTCGACGACTGGGTCTACCCCGAGTTCGAACAGAACTGGAAGCTCTTCGCCCCCAACCCGCTCCAGCAGAACGTCGCCGTCCAGGTGCGCGCGCAGGTGGCCGGTGACGGCGGACGCAGGACCACCGGCTGGATCGACCTCACCGGCCAGGACGCCGCGAACATCCGCGGCAGCCTCCTGCCGAGCCACACCGAGCAGAACGAGCTGCGCCGGGCCTGGGACTTCTACCTGAACTCCCACACCGACGACCACCGCCCCAACGGGCTGCGCGGAGAGCTCTCCGAGAGCTACATGCGGCGGATCGTGATGCGCCGCCTCGACGAGCGGGAGCTCGGCGGCACGGTCCAGCGGGTCCAGCTGCGCTCCGTGACCCGGCCCGTCCCGGCCCCCTCGTGGAGCGGTGAGAAGACCGACACGAAGCCGGTCTTCCGTTCGTATCCGTGGTGGCGGATCACCGATCCCGACCGGCCCGCCGGGGCCGCGGGCGCCGAAGCCCGGAGTCTCGCGCCGAACCGTACGGAGGCCGGCCGATGAGCCGCACCCCCGCTGCCCCCGCGCAGCCCCGCGTCCCCTTCGAGCGGCGGCTCGCCCGCGCCCTCCAGAAGGTCACGGCCGAGGCCCTCGGCCCGTACCAGACGGCGATCGTCCGGATCGGCTTCTCGTTCACCTGGCTGCTGTTCCTGCTGCGCGAATGGCCGCACCGCATGGAGCTGTACGGGCCCGACGGCCCCTGGTCCTGGGAGATGGGCCGCCGGCTGATCACCGACAACCACGCCTTCACCGCCCTGATGTGGTCGGACGGGCGGCTCTGGTTCGAGCTCGTCTACGGGCTCGCGGCGCTCTCCTCGCTCCTGCTGCTGCTCGGCTGGCACACCCGGGCCGTGTCCGTGGTCTTCATGGCCGGCGTCCTGTCCCTGCAGAACCGCTCCATCTTCATGGGCGACGGCGGCGACAACGTCGTCCACATCATGGCGCTCTACCTCGTCCTCACCCGCTGCGGCCAGGTCTGGTCGCTGGACGCCCGACGGGCGGCCCGGCGCGCACGGAGCGGCGCGGCGGGCGGTCCGGACCGCGACCTCGTGGGGCCGGTGCTGTGGACCCTCCTCGGCGGCCTCCTGCTGGCCACCACCTACTTCTCCGACATCACCGGGGAATGGTGGCTCGTGGTGCTGCTGTGGGTCCTGTGGCTGGGGCAGGGGCTGTGGTGGCTGGTGTGCCGGTACGCCGCCGACGAGCCGCGCACCCTGCTCGACGTCATCGCCAACCTCACCCACAACGCGGCCCTCCTCGTGATCATGGTGGAGGTCTGCCTGATCTACGCGACGGCCGGCTGGTACAAGATCCAGGGTTCGCGCTGGCAGGACGGCACCGCGCTGTACTACCCGCTCAAGCTGGACTACTTCTCCCCCTGGCCGGCCCTCTCCGAGCTGCTGGGCACCAGCGGCGTGATGGTGCTGCTGCTGACCTACGGCACGGTGATCGTGCAGGTCGCGTTCCCCTTCACGCTCTTCAACCGCAAGGTCAAGAACGTCCTGCTCGGGGTCATGATGCTGGAGCACGCCGGCATCGCCGTGCTGCTGGGGCTGCCCGTCTTCTCGCTCGCGATGATCTCCGCGGACGCGGTCTTCCTGCCGACGGGCTTCCTGCTGTGGCTGGGCGTGCGGGCGGCGCGGGGCCGGGACCGGCTGCTGCGGCGGGAGCCGCCCGCGGAGGAGGAGGCTCCGGCGCCACGTCCCCGTACCCTCGTCGGGTGAGCACCACCGAGGAACAGCCCCGGCCCGTCGGGAGCACCGAGCCGTCCGCACCGTCCGCACCGTCCGCACCGTCCGAGCCGTCCGGGAAGAGCGAGCCGAGCGAGCCGATCCAGTACGACGAGGGGTACGGCCCCGAGGTCGGCGTCGGGCCGCACCCGGAGCCCTGGCCGCGGGGCGAGCGCTACGACCCCGAGCTGCTGGCGGGCGGGGACCGGCGCAATGTCGTCGACCGTTACCGGTACTGGACGCGCGAGGCGATCGTCGAGGACCTGGACACCCGCCGCCACGGCTTCCACGTGGCGGTGGAGAACTGGGGCCACGACTTCAACATCGGTTCGGTGGTGCGGACCGCCAACGCCTTCCTCGCGAAGGAGATCCACATCGTGGGGCGGCGGCGCTGGAACCGGCGCGGGGCCATGGTCACCGACCGCTACCAGCATGTGCGCCACCACCCGGACACCGAGGCGCTGACCGCCTGGGCGGCGGCCGAGAACCTGCCGATCATCGGCATCGACAACCTGCCGGGCGCGGTGCCGCTGGAGCGCACCGTGCTGCCGCGCCGCTGTGTGCTGCTGTTCGGGCAGGAGGGGCCGGGCCTCACCGAGGAGGCACGGAAGCACGCCGCGATGGTCTGCTCGATCGCCCAGTTCGGCTCGACCCGGTCGATCAACGCGGGGGCCGCGGCCGCCGTCGCCATGCACGCCTGGGTGCAGCGGTACGCCGACGTCCCGGACCCGCAGTAGCGGGCTCGGGGGCGGCCGCCGAGCCGCCGGGCACGCCCCGCGCCCTGGTGTTCCGGGGCCTCCGGGGCCTGTGACCCCGGAGGGCCGGGGTCACAGGGCGGGAGGTCAGGCCTGGCGGCGGACCTCCACCACGCGGAAGCGGTTGGAGACGAAGGCGCCGTCGCACAGCGCCGCGTTCGCCGCCGGGTTGCCGCCCGAGCCGTGGAAGTCGGAGAACGCGGCCGTCTGGTTCACGTAGACGCCGCCCGTCAGGTTCAGCGAGAGCTGCGCCGACTCCTCCAGGCAGACCTCCTCCACGGCCCGCTCGGTGTCCGCCGAGGTCGTGTACGCGCCGACCGTCATCGCGCCCTTCTCGCGGACCGTGCGCCGCAGCAGCTCCAGGGCGTCGGCGGTCGAGTCGACGGAGACGGCGAAGGAGACCGGGCCGAAGCACTCGGAGAAGTACGCCGCCTCCGCGTCCGGCTTCGAGCCGTCCAGCTTCACGATGACCGGGGTGCGGACGACGGCCTGCGGGAAGTCCGGGTTCGCCACCTCGCGGGAGGCCAGCGCGACCTCGCCCAGGCCCGCCGCGGCCTCCAGACGCGCCTTCACGTCCGGGTTGACCAGGGCGCCGAGCAGCGCGTTCGCCCGGGCGTCGTCGCCGAGCAGGCCGCCGACCGCGCCCGCGAGGTCGGCGACGACCTCGTCGTACGCCTTCGGGCCCTGGTCGGTGGCGATGCCCTCGCGGGGGATCAGCAGGTTCTGCGGGGTGGTGCACATCTGGCCGCTGTACAGGGACAGCGAGAACGCCAGGTTGGAGAGCATGCCCTTGTAGTCGTCGGTCGAGTCGACGACGACCGTGTTGACGCCGGCCTTCTCCGTGTAGACCTGCGCCTGGCGCGCGTTGGCCTCCAGCCAGTCGCCGAAGGCGGTCGAGCCGGTGTAGTCGATGATCCGGACCTCGGGGCGGACGGCCAGCGTCTTCGCGATGCCCTCGCCGGGACGCTCGGCGGCCAGCGCCACCA
Organism: Streptomyces sp. NBC_01268; assembly: GCF_036240795.1. Lineage (NCBI taxonomy): Bacteria > Bacillati > Actinomycetota > Actinomycetes > Kitasatosporales > Streptomycetaceae > Streptomyces > Streptomyces sp. NBC_01268. The sequence goes on along the minus strand of NZ_CP108454.1, from coordinate 4,051,289 downwards.
GGTTGGGGTCGAAGCCGGCCTCGGCGAGGACCTCGCGGGCGACGCGGACCGTGAGGGCCAGCGGGAGGACCGCGCGCGGGTGCGGCTTGACCAGGACCGGGTTGCCGGTGGCCAGCGACGCGAACAGGCCCGGGTAGCCGTTCCACGTCGGGAAGGTGTTGCAGCCGATCATCAGCGCGATGCCGCGGGCGACCGGGGTGAACTCCTTGGACAGCTCCAGGGGATCGCGCTTGCCCTGCGGCTTGGACCAGTCGGCGCGGCCGGCGGGCGTGCGGGTCTGCTCCGCGTACGCGTACGCCACCGCCTCCAGGCCGCGGTCCTGGGCGTGCGGGCCGCCGGCCTGGAAGGCCATCATGAAGGCCTGGCCGCTGGTGTGCATGACGGCGTGGGCGAACTCGTGGGTGCGGGCGGAGATCCGGGCGAGGATCTCCAGGCAGACCAGGGCTCGGGTCTCGGGGCCCGCGTCGCGCCAGGCGCCCATGCCGGCGCGCATCGCGGGCAGCAGGACGTCGATGTCGGCGTGCGGGTACGTGATGCCGAGGGCCGGGCCGTACGGCGAGACCTCCGCGCCGGTCCAGTCGTCGGTGCCGGGCTGGTCGAGCTCGAAGCGGGTGTCGAGCAGGGCCTTGTAGGCGTCGAGACCGGCGGCCGCGTCCAGCGAACCGCCCTCCCCGTAGGCCTTGGGATGCTCCGGGTACGGAGACCAGTACGCGCGCGTGCGGATGGTGTCGAGGGCCTGATCCAGGGTGGACCGGTGCTTGTCGGCCAGACGGTCGGTGGTCAGCTGAGCGGCGGCCATGGGCGCAACTCCTCAATGAGCTGGGCAGGGGCAGGCGTACGGAGTTAGAGTAACCGAACGATCGGTCGGGACAAGGGGGTCCGCCGATCCTGTGGAAAACCCATCGGGGAGGATCACTCCTATGACCGCCAACACGACCGTCCAGGGGAGCGACGCGGTGTCGGCCGACGGAGCCGGACCCATCGATCCGAGCCGTACCGTCGCCGTCGTCGGCACGGGCACCATGGGCCAGGGCATCGCCCAGGTCGCCCTCCTCGCGGGCCATCCCGTCCGCCTCTACGACAGCGCCCCGGGCCGCGCCGAGGAGGCCGTGACCGGCGTCGCGGCCCGCCTGGACCGGCTCGTCGAGAAGGGCCGGCTCGACGCGCCGCAGCGCGACGCCGCCGTCGCCCGGCTGCACGCGGCGGCCGAGCTCGCGGAGCTGGCCGACGCCGCCCTGGTCGTCGAGGCGATCGTCGAGCAGCTCGCGGTCAAGCAGCGCCTCTTCGCCGACCTGGAGGAGCTCGTCGGCGAGGACACCGTGCTCGCCACCAACACCTCCTCCCTCTCCGTCACCGCCATCGCGGGCGGCCTGCGGCTGCCCGGGCGCTTCGTCGGGATGCACTTCTTCAACCCGGCCCCGCTGCTGCCGCTCGTCGAGGTCGTCAGCGGCTTCGCCACCGAGCCGGCCGCCGCCACGCGCGCGTACGAGACGGCCAGGAGCTGGGGCAAGACGCCGGTGCGCTGCGCCGACACCCCCGGCTTCATCGTGAACCGGATCGCCCGCCCCTTCTACGCGGAGGCGCTGCGCCTCTACGAGGAGGGCGCGGCCGACCCCGCCACGATCGACGCGGCGCTGCGCGAGTCCGGCGGCTTCCGGATGGGCCCCTTCGAGCTGACCGACCTCATCGGCCAGGACGTCAACGAGGCCGTGACCCGCTCCGTATGGGAGTCCTTCTTCCAGGACCCCAAGTTCACGCCCTCGCTCGCGCAGCGCCGTCTGGTCGAGTCGGGGCGGCTGGGCCGCAAGTCGGGGCACGGCTGGTTCCCGTACGCGGAGGGCGCCGTCCGTCCCGAGCCGCACACCGCACCGCCGGCGAAGGCGCCCGCGACGGTCACCGTGCGCGGCGACCTCGGGCCCGCCGGGCCGCTCGTCGAGCTCTTCGAGCAGGCGGGGATCACCGTCCGGCGCAAGGGCGGCACCGGGTACGTCGCGCTGCCCGGCGGCGGCCGGCTGCACCTCGCGGACGGCGAGACGTCCTTCGAGTTCCTCAACGAGGAGGTCGTCTACTTCGACCTCGCCCTGGACTACGCGCGGGCGGGCAGGATCGTTCTGTCCACCGGCGCGCGCACCTCCCCCGAGACGCTGGAGGAGGCCGTCGGGCTCTTCCAGGCGCTCGGCAAGCAGGTCTCCGTGATCGGCGACGTACCGGGCATGATCGTCGCCCGCACGGTCGCGCTGCTCGCCGACCTCGCGGCCGACGCGGTCGACCGGGGCGTCGCCTCGGCGGAGGACGTCGACACCGCGATGCGGCTCGGCGTCAACTACCCGGCCGGGCCCCTGGAGTGGGCCGGCCGGATCGGTTTCGCGGGGCTGCGGGACCTGCTCGGCAACCTGCACGAGCGCTACCCCACCGGCCGTTACGCGCCCTCGCTCGCCCTCGCGCGGCGCGGCTACGACGAAGAGGCCGCAGCGGCGGAGGAGAGCCGATGACCACCGCGCGACGCGACACGTACACCCCCGACACGCTGCTCTCCGTCGCCGTGCGCGTCTTCAACGAGCGCGGCTACGACGGCACCTCCATGGAGCACCTGTCCAAGGCGGCCGGGATCTCCAAGTCCTCGATCTACCACCACGTGGCGGGCAAGGAGGAGCTGCTGCGGCGTGCCGTCAGCCGGGCGCTCGACGGGCTCTTCGCGGTGCTCGACGAGCCGGGCGCGGGCCGCGGCCGCGCCGTCGAGCGGGTCGAGTACGTGACCCGGCGCACCGTGGAGGTGCTGATCGAGGAGCTCCCGTACGTGACGCTGCTGCTGCGGGTGCGGGGCAACACGAAGACCGAGCGGTGGGCGATGGAGCGCCGCCGCGAGTTCGACCACCGGCTGGCCGACCTCCTCAAGGCGGCGGCCGCCGACGGCGACCTCAGGGCCGACCTGGACATCCGGCTCGCCACCAGGCTGCTCTTCGGCATGATCAACTCGCTGGTGGAGTGGTACCGGCCGCACCCGGACGCCCCGGCGGAGGACGATCAGCTGGCGGAGACCGTCGTGCGCATGGCCTTCGGAGGGCTGCGTACGGCCCGCTGAGGGGCGTGTGGGGGCCTTGCCGGGCTTTCCTGTGCACCCCGGGGACTCCTGAGGGGCCCTGTGTGGGCCTCTGGGGCACGGTGGGGTTTCCGGGCACGGTGGGGTTTCCCAGAGCCTGGTGGGGGCTCCCGGGGCCTGGTGGGGGCTCCCGGGGCCTGGTGGGGCTCCCGGGGCCGGGCGCCTCGCTCAGACCGCCCGGCCCCCGGTCCCCGGTGCCGGGTTCTCTCAGCCCCGCTGTTCCGGGTCCGGGTCGAGGTCGGTCTCCTCGAAGACCAGCAGGGTGCGGGTGGAGAGCACCTCCGGGATCGACTGGAGGCGGGTGAGCACCAGCTCCCGCAGGGTGCGGTTGTCCGGGGTGTGGACCAGTAGCAGGACGTCGAAGTCGCCGCTGACCAGCGCGATGTGCGCGGCCCCCGGCAGGGCCTGGAGCTGCTCGCGCACGGTGCGCCACGAGTTCTGGACGATCTTGAGCGTGATGTACGCGGAGGCGCCGTGCCCCGCCCGCTCGTGGTTGACGCGGGCGCTGAAGCCGCGGATCACCCCGTCGTCGATGAGCCGGTTGATCCGAGCGTACGCGTTGGCGCGCGAGACGTGGACCCGCTCGGCCACCGAGCGGACCGAGGCGCGCCCGTCCGCCTGGAGCAGCCGCAGGATGTCCCGGTCGATCGCGTCCAGCGGGCGGGCCGGCGGCATCGGGGAGACGATGGCAGGGCCCGCCGGAGATCCTCCAGGGCCCGCCGGAGCGCCCGTCGAGGGGGCGGCGCCGGGGGGCGCGTTCAGGAGCTCGTCGACGGTGCGCTCCTCGATGTCGGCCATTTGTTCATCCGCCATGTCCCCCCGCCTCTCTCCTGTGGACGACCTGCACCCATCCCAAGCTGTGGAGAACCGTTTGTCCACAGGCTGAAGGTGCCTGTAGCCAAAATGCCTCCACGACCGAACAATCGGTAGGTGAGGCGCGCCACATTTCGCGCCACCCGCCTTCGGGTCTTATGCCCGCTCCCACGAGGAGGTGGACTCGTTGCAACAGCGCAGTTCGACAGTCCAAGAGCCCCCCGGTGCCGCACTCGCCTACCGGCCCACCCCGCCGCCCGCCTGGCAGCCGCGTACCGACCCCGCCCCGCTGCTGCCGGACGCCGAGCCGCTGCGCGTGCTCGGCACCGACGCCGTGGCCGACGCCGACCCGGAGCTGCTGCGCCGCCTCTACGCGGAGCTCGTGCGCGGCCGCCGGTACAACGCGCAGGCGACCGCCCTCACCAAGCAGGGCCGCCTCGCCGTGTACCCCTCCACGACGGGCCAGGAGGCCTGCGAGGTGGCCGCCGCGCTGGCCCTCGAGGAGCGGGACTGGCTCTTCCCCTCGTACCGCGACACGCTCGCCGCCGTGGCCCGCGGGCTCGACCCCGTCCAGGCGCTGACCCTGCTGCGCGGCGACTGGCACACCGGATACGACCCGCACGAGCACCGCATAGCCCCGCTGTGCACCCCGCTCGCCACCCAGCTCCCGCACGCGGTGGGCCTGGCCCACGCCGCCCGGCTGAAGGGCGACGACGTGGTCGCGCTCGCCATGGTCGGCGACGGCGGCACCAGCGAGGGCGACTTCCACGAGGCGCTGAACTTCGCCGCCGTGTGGCAGGCCCCGGTGGTCTTCTTCGTGCAGAACAACGGCTTCGCGATCTCCGTGCCGCTGGCCAAGCAGACCGCGGCCCCCTCCCTGGCCCACAAGGCCGTCGGCTACGGCATGCCGGGCCGGCTCGTCGACGGCAACGACGCCGTCGCCGTCCACCAGGTGCTCACCGAGGCCGTCACCCGCGCCCGGCGCGGCGGCGGGCCCACCCTCGTCGAGGCCATCACCTACCGGATCGACGCCCACACCAACGCCGACGACGCCACCCGCTACCGCGGCGACAGCGAGGTCGAGACCTGGCGGGCGCACGACCCGATCCTGCTCCTGGAGCGGGAGCTGACCGAGCGCGGCCTCCTCGACGAGGACGGCCGACGCGAGGCGGCCGAGGCCGCCGAGACGATGGCGGCGGCACTCCGCGAGCGGATGAACGCCGACCCCGTGCTCGACCCGATGGACCTGTTCGCCCATGTGTACGCCGAGAAGACCGCGCAGCTGCGCGAGCAGGCGGAGCAGCTGCGGGCGGAGCTCGACGCCGAGAGCGAGGCGGGATGACCACCCACACGACCGCGAGGCCGGCCGCGAAGGCGGCGGCCAAGCCCGCCACCATGGCGCAGGCCCTCCAGCGGGCCATGCGCGACGCGATGGCCGAGGACCCCACGGTCCACGTCCTCGGCGAGGACGTCGGCACACTCGGCGGTGTCTTCCGGGTCACCGACGGCCTCGCCAAGGAGTTCGGCGAGGACCGCTGCACCGACACGCCGCTGGCCGAGGCGGGCATCCTCGGCACGGCCGTCGGCATGGCCATGTACGGGCTGCGGCCGGTCGTGGAGATGCAGTTCGACGCGTTCGCCTACCCGGCGTTCGAGCAGCTCATCAGCCATGTCTCCCGGATGCGCAACCGCACCCGCGGCGCCATGCCGATGCCGATCGTGGTCCGGGTGCCGTACGGCGGCGGGATCGGCGGGGTCGAGCACCACAGCGACTCCTCCGAGGCCTACTACATGGCGACTCCTGGCCTCCACGTCGTCACCCCGGCGACGGTCGAGGACGCCTACGGGCTGCTGCGTGCCGCGATCGCCTCCGACGACCCGGTGATCTTCCTGGAGCCCAAGCGGCTCTACTGGTCGAAGTCCGACTGGTCCCCCGAGGCGCCCGCCGCGGTGGAGCCGATCGGCAAGGCGGTGGTGCGCCGCCGCGGCACCAGCGCCACCCTCATCACCTACGGCCCCTCCGTGCCGGTCTGCATGGAGGCCGCCGAGGCCGCCCGGGCCGAGGGCTGGGACCTGGAGGTCGTCGACCTGCGCTCGCTCGTGCCGTTCGACGACGAGACCGTCAGCGCCTCCGTGAAGCGCACCGGCCGCGCGGTCGTCGTGCACGAGTCCACCGGCTTCGGCGGGCCCGGCGGCGAGATCGCCGCCCGGGTCACCGAGCGCTGCTTCCACCACCTGGAGGCGCCGGTGCTGCGGGTCGCGGGCTTCGACATCCCGTACCCGCCGCCGATGCTGGAGCGCCACCACCTGCCCGGCGTGGACCGGGTCCTGGACGCAGTCGCCCGGCTCCAGTGGGAGGCGGGGAGCTGATGGCCCAGGTGCTCGAATTCAAGCTGCCCGACCTCGGCGAGGGCCTCACCGAGGCCGAGATCGTGCGCTGGCTGGTGAACGTCGGGGACGTCGTCGCCATCGACCAGCCCGTCGTCGAGGTCGAGACGGCCAAGGCGATGGTGGAGGTGCCCTGCCCGTACGGGGGCGTGGTCACCGCCCGCTTCGGCGAGGAAGGCACGGAACTGCCGGTCGGCGCGCCGCTCCTGACGGTCGCGGTCGGCGGCGCGGAGGGTGTCGCGGCGGTCGGTCCCGACGCGCTCGCGGGCGTCGGCGCCGCCGGGTCCGCCACGGCGGACGCCGAGTCGGCCGAGTCCTCGGAGTACTCCGGCAACGTGCTCGTCGGCTACGGCACGGCCGGGCCCGCGGCGCGACGCCGCCGGGTCCGCCGGGAGTCGCCCACCGTGGCGCCCGTCGTGGCGCCGGTCGCCGCGGTGCCCGCCGCGCCCACGGGGCCCGTGCCCGTCATCTCCCCGCTGGTGCGCAAGCTGGCCCGGGACGAGGGGCTCGACCTGCGGGAGGTCCAGGGCTCCGGGCCCGACGGGCTGATCCTGCGCGCGGACGTCGAGACCGCCCTCGCCGTACGGTCCCGGCCCGCCGCCCCGGCCCCCGTGGCCGCCGCCGTCGCGCCAGCCGCCGGTGAGCGGATACCGCTGCGCGGAGTGCGCGGCGCGGTGGCCGACAAGCTGTCCCGCAGCCGTACGGAGATCCCCGACGCGACCTGCTGGGTCGACGCCGACGCCACCGAGCTCATGGCCGCGCGCGCTGCCATGAACGCGGCCGGCGGGCCGAAGATCTCCGTGCTCGCGCTGCTCGCCCGGATCTGCGCCCACGCCCTGGCGCGCTTCCCGGAGCTCAACTCCACGGTGGACACGGCCGCGCGGGAGATCGTCCGGCTGCCTTCCGTGCACCTGGGCTTCGCCGCCCAGACCGAACGCGGGCTGGTCGTCCCCGTCGTCAAGGAGGCCGGCGGGCGCACCGCCGAGTCGCTCACCGCCGAGTTCGCCCGGCTGACGGAGTCGGCGCGCCAGGGGACGCTCACCCCGGCGGACCTGACCGGCGGCACGTTCACCCTGAACAACTACGGGGTGTTCGGCGTCGACGGCTCCACGCCGATCATCAACCACCCCGAGGCGGCCATGCTCGGCGTGGGGCGGATCGTTCCCAAGCCGTGGGTGCACCAGGGCGAGTTGGCGGTACGTCAGGTGGTGCAGCTGTCGCTGACCTTCGACCACCGGGTCTGCGACGGAGGGACGGCCGGCGGCTTCCTCCGCTACGTCGCCGACTGCGTCGAGAATCCGGCGGTGCTACTGCGCACGCTGTGACAGGACTCCGCCGGGGCGGACACCGGCCGGGGCACGGGGCCCCGGCGGTTCCCGGCGGCCCCGTCCGGGACCCAACCCCACGCCGGGTCCCGGACACGTCCTCGCGGACCGGTCCGAACCGCCTCCCCTGAGCCGCGGGCGCGGACCGGCCGCACCTTCCGTGCGGGCTTCCCTTCCGGGGCGTGCCGCTCCCGTCACGGACCCGCCCCCGGGTGGCGGGGCCCCGGCGGACGCGGACGATACTGCTGGCATGACGACCGCGTACGACGCCATCGTGCTCGCCGGCGGTGCCGCCCGGCGCCTCGGCGGGGCCGACAAGCCAGGGGTCCGGGTCGGCGGCCGGAGCCTGCTCGACCGGGTCCTGACGGGCTGCCGCGGCGCCGGGACGACCGTGGTCGTCGCCGACCGCCGGGCCACCGCGCGCCCCGTGGAATGGGCCAGGGAGGACCCGCCGGGCGGCGGCCCCCTCGCCGCCCTCGACGCCGGCCTGCGCCGCCTCGCCCACGCCGCGCCCTCCGCCTACGCAGCGCCCTCCGCCTACGCAGCGCCCTCCGCCTACGCCGCCCCCTCCGCCCACGCGGCGCCCTCCGATCCCGTCGTCCTCCTCCTCTCCGCCGACCTCCCCTTCTTCGGCGCCGACACCGCGCGGCGGCTCGTGGACGCGCTCGTCTCCGAGCCCGGGGCCGAAGCGGCCGTGCTGGTCGACGGGGAGGGGCGGGAGCAGCCGTTGGTGGCGGCTTATCGGGTCCGGGCGCTGCGGCGGGAGATCGCGGGGGCCGTCGCCGAGCGCGGCGGGCTCGCGGGGCTTCCGCTGCGGCTCGTCACCGGGAAGCTGCCCCTCGTGCGGGTCGCGGCGCAGGACGGCGCCTCCTTCGACTGCGACACCTGGGGGGACATCGCCACCGCCCGGGCGCGGATCAGGGAGCATGGGAACGTGCTGGACGAATGGATCACCGCAGTCAAGGACGAACTGGGCATCGACCTGGACGTCGACACAGGCCTCCTGCTCGACCTCGCCCGGGACGCCGCCCACGGCGTCGCCCGGCCCGCCGCGCCGCTGACCACGTTCCTGGTCGGGTACGCGGCGGCCAAGGCCGGTGCCGAGGCAGGGCCCGAGGCCGTGGCGGAGGCCGCCCGCAAGGCGGCCGCGCTGGCCCAGCGCTGGGCCGCCGAGCAGGACGAAGCCGGATGACGATGAAGGAGCGGCTGCCCGACGACGGCGTCGACGAGGCCCTCGCGCTCGTCGGCCGGCCCCGTACGGACTCCCCGCGCTCCGACGCCGCGCCGGAGGCCCATCGCGCCACCCCCTGGCCCGAGGCCCGCGCCGTCGCGGCCCGCGCCGCGGGCGTGCGGGAACCGGTCCGGGTGCCGCTCGGCCAGGGGCTCGGGCACGTGCTCGCGGAGCCGCTGCGCGCGCTCACCGACCTGCCCTCCTTCGACACCTCCGCCATGGACGGCTGGGCGGTCGCCGGGCCCGGCCCCTGGCGGATCGACCCCGAGGGCGCCGTGCTCGCCGGGCACGCCCCCGCCGCCGAGCTCGCCGACGGCGACGCCGTGCGGATCGCGACCGGCGCCCGGGTGCCGACCGGGGCGACCGCCGTCGTCCGCCGCGAGCACTCCCGCAGCGACACCGCCGGGCAGCTCCACGCCCTCCGCGAGGTCGTCCACGGCCAGGACATCCGTCCCCGCGGCCAGGAGTGCGGCACCGGGGACCTGCTGCTGCCCGCCGGGAGTCCGATCACCCCCGCGGTCCTCGGCCTCGCCGCCGCGGCCGGCTACGACGAGCTGACCGTGCGCCCGCGCCCCCGCGTGGAGGTGCTGGTCCTCGGCGACGAACTGCTCACCGGCGGGCTCCCCCACGAGGGCCTGATCCGTGACGCGCTCGGCCCGATGCTCGGACCGTGGCTGACGGCGCTCGGTGCGGAGGTGCTCGGCACCCGCCGGATCGGCGACGACGCCGAGGCGCTGTACGCGGCGGTCACCGGTTCCGCCGCCGACGTGGTCATCACCACCGGCGGCACGGCGGCCGGCCCGGTCGACCACGTCCACGCCGTGCTCGACAAGGCGGGTGCCACGCTGCTCGTCGACGGGGTGAAGGTGCGGCCCGGCCACCCCATGCTCCTGGCCCGCCTGGACACCGCCCCGAGCGGCACCGAGGCCGCCCCCGCCACTCCTCACCCCCGCCACCTCGTCGGCCTCCCCGGCAACCCGCTCGCCGCCGTCTCCGGGCTGCTCACGCTCGCCGAGCCGTTGCTGCGCGCCCTCGCCGGGTCGCCCGCCCCCGGCCCGTACCGGCTGCCCGTGCGCGCGGAGGTCCCGGGGCATCCGTACGACACCCGGCTCATCCCCGTGGTCCGCCGCGGCGAAGGGGTCGAGCCGCTGCACTACAACGGACCGGCGATGCTCCGCGGTATCGCCGTCGCCCACGGCATGGGCGTGATCCCCCCGGGGGGTGCCGGCCCCGGGCAGCCGCTGGAGGTCCTGGACCTACCCTGGCAGGTCGTGTGGGCCGAAGGTCCGGGCGGCGGAGCCCAAGGAGTGTGTTTCACGTGAAACTTCCCAACCGGGACGTGATGGCCCGGGAAGCCGGGGAGAAGGTGACGGGCTCCCGGATCAGGCTGCCGAGCCGCGTGGTGGAGAATCCCCTGCGCCAGGTCGGCAAACGCCTGCTCATGGCGCTGGGCGTGCTGCTCCTGACCGTCTTCATCGTCTACATCGACCGGGCCGGCTATCACGACAACGCCGACGACTCGGTCGACTTCCTCGACTCCGTCTACTACGCGACGGTCACCCTTTCCACCACGGGCTACGGCGACATCGTCCCGTACAGCGACTCGGCGCGGCTGGCGAACATCCTGCTGGTCACGCCGCTGCGCGTGCTGTTTCTGATCATCCTGGTCGGAACCACCCTCGAGGTCCTCACGGAGCGGACCCGGGAGGAGTTCCGGCTGCGCCGCTGGAGGACCGCCTTGCGCGACCACACCGTCATCGTCGGGTTCGGCACGAAGGGGCGTTCGGCGATCCAGACGCTCTGCGCGACCGGTCTGCGCAAGGACCAGATCGTCATCGTCGATCCCTCCACCAAGGTGATCGAGGCGGCCAACGCCGACGGTTTCGTCGGGGTCGTCGGCGACGCGACCCGCAGCGACGTGCTGCTCCGCGCCGAGGTGCAGAAGGCCCGTCAGATCGTCATCGCCACCCAGCGCGACGACACGGCCGTCCTGGTCACCCTGACGGCCCGCCAGCTCAACCGCGGGGCGAAGATCGTCGCCGCGGTCCGCGAGGAGGAGAACGCGCCGCTGCTGCGCCAGTCCGGCGCCGACGCGGTGATCACCAGCGCCTCCGCAGCCGGGCGGCTGCTCGGCCTGTCGGTGCTCAGCCCGAGCGCGGGCACCGTGATGGAGGACCTGATCCAGCAGGGCTCCGGACTCGACCTCGTGGAACGGCCGGTGACCAAGGCCGAGGCGGGGCGGAGCGTCCGGGAGACGGACGACCTGGTGGTGAGCGTGCTGCGCGGCCACCGGCTGCTCGGTTACGACGATCCCGCCGCCAGCCCGCTGCAGTTGACGGACCGTGTGATCACCATCATGCGGGCCGCGCCGGTCACCCCGCTCACCACGCCGAGCGACGACTAGACCGGGACCGAGGCCGGAACCGGGGCCGAGGCGAGGCGGGACCGGGGCGAGGCGGGCCGAGGCGAGGCGGGACCGGGGCGAGGCGGGCCGGGGCGAGGCGGGGCGAGGCGGGGCGAGGCGGGGCGGGGACGGTGCGGTGACCGGCGTCCGCCCGGCGTCCTCCCCGCCCGCCCCCGGCACCCCCCGCCCGCCCCCGGCACCCCCCGCCCGCCCCCGGCACCCGCCCGGCACACGCCGGCTCCGGGGGTCCGCGGAGTAGCCTCGCCGCCATGCATGCGATCACGATTCCGGAACCCGGTGGTCCCGAGGCGCTGGTCTGGGCCGAGGTGCCCGACCCCGTCCCCGCCGAGGGCGAGGTCCTCGTCGAGGTGGTGGCGAGCGCCGTCAACCGCGCCGATCTGCTCCAGCGGCAGGGCTACTACGACCCGCCGCCGGGCAGCTCCCCCTACCCCGGCCTGGAGTGCTCCGGCCGGATCGTCGCGCTCGGCCCCGGGGTCTCCGGCTGGTCCGTCGGCGACGAGGTGTGCGCGCTGCTCGTCGGCGGCGGTTACGCGGAGAAGGTCGCCGTCCCGGCGGGGCAGTTGCTCCCGAAGCCCGAGGGCGTGGACCTGGCGACGGCCGCCGCGCTGCCCGAGGTGGCGTGCACGGTCTGGTCGAACGTCTTCATGCTGGCCCACCTGAGGCCGGGCGAGACCCTGCTGGTGCACGGCGGGGCGAGCGGCATCGGCACGATGGCGATCCAGCTGGCCAAGGCGGTCGGCGCGCGGGTCGCGGTCACGGCCGGCGGCCCCGAGAAGCTGGCCCGCTGCGCCGAGCTGGGCGCGGACATCCTCATCGACTACCGCGAGCAGGACTTCGTCGAGGAGCTGCACAAGGCGACGGACGGCGCCGGGGCGGACGTCATCCTGGACATCGTCGGCGCGAAGTACCTGGAGCGGAACATCAAGGCGCTCGCCGTCAACGGGCGGGTGGTCGTCATCGGTCTCCAGGGCGGCGTCAAGGGCGAGTTGAACCTCGGCGCGCTCATGGCCAAGCGCGGGGCCGTCCTGGCGACGACGCTGCGCTCGCGGCCGCTGAGCGAGAAGGCGGCCGTGGTGGCGGCGGTCCGCGAGCACGTCTGGCCGCTGATCGGCGCGGGCACGGTCACCCCGGTCGTGGACCGCACGGTGCCGCTGCCGGAGGCCTCCGACGCGCATCGGGCCATCGAATCGGGGCGTCACGTCGGCAAGGTGCTGCTGCTCGCGCCGCGGAAGTGACGACCGGAGGCCCGGCGCTGTCGTCAGCGCCGGGCCTCCTTCTCGTCCGTGTCCGGCCTACAGGTACGGCCCCGACCCGACCGCGCGCCCGTGGCCCGGGCCGTGGTCGTCGTCATCGTCGTGCGAGGCGCCCGGCGGGAGCGCCCGGCGCATCTGCTCCAACTGGGCGCGGGCCGCCATCTGCTGGGCGAACAGCGCCGTCTGGATGCCGTGGAAGAGGCCTTCGAGCCAGCCCACCAGCTGGGCCTGCGCGATCCTGAGCTCCGAGTCGGAGGGGATGGCCTCGTCGGTGAACGGCAGGGAGAGCCGCTCCAGTTCCTCCACCAGCTCGGGCGCGAGACCGTCCTCCAGCTCCTTCACGGAGCTGGCGTGGATCTCCTTGAGCCGGACGCGGCTGGCCTCGTCGAGAGGGGCCGCCCTGACTTCCTCCAGAAGCTGCTTGATCATGCTGCCGATCCGCATGACCTTCGCAGGCTGCTCGACCATTTCCGTCACCGGGACCTCGCGGGATTCGTCGTCACCCTGAGTGCCGCCGAGCGCCGTCCCGTCCTGGCCCACGATGAGGACCTGGGGGTGCTCCTGCGACCTGTCATTCCTCGGCATCTCCATGCCGCCATTCTCTCGCACACATGCCTCACCACACGGTGTGCCCCTGTACGGGGGTGATCCACCCTCGTACAGGGGCACGGCATGGCAACGAACGCGTGTGCGGCGGCGGGGTCCTAGTGCGCGGCGCGGCGGGCCAGGGCTCCCCGGGAGCGGGTCACCAGGGCGGCCAGCAGCGCGGCGCCCAGCGGTACGGCCACCAGGAGCGCGGCGAGCGTCTCCCAGGGGACGACGATCGGCACGTACGGCGGGGTGTCCGAGCTGGACCAGCCGTTCTCCAGGTTCTCCTGGTAGAAGCGCAGCTGCTCGCGCTCCTCGGTGAGCCGCAGCCCGATGGCGGGCAGGACTCCGGCGGCGGAGCCGAGGACCACGCCCATCGCGGCGACGACTCCGCACTGGAAGCCGCTGAGCGTACGGCGGACCCGGGGCGGGGCGCCGACCGCGGCGAGCGTCTTGAGGTCGGCCTCGGCGTCGGCCTGGGCGAGCCCGGTGGCGATGCCGGCCGCGCCGATGGTGACCAGGCCGGCGAAGACGGTCAGCGCGAGGAGGACGAGGCTGGTCTTGCTGACGTAGCCCTCCTCCAGGGTGAGGTCGACGGTGCTGCCCAGCTTGGCGATCTCGCTGTCCAGCTTCTGCCGCTGCTCGCTGTCGGGCAGGCGGTCGGTGCTGAAGTACGCGCCCATGGGGACGGTGGTCAGTCCTGCGGCCTTGGCGGCGGCCGGGCTGAGGATGCTCTGCACGCCGTACGAGAGCGGGGAGCCGGGCACCTGGTAGGCGGGGAGGTTCTTGACCTCGCCGGGGACCGGCTGGTTCTTCTGGGAGGCGAGGTCGGCGGCCTCGGTGTCGGTGATCAGCTTGATGCCGACCGTGCCGGTCTTCCTGTCGACCTGCGTCTTCAGGAAGTTGACGACCTTGCCGTCGGCGAGGGCCTTGGCGGCGCCGGGGTCGTCGATGCCGAGGATCTTGAGGATCGGGGCGTCGGCGACGAGCATGCCGCCCTCGAAGTAGACGCCGTTGCCGGGGCTGGCCTGGCAGCGCCAGTCCTTGGTGCTGAGCTCGCGGCGCTGCTCCTTGGTGAACTTCTCGGCGGGGTCGGATCCGTCGGGGGAGAAGGCCCACAGGGGGCACTCGTTGGCCCGCGGGACGATGACCTCGAAGCGGCCGCAGCCCTTGCCGCCGCCCCAGGGCTCGCAGCCCGGCTTGCCGACGGCGATCCGGGAGACGTCGGCGCGGACATCGACGGGGAAGATGCGCTGGACGGCCTCGCGGACCGCCGGGGCGTCCCGGCCGCCCTCCTCGGTGACGAGCGCGGCGACGACCCCGTACGGCAGGCGTGCCTCGTACTCGGCGAGGCCCTGGGCGTCCCGGCTGGCGGCGTAGGTGGAGACGGCGACGGTGCCCGCGACGGCGGCGAGGACGGCGGCGACGGCGGGTGCCGTACGGCCCCGGTTGCGCACGGCGTCCCGCAGGGCGAGGCGCGGCGAGAGCGGCAGCCAGCGGCCGGTGCGGCCGAACAGGCCGACCAGGGCGGGGGTCATGGCGACCACGCCCAGCTCGGCGATGGCCGAGCCGCCGGCGACGATGACGAACTGGTCGGAGACCACCGATCCGTACAGGGCGATGGCCGCGCCGAGGAGGACGGCGCCGAGGCCGACCAGGGGCAGCACCCGGCTGCTGCGGCGGATGCCGCGACGGCCCGTCAGGGAGGCGAGGACGGTCTGCCGGGAGGCGGTGACGGCGGGCACGATCGCGGCGAGCAGTCCGGTGAGGACGGCGAGTCCGGCGATGCCGAGGAGTTCGAGCGGCCGGATGGTGAAGCCGCCGAAGCGCTGGCCCATCGCGTCCTCGAGGAGCGGGCGGAGCGCGAAGGTGAGGATCAGGGCGAGGACGGTGCCGACGACGGCCGCGGCGACGCCGATGACGAGTCCGCCGCTGAGCACGATGGCCCGGATGTGGCTGCGAGCACCGCCGTTGGCGCCGACGAGTCCGAGCTGCCGGCGCGAGCGCCGGGCGCCGACCGCGAAGGCGGGGCCGGCGAGCAGGCAGATCTCCAGCATCGCGAGACCGACCACGGTGCCCGCGGCGGCGAGCGCGGCGGCGTCGGATGCCAGGCTGGTGTCGTAGGTGCGCCAGCCGTCCTTCTGGAAGAGCGGCACCTCGGCGTCCGAGGGCGGGTCGAGGGCCACGGCACGCGAGACGACCACGACGCCCTTGGCGTTGATCTGCTGGACCATGTTCCACGTGAAACCACCGGGCTTGCGCACCAGGTACGTGGTGGAGAGCGCCGGCGCCTGCATCCCGGCCTTCTCGACGGCCTGCCCGTACGGCGCGAGGAAGGCCCCGGGCAGCGCGTTGACCTGGTCCGTCTTGAGGTCGTTGGGGAGCTCGTAGGCGCCGGTGATCCGGTACGTGCGGTCGAAGCCGCGCGCGGTGAGGGTGGAGCCGACGGTCAGGCCGCTGGTCTCCAGGAAGTGCGTGGTCGCGGCGATCTCGTCGTCCTTCTCCGGGAAGCTGCCTTCCTGGAGGCGCATGATGCCGCGGGCGACGGGGTCGGCGGCCTTGAGCTCACGGACCTCGGTCTGGAGCAGACCGTGCGCGGTGGTCAGCTTGGCGGTGCCGTTGGTGTCGGTCAGGACGGTGGTGCCGGCCGGGATGACCTTGCGGACGTCGGTCGGGCCGTCCGGCCAGGGCTCGTTGTCGTAGTCCTTGACCGGGGTGTGCTGCTCGCCCGCGGGGTCCTGGTAGACCGGCACCCCGCTGACCTGGGCGTCCCGGAAGCGGGCGTCGGCGGCGCCGATGGCGCGTTCCGTCGTCTGCTCGGCGGTCAGCTCGGAGCTGCGCAGGGTGACGTCGAAGGCGCTCACGCCGAGGATGGGCAGCGCGATCATCGCGAGGACGAGGAAGCTGCGGCCCTTGGAGCGCCAGGCGTCGCGCCGGGCGATGCGGATCGCGGCCCGCCAGGAGTGGAGCCATGTGTTCACTGCTGCGCCGCCCGGCCGGTCAGGAGCGAGTCGGCCTCGCTGCGTACGGTCTGGTCGACGACGGCGCCGTCGCGCAGGAACACGACCCGGTCGGCCCAGGCGGCGAAGCGCGGCTCGTGGGTGACCAGGACACCGGCGGCACCGGCGTCGCAGCGGGTGCGCAGCAGGGCGAGGACGGACTCGCCGGTCTCGGAGTCGAGGGCGCCGGTGGGCTCGTCGGCGAGGACGAGGCGGCGGTCGCCCACGAGGGCGCGGGCGATGGCCACACGCTGCTGCTGGCCGCCGGACATCTCGTCGGGGAAGCGGTCGGCGAGGTGGCCGAGCTCCATCTCGGCGAGGGCGGCGAGGGCCTCGGTGCGGGCCTTGCGGGCGGAGACGCCGTCCAGCTCGCGGGGCAGGGCCACGTTCTCGGCGGCGGTGAGGGCCGGGATGAGGTTGTAGTCCTGGAAGACGTAGCCGATGCTGCGGCGGCGCAGGGCGGCGAGCTGCTTGACGCTCGCGGAGGTGATGTCGGTGTCCTCGACGATCACCCGGCCCGAGGTGGGGGTGTCGAGTCCGCCGGCGATGGTGAGCAGGGTCGACTTGCCGGAGCCGGACGGGCCCATGACGGCGACGAGTTCGCCGGGGTAGACGTCGAGGTCGATGCCGCGCAGGGCGTGGACCTCGGTGGCGCCCGCGCCGTGGACGCGGGTCAGCTGCTGCAGACGCAGCACGGGCTGCTGCTGTATGGACATGGCGGGATCCCCCTCGGGCGTACGCGGGCGGGTGGCGGGCGGGTGCCGACGGCCGTGTGGCGGACGGCGGTGTGCCGGTGCCGCGGACGGTGCTGATGCCGGGGCCGGTGCCGGTGCCGGTGCGTACGGTCTGGGTCTGGTCGGGTTGCTTGCGGAGCGGTCGGAAGCGGTGCCTGCCGGGTTACGAAACCCCCGTGGCTCCCGGCAGGGCTGAAGCGGTCGGAGCGGTGTGGGACGGCGCCCCGGGCGGAACGGGTGGTGCGGGTGAGGCGGCGGAGAGCGCCGAGAGCCGGATCAGCCGGGACTCGCAGTGGTCCAGCCAGCGGGCCTCCGCCTCGGTCTGGAAGATCAGCTGCTCCAGGACGAGCAGCCAGGCGACGTCGTCGCGCTCGCGGGCGCCCCCGCTCTCGACGGCGGTGATCGCCTGCGCCTTGAGCCGGGTGTAGTCCTGCATCGCCTTCACGGTGTGCCGGCGCTGGGACTGGATGACGTCGCGGATGTCGACGCCGGGCGCCCCGACCGCCATGGCCAGCTTGATGGCGAGCTCGTCGCGGGCGGGGCTGGTGCGGTCGACGGGGTTCTCGAACCAGGCGCGCAGCTCCTCACGACCCTTGTCGGTGATCGCGTAGAGCGCGTGTCCGGCCTCGTCCTCGCCGTCCTGGCCGACCATGCCGTCCCGTTCGAGCCGGGCCAGGGTCGTGTAGACCTGTCCGACGTTGAGCGGCCAGGTGGAGCCGGTGCGGGACTCGAACTCCGTGCGGAGCTGCGAGCCGTAGCGGGGGCCGCGTTCGAGGAGGGCGAGAAGCCCGTGGCGGATCGACATACTCAGTATGTATACCGGGTATGCCCGAGCCCACAAGCGCCCTGAGTCGGACCCCCGGGGTCCGACTCAAGGAGGACCCGGGGCTTCCGGCAGGGCTCAGCGGCGTCGCATCCGGACCCCGAGGAAGCCGATGCCGAGCCCCATCAGAGCGAGCCCCACGCCGAGCGTGAGCACCGGAATCCGCCGGTCGGAGAGGGTGGCGACGGCTTCCGCGCCGATCCGGGGCGCCGCGGCCGGCAGTGCCGCGGCCGAGGAGGACGGTGGCGGCATCTCCGTCTCAGGTACCGCCTCGACGGCCTCGTCCGCCTCCAGGGCGGGCTCGTCCTCTGTTGCGGTTTTGGTACGGGAGGGGCTTCCCGACGGCTCTGACGGGGTCGTGGCGACGGTCGAGCTCGGCTCGGGGGGCCGTCCGGGGCGCTCCCGGCCCTCGCCCGCGGGACGCCCCGCGAGCGAGGCGGAGCCGTCCGGGGCGGGCCGCCCGTCGGGCCCGGCGGCGGCACCGCTCGGCGCGGGCGCGGGGGAGGCGGTCGAGGAGGGCGCACCGGAACCGGCACCGGCACCCGAACCGGTCGCGGTCGGGCGCGGGACGGCGGTGGCGGTGGCGGTGGTCGGCGGGGGCGCCCCGGTCCCGCGCGGCGGCGCCGTGCTCGTGGGGCGCGTGTGCGCGGGCGGCGCGGACGGCGTGCGCGCGGGCGCGGGGCCCCGGCCCGTACTGCCCCCGCCGCCGCCACTTTCTTCGTCGTCGTCGGTGTCGTTCTCGCTGTCGGCCGTACCGGTGCGGTTCCCGGTCGTGGCGGGGTGGCCCGGGCCGACGGGCGTGACCTCGGCGCCGTACGCGTACGCGGCCTGCGGCCCGGTGAGGGACACCGCGCATGCCGTGAAACAGCAGGCGAGGACGGGTCCGAGGGCCCGTGACCGTGCCGTGCGGAGTGCTGGAGTCACCGGGTGACCCCCTCCCGTGCCGAGCCGCCGAGTTCTTCGACTCAGCGTCACATGAGGGGACACACCCGGCATCCCGGATCATCCGGACGGGGACGGGCCCCGGCCCGGAAAATCACTGCGGCGGATTGCCGGTGGAAACCTGGAGGGTGAACTCGGCGTCGTCCTTCGCGATGTCGGTGCCCTGGCGCGGGTACTGGGTGATGACCGTGCCCTGGCCGAAGGTCGCCTCGTCGACCGAGGACTCGGCCTTGATCTTCCAGCCTGCGGCCTGGATGCAGGCCTTCACCGACTGGATGTTCTTGTACGTGAAGTCCGGGACCTCGAACTTGTCCGGGTCGTTGCTCGACTCGGACGGCTCCGTGCACTTCTTGGTGGCGATGGTCTTGGTGAGGTCCGGGCCCTTGTAGCCGGGGGCGGCGCTGCTGCTCTGGCTCGGGCCGTTCGCGACGGGCTCGTCCGCGGGCTCGCGGTCGTAGAGCGAGATGCCCGTGACCACACCGGCGACCACGAGCAGCGCGAGGGCGCCGATGGCGATCTTCGACCGGTTCGGCGAGGCGCCGCCGCCCACGACGGGGGCGTGGGCCTGCTGCTGGGGCACGGTGTACGGCCCCGGCATGGGCGCGGACATCGGCGCGGGCGTCTGGTAGACGGGCGCCGGCGGGGGCGTCGGGACCTGCTGCGGATAGCCGTACGACGGCGCCGGCGTCGGCACCCCGTAGGGGCCCGGCTGCGGCGTCGGCTGGTACGGGGTCTGCATGCCGTGCGTCGAGGGCGGCGGGGTCTGGCCCACCGGCGGGAAGACGGCGGAGCCGACGCCCGAACCGCTCTGCACCGGGCCGCCCGCGACGATCATCGGCGCGCCGGTCTGCCCGGCCGACAGCACCCGCAGGCACTCGTCGCGCATCGCGGCGGCGCTGGGGAAGCGCTCGTTCGGGTTCTTCTTCAGGGCGCGGGCCACCAGCGCGTCCATCGCGGGGGTCACCGCGCGGTTCACGGAGGACGGGGCGACCGGCTCCTCCTGGACGTGGGCGTAGGCGATGGCGAGCGGCGAGTCGGCGTCGAAGGGCAGCCGGCCCGTCAGGAGCTGGAAGAGCATGATGCCGACCGAGTAGAGGTCGGAGCGGGCGTCGACGCCGCGGCCCAGGGCCTGCTCGGGGGAGAGGTACTGCGGGGTGCCGACGACCATGCCGGTCTGGGTCATCGAGGTGACCCCCGACTGCATGGCGCGCGCGATGCCGAAGTCCATGACCTTGACCACGCCGCGCTTGGTCATCATCACGTTGCCCGGCTTGATGTCCCGGTGGACCAGGCCCATTTCGTGGCTGGTCTCCAGCGCGGCGAGCACGTCGCCGGTGACCTTCAGCGCCTTGTCGGCCGGCATCGCGCCGTACTGGCGCACGTCGGAGGCGAGGACCGAGCCGAGCGGCTGCCCCTCCACGTACTCCATGACGATGTACGGCATGACGGCGCCGTCGAGGGTGTCCTCGCCGGTGTCGAAGACCGAGACGATGTTCGTGTGCGACAGCTTCGCCACGGCCTGCGCCTCGCGGCGGAACCGTTCGCGGAAGGACTGTTCGCGGCCGAGTTCGGTGTGCAGCGTCTTGATGGCGACCTGGCGGTCCAGGGCGCTGTCGTACGCCAGGTACACCGACGCCATGCCGCCCTCGCCGAGAAGGTCGCGAAGCTGGTACCGGCCGCCCGCGACCGAACCGCCCGCATAGCGGCCCTGTGCGCCGTCCTGGCTCATCTCGTGCTTCCCCCTACGCGCGCGCGGCGGCGCTGATCCGGAAATTGTCCGGCCAAGTCTGCCCGAGGGCAGTGACACGTCAAGCCAGGTGTCCGTTCGGTACCCGTTCCGTGACCCTCCGCACAGCCGCGCTCCCGGAACCGTGACGGCCGCGTGACAGGAACGGCACGGAATTTGCACAGGTGTACGCGTGGGGAGTTGGATGGCCGGTCCATCGCGGACCGTGATGTCGTACGGAGCCTGTAGCGTGACGACTGGACACGGCACGAGAAGACGACGGCGAGGACTGATGGCACCCGAATCCGGAGCAGGCGGCGGTCTGCCGGACGCCTCTGCCGAGTCCTGGGGCGTCGGCGGAGTGGTCGGCGACGGTCGCTACCGACTGACCCACCGGCTCGGACGCGGCGGCATGGCCGAGGTGTTCGCCGCCGAGGACGTGCGCCTGGGGCGCACCGTCGCGGTGAAGCTGCTGCGCCCCGACCTCGCGGAGGACCCGGTCTCCAAGGCCCGCTTCACCCGCGAGGCGCAGTCCGTCGCGGGCCTGAACCACCATGCGATCGTGGCGGTCTACGACTCGGGCGAGGACCTGGTCGGCGGCCGTTCCGTGCCGTACATCGTGATGGAGCTGGTCGAGGGCCGCACCATCCGCGAGCTGCTGATCAGCGCCGAGGCGCCGGGCCCCGAGCAGGCCCTGATCATCGTCTCCGGTGTCCTGGAGGCGCTCGCCTACTCGCACCAGCACGGCATCGTGCACCGCGACATCAAGCCGGCGAACGTGATCATCACGCACGGCGGCGCGGTCAAGGTCATGGACTTCGGCATCGCCCGCGCCCTGCACGGCGCGCAGTCGACGATGACCCAGACCGGCATGGTCATGGGCACCCCGCAGTACCTGTCGCCCGAGCAGGCGCTCGGCAAGGCCGTCGACCACCGCTCCGACCTGTACGCGACGGGCTGCCTGCTCTACGAACTGCTCGCGCTGCGGCCCCCGTTCACGGGTGAGACGCCGCTGTCCGTGGTCTACCAGCACGTCCAGGACACCCCGGTCCCGCCGTCCGAGGTGGCGCCCGCGGCGCCGCCGGAGCTCGACGGCCTGGCGATGCGCTCGCTCGCGAAGGACCCGGACGACCGGTTCCAGAGCGCCGAGGAGATGCGCGGCCTGATCCAGTACGGGCTGCAGATGCTCCAGGAGCAGGGCGGCCACACCGGCGTGTGGAACACCGGTCCGGTCGGCACGTACGACACGCACGACCCGATGCACACCCCGGGCGGCGGAATGGGCGGCGTCGGCGCGACGGCCGTCCTCGGCCCCCCGATGGGCCATCCGATGCACCACACGACCGCGCAGGGCCCGATCCTGCCGCCGATGAACCCGGACGACGGGGGCTACGACGGCGGGCACGGCGGCCACGGCGGCTACGGCCAGGACGGCGGCTACGGCGGACACGGCGGCGGCAAGAGCGGCCGCGGCAAGCTGCTGCTGTTCGTGGCGCTCGCGCTGGTCGCGATCGTCGCGGGCGTCGCCTACGCGATCGACAAGGCCGGCGACAAGAACGACGGCAGCAACACGAAGCCGCCGGCCGTCAGCGACTCGCCGTCCACCCAGTCGCAGTCGCCGGAGCCCTCCGACGACCCGTCGGAGGAGACCGACCCGCCGGACTCGTCGAACGGCGGCGGCGGTCAGCAGACCTACCAGCCGACGCGCAGGCCCACGTACGAGCCGACGAAGGACCCGACGCCGACGGACACCCCGTCGACGGATCCGACGGACACGGCCGACGGCGGCACGGGCACGTCCGAGGGCGGCACGGAAGGCACCACCGAGGGCACGAGCGAGGGCACCTCGACCGGCACGTCCACGGGCACCTCGACCGGTACGTCCTCGGGCACCGGCACCTCGACGGGCACGTCGACGGGCACGGGCACCTCGACCGGTACGTCCACGGGCACCGGCACCTCGACCGGTACGGGCACGACGACGGGCACCGCCGCCGGCACGGGCTGACCGGGGCGCGCCCCGCGTCCCCCGCTCAGCCCGCGAAGGCGTCGCGCACCGCCTCGTACTCGCGGGTCCACCACACGGCCAGGGCCGACACCGCGGGGAACAGCGGGTCGGCCCTGCGGTCGTGCAGCTGGTAGCGCCAGCGCAGGGTCCAGAAGTCGTTGAGCCGCTCCCACCACACCCGGTCGACGGCGGCGGCCAGGTCGGCGCGGTCCACGCCGGCGGCCCGACGGTAGGCGCGCGCGTAGGCCCGCACCTTGTCCAGGGCGAGCTCGCCGCCCGGCCGGACGAAGAAGATCGCGGCGGCGCGGACCGCCTCCTCGGCGCGCGGGCGGACCCCGAGGCGGTCCCAGTCGATGATCGCGACCGGTTCGGAGCCCTGGTAGAGCAGGTTGAACGGGTGGAAGTCACCGTGCACCCAGCCGCCCGCGGCGGCGGCGGGCGGGCGCCGGTGGGCGTGCCGGTCCAGGAGCGCCCGGCGTTCGCGGAGCCGGTGTTCGGCGAGCTCGTCGAAGCCGTCGCGGCGCCGTCGTGCACGCACCAGGCGTAACAGTTCCTCGATGAGCCGGAGGGTCTCCTCGGGGCAGGCGCTCTCGTGGTCGGCGTCCGGCGGCGGGCAGTCCATGACCCGCTCCAGGGAGGTGTGGACGTGCCCGAGGAGGGTGCCGAGGCGGTCGGACCCCACCGTGGACAGCTCGGCGCCCTCGCGGTGCCGCCCCTCGACCCAGGGGTGCAGGGCGTAGCAGCGGCCGCCGATGACGGCGACGGTGCGGCCCCGCGCGTCGTGCAGCGGCGGGGCGACGGGCAGTCCGAGGGCGTGCAGGCGGAGGGTGGCCCGGTGCTGGCGGGTGATGGTGTCCCGGTCGGCGGTGCGGGCGTCCAGGTGCTGTTTGAGGAAGTAGCGGCCCCGCGTGGTGGAGAGGCGGTAGCCGCGGTTGAGTAAGCCTTGGGCGACGGGTTCGCAGGACAGCGGCTCGCCCGTGTCCCCGTAGCGGCGCAGCAGGGCGCCGAGGGGCGGGGCGGGGGAGGGTGTCCGGGGCGGAACCAGGGGTACAGATGAGCGCGGCACTCCGCAGATGTTAGATCACGCTACGTGGTGGAGGTGTCGCTCGATGGAAGGAAGGGCGGGAGCGGGGGCGGGCTGCTCGGACGTGTAGTCGAGGCTGTGCACGGTGACGAACTGGGGCTCGATCCGCATGAAGACCGGGTCGAAGGGCTCGCCGTCCACGGCGCGGGGCTCCGGGCCGAAGGCCGCCAGCTGGGCCTCGGTGGGGTCGACGATCCTGGCGGTGCCGGTGAACTGCACGGACCACACGTGCTGCGCGGAGGAGCCGAAGTTGTCCGCCCCGTAGGCCACGACGCTGCCGTTGCAGGCCCGGTGGTAGCCCAGGCCGCGGTGGAGCCGGATCAGGACGTCGCCGTCGAACACGATGTGCCGGGCGGGGGCGACGAAGGGCATCGCCCGCATGCTCGTCGCCACCCGGCCGTACGACACACGGCTCAGCAGGTCGAGGGCGCGGATCTCATCGGGGGACATGGCAACCACTCTCCGGCACCGGCACCCCGTCGGGAAAGGGGCCCCCGCCCCCGTTCCGCGGGGACGTAGGTCCCGAATGCGGGCCGCCCGGTCCGGCCGCACCCGTTCGGGTGAAGCTGCCGGCGGCCGGGAACCCGCCGGTCTCAGTGGCGCTCGGCCTGCATCCTCGCCACATACGCCGCGGCCTGGGAACGCCGCTCCATGCCCAGCTTCGACAGCAGGCTGGAGACGTAGTTCTTGATGGTCTTCTCCGCAAGGTGGAGCCGCTCGCCGATGACCCGGTTGGTCAGACCCTCGCCGATCAGGTCGAGGATCTTGCGCTCCTGGTCGGTGAGGTTGGCGAGCCGGTCGTCGCCCTTGGGGTTGTTGCCGTCCCGCAGGCGCTCCAGCACCCGCGCGGTCGCCACCGGGTCGAGCAGCGACTTGCCGGCCGCCACGTCGCGCACCGCGTTCAGCAGCTCGTTGCCGCGGATGGCCTTCAGGACGTACCCCGAGGCCCCGGCCATGATCGCGTCGAACAACGCTTCGTCGTCCGCGTACGAGGTGAGCATCAGGCACTTGATCGAATCGTCCTGGGACCGGACCTCGCGGCACACCTCGACACCGCTGCCGTCCGGGAGCCGGACGTCGAGCACGGCCACGTCGGGACGGGTCGCAGGGATCCTGACCAGGGCGTCTGCGGCGGTACCGGCCTCGCCGACCACCTCGATGTCGTCCTCCACGGAGAGCAGCTCGTGGACGCCGCGCCGCACGACCTCGTGGTCGTCCAGCAGAAATACCCGGATTTTTCCTTCTTCGCGCACGCAGTCAGTCTCACATATTCGCTCTTCCCGTGCCCGGGGTGACCGGGATAACGTGCCGGGTGTTCCGGCGGCCCCTTCGGGCTGCCCCCAACACCCGCTGACCAGCGGCGAGTCCCCCTTTTCTCGATTTACTTGGAAATCCAAGCAAAATCGCAGGTCAAATGGGGTTTCGCAGGAATGCGGCGCTGTGGGTAACGTGCCTATGACAGGGCGCTCGCCGGGGCACCTGTCACGCCCGACCCCGGCCGAGTCGCACCCACCCCGTGCGAAGGGCACGGTGAAGGCGGAGCCGCACTGGCCTCACCGGCGAACCCGGGGGCCGGACCGACGGAGGAGCACGCACGTGACCGTGGAGAGCACTGCCGCGCGCAAGACGACGCGACGCAGCAGCGGCACCAAGCGCACCGCAAGCGCCAGCGCGAGCGCGAAGAAGGCGACGGCCTCGCAGAGCGCCGAGCCCGAACTCGTTCAGCTGCTGACGCCCGAGGGGCAGCGCGTCCAGCACCCCGAGTACGACATCGACCTCAACTCCGAGGAGCTGCGCGGCCTCTACCGCGACATGGTCCTCAGCCGCCGCTTCGACGCCGAGGCCACCGCCCTGCAGCGCCAGGGCGAGCTGGGCCTGTGGGCCTCCCTGCTCGGTCAGGAGGCCGCCCAGATCGGCTCCGGCCGCGCCCTGCGGGACGACGACTACGTCTTCCCCACCTACCGTGAGCACGCGGTCGCGTGGTGCCGCGGGGTCGACCCCACCAACCTCCTCGGCATGTTCCGCGGTGTGAACCACGGTGGCTGGGACCCCAACAGCAACAACTTCCACCTGTACACGATCGTGCTCGGCTCGCAGACCCTGCACGCCACCGGCTACGCCATGGGCGTCGCCAAGGACGGCGCGGACTCCGCCGTGATCGCGTACTTCGGCGACGGCGCCTCCAGCCAGGGCGACGTCAACGAGGCGTTCGTCTTCGCCGCGGTCTACAACGCCCCGGTCGTCTTCTTCTGCCAGAACAACCAGTGGGCCATCTCCGAGCCCATCGAGAAGCAGACCCGCGTCCCGCTGTACCAGCGCGCCCGCGGCTTCGGCTTCCCCGGCGTCCGCGTCGACGGCAACGACGTCCTCGCGTGCCTGGCCGTGACCCGGTCGGCACTGGAGCGCGCCCGCCGCGGCGAGGGCCCGACGCTGATCGAGGCGTACACCTACCGCATGGCCGCCCACACCACCTCCGACGACCCGACCCGCTACCGCCGCGACGCGGAGCGCGAGGAGTGGGAGGCGAAGGACCCGATCCTGCGCCTCAAGACGTACCTGGAGAACGAGGGCCACGCCGACGCCGCCTTCTTCGAGGAGCTGGAGGCGGAGAGCGAGACGCTGGGCAAGCACGTCCGCGAGGTCGTCCGCGCCATGCCCGTCCCGGAGCACATGGCGATCTTCGACAACGTGTACGCGGACGGGCACGCGCTCGTCGACGAGGAGCGCGCTCAGTTCGCCGCGTACCAGGCGTCCTTCGAGGGCGGAGAGGCCGAGTAATCATGGCTGTTCAGAAACTTCCCCTGGCCAAGGCGCTCAACGAGTCGCTGCGCAAGGCGCTGGAGACCGACCCCAAGGTCCTCGTCATGGGTCTGGACGTCGGCAAGCTCGGCGGCGTCTTCCGGATCACCGACGGCCTGCAGAAGGACTTCGGCGAGGACCGGGTCATCGACACCCCGCTCGCCGAGTCCGGCATCGTCGGCACCGCGATCGGTCTGGCCCTGCGCGGCTACCGGCCGGTCGTGGAGATCCAGTTCGACGGCTTCGTCTTCCCGGCGTACGACCAGATCGTCTCCCAGCTGGCGAAGATGCGGGCCCGTTCGCTCGGCACGGTGAAGATGCCGATCGTCATCCGCATCCCGTACGGCGGCGGCATCGGTGCCGTCGAGCACCACTCCGAGTCCCCCGAGTCGCTCTTCGCGCACGTCGCGGGCCTCAAGGTCGTCACCCCGGCCAACCCCTCGGACGCCTACTGGATGCTCCAGCAGGCCATCCAGAGCGACGACCCGGTCGTCTTCTTCGAGCCCAAGCGCCGTTACTGGGACAAGGGCGAGGTCGACGTCGAGGCGATCCCCGGTGAGCTGCACAAGGCCCGGGTCGCCCGCGAGGGCACGGACCTGACGCTCCTCGCGTACGGCCCGATGGTGAAGACCTGCCTGGAGGCGGCCGCGGCCGCCGCCGAGGAGGGCAAGTCGATCGAGGTCGTGGACCTGCGCTCGATCTCCCCGCTCGACTTCGACACGATCCAGGCCTCGGTGGAGAAGACCCGCCGCCTGGTCGTGGTGCACGAGGCCCCGGTCTTCTTCGGCTCCGGCGCGGAGATCGCCGCCCGGATCACCGAGCGTTGCTTCTACCACCTGGAGGCCCCCGTCCTGCGGGTCGGCGGCTACCACGCGCCGTATCCGCCGGCGCGCCTGGAGGAGGAGTACCTGCCGGGACTGGACCGCGTGCTCGACGCCGTCGACCGCTCGCTGGCGTTCTGAGGAGAGCACCGTGACGATCCGCGAATTCAAGATGCCCGACGTGGGCGAGGGCCTCACCGAGGCCGAGATCCTCAAGTGGTACGTCCAGCCCGGTGACACGGTCTCCGACGGGCAGGTCGTCTGCGAGGTCGAGACGGCCAAGGCCGCCGTCGAGCTGCCGATCCCGTTCGACGGCGTGGTGCACGAGCTGCGCTTCCCCGAGGGCACCACGGTCGACGTCGGCGAGGTCATCATCTCGGTGAACGTGGGCGGCGGAGCGGCCCCGGAGGCCCCCGCGGCCCCCGCCGCCGAGCCCGCCCCCGTCGCCGCCCCGGCTCCCGAGGAGGAGCCCGAGCCGCAGGGCCGCCAGCCGGTCCTGGTGGGCTACGGCGTGGCCGCGACCTCCACCAAGCGCCGGGCCCGCAAGACGACGGTGGCCGCCCCGGCTCCCGCCGCGGTGGTCCCCGCCCCGGTGGTCCCCGAGCAGCTGAACGGCCACGGTCCCGCGACCGGCCGCCCGCTGGCCAAGCCGCCGGTCCGCAAGCTGGCCAAGGACCTGGGCGTCGACCTGGCGACGGTCACCCCGACCGGCCCGGACGGCGTCATCACCCGCGAGGACGTGCACGCGGCGGCCGCTCCGGCCGTCGAGGCCCCGGCGCCCGTGGCCGCACCGGCCCCGGTCGCGGCGCCCGTCGCGGCCCCGGCGCCCGCGTCGGCGTCCGCCGTCTCCTCGGACGCCCGGGAGACCCGTGTCCCCATCAAGGGGGTACGGAAGGCCACGGCGGCGGCGATGGTCGGCTCGGCCTTCACCGCGCCGCACGTCACCGAGTTCGTGACCTTCGACATCACGCGCACGATGAAGCTGGTCGAGGAGCTCAAGTCCGACAAGGACATGGCGGGCCTGCGGGTCAACCCGCTCCTCCTCATCGCCAAGGCGGTCCTGGTCGCGGCCAAGCGCAACCCGGACATCAACGCGGCGTGGGACGAGGCCGCCCAGGAGATCGTGCTCAAGCACTACGTGAACCTGGGCATCGCCGCGGCCACCCCGCGGGGCCTGATCGTGCCGAACATCAAGGACGCGCACGCGCAGACCCTCCCGGAGCTGTCGAGGTCCCTGAGCGAGCTGGTCGCCACCGCCCGTGAGGGCAAGACGACCCCGGCGGCCATGCAGGGCGGCACCTTCACCATCACCAACGTCGGCGTCTTCGGTGTCGACACCGGTACGCCCATCCTGAACCCGGGCGAGTCCGCGATCCTCGCGGTCGGGGCGATCAAGCTCCAGCCCTGGGTCCACAAGGGCAAGGTGAAGCCGCGTCACGTCACCACCCTGGCCCTCTCCTTCGACCACCGCCTGGTCGACGGCGAACTCGGCTCCAAGTTCCTGGCCGACGTGGCCGCGATCCTGGAGCAGCCGAAGCGGCTCATCACCTGGGCGTAACACCCCATGTGACCGTTTCACGTGAAACAGGCCCGTCCGCATCGCGGACGGGCCTGTCTGTTGCACCCCTGTTGTATCTAAGCTGTGCGCATGCCCTCAGCCCCCGCACCCGCGCCGCAGCCCACCCGGCAGCCGCCCGCCGCCGACCGCGTCTACATGCACGTCAAGCAGGCCGTGCTCGACCGTCGGTACGAAGGGGGCACCCTCCTCACCGAGGGGGAGCTCGCCCAGGCGGTGGGAGTGTCGCGGACCCCGGTGCGCGAGGCGCTGCTGAAGCTGGAGATGGAGGGGCTCCTCAAGCTCTACCCCAAGAAGGGGGCCCTCGTGCTCGCGGTCTCCGCACAGGAGATCGCCGACGTCGTCGAGACCCGGCTGCTCGTCGAGGAGTTCGCGGTGCGGCGGGCCGTGCCCCCGGCGCCCGGGCTCGTCGAGCGGCTCGAAGAGCTCCTGGAGGAGCAGAAGCGGCGGGCCGAGGCGGGGGACCTGGCCGAGGTCGCCGCCACCGACCGGGCCTTCCACGCCGAGATCGTCCAGCACGCCGGGAACCAGATCCTCGCCCGCCTCTACGACCAGCTCAGGGACCGGCAACTGCGGATGGGCGTCGCCGTGATGCAGTCCCAGCCCGACCGGGTCGCCAAGAACATCGTCGAGCACGCCGAGATCCTGGACCGGATCAAGGCCGGTGACGTCGAGGGCGCCGCCGGCTGCGTCCGGCAGCACCTGAGCTGGGTCAAGGTGCTGGTCCGGGGTGACGCCCGGTGAGCCGCGGCCACGGGTACGGGTCGGCCGTCACCCTGCCCGGGGACCCGCCCGGCGGACGGCGGGCCGCCCTCGTCTGGGGCGTCGGCGTCTCCGTGTACTTCGTCGCCGTCATCTTCCGCACGTCCCTGGGCGTCGCCGGACTCGACGCCGCCGACCGCTTCGGCGTCAACGCGTCGGCCCTGTCGACCTTCTCCATACTGCAGCTGCTCGTCTACGCGGGCATGCAGATACCCGTCGGCCTCATGGTCGACCGGCTCGGCACCAAGAAGGTGCTGACCATCGGCGTCCTGCTGTTCACCCTCGGCCAGCTGGGCTTCGCCCTCTCCCCCACGTACGGCATGGCGCTCGCCTCCCGGGCCCTGCTCGGCTGCGGCGACGCGATGACCTTCATCAGCGTGCTGCGGCTCGGCACCCGCTGGTTCCCGGCCCGTCGCGGCCCCCTCGTCGCCCAGCTCGCCGGACTCGTCGGCATGGCCGGCAACCTGGTCTCCACGCTCGTCATCGCCCGGCTCCTGCACGGCCTCGGCTGGACCGCCGCTTTCGCGGGCAGCGCCGTCGCCGGCGTGGTCGTCCTCGTCCTGCTGCTGCTCTTCCTCAAGGACCACCCCGAGGGGTACGAGCCCGAGCCCCTGCCGCACGCGGGCGCCGCCTTCGTCCGGCGGCAGATCGGCGAGTCCTGGCGCGAGCCCGGCACCCGGCTCGGGATGTGGGTGCACTTCACCACCCAGTTCCCCGCGATGGTCTTCCTGCTGCTGTGGGGGCTGCCGTTCCTCGTCGAGGCGCAGGGGCTCAGCCGTGAGACCGCCGGGTCGCTGCTCACCCTGGTGGTGGCCTCCAACATGGTCGTGGGGCTCGTCTACGGGCAGATCATCGCCCGCCACCACGCGGCCCGCGCCCCGCTCGCCCTGGGCACCGTCGCCGCGACCGCCACCCTGTGGGCGACGACCCTCGTCTATCCCGGCGAGCACGCGCCGATGTGGCTGCTCGTCACCCTGTGCACCGTGCTGGGTGCCTGCGGGCCCGCCTCGATGATCGGCTTCGACTTCGCCCGGCCCGCCAACCCGCCGGAGCGGCAGGGCACGGCTTCCGGGATCGTCAACATGGGCGGCTTCGTCGCCTCGATGACCACGCTGTTCGCGGTCGGCGTCCTGCTCGACGCCACCGGCGACGACTACCGGATCGCCTTCTCCTCGGTCTTCGTCCTCGAAGCCCTCGGCGTCGTGCAGATCCTCCGCCTCAAGTCCCGCACCGCCCGCCGGGAACGGGAGCGGCTGGTCGCCAGCCGGGTCGAGGTCGTGCACGTACCGGCGTGACCGCGGGGCCGGGGCCTAGTTGGGCGTGACCGCGAAGTGGTCCAGGATCGCCCGCGCCAGGTCCTCGTCGCCCTCGGTCTTGACCCGGTCGGCCACCTCGGCCGGCCGGACCCGGCCGCAGGCCAGGCGCACGTACGTCTCCCAGTCCGTCGTCAGCGTGACCGCCGGGCCGAGGGACGGCGCGCCGTCCACCGAGCCGTTGCCGTCGGCGTCCACCCGTACCGTCCGCAGGAACTCGACCGGTCCGGTCACGTCGAGGACGACGGCCGAGCTCGTGGGCGCGCCGGCCTCCTTCGCGACGACGAACGGCAGCGCCTCCAGGAGCACGTCCCGCGTGATGTACGCGCCGGGGGAGTCCAGGTTGCCGGGGACGCCGAGGGTGGTGCGCAGGTCCTGCTCGTGCACCCAGCAGTCGAAGGCGCGCATCCGGTAGGCCAGTTCGAGGGTCTGCTCGGCACCCAGGGGGGCGCGGATCAGGGTGTCGGGCTGCCGGTTCTCGTTGCGCAGCCGGCGGGCCCGGCGGATCAGGACGTACTCCAGCTCCGAGGTCATCTCCGGCGCGGTGTGGTGGCGCCGCACGTCGACCTGCATCTCCATGTAGCGGGCGAAGTCGCTGCGCACGTGGTAGAGATCGCGGGGCAGGCTGTGGATGGGGCGCGGGTCGCCCAGCATCTCGGTCTCCATGCCGATGACATGGGACACGATGTCGCGGACGGACCAGCCGGGGCACGGGGTGGCCCGGTTCCAGGTGCCCTCCACGAGCGGCCCCACCAGCTCGGCTATCGCTTCGATCGAGTGGGTCCAGGCGTCGGCGTAGTTCTGGAGGCTGGGATGGACGGTCACGGGACCCCTCGGCGGCGCTGGAACGGCTGGGCGGGCTGAAAACATGTCTGCGTGGGAGGCTCGGTGGCTAAGTTACGCTGCCCGCAGGCACCCCGGCAGTGCTTTCGTGTGACGATCGTAGGCCGGTGTTGACGGCTCGAATGCCAGGACGGTGGTAGTGTGCGCGCCTCGCTGATCCAGATCGCGGTAGACCCGGACGAACCGGTCGAGAGCCGGAGGGCGCGCGTCACGCGCCTCGTGCGGGAGGAACGGGAAGCGGCGGACCTGGTGGTCCTGCCCGAACTGTGGCCCGTCGGGGCCTTCGCCTACGAGTCCTTCGCGGCCGAGGCCGAGCCGCTGAAGGGCCCCACGTACGAGGCGATGGCGGCCGCCGCGCGGGACGCCGAGGTCTGGCTGCACGCGGGCTCGATCGTCGAGGCCGCGGGCGGGGCGCTCTACAACACCTCGCTGGTCTTCTCCCCCGACGGCGAACTCGTCGCCTCCTACCGCAAGATCCACCGCTTCGGCTTCGACAAGGGCGAGGCGGTCCTGATGACGGCCGGCGAGGACCTCGTCACCGTCGACCTGCCGCAGCTCACCGTCGGTGTCGCCACCTGCTACGACCTGCGCTTCCCCGAGCTGTTCCGGGGCCTCGTCGACGCGGGTGCCCAGGCCTTCGTGCTGCCGGCCGGCTGGCCCGCCCGGCGCCTCGGCCACTGGAGGCTGCTGGCCCAGGCCCGCGCCGTCGAGAACCAGGCGTACCTCCTCGCCTGCGGCACCGCCGGCACCCACGCGGGCGTCGAGCAGGCCGGCCACTCGATGGTCGTCGACCCCTGGGGCGAGATCCTCGCGGAGGCCGGACCGGACGAGGAGATCCTGCGGGTCGTCCTGGACCCGGCGAAGGTGCGGCTGACGCGGGAGCAGTTCCCCGCGCTGAAGGACCGGTTGCTGTAGCGCGGACGCCATGCGGCGCAGGGGCCGGGGCAGTTCGTCCGAGGACTGGGCGCCCGGCCTGGTCGCAGGACCAATCCACCGGGATTGGTCCTGTGGCCGCGAGGCCCGCGTCCTCGACACTGGTCGCCATGAGCGCCGACGCCACGCCTTTCGACAGCCACGGGCACAGCCACCGCCCCGAGACCCTCGCCGTCCACTCCCCGCAGCCCGAGATCAAGGGCAGCAGGCCGCTCGGCGTGCCGCTGCACCAAGGGCACGTCTTCGCCTTCGAGACCGCCGACGCCATGGCCGAGGCCTTCCACTCGACGGACACGTTCCTCTACAGCCGGATGGGCAACCCGACCGTCCGCGCCCTGGAGACCGCCGTCGCCCGTCTGGAGGGCGGTGCGGCCGCCCTCTCGTACGCCTCCGGCATGGGCGCCATCAACGGCGTGCTGCTCGGACTGCTCGCCACCGGCGGCCACATCGTCGCCCAGCGCTGCCTGTACGGCGGCACGTACGCCCTCCTCGCCGACCTCACCGCGCGCTGGGGCGTCGACGTCACGTACGTCTCCGGCACCGACCCCGACGAGGTGCGGGCCGCGCTGCGCCCCGAGACCCGGCTGCTCTACCTGGAGACCATCGCCAACCCCACCACCCGCGTCTCCGACCTGCCCGCGCTGATCGCCGTCGCGCGCGAGGCGGGCGTGCCGTCCGCCGTCGACAACACCTTCGCCTCGCCGCTGCTGTGCCGGCCGATCGAGTACGGCGCCGACATCGTCGTGCACTCGGCGACCAAGTACCTCGCCGGTCACGCCGACGTCCTCGGCGGCATCGCCGTCTTCCGGGACGAGGAGCTGTACGGCCGCATCCGCCACTACGCCGTCGAACAGGGCGCCACCACGGACCCGTTCGCCGCCTGGCTGACCCTGCGCGGCCTGCAGACACTGCCGCTGCGCGTCGAGCGCCAGTGCGCCAACGCCGCGGAGCTCGCGGCCCGGCTGGCCGCCCACCCGGCGGTCGCCGCCGTCCGGCACCCGGCGCTCGCCGGGCACCCCGACCAGGAGGTGGCGGCCCGGCTGCTGCCCAGGGGCGGCGGCGGAGTGGTCTCCTTCGACCTCGCGGGCGGCCGCGAGGCGGGCCGGACCTTCGTGGAAGGCGTCCGTCTCGCCTCCCTCAGCGCCTCGCTCGGCGACGTGAAGACCCTGGTGATGCACCCCGCCTCCACCTCGCACCGCCAGCTGGACGCGGCGGCCCTGGAGGCGGCGGGCATCGGCCCCGGCACGGTACGGGTCTCGGTCGGCATCGAGCACGTCGAGGACCTGTGGACGGACCTGGAACAGGCTCTGGACAAGGCGCTGTAGGGGCCGTCGGCTCCGGGCCGGGCCCTCGGGCAGGGTCCCCGGCCGGGGGCCGCCGGGCAGGGTCCCCGGTCTCAGTCCTCCCGTTCCCGCTCGGCCATCCGGATCACGCACACCGCGACCGCGATGAGCAGGGCGGGATCGGCGTCCTCGCGGACCGCGTTCACGGCGTACGTGTCGCGGACGTGGAACCACTGCCGGGAGATGTGGGCCAGGAGTTCGCCGTCGTACTCGACGGTGAACTCCCGGTCCAGGATCCGGCCGCTGACGTCGAGCTCCGTGCCGTCGACGAGGGTGACGCGGAAGTGGTTGCGGAGCAGCGAGAGGCGCTTGCGGCGGATGGTGGCGAGCGGGCGGTCGTCCCGCTCGATCGTCATCGCGTCCCGCAGGCTGAACATCTTCTGCCGCAGCGTGACGAGGATCTGCCCGTCCGGGTCCTTCAGCTCCAGGGTGTCGCGCAGCCGCAGGGCCTTGCCGTCGACGAGGAAGGCGTGCCGGCCCCGCTCGTCCTCGATCCAGTAGTCGTCGCCGATCGCGAAGATCTTGTCCCGTACCAGGTATTTCATGCCGGAATGCCTTCCCCGTCAGGCCGGGAAGTAGCGCGTGAACGGGTCCGGGCTCGCGCCGAGCATCTCCCCGAAGGGCGCGTCCAGCTGATGGACCAGCAGGACGGTGAAGGCGATGAAGCCGGCCAGGCCCATCACCATCACCACATGGGTGGTGCTCCGGCTGATCCCGAACAGGAACATGAAGACCAGGGTCAGCAGACCGCCGATGATGAGCCCCGTCCACAGCACCGGGGACAGGCTCTCCTGGGACGCCGCCTCCCGCCCGCGCCGGGCGTCGTCCAGGTAGCCGAGCTGGGCGAGCATCTCCTGCGCCGCGATCTGCTGGGCGGTGGTGCCGGTGCCGTGCAGCCGGCCCGCGTCGCGCAGCCGGCCGAGCAGGGTCCAGCCCTCCGGCCCGAGGGGCGCGCGCTCGGCCATCAGCGGCCACTCCACGTCCACCACATGGGTGGCGTACGAGCGGGCCGCCTGCCGCACCGGCTCCTGCTGCCCGGCGGGGAAGCCGTCCGCGAGCAGGTACGTCTGGTGCAGCGCGCTCGCCTCGACCCGCACCTGGTCGTCGGCGACGGTCCGGCTGTCCCAGACCGAGACCAGGCACAGGCCGAGCACGAGGGCGTAGAGCACCGAGACCATCATCGCGATGTACTCGGCGACGTCCTCGCGCGGTTCGTCCTCCTCGCGCATCGGGAACAGCCGCGTCTTCGCGACGACGGCGAGGGCGGCGACGACGGCGACGCCGATGACGACGACGAGGGTCTCCAGGAGGGCCATGGGGTCTCTCAGTGGTGGCGGGAACCGAAGAGCGCGGCGGCGATCGCCGCCGGGATGAGCAGGAGCAGCAGCGTCAGCACCACACCGAGGTGCGGGAGCTCGCGGTAGCGGCGGTGGAGGCGGGGCAGCAGCCCCTCGTCACCGGCGGCGGCGCGGAACCGCGTGGTGGCGGTGGCGGGAGGCTCCGCCGGTGGTACGCCGGGAGGCCGGACCCCGGGCGGCCACGCCCCGGCGCCCGTCACCGCGCCCACGGTCCCGCCGGCCCCCGGACCGCCACCCACGACCCCCGCCCCGGCACCACCCACCCCGGTGGCACCACCAGCCCCGGCGGCACCACCAGCCCCGGCACCACCCACCCCGGCGGCACCACCGACTCCAGCAGCGCCCCCCGCTCCGGCGGCGGCACCCGGCGCACCACCCGGCGCCCCCGGGCCGCCGAGCGCACCGGGAGCCCCCAGCGCACCGCGCGCACCTGCCCCCGCCGCCCCCGGGGCGGCCCCGACCCCCGCCCCGGTCCCTGCCGCCCCACCGGGCGGCCGCACCCCACCTCGTACCGAAGGCGGCGACACGCCCGCACCGGCACCCGCACCGCTCCCGGCTCCCGTCCCGTCCCCACCTCCCGGCACCCGGAAATCCGCCGCGGCGCTCGCCGTGAGCTCCGGTGCGGGGACGGGCTCCCCGCGCTCGCCGTAGGTCGTGACGCCGTCGCTGCCCGAGGCGAACCCGGTGCTGCGGTACGTCCCCGGGGCCCGCCGTACCGTCGCCGCGCACCCCGCGGAGGCGCCGGGCGCGAGCACGGGAACGGTGGCCGCCGGGCCCGTGCCGCAGGCGATGGCGGCGGCGCCCAGGGCGGCGTCGGAGAGGCGGACGGTGCGGACCGGGCGGTTGCCGAGGTTGGTGACGGTGTAGCGGACGACGGCCGTGCGGTCGCCGGGCGCGGCGCGCGGCGCGGAACGGCCCTGCCGCCCGGCCGCGGAGCCGACCCGCGCGGTCTCGGTCAGCCGCAGCGCCCCGGCCACCCCCTCGTATCCGGAGCGGGAGGTGGCGGTGACGCTCCGGCGCAGGGAGGGGATGTCGCCGGTGGCCCGCGCGAGGGCGGTGTGGGGGCCGGGCAGCGCGGGGAAGCGGGCCGTGCACACCATGGAGCGGAGCGCGGTGAGCGGTGTGGCGGGGCAGCTCACCAGGCCGCCGGGGACGCCGGGGTCGGCGATCCGCACGTGGTGGAGGTCGGCCTCGCCGCGGTTGTCCAGCCGGTACCGCTTCACGAGCGGCGCGCCCACCCGTACGGCCCGGGTGCCGGCGCCGTCGC
Source organism: Streptomyces sp. NBC_01268 (assembly GCF_036240795.1). Lineage (NCBI taxonomy): Bacteria > Bacillati > Actinomycetota > Actinomycetes > Kitasatosporales > Streptomycetaceae > Streptomyces > Streptomyces sp. NBC_01268. The sequence continues at coordinate 4,014,835 of NZ_CP108454.1, read as the reverse complement.
CCCCGTTCACGGTGACGCTCATGCTCAGCGCGCCGTCCCCGGCGCCGCCCGCCCGGGCGGTGGGCGCCTCCCAGAGGGGCAGGAGCAGCAGGGGCAAGAGCGGTAACAGGGACAGCGCAGTACTCCGGAACCGCCGCATGGCACCCTCCCGGCCGAGCGAAAAGTCCGATGATCGTTCCGACTGTCATGCTCGCCACGCCCCCCGCCCCCGCCCCGGGCACGACACGCCGCCGTCCGGCCACCCGGGGCCCCTCATTCATCCGTCCGGCCGGACGTACGGCACCCTTGAGCCATGAACGACGACTCCGTGCGCGCGCGCGTCCGTGTCCGTGCCCCCGAGCTGATCGGCAAGGGCGGCTGGCTCAACACCGGCGGAGACGATCTGACCCTCACCGACCTGCGGGGAAAGATCGTTCTGCTCGACTTCTGGACCTTCTGCTGCATCAACTGCCTGCACGTCCTCGACGAGCTCCGTGAGCTGGAGGAGAAGCACCGCGACACCCTGGTGATCATCGGGGTGCACTCGCCCAAGTTCGTCCACGAGGCCGAGCACCAGGCCGTCGTCGACGCCGTCGAGCGGTACGAGGTGCACCACCCGGTGCTCGACGACCCGGAGCTCGCGACCTGGAAGCAGTACGCCGTACGGGCCTGGCCGACGCTCGTCGTCATCGACCCCGAGGGGTACGTCGTCGCCCAGCACGCGGGTGAGGGGCACGCCAACGCGCTGCGGACGCTCGTCGAGGAGCTGGAGGCCGAGCACGGGGCGAAGGGCACGCTGCGGCGCGGCGACGGCCCGTACGTGCCGCCGGAGCCGGTCGCGACCGACCTGCGCTTCCCCGGCAAGGCGGTCCTGCTGCCGTCCGGGAACTTCCTGGTCTCCGACACCACCCGCCACCAGCTCGTCGAGCTGGAGCCGGACGGCGAGACCGTGGTGCGCCGGATCGGCGACGGGGAGTTCCGGGAGCCGCAGGGCCTCGCGGTGCTGCCCGGGGGGAAGGTCGTCGTCGCCGACACCGTGCACCACGCGCTGCGGCTGCTCGACCCGGCCACCGGCACCTCCGAGCGGATCGCCGGCACCGGCCGCCAGTGGTGGCAGGGCTCCCCCACCTCCGGTCCGGCCCTCGACGTGGACCTGTCCTCGCCGTGGGACGTGGCCTGGTGGCAGGGCAAGGTGTGGATCGCCATGGCCGGCGTCCACCAGCTGTGGACGTACGACCCGGAGAGCGGCACCGTCGAGGTCGCCGCCGGCACCACCAACGAGGGCCTGGTCGACGGGCCCGCCGCCGAGGCCTGGTTCGCGCAGCCCTCCGGCCTCGCCGCGACCGAGGACCGGCTGTGGGTGGCCGACTCGGAGACGAGCGCCCTGCGCTGGGTCGACCCCGACGGGTTCGTGCACACGGCCGTCGGCACCGGCCTCTTCGACTTCGGGCACCGCGACGGCGAGGCCGGGCAGGCGCTGCTCCAGCACCCGCTGGGCGTGACCGCGCTGCCCGACGGCTCGGTGGCCGTCAGCGACACCTACAACCACGTCCTGCGCCGCTTCGACCCGGCGAGCGGCGAGGTCACCACGCTCGCCACCGACCTGCGCGAGCCCAGCGACGCGGTCGTCGTCGGCGAGGACGTCGTGGTCGTCGAGTCGGCCCGGCACCGGCTCACCCGGCTGCGGCTGCCCGAGGAGGCCGTCCAGGTCGAGTCGGTCGCCCACCGCACGCAGCGGGAGGCCACCGAGGTCGCCCCCGGCGGCCTCCGCCTCGACGTGGTCTTCCAGGCCCCGAAGGGCCAGAAGCTGGACGAGCGGTACGGCCCCTCCACCCGGCTGCTGGTCTCCTCGACCCCGCCGGAGCTGCTGCTCGCCGGCGAGGGCACGGGCACGGACCTGTTCCGCGAGCTCGCCCTGAACCCGGAGCTGACCGAGGGCGTCCTGCACGTCTCGGCGATGGCCGCGTCCTGCGACGACGACCCGGAGAACGAGTACCCGGCCTGCCACGTGCACCAGCAGGACTGGGGCGTGCCGGTCCGCGTCACCGAGGGCGGCGCGGCCCGGCTGCCGCTGATCCTCGCGGGCATGGACGGCTGACCGGACCTCACCCCACGGGCGCTGCCGCCGTCTCCTCGGTGAGGACGGCGGCCAGCGGCCGGGCGGCGCGGATCCGGCGGCGGATGTCCTCGGCCTCGGCGTGCAGCCGGTGGAAGGCCGCGGAGACGTCCAGCTTGTGCACGAGGACGCTGTGCCCGTCCTTGAGGACCTTCAGGTCCCGGCTCGCGTGCTGGATCCGACGCCGTAGCGGCTTGCTGGTGATGCCGTCGGAGGCGAGCGCCTCCAGCTCCGCCCGGGCGGCCTCCAGGCCGTCCGTCGCCGCGAGGGCGGGCGGACGGCACAGCGTGCGGAAGCCGGCGATCACGTCGAAGAGGTAGTCCAGGTCCCGCTTCGACTCCGCGGCGGTCTCCAGCGGCTCCAGGACCGCCGCGGTCGCCTCCTCGAACGCCGCCGTCGCGCGCTCCACCCTGCGGGCGGACGCGCGTCGGCCGAGCGGGGTGAAGGAGTCGCGGAGCTCGAAGTACTCGGTGAACACCGTCACGAAGATGCTCTCGACTTTGGCGCAGGCGGCGAGCGTGCCGGCGCAGTTGTCGCGCTGCAGCCCGAACCCGTCGTCCAGGAGGCGCCGGAGCTCGGAGGCGTAGAACTTGATGCTCCGGTCGACGATCTCCGCCTCGTAGAAGGCGGCGGTCATCTCCCTGAGCGCCTCCTCCGCCCGTTCCAGGGCCTCTTCCCGCTCCGGGCCCCCGCGGTCCCGTCCCCATGGCCACCACATACGCGTACCCCTCCCCCGATCGGTCCGTGGATCATGACACGGCCGGGGGGAGGAGGCACGGGGATCCGGGGGTCAGCCCTCCAGGAAGGCCACGAGGGCGTTCGCGAGGTGGTGCGGGTCCTCGGAGCCGCAGAGCTCGCGGGCGCTGTGCATCGACAGGCAGGCCACGCCGATGTCGACGGTGGTGATGCCGTGGCGGGCGGCGGTGATCGGGCCGATCGTGGTGCCGCAGGGCATGTCGTTGTTGGAGACGAACGACTGCCACGGCACGCCGGCCTTCTCGCAGGCGGCGGCGAACACGGCCCGGCCGCTGCCGTCGGTGGCGTAGCGCTGGTTGACGTTCACCTTGAGGATCGGGCCGCCGTTGGGGCGCGGGTGGTGCGTGGGGTCGTGCCGCTCGCTGTAGTTGGGGTGCACGGCGTGGCCGACGTCGGAGGAGAGGCAGACCGAGCCGGCCAGCGCGCGGGCCTTGTCCTCGTAGCCGCCGCCGCGGGCGTAGACCGAGCGCTCCAGGACGTTGCCGAGCAGCGGGCCGTGGGCGCCGGTGTCGGCCTCGGAGCCGTTCTCCTCGTGGTCGAAGGCGGCCAGGACCGGGATGTACGGCAGGTCCGGCAGCGCCGACACGGCCGCGAGGGCGGCGACGCAGGCGTGCACCGAGATGAGGTTGTCCATCCGCGGGCCGGCCAGCAGCTCGCGGTCGCGGCCCAGGTAGGCGGGGGCCTCGACGGCGTGCACCATCAGGTCCCAGCCCGCCACGTCCTCGGCGTCGACGCCCGCCTCCTCGGCGACGAACGAGACCAGGTCGCCCTCGTGGACCTCGCCCAGGCCCCAGATCGGCTGCATGTGGCGCTGGCGCTCCAGCTTCATGCCGTCGTTGACGCCCCGGTCGAGGTGGATGGCGAGCTGCGGCACGCGCAGCACGGGCCGGTCCACGTTCACCAGCCGGTGGCTGCCGTCGCGCAGGGTGAGCCGGCCGGCCAGGCCGAGGTCGCGGTCGAGCCAGCTGTTGAGCAGCGGGCCGCCGTAGATCTCCACGGCGACCTGGCGCCAGCCCTCGCGGCCGAAGTCGGGCTGGGGCTTCACGCGCAGGTTGGGGGAGTCGGTGTGGGCGCCGACGATCCGGAACGGCGTGTGCGGGGCGGCGCCCTCGGGCACGTACCAGGCGATGATCGCGCCCCCGCGGACCACGTACTTCCCGCCGGTCGTCCCGTCCCAGGCGTCGGTCTCCTCGACCTTGCGGAAGCCGGCCTTCTCCAGCCGCGCGGCGGTGTTGGCCACCGCGTGGTACGGCGAGGGCGAGGCCGCGAGGAAGGTCATGAGGTCATCGGTGTGGCCGCGGTCGAACCGGGGAGCTGCGCTACTCATGCTGTTCACCTTACGCAGGTGCCGTCCGGCGCCGACGGTGGCCGCCGGACGGCGGAACGGGACGGTGGGTCGGGACGACGAAAAAGAACGGCCCGCTCCCCTCCCCGGGAGCGAGCCGTTCCGGTGCGGACGGAGGCGCGTTCTAGAACGCGGCCTCGTCCAGGTCCATCAGCGAGCCGTCGACGCCCTCCGCGAGGAGGCGCTCGGCGGTGACGCCCGGCAGCATGTTGGCGGCGAAGAACTTCGCGGCCGCGATCTTGCCCTGGTAGAACGCGAGGTCCTTGCCGGTGGCGCCGGCGGCCAGCTTCTCGGCGGCGACGGCGGCGCCGCGCAGCAGCAGGTAGCCGACGACGACGTCGCCGGAGGCGAGCAGCAGGCGGGTGGTGTTGAGGCCGACCTTGTAGATGTTCTTGACGTCCTCGCCGGTGGCGGTGAGGTCGGTGAGCATCTTGCCGACGATGCCCTCCAGGTCGACGGCCGCCTTGGCGAGCGCGTCGCGGGCGCCGGCCAGCTCGTCGCCGCCGGTGCCGACCGCGAGGAACTTCTTGATCTCCTCGGCGAGCGCGTTCAGGGAGGCGCCCTGGTCGCGGACGATCTTGCGGAAGAAGAAGTCCTGGCCCTGGATGGCCGTGGTGCCCTCGTAGAGGGTGTCGATCTTGGCGTCCCGGATGTACTGCTCGATCGGGTACTCCTGCAGGAAGCCGGAGCCGCCGAAGGTCTGCAGCGACTGGGCGAGCTGCTCGTAGCCCTTCTCGGAGCCGTAGCCCTTGACGATCGGGAGCAGCAGGTCGTTCAGGCCGTGCAGGGCCTTGGTGTCCTCGCCGGCGGCTTCCGCGACCGCGATCGCGTCCTGCACGGAGGCCGTGTAGAGGACGAGGGAGCGCATGCCCTCGGCGTACGCCTTCTGCGTCATCAGCGAGCGGCGGACGTCGGGGTGGTGCGTGATGGTGACCTTGGGGGCGGCCTTGTCCATGAAGTTCGCCAGGTCGGTGCCCTGGACGCGCTCCTTGGCGTACTCCAGGGCGTTGAGGTAGCCCGTGGAGAGGGTGGAGATCGCCTTCGTGCCGACCATCATGCGGGCGAACTCGATGATGAGGAACATCTGGCGGATGCCCTCGTGCTTGTCGCCGATCAGCCAGCCCTTGGCGGGGTGCTGGTCGCCGAAGGTCATCTCGCACGTGTTGGAGGCCTTGAGGCCCATCTTGTGCTCGACGTTGGTGGCGTAGACGCCGTTGCGGGCGCCGAGCTCGCCGGTCTCCCAGTCGAACTCGTACTTCGGGACGAGGAAGAGCGAGAGGCCCTTGGTGCCGGGGCCGGCACCCTCGGGGCGGGCGAGGACGTAGTGGAGGATGTTCTCCTCCATGTCGTGCTCACCGGAGGTGATGAAGCGCTTCACGCCCTCGATGTGCCAGGAGCCGTCCTCCTGCTGGATCGCCTTGGTGCGGCCGGCGCCGACGTCGGAGCCCGCGTCGGGCTCGGTGAGCACCATGGTGGAGCCCCAGCGCTTCTCGACGGCGATCTGCGCGATCTTCTTCTGGGCCTCGTTGCCCTCGTTGTAGAGGACACCGGCGAAGGCGGGGCCGGAGGAGTACATCCAGATGGCCGGGTTCGAGCCGAGCAGCAGCTCCGCGTAGGCCCAGACCAGGGAGCGCGGGGAGGTGGTGCCGCCGATGCCCTCGGGGATGCCCAGACGCCAGTACTCGGAGTCCATGAAGGCCTTGTAGGACTTCTTGAAGGAGGCCGGGACGGGCGCGGTGTTGGTCTCCGGGTCGAAGACCGGCGGGTTGCGGTCGGCGTCCGCGAAGGACTCCGCGAGCTCGTTCTCGGCGAGGCGGCGGATCTCGTCGAGGATGCTCTTCGCGGTCTCGACGTCCATCTCCTCGAACGGACCGGTGCCGTACACCTTGTCGCGGCCGAGCACCTCGAAGAGGTTGAACTCGATGTCGCGGAGATTCGACTTGTAGTGCCCCATGGCGACGGCTCCGTAAAGGCTCGGGGAGGCGGGTTTCCTCATGCGCGTACACGACGACTACCGGCGGGTAGCTCACGCTCTCTACGATGATGCTACCCACCGGTAATAACGGCAACCCCTATCCGGCCAAGATGTCTGTGACGCCGCCCTCAGTGGCGCCCCGGCCGTGGGTCAGTCGCCCACCTCGTACGCCGGGTCCGTCCAGCACGGAGAGGTCAGGGAGACCGACAGGCTGTCCTTCTGCTGCTTCTCCCACTTCGAGGCGTCCTTGTACGTGGACGGCAGCAGCAGCTCGATCGTCGCCGTGTGGTGGTCCTGCTCGTGCTCGACGTCCAGCTGCAGCTGCTTGGCCTCGGACTTCGCGGGCTCGAAGCGCAGCACCTTCCAGCCCTTGGCCGGCAGGTCCTTGTGCAGCCGGTCCATGGCCTGCTTCAGGGCGTCCGCGGTCGGGGCGTACATCGACCAGAAGTGGCGGACCCGGTAGCCGTTCTCGACCCCGTCGCAGGGCGAGGCGTCCGGGGCGCCGTTGCTCGCCTGCTTCAGGCCCGCGGCGTCGAAGATCTCGCTCGACCTGGCCCGCACCAGGTCCTTGGCCTCGGCGACCTTCTTCGCCTGCGGTGCGTACGGCAGGTCGCCGGCGGAGTCGTTCATGGTGCTGCATCCCGTCGCGAGGAGGAGGGCGGTGACGGCGGCGGCCGTCAGGCCGCGCGTACGTCCGGTGCGTGCGCTCACTGGGAGGTCACTTCCTTGTAGCGGCCGGTGACGACCCGGGCCTGGTTGTTCAGGCTCTCGGTGCCGTTGTCCCAGTAGCCGCTGTGGCCCCGGGAGCCGTCCGTCGCCACGATGTGCGCGCCGAAGTCGGGGTTGGTCGGCGTCAGGGTCTTGACCACGCTCTGCCCGTCGCCGTCGATCCACGACGGCAGGACGTCGATGTCCACCTTCTTCGGCGCGTGGCCCCAGCCGCCGATGTCCGGCACCGGGTCGCTGGTGACGAAGGGGATGTTGAAGCCGCCGTACTTGTCGTCGGTGAGCGCGCCGAGCGGGCCGGGCAGGTGCAGGCCCTTGAGGTACGGGTCGCTGTCCGCCTCCGCCGCGTAGACGTGCCCCTTGGGCACGTCCAGGTCGGTGGCGCTGCCCACCTGCATGCCGGGGCTGCCCGCCACGAAGATGTCGTCGGCGTGCAGCGTCCCCTGGCGGGCGGCGGAGCCGACCACCGTGGAGCCGTAGCTGTGGCCGGTGACGGTCAGGTGGGTCGCGTCGCCCTGGTGGGTGGCGCGCAGGCCGTCCACGAAGGAGTTCAGCTTGGGCGCGCCGTCGTTGGCGTAGTGGCTGAAGGGCGCGTCCTTCACGATGTCCTGCGGGGCGTCGTAGCCGAGCCAGGTGATCGTGGAGACGCTCTGGCCGTTGGCGAGGTTGTCGCTGGCCCGCCAGAGGGTCTCCATGCGCTTGATGTCGCCGCCGATGCCCTCCAGGTTGGCGGTGGTGCCGGGCACGTACATCGCGGTGTGGGTGGCGGTGTCCGGATTTCCGTTGGCGACGATCGCGTGCCCGTTGCCCTGGGTGTCGAACCCGAGGAGATACGCCTCGGGCAGCGGCTTCTCGCCGGGCTTCTCGGACCTGCCGGTGCGGTCGAAGCGCTCCTGGATGGCGTTCATGCCCTTCAGGTCGCCCTCCAGCTCCTTCTTCCGGTCGCCGTACTTCTCGTTCCACTCGCGCCACTCGGGGTTCTTGATGACCGCCGGGTAGGAGCCGCTGGGGTTCGGCAGGTACTCCTGGGGCTGCTTCGGGATGGCGTTGAGGTCGAGCTGCGTCTGGGCGCGGGTCTCCGCGAGCACCATCCGGTTGGCGTCGTCGCGGACGGCGGAGGGGACGCCGTCCAGGGCGCCGATGGAGGCCGGGTAGAGCGTCGCGTACTCGTCGCGCTGCTCCTGGGTGAGGCCGTTCCACCAGTCGGCGTTCTCCTTGGGGGACTTGCCGTGGGGGATCTTGTCGTCGTCGGCGTACTTGCCGGCGGCCTCCTGCAGCGCCTTGGTGTCCTTGGCGGCGTCGGCGAGGGTCTCGTCGCTGACGGTGAGGCCGGGCTCGGCCTTCAGCTTGCGCAGGGCGCCGGCGTAGCGGCCGTCGATCTCGTTGGCCTCCCGGACCGCGTCGCCGATGCGCTGCGCGATGTCCTCGGCCTTGCCCTTGTTCTCGTCGCCGCTGCCGATGCCCTCGGCCTTGCCCGGGAGATACGGGAAGGGGGCGCCGTCGTGGGCGGTCTGGTCGCCCTTGAGGACGTACGACTGGGTCGGGTAGCTGACCGACCCGTCTTCCTTCACGGTGAACTTCAGGTTCTCCGCGTCTTCCAGGGCCTGCTTCAACTTCTTCTGCGGCGCCGCGAGTTCGGCGGCGAGCCCGTTGAGCGCGGTGCGGACGAGACCGCACTCGGTGTGCAGGTACTGGTAGTTGCGGGAGAGCTGCTGGACGTCGCCGCCCGCCTTGTTCGCCGTGTCGCCCTTCTGGGTGTCGTGGATCCTGGCGAACATGCCGTTGTCCACGCGGTCCTTGTCCACGTTGGCGCGGGAGCTGACCTTGCCCCAGCCGTCGGCGGCGTCGGTGTACTCGTTCAGCTTCACGTCGCGCAGCTGCTGCCAGGTGGGCACGGCGGTCAGCCCTCCTTCTTCGGGCCGGACTGCTGGTTGCCCTCGGCGGCCACCTTCTGCTTGGTGTCCAGCTCGCGCTCGCCGAAGTCGCGTCCGGCGGCCTTCAGGGCGCCTTCGAGGCGGCCGCACTCGTCGCGGACGTTGGTGAGGCGGGTCTTCCAGGTGCCGAGGATCTCGGTGAGCGCGGCGGAGGAGTCGAAGCCGGCGGTGCCGCCGGTGACGCCCTCGTTCGCGGTGTCGAGGTCGGTGACCGAGCTGGCCGTGGAGGTCTTCAGCTCGCCTGCGGTGTTCCCGGCGCCGTGCCAAGGGCCCACATCGGCCTTGAGGTCGGGTCCTCCGCCGCCTCCGCTGTCGGGCGCGGGAAGCCCTGCGAGGCTCATCGCCGCGGGCTGTTCACCGATGATTTCCTGCCATTTGGCGTTGAGCGCCATCTTTCACCCCCGTGGTGGCCGGATTGCTTCCGCGAACTTAGCAAGAGAGTCCGTGCCGTGCGAAGAAGAGTGCGAGGGGCATCCATGCGGCCCCCGGGCGGGCCGCCGGTCGATAGTCTGGGCGCATGTACGGCTACGACCAGAATCCGGGTGCCCAGCAGCAGTACGGCCAGCCCCCGCAGCAGCCGCCGATGCACGGCGGGATGCAGGGAGGCGCGCAGGCCGGCATGCAGGGCGGCATGCAGGGCGGGTACGCCCAGCAGCCGCCGCTGTACCCGGAGCCGTCGCCGCCGTCGCTCGCGGACGCCGTCCGGGCGTTCACGACCGGCACCCTCGCGGCCGAGGACTTCCAGCAGATCTTCGCGACCTCGAAGGTCTACTGCCCGCGCGGGGACAACCCGGGCTTCCTCGCGCTGCACAACACCCAGCAGCCGGTGATCCCCATGTTCACCTCGCTGAAGGAGCTGCGGCGGTACGCGGGCAAGGAGTCGAAGTACTTCGTGATCACCGGCGCCGAGGTGATCGACCTGCTGCCGACGGGATACGGCTTCGTCCTCGACATGGAGGGCGACCACCGCATGGTCTTCGACGCGAAGGCCGTGGAGCAGATGGTCGACTTCGCGATGCGGCGGATGTACGGCTGACGGACGCTGGCGGTGCCGGTCGAGGGCCGGAAGGTGTGGGGACGCCCGGGAGGAATACCTCCCGGGCGTCCCGCGTTCCTGGTGGCAGAAAGTTCAAACTTCAACTAAAGTCGAACCGAAGCATTCGTACGAACTTCAACTAAAGTGGTCGTACAGAAGGAGGCCCGCCATGCCCGCCGTGACCGTCGAGAACCCGCTCACCCTGCCCCGCGTCGCCGCTCCCGCCGAGGCCGTCGCCCGGCCGGTGCTCGCGGTGACCACCGCGCCCTCCGGCTTCGAGGGCGAGGGCTTCCCGGTCCGCCGCGCGTTCGCCGGGATCAACTACCAGTACCTCGACCCGTTCATCATGATGGACCAGATGGGCGAGGTGGAGTACGCGCCCGGAGAGCCCAAGGGCACGCCGTGGCACCCGCACCGCGGCTTCGAGACGGTGACCTACATCATCGACGGGATCTTCGACCACCAGGACTCCAACGGCGGCGGCGGCACCATCACCAACGGTGACACCCAGTGGATGACCGCCGGATCCGGCCTCCTGCACATCGAGGCCCCGCCGGAGCAGCTCGTCATGAGCGGCGGCCTCTTCCACGGCCTCCAGCTCTGGGTGAACCTGCCCGCCTCCGACAAGATGATGGCCCCCCGCTACCAGGACATCCGCGGCGGCCAGGTCCAGCTCCTCACCTCCCCGGACGGCGGCGCGCTGCTCCGCGTCATCGCCGGCGAGCTCGACGGGCACCAGGGCCCGGGCGTCACCCACACCCCCATCACGATGATCCACGCGACCCTGCGCCCCGGCGCCGAGATCAACCTGCCGTGGCGCGAGGACTTCAACGGCCTCGCGTACGTCCTGGCCGGCCGCGGCACCGTCGGCGCCGAGCGGCGCCCGGTCCACATGGGTCAGACCGCCGTCTTCGGCAAGGGCGGCGCGCTCACCGTCCGCGCCGACGAGAAGCAGGACGGGAACACCCCCGACCTGGAGGTCGTGCTCCTCGGCGGGCAGCCGATCCGCGAGCCGATGGCGCACTACGGCCCGTTCGTCATGAACTCCCAGGCCGAACTGCGCCAGGCCTTCGAGGACTTCCAGGCCGGCCGCCTCGGCACCATCCCGGCCGTCCACGGCATGGGCGAGTAGGACCCGCTCGGCCGGAGCCGTCACGGGTGCGGGGCGACGCCCTCGTACTCGTGACGGCTCCTCCTTTCCCGTGCCCGGACGGGCCGTCGCCCGTCCGGCCCCCACCGCAGGACGACACGCCGGACGGCGTGGTCCGGTGGACGGGTGTCCACCGATCGCCCGTCGCCGCTGCTTCCCGAGGGTGCCCGCCGCACCGCCGCCTGGTGCGCCGTCGCCCTCCTCGTCGCCGGGGTCGCGGCGGTCTTCGTCTGGCTCTGCGTCGTCTTCAAGACGGCCGTCACACCCGTCCTGCTCGCCCTCCTCGGCACCGCCCTGCTCGGCCCCCTCTACCGCAGGCTGCTGCGGATGAAGGTGCAGAAGTCGCTGGCCGCCGGGCTCACGGTGGTCGCCGTGGTCGCGGTCGTCGGCGGCGCCACGTACATCGTCGTCGCCGCCCTCATCGAGACCGGCGACCAGATCGTCACCTCGCTGCGGCAGGCCGCCACCGACATCGCCGACCACCTCGGCGCGGCCGGCACCTCCCTCGACGACCTCGCCAAGAACGCCAAGAAGCTGCTGGAGAAGTTCGGCGGGACCGCCGCCTCCGGGGTGATCTCCGGGCTCAGCGTGGTCGGCCAGATGCTCGCCACCGCCGTCCTCGCCCTCCTCCTCATCTTCTTCTTCCTGCGCGACTCCGACCGGGCCGCCGACGCGCTGCGCGCGCTCGCCCCCCGCTCCACCGGCGACATGGTGGAGGCCATGGGACGGCGCGCCTTCGAGGCCGTCGAGGGCTTCATGCGGGGCACCACCTTCGTCGCCTTCGTCGACGCCGTCCTCATCGGCGTCGGCCTGCTCGTCCTGAAGGTGCCGGGCGCGGTGGGCCTGGCCGCGCTCGTCTTCGTCACCGCCTACATCCCGTACCTCGGCGCCTTCCTCTCCGGCGCCGTCGCCGTCCTCGTCGCCCTCGCCGACCGGGGCTTCGTCATCGCCCTGTGGGTGCTCGGCGTCGTCCTCGCCGTCCAGGTCCTGGAGGGGAACGTGCTCCAGCCCATGGTCCAGAGCCGGACCGTGCAGATGCACCCGGCCGTGGTCATGCTGGCCATCACCGCCGGGGCGTCCGTCGCCGGCATCCTGGGCATGCTGCTCGCCGTCCCGCTGACGGCCGCGGCGTTCGGGGTGATCGGCGAACTGCGCAGCCGGTACGGGGCCCAGGAGCCCGGGCCCGGGTGATCAGGCCGGCAGGCCGCCCGGCTCGAAGGAGGCGAGCAGCTGTTCCAGGGCCGCCTGGTCGGGGCCGACGAACGGGTCCGCGTCCGGCGCCGTCGTGATCGTCTCGATCATCCGGCCGGTCATCCGCACCGCGGGCGGCAGGTGCGTGCTCAGCACGATCTCCGGGTTCATCTCCCGCACCACGTCCACCCACAGCCCGTACTTCACCGGGTCCACGATCTGTACCCACGGGCTGTCGATCACCGCCCACAGCAGCTGCGCGCCCCGCAGCTCCTCCGGCTTCAGGTCGTTGGCGTGCCCGCCGCGCGCGAGCTCCTCGGTGGGCATCGGGCCGCCGAAGCAGTCGGAGCTGAAGCAGATCCGGGTCTTCTCGTCGTAGAAGCCGACGGTGGCCGGGTTGTCGAAGAGCGGCGGCCGGAACGCGTCGAGGAACCGGTCGCCCACGTCCAGGCGTTCGCCCGGGTTGAGGAAGTACACGCGGTCCATCGGCAGGGCACGCTCGGTGGTCATGATCCCGGCGCCGACGAAGGTCGTCACCACCTTCGCCCGGGGCGCCGCCTCCAGCAGCTCGAAGAGGCCGCCCGTGTGGTCGCGGTCCGGGTGGGTGAGCCAGATCCAGCGCACGTCGGCCGGGTCCACGACGCCGCCGAGCACGGCGAGGAAGTCCCGGTCGGCGACGGACAGACCGGTGTCGACGACCACGGGCTCGCGGGCGGTGAGGACGAAGGCGTTGACGGGGAGGTGACCGATCCCCGGCACTTCGAGACTGTCCCCGAGGACGGTGACGTCACTGCCGACCTTGTGCGTGTCCATGGCGGGCTCCCGGTCCCCCCGGCGACCGTACGAGACCAGTCTCCTCCGGGGGACGGGAGGGCGCGCGTCACGGGGAGGGCGCGGGGGGTACGTCGGGCGCGTCCGGCGCGTCGTCCGGCTCCCCGTCCGGCTCCCCGTCCGGCGCGTCGTCCTCGTGCGGCTCGTGGAGTTCGAACCAGATCGACTTGCCCTCGCCCCGCGGGTCCACGCCCCACGCGTGCGCCAGCATCTCCATCAGCCACAGCCCGCGTCCGCTGGAGGCCATCTCGCCCGGGTGCCGCTTGTGCGGCAGCTCGTCGCTCGCGTCGGCGACCTCGACGCGGAGCCGCCGGGACTTCCCGCCGCACACGACCTCGGCGACGAGCAGCGCGTCGCCGTCGGTGTGGACCAGCACGTTGGTGACCATCTCGGAGACCATCAGGACCGCCGAGTCGACCTGGTCCTCGTCCGACCAGTCGTGCAGGAGCTGGCGCAGCTGCTCGCGGGCGGCGGCGATCCGCTCGGGCTCGGCCTGGGCGACGGTCATCATCGTGCGGCGCGGGGCCGGCAGCGCGGCCGCGCCCTGCCGGGACAGCAGCAGCACCGCGATGTCGTCCTCGCGGCGGTCGGCGAGCGGCCCGGTGGTGTGGTGCGAGCCGGGCCCGTGGACGGCCTCGACCAGGCGGTCGGCGAGCTCCTCCAGGTCCTCGCCGTCGTCCGCCTCCAGCAGCTTGCGGACCCGCTCCCAGCCGGTGTCCAGGTCGTGGCCGCCGGTCTCCAGGAGGCCGTCGGTGCAGATCATCAGGGTCTCGCCGGGCTCCAGGGTGAGCCGGGTGGTGGGGTAGTCGGTGTCGGGGTCGATGCCGAGCGGAAGGCCGCCCGCGGTGGGCCTCAGGAGAACCGTTCCGTCGGTCATCCGCACCGCCGGATCGGGATGCCCGGCGCGGGCGATCTCGACCACCCCGGACTCCAGGTCGACCTCCAGGTACAGACAGGTGGCGAAGCGGGGGCCGCCGTACGCCCCGCCGTACGCCCCGTCCCCGTCGGTGCCGTCGGTGCCGTCCGTGCTGTCGTTGACGCCGTACAGGAACCGGGAGGCCCGGGAGAGCACGGCGTCCGGGCGGTGCCCCTCGGACGCGTACGCCCGCAGGGCGATCCGCAGCTGCCCCATGAGGCCGGCCGCGCGCACGTCATGGCCCTGGACGTCGCCGATCACCAGGGCGATCCGCCCGGCGCCGGACCCGCCGGGCAGCCGGATCATGTCGTACCAGTCGCCGCCGACCTGGAGGCCGCCGCCGGTGGGCACGTACCGGGCGGCCACCTGGATGCCGGGGATGCCGGGGCCGAGCGCCGGCATCATCGTCCGCTGGAGCCCCAGCGACAGCTCGCGCTCCGACTCGGCCACCCCGGCCCGGGCCAGCGCCTGGGCCAGCATCCTGGCCACGGTGGTGAGCACCGAGCGCTCGTCGGGCGTGAAGGCGACCGGGTGCTTGAACGCCGCCATCCAGGCGCCCATCGTGCGCCCGGCGACGATCAGGGGGACGAAGGCCCAGGAGCGGCGGCCGAAGCGCTGGGCGAGCGGCCAGGTCATGGGGAAGCGGCGCAGGTACTCCTCGGGCGTCGGCAGGTAGATCGCCCGCCCGGTCCGCGCCACCTCCGCCGCCGGGTAGTCGGTGTCCAGGGTCATCGAGGTGAAGGGGCCCTCGTCGCCCTCGCTGTGCCCGTGGTGCCCGATGATCGTCAGCCGGTCGCCGGCCAGGCCGAAGACGGCGAGCCCGTCCGGCGAGAAGCCGGGCATGGACAGCGAGGCCGCCACCCGCAGCACCTCGGCCGTCGACCGGGCCTCCGCGAGGGCCCGCCCCGCGTCCAGCAGGAACGCCTCGCGCGAGCGGCGCCAGTCGCCGGTGATGGGGGTGGAGGCGGCGGTGCCGGGCTGCGGTTCGGCGACCTCCTGGAGGGTGCCGACCAGTTGGTAGTCGTCCCCCTCGACGAGCGGCTTGGACCTGGTCCGTACGGTACGGATCACCCGGCCGTGCTCGTCCATGATGCGCAGCCGGGCCTCGGCCAGGGTGCCCTCGGCGACGGCCAGGTGGACCACGCCGTCGATCTCGTTCCAGTCGACGGGATGGAAGCGCGAGCGCACGGCCGCCTCGGTGAGCCGCACCGGCTCGGCGGGCAGCCCGAGGAGCCGGGCCGCCTCGGCGTCGAGGGTGACCACCCCGGACGCGTTGTCCCAGCGCCACAGGCCGGTCGCGATGGCGGCCAGGACGTCCTCGGTGCGCATTGCCCCACTTTATGAATATCGGACAGCAAGTCGCCACTGAGAGTATTCGAATCGCGATCATGGGTGGCCCGGTACCCTGGGACGGCTGGACGCGTCTCCGTCCGGCGTCCACCAAGGATCCCGAAGAACTGGATGAACGACGATGCATCGGTACAGGTCCCACACCTGCGGCGAGCTCCGCGCCTCTGACGTCGGCACCGACGTCCGGCTGAGCGGCTGGCTGCACAATCGGCGCGACCTGGGCGGCATCCTCTTCATCGATCTGCGCGACCACTACGGCATCACCCAGCTGGTCGCCCGCCCCGGCACCGCCGCGGCCGAGGTCCTCGACAAGCTGACCAAGGAGACCGTCGTCCGCGTGGACGGCAAGGTCGTCTCGCGTGGCGCCGACAACGTCAACCCGGAGCTCGCCACCGGCGAGATCGAGATCGAGGCCGCCACGGTCGAGGTCCTGGGCGCGGCGAAGCAGATCCCCTTCACCATCAACGCCGACGACGGCGTGAACGAGGAGCGGCGCCTGGAGTTCCGCTTCCTCGACCTGCGTCGCGAGCGCATGCACCGCAACATCATGCTGCGCTCCGCCGTCATCGCCGCCATCCGCTCCAAGATGGTGGCCCTCGGCTTCAACGAGATGGCGACCCCGATCCTCGCCGCGACCTCCCCCGAGGGCGCCCGCGACTTCGTCGTCCCGTCCCGTCTGAACCCGGGCAAGTTCTACGCGCTGCCGCAGGCGCCGCAGCAGTTCAAGCAGCTGCTGATGATCTCCGGCTTCGACCGCTACTTCCAGATCGCGCCCTGCTTCCGCGACGAGGACGCCCGCGCCGACCGCTCGCCGGGCGAGTTCTACCAGCTCGACGTCGAGATGAGCTTCGTCGAGCAGGAGGACGTCTTCCAGCCGATCGAGAAGCTGATGACCGAGCTCTTCGAGGAGTTCGGCGGCGGCCGCCACGTCACCTCCCCCTTCCCGCGGATCCCGTTCCGCGAGTCGATGCTGAAGTACGGCAACGACAAGCCCGACCTGCGCACGGCCCTGGAGCTCGTCGACATCTCCGACGTCTTCGAGAACTCGGAGTTCAAGGCCTTCGCCGGCAAGCACGTCCGTGCCCTGGCCGTGCCGAACACCGGTGACCAGCCCCGCAAGTTCTTCGACGCGCTCGGCGACTACGCGGTCTCCCTCGGCGCGAAGGGCCTGGCCTGGGTCCGCGTCGGCGAGGGCAACGCCCTCACCGGCCCGATCGCCAAGTTCCTCACCGAGGAGAACGTCAAGGTCCTCACCGAGCGCCTCGGCCTGGAGCCGGGTCACGCGATCTTCTTCGGCGCGGGCGAGTTCGACGAGGTCTCCAAGATCATGGGCCCGGTCCGGGTCGAGGCCGCCAAGCGCGCCGGCCAGTTCGAGGAGAACGTCTTCCGCTTCGCGTGGATCGTCGACTTCCCGATGTACGAGAAGGACGAGGAGACCGGCAAGATCGACTTCTCGCACAACCCCTTCTCGATGCCGCAGGGCGGCCTGGAGGCCCTGGAGACCCAGGACCCGCTGGACGTCCTCGGCTGGCAGTACGACATCGTCTGCAACGGCATCGAGCTCTCCTCCGGCGCGATCCGGAACCACGAGCCCGAGATCATGTTCAAGGCCTTCGAGATCGCGGGCTACTCGAAGGAGACCGTCGAGCACGAGTTCGCCGGCATGCTCCGCGCCTTCGAGTACGGCGCCCCGCCGCACGGCGGCATCGCCCCGGGCGTCGACCGCATCGTGATGCTCCTCGCCGACGAGCCGAACATCCGCGAGATCATCGCCTTCCCGCTCAACGGCAACGGCCAGGACCTCCTGATGGGCGCCCCGACGGAGCTCGACGAGTCCCGCCTGCGCGAGCTGAACATCCAGCTCCGCAAGCCGGTCGCGAAGGAGAAGCCGTCCGACGACCGCCCGGTGGCGGAGTCGGTCCACCCGGACGCGGCGCGCTAGTCCTGACGGACTGACGAACGAAGGGCCCGGAACCGCACGGCGGTTCCGGGCCCTTCCGGTTGCGCGGGAGGCGTGCGGCCCGGTCAGCCGACCCATTCCTTCAGGGGCTCGGTGTCCAGCTCCATGTTCACCGGCTCGGGCAGGGTCACGGTCTTGCCGAAGGCGACGGTCACCACCATCTCGTACCGCCCGTTGTCCGGCTGCGAGTGGACCACCACGTCCCCGGCCGCGCGGTCGATCAGGAGGTACACGGGGATGCCGGTCTCGGCGTAGGCGCGGGGCTTCTCGACGCGGTCACGACGATCGGTGTCGGAGTCGAAGGAGGTGACCTCGACGGCCATGAGGACGCCGCCGGGGTCGGCCCACTCGCCCTGGCCCACGAAGGTGTCGCTCTGCGCGAGCACTCCGTCGGGGCGGGCGTTTCCCTTGCGGTACGTCTCGACCCGAAGCCCTTGGTCGACGTGCAGCCACCATTCCGTGTTGGTCTGGATGCAGAGGCGGGTGAGCCACTGGATGATCCGCCCGTGGTCGCCGTCCGGCAAAGCCTTCTCCCCGATCTTCCCGTCGATGAACTCCAGGCGCAGGGCATCGCTCAGCCGGTCGCCCACCCGTGCGAGCTCCTCGAAGAGCTCCTGGGTCATGGCACGGGTCCGCTGCTCGACTGCCTCCACGGCGGCCTCCTCCGGGATCGGTGGTGCCTTCCACGGTACGTGTTCGTCCGATCGCGCGGACGGATTCGTCGCTGTCGCCACGCCAGGACACTGGCATATGCCAGTGGCTGGTGGGGTGGGAACGAGCGGCGTTCACTCGTGGGAGTGAGGATGCCTCCCTCCGGCCACGCCGAAGGCCGCCGTCCCTCCCGTACGGGAAGGGCGGCGGCCTTCTGGTGGTGCTGGGGGGGGGCGACCCGGGGGTCAGTCCTTCTTCGGGTCCTCCAGGCGGGGGAACAGGACCGCGCCCTTCGTCACCGTCGCGCCGGCGGGCAGCCGGCCCCAGTCGCCCGCGTGCTGGACCGGCTGGGCGGACAGGGCGCCCAGCGACGCCTCGGCGCCCAGGGAGTCCCAGAGCGCCTGCGAGGTCTCCGGCATGACCGGGTTCAGCAGGACCGCGACCGCGCGCAGGGACTCGGCGGCCGTGTAGAGGATCGTCGCCAGGCGGGCCCGGCCCTCCTCCGACTCGTCCTTCGCGACCTTCCACGGCTCCTGCTCCGTGATGTAGCCGTTGACCTGCTTCACGAAGTCGAAGATCGCCAGGATGCCGCCCTGGAAGTCCAGCTCCTCGCCGATCTTCCGGTCGGCCGTCGCGACGGCCTTGGCCAGGCCCTCGTGGACCGCCTTCTCCGCGTCGCCGTCCGCCGTCGCCGCCGGCAGCTCGCCGCCGAAGTACTTGCCGACCATCGCCGCCACGCGCGAGGCGAGGTTGCCGTAGTCGTTGGCCAGCTCGGACGTGTAGCGGGCGGAGAAGTCCTCCCACGAGAACGAGCCGTCCTGGCCGAACGCGATCGCACGCAGGAAGTACCAGCGGTACGCGTCCACGCCGAAGTGCGAGGTCAGGTCCTGCGGCTTGATGCCGGTCAGGTTCGACTTCGACATCTTCTCGCCGCCGACCATCAGCCAGCCGTTGGCCGCGATCCGGCCCGGGACCGGCAGACCCTGCGCCATCAGCATCGCGGGCCAGATCACCGCGTGGAAGCGCAGGATGTCCTTGCCGATCAGGTGCACGTTGGCCGGGAAGGTCTCGTCGAACTTCGCCGGGTTCTCGTTGTAGCCGACCGCCGTCGCGTAGTTCAGGAGCGCGTCGACCCACACGTAGATCACGTGCTTGTCGTCCCACGGCACCGGGACGCCCCAGTCGAACGTCGAGCGCGAGATGGAGAGGTCCTCCAGGCCCTGCTTGACGAAGTTCACGACCTCGTTGCGGGCCGACTCGGGCTGGATGAAGCCCGGGTTCGCCTCGTAGAACTCCAGCAGCTTCGGGCCGTACTGGCTCAGCTTGAAGAAGTAGTTCTCCTCCTTGAGGATCTCCACCGGCTTCTTGTGGACGGCGCACAGCTTCGTGCCGTCCTCGGCCTCGATGAGATCGCCCGGGAGCTTGTACTCCTCGCAGCCCACGCAGTACGGGCCTTCGTACCCGCCCTTGTAGATCTCGTCCTTGTCGTACAGGTCCTGCACGAACTCCTGGACGCGGTCGGTGTGACGCTTCTGCGTGGTGCGGATGAAGTCGTCGTTCGCGATGTTCAGGTGCTCCCAGAGGGGCTTCCACGCCTCCTCGACCAGCTTGTCGCACCAGGCCTGGGGAGTGACGTTGTTCGCCTCGGCCGTGCGCATGATCTTCTGACCGTGCTCGTCCGTGCCGGTGAGGTACCACACCTTCTCACCGCGCTGGCGGTGCCAGCGGGTGAGCACGTCGCCTGCGACGGTCGTGTAGGCGTGGCCCAGGTGAGGAGCGTCGTTGACGTAGTAGATGGGGGTCGAGACGTAGAACGCCTTCGTGCCCTGCTTCTCGGATCCAGTGGCCGCCATGGTGCGAATTTTAACGGCCGGAACAGGGTCCCCTCACACGGTTAAAACGGGGGCCCGGGGGGCAAGCCGTCCGGCCTGCCCCCCCGGGCCCCCGTTCCGGCGGGTGGGCCGGGGCCCGCCACGCCGTCCGTCAGAGCGCCGGGGCGTCCGCGAGCAGCCCGCGGTAGAACGCGGCGTGCGGGGTCTCCAGCGGGGCCGGGCCCGCCAGGTGGACACCGGTCCGCGGGGCGGTCGCGGGCAGCTTCCGGAGGTAGTCGAAGGCCTTGCCGTCCTCCTCGCCCCAGGCCGTGAACCGCCAGTGCACCGGGCGGTCCGCCGCCTCCGCCAGCGCCTGCGTGGCGGCCGTACGGGACTCGGGCGCGCCGTCCGTCTGGAACACCACGAGCGCCGGGCGCGCCGGGTCGTTCTTCTCGTGGTGGGCCAGGACCTCCTCGACCGCCCGGTGGTAGTTGGTCCTGCCCATCCGGCCGAGCGTCGCGTTGACCGTCTCGATGCGGTCCGGGGTGAGGTCGGCGGGGCGGAGCTCGGCGGTGCCGTCGATGTCCGTCGAGAAGAAGACCGCCGTGACCGTCGCGTCCTCGGAGAGGTGCGCGGCCAGCGCCACGGTCTGCTCCGCGAGCCGCTGCACGGACCCGTCCTTGAAGTACGGCCGCATCGACCCCGACCGGTCCACCACGAGGTACACGGCCGCCCGGGCCCCCGCCAGACCCTGCTTCTTCAGCACGGCCCCGGCGGCCTTGTAGGCGTCCGCGAGGTGCGGGGCGACGGCCTTGACCTTGGCGAGGGAGAGGGCGGGGGTGCCGGCGGCCGGCTCCTCCGCCGGGGCCTCGGCGGTGGCCGGCTCCTCGGCCGGGGCTTCGACCGGGGCTTCGACCGGGGTCTCGGCCGGGGTCTCGGCTGTGGCCGGCTCCTCGGCCGGGGTCTCGGCCGGAGCTTCGACCGGGGTGTCGGTGGCGGGCTCCTCCGCCGGGGCCTCGGCGAGAGCCGGGGTGTCCAGGGCGGCCGGGGCGTCCGGGGCGTCGGCCGTGTCCGTCGGCTCCGCCGTCTCGGCGGACTCGCGGGCGGCCGGGATCTGCGCCGCGGGCGCGTCCGCGGCGACGGGCTCCTCGGCGGGGGAGGGCTCCTCGTCCGCGGTCCGCGCGGCCGGCACCTCGACCGTGAGGCCGGAGGGGGCCTCCGGCTCGGCGGTGTCGGAGTCCCCGGTCGCCGTCGCCTCGGCGGTGTCGGCGTCCGCCGCGGCCTCCGGCCCAGCGGCGTCGGTGTCCGCCGTCGCCGGCTCCCTCTCCGCCGGGGCATGCGACACGTCGCCCGTCGCGGCGGTCTCTTCCGCCTCGTCCGCCGTGGCAGGCGTCCCGGCGGTGTCCGCGTCCACCGTCGTCTCGGCCACCGCCGAGGACTCCGACGCGTCCGCGTCCACCGTCTCCGTCGCATCGGCGTCCGCAGCGTCGCTTGCCGCGGCGGTCTCCTCCGCCTCGCCCGTCGCCACCGGAGCCTCGGCCTCCGCCGGAGCAGCCTCTGCCTCAGCCGGCGCCTCGGCCGCAACCTCCACCGTCGCCTCGGCCTCCGCCGGAGCCGTCTCCGCCTCAGCCGTCGCCTCTGCCGGAGCAGCCTCGGCCTCCGCCGGAGCCGTCTCCGCCTCGCCGCCGTCCGACGCCCGTCGGGCCGCCGGTACCTGCGGGTTGTCGAAGGAGGCCGCCACGAGGTCGGCCGCCGCGCGTTCGGCGGGGCTCTCCTCCGAGGAGGGGGGCTGGGACGTGGTGGTTCCCTCGGCCTCGCCCGGGCCCGACGACTGGGCCGGTACGGAGGTCGCCGGGGCGGAGGACTCTTCGGCGTCGTTCGCGCGGTCCCGGCCGAATACCTTGCGCAGCAAACTCCGAATACCCATGGGCGAACCCCTTCGCATGAGTTGGGCGTTATGCGTCCTTCATCCCTGGCCAGGGCGGACACGTAAGGTTAGCGGCCACGCCCGCCCGGCCCTACGACCCGGGCTCCCCCGGTCGCCGTGCATTCATCCGGCGTTCACTCCGTCGCCTCCGCTGTGCAGATGTGCACACATAACGTCACGGCCGGACGACGATCGACACCCCGGAGGAAGACGTGCGCAACCTGCTGCCGATGCTGAGCAACCACTCGCATGGAGGCGGGCGTTCCGCCATGACCTGCCGGTTCCGGTGTGGCGACGCCTGCTTCCAGGAGGTGCCCAACACGAGCGGCAACGAGTACGTCGGCGACGTCATAGCCGGCGCGCTCTCGCGCCGTTCGGTGATGCGTGCCGCCGCCGTCGTGACCGTCGCCTCCGCCGCCGGGACCGCGCTCGCCGTCGGCAACGCGCCCGCCGCCGAGGCGCACACGAGGCCGAAGCCGAAGCCGCAGGCGGGCGGGGCCCGCGGGCTCCGGTTCACCCCCGTCGCGCCGAACACCGCCGACCAGGTCACCGTCCCCTCCGGCTACGAGCAGAACGTGGTCATCCGCTGGGGCGAGCCCATCCTGCGCGGCACGCCGGCCTTCGACCCGGAGAAGCAGACGGCCAAGGCGCAGGCCGGCCAGTTCGGCTACAACAACGACTTCCTGTCGCTGCTGCCGCTGCCGGACGAGCACCACCGCCAGGTGCTGGTCGCCAACCACGAGTACACCGACGAGGTCCTGATGTTCCGGGGCTACGACCCCGAGAACCCGACCCGCGAGCAGGTGGAGATCGCCTGGGCCGCGCACGGCCTCGGTGTCGTCGTGGTCCAGGAGGAGCACCGCACCGGCAAGCTGACGGCCGTCACCCGCCACCGGCTCAACCGGCGTCTCACCGCCACCAGCGTCTTCGAGATGACCGGGCCCGCCGCCGGGAGCGCGCTGGTCAGGACGTCCGTCGACCCCTCCGGGCGCAAGGTGCTCGGCACGCTCAACAACTGCTCCGGTGGCACCACCCCGTGGGGCACCACCCTGCACGGCGAGGAGAACTTCAACCAGTACTTCGCCAACGCGTCGAGCGCCACCGACAAGCGCTACGGCATCGGCACCGGCGCCAGCGAGCGCAAGTGGGAGCGGTTCGACAAGCGCTTCGACCTGAAGCAGGAGCCCAACGAGGCGCACCGCTTCGGCTGGGTCGTCGAGCTCGACCCGTACGACCCGGAGTCGACGCCCCGCAAGCGCACCGCGCTCGGCCGCTTCAAGCACGAGGCCGCGCAGCCGCGGATGACCGCCGACGGGCGGCCCGTCGTCTACATGGGCGACGACGAGCGGTTCGACTACTTCTACAAGTTCGTGTCGAGCAAGCGCATGAAGAAGGGGCGGTCGCGGGCCGCGCACGCGCACAACCTCACCCTGCTCGACGAGGGCACGCTGTACGTCGCCAAGCTGACCGGCGACAGCCCGGCCGCCGAGATCGACGGCAGCGGCAAGCTGCCCGCGGACGGCGAGTTCGACGGCGGCGGCGTGTGGATCCCGCTGGCCACCGCGGGCCCGGACGGCGCCGTCTCGCACGTGCCCGGCATGACCGCCGACGAGGTGTACGTCTTCACCCGCCTCGCCGGCGACAAGGTGGGCGCCACCAAGATGGACCGCCCCGAGGACATCGAGCCGTCCCCGCGCACCGGCCGGGTCTACGTCGCGCTCACCAACAACTCCAACCGCGGCAAGGGCACCAACCCGGGCGCCGACGAGGCCAACCCGCGCAACCTCAACAAGCACGGGCAGATCCTGGAGCTCGCCGAGCACTGGGACGACCCGTCCTCGGACGGCTTCGCCTGGCGCCTGTTCCTCGTCGCGGGCGACCCGAACGACCCGGCCACCTACTTCGCGGGCTTCCCGAAGGACAAGGTGTCGCCGATCTCCTGCCCCGACAACGTCGCCTTCGACCCGCACGGCAACCTGTGGATCTCCACCGACGGCAACCAGCTCGGCTCCCACGACGGCCTATTCGGCGTCGCCACGCACGGTGAGCGGCGCGGTGAGCTCAAGCAGTTCCTGACCGTCCCGACCGGCGCCGAGACCTGCGGCCCGATCGTGCAGGACCGCCGGGTCCTGGTCGCCGTGCAGCACCCGGGCGAGATCGACGGGGCCTCCGTCGAGAAGCCGGCGTCCGTGTGGCCCGACGGGCCCGGCAGGATCGTCCGACCGGCCGTCGTCTCGGTGTGGCGCGCCGACGGGCGTGACATCGGCGTCTGACGCCCCCGGGGAGGGCCGTCGGGGTCACCCGACCCCCAGGCCCTCCCGGAACCGTACGAACTGCTCCTCGGGCTCCCCGGTGTACACCCACGGCACCCACGCCGCCCGGGTCCCGAGGAGTCCGAGCAGTTCCCGTGCCACCTCCACCTGGCCCGCGTAGCACGCCGCGTGGGCCAGGTAGTTGAGGTCGGCGACCTCCTCCGGGGCGACCGGGCGGCCCGGTTCGCGGCCGCCGATCCAGCGCGCGTACGTGCGGCGCAGCTCGGTCACCGCCAGCTCGTGCTTCCAGTGCTGGTCGAAGCCGCGCACCGGGCCCCGGCCGAGGGCCCCGTCGGCGATGTACCGGTACTCCTCGACCCGCGCGATCTGCACCAGGATCGGCAGCGGCGAGCCGGGCGGGGCCACGCCCGCCGCGTCGCGCGCGAAGTCGTACATGGCGCCGTGCGTGCCGTGCCAGCGCGCCGACCAGTAGCGCAGCACCTGGGTGTGGCCCTCGGTGTTGTACGGGTCGCGGCGCCGCAACTCGTCGAACCAGTGGCGCAGTTCGCGGCGCGGTACCCCGCCCTCGTACAGCCGGGCGACCGACAGCAGCGACACCCACGGCATCGGGTCGGCGGGTGCCGCCTCGGCGGCCGCGCGGCAGGCGTCGACGGCGGCGTCGATCCGGCCGCGGTCGACGGCGCCGCCCCGGCCGGCGGCGATGGCGGCGTCGAAGACGCGGACCACGTCGGTGGCGGCCCGCAGCACGGCGGCGTCGGGGCAGCCCGGCTCGGCGGCCCGCCAGGCCTCGACGGTGGAGCTGCCCGCGGCGGCGTGCGACAGGAGCCGCAGCCGGTGGGTGCGGCGCGGCCAGTCGTCGCCGGTGGCCCGCAGCAGGTCCCGGACGCCCTGCCAGCGTCCGATGACCATGTCGTGGCGGGCCTCGGTGAGCGCCCGGTCGCCGAGGTCCGGGTCGAAGTCGGGTGTGAAGCGCGCCGGGCGCGACGAGCGGGACGGTCTGCGGAGAGCGGCCATCCGTTCCTCCTCGAAGGCAGTGGCCGTCAGAAGTCCGTGGCGAGCGACTCGTCCGAGCGGCGGGCGCGCGGCGAGTCCGGTGAGGCGAAGGGCGCGGCGGCGGCGAGCGCGCGGGCCGCGTCGAGGCGGGCGGGGCGGTAGTAGGCGCTGCCCTTGGCCCAGTACACGAGCATCGGCACGACGCCGAGGGCGAGGCCGCCGAGGCCGATGGTCAGGGCGGTCGTGGAGAGCTCGCCGAGCGACTCGACGAAGGCCCACAGCATGAAGCCGGAGCCGAGCAGCGGCCAGACCCCGCCCAGGACGAAGTCCCGTACGGAGCTGAGCAGCAGCGACTTGTAGGCGACGACGGCGGCGATGCCCGCGAGCCCGTAGTAGAACGCGATCTGCAGTCCGATCGCGCTCACCGCGTCCTTGAGGACCTGCTGCACGGAGCCGGCGACGGCCGCCGCCCCGAACATGACGAGCGCGGCGGCGCCGACCGCGACGATGGCCACCCAGGGGGTGTTCCAGCGCCGGTGCACGGTGCCGAGCGCGGCCGGCATGGTGCGGTCGCGGCCCATCGCGAACAGCGAGCGGGTGACCTGGATGAGCGTGGTCTCCAACGTCGCGACCGTGGACAGCAGGACGGCCAGGACGAGGAGCTTTCCGCCGGCGCCGGGCCAGATCTCCTCGCCGAGGACGGCGAGGACGTTGGCGCCGGCGCTCTCGATCCGCCCGTCGCTCAGCAGCACGTTGACGGAGACCGTGAACGCCTCGAACAGCAGGAAGACCACGCCGATGCCGACGAGCGCGGCGAGTCCGGCGGTGCGGCGGCTGTCGCGGGTCTCCTCGCTGAGGTTGCTGGTGACGTCCCAGCCCCAGTAGTAGAAGGCGGCGATGAGCGCGCCGGAGGCGAAGCCGGACGGGCCGTCGAAGTGGCCGAGGCCGAACCAGGACCAGTCGAAGGCGGTGGCGTGCCCGCGGTGTGCCACGGCGCCCAGGACGAACGCGACGAGGATCAGCAACTCCACGCCGGACATGAGGAGTTGGGCGTGGACGGTGAGCCGTGCGCCACCGAGGACGACGAGCAGCATCATCAGGAACCAGCCGGCGCCGACCGCGCAGGACAGCGCCGTGTTCCCGGCGAGTTCCGGGGCGAAGAGGGAGAGCGTCAGCGAGCCGGCGGGCAGGGATCCGGCGACCATGAAGACGGTCGCGGCGAAGACCAGGGCCCAGCCGGAGAGGAAGCCGAGGAAGGGGTGGAGGGTGCGGCCCACCCAGGAGTACCCGGCGCCCGCGTTGACGTCGATCCGGCCGAGCCGGGCGTACGCGAGGACGATGCCGAGCATCGGTATCGCGCAGTAGAGCAGCGCCGCGGGCCCGGCGAGGCCCACCGCGCCGAAGAGGACGGCGGTCGTGGCGGCGAGCGAGTACGCGGGGGCGCTGCCGGCCACGGCCATCACGATGGTGTCGAAGGTGCCGAGGGCATTGGGCTGGAGACCTCTGCCGGAGGTGGTGCGCATGGCGGTGTCCTCGGGGAGGGGAAGGACGGGGGACGCAGGCAAGTGACCGTGCCACCAGGACGCTTGTGGCCGGGGACGGTGGCGCGGATCACGGTGAGTCGAGCGCATCGTAGTCGTACACGTGGATTCCGGTAACGGCAGTGGGAGGGTTCCGTTCCGCAACCGCCGGTAAGGGCTTCCGTACGCCCTATTGGTGAGGTTTGAACCTCTGCCGTCCCCAAGGCGGCGGCTACGGCGAGGCGATGGCGCGGGCTGCCCGCACCTCCTGTCGCAGCGGGTCCAGGACCCCTTCCTCGTCGCCGCCGAGGTCGGCGCGGACCTCCACCAGGACCCGGCTGGACCGCAGCCCCTCGGCGAGCTCCCGCAACTGGCCCTCCACGGCGGCGACCTCGGCCGGTTCGGGCGGGGGCGCGCCGTGGTCCACGCGGATCCGGGCGGCGGTGGTGGCGTCCACGATCCGCTCCACGGCGATCGCCAGGGGCCACCAGGCGGCGGCGAGGTCCCCGGCGGGCGGCGGTTCGGTCAGGGCCCGCTGGAACTCGGAGCGGACCGCCGACATGTCCCGGTACAGCGCGCGGCGGGCCCGGTGCCGGCGGGCCGGGTCGTCCCCGGTGGGCGGGCAGAAGGCCAGCGACACGTACCCGGCGGTGTCGGAGACGGCGTCCGCGAGCCGGTCCGCGACCCGGGTGTGCCAGGACTCGGGCCACAGCAGGTATCCGGCGACCAGGGCGATCCCGCAGCCGATCAGCGAGTCGTAGAGCCGGGGCAGCACGAGGTCGAAGCCCTGGTGGTTGAGGAGGTCGGAGAGGAGCAGGATGACCGGGGTGATGGCCGCGGTCTGGAAGGCGTACCCCTTCGCCGAGAACGCGGGGATCAGCGCGGCGAGCAGCATCATCACCGGCACGTCCCACCAGCCGCGCGGCACCGCCGCGAGCAGCGGCGCGGCGACCAGCAGCCCGGCGGCGGTGCCGAGGGCGCGCAGCACGGCCCGCGAGAAGACCGAGCCGAAGTCGGGTTTGAGGACGAAGGTGACGGTGAGGGCGATCCAGTACGAGCGGGGTACCGGGATCAGCGAGACCAGCGCCTGGGAGAGCCCGATGCACAGGGCGAGCCGCAGCCCGTACCGCCAGGACGCCTCGGAGAACAGCACCGCGCGGGCGGTGCGGCGCACCCGGACGCGGAGCGCGGCGGGCCGCCCCAGCCGGTCGTCGATGTTGTACGGGTTCGGTTCCGCCTCGTGGACGACGGTCGCCGCGTAGCGCAGGGCCGCGTCGACGGCCTTCTCGGAGGGGCGCCGGGCCTCCGGCAGCGCGAGCTCGGGCGCTCCGGTGCGGCCCCGCTCGACCGCGTCGGCGAGCGCGCGCACGGCGGCCGGGACCTCCGGGGGCAGCGGCCGGTGGAAGCGCCGCACGGCGAGGTGCACGGCGGGCGCGGCCTCCAGGAGCGGGACGACCGCGTTGAGCTGGGAGAGCAGCCGGGCCAGGCTCGGCGCCCGGCCGTGCTGGCGGGCGCGGCGGGCGAGCAGCAGGTCGTAGGACTGGTTGAGGGAGGCGGTGACGGCCTGCCGCCGTTCGTCGTACGTGTCGGTGCCGGCGGCGTCGAAGAGCCCGGCGACGGCCCGGTAGGTCCCGGCGACCGCCGTCCGTTCGGGCGTGCCGCCGCGCAGCGGCCAGCCGAGCAGGGTGAGGACGAGGACCACGACGCCGCCCAGGGTCAGCAGCAGCGGCGCCTTCCACCAGGGGTCGGGCATCGGCAGGCCGGCGCCGACGACGGCGTTGAGGAGCAGCAGCAGCCCGGAGACGGAGGCGACGGCGCCGATCGAGGAGATCATCCCGGAGACGAGCGCGACGAGGGTGAGGACGATGACGGCGAGCCAGCCCTGTCCGAAGACGAGCGTGCCGAGGGTGACGCCGAGGGCGCCGAAGAGCTGCGGGACGGCGATGTTGAAGATCCGCATGCGGTACGCGTCGGCGGTGTCGCCGATGACCCCGGAGAGCGCGCCCATGGACACCAGCGCCCCGTACGCGGGCTGTCCCGCGGCGAGTCCGACGGCCAGCGGCACGGAGAGCGCGACCGACGCGCGCAGCACGGCGGCCCACGGCACGGGGGTGGACTGCGGGCGGAGTCCCGCGGTGAGCCAGGAGGGCGGGGTGAGCCGGGCGGCCGCAGCGCTCCGGGCGGGTGGGGTGGGCCGTGCGGGTTTCGCCATGCCTCCAAATTAGGACGAAGGGGGGCGTCCGGAGGAACGGCCCCCCGGGTCAGCTGCGGTAGCCCTCGACCTCCGCCGCGGGGCGGACGGCGGCGGTGTCCGGGTCCTCGCCGTACTCGGCCTTCGCGCGGCGCTGCCGCAGCAGGTCCCAGCACTGGTCCAGGCGGAGCTCCAGCTCGGCGAGGCGGGAGCGCTCCTCGTCCAGGAGGCCCCCGGTGCGCAGGCGAAGGGCGCGTTCCTCCTCGACGAGGGTGCCGATGTTCTCGAGGATCTCGTCGTTGTCCATGACTTCAGCGTGGCCGATCGGCGTCCGCCGCGCAGGTCGAGCGGCACGGAGCGGCTGCCCGGGCGGCAGGGGTGCCGCCCGGGCAGCCGCCCGTGCCGTCGCCGTGCGGTCCCCGTGCCGTCCCGGCGCCTTCTCAGTGCCGTACGGCCTGCTGGATCTCGGCCTTGGTCTCGCCCGAGAGGGTCCGGTTGCTGCGGGCCGTGCCGGACGTGGACGTGCCGGCCTCGACGCCGTCGATGTTCAGGACGACGGCGTCGAGGAGATTGCCGTCGGAGTCGCGGAAGTTGACCCAGACCGTGTAGTCGGCCGTCTTGTCCTTCGGGTTGGTCGCGGTGATCTCGGCGACCGTCCGGTCCCCGTCCGTCGACGTCGGTCCCGCCTTGACGTCGCCGGTCGCGTTCACCCCGTCCTTGATCTCGTCCATCTTCTCCTGGGCGGCGGACGCGGCCGCCGCCGTGGCGGAGGAGACGATGCCGCCGGCCGCGTCCTTGGCCTGGTCGCAGCCGGTGGCGGCGAGGGAGAGACCGAGCAGCAGCGCGACCGCGCCCGCCGTGGCGCGCACCCGGGTCACGGGCGCCCGCCGCCGTAGGCGTCGTCCGTGGCCAGCGCCCAGATCACGAAGATCGAGACGGCCATGGAGAACAGCGCCCACCACGGCTGGTAGGGCAGGAACAGGAACTGGGCGAGGACGTTCAGGGAGGCGAGCGCGATACCGGCGACCCGGCCCCACTCGGCACCCTTGAGGATGCCGAAGCCCGCGATGGCGACGACGATGCCGAGGATGAGGTGGATCCAGCCCCACGTCGTCAGGTTGAACTTGAAGACGTAGTCGCCGACGCGGGTGTAGACGTCGTCCTCGGCGATGCCCGCGATGCCCTGGAAGATGTCCATGATGCCGGTGACCAGCATGAGGACACCGGCGAAGAGGGTGCCCCCGGCGGCCCAGCCGCCGCTGCTCGCCGAGTTCTGTCTGCGCGGTGATGCGGTGTTCTGGCTCATGCACCCATCGTCGGAGCGCCCGCCCGCCCGCGAACCTTCAGTTGAGCCGTACGGGTGACGGGCCGGCGCTGCGACGGCGTGTGACGCACCTTCAAGAACCTGTTGGCGAGGAGATCCTGGACATGTAGCATCCAGAATATGAGGATGAACGAGGGCGTCGAATGGGCGATGCACAGCTGCCTGAACCTGGCCTGGATCGGCGAGGGCCGGGCGGTCACCGCGGCCCGGCTCGCGGCGTACCACGAGCTGCCCGCCGCCTACCTCAACAAGCAGCTCCAGGCGCTCGTCCGGGCCGGGATCCTCGGCTCGGTCTCCGGCCCCAAGGGCGGCTTCCGGCTGGCCAGGTCGCTGGACCGGATCACCCTCATGGACGTGGTCACGGCGATCGAGGGCCCGGACGAGGCCTTCCGCTGCACCGAGATCCGGGGCCAGGGGCCGGGGGCGGCGGGACCGCCCTCCGCCGAGTGCGCCATCGCCGGCGCGATGGGCCGGGCCGAGCTGGCCTGGCGGCGGGAGCTGGCCGGCCGGACCCTGGACGACGTCCGCGCCCAGGCCGAACGGCAGGCGCCCGGCGCCCCGGACCGGATCCGCCGCTGGCTCGCCACGACGGGCTGAACGAGGCTGCCGGGCGCGGCGGCGCCGCCCCGCGCACCGCTCCCCATCCTGACCGCTTCACATCTGAATTCAGGACATCGAATGTCCTGTCCACGGGAGGACGTCGTCTCATGAGCGTGACCCACGACCAGCGCACGATCACCAACCCCGCCACCCTGCACGACCCGACCCCCTTCGGCTACAGCCACGCGGCCTCCGCACCGGGCGAACTCGTCTTCATCGGCGGCCAGTACGCCTCCGACGCCACCGGCTCCCCGCTCCACCCCGACGACTTCGCCGCCCAGGTCGACCTGGCCTTCACCCACCTGCGGCACGCGCTGGAGGGCGTCGGTCTCGGCTTCGGGCACGTCGTCCGGCTCGGCTCGTACGTCGTCGACCACGACCTCGCCAAGCTGGAGGTCCTCGGCAAGGCCCTGCACGCCGCCTTCGGCGACCGGCTGCCCGCCCAGACCCTCAGCGGCGTCGCGTCCCTCGCCCTGCCCGGCATGCTCTTCGAGATCGACGCGGTGGCGGTGCGCCCGGCGGCCGGCTGATCCACTTGCGGGGCGCCGGACGGGGGTGTGCCCTGGAGGGTGCAGGAACGGTTCCGGCGAAGGGAGCTCCTGCCATGGCCGCACACGCAGCGGTACCCGCCCGGTGGCACCTGAGCACGCACGGCTGGGGCGTGCCCGCCACCATCGGCATCCTCTACGGCCTCTACGCCCCGGTCATCGTCCGTGACGGCGGCGCCCTGTCCTGGGGCCAGCTCTGGCTCGGCCTGATCAGCGCCGTCGTCCTCGCGGTGGCGATCTACGGGCTGCGCCGCTACGGCGGACGGCTGCGGCGCGAACTGCGCGCCGCGGCCTGGGGCGCCCTCACCGGCATCGCGATCGGCTTCCTCTACAGCCTCTCCGGCTCGAGCATCTACTCCTCGACGCTGCTCGGGCTGATCGTGGCGGGGGTGAACGGCGGTGCCGCCTACTACCTCTTCTACACCCACGAGGACGCGGCCGGCCGTCCCGCGCCCTACTGAGCACCGCGCCGACCAGCCCGCCCGGACCGGCGGCGGTGGTACGCCACCGCCACCGCGGCGAGCAGCACGGGCCAGGCCCCGAGCGGCAGGTAGCAGCCGAGGAACAGGGCGTCCTGGGCGGCGGTGAGCTCCGTGCCGTCGCCTTCGCCGAGGCCCGCGTACACCGCGTACCCGGACCAGCTGGCCGCCGCGAGCAGTCCGGCCGCCCCCGCGAGCGCGGCCCCGGTCGCCGCCCGCACGGGCACCGGCCGGCCGCCGAGCAGCGGCAGCCACCGCGGGAACACCTCGCCCCAGCCCCGTACCAGCCCGAGCGTGAGGAGGGCCAGCAGCTCGGACAGGACGGTCAGCCCGATCATGTAGGCCAGCATCCTCGGTCCCGGATCGCTGTACGGGGAGTGCACGGCGAACGGGAGCCCGAAGGCCAGCCCGAGCCGCCACAGTCCGGCGGGCAGGACCAGGAACGGGACGGCGTGCGCGGCGACGGCGGCCCAACGGGGCACGTCGGGAAGGGCGTTCATTCTCGGCATGCGCCCAGCCTTCCGGCCGGCCCGCCCCGGGGCGTCGGCCCGCCGTGCCGACCGCCTCCACCGCGCGGGGGAGACGGCCTCCTCCCCCACCCTGCGCGGTGGCGGCCGTCGCGGCCGTCCAGGGGGGTGGGTAGCGGTTCCTACTCCTCCCCCGGGACCTCCCCGCGCACGACCACCACCGGGCACGGCGCGTGCTGGGTGACGTGCGAGGAGACGGAGCCCAGGACCGCCGCCTTGAAGCCGCTGTAGCCGCGGTCGCCGACCACGAGCAGCGTGGCGCCCTCGGCCTGGTCGATCAGGGCCTGGGGCGCGTTGCCGCCCACGATGGTGCGGGTGACCGCGGCCGCGGTGGCGGGGTCGAGCGCCTGGTCCAGGGCCTGGTCCAGGATCTGCTTCGCCAGCCGTTCCGGGTCGAACTCGGGCGGGACGCCCGGCATGAGGGTGGCCCAGGAGGCCGGGTACTCCCAGCTGATCACCGTCTGGAGGGAGTCCCCGGTGAGGGCGGCCTGCGCCGCCGCCCACTTCAGCGCCCTCAGGGACGGAGCCGATCCGTCCACGCCCACCACGATCCTGCCGCCGGCCATGACCGACCTCCGTTTCGCTGTCGGGAGGCCCCGTGCGGGGCCCTCCCGACCAACGTAACAAACGGATCAATCCAGTCGCAGGTCGGCCAATTGGCGCTCGAACGGGATGATCTCGTCCACCCCGGCCTCGTCGTCGCGGCGGCGCGGGCGGGCCGCGACCGCCCCGGCGAACTCCTGCCCGGCCCGGGTGATCCGGGAGGGCAGCCCCTCGGTGTACTCGTCGCCGCCCGAACCCCAGTCCTCCGAGGCCGCGTACACGGCGGTCGGGGCGACGGCGGCCCGCAGGTAGGCGAAGAGCGGGCGCAGGGCGTGGTCGAGGACGAGCGAGTGGCGGGCGGTGCCGCCGGTCGCCCCGATCAGGACCGGGACGCCGGTCAGCGCCGTCGGGTCGATCAGGTCGAAGAAGGACTTGAACAGGCCGCTGTACGAGGCGGTGAAGACCGGGGTGACGGCGATGACGCCGTCGGCGCCCGTCACCGCGTCGATCGCCGCGCCCAGCTTCTCGGAGGGGAAGCCGGTCACGAGGTTCTTCGCGATGTCGACGGCCAGGTCGCGCAGTTCGACGACCTCGACGTCGACCGCGTACTCCTGCTCGGCCAGCCGGTAGCGGGTCGCCTGGACGAGCCGGTCGGCGAGCAGCCGGGTGGAGGAGGGGGAGCTGAGGCCGGCGGAGACGGCGACCAGCTTGAGGGTCTGCATGGTTTACGACTCCTTCTCGGTGCGGTGCGCGGTGACGGCGGGGTGCAGCGGGGCGGTGTCGGGGACGCCGGCCGGCCGCAGGTTCGCGAACTCCTTGCGGAGCACCGGGACGACCTCCTCGCCGAGGAGGTCGAGCTGCTCCAGGACCGTCTTCAGGGGCAGACCGGCGTGGTCGACCAGGAAGAGCTGGCGCTGGTAGTCGCCGACGTAGTCGCGGAAGGACAGGGTGCGCTCGATGACCTCCTGCGGCGAGCCGACGGTCAGCGGGGTCTCGCGGCTGAACTCCTCCAGGGAGGGGCCGTGGCCGTAGACCGGTGCGTTGTCGAAGTACGGGCGGAAGTCCCGAACGGCGTCCTGCGAGTTCTTCCGCATGAAGACCTGGCCGCCGAGGCCGACGATCGCCTGCTCGGGGGTGCCGTGGCCGTAGTGGGCGTACCGCTGCCGGTAGAGCCGGACCATCTTCTCGGTGTGCTGCTTGGGCCAGAAGATGTGGTTGGCGAAGAAGCCGTCACCGTAGTACGCGGCCTGCTCGGCGATCTCCGGGGAGCGGATGGAGCCGTGCCACACGAACGGCGGGACGCCGTCGAGCGGGCGCGGGGTGGCCGTGAAGCCCTGGAGCGCGGTGCGGAACTTGCCCTCCCAGTCGACCACGTCCTCCCTCCACAGCTTGTGGAGGAGCGCGTAGTTCTCGATGGCGAGCGGGATGCCCTGGCGGATGTCCTGGCCGAACCACGGGTAGACCGGGCCGGTGTTGCCGCGGCCCATCATCAGGTCGACGCGGCCGTCGGCGAGGTGCTGGAGGGTGGCGTAGTCCTCGGCGATCTTCACCGGGTCGTTGGTGGTGATGAGGGTCGTGGAGGTGGAGAGGATCAGGTTCTCCGTGCGGGCGGCTATGTGCCCGAGGAGGGTCGTCGGGGAGGACGGGACGAACGGCGGGTTGTGGTGCTCGCCGGTCGCGAAGACGTCCAGGCCGACCTCCTCCGCCTTGAGCGCGATGGCGACGGTGTTCTTGATCCGCTCGTGCTCGGTGGGGGTACGGCCGGTGGTGGGGTCGGCCGTCACGTCGCCGACGGTGAAGATCCCGAACTGCATCGTGCTCACCTCTCGCGTTCCCTGATGCCGTTCGCATCAGTGGTTGAATCTTAAACCATCACGGGGAACGGTGCACCCCACCCCGGTATTCCCGGCCGCCCGTACCCTGGAGGACATGACGGATCCCGGCACCGACAGCGACACCGGCACGGACACCGGCACCGACTCCGGCACGGACATCGAGCGCTGGAAGGAGCGGGGCGTGATGCTCCGCGTCTTCGTGTACGTCTTCGCGACGCACGCGTTCGCGGGCTTCGTCTGGCTGCTCTTCTACGTCGGGCAGAACGCCCAGAAGTGACCGCGCGGAGCGCCCGGAAGTGACCGCGCGGCAGGGCCCCGCCCCTGCTCACGTAGAGTCCCCGGCGTGAACGCTGCGATATCGGTCGTCGGAATCGGCGCGGACGGCTGGGACGGGCTCCCGGAGGCCTCCCGCCGGACCCTGCGCGCCGCCGAGGTGCTCATCGGCGGCCCCCGCCAGCTCGACCTGCTGCCCGCCGCCGACTGCCCCGGCACCCGCGTCGCCTGGCCCACCCCGCTGCTCCCCGCCGTGCCCGGCCTGCTCGCCGCCCACGAGGGGCGCCGCGTCGCGGTCCTGGCCAGCGGAGACCCCATGTTCTACGGGATCGGCCGCACCCTCGCCCGGGCCGTCGGGCCGGACCGGCTGCGGGTCCTGCCGCACCCGTCCTCCGTCTCGTACGCCTGCGCCCGGCTCGGCTGGCCCCTGGAGGCCACCGAGACCGTCTCGCTCGTCGCCCGGCCCCTGGACGCCCTCACCTCCCGGCTGCACGACGGGCGCCGGCTGCTGCTGCTCGGCGAGGACGCCGACTCCCCGGCACGGGTCGCCGCGCTGCTGCGCGAACGGGGCTGGGGCGGCACGCGGATCCGCGTCCTCGAACAGCTCGGCTCCGCGCGCGAGCGGCTCCTCGACGGAACCGCGGCCCAGTGGCCGCACGAGCGCACCGACCCGCTCCACGTGATCGCCCTCGACTGCGTGCGCGACCCGGAGACGCTGCGGCTCGGCGTCACGCCCGGACTGCCCGACGAGGCGTACGAGCACGACGGCCAGCTCACCAAGCGGTACGTGCGCGCCGCCACGCTCGCCGCGCTGGCACCCGCCCCGGGCGAACTGCTCTGGGACATCGGCGGCGGCTCCGGCTCCATCGGCATCGAGTGGACGCGGGCCCACCGCGACTGCCGGGCCGTCGCCGTGGAGCGGTCCGCCGAGCGCGCGGCGCGCATCGCCCGCAACGCGGCGGCCCTCGGCGTCCCGGGCCTGCGGGTGGTGACCGCCGCGGCCCCGGCCGGCCTGGCGGAGCTGCCCACCCCCGACGCGGTCTTCATCGGCGGCGGCCTGACCGCCCCCGGCCTGCTCGACGCCTGCTGGGACGCGCTCCCGGCCGGCGGCCGGCTCGTCGCCAACACGGTGACGATGGAGTCCGAGGCGCTGCTCGCCGAGCGCTATCGCCGCCACGGCGGCGAACTGGTCCGGCTCGCGGTCGCCGCCGCCGTGCCGGTGGGCGGCTTCACCGGCTGGCGCCAGGCGATGCCGGTCACGCAATGGTCCGTAACGAAGGGTTGAACACCGACATGACCGTCTACTTCATCGGCGCGGGCCCCGGGGCGGCCGACCTGATCACCGTGCGCGGCGCGCGGACCCTGGCGAAGTGCGGGGTCTGCCTCTACGCGGGCTCGCTCGTCCCCACCGAACTGCTCGCCGAGTGCCCGCCGGACGCGAAGCTGGTCGACACGGCCCGGATGGACCTGGACCAGATCGTCGCCGAGATCGCCGCCGCCCACGAGGCCGGCCAGGACGTGGCCCGCCTGCACTCCGGCGACCCGTCCGTCTTCAGCGCCATGGCCGAGCAGATGCGCCGCCTGGACGCGGCGGGCATCCCGTACGAGGTGGTGCCCGGCGTACCGGCCTTTGCGGCGGCCGCGGCGGCCCTGAAGCGGGAACTGACCGTGCCGACGGTCGGCCAGACCGTCATCCTCACCCGCATCGCCCAGCAGGCGACGCCCATGCCGGAGGGCGAGGACCTGGCGACCCTCGGCCGCAGCGGCGCGCTCCTGGTCCTGCACCTGGCGGCCCGCTACGCCGACCGCGTCGTCGCCGAGCTCGCCCCCCACTACGGCGCGGACTGCCCCGCCGCCGTCGTGGCGATGGCCAGCCGCCCGGACGAGGTCGTCCTGCGCGGCACCCTGGCCGACATCGCGGACCAGCTCAAGGCCTCGGGCATCACCAAGACCGCCGTGATCATCGTGGGCCGCACCCTGGGCGCCTCGGAGTTCCGCGACAGCCACCTGTACGACCCGGCCCGGGACCGCCACACCTGCTGAACGCCCCGGGCCGCGGTCCTGCCCACCGCCTCAGGTGTTGGGCCGCTTCCCGTGGTTGGCGCCCTTCTTCTTCCGCGCCCGGCGCTTGTTGCCTCGCTTCGACATGGCGTTCCTCCCGGTCTCGTGGGGGGTTCTGCTGAGGTTTGCCCTGGCAAGCCTAGGTTCGCGGGGGGAGGGGCGCACGTCGGCCGCCGGCCGGGCAGTGGAGTCCCGTGGAGCCGGAGGAGCTCGGCAGGCAACCCGCCGAGGACGACGCCGAGCTCTAGGGCGTGCCCGACCCGGCCGCCCGGCCCCCCGGCCCCGCCACTCCCGACCGCCCCACGACCACGCCCGCCCGGTCGATGCACACCACGTCCACGGCGACCGGCGCCCCCCGCAGCACCGCCAGGGCCTCGTCGCGGGCGCGGGCGGCGACGAGGTCGCCGAGGGGGACGGCGGCGGATTCGCAGAGGCGGAGGGCGGCGAGGCCCGTGTTGGCGGTGGCGATCTCGGCGGCGAGGGCGTCGGAGGCGCCGCCCGTGCGGGCGAGGGCGGCGAGGAAGGGCTTGTCGACCTGGGAGCGGGCCGAGTGCAGGTCCAGGTGGCCGGCGGCCAGCTTGGAGAGCTTCGCGAAGCCGCCGCAGATCGTGAGGCGGTCCACCGGGTGGCGCCGGATGTACTTGAGGACCGCGCCCGCGAAGTCGCCCATGTCGAGGAGGGCGAGCTCCGGCAGGTCGTACAGCGTGGTGACGGTCTTCTCCGAGGTGGAGCCCGTGCAGCCGGCGACGTGGGAGAGGCCGGCCGCGCGGGCCACGTCGACGCCGCGGCGGATGGAGTCGATCCACGCCGAGCACGAGTAGGGCACGACGACGCCCGTCGTGCCGAGGATGGACAGGCCGCCGAGGATGCCGAGCCGCGGGTTCCAGGTGGAGCGGGCGATCTCCGCGCCGTCGTCCACGGAGAGCGTGATCTCGACGTCGCCGCTCCCGCCGTGCGCCGCCGCGACCGCGGCGACGTGGTCGCGCATCATCTGCCGCGGGACCGGGTTGACGGCCGGTTCGCCGACCTCCAGCGGCAGGCCGGGGAGCGTGACCGTGCCGACGCCCGGGCCCGCCCGGAAGACCACGCCCGAGCCGGGCGGCAGGAGCCGTACCGTCGAGCGGATCAGCGCGCCGTGCGTCACGTCCGGGTCGTCGCCCGCGTCCTTCACCACCCCGGCCATGGCGGAGTCCGCGTCCGGCGCCGTCGACTCCACGGCCAGGGCGAAGGCGGGGGTCTGGCCCTTCGGGAGGGTGATCGTCACCGGGTCCGGGAACTCGCCGGTGAGCAGCGCCGTGTACGCGGCGGTCGTCGCCGCCGTCGCGCAGGCACCGGTCGTCCAGCCGGGGCGCAGACCGGTGTGCTTGAGTTGGGCCTCGCGCCCGCCGCCGGAACTCGTCGCACTCACGGATGGACTCCCATGCACGTACTCATTCTCGGGGGAACGACCGAGGCCCGGCTCCTCGCCGGGCTCCTCCAGGGGGCACAAGGGGCGGACCTTCGGGTCACCAGCTCGCTCGCGGGGCGGGTCGCCGCGCCCCGGCTGCCGGCCGGCGAGGTGCGGGTCGGCGGCTTCGGCGGGCCGGAGGGGCTGGCCGCGTGGGTGCGGCAGCACGGCGTGGACGCGGTCATCGACGCCACCCATCCCTTCGCCGAGCGGATCAGTTTCAACGCGGCCCGGGCGGCCGCCACCGCCCATGTTCCCCTGCTCGCGCTGCGGCGGCCCGGCTGGGTCCCGGTGGCGGGGGACGACTGGCACGAGGTGGGGTCGCTGGAGGAGGCCGCCGGGGCCCTCGGCGGGCTGGGCGACCGGGTGTTCCTGACGACCGGCCGGATGGGGCTCGCCGCCTTCGCCGAACGCCCCGAGTGGTTCCTCGTCAGGTCCGTCGACGCCCCCGACGTGCCGATGCCCGCTCGCTCCGAAGTCCTCCTGGAACGCGGGCCGTTCACCCTCGACGGCGAACGCGGGCTGCTCGCCCGGCACCGGATCGACGTGCTCGTCACCAAGGACAGCGGCGGCGCCGCGACCGCCCCCAAGCTCGCCGCCGCCCGCGAGGCCGGCGTCCCCGTGGTCGTCGTGCGCCGCCCGCCCGTCCCGGCGGGCGTGCCGACCGCGGCGACCCCGGAGGAGGCGGCCGCCTGGGTCCGGGCCCTCGCCCCGCGCGCGACAGACGCGGCCGCAGGACTTTGAATGGAGGCATGAGCACCGTTCGATGGCTTGCCGCGGCGGGACTTACGGCGCTTCTGGGTGCCACGGCCCCGGGGCCCTCGCCGCCCCCCGCCCAGCCGCCGGCCCAGCTCGACGACGCGGACGTGCGGCGGGCCGTCGACCAGCTGGACGGAGTGGTCCAGTCCGCCATGAAACGCACCGGTGTCCCGGGCGTCTCCGTCGCCGTCGTCCACGACGGCAAGGTGGTCAAGCTCCAGGGCTACGGCGTGCGGAAGGTCGGCGAGAAGGCCACGGTCGACGCCGACACCGTCTTCCAGCTCGCGTCCGTTTCGAAGCCGGTCGCCTCCACGGTGGTCGCCGGCGCCGTCGGCCTCGACGGCTGGACGAAGCCCGTCGCCCCGAACGTGCCGGACTTCAAGCTCAAGGACCCGTGGGTCACCTCGCACATGACGGCCGCCGACCTGTTCTCGCACCGCAGCGGCCTGCCCGACCACGCCGGGGACCTCCTCGAAGACCTCGGCTACGACCAGCAGTACATCCTGTCCCACCTGCGCTACGAGCCCCTCACCCCGTTCCGGGCGAGCTACGCCTACACCAACTTCGGCCTGACGGGCGCCGCGGTGGCCGTGGCGGAGGAGAAGGGCGTGCCCTGGGACAAGCTGTCCGACGACGTCCTCTACAAGCCGGCCGGCATGGACCACACCAGCTCCCGCTTCCGGGACTTCGTGAACGCCCCCGACCGCGCCTACGGCCACGCGAAGGCCGCCGACGGCACCTGGAAGGCGCAGTACCTGCGCAACGCGGACGCCCAGTCCCCGGCCGGCGGCGTCAGCTCGTCCGCCCGTGACATGGCGACCTTCGTGAAGCTCCAGCTCGCCGACGGCAAGCTGGACGGCCGGCAGATCATCGCCGCCGACGCCCTCCAGCGCACCCACTGGCCCGAGGCGATCTCCAACCCGCCGCACGCCCCGGCCGCCCGCACGGGCTTCTACGGCCTCGGCTGGAACGTGAGTTACGACGACGCGGGTCGGCTCAGGCTGTCGCACACCGGCGGCTTCGAACTCGGCGCGCACACCAACGTCACGATGCTGCCCGGCGAGCAGCTCGGCATCGTCGTCCTCACCAACGCCTCCCCGGTCGGCGTCGCCGACGCCGTCGCGCTCGACTTCTTCGACATCGCGGAGCACGGCAAGCCCGTCCGCGACTGGATCCCGCTCATCCAGCAGGTGTACCAGCAGCAGACGGACGCCCTCCGGTCGGACACCGACTACGCGCACCCGCCGTCCGGCGCCGCGCCCGCCAACGCCGCGGACACCTACGCCGGCACGTACCGCAACTCCTACTACGGCCCGGCCGAGGTCGTCGCCGCCACCGACGGCACCCTGACGCTCCGCCTGGGTCCGAAGCCCCAGTCGTACCGCCTGACGCACTACGACGGCGACACGTTCAGCTTCGAGACCGCCGGTGAGAACGCCATCGGGCCCACGGGCGTCACCTTCACCCCCGACGGCACGTCCTTCACGGTCGAGTACCTGGACCACGAGGGTCTGGGGACGTTCACCCGGTAGTACCCGCAGTGCCCGGCGGTCCCCCCGGATTCCCCCGGGGGGACCGCTCCTCGTGGCGTCCGCCTATCCGTACCGCCGCGGCGTCCACGCGATCGTGCGCCCGTCGCCCCGCTCCGTGACCCGCGTCTGGGAGGAGCCGACGAGGAGCAGGGTGCGCATGTCGACCTCGGACGGGTCCAGGGTCTTCAGGGTCAGCACCCGCACCGACTGCTCCGGGCCGCCGACGTCGCGGGCGACGACCACCGGGGTGTCGGGCGAGCGGAGTTCCAGGAGGAGTTCGCGCGCGGCGGCGACCTGGTGGGTGCGGGACCGGGAGCCGGGGTTGTAGATCGCGAGGACCAGGTCGGCCTCGGCGGCGGACCGCAGGCGCCGGGAGATGACCTCCCAGGGCTTGAGGCGGTCGGAGAGGGAGATCGTCGCGTAGTCGTGGCCGAGCGGCGCGCCCGCGGCGGCGGCGGCCGCGTTCGCGGCGGTCACGCCGGGCAGGACGCGGACGGGCACGTCGGCGTACCGCTCCTCCGACGCCACCTCCAGGACGGCCGTCGCCATGGCGAACACGCCCGGGTCGCCGCCGGAGACGACCGCGACCCGCCGGCCGCGCCGGGCCAGGTCGAGGGCGAACTCGGCCCGCTCCGACTCGACCTTGTTGTCCGAGCCGTGCCGGATCTGCCCGGCGCGCAGCACCGGCACCCGGTCGAGGTAGGTGGTGTAGCCGACGAGCACGTCGGCGTTGACGAGCGCGCCGCGCGACTCGGGCGTCAGCCAGGGCGCCCCGGCCGGGCCGGTGCCGACGACGACGACCTCGCCCCGCTCCCGTACCGGCGGCTGGGCGTCGATGCGGGAGGGCAGCACGGCCACCGAGAAGTACGGGACCGACTCCGGGTCCACCTCGTCGAGGCGCCCGGTCCGCTCGCCCTTCATGAACGCCCGCTCCACGTAACGGGCGTCCTCCAGGCGGCCGGCCCGCTCCAGGGCGCGCCGGACGGTGGGGAAGGTGCGGCCCAGCTTCATGACGACCGCCGAGTCCGTGCCCGCCAGGCGGGCCGTCAGCTCGTCCTCCGGCAGCGTGCCGGGGACGATCGTCAGCACCTCCTCGGCCTCGCACAGCGGCTCCCCGAGGCGGGCCGCGGCGGCGCTGACGGAGGTGACGCCGGGGATGACGGTGGTGTCGTAGCGGTGCGCGAGCCGCTTGTGCATGTGCTGGTACGAGCCGTAGAACAGCGGGTCGCCCTCGGCGAGGACGGCGACCGTGCGGCCCGCGTCGAGGTGGGCGGCGAGCCGGGCCGCGGCCTCCTCGTAGAAGTCGTCGAGCGCGCCCCGGTAGCCGCCGGGGTGGTCGGTGGTCTCGACCGTGAGCGGGTACATCAGCCGCTCCTCGATCTGGTCCTCGCGCAGGTGCTCGGCGGCGATGGAGCGGGCGATGGACCGCCCGTGCCGGGCCGAGTGGTAGGCGATGACGTCGGCTCCGGCGATGGCCTTCACCGCGGCCACCGTCATCAGGTTCGGGTCGCCGGGCCCGAGCCCGACCCCGTACAGCTTTCCGGTCACTGCTGGATCTCCGCTTCGTGCGCGAGGGCGTTGAGCGCCGCCGCGGTCATGGCGCTGCCGCCCCGCCGGCCCCGTACGACCAGGTACTCCAGGCCGAGGTCGTTGGCGGCCAGCGCGTCCTTGGACTCGGCGGCGCCGATGAAGCCGACCGGGATGCCGAGCACGGCGGCGGGCCGGCCCGCCCCCTTCGCGATCATCTCCAGGAGGTGGAAGAGCGCCGTCGGCGCGTTGCCGATCGCGACGACCGAGCCCTCCAGGCGGTCCCGCCACAGCTCCATCGCGGCGGCCGACCGGGTGGTGCCCAGCTCGGCGGCGAGCGCGGGCACCGACGGGTCGGACAGCGTGCAGACCACGTCGTTGTCGGCGGGCAGCCGCTTGCGGGTGACCCCGCTGGCGACCATCTGGGCGTCGCACAGGATCGGCGCGCCCGCACGCAGGGCGGCACGCGCCGAGGCGACGACGCCGGGGGAGTGGGCGATGTCCCGCACGAGGTCGGTCATGCCGCAGGCGTGGATCATCCGCACGGCGACCTGGCTGACGTCGGCGGGCAGGCCCGCGAGGTCCGCCTCGGCGCGGATCGTGGCAAAGGAGCGGCGGTAGATCTCCGCGCCGTCCTTCTCGTACTCGAACATCCTGTTGCTCTCGCTCATCTCGTGGGGGTCGCCGGGCCGCGGGCCGCCGCGACCGCTTCGGACAGGGAGGTACGGAGGGTGGGGACGCCGTCGACCAGGTAGCCGCCGTCCTCGGTGGCGAGGACGTCGACCCAGGCGCCGTGCGGGTGCCCGCAGCGGCGTGCGCACCCGGAGAAGTGGACGGGCAGCCGCCCGTGCGGGGCGAGGGCCGCGTCCCGCCGCACGTCGGCGAGGGACTTGGCGCAGCCGGGCCGCCCGGTGCAGGCCCCGACGCCGGTGCCGGGGGCGTCGGGCCGGGTGATCAGGCCGTACGCGGCGAGCTCCGTGAGCGCGGCGAGCCGGCCGGGCGGCGCGGCGACCACCGCACCGCGCCAGGGCGTGAACCGCACCTCGCGGGCCGGCAGCAGCGCCCGCAGTTGGACGGCGGTCAGCCGGCCGAGCGGCGCGAGGACGTACAGGGCGTCCGCGCCCAGCGGCCCCGGGACGGGCGGGTCCCCTTGGGGCAGCGGCGGTACGGGGTGGGGGACGGGCTCCGCGGCGAGTCCGGCGCGCGCCAGGGCGGCCGCCAGGTCGGGCACGCACCCCTCGGGCAGTTCCCGCACCCGCCAGGCGCCCGTCCCGGCGGTCTCGGCGGCCCGCAGGAAGGCGTCGGCGGCGGCGAGCGCGGCGCGCGGGGCGTCGGTCGCGGCGACCCGGAAGGCCTGGGGGCCGAGGCGCAGCTGGGCGCGGACGTCCCCGCCCGCGGGAGGCCCTTCTGCGAGCAAGGTCACATCCCCGCCGAGCCCCGCGACGTCGCCCCGCCCGTCGTCCAGGACGAACAGGAAGCGTCCGGAGAGCGCCGCGGTCCACGCCTCCGCGCACAGCAGCGCGTCCAGTTCCCGTGCCCACAACTGCGGCTCGGCGCCGCCGAGTCCGTCCAGTCCGGCGGCCGGAGAGACGACGATGTTGCGGACCCGTTCGTGGCTCGGCGAGGGCAGCAGCCCGGCCCGGTCGA
Organism: Streptomyces sp. NBC_01268; assembly: GCF_036240795.1. Lineage (NCBI taxonomy): Bacteria > Bacillati > Actinomycetota > Actinomycetes > Kitasatosporales > Streptomycetaceae > Streptomyces > Streptomyces sp. NBC_01268. Next base: position 3,971,102 of record NZ_CP108454.1, on the reverse strand, counting down.
GCAGCGCGGCCAGCTCGGCGCCGCAGCCCTCGCCGAGCCCGCGGAGCTCCGCGTTGCCGCGCGAGGTGATGCTGATGCTGCCGTCCCCGAGGGACTCGGCCGCGTCGGCCAGCGCCAGGACCTGAGCCTCCGTCAAACGCCCGCCGGGCAGCCGGAGTCGGGCGAGCCGCCCGTCGTCCGCCGCGTGCAGTCGCAGCGCACCCGGACAGGCGTCGCCGCGGTCCCGTATGAGAGGTTCGCCCGGTTCGGGCGAGGTGCGTGGGGTGGCCGACATGGCGGCGAGCATACCCACGGCGGGATCCGCTCCCACCTGCCGAGAACCAGCCACGACCGGGGCCGGAGCCGGCCACGACCGGGGCCCGGGGCCGCCGTGACCGGGGCCCGGTCCCCCGGTGTGATCCGCCCGACCCCCGGCTCTCCCCCGCCGCGCCCGCTCACGATCTAGGATGCAGACGGCATGGGGTCCCAGGACCCCGGGGAGGAAGCCCGGTGAGAATCCGGCGCGGTCCCGCCACTGTGAGCCGGTCCGGAGTTTCGGGGCGGTGAGTCAGGAACTCCCGCCGTCCATACGACCACCCGGGGCGCGGACAACCCCGAGGAAGGCCCTGAGCTCGCCATGCTCCTGCTGCTGTCGCACTCCGACACCGACCTGCTCAGCGCCCGCGCGGCGAACGCCGCCGAAGGCCCGGTGGAGTACCGGTACGCCAACCCGGCCCGGCTGCCGCTGGCCGACCTCCCCGCCCTCCTCGACGGCGCCGAACTCGTCGTCGTCCGCCTCCTCGGCGGCCTGCGCTCCTGGGAGGAGGGCCTCGACACGGTCCTGGCCGCCGGGAAGCCCGTGGTGGTGCTGAGCGGCGAACAGGCTCCCGACGCCCAGCTGATGGAGGCCTCGACCGTCCCGGTCGGCGTCGCCACCGAGGCGCACGCCTACCTGGCGCACGGCGGCCCGGGCAACCTCGGCCAGCTGGCCCGCTTCCTCTCCGACACCGTGCTGCTGACCGGCCACGGCTTCGAGCCGCCGGCCCCCGCGCCGACCTGGGGCCCGCTGGAGCGGACCGCGGGGGACACGCCCGAGGGCGCCCCCACCGTCGCCGTGCTCTACTACCGCGCCCACCACATGAGCGGCAACACCGCCTTCGTCGGCACCCTCTGCGACGCGATCGAGCGGCAGGGCGCCCGGGCGAAGGCCCTGTACGTGGCCTCGCTCCGGGCCCCGGAGCCCGAGCTCCTCGACGAGCTGCGCGGGGCCGACGCGATCGTCACGACGGTCCTCGCGGCGGGCGGCACCAAGCCGGCCGAGGCGCAGGCGGGCGGCGACGAGGAGGCCTGGGACGCGGGCGCGCTCGCCGCCCTGGACGTGCCGATCCTGCAGGCGCTGTGCCTGACGGGCTCGCGCGCCGCGTGGGAGGAGAACGACGAGGGCCTGTCGCCGCTGGACGCGGCCAGCCAGGTCGCCGTCCCGGAGTTCGACGGCCGGCTCATCACCGTCCCGTTCTCCTTCAAGGAGATCGACGAGGACGGGCTGCCCGCGTACGTGGCGGACGCCGAGCGCTCCGCCCGCGTCGCCGGCATCGCCGTCCGGCACGCCCGTCTGCGGCACATCGCGAACGGCGAGAAGAAGCTGGCGCTCGTCCTCTCCGCGTACCCGACGAAGCACTCCCGCATCGGCAACGCCGTCGGCCTCGACACCCCGGCCTCCGCCGTGGCGCTGCTGCGCCGGCTCATCGCCGAGGGCTACGACTTCGGCCCGGTCGAGGACATCCCCGGCCTGGTCTCCGGCGACGGCGACGAGCTGATCTACGCCCTGATCGAGGCCGGCGGCCACGACCAGGACTGGCTCACCGAGGAGCAGCTGGCCCGCAACCCGGTCCGCATCCCGGCCGCCGACTACAAGCGCTGGTACGCCGAACTCCCGGCGGAGCTGCGCGAGCAGGTCGAGGAGCACTGGGGCCCGGCCCCGGGCGAGATGTTCCTGGACCGCTCCCGCAACCCCGAGGGCGACATCGTGCTGGCCGCGCTGCGCCGCGGGAACCTGCTGGTCCTCATCCAGCCGCCGCGCGGCTTCGGCGAGAACCCGATCGCGATCTACCACGACCCGGACCTGCCGCCGTCGCACCACTACCTGGCGGCCTACCGCTGGATCGCCGCCCGCGCCGAGGACGGGGGTTTCGGCGCGGACGCGATGGTGCACCTGGGCAAGCACGGCAACCTGGAGTGGCTGCCCGGCAAGAACGCCGGCCTGTCCGCCGCCTGCGGCCCGGACGCCGCGCTCGGCGACCTGCCGCTGGTCTACCCGTTCCTGGTCAACGACCCGGGCGAGGGCACCCAGGCCAAGCGGCGCGTGCACGCCACGCTCGTCGACCACCTGGTGCCGCCGATGGCCCGCGCCGACTCGTACGGCGACATCGCGCGCCTGGAGCAGCTGCTCGACGAGTACGCGCAGATCAGCAGCATGGACCCGGCGAAGCTGCCGGCGATCCGCGCGCAGATCTGGACGCTGATCCAGGCGGCGAAGCTGGACCACGACCTGGGCCTGGAGGACCGGCCGGAGGACGACGGCTTCGACGACTTCCTGCTGCACGTCGACGGCTGGCTGTGCGAGGTCAAGGACGCGCAGATCCGTGACGGTCTGCACGTCCTGGGCGGCGCCCCGGTCGGCGAGGCCCGGGTGAACCTGGTCCTGTCGATCCTGCGGGCCCGGCAGATCTGGGGCGGCACGCAGGCGCTGCCGGGCCTGCGCGAGGCGCTCGGCCTGGACGAGTCGGCGGCGACGCGCACCACCGCCGACGAGGCGGAGGCGAAGGCCCGCGAGCTGGTCGAGGGCATGGAGGCGGCGGACTGGTCCGTGGACGCGATCGGCTCCGTGGCCGGCGCGTACGGCGCCGAGGTGCACGCGGTGCTGCGCTTCGCCTGCGAGCAGGTCGTCCCGCGCCTGGCCGGCACCACCGACGAACTCACGCACGCGGTCCACGCGTTGAACGGCGGCTTCGTCCCGGCCGGGCCCTCGGGCTCGCCGCTGCGCGGCCTGGTCAACGTGCTGCCGACCGGCCGCAACTTCTACTCGGTCGACCCGAAGGCCGTGCCGTCCCGCCTCGCGTGGGAGACCGGCCAGGCGCTCGCCGACTCGCTCCTGGAGCGCTACCGCACGGACAACGGCGAGTGGCCGACCTCGGTGGGCCTGTCCCTGTGGGGCACGAGCGCGATGCGCACCGCGGGCGACGACGTCGCCGAGGCGCTCGCCCTGCTGGGCGTCCGCCCGCTCTGGGACGACGCCTCGCGCCGCGTGAACGGCCTGGAGCCCATCCCGCTCGCCGAGCTGGGCCGGCCCCGCATCGATGTGACGCTGCGCATCTCCGGCTTCTTCCGGGACGCGTTCCCGCACGTCATCGGGCTGCTCGACGACGCCGTACGGCTGGTCGCGGGTCTCGACGAGGCCGCCGCGGACAACTACGTGCGGGCGCACGCCCAGGCGGACCTGGCGGAGCACGGCGACGAGCGGCGCGCCACCACCCGTATCTTCGGCTCCCGCCCCGGCACGTACGGCGCGGGTCTGCTCCAGCTGATCGACTCGCGCGACTGGCGCACCGACGCCGACCTGGCCGAGGTGTACACCGTGTGGGGCGGTTACGCGTACGGCCGGGGGCTCGAAGGGCGCCCGGCGCGGGCCGAGATGGAGACGGCGTACAAGCGGATCGCGGTCGCGGCGAAGAACACGGACACGCGCGAGCACGACATCGCGGACTCCGACGACTACTTCCAGTACCACGGCGGCATGGTGGCGACCGTCCGCGCGCTGAAGGGCACGGCGCCCGAGGCGTACATCGGCGACTCCACCCGCCCGGAGACGGTCCGCACCCGCACACTGGTCGAGGAGACCTCCCGGGTGTTCCGCGCCCGCGTGGTCAACCCGCGCTGGATCGAGGCGATGCGCCGGCACGGCTACAAGGGCGCGTTCGAGCTGGCGGCGACGGTCGACTACCTCTTCGGCTACGACGCCACGACGGGCGTGGTCGCCGACTGGATGTACGACAAGCTGACCGAGGCGTACGTCCTCGACCCGGAGAACCAGGCCTTCCTGAAGGAGGCCAACCCGTGGGCGCTGCACGGCATCGCCGAGCGTCTCCTGGAGGCCGAGTCCCGCGGCATGTGGGAGAAGCCGGACCCGGAGACGCTGGCCGCGCTGCGGCAGGTGTTCCTGGAGACCGAGGGCGATCTCGAGGAAGGCGCGGGCGAGGCCTGAGTTACGATCCCGATCCGCACGTGCGTGCGGATCGGGAATCCGGCTGGGGTGGGGTGGTGGGCGTGCGGGCCCGCGCAGTGGTGACGACGGCCGTGGTGCTGGGTCTCGGCCTGGCCCTGGGGGCCTGTTCGGGCGGAGGGAGCGGCGCCGTGCCGCCGAAGCCGCCCGCCCCGAAGAGCTCGTCGCCGACCGCCGGGCAGCCCACCACCACGGCGCCCCCGACGCCCTCGGCCACCGGGGCAGGGTCGGAGGTTCCGGCCGGGTCCCCGTCCGCGGCCCCGCCGGAGGTCCGGATCACCCCGGGCGTCGGCGGGCGCTCGGCGAAGCCGTACCGGCCGGGGGGCGGGACCTCGGGCAGCGTCAGGAAGAAGACGTCACGGCGCTGACCCACGGCTCCAGCTCCACCCGCCGCCCCCTAAAGCCGTTCCGCAGGCGCCGGTCGTGGCTGACGACCACCAGGGTGCCCGGGTAGTGCGCGAGGTGACCGAGGCCCCCGGGCGCCTCGACGGTGACGGTGCCGGTGTCAGCGTGCTCCAGGCCGGCGAGCAGCCGCAGGAGCGTGGACTTGCCGGAGCCGTTGTCGCCGACGACGCCGACCCGTTCGCCGGCGCGGACGGAGAGGGAGACCCGGTCGAGGACGAGCCGGGTGTCGTAGCGCTTGGTGACGTCGGTGAGGTGGGCACGGAACAAGGGCGGCCTCCCGGGGCTGGACGACAGGGGGCGGATCACGGGTGGGGCGACGGCGTGCGATCCGATCGCGATTGCGAGACGAGACGGTCCGTCTCGCAATCTCGATGCGCTCACCGTACGCGGCGATGCCGCTTCAGGCAAGACGCTGCGTCTCGTTACCTCGGGGGTGTCGCCCCGGACCGCTCCCCCAGCACCCGCACCGCGTCCACGATCAGGTCCCAGAAGCGGTCCGCGTCCGCCTCGATGCCGACCTCGGCGTTGGCCGGGAGGCCGGTCACCCCGTCCAGGTCGATCACCGTCGCCCCGCGCGTGTACGTGCCGGCCAGCTCGACCGCCACCGGCGCCCGCACCAGGCTGACCAGTGAGGGGTCGATCAGGTGGGCCACGGTCAGCGGGTCGTGCAGCGGCGGCGCGTCGAAGCCGTACACCTCGCGGTAGGTCGCGGCGAAGTACGTCAGGAGCTCGACGCACAGGCGCCCGAGCGGGGTGCCGAGCCCGGCGAGTCGCGAGAGCACCTCGGGGGTGGCCCGGACCTGGTGGGTGACGTTCAGGCCGAACATGGTCAGCGGGATCCCGCTGCGGAAGACGAGGTCCGCCGCCTCCGGGTCGCAGAGGATGTTGAACTCGGCCGCCGGCGTGGTGTTGCCGCGCCCCGTCGACCCGCCCATCAGCACGATCCGCTCGATCCTGGCGGCCAGTTCGGGGTGGGCGAGCAGGATGTCCCGGGTCAGCGCGAGGGCGTCGCGCGGGTCCTGCGGCACGGGCGGCTCGCCCTCGCCGAAGCCGGGCCCGTCGAGCCCCGAGTCGCCGTGGATGTGCTCGGCGACGCGCGGCGCGCCGTACGGCCCGGCGTGCAGCGGGCGGTCCCGGCCGGCCGCGATCGGGACGCCGTGGATCCCGGCCACGGAGCACACCCGGCGCGCGTTGAGCGTGGTCTTCTCCACCGTCTGGTTGCCCGCCACGGTGGTGATGGCGAGCAGGTCGACGGCCGGATGGGCCGCGGCGAGCAGGATGTTGAAGGCGTCGTCGTGTCCGGGATCGCAGTCGAGGATCACGGGTACCGGCATGCGCCCACCGTCCCACACCGCCGCCCGTACGTCACGGCCCGCATCCGGAGCTCACAGGTCGCCGCGAGAGCTGCTTGTTCTAGTAGAGTGCGAACAAGTAGAACTCAGTGGAACCCAGGAGAACCATCCATGGGAGCCAGGGGAGGATCCTGTGAACCGTGCCGCCACCCGGCTGCGGCTGCTCGCCGCACTGCCGTTCCTGCTCGCCCTCGCCGTCGGCCCGCTGCTGTGCGCGCTCTGGCGCGACCGGCTGCCCGACCGCCTCGCCACCCACTTCGGCGCCGACGGACGCGCCGACGGCTTCACCGCCGTCGGCGGGTACCTCGCCGTCAGCTCGGCCCTGCTGCTCGCCCTCGGCGTCGGCTGGGCCCTCTTCGTCCGGCGCCGGGTGCTGTGGGGCGCCTGGGCCACCGCCGGGTTCACCGGCGGGCTGCTCGCGCTGCAACTGCGCGCCAACCTGGACGTCACCGACCCGGCCGAGGCGCGCCTGCGGATCGCCGTGCTGACCGTGGCCCTGGCGATCGGCGCCCTCGCCGCCGCCGCCGGGTGGGCGCTCACCCGGCTCGTCCCGGCGGAGCCCGCGCGGGAGGTGTCCGTGCCCGCCGACGCGCCCCGGCTCGACCTCGCGGCCGGGGAGCTCGCGGGCTGGGCGCGGACCACGGGCTCGCTCCCGATGATCCTGCTCGGCGCCGCCTTCCTGCTCGCCGCGCTCGTCGTACCCTTCTTCGCCGCCTGGCCGTACGCGCTGATCCCGCTGGCCGTCGGCCTGCCCGGCACCGCGCTGAGCCGGGTCCGGGTGCACGCCGACCGGCGCGGCCTGACCGTCCGGCCCGCCCTCGTGGCCCGGCCCCGGCTGCGGGTGCCGCTCGACGACATCACCGGCGCGACGACCCGGGACGTCGAACCGGTCGCCGAGTTCGGCGGCTGGGGCTACCGGGTCCGGCCCGCGGCGTCCGGCGTGATCCTGCGCTCCGGCCGGGCACTCGCCGTACGGCGCCGCGACGGTCGGGAGTTCGTCGTCACCGTCGACGACGCGACGACGGCCGCGGGCCTGCTCAACGCACTCGTGGAACGCGCCGCGAGCGGACGCGGCACCCCTGCCACCGGCACTCCGGCCAACGGCACCCCCGCCACCCCCGCCACCGGCACTCCGGCCACCGGCACCCCCGCCCCCGGCCGCCCCGCCCCCCGAAAGGACTGACCGTGCTGTTCCGGGTGGATCCCGCCTCCTCCGTCCCCCTCGGCGACCAGATCGCCGGCTGCGTCCGGGGCGCTCTCGCCGACGGCAGCGCCCGGCCCGGCGAGCGACTGCCCGCCGCGCGGGAGCTCGCCGACTCCCTCGGGGTCAACGTGCACACCGTGCTGCGCGGCTACCAACAGCTGCGCGAGGAGGGGCTGATCGAGCTCCGTCGCGGGCGCGGCGCCGTCATCGTGCCGGGCGCCGCCGCACCGGGCCGCGCCCAACTCGTCGACCGGCTCCGCGAACTGGCCGCCGAGGCCCGCCGACTGGGGCTCACCGACGCGGAGTTCCTGGACCTCGCGCGCGCCTCCCTCGGCTGACGGGGAGGGGCCGGCGCGGTCGGCGGAGGCCGGCGTCGCGGCTCAGGCGACCGGCGCCCCCAGCCGCACGTTCCACCGCCCCGTCCGCCCCGACAGCTCCACCGCGTGCAGCGGGCGCACGTCCAGGCGCCAGAACGCGGAGTCGGGCGCCCCGAGCGCGTGGGCGACGGCCGCGCGGACGACGTCCGGTTCGGCGAAGGCGTGGACGGGTCCCGGCTCCAGCGCGTCCAGCCAGGCGGCGACCCGTACGCGCAGCTCCCGCAGGGACTCGCCGCCGTGCGGGGCCGCGTCGGGGTCGGCGAGCCAGGCCGCCACCGACTCCGGTTCCACCGCCGTCAGTTCGTCGAGCCGGCGTCCCCGCCAGCGGCCCATCGCGCAGCCCGCGAGAGCGGGCTCCGCCCGCACCGAGGCGGGGTCGAGGCCCAGGGCCTCGGCCGTCGCCCGGCACCGCCCGGAGGGCGAGGCGACGACCCGGGCCCCCGCAGGAAGCGCCAACGGGCCCGCGGCCACCGCCTCGACCGGCCCGCTGTCGTCGAACCGGGCCTCGCGCAGGGCGGCCGTCATCGCCGGGGAGACCAGCGTGAGCCGTACGGACAGGGGGCGCACGGTCATGGGTGATTCATCCCTCAATTCATCGGCCCGCCTCCCGGGCGCCCTTGGCGCGGAGTGACGGGCGCGGTACGGTCAGGCGTCAATTCCACAGAACGACGACGGCGAGACGGAAGTCCGGTGCAAGTCCGGCACGGTCGCGCCACTGTGAGCCCGCCCCGGCGTTCCCGGGACGGGTGAGTCAGACCCGACGACCGTCGTCGCGCACCACCGTATGGGACGCGAGTTCCCGAGGAGGTTCCACCATGGCCGAGGCCATCGCGTCGCCCGCCGTCACGTCCACCCCGTCCATCGCCGTTCCGGTTTCCCTGCCGGTCCGCGCGGTGCTCCCGTGGGCGGCGTTCGCCGGGATCCTGATGCTCGTCGCGCTCTACTTCGTCGGTGCCGAGCAGGGCGCCACGTCCCTGTTCGCGGGCAGCGACGTGCACGAGTGGGTGCACGACGGGCGCCACCTGCTCGGCTTCCCCTGCCACTGAGGGGCAACCGCGCACATGTCATCCACCGCTCCATCCCCCGCTCAGTCCCCCGCCGCCCCCACGGGTTCGCTCGTGGGGCGGCTCCTGGTCCGCGGCATGCTCGCGGGCCTGATCGCCGGACTGTTCGCCTTCGGCGTCGCCTACGTCGCGGGTGAACCGTCCGTCAACGCCTCGATCGCCGTCGAGGAGGCCGCCGCCAAGGCGGAGCACGCGGCAGCCCACAGCCATGGCGCGGGCCATGGGCAGGCCGCGGCCCCCGCCGAAGAGGAGGAGATCGTCAGCCGGGACCTCCAGTCCACGGCGGGTCTCGCCACCGGCGTCCTCGTCTACGGGGTCGCCCTCGGCGGCATCGCCTCGCTGGCGTTCTGTTTCGTCCTGGGCCGGGTGGGCCGTTTCACCCCGAAGGCGACCGCGGCGCTCGTCGCGGCGGCCGCCTTCACCACGGTCTATCTGGTGCCGTTCCTGAAGTACCCGGCGACCCCGCCGGCCGTCGGCAATCCGGACACCATCGGGCAGCGCACCACCCTGTTCTTCCTGATGATCCTGCTGAGCGTGCTGCTCGGCGTCGCGGCGATCGTCGCGGGCCGCCGGCTCGCCCCGTGCCTCGGCAACTGGAACGCCACCGTCCTGGCGGGCGCGGGCTTCGTCGCCGCGATCGCCGTCGCGTGCCTGTTCCTGCCCGGCAACGGGGACTCGGTGCAGGCGTCCTTCCCGGCCGCCGTGCTGTGGGAGTTCCGGCTCGCGACCCTGGGCATCCAGGCCGGTCTGTGGGTGGTCTTCGGGCTCGCCTTCGGCCTGCTCGCGGAGCGGCTCCTCGCCCCGCGTCCCGCCCCGGCACAGGTGGCGCAGCCGGCCCCGGTCGCCTGAGCCGCCACCGTACGGCGGGTACACCCCGTACCTCCCGTGCACGGTCATCGGCCCCGTACCCCTCTCGCAGGGGTACGGGGCCGACCCGTGTCCGGCGCGTCCGGGCGGTCAGTCCAGCTCGCGGACCGGAGCCCCCGCCAGGAACGCCTCGATGTCCTCGACGGCCTGCCCGAAGTAGCGCGCGTAGTTGGCCTCCGTCACGTACCCGAGGTGCGGCAGCGCGAGCACGTTCGGCAGGGTCCGCAGCGGGTCGTCGGCGGGCAGCGGCTCCGTCTCGTACACGTCGAGCCCGGCCCCCGCGATCCGGCCCTCGCGCAGCGCGGCCAGCAGCGCCGCCCCGTCGACCAGGCCCGCGCGGGAGGTGTTGACCAGGTACGCGCCCGGGCGCATCGCCCGCAGTTCCGCCTCCCCGAGCAGGCCGCGGGTGCGGTCGGAGAGCACCATGTGCAGGGAGACGACGTCGCTGCCGGCCAGCAGGGCGGGCAGGCTCTCCGCCCGCCGCACCCCGTGCTCGGCGGCCCGCTCGTCGGTCAGGTGCGGGCTCCAGGCGACCACGTCCATGCCGAACGCGAGGCCGATCCGCGCCACCCGGCCGCCGATCTTGCCGAGGCCCACCAGACCCAGGGTGCGCCCGGACAGGTCGAGGCCGAGCGTCGACTGCCACGGCCCGCCCTCGCGCATCGCCCGGCTCTCCGTGTGCACCTGCCGGGCCAGGCCCAGGATCAGAGCCCAGGTCAACTCGGTGGGCGGCTCGGAGCCGCTGGCGGTGCCGCAGACGGTGACGCCGCGGGCGCGGGCGGCGGCGACGTCGATCGAGACGTTGCGCAGGCCCGAGGTGACGATCAGCCGCAGCCGGGGCAGCCGCTCCAGGAGGGCGGCGTCGAGCGGGGTCCGCTCGCGCATCACCACGAGGATCTCGCAGTCCTCGACGGCGGCGACGAGCGCGTCGCGGTCGGTGAGGTGCTCCCGCAGGACACGGACCTCGACCCGGGCGTCGAGCGTGCTCCAGTCGGCACAGGACAGGGCGACGCCCTGGAAGTCGTCGAGGATCGCGCAGCGCAGCTTCGCGGCCGGCGTCGCAGGCGTCGCCGGTGTCGCCGGTGCGGCCGGTTCTGACGACGGGGACGTCGGGGACAACGGGGACGACGAAGACAACGGGGACGACGTGTTCGGCGTGGACGGCATGGACCGCATGATCCCAAATGGCCGCGCTCGAAGCGACAGACCTTCGCGCACCGCACACAATCGGGATGATCGGCCGCGGCGTCTCGCCGTGCGCCGGAACGACTCCGGAGGCGGCATGACTACCGGTGGTGACGACGAACTCGCTGCGCTGAGGGCCCGGGTGGCCGCCCTGGAGGCGGAGGCGGTGGCGCGCCCACCTGCCCCCGCCCACCACCGGGTGCGCGCCTTCTTCTCGGCGCTCCTCATCGTCATCGGCTGCGTCCTGGCCCCGCTGAGCCTGGTCGCGGCCTGGACGGCCGACCTGCTCGGCGACACGAACCGGTACGTGTCCACGGTCGCCCCGCTGGCGAGCGACGCCGACGTCCAGGCCGCCGTCGCCACCCGCGTCACCAACGTGGTCATGGAGCACATCGACCTCGGCGACCTCCTCGAAGGCGTCGCCCCCGAGCAGCGCCCGGTCCTGGAGAAGGCCCTGGGCAAGCTGGGCGACTCCCTCGAAGGCGCGGTCGGCAGCTTCGTCCACGAGAAGACGCAGGAGATCGTGGCCTCCGGCACCTTCCAGAACATCTGGGACGAGGCCAACCGCGCCGTCCACACCTCCCTCGACCGGGCCCTCACCGGCAGCGACGAGGGCGCCGTGAAGATCGAGCAGAACACGGTGACCCTGGACCTCGCGCCCGTCGTCGACCAGGTCAAACAGCGGCTGGTCGACTCCGGTCTGACCGTGGCGGGGAAGATCCCCGAGGTCCACACCGACTTCACCCTCGTCCAGGCCGACGACATCGGGAAGGTGAAGACCGGCTTCGCGCTCCTGCAGAAGATGGGCTTCTGGCTGCCGGTGATCGCCGTCGTGCTCATCGCGGGAGGCGTCCTGCTCGCCACCCACCGGCGTCGCAGCCTGGTCGCCGCGGCCCTCGGCGTCGTCGCCGGGGCGCTGGTCCTCGGGATCGGCCTGACCGTGTTCCGCACGGTCTATCTCAACGCCCTGCCCAACGGCGTCTCCCCGGCCGCCGCGGGCTCCGTCTACGACATCCTGATCCGCTACCTGCGCACCTCGGTGCGGATGGTCGCCGTCCTCGGCGTGGTCGTCGCGCTCGCCGCCTGGCTCTCCGGCCCCGGGAAGTACGCCACGCTGGTGCGGGGCGTGTGGCACTCGGGCATCGGCGCGGCCCGTACGACCGCCGACCACGCGGGCTTCCGCACCGGCCCGGTGGGCCCGTTCGTCGGCCGCCACCGCCGGTGGATCGTCTGGGTGCTGGTGGCGGCGGCCGTGCTGACGTACGTGCTCTGGTCGTACCCCACGGGCTGGGTGGTGGTCGGCCTGGCGCTCGCCCTGCTCTTCGCCTTCGCGGTGACGGAGTTCCTGGCGGAGGCGCCGAAGGAGCCCGCCCGACCGGTGGACCCGGCCGGTCCGTCGGGCCCCTCGGGCTCCTCGGGTCCGTCGGGTCCGTCGGGTCCCTCGGGTCCGTCGGGTCCGTCAGGTCCGTCCGTCCCGGCGGATCCCCGGGGCCCGGCGGAAGGCGGGGGCGGCCCGACCGTGGGACGGGGCGGTCCCGGCGACGAGGGGACCCCGCTCACTTCCAGTTGATCCGCGCGCGCACGGCCCGCGCCGCCTTCCAGCCGAAGCTGGCGGCGTACGCGGAGACGGCGGAGTGCGCGGGCCGCAGCCGCAGCACCAGCTCGCCGTCGCTGGGCCCGACCCGTACGGTGTGCAGCCGCTTGGACGTGCCGGGCAGGGTGACGGCGTGCTCGTCGGCCCGCTTGCTGACCTTGCCGCCCAGGGCGTTGCCGAGGGCGCCGCGGGCGGTCAGTCCGTGCGCGGTGCAGCGCAGGGAGAGCTGCCAGTCGCCCTTGGGGAGCGGCCCGCCGCCGTCGGCGCCGGCCAGGTCGACGGAGGCACGGAAGCAGGCCCGCCCGTAGTCGTACGTCTCCCTGCCGCGGCTGACCGTGAGGTGCGGCGAGGGGGTCTGCTCGGCGGTGACGGCGAGCTCGCGGCCGCTGGTGGTGTGCCGCAGGACGACCTCGGTGACCAGGTCGTCGGTGTCGACCTGGTCGAGATAGGCGTACCCGGAGAGTTCGAGCACGGTGCCGCGCCAGGCGAGCCGGTCGACCCGGCGGCGCGGGCTGGCGCCGAGCGTCTGGCCGGTGATGTCGCACAGCTCCCCGTACGCGGGGGAGTCGGCCGGCGGGTAGGGCGGGGCGGCGTACACCCGCCCGTCCCGGACGAGCGCCTTGCCGGGCCGGCCGGCGAGCTGCCAGCGGACGACGGCGGCGAGTTCGTCGACGAGCCCTTCGCGCAGGCAGTGCGCGATCAGCTTCTCGTGGACGGGCATCCGGGCGAGGACGCCGGGCCCGATCCACTCCCGGGCGTGCGGCCGGGCGAGCTCGACGAGCTGCTTGCGCTCGTCGGCGCCGGCGTCGAGGAAGCCCTGGCCGAAGCGGCGGATCATCTCGACGTTGACGTGCCGCCCGACGAGGTGGTCGCGCAGCGGTCCGGGCCCGGTCATCCCCTTCACCAGCTCGACCATCTCGGCGGCCTGCCGCAGGGCGGTGCCGAACTCGATGCCGTCGGCGGTGATGTTGCCGTCGTCGCCGCGTTTGACGACGTAGTAGCAGTCGTAGTCGCCGACGATCGAGATGACCTTGCTGTGCAGGTAGGCGCGGGCGACGAAGTGCTGGTCCTCGCTGATCCGCATGTGCTCGGGGAAGCGGAGGCCGTGCTTCTCGATGACCTCGCGGCGGAACAGCTTGAACGGCATGAGGGTGTAGTAGACGTCGCCCTTGGACAGGTCGGCCCGGTCGACGTTCTTCGCGAACACCTGCTTGGGCACCCGCCGTCCGACCCCGACCAGCTTGGCGAGCACGGTGTCGGAGCCGTTGCGCTCGGCCATGGCGACGAGCCGCTCCAGCGCCTCGGGGCCGAGGCAGTCGTCGCCGTCCACGAAGAACACGTACCGGCCGGTGGCGTGGTCGAGCCCGACGTTCCGCGGCCGGCTCGGGCCGCCGGAGGCCTCCTGGTGCACGACCTTCACCCGCCCCGGATGCCGGGCGGCCCAGGCGTCGAGCACCTCGCCGCTGCCGTCGGTGCTGCCGTCGTTCACGGCGACGACCTCCAGGGCGTCCAGGCCCACGGTCTGCTGCTCGATCGAATGGAGCGTCAGCCGGAGGTAGGGCATCGCGTTGTAGACAGGCAGGACAACGGAGACCGTTGGCTGTGCCGGGACCTTCATCGTTCGCCCCCAGTGTGCGGATCCTGTGAACCGTCTGGCCGTTAAACGAGCGAGGTCCGCCTGGTGTCACTCTGACCGCGGACGCCGGACTTCTTCCCGTGGGGGGAGACGGGGAGAGAGGAGCCCGGGTTCCCTGCACTTCCGCCCCTTTGGACGGGAATCCCCGGAATGATCAAGAGCTGCGGGCGGCGGGCGCGTGCGGATCCGGCCGGACCCCGCTGTCAGTGGTCGCCCCTAGAGTCGCGGCATGAGGACCTTCCGATCCAGCTTCACCCTCCAGCAGTTGGTGGAGACCTCCCGTGAGCTGACGGCGGAGCCGACCGTGCGGGCGCGCGTCGACGAGGTGCTGCGGGTCATGGGCGGCCGGGCCCGGGGCGCGGCGACGTACGGCAAGGGCCGCCCGTTGGTGAACGCCCTGGAGGACGCGGCGCAAGAGGCCCTGCTGTGCCAGGACTTCGCGCTCGCGCGGCGCTTCCAGGACTTCGCGGCGTACGCGGGCGGCGAGATGTTCCTGACGGTGCTCGAGGCGAAGTACGACGAGCGGGCGCGCCGACGCGGCGAGGCGTACATGCGCAGGCTGCTGGAGCTGGGGGCCGAGCGGGCGGTGGCCGTGCTGGACGAGCTGTGCCGCGACGATCCGGAGGCGACGGCGGCGGACGCGAGGGACCTGTTCCGGGGGCTGGCCCTGTCCTCGGAGCACGTGAGCGACGGCGGGGGCGAGGGCGCGGGAGAAGGCGCGGGAGAAGGCGCGGGAGGAGGCGCGGGAGGAGGCGGCATCCGGCTGTCCGCGCAGGAGCGGAGCTCGCTGCAGCAGTTCGGGCACATGGAGCTGGTCCTGCGGGACCTCCCGCGCCCCGCCTCCGCCGAGGCGGCGCGGCGGGTGGGCGACCTGCTGGCGGACGCCGACGCGGGGCTGCTGGCCCAGATGCTGGAGCTGAGGGCCCGGCGGGCGGGCCTCGCGGCCCTGCGGGCCGTCGTGGAGGACCCGGACAGCTCGGAGGGAGCCCTGCACGCCCGCCTCAAGGACCAGGAGTGGATCTTCGGCGGCGCGTACGTGTCGGAGCTGGCCCGCCGCAGGTACGCGCCGGACGCGGTCCTCGACATCCCGCTGCTGCGCGGCGACGGCTCCCTGCACGTGGTGGAGCTCAAGCGGGCCGCCGTCACGCCCCTGGTCCTCCGGCGTGGCGGTCACCTGATGCTGGGCGCGCAGGTGCACTGGGCGGTGTCCCAGGCCCAGAACTACCTCAGGACCCTGGACGAGAACCGCGAGGCCATCCTGAAGGAGCACGGCGTGGACACCCGCCGGGCCTCGGCGACGGTGGTGATCGGGCATCCGGGATACCTGCCGGCGGACATCACGCCCCAGGAGCTCGCGGAGACCCTGCGCACGTACGACGCGCACCAGACGAGGATCGAAGTGATCACGTACGGGATGCTGCTGGAGTCGGCGGAGCGCATGCTGACGCTCTCGGCGGCCCGGCGCACCGAGGAGCGGCCGTGACCGACACCCCTTCCACGATCGAGCGGCACCTGGCAGGCCTGTGCGGCGGTGACATCAGGAGCGAGGACTACACCGGCTACTTCCTCAACGAACACGGCGAGGAGCTCGTGTTCGCCCAGCGCCGCGGCGAGAGGACCGCCCGCCTCTGGCACAGCGACATGGACTGGCAGCTGTACCGCGTGGGCGACCACTCGATCCGGGTCGGCGGCACGGGGGCCGGCCTCCCGGACGGCGTGCTGGACGGCCTGATCACCGTCGAGGGCCTGATCATCGACCGCGCCGAGGCGAGCTGGCTCGCCTCCTGCCTGGCCGCCTCCCGCCACCTGCGGCGCTGATCCGGCCCTGATCCGGCGGGGGTTCGGCCGGGGCCCGAGAGGGCCGGGCGCCCTGTGGAGCGGCCCCCGAGGGGCTGGCATACTGCACGGGTAGCCCTTCGCGCATCCCCCGTCGCGAAGGGCTACACCTCTAGGCGGTGCCGGGCGGCGGGTCCGGCCGGGCGGCGCGCGGGCGTGGTGCACGGCCAGGGCACTCCCCTGTGGTGCCCTGGCCGTGTTTTTTGCAGTTAACAGTGACGTAGAGTGTTTACGCAAGCCCGGCACTTGCGCCGGTGCAGGATGCGAACGTAGGTAACCGGGATGGACATCGGCGACGAACACGTGCCTGAGCTGCAGTCGTTGCGGCAGAAGGTCGAGTACATGCTGGAGAAGACCTTCCCCGGCCAGAAGGTGTCCGGGCGGACCTTCGCCGAGCTGGTCAAGGAGCGCGGCGGCTCCCTCTCCCACAGCTACTTCTCCAACATCCTGGCCGGGAAGGTCACCCAGCCCTCCGAGGAGATCCTCAAGGCACTCGGACTGGGCTTCGGCGTGGACTGGCGGTTCTTCAAGGAGGAGTCGGAGGTCGTCGGCGACGTCGTCGCCGGGCTCCGGTTCCTCGCCAAGCGGCGCACCGGCGAGATCAGCGGCGTCGCCGGCCGCGGCGTCGACGACGACGGACTCCCGGCCGAACTGCTGGAGTTCGCCCTCTCCCTGCTCGCGGACACCAAGGCCGAGCAGCACCCGGACCCCGCCGCAGAGGACGGGAGACCCGGGAGTTAGCGCACGCGCCTCTCTGTCGGCAAGCCGCGTTGGCTAAACTCGCCGACCGCATGTCACACACGCGTGACGACGACCAAGAGGCCTCAATGTCCCTGCGTGAACTGCGCAAAGAGTGCGAAGCCGGGCTGGCTGACCTTCCCATCCCCGCCCCCTTCACCATCGAGGGCCTGGTGGCGAACATGGAGGCGGCCCGCGGCCGGACCATCGTCCTCCAGGAGCTGCCCGAACGACTGGCACGCGTCAACGCGGCCTGCGGCCTGCGCCTGAAGTCCGGTACCACCAGCTACGTGCTCTACCGGCGCCGCCCCACCGCGTACCAGACCCAGCACGTGATCCTGCACGAGCTGTGCCACGAGTGGTTCGACCACGGCACCAGCCTGGACGCCGACCGACTGCGGCAGCTGCTGCCGGTCTTCGACACCTCGCTCATCAAGCGGGTGCTCTCCTCCGACACGGTCCAGGCCCGCGCGCAGTACGACACCCACGACGAGCGGATCGCCGAGTTCGGCGCCTCCCTCATCCCCCGCATGGCCCGGGACGTGACCAGTGACGACATGGTCGGCCGCCTCGCCAACTCGCTCTCCAGACCGGTGGCCCACCGCCGGCGCGGCTTCTTCCGCCGCGCCGCGCCGTGACGCGTCCGCCCTGACCGGCCGCCCGTCACCCGTCGCCCGTCCCCCAGCCCCCTTCCCGAGGAACTCACGTGACCGCGCTCGACCTCGCCGGCTACCTCATCGCCGGTCTGATGACCGCCGTCGCCCTGTGGCGCATGCCGGCCGCACTCTGGGGCGACGAGGAGGACAAGCGCCGCCGCGCCCTGTGGGGCTGCTACGCGGGCTTCGCCGTCGCCCTGTGGACCAAGACGCAGGTCGTCCGCATAGGCCTCAACAACAGCCCCGTCGTGGACCTCGCGGTGCTGATCAAGCACTACACGTCCACCATCGCGATCCTCGCCATCCTCAGCTACATCGTCGCCATCTACGGGCACTTCCCCGAGGGCGGCCCGGTCCCCCGCCACGTCCGCTTCGCGCGCTTCATCCAGCAGGTGGCCGCCAAGGCCTCCGTGGTCACCCTCGTCCTCCTCACCGCGCTCTTCTTCACGGTGGTGGACCGCTCGGTGCCCGCGGACCGGTTCGTCGCCGAACACGCCGGCCAGTGGGGCGCCACGCTCTACATGAGCGTCTTCTACCTGTACTTGGGCGCCGCGTCCGCCGTCTGCGCCTACCAGTGGGCCCTCGCCACGGCCGACGCCAAGCTGCTCCACCTCCGGGTCGGCCTCGGCATGATGACCTTCGCGATGTTCATCGGCGTCGGCTACACCCTCAGCCGCACCCTCTTCCTCTGGATCAGCGTCGTCGACCGGCCCAGCGAGAGCTTCGCGCTGGCCTTCGACGAGGCCACCGAGGCCGCCCAGTTGGTCCTCTTCACCTTCTTCGCGCTGGGCGCCTCGCTCCCCGCCTTCAGCAAGGGCTGGCGCCGCGCCCGACTGTGGCGGGCCCAGGTCAACCTGCACCCCCTGTGGCGCGAGCTCATGACCGCCTTCCCCGACCAGCCCTTCGCCCCGCCGGCCTCGCTCGGCCGCGAGCTGACCCGCTTCGACACCCCCGCGGACCTGCGCGTCGACCGCTGGGCCGCCGACATCGCCGACGCGGTCGAGAAGCTGCGCCACTACGTCCCCGACAGCCTGCTGACCGCCGCCAAGGACGCCGCGGCGGGGGAGGACGCGGCCCCCGGGAAGGCCGACGCGCTCGCCGACGCCTACTGGATCAAGGCGGCCCTGGTCGCCAAGGCCGACGGCACCCCCGCCGGGAAGGCCGCCGCCTTCGAGACGAAGCACGCCACCGACCAGGACGGCGAGGTCGCCTGGCTCGTACGGGTGGCCGCCGCGTACAAGTCGATCCCGGACCAGCGCAGTCGCGGGGTCCTCCGGGCCGCCGGTCTGGAGGCCCGCGCGTGACCCGCACCGAGGACACCGGGGCCGGCCCCGCCGCTACGTCCCTGACCACCACGGCCCGCGTCGTCACCGACGTCCTGCAGCCCCGCAACGTCCTCCTCGCGGGCATGCTCGGCATCGGCTTCGCCGCGGCCGGCCACTGGACCGGCCTGCTGTGGGGCCTCCTCGGGGCCCTGTGCGCGGGACTGGTCCCGGCCGGCTACATCGAGTGGGAGCGCAAGCGCGGCACCTGGGGCGACCGCCACGTCGTCGACCGCACCCAGCGGGCGCCGATCTTCTTCGTCATCCTCGGCTCCCTCGGCACCGGTTCGGTGCTCATGCTCCTCGGCGGGGCGCCGACGCCCATCCTGGTCGCGATGCTCGCCCTGTGGGTGATGACGATCGGCCTCCTCGCGGTCAACACCGTGTGGAAGATCTCGGTGGACTCCGCCGTGGCCTCGGCGGTGGTGGCCCTGCTGGCCGCGGTCCACTCGCCGTGGTGGCTGCTCGCCTACACGCTCACGATCGGCGTCTGCTGGTCCCGCGTGGCCCTGACCTACCACACGGTCGCCCAGACGGTCGCGGGCGCGACCCTGGGCGCGAGCACCGCAACGGCCTTCCTCTTCACCTGACGTCCCCACCTGACGTCCCACCTGACCTCCCGGCCTGCCGTCGCCCTCCGTCCGAGGTCCCCGGCCCTCCCGAGCGGCGTTCGGCGCGGTCGTCTTCCCGCCGGCCTGAGCCCTGTTGCTCGCCGGGGCGGCCCTGCGGATCGCCGGGAGGACCGCCGTCGGTCCCGTCAGACGTCCGCGACCGCCTCCAGTGGACTCAGCGCCGCTGCCCGGCGGGCCGGGACGGCGGCGGCGAGGGTGCCGACGGCGAGGGAGAGGAGGCAGACGAGGACGAGGGTTCCCCAGGGCGGGACGAGGGTGTACTCCTCGATCGCGCCGTTGGCGAGGGAGCCCACCGCCCACGCGCCGAACAGGCCGCCCGCCAGGCCGAGGAGGGTGCCGAAGCCCGCCACCGTCAGCGCCTCCAGGCGGATCATGCGGCGGACGCCCGCGCGGTCCATGCCGAGTGCCCGCAGCGCGCCGATCTCCCGGGTGCGTTCGGCGACCGACATGGCGAGGGTGTTGACGATGCCGATCCCGCTGATGACGACGCCGATGCCGAGCATCCCGTACATCACGTCCAGCAGGTCGCCCATGGTGCCCGCGGACTCCCGGACGAGCTGGTCCCGGTCCTGCACCTTCAGCAGCGGGTTGTTGCCGACGGCGGTCCGCAGCCGGGTCTCCAGCGCCCTGCTGCCCGTGCCGTCGGTGCGCAGCAGGACGCGCTGGACCGAGCCGGGCAGGAAGCTGTGCTCCGCGACCTCGGCGCGGAAACCGAGCGCGTCGCGGGCGACCGGGTTGTCCTTGTAGACGCCCACGATCTCGTACCGGGTGGACTCGCCCGCCCGTCCGAGGCGCACGTCGAGCACTCCGCCGGTCGTCACCCCGCGCTCCCGGGCGAGGCTGCTGGACAGGGCGATCCGGCCGGGCGCCAGTTCCGCGACGGAGCCGGAGACGAAGTCGAGCTTCATGGTGTCGCGGACGGTGGCGGGGTCGACGCCGGAGATCTCCCGTACGCCCCCGCCCGTGAACAGGGTGGAGTCCGTGATCGCGGCGGCGGTACGCACTCCGTCGGTGCCGGCCAGCCGTCGTACGGCACCGGGGTCGATGCCCGTCATGGTGGAGCGGGTGCCGACGACGTAGTCCGCGCCGAGACCGGCCGCCGCCTGGCGGTCGAGGGCCTGACCGGTGGAGTGCCCGATGACGGCGAGCCCGGTGACGAGGCCGGTGCTGAGGAGCAGGGTGGCGGCGGTGGCGGCGGTGCGGCGCGGGTCGCGCAGGGCGTTCTCGCGGGCGAGGCGGCCGGGGACGCCGAGGCGGCCGGTCAGCCGTCCGGTCAGCCGGATCACCGGCGACGCGAGCGGCGGCGCGAGCGCGATCAGGGCGGCGACGAGCAGACCGCAGCCGGTCATCGCGTCCCGCAGGTTCTCCTCGGAGGCGTCCCGCGCGCCGCTGAGCGAGACCAGCCAGGTGACGCTCAGCACGAGGAGGCCGAGACCGACGGCGCCGCGCAGCCGGAACCGCTGGACCGCGGGCGGCTGTTCGGCCGTGCGCATCGCCTCGACGGGCGCGGTCGCGGCCGCCCGGCGGGCGGGCAGCCAGGCGGCGAGGACGGTGACGCCGACCCCCACGCCGAGCGCCGCCGCGACCGAGCGCGGGCCGATCTCCAGGGGGCCGGTGGGCAGCGCGTTCCCGTCGGCGCCGAGGACGTGGGGCAGGGCCGCCGCGATCCCGAGACCGAGCAGGAACCCGGCCGCCGAGGCGGCGAGACCGACCACGACCGCCTCCAGGAGGACGGCGCGGGACACCTGGCGGCGGGAGGCGCCGATCGCCCGGAGCAGGGCGGTCTCCCGGGCCCGCCGGGCCACGGCCATGGTGAAGGTGTTGACGATGAGGAAGGAGCCGATGACGAGCGAGACCCCGGCGAAGACCATCGGGATCTTCTGGTAGCCGCGGGTCAGCGTGTTGACCAGGACGGCCTGCTGGGCCGCCTGGGCCTGGCCCGTGGTGGCCTCGGCGCGGTCGGCGGGGAGGACGGCCGTGACCCGTTCGGCGAGTTCGTACGCGTCGGTGCCGGGCGCGGCGGACAGGTCGATGCCGGTGTAGTGGCCCGGGGTCGAGAACAGCTTCTGCGCGGTGGCCTCGTCGAACAGGACGAGGGTGCCGCCGGCCGTGACCCGGGTGTCGTCGGTGGTGACGAGGCCGACCAGCCGTGCGGTCATGACCGGGCCGTCCGTGGCCAGGGTGACCGTGTCGCCGACGCGGAGTCCGCCGGCCGTTGCGGTGCGGCCGTCGACGGCGATCTCGCCCGCGCGGGCGGGGGCGCGGCCTTCGGTCAGCGGGTGGCGGCTGTCCTCGCCGTCCGCGCCGGGGACGTACGCGGCGGCCAGGTTCGACCAGGCGCGCCCGGCGCGCAGCGGAGTGCCGTCCGCCGCGTTCAGGGTCGCCAGGCCGTCGACCGAGGGGCGTACGGCGGCGACGCCGGGCACCCGGGACAGCTTCGCGGCGAGCGCGTCGTCGAGCGGGCTCACCGGCGGCCCGTCCTGGGCACCGGGCCCGGGCGCCTTCTCGGTGACGGTGACGGCGGTCCCGGCGAAGCTCTTCGACGAGGCGGCGCGCTGGGCGGCGGCGGTGGTGTCCGCGAAGACGAGGGTGCCGCTGACGAACGCGACCCCCAGACAGACGGCCAGGACGGTCATGGCCAGCCGGGCCTTGTGGGCCAGGAGGTTGCGCAGGGTTGTTCTCGACATGGGGGCTTCCAGGGCCTTCTGAGAGTTCCGGGGCGCCGGGGAGGTCCAGGGCCTCCCGGGGCGGGGCGTTACGGGGTGGGCGGCCGGGGCCCGGGCGGCTCAGCCGTTCCGGGACCGCGCGCCCAGGCTCTTCATCAGGTCCAGGACACGGTCCGGGGTGGGGCGGGCCATCTCCTCGACGAGCCGTCCGTCCGACAGGAACACCACGCGGTCGGCGTACCCGGCGGCGACGGGGTCGTGGGTGACCATGACGACGGTCTGGCCCAGTTCGCGCACCGAGTCCCGCAGGAAGCCGAGGACTTCGGCGCCCGCGCGCGAGTCGAGGTTGCCGGTGGGCTCGTCGCCGAAGACGATCGCCGGGCGGGAGGCCAGGGCGCGGGCGACGGCGACGCGCTGCTGCTGGCCGCCGGAGAGCTGGGCGGGCCGGTGGTCCAGGCGCCCGGCGAGGCCGACCATGGAGACGACGCGGTCCAGCCACTCCCGGTCGGGGCGGCGCCCGGCGATGTCCAGCGGCAGGGTGATGTTCTCCAGCGCGGTGAGCGTGGGCAGCAGGTTGAACGCCTGGAAGATGAACCCGATCCGGTCCCTGCGCAGCTGTGTGAGCCGCCGGTCGCCGAGGCCGCCGAGTTCGGTGGTGCCGACGCGCACGGAGCCGGAGGTCGGCGAGTCGAGCCCGGCGGCGCAGTGCATCAGGGTCGACTTGCCGCAGCCGGACGGCCCCATGATCGCGGTGAACTCGCCTTCCCGGAAGGCGATGTCGACCCGGTCCAGGGCGACGACCCGGGTGTCGCCCTCGCCGTAGACCTTCGACAGGTCGGTGGTGGCGGCCGCGATGCCGGTCGTCGGGGGCGGCGACAGGAGGTCGGCGGACATGGTGCTCCTCTTCTCGTACGGTCAGACGCACGAGAAGGGTGTCGGGGGAACGTATCGGAGCCTGGGCGTCCGTGTATCGGCGCCGGCTCGGGCGTGTACCGGTCGGGCGCGTGCCGGTCGGGCGACGGCGCTGCCGCTTCCTCAGCCCGGCAGCCGCAGGGTGGCGACGGCGCCGCCGTCCGGGGCGTTGGACAGCCGGAGTTCGGCGCCGAGGACGTGGGCCTGGCCGAGGGCGATGGTGAGCCCGAGGCCGTGGCCCGTGCCGCGCTCCCGGGCGCCCGTGTGGAAGCGGCGCGGGCCGTGGGCCAGCAGGTCGGCGGGGAACCCGGGGCCGTGGTCGCGGACGACGACCGTCCGCCCGTCGACGGTGACCTGGACGGGGGCGTCGCCGTGCCGGTGGGCGTTGACGACGAGGTTGCCGATGATCCGCTCCAGGCGCCGGGGGTCGGTCTCCACGGTCCGCGCGGTGCCGTCGGCGCCCGTGTCGGCGACCTCCGCCTCGACCCCCGTGCGGGAGACGGCCTCGGTCACCACGGCGGCGAGCGGGACCCGGGCGCGGACCGGCTGTTCGGCACCCGCGTCCAGCCGGGAGACCTCCAGGAGGTCTTCGACGAGGGCGCGCAGGTCGCGGATCCGGGCCCGCAGCAGGTCCTCGGTCTCGCCGGCGGGCAGGAGGTCGGCGGCGGCCAGCAACCCGCCGACGGGAGTGCGCAGTTCGTGGGCCACGTCGGCGGTGAAGCGGCGTTCGGTGCGGAGCCGCCGCGCGAGGGTGTCGGCCATCCGGTCGACGGTGGCGGCGATGTCCGCGACCTCGTCGTCGCCCTTGGTGGGGCCCGAGCGGGCGTCGAGGTCCCCGGCGGAGATCCGGGCCGCCGTCTCGGCGACGTGGCCCAGCCGGCGGGCGAGCAGCCCGGCGCCGTAGACGGCGAGGGGGGTGGCCGCCGCGAGCGCGACGAGCGAGGCGGCGGCCATGGCCGCGTCGAGGCGGGAGAGGTTGGCGTGGTCCGGACCGAGATTGATCTGGACGGCGAGGACGGGGCTGCCCGGTCCACCGGTCCGCTGGACGGCCCAGGCGCTCGGCCCGACGTTCCCCTCGACATGGGCGTCGTAGGCCGTGTGCCGGGCGGTGTCGGCCGGGTCCCGCAGTTCGGCGGGCAGGTCGTCGGGGTCGAGCCTGGCGCCGTCGGTGAGGACCCCGGTCCGCCGGTAGACGTCCATGGCCGCGTACACGGCGTTGAACGCCCGTGCCTCGCCGCGCCCGCGGATGTCGTGCGCGGTCCACAGGTGGACGAGGACGCCGACCGCCGCCACCACGAGCAGGGCGGTGGCGGCGGCGAGCGCGGCGATCTTCCAGCGCAGCGAGGTGCGGCGGCGCCGGGGCGGGCGGGCGGGGGGCACGGTCACCGCCGGAGCTTGTATCCGAAGCCCCGGACCGTCTCGATCCGGTCCCGGCCCAGTTTGCGCCGCAGTCGCTGCACGCACAGGTCGACGACGCGGCTGTCGCCGTCCCAGCCGTACTCCCAGACGTCCCGCAGGAGGGCGTGCCGTTCCAGGACGACGCCGGGGCGGGCGGCGAACTCCAGGAGGAGCTTCAGTTCGGTCGGGGTGAGGGCGACCGGGAGGCCGGCGACGAAGACCTCCATTCCGGCGGTGTCGATCCGCAGGTCCCCGAACTCCAGCACGTCCTCGTCGGCCGGCCGGTCCCCGCCGGGGCCCGGAGCGCTCCGGGGCCCGGGCGAGTACGTGGCGCGCCGCAGCAGTGAGCGGATCCGGGCCACCAGGACGTACGTCTCCACCGGCTTGACGACGTAGTCGTCGGCGCCCGCCTCCAGTCCCGCGACCACGTCGAGGCCGTCACCCCGGGCGGACATCATCAGGACCGGGACCAGGCTGTTCTCCCGGACCCTGCGGCACAGCCCGATCCCGTCGAGACCGGGCAGCATCACGTCGAGGATCAGCAGGTCGAAGTCGTGCTCGCGGAAGGCTTCGAGCCCGGCGAGTCCGTCTTCGGCGACCCGCACCTCGTAGCCGTAGCGCTCCAGGGCGACGGCGAAGGACCGGCGCATCAGGTCGTCGTCCTCGACGAGGAGCACGCGCGCGGTGGACGCGGGGGAGTCGGGCGAACCGGGCGGGTCGGTCGGGGACAAGAGGACGGCTCCTGTTCGGGCGGCGGCGGGCGGACGGCCCCGGCGCACGTCCAGGACGTGGGCGCGGCCGCGCCACGCCCGGAACGATACGGCAGAGAACGGACGGCCCTCCGTGCTCCGAACCCCTCCGAGACGCGCCGCCGAGCCCCCGGCCTCCACGAGAAACCCCAGGTGGAAGCGCATAAGAGGGCTCCGCGTCACCCGCCCTTGGCCCTTGGCCGCCGATACGGTCCCGAGCGCTCCCCGATACGTTCCGGATGCGCGACGGGACGTGTGCCGTGACCGGGCCCGGGTGGCCCTACAGCTTGCTCATCTTGGCGTAGGGACTCAGGATCCGCTCTCGCGTCGAGCCGAAATCCACGAACGCCGCGATTCCGTTCTCGATGCCGATGACCCGGCCGAGGCCGTGCACGTCGTGGGTGACCTGGTCGCCTACGGCGAACTGCGTCGGAGGCCGCGTGACCGGGGCCTTGAAGGGACTGGTGGGCAGAAAGCGCTTGGGTGCTCCTGGCTTTGTCATTGCCGCCAGTATGCGCCCGCGCGCCTCCATGCGCTGCAGCCGTTCACGTCCTCAGTGCGAGGGCGGGGAGACGGGGCTGGACGAAAACACCAGCCCCAGGTCGCTGACCTGGGGCTTTGCGAGGGAGCGGAGGACGGGAACCGAATCCGCGCAGGCCGGTCGTCGTGCCGACACGGGGCGGACCAGGCGCGGGCGTCTGCTCGTGAGCGATCCTCCGCCGAGCTCCTGGGGCGCACCCTTCGGCCGATGCCGACGGTGGGCGGGCTCACCTCAAGCCGAGTCTGGTGGCGCGTCGGATGTGTCGGCGTCGGACGCGGCGGCGCGGCGGTATTCGGCGTTGATGCGCTGGGCCTCTTCGAGCTGGTCCTCGAGGACGATGATGCGGCACGCGGCCTCGATCGGTGTGCCCTGGTCGACGAGTTCGCGGGCGCGTGCGGCGATGCGCAGCTGGTAGCGGGAGTAACGGCGGTGGCCGCCCTCCGAGCGCAGCGGGGTGATCAGGCGGGCCTCGCCGATGGCGCGGAGGAAGCCCTGTGTGGTGCCGAGCATCTCGGCGGCCCGGCCCATCGTGTAGGCGGGGTAGTCGTCGTCGTCGAGACGGCCGTACGAGTCGTCTGCTGTCATTTGCACCTCTCTGGGGAAACACGTTGAGGGGCCCTGGTGCCGTAATGGCACCAGGGCCCCGAAGGAACTTCTACACCACCCGCCGGCCCTGATACTGCGCCGGCGTTCTGTGTCCGCGCACCCGACCTGCTTGCCGTCGGGGTTGCGGGGATCGCGGTTGCTTGACCGGAGACCACCTCACTATCGATGTCCTGCGGTACCCGGGCTCAGCTTCGCCCGGGCGATCCTGATGGCGTGGGTTCCTCCGTTCTTCCTCGTCGATCCACTTCTACTGCGGGGAACTGCGTACTACGGGTGTTCCTGGTGATGCGAACTGCTCAGTGGCCCGTGACAGCGCCACTCCTCGACAGCCGGCCCCGTCGCCTCTCCTGCGTCTGTTCTGGCTTGGAACCCCGCTGCCGAACCCCCCGGTGCGCGCGTCCGCAGCCGACGCCTTCACCAGGGGTACCGCTCACTGACTTCACTGCTGGGTACTGCGCACTGCACTCACGGGTACCGCACCTGTCATGACCGCGGTCCCGCTTGCGGCGGCCCCTGATCACTGCGGGCCACCCGGTCCGGCCGCCAGTCCCGTCGCCGTCCTGCGAAAGCCCTGGCTTCGAAACTCCACCGCCGCACCGTCCTGCTCTTGCGACAACCTGTACTGCCGGCAGTTCGTCTCTGCCAGGCCCTTCTTTCTCTCTGGGCTACGAGAGAAACCATAAGCACGCCAGTGCCCAATGTCTACTCCGGCCGACATAGATTTTTTCGTGTCCTGTGAACAGGTAACCGAACGCGCACGACACGCGACAGCGCCCGGTCGCTTGCCCGAAGGGCACGTGCGGCGCCCGCGTCCGAGGCCGCCGGCACCGTGCCCCCCGTCCCCCGCCGATACGCGAGAGGGCCCGACCGGCGGGTGCCGGTCGGGCCCTGTGGGCGGTTCGGGTGTCGGCTCACGTCCGCCCGCGGGTCACCGTCGGGCCGTCGCCGGGCAGGTCGCGCAGTCGGAGGCGGTCCGTGTAGGCGGGGCTGTCGCGGACGGCGGTGAGCTCGGCCGGGGTGACCAGTCCGGTGTACAGGCCGTCGGCGTCGCAGACGAGCAGGCGTCCGGCGCGGGCGCCGGCCATGACGGCCAGGGCCACCTCGACGGTCATGTCGTCCCAGACCTCCAGTCCTCCCCCGTCCGTGGCGTCGGTCACCGTCCTGCGCGCGGGGAAGGGAGAGGCCGAGCGGGGCTGCGTCTGGAGCGGTGTCACGACGTACCTCCTGCAGAGATGGGTCGACTTCCGAATCACGTGGGGCTCAGGCCGCCGCGTCGAAGGCGGGCCGACGCCCGCTGACGCGTCGGGAGGCCGAAGCGGGGCGGCGCCGTCCACGAGAGGTCGCGCCGCGCCTGCTCGGCTCGGGGGGCGGCGGGGTGATCGTCACGGGGACGCCGGACGGGGTCTGGGCGCCCGTGATCCGGCGGAGCTCCTCCTCGCCGGAACGGACCTGGGTGGTACGGGGCACGATCCCGGCGGCCGTCATGAGGCGGGCCATGCCGCGTCGCTGCTGGGAGGTGACCAGGGTGACGACGCTTCCGGACTCACCGGCCCGCGCGGTACGGCCGCCGCGGTGGAGGTAGTCCTTGTGATCGGTCGGCGGGTCCACGTTGACGACGAGGTCGAGGTGGTCGACGTGGATGCCCCGCGCCGCGACGTTCGTCGCGACCAGGACGGTGACGTGCCCGGTCTTGAACTGGGCGAGGGTGCGGGTCCGCTGCGGCTGCGTCTTCCCGCCGTGCAGGGCGGCGGCCCGGACACCGCAGTCGAGGAGGTCCTTGGTGAGGCGGTCCACCGCGTGCTTGGTGTCCAGGAACATGATCACCCGGCCGTCGCGCGCCGCGATCTCGGTCGTCAGCCGGTGCTTGTCGGCGCCGTGCACATGGAGGACGTGGTGCTCCATCGTGGTGACCGCGCCCTGGGAGGGGTCCACGGAGTGGACGACGGGGTCGGTGAGGTAGCGGCGGACCAGGAGATCCACGTTGCGGTCCAGCGTCGCGGAGAACAGCATCCGTTGACCGCCGGGGCGGACCTGGTCCAGGAGCGCCGTGACCTGAGGCATGAAGCCCATGTCGGCCATCTGGTCGGCCTCGTCCAGGACGGTGATCGCGACCTGGTCCAGTCGGCAGTCGCCGCGGTCGATGAGGTCCTTCAGGCGGCCCGGGGTGGCCACGACGACCTCGGCACCGCCGCGCAGCGCGTTCGCCTGCCGGCGGATCGGCATCCCGCCGACGACGGTGGCCAGGCGCAGCGTCACGGCGCGGGCGTAGGGGGTGAGGGCGTCGGTGACCTGCTGGGCGAGTTCCCGGGTGGGTACCAGGACCAGGGCGAGCGGCTGTCGGGGCTCGGCGCGCTGCCCGGCGGTGCGGGCCAGCAGGGCCAGGCCGAAGGCGAGGGTCTTGCCGGAGCCGGTCCGGCCGCGCCCCAGGACGTCACGGCCCGCCAGGGAGTTCGGCAGCGTCGCTCCCTGGATGGGGAACGGCACGGACACGCCCTGCGTGGTGAGCGCGGTCAGCAGGGCCTTCGGCAGGTCGAGGTCGGCGAACGCCTCGACGGCGGGCAGCGCCGGGGTGACCGTCTTCGGCATGGCGAACTCTCCCTGCACCGCGGCCGGCCGCCGGCCGCCTCCGCCGGCGCGCCCGGGGGCTCCCGATCGGCTCGGGGCGGACGAACCGAAGCGGTTGCTCCGGCCCGAACCGGTGGGGGAGACGTGTCCGCGGCCGCCGTCGCGGCGGGCACGGGAGGAACGGCTGTTCGTGCGGGTGGGGTTCATGCGGAACCTTCCTTGATACGGCGCGTATCGAGGAATTCCGCCGGCGGATGAACAGCGCTGGGAATCACAGGCACGGGCCGAACGAAATGAGAAAGCAAGCGGCTCTATCCAGGACAAAGAATTGTCGGCGCGCGCAGGCGGAGAAGTCGCGGCGGCGCGGGAGGAAGTGGGAGCCCTGGGAAAAGAATGCAGCTGGGGCCCGCACCCCGAGGGATGCGGGCCCCAGCTACGTATGGTGCGCCGGCGTCAGGCGGAAACGATGTTCTCGGCCGTCGGGCCCTTCTGGCCCTGCGCGATGTCGAAGGTGACCTTCTGGCCTTCCTGAAGCTCACGGAAGCCCTGGGCGGCGATGTTCGAGAAGTGGGCGAACACGTCAGGGCCGCCACCGTCCTGCTCGATGAAGCCAAAACCCTTTTCCGCGTTGAACCACTTCACGGTGCCACTCGCCATGTCATATCTCCTTGGGCAGTACGCCAGAGCCCGTACCTTACGGACTCCGTGTCGCCGCGATGATGCCCTGCCCGGAAAATGACCGGTAAATACAAAGCGCTCCATGTGGCCTGTGGCCGACGGGAGGCGCTTGAAGTCTTCGGGTACCAAAACTGCAACTGGTTCGAAGGTAGCACGGCGCGGCAGCCTGTGCGTGTCGAATATTTTCCCCTGCGTGTTGCCGACAAAAACTCTCCCCGCGAGACCCGCTAAATCCTCAGACCGCGAACACAGGTATTCATTCTCCCCCGGTGCGGCGCCCGGAAGAAAAGGCGCGCGCCCCCTCTTGCTAGGGGTCCGGCAGCAGGGTGTGCAGCGGATGAGCGGCCGCGTGAGCGAGGGGGCGGGACAGATGCAGGGCCGTGTGGAAGCGGCCGTCGGTCTCCTTGCCGCGGGGGTCGTCGCCGGCCGCGGACACCGCGGCGATGGCGTAGCGCTGCTCGTCTGCGTCGGTGAAGCGCCGCTGCGGGTAGGTGCGGGACGTGTCCTTCTGGGTGGTCAGGCCGAACTCGGCCAGACCGTCGGAGGTGTCCTTGTAGGAAACGGTCCGCAGGACGAGGGCGGCCACCCAGGGGGGCTCCTGCCTGCCCGCCAGGAGTGCCCGGAAGGTGCGGGCGGACAGGAAGCTCGCCCCGCCGGTCACAGTGATCAGGCGGGTGTCGCGAGTGGCCCGGAGCAGCGCCGGGCTGGGCGCGGCGGTCTCCAGGTTCTCGGTGAATCCGTCGTCGAGCAGTCCGACCGCGCGGGCGTAGGCGATGGCCGGCGCGGAGATGTCGAGGCCGATGACGGGCACGGCGTCGGCGCGGCGCCGTGCCGCGTAGTACCCACGGTCCTCCTCGACGAGTTCGGCGGTCGTCAGCGTGGCGAACCGCGGCGAGGTGTAGTGGTCGTACAGCTCCTGGAGCGTCACGTGGTGGTTGAGCAAGGCCGCGTTGATGCCGTACGAGCAGCAGATGTCCAGCACGGCGGCCTGCCGCACGCTGTCCCGGAAGCCGGCGAAAGGCAGGAGGCGGCGGAAGAGACGCTGGGCGTGATGGGGTGCCTGATAGTCCAACGGACCCAGGGTCGCGAAGTACGAACGTGGGTCCGGTCGGCCGTAGATGTCGTCGAAGCGGGTCATCTGCGCGGGTGTACCCGATGCGTGAGGGTTCCGAGCCGTGGTCACCAGAGCCTCCTTAGGCGGTCCGGCAGGCATAGCGCATCGAGCCGTCGGCAGGGAAGGACGCCTGGCTCGGATCGCTCGGCTTCAGCCGATCGCACGCGGGCCCCGACACCTCCGGACAACGACGAAGGCCCCGGTCTCTGACCGGGGCCTTCGTTCCAGCCGCATCATCCCCGTTGCCTCCAACCGGGCGGCGATGACCTCGCCCGGTCCTGCCGTGCGGGGACACAGCTTGCCGGTGACCGGGGGCGGACCGGTTCAGCCGCCCTCTTCCTCCTCCGCTTCCATGAGGCGGATGCCCTGGTGGGTGAGCGAGACCATCGCGGGTGTGTTTCCCGGCTCCCAGTCGACGGTGACCAGCCCCTCGCCCGCGAGGTAGGAGCAGGCGGCGGCGAGATCCTGCTCCGGTATGCGCAGGTCGTGGTTGAGCGCGGCTCCGGCGACGCCGAGCAGGCGGTTGCCTTCGGCGGCCGTGTAGAGGGCTTGGAGGATCTGCCGGCGGTACCGCTGTCGCTCGTGGAGTGTCGCCATGGCCGCGTGGTCCTGTCGTCGTGTGGCGTCGTTCGTGGCCGGTCAGGGCTCCTCGGTGTGGGGGCCGGTGCCGGTGGGAGGTCTGCTGGTGGCGAGCCAGGTGCGGGCGGGTCCGGCGGCGGTCTGGGTGTCGACGGTGAGGTGGAGCCGGGTGCCGCCGCCCGGCACGGGGTAGCTGCGCTGCTCCGCGCCGGCGAAGCACCGGCGGATCACTTCGGCGACCACGCGGGCGGCCTCGGGCGTGGCGGAGACGATACGGATCTCGGCGTGTTCGGCCTGCGGCAGTGGTTCGTTCTCGGTGGGGTGCAAGACGGCGTGCTCCGTTCGGGACAAAGAGCGAGAGGCCGGCGGGTGGGTTGTCCCGGGTGTCGGGTGCCCCACCCGCGGCCTTCGGCCGGAGGAGTGGTCTGAGGCCAGGCGGGTCAGGGCCAGGTGCCGGTAGGCCGGCGATCGGTGATCCGTTCGGGCGGCCTGGGGTGGCTGTTGCCGGGGGGACGGCTGAGGGAGGGGTAGGGGTCGCTGAAGTGGCGGGCCGCTATGCGTGCGTCGTGCTGGGTGTTCAGCCGGTGGATCAGGCGTGTGCCGAGCACGATCAGAAGTGCGCCTGCCAGGAGCGTGATCACGATCTCCATGTCCTCACCTCCCGGTGTGTCCCGGCAGCGGAATCATCCGCGCGCCGACGACGGGGCGCGCCGCCGGGTGCGGCTGAGGCGGGGCGGCCCCGCCGTCGTTCTCCCAGGCGTCTTCGCTGCTCCGCGCCTCCCGCATACGGCGGCCGGTCGCAGCCTCGCCGGCCATCAGCCCACCTGCGGAGAGGATGCTTCCGGGGAAGGCGGCGGCAGTCATCAGCCGGGCCGCGGAGGCGGGTTCGGTCTCCGGCGGAATCACGAGCAGGTCGCAGCGGCCGGTCGTGTAGGACAGCAGGATGATCTTGTCCGGGTCCTGCTCGGTGAACCAGCCCACGTGCAGGGCGTGGCCGCCGGTGACGGCGACCTTGTGCGGGACGACGGGCCAGTGACCGGGGTTCACCAGGACGCGGGTGATGCGGCCCCAGCGTCCTTCGAGGGCGCCGACCAGCGCCGGCAGCTCGGCTGTCAGGTCGCGTGAAGAGGGCCACCAGGCACCGTCGAGCCGACCGGCGAGCGTGGTCTTCGGAGTGAGCGACAAGCGGGCCGGAAGTCCTGGGGTGAGGGCGCGGTTCGCTGTCCTGCCGAGGGTGGTGGTCATGGCGGACCTACCCCCGGACTGCCCGTCGGCAGCCCGGTTTTTCGTGTTCCCCGGAAATGACACCTGCGTGGACGCTGGTGCTCGAAGTACTTCCGGTACTTCCAGCGTACGTCCGAGCAGCCTGCTTTCAGCCCGATACGGGGAGAGGCTTCCGGTTCGTGCGAACGAGCGTGCGACGCCGGGCGGACCAGCGGGAGCCTCGAGACGTTCGCCTTTCTCGACCGCGTCCTCGGAGTGGACCTCGCGCGCGCGATGGGTCACCGGCACCGGGCGGCGACATGGCGTAGGGCGACGCGGGCCTCATGGCGGCGGTCGTCACAACGGCCTCAGCGCATTCACTCCGCCGAGGCCGCCCTTCCGGATCGTCACACGTGAGAGTGCTCGATCCATGTCCCATTGTACGACTGCGGGCCGGACAGATCGGGGGGAAGACGGGCCAATCGGGCGGTCCGGTTCCCCCGATCCCGAACCCTCAGCGGCCGAGGTATCGCTCGATGGCCGCGGCGACGGCCTCGGGGGACTCCTCCGGTGCGTAGTGTCCCGTGTCCGGGAGCACCTCCAGCTGAGCATTCGGAGACCACTGCATCCAGGTCGCTCGCATGGCCTCGGGCCCCAGCGCGGGGTCGTTCGCGCCGGCGGGGAGGAGGACGGGGACCGGGTTGTCCTTCACCCGCTCGTGGACGTCGACACGCGCCCAGGAGTCCAGCTACGTGCGAAAGGCCGTCGCCGAGGAACATCCCACCGAGCGGCTCACCATCCCGTCCAGCCAGGCGTCATCGCGCAGCCCGCCGGTGGTGTTGTCGATGATCGCCCTGCGGTTGCCGGGAAGGACTCCCAGCCCGGATGGTCGGCCATGGCCAAGGCGTCCCCGGCGACCTCGTCCATCGTGAACGCGCCGTCGGCGTCGATCGCCTCGCCGTAGCCGCGGCAGTCCAGGAAGGCGCAGTTGAACGCGTGTTGCTCTGGTCAAAGCGGCTCGTCGTGAAGGTCCTCTTCGCGCAGTAGGTCGTCCTCGCGGCGCGAGGTCTCCTTCTGGCCCTGCTGCTGTTCCCGTTCGCGGGACTGCCTGCCCGGCTGGGGGTGCGCGGGGTCTCCCGGTCGCTGGTGACCTCGTGCCTCGCGGCCCTTGCCCGGCTCCTGATGCTTGTCCTGCTTACCGCCCATGACGGCGACTCCTCCTGATGCGTGGGTACGGACTCCCTCGGATCACGCTCACACGGACAGCGACCGTCTGCATCAGGTCGACCGCGAAGCGAGGCACACGGGTGACGCCCGTCCCGACGTGGCGGCGTCGGATCCGGCCGTCCCTTCGATGCCGCAAGCGGGACCTTCCTCGGTGCGAGGCACGCCAAGCGTCCCCAGCGCTCCTGCAATGCGTCTGCGGCACGTTGTGGCACGGAGTGGGCGCCGCCCGCGCTGTTCCTCCCTGCCGCAGCGCTATGCGTCGACCGCAGCCGGGTCGAGGGAGTCGACGTCCTCCATGAAGGCGAGCATCCGGGCGTTGACCACGGCGGGGTGGTCGATCTGCGGGCCGTGCCCGGAAGCGGAGATGATCTCGGCGCGGGCGCCCGGCACCAGCCTCGGTACGCGCTCCAGCTGCCGCTTGGGGTGTACGAGCAGGCTGTGCTTGCCCATGATCACGTAGAGCGGGGTCCGGATGGACCGCAGCTCGTCCTCGGCCAGCGGCAGCGGTGCGGGGCGGCGGATCCGGTAGGCGCGGGCGCCGAGCTGGATCCACTCGCGCATCTCGGGGACGGCGATGACCGGCTGGTCCAGCCACTTGGCGAGCCGGGGGCGCAGCGCCTTCGGTGCGAAGGTGGCGAACAGGCTCACGAAGACCCAGGCGAAGAAGCGCAGGCCGACCTTCTCCAGGCCGCCGGGGTCGAGGGCGGTGACCGAGGCGAGCCGTCCGGGCCGCAGGTGAGCCTGGTTGAGCACCAGCCAGCCGCCGTAGGAGGAGCCGACGAGGTGGACCTGGTCGAGGCCGAGCGCGTCGAGTGCCTCGTCCATCCACTGGGCGGCGCGCTCGGGCTGCCACATGGGCTCGCGGTGGACGCTGCGGTTGGCGTCGCCGGGGGTGTCGAGGGCGTAGACGGGGCGGTCGAGGCTGAGCCCGGGGGTGTTGGGGTACCACATCGCCGAGCTGTAGCCGGCGCCGTGGATCAGGACGATCGGCGTCCGGGAGTCGGCGGCGGGGTCCGCGGGCCCGTACCGGTAGACGTGCGTGGTGCCGAACGCGGTCTCCACGTCGGTCTCGGAGCGGACGGGTGCCCCCATCGCGTAGAGCACGTCGGCGGCGGCGAAGTAGCGGTCGCGCAGAGTGTCCGTGACGTAGCGGCCGACATCGCGGGGTACGCGGGCGGTGTTCTCGGGCACGGCGGCACCTCCTGTGAAGATCCATTCTTCGTGATACGACCGTACCATGACTATGGTACGGCGGTATCATGAAGGAGTTGGGGAGCGGACCCACCATCGACGGGCGGAGACACCGGAACATGCCGAAGCGTGTGGATCACGAGGAGCGGCGCGCCCAGATCGCCGAGGCGCTCATCCAGGTCGCGGGGCGGCGAGGGCTGCACGCCGTCGGGATGCGCGACGTGGCCGCCGAGGCCGGCGTGTCGCTCCGGCTCGTGCAGTACTACTTCGAGACCAAGGAGAAGCTGCTCTTCCACGGCCTCCAGCACCTGACCGACCGCTTCACCGCACGGGTGGGCGCCCGCCTCGCCGCCGCCGGTCCGGACCCGGGCCCGCGCGCGACCGTCGAGGCGCTGCTGCTGGCGTCCCTCCCGACCGATGAGGAGGGTCGCACCTTCCACCTCGTCTACAGCTCGTACTCGATCCTGTCCGTGACCGACGAGGCGCTGGCCGCCCAGCCGTTCATCGACAACCCCGACGCCGCCGAGAACGCCGTGACCGGCCTGCTCGAACAGGCGCAGGCGTCAGGCCTGGCCGACCCGGGAGTCGCCGCACGGACGGAGGCGATCAGCCTGCTCGCGATGGCGGCGACCCTGGGCACGAGCATCCTGGTGGGCCAGCGAACCCCGGAGTCGGCCATCGCGGTGCTCCGTCACCACCTCGACCGGATCTTCGTGACCACCGACATGTCGGTGAACGGGCGCCCGATCTGACGCGCCACCAAGGAACTTGCGCGAAGCACGGCACGCGGCCCCAAGGGTCATCAGGCAACGACGAAGCCCCAGGTCGCTGACCTGGGGCTTCGTTCAAGAGCGGATGACGGGAATCGAACCCGCGCTATAAGCTTGGGAAGCTCATGTTCTACCATTAAACTACATCCGCGAAAGTCGCCCCGAAGATCGGTGCGCCATCGTCGCACACTGTACCCCATGCGCCACTTGAGGCGAAGTTCGTGCCTTTCGGTGCGCGGAGTGCCGCCTGGAGCGGTGTCCCGTTGATCCCCTAATGTGGCTGTCTCGTCCACCACTTGCTTGTCGGGGAAGGGACTTGATCGGGTTGATCGAGCGCACCGTCGTCCGTTGTGCCGAGGGGCACGTCTTCAGCACCTCTTCGTTCCCGCTGCAGCATCTCGACGCGGGGCGGATCGGGCCCGGGCGGCTCGTCCGGTGTCCTCGGTGCGCGCGGCTGCGGCATGCGGTGCCCGTGGAGATCGGGCAGCGCTGACGTGCCGGAGGGTGCGGGTGCTTCCCGATTGGGGGAGCTCCGCACCCTCTGCGTATCGTGGGAGCGTGCTTCTCTCAGACAAGGACATCCGGGCCGAGATCGATGCCGGACGGGTGCGTATCGACCCGTACGACGAATCCATGGTGCAGCCCTCGAGCATCGACGTGAGGCTTGACCGCTTCTTCCGGGTGTTCGAGAACCACCGCCACCCCCACATCGACCCCGCCATCGAGCAGCAGGACCTGACGCGCGAGGTCGAGCCGGAGGGGGACGAGGCGTTCATCCTGCACCCCGGTGAGTTCGTGCTCGCCTCGACCTACGAGGTCATCACCCTGCCGGACGACATCGCGTCGCGCCTGGAGGGGAAGAGTTCCCTGGGGCGGCTCGGGCTCGTCACGCACTCGACGGCCGGGTTCATCGACCCCGGCTTCTCGGGGCACGTGACCCTGGAGCTGTCGAACCTGGCCACCCTGCCGATCAAGCTCTGGCCGGGAATGAAGATCGGGCAGCTGTGCATGTTCCGGCTGAGCTCGCCCGCCGAGTTCCCGTACGGCAGCGAGCGCTACGGCTCCCGGTACCAGGGGCAGCGGGGACCGACGGCCTCCCGCTCCTACGTGAACTTCCATCGGACCCAGGTGTGAGGCGGTCGCAGGCATGAGTGAGGTACGCGAGAACCTGACGTACGAGGGCTTCGGCACCGCCGTCCGCGAGCTGGCGCAGACCATCGCCGACGACGGCTACGAGCCGGACATCGTGCTCTCCATCGCCCGTGGCGGAGTCTTCGTCGCCGGCGGTCTGGCCTACGCGCTGGACTGCAAGAACATCCACCTGGTGAACGTGGAGTTCTACACCGGCGTGGGGACCACCTTGGAGATGCCGGTCATGCTGGCACCCGTGCCCGACGCGATCGACTTCTCCGACAAGAAGGTCCTGATCACCGACGACGTCGCCGACACCGGCAAGACGCTCAAGCTGGTCCACGACTTCTGCGTCGACCACGTCGCCGAGGTCCGTTCCGCCGTCATCTACGAGAAGTCGCACTCCCTCGTGAAGTGCGAGTACGTGTGGAAGAAGACCGACGAGTGGATCAACTTCCCGTGGAGCGTCGAGCCGCCCGTCGTGCGGCGTGAGGGCCAGGTCCTCGACGCCTGAGGTCGAAGAGACCCCCAGGATGTGGGAAAGGCCCCGCCGGCTCGTTCGCCGGCGGGGCCTTCTCGTGCGGGGGTGCGGGGGAGCCGTCGCCGCTACAGCGTGCCCAGCTTGATCAGGCTCAGCAGGCCCACCAGCTGGATCGCCGACGCGCCCAGGGCCTTCGGCCACGGCAGGTCGTGGGAGCGGCTCACCATGACCGTGAAGAGGGCGCCGGCGGCCAGCCAGGTCAGCCAGCCGATGACCTGCACCAGGCCGTTCTCGCCGCCCAGGAAGAGGGCGAAGACCAGGCGCGGCGCGTCCGTGATCGACATGATCAGCATCGACAGGCCCACCGTCGGCTGCCAGGAGCCGTCGCCGCCGAGCTGGCGGGCCAGCGTGTGGGTGACCGCGCCCAGGATCAGGCCGCCGATGACGAAGCCGACGGCGGTCATCAGGACGTACGGGACGGCCGTGGACAGCGTCGCGTTGATCGCCTCGTCGCGCGCCTTGTCGAAGCCGAAGATCGCGAGCAGTCCGTAGAGGAACGTGACGACCAGGGCCGGGCCCCACACGGCGTGGTCCCGCATCCGCAGGAAGGTGTCCGCCGGGCGCAGCACGATGCCGCTCAGCAGGGCCTTCCAGGGCAGCCGCGGGCCCGTGGGCGCCGGGGCGGCACCCGCCTGGTACGTGGCGCCCGCGCCGTACGGGTCGTCGTGGACGCTGAAGACCTGGGTGTGGCCCGGGTTGTTCGCCGCCGCGTACTGCTGCTGCGGGTGCGGGTCGCCGAAGTACTCGGGCTCGCCGTACGCCTGCTGCGGGTGCTGCTGCGGGTACTGCTGCTGCGGGTACGACGGAGGTGCCGCGTCGTACCCGTACGGCGCCTGCTGCTGCGGGCGTTGCGGGCGATGCGGTTGTTGCGGTTGCTGCGGGGGGCCACCGGCCCGGCCGCGTCCGTTCCTGAATCCAGCCACGTCCATGAACGTACCCGGTCCGGCCGGGCGTTCGCTCCTCGGAGGCGGAGTGCGGCAGAGCTGTGACATCCCCTAGGGGTTACCCGGTCGATGGCTGGACCTGCGGCGGCCGTTACATATCCGACGGAATGCCCACACATGGGAGCCCTACCTTCGAAATGTCGCCGAACAAGCCAGGCATAAGGAACTTTCCCATGCGTATCGCCCGCCGGACCCTCCGCACCGCCGCCCTCGCCACCGGCACCATCGCCGCCCTCTCCCTCCCGGCCGCCGCCTTCGCCGACGACGGCCCGGCGCCCGTCACCCAGGAGGAGCAGCAGGGGCAGCAGCAGGTCGACCCGCCCGTCGAGCGGGCCTTCGTCCAGTCGTACCGGCTGGCCGACGGGTCGGTCGCGAAGGTCTACCGGACCGGCACGGGCGAGTACGCGGCCGAGATCTGGGCCGGCGGGACCCTGCTCGACACCCTGACCAGCACCGGCGGCCGTGCCGCGTACGGCGAGAACAACGGGCTGCACGTCGTCCTGGACCCCGACGGCTCCGTCCGCTCCTGGACGGACCGGGTGCCCACCCCGGACCCCAAGCCCACCCCCGAGCCGAAGCCGACCCCCAAGCCCAAGCCCAAGCCCAAGCCCGCGCCGCACCAGGCGGACGCCCGCGTCACCCTGCCCGACGGCACCGTCGCCAAGCTGTACGAGAAGGGGGCCCGGGTCGAGTTCCGGTTCGGTTCGATCAGCGCGCGGAATCCGACCCTCAGCCACCACGGCTGGACGTACGAGATCGTCCCGCAGGGGAGGAACGCCCACCGCTTCGTCGTCGTCGACGCCCCGGAGCAGGGCGCCAACAGCTGGGTCTACGACTTCGACGGCAGGTTGGTCGCCTCGTACGAGGGGCAGCAGCGGAGCCACACCGTCGTCGTGCCGCGCGGGACCGTCCCCAAGGGTGCCGTGAGGGCCGGGGCCGAGAACGTCGCCGAGGGGACCCACCACGCCGCCCTGATCGGGGCCGGCGGCGGCATGGCGGCCCTCGGGGCCGCCGGGCTCGGGTGCGCCCTCTTCCACCGCCGTACGGGGCGTCAGGACGGCTGACCGGAGACGCCGGAAGGGCCGCCTCCCGACAAGCGGGGGGCGGCCCTTCCGTAGTGCCGTGAGGCCGTGAGGCCGTGAGGCCGTTACGCGGCCGGCTCGGGCTCCGGCTCGGGCTCGGCGGCCGGCTCCGGGTCCGCCGGGGTCTTCACCGAGTCGAGGAGCAGCTGGGCCACGTCCACGACCTGGAGGCTCTCCTTCGCCTTGCCGTCGTTCTTCTTGCCGTTGACGGAGTCCGTCAGCATGACCAGGCAGAACGGGCAGGCGGTGGAGACGATGTCCGGGTTGAGGGACAGGGCCTCGTCGACGCGCTCGGTGTTGATGCGCTTGCCGATGCGCTCCTCCATCCACATCCGGGCACCGCCGGCGCCGCAGCAGAAGCCGCGCTCCTTGTGGCGGTGCATCTCCTGCTGGCGCAGGCCGGGGACGGCGGACATGATCTCGCGCGGCGGCGTGTAGACCTTGTTGTGGCGGCCCAGGTAGCACGGGTCGTGGTACGTGATCAGGCCGTCGACCGGGGTCACCGGGATCAGCCGGCCCTCGTCGATGAGGTGCTGGAGCAGCTGGGTGTGGTGGATGACCTCGTACTCGCCGCCGAGCTGCGGGTACTCGTTGGCGATGGTGTTGAAGCAGTGCGGGCAGGTCGAGACGATCTTCTTCGCCGACTTCGGCTTCTTCGTCTCCGGGTCGTCGTCGTCCTCGCCGAACGCCATGTTCAGCATGGCGACGTTCTCCTGGGCGAGCTGCTGGAACAGCGGCTCGTTGCCCAGGCGGCGGGGGGAGTCACCGGTGCACTTCTCGTCGCCGCCCATGATCGCGAACTTGACGCCCGCGATGTTCAGGAGCTCCGCGAAGGCCTTCGTGGTCTTCTTGGCCCGGTCCTCCAGGGCGCCGGCGCAGCCGACCCAGTAGAGGTAGTCGAACTCGGAGAGGTCCTCCGCGTCCTTCCCGATGATCGGGACCTCGAAGTCGACCTCCTTCGTCCACTCGACGCGCTGCTTCTTGGCCAGCCCCCAGGGGTTGCCCTTCTTCTCCAGGTTCTTGAGCATCGTGCCCGCCTCGGACGGGAACGCGGACTCGATCATCACCTGGTAGCGGCGCATGTCGACGATGTGGTCGATGTGCTCGATGTCGACCGGGCACTGCTCGACGCAGGCGCCGCAGGTGGTGCAGGACCACAGGACGTCCGGGTCGATGACGCCGTTCTCCTCGGCGGTGCCGATGAGGGGGCGCTCGGCCTCGGCGAGGGCCGACGCGGGGACGTCCTTGAGCTGCTCCGGCGTCGCCTTCTCGTTGCCCTCCATGTCCTTGCCGCCGCCCGCGAGCAGGTACGGCGCCTTGGCGTGCGCGTGGTCGCGCAGCGACATGATGAGGAGCTTGGGGGAGAGCGGCTTGCCCGTGTTCCAGGCGGGGCACTGCGACTGGCAGCGGCCGCACTCGGTGCAGGTGGAGAAGTCGAGGAGGCCCTTCCAGGAGAACTGCTCGACCTGGGAGACGCCGTAGACGTCGTCCTCGCCCGGGTCCTCGAAGTCGATCGGCTTGCCGCCCGAGGTCATCGGCTGGAGCTCGCCGAGGGCGGTCTCGCCCTTCGCGTTGCGCTTGAACCAGATGTTCGGGAAGGCGAGGAAGCGGTGCCAGGCGACGCCCATGTTGGTGTTCAGGCTCACCGTGA
Organism: Streptomyces sp. NBC_01268; assembly: GCF_036240795.1. Lineage (NCBI taxonomy): Bacteria > Bacillati > Actinomycetota > Actinomycetes > Kitasatosporales > Streptomycetaceae > Streptomyces > Streptomyces sp. NBC_01268. Next base: position 3,930,428 of record NZ_CP108454.1, on the reverse strand, counting down.
TCATCCAGACCATGGTGGTGCCCAGCTTGATCATGGCGGTGAAGTAGATCAGGTTCTGCAGGGTCGCGGTGCTCAGGCCCTTGAACGCCAGGACCAGCGGGTACGAGGCGAAGTACGCGGCCTCGTAGTGCTCGACGTGGTGGATCGCGCCTTCGAGGCCGCGCAGCACGTAGATCGCCAGGCCGATGATGAGGATGACGTACTCGACGAAGTACGCCTGGCCCATCTTGGAGCCCGTGAACCGTGACTTGCGGCCGGGCCGCGAGGGCAGGCTCAGCAGGCGGATCGCCATCAGCACGACGATGCCGACGGTGGTCATGGCGGCGATGAACTCGATGTACAGCTCGTACGGCAGGAAACCGCCGATGATCGGCAGCGTCCAGTCGGCCTGGAACAGCTGGCCGTACGCGGTGATGATCGTCGGCGGCAGGGTCAGGAAGCCGATGGCGACGAACCAGTGGGCGAAGCCCACGATGCCCCAGCGGTTCATGCGCGTGTGGCCGAGGAACTCCCGGACGAGCGTCACGCTGCGCTGGTAGGGGTTGTCGGTCCGGGTGCCGGCCGGGACGCGCTGGCCCAGCTTGAAGTAGCGGACGAACTGACCGATGGCGCGAGCGAGCAGGGCAACGCCGACCACGGTCAGGGCCAGCGACACGATGATCGCGGCGAGTTGCATGAGGGGCTCCTCGGGCGGGGGCCAGTCGGGCCTACTAAGCGGTAACTTATTCAGTCCGTGCCGAGATTACCCGCTCGTGGCGCCGCACTGTAGCGGAGCTCACGGTGATCTGTGTCGCTCAGGCAACCCTTGCCGCCGGTTCCGCGTGGCGGCGGCGTCGGACTGCTGGAAGCGTACGCGCAAGGATCACCAGGTCCATGCCCAGCCAGTGGTGGTCCACGTAGTGGAGGTCGAGCAGCTCGCGCTCCTCCCAGGGCAGCTCCGAGCGCCCGCTGATCTGCCACAGCCCGGTCATCCCCGGGCGTACGGAGAGCCGGCGCCGCCCGTCCCCGGTGGACTCCCGGTGTCCGGGCGCCAGCGGGCACGGACCGACCAGCGACATCTCGCCCCGTACGACGTGCAGCAGCAGCGGCAGCGTGGCCAGCGGGCTCTTCGTGCGGAAGGTGAGCATCGTGAAGGTCCGGCCGCCCCGGCCCGCGACCGGGCGGCGCCGCAGCACCCCGTGCGGGCTGCTGGTGCCGACGGTGACGGAGAGGGCGACGAGGGCGATCAGCGGGGAGAGGACGGCCAGCAGGGCCAGCCCGCCCGCCACGTCGACCGCGCGTTTCGCCGTCATGCACCCACGCCTTCCGGTGAGAATCACGGGATATGTCCGGACTCTCTCACGCCGCACCGGTCCTTATCGGGGAATGACGCGCCCTCTGCGACCCTGTGGAGGGGCCCTTTGAGCGCGGGGGAGGGTGAAGAGTTGAGTGCACCCCACTCAAGTCTGTTGACTTGGTTCGGACCCTCATGCATCCTTGAGTCAGTTCCACTCAAGTCGGTCAGTTGGAGGAATCGAAAATGGCACGTGCGGTCGGCATCGACCTGGGCACCACTAACTCCGTCGTCAGCGTTCTCGAAGGCGGCGAGCCCACCGTCATCACCAACGCCGAAGGCGCCAGGACCACGCCGTCCGTCGTCGCCTTCGCGAAGAACGGCGAGGTGCTCGTCGGCGAGGTCGCCAAGCGTCAGGCGGTCACCAACGTCGACCGGACCATCCGGTCCGTGAAGCGCCACATGGGCACCGACTGGAAGATCGAGCTGGACGGGAAGAACTTCAACCCGCAGCAGATGTCCGCCTTCATCCTCCAGAAGCTGAAGCGCGACGCCGAGGCGTACCTGGGCGAGAAGGTGACCGACGCGGTCATCACCGTCCCCGCGTACTTCAACGACTCGGAGCGCCAGGCCACGAAGGAGGCCGGTGAGATCGCGGGCCTCAACGTCCTGCGCATCGTCAACGAGCCGACCGCGGCCGCCCTGGCCTACGGCCTCGACAAGGACGACCAGACGATCCTCGTCTTCGACCTCGGTGGCGGCACCTTCGACGTGTCCCTCCTGGAGATCGGCGACGGCGTCGTCGAGGTGAAGGCCACCAACGGTGACAACCACCTCGGTGGTGACGACTGGGACCAGCGCGTCGTCGACTACCTGGTGAAGCAGTTCGCCAACGGCCACGGCGTGGACCTGTCCAAGGACAAGATGGCCCTCCAGCGTCTGCGCGAGGCCGCCGAGAAGGCCAAGATCGAGCTCTCCTCCTCCACGGAGACCACGATCAACCTGCCCTACATCACGGCGTCCGCCGAGGGCCCGCTGCACCTGGACGAGAAGCTCACGCGCGCCCAGTTCCAGCAGCTGACCGCGGACCTCCTGGACCGCTGCAAGACCCCGTTCCACAACGTCATCAAGGACGCAGGCATCGCGCTGTCCGAGATCGACCACGTGGTCCTCGTCGGCGGCTCGACCCGCATGCCGGCCGTCGCGGAGCTCGTCAAGGAGCTGACCGGCGGCAACGAGGCCAACAAGGGCGTGAACCCGGACGAGGTCGTCGCCATCGGCGCCGTCCTGCAGGCCGGTGTCCTCAAGGGCGAGGTCAAGGACGTCCTGCTCCTCGACGTGACCCCGCTGTCCCTCGGCATCGAGACCAAGGGCGGCATCATGACGAAGCTCATCGAGCGCAACACCACGATCCCGACCAAGCGGTCCGAGATCTTCACGACGGCCGAGGACAACCAGCCGTCCGTGCAGATCCAGGTCTACCAGGGCGAGCGCGAGATCGCGGCGTACAACAAGAAGCTGGGCATGTTCGAGCTGACCGGCCTCCCGCCGGCCCCGCGCGGCGTCCCGCAGATCGAGGTCGCCTTCGACATCGACGCCAACGGCATCATGCACGTGACCGCGAAGGACCTGGGCACGGGCAAGGAGCAGAAGATGACCGTCACCGGCGGCTCCTCGCTGCCGAAGGACGAGGTCAACCGGATGCGTGAGGAGGCCGAGCAGTACGCGGAGGAGGACCACCGCCGCCGCGAGGCCGCCGAGACCCGCAACCAGGGCGAGCAGCTCGTCTACCAGACGGAGAAGTTCCTCAAGGACAACGAGGACAAGGTCCCCGGTGAGGTCAAGACCGAGGTCGAGGCCGCCGTCGCCGAGCTGAAGGAGAAGCTCAAGGGCGAGGACACCGCGGAGATCCGCACCGCCACCGAGAAGGTCGCGGCCGTCTCCCAGAAGCTGGGCCAGGCGATGTACGCCGACGCGCAGGCCGCCCAGGGTGCCGCCGGCGCCGAGGGTGCCCAGCAGGCGAAGGACGACGACGTCGTCGACGCCGAGATCGTCGACGACGAGAAGCCGAAGGGCGGCGCTGCCTGATGTCGGAGGAGACCCCGGGCTTCGACGAGAAGCCCGAAGTCCCCGCCGAGGGCGCGCCCGAGGAGACCGAGGACGGTGCCGCCGCCTCCGCCGACAAGGCGGAGGGGGCGGCACCGGCCGGGGACGCGAGTGACGTGGCCCTGCTGGCGCAGCTGGACCAGGCCCGCACGGCGCTCACCGAGCGCACGACGGACCTCCAGCGGCTGCAGGCCGAGTACCAGAACTACCGCCGCCGGGTCGAGCGGGACCGCGTGACGGTCAAGGAGATCGCCGTGGCGAGCCTCCTGACCGAGCTGCTGCCCGTGCTCGACGACATCGGCCGGGCCCGGGAGCACGGCGAGCTCGTCGGCGGCTTCAAGTCGGTCGCCGAGTCGCTGGAGACCGTCGCCGCCAAGATGGGCCTGCAGCAGTTCGGCAAGGAGGGCGAGCCCTTCGACCCGACGATCCACGAGGCCCTGATGCACTCGTACGCGCCGGACGTCACCGAGACGACCTGCGTGGCGATCCTGCAGCCGGGGTACCGGATCGGCGAGCGGACCATCCGGCCCGCCCGGGTGGCCGTCGCCGAGCCCCAGCCGGGCGCGGCCCCGGCCGGCAAGGAAGAGTCGAAGGCCGACGAGGAGAGCGGTGCCCCCGAAGAGGGGTGACGCAGTGACCGTCCGGAAGGAGGGACGTCGATGAGTACGAAGGACTTCGTCGAGAAGGACTACTACAAGGTTCTCGGCGTCCCCAAGGACGCCACCGACGCCGAGATCAAGAAGGCGTACCGGAAGCTGGCCCGGGAGAACCACCCGGACGCCAACAAGGGCGACACCAACGCGGAGGAGCGCTTCAAGGAGATCTCCGAGGCGAACGACGTCCTCGGCGACCCGAAGAAGCGCAAGGAGTACGACGACGCGCGTGCCCTGTTCGGCAACGGCGGCTTCCGCGCCGGACCCGGCGGGCCGGGCGGTTCGTTCAACTTCGACCTGGGCGACCTGTTCGGCGGTGCCCAGGGCCCCGGCGGAGCCGGTGGCTTCGGGGGCGGCGGCGGCCTCGGGGACGTCTTCGGCGGCCTGTTCAACCGGGGCGCCGGCGGTGCGGGAACCCGTACGCAGCCGCGCCGCGGCCAGGACATCGAGTCCGAGGTGACGCTCAGCTTCACCGAGGCGATCGAGGGCGCGACCGTGCCCCTGCGCATGTCCAGCCAGCAGCCCTGCAAGGCGTGCTCGGGCACCGGCGACAAGAACGGCACCCCGCGGGTGTGCCCGACCTGCGTCGGCACCGGGCAGGTCTCGCGCGGCAGCGGCGGCGGCTTCTCGCTGACCGACCCGTGCGTGGACTGCAAGGGCCGCGGCCTGATCGCCGAGAACCCCTGCGAGGTCTGCAAGGGCAGCGGCCGGGCCAAGTCCTCGCGCACCATGCAGGTCCGCATCCCCGCGGGCGTCAGCGACAGCCAGAAGATCCGGCTGCGTGGCAAGGGAGCGCCGGGCGAGCGCGGCGGGCAGAACGGCGACCTGTACGTCGTCGTGCACGTCGACGCGCACCCGGTGTTCGGCCGCAAGGACGACAACCTCACCGTCACGGTGCCCGTCAGCTTCGACGAGGCGGCGCTCGGCGGCGAGGTCAAGGTGCCGACGCTGGGCGGCCCCCCGGTCACCCTGAAGCTGCCCGCGGGCACGCCCAACGGACGCACGATGCGCGCCCGTGGCAAGGGCGCGGTCCGCAAGGACGGCACGCGCGGCGACCTCCTGGTGACCGTGGAGATCGCGGTGCCGAAGGACCTGGGCGACAAGGCCCGCGAGGCCTTGGAGACCTACCGCGAGGCCACGGCGGGCGAGGACCCCAGGGCAGAGCTGTTCCAGGCCGCGAAGGGAGCTTGAGGACATGGACCGCCGCCGCAACCCGTACGAACTGACCGACGAGACGCCGGTGTACGTCATCTCGGTGGCGGCCCAGCTGTCCGGCCTGCACCCGCAGACCCTTCGCCAGTACGACCGCCTGGGCCTGGTCTCCCCGGACCGCACCGCGGGCCGTGGGCGGCGCTACTCGGCCCGCGACATCGAGCTGCTCCGTCAGGTGCAGCAGCTGTCGCAGGACGAGGGCATCAACCTGGCCGGCATCAAGCGCATCATCGAACTGGAGAACCAGGTCGCGGCGCTGCAGAGCCGGATCGCCGAGCTGTCGACCGCGGTCGAGGGCGCGGCGGCGGCGATGCGCCAGCGCGAGGCCCAGGTCCACGCCTCGTACCGGCGTGACCTGGTGCCGTACACGGACGTCCAGCAGGCGAGCGCCCTGGTGGTCTGGCGGCCGGGCCACAAGCGCGGCGAGTAGCCCCGCGGCCCCCCTCGCACGTACGAACGCCCGAGGCCCCCTTCCGTTCCGGCGGAGGGGGCCTCGGGCGTTCGCGTGCCCGGGCAGGCCGGCAGGCCCGGGTCACGTGCCGGCTCCCGTCAGTCGTTCTGCTCGGGGCCCGGGTCGGGCTCGTCGAGGATGCCGGACTGGGCGATGAGGAAGCCCAGCTGGGCGCGGCTGCCGCTGCCGAGGGTGGCGGCCAGTTTGGCGATGTGGGCGCGGCAGGTGCGTACGTTCATGCCGAGGCGGCGGGCGATGGCCTCGTCGACGTGGCCCTCGACGAGCAGCTTGGCGATGGAGTGCTGGACGCCGCTGATGCCGTCCCTGCGCTGCGCGTTGGGGACCTGCTCGCCGAAGGGGGTGGCGCGGGCCCAGGACTGCTCGAAGACGGTCGCCAGGTACTCCACGAGGCCGGGGTGGCGCAGTTCCAGGGCGACCTGGCGGTCCTGGCGGGCGGGGATGAGGGCGACGGAGCGGTCGATGATGATGAGCCGCTCGATGCTCTCCTCCAGGGTGCGGACCTGGAGGCGGTCCATGCCGGCCTGTTCGAGGTAGACCTGCATGCCGGGGCTGTGGCGGGCGGTGTGCTGGTAGAGGGTGCGCACCCGCACGCCGCGGTCGAGGAGCGGCTGGATGCGGTTGAGGGCGGTGTTGAGGGTGTGTTCGCTGCGTCCGCCGCCCGGTTGGACGGTGAGGAGCTCCTGGGAGCACTCGGCGGTGGCCCGGCCGAGGACGGCGTCGATGCGGTGGAGGCCTTCGAGCACGGTGATGGCGTGGGTGGTCGAGGGGTCCTGGGCGCTGATCGCCATGAAAGGCTCGAACGTGCTGGAGAGGCCCATGGCCAGGGCGCGCCGGTCCTGGATCTCACGCTCCAGCGGCTGGACGAGCCGGGCGAGAGCGGCGGACGGCGGGACGGGCCGCAGCCAGGACGGATCGTCCGGATCCGGGTGCAGCAGGTCGAGGTCCATGAGGCAGGGTGCGGCTTCTGCCTCACTCCTGGTTATTCGCCCGATCCGCAACGCACTTGCGTACAAGTCCGTTCCGGCTGCACAGAGGTCGACATGCCCGTGAGGATGTGTCGGTTCTGTGAGTTTCTGCGGCATATGCACACCCCCCAGGATCCTGTATTTCAGGAACATGATGCATTGCCCCGGTGGTGCCAGCGCAAAGACTGAGCCATCGTCTTGTACGCGGGGGAGAGGAAACCATCAAGTGAGGTCGAAGCCGCTCATGTCCACGAAACTGCTTCGCTCGATACTTGCTTCCGTCTTCATTGGGGCGGCGGCAGTAGGAGCGCTGGCCGTCAGCGACCCGGTGTGGGACAGCACGCCCGCCAAGGTCGTCGCGGCACCGATTGACCCCGTCTGGGACTTCGCCCCGGTCGGTCAGCTCGACCCGGTATGGGACTCCAGCCCGGCGGGCGCGGACGCATGACCGTGCCTCCGGACGACCGGTCCTTCCGGCGGGAGATGGCTTCGGCCTACCGGTCCGGGTGGCACTTCGTCGATCTCGTCACGGCCATCCCCCACCGTGGCGACTCGTTGATGGTCACCCTCTTCGGAGAACCGATCGTGGTCGCCAGGGAGCAGGACGAGGACGTCCGTGCCTACCGGTGTCTGCGCCGGCCCCGTGGCGCTCCGCAGCCCGTCCGCTGTGCCATCCGGTACGGCATGATCTTCGTCAATCTCGACCAGCGGGACCACCAGCTGGTCGAACCCGAGACCATCACCGCCACCCCCCGCAGTGCCTGAGCGGTTCCCCCGTCGTTGTAGATCGCTCAGGTACTTCCCCCACACAGCGGCGCCATCGCGGACCTGAAACGCGATGGCGCCGTTGTGCATCTCCGGACCGGACGTGCCTAGGCCCGGCCCATCGCGCGGGTCAGCGTGATCTCGATGACCACCCGGTCCGGGTTCGGGGCCGGCACCCGGCCGTAGCGCTCCGCGTAGCGGTCCACCGCGTCCGCGACGACCTCCGCCTCGGTGCGGATCCTGGCGATGCCCTCCAGGGTGGCCCAGCGCCCCTTGTCGACCTGGCAGACGGCCACCCGCGCGCCGTCCGAGCCCGCCGCCAGGACGTTCGCGACCTTGCGGCTGTGCTTGTTGGTGATCACCCGCGCCAGCCCGTTCTCGGGGTCGTACGTGACGCCCACCGCCACGACGTGCGGGGTGCCGTTCGGCCGGGGGGTGGTCAGGGTGCTCATGTGGTACTCGCGCCAGAAGCTGAGATACGAGTCGCCGGGGTTCCTCGGGTCAGTCGCCATGCCCGGAAACTACCGCCGCGCGGACCCCTGCCGATACCTTGAGCGGAATAGACTCAACTTTATGTACGCTGTATGAGTCATACGGTACGAGGAGTACGAGTCGAGCTCACAGGAGGAGACCCCGCACGTGGACGCCGAACTGACCAACAGGAGCCGGGACGCGCTGAACGCGGCGAGCAGCCGCGCCGTGTCCCAGGGGCACGCCGATCTGACTCCCGCGCATCTTTTCCTCGCGCTGCTCGCGGGTCAGGACAACGAGAACATCACCGACCTGCTCGCCGCCGTCGAGGCCGACCAGGCCGCCGTGCGCTCCGGCGCGGAGCGGCTGCTCGCCGCACTGCCCAGCGTCACCGGGTCCACGGTCGCGCCCCCGCAGCCCAACCGCGAGCTCCTCGCGGTGATCGCCGACGCCGCCGAGCGCGCGAAGAGGCTGGGCGACGACTTCGTCTCCACCGAGCACCTGCTCATCGCGACCGCCGCCAAGGGCGGGCAGACCGGTCAGGTCCTCGACCGGCAGGGCGCCACCGCCGCACGGCTCCAGGACGCCTTCGAGAAGAGCCGGGGCACCCGCCGGGTGACCACCGCCGACCCGGAGGGCTCGTACAAGGCCCTGGAGAAGTTCGGCACCGACTTCACCGCCGCCGCCCGCGAGGGCAGGCTGGACCCGGTCATCGGCCGCGACCACGAGATCCGGCGCGTCGTGCAGGTCCTCTCCCGCCGCACCAAGAACAACCCGGTCCTCATCGGCGAGCCCGGCGTCGGCAAGACCGCCGTGGTCGAGGGCCTCGCCCAGCGCATCGTGAAGGGCGACGTGCCCGAGTCGCTGCGCGGCAAGCGGCTGGTCTCGCTCGACCTCGGCGCCATGGTCGCGGGCGCGAAGTACCGCGGCGAGTTCGAGGAGCGGCTGAAGACCGTCCTCTCCGAGATCAAGGAGAGCGACGGCCGGATCATCACCTTCATCGACGAGCTGCACACGGTCGTCGGCGCGGGCGCCGGCGGCGACTCCGCCATGGACGCCGGCAACATGCTGAAGCCGATGCTGGCCCGCGGCGAGCTGCGCATGGTCGGCGCCACCACCCTCGACGAGTACCGCGAGCGGATCGAGAAGGACCCCGCCCTGGAGCGCCGCTTCCAGCAGGTCCTGGTCGCCGAGCCCAGCGTCGAGGACACCGTCGCCATCCTGCGCGGGCTCAAGGGGCGCTACGAGGCGCACCACAAGGTCCAGATCAACGACTCCGCGCTGGTGGCCGCCGCGACGCTCTCCGACCGGTACATCACCTCCCGCTTCCTGCCCGACAAGGCCATCGACCTCGTCGACGAGGCCGCCAGCCGGCTCCGCATGGAGATCGACTCGTCGCCCGTCGAGATCGACGAGCTGCAGCGCTCCGTCGACCGGCTCCGGATGGAGGAGCTCGCCCTCTCCAAGGAGACCGACGCGGCCAGCCTCCAGCGCCTGGAGAAGCTGCGCCGCGACCTCGCCGACCGCGAGGAGGAGCTGCGCGGCCTCACCGCCCGCTGGGAGAAGGAGAAGCAGTCCCTCAACCGCGTCGGCGAGCTGAAGGAGCGGCTCGACGAGCTGCGCGGCCTGGCCGAGCGCGCCCAGCGCGACGGCGACTTCGACTCCGCCTCCAAGCTGCTGTACGGGGAGATCCCCACGCTGGAGCGCGAGCTGGCGGAGGCCACCGAGGCCGAGCGGGAGGCCGCCAAGGACACCATGGTCAAGGAGGAGGTCGGCCCCGACGACATCGCCGACGTCGTCGGCGCCTGGACCGGGATCCCCGCCGGACGCCTCCTGGAGGGCGAGACGCAGAAGCTGCTGCGCATGGAGGACGAGCTCGGCCGCCGCCTGATCGGCCAGAGCGAGGCCGTCCAGGCCGTCTCCGACGCCGTGCGCCGCACCCGCGCGGGCATCGCCGACCCCGACCGGCCCACCGGCTCCTTCCTCTTCCTCGGCCCCACCGGCGTCGGCAAGACCGAGTTGGCGAAGGCCCTCGCCGACTTCCTCTTCGACGACGAGCGGGCCATGGTCCGCATCGACATGTCGGAGTACGGCGAGAAGCACTCCGTCGCCCGCCTCGTCGGCGCGCCCCCCGGCTACGTCGGCTACGAGGAGGGCGGCCAGCTCACCGAGGCCGTGCGCCGCCGCCCGTACAGCGTGGTGCTCCTCGACGAGGTGGAGAAGGCGCACCCGGAGGTCTTCGACGTCCTGCTCCAGGTCCTCGACGACGGACGCCTCACCGACGGCCAGGGCCGCACGGTCGACTTCCGCAACACGATCCTGATCCTCACCTCGAACCTGGGCAGCCAGTACCTGGTCGACCCCGTGAGCGGCGCGGACGAGAAGCGGGAGCGGGTCCTGGAGGTCGTGCGCGCCAGCTTCAAGCCCGAGTTCCTGAACCGGCTCGACGAGATCGTCGTCTTCTCCGCCCTGGACCAGGACGAGCTGGCCCGCATCGCGCGGCTCCAGATCGACCGGCTGGCCCGCCGCCTCGCCGACCGCAGGCTCGGCCTGGAGGTCACCCCCGAGGCGCTGGCCTGGCTGGCCCAGGAGGGCAACGACCCGGCCTACGGTGCCCGGCCGCTGCGCCGCCTGATCCAGTCGGCCATCGGCGACCGCCTCGCCAGGGAGATCCTGGCCGGGGAGGTCCGCGACGGGGACACCGTCCGGGTGGACCGTTTCGAGGACGGTCTCATCGTGGGGCGGGCGACGGCCTGAGCCGCTCGTTCCGGGCGTCCCCCGCGGCCCGGATCAGCTTGCAGCTGATCCACGCCGTGGGGGCTTGCCACCCCCCGCCCGGCATGAGGGAGGATGGCCACATCCGTACGAAGGGAAATCCCGGTGAGCATCGACCCGTCCTCGATTCCGAATTTCGGGGGACAGCCCCAGCCTCAGGCCGCAGGACCGGCGGGCCCCGTCGTTCCCGACCAGGACCTGGTGAAGCAGCTCCTCGACCAGATGGAGCTGAAGTACGTCGTCGACGACGAGGGTGACCTCGCGGCGCCGTGGGAGGAATTCCGCACGTACTTCATGTTCCGCGGCGAGGACGACCAGCAGGTCTTCTCCGTCCGCACGTTCTACGACCGCCCGCACTCGGCGGACGACCGCGCCAAGGTCCTCGACGCGATCGACGACTGGAACCGGCGCACCCTGTGGCCCAAGGTCTACACCCACCTGCACGAGGAGGAGGACGGCTCCGCCACCCTCCGTCTCATCGGTGAGGCCCAGATGCTGATCGGCACCGGCGTGTCGCTGGAGCACTTCGTGTCCTCCACCGTCAGCTGGGTCCGCGCGTCGATCGAGTTCGACAAGTGGGTCGTCGAGCAGTTCGGTCTGGAGACCCCGGAGGAGAAGGAGTCCGGCGAGTCCGGCGAGTGAGTCGCCGCTCCTGACTCCTACAGGGCCATGCGTGCCAGCATGAGCACGTACACCCCGTAGCCGAACGAGAGCCCGGCCAGGCCCGCGACCACCAGGATCGCGGCGCGTGGCCGGGCTCTCGTCAGTGCCAGGGCCGCCGGCAGCAGCAGCGGGAAGGCCGGCAGCAGGAAGCGCGGCTTCGACTCGAAGAAGCCCGAACCGCCGACGGTGATCAGCACCAGCACGCCCGTGTAGACGAGCACCGGCAGCGGCGGGCGCTCCACGAGCACCAGCAGCGCGAAGAGCAGCACCCCCACCGCGGTGATCACCAGCGCCATCACGTAGCCGAACTGGGTCGGGCCCTTCGTCACCATGTCCCGGACGAAGCGCAGCGCGCCCCGCCCGAAGTCGAAGCGCGAGGTCCAGCCGTCCTGCACGGCGAAGTAGCCGCCCAGCAGGTCGCCCCGGCGGGCCCCGACCCACAGCACGTACGACAGCCAGCCGGCCGGTGCGAGCGCCGCCGCCGCCCACGGGCGCCACCCCACACGGCCACGCCGCCGCCACAGCTCCACCGCGACGGCCGCGAGGACGGCGGCGGCCACCGCCACCCCGTTGGGCCGGGAGAGCCCGGCGAGGGCGGCCAGGGAGCCCGCGAGCAGCCAGCGGCGGGTCAGCAGGGCGTACAGCGCCCAGGCGGCGAACGCGGTCATCAGGGGCTCGGTGTACGCCATGGTCAGCACGACCGCGTGCGGCAGCAGCGCCCACAGCAGCACCAGCACCACGGCGGCGGGCCGCCCCGCCACCCGCTCCGTGACCAGGTAGATCCCCCAGGCCGCCGCCCCGGCCGCGAGCCAGGACAGCAGCAGCCCCGCCGTCCCGTACGCCACCGGAAGCACGGTCGCGAGGGCCCGCACGAGCCCCGGGTACAGGGGGAAGAACGCCAGGTCGGACTGGGCGCCGCCGTCCGGCCAGAACAGGGTGCGCCCGTACCCGTGCGCCGCGATCCGCGTGTACCAGTCCGAGTCCCAGGACTTCGCGAGCAGCGCCCGCGGCGACCGCCCCACGTGCCAGGCCCACAGCGCGAGCACCAGCGTCCCGGTCAGCCGGGCGGCCGCGAACAGCCCGAGCGCGGGCGCCGCCCGCCGCAGCGAGGCCCGCCAACGGGGCACCCGCCGGGCGGCCGAGGCCGCGAGGGGGGCGGACGCCGGGCGGTCGAGGGTTTCGGCGGACAGGGGGCACCTCCGTGCGCGCGGGGAATCCGGTGTTACCCGACAAATCGGTTTACCGGACGAATACCGCGGCACGGAGGGGGCGCGCGGGTCAGAAGCGGCGGATCACCCGGAGTTTGTCGGTGTAGGTCTCGTCCGACGTGCCGTTCAGGACCGACCGGCCGCCGACGTCGGCGAGGGTCGGGCCGTTGGGCGTCTTGCGGCTGGAGAAGAAGCGCCGGTAGCCGTGGTGGTCCTCACCCAGGTAGATGCCGATGTGGCCGCCCGCCTCCGGGTCCGTGTCGGAGTCGAAGAAGACCGTGTCGCCGATGCGCAGCCCGTCGAGCGGCGGCACCGCGGTGCCGCCGTCGGCGACGATCACGCCGGGGCCGTCCTTCGCCTGCCTCGTCGACGTGCGCGGCAGACCGCGGTGGTCGGGGGCCGCGTTCTCGTGGAGCAGCGGAAGGCCCATGTGGAAGCCGTAGACCATCCGGACGAAGCCCGAGCAGTCGAGGGAGTTCAGGAACGGTGCCTCCGGGGCACGGGTCGGGAAGCCCGGGAAGGCCCAGGAGATCCCCATGTACTCCTGGAAGTCGGCGCCGACCGTGCGCTCGCCGGTGTCCGGGGACGGCTTGCTGTACTGGGACGTGCCCAGCACCTTCACGGTGCGCGGCACTCCGTCGCCGTCGTTCACCACGCGGGTGACCGCGGGCGCGGACGGCAGGAACATGGCCGCGTACGCCAGCGCGTCCGGCGACAGGTCGCCCGCCCACGCGCGCACCCGCTGCTCCACGGCGGGCGTCCAGGAGCCGTCGAAGGGCTCCGGGAGCACCCGTACCCAGGTGTCGTGGGTGATGACGGGCGGGTCGACCCAGGTCGCCTCCTCGACGAGGAAGTCGTAGACCCGGGCCTCCACGCCGGTGGCAGCGCCCGTGGCGGCCTGGGCCCGGACGCCGACGGTTCCGGCGCCGAGGGCGGTGTCCGGGCTGGGGTCGCGCAGGCTGAAGCGCCAGTCGGGGGTCGTCTCGCCGTTCTTCCAGGCGCGGGCGCGCAGCACGTCACCGGCCTTCTCGACCTGCACCCACCAGTGGTCGAAGGCCGCGAAGCCGGTGCCGACCGTGACGGCCGGGGCGAGGACGGTGACCTCGTCGTTCAGCGCCTTCTCCAGGGTGAGCTGGACGTCCCCGGCCGGGGTGACGATCAGCCGGGCCCGGTAGTGGGTGGAGAGGGCCGACAGGGAGAAGGTGAGGGCGAGCGAGAGGGGCGCGCCGGTGGGCTTCTTGTCGAAGGAGAAGCGGGCGCGGGCGCGGACGTCGCCGAGGTTCTTGTCGGAGAGGACGGAATGGCGGCTCGAACCGGCCGTGCCGAGCGTGATGACGCCCCGGCCGGCCTCCACCTTGTAGTCCCCGACGTTCGCGTCGTCCTTGCTGTTGGGGGACCAGGAGCCGCCGTCCGGGGACTGGCCCCAGCCGGTGACGCCCGTGGTCAGGGTCCGGTCGAAGGCGTCCGTGACGGTGCGCTTCTGCTCGGTGAACCAGCGCTTGGGCCCGCGCACGGTCACGGTGCTCGCCCCCGTCGTGAGGGTCGCCAGCACCCCCTTGGAGTCCGAGACCTCCAGGCCGCCGGCGGTCGCGCGGGTGGTCAGCGCCCCGGCCGGGTGCGCGGTGAAGTGCCAGGGATCGGTGGGGTCGATCAGCATCGGCAGCCGGGCGCCGGGCGCCGGCGCGGGCCCGCCGTTCAGCGGCGACGGCACCAGCGGCGGCTCGGCCGACGGGATCGGGCCGGCCGCGGCCGGTGCCGCCGCGGCGAGCGGCAGGGCGCCGCCCGCCGCGACTCCGGCGAAGGCGAGCAGCGTCGCTCTGCGGCTGGGTGAGGACTTCGGTGCGGACATGCGCGGGTACCCCCATGGTCGTCTCGCCCTGATCGTTTCGGTCAGGGCGAGGGGGACCCTATCCGGGCCGGTCGACCGCCCCTCAGGCGCCCGCCAGCCTCTTCAGCCGGTCCACCGCCTCCTGGAGGACCTCGACGCGCTTGCAGAACGCGAAGCGGACGAAGGGCGCGCCCTCCTCGCGGTGGTCGTAGAAGACCGCGTTGGGGATGGCGACGACGCCCGCGCGTTCGGGCAGCGCCCGGCAGAACGCGAAGCCGTCGGTCTCGCCGAGCGGGCGGATGTCGGTGGTCACGAAGTACGTGCCGGCCGGCCGGTGGACGCCGAAGCCCGCGGCGGCGAGGCCCTCGGTCAGCAGGTCCCGCTTGGCCTGGAGTTCGGCGCGCAGCCCGTCGGTGAAGGAGTCCGGCAGCCGCAGCGCCTCGGCGACGGCGTACTGGAAGGGCCCGGAGGAGACGTAGGTCAGGAACTGCTTGGCGGAGCGGACGGCGCTCGTCAGCTCGGGGGTGGCGGTGATCCAGCCGACCTTCCAGCCGGTGAAGGAGTACGTCTTGCCGGCCGAGCCGATGGTGACGGTCCGCTCGCGCATGCCGGGCAGCGACGCGATCGGCACGTGCTCGGCGTCGTCGAAGACCAGGTGCTCGTACACCTCGTCGGTGACGACGAGCAGGTCGCGCTCCTGGGCGAGTTCGGCGATCGCGGTGAGCTCGGCGCGGCTGAGGACGGTGCCGGTGGGGTTGTGCGGGGTGTTGAGGAGGATCAGCCGGGTCCGGTCGGTGACCGCGGCGCGCAGTTCGTCCAGGTCGAGGGTGAACGCGCCGTCGTGCGGGCGGAGGGTGACCGGCACGCGGGTGCCGCCGGCCATCGCGATGCAGGCGGCGTACGAGTCGTAGTACGGCTCCAGGGCGATCACCTCGTCGCCGGGCTCGACCAGGGCGAGCAGCGCGGCGGCGATCGCCTCGGTGGCCCCGGCGGTGACCAGGACCTCGCTGTCGGGGTCGTACTCCAAACCGTAGCGACGCAGCTGGTGCCCGGCGATCGCCGCACGCAGCTCGGGGACGCCGGGGCCGGGCGGGTACTGGTTGCCGTGGCCCTCGCGCAGGGCCCGGACCGCGGCCTCGCGGATCTCCTCGGGGCCGTCGGTGTCGGGGAAGCCCTGGCCCAGGTTGATCGAGCCGGTGCGGGTGGCGAGCGCGGACATCTCGGCGAAGATCGTCGTGCCGAACTCCGCGAGCCTGCGGTTGAGCAGCGGTCGTGTCATGGGCGTCATCCTCGGGTGAAGCTCTGGACTTGCTCAAGTGCGCTTTGGGCGCGTCGCGGGCCGGGAATCCCCCTCGCACGCCGGGAAACGGCGCATCGGAACGGAACATCGGAACGGAACACCGGAACGGAACACCGGAACGGCATACACGAGTACGGGGGAACGAAATGGAATTCTTCATCATCCTGGCTTTCGCGATCGTGGTGATCGGCTTCACCTCGGCGGTGCGGGGCGGCGGCGGTGCCGCCAAGCGGCGCCGGCGGCGGCGCGGCGGCTGGTCAAGCGGCGGCAGTGGCGGCGGCGGAGGCTGCGGGACCTCCTCGTCGTGCGGGTCGTCCTCCTCGTGCGGGTCGTCCTGTGGCGGCGGCGGCTGCGGCTCCAGCTGACCTCCGCAACGGGCCTCGTACGCGCTTCCGTTGGGCATGTGTGGGAACCACGCGATCGAATGCGACTGAACAGTTGAACCGTGGGGCCCCCGAGGGGATGGAAAGCACGTCAAGTTGGGTAAAAACGCTGTGAGCTGCCCGCGGTTCATGATTCCCTCGCTGTTGAGAACATCCAGCCCTCGGACCGTGTGTGGACCCGAGCCGGCGATCCCCACTCCCGGTCGGAGCCATTTCGCCGGGACGCCCCCGGCCCACCCGTCAAACCGTGTTTGCGGAGCCGACCCATGCTCACGACCCTGAAGACCTCCTACACCGACACCCGCGCGGCCGACCTGGCCTGGGCGCTGGGGCGCGATCCGCTGCCCGCCCTCGCGGTGCTCGACCTCGAACTATCCGGAGCCAAGCTGCAGTTGCGGCTGCTCGGCGCCTCCCACCAGGTGCTCCTGGAGGAGGCGGAACGCAACTGCTCGGAGACCGTCGCCTGCATGCCCGGCAGCAGTACGCCGCTGCCGCTGGGCGTGTCCAAGCGGGTGGGCGAGTGGGAGTACGAGTTCGCGGCGCGCGTCGAGACCCTGACCCAGGGCTCGTTCGCGGGCCGCGCACAGGAGTTGCTCGCGCTCGTCGCCGACCATCCCCACGGCCTCGCGGGGACCTTCCCCGGCTCGCCGCACGCCTTCACGGCGATGCTGGCGCAGCGCCACGAGGGCCAGGTGCGCTGGCGCACCTGGCACGCGTACCCGCAGGAAGGGCAGTTGGTGGTGACCAGAACCCGGATCGGCGCCCGTATGCCCGCGACACTCTGATGCGCCGCCCGTTCACCCCAGATGCACTCGTGTGGGTGACAAGCGGCAACTGACGTGTGACGTAGCGTTACGGGCATGATCGACCCGCCCCTGACCGCGCCCCCGCCACCCAAGCGGGCGGTGCGGTTGCCGCCGGAACGGCCGCGCGCGGTGCGGTATCCGGTCCTGGCGGTGGTGTTCGTGTGCGCCGCCTGCGGTCTGGTCTACGAGCTGGAACTGGTGGCGCTCGCCTCCTACTTGATCGGCGACTCGGTCACCCAGGCGTCCGTCGTGCTGTCCGTCATGGTCTTCGCGATGGGCGTCGGCTCGCTGCTCGCCAAGCGGCTGCGCTGCCGTGCGGCGGTCGGCTTCGGCCTGGTCGAGTGCGGGCTCGCGCTGGTCGGCGGCTGCTCGGCGATGGTGCTCTACGCGGCCTTCGCCTGGCTCGGCGAGGCGCGGTACGTGCTGGTCGCGTTCTCGCTGGCCATCGGCGTGCTGATCGGGGCGGAGATCCCGCTCCTGATGTCGCTGATCCAGCGGGGCGGCCGGCGGGAGCAGGACGCGGCCGGCACCGTCGCCGACCTGTTCGCCGCGGACTACGTCGGCGCCCTCGTCGGCGGCCTCGCCTTCCCGTTCCTGCTGCTGCCCTGGCTCGGGCAGCTCACCGGCGCCCTCGTCACCGGCGCGGTCAACGCGGTGGCGGGCGGCGCCCTCGTGCTCTGGCTGTTCCGCCGGGACCTGACGCCCCGCTCCCGGTGGCTACTGGTCGGCGCCAACCTCGCCGTGCTCGGCGCCCTCGCCACCGCGACGGCCCTCGCCGACGACTTCGAACAGGCCGCGCGCCGGGCCGTCTACGGCGCCGACGTACGGGTCGCCGTCCGCACCTCGCTCCAGGAGGTGGTGGTGACCGGCGGCCGTGGCGGCCCGCCCGACCTCTTCCTCGACGGGCGGCTGTGGGTCGGCGGCCAGGACGAGTACCGCTACCACGAGGCGCTGGTGCACCCCGCGATGAACGGGCGCCGCGCCCGGGTGCTGATCCTCGGCGGAGGCGACGGCCTGGCCGCCCGCGAGGTGCTGCGCTACCCCGACGTCCGCGCGGTCACCGTCGTCGAGCTCGACCCCGGCGTGGTCCGCCTGGTCCGCACCGACCCCGAGCTCGCCACCCTCAACGGGCAGGCCTTCCGGGACCCCCGCGTCACCGTCGCGTACGGCGACGCCTTCCGCTGGCTGCGCGCGGCGCGGCCCGTGCAGGAACGGTACGACGTGGTGATCTCCGACCTGCCCGACCCCGGACTCACCGCCGGCGCCAAGCTGTACTCGGAGGAGTTCTACGGGCTCGTCGCCGGCGTCCTGGCCGAGGGGGGCCGCCTCGTCGTCCACGCCGGCTCGGCGGCCGCCCGCCCCCGCGCCTACTGGACGGTGGACGCCACCCTCCGCGCCGCGGGCTTCGCCACCCGCCCCTACGGCGCGGCCGACGGCACCACCACGGCGCCCACCCGGGCGGCCCGCTCGGCCCCCGACCGGACCCCCGGCCAGTGGGGCTTCCTCCTCGCCGCCCCCGCCGCCCGGCCACCCGCCCTCGGCCTGGCCCCGGCCGCGCCCCGCCTGCGTTCCCTGACCCCCCGCGCGCTCACCACGGCGGAGGCCCGCATCGAGCGCACCCGCACTCCGGAGGCGACCGGCCTGCCGCCGTCCACCCTCGTGCACCCCCGCTACTGAGCACGGCGGGGCCCCGGTCCCCGGGGGGACGCAAACAGGCGACGGGCGGCCCGGGCCTGAGTAGGCTCGGCTCCCATGGAGCATGAGGTGTTCGTCCCGGTCCCGGCCGAGGTCCTGCGCGCCACCCTGACGGACCCGGCGCGGGTCGCGCGCTGCGTCCCCGGCCTCCAGCAGGACGCCGAACCGGACGCGGACCCGCTCGCCGGGCGGCTGAAGGTCCGGGTCGGCGGCAACACCATCACCTACCGCGGCGCGCTGCGGATCAGCGAGCGCAACGGAGCCTTCGCCGTCGAGGGCGAAGGCGGCGAGGTGCGCGGCAAGGGCTCCGCGGCGCTGGACCTGACGCTCACGCTCACCCCGGTGGCCGAGGGCACCACGCTCACCTTCAGCGGCCGGGTGAAGGCGGAAGGCCGGCTCGCCGAGACCGGCCCCGAGGCCCGCGCCGCGGCGGCCGCCCGGCTGCTCGACCGGTTCGCCGAGGCGCTGGTGGCCGTGTCCGACGTCGAGGCCGAGATGGCGGCGGAGCTGGCGGCCGGGGCGGACACCGACGACGACGGGGTGGACGACGGCGTGGAGGAGCCGTCCCGCACGTCGGCGGAGGATCTCGACGCGGCACGGATCGCCGAGGACGCCGTCGGTGCCGTCGACGGCACCGACCCCCTGGCGCCCCTCCCGCCCGCCGCCGAGGCCGCCCACGCGCGCCGCACGATGATCGGGCGCAGCGCGGAGGAGGTCGACCACGCCCCGCCGCGCGGCCGGTACGCCCCGGTCCCGGCCCCCGAGACCTCCAGCGCCACCGCCACGCTGCGTTGGATCGCCCCCGCGGCCGCGCTGGCCATCGCCTCCGCGGTGGTGGTCGGCCGCGCCCTGCGACGGCGCCGCTGACGAGGCGTCGGGGCAGGCCATAAGGTCGTGGCGTGAGCACTCTGACGCGACTGACGGCCGGCGACGCCGAGTTGACCATCGACCCCGAGCACGGCTGCCGCATCGACGGCCTGCGCATCGGAGGCACCGAACTGCTGCTCCAGGGAGAGCGGTACGGCGCCTTCGTGATGGCACCCTGGGCGGGACGCACCGAGAACGGGCGGTTCCGCAACGGCGGCACCGTCCACCAGCTCCCCGTCAGCGAGCACGCCGCCCCGCACGCCCTGCACGGCACCGTCCGCGACGTCGCCTGGAAGACCGCCCGGGTCACCGACACCACCGCCGCCTTCACCACCGACCTGGCCGACCCGTGGCCCTACCCGGGCCGGGTCACCCAGACCTTCGAGCTGACCGAGGACTCCCTCACGCTCCAGCTCGGCATCGAGGCGACGGAGGGCTCCTTCCCGGCGCAGGCCGGCTGGCACCCCTGGTTCCACCGCAACCTCGGCGGCCAGGACGTCGAGCTCGACTTCACGCCCGGCTGGCAGGAGGAGCGCGGCGAGGACCACCTCCCCACCGGCCGTCGCATCGAGCCGACCCCCCGCCCCTGGGACGACTGTTTCGGGATGCCGGGCGGCGTCGACATCACCCTCACCTGGCCGGAGCAGCTGGAGCTGCGTCTGACCAGCCGGGCCGAGTGGCTGGTGATCTACGACGAGCCCGCGGACGCGGTCTGCGTCGAGCCGCAGTCCGGCCCCCCGAACGGCCTCAACACCCTCCCTCGCCTGGTCACCCCGATCGACCCCTTGGAGGTCGGGACGACCTGGCGCTGGCGTCGCCTCTGAGCGAGCGGCTTTAAGCTCATCGGCATGACTGACGTACGCGCTGAGCTGCTCCAGCAGATCAAGGACAAGGCCGTGGTGCACGGCAAGGTGACCCTCTCCTCGGGTCTTGAGGCCGACTACTACATCGACCTGCGCCGGATCACCCTGGACGGCGAGGCCGCGCCGCTGGTCGGGCAGGTCATGCTGGACCTGACCGCCGACCTGGACTTCGACTGCGTGGGCGGTCTGACGCTGGGCGCCGACCCGGTCGCGACCTCGATGCTGCACGCCTCGGCCGCGCGCGGCGCGCGCCTCGACGCCTTCGTGGTCCGGAAGGCCCAGAAGGCCCACGGCATGCAGCGCCGCATCGAGGGCACCGACGTGAAGGGCCGGCGCTGCCTCGTGGTCGAGGACACCTCCACCACCGGCGGCTCGCCGCTGACCGCCGTCGAGGCGGTCCGTGAGGCGGGCGGCGAGGTCGTCGCCGTGGCGACCATCGTCGACCGGGGCGCGGCCGACGCGATCGACGGGGCGGGTCTCCCGTACCTCACCGGCTACCAGCTCGCGGATCTCGGGCTGGCGTAACCGCCGTCAAGTCGTGACTTAGGTCCCGGGACCCCGCGAATGCGGTCCTGACCTGCGGTTTTATCCAGAGGCGGGGTGTTTCACGTGAAACACCCCGCCTCTGTGTCCGTACGGCCCGTGGGAGCCCGTACAGGAGTCTGGAAAGATGGGCGGCGACGATGACGTCGCCTCTAGGTCAGGGCCTAGCACCACACACCCGCACATCACAAGGAGCGGACGAATGCCCATCGCAACCCCCGAGGTCTACAACGAGATGCTCGACCGGGCGAAGGCAGGCAAGTTCGCCTACCCGGCCATCAACGTGACCTCGTCCCAGACCCTCCACGCCGCCCTGCGCGGCTTCGCGGAGGCCGAGAGCGACGGCATCATCCAGATCTCGACCGGCGGTGCCGAGTTCCTGGGCGGCCAGCACAAGAAGGACATGGTCACGGGCGCCGTTGCCCTGGCCGAGTTCGCGCACATCGTCGCCGCGAAGTACGACATCACGGTCGCGCTGCACACCGACCACTGCCCCAAGGACAAGCTGGACGGCTATGTCCGCCCGCTGCTCGACATCTCCGCCGAGCGCGTGGCCCGCGGCCAGGACCCGCTGTTCCAGTCCCACATGTGGGACGGTTCCGCCGAGACCCTCGCCGACAACCTGGCCATCGGCCAGGAGCTGCTGGCCAAGGCCGTCGCCGCCAAGATCATCCTTGAGGTCGAGATCACCCCGACCGGTGGCGAGGAGGACGGCGTCAGCCACGAGATCAACGACGAGCTGTACACCACCGTCGACGACGCCGTCCGCACCGCCGAGGCCCTCGGCCTGGGCGAGAAGGGCCGCTACCTGCTGGCCGCCTCCTTCGGCAACGTCCACGGCGTCTACAAGCCGGGCAACGTCGTGCTCCGCCCCGAGCTGCTCAAGGACCTGCAGGCGGGTGTCGCCGAGAAGTTCGGCAAGACCTCCCCGTTCGACTTCGTCTTCCACGGCGGCTCCGGCTCCACCGCCGAGGAGATCGCCACCGCGCTGGAGAACGGCGTGGTCAAGATGAACCTCGACACCGACACCCAGTACGCCTTCACCCGCCCGGTCGTGGACCACGTGTTCCGCAACTACGACGGCGTCCTGAAGGTCGACGGCGAGGTCGGCACGAAGTCCACCTACGACCCGCGCACCTGGGGCAAGCTGGCCGAGGCCGGCATGGCCGCCCGCGTCGGCGAGGCCTGTGTCGCGCTGCGCTCGGCCGGCACGAAGCTGAAGTAAGCGCCACGCCGTAGCAGTCAGGCAGTCCACGAGGGCCCGGCACCGTTCCGACGGGGCCGGGCCCTCGTCGTATCCGGAAATGAGGCAGGGTGTCCGACTTCGACTTCGACCGGGAGACAGACCGGCGCGGGACCTGGTCCGTGCAGTGGGACGGCATAGCCGACCGCTTCGGCGACCCCGATCTGCTGCCCTTCACCATCTCCGACATGGACTTCACCTCTCCGCCGGCCGTCCTCGACGCCCTGCGCGAGCGGGTCGGCCACGGCGTCTTCGGCTACACCGACTGGCGGCTCGGCGAGTTCCGCGAGGCCGTCCGCGACTGGTACGCGGACCGGCACGGCACCGTCGTCGACCCGGAGGCCATGGTCTACGCGCCCTCCGTGCTCAGCCAGCTCTCCCAGCTGCTGCGGATGTGGACCGAGCCCGGTGACGGCGTCGTCGTCCACACCCCCACCTACGACGGCTTCCGCAAGGCGGTCACCGGCCTCGGGCGGGAGCTGCGCGGGGTGCCGCTCGACGACCCGGAGGCCCTGGAGCGCGAGCTGGCCCGGCCCGACAGCCGGATGCTGCTGCTCTGCTCCCCGCACAACCCGACCGGCCGGGTGTGGCGGGCGGACGAGCTGAAGGAGTTCGCGCGGCTCGCCGAGCGGTACGGCGTCTCCGTCGTCAGCGACGAGATCCACGCGGACCTGACCACCGAGGGCCACCGCCACGTGCCGTGGGCGGCCGTCGCGGAGGCGGGCCGGGGCCGCCGCTGGGCCATGGTCACCTCCGGCACGAAGGCGTTCAACTTCCCCGCGCTCTCGGGCTCGTACGGCTTCCTCGGCGACCCCGACGAGCGGGTCGCGTTCGTCCGGCGCATGGAGACCGGCGAGGGCCTGGCCTCCCCCGCGGTGCTCTCCCTCACCGCCCACATCGCCGCCTACCGGCACGGAGCCCCCTGGCTGGACGCCCTGCGCGGCTACGTCGCCGGCACCATGGGCCTGGTCGAGGAACGGATCGCCGACGGCCTCCCGGGCGTCGTCTGGTCCCCGCCGCAGGCCGGCTACCTCGCCTGGATCGACCTGCGCCCGCTGGGCATCGACGAGTCCGCGCTCCAGGAGGAGCTGGTGAGCGTCGAGCGGGTCGCGATCATGCCGGGCGGCGTGTACGGCACCCCCGGCTTCGTCCGCCTCAACGTGGGCTGTCCCCGCGCCAAGGCCGAGCGGGGCGTGGACGCGCTCGTACGGGCGGCGGCGCGGCTGCGCGGATGACAGGGTCGAGAAGTCGACTTTCGTGGAAGTTGACCGCTTGACGGATACCGGGAGGCGCGCTGTCCGCGGTGTGATCTAGGCTGCGGATCACCGTGCCCCGTATCTGGGGGCCGGAGGCCATTTTTGGGGGGTCTCTTCATCGTGCGTAAGCGCACTCTCTCGGCCGCGACATCCCTCGCGGTCCTCTTCAGCTCCGCGGCACTGGTCGCGGGTACGGCGGGTTCGGCGTCTGCTGACAGCAGCGTCCTCCTGCCGGTGTCGTCCGTGGGCGACGTCGTCGTAGACGGCGTCCACCAGCGCATCTTCATCAGCGACCCTGCCTACGGCAAGCTCGTCGCGACCGACTACGCGGGCCGTGTGCTGGCCACCGCGACCGGTCTGCCGGGGGTCACGGGTCTGGCGCTCTCCGCCGACTCGACCAGCCTGTACGCCGCGGTCTCGGGCGCCGACGCCGTCATCGCCCTGGACACCACGACCGTCACCGAGACGGCCCGGTACGCCACCGGCGAGAACACCGACCCGAGGCACCTCGCGCTCGCGGGCGGCAAGATCTGGTTCGGCTACGAGCCGACCGGCAGCGACCACGGTGACATCGGTTCGCTCGACCTCTCCGGCGCCGAGCCGGTGGTCGCGCTGGGCCAGGACACCGAGACGAACTACTCGGGCGCCCCGAGGCTCGCCGCCTCGCCGGCCGACCCGAACACGATCGCCGCCGCGTCCTCGTCCTACAACCGGTTCAAGCTGGCCGAGTACGACGTGGCCACGGGCACGGCGAACCGCACCGCGCGCAACGACAGCACGCTGTCCGGCGTCACCAACGACCTGGCGTTCACGCCGGACGGCACCCGTCTGGTCACCGCCAACGCGGGCAACGTGCACCACGTGTGGCAGAGCTCGGACCTCGCCGAGGTCGGCACCCTCCCGAGCGACTACCACGGCGCCGCCGTGGCGATCGCCCCGGACGGCACCGTCGCGGCCGGCTCCGACTCGTCGTACGGCAAGGACGTCTTCGTCTACAAGCCGGCGGCCACGACCGCGGTCCGCACCTACGACTTCCCGTCCACCGGGACCAGCAGCGGCGGGGACGACCTCGCCGACGGCGGTCTCGCCTGGGAGCCGGGCGGCAGCCGCCTCTTCGCGCTGACGAACAACTACAACGGCTCGGTCCGTCTGCACGTCCTGGACGAGCCGACGAAGTCCGCCCCGGCGGTCACCGTGAAGGTCCCGGCCACCGCGCCGGTCCTGAAGCCGCTCACCGTCAGCGGTTCGGTCACGGCCACCGTGGCGCTGCCGGCCGGGACGCCGCTCGCGGTGACCCGCTTCGACGTCGAGAACCCGAACGGCAAGTCCCTCGGCAACAAGGCGCTCGGGGCGAACGGCGCGTTCTCCTTCGCCGACACCCCGACCGCCGCCGGCAACGTCACCTACAAGGTGACGTTCGCGGGCGACGCGCAGCGTTCGGCGGCGTCCGGTTCGGCGCTGGTCAAGGTCTCGCACAACAAGACCGCGATCACGCTGGACAAGAACAAGAGCACGTACAACTACGCGACCACCGTCACGTACACGGCCACCCTCGGCCCGACGTACAAGAACCGGGTCGTGGAGATCTGGGCCGACCCGTGGGGCTACGAGCCCAAGCGGCTGCTCAAGCGGGGCACGGTCAACGCGCAGGGCAAGCTCTCCGCGTCGATGTGGATGTCCCGCGACACCACGGTGACCGCGGTCTTCGCCGGTGACGCGCGCAACGGCTGGGCGCAGGCGGTGTCGGGCGTGTACACCCGCGCCGGTGTCACCACCTCGCTCTCGCGCCACTACAAGTGGACGAAGTTCGGCACCGTCAACTACCAGACGTTCCGTACGTCGAACTACGCGCTGATCACCACCTGGCACAACGCGTACCCGAACCGCAGCACCCGCATCGACGCCCAGATGTTCTACGCGGGCGCCTGGCGCGACCTCGGTCCGGAGTACTTCCAGCTGGACCAGTTCGGCAAGTCGTACGTGCGGTTCAACGGTGACCCGGCCCTGGCCGGCTACAAGTTCCGCATCCGCTCGGCGTACATCGACGGCGCCGCGGGCGACAACGTGAACAGCACGGTCTACGGACCCTGGAAGTACTTCAACTTCACCCGCTGAGCACGTCCGGCACGCTGGGAAGCGGGCCGGGAGACACGCAGTGACGGGCCCCGTCCACCGTTCCGGTGGGCGGGGCTCCGGCGTTCGCGGGACCATGCAGGCATGGACATCCGGCTCGCCTCGGGTACGGGGCGCTGGATCGTGTTCACCACGGTCCTCGGCTCGGGGATGGCGCTGCTCGACTCGACCGTCGTCAACGTCGCCCTGCCCCACATCGGCGAGGACCTCGGCGCCGACATCGCCGACCTGCAGTGGACCGTCAACGCCTACATGCTGACCCTGGCCGGGCTGATCCTGCTCGGCGGCTCGCTCGGCGACCGGTACGGGCGGCGGCGGGTCTTCGTGATCGGCGTGGTCTGGTTCGCGGTGGCCTCGCTGCTGTGCGGGCTCGCCCCGAACGCGGGCGTCCTGGTCGCCGCGCGGGCCCTCCAGGGCGTCGGCGGTGCGCTGCTCACCCCCGGCTCGCTGGCGCTGATCCAGGCCAGTTTCCACGAGGACGACCGGGCCAAGGCGGTCGGCCTGTGGTCCGGCTTCGGCGGCGTGGGCGCGGCCGTCGGGCCCTTCGTGGGCGGCTGGCTGGTGGACGGGCCGGGCTGGCGCTGGGTCTTCTTCCTGAACGTGCCGCTCGCGCTGATCTGCGTGCCGGTGGCGCTGCGGCACGTCCCCGAGTCCCGCGACGAGACGGCCCGCGGGCGCTTCGACGTGCTCGGCGCGGTCCTGGGCGCCTCGGCGCTCGCGCTCGTGACGTACGCGCTGATCGCGCAGACCTGGTGGGCGGGTGTGGCCGGGGCGGTCCTCGGCGCCGCCTTCGTGGTGGTGGAGCGGCGGCGCGGCGAGGACGCGATGGCGCCGCCCTCGGTGTTCCGGTCCCGGCTCTTCACGGCGGTCAACCTGGTGACGCTGTGCGTGTACGGCGCGTTCGGCGGCTTCTTCTTCCTGGCCGCGCTCCAGCTCCAGGTGGTGTCCGGCTACTCGGCGCTCGCCGCCGGGACGGCCATGCTGCCGACGACGGTCCTGATGCTGCTGGGCTCGGCGAAGTCGGGCGAGCTCGGCGAGCGCACCGGGCCCCGGCTCCCGCTCACCGTGGGGCCGCTGCTGTGCGCGGCCGGGATGCTGCTGATGCTACGGGTCGGGGAGGACGCCTCGTACGTGACGGACGTGCTGCCCGCGATGCTCGTGCTGGGCCTGGGCATGACGACCCTGGTCGCCCCCCTGACGGCGACGGTGCTGGCCTCGGTGCCGGTCACCCGGGCGGGTCTGGCGAGCGGCATCAACAACGCGGCGGCTCGGGCCGCGGGCCTGCTCGCGGTGGCGGCGCTGCCCGCGCTGACGGGGATGGGCCCGGAGGCGTACCGCTCGGCGGAGGAGTTCGGCGACACCTTCCGCAAGGCGATGCCGCTGTGCGCGGGCCTCCTGGTCGCGGGCGCCCTCCTGGCCTGGGCGATCGTCCGTCCGCCGCCCCCGCTGACCTGCCACCCGGAGTGCCGCTACCACTGCGGGGTGACGTCGCCGCCGCTGGATCCGGGGGCGGAGCGGGCGGCCTGAGCAGGGTGTGTGGGGGGCGTGGCCGGTCGGGGGCTTCTTCCCTCGTGGCCGGTTGGGGGCCGTCTCGCCCGTGGGTGGTGCGGGGGCCGGGGCGGGGGGAGGGGTGTCCGGATTGCGACCTTCACGTCGCTCCGCTCGTTACGGGCGCCGCCACGTCCGGACACCCCCACCCCCGCCCCGGCCCCCTTCCCGCCGTCGCCGGCTGGGCCTCCGCGGTTCCTGAGGCAGACTGGCCCCATGGCCATCCACGAGAACCTCCTGGGGGGACCGGCCCCCACCCACCTGCCCGACGACCCGGAGCCGCGCGAGCTGCTGGCTGGCGGGACCGCGCCGGCGGACGTCGCCGCGAAGTACCCGACCTCCTCGCTCGCCTGGGCGCAGCTCGCCGACGACGCGTACGAGCGCGGCAACGTCGTCGAGTCGTACGCCTACGCCCGTACCGGCTACCACCGCGGGCTCGACGCCCTGCGCCGCAACGGCTGGAAGGGCCACGGCCCGGTGCCGTGGGAGCACGAGCCGAACCGTGGCTTCCTGCGCGCCCTGCACGCCCTGGCCCGCGCGGCCGGCGACATCGGCGAGAAGGACGAGTACGAGCGCTGCTCCACCTTCCTGCGGGACTCCTCGCAGACGGCGGCCGACACCCTGGGCTGAGGCCCGTACGGGCGCGCCGGCGGTCCCCCGTCCCCGTGACGGGGGAATTCCGGACAGACCCCGCCGGCCGTTCGAGGGTGTTCGAAGGGGCCGGTACGATCCTGCGGGACCGCGCAGTACCGAGTGGCCGGTACAGAGGTCCCCTCGCCCCACCCCGGCCCGGCAGGGGAGAAGTCTGTCTTGGGCAAACGGGCCGTGCCGCAGAGACGCCGCCGCGGGCGGAGCCGAAGGGGCCGGGGAGCGAGGCTGCTCCTCCCGGTGCTCGCGCTGATCGTGGTCTCGCTGGGCGCGGGCGCCGCGCTCGCGCACTACAACGGCGAAGAGCCGGCGGACAACGCCGCCCCGCCCACCGCCCCGCCGAGCCCCCGCGCGACCACGGCGAAACCGGTCACTCCGCCGCCGAAGCCCCCGCCGAAGCCGGCCCCGGAGCCGAGCCCGAAGAAGCCGCCGAAGAAGACCGTCGTGCCCCGCTCGGGCCCCGGCACCTTCACCACCGCGCAGGCCGCCGGCGCGCCCACCGGCACCGGGGGCGCGTTGCGCCGCTACCGCGTGCAGGTCGAGGACGGCGTCGACGTCTCCGCGCGCGAGGCCGCCGCCGAGATCCAGCGGATCCTGGCGCACCCGCGCGGCTGGGCTGCGCACGGCCGTGGCCGCTTCCAACTGGTCTCCGGGGAAGCCGACTTCGTCATCCGGATCGCCACCCCCGCCACCGCCGACAAGCTGTGCCTGGAGAACGGTCTGGACACCCACGGCGAACTGAACTGCGAGACCACTGCGGGCGTCGTGGTCAATCTCCGGCGCTGGATGCTCGGCTCCCCGACCTTCGCGGGCGCCCCCGCCGAGTACCGGCACCTGATCATCAACCACGAGGTCGGGCACGAGATCGGCATCCGCGACCACCTGGGCTGCCCGGGTCCGGGCAGACCGGCGCCGGTGATGATGCAGCAGATCAAGGGTCTGAACGGTTGCCGTTCGAATGCGTATCCGTATGACGAAGACGGGATCTACATCACCGGCCCGGTCGTGTCATGATGCGCGTGGGAGCACGTGCGCCGAGGCACGGCTCCTGAGGGGACCGGGGCTCCCGTGCCGGACGGCACGCGGAAAGGAGCGGACCGCTACCTGGAAGTACGTATCGAGGAGACAGAAATGTCGACCTTCCAAGGTTCTCCCGATGCCTCCGGAGCCGGTTCGGTCACTGACGACCCGAACCTCGACTTCGCGGGCACCACGCCGTACGAGGACTACGTCCAGGCGGACGTCCTCACCCACCTCCAGCACCTGCGCTCCGACGACCCGGGCGAGATGGTCTTCCTGGTCACCACCCAGGTCATGGAGCTGTGGTTCACGGTGATCGTCCACGAGTGGGAGACCGCGAGCCGCGCCCTCCGCCAGGACGACCTGGCCGTCGCCCGGGACGCGCTCAAGCGCTCCGTGCGCGAGCTGGAGGCCCTCAACCACTCCTGGCGGCCGCTCGCCCAGCTCACCCCCGCCCAGTTCAACGCCTACCGCGGCGCCCTCGGCGAGGGCTCCGGCTTCCAGTCGGCGATGTACCGCCGGATGGAGTTCCTGCTCGGCGAGAAGTCGGCGTCCATGCTGGTGCCGCACCGGGGCGCCCCCCGGGTCCACGCCGAGCTGGAGAAGGCGCTCCAGGAGCCGAGCCTGTACGACGAGGCGCTGCGGCTGCTCGCCCGGCGCGGCCTGCCCGTCCCGGCCGAGGTCCTCGACCGCGACCTGGCGCAGCGCTACGAGCCGCACCCCGAGGTCGAGCGGGTCTGGGCCGGCATCTACGCCGACCCCGACCAGAACACCGAACTCGTCCGGCTCGGCGAGGCGTTGAGCGACGTCGCCGAGCTGGTGTGGCGCTGGCGCAACGACCACCTGGTGGCGACCCGCCGCGCGATGGGCGCCAAGACCGGCACCGGCGGCTCGGCCGGCGTGGCCTGGCTGGAGAAGCGCGCGCAGAAGAACGTGTTCCCCGAGCTGTGGACGGCGCGCAGCCATGTCTGAGCTCCTCGCGAACCGGGCCCTGGAGCTCGACAAGGCCGACGGACTCGCCGCGCACCGCGAGAAGTTCGCCCTCGACGCCGACACCGTCTACCTCGACGGCAACTCGCTCGGCGCGCTGCCCGCCCACGTCCCCGCCCGGATGGCCGACGTCATCACCCGCGAGTGGGGCGAGCTGCGCATCCGTTCCTGGGACGAGTCCGGCTGGTGGACCGCGCCCGAGCGGATCGGCGACCGGATCGCGCCGATCGTCGGCGCCGCCCCCGGGCAGATCGTGGTCGGCGACTCGACGAGCGTCAACGTCTTCAAGGCCGTCGTCGCCGCCGCGCGCCTGAGCGGGGACGACCGGGACGAGATCCTCGTCGACGCGACGACCTTTCCCACGGACGGGTACATCGCGCAGTCGGCGGCCCGGATGACGGGGCACGCCCTCGTGCCGTGCGACCCGGCCGACATGGCGGCCGCGGTGAGCGGCCGCACGGCCGCCGCGCTCGTCAACCACGTCGACTACCGCACCGGCCGGCTCCAGGACCTGCCCGGGCTCACCGCCGCGCTCCACGCGGCGGGCGCGCTGGCCGTCTGGGACCTGTGCCACAGCGCGGGCGCGCTGCCCGTCGGCCTGGACGCCCACGGGGTCGACCTGGCCGTCGGCTGCACCTACAAGTACCTGAACGGCGGCCCCGGTTCGCCCGCGTACCTGTACGTCGCCGAGCGCCACCAGGCCGGCTTCGACTCGCCGCTGCCCGGCTGGAACTCGCACGCCGACCCGTTCGGGATGACCCCCGGCTACGAGGCCGCCGACGGCGCGCTCCGGGGCCGGGTCGGCACCCCCGACATCCTGTCGACGCTCGCCCTGGAGTCGGCGCTCGACGTCTGGGACGGGGTCCGGATCGAGGACGTGCGGGCCAAGTCCCTCGCCCTCACCGACTTCTTCCTGGAGTGCGTCGAGGCGTACGTCCCCGAGGGCCGCGTCGTCTCCGTGACGCCCGGGGCCCACGGGGAGCGGGGCAGCCAGGTCGCGCTGCGCTGCGCCGAGGCGCCGGCGGTGATGGCGGAGCTCGTCCGGCGCGGAGTCGTCGGCGACCTGCGCCGTCCGGACATCCTGCGCTTCGGCTTCACCCCGCTGTACGTCGGCTTCGCGGACGCACGGCGGGCGGCGCGGGTGCTCGGGGAGGTCCTCGCGGACATCCCCGCGGAGAGCCTCGCGCAGCTGCCTTCGGCATAGTCGGATGATCGCCTGATCTGCGGGTGCCGGACTCCTGGTACCGTCCCCGCAGGTCAGGCCAATTCGGCCCCGTATCCGAGAGGTTGGAAGCAGCATGCCGGACCCCGCCGCGCGCGACGCCGCCGAGGAGGCCTCGGCCCTCTCGCACCCGGCCGTCGCCCCGGACGCCTCCGCCGCGTACGGTGCCCACCCCGACCAGGTCGTCGACTTCTACGCCCCGCGCGACGGGAGCCCGAGCGCGCCGCTCGTGGTCGCCCTGCACGGCGGCGCCTGGCGCGGCCCGTACGACCGGCAGCACCTCACCCCCTTCGTGGACTTCCTGGCCCGGCACGGCTTCGCCGTGGCGAACGTCGAGTACCGGCGCGGCGGCGACATCCCCCGGCAGGGCGGCACGGCACCGGTCGCCGGACGCTGGCCCGAGACCTTCGACGACGTGGCCGCCGCCCTCGACGCCCTCCCCGACCTGGCGGCGCGGGCGCTCCCGGCGGCCGATCCGCGCCGGATCGTCCTGACCGGCCACTCCGCCGGCGGCCACCTGGCCCTGTGGGCCGCCGCCCGCCACGTCCTGCCCGCTGGCTCCCCCTGGCGCCTGCCCGCCCCGCCCGCGCTGCGCGGGGTGGTCGCCCTCGCCCCGATCGCGCACTTCGCGCGGGCCGTCGAGCTCGACGTGTGCGGCGGGGCGGTGACCCAACTCCTGGGCGGAGCCGCCCAGTCGGACGCCCGCGCGGCCTTCGCCGACCCGTCGCTCCTCCTCCCGACCGGCATCGCCACGACCGTCGTGCAGGGCCGCGAGGACACCGTCGTCCCGCCCGCCGTCGCCGAGGCCTACGTCGACGCGGCGGCCAAGGCGGGCGAGACGGTCGGCTTCACCCTCCTGGAGGACGCCGGCCACTTCCCCCTCATCGACCCGGCGGCGGACGCGTGCGCGGTGGTCGCGGAGGAGATCGCCCAGCTGGCCTGGTAGCGCGGTCCGGGCCCGCGCCCCCGCCGTAGTCCTCAAGGCGGACCCCCGAGGATCCGCATCCAGCGGGACGACCCCCGTCACCGCCCACCCGTACCGTGGTCGGGTGACTTCGACGACCCAGACCCCCGAAACGAGCCGCAGCCCCGAGCTCCGCCTGACGATGAAGGCGCTCGGCGGTCTGCGGGCGGATCTCCTCGACGGTGCCAACGCCTACCGCCCGCTGCCCCGCATGGACGTGGAGCGCGGGCTGACCCGCTTCCTCCCGAAGCCCATACGGGTCCACGCCGGCCTGCTCCCGCACGCCGTGGTCGTCGGCCTCGCCGTGATCGTGTTCGCCATCGGCTTCACCACCGGCAGCGTCGGCTACCGCGGCCTGACCGGCATGTTCTACGCGGGCGTCCCCACCGCGACGGTGCTGCTCACCCTCGTACGGCCGGTGCTCGCGTTCTGGGCCTCGCTCGCCGCGACCCCGTTCCTCGCCTACATGGGCGCCTCGGGCATGTGGCCGTGGGAGCCGAACTCCCTCGCCGCCCACCTCGTCGTCCTCACGGTCGTCGCCCTGCGCACCCGGCCGCGCACGGCCGGCTGGATGTGGCTGATCACCGCCGGATACGCCTTCGTCACCAGCTTCCTGCTCGGCATCGGCCTCACCAACGACTCCCCCCAGCTGCTGTTCTTCTCCGCGTTGATCCTGCTCGTCGTCACCGTCCGCCAGGTCCGCCGGGAGGC
Source organism: Streptomyces sp. NBC_01268 (assembly GCF_036240795.1). Classification (NCBI taxonomy): domain Bacteria; kingdom Bacillati; phylum Actinomycetota; class Actinomycetes; order Kitasatosporales; family Streptomycetaceae; genus Streptomyces; species Streptomyces sp. NBC_01268. The sequence goes on along the minus strand of NZ_CP108454.1, from coordinate 3,897,845 downwards.
CGCCCGCGAGGTCACCGCCCAGCAGTCGGTGACCGCCGTGGAGCGTTCGAAGCGCACGCTCCTGGAGGAGCGCACCACCATCGCCCGCGAGCTCCACGACGTCGTCGCCCACCACATGTCGGTGGTCGCGATCCAGGCCGAGGCCGCCCCGTACCGGGTCGAGAACCCCCCGCCGGAGCTGGAGCAGGCCTTCGTGACCATCCGCGAGAACGCCGTGGCCGCCCTGACCGAGCTGCGCCGGGTCCTCGGCGTGGTCCGCGCGGAGGACTACGAGGCGCCGGACGCCCCGCAGCCCACCCTCGCCGACCTCGACCACCTGGTCGGCAACGTCCGCGAGGCCGGTCTGGACGTGGAGCTGACGGTCACCGGAGCCGTGCGGGAGCTCCCCCAGGGCGTGGAGCTCTCGGCGTACCGGATCGTGCAGGAGGCCCTCTCGAACGTGCTGCGGCACGCTCCGGGCGCCGGCGCGAAGGTCGAGGTCAGCCATGTCCTCGGCGGCCTCGGGCTGCGGATCGTCAACGGAGCCGCGCGGGGTCTGGTGAAGCCCTCGCCGGGGGCCGGCCACGGCATCACCGGCATGCGGGAGCGGGTCGCCATGCTCAACGGCGAGATGACGGCCGAGCCGACCGACGAGGGCGGCTACGCCGTGACCGCGTACATCCCCGTCCCGCGTGAGGAGGTCGTCGAATGACGATCCGGGTCCTGATCGTCGACGACCAGATGATGGTCCGCGAGGGTTTCTCCGTGCTGCTCGGCGCCATGCCGGACATCGAGGTCGTCGGCGAGGCCGTCAACGGGCGCGAGGCCGTCGCACAGGTCGCCGCGCTCCACCCCGACGTCGTCCTCATGGACATCCGCATGCCGGAGCTGAACGGCATCGACGCCACCCGGGAGATCGTCGCCGCCGACGCCGACGCGAAGGTGCTCGTCCTCACCACCTTCGACCTCGACGAGTACGTGTACCAGGCGCTGCGCGCCGGGGCCTCCGGCTTCCTGCTCAAGGACGCCTCGGCCCGGCAGCTCGCCGACGGCGTCCGGGTGGTCGCGGCCGGCGAGGCGCTGCTCGCGCCGACCGTCACCAAGCGCCTGATCACCGAGTTCGCCCGCTCCGCGGTCTCCCCGCGCCCGCCCGCCATGGCGCAGATCGGCGAGCTGACCGAGCGCGAGACGGAGGTCCTCGTGCTGATCGCGCAGGGCCTGTCGAACGTCGAGATCGCCGACCACCTGGTGGTCGCCGAGTCCACGATCAAGACGCACGTCAGCCGGATCCTGGTGAAGCTGGGCCTGCGCGACCGGACCCAGGCGGCGGTCTTCGCCTACGAGGCACGGCTGGTGCAGGTCGGCGGCTAGGGTCCCGCCGGCCGTCGGCGCGGGCGGGACCGGGGGCGGCGGCGGGGGTAGCGTCCGGTCATGGACGCTGCCTTCGACCCCTGGTCCCCGGAGTTCGTCGCCGATCCCTACCCCGCGTACGCGGAGCTGCGCGCCGCCGGCCGTGCCCACTGGTACGCGCCGACCCGCCAGTGGCTGATCCCGCACTACGCGGACGTCTCCGCGCTGCTGCGGGACCGCCGCCTCGGGCGTACGTACACGCACCGCTTCAGCCACGAGGAGTTCGGGCGCGAGGCCCCCGACGCCGCCCACGAGCCCTTCCACACGCTCAACGACCACGGGCTGCTCGACCTGGAGGGCGCCGACCACACCCGGATCCGGCGGCTCGTCTCCAAGGCGTTCACCCCCCGGACCGTGGCGGACCTGGCGCCGACGGTGCGGCGGCTCGCCGGGGAGCTGGTGGGGGAGCTGGTCGCGAACGGCGGCGGCGACCTGCTCGCGACCGTCGCCGAACCGCTCCCCGTGGCGGTGATCGCCGAGATGCTCGGCATCCCGGAGGGCGACGAGGAACGGGGGCGGCTGCGCCCCTGGTCCGCGGACATCTGCGGCATGTTCGAGCTGAACCCCTCGGCGGAGACGGCCCGCCGCGCGGTCCACGCCTCGATCGAGTTCTCCGACTACCTGCGGGAGTTGATCGCCCGCCGCCGCAAGGATCCGGGGGACGACCTGATCTCGGCACTGATCGGCGTGGCGGAGCTGTCCGAGCAGGAGATGATCTCCACTTGCGTGCTGCTCCTGAACGCCGGTCACGAGGCCACCGTGAACACCACGGTCAACGGCTTCCGGACGCTGCTCTCGCACGGCGTCCGGCCGGAGCTCGGCACCGGCCCGGAGCCCGATCCCGAAAAGTTGTCCACAGCTGTGGACGAACTTCTGCGCTACGACACCCCGCTCCAGATGTTCGAGCGCTGGGTCCTCGACGACATCGAGATCGGCGGCCGGGTCATCCCGCGCGGCTCCGAGGTCGCCCTGCTCTTCGGCTCCGCCAACCGCGACCCCGCCCGCTTCGGCCCGACCGCCGACCGGCTCGACCTCACCCGCGCCGACAACCCGCACCTCACCTTCGGCGCCGGCATCCACTACTGCCTCGGCGCCCCGCTCGCCCGCCTGGAGCTGACCGCCGTCTTCGGCGAACTGCTCCGCCGGGCACCGGGCCTCCGGCTCGCCGCGGAGCCGGTGTGGAAGCCGGGGTACGTCATCCGGGGCTTCGAGGAGCTGCTCGTCGAGGTGTGACGGCCCGCGCGGTCACGGGAGGGCCCCCACCGGATCACTCCGGCGGGGGCCCTCCGTCACCTGTGTCCCGTACCCGTGCGGGTGGTAGCCCTCCCGTACGGGGCCGGTCCTCAGCTCGTCATGTCCCGGCGCCGCAGCCCCGCGAGACCGCCCGCCACCAGGGCCGCCGCGAGCGCCGTGAGGGCCAGCAGCGGGGTCCAGGCGACCTCGTGGCCGGGCAGCTTCGGCAGGTGGGCGAAGGGCGAGAGGTCCAGGACGGCCTGCGGCAGACCGAGCGCCGGGCCGATCCAGCCGAGCGCCAGGCACACCCCGGCCACGCCCCAGGCGCCGACGGCGGCCTTCGGGGCGGCGCCCCAGAGCAGCACCGCGAGACCGGCCAGCGTCCAGACGGCGGGCAGCTGGGCGAGCGAGGCGCCCACGACCGGGCCGAGATCGTGCCCGTACGAGAGGGCCAGGCCCACCCCGCTGAGCAGCAGGATCAGCGCCGACCCGGCGAACGCGACCATCAGGTGCCCGGCCGCCCAGCGCAGTCGGCCGACGGGGGCGGCGAGCAGCGGTTCGGCGCGCTGCGAGGTCTCCTCGGCGTGCAGCCGCAGCACCGAACCGACCGCGAACAGGGCGGCGACCATGCCGAACAGGCCGCCCATGGTGGCGAGGAAGGCGTCGGTGAGGGCGCTCTGTCCGCCCATCCGCTCGAAGATCTCCCGGGCCCGCTCGTTGTCGCCGACGAGTTCGGCCGCGCCCTCGGCCATGCCGCCGAAGACCAGGCCGCCGAGCAGGAAGCCGAGCGACCAGCCGAGCAGCGTGCCGCGCTGGAGCCGCCAGGCGAGGGCACCGGCCGTCGCGAGCCGCCCGGTGGCGGGGCCGGGACGGCTGGGCAGGAAGCTCATGCCGACGTCCCGGCGGGCGGTCAGCGCGTACGCGGCGCAGGTCTGGACGCCGATCGCCGCGGCGGTCAGGAGCAGCACCCACCAGCGTGCGCCGGCGAAGGCGCGGACCTGTTCGGCCCAGCCGACGGGGGAGATCCAGGTGAGCGCCGACCCGCCGTCCGCCGTCCCCGAGTCGCCGGCCGCGCGGAGCACGAAGGCGAGGCCGAGGAGGCCGGCCGTCAGGCCCTTGGCGAGCCGGGCGCTCTCGGTGAGCTGGGCGACGATCGCGGCGAGGGTCGCGAAGACCATGCCGGTCCCGCCGATCGCGAGGCCGAGGGCGAGCGCCCCGGCGGCGCCCTGTCCGGCGAGCCCGACGGTGACGATCAGGGCGACGGCGGCGTTGGCGGCGAGCGCGGCGAGCAGGGCGGCGGTCAGCGGGGCCCGGCGGCCCACCGCGGCGGCCGACAGCATCTCCTGACGGCCCGTCTCCTCCTCCTCGCGGGTGTGCCGTACGACGATGATCAGGCTCATCACGGCGGCGAGCACGGCGGCGAAGGTGCCGAACCGCCAGGCGACGAGAGCGCCGAGGGAGTCGTCGAAGACCGGCCCGTACAGCGACCGCATCGAGCTGTTGGCGTTCATGGAGGCGGCGAGCTCGGCGCGTTGCGCGGCGGTGCCGTAGAGGCTTTCGAGGGAGCCGGCGCCGCTGGCGACCATGCCGCCGGTGACCAGGGCCCAGACCGGCAGCGTGAGCCGGTCGCGGCGCAGGGCGAGCCGGGTGAGGGACCCGGTGCCGGTGAGGGCGGCCGTACTCATCGCGCGATCGCCCCGGCTTCCGTGCCCGACTCCGACCCGGCGTCCGCGGCCGCGTCCGCTGCCTCGTCCGAGTAGTGGCGGAGGAAGAGTTCCTCCAGGGTGGGCGGGGTGGAGGTGAGGCTGCGGATCCCGGCGTCGGTGAGTGCGCGCAGGACCGCGTCCAGCTTGTCGGTGTCGACCTGGAGCGACACCCGCGGCCCCTGCACGTCCAGGCCGTGGACGCCGGGCAGCCCGTCGAGTCCGGCGGGCGGCGCGGCGAGTTCGGCGACGACGCTGGTGCGGGTGAGGTGGCGCAGTTCGGCGAGGGAGCCGGTCTCGACGGTGCGGCCCTTGCGGATGATGCTGACCCGGTCGCAGAGGGTCTCGACCTCGCTGAGGATGTGGCTGGACAGCAGCACGGTCGCCCCGCGCTCGCGCGCCTCGCCGACGCACTGCTGGAAGACCTCCTCCATCAGCGGGTCGAGTCCGCTGGTGGGCTCGTCGAGGACGAAGAGCTCCGCGTCGGAGGCGAAGGCGGCGACCAGGGCGACCTTCTGCCGGTTGCCCTTGGAGTAGGTCCGGCCCTTCTTGGTCGGGTCGAGCTCGAACCGCTCGACGAGCCGGGCCCGGCGCGCCGGGTCGAGGCCTCCGCGCAGCCGTCCGTACAGGTCGATGACCTCGCCGCCGGAGAGGTTGCGCCAGAGGGTGACGTCGCCGGGGACGTAGGCGATCCGGCGGTGCAGTTCGACGGCGTCGGCCCAGGGGTCTTTGCCGAGCAGCCGCACCTGCCCGGAGTCGGCGCGGAGCAGGCCGAGCAGGACCCGGATGGTGGTGGACTTCCCGGCGCCGTTCGGGCCGAGGAAGCCGTGGACCTCGCCGGCCGCGACATCGAGGTCGAGGCCGTCCAGCGCGTGGGTGCGGCCGAACGCCTTGTGGAGCCCGGCCACCGTGATTGCCTTCGTCATGCTTCAGAACGTACGCTACTTTCACAAACTTGTGAAGTTAAGGAAGCGTAGAAAGTGGGTGAGATAGTGGAAGGCATGACGACGACCAACGAAGAGGCGGTCTCCCGCTTCGTCGAGCGCTTCGCCGCCGAGCTCACGGAGGCCGGCATGCAGCGCATGGCCGCCCGCGTCTTCGCGGCGCTGCTGGCCTCCGAGACGGCCTCGATGACCTCGGCCGAGCTGGCCGAACGGCTCCGGATCAGCCCCGCCGCGGTCTCCGGCGCGATCCGCTACCTCAGCCAGGTCAGCATGGTCACCCGGGAGCGCGACCCCGGCACCCGCCGCGACCGCTACGTCCTGCACAACGAGCTCTGGTACGAGACCTTCACCCGCCGCGACCAGATCCTCACCCGCTGGGAGAAGGTCCTCAAGGACGGCTCGGAGGCCCTCGGCCCCGACACGGCGGCCGGCACCCGGACGGCCGAGACGGCCGAGTTCTTCGAGTTCCTCCAGCAGGAGACGCTCGGCCTGATGGACCGCTGGCGGGCCCGCAAGCAGGCTCAGGGAGCCGGGACCCCCGAAGCCCCCTGAGGCGGGGCGAGCCGCTCCAGGTACTCCCGGGCCGCCGGATCGCCCGGCCGCAGCTCCTCGAACGGCCCGCAGGGCCACAGCGGCCGCCCCTCGATCCAGGGCACGACCACCCGACCGCCGTGACCGGCGCCCTCGGGCCCGCCCCGCAGCTCCACCAGGCCGGACGGGCCCGCGGGCAGCCCCTTGCGGGGTTCCTTCGGCGTGCCCGGCGGATACAGCCGGACCACCCCTTCGGGCCGGTCCTCCGGCTCCCCGCCGTACGGGAACAGCACCAGCACCGGAGCGCCGCCGACCGGGTCGAACAGCAGGGCGTACCGCTTCGGTACGGGATCGGCGGCCCGCGCGGCCCGGGCGAGCAGCGCGGCGGTGGCGCGGCCGGAGGCGAGGAAGCTCCGGCCGGAGTACAGGACGGCGCCCACGCCGAGCGCGATGACGGCGTACGCCACGACGGCGGGGTAGTCACTCGTACGGCCCAGCATCAGCAGCCCGGTCACGACGGGGACCGGCGAGACCAGCAGCCTCGGCAGCCCCGACACGCGCCGCAGCGAGCGCACCCGCCACCACGGCACGGTCCGCACGTCCGCCTCGCGGCGCGGCGGCCGGCCGGCCGCCGGGAGGGCCTGGCGCCGGGCGGCGGCGGCAAGGGCGGCGTAGGTCGGGAGGCGCCGGGCGTGCGGTTCGGGCCGGGCTCCGCCCTCGGCGTCGCTCCCGCTCACGGTCCCGGGGACGGTGACGGTCCCCGGGACGGTGACGGGGGAGGCCGCCGGTCCGACGGCCGCCGGTCGGGCGAAGAGTCCCGCGGTCGCCGCGAGCCCGATGGTCCGGTTGCGGGTGTGGTGGCCGCGTACCGGCCGGGCCCAGACCAGCTCCTCGCCGCCGGGCGCGGCGATCACGCCGCCCCGGTCCGGGTCGCCGCACCACCACAGCACGCCGTCGGGGCCCGGCAGCACCCGCTCGTACCGCTGCTTCGCCGCCGCCAGGGCGAACGGCCACGCGTGCCCGCCGTCCGGGTCGCCCAGGACGATCGACGGAGGCACCATGCCGCCGCGGACGACCGCCACGGCCGGGTGGGCCGACCACGGTCCCGTCGCCAGCGCCCGCCGCATCCGCCCGGCGTTCCGCAGGGCACTGAGGGCGATGCCGAGCGCGATCAGGCCGGCGACGCCCAGGCCCGCGGCCGCGTCCGTCGCCCAGGAGGCCTCGATCGGCAGCAGGAGGAGGACGAGACCGGTGACCACGAGGGCCGCCCCCGCCCACGTGCCCCGTTCCGCCTGCCTCCGGTAGCCCCCGAGCCCCCGCCGGGTCGCCTCCCGGTTCAGCGCGCACTCCACCACGAACCCCCCGTTTCCCTGTGATCACGCACCCCTCGGGGAGGCTAGACCGCGCCGGCCTCCCGGGGAAGCGTGAGCCCCCAGGACCCGGCCCGGACCGTCCACTCCCGCCGCCGCACCGGCCCCGACACCGTGGCGTCGGCGCGGTAGCGGAAGTCGGGTCCGGTGACCGTCAGGGTCTGGGCGGTGGCGTGCACCGGCGGGGCGCCGGCCGGGGCGAGGGTCAGGGCGGCCGAGCCGCCCAGGGCGCGCACGGTCAGGCCCTCCAGCGGGGTGTCCACGTCGCTGAGCAGCACTCCGTCCGCCTCCACCCGCAGCCGGTGGGCGCGCGCCAGGAGGGGCGCGGGAGCCGGGCGGACCAGGGTGCGGACCAGGGAGCGGCAGGTGTCCCAGACGGTGGGCGGCGCCGCGGCGAGCAGGCGGGCCGCCGGGACGTCCAGGCGGTGCAGGACGACCCCGCCGCTGTCGTCCACGAGCAGGTCCAGGCGGCGCGCCACGCCGTCCAGGACCGTCCGGGCGGCCGCCACGGTGCCCGGCGGCACGCCGAGCGCGCGGGCGACCTGGAGCCGGTCCGGAGCGCCGATCGGGACGAGCGCCAGGGGCGTGGGGGAGGGCTCGCGGTCCCGGTGGAGCAGGGTCACCGCACGGAGCAGCGCGCGGTCGTCGCCGAGGACGACGGGGCGCCGGGAGCCGCGCCGGGACAGGAGCCTGGCGAATTCCTCCGGACCGTCCGGCAGGCAGATCTTCGTTTCCGCGCCGGCTGACAGCACATCCTTCGCGATGCGCACGGACTCGCCGTCCATTCGGCGGGCGACCGGGTCGATGATGACCAGCAGCTGGTCGTGATCCGACACCTCGGTCCTTCCTCGGGTAGCATCTTTGTGCAAGAGCCCCTTGCGCTATTGCGCCAGGGGCTTCGTCTATTCCGGGGCACACCGGTGAGGCGGCGTACGCCCCCTGACCTTGGACATGCCCCACCCGGAAGGGGTGTACGCCTGTGCCCGCACTTGTGCTGCTCGGTGCTCAGTGGGGTGACGAGGGCAAGGGAAAGGCCACCGACCTCCTCGGTGGATCCGTTGACTATGTGGTGCGCTACCAGGGCGGCAACAATGCCGGCCACACGGTCGTCGTAGGCGACCAGAAGTACGCACTGCATCTTCTCCCTTCCGGAATCCTCTCCCCGGGGTGCACCCCGGTGATCGGAAACGGTGTCGTCGTCGACCCGGCGGTCCTGCTCTCCGAGCTGAGCGGACTGAACGAGCGCGGCGTGGACACGTCGAAGCTCCTGATCAGCGGCAATGCCCACCTGATCACCCCGTACAACGTCACGCTCGACAAGGTGACGGAACGGTTCCTCGGCAAGCGCAAGATCGGTACGACCGGTCGCGGCATCGGTCCGACCTACGCCGACAAGATCAACCGCGTCGGCATCCGGGTCCAGGACCTGTACGACGAGTCGATCCTCTCCCAGAAGGTCGAGGCGGCGCTGGAGGGCAAGAACCAGCTGCTCGCCAAGCTGTACAACCGCCGCGCGATCGAGGCGGAGCAGATCGTGGAGGAGATGCTCCAGTACGCGGAGCAGATCAAGCCGTTCGTCGCGGACACCACGCTGATCCTCAACAAGGCGCTCGACGACGACAAGGTCGTGCTCTTCGAGGGCGGCCAGGGCACCCTGCTCGACGTCGACCACGGCACGTACCCCTTCGTCACCTCCTCGAACCCGACCGCCGGCGGTGCCTGCACGGGTGCGGGCGTGGGCCCGACGAAGATCAGCCGCGTCATCGGCATCCTCAAGGCGTACACGACCCGCGTCGGCGCCGGCCCGTTCCCGACCGAGCTCTTCGACGCGGACGGCGAGGCCCTGCGCCGCATCGGTGGCGAGCGCGGTGTGACCACCGGCCGTGACCGTCGCTGCGGCTGGTTCGACGCGGTCATCGCCCGCTACGCGACCCGCGTGAACGGCCTGACCGACTTCTTCCTCACCAAGCTGGACGTGCTGACCGGCTGGGAGCAGATCCCGGTCTGCGTCGCGTACGAGATCGACGGCAAGCGCGTCGAGGAGCTGCCCTACTCGCAGACCGACTTCCACCACGCGAAGCCGATCTACGAGATGCTGCCGGGCTGGTCCGAGGACATCACCAAGGCCCAGACCTTCGCCGACCTGCCGAAGAACGCGCAGGCGTACGTGAAGGCCCTGGAGGAGATGTCCGGCGCCCCGATCTCCGCGATCGGCGTGGGCCCGGGCCGCACCGAGACGATCGAGATCAACTCGTTCCTCTCCTAGTCCGACAGGCCGACAGGCCGAGAGTCCGACAGGCCGAGAGGCCCAGAGGGCTGGAGGCCCGGAGGCCCGGAGGCCTGGAGGCCGCCAGGCTGTGAGCCCGAGGGCCCGCGCCCCGTCTTCACGACGGGGCGCGGGCCCTCGGTGCGTCCGCGGCTACGTCCGCGACCGCCGTACGGTCCTGCGCCTCACGCGTCGAACCCGGTCTCCCGACCGACCTTCTCCCAGGCCGCCAGGTCGCCCCGCACCTGCTCCAGGTGCCCGTAGATCGTGTCGATCGAGTCGGAGCCGAGCGCGAGCCGCAGCGGCGGCTCCTCGGCGCCGAGGGCCGCGAGGACGGCCGCCGCGGCCTTCGCCGGGTCGCCGGCCTGGCCGCCGTCGCCGCCCTCGACGAAGGCGCGGGTGGCGCCGACCGTGTCGGCGTAGTCGGCGATGCTGTCGGTGCTGAGGCTGCCGTTGCCGAAGAGCGAGGTGCGGAAGGCGCCGGGCTCCACGATCAGGACGCGGATGCCGAGCGGGTTCACCTCGGCGGCGAGCGCCTCGGACAGGCCCTCCAGGGCGAACTTGGTGGCGCTGTAGGCGCCGAAGCCGGCCATCGACATCTGCCCGCCGACGCTGCTGAGCTGCACGATCGCGCCGGACCTGCGGGCCCGCATGTGCGGCAGGACGGCCCGGGTCAGCGCGGCCGGCCCGAAGACGTGCACGTCGAAGAGCGAGCGCAGCTCGGCGTCGTCCGTCTCCTCCACCGAACCGACGTGGGTGCGGCCGGCGTTGTTGACCAGGACGTCGATGCGCCCGTGGCGCTCCGCGACCTCGGCGACCACCCGGTCGACGGCGGCGTGGTCGGTGACGTCCAGGGCGACGGCCTCGACCTGGTCGGGGTGGGCGGCCACCAGGTCGTCCAGGGTGCCCGTACGGCGCGCGGCGGCGACCACGACGTCTCCGGCGCCGATCGCGGCCTCGGCGAAGGCGCGCCCGAAGCCGCTGTTCGCCCCGGTGACCAACCAGACCCTGCTCATGTGTTCTGTTCCCCTCGTAGCCCGATCTCTGTCAACGAGACTGCGGGCAAAGGGCGTTGTCCGTCCAAGATCCACTGTGATAGCCAGAGGGCATGACGAGCAACGACGTGCACGGCCGGGATCTGCGCTACTTCGTCGCGGTGGCCGAGGAGCTCCACTTCACCCGCGCCGCCGAACGGCTCTACGTCTCCCAGCCCGCGCTCAGCAAACAGATCCGCGCCCTGGAACGGCAGCTCGGCACCGCCCTGTTCGACCGCGACCGGCGCACCGTACGCCTCACCGGCGCCGGTGCGGCCCTGCTGCCGCACGCGCGGGCGGTGCTCGCCGCCTGGGCGGAGGGCGAGACGGCCCTCAAGGAGGTCCGGGCGGCCCGGCACGCCACGCTCGTCATCGGCATGTCCACCAGCCCCGGCCGCGGCGGGCTGCTCCCCGCGATCCGCTCCCGCTTCACCGAACGGCACCCCGAGGCCCGGCTCCGGCTGCGCCAGGTCGGCTGGGAGGACCCCACGGCCGGCCTCGCCGACGGCACCAGCGACGTGGCCTTCGTCTGGCTGCCGCTCGCCGACGCCGAGCGCTACCGCTGGGTCGTCGTCGCCACCGAACCGCGCCTGGTCGCCCTCCCCGGGACCCACCCGCTCGCCGCCCGCGCCCGCGTCCCCTTCGCCGAGCTCCTCGACGAACCCTTCCTCGCCCTCCCCGAGGACAGCCCCGAACTGCGCGACCACTGGCTGGCCGTCGACGCCCGCGGCGGCCGCCCGCCCCGGATCGGCGCCGAGATCGCCTCCGCCGACGAGACGTACGAGGCCCTCGTCGACGGCCTCGGCGTCTGCCTGGTCGCCACCGGCAACGCCCCGCTCCTCGCCCGCGACGGCGTCGTCACCCGCCCCGTCGACGGCATCTCGGAGTGCCGCTTCGCCCTCGCCTGGCGCGCCGACGACCCCCGCCCGGCCGTCCACGACTACGCCCGGGCGGCGGGGGCGGTGACGGGGGCGGCGGCCAAGGCGGCCACCGGGCCGGCGGGCGGGTCCGCGGCGCCGGCCACCGGGTCGGCCGGCGCGGCCGCCCGCTAACCCCGCTGGTACTCCCCCGGCTCCCCGTCCGCCGACATCCCGTAGACGAGGAGCCGGTCCTTGCCCTGGTAGCGGACGATGCGCAGGTTGGTGGAGCCGTCCTCGACGCAGTCCGGGTCCCACACGTCCGGGTCGCGGGTCTGGGGGCCGACGACGAGGAGCGGGCCCGCGCCGCCGACGACCGCGGTGGCGGTGCAGTTGACGTTCTCGGACGTGTTGTTGCCGTCGGAGTCGGTGCGCGGGTACGACTGCTCGACGCGGACGAGGGGGGCGCCGACCGGGCCCTGGGAGACGGTCAGGCGGTTGACCCAGCGGTCGGCCTCGGGGGGCGCCGTCCCGCCGAGCGGCACCTGGTTCCAGGTGCCGAGCAGCGTGGCCGGGACGACGGCCGCACCGGTCCCGGCGCGCTGGAACGTGCTCCTGGCGACGCCGGAGCTCCACTCGACGACCTCGTTGGCCCGCAGCCGGAGCGTCTGGCGGGCGGCCGGGGTGCAGCGCTGGGCGGGCACGCTCGCGGTGATCTCGGCGTCGCCCAGGACGAGTTCGGCGTCGGTGGCGGAGAGCAGCACGGCCCGCCCGATGCACAGGCGTTCCCCGGTGACATGGGTGTAGACGGCGCTCCTGCTGCCCGCCGCGCCCTGGCTGATCTCGATCCGGCTGGTCTCGTACGGGGCGTCCGCGGCGCCCCGCAGGACACCCTCCCAGGCGCCGAGGAACGCGGCCGGGACGATCCCGGCGGGGCGCCCCGGGGCGGAGCTCCCCGCGCCGCGCCCCTTGCCGTCCGTCCCGCCGGTCCCGCCGCCCGTGTACGGCCAGGAGGCGTACGCGAGGACGGCGGCACCCACGACGGCGAGGGCCGTGAGGGCGGCGGTGAGCCCGCGCCGGCGGCGGCGCGGGGCGGTGTCCGCGGCGGGCTCCGTGGCGGCCTCCGGGGCGGGCGGCGCGGTGCGTTCCGCGACCGGCGCGGCCTCCGCCTCGGTCTCCAGGAGCAGGGCCGCGTGGCGGCCGAGTCGGGCCAGGAGGTCGGCGGGCAGCCAGGGCTCGGTGACCTGGAGGGTGTCGACGAGCTCGGTCGCGGTGGGCCGCCCGGCGGCGTCCTTGGTGAGGCAGGCCCGGATGAGCCCGCTGAGTTCGGGCGCGAGGTCCGTCAGGTCGGGCTCGTCGTGCGCGATGCGGAACATGGTGGCGTGCACGCCGCTGTCCGCCCCGCCGAACGGGGTCCGCCCGGTCGCCGCGTACGCGAGGACGGAGCCCAGGCAGAACACGTCGGAGGCGGGCGTGAGCTTCTCGCCCCGCACCTGTTCGGGGGACATGAAGCCGGGGGACCCGACGACCGCGCCGGTGCTGGTCAGGCCGCCGTCGGTGACGGTGTCGACGGCCCGCGCGATGCCGAAGTCGATGATCTTCGGGCCGTCGACCGTCAGCAGGACGTTCGAGGGCTTCAGATCGCGGTGGACCAGCCCCGCCGCGTGCACGTGGACGAGGGCGCGGGCGAGCCCGGAGGCGAGGGTGCGGACGCTGTCGGGCGGCAGCGGCCCGTACTCGTCACCGACGACGGTCCGCAGCGAGGGACCCGGCACGTATCCGACGGCGACCCAGGGCAGTTCGGCCCCGGTGTCCGAGCCGAGCACGGGCGCGGTGCCGGTGCCGCCGACCCGCTCCAGCGCGGCGACCTCGCGGGCGAACCGGCGCCGGAACTCGTCCTGCGCGGCGAGCTCCGCGTGCACGACCTTCACGGCGACCGTGCGCCCGCCGGCCGAGCGGGCCAGGAACACCCGGCCCATGCCGCCCACGCCGAGCCGGCCGATCAGCCGGAACGGCCCTACGGTGACCGGGTCTTCCGCGTTCAAGGGATCCACGTCGACAGAGAATGCCAGACGGGGACGCGGACGGGTCCCGCTGCTCACCCCTCGCCGCAGATCCTGAGGCCCTTCGGGGTGGCGCACGGCAGGTGCCCGTGGGTGCTGATGACGGCCTGGCCGCCGCCCCGGCTGAGGAAGGTGAGGAAGCTGGAGGTCAGCGAGTCCGCGGGCGGCACGCCCCAGGTGTAGGCGTACTCGATCTCCCGGTACGGGTAGGGCGAGGAGCCGATCTCGTCCACGTTCGGGCGCCGCCCGTCGACGCCGACCCGGTGCAGGCCCTTCAGGCCGCTGCCGGAGCGCAGTTCGCTGTAGCCGATGGCGCCGGGGAGCGTGGCGACGGTCGACAGGACCTGGTCGGTGCTGTCGAGCTCGCAGCGCACGACCCGCGCCTCGGGGTCGTCCTTGTGGGTGCAGTCGCGGGAGGAGTTGGCGGGCTCGTTGCGGCCGAGGACCCGCCGCTGGAAGACCTCGCGGGTGCCGGAGTTGGCGTCACGGCTGACCAGCCGCACGGGGAGGTCGGGCCCGCCGAGCTCGCGCCAGTTGACGACGTCGCCGCGGTAGACGCGCCGTACCGCCTCCAGCGACAGGTCTGCCAGCGGGACGTCGTCGTTGAGGACGAGGGTGAAGAGGGAGACGGCGACCATGCTCTCGCGCAGCTGGGGGTAGCCGTCCGGCTTGCGCCCGTCGGACAGGGCGATGAGCGCGGGTGCGCCCTTGGCGTTCTTGGCGCCCTGCTCGGCGAGCTCCCGTATCCCGGCGGTGGAGCCGTGCACGTCGACGAGGACGGTGGCGCCCTCGCAGTCCTCCTCGTACTGCCGGGCCAGGTCGCGCATGACGGGCGCGAAGGCCGTGGAGCCGGTGACGGTGAGGGTGCCGTGCGCGCAGCCCATGGGCGGCGGGGCGTCGTCGCGGACCACGATGATCGAGGCGAGGACGATGACGCAGACGGTGAGGACGATCGTCACGGCCCGGGCGGCGCGGCTGAAGGTGGGCGGGGTGTGGTCCAGGGTCGTGCTGTGGTTGATGTGGATGTCGCCGTCGCGGAGGCCACCGGTGACGGTGACGGGGGTGTCGACGGGCCCGCCGGTGAGCAGGGCCAGCAGCTTGACGTACTGACCCCGGTTGAGCGGCACCTTGGGGAGCCGGACCTGGCTGCCGCCGTGGCTCAGGGCGGCGGAGGTGAAGGGCGCCTCGGTCGCGGCGACCGCCCGTACCCGCCGGGGGCCGAACTCCACCGTCAGCCCGTGCTCCTCCAGCTGGTAGTCCTCGCGGCCGATGGAGACGGCCCCGTCGTTCTCGATCCGCAGCAGGACGAGGGTGGCGTCCGCCATGTCCGGCTGCCCGTGGAAGAGCCCCACGTCGGGGTTGTCCCGCTCGCCCACGGGAGTGTCCAGTTGCACGCGGTAGCCGATCCGCTTGCGGCGCGGCACCCGCCGCTCGATGGCGAGCACGCCGAAGGTCACCACGACGCCGAGCAGCGCGGTGACGACGGCGATGACGTTCTCGGGGCTGACCCAGTCCACGGGCGCCACGGTACGGACGCGCGTACGAGCCGGTGGGGCGGCCGACGATCCCGCCACCCGGTGTTCGTCCTTCCGTCAAGTTCACCGCCGCTTTCCCGCAGCTTCTCCGCGGGAGGTCCCCCGCATCCCTCACCCCTGTTGCCGGGGGTGCCGGGCGTGGGTGTAATGGCCACGAGGGGGCTGCCGCAGGAGGAGAAACCCCATGCGTGTCGTCGAAGTCACCGCCTACGGCGGACCCGAGGTCCTGAACATGGCCCGCCGCCCGGAACCCGAGGCCGGGGACGTGCCGGGCAAGGTCCGGGTACGGCTCAAGGCGGCCGGTGTGACCGTGGCGGACCTGAGGATCAGGTCCGGCCTGTACGTCGACGCGCTCGGCGGCCTGCGGCCCCCGTTCGTCCTCGGCACGGACTTCGCGGGCCGCCTCCTCGACCCGGCCGGCCCCCTGGAGGTAGGCACCCGGGTGGCGGGCTTCATGCCCTGGTTCGACGAGCTGACGGGCGAGGGCACGTACGCGGAGGTCGTCCGCGTCGACCCGGCGTGGCTGGCGCCGATCCCGGAGGACGTCGACTTCACGGCCGCCGCCTCCGTCCCGCTGGCCGCGATCACCGCCCGCCAGGGCCTCGCCAAGCTGGCCCTCCCCCCGGGCTCCACCCTCCTCGTGACGGGCGCCAGCGGCGTCGTCGGCCGCTTCGCCGTCCAGCTGGCCGCGGCGGCCGGGCTGCGCGTGGTGGGCGTCTCCTACGAGGGCGACGAGAGCGAGCTGAAGGTCCTCGGCGCCCAGCACTGCGTGCCGCGCGGAGACCCCGCCAAGGTGCTCGCCGGGGTCCTGGAGTACGCCCCCGAACGCGTCGACGGCGTCTTCGACGGCGCCCTCGTCGGCACGCCGGTGGTGGCCGCCCTGAAGGACGGCGGCCGCTTCGTCTCCCTGGCCGCCGACCGCACCCCGACGGCCGAACGCGACATCGAGGTCCACACGGTCGTCGGCCGCCCCGACGCGGCCGCCCTGGCCGGCATCCTGGAGCAGGTGGCGTCCCGCGAGCTCATCACCCGGGTGGCCGACGTGATGCCCCTGGAGGAGGCCGCCGAGGCCCACCGCAGGGCGGAGTCGGGGCACCGGCCGGGGCGGATCGTCCTGATGATCTGAGCCCGGCCCCGACCGGTGCGCCCGCCGTGCGCGGGCGTGCGGACTACTCCGCGAAGAACCCCTGCACGTCGGCGATGACGTCGGCCGTCCCGCCGTGGTTGTAGAACGTCACCTTCCCGTCCTTCACCGGCACGATCACCAGGTTGGAGACCGTCGCCCCGGCCGGCACGTTCAGGTTCGACGCGCTGGTGCGGGTGGTGTCGTACGGGTAGGCCGTGACGAAGGTGTTCGCCGTGGTGTTGGTGGCGGTCACGTTGAGGACGACCGCCGTGGCACCCGTCGCCGGGATCCCGGCCTTGCCGGCCACCGTCAGGGTGACCGTGCCGCCCGCGCCCAGCTTCGCCTTGGCGACGCCGGTGCCCGCGCGGGTGTCCATCAGGCGCTGCGGGTACAGCGACGAGTTGAGGGAGCCCACCCGGTCGCTGGTGTAGTACCCGGCCACGTCGGCGATCAGGTCGACCGAACCGGCGTGGTTGTAGAGGTCGACGCCGCCGTCCTTGACGGGCACGATCACCAGGTTGGAACGGGTCTCGCCCGCACCGGGGTTGAGGTGCGAGCCGACGACCGCCGCGCCCTTGGGGAGGGCGGTGACGAAGGTGCCGGCGGAGACGTTGGTCGCCGTCACGTTGAGGACGACCGCCGTGACGCCCGGGGCGTCCAGCTCGGTGCCCTGGAAGGACAGGCGGGCCCGGGAGCCGCCCGTGACCTTCGCCTTGGGCGTGCCGAGACCGCTGCGGGTGTCGAGGGCCCGCCAGGGGGTCATCGGCCGGTACAGC
Organism: Streptomyces sp. NBC_01268; assembly: GCF_036240795.1. Classification (NCBI taxonomy): domain Bacteria; kingdom Bacillati; phylum Actinomycetota; class Actinomycetes; order Kitasatosporales; family Streptomycetaceae; genus Streptomyces; species Streptomyces sp. NBC_01268. The sequence continues at coordinate 3,881,018 of NZ_CP108454.1, read as the reverse complement.
GCGTTCGCGTCGGTCGCCGTGTTCGCCCCGGCGAGGTCCGCGACGAGGTCGACGGTGCCCGCGTGGTTGTAGAAGGTCACCTTGCCGTGGTCCAGCGGAGCGACGACGAGGTTGGAGACCGTCTTGCCCGCCGCCACGTTGAGGTTCGACGCGGAGGAGCGGCCGAGGGAGCCGTCGTACGCGGAGACGAAGGTCCCGGCGGTCGCGTTGGTCGCGGTGACGTGCAGGGCCACGGACGTGGTCGTGTCCTTGTCGACGCCCGGCACGCCGGACAGGTCGAGGGTGATCGTGCCCTTCGCGCCGACCTTGCCCTTGGCGACGCCGGTGCCGTTGCGGGTGTCGAGCACCCGGCGCGGCGACAGGCTGGTGAAGCTGGACTCCGCCGGGGACGTGCCGCCGCGCAGCACGACGTCGCCGCTCACCGTCGTCGGCGCGGCGGAGGCGCCGTCGGGGCGGGCGGTCAGCGTCCAGGTGTACTGGCCGTTCGCCATGAGCGCGCCGGCCTTGTCCTTGCCGTTCCAGCTCGGGCGCAGCGCCCGCCCGTCCGTGCCGGAGGCCAGCGTGGTGACCTTGCCGGTGGTGTGGTGGCGGGCCGTGAGGGTCCAGTCGCCGAAGGGGCGGGAGGGCATCAGGGTGTCGAGGACGGCCGGGGTCTCCGGCTTCCGGCCGTCGACGAGCGCCGCCGGGGTGTCCTCGCGGGTGAGCAGCGTCAGCGGCTGGCGCGCGATGCCGCTCGGCACCACGTGCACCTGGCCCTGGGGGTCGGCGTACGCGAGGTGGCCGCCGAACTCGTCGACGGTCCAGGTGACGCGCCGCTGCGAGCGGCCCGTGTCGGGGAGGCTGCCCACGACGCGGGTGACGGCGGGTCCGGCGGTGTCGGCGCCGGTGAGGACCAGTTTCCCGGCGGCCTTGTCGTGCGTGACGACGTAGCCGTCGCCGAGGAGGGCCTCGTCGGACGGCACGGTCCGGTTCGCCTTCTCCGTGCGGTCGTAGACCCCGGCGGGGCCGCTCGCGCCGCAGGACCAGTAGAGCCAGCGGCCGACGGCCTGGAGCTCCTCGGGCACGCAGGGCGCGCCGGTGTTGAGCGTCTCGACCGTCTTGCCGGTCTTCAGGTCCTTCGCGCTCACCGCGCCCTTGTCGGCGCCGGCGCTCCACAGCCAGGACCCCCACAGGGCGGACGCGACGGGCGCGCGCTCCTCCAGGACCTGGGTCTTCTCGTGGTCGGCCTCCATCCGCAGCACGCGCTGCTTCGTGGACGCGTCCTTCTTGACGTCCACGACGACGTACGGACCGCTGAGGTCGCGGACGCGCGCCACGCCGCCCGGGTAGGCGGAGCGGAAGGACGGCTTCTCCCAGCCCTGGACGGTGAGGTAGCCGTCGCTGCCGCCGATGTGGGTGAGGAAGCCGCCGTCGCCGGTGGGCCAGTACTCCTCGCAGGCGGTGTCGCCGGCCGGGCAGGGGTCCACCCACAGGCTCTCGGTGGAGCGCTTGCCGGCGGTCAGGGCGCCGCTCGTGCTCAGGCCGCGGCTCCACGCCCGGCCGGTGGTCGACGAGTCGTCGCTGCGGTCGATGACGGCGAGCTGCCCCTGGGCGAGCGCGAGGCGCTCGACGGGGACGGGCTTGCCGGGGACCTTCTTCAGGACCGAGATCGCGGGCTTGCCGTCGGGGCCGGCGGTGATGCGGCGGACGGCCCAGTCGGAGTTGTCGGGGCCGCCGACGACGACCGCGCTGTCACCGCCCTGGCCGATGCCGCCCCAGGTGTCGCCGGTGAGCAGGTCGACGGGCGCGCCGCCCTTGAGCGGGACGGCCTGGACCTTGCCGTACGGGTTGTGCACGACCCAGTCGCCGACGAGGGCGACCTCGTTGCCGTACACGGGGACGGGGACCTCGGTGAGCGGGGCCGTGGGGTTGGCGCGCGAGCCGACGAGGACCTTGCCGGTGCGGTAGTCGCCGTAGAACAGGACGTACTTCGACGAGATCCGGGCCCGCGAGTAGCCCGCCGGGACGGCCGGGAAGCGGCCCTGGGCCTTGCCGGTCGTGGCGTCGACCAGCGTGTAGGCGCGGTGGCCGCTCAGGTCGGGGCCCTGGAGCAGGACCGCGGACGCGTCGCCCGCGACCGCGGGACCGTACTCGACGCCGGCCGGCTCCTCGACGACCAGATCGGCGGTGCCGCCGTCGGCCGTCGCCGAGAGGATGTGGGTGCGGCCCTGGGCGTCGTCGCCGACCGCCCGAGGCCCGTAGACGTTCGTGTCCTTGAGCCCCGCGGGCAGGGCGAGGGTCTCCACCCGGCCGTCGGCGTGGCGCAGCTCGACCTTGTCGGCCGTCACGAAGGCGAGCGCGTCCGCGCCGGTGCCGCGTCCCGAGCCGGTCGCGGACGCGATGCCGGGGATGTCGAAGGTCTTGCCGTCGGAGAAGCGCGTCCAGACCGGCTGGTTGCGCCCGTCCTCGCGGACGAAGACGCCCTCGGTTCCGACGCTGTCGGCGTCGCCGTACTCCGCCTGTCCGGCCTGGTAGACCCGCTCCCAGAGCGGGTTGTTCTTGACGGCTGCCGGGACGACCAGCTCCTGCGGGACCTCCGGCGTGTCCGCTGTGGCCGGTGCGGCGAGCGGTATCAGGCCACCTGCGGCGACCGAGAGTCCGAGCGCGGTGAGCGAAGCCCTGCGCGCGAGGGTATGACGAACCACCTGGTGTACTCCCCGTTTTCCCCTGGGTCGGGCCTGGCTGTCCCCGGCCCATGATGCTGTTGATGCCTGCGCTGCCTCTGGTGTGTGGTCAACCCCCCAGGCAGGCCGAAGGGGAGCGTAACAGCGGACGCCTGTATACGACCGGTGGGTAATGTCTGGTCTAGACCTTGACAGGTTCAGACCAATCGCGCTTCGCTGGCCCTTCCCCCACCGGAAGGAAGAGCGCATGCTGCGACGTCTTCTCACCGCCTTCGCCGCGATCTGTACGGTCGTCGGCCTCGCCGTACTCCTCCCCGTCACCCAGGCGGGCGCGGCCCCCGCCTGCGTGGGCGCCTGGAACTCCTCCAGCGTCTACACGGGCGGCATGACCGCCTCGTACAACGGCCACAACTGGTACGCCAAGTGGTGGACCCAGAACGAGCGTCCCGGCACCACCGACGTCTGGCGCGACGAGGGCACCTGCGGCACCGGCGGCGGCACCGACCCCGGCAACCCCTCCGGATTCGTCGTCTCCGAGGCCCAGTTCAACCAGATGTTCCCGAACCGGAACCCCTTCTACACGTACGCGGGCCTCGTCACCGCCCTCAAGTCGTACCCGGCCTTCGCCACCACCGGCAGCGACACGGTGAAGAAGCAGGAGGCCGCGGCCTTCCTCGCCAACGTCAGCCACGAGACCGGCGGCCTCTACTACATCGTCGAGCAGAACACCGCCAACTACCCCCACTACTGCGATACGACCCAGCCCTACGGCTGCCCGGCCGGCCAGGCCGCCTACTACGGCCGCGGCCCCATCCAGCTCTCCTGGAACTTCAACTACAAGGCCGCGGGCGACGCCCTCGGCATCGACCTGCTCAACAACCCCTGGCGCGTCGAGCGCGAACCGGCCGTCGCCATGGCCACCGGCCTCTGGTACTGGAACACCCAGAACGGCCCCGGCACCATGACCGCCCACAACGCCATGGTCAACGGCGCGGGCTTCGGTCAGACCATCTGGGCGATCAACGGCAGCCTGGAGTGCAACGGCGGCAACCCGGCCCAGGTGCAGAGCCGGGTCACCAAGTACCAGCAGTTCACCCAGATCCTGGGCGTCCCGGCCGGGGCGAACCTGTACTGCTGACCTGCCGGATCAGCAGGGGGCGCTGATGTTGCCGCAGTAGATCCAGCCGCTCCGCGGGCTCGTCACGTGGTACCAGCGGTTGCCCGAGGAATTGATCTTGCTGGAGTCCCAGTAGACGTCCTCGCCGTACGAGGTCTGGTACACGACCCCGCAACTGGCGGCGGCACAGCTCCTGATCGGTCCGCCGATCGACATCGCCCACCCGGCGGTCTCCCCCGTGGGGGCCGCCTGGGCGGGCACCACGGCGGTCGCGGACATCATGGCGCCGGCGAGAACACCGGCCGCGGCGAGCTTACGGAAACGCATGATGGCTCCTCCGTCACGGGGGCCCCGGGGTTCCGGAGCCCGACGGGGCGCCACTCTTGCCGCGGCTGCCGAGACCGCGGAAGGCCGGCTGCCGTCCGGGACACGTCCCGGACGGCACCCTCGCCTGTCCCGGCAGGTCAGCCCTGCCCGGCGAGGAACGAACCCCAGGCGCCCGGCTCGACCGCGAGGTGGGGCCGTCCTGGACCTTGGAGCCACGGAGGTGGACGGCGTGGGGGCAGGCGGCGACTTCGACGCAGCTGCCGCCGCCATCGTCGCTGGAGGAGGACTTGTGCCAGTCGAAGGCCACCTCGATGCAGTTGCCGCCGCTGCCGTCGCTGTACGGGGACGTGAACCAGCTCAGGGTGGACTTGCTGACCGGGTGAACCAGACGCTCCATCGCGCTGAGCGCCGCGGGGGCGACCCGGGGCCGGTCGTGACGGAGGCGAACGGGCGGCGCGGGGTGTGCTTCCTGCTGCCGTCGGGGTCGACGTCGCACCGTTCGTGGCCGCGTGGGGTGACCCGCTTCAACGCGGTTCCCGCGCATGTGAGTTACGTACCGGTCCCGGCGTCGACGGGGAAGACCTGGCCGCTGTCGTGGCGGTTCCCGCCGACGGAGCTCTTCGCGGATCCGTACGCCGAGAGTTATTCGCAGCGCGGCTAGCCGCAGTCCGATTATCGTGCGGGTGTGACCGACTGGAATGGCGTCGTCGACGCCGATTACGCCGTGCCCGCCGACCGTGATCTGGGCGAACTGGTCGGGGAGTTGTCCCGCGCCCTCGCCGATCCGGACCCGGAGGTCCGGGACGGCGCGCCCTACGGGGTCCTGTACACGTGGCTCCAGCGCGGGGTGATCGACGAGCGACGGCGGCTGGAGCTGGGTGACGAGATGGCCGCCCGGTTCGGGGATCCGGAGGTCCAGGCCCGTACGTTCGCGCCGCTCGTCCTCGACATGGTCGTGAGCGCCGGCGGGTTCCGTGCGGAGTGGGTGGACGCGTTCGCGCGCTGGTACCCGTCCGAGCGGGATCTGCGCGGCCACGACGAGAAGCTGGGCTGGCTGCACGCGGTCGCGCACGGCGCCGATCTGCTGGACAGGTTCGGGCGGCACGCCGAGGTGGACCCGGTGCGGATGCTGGAGCTGGCCGCCGCGCGGATGACGGCGCCGACCGACCACGTCCTCGACCAGCTGGAGGACGACCGGCTGGCGCGGGCGGTCGCGCACGTCCTCACCCGGACGGACCTGAGCGAGCGGGACGCGACGGGGTGGCTGGACGCGGTCGACGCGGAGTTCGGCGCCGACCGGATCGTCACGCCGGTGCCCGCCCACCTCTCCAACTGCCTGCGCACGCTGCGCCTGCTCTACGTCCTCGCGGACCGAGGTGTGCGCGCGGACCAGGAGTCCGAGCCGGAGCCCCTGCACCACGGCGCGGCCGTGAAGGCCCGCCTCGCCGAGGTCCTGGACCGGATCGTCAAGCGCTGATCCCGGCGCTGGTCCCGGCGCTGATCCGGCTCTGACCCCGCGCTGATCCTGCGCCGGTCAGGAGGGGTCCGGCCCGTCCGCCTCGATCGCGTCCATCGCCCCGATCAGCCGCTCCAGCACCCGTACCGTCTCGTCGAACGCCTCCTGGCCGCCCAGCTCCCGCAGGAGCCGCGCGGCCAGTTCCGCGTGCCCGGGGTCGATGCGGCGGACGGCGGCGCGCCCGGCCTCGGTGGGGGCGAGCAGCTTGGCGCGGCGGTGGGCCGGGTTCGGCTCGTAGGCGGCGAGGCCCTCCTTGACCAGGAGGTCCGCGATCCGCTGGACGCTCTGGCGGGTGATGCCCATGGCGCGGGCGATGCCGGAGACGGGGAGCGGCTCGGGGAGGACGGCGCCGAGGACCTGCCACCAGGCGGCGGTGAGTCCGGCCGGTTCGGCGAGGCGTTCCGACACGGCGAGGAACTGTCCGTTGAGCCGGAAGACGCCGAGGGCCGTGCGGGAGAGGGCGTCCTGCGGGTGCCGGCTCACGCGTTCAGCTCCGCGAAGGCGGCCGGGTCCGAGTCGTGGAACAGGCGGAACCAGGCGTCGCGCTTGCCCTCGTACGCGCCGAGGCGGGCGAAGATCTCGCGGGCGAAGGCCACCGGCTCGGTCGGACCGGCGGTGATGAGGTCCCCGGCGGTCACGGCGTCGGCCTCCACGTAGTGCGCGGCGCCCGCGTAGCCGGTGGCGGCGAGGTAGAAGGAGGCCGCGCTGGTGTGGGGGAGGGAGTCGAGCAGGCCCGCGCGGGCGAGGCCGGCCGTGGCGCCGCAGATCGCGGCGACCGGGACGCCCCCGTCGAGGAAGGCGCGGGCCTTGGTGGTGAAGGGGGCGAGCTCGTCGCCCTCGTCGTACTTCTCGGCGCCCGGGAGGATCAGCAGGCCGCTGTCGGCGGGATCGAGCGCGTCGAGGGAGAGGTCCGGGACGATCCGCATCCCGGCGAGGGTGGTGACCGGCTCCCCGGCGGCCGGGCCGACCGTGCGGACGGTGAAGCCGGCGCGGGCGAGCCAGGCGGTGGCGTGGCCCGTCTCCCAGTCGGCGAGGGTGTCGTAGACGGCGAGATGGACGGTCTGCGCGGCCTCGGGCGTGTGGGTCTGCGGGTGCGGGGGTGTGCGCGTCTCCTCGTTCATGACAGCAGCCTGTCACTATGACAGCTTGCTGTCAATAGGAGTCTCCTCGCGGACCCGTCCGGCAACCTGTCTCGTCCGTCCCGGTCTCGGTGGACAAGATGGCCATGGCCCGCCCCACCTGCGCTTCCTTACCCTCGACATATGACCCCTCATGTCGAGCCCGACCCCCAGGCCGGTGCGGCCGTCAAGGCCGCCGACCGCGCGCACGTGTTCCACTCCTGGTCCGCCCAGGGCCTGATCGACCCGCTCGCCGTCGCCGGCGCCGAGGGTTCGTACTTCTGGGACTACGAAGGAAACCGCTACCTCGACTTCACCAGCGGTCTCGTCTACACCAACATCGGCTACCAGCACCCCAAGGTCGTCGCCGCGATCCAGGAGCAGGCCGGGAAGCTGGCGACCTTCGCGCCCGCCTTCGCCGTGGACGTCCGCTCCGAGGCCGCGCGCCTCATCGCCGAGCGCACCCCGGGCGACCTGGACAAGATCTTCTTCACCAACGGCGGCGCCGAGGCCGTCGAGAACGCCGTCCGCATGGCCCGTCTGCACACGGGCCGTACGAAGCTGCTCTCGGCCTACCGCTCGTATCACGGCGCCACCTCCACCGCGATCAACCTGACCGGTGACCCGCGCCGCTGGGCCTCCGACACGGCCTCCGCCGGCGTGAAGCACTTCTGGGCGCCGTTCCTCTACCGCTCGCCGTTCTACTCGGCGAACGAGGCCGAGGAGAGCGCCCGCGCGCTCCAGCACCTCGAGGACACCATCGCGTTCGAGGGCCCGCACACGGTCGCCGCGATCATCCTGGAGTCCGTGCCGGGCACCGCCGGCATCATGACCCCGCCGCCCGGCTACCTGGCCGGCGTGCGCGAGATCTGCGACAAGTACGGCATCGTCTTCATCCTCGACGAGGTCATGTCCGGCTTCGGCCGCACCGGCAAGTGGTTCGCCGCCGAGCACTTCGACGTCGTGCCCGACCTGCTGACCTTCGCCAAGGGCGTGAACTCCGGCTACGTGCCGCTCGGCGGCGTCGCCATCAGCGAGAAGATCGCCGCCACCTTCGACAAGCGGCCCTACCCGGGCGGTCTGACCTACTCCGGTCACCCGCTGGCCTGTGCCGCCGCCGTCGCGACGATCAACGTCATGGAGGACGAGAAGGTCGTCGAGCACGCCGCCCGCATCGGCGAGACCGTCCTCGGCCCCGGCCTGCGCGAGCTCGCCGAGCGCCACCCGTCCGTCGGCGACGTGCGCGGTCTGGGCGTCTTCTGGGCCCTTGAGCTGGTCAAGAACCGCGAGACCCGCGAGCCGCTCGTCCCGTACAACGCGGCGGGCGCGGACTTCGCCCCCATGGCGGCCTTCGCGGCCACCGCGAAGAAGAACGGCCTGTGGCCCTTCGTCAACATGAACCGCACCCACGCCGTCCCCGCCTGCAACGTCTCCGAGGCGGAGGCCAAGGAGGGTCTGGCGGCCCTCGACGCGGCCCTGACCGTGGCCGACGAACACACGGTGTGACGGGAGAGGCCCCCTCCGTGCCCTGGACTAGGGTGTCCGGGAGCCGGACGGAGGGGGCCGACCACCATGCCCGCGAGCGGAGCTGTCACCCGCAACACCTTGCGGCAGCAGATCGCGGACGCGCTGCGTGACGAAGTCCTCGCGGGGCGTCTGCGATCCGGCGAGGAATTCACCGTCAAGCAGATCGCCGAGCAGTACGGGGTGTCCGCGACCCCCGTCCGCGAGGCCCTCGTCGACCTCTGCGCCCAGGGGCTGCTCGACTCCGACCAGCACCGCGGCTTCCGCGTCCACGAGTTCTCGGTCGCCGACTACCGGGGCATGGTCGAGGCCCGCATGCTCGTCGTGGACGGCATCTTCCGCCGCGACGCCCCCGCCACCCCGCCCGCCGAGCCCGACCTGTCGTACGGGGTCACGCTGGTCTCGATACGCCGCCGGGGCGAGGCCGCCGCCCGCGCGGCCCGCGCCGGCGAGCTGGAAGTCCTCATCGGCTACGACATCCGCTACTGGCGCGAACTGGGGCGGCTGGTCTCCGCCAACGACCACATCGCCGGCTTCCTGCACCGGCTGCGCGTCCAGGCCTGGGTCTTCTCGGTGCCCCGCCTGCGCGCCGACCGCGAGTTCACCCGCTGGCTGTGGAGCGGCCACGTGGAACTCGTCGACGCGATCACGCGCGGCGACGCGGAGTGCGCCGTCGCCGTCGTACGGGAGTACAACGCACGGTCGCTGGAGTGGGCGGAGCGCCTGGAGCGCCTGGAGCGCCTGGATCGGCAGTAGCGGCCGCGGCGCCGGCAGCGGCCGCGGCACCGGCCCGGCCGAGCTGTGCCGGGGCGGGTTGAGGGGGTTCCTCCAGGGGCAGTTCCCCGGCGGGGTGTGCGGGGCCGGAGGGCCCGACTACCCTGGCCGTCCCTGAACACCGCCCGTACCGACCCCGCAACTGACGGAGAGCGAGCCTCCCTTGGCCTGTGACCTGTGGCTGGTCCCCCTCGTCGACGTGCTGTGCCACAGCGCCGACAACCCCTTCGCCGAAGAGATCGCCGCCTACGACCACGCCCTCACCACGGCCGGCCTGCCGACCGTGCCCGTCTACGCGTACATGCCGGGACTCTCCGGGGACGTCGCCCCGGTCGCCGGCTTCGACTACGAGGCCCTGCACTTCCTGCGCCGGGCCTACCTGCTGCAGATGTGCGGACTGCCCGTCGAACCCGTCGGGGAGCTCGGCGGCGACTACGAGCAGCTCCTGGAGATGTTCGAGGCGACCGCCCAGCAGTCCCACCTGGTCTGGCACTACGACCACGCGGGCGCCTACGTGCCGGTCGACTTCCCCGCACCGCTCTCGAACGACGAGCTCCTGGAGGGCGGCGGCCCGCTGGGCTCCTCGCACGGTCTGCTGCGCGAGCTGCAGTTCGTCGCGCCCGCGATCGGCATCGACCCGGCGAACCCGCCCGCCGCACCCCAGGCCCCGGAGCGTCCCACCGCCCTGGAGGAGCCCGCCGCTCCCGTCCCGTACCAGGACGACAGCCCCTTCGCCCGCGAGCGGCACGTCTGGCTCGGCCTCCACGCCGCGGCCACCCGCAGCCTGGGCCAGGGCTCGATGATCGTCCTGAGCTGACGCCCGGGCGTCACCCCGCCCCCGGCCGGGCAGACATCAGGCCAGGGGGGCGCCGTACCCGTACGGGACGCCCCGTACGGGCCGCGTCCGGCAGGGACGCCCGGCAGGGCCGTCGGGCAGGGCCGTCGGGCAGGGCCGTCTCGGGTAGAGCCGTCGGGCAGGGCCATCTCGGGTAGAGCCGTCTCGGGCAGGCCGTCGGGTAGGCCCGTGTCGGGTAGGGACGGCCTTCCGGCAAGGGCCTCAGCGCGGCTCCGGCGGGCGCTGCCGCGGCATGTTCGGCCGGGTGCCCGGGGGCAGCGGGAAGCGGCCCGAGGGGTGTCCGCTCTCGGGGCGGGGCGCCGAGGTGCCGACCGACTGGAGGGCCAGCGGGGCCGGGCCCGAGCGGAACTCGACCATCCAGTCCGCCGTCTCCGCCCGGACCAGTTCCGTCACGTCCTCCGAGAAGCGGCGCAGTACTCCCAGGCAGCGTTCGGCGGCCTCGCTGGCCGTGCCCTCGGTGGGGCCGAGCACCTCGCGGACGCTCTCCGACGCCCAGTCGAACTGGAGCGCCTGGAGGCGCCGCTGCACCGCCTGCGCGGTCGCCACGTCCCTTATCCAGCCCGAGGTGAGCCCGAAGTACCGGTCGCAGGCCAGGCAGGCCGCGCCCAGCAGCAGCGAGAGGTAGCCCCAGCCCGCGGTGCCCTCGGCGGCCTTGGTCAGGTCGAGCAGCGGCAGCGCGGCGCCCGCGATCACCCCGAGGGCCGTACCCACCCGCAGCGCGCGGGCGCAGCGGCGCTTCCAGACGCGGTCGGACAGGTACCACTCGGCGGTGCGCAGCGCGTTCGACTCGACCCAGCGGTAGAGCTCGTCGAGGCGTTCGGCGGGCTCGCCCCAGTCGCCGAGGGGGAAGGGCGCCCCGGTCAGGTCGCGGTCCGGCGCCGGACCCCCGGCCTTGTCCGGGCCTTCGGGATTCCCCGGCTGCGGCTGCATGTCCGGCTGCTGGCTCACCGGGGAACTCCTCTGTTCAGCTCAGCGCTCGTGTCCTTCTGTGACGTGCGGTGCACGTGGTGCCTGCCCTTCCTACCGCCGAATGGTGGGCTGTGGGCCCGGAATCCCGGGATTTCCGCCCGCAAGAGGGTCTTGATCAGGTAGAGGAGCCCGCAGTTTCTCACTCGAAAGTGTTGTGTCGGCAGGCCGGTCGGCGACCACGTAGGCTCGGTTCACCGGCATGCGCATCCGCCGTATCCGCATCCGCCGAATCCTTGTTCGTATCCGCAGACGCAGACCCGCAGGAGTGAGTGACCGTGATCCCCGGTGGTGGCCAGCCCAACATGCAGCAGCTCCTCCAGCAGGCGCAGAAGATGCAGCAGGACCTCGCCCGTGCCCAGGAGGAGCTCGGGCGCACCGAGGTCGAGGGGCAGGCGGGCGGTGGCCTGGTGAAGGCGACCGTGACCGGCTCCGGCGAGCTGCGCGGCCTGGTCATCGACCCGAAGGCGGTCGACCCGGAGGACACCGAGACGCTGGCCGACCTGATCGTGGCCGCCGTGCAGGCCGCCAACGACAACGCGCAGCAGCTCCAGCAGGCCAAGCTGGGCCCGCTGGCGCAGGGCCTGGGCGGCATGCCGGGGCTGGGTTTCTGACCCGTACGGCCGGGTCCGCGGCGCGGTCGGCTTCCCCGTACACCTTCTAAGGCCGGTTTCCAGCCACTACCGTAAGAATCAAGCACTCCCGAGAAGGGCGTTCCGTTGTACGAAGGCGTGGTTCAGGACCTCATCGACGAGCTGGGCAGGCTGCCAGGCGTCGGTCCCAAGAGCGCGCAGCGGATCGCCTTCCACATCCTCCAGGCCGAGCCGACCGATGTGCGGCGACTCGCGCAGGCCCTCCTGGAGGTCAAGGAGAAGGTCCGGTTCTGCGCGGTCTGCGGCAACGTGGCGCAGCAGGAGCAGTGCAACATCTGCCGCGACCCGCGCCGCGACCTGACGGTCATCTGCGTGGTCGAGGAGCCGAAGGACGTCGTGGCGATCGAGCGGACCCGTGAGTTCCGCGGCCGCTACCACGTGCTCGGCGGGGCGATCAGCCCCATCGAGGGCGTCGGCCCGGACGACCTGCGGATCCGTGAGCTGCTCGCGCGGCTGGCGGACGGCGCGGTCACCGAGCTGATCCTGGCGACCGACCCCAACCTGGAGGGCGAGGCCACCGCGACGTACCTGGCGCGGATGATCAAGCCCATGGGCCTCAAGGTGACGCGTCTGGCGAGCGGGCTGCCGGTCGGCGGCGACCTCGAATACGCGGACGAGGTCACCCTGGGGCGTGCCTTCGAGGGGCGGCGGCTGCTAGATGTATGACGACCGGGTCCGTGCGCACGACGGCGCACTCTCAGGGAGGTCCTCGATGTCTGACGCCACACTGCACTCCATCACGCAGGATCCGGACGACTTCGCCGTCCAGATCGCGGACTCGATCGAGAGCTTCATCGTCGCGACGACCGAGGTCGCCAAGGGCGACGAGCCGGACAGCGCGGTGCCCTTCCTGCTCCTGGAGATCTCCCAGCTGCTGCTGGCCGGCGGGCGGCTCGGCGCGCACGAGGACATCGTCCCGGACGAGCGCTACGAGCCGGACGCGGGCCCGGACCTGGACGTGGACGAGCTGCGCATGCGGTTCGCCGTGCTCCTGGAGCCGGTGGACGTGTTCTCGGAGGTCTTCGACCCGTACGAGCCGCGCAAGGCCCCGGTCCCGGCCCGGATCTCCGACAACCTCGCCGACATCGTCACGGACCTGCGGCACGGCCTGGCCCACTACCGGTCGGGCCGGGTCAGCGAGGCGCTGTGGTGGTGGCAGTTCTCGTACTTCTCCAACTGGGGCCCCACCGCCTCCGCCACCCTGCGCGCCCTGCAGTCCCTGGTCGCCCACGTCCGCCTGGACCAGCCGCTCGCCGAGCTGGACGGCCTCGACACGGACGAGGACCTGACCGAGGACGACCTCGCCGAGGAGGCGGGCCGTGTGATGGCCGAGGAGATCGCGGGACCGCTGGGGCTGGGACGCCCGAAGGGCTGACGGGGCGCGCGGCTGCTTTCTGGGGAGCGGCGCTGTCCACGGTCGGCTGACCGGCTGCTTTTGGGGAGCGGCGCTATCCAGCGTCGGCTGCTCTCGGGGAGCGGCGCTATCCATGCCCGGCAGCCCGGCTGCCCTCGGAAAGCCGCGCTATCCATGACCCGGGCTCATCCCGCCGACCCCCTGACCGGCCCCCCGGGGCGGCTCCCTAGAGCCGCCCCGCCTCCACGATCCGCCTCAGGAAGCGCTGCGTCCGCTCGTGCGCGGGCGCGCCGAAGACCTCCGCGGGGGTGCCGCGCTCCAGGACGACGCCGTCGGCCAGGAAGCAGACCTGGTCGGCGACCTCCCGGGCGAAGCCCATCTCGTGGGTGGCGATGACCATCGTCATGCCCTCCTCCTTGAGGTCCCGCACCACGTTCAGGACCTCGCCGACCAGCTCCGGGTCGAGCGCCGCCGTCACCTCGTCGAGGAGCAGCAGGCGCGGGCGGCTCGCGAGGGCGCGGGCGATGGCGACGCGCTGCTGCTGCCCGCCGCTGAGCCGGTCCGGGTACTCGCCGGCCTTGTCGCCGAGGCCGAGCCGGACGAGCAGCTCGCGGGCCCGTTCCTCGGCCTCGCGGCGGTCGGCCTTGTGGACGCGGCGCGGGGCGAGCGTGATGTTGTCGAGCACGCTCATGTGCGGGAACAGGTTGTACGCCTGGAAGACCACGCCGATGCGGCGCCGCACGGTGTCGGCGTCGACGCGCGGGTCGGTGATCTCCTCGCCGTCCAGGAAGATCGCGCCGTCGTCGATCTCCTCCAGGAGGTTGGCGCAGCGCAGCAGGGTCGACTTGCCGGAGCCGGAGGCGCCGATGAGCACGGTGACCGTGTGCTGCGGGACCTCCAGGTCCACCTCGCGCAGGACGGGATGCCCGCCATACGTCTTGCGGACGGCCTCCAGGCGGAGGACGGGGCTTTCGGGGCTGTCCGTCATACGGTGCCTCCCTGCGACTGGCGCCGGTTCATGCGCGCCGTGACCCAGTCGGTGAAGCGGGTCATGGGGATGGTGAGCACGACGAACACGAGGCCCGCGACGACGTACGGGGTGTAGTTGAAGGTCTTGCTGGAGAGGATCTGCGCCGCGTACACGGCGTCGACCGCGCCCGCGATGGAGACCAGGCCGGTGTCCTTCTGGAGCGACACCAGGTCGTTGAGGAGCGGCGGCACGACCCTGCGGACGGCCTGCGGCAGGACGACGAAGCGCATGGTCTGCGCGGTGGAGAGGCCGAGTGAGCGGGCGGCGGCCCGCTGGCTGGGGTGGACGCTCTCGATGCCGGCTCGGAAGACCTCGGCCATGTACGCCGAGTAGGTGAGCACGAGGGCGGTGCCGCCGAGCACGACGGGGTCGGTGGGGACGCCCTGGAGGCGCAGTGCGGGCACGCCGAAGATCACGGCGAGCAGGCAGATGATGAGCGGCAGGCCGCGGAAGAAGTCGACGTACGCGGTGGCCAGCGCGCGCAGCGGGAAGAACGCCGGGCCGCGCAGGGTGCGGGTGACGGCGAGCAGCAGGCCGAGGACCAGGGTGACGGCGCCGCAGACGAGGAGGAGGCGCAGGTTGAGCCAGAGGCCGTCGAGGACCAGGGGCAGCGCCTGGCGCGCGTACTCCGCGTCGAAGAAGGTCTCCTTCGTGCGCGGCCAGCCCGGGGAGCCGGTGACGACGAGGAAGAGCACCGCCAGGGTGAGGACGGTGCTCAGGGTGGCGACCGCCGTCGCGCGGCGGGTGCGGGAGCGCTTGTAGCGCTCGCGCTCGATCCGCCGCTGCGACGGCCGGTACATGTGGCCGGGGGTGTCCTCCCCGGTCTTCTCCGTGGTGGTCACTTGAGCACCGGGGCGCCCGCGGCGTCGGAGAGCCACTGCTTCTCGATGGCGGCGAGGGTGCCGTCCTCGCGCAGCGCGTCGACGGCCTGCGAGACGCAGGAGGTGAGCGCGCTGTCCTTGTCGAGGACGAGGCCGAACTGCTCCTTGGCGGCGCCGGCGGGGGTCTCGAACTGTCCGACGACCTCGGCCTCGGTGACCTCGGCGCCGGTGATGTAGAAGGCGGTGGGGAGGTCGACGACGATCGCGTCGACCTGGCCGTTCTTGAGGGCGGCCTTGGCGAGGTCGTTCTTCTGGAAGACGGACGGCTGCTGGTCCGGCTTGATCAGGTCGTTGATGACGTCGAGGCTGGTGGTGCCGACCTGGGCGCCCAGCTTGGCGCCCTTGAGGTCGGCGAGGCTGGTCGCCTTGGCGGCCTTGGAGTCCTTCAGCGCGATGAGCGTCTGGCGCACGTCGTAGTAGCCGGAGGAGAGGTCCACGGCCTTGCGCCGGTCCTCGTTGATCGACACCTGGTTGACGTCGAAGTCGAAGGTCTTGGCACCGGGGGCGAAGGCGTTGTTGAAGGCGACCTTCTGCCAGACGACGTCGCCCTTGGCGAAGCCGAGCTTCTGCGCGACGGCGTACGCGACGGCGGACTCGTAGCCCTTGCCGTTGGCCGGGTCGTCGTCCTGGAACCAGGGGGCGTACGCGGGCGTGTCGGTGCCGACGGTCAGCTTCCCCTTGGCCTTGGTGGCGAGCGCGTCCGCCGTGCAGGAGCCGCCGGGCCTGGCGGCCGAGGAGGCCGTGCCGGAGGTGCCCGAGGTGCTGCCGGCCGTCTGCTGGGGCGCGCAGCCGGACGCTGCGAGGGCGGCGAGGACGGAGGCCGCGGCTATGGCGGCGGAGCGAGAGCGCATGGCGGGAGAGTGGCAGCCGTACGGGCATGTGTCCAGGTCACACCGCTGCCGTCTCGGATGTCGGAACGTTTGTGAAAGGAGTGTTGCCAAGCGCTATGCGCTGCCCCGGAAGCGCGGCTCGGGGGCGGCCCCCGCTCGCCGCGTGCCCGCTCCCCGGCCCGTCCGCCGGGTTTTCCTCCGTCCCTTCCTGATCATTCTCTGAGCAGGCCATCTCAACATCCGATATCAGGTCGGCGTTTTCCGGTCCCTCGTTAGACTGAGCCGACCGCAGCGTGTGCTGCGGCGAGGACTGAGCGAGGAGCGCACGTGGGCCTTGTCGTGCAGAAGTACGGAGGCTCCTCCGTTGCCGATGCCGAAGGCATCAAGCGCGTCGCCAAGCGAATCGTGGAAGCCAAGAAGAACGGCCACCAGGTGGTCGTCGTGGTCTCCGCGATGGGCGACACGACGGACGAGTTGATCGATCTCGCCGAGCAGGTATCCCCGATGCCGGCCGGCCGTGAGTTCGACATGCTGCTGACCGCCGGAGAGCGGATCTCCATGGCCCTGCTGGCCATGGCGATCAAGAACCTGGGCCACGAGGCCCAGTCGTTCACGGGCAGTCAGGCCGGTGTCATCACCGACTCGGTCCACAACAAAGCGCGCATCATCGATGTCACGCCGGGCCGTATCCGCACCGCGCTGGACGAGGGCAACATCGCCATCGTCGCCGGCTTCCAGGGTGTGTCCGCCGACAAGAAGGACATCACCACCCTCGGCCGCGGCGGCTCCGACACGACCGCCGTCGCCCTGGCCGCCGCGCTCGACGCCGAGGTCTGCGAGATCTACACGGACGTCGACGGCGTCTTCACCGCCGACCCGCGCGTGGTGAAGAAGGCGAAGAAGATCGACTGGATCTCCTTCGAGGACATGCTGGAGCTCGCCGCCTCCGGCTCCAAGGTGCTGCTGCACCGCTGCGTGGAGTACGCGCGCCGTTACAACATCCCGATCCACGTCCGCTCGTCCTTCTCCGGACTGCAGGGCACCTGGGTCAGCAACGCACGACCCGTCGAGCAAGGAGCCGAGCAGGTGGAGCAGGCCATCATCTCCGGTGTCGCCCACGACACCTCCGAGGCGAAGATCACCGTCGTCGGCGTCCCGGACAAGCCGGGCGAGGCCGCCGCGATCTTCCGCGCGGTCGCGGACGCCGAGATCAACATCGACATGATCGTGCAGAACGTGTCCGCGGCCTCGACCGGCCTCACGGACATCTCCTTCACGCTCCCCAAGGCCGAGGGCCGCAAGGCCATCGACGCCCTGGAGAAGACGAAGCCCGTGATCGGCTTCGACTCGCTGCGCTACGACGACCAGATCGGCAAGATCTCCCTGGTCGGCGCCGGTATGAAGACCAACCCCGGCGTCACCGCGGACTTCTTCAAGGCGCTCTCCGACGCGGGCGTGAACATCGAGCTGATCTCCACCTCGGAGATCCGCATCTCGGTCGTCACCCGCGCCGACGACGTCAACGAGGCCGTGCGCGCCGTCCACACCGCCTTCGGTCTGGACAGCGACTCGGACGAGGCCGTCGTCTACGGCGGCACCGGCCGGTGACGTGACCCCGCCGGACGACGCGGAGGCGCGGGACACCACGGAGGCACAGGGCACCGCCCGGCCGACGCTCGCGGTCGTGGGAGCGACCGGGGCCGTCGGGGCGGTGCTCCTCCAGATGCTCACGCACCACGCGGACGTCTGGGGCGAGATACGTCTCCTCGCCTCTTCCCGTACCGCCGGCCGGAAGCTGGCCGTACGGGGGGAGGAGTGCGAGGTCCTGGCGCTGAGCGAGGACGCCCTCGAGGGCGTCGACCTCGCCCTCTTCCTCGTGCCCGAGACCGTCGCCGCCCAGTGGGCGCCGATCGCCGCCGCCAAGGGCGCGGTGGTCGTGGACACCTCCACGGCCTTCCGGGCCGACCCCGACGTGCCGCTGGTGGTCCCGGAGCTCAACGCCCCCGCCGCACGCGTACGGCCCCGGGGCATCGTCGCGAGCCCCGGCTGCTCCACCCTGGCGCTGATCGTCTCGGTGGGCGCCCTGCACGCCGAGTTCGGGCTCGCCGAACTGGTCGTCACCGCCCAGCAGGCCGCGAGCGGCGCCGGACGCGCGGGCACCGCCGCGCTCCGCCACCAGCTGGCCCTGGTCACCGGCAGCGAGCTCGGCACCCATCCCGGAGACGTACGGCGGGCCGTCGGCGACCACACCGGTCCCTTCCCCGGGCCCGTCGCCCTCAACGTGCTGCCCTGGTCCGGGGAGCTCGCCGCCGACGGCTGGTCCTCGGAGGAACTGGCCGTCCGCGAGGAGACCCGCAAGATCCTGGGCCTGCCGGGGCTGCGCGTCGCGGCCACCTGCGTCCGGGTCCCCGTCGTGACCGGGCACGCCGTCTCGGTGCACGCCCGCTTCGAACGGCCCGTCACCGTCGCCCGCGCGCACGAGATCCTGGCCACCTCGCCCGGCGTGGTGCTGTACGACGACCCCTCCCTGGGCGACTACCCCACGCCGGCCGACGTCGTGGGCACCGATCCCGCCTGGGTGGGGCGGGTGCGGCGGTCGATGGACGACGAGCGGGCCCTGGAGCTCTTCGTGTGCGCGGACAACCTGCGCAAGGGGGCCGCGCTGAACGCCCTGCAGATCGCCGAATCGATCATCGGGGCGTAGGGCCCTTCCGTCGGGGCGGTGCCCGGTCCCCGCGGCTTCCGCGAGCGTTCGGAAATCGGCATCGCGTCACCGCTCAACTTTGTAGGATCTGTGAAGCCCTTGTGAGCAATTCGGCTTCGGATGCCTCTTGAACAGGTCAGATGTCCTGGACGACGATGCTGTTCCCTCCCCTCCGCAACCGGCGGTCGGGCAGGAGGCGTCTTCGCGTGCACCCATCACTATGTGGCCGTCCGGACAGCGCGAAGCACACCGCGAAAGCGGGGCATCGGGGGAGAACGGGTACGCATGAGGACAAACGACGCACCGTCAAAAACGGTGCCGTACGCGTACAACCCTGACGGGGGGAAGCGTGTCCAACAGGCGTGGCAGAGGTACTCGACATTGCTGCGGTCATCCCGCTGCGCGGCACCGCGGTGCGCCCGCTCAGGCGGCCGCGCCCGGCCGGCGGCATGCCGGTGATCGCCCCCATGCCCATCAGGACCCGACCGACCGTGAACGGCGTCCCGTCGCCCCGCGAGGGCGCTGACGACGCGATGGCCGCCGGCACCACCGTCGACCACCTCACCGAGACCTACCGCGCGCACTACCGCTCGCTGCTCGGCCTCGCCGCGCTGCTCCTCGACGACACCGCCTCCTGCGAGGACGTCGTTCAGGAGGCCTTCATCCGGGTCCACTCGGCGCGCAGCCGGGTGCGCGACCCCGAGAAGACCCTGGCCTACCTGCGCCAGACCGTCGTCAACCTCTCGCGCTCCGCGCTGCGCCGCCGCATCCTCGGGCTCAAGCTGCTCTCGAAGCCGATGCCCGACATGGCGAGCGCCGAGGAGGGCGCCTACGACCAGCTGGAGCGGGACGCGCTGATCAAGGCGATGCGCGGGCTCCAGCGGCGGCAGCGCGAGGTCCTGGTGCTGCGCTACTTCGCGGACATGACGGAGGCGCAGGTCGCCGAGACGCTCGGGATCTCCCTGGGCTCGGTGAAGGCGTACGGCTCACGCGGGATCGCGGCGCTGCGCGTCGCGATGGAGGCGAGCTCATGAGCGGCGGGCCGCGGGACGGCGACGAGCACGATGACCGGAACGACCTGAGCGGACGCGGAATGCTGAACGAAGGGCCGGAATCCGGCGTGGCCGACGAGCAGGCGCTGCGGCGGCTGCTCCAGGGCGCGGTGACCGGACTCGAACCCTCCGAGGGCACGCTGGAGCACCTGCGGCGTGCCGTGCCCGCGCGCCGGGCCCGCAAGCGGCAGGCCGTCGTCGGCATCGCCGCCGCCGTCGTCCTCGTCGGCACGGCCGTCCCGGCGTTGGTGCACGTGGCCTCCTCCGGCGGGATCAGCGCCGACAAGGCGGTCAACGCGGGCCACGGCGAGCAGGCCCAGGGCGGCACCGGCACCGAGACCGGTGTCGAGGGCGGGCAGAAGAGCCACACGCCGCCCGTCGGGACCGCGGCGCCGGAACAGGGCGGGACCGGGGGAGCGGGCAAGCCCAGCGTCCCGGTGCCCGGCTCGGGCGGCGGCGGCACCGGCGGCGAGGCCGGCACCCCGACGAGCCCGCCGGTCCCCTCGCCGACCTGCGAGGCCGGCCAGCTCAGCGTGAGCGCCGTGCAGGCGGGCGCGCCCGAGGCCGACGGCAAGGTGTACGGCAGCTTCCGCATCGCCAACGTGTCCGGCAAGGACTGCATGGTCGGCGGGCCGGGCCAGGTCGCCTTCCAGGCGCGCGGCGCGGCCGACGCGGGGAAGATCGCGGTCGTCGAGCACACCTTCGGCGACGCGGCGAACGGGCTGCCCGACCCCACGCAGGAGTCGCCGACCCTGGTCCTGACCCCGGCCAACGCCTACGAGGTGCGGTTCGCCTGGGTGCCCAGCGAGACCTGCCCCACCACGGGCCCGGAGCCGACGCCCACCCCGACCCCGACCACGGGCGGCAGCGGCGGCCCGGCGTCCAACGGCGGTGCCACCGGCGGCTCGGCCGGCACGGGCACGACCGGCAACACGGCGAGCAGCCAGCTCCTGACGGACGGCACCCCGTCCGACGGCAGCGTCGCCGTGACCCACACGGCGGAGGGCGGCGGCCCGGTGGCCGAGGCGACCATCCCCAACGCGTGCGCCGGCACGATCTACCGGACCGGGGTCCTGGACGCGTCCTGAGGCCCCGGCGGGGCGCCAGGCGCCGACCCGGCGCCCGTCGGCGCCCACCGGCGCCCGGGGAGGCCGTCCCGGGTGCTACAGCCCGAGGGCCGCGTCCCGGGAGGCCTCGGCCTCGCGGCGCACCAGCCGGAACCACATGAAGAGCACGAAGCCGGCGAAGACGAACCACTCGGCCGTGTAGCCCAGGTTCTGGAAGGCCTTCATGTCCAGGCTCGTGCCGGCGGCCGCCGAGGCGGGCACCGGGGTGAGCCCGGCGGGGGAGTCCACGAGGGTGATCCAGGCGTCGTAGACGTCGTCCGGCACGACGTTGACCAGCGCCGCGGCGCTGATCATGCCGAGCTGCCCGGTCGGCAGCCCGCCGGCCGTGCTGACGCCCTTGGTCCCCGGGTTCTCCGAGGCCTGCAGCGCGCCCGACACGGTGACCTCACCGGACGGCGGGGCCGGCGCCGCGGTGCCCGAGGGCAGCCAGCCCCGGACCACCGGCAGCACCTTGCCGCCGTCCGTCTTCAGGAGGGTGAGGACGTACGCGCCGGAGCGCCCGTCCAGCGCCCGGTCGGGGACCAGGAACTGCTCCCCGTACCGCCCGCTGGCCTGCGCGACGCGGCCCGAGGTCTCCTTGTCCACGGGCAGCAGCGAGTCCAGCGGCTCGGTGCGCTGGGTCGCCGGGTCGGGCCGCCGCTCGGCCTCCCGGTGGGAGTCGACGCGGTCCTCGAACTTGCCCAGCTGCCAGGTCCCCATGAACACGCAGAACGGGATCGCCAGCAGGACGAAGACGTTGATCCCCCACCAGCGGGGCGTTCTCAGGAACCGGTACACACCCCCACGGTACGCAAGCGGGCTCAGCCCTCCTGCGGCCGGGTCCCCAGGTGCTTCGCCGCGAAGGCCAGGTCCAGGCCGACCTGCTTGATCCGTTCCTCCACGACCAGCGAGCCGTGCCCCGCGTCGTACCGGTACACGTCGTGCACCGCGCCCCGGGCGGCCAGCCGGTCCACGTAGTTGTCGATCTGCCGGATCGGGCAGCGCGGGTCGTTGACGCCGGCCGTGATGTGGACCGGGGCCTTCACCGCGTCCACGTAGGTGATCGGCGAGGAGGCGGCGAACCGCTCCGGCACCTCCTCCGGCGAGCCGCCGAGCAGGGTGCGGTCCAGGGCCTTCAGGGCCTCCATCTCGTCCTCGTACGCCGCCACGTAGTCGGCGACGGGCACGGCCGCGAGACCCACCGCCCAGGCCTCCGGCTGGGTGCCGAGGCCGAGCAGGGTGAGATAGCCGCCCCAGGAGCCGCCCGACAGGACGAGCCGCTCCGGGTCGGCGAGGCCGCTCGCCACCGCCCACGCGCGGACCGCGCCGATGTCCTCCAGCTCGATCAGGCCGACCCGGTGCTTCAGCGCGTCCGTCCACTCCCGGCCGTAACCGGTGGAGCCGCGGTAGTTGACCCGCACCACCGCGTAGCCGTGGTCGAGCCAGGCCGCCGGGCCGGACGCGAAGGCGTCGCTGTCGTGCCAGGTCGGACCGCCGTGCACCTCGAACACCGTCGGGAACGGGCCCTCGCCCTCCGCCGGGCGCTGCACGAGCGCGTGCACCCGCCCGCCGGGGCCGTCCACCCACACGTCCGCCACGGGCACCGACGGCGGCGCCTTCGGGCCGGGCGGGTCGAGGACGACCGAGCCGTCCGTGGAACGCACCACCGGCGGCTGGGCGGCCGAGGACCACAGGTACTCCACCGAGCCGTCCGGGCGGGCCGTCGCGCTCGACACGGAGCCGGCCGGCGTCTCCACCCGGACCAGGGCCCCGGTGCCGATCTCGTACCGCCAGAGCTCGCTGCGGGCCTCGAAGCTGTGCACGACGAGGAGCCCCGAGCCGTCCGGGTACCACTCCGCCGACACGTCGCCCGGCAGGTCGAGGCGCAGGTCGGTCTCGGTGCCCGTCGCCACGTCCCACAGCATCGGCTCCCAGCGGCCCCGCCGCTGGTGCCCGACGAGCAGCCGGGTGTCGCCGTCCACCGGCGCGAAGCCGAGGACGCCGAGCCCCAGCTCCTCCGTGCCGCCCTTGGTGTCGTCGAGCTCGGCCAGCACCGAGGCGTCGGCCGCGCGCAGGATCCGGACCGAGGAGTGCATCGAGTCGCCGTGCTCGGTGTGCTCGATCGCGATCAGGCTCCCGTCGTGCGACAGGTCGCCGACGCCGGCCGACTCGCGGTGCCGGTAGATCTCCACCGGCCCGGCCGCGCCCGGCCGCAGCAGGTGCACGGTCGAGCCGTCCTCGTCCGTGGACCGGCCCACCACGACGGTGCCGTCGCGGCCGATCGCGAGCCCCGCCGGATAGGAGGCCTCCAGACCCGGCACGGCCGGCTCGTCCGCGCCGCCGTCCGCGCCGTCGCCCTCGTGGAAGGGCTGGCGCATCCACACCCCGAACTCGTCGCCGTCGGTGTCCGCGAACCACCAGATCCACTGCCCGTCGGGCGAGAGCGTGCCGTCCGTCGTCCCGTTCGGCCGGTCGGTGACCTGCCGCTGTCCGCCGGTCGCCCGGTCCCACGCGTACAGCTCGTACGTCCCCGTCGCGTTGGACACGAACAGCGAGCGGTCCGGGGCCTCCTCGGCCCACTCGGGCAGCGAGACCCGCGGCGCGCGGAACCGCTGCTGCCACCGCGGCACGTCCGCGGCCCCGGCGGCCCCGGTCCTGCCCGCGGCCGTCGTGCCCCCGGCCTCCGTGCTCTCGGTCGTCGTGCTCTCAGTCGCCTTGCGCTCAGTCATGCAGCCATGATGCTCCGCCCGGCCGACAATTCGTTCGCCGTGTCCGCAGCCTGTGGATAACCTCCCGGGCATGTACGCACCGACCCCCGACGACTGGTACGCCGCCAACCGAGCCCTCTGGGACGAACGCGTCCCGATCCACGCCGCCAGCGACTACTACGGCCTCGACGACTTCCGCGCCGGCAAGGACGCCCTGCGCGACTTCGAACGCGCGGAGGTCGGCGACGTCACGGGGCGCTCCCTGCTGCACCTCCAGTGCCACATCGGCCTGGACACCCTGTCCTGGGCCCGCCACGGCGCCGCGCGCGTCGTCGGCCTGGACTTCTCCGAGCCGGCCGTGGAGAGCGCCCGCTCCCTCGCCGCCGACCTCGGCCTCACCCCGGACCGGGCGGCGTTCGTCGCGGCCGACGTCCACGACGCCGCCGAGGCGGTGCCGGACTCCTCGTACGACATCGTCTACACCGGCGTCGGCGCGCTGTGCTGGCTGCCCGACCTCGACCGCTGGGCCGAGACGGCCGCCTCGCTGGTCGCGCCCGGCGGATTCCTGTACGTCGCCGAGTTCCACCCCATGGCGGACTCCTTCGACGACGAGACCGGGACCCGCCTCATCAACGACTACTTCGTGCGCGAGCCCTGGGTGGACACCTCGTCCGGCACGTACGCGGACCGCGACGCCGCGACCGTCCACAACCGCAGCGTGGAGTGGGTCCACCCGGTCGGCGAGGTCGTCACGGCCCTGGCGAAGGCGGGGCTGCGCATCGAGTTCCTGCACGAG
Organism: Streptomyces sp. NBC_01268; assembly: GCF_036240795.1. Taxonomy (NCBI): domain Bacteria; kingdom Bacillati; phylum Actinomycetota; class Actinomycetes; order Kitasatosporales; family Streptomycetaceae; genus Streptomyces; species Streptomyces sp. NBC_01268. The sequence goes on along the minus strand of NZ_CP108454.1, from coordinate 3,857,043 downwards.
CACGACGTGACCCTCGTCCCGCGCTTCGGGACCCTCGCTCAGCACGAGGACGGCTACTACCGCTTCGCGGCCGACCGGCCCCGGATCCCGCTGATGTACTCGATCAAGGCGACGAAGGCGCCGTAGGCGGCACGGGCCTCGAAGACGGCGTGAGCGGCGCCGTGGACGGCATCCTGATGACGGCGCGCCCGCCCGTCAGATCCACCGTGGAGTGGTGCGGCGGGGCGCCGTCCTCCTCGTCGTCACGCATCACGAGGGAGCTCTGCCGCTCCTTGAGCTCGTTCTGCTTGCCCTGCGAGAAGGTGGCGTGCAGCTGCTCGAAGCCGGTGGAGGAGATCTGGCCCGACCGCCGCCCGCGCCCGGTGGCACGCAGGACCTGGTCGCCGAACGCGAGCGCGGTCAGCAGGATGACGAGCCCCGGCAGGGTCACGAACACGACGAACTCCATGCCGCCATTCTCACGCCCGCCCCCGCGGAGGGAAAGCCTCAGACGAAGCGGTCCTGCCACAAAGGCGCGTGCAGGTCCGGGCGTACGTGGTGCAGCCGGCGCCCGTCCGGCCCCAGCGCCCGCGCGCCCGACTTGTGGGTGTGCAGGCTCAGCGCGGTCCGGTGATCCGCAGCGCGGGCGCCGCCCGCTCCATCGACGTGGTGATGTCGAGCAGGTCGCCGGCCGAGCGCAGCCAGGCCCCGACGACCCGTTGTGCCTGCCGGTCACCGAGGTCACCGGCCGGGTCTGCCGCAGCCGGGCCATCGCCGCCGCCGACACCACCGCGAGCGAGGGCACGTCAGCCCTGATCAGCGCCCACACCGGCCGCCCCGAGAAACGCGGTGCCGGCACGCAGTGGTGGATCAGCGCCAGATCCGGCTCTCCCAGGACGGATTTCCCGGATGGCATGCGTCTCCTTGGTCGATTCACGACAATGGCTTGGCCGGTTTGCTTCGGTCCCCCAGGATTTTGTCCCGGGGCATATGCATTCAAGCCGTACTGGCGGTGCCCCGCCACGAAGTCAGGCGTATGAGACCGGATCCATAGCAACGGGGCGGACAGGGGCAGATGGCGGAAACGGGGCGTTCGTTGGCGGGCCGCGAGCACGAACTGGCGGTTCTGCGAGGGTCGATACGCGACGGTGCGGGGCTGCTGACACTGACCGGCCCCCCGGGGCCGCTCAAGTCCCGGCTCCTGCGGGAGGCGTTGCGGCGCGAGGGCGTCGAGGCGCTGTGGGAACCGGCCGACCTCCTCACCCCCGAGAACCTGCCCGCGCTCGCCCGGCTGCTGCGCCGCAGACTCGCCGCCCCCGGAGCCCCCCGCGTCCTCGTCCTGGACGGCTGGGAGCGGCTCGGACCCCGAGGCGCGGCCCTCGTGGCCGGCCTGCTACGCGAGGCACCCGCCTTCGCCCCCGGCCTCACCGTGCTCGTCACGGCCCTGCGGGCGCTGCGGCTCAAGGAGGAACAGGTGCTTGCGGTCGCGCAGGGCCCGGCCCACCACGGGGAGGACGGCAGGGAGCGCGGCAGGGAGTGCGGCCGGGATGACACCCGGGAAGACGCCCGCGAAGCCCCCCGGGAAGACGGCCGGGAAGCCCCCCGGGAAGACCCCCGCGAAGACGGCCCCTCCGCGCTCCAACTCGGCGCCGCCGAAAGCGGCTATGCCCGCTGCGACCCGCTGGAACGGCTCCTGTGGGAGCGGATCTCCGTCTTCGAGGGCTCCTTCGGGCGCGAGGCCGTGCGCGAAGTGTGTGCTTCCGGGGCGCTGCCCGCCGGCGTCGCCCTGGACGTCCTGGACCGGCTGGCCCCGCTCGCCCTGCTCCCCGTGGACGACGGCGACCCCGGAGAGGAGCGCTACTGGATGCCGCCGCCGATGCGCGCGGTCGGCGCCCGCCGGCTCACGGAGCGCGGGGACCGCTGGGCCGTCGTCCTCCGCCACCGCAGGTGGTACGTGAAGGTGGCCCGGCGGGCGACCGACTGGTGGCAGGGCGGGCGGCAGCTCGACGCCCGCGCGCTCGCCCTGCTCGAACTCCCCGACCTGGCCGCCGCCATGGACCCGACGACCGCGCCGCTGTCGCCTGCCGCCGAGACGGACACCGCCGTCGAGATCGCCGTCTCGCTGTGGTTCCTGTGGGTGGCCTGCGGCCGGGTCGCCGAGGGCCGGTCCCGGCTGCGCCACGCCCTCGCCCTGCACCCGGGCCCCGCTCCCGCCCGCGCCCTGTGGCTCGCCGCCTACCTGGAGCTGGAGGCCGGCCGCCCCGAGGACGCCGACCCGCTCCTCGTGCAGTCCTGGGCGGCGGCCGTCCGGGAGGGCGACGACAAGTGCCTGGCCATGCTGGCCCATCTGCGCGGCTCCACCGCCCTGTACCAGGGCCGTACGGAGGCGGCCGCGGCCGAGTTCCGCGACGCCCTGGAGGAGCTCGCCGAGTACCCGGACCTCGGCCCGACCCGGCAGCTGTGCTGGACCGCCCTCGCCCTGGCCCGGGTCCGTACCGACCCGGAGGCAGCCCAGGAGGCCCTGGACCGGGCCGACGTGCACAGCTGGGCCGGGCGGGACGTCTGGGCCGACGCCTGGGCCCAGTACGCGCGCGCCGAGCTGCACTACTGGGACGGCGAGCCGGGCCGCGCCGCGGAGCGCGCCACCCGCGCCCTGCGGGAGCACCTGCGGATCGGCTGCGTCTCCGGAGCGGCCTGCGCGGCGGAACTCCTCGCCCAGATGCGGATCCTGCGCGGCCGCCCCACCACCGCGGCCCACCTCCTGGGCGCGGCCGACCTGCTGCGCTCCTCCGCCTACGAGGACGGCTACCGGCCCGCGCGCTTCTGCTCGCCGTCCCGCGAGCGCAGCGAGTCGGCCCTGCGCGAGCACCTCTCGGCCGGCGAACTGCGCCGGGCGTACGAGGAGGGCGCGCGGCGCGGGCTGCACGCGCTGGTCGCCGAGCCTTGACCGTACGCGGGCAGCACCGCGGTCCGACCACGGGTATCGGGGGCGCTGTCCGGGGCGCTGTCTACGATGAGCGCATGTTCGCCTACGTCGTGTGCGCCGTGTTCCTGCTGCTGTTCGGAGCCGGTGTGCTGCGCGACCGGCGCCGCTTCTCCAACGCGGTGTACCTGGGCCTCGCCGTCACGTTCTTCGGCCTCGGTCTGCTCGCCGGGCTCGACGACACCCACCCCGCGGTCTCCGTGACGGTGATGGTCACCCTGCTGCTGGTGCTGGCTCTCGGACCGCTCGTCCTCGCCGGGCTGCTGTGCGCGAACGGCGTGAAGATGGTCCGCAAGGAGGGCCGCAGCCCCGCCAACCTGCTCTCGCTCCTGGCCGGCCTGGGCATCTTCGGCGTCATCGCCCTGATGGCAGCCGCGGTGATCACCCGCTCGAAGCCCCTGGGCATCGTCGCGGGCACGCTGGTGATGGTCCTGGCGTACGTCTCCTTCCTCTTCCTCTGCTTCATCGGCTACGCCTTCCTGTACGGCAGGATGCGCATCCGCCGCGACGCCGACTACGTGGTCGTCCTCGGCTCGGGCCTGATCGGCGGCCGACGGGTGCCGCCCCTGCTCGCCAGCCGTCTGGACCGGGGCCGCGAGGTGTACGAGGTGCTCGCCGCGCGCCGCGAGGTGGACCGGACACCGGTGCTCATCACCTCCGGCGGGCAGGGCCCGGACGAGGAGCTGCCGGAGTCGCACGCCATGGCGGACTACCTGGTGGAGCGCGGCTTCCCGGAGGGCCGCGTCCTGCGGGAGGACCGCTCGCGCACCACCGAGGAGAACATGCTCTTCAGTAAGAGCCTGATGGAGCGGGACCGCCCGGGCTCCGAGTGCGTGATCGTCACCAACAACTTCCATGCCTTCCGGGCCGCGCTGATGGCCCGCAAGGCCGGGGTGAACGGGCAGGTGGTGGGCTCGCCGACCGCCGCGTACTTCTGGCCGAGCGCGACCATCCGGGAGTTCGTGGCGGTCTTCCTGCAGTACCGGGCGGTGAACCTGGGCATCTGCGCCGCCCTGGTCTGCCTGGGCGGCGTGGCCTGGGTCGTCAGCTGACGTTCCCCGCGCCGCCGCCCTACGCTGGTACGGAGGGGCGGCCACGCGCGGCGGAGGCGACGTCATGAGAGCACGGCACCACTTCCACATCGACTACCGGGGCCATTCTGTCAGCGCGACCGTCCAGACCGGCCACACCCCGGTCGTCGAGGTCCTGGTGGACGGCAAGGAGACGGGCCACGCCACGAGCCGGGACGACCGCCCGGTGACGGTCCACATCGAGCTGCCCACCGACCCGCCGACCCCGGTCACCGTCCGGGCGACCCCGGGACCGGGAGTGCCACGCTGCCTGCTGCTCGCCCCGGAGCACCCGGAGGGCCACGTCATGGCCCCCCGCGTCTACTGAGCTCCGCGTCTACTGAGCTCCGCGTCTACTGAGCTCCGCGTCTACTGAGCCCCGCGTCTACGGGGTCGCGTCCGTCGGCTTCCCCGGCCAGGCCTCAGGAGACCCAGGCCATCCCGATCAGCAGGAAGACGACGAAGGCGATCGCCCCGGCGACCGCGGCGGTCCTGCGGGGCCGCCGCCGCGAGATCGCGGCCAGCGGATTCTCGGCCGGGGCCTGCGCCCGCCGCCCCCGGGGCACGGGCGCGGTCGGCGGCGCGTGCTGCGCCGGCGCGTGCCGCTCCCGCTGGTGCACGGGCGGGGCAGGGGCCGGGGCGGGTGCCACGGCCTGCGGCAGCGGCAGCGGCCGGTCCCGCCATGCTCCGGAGCTGAACCACTCGGCGATGGCCTGCGCCGGCGGTCGCTGTTCCGGCTGCTTGGCCAGCAGCGACAGGAGGAAGGACTCGAACGCGGCCGGCATCGCGACCCCGACCTGGCGCGGCGGCGCCGGCGGGGTGTCGATGTGCTGGTACAGGAGGGCCGTCGCCGTGTCCCCGCGGAACGGCGGCTGCCCGGTGAGCAGTTGGTAGAGCACGCAGCCCAGCGAGTACACGTCGGAGGCGGGCGAGGCGGGCTGCCCCAGGGCCCGCTCGGGGGCCAGGTACAGCCCGGTGCCGACGATCTGCCCCGTGGTGGTGAGCGCGGCGGACGGGTCGTCGACGAAGCGGGCGATGCCGAAGTCGGCCAGCTTCACCGTCCCGTCCGCGTCCCGCAGCAGGTTCCCCGGCTTGATGTCCCGGTGCACGACGCCCTGCCGGTGCGCGGCGGCGAGCCCGGCCGCCGCGTGCGCGGCGACCGTCGCGACCTGCTCGGCCGACAGCACCGGCGCCTGCCCCCGGTCCCCGGCGAGGCTGTCCCCGTGGACCAGCTCCATGACGAGGTACAGCTTGCCGTCCCACGTACCGAAGTCGAAGACCCCGACGACGTGCGGGTGGCTCAGCCGCGCCGCGGTCTGGGCCTCCATCCGGAACCGCTCGGCGGCGGAGGGGTCGTGCTCGTGACCCAGCATCAACTTCACGGCGACGTCGCGTCCGAGCACCTCGTCGGTGGCCCGCCACACCTCGCCCATGCCGCCCCGCCCGACACACATGTGGAGCCGATATCGGTCCGCGACCAGCACCTGAGACCCACCCTTCTTCTCGACGCCTCATCGTAGAGCCGGTTCCTGAGGGGACCTCAGGGCGGGGACGGGTGCGGCCACCGCGCCCGATGCGCCGAGGGGAGGGAAGTCAGCCGCCCAGCGTGATCAAGGCCGCGATCGCGGGACCGAAGGCGCCGCCGAGCTGGTAGCAGAGGTTGAACAGGCCGATCGCCGTGGGGCGCTGGGCGCCCGGTGCCGCCTGGGTGGCGTACACCGCGAGCGTGGCCTGGCCGGCGCTCGTCGTGAAGACGGCCAGCGTCGCGACCGGCAGCAGCAGCGGCGCCCAGGGGCTCAGCACGGCGGTGAGCGGGGCCAGCGCGCCGACCGCGAGCAGGATCGCCAGGACCTTGGGCCGGCCCAGCCGGGCCGCGGCGGCGGCCATCAGCATGGAGAGCACGGAGCCGGTGAGGAGGGCGACGAGCTGGCCGGTGCCGATCAGGGAGGTCGACCAGTCGGTGCGGTCGCGCAGCAGCTGCGGGATGGTGAAGAGCAGCGTGAAGTACGAGGTGGAGAAGGCGCAGGCGAGCAGGGCGGAGAGGGTGAACGCCCGGGTGCGCAGTAGCGTCGCGGGGACGAAGCCGGTGGGGTGGGACCGGACGTGCAGGGCCAGCAGCGCGCCCGTCAGCAGGGCGGCGGCCACCGCCGGGAGCGGGTGGCGCGGGATGAGCACCAGGGCGGTCGCCGTCAGGACCAGCAGGGCCGCGCCCCGGCCGTCGAAGGGGGTGGTCCGCTCGGGTGCGGACAGATCGGCGCGGCGCATGACCGCCGGGAGGGCCAGGAGGGCGACCGCCCCGACGGCGAGGGACACCCGCCAGGAGAGGGCGCCGGAGATCGTCGAGCCGAGCAGCGGTCCGACGGCGCCCAGCGTCCCGAAGCCCGCCGTGATGACCCCCATGCGGCGGACCGAGCCCGCCAGGCTCATCGCGGCGGTGACCAGGCCCGCGCCGCCCACCGCCTGGGCGGCCCGGCCCGCCATGGCCAGCGGCAGCCAGGGCGCCACGGCGACGACCGCGGTGCCGGCCGTGATCAGGGCCGCGCTCAGCCGGAGCGCGGCGCCCAGTCCCCGGCGGCGCAGCAGGCCCGCCATCAGCGGGGTGCCGACCGCCATGGCCCAGGCGAAGACGGTGACGAGCCAGGTCGCCGTGGCCGTGCGGACACCGAGCGAGCCGGCCATGTCGGGCAGGATCAGGACCGGGCTGTTGGCGCTCGCGGCGATCGGGGCGGCCAGCAACGCCAGCCACGCGACGGGGACATGGCGTGCACCCGGAGCGGCCGGATCGGCGGGCGCGGCGGCGGGACGGGGGCGGGTTCGGGCGAGCAGGGACACGGCGGGCTCCGGTGGCGAGAGAGAAGCGAGGCAGGCAGGCGGCACGGACGACTCGTCAGGCCCGTACGCCTGGTTCGACTTAGGTGTCTCGGGTGTCTCGGGTGTCTCGGGTGTCTCGGGTGACTCGGGTGACTCGGGTGACTCGGGTGGCTCAGGTGGCTCGTACGGCTCAGGCCGTGGTGACGACCTCGTCGTACGTGAGCCGGGGCGAGCGCGGGAACCAGGCGTCCGCGCCGGGGCGGCCGATGTTCACGACCATCAGGGGCGTGTGGTCGGCGTCCAGGAACTCCTTCTGCACGCCCGGGAAGTCGAAGCCGGTCATCGGCCCCGCGGCCAGCCCCGCCGCGCGTATGCCGAGGAGGAAGTACGCGGCCTGGAGCGTCGCGTTGAGCAGCGCGGACTCCTCGCGGACCGGGCGGTCGGCGAAGAGGACGTCCTTGGCCTGCGGGAAGTGCGGGAGCAGCGTGGGGAGTTCCTCGTGGAACTCGTTGTCGGCGGCGAGGATCGCGACCAGCGGCGCGGCGGCGGTCTTGCGCCGGTTCCCCTCGGCCATCAGGTCCAGGAGCCGCTCGCGGGCCTCGTCGGTGCGGATGAGGACCACCCGCAGCGGCGACTGGTTGTAGGCGGTCGGGGCGTACTTGACCAGGTCGTAGATCGCCTGGACCTGCTCCTCGGTCACCGGCTCGTCGGTGAAGGTGTTGGCGGTGCGGGCCTCGCGGAAGAGGAGGTCCTGGGCGGTGGGGTGGAGGACGAGCGCGGACATGGGGTGCTCCTGTCGTTCAGTCTTGATAATCTCAACGTTGAGATAAAAGCACTGCGACTCTCTCAACGTCAAGTGTCTTAACGTTGAGAAGATGTCCATTGAGAGGAGTGACGGCCATGAGCGATGCCGTGGACGCGATCATCGGTCAGTGGGTCAAGGAGCGTCCCGACGTGGCGGAGGGCCTCTGGCCCGTCGAGCTCTTCGGGCGGATCCAGCGGCTGGCCCGGGTGATCGACAAGTCCGCCAAGGCCGCGGCGGCCGCCCACGGCGTGGAGCACGGCGAGTTCGACGTGCTCACCACGCTGCAGCGCTCCGGCCCGCCGTACACCCTCACCGCCGGCGCCTTCCTCAAGGCGTCCATGGTGACCTCCGGCGCGATCACGAACCGCATCGACAGGATGGAGGCCAAGGGGCTGGTCGAGCGCGTACGCGACGGCGACGACCGTCGGACCATCAAGATCCGGCTCACCGAGCACGGCCACGAGGTCACCCGGGCCGCCTTCGCCGACCACCTGGCGAGCTACGCCCACCTGCTCGCCGACGTGGACCGCGACCTGGTCGCCACCACCGCCGACGGCCTCCGCCACGTCCTGGAGGCCCTGGGCGACACCAGCATCACGTGAACCCTCTCCGGGCGGCCCGCTGCCGCGACGTCGGACCGACCTGACGCCGCGGCAGCTCGCCCCCGGCGCCCGTCCGTCCCACGGGATCGGCACAACCACGAAGGGCCCGGTTCGATTTCTCGAACCAGGCCCTCAGCGGTCTTGCGGCTGTCGGGGTGGCGGGATTTGAACCCACGACCTCTTCGTCCCGAAGCAACTCGGGTGGGGCTGCTGCCTGAGGCTGGTGCGGCTCTCACCTGCGCTGATGGTCCGCTGACGTCCGCGCTCGTCCGCCGCTGTTCGCCGGTGTTGTCACGCAGTTAGACACTCATCGCCCAACGGCCCATCAACGGCAGGGGTGTTGTCAGTACCGACCTCTAGGGTCTCAAGCGCGCGGTTGGCTTCCGAGGGTTCCAGCTCTGAAGGGAATGGTTGCATCCCCGACCTGTCTGGGGGCGGCCCGGAGATTCGTCCGTGACCTAACCGACGGTCGGGCTTCATCGATGGCCAGGAGATGACCTGCCAGCGCCGGCCGCGTACCACCTCTCGCATGGCGAGAGTCGGCGGCCATGCGGGGGTTAATCCCGTAGGCCCCCGGCGACAAATGCATCCCGTCAGCCTGCTGAGCCCCCCGCCGCGCCCTCGGCCAGACTCGCCAGCCGAGCACCGTCGGCACAGATACGTGAACCTACGGAAACAGCAGCCCCGCCTGGCTGCCCACCTCAGCACCCCAAAGTCGAGAGAGTAGACCTGCTGCTTGGGGAGCTGAAGTAAGGGGCCAGGAGGCTGAAGCTACGCTGCGTGAGCGCTCTGCCCCTCTGCCCGGGTCATCCGCGTTACGCTCCGTCGCTACGCTGCACCTACGGTGACGGAGCGTAACGCGGATGACCCACGAAGGTCTGCTTCTTGGTGAAAATGAGACTTGCTCTTTACGTTTTCTTGACTGTTGGCCCGGGAGGGGCTGCGGACGCGGCGTTTGTGGATGTGGCAGCTCCCCAACCGGGGGCCGCTAGGCTCGCCTTGTGGATCTGAATGAGCTGGCAACCGTTGTAGCTGATCTTCGAAGCGAGGGGAGCGACTTCGCGGAGGTGGAAGTTAAGCGCGCCGCAGACGGCTTTCCTCAAAGCGTTGCGCCAACTATTTCCGCATTCGCCAACACGCCAGGTGGTGGAACCCTTATCTTCGGTCTGGATGAGTCCGATAATTTCAGTGCTGTTGGCGTCTACGATCCAGTGGCTTGTAAGTCTGCACTGGCGTCCATGTCGCGAAACGGCATTGAGCCGTCGGTTAATCCTCAGATGTGGGATCTGCTCTTCGAGGGAAAGCCGTTGGTCGTGGCTCAGGTGGATGAGCTAGCCAGCTCCTTCAAACCCTGCCGCGTCAAAGGGACGGGCAAGGCATACCTGCGTTCTTACGATGGTGACTACGAACTTTCACAGCTCGAAGAACAGGCATTTATTGCGAATCGAGACACGCCGCGATTCGATCAGGCCGTCGTAAATGACGCCAGGTTTGAAGACCTGGATGGCATCCTTGTGGATTCCTATGTCGAAAGCTGTATGGCGAACTCGCCGGCTCTTTCGCGGTTCGATCGGGACGAGATCCTTTTCCGCACGGGTGTGGTCGCAGGTGACGATCGGATCCCCACCGTAGCTGGCCTGCTAGCCCTTGGGGTTTATCCTCAACAGTTCTTTCCTAGCCTCGTCATCCAGGCTAGCGTCGCACCGGGCCCCAATGACCCACCAGGCACCCGGGCTGTCGATGCGAAAAGGTTCGATGGGCCCATTCCGCTAATGCTCGAGCAGGCGATGAGCTGGGTCCAGAGGAATACCCGCACGCGAGTTCGATTTGGCTATGACGGCCATGGGCGCGACGAGTCCGAGTACCCAGTTGAAGCTGTTCGGGAGCTGCTCTCCAATGCCTTGATCCACCGAGACCTAGGCCCCTACGCGCTCGGCCAGGCTATCACCCTCAAGATCGACAATAGTCAGCTTATCCTGAGCAACCCCGGAGGCCTCTGGGGTCTGAGTGTGGATAGCCTCGGGCGTACAGGAGTCACATCCGCTCGCAACTCTTATCTCGTCAGGATTTGCCAGAACGTTCGATATGCGCGAGGGCAGAGAGTGGTGGAGGCGCTGGCTTCAGGAATTCCGACGGTGCTGAGAAGTCTCAGGGATGCCGGAATGGTTCCTCCTCGCTTCCACGATCAGGGTGTCAGGTTCACCGTACGAGTCCCCAATCACACCCTCTTGGCGCCTGCTGATCTGGAATGGCTTGCTTCGCTCAGTCCTTCCGCACCTCTTAGTGACATTCAGCGCCATGCGCTTGTCGCAATGCGGCACGGTACGCGATGGACCAATAAGTCGCTCCGTGACGCATTCCCGATGGATTCCCTCGAAGCGAGAAATGTCCTAGCTGGACTCGTCGATGCGCGCGTAGCAGAAGCGGTTGGTGAGCGCGGGGGAAGGATCTACCGTCTCGCTTCGAGTCTTTCGGGCGGAATTAAGTCAGAGCAGCAGAGCATTCCGCTGGAATCCCTACGCTCCGTAGAAGTTCCGGATGCCTCCAAGGGATCAGCGGGAATCGAAGGTGAGGTATCAACGCGCGCACGCGGGAATCGGCGAGAAAACGCAAGTAGAATCCTGGGGGCATTGAAGCTGGGCCCTGCATCGGTGAGCGACATCCGCGCCGCTACGGAGCTATCGATTCGGCAGATCGAATATGCTATGGAACTGCTGAAATCCGAAGGGCAGGTCGTCCTACTAGGGAAGCCTGGAGATCGAACTAGCCGATGGTCGCTGCCGGAGGGGGGAGTCGCAGGGGCTGAGCCGGGGTTGGAGCCGTAGAACGATCGCCAGCTGCCCAACTCCCATCCCGTCTGCCGTCGGCCCACACATTGTGGAGCAGGCGCGGTGCCGGGCGTCCAGGTGGAGCGCGCCACTGTACGAACGACCTGGACGCCCGGTGCCGTGTCTGCTCGGCTTTGCCTGGGTCGACGGCAGACGGGATGGGAGTTCCCCACCCCCACCACTCCCCACCGGCCGGCACCCGCGTACGGCGCCCCGGCCATCCTGGAGCCGGAGCGCCCCCGCCGGAGGCATCCTCTTTGACCGTCGCCTCTGTCTCCTCAGACCATCCCCTTGTTGCCTGCGCCTTCGCGATGGGCGGGCATCTCGCGCAGTCGGTACGCGTGTGATCGCTTGCTGATGGCTTCGAGGCTTACCTGCTCGAACGTGGTCTCGTCCCGGCCGTGCCGGAGGGGCTGGCTCTGGTGCCGGTTGTCGGAGCCGGGTGTTGTGCTCGGTCCGGCGCATGTTCTTGCGGGTCAAAGCGTGAAGCGGATCACCCCGTGGCAACTTGAGGTGGCGCGGGGCCGGGGCGGGGGCGGAGCGGGCCGCAGGCAGGAGCGCAGGCCCCAGTCCCGAGCCCGCGCCGGCCCGCTGTGCGGGCCGGTGGGGTGTGATTCGTAGCGAGCGGCTGGGACAGCCGACTGGCCTGCGCGCCGGATGCCCGTAGGGCAAGAGCCCCCGCCTCCGGCCACCGTGTACGAGGGCTGGACCCGTGCAGGGCGGTCGTGGGGGTTGATCGCGAACGGGGCGGAATGTCCGACGCCGAGGGCGGTGGTGCAGCACTACGTGGTCCCGGAAGCTGTGGGGTCTGGCCCCCGGCATCTGCCGGGCGCGAGGAAGCGCTACATGACTCCTCCTCCCCTCCCCGCCCGGAAGGGCGGGCCTTGATGAGGTAGAGAAACCTGTAACAGCTCACCCTGAACAAGGGCTCCTGCGCGCGGCGTTGCTAGTCGCGGAGCGTTCGGCCTCCGGGAGCCTGGCCCGCCTCGTCTCGGATTAGGCGGCTCGTGAAGCCCACTCGGCACAGCCGCTCGTACGCGTCGAGAACGTTCTCCGGTACCTGCTGGTCGATCATGAATCCCTGCTCCGGGTAGATCAGCAGCCGCTGTAGTGCACCTACAAGCATGTCGATCACCAAGCGGGCGTCGCCGATGGAATCGACGTAGTCCTGGAGCGTCATCGGGCTGGAAGCGCTAACGAACTCGACCTCGGGCCACAGCTTCCGGGCCGTCGCGTACGCCCGGCGCTCCTCGTACGGCTTGCTGATCAGGAGAACAGAGGTCACGTCGATGCCGGCCTCCGCGAGCAGGTCTCGGGAGAAGCGGATGTTCTCGCCCGTGTTCCGGGCGCGCGGCTCCACCAGGACGGCCGAGCTGGGGACGCCGAGCTCGATCGCCCTCTCCTGATAGTGCACGGCTTCACCGCGGGGCATGCGTCCCCGCGTCGTCGGGCTGGTGGCGCCGGTGAACACGAGGAGCGGAGCCATACCGCGCTCGTACAGGTCGACTGCGGTGTCTGCCACCCCTAGGTCGTGGCTGCCAAGCCCGATCGCGACCGAGCACGGCCGGGGCGTGTGGCCCATCTGGTGGTAGTCCCACAGGAGCTGTGTGTCCGCCCAATCCTGCGCTGAGATCACTCCACGCCTTCCCTGTCCTTGGAGGAGTCCGGGACCTTGAAGTCGTACTCCCACGCGAAGCGCGAAGCCGCGTGGATCCCGATGGCGAACTCGACCACTGTGCCGGATGCCGTGTACGTCGTCCGGTGCAGCTCGACTACTGCCTCGCCGGGCGGCAGTTGTAGGAGCTTCACCTCGTCCGGCGTGGGCGTACGGGCGAAGAGCCGTTCCTTCATGTGGTCGATCTCGTAACCAGCGTCGTACAGGACGCGGAAGCCTCCGCCTCGGCCGGCCGGGCCGGGCGTCGGGTCGACGATTCGGGTGCCTTCCACATGCTCAGGCCGGTAGTAGCTGGTCAGAGAATGCGTCGGCTGATCGCCTTCCTTCACCAACCGTGCGCGGGCGTAGACCGGAGCTCCTACGGTGAGGCCGTGCGCGGCTGCCACTTCGGGGGATGCCTCAACGAGGTTGACCGACTGAGTCTGTTCGTTGCGGCGATACGCCCGTCCTGAGGCCACGCGATCCGCGATGAACGCAACCTCGTCGCCGTCTCGCCACTTGGCCTTGTCGTATCGAGCGATACCGAGCCGCTTGAGCGGCACCTGCTGACGCACCACAGTCCCGTGGCCACGGGAGGACGTGACGAGCCCCTCCGCCTCCAGCGCCTTGTAAGCAGCGTGCACAGTGGCCTTGGAGCCTTCGCCGGCCTCGACCAGCTCTCTGATCTGCGGCAACCGCTGGCCCGGCTGGTAGTCACCCCGCCGGATCTGCTCAGCCAGTTTGTCTGCCAGCTCCCGCCACTTGGGCGCCATCTCGAACCCCTCTCGACGAGATCTAGTCAAACACAGTCCTAGGACTGTTGACAGTCCTAGGACTGCGGGCCACTATCTACTCAAGCCGCTCGCAGTCCTAGGACAGTGAGTGTGATGGCCCTCTTCTGGGCTGCCTCGACGACGTAGGAGTGCTCATGCCGTCCTTCAAGATTGATCTTTCGACCGCTGTCGTGTTCGTGGCGACCGCGCCGACGCCGAAGCTCGTGAGCAAGCAGACCGGGGAGAGGGCCATGGACCGGGAGACCGGTGCGGGGCTGTCCACGGTGGGGCTGCTGATCTCGGATGAGGGGGAGGGCAACCTGTACCAGGTGACCGTCCCGGAGACCGGTCTCCCGGAGGGGCTGGCGCCCGGGTCTCCGGTGTCGGTGATCGGGCTCAAGGCGCGGGACTGGGAGAACACGTTCAACGGGCAGACCCGGCACGGCATCTCGTTCCGCGCGGTCGCCGTTACGCCGATGGGTGCCTGATCATGACGGACCTGTCGACGTTATGGGAGGTCGGCCTCCCTCTGGTCGGTGTCGGTGCCGGTGGGCTCGGGGTCGCGAAGGTTCGCGCTCCCCGGGTGTACTGGTCGCTGGTCGGGCTGCCGGTCGCGCGGGTGCGGTTCGCGATGACGTACCGCTCGACGATGGACGTGTGCGGGCTGACGGTCCAGCCGTCCCGCCTGCGGGCGTTCATGGTCCGCAACGTCGCTCGCCGCAGTGACGTCCAGCCGGTGCCGCCGAAGGTCCGCCGGGTGCGCGGGTCGTCGACCGGGATGCGGGTCACGCTCCGCCTCCCCGCCGGCCTGGAGCCCGCCGACGTGATGGCGGCCTCGGAACGGCTGCGGCACGCCTGGGGTGTCCACTCCGTGAACGTGGTGGAGACCAAGCCCGGGTATGTCGAGCTACGGATGACCGGCTACGACGTGCTGCGGCGGGTGAAGATGCCGCGCTGGAAGCGTTCCTTGGGGCCGTTGATGGTCCCGGTCGCGCTGCGGGAGGACGGCACCGCGTTCGTCCGGGACTACCTGAAGGTCCCGCACGCGCTGACGCTCGGCGCCAACCAGTCGGGCAAGTCCATGTATCAACGCAACTTGATCGCCGAGCTCGCCCGCCTTGATGTCGCCCTCGTCGGGATCGACTGCAAGCGTGGTGTCGAGCAGCGCGGGTACGCGCCCCGGCTCTCCGCCTTCGCCATCACGCCTGAGGAAGCCTCCGGCGTCCTGGACGCTCTCGTCGCGGAGATGGAAGAGCGCTTCGACTTGCTCAGCGAGTACGGCGCCGCCGACATCTGGGCCGTGCCCGAGAAGATCCGGCCGGTTCCGGTCGTGCTTCTGGTCGACGAAGTGGCGGAGCTGTTCCTTGTCACGGGGAAGAAGGATGAAGAGCGCAGGGACCGGATGGTCACGCAGATGATCCGCCTCGGGCAGATGGCTCGCGCGGCCGGCATCTTCCTGGAGATCTGCGCTCAGCGCTTCGGCTCCGACCTCGGCAAGGGCGCCACCACTCTGCGCGCTCAGCTCACCGGCCGTGCCGTGCACCGGGTCAACGACAAGCAGACCGCCGATATGGGCTTGGGCGACATCGCCCCGGACGCGGTGGTCGCGGTGACGACGATCCCGCCCGACAAGCCCGGTGTCGCGGTGGCCGGTGACTCCTCTGGCGGCTGGTCCCGCATCCGCACCCCCGAGCTGACGGCGGCTAAAGCTGCCGCGATCTGTGCCGAGTACGCGCACCTCACCCCGGCCATTCCGGCGCTCGCGCCGTACCGGCCGGTGATCCCCGCTCAGACCCCGCCGGTGGAGTCCGTACCGCTGGTGAAGCCGGTCCCGGCGACGGACTAGCAGGACCCTCTTCCCCCGTCGGTCGGCGTGACCGTCTCACGCCAGGTCCCTACCAGACCCATGCCCGAAACCGAAGGGAACCGCCCGTGAGCACCACCAAGAAGCCCCCGGCCCCGCGCCGCCGCCCCGCCAAGCCCGCCTCCGAGTCCTGCGGGACCTGCGCCGGCACGGGGGAGACCACGACCGCTGTCCGGGTCGGGCGCAAGCGCCGGGAGATCGGCGCCACTCAGACTGCGCTGTGCCCGGACTGCTTCGGCACCGGCACCGCCTAACCCAGAAAGGAGGCGGACCGGTGTCCCGCACCCTCCGCTTCGACGCCGTCCTCATTCAGGCCGTCATCGCCGGGGCCCTTTCCTTCGCCCACCTGCATGACCTGGCTGCGGCGGCCGGACAGGACGGCTGGAAGGCGTGGGCCTACCCCGTCAGCGTGGACCTGCTCCTTGTCGCCGCCTGGCGCCGGATGCGCTCCGACTCCGGCAACAGCGACGCATGGCTGTGGTTCGCGATCGCCCTGACCGCGTCCCTCGGCGCGAATGTCGCCACCGCCGGACTCCTCGACATGAACAACGTCCCGGCCTGGCTGCGCATCCTCGTCGCTGGATGGCCCGCCCTCGCCTTCCTCGGCGGCACCCTCCTCGCCCACGCACACACCCCGAAACCCAAGCCCGAAGCCGTCCCGGGTGCCGAGGACGCAACGCTCGCCGAACCGGCCGTGGGCTTGACCGTCGAGCGCGCTCCGGAACCGGCACCCGAACTCCCGCCGGCCGAACCCGAGCCGGAGGCAGTGAAGCCGGATCCCGAGCCGCTCCAACTCCCAGTGCAGTCCGCGCCCGTGGCGCCCGCAGTGACCGTTCCGCCCGCACTGCTCGACCACGCCCGAAAGATCGCGGAGACCCATCACACCCAGACCGGCGCCCCGATCGACGCAGCCACCCTGCGCGCTCGCCTCGGAGTTCCGCCCGCTCTGGCAGACGCGATCTCCCTTCAACTCGCCTAAATCAAAAGGAGATTGCCCTCGTGCGCCCGAACCGCTTCTACAACGTCGTTCGCATCGGACCGGTGAGTGTCGGCACCCACCGCGACCGCCTGGGCCGGACCAAACACACCGCCGTGTGCACCGCTCCCGGCTGCGACTACTCCAGCCCTCCGTACGCCAGCCGCGCGGCGGCCGAACTCGCCGCCCGTACCCACCGCTGCAACCCCCGCTGACCTGAAGGAGCCCCTTCTCGTGGACGTTCCGCTCTGGCTCGCCCTGATCGTCGTCGGCGCACTCGGCATCAAGCTCATCCGCCCGCCCTGGTGGCTCGTCGCCGTGCTCCTCCTCGGTGGCTACCTCCTCGCCGACAGCATGCTCACCCCGCTCATCGACCCGATCAACAAGTAGGGAGAACCGCCATGCTCCGACCCCGCATCCCGGTCAACCCGCTCCCGACCGGCATCGTCACCCCGCTCACCCAGCCCACCCCCACCACTCACGTCGAACCGCACTCCAGCCCCGAGGCCATGACCTGCGGCCACAACCACATCCAGGCCCCGGCCCCGGTCGCCACGGCCCGGTCGACGGTTCAGCTCACGCCCGGCAGCGCGGTCGCCCTCGCCGCCGGCGGCGGTGCCGTGGTCCTGGTCGTCGGCACGGTCCTCGTCTCGCTGCTCCTCGCCGTCGCCATCACCGGCGTGTCCGTCGCCGTCGTGGCGGTCGTCCTGCGGCTGCTCATCAAGGACATGCAGAAGGGCCTGTGACCGCCATGGACACGTACACGATCGCTGCTGCGGGCTTACCGGCCCTCGGCTGGGCCCTGCACGGCGGGCTGCTCCTGCGCCGCCTGGCCACCGCCCGCCGCGACCCCCTGACCGGCCTGCACACCCGCGCCGGATGGACCGCCCGCGCCGACCACCTCATCACCCGCCACGCCAACGCGCTCGTGGTCCTGGTCGACCTGGACGACTTCAAGAACATCAACGACACCCACGGCCACGCCGCCGGGGACGCCGTGCTCACCGCGACCGCCCGCCGCCTCGCGACCTGGTGCGGACGCCACGGCATCGCCGCCCGCCTCGGCGGAGACGAGTTCGCCGCCATCGTCACCACCCCGGACCACACCGCCGGCCTCACGGCCCTCCGCGCCGCCCTCAAGCAGCCGGTCACGCACGACGGACACACGCTGCGGGTCTCCGCCTCGGTCGGCCACTGCCACCGCACGGACCTGCTGCTCCCGGTCCTCACCGACGCCCTGTCCGCCGCCGACGCGTCGATGTACGCGGCCAAGGGCCACGGCAGGCGCAACACACGCTAAGCGGCCCCCGGGGCGGCCTCGGTCGCCAAACTTCCGCCGCCCCGGGCGCCTGAACCCCTCCAGATCCAACGGACCCGAAAGGGAGAGCTCATCATGCCCCAGAGCAACAAGGCCCCGCGCATCTGCCGCGACTGCGACGGCTTCGCCACCGCCACGATCACCACCGGCCTCCGCACCGCCGACGGCACCCGCGACACCATCCCCGTCCACTGCCGCACCTGCCAGGGCCTCGGCCACACCACCCCGGCCGCCCTCGCCCGCGCCGGGAGGTGACCGCCGTGGCTGACCTCGCTCCCACGCAGAGCGCGCCCGGGCTGCACATCAGCAAGCCCTCCCTGTCCGAACCCGCCACCGCCTCCGCCGTCTGTCACTGCGGCGCCACGGCCTCCGCCAAGGGAGACGCCCAGGTCGGTGCCCTGGTCGCCGGATGGAACGCCAACCACGGCCCCGCCCACAAGGAGTAGCCACGTGATCGACTCCGCCACCCAGGCGGCGGGCCTGGACCCGGCCACCCTGAGCGATCTGCTCCGGGTCGCCGGGTCCCCCGGCTTCGACCGCCTCACCGAACAGATCCGTCGCACCGGCGGATGCGCCGCCCCCATCCGCCTGTCCGGCGGCACCAAGCTCCTCGACCCTGCCACCAAGACGGTGCTCCACGCGTACACGACCGACGCGGAGCCGGGTGGCGTCCTGCGGGTCGCCTGCGGCAACCGCCGCGCCTCCCGCTGCCCCGCCTGCGCCTGGACCTACGCGGGCGACACCTACCACCTGATCCGCGCCGGCCTCGTCGGCGCACCCGACAAGGGCACCCCCGACACCATCCGCGACCACCCCCGCGTCTTCGCCACCCTCACCGCCCCGTCCTTCGGCCCCGTCCACAACCGCCCTGGTAACCGGCCCTGCCGCTGCGGCACCCGCCACCCCGAAGACGCCCCCGAACTCGGCACCCCGCTCCACCCGGCCACGTACGACTACGCGGGCGCCGTGCTGTGGAACAACCACGCCTCCGAGCTGTGGCGCTACTTCACGATCTACCTCCGCCGCGAGATCGCCGCCCGAGCCGGCCTCACCCAGAAGGCAGCCCGCGAGCAGTCCCGCGTCTCCTTCGGAAAGGTCGCCGAGTACCAGAAGCGCGGAGCCGTCCACTTCCATGCCGTCGTCCGCTTCGACGGCCCCGAGGGGCCCGACACCTCGCCCCCGGCCTGGGCCACCCTCGACCTCCTCGCCGACGCCATCCGCGCCGCCGCCGGCCGTGTCCGCGTCCTCGTCCCCGCCGCACCCGCGTACGGCATCACCGACGACCTGGCACTCACCTGGGGCGAGCAGATCGACGTCCAGCCCATCGGCGCCTTCGGCGACGGCGAGGAACTGACCGAACAGGCCGTCGCCGCCTACGTCGCCAAGTACGCCACCAAGGCCGCCGAGACGACCGGCACCGTCGACCACCCCGTCGGCAACAAGGAAGCCCTCGTCCTCCTCGGCGTCCCGGACCACCCCCGGCGCCTGATGGAAGCCTGCATGGACCTGGACGCGGCCTACCCCGCCCGGCGGCTCCGCGCCTGGGCCCACATGCTCGGCTTCCGCGGCCACTTCTCCACCAAGTCCCGCCGCTACTCCACCACCCTCGGCGCCTTACGCCAGGTCCGCGCCGACTACCGCGCCGCCCAGCAACGCACCGCTCTTGGCCTGCCCGACCCCGACGAACACCCCGAAGCCACCGTCCTCGTCGTCGCCCACTGGTCCTACGCCGGCCACGGCCACACCCCCGGCGAGTCCTGGCTCGCCGCCAACATCCACCGCGACATCCAGCACAGCCGCGAACTCGCACGGCAGGAACTGCCCGCACAACTCGACATGGAAGGAGCCACCGCGTGACCACCGCAACTGCCGCACTCCTGACCGTTCCTGAGGTCATGACGCGGCTCAAGCTCGGCCGCACCAAGGTCTACGACCTGATCCGCACCAAGCGCCTGGTCTCCATCACCGAGGGCCGTGCCCGACGCATCCCGGAGAGCTCGGTCCAGGACTACATCCGTGATCGGCTGGAGGCGGCGGCCTGATGACGAAGCGACGCAGCAGGGGAGACGGCGGTCTTCACTGGGACGACAAGCGCCAACGCTGGATCGCGACGGCCAGTCTCGGCTACGACCCCAGCGGCAAGCGGATCGTGAAGCGGGCCAGCGGCATGACCAAGACTGCGGCCAAGGCCAAGCTCAAGGAGGTCCTGCGGGACTACGAGGACGGTCTCGCCATCGCGCCCACGGGATATACGGTCAAGGATGCGGTGACCGACTGGCTCGCCTATGGGCTCAACGGGCGGGACGCGGGGACGCTCAAGACGAACACGATCCTCTGCAACACCCACGTGATCCCTGCCCTCGGGGCCCGGAAGCTCCGTGATCTCAGCGCCGATGACGTGGACAAGTGGCTTGCTGCCAAGTCCCAGGTGCTCAGTACGCGCTCGCTCGAAGCCATCCGCTCGTGCCTGAATCGGGCGGTCAAGCGGGCCATGGCGCGGGACAAGGTGAAGCGCAACGTCGTCGAGCTCTGCTCGGTCCCCGCCGGACGTCCCGGCCGGCCGTCCAAGTCGCTCACCCTCAAGCAGGCAGAGGCCGTGCTCACCGCAGCGGTGGACTCGCCGCTGTACGCGTACGTGGTGGTCTCGCTCCTCACCGGCGGCCGTACCGAAGAGATGCGCCCGCTCACCTGGGACCACGTGGACCTTGAAGGGGATCCGACGGCGACGCCCGCGATTCCTCCGCACATCGCCGTGTGGCGCTCCGTCCGGGCCTCCGGCGACACCAAGACCCGGAAGTCCCGTCGCACGCTCGCGCTGCCCGGCCGGGCCATCGACGCTCTCAAGATCCAGCGGGAGCGTCAGGGCTGGCAGCGGCTCGCCGCCGGCGACCAGTGGAAGGAGAGCGGGCTCGTCTTCGCCTCCGCCACTGGGACCGAGCTGGATGCCGCGAACGTGCGGCGTGAGTTCCGCAAGGTGCTCGGGCGGGCCGCCGCGATGCCGGACATCGAGTTGGTGCCCCACGAGTGGACGCCCCGAGAAACCCGAACGTCCTTCGTCTCGATCCTGTCCGACCGGGGCCTCCCGCTCGAAGAGATCTCCCGGCTGGTCGGCCACTCCAGCACGGCCGTGACGGAGGAGGTCTATCGGAAGCAGATCCGTCCGGTGATCCAGACCGGGGCGACCGCGATGGACGGGATCTTCGGTACTCCGCCGCCGCCGAAGCGCTAGCCGGAGCGGTAGTCACGCAGATAGACACACATGCAGAAACAGGTGAGGCACCTACCAAAAATGGTAGGTGCCTCACCTGCTGTTACGGCTGTCGGGGTGGCGGGATTTGAACCCACGACCTCTTCGTCCCGAACGAAGCGCGCTGCCAAGCTGCGCTACACCCCGATGTCGCTGCTTTGTTCTTCACGTCGCGGCGACATCGATTACTTTAGCCCACCGGCGCCCAGAGACGAAATCCGTTTCGCACGTCCCACGAGAGACGGCCGGAAACGGTCCACCGTGACCAGCATCAGGCCCAGCGCGTAGAAGGCCAGGCCCAGGACGGCGGCGTTGGCGAGGACGCCGAGGTAGCCGTGGGCGGTGACGTCGAGGAAGGGGTACGTGTAGCGGGTCGGCGTGTCGGGGGAGACGAGGGCGCCGCGGATCAGGGCGAAGACCAGGTAGCCGCCGGGGGCGGCCAGCCACTGGGCCGCGTGGCGCCAGTGGAGGGCGCCGGGGCGGGTGAGCAGCAGCCAGTCGAGGACCACGCCGATCGGGGTGACGGTGTGGAGCAGCTGGTTGGCGACGGCCCGGGCGCCGGTGAGCCGGGCGATCGCGGCGGCCTCGTTGAACTCGCTCGCCGTGTTGTCCAGGACCAGGTGGAAGACGAGCCCGACCACGCAGATGCACAGCAGCACCCCGCCGGTCCACGGCGCCGGCAGCGGCGGGCGGCCCTGCCAGGCGCGGACGGCGCCCAGGCCGAGGACCACGGCGACGGCGGTGTTCGACCAGATCGTGAAGAAGCTGAACACGACGAGGGGGTTCCCCTCGACGCACTCGATCACGATGCCGGTGACCGCGGCCAGCGCGATCAGGCCGCGGAACAGGGCGGTGACGGTGGCGTTCGGCATGGGGCCACCGTATGCGCCGTTCGGGTCGTCCGCCGGGGGGCGCGGTCTCAGCCGCGGGCCGTCAGCGTCAGCAGGGTCACCTCGGGCGGGCAGGCGAAGCGGACCGGGGTGAAGCGGTTGGTGCCGCAGCCGGCCGAGACGTGGAGGTACGAGGTGCGCCCGTCGACGGTGTGCGTCGAGAGGCCCTTCACGCGGTCGGTGTCCAGGTCGCAGTTGGTGACCAGGGCCCCGTAGAAGGGGATGCACAGCTGCCCGCCGTGGGTGTGGCCCGCCAGCAGCAGCTCGTAGCCGTCCGCCGTGAACGCGTCCAGCGCCCGCAGGTACGGCGCGTGGACCACGCCCACCGAGAAGTCGGCGTCCTGGTCGGGGCCGCCCGCGACCCGCTCGTACCGGTCCCGCTTGATGTGCGGGTCGTCGACGCCGGTGAAGGCGAGGTCGAGGTCCGGCAGCTTCAGCCGGCCGCGGGTGTTGGTCAGGTTCACCCAGCCCGCCGCGTCGAACGCGTCCCGCAGCCCCTCCCAGGGGTTGTGGATCGCGCCCACCACCGGCGGGTTGCCGTTGAGGCCGTGCCGGCCGTGCATCTTCTCCTTGAGGTAGAGCGCGGGGTTGCGCAGCCGGGGCCCGTAGTAGTCGTTGGAGCCGAAGACGTACACGCCCGGGAACTCCATCAGCGGGCCCAGCGCGTCGAGCACCTCGGGCACGGCGTTCGGGTCGGAGAGGTTGTCGCCGGTGTTGACCACGAAGTCCGGGCGCAGCCCGGCCAGCGACTGGAGCCAGGCGCGCTTCTTGTTCTGGCCGTTCACCATGTGGATGTCGGAGACCTGGAGAACCCGCAGGTCGCGCATGCCGCGGGGCAGCACCGGGACGGTCACCCGGCGGAGCCGGAACGAGCGGGCTTCGAAGCCCGCCGCGTAGACGATGCCGGCCGCGGCCGTCGCCGTGAGGCCTGCCGTGATCTTCAGGGGGATCCCGTACCGTGCGCGCATCCCCTTATCGTCGCAGACCCGATGGGCGGAAATGCGCGGGCGGTCGGGGTCCGGCACCTGACACACTTGGATCCATGACCACGCTGAAGGCCAAGCTCAAGGACGACCTCAACGCCGCGATCAAGGAGCGCGACGAGCTGCGCTCCTCGACCCTGCGGCTGACCATCACCGCCATCACCAAGGAGGAGGTCGCGGGCAAGACCAAGCGCGAGCTCTCCGACGACGAGGTGCAGTCGGTGATCGCCAAGGAGGCGAAGAAGCGCCGCGAGGCCGCGGAGGCCTTCGCCCAGGGCGACCGCCCCGAGCAGGCCGCTCGGGAGCGGGCCGAGGGCGAGATCCTCGACGCGTACCTGCCCAAGCAGCTCTCCGACGCCGAGCTGGAGGCCGTCGTGGCCGCCGCCGTCGCGGAGGCGAAGGGCGCCGGTGCCGAGGGGCCGCGGGCCATGGGCGCCGTCATGAAGATCGTCAACCCCAAGGTCGCCGGCCAGGCCGAGGGCGGCCGCGTCGCCGCCACGGTGAAGCGCCTCCTCGCCGGGTGACCTGACCCCGCGTCCGCACGAAGAGGGGCGCCCCTCCCGGAATCCGGGAGGGGCGCCCCTCTTCGGTCATGCGTGCACGTCCTGGACAGCGCCGCTATCTGTTACCGCCACCGCGCCCGTTGCCGCGCCCGTTCGTGTCGCCGAACAGGTCCGGCGGGATGGTGATGCCGCCCGGCAGGGTGGTGCCGCCGGGGCGTCGGCCCGGCTTGTTGTCGTCGCCGGGGCGCTTGTTCTTGTCCTTCTCCTTGTCCTCCGGCTGGGCGCCGCGAGGCACGTTGATCGGCACGAAGCCCGGCGTCTCGGAGGCGTCGAGCGCCCCGGTCATCGCGATCTTCCAGATCGGGCCCGGGAGGCAGCCGCCGCAGACCTTGTCGTAGTACTGGCCGCCGATGGTGATGTCGTACATCGACTGCTTCTCGCCGACGTCGTCACCGACCCACACCGCCGTGGACAGGTTCGGCGTGTAGCCGACGAACCAGGCGTCCTTGCGGTCGTTGGTCGTACCCGTCTTGCCCGCGTTGTCGCGGTCGCTCAGGCCGGCCCGGGTACCCGTGCCGTCCTCGACGACGCCCTTGAGCATCTGGTTGACGGTGTCCGCGGTCTTCTCGCTCATCGCCCGCGAGCACTCGGTCTGCGGGACCTTCAGCTTCTCGCCGTTGGCCGTCGTGATCGACTCGATGGCGACGGGCGTGCAGTACGTGCCCCGGTTGGCGAAGGTCGCGTACACCGCCGCCATGTCGAGCGGGGTGGACTCCTGGCCGCCGAGGGTGATCGAGGGGAGCTCCTTCAGGTTCTTGCCGAGCTCCTTCTCGTACCCCATCTTCTTCGCCATCTGGACCGTCTCGCAGAGGCCGGTCATCTGCTCCAGCTGCGCGAAGTACGTGTTGATGGACTTGCCGAGCGCGCTGGTCATGTCCCAGCTGCCGGCCTCGGACTGCATCTCGTTCTGCAGGTCCCAGTTGCCGCCGCCGGACGGGCCGCCCTTGCAGGTGGTGTACGAGTTCATCGGCACCGAGATCTTCCACGGCGTCGAGAACGACTGCGCCGGGCTCAGCCCCTTCTCCAGCGCCGCCGCGGCCGTGATCGGCTTGAAGGTCGAACCGACCTGGAAGCCGTACGTCGTGCCGCCCATCTTCTTGCCGACGGCGAGGTTGAGCGTCGTCTGGTGCAGCTTCTGGTCGAGGCCGTACGGGCGGGACTGGCCCATCGACAGGATCTTGCCGCTGTTGGGCTGGACCTGGACCACCGAGGCGGCGACCTTGTCGTCCTTGTCGATCTTGGCGACGGCGGCCTCGTTGGCGGCGGCCTGGGCGCGCGGGTCGAGCGTGGTGCGGATGGTGAGACCGCCCAGGTTCCACCGCTTCTGGCGCTCCTCGGCCGTCTTGCCGAAGACCGGGTCGTTGAGGATCGTCTTTCGGACGTAGTCGCAGAAGAAGCCGGCGCCGTCAACCGCGGTGATGCAGCCGTTCTTCGGCGTCTTCACCTTCAGCTTGATCGGGGTGGCCTTCGCCTTGTCGGCCTCCGCCTGGCTGACGTCCTTCACGTCGGCCATGCGCTGGAGGACGATGTTGCGCCGCTTGGTCGCCTCCTGGATGTCGTTGACCGGGTCGTAGCGGCTCGGCGACTGCACGAGGCCGGCCATCATCGCGGACTCGGCGAGGGTGAGGTCGGCTGCCGGCTTGGAGAAGTAGCGCTGCGAGGCGGCCTCGATGCCGTACGCCTGCTGCCCGAAGAACGTGATGTTGAGGTAGTTCTCCAGGATCTTCTTCTTGCCGAGCTCCTCCTCGACCTGGATCGCGAACTTCAGCTCGCGCACCTTGCGGCCCATGGTCTGCTGGGTGGCCTGCGCGACCTTCTCGGGGTCGTCGCCCGCCTCCTCGACGAAGACGTTCTTCACGTACTGCTGGGTCAGCGTGGAGGCACCCTGCGACACCCCGCCCGACTGCGCGTTGCGGTTGATGGCGCGCAGCACGCCCTTGAGGTCGATCGCGCCGTGCTCGTAGAAGCGCGAGTCCTCGATCGCGACGATCGCCTTCTGCATGTACGGCGAGATCTTCTCGATCGGCACGACCTTGCGGTCCCGCGAGTACACGGTGGCGATGTGGCCGCCCTGTGAGTCGAGGATGGTGGTGCGCTGACTCAGCGGCGGTGTCTTCAGGTTGGACGGGATCTCGTCGAATCCCTCGACCGTGCCCTTGGCCGCCAGTCCCAGCGCTCCGGCCGCGGGCAGGGCGATGCCCGCCAGCACGGCTCCGGAGAGCACACTGACACCGAGGAACTTGGCGGCCTGCTGGGTCCCGGTCAGACCACCGCCCGAGCGCTTCTTTGGCATGGGGGCAGCCTACGTTCTCATTCGCCGGACACGCGTATATGCCTTGGCCTAAGCTGCTCCCAACTGTCACAGCAGTGTGGTCTGGCATCAAGACCCGTGCGTGACGTCGGCGTGAAATTCCGTGTACCCGAAGCACGGGAACTTCATGCCCGAATTCGGCCCATGTCCGATAGGGGCGTTATGTCCTTCGGTCACTCCCCTGGGTGATCTGACGCGTACGCATAGTCCGTTCGGACCATTCAAGATTGGGCCCGAAGGGGGTGTTGCGCTGTGCCCACCTTCCGTAACGTCCCAACTGGCAGCGGTGAATATGCCGCTACCGCCGTGGGGGAGCCTCGATTCGGGAGAGGACGGCGCCGGTATGGGCTGGGTAGCTGACTGGAGTGCGCAGGCGGCCTGCCGCACTACCGATCCGGATGAACTTTTCGTGCAGGGAGCGGCGCAGAACAGGGCAAAGGCGGTGTGCACCGGATGCCCGGTGCGGACCGAATGCCTCGCCGACGCCCTCGACAACCGTGTGGAATTCGGCGTGTGGGGCGGCATGACGGAGCGCGAGCGCCGCGCCCTGCTGCGCCGCCGGCCGACCGTCACCTCGTGGCGCCGGCTCCTGGAGACCGCGCGCACCGAGTACGAGCGGGGCGCGGGCCTGCTGCCCGTGGCGATGGACGACGACGCGACGTACGAGACGTACGCGGCGGTCGGCTAGGCCGGACGCCCGGTCGGCATCGGGACGACACCGGTCAGAGGCCTGTCCGCACCGGTCGACACTGATCAGGGGCCTGTCCGCTCCGGTCGGCACCGGTCAGGGGCCTGTCGGCACCGGTCGGCCAAGGGTCCGGCCCGTCGGCGCCGGTCCTGTTCGGTCCACGGCGCGGGTCCTGCCTACGACGGCATGCGACCCGTCGTCAGACGGTCACCGATGGCCCGCAGACCGGCGAGGTCGTGCACATCGCCGGGCAGGGCGGCCACTTCGGCGACCGCCACCTCGGGGTGGAGCGCGGTGAAGCGATCGCGCGTGCGCTGTTCGCGTGCGAGCACCTGCATCCGCTCGGCATGGAGACGGAGCAGTCCTGCGGTGAGCTGTGGGACATCCGTGTCCGCTTCGGCTGTGGGGGCAGCCTCGGACACGGGCGGTACGGCGGCGGTCTCGGGCGAAGTGGCTCGGGGGCCACGCCCAGCAGTCTTCCCGCCCCCCTGATCCACAATGCGCCCCTCGTCAAGATTTTCCGCGGCGGCCCGCGCCCGCTCGGCCGACAGCCGGGCGGCGCCGCTGGCGTGGACGCGGTTGATGACGAGACCGGCCAGCGGCATCTCCTCCGCGGCCAGCCGCTCCACGAAGTACGCCGCCTCGCGCAGCGCGTCGCGCTCCGGCGTCGCCACCACGAGGAAGGCCGTGCCCGGCGCCTGGAGCAGTTTGTACGTGGCGTCCGCGCGGGTCCGGAAGCCGCCGAACATCGTGTCCATGGCGGCCACGAAGGTCTGCACGTCCTTGAGGAACTGACCGCCCAGCAGCTTGCCCAGCGTCCCCGTCATCATCGACATGCCGACGTTGAGGAACTTCATCCCGGCCCGGCCGCCCACCTTCGCGGGCGCCATCAGCAGCTTGATGAACTTCCCGTCCAGGAAGGAACCGAGCCGCTTCGGCGCGTCCAGGAAGTCCAGCGCCGACCGGGACGGCGGCGTGTCCACCACGATCAGGTCCCACTCGTCCCTGGCCCGCAGC
Organism: Streptomyces sp. NBC_01268; assembly: GCF_036240795.1. Classification (NCBI taxonomy): domain Bacteria; kingdom Bacillati; phylum Actinomycetota; class Actinomycetes; order Kitasatosporales; family Streptomycetaceae; genus Streptomyces; species Streptomyces sp. NBC_01268. The sequence goes on along the minus strand of NZ_CP108454.1, from coordinate 3,829,681 downwards.
TGGCCCAGCTTCTCCATCGCCATGTACTCCTGCGTACCGGCGAAACCGGCCGACAGGGACTGGTAGAAGGGGTTCTCCAGGATCGCCCGGGCCCGGTCGGCGTCCGCGTGCGCCTCGACGATCTCGTCGAAGGTCCGCTTCATGTCGAGCATCATCGCGTGCAGCTCGCCGCCGTCGGAGCCCTTGATGCCCTCGACCTTCCGCGGCACGTTGTCCAGCGAGTCGATGCCCATCGACTGCGCGAGCCGGCGCGCCGGGTCGATGGTGAGCACCACGACCCGCCGGCCGCGCTCCGCCGCCCGCACGCCGAGCGCCGCCGCGGTCGTCGTCTTGCCGACCCCGCCCGCACCGCAGCACACGATGATCCGGGTGGCCGGGTCGTCGATCAGCGGGTCGAGCTCCAGGACGGGGACCGCGTCGAGACCGTTCGCCGCCGCGGCCTTCTGCGCCTCCGTCACGCGCCCACCCCTTGCCTCCGCAGTTCCTTCGCCAGCCGGTAGAGACCGGCGATGTCCGCCCCGTCGCCCAGGAAGGGCAGTTCGTACGTCGGCACCCCGATGCCGTCCAGCACCTCGCGCTGGGCCCGCTCCAGCTCCACCCGCTGGGCGTGCTCCGCGGCCTGTTCGAGCAGCGGCTCGACCAGCTTCGTCCCGCCCTTGACTCCGGCCGCCGCCAGGGTGGCGGCGATGGCGTCGCGGTGGTCGCCGGAGGCGGCCCGTACCGCCGCCTCGTCCAGGACGTGCGGGCGGACCATGTTCACGACGGTCCGGCCCACCGGCAGTTCGGCCGCGCGGAGCTCGGCGATGCCGTCCGCCGTCTCCTGGACGGGCATCTCCTCCAGGAGCGTCACCAGGTGCACCGCCGTGTCCGGGGACTTCAGGAAGCGCATGACCGCCTGGGCCTGATTGTGTATCGGGCCGATCCGGGCCAGCCCGGCCACCTCGTCGTTCACGTTGAGGAAGCGGGTGATGCGGCCCGTCGGCGGGGCGTCCATCACCACGTAGTCGTACGTGAAGCCGCCCTGCTTCTCGCGCCGCCGCACCGCCTCGCAGGCCTTCCCGGTCAGCAGCACGTCCCGGACGCCCGGGGCTATCGTCGTCGCGAAGTCGATCGCGCCCAGCTTCTTCAGGGCCCGGCCCGCGCCGCCCAGTTTGTAGAACATCTGGAGGTAGTCGAGGAGGGCCCGCTCGGCGTCGATGGCCAGGGCGAACACCTCGCCGCCGCCGGGCGCGACGGCGATCTTGCGCTCCTCGTACGGCAGCGGCTCCGTCTCGAAGATCTGCGCGATGCCCTGCCTGCCCTCGACCTCCACGAGAAGGGTGCGCTTGCCCTCGGTCGCGAGGGCGAGCGCGAGTGCGGCGGCGACCGTGGTCTTACCGGTACCGCCCTTGCCGCTGACGACCTGGAGCCTGCTCACGCCTTCGAGCCTAACCACTGCCGGCCCGGCCCAATCAGAGGGCCGCCCCGGAGAAGACCCCCACCCGACCCCGACCCGACCCCGAGAGGGTCTTCGGGCCTCCCGCCGGGGGACCGTCCCGGCCAGAGCGGCCCCCGGCAGCGGCTACAGTCGGCTCATGACCAAGTGGGAGTACGCGACTGTGCCGCTGCTGGTGCACGCGACGAAGCAGATTCTGGACACCTGGGGCGAGGACGGCTGGGAGCTCGTCCAGGTCGTGCCCGGACCGAACAACCCCGAGCAGCTCGTGGCCTACCTGAAGCGGGCCAAGTCGTGAGCGGGGCCGTCGAGGCCAAGCTGGCCGAGCTGGGCCTGACCCTGCCGGAGGTCGTGCCGCCGCTGGCCGCCTACCAGCCGGCCGTGCAGTCGGGCGTGTACGTCTACACCTCGGGCCAGCTCCCGATGGTGGCGGGCAAGCTCCCGCTCACCGGCAAGGTCGGCGCCGAGGTCACGGCCGAGGAGGCCAAGGAGCTCGCGGCCACCTGTGCGCTGAACGCGCTCGCGGCCGTGAAGTCGGTCGCCGGTGACCTCGACCGCGTCAAGCGCGTCGTGAAGGTCGTCGGCTTCGTCGCCTCCGCCGCCGACTTCACCGGCCAGCCGGGCGTCATCAACGGGGCCAGCGAGCTGCTCGGCGCCGTCCTCGGCGAGAAGGGCGTGCACGCGCGCAGCGCCGTCGGCGTCGCCGTGCTCCCCCTGGACGCGCCGGTCGAGGTCGAGGTCCAGGTCGAGCTCGTCCAGGACTGACGCCCCCAGGCATCCCGCCCGCGCTCGCGGGCGTTCGCAGAGCCGGTTCTCCACAGGTGGTTTTCCACAGGCGGGGGATCGGCTCTCGTGCATTTCGATGCTTGCGCATAGCATCCGGCCATGTCGAATGGTCAGTCGAATGGTCAGTGGTACCCACCGGAATGGCCCGACCGCATCCGCGCCCTCGCCGCCGGTGAGCTGGTCCCCGCCACACCCAGGCGGGCCGCCACCGTGCTCCTCCTGAAGGACGGCGCCGAGGGGCCCTCCGTGCACATGCTGCGGCGGCGCGCCTCCATGGCCTTCGCGGGCGGGGCGTACGCGTATCCCGGCGGCGGCGTCGACCCCCGGGACGAGCACCCCGTGCGCTGGGCCGGACCCTCCCGCGAGGAGTGGGCGGCCCGCCTCGGTCTCACCGACCCCGCGCAGGCCCAGGCCGTCGTCTGCGCCGCCGTGCGCGAGACGTACGAGGAGGCGGGCGTACTGCTCGCCGGGGAGACGCCCGACAGCGTGGTCGGCGACACGACCGGGGACGCGTGGGAGAAGGACCGGGCGGCCCTGGTCGCCCGCGAGCTGTCCTTCGCGGACTTCCTCGACCGGCGCGGGCTCGTGCTGCGCTCCGACCTCCTCGGCGCCTGGGCCCGCTGGATCACGCCCGAGTTCGAACCCCGGCGCTACGACACCTGGTTCTTCGTGGCCGCCCTCCCGGCCGGCCAGCGCACCCGCAACGCGTCCACCGAGGCCGACCGCACCGTCTGGATCCGCCCGGCGGACGCGGCGGCCGGCTACGACCGGGGCGAGCTGACGATGATGCCGCCGACCATCTCGACCCTGCGCGGCCTGGAGCGGTTCGGCACGGCGGGCGAGGCCCTCGCCGCCGCGGGGGCGCAGGACCTGACCCCGGTCCTCGCGCAGGCCCGCCTGGACGGCGACGAGCTGGTCCTGAGCTGGCCGGGCCACGACGAGTTCACCAAGCACATCCCGACGGGCGGTGCCTCGTGAGCGCCGCCGCGGACCTCCCCGGGCAGCCGCGCGGCGCCGTCGTCTCCGGCCCGGCGACCGCCCGCGCGGTGAACGTCCTCGCGCCGAACCCCTCGGCGATGACGCTGGACGGCACCAACACCTGGATCGTCGCCGAGCCCGGCTCCGACCTCGCCGTCGTCATCGACCCCGGTCCGCTCGACGAGGGGCACCTGCGGCGGGTCGTGGAGACCGCCGAGAAGCTGGGCAAACGGATCGGGCTCACCCTGCTCACCCACGGGCACCCGGACCACGCCGAGGGCGCCGTGCGCTTCGCCGAGCTCACCCGGAGCGCGGTGCGGGCGCTCGACCCCGCCCTGCGGCTGGGTGACGAGGGCCTCGCCGAGGGCGACGTGATCACGACCGGAGGGCTCGAACTGCGGGTCGTGGCGACGCCAGGGCACACCTCCGACTCGCTGTCCTTCCACCTCCCGGCGGACCGGGCGGTGTTGACCGGGGACACCGTCCTGGGGCGCGGGACGACGATGGTGGCCCACCCGGACGGGCGGCTCGGGGAGTACCTGGACTCGCTGCGGCGGCTGCGCTCGCTCACCGTCGACGACGGGGTGCACACGGTGCTGCCGGGGCACGGCCCGGTCCTGGAGGACGCCCAGGGAGCCATGGAGTTCTACCTCGCGCACCGGGCGAGCCGCCTCGCCCAGGTGGAGACGGCCGTCGAGAACGGGGCCCGGACGGCCCCGGAGATCGTCGCCCAGGTGTACGCGGCGGTGGACCGCTCCCTCTGGCCGGCCGCCGAGCTCTCCGTACGGGCGCAGCTGGACTACCTGAAGGAGCGGGGGCTGATCTGACGCGGGCGCCCCCGCAACCGGGCGGCCCTGGTGCGTGTCTTACGCTCCGCTTACATCTGGCCGTAGCTCTGGGGGGAAGCCCGTGTTCGTCTTTGCCATCTTGTTGGTCATCACCGCAGTGGTGCTCTACATCATCGGCCGCGTGAACGACTCCCGCGGTCTCAAGTTCGGCGGCCTCGGCGCCCTGATCGCCGGCCTGTTCTCGCTGATCGTGAGCATGACGTACGTGATCAGCGCGTACGAGGTCGGCGTCCCGGTCGCCTTCGGCAAGGTCGGCTCGCCGATGTCGTCCGGGATGCACGTCAAGTCGCCGTTCACCGACGTCACGACCTTCTCGACGCGGCCGGTGGACCTCAACCTCTCCGACAAGGACGTGGTCGAGGTCCGCTCTTCGCAGGGCGGCGTGATGTACGCCGAGGTCACCGTGAAGTGGGCGGTGCACCCGTCCAAGGCGGTCGAGCTGTACAAGCTGGCCGGCAGCGAGGACGCCATCCAGCAGCGTCTCGTCTACCCGGACAGCCGGGAGATCGTCCGCAACGTCTTCGCCCGCTACAGCAGCGAGCAGGGGTACGCCTCCGACCGCGAGAAGATCAACGCGGAGATAGCCGGGCTCATCAAGGAGCGCCTCGCCCCGCGCGGCATAGACGTCACCACGGTCAACCTGCGCAACGTGAAGCCCTCGGACGCCCTCCAGGGCCAGATCGACCGGAAGATCCAGCAGCAGCAGGCCACCGAGCGGGCCCTTGAGGCCGCCCGTACGGCGAAGGCCGAGTCCGACCGGCGCCGCATCGAGGCCGAGGGCATCGCCCGCGCCAACAAGATCCTCAACGACTCGCTGACCGACAAGGTCCTCATGAACCAGTGCATCGACGCGTACAAGGAGGCCGCGGCCAAGAACCCGGTCTACACGGTGCCCTGCGGCGGGGGCGGCTCGAACCCGCTGATCGTGGACGGCACGAAGCGCTAGCGCCCGCGGGTCGTCACGGCGGACGACGAGGGGGCCGCCCGGTTCGACCGGGCGGCCCCCTTCCGCATCGGGTGCGTCGCGACTGGCGCGAGCGCTTTGCGACTAGCGCGAGCGCTTCGCGAGGCGCTCGACGTCCAGCAGGATCACGGCGCGGGCCTCCAGGCGCAGCCAGCCGCGCTGGGCGAAGTCGGCGAGCGCCTTGTTGACCGTCTCGCGGGAGGCTCCGACCAGCTGGGCCAGCTCCTCCTGGGTGAGGTCGTGGACGACGTGGATGCCCTCCTCCGACTGCACGCCGAAGCGGCGCGACAGGTCGAGGAGCGCGCGGGCGACACGGCCCGGCACGTCGGAGAAGACCAGGTCGGACATCTGGTCGTTGGTCTTGCGCAGTCGGCGGGCGACCGCACGCAGCAGGGCGCTGGCCACCTCGGGGCGGGCGTTCAGCCAGGGCTGGAGGTCGCCGTGGCCGAGGCCGAGCAGCTTGACCTCGGTCAGCGCGGTCGCGGTGGCGGTGCGCGGGCCCGGGTCGAAGAGGGACAGCTCGCCGATGAGCTCGCCGGGGCCCAGGACGGCCAGCATGTTCTCGCGCCCGTCGGGCGAGGTGCGGTGCAGCTTCACCTTGCCCTCGGTGACCACGTAGAGCCGGTCACCCGGGTCGCCCTCGTGGAACAGCGCGTCGCCGCGGGCGAGCGTCGCCTCACTCATCGAGGCGCGCAGCTCGGCGGCCTGCTCGTCGTCGAGCGCCGCGAACAGCGGGGCGCGTCGCAGAACGTCGTCCACGAGTTCTCTCCTATGTCGACCTCAGTGCGATCAATCACAACAAGTTTGACTCACCGGACGGCCTTTCCGTACGTCAGGGGCCCGATTGGGTCGTGATCCGCACCGTGCGGGGCGGATGTCGGCGGCGACGCCTAGGCTGGCCGGGTGTCCAACTCGCCGGTGAGAGCACAGGCCAAGGGGGCTGGAAGAGTGCCGGACGAAGGTAATTCCGCCGTGGGCGAACACGGCGTGTCGAAACAGACGAAAGCGACGAAACGCGCACCGGTGAAGCCTTCCGGGGCGGGGACGGCGGCGCGGACGGCGGCCGGGACGGCCGCGGCGACGCCCAAGGCGAAGAAGGCCGTGGTGAAGCCCGTGGTGAAGGCCGCAGCGAAGTCCGTGAAGGCCGCCGCGAGCGCGCCGAAGCCCGCCAGGGCCGCCAAGGCGCCCAAGCCCGAGTCGCACCTCGCCATGGTGCGAAGGGCCAGGAAGATCAACCGGGAGCTGGCCGAGGTCTACCCGTACGCCCATCCGGAGCTCGACTTCCGCAATCCCTTCGAGCTCCTGGTCGCCACGGTCATGTCCGCCCAGACCACCGACCTGCGGGTGAACCAGACCACCCCGGCGCTCTTCGCGAAGTACCCGACCCCCGAGGACCTGGCCGCCGCCGTCCCCGAGGAGGTCGAGGAGCTGATCCGGCCGACCGGCTTCTTCCGCGCCAAGACCAAGTCGATCATGGGCCTGGCCGCCGCCCTCCGGGACGACTTCGGGGGCGAGGTCCCCGGCCGCCTGGAGGACCTGGTCAAGCTGCCCGGCGTCGGCCGCAAGACCGCGTTCGTCGTCCTCGGCAACGCCTATGGAGTGCCCGGCATCACCGTCGACACCCACTTCATGCGGCTCGCCCGGCGCTGGAAGTGGACCGAGCAGGACGACCCGGTGAAGATCGAGGCGGAAGTCGCCGAGATCTTCCCGAAGAGCGAGTGGACGATGCTCTCGCACCGGGTGATCTTCCACGGCCGCCGCATCTGCCACGCCCGCAAGCCCGCCTGCGGCGCCTGCCCGATCACCCACCTCTGCCCGGCGTACGGGGAGGGCGAGACGGACCCGGAGAAGGCGAAGAAGCTGCTGAAGTACGAGAAGGGCGGCTTCCCGGGCCAGCGGCTCAACCCGCCCCCGGACTACCCCGGCCGGCCGGCCCCGCCGCTGGGCGCGAGCTCGTGAGCCGGGCGGACGCCCGCCCGGGACGGGCGTCCGGTGAGGCCCCTCCCGGGGAACGAACCCACACTCCGATCGCGTTGTGAACCACGGGGGTGCCTATGACGCGCACTGGTGAAGAGATCCACGGAACGGGCGGGCTGATCAGCGGCGCGGGCCTGCCCGACTGGCTGGCGCCGGTCGAGCGCGCCGCGCGCACGGTCGCGCCCGAGCAGCTGAGCCGCTTCCTGCCGCCCGAGGACGGCGGCGGCCGGCAGTCGGCGGTGCTCATCCTCTTCGGCGAGGGCGAGCGCGGCCCCGAGCTGCTGCTCATGGAGCGCGCCGGCACCCTCCGCTCGCACGCCGGACAGCCTTCCTTCCCGGGCGGCGCCCTCGACCCCGAGGACGGCGACCCGGCCGACGGCGGGCTGCTGCGCGCCGCGCTGCGGGAGGCGCGCGAGGAGACCGGCCTCGACCCCTCCGGCGTCCAGCTCTTCGGCGTGCTGCCCCGGCTCTACATCCCGGTGAGCGGCTTCGTGGTCACCCCCGTGCTCGGCTGGTGGCGCGCCCCGAGCCCGGTCGGGGCCGTGGACCCCGCCGAGACCGCCCGGGTCTTCACCGTCCCCGTGGCGGATCTCACGGACCCCGCGAACCGCGCGACCTCGCTCCACCCGAGCGGCCACTCCGGCCCCGCGTTCCTCGTCGAATCGGCCCTGGTCTGGGGTTTCACCGCCGGGGTGATCGACCGGATCCTGCACTACTCGGGCTGGGAGCGCCCCTGGGACCGGTCCAAGCAGGTCCCGCTCGACTGGCGCTCATGACAGGCTGACCCCGGTCGACCGAAGACGAATCTGCGAGGCTATTGACGGTGAACGTGCTGGACATCCTCTTGCTGCTCGCCGCCGTGTGGTTCGCGATCATCGGTTACCGCCAGGGATTCGTGGTCGGCATCCTGTCGGTCATCGGGTTCCTCGGCGGCGGTCTCGTCGCCGTCCTGCTGCTCCCGGTCGCCTGGAACGCGCTGACCGACCACAGTCAGGTCACGACCACGGCGACCGTGATCTTCGTGATCGTGGTCATCGTCTGCGCCTCGGTCGGCCAGGCCTTCACCACCCACCTCGGCAACAAGCTGCGCCGGCACATCACCTGGTCACCCATGCGCGCCCTGGACGCCACCGGCGGCGCGCTGGTCAACGTGGTGGCCATGCTGCTGGTGGCCTGGCTGCTCGGCTCCGCGCTCGCCCGCACCGCGATGCCCACGGTGGGCAAGGAGGTGCGCAACTCCAGGGTGCTGCTCGGGGTGGAGCAGTTGATGCCCGATCAGGCGTCCACCTGGTTCACGAACTTCACCTCGACCCTGGCCCAGAACGGGTTCCCGCAGGTCTTCAGCCCGTTCGCGAACGAGCCCATCACCGAGGTCCGCCCGCCGGACCCGGCGCTCGCCGGCAGCCCCGTCGCCGACCGCGCGCAGCGCTCGATCGTCAAGGTCGTCGGCACCGCCCCGAGCTGCGGCAAGGTACTCGAAGGCACCGGCTTCGTCTTCGCCGACCGTCGCGTCATGACCAACGCCCACGTCGTCGGCGGGGTCGACGAGCCGACCGTCCAGATAGGCGGCGAGGGCAAGCTCTACGACGCCAAGGTCGTGCTCTACGACTGGAAGCGCGACATCGCCGTGCTCGACGTGCCCGCACTCGACGCCACGCCGCTGCGGTTCACCGACGAGGACGCCCACAGCGGCGACAGCGCCATCGTGGCCGGCTTCCCGGAGAACGGCGCCTACGACGTCCGCTCGGCCCGCGTCCGCGGCCGGATCAGCGCCAAGGGCCCCGACATCTACCACCGCGGCGAGGTGCGCAGGGACGTGTACTCGCTGTACGCGACGGTCCGTCAGGGCAACTCCGGCGGCCCGCTGCTCACCCCGGAGGGCGAGGTGTACGGCGTGATCTTCGCCCGCTCCCTCGACGACGCCGACACCGGCTACGCGCTGACGGTCGACGAGATCAAGGACGACATCTCCCGGGGCCGCGCCGCCAACCAGCAGGTCGACACCCAGGGGTGCGCCCTCTAGCCGGACGCGGCCCGGGGCCGCGCCCTATGTGCGCGGGTGGCGCAGCCGGGCCGAGACCCAGCGGGCCCTGCGTCGCAGGATGCGCGAGATGCCCACGTCCCGCGCTGGGTGCGCGTGGCCGTGCTCTCGCGTGCCGCCCCCCTCCGGGGCCTCCGAGCCGCCGATCGAGCGGCGGTCGCGTGCGGTGTCACCGTAGTCGTGCGTCCAGCCCATACCCGGACGTCTGCCCGGGGCCCAAGGTCGGTAACCGCCCGGGGGCCCGCCAATTGGCGTATGCGCGGGGCACATGGCAGTTCGAAGAACGCCCGCGGGACACCGACGACGACGGGGTGGGCGAACCCGCGCGTCAGCGGTCCGGCTCGGGGTCCTTCAGCCAGTTGACGAGCTCCGTGGAGAACGCCACCGGGTCCTCCTCGTGAGGGAAGTGCCCGAGGCCGTCGAAGAGCCGCCAGCGGTACGGCGCCTCCACATACTGCCCGGAACCGGCCGCGCTACGCGTCCGCATGACCGGGTCGAGCGAGCCGTGCAGATGCAGCGTCGGCACCCGCACCGGCCGCTTCATGCGCCGGTTGAACTGCACGCCGTCCGGCCGGGCCAGAGAGCGCACCATCCAGCGGTACGGCTCGATCGAGCAGTGCGCCGTCGACGGGATGCACATCGCCCGCCGGTAGACGTCGAGTGCCTCGTCGTCCGCCGTCGACCGGGGGTTCGGCCCGGACCAGTCCTCGATCAGACGCCCCACCAGCGCCGCGTCGTCCGCGACGAGCTGACGCTCCGGCAGCCACGGCCGCTGGAAACCCCAGACGTGGGAACCGGCCCGCGACTGCCCGAAGTCGGACAGCATCGCCGAGCGCCAGCGCCGCGGGTGCGGCATCGAGGACACCACGAGCCGGCGCACCAGCTTCGGGCGCATCACGGCCGCGGTCCAGGCGAGGTAGCCGCCCAGGTCGTGTCCGACGAGCGCCGCGTCGGGCTCGCCGAGCGAGCGGATGACGCCGGTGATGTCGAGGGCCAGGTTGGCCGGGTCGTAGCCCCGCGGCGTGCGGTCGCTGCCGCCGACGCCCCGCAGGTCCATCGCCACGGCCCGGAAACCGGCCTCGGCGAGCACGGGCAGCTGGTGCCGCCAGGTCCACCAGAACTGCGGGAAGCCGTGCAGCAGCAGCACCAGCGGGCCGTCACCCATCTCGGCGATGTGGAAACGGGCACCGTTGGCCGCCACGTCGCGATGGGTCCACGGTCCCTCGATCCGCACCGGACCTCCGGTGCCGGGCCCGTTTCCGGTGCCGCTGCCGTTGCTGCTCTCAGGGACGGTCATGCAGACGAGCGTGCCACAACCACGGCCTTGTCCTGCGCCGCGGCGCCGGCCGTACGGGGGTGCGGCTTGACGTTCTGCATGATCGCCGCGGTCTGCTTGGCGGAGGCGATGGACTTCTCCGGCGGCTTCATCTTGCGGAACTTCGCGTACGCCACGAGCCCGAGCAGCACCGCGAGCAGCACGTTCGCCGCGAACGAGAGCAGGAAACAGACCGAGATGTGCCAGTGGCTCCACGCCTGGATGCCGTACGCGAGCGCGAAGCTCAGCAGCGGCAGCGAGAAGAGCAGCACCACGACGGCCACCAGGCCGGCCGCGCTGCCCATCGCCCCGCGCTTGACGTCCTGCTTGATCTCCGCCTTGGCCAGGGCGATCTCGTCGTGCACCAGGGCGGACATCTCGGCGGTCGCCGAGGCGACCAGTTGACCGAGGCTGCGCTCGGCTCCGTCGAACGGGTCGCTCATCGCTGCTCCCTCTTCTCCTGTAACGGTCCGACCTCAGATCATGCCGGACGGTCGGCCTCGTCGCGCGATGCCCCCGCCACTTGGGCGCGCTGTCGGTGTTCGGCGGCCTTCTTCTCGTAGATCTCCGCCATCCGCAGATGAAACTCGGGGTTGTCCTCCTCGTACACGTCGGGGATCCCGTCGTGGTCCTCGTCGCGCTCCTCTTCGTCGATCAGCGCCCGGTACTTGCGGACCCTCAGCTTCAGCAGCACGGAGGCGAGGACCGCGGCGATCAGGGAGCCGACCAGGACGGAGGCCTTCACCTCCTCCATCAGCACGGGGTCGTCGACGAAGGCCAGCTCGCCGATGAGCAGCGACACGGTGAAACCGATACCGGCGAGGGAGGCGACGGCGAAGACGTCCGGCCAGGCCAGGTCGGGGTTGAGCGAGGCCTTGGTGAAGCGGGCGGCGAGCCAGGTGCCGCCGAAGATGCCGAGGGCCTTGCCGACGACGAGGCCGAGCACCACGCCGAGGGTGACGGGCTGGGTGAAGACGTCGCGGAGGGCTCCGCCGGAGACCGTGACACCGGCCGAGAACAGTGCGAACAGCGGCACGGCGAGACCGGCGGAGATCGGCCGGACCAGGTGCTCGATGTGCTCGCCGGGGGAGTGCTCCTCGCCCTCCTCGGTGGTGCAGCGCAGCATCAGGCCCATGGCGACACCGGCGATGGTGGCGTGGACGCCGCTGTTGTACATCAGGCCCCAGATGACCAGGGCGAGCGGGACGTACACGTACCAGCCGCGGACGCGCTTGCGCAGCAGCAGCCAGAAGACGACGAGCCCGGCGAAGGCGCCGCCGAGCGCGGCGAAGTTCAGGTCGCTGGTGAAGAAGACCGCGATGATCAGGATGGCGAACAGGTCGTCGACGACGGCCAGGGTGAGCAGGAAGGCGCGCAGGGCCGAGGGCAGCGAGGTGCCGATGACGGCGAGGACGGCGAGCGCGAAGGCGATGTCCGTGGCGGTGGGCACCGCCCAGCCGTCGAGGGAGCCGTCGCCGGTCACGTTGACCAGCGTGTAGACCAGGGCGGGCACGGCCATGCCGCAGACGGCGGCGATCACGGGGAGGGCAGCGGCCTTGGGGTCGCGCAGTTCGCCCGCGACGAGCTCGCGCTTGAGCTCGATGCCGGCGACGAAGAAGAAGATCGCGAGCAGGCCGTCGGCGGCCCAGTGCTGGATCGACAGGTCGAGCCCGAGGGCGGCCGGGCCTATGTGGAAGTCCCGGATCGTCGCGTAGCTCTCCTTCAGCGGCGTGTTGGCCCAGATGAGTGCGGCGATGGCGGCGAGCAGCAACAGCACGCCACCGACGGTCTCGGTGCGCAGTGCGTCGGCGATGTATCGGCGCTCGGGGAGTGACAGCCGGCCGAGGAACTTGCGGTCGGTGGGGGTGGGCTCGGGCGCGGACACGGTGAGAACCTCCGGTCGGTGGGCAGGGCGAAGCACATGCCGACCAGACTTCCCGGCGCACCTAGGTGTTCTTGTCGCGTCACTGACGCGTTCCTTACTTTACCTAACGACGCGCGGTGGTGTCCGGCGATCTTCACTTTAGGTGCATATCCGGATGCGAGCATGTGTGCGCCGGGATCTGTGGACAACCGTTCTCCGGGCCTGTGGACAACGCGGAGGCGCCCGCCCCGCAGGGTGCGGGGCGGGCGCCTTCGGACGGGTACCGGGGCTCAGTCCTCGCTGGAGGAGGCCGGCAGCTTGGTCTGGATGAGGTCCATGACCGAGGAGTCCGTCAGGGTGGTGACGTCGCCCAGCTCACGGTTCTCGGCGACGTCCCGCAGCAGTCGGCGCATGATCTTGCCCGAGCGGGTCTTCGGCAGCTCGGCCACCGGCAGGACGCGCTTGGGCTTGGCGATCGGGCCGAGGGTCTTGCCGACGTGGTTGCGCAGGTCGGCGACGAGGGCCTCGTCCTCGTTGGCGGTGCCGCGCAGGATCACGAAGGCGACGATGGCCTGGCCGGTCGTCTCGTCGGCCGCGCCGACCACGGCGGCCTCGGCGACCGCCGGGTGGGAGACCAGCGCGGACTCGACCTCGGTGGTGGAGATGTTGTGGCCCGACACGAGCATGACGTCGTCGACCCGGCCGAGCAGCCAGATGTCGCCGTCCTCGTCCTTCTTCGCGCCGTCGCCCGCGAAGTACCTGCCCTCGAAACGGGACCAGTAGGTGTCGATGAACCGCTGGTCGTCGCCCCAGATGGTGCGGAGCATCGACGGCCACGGCTCGGTGAGGACCAGGTAGCCGCCGCCCCCGTTCGGAACCTCGTTCGCCTCGTCGTCGACGACGGTGGCGGAGATGCCGGGCAGCGCGCGCTGGGCGGAGCCGGGCTTGGTCTCCGTGACACCGGGCAGCGGCGCGATCATCATCGCGCCGGTCTCGGTCTGCCACCAGGTGTCCACGATCGGGCAGTTGTCGGCACCGATGTGCTTCCGGTACCACATCCAGGCCTCGGGGTTGATCGGCTCGCCGACGGACCCGAGGACGCGCAGCGACGACAGGTCGTACTTGGCGGGGATGTCGTCGCCCCACTTCATGAACATCCGGATCGCGGTCGGCGCCGTGTAGAAGATGCTGACCTTGTACTTCTGGATGATCTCCCACAGGCGCCCCTGGTGCGGGGTGTCCGGGGTGCCCTCGTACATGACCTGGGTGGCGCCGTTGGCCAGCGGTCCGTACACGATGTACGAGTGGCCGGTGACCCAGCCGATGTCGGCCGTGCACCAGTAGACGTCGGTCTCCGGCTTGAGGTCGAAGACGGCGTGGTGGGTGTACGCGGCCTGGGTGAGGTAGCCGCCGGAGGTGTGCAGGATGCCCTTCGGCTTACCGGTCGTGCCGGAGGTGTAGAGGATGAAGAGCGGGTGCTCCGCCTCGAAGGCCTCCGGGGTGTGCTCGGCGGACTGGCGGGCGACGATGTCGTCCCACCAGACGTCCCGGCCCTCGGTGAAGTCGGTCTCCTGGCCGGTGCGGCGGACCACGAGGACGTGCTCGACCTGCGGGCAGCGGGCCACGGCCTCGTCGATCGCCGGCTTGAGCGCGGAGGGCTTGCCGCGGCGGTAGCCGCCGTCGGCGGTGACGACCAGCTTGGCGTCGGCGTCCTGGATGCGGGAGGCGACGGCGTCGGCCGAGAAGCCGCCGAAGACGACCGAGTGGGCGGCGCCGATGCGGGCGCAGGCCAGCATGGTGACGGCCGCCTCGGGGATCATCGGCAGGTAGACCGCGACCCGGTCGCCCTTGCGGACGCCCAGCTCGGTCAGCGCGTTCGCGGCCCGGGAGACCTCGTCCTTGAGCTCGGCGTAGGTGATGGACCGGCTGTCGCCGGGCTCACCCTCGAAGTGGATGGCGACGCGGTCGCCGTTGCCGGCCTCCACGTGGCGGTCGACGCAGTTGTACGCGACGTTGAGCTCGCCGTCGGCGAACCACTTGGCGAACGGAGGGTTCGACCAGTCGAGGGTCTCGGTCGGCTCGGTGGCCCAGGAGAGCCGCTTGGCCTGCTCGGCCCAGAAACCCAGCCTGTCCGCCTTGGCCTGCTCGTAGGCCTCCGCCGTCACGTTGGCGTCCGCGGCCAGTGCGGCCGGCGGCGCGAAGCGGCGCTCTTCCTTGAGCAGATTGGCCAAGGATTCGTTGCTCACGACATCTCCCTTTCCCAGGGCGTCCCTATGTGCCTGTGTGTCCCGTGTCATAGCTCATCAGGCGGATGCCCGGGTGACAAGAGCATCCGGGTAATTGGTTTAGACCTGTGAGGCGCCACGCGGAGGTGGCCCCCGTTCCCCGAGCGGAGGGGAACGGGGGCCACACACTTTCACGCAGGAACGGAACGGATGGTTCAGGACGTGCGGGCGGCCTCCAGGGGAAGCGCCTGCGAAGCGGCCCCCGGCGGGACCTGGTTGAACACGTCGTCGTAGCTGTGCACCTCGTCCGTGCCGGCCAGCAGATACGCCTGGGCCTCGCCCACATGGAAGTACATCCCGTGCAGGGTCAGCGTCCCGTCGGCGATCCGCCGCGCGACCGGCTCGTACGCCCGCAGGTGTTCCAACTGCTGGACCACGTTGGTCAGGCACAGCTGCTCGACCGCGTCGGCCGGCAGCCGTCCCGAGATCCGCGCCCAGACGTGACGGCGGCTCGCCATCCGCTCCAGACTCGGCAGGCCGTGCCGCAGCCAGCGGCGCAGCGGGCTCGGCGGGTCGTCCGCACGGCTGTTCAGCAGGGCCTGCATCGCGCCGCAGCCGGAGTGCCCGCAGACCGTGATCGACTCGACCCGCAGCACCTCCACCGCGTACTCGATCGCCGCCGCCACGGAGTCGTCGCCGCTCTCCTCGCCCGGCAGCGGCACCAGGTTGCCCACGTTGCGCACGGTGAACAGGTCGCCCGGGCCACTGGAAGTGATCATGCTGGTGACCAGGCGGGAGTCGGCGCAGGTCAGGAAGAGCTGCGAGGGGCGCTGGCCCTCCCGGGCCAGCCGGGCCAGCTCGTCACGGACCAGCGGGGCCGTGTTCCGCTGGAACGCGCCGATGCCGCTGGCCAGCCGCTGCCCGGTGGTGCCGCCGGTCTCGTCCGCCGGCGGCTGCTCGCCGCACTGGTGGTTGCGCCAGGGTGTCCACGGGCGGCAGCAGGAGTGGCCGCCCGCCGCGTGCGAGCCGGAGCGGACCGCGGTGCTCCCGGCAGCCGGCCCTTCGGCCGCCTCGGCGCCGGGGCCGGCGGCGGACCGTTCCCCCGGTGCGGGCTCGGCGATCCGCCCGCCACCGGGGCCGGTCGTCTCCACCGTGCCGCCGTGGGCGAGATGGGTCGCCTGCCAGTCGTGCAGCGTCTCGAACGCGGCGTGGTCCATGAACGAGCCGTCCAGCTCCACCACCGCGTCGGCGCCCGGCGGGATCTGGTGCAGGGCCCGGCTCAGCCGCGGCACGGCGAGGAAGGTCAACTGGCCCCGGATGCGGACCACGTGCCGCCCGTCCCGCTCCTCCCGGGTGATCCGGGTCCGGGCGAGGCGGTGCATGGCGACGGCGACGGCCACCGCGATGCCGAGGGCCACGCCCTCCAGGATGCCGACGAACACCACGCCGGCCAGCGTCACCACGTACACCAGGACTTCACGATGACGGGTGACCGTGCGGATGTGGGTGATGCTGACCATCTGGACGCCGACGACCATCACCAGCGCGGCCAGCGCCGGCAGCGGGATCAGGTCCAGGACGGGGACGAGCAGCAGGGCGGCGAGCACGATCCACAGGCCGTGCAGGATCGAGGAGTTGCGGCTGACCGCTCCCGCCGACACGTTCGCCACGCTGCGCACCGCGACCCCGGCGACCGGCAGGCCGCCGAGCGCCCCCGAGACCATGTTCGCCGCGCCCTGGCCCGCGAGCTCGCGGTCGAGCCGGGAGCGCGGGGCGGCGGTGCCGGTGCCGGTGGCGCGCTTCGCCGCCAGCTTGTCGACGGCGACCGCGGACAGCAGCGACTGCACGCTGGTGACCAGCGTGATGGTGAGCACCCCGGCCGCGATGCCCAGGACCGGGCCCTCCGGCAGTCCGGGCAGGGCGTGGCTGCTCCAGGACGGCAGGTCCACCCGGGGCACGCCGAGCCCCGTGAGCGCGGCGAGCGTCGTGGCGGCGGCCACCGCGGCGAGCGCGGCGGGCACCTTGCGCAGCATCCGTCCCGTACGACCGGGCAGGCGGGGCCAGAGCAGCAGCAGCGCGATGGTGAGGCCGCTGACGGCGAGCGCGGCGGCGGACGTGTCCGCCAGCTGGGCGGGCAGGCCGAGGGCGTTGTCCACGGTGGAGCTCTGGGGGGTGCCGCCGAGCACGATGTGCAGCTGCGCGAGGGCGATGGTGACGCCGATGCCCGCGAGCATCCCGTGCACGATGGCGGGGGAGACGGCGAGCGCGGACCGGGCCACCCGCAGGGCGGCGAGGCCGAGTTGGGCGAGTCCGGCGAGGACGGTGATGGCACAGGTGGTGCGCCAGCCGTAGCGCTGGATCAGCTCGGCGGTGACCACGGTCAGTCCGGCGGCGGGGCCGCTGACCTGGAGCGGTGAGCCGCCGAGGCGGCCGGCGACGATGCCGCCGACGGCGGCGGCCACCAGCCCGGCCTGGAGCGGGGCTCCGGTGGCGAGGGCGATGCCGAGGGAGAGCGGCAGGGCGATCAGGAAGACGGCGATCGAGGCGGAGAGGTCGGCGCCCGCGACGCGGAATCGGCGTGGCGGTCCGTCCGGCGGTCCGTGCGGCCGCTGGACGCGGGGCCGGGTCGTCGTGGTCGTTCGGGCAGGGGGGCAGAGGGTCATGTTCCCGTCTCCTCCGGGGCGGCGCGGTCGCGGCTCGTGCGGGGTGCAGCGGCGGGACACCGAGTGACATCCACGGACATCAACAGACATCGGGGGACACCAGGGGACGCAAGGGGACATCGAACTGAACGAGGGATGACGCTCGGTAAATGGATGGTAATGGAGAGTAAAGTCTCCGGCATTATTTTCGGGGCAAATGGGGCAATGAATCACTGGATCCAGTGACAGAACGTAGGCATGCCGCTTGTCGTTGACGCCCCTCGGCCCCTCTGGTGCGACGTTGACGCCGCTTGTACGGAAATCCGAGGATCTGAGGAGAGGTGGGCGGATGTCAGCCCCCGGGAGAAGAAACCCTGTCCGTACGCCCAGGAGGACGCTCGCCGTCGGCGCCCTCGCCGTCGCCCTGACCGCCGGTCTCGCCGGCTGCTCGGGCTCCGGCGACGCGGCCCACCAGGACGGGCAGAGCGGTGCGGGCGCCAAGAAGGAGGCGGCCGCGGCCCCGCAGAGCGCGGTGCGGCTGATCGGCGACGGCTCCACCGCCTTCACCGGCCGCCAGCCGAACCAGCCGGTCTGGCAGCGTCTGAAGCCGGGTCAGGCTCCGCCGCAGTTCGTGGTGTTCTCCTGGGACGGCGCGGGCGAGGACAGCCAGAAGCTCTTCTCCCACTTCCGCAAGGTGGGCAAGCAGTACGGCGCGGCGATGACGTACTTCCTCAGCGGCGTGTACCTGCTGCCGGAGTCCAAGCGCGAGATGTACGACCCGCCGCAGCACTCCGCGGGCCGCTCCGACATCGGTTTCAACGACGTCCAGGGCATCCGCGACACCGTGCGCGAGCTGCGCGGCGCCTGGGAGGAGGGCAACGAGGTCGGCACGCACTTCAACGGGCACTTCTGCGGCAAGGACGGGGGCGTGGGCACCTGGTCGGTCGAGGAGTGGAAGAGCGAGATCAACCAGGCCAAGTCCTTCGTCAAGAACTGGAAGACGAACGCCGGACTGAAGGGCGAGAAGCCGCTCCCGTTCGACTACGACAAGGAGCTCGTCGGCGCCCGCACCCCCTGCCTGGAGGGCCGCAAGAACTTCGTCCGGGCGGCGGCGCAGATGGGCTTCCGTTACGACACCAGCGGCGTCAACGACCAGATCTGGCCCAAGAAGGACGTGGGCCTGTGGGATCTGTCGATGCAGCTCGTCCCGGTGCCGGGCCGCGCCTTCCAGACGCTCTCGATGGACTACAACTTCCTCGTCAACCAGTCCGGTACGACGCAGGGCGACCCGTCCCAGCACGAGTATTGGGGCAACCAGATGCGTGACGGCCTGGTGCAGGCCTTCGAGCGCTCCTACCGGGGCAACCGGGCGCCGCTCATCATCGGCAACCACTTCGAGTCCTGGAACGGCGGCACGTACATGCGCGCCATCGAGGACACGATCGCCACGGTCTGCGTGCAGAAGGACGTCAAGTGCGTCTCCTTCCGCCAGCTCGCCGACTGGCTCGACGTCCAGGACCCGGACGTCGTCGCCAAGATGCGCACCCTGAAGGTCGGCGAGGCCCCGCCGGCCGGCTGGAAGGCCTTCCTGACCCCCCAGCCGGCCGCCCCCGCGGGCGCCCCGGCGGCGGTCAAGCCGGCTGCGCGGCACTGATCCCTTCGGACAACACGAACCCGGGGTCGACCTGCGCCGCCAGGTCGGCCCCGGTCTTGGCGTTGCCCCAGCTCTCCGCGTTCTTCAGGTGGAAGTGGACCATCTGGCGCGTGTAGCGCTCCCAGTCGCGCTGGGCGTACGAGTCGTCCGCCGCGTTCTGGAGGGCCTGGAGGGCCATGCGGTTGGTGGCCTCCAGGAGCTCGAAGCGGGCCGGGCGTCCCTTCTCCATGGAGCGGACCCAGTCGGAGTGGCCGACCGTCACCAGCAGGTCGTCGCCGACCTCGGCGCGCAGGAACTCCACGTCGTCCGCGCCCTGCACCTTGTTGCCGATCACGCGCAGCGTGACGCCGAAGTCCCGCGCGTACTCCTTGTACTGGCGGTAGACGGAGACGCCCTTGCGGGTCGGCTCGGCGACCAGGAAGGTCATGTCGAAGCGGGTGAACATGCCCGAGGCGAACGAGTCCGAGCCGGCGGTCATGTCGACGACCACGTACTCGTCGGCCCCGTCCACCAGGTGGTTCAGGCACAGCTCCACCGCGCCGACCTTCGAGTGGTAGCAGGCCACCCCGAGGTCCGACTCCGCGAACGGGCCCGTCGCCATCAGCCGGAGCTCGCCGTCGTCGAGCGTCACGGACCGGGCGCAGGCCTCGTAGACGGGGTTCTCCTCGCGGACCCGGAGCAGCCGGGAACCCTCCCCGGGCGGAGTCGTCTTGATCATCGTGTCGGGGGAGGCGATCCGCGGATTGGAGCCCCGCAGGTACTCCTTGATCAGCGGCAGGTGCGCGCCCATCGCGGGCAGCGCGGCGGCCTCCTCGTCGGAGAGGCCGAGCGCCGCTCCGAGGTGCTGGTTGATGTCGGCGTCCACCGCGACGACCGGGGCCCCGGCGGCGGCGAGGTGTCGGATGAAGAGCGAGGACAGCGTGGTCTTGCCGCTGCCGCCCTTCCCCACGAAAGCGATCTTCATGTTCACCTAGGGTAGTGGGTTCATCGCACCCCGTGGTCGAAGTGCGTGAAGAAGACCACTCCAAGGTGGGGCGGCCGCCCCGGGCGCGTAGCCTCCCTACTTATGAGTACGCACGCCTCTGACCCCCTGGCCGCCCTCGGCTCCCTGCCGGGCGTCGCCGACTCGGTGGACTCCGTACGCAAGGCCGTCGACCGGGTCTACGGCCACCGTGTGATGCGCCGCCGCAGCAACGAGATCACCGCCGAGGCGGCCCTGCGCGGCGCGCGCGGCTCGGCCGCCCTCTCGGGCGCCGACTGGGCCCTGGAAGAGGTCCGCCGGCGCACCGACTTCAGTGGCGACGAGGAGGCCCGCACGGTCGGCGCCGCCCTGCGGCTCGGCGCGGAGAGCGGTCAGCTGCTGTCCATCTGGCGCCAGTCGCCGCTGCGGGTGCTCGCCCGGCTGCACCTGGTCGCCGAGGGCGACCCGCGCGAGACGACGGGTCGTCCGCGCCAGGCGGGCGAACCGGTCGTCGAGCCGCTGATCGAGGCGCCGCTGCCGGACCCGGACGAGGTCTCGGGACGGCTCGACGGCCTCGCGGACCTGATCATCGCGGGCGGCAGCGCACCGGCCCTGGTCACGGCCGCCGTGGTGCACGGCGAACTGCTCGCCCTGCGCCCCTTCACCTCGCGCAACGGCCTGATCGCGCGGGCCGCCGAGCGGATCGTGCTGATCGGCAGCGGCCTCGACCCGAAGTCGATCTGCCCGGCCGAGGTCGGCCACGCGGAGCTGGGGCGGGCGGCCTATGTCGCCGCCTTCGAGGGGTACCTGTCCGGCACTCCGGAGGGCGTGGGCGCCTGGATCGCGCACTGCGGGCGCGCGGTGGAACTGGGGGTCCGGGAGTCGACGGCCGTCTGTGAGGCGCTGCAGCGCGGCGCGGCCTGATCCGCCCGTCACGTCAGGGATCTGACCGGGCCTCATCCGGCCCGGAACATGGGTTGCGGCGGTACCAAGGAGCGGTACCGCCGCTGGCACGTCTACCCAGTTACCAAGCGTCCTCGATATGTGCCCATCAGGCGGGGAACTTTGCCCATCGCCTGGTGCGGCTGGCCCTTAATCGAAGGGTCGACGTCGCGTGGGTGCCAGGTTTCTGTGCTTAGGTCCGTGGGGCCGTGATGCTCAACAGGTGATCCTCTCGGATGTCCTAGGTCTCGCGGGCCTGATTCCTTTCTACTCCTGTCCGGGAGGAAGCGAAAGTCCTGGCTCCGCTTCTTTGCTTTCGTCTCAAATCCGGGCAAAGCGATCGGCAAGTCCCGCGGTCCCGGCAGCCTTGGCCGCATTGGCCGCCTGGGCGAGCGCGGCCTGTCTGCGGCGGCTGGCGTACCAGACGAGGCCCGCGGTGGCCGCGGCTGCTCCCACCGCCGCCGCGGCGACCAGCGCCGGCCGGGGCGGCATACGGAATTCCGGCAGCCGCTGCTTGAGCCGGACCGGCTTGTCGAAGACGAGCACCGGCCAGTCCCGGGCGGTCGCCTCGCGCCGCAGGGTCCGGTCGGGGTTCACGGCGTACGGGTGACCCACCGCCTCCAGCATCGGCAGATCGGTCGCCGAGTCGCTGTAGGCGAAGCAGCGCGCGAGGTCGTAGCCCTCGGACTCCGCGAGCTCGCGCACCGCGTCGGCCTTCGTCGGGCCGTACGCGTAGTACTCCACCTCGCCGGTGAAGCAGCCGTCGTCGCCGACCACCATCCGGGTGGCGACCACCCGGTCGGCGCCCAGCATCTCCCCGATCGGCTCGACCACCTCCGCGCCCGAGGTCGAGACGATCACGACGTCCCGCCCGGCGGCGTGATGGCTCTCGATGAGGGAGGCGGCCTCGTCGTAGATGATCGGGTCGATCAGGTCGTGCAGGGTCTCGGCGACGAGCTCCTTGACCTGCGCGACGTTCCAGCCTTTGCAGAGCGCGGAAAGGTATTCGCGCATCCGCTCCATCTGGTCGTGATCGGCTCCGCCCACCAGGAACACGAACTGGATGTACGCCGTCCGCAGCGCGGCACGGCGACTGATCAGTCCGCCCCGGTAGAAGGACTTGCTGAAGGTCAGCGTCGAGGACTTCGCAATGACCGTCTTGTCCAGGTCAAAGAAGGCGGCTGCGCGCGGCATCGAGTGGTTTTCCACGAGCCCGAGCATAGGTGCCCGCCATTCGGCGTACGCTGGGGCGCGTGGGTTTGCCTGAGAAGGCTCTCGGGTACACCATGGAAGTCACGGATCGTTCGCGACCGTGCTAACCCGGTCCGGCTCCTCCCCCCCCGAGTCGGCCGGAGAGACGACCCCCGCTCTCCCCCCCGGCGGGGGTCGTCGCATGTCCGGACGCGTTTTCGTCCGATGTTCCACTACTTCCGCACCTCCTTTCGACCCGGGCCCGTGCGAGGGCCGTGCGGACGGGTGTCTCCCGATTTCGCTACTCAGCGTAGTTGTCGCGCTGCTCTCCGGGCAGCCCCGGTATGGGTGACGAAGTTATTCACAAGCCCTCGGTTATCCACAGTTTTCGAGCAAGATCCACACGATTTCCGAGTCGGCGTCACGGTGATTCCGGTCGCGAAGTTCGCGGACCGCAGGAATCACGTGAGGGGTGGCTGCCGTGGAGGGATCGAAGGCTTCCGGAACGCCGGAGAACGCGGGCTCGGCCGTGGGCGCGGACCCGGGTGCGGACAGGGCTGTGGGCGGACGTGCCGGCGGCGGCGCGCGGCCGGGACCGGGCGCGGACGGCGGAGGGGCCAGGCCGCCCAGGCCGCTGATCGTGACCGAGGACCTCGCGCTCCTCGACGACCTGCTGCGCCTGTGCGCCGCGGCGGGCGCCGAGGCCGAGGTGCACCACGCCGTGCCCGAGCGCGGCGGCGGCTGGACGGATCCCCCGCTCGTCCTCGTCGGGGACGACGCCGCGGCCCGGTGCCGCGGCGCCACCCGCAGGCCGGGGGTGCTGCTGGTCGGTCGCGACCCCGACGACCCGGGCGTGTGGCGGCGCGCCGTCGAGCTCGGCGCGGACGACGTGCTGACCCTGCCCGGCGACGAGACCCGGCTCGTCGACCGGATCGCCGACGCGGCCGAGGGCGTCGGCAGGCAGGCGCTGACCGTCGGCGTCATCGGCGGGCGCGGCGGCGCGGGGGCCTCCACTCTCGCCTGCGCCCTCGCGCTGGCCGCCGCGCGGGCCGGACGGCGCACCCTGCTCGTCGACGGCGACCCGCTCGGCGGCGGACTGGACGTGCTGCTCGGCGGGGAGCGGGCCGAAGGGCGGCGCTGGCCCGACTTCGCCGCCTCGAAGGGGCGGGTGGCCGGCGGGGCCCTGGAGGAGTCGCTGCCCTCGGTCCGGGGGCTCCGGGTCCTCAGCTGGGACCGGGGCGACTCGGTGGTCGTGCCGCCCGCGGCCATGCGCTCGGTGCTCGCCGCGGCCCGCAGACGCGGCGGAGTGGTCGTGGTCGACCTGCCCCGCCGGGTCGACGGGGCGGTCGCCGAAGCCCTCGCCCAGCTCGACCTCGGACTCCTCCTGGTCCCCGGCGAGTTGCGGGCGGTCGCCGCCGCGCACCGGGTGGCCTCGACGGTCGGGATGGTGCTGCGCGACCTGCGCGCGGTGGTCCGCGGACCGTACGCGCCCGGACTCGACGAGCGGTGGATCGCCGACGCCCTGCGTCTGCCCCTCGCCGGTGAACTCCCCTACGATCCCGGGCTCTCGGCGGCCCGGGACGGCGATCCGCCCCCCGGCGCCGACGCCCGCGGCGGCCTCGGCCGCTTCTGCACCGCCTTCTGGGAGCGGGTCCTCGTCCCGGAGCGTGCGGCATGAGCGCGGGGCTGCTCGACGCCGTGCGGCAGCGGCTCGCCGAGAGCGGCGCCGAGCCGACCCCGGCGCGCGTCGCGGCCGCGCTGCGGGCCCAGGGGCGGCTGCTCGGGGACGCCGAAGTGCTCGGTGCGGCGGAGGAGTTGCGGAGCGAACTGGTCGGCACGGGACCGCTGGAGCCGCTGCTCGCCGACCCACGCGTCACCGACGTGCTGGTCTCCGCGCCCGACCGGGTCTGGGTGGACCGGGGCGCGGGCCTCGAACCGACGAGGGTGACGTTCCCCGACGCGGCGGCCGTCCGGCGCCTCGCGCAGCGGCTCGCGGCGGTCGCCGGGCGCCGCCTCGACGACGCCAGGCCCTGGGTGGACGCGCGACTGCCGGACGGCACCCGGATGCACGCCGTCCTGCCGCCGGTCGCGGTCGGCTCGACCTGCCTGTCGCTGCGGGTGGTGCGGCCGAGGGCCTTCTCCGTGACGGAGCTCGCGGAGGCCGGCACCGTCCCGCCGGGCGGCGCGCCGCTGCTGCGGGCGCTCGTCGAGGCCCGGGTCTCCTTCCTCGTCAGCGGCGGCACCGGATCGGGCAAGACCACACTGCTGTCCACCCTCCTCGGCCTGGTCGGCGAGCGGGAGCGGATCGTCATCGCCGAGGACTCGGCCGAACTGCGCCCCGACCACCCGCACGTGGTGCGCCTGGAGGCCCGTCCGCCCAACCAGGAGGGCGCCGGTTCCGTGACCCTGCGGGACCTGGTGCGGCAGGCGCTGCGGATGCGGCCGGACCGGCTGGTGGTCGGCGAGGTCAGAGGCCCCGAGGCGGTCGACCTGCTGGCTGCCCTGAACACGGGCCACGAGGGCGGCTGCGGGACCGTCCACGCCAACACGGCGGCCGACGTCCCCGCCCGCCTGGAGGCCCTCGGCACGGCGGCCGGACTCGACCGGGCCGCGCTGCACAGCCAGCTGGGCGCCGGACTCTCGGCGGTGCTGCACCTGGTGCGGGACCGCTCGGGGCAGCGGCGCATCGCCGAGGTGCACGTCCTCGCACGGGACCCGGAGGGGCTGGTCGTGACCGTGCCCGCACTGCGCTGGGGAGCGGAGGGCTTCGAGCGGGAGCGGGGCTGGGAGCGGCTGCGGTCGCTGATCGGCGGAGCCATGCCGGGGGAGGAGGAGCGCCGATGACGGGGATCACCGGGGCCGCGGGCATCACGGGCATCACGGGTATGGGGATGACGGGGATTACGGGCGGAGTCGCCGCGCAAGGAGTGGCCGTGCTGTGCGCGGGCGGCGCGCTGTGGTGGACGGCCGAACGGGAGCGGGCGCTCCGCCGGGCGCGGACGGTCCTCGCGCCGCCGGGCGCGGGCGCGGCGGCCTGGCCGACGGCCTTCGGACGGTGGCGGGACGCAGCCCGGCGGAGGCCGGAGTGGCTGTGCCTGCCCGCGGCGGCGGTCCTCGCCCTGCTGGGCGCCTCGTTCCTGCCGCTGCTCGCGGGCGCGGCGGCGGTGCCGCTGGTGGGGCGCCGGCTGCGGGCGGCCCGGAGCCGGCGCGAGCGGGAGGCCCGCGGCGACGGGGTGGTGGCTCTCTGCGGGGCCGTCGCCGGCGAGCTGAGAGCCGGATGGCAGCCCGCCCAGGCGCTCGCGTTCGCCGCCCGCACGACCGGAGCGCTCGGCGGGCAGGAGGCGGCGGTCCTGGCGGCGGCCCGGTTCGGCGGGGACGTGCCCGAGGCACTGCGCCGGGCGGCGCGCCGGGACGGCGCCGACGGGCTCGCCGGGATGGCGGCCTGCTGGCAGGTCGCGGTCGACGGCGGCGCGGGCCTGGCCGCCGGACTCGACCGCCTGGAGGCGGCCCTGCGGGCCCACCGGGACCAGCGGGAGCGGCTGCGCGCACAGTTGGCCGGGGCGTGGGCGACGGTCGCGGTCCTCGCGGCGCTGCCGGTCGCCGGGCTGGGTCTCGGGGCCGCGCTCGGCGCACGCCCCCTGTGGGTGCTGCTGCACACACCGGCGGGCCTCGGCTGCCTGGCCGTCGGCGGCGCCCTCGAAGCCCTGGGGTTGTGGTGGGCGGCCCGGATCGTGCGGCGAGGGGAGCGCCCGTGACGACGGCACTCGTGGCGCTCTGCGCACTGGCGTGGGTGGCGAGCCTCATGACCGACCGCCGCCGCGAACGGCGCCTGCGCCGCCGCATCGAGACCCTTCTCGCGACCACGCCGGCACCGGCGCGGCCACCCCGTCCGACCCTGCCGCCCCGGCTGCGGGCCTGGGCCGTGCCCTGCGCGGCGGGTGTCGGCGGATGGGTGCTGATCGGCGGGGTGCCCGGTCTGGCCGCCGGGATCGCCACGGCCTGGACGCTGCGGTGGCTGCGGGCCCGGCGTGCGTCGGGCGCGGCACCGGAGGACCCGGAGATCGGCCGTCAGCTCCCGCTGGCCGCGGACCTGTTGGCGGCCTGTGCCTCGGCCGGCGCAGGGCCCGGGGAGTCGGCGGAGGCGGTGGGCCGGTCCTTGGGCGGACCCGTCGGCGAACGCCTGATCCGCACGGCGGCCGAACTGCGGCTCGGCGGTGAACCGGCCGAGGTGTGGCGGAGGTTCGGCGCGATACCGGGCGCGGAGGGGCTCGTCAGATGCCTGGAGCGGGCCGCCTCCTCCGGGGCACCCGCGGCCGACGCGGTGGCCCGGCACGCCGATGCCCTGCGAGCGACCCGCGCCCGAGCGGCGGCGACCCGCGCCCAGCGGGCGCAGGTGCTGATCACCGCACCGGTGGGGCTCTGCTTCCTGCCCGCCTTCCTGGCGGTAGGGGTGGCCCCGGTGGTCATCGGCCTGGCGACCGGGCTGCTCGCCGGAAGGTGAGCGGACGGGCGACGAATAAGCGGGGCCGAGAAGGCGGGAACGACGGGGGGCCGGAGAGCCGGAGAGCCGGAGAACCGGAGAACCGGAGAACGGAGAACCGGAGAACCGGAGAACCGGAGAGCCGGAGACCGAGATGACGGAGACCAAGGCCACGACGGCCATGAACGCGATGAACGAGAAGGAGACGGACGCGATGCGGACCATGACTCGGACGATGACGAAGCAGGCTGTGGACCTCGTGAAGGTCGGCACGTTCAGGACGGTGCTCCACGGCTGGTGGCGGGTCCGGCGGACGGCGGCGCGCCGGGACGCGGGCATGAGCACCACGGAGTACGCGATGGGCACGATCGCGGCGGCGGCGTTCGCGGCCGTGCTCTACAAGGTGCTCACCAGCGGGGCGGTCACGAAAGCCCTGGAGTCGGTGATCGGGAAGGCCCTCGATGCGCCGTTCTGACCGGGGTTCGGTGACCGCGGAGACCGCAGTCGCACTGCCCGCCCTGGTGCTGTTCACGGCGGCCCTGCTCTGGGCCCTGGGGGCGGCCGGAGCGCAGATCCGCTGCGTGGACGCGGCACGGGCGGGGGCGCGGGCGGTCGCCCGTTCCGAGCCGGTGGCCGCGGCGGAGGCGGCGGCTCGGGCCGCCGCCCCGGACGGGGCCAGGGTCACCGTCGAGCGCTCGGGCGAGCTGTGGCGGGTGACGGTGGAGGCGGAGGCGCCCGGCCCGGGCGGCCTGGGGCTGACCCTGCGGGCCGGCGCGGCGGCGCTCGCCGAGGACACGGTGGGGGTGGCGGCGCCATGAGGGGCGGCGACCGGGGAGCGGCGACCGTGTGGACGGCGTTCGCGGCCTGCGCCCTGTGCGTGGTGTTCGGGGCGGTGCTCGCGCTGGGGCAGGCGGTGGCCGCGCGGCACCGGGCGGGAGGTGCGGCCGATCTGGCGGCCCTCGCGGCTGCCGACCGGGCGCTGTGGGGCGAGGCGGGCGCCTGCGCGGCCGCTGCGCGGGTGGCCGCCGCGCAGGGGGCGGATGTGGTCCGGTGCCGGGTGCGCGAGGACATCGCGGACGTCACGGCCCGCGTGTCGGTCGGCCCGTGGGCCCCCGAGGTCACCGCCCGAGCGGGCCCGCCTGGTCCCGTAGGCCTCCAGGCCCCTCTACCGGGCCTCACGTGGCCTGGGACGACCCCGAGGACTCCGGGTACCGGCCTTCCGGCTCCTGAGCCTCCTGCGCTCGCCCTGCCCCCAGGGCCTGCCCCTCCGGCCCCGCAGGGTCCGCACCTTCCGGGGCCGGGCCCTCCCGCCCCGCAGAGTCCGCACCTTCCTGGGCCGGGCCCTCCCGCCCCTCCGGCGTCGCCGGGTGCGCGGCCTCAGGTTCCGCACCCACCTTGGCCCCGGCCTCCGGCCCCGCCGCCTCCCGCAGCAGCTCCGTGAGCAGGCGGACCGCGCCTCGCTTGTGGAGGGGGTCGTTGCCGTTGCCGCACTTGGGGGACTGGATGCAGGACGGGCAGCCGGAGTCGCATTCGCAGGAGGCGATGGCCTCTCGGGTCGCGGTCAGCCAGGCGCGGGCGGTGTGGAAGGCGCGTTCGGCGAAGCCGGCGCCGCCGGGGTGGCCGTCGTAGACGAAGACGGTCGGGAGCAGCGTGTCGGGGTGGAGCGGGACGGAGACGCCGCCGATGTCCCAGCGGTCGCAGGTGGCGAAGAGCGGCAGCATGCCGATGGAGGCGTGTTCGGCGGCGTGCAGGGCGCCGCCGAGGATCTCCGGGTTGATCCGGGCGGCGTCGAGCTGGTCCTCGGTGACCGTCCACCACACGGCGCGGGTGCGCAGGGTGCGGGGCGGCAGGTCCAGCTTGGTCTCGCCGAGCACCTCGCCGGTGATCAGGCGGCGGCGGAGGAAGGAGACGACCTGGTTGGTGACCTCGACGGAGCCGTAGCACAGACACCCGGCTCCCCAGGGGATCTCGGTGTCGGTGGACAGGACGGAGATGGAGGTGGTGTCGCGGGCGGTGGTCGAGTAGGGCGGGCTCGCCTCTTCGACGAGGGCCACGGAGTCCTTCAGGTCGAGCTCGCGGACCAGATAGGTGCGGCCCTGGTGGAGATGGACGGCGCCCTCGTGGACGGAGGCGTGGGAGGCGGCCTCGTCGACCGTGCCGAGCAGCCGGCCGGTGCCGGCCTCGACGATCCGTACGGGGCTGCCGCCGCCGCCCCGGATGTCGGTGAGGTCGGCGGCCCGTTCCCGGCGGGTCCAGTACCAGCCGGCGGAGCGGCGGCGGAGCAGGCCGGCCGACTCCAGCTGGGGGAGGAGTTCGGGCACGGCGGGGCCGAAGAGGGCCAGGTCGGCCTCGGTCAGTGGAAGTTCCGCGGCGGCGGCGCAGAGATGGGGGGCGAGGACGTAGGGGTTGTCGGGGTCCAGGACGGTCGACTCGACCGGGCGGTCGAAGATCGCCTCCGGGTGGTGGACCAGGAAGGTGTCCAGCGGGTCGTCGCGGGCGACGAGGATCGCCAGCGCGCCCTCGCCGGAACGGCCGGCGCGGCCCGCCTGCTGCCACAGGGAGGCGCGGGTGCCGGGATAGCCGGCGATGAGGACGGCGTCCAGGCCCGAGACGTCCACGCCCAGTTCCAGGGCGGTCGTGGCGGCCAGGCCGAGGAGTTCGCCCGAGTGCAGGGCGCGCTCCAGGGCACGGCGCTCCTCGGGCAGGTAGCCGCCCCGGTAGGCGGCGACCCGGCGGGCCAGGGAGCGGTCGACCTCGGCGAGGCGTTCCTGGGCGATCACCGAGATCAGCTCGGCGCCGCGCCGGGAGCGGACGAAGGCGACCGAGCGCACGCCCTGGACCGTGAGGTCGGTCAGCAGGTCGGCGGTCTCGGCGGTGGCGGTGCGGCGGACGGGGGCGCCCTGCTCGCCGTGGAGTTCGGTCAGCGGCGGCTCCCACAGGGCGAAGACCAGTTCGCCGCGCGGTGAGGCGTCGTCCGAGACCTCGGTGACGGGCACGCCGGTGAGGCGGGCGGCGGCCTGGGCCGGGTCGGCGGAGGTGGCCGAGGCGAGGAGGAAGACGGGATCGGCGCCGTACCGGGCGCAGACGCGGCGCAGGCGGCGCAGCACCTGGGCGACGTGGGAGCCGAAGACGCCCCGGTAGGTGTGGCACTCGTCGATGACGACATAGCGCAGGGAGCGCAGGAAGGAGGACCACCTGGGGTGGGACGGGAGTATGCCCCGGTGGAGCATGTCGGGGTTGGTGAGCACGTAGTTCGCGTACTGGCGGACCCACTCGCGTTCCTCGACCGGGGTGTCGCCGTCGTAGACGGCGGGCCGGATCCGGTTGCCGAGCGGGGCGGCGAGTTCCCGTACGGCCCGGCGCTGGTCGGCGGCGAGGGCCTTGGTGGGGGCCAAGTACAGGGCCGTGGTGCCGCGTCCGTTGGCGGCCTCGGCGCCGTCGAGGAGGGTGGACAGGACGGGGGTGAGATAGGCGAGCGACTTGCCCGAGGCGGTTCCCGTGGCGATCACCACGGACGTGCCGTCCAGGGCGTGCTCGACGGCCTCGGCCTGGTGCGCCCAGGGGTGCTCGATCCCGGCGGCCTGGATGGCGTTGATCACCTCCGCGCGGATGCGGTGCGGCCAGACGGCATGACGGCCCTCTCGGGCGGGCAGATGCTCCGTATGGGTGATGCGCGCGGCCCGGCTCTCGCCTGCGGAGAGCCGGTCGAGGACCTGACCTGGAGAGGGGCGGTAGCCCGTCTCCCCGGCGGGTCGGCGGGGGCGGTGATTCATGGCCATCGGCATCGAGTGTGTCACCGGCGTGACGGACAATGCTTCCAAGGCGTCGTGCATGGCAGTCGGTAAGTGATTGAATGCCATTGCGGCCGGCGTTCCGTCCCGTGACTCCGCACGGGAGTTCCGAGGGGCGGCCGCTCGATAGCTAGGTGCTGGAGGACCCGTGGACCTGTCTCTGTCGACTCGCACTGTGCCCGGCCCGGCCGGCGACCGAACGGTCGTCGAGGTCGGTGGCGAGATTGATGTGTATACCGCGCCCAAGCTGCGCGAGCAGTTGGTCGAGTTGGTGAACGATGGCAGCTACCACCTGGTTGTCGACATGGAGCGGGTGGACTTCCTCGACTCGACCGGCCTCGGCGTGCTGGTGGGCGGCCTGAAGCGCGTGCGCGCGCACGAGGGATCACTGCGTCTGGTCTGCAACCAGGAGCGCATTCTGAAGATCTTCCGGATCACCGGACTGACCAAGGTGTTCCCCATTCACACCTCGGTCGAGGACGCCGTCAACGCGGCCGACTGAGGCCGCCGCGCCGTCCTCGCCCCGTGTAGCCGTCCAGAACCCCAGGGGGATCGCATGGCCACCGTTGAACTCCTCTTCAGTGCTCAGCCCGAGCACGTCCGCACGGCCCGTCTCGTGGCCGCCGCGGTCGCCCGCCGGGCCGGGGTCGACGAGGCGGTACTCGACGAGGTCAGGCTCGCCGTCGGCGAGGCGTGTTCCCGTGCGGTGGGGCTTCACCGGAGCAACGGGGTCACCACCCCCGTCCGGGTCGTGCTGACGGAGGAGGAGAAGACCTTCTCCATCGAGGTCGGCGACGAGGTGCCCGGCGCGGGCGTGGCGGCCGCGGACGCCGTCGGCGTGCCCGGTGCGCGCGACGCCGCCCCGGCCGAGGACTTCGCCGACGGCGAGGACGAGATGGGTCTCGCGGTGATCCGCGGGCTCGTCGACGACGTGGAGGTGAGCGCCGGCGAGGACGGCGGCACCATTCGCATGAGCTGGCCGGCCGACCCGGACGCCCCGCTCGCCTGACCCGGCCGGAGTCCCAGGACCGGGTGATCCCGGCTGCCCCGAGACCGAGCGAAGAGGCCCTGCCCAGCAGGGCCTCTTTTCATTCCCCGGAACGGCCCGGAACGGGCCGGAGGGGAGCGGAACCCGGACCGCCCCGGCCCCGGCCCGGCCCCGGCCCGGCCCCGGTTCCGGGAACGCGAGCGCCCGTGCGCGCCCCCGGAACCGGGAAACGTGCGCGTGTACCGTCGCCGTATTACCGCATTCGGCGGTATTTGTGAGGTATTCGGGAATTACCATTGCGGCTATCCCTTTCCTGTGGGTTTCCGTCCCTAGAATCCGTCCTGTCCTGACCTCGTGACGTCAAGGAGGACGGAATGGCGGTTCTCGCAGCCGCGGTGCTCACCCAGGAGAACCGCGTGATCGTGGGCGTCGTCGCGGCGGTGGCCCTCGCGGCGCTGGTCGTGGCGCGGCTGCTGGTCCGCCAGGTGCTGGCGGCCGGTGAGGGCACGGAATCCATGCGGAAGATCGCGGCCGCCGTGCAGGAGGGCGCCAACGCCTATCTCGCCCGGCAACTGCGCACCATCGGCGTCTTCGCGGTCGTCGTGTTCTTCCTGCTGTTCCTGTTGCCCGCCGACACCTGGTCGCAGCGGGCCGGGCGCTCTCTGTTCTTCCTGGTGGGCGCGCTTTTCTCGGCGGTCACCGGATATCTCGGCATGCGGCTCGCCGTCCGCGCGAACGTGCGGGTCGCGGCGGCGGCCCGGGAGGCCACGCCCGGGCCGGGGGAACCGGAGCGGGACCTGACGGATGTCGCGCACCGGGCGATGAAGATCGCGTTTCGTACGGGTGGCGTGGTCGGCATGTGCACCGTCGGCCTCGGCCTGCTCGGCGCCTCCTGCGTCGTGCTCGTCTACGCCGCCGACGCGCCCAAGGTCCTGGAGGGCTTCGGCCTCGGGGCGGCGCTCATCGCGATGTTCATGCGGGTCGGCGGCGGCATCTTCACCAAGGCCGCCGACGTCGGCGCCGACCTCGTCGGCAAGGTCGAGCAGGGCATCCCCGAGGACGACCCGCGCAACGCCGCCACCATCGCCGACAACGTGGGCGACAACGTCGGCGACTGCGCCGGCATGGCCGCCGACCTCTTCGAGTCGTACGCCGTGACGCTCGTCGCCGCCCTCATCCTCGGCAAGGCCGCCTTCGGTGACCTGGGCCTCGCCTTCCCGCTGATGGTGCCAGCGATCGGCGTGGTGACCGCGATGATCGGCATCTTCGCCGTCGCCCCGCGGCGTACCGACCGCAGCGGCATGACCGCGATCAACCGGGGCTTCTTCCTCTCCGCGCTGATCTCCCTGGCCCTGGTCGCCGTCGTCGCCTTCGCCTACCTCCCGTCCTCCTACGCGGACCTGGAGGGCGTCACCGAGCCCGGCATCCCCACCCACGGCGGCGACCCGCGGGTCCTCGCCCTGGTCGCGGTCGCCATCGGCATCGTGCTGGCCGCACTGATCCAGCAGCTCACCGGCTACTTCACGGAGACCGGGCGGCGTCCGGTCCGGGACGTCGGGAAGTCCTCGCTGACCGGCCCCGCCACCGTCGTCCTGGCCGGCGTCTCGCTCGGTCTCGAGTCCGCCGTCTACACGGCGCTGCTGATCGGCCTCGCCGTCTACGGGGCGTTCCTGCTCGGCGGCACCTCCATCATGCTGGGGCTGTTCGCGATCGCCCTCGCGGGCACCGGGCTGCTCACCACGGTCGGCGTGATCGTGGCCATGGACACCTTCGGGCCGGTCTCCGACAACGCCCAGGGCATCGCCGAGATGTCCGGCGACGTCCAGGGCGCCGGCGCGCAGGTCCTCACCGAGCTCGACGCCGTCGGCAACACCACCAAGGCGATCACCAAGGGCATCGCGATCGCCACCGCCGTCCTCGCCGCGGCCGCGCTGTTCGGCTCGTACCGCGACGCCATCGCCACCTCGGTCGCCGAAGTGGGCGCGAAGGCCACCGAGACGAACCTGTCCATGGACATCTCCCAGCCCAACAACCTGTTCGGGATGGTGCTCGGCGCCGCCGTCGTCTTCCTGTTCTCCGGGCTCGCCATCAACGCCGTGTCCCGGTCGGCCGGGGCCGTGGTCTACGAGGTGCGGCGGCAGTTCCGCGAGCACCCCGGGATCATGAACTACACGGAGCAGCCCGAGTACGGACGGGTCGTCGACATCTGCACCAAGGACGCGCTGCGCGAACTCGCCACGCCCGGACTGCTCGCCGTCCTCGCACCGATCGCGGTCGGCTTCTCGCTCGGGGTCGGCGCGCTCGGCTCGTACCTCGCCGGGGCCATCGCCACCGGTTCGCTGATGGCGGTCTTCCTCGCCAACTCCGGTGGCGCCTGGGACAACGCGAAGAAGCTGGTCGAGGACGGGCACCACGGCGGCAAGGGCAGCCCGGCCCATGCGGCGACGGTCATCGGCGACACGGTCGGCGACCCGTTCAAGGACACCGCGGGACCGGCGATCAACCCGCTCCTGAAGGTGATGAACCTGGTCGCGCTGCTGATCGCGCCCGCCGTGGTGCAGTTCAGCTTCGGAGACGACGCCAGCGGCGGGCTGCGGGCGTTGGTCGCCGTCCCCGCGATCCTGGTCGTCGTCGGAGCGGTCCGGATCTCCAAGCGGCGCTCGGTGGCCGTGGACGACGGCTCGGCGGAGCGGAACGGGACGACGCGGGACGCCACGGTGATTCCGTAGCCGAGGTCGGGACCCACGTCCCGAGACCCGCGGCCCACGTCCCGAGACTCGCGGCCCAAGACCCAAGACCCGAGACCCGCGGTCCGAGACCCGCGATCCTGTGTCGTGATGGGATGTCAAAGAGAGCGCGGAGGGCGCGTTCTGACGTGACGTCCGTCCTTCTCTCCTTGGTGCAAACGGCTCAATATCGGATGAATCGGTCCTACGATCGGTGGATGTCATCCGTACGGCGTGTATGTTCCGGGGCCGAGAGCCTCGGAAGGGACCGATCCGGTGAACAAGAATCTTGCGGCCGCGTTGTCCGGCTGCGCGGTACTGGTGCTCGCGCTGTCGGGTTGCAGTGACGACAAGGGCGACAAGGTCAACGACTGGGCCAAGACGTTCTGCGACCAGGCGCAGCCCCAGATCCAGAAGCGCGCCGCCGCGAACCAGCTGATCATCTCCACGGCGGCCGACAGCAAGCCCGCCACGATCAAGGCCGCCGACTCGAAGGCCTTCGCCGACATCGCCGCCGCCGACCGCGCCCTGGCCAAGGCGGTGGAGTCCGCCGGCGCCCCGCCCGTCGACAACGGCGAGAAGATCCAGCAGGACGCGATCAAGGAGCTCAACGCCACGGCCGTGGCGTACGAGGGCCTGAAGAAGCAGGTCGACGCGCTGGACACGGCCAACCAGCAGAAGTTCGCGGACGGTCTGAAGGTCGTCTCCGAGAACCTGGGCAAGATCCAGAACATGGACCAGGACGCCGTCGCCAAGCTGCAGGCCGGCGAACTCGGCCAGGCCATGGCCAAGCAGCCGGGCTGCCAGACCCCGTCCGCCTCCCCGAAGCCGGGCGGCTCGGCCTCCCCGAAGGCGGGCTCCACCCCGGTCACCAAGTCGACCGCCTCGCCCAAGCCGTAGGCGCCCGGGCCGGTCCGGCGCGCCCGGACCGGCCCACCCCCTGTCGATGGCGGCCGTTGTCGGTGGCGCCCGTCACAATGGGGCACGTGAGTACGACCAGCACGACCCCCAGCCTCCCGGTGCCCACGCACGCCGTCCGACTGCGCGAGGCCCTGCTCGCCGCCGACTTCACCGCCGACGGTCTGCTCGACCTGCTCGGCGCCCAGGCCTATGCCGCGCTCGCCCGCAGCGAGACCGTGCCCGCCCTCCGGGCGACCCGCGGGGACTCCCCGCTGGAGACCCTCGTCCGGCTCTTCCTGCTCCAGCGCGCCGTGGAGCACGAGCGGGCCGCCGCCGCGCTGCCCCTGGCGGAGGCGCTCGCCGACGGCTGGGTCGTCCGCGAGGACGACACCGTGCTGGCCACCGTCGACGTACGGCCGTACGGCGGCCCGGACGGCGAGGACTGGTTCATCGTCTCCGACCTCGGCTGCGCGGTCGGCGGGGCCGGCGGCATCGGCAAGAAGGACGAAGGAGTTGTCCTCGGCGTCGGCGGGGCCTCCACCACCCTCGCCGGGATCACCGTCCGCACGCCCGTCGCCACCGCCCTCGACCTGGGCACCGGCTCGGGCATCCAGGCGCTGCACGCCGCCCAGCACGCCACGCTGGTGACGGCCACCGACCTCAACCCGCGCGCCCTGGACTTCACCCGGCTCACCCTCGCCCTCTCCGGGGCCCGGGGCGCCGAGCTGCTGACCGGCTCGCTCTTCGAGCCGGTCGACGGCGACACGTACGACCTGATCGTCTCCAACCCGCCGTTCGTGATCTCCCCCGGGGCCGGACTCACCTACCGGGACGGCGGCATGGGCGGCGACGACCTGTGCCGCACGCTCGTGCAGGAGGCCGGGGAGCGGCTCAACGACGGCGGATACGCCCAGTTCCTCGCCAACTGGCAGCACGTCGAGGGCGAGGAGTGGCAGGACCGGCTGCGCTCCTGGGTGCCGCGCGGCTGCGACGCGTGGATCGTGCAGCGCGAGGTCCAGGACGTCACCCAGTACACCGAGCTGTGGCTGCGCGACAGCGGCGACCACCGCGGCGACCCGGCCGAGTACCGGCTGGCGTACGGGCGGTGGCTGGACGAGTTCGAGGCCCGCAGGACCAGGGGGATCGGCTTCGGCTGGATCACCCTGCGCAAGAGCGCGGCCGTCGCCGCGGGGGAGGCCGAGCCCTCGATCGTCATCGAGGAGTGGCCGCACCCCGTCGAGCAGCCCCTCGGCGACACGGTCCGGGCCCACTTCGAGCGCCAGGACTACCTGCGCGGCCGGGACGACGCGGCCCTGCTCGCCGACCGTTTCACCCTCGCGCCCGAGGTGGTCCAGGAGCAGGTCGGGCTGCCCGGAGCCGAGGACCCCGAGCACGTGCTGCTGCGCCAGAACCGGGGGATGCGCCGGGCCACCCGGGTGGACCACGTGGCGGCCGGCTTCGCGGGCGTCTGCGACGGCACGCTCAGCGCCGGCCGGATCCTCGACGCCATCGGCCAGCTCACCGGCGAGGACCCGGTCCTCCTGCGGGACCGTACCCCGCAGGCGATCCGGCTCCTGGTGGAGGAGGGCTTCCTGCTGCCCGCGACCGAGCGGGAATGACCGGATCGGGCCGGCTCCTCGACCGGATCCGACCGATCTGACGCCTGATGAGGTGACGAAGAAGGTCGGATCGGCAGGGGAGTACCGGCCATCCTCGTGAAACCGTTCGGTGCCCTCCGTGCCGTTCACCGCGAATTCGCCCCCCTGACGCCGGGAGGTGCCAGCCTCGGCTCCGGGAGCCGGAGACGGCACGGCAACGGAACGGGGTACGG
This sequence comes from Streptomyces sp. NBC_01268, assembly GCF_036240795.1. Classification (NCBI taxonomy): domain Bacteria; kingdom Bacillati; phylum Actinomycetota; class Actinomycetes; order Kitasatosporales; family Streptomycetaceae; genus Streptomyces; species Streptomyces sp. NBC_01268. The sequence goes on along the minus strand of NZ_CP108454.1, from coordinate 3,793,142 downwards.
ACATGGAGAGCGGGCCGGCGATCTTCGCGGGAGGGGCGTTCACGCTGTTCGGGGCCGCACTGCTGGTGTGGACGGGGGTCCGGGTGGCGCAGGGCGAGCCCGTCGCCCTCGGCGTCGCGCCGAGGCCCGCCGCCGTCCTCTCGGGCCTCTTCGGCGCCGCCTTCCTCCTCCTCGGGATCTGGTGCTTCGGGCGTCCGTGAGGACGTCCGAGCGAGAGCCCCGCCCCGCCGGTCCGGCAGTCCGGGCGGCAGGAAGGGCAGGAGTCGGGTTACCGTTCGAGTGGCCGTTGCGGGCTTTCACCGTTTGACACGGGGGCGGGTTGTACCGTCACACTCCGCAGCGATGGCAGTGCACCCCATGTGCCACTGCCGTGTGTGCCAGCGCCGTACGTACGCAGTACGTGCCGGAGAGCCTCGACCGGAGAGAAGAGCGAAGTTGTCCCCGACCAGCGAGACCGCACAGGGCGGCCGCCGACTCGTCATCGTCGAGTCGCCTGCCAAGGCGAAGACGATCAAGGGCTACCTCGGCCCCGGCTACGTCGTCGAGGCGAGCGTCGGGCACATCCGCGACCTCCCGAGCGGCGCCGCCGAGGTGCCCGAGAAGTACACCGGCGAGGTGCGCCGCCTCGGCGTCGACGTCGACCATGACTTCCAGCCCATCTATGTCGTCAACGCCGACAAGAAGGCGCAGGTCAGGAAGCTCAAGGAGCTGCTCGCCGAGTCCGACGAGCTCTTCCTCGCCACCGATGAGGACCGCGAGGGCGAAGCCATCGCGTGGCACCTCCAGGAAGTCCTGAAGCCCAAGGTCCCGGTCCACCGGATGGTCTTCCACGAGATCACCAAGGACGCGATCCAGCAGGCCGTCGCCAACCCGCGCGAGCTGAACAAGCGCATGGTCGACGCCCAGGAGACCCGCCGCATCCTCGACCGCCTGTACGGCTATGAGGTCTCGCCGGTCCTGTGGAAGAAGGTCATGCGGGGCCTGTCCGCGGGCCGCGTCCAGTCCGTCGCGACCCGGCTCGTCGTCGAGCGCGAGCGCGAGCGGATCGCCTTCCGCTCGGCCGAGTACTGGGACCTCACCGGCACCTTCTCCACCGGCCGCGCCGGTGACCCCTCCGACCCGTCCTCCCTGGTCGCGCGCCTCGCGAACGTCGACGGGAAGCGCGTCGCGCAGGGCCGTGACTTCGGCGCCGACGGCCGCCTGAAGAGCGAGAACGTGCTCCACCTCGACGAGGAGAAGGCCCGCGCGCTCGCCGCCTCCCTCGCCGACACCCGCTTCGCCGTCCGCTCGGTCGAGTCGAAGCCGTACCGCCGCTCCCCGTACGCCCCCTTCCGCACCACGACCCTCCAGCAGGAGGCGAGCCGGAAGCTGGGCTTCGGCGCGAAGGCGACCATGCAGGTGGCGCAGAAGCTGTACGAGAACGGCTTCATCACCTACATGCGTACGGACTCGACGACCCTGTCCGAGACGGCCGTCGGCGCCGCCCGTGCGCAGGTCACGCAGCTCTACGGCGCCGACTACCTGCCGGAGAAGCCGCGCGTCTACGCCGGCAAGGTCAAGAACGCCCAGGAGGCGCACGAGGCGATTCGTCCTTCGGGTGATCGTTTCCGCACCCCGGCGGAGACGGGCCTGACGGGCGACCAGTTCCGCCTCTACGAGCTGATCTGGAAGCGGACCGTCGCCTCCCAGATGAAGGACGCGACCGGCAACTCCGTCACCGTGAAGATCGGCGGCACCGCCGCCGACGGCCGGGACGCCGAGTTCTCCGCCTCCGGCAAGACGATCACCTTCCACGGCTTCATGAAGGCGTACGTCGAGGGCGCCGACGACCCGAACGCCGAGCTCGACGACCGCGAGCGGCGCCTGCCGCAGGTCGCCGAGGGCGACGCGCTGGCCGCCGAAGAGATCACCGTGGACGGCCACGCGACCAAGCCGCCGGCCCGCTACACCGAGGCCAGCCTGGTCAAGGAGCTCGAAGAGCGCGAGATCGGCCGCCCGTCGACGTACGCCTCGATCATCGGCACCATCCTCGACCGCGGCTACGTCTTCAAGAAGGGGACGGCGCTCGTGCCGTCGTTCCTCTCCTTCGCCGTCGTCAACCTCCTGGAGAAGCACTTCGGGCGGCTCGTCGACTACGACTTCACCGCCAAGATGGAGGACGACCTCGACCGCATCGCACGCGGCGAGGCCCAGGCGGTGCCGTGGCTGAAGCGTTTCTACTTCGGTGAGGGCGGCGGCTCCGGCGAGGGCGGCGCGGCCGACGCCGGCAACGGCGACGGCGACCACCTCGGCGGGCTCAAGGAGCTCGTCACCGACCTCGGCGCCATCGACGCCCGGGAGATCTCCTCCTTCCCCGTCGGCGACGGCATCGTGCTGCGCGTCGGCCGCTACGGCCCGTACGTCGAGCGCGGCGAGAAGGACGCGGAGGGCCACCAGCGCGCCGACGTCCCCGAGGACCTCGCGCCGGACGAGCTGACCGTCGCCTACGCCGAGGAGCTGCTCGCCAAGCCGAGCGGCGACTTCGAGCTGGGCGCCGACCCCGTCAGCGGCAACCAGATCGTCGCCAAGGACGGCCGCTACGGCCCGTACGTCACCGAGATCCTCCCCGAGGACACCCCGAAGACCGGCAAGAACGCGGTCAAGCCGCGTACCGCCTCGCTCTTCAAGTCGATGTCCATCGACACGGTGACCCTGGACGAGGCGCTCAAGCTGATGTCCCTGCCCCGCGTCGTCGGCGCCGACGCCGAGGGCGTCGAGATCACGGCGCAGAACGGCCGCTACGGCCCGTACCTGAAGAAGGGCACGGACTCGCGGTCGCTCACCGACGAGGAGCAGCTGTTCACGATCACGCTGGAGGAGGCGCTGGCGATCTACGCCCAGCCCAAGCAGCGTGGCCGGGCCGCCGCCAAGCCCCCGCTGAAGGAGCTCGGCACCGACCCCGTCAGCGAGAGGCCCGTGGTCGTCAAGGACGGGCGCTTCGGCCCGTACGTGACCGACGGCGAGACCAACGCGACCCTGCGCACCGACGACAGCGTCGAGACGATCACGCCCGAGCGCGGCTACGAGCTGCTGGCCGAGAAGCGGGCCAAGGGCCCGGCGAAGAAGGCGGCCAAGAAGGCGCCCGCGAAGAAGGCCACGGCGAAGAAGACCGCCGCCAAGAAGACCACCGCGACCAAGACGGCCGCGGCGAAGAAGACGGCCGCCAAGAAGACCACGGCCAAGACCACGGCCGCGAAGAAGACGACGGCCGCGAAGAAGACGGCGGCCGCCGAGCCGGAGTGAGTCAGGTGATCTCCGAGCCCGGACGATCCGTGATCTCCGAGCCCGGACGATCCGAGTGATCTCCGAGGCCGGACGAGCCGAGTGTCTTCGGGTCGGGACGATCCGAGTGATCTCCGTGCCGGGGTGACTCTCCTGACATGACGGGGAGGGCGGGGGCCACGGCCCCCGCCCTCCCCGTCTGTTTGTTCGGGTGGAGGCCGCGGGGAGCAAGAGCGTCCGGATAGGGTGGACGGATGACGCGAGCAGAGCAGCCAGACACCGACGCCGCACTCGTCGCCGATTCCCGGGAGCGTGCCGTACGGGCCCTGCTGCGCCATCAGCCACTGCGGCGGCTGTGGGGCGCCCAGGCCGTCGGCGGCACGGGCGACGCGCTCGCCCTCCTCGTCCTCACGCTGCTCGGGCTCCAGGCGGCCGTGGCCGACGGAGCCCTCGGCGGGGGATACCGGGGCGCCGCGTTCGCCGTGGCCGCCGTCGTCGGTACGCGGATCCTCGCCGCCGTCCTCTTCGGCGCCGTCCTGCTCGGCCCGCTCACCGCGCTGACCGCGCCCGGCGGCCCGCTCGACCGCCGCTGGACCATGATCGGCGCCGACGGGCTGCGGCTCGCGCTGCTCGTCGTCGCCCCGCTGTGGATCGACTGGACCCCCGACAAGGCGCTCTGGTTCCTGCTCGGCACCGTCTTCGTCACCGGCGCGGCCGAACGCGTCTGGACGATCGCGAAGGAGGGCGCGGCCCCCGCGCTGCTGCCCGCCCCGCCGGCCGAGGGCGCCGCCGTCCGGCCGCTCCCGGACCACCTGGGCGCGCTGCGCACGCTCAGCCTGCGCACCTCGTTCCTCGCGGTGCCCGCCGCGGCCGGCGTGCTGCTGCTCGCCACCCTCGTCGGCAACCTGCTCGGCAGCGGCATCGACTGGTTCTCGCAGCACCAGGCGGCCCTCGGCGCGTACGTCGCCGCCGGGCTCTTCGCCGCATCCGTCTCCGTGCTGTTCCCGCTCACGCTGCCCGGCGGCCAGACCCCGCGGCCCCGCTCGCCCCTGGAGGGCCTGCGGCTGCCCGCGGACAAGGGCCGCACCGGCGCGCTCCCGCTGTTCGTGCTCGCCTGCGGCACCGTCGCCGGCGCCATCGCCGCCGCGGCGTCCGTCTCCGTGCTCCACGCCTACGACCTGGGCGGCGGGCCCGTCACGTACGCCCTGCTGATCCTCGCGCTCAGCGGCGCCACCGCCGTCGGCATCCGCACCGCGGGCTCCGTCCTCACCGTGCTCTCCCGGCGCCGCCTGCTCGCCCTCGCCGTCGCCGTCACCGGCGTCGCGCTGCTCGCCATGGGCCTCGTGCCGGACACGGCCACCGTGCTGGCCCTCGCCGCCCTCGCCGGTTACGCGGCCGGCGTCGCCGCCCGCACCGGGCACAGCCTCGTCGACCAGGAGACCGAGGAGGCCCGCAGGCCCCGCGTCACCGAGCACCTCCAGGCCGTCTCCCGCGTCGCGATCGGCGCCGGCGCGCTCGTCGCCCCGCTGGTCGCCGCCGCGATCGGCCCGCACCGGCTCGCCTCCGGCGGCTTCGTCTTCGCCCACGGCGGCGCGGCCTTCACCCTGATGCTGGTCGGCGCGCTGCTGCTGCCCGTCGCCGCCGTCGTCCTCGCCAAGACCGACGACCGGGCGGGCGTCCCGCTGCGCCGCGACCTCGGCGACGCCCTGCGCGGCGCCGACCCGGCCCAGGCTCCCTCCCCGACCGGCTTCTTCATCGCCCTGGAGGGCGGCGACGGCGCCGGCAAGTCCACCCAGGTCGAGGCGCTCGCCGAGTGGATCAGGGCCAAGGGCCACGAGGTCGTCGTCACCCGCGAGCCCGGCGCCACCCCGATCGGCAAGCGGCTCCGCTCGATCCTGCTCGACGTCTCCAGCGCCGGCCTGTCCAACCGCGCCGAGGCGCTGCTGTACGCCGCCGACCGCGCCGAGCACGTCGACTCGCTGGTCCGGCCCGCCCTGGAGCGGGGCGCCGTCGTCATCACCGACCGGTACATCGACTCCTCGGTGGCCTACCAGGGCGCCGGCCGCGACCTGTCGCCGACCGAGATCGCCCGCATCAACCGCTGGGCCACCGGCGGCCTCGTCCCGCACCTCACCGTGCTCCTCGACGTCTCCCCGGAGACCGCCCGCGAGCGGTTCACCGAGGCGCCCGACCGGCTGGAGTCCGAGCCGCCCGAGTTCCACGCGCGCGTGCGCGCCGGGTTCCTGGCCCTCGCCGCCGGCGACCCCGGCCGCTACCTCGTCGTCGACGCCGGCCAGGAGCCGGAGGCCGTCACCACCGTCGTGCGCCACCGCCTCGACCGCGTGCTGCCGCTCTCCGAGGCCGAGGTGAAGGCCCAGGAGGAGGCCCGCCGCAAGGCCGAGGAGGACGCCCGCCGCCGCGCCGAGGAGGAGGCCGCCCGCAAGGCCGAGGAGGAGCGCCTGGAGCGCGAGCGCCAGGAGCAGCTCGCCAAGCTGCGCGCCGAGGAGGAGGCCCGCCGCAAGGCCGAGGAGGAAGAGGCCCGCCGCCTGGAGGCCGAACGCCAGGCGGAGGAGGCCCGGCAGCGCGCCGAGGAGGCCCGGATCGCGGCCGAGGAGGAGCGCAAGCGGCGCGAGGCCGAGGAGAAGGCCCGCCTCCAGGAGGAGGAGCGGCGCCGCAAGCAGGCCGAGGAAGAGGCCCGGCTGCGCGCCGAGGCCGAGGAGCGGCGCCTGGAGAAGCAGCGCAAGGCCGAGGAGGCCCTGGTCCGCGCCGAGGAGGCCCGCCGCCTGGCGGAGGCCGCCGCCGCGAAGGCCGCGGAGGAGACCGCCCGCAAGGCCGCCGAGGAAGCCGCGCGCAAGGCCGCCGCGGAGGAGGCCGCCGCGGCCGCGCTGGCCGCCGAGGCCCAGCGGAAGGCCGCTGCGGCGAAGGCCGCGGAGGAGCGCGCGGCGGCGGAGACGGCCGCGGCCGGCCGGGCCGCCGCCGCGGAGAAGCGGGCCGAGGCGGAGCGCCGCGCCGCCGCGAGGTCCGCCGAGCGGACGGCGGCCGCCGAGGCCGCCGCCGGAACCGCGGCTGCCGCCAAGGCCGCCAGGGCGGCGAAGGCCGCGAAGTCGGTGGAGGAGTCGGCGAACGAGATCACCGTCGCCACGCCCCTCGTGAAGCCGGACGAGCCGCGGCCCGCCGGGAGCGCGGGCGGACCGGCCGCCTCCGGCTCGGACGACGCGCCGACCGTGTCGCCCAACGAGGTCACCGTCCCGACGCCCATCGTGCGGCTCGACGAGGAGACCACGGTGCTGCCCCGGGTCCGGCCCGGGCGGGACACGGGCGCCGGCACCGACAGCGAGGCCGAGCGGACCGCCGTGCTGCCGACCGTGCAGGACGCGGCCCCCGCCGACCGGGTGCCGCAGGACTTCTTCCGCGACGCCCCGGCCGCCCCGGAGGGCGCCAACGAGCGCACCCGCGAACTGCCCCAGCTCGACGAGAACGGGCAGCCCCGGCGACGCTCCGACTGGGCCGAGGAGACCCCGCTCGACGACCTCCCGACCCTCGCGGACGAGCTGCTCGGCCCGCACGACGAGGAGGACGGCGACGGCAAGGGGCGCCGAGAGCGCCGCTGAGACCGAGCCCGGTCAGGGGTGGAGCCTGCTCCACCCCTGACCGGGCAGCCTGCTCCATACCGGCCTGACCTGCTCTTTTCTAGCGTTGTCGGTATGACGACAGCACTTTCCCTCGACGCGGTCAGCCGGGTCTACGGCGGGCTCACCGCGCTCGACTCGGTCAGCCTCACCGTGCCGCGCGGCCGCCTCCTCGCGGTCATGGGCGGCTCCGGCTCCGGCAAGTCCACGCTGCTGCGCTGCGCCGCCGGGCTCGAACGGCCGACCTCCGGCACGGTACGCATCGGGGACACGGAGCTCGGCCGGCTGAAGCCCGCCGCGCTGACCCGGCTGCGGCGGGACCGGATCGGGTTCGTGTTCCAGTCGCTGAACCTCGTCTCCGCCCTCGACGTGCGCGAGAACGTCGCCCTGCCGCTGCTCCTCGCCGGCGCCCGCGACGACGGGGGCCGCGCCCTCGCCGGTCTCGCCGCCGTGGGGCTCGCCGACCGGGCGGGCGACGCGCCCGACACCCTCTCCGGCGGCCAGCGGCAGCGCGTGGCCGTCGCGCGGGCGCTGGTCACCGAACCGGAGGTGATCTTCGCCGACGAGCCGACCGCCGCCCTGGACCCGGTCACCGCGACGGAGGTCCTCACCCTGCTGCGCCGGGCCGTCGACGAGCACGGCCGCACGGTCGTCCTCGTCACCCACGACCCGGCCGCGGCGGCCTGGGCGGACGAGGCGGTCTTCCTCACCCGCGGCCGCATCACGGCCCGCCTCGACCGGCCGGACGCGGAACGGGTCCGGAGGATGTTCGGTCCGACGGCGACGGCGACGGCGACGGCGACGCTTGCGGCGACCGCGACGGCCATGGCGGGGGTGAGGGCCCGATGAGCGGGCTCCGTGGGTCCCGCACCGCCGTCCGGCTGCTGGCGGCCCGCTCGCTGCGCACGCACCGCAGGGCCTGGGCGGCGGTGTTCGCGGCCGCCGCCCTCGTCTCGCTGCTGCTCGGCTCCCTCGCGCTGACCGCCGGTTCACTGGGGCTGGCGCACGCGCGCGTGGAGCGGTACGCGGCGGCCGACGTGGTCGTCGCCGCCGACCAGGAGGTCCGCTGGACCGCCAAGCCCTGGGGCGGCGAGCCGATGACCGTCACGGCCCCGCTGACCGAACGGATCGGGGTGCGGGCCTCGGTGGCGGAGGTGCTGCGAGGCGTGGAGGGGGTGCGGGCGGTGGTGCCGGACGACGGGTTCGTCGTACGGGACCCCTCACGCGTACGGGACTCCTCACGCGTACGGGACTCCTCACGCGTACGGGACTCCTCACAGGTACGGGACTCCTCACAGGTACGGGATTCCTCACGGGAACAGGAGTACCGCGGGCGCTCGTGGGAGACGGCGCGGCTCGGCGGGTACCGGCTCACCGCCGGGCGGGCACCCGGGGCGGCGGGGGAGGTGGTGGTCGGGGCGGGGCTCGGCGTGGGTCCTGGCGCAGGGCCTGGTGCAGAGACCGGCTCGCGGACCGGCTTGAGGACCGGCCCTCGGATCGGGCAGGACGTCGCCGGCTACCGCGTCGTCGGTCTCGCGGACGGGCCCGACGCGCTCTACTTCGGCGCGGCCGAGGCGCGGCGGCTCGCGGGGCACCCCGGGCGGCACGACGCGATCGGCGTGCTCGGCGCGCCCGGTGTCCCCGTCGCCACCCTCCACGCGCGGGTGCGGCAGGCCCTCGACGCTTCCGGGGCGGCGGAGTTGCGGGCCTTCACCGGGAACGGCAGGGGAGGCGTCGAGGACCTGCGGGCCCTGCCCGCGCGGGACGGCCTGCTCCTGCTCCTCGCGGCCGTGGCCGCGACCGTCATCCTGGTCACCGTCCTCGTCCTGGCCTCGCTCGTCGCCCAGGCGCTCCAACAGCGCGCCGAGGAACGCGAGTTGCTGTACGCCGTCGGCGCCTCGCCCCGGCAGGTGCGGGCCGCCGTCGGACGCGAGGTGAACCGGGTGGCGGGCGCGGCGGCCGTCCTGGGCGCCCTCGGGGCCGTACCGGTGTTCCTCGCTCTCCGGGCCGAGCTGCGCGGCCGCGGCCTGCTGCCCGCCACCCTCGAACTGCCCTCCCCGACCTGGCTGTTCGCGGGGGTGCTCGTGACCGCCGGGCTGACGGTGGGCCTCGCGCGGTGCGTGGTCGTGTTCGCGGCCGCGCGCCGGGACCGGGCGCCCGCCCGCCGGCCCGGTGGCGTACGGCAGGGGTTCGGCGTCGCCCTGCTCGTCGCCGGGGCGGGGGCCGCCGGGACCGCCACGCTCCAGGCGGGGCAGGCCGCGGGTGCGGCGGCCGGAGCGGCGACCGTGACGCTCGTGGCCGGGTGCGCACTGCTCGGCCCGTGGCTCGCGGCTGCGGCCATGCGGGTGCTGGGGCCGGTGCTGCGCCGCTGCGGCGGCGCGCCGGGGCGGCTGGTGGCGGCCGGCGCGGTCGCGCACTCGCGCCGGCTCGGGGCCGCGCTGGTCCCGGTCGTCCTGGTCAGCGCCTTCGCGACCGTGCAGCTCGCGGCGGGCGCCACGATGGAGCGGGCCGGTGCGGCGCAGGCGCGGGAGGCGATGGTGGCGGACTACGCGGTCGAGGGGGACGGTGCGGGGGTGAGCGGCGCCGCCGGTGCCCGCGATGACCGCGATGCCCGCGATGGCCGCGGTGCCGTCGGTGTCAGCGTGGCCGACGTGCGCCGGGTGCCCGGTGTCACGGCCGCGACCGGCCTGGTGCGGTCCACGGTCGTCCTGGCCCGCACCGAGGCGGGTTCGCCCCGGCTCGACCGGCTGCCCGTGCTGGGCGTGGACGCCGAGGGGCTGGCAGGGACGCTCGATCCGGGTGTCGTCGCCGGGGACCTCGCGGGGCTCGCCCGCCCCGGTACGGTCGCCGTCGGCGCGGACCGGGCCGACTCCCTCGACGTGCGGCCCGGTGCGACGGTCGAGCTGCGCTTCGGCGACGGGGCGCTGCGGCGGCTCGCGGTGGTCGCCGTCTACGAACGGTCCCTCGCACTGGGCGAGTTCCTGCTGCCGCGCGCCGAACTCGCCGCGCACATGACGGATCCGCGCCCCGTGCGCGTCCTCGTGGCGGGCCCGGGAGGGGCCGCCGTCGCCGGGGCCCGGCCCGCTCCCGAGCCCGAACAGGTGGTCCCGGACGAGGCCGAGGCGAGCGGTCTGGTGTCGGCGGGCGTCGTCGCCGCGATCGGCGCGCTCACGGTGCTCTCCGTCCTGAGCACCCTCGCCCTCGCCGCCGCCGGCCGCCGGGGCGAACTCGGCCTGCTCCACCAGGTCGGCGCCTCCCGCCGCCAACTGCGCCGCATGCTGCGCCTGGAGGCGGCGTTCCTGGCCGGGACCGGACTCGTGATCGGCGGCGTCGTCGCGGCGCTCCCGCTGGCCGCGCTCAGCTGGGCGCTGACCGGCGGACCGCCGTACCTGCCGCCGCTCCAGGCCGCGCTGATCGCGGGGACGGTGATCCTCACGACGTACGCGGGGACGGTGTTCCTGAGCCCCGTCGGGCGCCGCTGAGGCGGGCGGTCGGGTGGTCGGGTGGTCGGGCGGCTGAGCCTGGCTGTGCCGAGGCGGGGCCGGGCTCCAGGCCTGGCAGTCTCCAGGCGTGGCCGGGCTCCAAGCGGGGCCGGTCTCTAGGCGTTGAGGTACGCGAGGACGGCGAGCACCCGGCGGTGGCCGCTGTCGCTCGGGGGCAGGGCCAGCTTCGCGAAGACGTTGCCGACGTGCTTGTGCACGGCCCGCTCGGTCACCACCATCGAGCGGGCGATCGTCGTGTTGTCGTGGCCCTGCGCCATCAGCTCGAGGCACTCGCGTTCGCGCGGGGTCAGCGAGTCCAGCGGGTCGTCGCGGCGCCGGGCCATCAGTTCGGTGACGACCTCGGGGTCGAGCGCCGTGCCGCCCGCGGCGACCCGGTCCAGGGCGTCCAGGAACTCGTCGACCCGGCCCACCCGGTCCTTCAGCAGGTAGCCGACGCCCCGCGCGCCGCCGCCGAGCAGCTCGGCGGCGTAGGTCTCCTCCACGTACTGCGACAGCACGAGGACCGGCAGGTCCGGGAGTTCGGCGCGGGCGGCGAGCGCCGCGCGCAGGCCCTCGTCGCGGAATCCGGGCGGCAGCCGGACGTCGAGGACGGCCACGTCGGGCCGCTGCCCCAGGAGCAGCGGAAGGATCTCGGGGCCGGTCGCCGCCACCCCCGCCACCTCGTGTCCCGCAGAGGTCAGCAGGAGGACGAGCCCCTCCCGGAGGAGGGCGTTGTCCTCGGCGATCACCACACGCACGGAAGCTCCACTTCGATCACGGTCGGGCCCCCGACGGGGCTGGTCAGACGTACGGTCCCGTCGAGCGCGGCGACCCGGCGCCGCAGCCCGAGCAGCCCGGACCCCGCACCCTCGCGTCCCTCGGCACCGCCGCGGCCCTCGTCCCGCACGGCGGCGCGCAGACCCGTGGGGGTGCGGGCGAGCAGGACGGAGGCGTGCGTGGCGCCGCTGTGCTTGGCGGCGTTGGTGAGGGCCTCGGCGACGGCGAAGTAGGCGGCGGCCTCGACGGCGGCGGGGGCGCGGGGGGTGTCGGGCGCTGTGCCGGCCCCGGCCGGGCCGCTCGGGCTGCCGGCCGGGTGCTCGGTCGGGTGCTCGGTCGGGTGCGTGGCCGGGGAGGCGGCCGGGGTGTCGGCGTCGGGGGTCACCGACACCGTCACCTCCAGGCCGCTGCTCGCCGCGAGGGCCCGGACGGCGCCGGTCAGGCCGCGGTCGGTCAGGATCGGCGGGTGGATGCCCCGCACCACGTGCCGGAGTTCGGCCAGCGCCTCCTCGGCCTGGTCCTGGGCGTCGTCGAGCAGCCTGCGGGCGGCCGCCGGGTCGGAGTCGTACGCCCGGCGGGCGAGCCCGATGCGCATGGAGAGCGCCACGAGCCGGGCCTGGGCTCCGTCGTGCAGGTCGCGTTCGATGCGCCGCAGTTCCGCGCCGTGCGCGGCGACCGCGCCCGCCCGGGTCGCGGTCAGCTGCTCGATGCGGGCGGCCAGCGCGGCGTCGCGAGCGGTCGAGGGGCCGGGGGTGAGCAGGGTCCGCGACCAGCCGGCCTCCCGGTCGGCGAGCCGGCCGATCAGCGGCAGCAGCACCGGGCGGCGGCCCGCGAGACCGGTCCAGACGCCGTCGACGAGCAGGGCCGGGGCCCACAGCACCATCGCCCCGTACAGGAGGACCATGCCGTACAGGAGCTGCGCCACCATCCACCGCAGGTCCCCGACGGTGGACGGGTCGGCGACGGCCGTGCGCACCCGCTCGGGGAGGGGGCCTTCGAGCGGCAGGTACGCCTCCGGGACCGGCGCCCCGGAACGCGCGGCCGTACGGCGGCGCTCCCAGCCCGCGAGGCGGCGCAGCAGCAGGACGCTCTCCGGCAGCACGCCGGCGCCGATGACGGTAAGCGTGAGGAATCCGGTGAAGAGGACGACGCCGATCATCAGGTAGCAGAGGAGGGCGACGGCCGCTCCGAGGAGGAGGTGGAGCGTCGCCTTCGCCGCATCCTTGATCGACTCGCGCATGGGTTCAGGCTAGGCGACGCGCGGGGGTGGGACGGTGGAGCGGGCTACACCACCGGTCCGGGGGCGGGCACGGCTGTGCGGGCGGGCCGGGACGGGGAGTATCGAAGACGTACCGGAGAGGCAGGGGAGCGACCCGCTCCTTCCCGCCCCTCCACCCCGATCCCCTTCCTCCTGGAGGTTCCTCATGAGGCCCCTGCTCTGGCTCCTGCTCGCCGTCGGTGTCGTCGCCAACGTCTTCGTCACCAGCTTCTCCGGCTACACCGGAGCCACCGAGATCGCCGCGAGCGTCGGTACGGGCACGGTCGCCCTCGGCGCGGGCGTGGGCCTGTGGCTGACCCGGTCCCGGGCGGAGGAGCGGGCCTGACCGGTCGGCCGGGCTCGCTCCGGTCTGGTCGTGTCAGGTCAGGTCGGGTCGGGTCAGGTCAGGCCGGGTCAGGTCGGGCTGTCGGTGCCGTGCCCCACAATGGGAGACGTACGTGAGGGGGGACGAGGAGGGGCTGCAGACATGGCCGTATGGGACGACCTGGTGGGACAGGCGCGCGTGGAGGAGCAGCTCGCGGCAGCCGCGCGGGACGCCGACGTGCTCGTGACCGCCCAGGCCGCCGGCGAGCCCGCTCCCGAGGCCTCGAAGATGACGCACGCCTGGCTGTTCACGGGCCCTCCGGGGTCCGGCCGGGACACCGCGGCGCGGGCGTTCGCGGCTGCCCTGCAGTGCGTGAGCCCGGACCGGGCGCTGGGCGGGGCGCCGGGCTGCGGCTTCTGCGACGGGTGTCACACGGCCCTGATCGGCACCCACGCCGACGTCGAGGTGGTCCGCACGGATCTGCTCTCGATCGGTGTGAAGGAGACCCGCGACCTGGTCCGGCGCGCCCAGCTGTCGCCGGCCGGCCGCCGCTGGCAGGTCATCGTCCTGGAGGACGCCGACCGGCTGACCGAGGGCGCGGCCAACGTGCTGCTGAAGGCGGTGGAGGAGCCCGCGCCGCGGACGGTCTGGCTGCTGTGCGCGCCCTCGCTGGAGGACGTGCTGCCCACGATCCGGTCCCGCTGCCGGCACCTGACGCTGAGCACCCCGTCGGTGCAGGCGGTCGCCGACCTGCTGATCCGCCGGGACGGCATCGAGCCGGAGGTGGCGCAGGCGGCGGCGCGGGCCACGCAGGGGCACATCGACCGGGCCCGGCGCCTCGCCACCGACGAGCGGGCGCGCGCCCGCCGCGCGGTGGTGCTGAAGCTGCCGATGAGGGTGGGCGACGTGGGCGGCGGTCTGCGCGCGGCGCAGGAGCTGGTCGACGCGGCGGCCGAGGACGCGAAGCAGGTCGCGGAGGAGGTCGACGTCAAGGAGACCGAGGAGCTGAAGGCGGCGCTCGGCGCGGTGCAGGGCGGCCGGATGCCGCGGGGCACGGCCGGGGCGATGAAGGAGCTGGAGGACCGGCAGAAGCGGCGGCGGACGAGGACGCAGCGCGACAGCCTGGACCTCGCGCTCACCGACCTGACCGGCTTCTACCGCGACGTGCTGGCGGTGCAGCTGCGCGCGGCGAGCCCGCTCGCCAACGAGGACGTGCGCGACGCGCTGGAGACGATCGCCCGCGACACGACACCGGAGCGGACGCTGCGCCGGATCGAGGCGGTGCTGGCGTGCCGTGCGGCCCTCGACCGGAACGTGGCGCCGCTGCTGGCGGTGGAGGCGATGACGATGGAGCTGCGGGACTGAGTCCCGGTCCGGCGCCCCGGTGACCTCGGCGCCCCCGGGGATTGGACACGGTGCGTACCCGTCCCGATACGCTCCGGGAATGGATTCCAGGCGCCTGTTCCGCATCTCCGCCACGGCCCTCGCGGCCGCCGGTCTGATCCTCTCCGGCTGCACGGGCGGCAGCGACGCCGCCGCGCCGGCCTCGTCCGGCGGGACGGGGTCGGGTGCGGCGGGTGCGACGGCCCTGCAGAAGTACTACGGGCAGAAGGTGTCCTGGCGCGCGTGCGGTGTGGCGGACTTCCAGTGCGGCACCGTGCTCGTCCCGCTCGACTACGCGAAGCCCGAGGCGGGCGACGTGAAGCTGGCGGTGTCCCGGGTGCGGGCGACGGGCCCCGGCAAGCGGCTCGGTTCGCTGCTGGTCAACCCGGGCGGCCCGGGCGGCTCGGCGGTCGGCTACCTCCAGGGGTACGCGGGCATCGGCTACCCGGCCCCGGTCCGGGCCCGCTACGACATCGTGGGCGTCGACCCGAGGGGCGTGGCCCGCAGCGAGCCGGTGGAGTGTCTGACGGGCCCGCGGATGGACGCGTTCACGCAGGTGGACCAGACCCCCGACGACGCCGCGGAGACGCGCGCGCTCGAAGCCGCGTTCAAGGAGTTCGCGACGGCCTGCGAGAAGCGCTCGGGCCGGGTGCTGCCGCACGTCTCCACCGTGGCGGCGGCGCGGGACATGGACGTGGTGCGGGAGGTGCTCGGCGACCGGAAGCTCACCTACGTGGGGGCGTCGTACGGCACGTTCCTGGGGGCGACGTACGCGGAGCTGTTCCCCGACAAGGCGGGGCGGCTCGTCCTCGACGGGGCGATGGACCCGTCGTTGTCGGCGGTGGACCTGAACCGCGACCAGACGGGCGGCTTCGAGACCGCGTTCAAGGCCTTCGCCGCGGACTGCGTCCGGCAGCGGGACTGCCCGCTCGGCACGGAGTCCGTCCCCGCGGCCACGGCGGCACTGCAGCGCTTCTTCCGCGACGTGGACGCGAAGCCGGTGCCGACGGGGGAGAGTCGGCCGCTCGGCGAGTCGCTGGCGACGACCGGCGTCATCGCCGCGATGTACGACGAGGCCGCGTGGCCGCAACTGCGGGAGGCGCTGACCCGGGCGATCGGCGGGGACGGCGCGCCGCTGCTCGCGCTGGCCGACAGCTACTACGAGCGGGAGGCGGACGGCTCGTACGCGAACCTGATGTCCGCCAACGCCGCCGTGAACTGCCTGGACCTCCCGCCGGCCTTCTCGGGCCCCGAGGCCGCCGAGAAGGCGGTGCCGTCCTTCGAGCAGGCCTCGCCGGTCTTCGGCCGCGGCCTCGCCTGGGCCGCCCTGAACTGCACCTACTGGCCCACCCCCGCCAGCGGCCGCCCCCACCGCATCACCGCCGAGGGCGCACCCCCGATCGTCGTCGTCGGCACCACCCGCGACCCGGCCACCCCCTACAAGTGGGCCCGCTCCCTGGCCGCCCAGCTCTCCTCGGGCACCCTCCTCACCTACGAGGGCGACGGCCACACCGCGTACGGCCGCGGCAGCGACTGCATCGACACGGCGATCAACACGTACCTCCTGGAAGGCACCGCCCCCACCGCCGGAAAGCGCTGCTCCTAACCCCCTCACGCCCTCGCTCCGCCCCTGGTCGGAGCACCCCTGGAAACTGTGTAGACTTGGCGACGCTGCTGCACCCACCATGGGACCGCACAGCTTGCCGCCTTAGCTCAGTTGGCCAGAGCAACGCACTCGTAATGCGTAGGTCTCGGGTTCGAATCCCGAAGGCGGCTCAGCGAAACCCCAGGACTCACTCGCCGTGACCTGGGGTTTTGTGTTTCAGCGGACGTGACGACGGAGCTTGGAGCGGGCGGCCCGGGTGTCCGTGGTCTCCGTTGGGGTCTCAGTTCGGCCCGGAGGGGCCTCCAGTGCGTCCGGCCGGATCTGCGGCATGAACGCGTCTCCCCTCCGCCTCATGGCGTCGCGGGACTGCTCGGACCGGCCCTTCACGTGCCGGCGGGTCCGGGTCACCTGGGTGTGCCGCAGGATCTCCATGATCGTCACTGCGGTCGTCCAGCCGCTTCCGAGGTCCACCCCGAGTTCGTTCGGGATCGTGCCGGCGGTGGGGCGGCGGCACGCGAGTCGGGGCGACGTGTGGCTGTCGTCAGCAACAACTCCGCCGAGTCTGGGGCCGGTAGGGCCGGGTTCGTTCGCGGGTGATCCCGGCCGCCGCCACGCTGTCGCGCCAGTCGCGTGAGCCGTAGCAGGAGCCGGGAATCGGATCGCCATCAACGGGGTTGGTCGGGGACGAACCGTTATTGGAGGGTCATGCGAGCGATTCAGGTGTACGAAGTGGGCGGTCCCGAGGTGCTGCAGGAGGCCGAGGTGGACCTGCCGCGGCCGGGCCCGGGCGAGGCGGTCGTGGAGGTCGCCGCATCCGGGGTCAACTTCCTCGACGTCTACCACCGCGAAGGCCGGTACAGCCTCCCGCTGCCCTTCACCCCGGGTGCTGAGGGCGCCGGCACGGTCGTCGAAGTCGGACCCGGCGTCGCGGACGTCGCGGTCGGGGACCGGGTCGGTTGGGTGGAGATTCCCGGCACGTATGCCGAGCGGGCCGTCGTGGACTCCTCCCGGCTGGTGCCGCTGCCCGACGACATCGGCTTCGAGACAGCCGCCGCCGTGCTCCTCCAAGGCATGACCGCGCACTATCTCGTCAAGGACGCCTACCCGGTTCAGGGGGGCGACACGGTGCTCGTGCATGCGGCTGCCGGCGGCATGGGGCTGCTTTTGACCCAGCTCATCACCCATCTCGGCGGCAGGGTGATCGGCACGACGTCGACCACGGCGAAGGCCGAGCTGGCGAAGCGTGCCGGGGCCGCTGAGGTGATCCTTTCCTCCGCAGTCGACGATCTCGCAGCCGAGGTGAGGCGGCTCAACGGCGGTCAGGGACTGCCGGTTGTCTTCGACGGCGTCGGCGCGCACACCTTCGATGCGAGCCTCGCCAGCCTGCGAACCCGCGGCCATCTCGTGCTCTTCGGCGCGGCGAGTGGTGCCGTGCCGCCGTTTGATCCGATCCGGCTCGCCCACGGCGGTTCGCTGACCCTGATCCGGCCCAGCCTCGGGGACTACATCGCCGATCGGTCCGAACTGCTCCGACGGGCCGCCGATGTGTTCGAGTGGGTGCGCTCCAAGGCCCTTGAGGTCACCGTAACGGGCCGCTACGCATTGTCCGAGGCCGCCCAGGCCCACAGCGATCTGGAGGCGCGGCGTACCACCGGCAAGCTGCTCGTCGTACCCGGTGCGGCCGCTATGGGACGCCGCGAGGAGACGCTGAGCTGATCGCGGGTGACGTCCCGGAGCATGCAGCCCTGCTCTGGCGTCCAAGGTGCCGGGGGGCCGAAACAGTACGCTGAGCTCAGCGGGATCGGGCCCGCCCCATGCTGTCCGGGAGGTGCGGGATCTGATCCCCTTCCGATTCCGAGGGGAATTCGGTTGGCTTTCATCGGGCTCCGGGAAGCCGCCCTCCCGGGATGACCGCGGACGCCTCGGCGATGTGTCGCCGAGGCGTCCGTGCCTTTCCCGGGACAGGGTCAGCCGTGTTCGTGTCCCCAGTCCTTGCACAGGGACCAGATGACGAAGATGGAGACGCCGATCAGGATCAGGGCCCACCAGGGGGTGTAGGGGAGCCACATGAAGTTGGTGATGATCGTGAGGGCGGCGATGAAGATGCCGGCGGCGCGGGCCCAGCTCATGCCCCTCAGGAGGCCCAGGCCTACGAGGACGGCGAGGATGCCGAGGATCAGGTGGATCCAGCCCCAGGCGGTGAGGTCGAATTTGAAGACGTAGTCGCCGACGCGGGTGTAGACGTCGTCCTTCGCGATCGCCGCAATTCCCTGGAAGATGTCCAGGACGCCGACGACGCTCAGCACGACACCTCCGAAGAGGGTGCCCCCCGACGCCCATTTCTCGGCGGTCGTCCTCGCCGCCCTCGTTTGCTCGGTCATGGCCTGCTCCTTCTTCGGTGACCGGCGCTTCAGCGCCTGAGAATCCGGTCCTTTCCGAGGGCGAATTCCTCGTCCGACAGCACGCCCTGGGCGTGGAGCTTTCCCAGCCGTTCCAGGCTGCTGATGGCTTCGTCCGTGAGCAGCTCCGGTTCCGGGGCCGGCATCGGCTCCGCCGGCGGGGCGGGTGCCGCTCGTTCGGCCTCGCGGTGGGCCACGCGGTGGGAGACCGCGGTGGCCGTGCCGGCCGCGACGGCCGATCGTGCCGCCACTCCGATCAGTCCGGGGCGTCCCGCGCGCCGGAGACCGCGACCCAGCATGGTCCTCACCCTCTTCTCGTCAGGCGGCGTCTTCGTAGGCGCGCTCCACCGCTTCGGCGGGGATGCGCTCGTGGGCGAGGAGTTCACCGCCCGCCCTGCGGATCGCGCCGGTGATGCCGGCCGCCCAGGTGTCCTCCCACAGCAGGACCGCGGCCGACGAGTCCGGTGCGAGTTCCTCGGCGATCAGGGCCAGGTCCTGATCGCTGAACAGGCCGCCGATCTCGCCGTCGATGTCGTCGAAGACCGACGCCTCCGTCGGGTCCAGCGCGTCGAGTTCGACGTACGAGACCGATCCGTCGGACTCCTTCTTGATGAAGGTCAGGTCGAGGATCCGTACGGTGCCGCTCGCCACGAGGTTCCTCAGCTCCGGGGCGATCTCGCCGCGGAAGCGGTTTCCCGGGAACGCGATGACGACGTATTCGACAGGTCCCACGTCCATGGGCCCCCTCGCCTCCTCCTCAGCCGGACAGGACCTTCTCCTTCGCCCGCGCGTACTCCTCGGGCGTGATGGCGCCGCGGTCCTTCAGCTCGGCCAGCTTCGCCAGCTGGTCGGCGTGGCCGGCGCCGGGCGGTTGTTCGTTCGCGGTGGCGGCGGCGCGGATGTACTCCTGGAACTCCTGCTCGTTGCTGCGGGCGCGCTGCATCTCCCGCATGCCCATGTCCTTGCCACGGGCGATGAGGTAGACGAAGCAGCCCAGGAACGGAAGCAGGACGACCAAGGCGGTCCAGCCCGCCTTGCCCCAGCCGCTCATGCCGTCGTCGCGGAAGATGTCTCCGATGATGCGGAAGAGCAACATGAACCAGAGGACCCAGAGAAAGACCCACATGATCGTCCAGAACATGTTCAGGAGGGGATAGTCCATGGTCGTCCTCCTTGTCGGCGGCAGAGGAGGCCGCCGGGACGTGTGATGTCCGCACTGTTCATTCTCGCCCCGGCGGGGTTTGATCGCACTCGCGGGAAGATCGCGAAGGAGCCGGCCCGACAGGGCGGCGAGGGGGAGGGGAACGGCGTGGAGGCCACCGAACGGACGCGGTTGCGGCGGATGCGGCACAACGGGAGCCATCGGCGGGAGGACCTGGACGCGGTGCTCGCCGCCGGGTTCCTCTGCCACCTGGGGGTGGTCGTGGACGGCGCGCCGATGGTCGTGCCGACCGTGTACGGCGTCGAGGGCGACACGTTCTACGTGCACGGGTCCGTCGCGAGCCGCAGTCTCGTGCAGGCGCCCGACGGGGTCGTCTGCGTCACCGTGACCCATGTGGACGGGCTGGTGCTCGCCCGGTCCGTGTTCGAGCACGGGGTGAACTACCGCTGCGCGATGATCTACGGGGTCCCGCGCGTCGTCACGGACCCCGACGAGAAGCTGAGGGGGCTGCGCGCCCTCACCGAGCAGTCGACGCCGGGGCAGTGGGAGTACGCCCGGCAGCCCAGCCGCAAGGAGCTCGCCGCGACCTCCCTCGTCGCGCTCGACCTCACCGAGGCCTCCGTCAAGGTCGCCGACGGCCCTCCGGACGACGGGGACTCGCCCGACGCCGAGCTGGGGCTGTGGGCGGGCGTCCTGCCGGTCGTCACCCGCTTCGGCGCGCCCGTCCCCGATCCCGTACTGCCCGTCGGGATCGAGCCACCCGCGCACGTCGCCGAGAGGGCGGGGCGCGTCCTGGGGCAGGAGCGGGGGGAGGCGTAGTCCCTTCCCGGCCGCTGTCCGGTTCTTGCCCGGACCGTTGTCAGGTCCTTCCCGGTCCCCGGCCGGGAAGGACCTTGCGTGGCGCCCCGAAACCGTGGGGCGAACCGCGATCACCGTGCCCGCCGTCACCCCGGCTGACGTTCATTTATTTTTCATCATTCGCCGGGCGGTTCCCGAGGTACCGGTTTCTAAACCTCGTTTTGACGCAGTATCCAGTAGTGCCCTCGTCCTGTAATGTCACTCACCCGAAAGGGTGCCCTGAACTTCTCGCCGGAAATGACCACTCCGGGGCCGACTGATTCGGGGCGATCAAATGGTTCGAAAGATCGACCCGATGACTGAAGGTGAGAAAATGGGGGGCTTCGCCGACCCTTGCGGAGGGACGCGCCAAGGTGCCGGGCTCTCGTCGCTGGCGTCGCTGATCGGGCAGGACGAGACCTGTGTCGACGTCTACCGGCTCGTGATCACCCAACCGCGGTGGGGGATCGCCGAGATCGCCGCGGAGCTGGGGGCGGCCGAATCGACCGTCCGCGGCTGTCTGGACAAACTCGCGGAACTGTCCATGCTCTACCCCGCCAAGGACGCCACGGACGTCGCTCCGATAAGTCCGGAGGTGGGCCTCGCCGCCTACATTCACCGGCGGGAAACCGAAATCCATTCACAGCAGCTGGAGTTGGCCGCCGTACGGGCCGCCACCGCCGAACTCACCGCGATCTACGCCTCGCAGCGCGCCCGGCACGGCAATGCCGGTCTGGAGCAGCTGGAGGGCGTCAACGAGGTGCGCGCCCGGCTGTCCGAACTCGCCCGGCACGCCGACTCCGAGATCCTGGCCTTCATGCCCGGCGGCGCCCAGAGCCCCGAGGCGCTGGAGGCCAGCCGTCCGCTCGACGAGCAGACCCTGGCCGCCGGCGTGAAACTGCGCACCATCTACCTCGACAGCGTCCGCAACGACCGGGCCACCACCGAGTACGCCCGCTGGCTCTCCGAACTGGGCGGCGAGATCAGGACCACGCCCTCGCTGCCGCTGCGCATGCTGATCGCCGACCGGTCCGTGGCGCTCCTCCCGGTCAGCCCCGAGGACACCCGGGCCGGAGCGGTCATCCTCCGCGCCCCCGGGGTCGTCACCGCCCTCCTCGCCCTCTTCGAGATGGTCTGGGAGAGCGCCGCCCCGCTGCACGGCAAGCAGCAGCCCGCCGCCGACGAGCCCACCCAGCAGGAGATCGAGCTGCTCCGGCTGCTGCAGAAGGGGCACACCGACGAGGTCGCCGCCCGCAAGCTGGGGCTCTCGCTCCGCACCACCCGCCGCATGATGTCCACCATCTCCCAACGCCTCGGCGCCCGCAGCCGGTTCGAGACCGGTGTGCTGGCCGAACGGGCCGGCTGGCTCTGACCCTCTCGCCGTATACGTCCGTCGTATACGGTCCGGACATTACAAAGGGCTCACCGGATATCGGTGGGCCCTTTGCTGCCATGGCATCAAGCTGCCCCGGAGAACGTGCCGAAGTCCGGTATGCGGCTGGGATTCTCTCTGCCATGTACGCCATCCATCTCGACCTCCCGCCCGGTGAATTCGGGCAGGCGCGGATCGATCTCGACGATCTTGCCCGGGTGGTCCCCCAGGTCTCCAGATGCCACGTGGAGCACGTCTACCGGACGGTCTTCTACGTCTCCGCCGGCTCCGCCCCCGAGGCCGGCACCGGGGTCCTCGCCGCCGTGCAGCACCTGCTCCTGCGGCCGCCACCCGGCGGCCGGGTCCGGGTCGAGCTGCGGGTTCCCCGGGAGGGCCGGGACATCGGGCTCTGTCATGGCGTCGTCTCCGTCGTCGAGGACGCCGGGCTCCCGCTCTGAGCCCGCGGCGCCCGCCGGCGCCCCCTGGCCACTTGCAGCCACTGCACCTTGGTGCCACCGCGCATCCCTTGTAGGGCCCTCCGGGGCCTGACACATTCGAGAAGGCCAGCGAGTCCCGCCGAATTCCACCCGCGCATTCACCCGCGCACTCCACCTGCGTATTCCGCTGTCCTCCCTGCCCTCGTTCATTTCTGGGAAAGGTATTCCGTCCAATGAAACCCGGTGTCACCCTCCACGAGAACTTCGAGCGGACCGCCTCCCGTTTCCCGGAATCCGTCGCCGTCACCGACGGCCGTACCCAGCTCACCTACCGCGAGCTGGACGAGCGGGCCGAGCGGCTCGCCGGGGCGCTGCGGGCCGCGGGCGCGGGGCGGGACCAGCGGGTCGGGCTCTGCGTCGAGCGGGGTGCCGAGCTCGTCGTCGGTCTGCTCGGCATCCTGAAGGCCGGGGCCGGTTACGTGCCGGTCGACCCCGCCTACCCGGCCGAGCGGCGCGAGTTCGTGCTCGGCCACTGCGACTCCGGTCTGGTCGTCGCCCACGCCGCGACCGCCTCCCTCGTCGAGGACCGTCGGGTCGTCCGGGTGGACGCGCTGCCCGAGGCCGTCGCCGAGGCGCCGGCCGGGCACCAGGGTGCGGACGCCGAGAGCCTCGCGTACGTCATCTTCACCTCCGGCTCGACGGGCGAGCCCAAGGGCGTCGAGATCGAACACCGCAACGCGGTCCGGCTGTTCACCGCCACCGCGCCGGTCTTCGCGTTCGACGAGACCGACGTGTGGACCAACTTCCACTCCACCGCCTTCGACTTCTCCGTGTGGGAGATCTGGGGCGCGCTGTTCTTCGGCGGCCGCCTGGTGATCGTCGACCGCGACACCGCCCGCGACCCGCAGGCCTTCCTCACGCTGCTGCGCCGCGAGCGCGTCACGGTGCTCAACCAGACGCCTTCGGCCTTCCGCAACCTGATCGGCGTCGACGAGGGCCGGCCGCTGGACCTGCGGTACGTGATCTTCGGCGGCGAGAAGCTGGACTACCGCTCGCTCAAGCCGTGGGTGGAGCGCCACGGCATCGAGACGCCGGCGCTCGTCAACATGTACGGCATCACCGAGACCACGGTGCACGTCACCTGGAAGGTCATCTCCGAGGCCGACCTGGCCGGCGAGGGCGACAGCCTCATCGGCCGCCCCATCGCCGACCTGCGGCTCGCCGTCCTCGACGAGTCGGGCGCGGAGCTGCCGATCGGTGCCGAGGGCGGGCTGCACGTGGCCGGCGCCGGTGTCGCCCGCGGCTACCTGGGCCACCCGGAGCTGACGGCCGAGCGCTTCGTCGAGCGGACCCTGGCCGACGGCTCCACCGAGCGCTGGTACGACTCCGGCGACCGCGGCGTGCAGACCGCCCCGGGCCAGTTCGCCTACGCGGGCCGCGCCGACCGCCAGGTCAAGATCCGCGGCTACCGCGTGGAGCCGGGCGAGATCGAGACCGTCCTGGAGCAGCACCCCGCCGTCCGCGACGCGGTCGTCCTCGTCGCCGACTTCGGCTCCGGCGACCCGCGTCTGGTGGCCTACCCGGTCGTCGAGGCCGGCACGGACGCCGAGGCCCTCGCCGCGGAGCTGAAGGAGGCCGTCGCCGCCGCGCTGCCCGCGTACATGGCGCCCTCCACGTACCTCGCCCTCGACGAACTCCCGGTCACCGTCAACGGCAAGCTGGACGAGAGCGTCCTGCGCAAGCGCCTGGAGCTCCGGCTCGCCGAGGCCGCCGACAGCGCCCGCGAGCAGAGCGCGGCCGGCGGTTCCGTGGAGGACGCCCTGCGCGGCATCTGGGCCGAGGTCCTCGGCACCGGTGACGCGGCCGCGATCGCCGACGGCGACGAGTTCTTCGACCTCGGCGGCACCTCGTTCTCCCTGATCCACATGCTCAGCGTCGTCAACGACCGCTACCGGCTGAGCCTCAACGTCGGAACGCTCGCCGAGGGCGCGAACATCGCCGCCCTCGCCGCCGCCGTCAAGAACCAGCTCGCCCTCACCTCCCGCTAGGAGACCTGGACATGACCACCGAAGCCAAGAAGACGTTCGCCCTCTCCGAGGAGGAGCTCGCGCAGTTCCACCGGCAGGGCTTCATCGGCCCGTTCACGCTCTACACGCCGGAGGAGATGAAGGCGCAGTGGCGCAAGACCCGGCTCCAGCTGCTGGACCGCAGCGACGCCGTGTACCCGGACGACGCGCTGGCCGGCGCCACCAACATCTCCAACTACGACCGTCACCTCGACAACGACTTCCTCGCCTCCCACATCGGGCGGGCCGAGATCGTCGACCGGGTGAACTCCATCCTGGGCCCGGACGTCATCTGCTGGCGCACCGAGTTCTTCCCGAAGCACCCGGGTGACGAGGGCACCGACTGGCACCAGGCGGACACCTTCGCCAACGCCTCGGGCACCCCGCAGATCCTGTGGCCGGACAACTCCGACTTCGGCGGCACCATCACCGTCTGGTCGGCGTTCACCGAGGCCGCCGTCGAGAACGGCTGCCTGCAGTTCATCCCCGGCACGCACGAGTCGATGAACTACGACGAGACCAAGCGGATGCACTACGACCCGAACTCGATCAACTCGGTCGACAAGGACGGCGTCCGCCGCGGCTTCTTCGGCTACGACTACCGCCAGCTCCAGAAGGACCCGAACTGGACGCCGGACGAGGACCAGGCCGTCTCGCAGGTCATGCGGCCGGGCCAGTTCATCATCTTCTGGTCGACGCTGATGCACGCCTCGCACCCGCACGAGGGCAAGACCAACGAGATGCGGATGGGCTTCGCCTCCCGCTACGTGCCGTCCACGGTCACGGTCTACCCGGACAGCGAGCACATCGAGGAGTACGGCGGCCGGATCAGCCTGGAGCGCTACGGCTCCGTCCTGGTCAGCGGAGAGAACAACAACGCCGACAACCGCATGGTCACGGAGACCACCCGGGGGAAGAAGTTCTGACATGACCACCAAGACCCTGAGCGTGGTCGAGGTCCTCGAACTGTGCCAGCCGCTGCTCGCCGCGTCGTCGAAGACCCTGCGGGTCTTCCCGGCCGGCGAGCGGGCCACGGAGGAGTACTCCGCGGCCGAGGCGGCCCGGTGCAACGAGGTCCTGGCCGCCGTCGGCGACGCGTACGGCCTGGTCGTCCCGTGGTTCGAGGCCACCGCACCCCAGCAGCCGTCCGCCCTGGAGGTCGCCCTCAGCACCTATGTCGACCTGGAGCTGGGCAGCTGGCGTCCCGTCGCCGAGAGCTCGGGGCAACCGGAGGACCTCGCGGCGGGCCCGTCCGGACTCGCCGCCCTCCCGGGCCGGCGCCGGATCGAGGCCGCGGGCGTACCCGCCTTCGAGGCCTTCTCCGCGGGACCGGCCGGCGAGGAGGCGATCGTCCTGATCCTGCCCTCCGGCGTGCCGGCCACGCTGTTCCGGCCCTGGCTGGAGGAGCTGTCCTCGGGACCCGACGGCCGGCTCGTCGTCACCTACGAGAACCCGTACCTGTTCGGCGACTGGCGCGGCCTCGACACCCCGGCGGGCGACTTCGACGAGGAGACCGCCCTGATGGGCGCGCTGCTCACGGAGTACGGGATCACCCGGGCCCACCTGGTCGGGATCTGCGGCGGGGCGCCGGTCGGCGTCGCCGCGGCCGCCGCGTTCGGCGACCGGGTGGAGACCCTCACGGTGCTCCACCCCGACCTGAACTTCGGCGCGGGCGTCATGCGCACCCCGTTCCAGAAGCAGTTCCAGAGCGTGCTCGCCACCGCCGCGGCCGGCGTCGAGCGGGCCCGGAGCACGCTGAGCCTCTTCCTCGACCCCAACATGCTGTTCGGCGTGGAGCCGCGGCTGGCGCCGTTCATCCTCTACCCGTACGGGGACGTGGAGCTGTTCCACCGGTACGCGAAGCAGAACTACGCGCTCATGGCGTACGACGCGAACGAGGCGGCCCGGGCGATCACCCAGCGGGTGCTCATCGCCACGAGCAGCACGGACCGGATGACCCACCCCGACACGGCCCGCCACTTCGGCGACCTGGTGCGGGGCGAGGCCCGGGTCGAGGAGCGGGAGTCGGGGACCCACCACGACATCCTGATCCCGGACCCCGAGGTCTACACGATGCTGCGGGAGTTCATCGGCGGTGGCGCGTGAGCGCGGACACCCCTTCCGCCGCCGGTCCCCCCGGCTCCCGCACGGCCGCCCCGGCGGAGCGCGTCGCCCTGGTCACGCAGGCGACGCGCTACGCCGGGCCCGGCGCGGTCGAGGCGCTGCGCAAGGCCGGGTACACGGTGTTCTGCCAGGACGACGACTTCCTCGACGAGGCCGCCAGGGCCGCCTTCGAGGACACCCGGGACGGCGCCGTCGCGAGTGACGCCAAGACCCCGGCCGGGGCGGTCGGGCAGGCGGTGAAGCGGTACGGCCGGCTCGACGTGCTGGTCAGCAACGACGTCTACCCGGCCCGCTTCCAGCCCGTCGACCAGCCCGACGCGGCCGAGCTGCGGCGGGCCGCCGAAGCCCTGCTCGTCACCCCGGCGGCCGTCCTCGGCAAGGCCGCCGCGCACATGAAGCGGCGGGGGAGCGGCCACATCGTGGTGCTGACCTCGGCCGCCCCGCAGCGGCCCGAGCACGGCTTCTCGGTCTACAGCTCGCTGCGTGCCGCGGCCTCCGTGTACGCGCAGGCCGCGGCCCGCGAACTCGCCCCGCACGGGGTCGTCGTGCACGCGGTCGCCCCCAACTTCCTTGAGTCCGAGACCTATTACCCGCCGGAGGCGTGGGCGACGGACGAGGGCCGGGAGAAGCTCCGCGGCCTGCTGCCGGCCGGCCGCCTCGGCACCGCCCGCGAGATCGGCGACCTGGTGGTCTTCCTGACCAGCGGCTCCGCCGACTTCCTCACCGGCGACGTCATCCCCTTCACGGGCGGGTGGGCGTAGCCCGCCCCCCAGCGGGCCCACCGGCCCCGCCCGCCCCGCCCCCCATAGCTGTCCTTAGCGACGAAAGTGAGAGTTCCGCTGTGAGTGCTCGGCAGACAACCATCGAGGAGTCCGAGGTCACGCCGGGCCAGAGCCTGGTGGAGCAGACCCTCGTCGAGATCTGGAAGACCACGCTGGACCGGGAGGACGTCGGGCTCGACGACGACTTCTTCGCGACCGGGGGCGACTCCCTCCTGGCCCTGGTCACCATCGAGCAGATCAACCAGCGGCTCGGCTGGTCCCTGAACATGGGCGACCTGCTGCGGTACCGCACCCTCAGCAAGCTGTGCGCCAACAAGGCGATCCTGCAGGCCGCGCCCACCGAGCGCTCCATGATCCGCATGAGCAACCAGGGCGCGCACACCCCGCTGGTCTTCATCCACCCGGGCACCGGCCTGGTCGACGGCTACGGGCACCTGGTGCGGCTGCTCGGCGCCGACCGCGCCTGCTACGGGATCCAGTCCCCGCACATCAGCGACGTGTCCGTCCCCGACGACATGCGGGAGCTGGCCCAGCAGTACGCGGACCTGATCGAGGACGAGTTCGGCGAGGACGACTTCCACCTGGTGGGTGCCTGCGCGGGCGGCGTGATCGGCTACGAGATCGCCCGCATCGCGGAGGAGCGCGGCCTGGGCCTGCGGAAGCTGGTGATCGTCGACGGCTACCTGGACGGCTCCCGCACCGGCGCGGAGGAGCCCGGCACCGAGCAGGTCCGGCTGGTCGACTACCGCTACGACATGCTGCGGCTCATCGCCCCGCACACCGAGCACCCGGCGCTCGACCCGGCAGACGCCGAGCACGAGAAGGTGTACGCGGAGGTGGCGGCGGTGCTGTTCGGCGCCGAGGCCGCGGCGCGGGGCGGCGGCGCGACCCGCTTCGCCGAGCGCGTCTACCGGGCCTTCCGCACCACCGCGCGGGCCCTGGAGACCTACCGTCCCGAGCCGCTGGACGTGGACGCGCTGATGCTGCTCGCCAAGGACAACGAGACCTTCGAGCAGTGGCGCGCGGCGATCACCGGGGAGCTGACCGCCGAGGTCATGGACTCCGACTCGTACGGCGTGAAGCTCTGCATGACCGACGCGGTCGAGATCGCCGCGCGCATCGACGACTTCGTGGGCGAGGGCTGAGGACCATGGGCAAGGCACAGCAGACGGACGAGGCGACCAACCCGTTCGAGAACGAGTCGGGCGTCTACCGCGTCCTGACCAACGCCGCCGGCGAGCACTCGCTGTGGCCCGATGTCGCCGAGGTGCCGGCCGGCTGGGAGGCCGCGTTCGGCCCCGGGACGCGCACGGCCTGCCTCGGGTACGTCGAGGAGCACTGGACGGCCCTCGCGCCGGCCGCGACCACCGGACAGGACCTGCACTCATGACCGCACAGCTGGAGCACTCCGCGGGCGCCGCCGCCCCGTGGGCCGACGGCCTCGTCGGCCGCTTCGAGGCGACGGCCGTCCGCGTCCCGGCCGCCGTCGCCGTCACCGACGGCACCACCGAGCTGACGTACGCGCAGCTCGACGCCCGCGCCAACCGGATCGCGCACCGGCTCGGCGGCCTCGGCATCGGCCCCGGCGACACCGTCGCCGTCGCGCTGCCGTCCTCGCCGGAGCTGGTCGCCGCGCTGCTGGGCACCCTCAAGGCAGGCGCGATGTACCTGCCGCTCGACCCGGGCTACCCGAGCGAGCGGCTGGCCTACATGACGGCCGACGCCCGCCCCCGCGCCCTGATCACCACCCCGGCCGTCGAGCCGGGCCTCGGCCCGGTGGCCGAGGGCACCGCCCGGCTGTACCCGGGCGACGAGGCCGGCGAGCCCGGCACCGACCCGACGGGCCGCTCCACCGGGCCCGGCCAGGGCGCGTACACGATCTACACCTCCGGCTCGACCGGCCGCCCCAAGGGCGTCGTCGTCACCCACCGCTCGCTGGCGAACTTCCTCGCCTTCATGTCGGACCGGTACGGGGTGGGCGAGGCCGACACGGTCCTGTCGACGACCCCGATCTCCTTCGACATCGCGGGCCTGGAGCTCTACCTGCCGCTGGTCAACGGGGCCACCCTGCACCTGGTGCCCCGGGAGACCGCCGTGGACGGCGCCGCGCTGCGCCGCCGGCTCGCCGAGGCCGCGCCGACCCTGGTCCAGGGCACCCCGGCGCTGTGGCAGCTGCTGCGCGAGGCGGGCTGGTCGCCGGCCGAACTCCCGGCGGGCATCCGCCTGCTGTGCGGCGGCGAGGCGCTGCCGCAGGACCTCGCCGACTTCCTCGCGGCCGACGGGCACGCCGAGGTGTGGAACCTGTACGGCCCGACCGAGACCACCATCTGGTCGCTGGTCGCGCCGGTCCGCGCGGGCGAGCCCGTCACCATCGGCCACCCCCTGTGGAACACCGGCGTCCACGTCCTCGACGAGCGGCTGCGGCCGGTCGCCGACGGCGAGCCCGGCGAGCTGTACCTGTCCGGCGACGGCCTGGCCCGCGGCTACCACGGGCGTCCCGGCCTGACCGCCGAGCGCTTCGTCGCCTGCCCGTTCGGCGACACCCCCGGCGCCCGCATGTACCGCACCGGCGACGTCGTGCGGCGCCGCCCGGACGGCGCCCTCGACTTCCTCGGCCGCGTCGACGAGCAGGTCAAGATCCGCGGCTACCGCATCGAGCTCGGCGAGATCGAGGAGGCGCTGCGCCGCCTGCCCGAGGTCGCGCAGGCCCGGGTCGTGGTCCGCGAGGACGACGGCCCCGGCGCCACGCACCTGGCCGGCTACGTGGTGCCCGCCGCAGGCCACCGCCCCGAGCCGGGCGCGCTGCGCGCCGCGCTCGCCGCCTGGCTGCCCGAGCACATGGTCCCGGCCGGAGTCGCGGTCCTGGACCGCTTCCCGCTCACCCCGGCCGGCAAGGTCGACCGCAAGGCCCTGCCGCCGCTGGAGTTCGGCACCTCCGCCTCGTACCGCGCGCCCGGCACCGAGGGCGAGCGGGCGCTGGCCGCGCTCTTCGGCGAGGTGCTGCGCGTCGACCGGGTCGGCGCCGACGACGCCTTCTTCGACCTGGGCGGCAACTCGCTGCTCGCCACCCGCCTGGTGGCCCGGGTCCGCGCCGAGCTCGGCGTCGAACTCCCCCTCCGCGCCGTCTTCGAGGAGCGCACCCCGGCCGCCCTCGCGCTCCGCCTCGACGCGGGCGCCCCGGCCCGGCCCGCGCCCGGCGTGCGGGAGCGCGGCGCGCACCTGCCCGTCTCGTACGCGCAGGGGCGGCTGTGGTTCCTGCACCGCCTGGAGGGCCCCAGCACCACCTACAACCTGCCGATCGCGGTCCGCCTCACCGGCGCGCTCGACACGGACGCCCTGCGCAAGGCCGTGGACCACCTGGTCGCCCGGCACGAGAGCCTGCGCACCTACTTCGGCGAGGGCCCCGAGGGCGCCGAGCAGATCGTGGTGCCGGCCGCCGAGGCCCGGGTCGAGATCGCGGTCCACGAGGTCGCCGAGGCGGAGGTGCAGGCCGCCGTCGACAAGGCCGCCGGACACCTCTTCGACCTGTCGGCGGAGATCCCCACCCGCGTCGACCTGTTCCGCACCGGCCCCGACGCGCACGTCCTGCTGCTCTGCATCCACCACATCGCGTCCGACGGCTGGTCGCTCGCCCCGCTGGTCAAGGACCTGTGCGAGGCGTACGAGGCGGCCCTGCGCGGCGCCGGGCCGGACGTGGCGCCGCTGGGCGTCCAGTACGCCGACTACACGCTGTGGCAGCGCGAGCTGCTCGGCTCCACCGACGACCCCGACTCGGCCATGTCCCGGCAGCTCGCCTACTGGCGCGAGCGGCTGGCCGGCGCGCCCGAGCTGCTCGACCTGCCCACCGACCGGCCGCGCCCGGCGCTCGCCACCTTCCGCGGCGACGTCGTGCCCTTCGAGGTCGGCGCGGAGCTGACCGAGCGGCTGCAGGCGCTGGCCCAGCGCGAGCGGGCCAGCCTCTTCATGGTGCTCCAGGCCGCCACCGCGACCATGCTGAGCAAGCTGGGCGCGGGCAGCGACATCCCGCTCGGCTCGCCGCTCGCGGGCCGCGCCGACAGCGCGCTCGACGAGCTCGTCGGCTTCTTCGTCAACACGCTGGTGCTGCGCACCGACACCTCCGGCAACCCGGCCTTCACCGAACTGCTGGCGCGCGTCAACGAGTCGAACCTGGCCGCCTACGACCACCAGGACCTGCCGTTCGAGTACCTGGTGGAGGTCCTCAACCCGGCCCGCACCACCAGCCACCACCCGCTGTTCCAGGTGATGCTGGTGCTCCAGAACAACGTGGAGCCCGACTGGCGGCTGCCCGGGCTCGACGCCGTCCACGAGACGGTGCCGACCCGGACCGCCAAGTTCGACCTGACGGTCGAGCTCACCGAGCGCTTCGACCGGGCGGGCCGCCCGGACGGCCTGCGCGGCGAGATCGAGTACGCCACCGACCTGTTCGACCGGGCCACCGTCGAGCGCTTCTCCCGCTACCTGCTGCGCGTCCTCGACCTGGTCGCCGCCGATCCCGCGCGGCGCCTGGACTCCATCGACCTGCTCGACGTCGAGGAGCGGGACACCGTCCTCGACGGCTGGAACGCGACCGCGCTCGACCTGCCCGACGCCACCTTCCCCACCCTCTTCGAGGCGCAGGTCGCGCGGACCCCCGACGCGCTCGCCCTCGTCCACGAGGACACCGAGCTGAGCTACGCCGAGCTCGACCGGCGCGCCAACCGGGTCGCGCACTGGCTGATCGGGCGGGGCGTCGGCCGGGACGACGTCGTGGGCCTGTCGCTGCGCCGCTCGCCCGACCTGCTGGCGAGCCTGCTCGGCATCCTCAAGGCCGGCGGCGTCTACCTGCCGCTCGACCCCGACTACCCGCCGGAGCGCCTGGCGTTCATGGTCGAGGACACCCGCCCGCGGGTCCTGATCACCACCGGCGACGTCCTCGCCAAGCTGCCCGCCGAGGCCCGGGACGTGGTCCGGCTCGAACTCGACGACCCGTCCGTACGGGCGGAGCTCGACGCGCGCCCGGAGCACGCCCCGACCGACGCCGAGCGGCGCGCGCCGCTGCGCGCCGGTGACCTGGCGTACGTCATCTACACCTCGGGCTCGACGGGCCGCCCCAAGGGCGTGGCCGTCACCCACCGGGGCATCCCCAACCTGGCCCGCAGCTACATCGAGCGGTTCGGCCTGGACGCCGGCTCCCGCTTCCTGCAGTTCTCGTCGATCAACTTCGACCCGACCTTCTGCGAGATGTGCTGCACCCTGCTCTCGGGCGCGGCCGTCATCCTCACCTCGCCGGAGGAGTTGCTGTCGCCGGACCGCCAGCGCGCGCTGACCGCCCGCCACCGGCCGACGCACATCACCTTCTCGCCGACGATCCTGGGCTCGATGGCCCAGGACGCGCTGGCCGCGGTCCCGCACATCATGGTGGCCGGCGAGGCCTGCCCGCCGGGGCTCGCCGCGACCTGGTCGCGCGGCCGGACGATGATCAACGCGTACGGTCCGACCGAGGCGACCGTCGACACGCTGTACTGGCGGGTCGGCGACGCCGGGAGCGCCTTCGAGGCCGACTCGGTGCCGGTCGGCCGTCCGCTGCACAACACCCGCGTGTACGTGCTCGACGCGGCCCTGCGGCCCGTTCCGCCGGGTGTCGTCGGCGAGCTGTACATCGCGGGTCACGGCCTGGCCCGCGGCTACCTCAACCGGCCCGGCCTGACCTCCGAGCGCTTCGTGGCCTGCCCGTACGGGGAGCCCGGCGGCCGGATGTACCGCACCGGCGACCTCGCCAAGTGGCGCACCCTGCCCTCGGGCGAGGGCGTCGTGGACTTCGTCGGCCGCGCGGACGACCAGGTCAAGATCCGGGGCATGCGGATCGAGCTCGGCGAGATCGAGGCCGTCCTCGACACCCACGACGACGTCGCCCAGTCCGTCGTCGTCGTCCGCGAGGACACCCCCGACCACAAGCAGCTCATCGGCTACGTCGTGGCGAGGAGCGGCGAGGAGCGGGCGCACGACCTCGCCGAGGACATCGAGCACGTCGACAAGTGGCAGGAGATCCACGAGCAGGGGTACAGCGAGCAGGAGGACCTGGGCGTCGAGCAGGACTTCACCGGCTGGAACAGCAGCTACGACAACGGGCCGATTCCGCTGGACGAGATGCGCGAGTGGCAGGACGCCACCATCACCCGCATCCTCGACCTGAAGCCGCGCCGCGTCCTGGAGGTCGGCGTCGGCTCCGGTCTCATCCTGTGGAAGGTCGCCCCGCACGTCGACCACTACACCGGCGTCGACTTCTCGCCCTCGCTCATCCAGACCCTGGGCAACCGGGCGGCCGCCTCCGAGGAGCTGCGCGACCGGATCATGCTGCGCAGCCTCGCCGGCCACGAGATCGGCGACCTCGCGGGCCACCGCTACGACACCGTCGTCATCAACTCCGTCGCCCAGTACTTCCCGAGCGTCCCCTACCTGATCGACGTGATCCGGCAGGCCATGGATCTCCTGGAGCCCGGCGGCCGGATCTTCCTCGGCGACATCCGGCACCTCGGACTGCTCCACCCCTTCCTCACCGCGATCGCCCTGCACGGCGGGGCGCACGCGGACGAGCAGGCCGGGGTGGTGCGCGAGCTGGTCGAGCACACCATGGCCCTGGAGAGCGAACTCCTCCTGGACCCGGCCTTCTTCAGCCGGATCGGCGAGGAGGTCCCGGAGGTCGCGGGCGTCGACATCCAGCTCAAGCGCGGTCACCACAGCAACGAGCTGACGGACTTCCGCTACGAGGTCGTGCTGCACAAGCGGGGCGCCGAGCTGGTCTCCGTCGCCGGCGCCGCCGAGCTGGCCTGGGACGGGCCCGAGGCGCTGCGCGCGCACCTGGCGGACGGGCGGCCCGGTCTGCTGCGCGTCACCGGCATCCCCAACCGGCGGGTCGCCGCCGAGGTGCTCACCGCCCGGCGCATCCGCACCGAGAGCACGGCCGCCGTCCGCACCCTGGTCCCCGTGGAGCGGCCCGGCACCGACCCGGAGGCCCTGCACGCGCTGGCCGCCGAGTTCGGCTACGAGGCCCGGCTCACCTGGACCGACGCCGCCGACGGCGACCTGTTCGACGCGGTCCTCATCGGGCCGGAGCGGGCCGGTGCGCCCTGGCTCACCGACGTCTTCCGGCACGCGCCCGCCGAGGGCCGCGGCCTGTACGCGCACGGCAACGACCCGCGCGCCGAGGAGCACACCCGCAAGCTGGCCCTGGAGGTCCGCCGGCACGCGGCCAGGCAGCTGCCCGAGCACATGGTGCCCGCGGCGGTCGTGCTCCTCGACCGGCTGCCGCTCACCCCGAACGGCAAGCTGGACACCCGCAGGCTGCCCGCCCCCGACTTCACCTCGCGGGCCGTCCGGCCGCCGCGCACCGAGCGGGAGATCACCCTCGCCCGGCTGTTCGCGGAGGTCCTGGGCCTGGAGACGGTCGGCGTCGACGACCAGTTCTTCGACCTGGGCGGCGACTCGATCCGCTCCATCCAGCTGGTCAGCAGGGCCCGCGCGGAGGGCTTCGT
This sequence comes from Streptomyces sp. NBC_01268, assembly GCF_036240795.1. NCBI lineage: Bacteria > Bacillati > Actinomycetota > Actinomycetes > Kitasatosporales > Streptomycetaceae > Streptomyces > Streptomyces sp. NBC_01268. Next base: position 3,758,710 of record NZ_CP108454.1, on the reverse strand, counting down.
CATCACCCCGCGCGACGTCTTCCAGCACCAGACCGTGGAGGCGCTGATCGCCCGCGCCGCGCAGGCAGCCGAGGCGGTCGACCCGGCCGCGGTCGCCGCGACCGAGCTGCCGCACTGGCTGAAGACCCTGGAGACCCCCGACCCGTCGTACGGCGAACCGGCCCTGGAACACGCCGCGTTCGACCGGAGCCTCGACGAGGAGGCGGCCGGCGCGCTGCTCGGCGCGCTGCCCGGGATCTTCCACGCCGCGCCCGAGCACATCGCGCTCGCCGCGTTCGCGCCCGCCCTCATCGAGTGGCGTGCCCGGCGGCTGCCGGCCGCCCAGTCAGCGCTCCGCGTCGACCTGGCGACGGACCCGGTCCCGGCCCCGTACCCGGTCAAGCTGACCCCGGGCCTGGCCGGCATCGACCGGGCGCTGACCGACCCGAAGGGCCTCGCCCGCGCCCTCAAGCGCGTCAAGGAGCAGGTCCGCCAGACCCCGTCCGAGGGCCGCAACCACGCGGAACTCGCGGCGACCAACGCGGAGTTCGGCCCGTCCCGGGTCGCCTTCCGGTACGGCTTCGGCGAGCCGGGCGACGCGGCGGCCCGGTACGCGCTGCTCGTGGAGGTGCGGCCCGGCGCCGACGGCGTCTCGGCGGGGGTCCGCTGGAGCTGGGACACGGGTCTGTTCGGCGCGGCGGAGGTCGGCGCCCTCGCCGACCGCTTCGAGCAGCTGCTCGCAGCCCTCGCGGGCCTCACCGCCCACCCCGAGCTCGGCGGGCTCACCCCCTCCGACATCACCCTGCTGCCGCTCAAGCAGTCCGCGCTCACCGAGCTGGAGCGGACCTATCCCGGCCTCGCCGACGTGCTGCCGCTCGCCCCGCTCCAGCAGGGCCTGCTGCTCCACGTCAGCGCCTCCGCCGACCCCGAGCACGACGACGACCCCTACCAGGGGCAGACCGTCTTCGACCTGGAGGGGCCGCTCGACGCCGAGCGGCTGCGCGCCGCCGCCCACGGGCTGCTCATGCGCCACGCCAACCTGCGGGCCTCCTTCGCCGTCCGCGGCCTGGAGAACCCGGTCCAGGTCGTCCGCTCGACCGTCGAGGTGCCGTGGCGGCTGCACGACCTGACCGGACTGCCGCCCGCCGACCAGCAGGTCGAGCGGGACCGGATCGTCGCCGAGGACGCGCGGCTGCGCTTCGACCTGGCGCACGGGCCGATGCTCCGCTTCAGCCTGATCCGCTACGCCGCCACCCGGCACGAACTCCTCGTCGCCGACCACCACATCCTGCTCGACGGCTGGTCCATGCCGGTCGTCTGGCACGACCTGTTCGAGCTGTACGCGGGCCGCGGCGAGGCGCTGCCGCCGGTCACCCCGTACCGCGCCTATCTGGCCTGGCTGGCCGGTCAGGACGCGGCGGAGGCCGTCACGGCCTGGCAGGCCTACCTCGACGGGCTCGCCGGCCCGACCCGTGTCGGCACCCCGGGGCTCGCCTCCCACGTGCTGCCCCGGACGACGAGCGCGGTGCTGCCGGCCGAGCTGACCCGGGACCTGGAGCGGGCCTGCGCCCGCCTCGGGATCACCCTCAACACGGCCGTGCAGACCGCCTGGGGCCTGCTCCTCGGGCGGCTCACCGGGACGGAGGACGTCGTCTTCGGCACCACGGTCTCCGAGCGGCCGGCCGAGATCGACGGCATCGAGTCCGTCGTGGGCCTGCTCATCAACACCGTGCCGCTGCGGGTGCGCGCCGAGGCCGGCGAGCCGCTGCGGACCACCCTGACCCGGGTGCAGTCCGCCCAGCTCGACGTCTTCCCCCACCGCCACCTGGGTCTCACCGAGATCCAGCGCCTGGCCGGTACGGGCGAGCTGTTCGACTCGTACTACGTTTTCCAGAACTACCCCGACCAGGAGGACGACGCCGCCGACCTCGGCGGGCTGCGCGCGAGCGAGCGCACCGACGGCGCCAAGGGCGTCTCGCACTACCCGCTCGGCATCACCGTGATCCCCGGAGAGCGCCTGGAACTGCTCTTCGGCCACCATCCCGATCTCTTCGACGAGAAGAAGATCGAATTCGTCAAGGAAACGCTCATCGAGATCATCGAGACCATCGCGGGGGAGGCTCGGGCATGAAGAACTTCGTCCAGCTGATCCGCGAACTGCCCACCGCCGTACGGATCATGCTGCTCTGCGCGATGGCGCGCGCCATCAGCTTCTTCGGCATCCTCGCCTATCTGCCGATCTACCTGAACGACTCGCTCGGCATGGACGGCGCCACCGTCGGCTACGTCCTCGGTGTCTGCCTGCTGGTCGGCACCATGGTGAGCGTCTACGGCGGCTACCTCGCCGACCGGTTCGTCAAGGTCGACTTCATGATCGTCCTGGACGTGCTGCTCACCGGCCTGTACGGCGTGCTGCCCTTCCTGGACTCCCCGGTCCTGGTCATCGGCCTGCTGCTGGTGGCCAACACGGCCTCCTCCTCGATGAGCGTCGCCGCCAACGCGCTCCTCGCCGACCTGCTGCCCTCGGAGAACCGCGCCAAGGTGTTCTCGCTGCGCTACTCGCTGCAGAACATCGGCGCGGCCGTCGGCCCCTTCCTGGGCGTGTTCACCGTCAAGGCCGGCACCGGAGGCCCGTTCTGGCTCGCGGCCGGCGTCATCTTCGCGGCCCTGCTGCCGCTGGTGATCTTCCGCAGGCTGTTCACGGGAGGCCCGGCCGGGGCGAAGGGCGCCGAGGGCGCCGAGGAGTCCTCCGACTCCGACGAGTCGATGAACTTCCGCGAGGTGCTGCGGGTCATGCGGGCCGACCGCCGGCTCGGCCTGTTCACCCTCGGCGGCATCCTCAGCATCGTGGTCTACGGGCCGCTGCTGACCTACATGTCCCAGTACCTGGTCCTGGTCGAGTCCCGTGACAGCGCCTACCGGCTCGTCGCGTACATCTCGGCCGCCAACGCGATCGTCGTGATCTCCACCCAGTACGTCATCGGCAGCCGGCTCAAGGAGAAGACCCTGCTGCGCTGGCTCACGTGGGGCACCGGGGCCTTCGTCCTCGGCCTGGTCGGCATGGCGCTCTCCACCGAGGTGTGGATCATCGTCGCGGCGATCGTGGTCTTCACGATCGGCGAGGTCATCGTGGTCCCCGCCGAGTACATGTTCATCGACAACATCGCTCCCGCGAACCTCCGCGGCAGCTACTTCGGTGCGCAGAACCTCGTCCACATCGGGGTCGCGATCGGTCCGATCATCTGTGGCTTCCTCCTCGTGCACGCCTCCCCGGCCGCGATGTTCGCCGCGCTGATCGCCCTGGTCGTCCTCGGCTGGTGGTTCTACGTGCTCGGCTGCCGCGCCTCCGCACCCGTCACCGAACCGCAGAAAGTGAAGCTGTGAGGTCAGCATGAGTTTCGACCAGATCGTCCGGACGACCCACTGTCCCTTCGCCAAGCCGTCCCGTATGGGCACCCCGGTCAGCGTCCCCGGCAGGGACGTCGAGGCCGGACTGCGCGAACACCGCGACACCATCGAGGAGTTCTTCGCCTCGGCGCGCGAGCGGGAGCTCGACGGCATGCTGCTCACCTTCGAGGACCCGGAGCTCGGTGCCACCCTGCCGGCCCTGATCCGTCTCACCCGGCGCTTCTTCGAGGCCCTGTGCGACCTCTATCCGTCGGTGTACATCCAGGACGACCCGGATCCGGACGAGACCTGGTACGCGATGATCGGCGGCGAGCGCTTCTTCGTCGTCTCCTTCGCGCCCTGCTACCCGGAGCACTCGCCGCGGTACAACTTCGGCAGCCCGCAGACCTACTTCCTGCTCCAGCCGGCCTCCACCTTCGAGCGGAACGCCGAGCTGATCGACCGCCGCCGGGTCCGCATCCAGCGGGCGTTCAAGGCGACCGGCAAGCCGTACGACGCGGAGCTGGCCAACCTCGAGAACGACATGTTCAAGTCCGTCATGCCGATCGACCCGATCGACCGCCCCGTCCGGTGGTGGGAGGACGCGGCGACCGTGACGGCGCTGACGGCGCTGGCAGAGCAGGCCCCGCGTCCGAAGGTCGAGCTGCGGAAGGCCGGCTAGCTCCGATGATCGAGGAACTGCTGCCCCGGCCGGTCGCGACCGCGGAAGCGTTCGGCGACCCGGCCGGGGTGCCGGTCCCCTTCCCGGGCGAGGAGCACCTGCTCGCCCGTGCCGTCCCCGCGCGGCGCCGCGAGTTCACCACCGCCCGGGCCTGCGCCCGGCGGGCCCTCGGCGGACTCGGCGTGGCCCCCGTCGCCATCCCGTACGAGGCCTCCCGGGCCCCGCGGTGGCCGGCCGGGATCGTCGGGAGCATCACCCACTGCGCCGGCTACCGGGCGGCGGCCGTGGCCCGTGCCACGGAGCTGGCGGCGCTCGGCTTCGACGCCGAACCGCACGCCGCGCTCGACCGGACCGGGGTGCTGCACCTGGTCACCGGCGAGCAGGAGCGGGCCCACCTCGCCGAACTGGCCGCGGTCCGGCCGGACGTGCACTGGGACCGGGCCCTGTTCAGCGCGAAGGAGAGCGTCTTCAAGGCCTGGTCGCCGCTGACCGGCCGGTGGCTGGACTTCAAGGAGGCCACCGTCTCCTTCCAGCCGCGCACCTCGACCTTCACCGCCCGGCTCCTCGTCGAGGGGCCGGTGGTGGACGGCGTACGGCTGACCGGGTTCGAAGGAGGGTTTCTCGTCAAGGACGGTCTGGTCCTCACGGCCACGACCGTACGGCGGCCCGACAATGGCCCCGATCCGCACCATCGATCGAGGGGACCGCTGTGACCAGCGCCTTTGAACCGACACTCGCCTCCTACGGCTGGGATTCCGACTGGGCGGACGCGTTCGCCCCGCACGCCGGAGCCGGGCTCGTCCCGGCCCGGGTCGTACGGGTCGACCGCGGCCGCTGCGAGGCGGTCGCCGCCACCAGGGCCGACGCCGCGGCGCCCGTGGCGCCGTTACGCGCCGACACCGGGCCCGTGCTCGGCGCCGACCCCACCACCGCGCCCTGCACCGGGGACTGGGCGGCCGTCGAGGCGGCCCCCGCCACCGGCGGTGGCCCGGTCGTCCGGGCGCTGCTGCCCCGCCGCACCCGCTTCACCCGCTCCACCTCCTCGGCCCGCTCCGAAGGCCAGGTGCTCGCCGCCAACATCGACCTGGCCGTCATCGCGGTCTCGCTCGCCGTCGAGCTGGACCTCGGGCGGCTGGAACGCTTCCTCTCCCTCGCCTGGTCCAGCGGCGCCCAGCCCCTGGTCGTGCTGACCAAGACCGACCTCGTCCCCGACATCACCCACCTCGTGGCCGATGTCGCCGAGGCCGGCCCCGGAGCGGAGGTGTTCCCCGTCAGCGCCTTCGACGGGTACGGCCTGGACGCTCTCGCCGGGGCCCTGGCCGGTCGGACCTCGGCCCTGCTCGGCCAGTCGGGCGTCGGCAAGTCCACGCTGGTCAACGCCCTGCTGGGGACCGAGGAGCAGGAGTCGGGGGAGGTGCGCGGCAGTGACGGCAAGGGCCGGCACACCACCACCACCCGCGATCTGCTGCCGCTGCCGTCCGGCGGCCTGCTCATCGACACCCCCGGGCTGCGCGGGGTCGGCCTCTGGGAGGCGAACGACGGCCTCACCCAGGTCTTCGCCGAGATCGAGGAACTGGCCGCCCGCTGCCGCTTCCACAACTGTGAACACCACGCCGAACCCGGCTGCGCGGTCCTCGCCGCCGTCGAGGACGGCACCCTCTCGCACCGCCGGTTCGAGAGTTACCGCAAACTGCTGCGCGAAAGCGCCTGGATCGCCTCGCGCACCGACGCCCGGCTGCGCGCCGAGCTCGGCCGTGAATGGCGCCGACGCGAGGCCGCGGGGCGTGAGATGTACGAGCGCAAGCGCGGCGGGAAACACCGTAAGGCCTTCTGATGGTGGTCCGGCCACACCCGCTTCTCGGCCAAGGGCGGCGGATGTGGCCACTTGCAGCCAGTGCACCTTGGTGCCAACCGAACTTCTTGTAGCGCCCGTTCGGCCCCTGGCAGATTACTCAACGACGGCAGGTCACAAACCTCTGTCGGGCTAAATCGAGTAAGCCACAAGCCACTTCGAGGGAATCGGACGGTAAGAGAAATGCGACGCAAGGCTTTTGTCTACCTGGTCTCGTGCGCCGTGGCCCTCTCGGCGACGGTGATGAGCGCCTCCGCCGCGCAGGCCGCGGACACCCTGCACACGAGCAAGACGAGCGTGACCGACAGCGGCGACAGCTGGGGCTGGGACTAGCCCAGGGCCGCCCACGGCCCCTACCCACCATGCCAGAGAGGGCGAATTCCCGTGACCATTGACCAGGGCGTACTCCACTACGACTTGTCCACCGACGAAGTCGCCCACCTGGACGCGCTGATCGCCGAACTGAAGCAGGCGGACTGCGACCCGGGCCACCCGCGCTTCCACGACGAGGCCTGGGAGCTGACCGGCCGGCTGCCCGTGGGGCTGCGGAAGTTCCTCGCGGAGTTCCGCCGTGACGACCCGGCCGCCGCATTCAAGATCCGGGGATTCGACGTCGACGATCAGGGTGTCGGGCCTACTCCCGGTAACTGGTCGGACGCCGCCTCCTCGCTGAACACCCGGCGCGAGGAAATCTTCCTCTCGCTCATCGGGAAATGCCTTGGCGAGATATTCAGCTGGCCCACCCTGCAGTCCGGCCGGATGATCCAGAATGTGCTGCCGATCGCCGGCGAGGAGAACGAGCAGAGCGGTCACGGCAGCGATGTCCTGCTGGAATGGCACACCGAGGACGGATTCCACCCGTACCGCTGTGACTATCTGGCCCTTTTCGGAATCCGCAACCACGACCGGGTGCCGACCACCGTCGCCTCCATCCGTGACGTGACCCTCAGCGCGGAGACCCGGAAGGCGCTGTCCGAGCCCCGCTTCTACATCCTTCCGGATGACGAGCACCTGCGTCAGCTTGCCGTCCAGCAGCCCGACCACCCGGGGCTGCTCCGGATGCGGGCCATGCGCGAGACCCCGGAGCCGGTCGCCGTCCTCTTCGGCGCCCCCGACTCCCCGTACCTGCGGATCGACCCCTTCTTCATGCGGTGCGTCGACGGTGACTCGGTCGCCGAACAGGCCCTGAAGGAGCTCGTCGCCGAGCTGGAGCGGGCCACCCGGGACGTGGTGGTCGAGGCCGGCACGCTGCTCGTCGTCGACAACTACCTCGCCGTGCACGGCCGCAAGGCCTTCACCGCCCGCTACGACGGCACGGACCGCTGGCTCCAGAAGGCGATCATCACCCGTGACCTGCGCAAGTCGCGGGAGACCCGGGACACCGCCGCCGGCCGTGTCCTGATCTGATCCACCAGGAGTAGAAGCAGAGGGGGAGAGACGCGATGGCAGCGTCCCATGCTGTACCGATCGACGCGGTGGTCCTGGCCGACGTGGCGATCGTCCTGCTGGTCGGGGCCGTCATGGTCCGGCTCGCACGGCGGATCCACCAGCCGCCCGTGGTGGCGGAGATCGCCGCCGGACTGATGCTGGGGCCCAGTCTGCTGGGGCTGCTGCCGGGGAACCTGCCCGAGCTGATCTTCCCGCCCGAGGCCCGGCCGATGCTGTCGGCCGTCTCCCAGGTCGGCCTCGCGCTCTTCATGTTCCTGGCCGGCTGGGAGCTCGACCTGGGCAAGCTGCGCGGCCGCACCGCCTCGGTCGGCTCCACGGCCGTCCTCGCGATGGCCGTCCCCTTCGCGGTGGGTGCCGGCGCGGCGGCGCTGCTGTACGACTCGCTGGCACCCGCCGGGGTGGGCCAGGACATGTTCGTGCTCTACCTGGCCACCGCCTTCTCGATCACCGCGTTCCCGGTGCTCGCCCGGATCATCCGGGACCAGAACCTCGGCGCCACCCGGGTCGGCACCACCGCCATGGCCTGCGCCGCGGCCGGTGACGTGGTCGCCTGGTGCGTGCTGGTCCTGGTCGTCGCGATGGCCGGCTCCGGCGGCACCGGCGGGTTCTTCGAGGTCCTGGCGTGGACGGCGGCGTACGCGGCGGCGATGCTCCTCGTCGTACGGCCGCTGCTGCACAAGGTGCTGCGCTGGTCCGGCAGCGGCCGGCTCGCCGTCGTGGCGGCCGGTGTGCTGCTCTCCGCCTACGCCACCTCGTGGGTCGGCATCCACGCCATCTTCGGCGCCTTCGCCTTCGGCCTGATCATGCCGAGGCAGGGTGCGGGCGAGCGGGACGCCGAGCTGCACCGGCTGATCGAGGTGCCGCTGGAGAAGGTCTCCTCCCTGCTCCTGCCGGTCTTCTTCGTGGTCACCGGCCTCTCCGTCGACGTCGGCGGGCTCGGCTGGTCCGGCCTCGCGGCCCTGCTCCTCGTGCTGGTCGCCGCGGTGGTCGGCAAGTTCGCGGGCGCCGCGATCCCGGCCCGGTTCTCCGGGATGAGCTGGCGGGACGCGGGGGCCTTCGGCACGCTGATGAACACCCGCGGCCTCACCGAGATCGTCATCCTCGGCATCGGCCGCCAACTGGGCCTGATCGGGCCGGAGCTGTTCACCATGATGGTCCTGATGGCCCTGGTCACCACGGCCATGGCGGGCCCGATCCTGCGCCTGCTCGGCGTGGGCGGCCCGACGCCCGAACCGGACCTCGCCGCGCTCACCGGCACCCCGGCCAAGGAAAAGATCGGAGCCGCCTGATGCACCCCGCCCGCCCCTTCGGCTACGAACACCGCGCCAACGGCACCGTCGTGATCACCCGCGGCTGTCGCATCGTCTCCGTCGTCCGCGGTGACGGCGAGGTCGGCCGCTTCCTGACCGAACTGGCCGAGGCCACGGCCGGCAGCGGCAGACAGCGGGTGCTCACCCGCTGGGCGACCGGCGCCGTACCCGCGGCGTGAACGCACCACAGGGCCTGTCCCCCCGGACCGGGGGGACAGGCCCTGTGGCGTTCCGCGCGTGAGGCGGGGCCGGGATGCGTGTGTCAGGCGGGGTCCGGGTTTCGGGTGCCAGGCGGGGTCCGGGACTCGTGTGTCGGGCCGGGTCCGGTCTTCCGTGCGTCAGGCCGGGTCCCGCTCGGGCATCTCGTCGCTCTCCGCGACCCGGCGCCGGGCGCGGGCGGCCAGCTGCCGGGTGGCGGCCGGGGTGAGCCCCATGGCCGCGGCGATCTCGTCGACGGGGACGCCGAAGTCGTCGTGCAGCACGTACGCGACGCGCTCGGCCGGCGGCAGGGCGTCCAGGACGGCCTCCTCGCCGGGCCCGGCGCCCAGCGGCCCCGGCTCCGGCCCGCTCCACGCCGCCTCGCGCTCCCGCAGCCGGGCCAGGCAGACCCGGACCAGGACGGACAGGGCGGGCGTGGGCGCGCCGGCCGGGGCGGGGGCGGGCGCGCCGGGCCCGGCGCCGCGCTCCGCCTCCCGCAGGGCCGCGTCGGCTTCGGTGTCGGAGCCGAGCAGGCGGTACGCGACCGCGCGCGGCCGCGTACCGGTGCCCATGGCGTGGGCGTCCACGGTCAGTCGCCGTGTCCCGTCCCGCCGCTGCCGAAGCCGCCGCTGGAGATGCCGCCCCACTTGCGCTTCTCCTCGCTCGGGGGGTCGGGGGAGGTCTCGGTGCCGGCGTCCTTGAGCTGGTACGGCATGAGCCGGTGTTCTCCGTCGGTCTGCGGCATCTCCGCGGGCCTGCGGTACTCGGACATCTCACCGGGCAGGGCGTCGGTCTCCGGGCGGTGTGGCTGCTCCTCCGGAGCGGGCGGACGCGACTCGCGGTCCTTGAGGCGCATGCCGAGCACGAAGGCGCCGATGAGGACGACGACCACGACCAGCCCGCCGAGGACCTGGGCGAGACCGGACTGCCAGACACCGGCCGCCGTGGTGACCTGGGCGGAACCCACGAGGAAAGTGTTCATACTCCAGGGATACCCCCTTTTGCACCGTTTCGTCCTGCGAGGGGAATCCGGTTCTGAAACATTTCCCGGGGCCCATCGCGTATGTGGTGTGTAAGCGCACCGACAGCGAACACGACACGCGACGGAAGGGGGGACATGAGACAGTCCCGCGCGGACGAGTTCCTGGAGTTCGCCGCCGCCCGTTCGGGCCACCTGTTCCGCTCGGCATGCCTGCTGACCAGCGGAGACACCCATCTCGCCGAGGACCTGGTGCAGGACACGCTCGGCCGGATGTACGTCCACTGGGGGCGCATGACCCGAAGCGGCAACCCGGCCGGGTACGCACAGACCGTCCTCGTACGCGGCTTCCTCAGCCACCGCAGACGCCGCTCGGCCACCGAGCGCCCCCTCGGCGAGCTGCCCGACCGGGCTCCGGACACCGGCGAGGACCCCGCCCTGCGGATCGCCCTGCTCGACGCCCTGGCCCAGCTCGCCCCCAAGGACCGCGCGGTGGTCGTGCTGCGGTACTGGGAGGACCGCAGCGTCGAGGAGACGGCCGACGCCCTGCACGTCAGCTCGGCGGCGGTCCGCACCCGCTCCACCCGCGCCCTGGCCACGCTGCGCCGGCGGCTCGGCGGCAGCATCAGCGAGTTCGCCACCCGCTGACCGGCCCACAGACCTTTCCCGACCCATGAACCGGAGACGGTGATCCCGCCATGCCCCAGCACGAAGAGAACGACGTGACGAACGCACGATTCGAGGAGGAACTGGGCGCGGTCCTGCGCCGCACCGGCGACGGCTTCGGCCCCGACGACCGCCGCGAGCTGGCCTCGGGCGGCCTCACCCGGGGCCGCCGCCGCATGCTGCGCCGCCGCCTCGCCATGACCGGCGGCGTCCTGGCCCTCGCCGGGATCGCCCTGGGCGGGGCGTACGGCGGCTCGGTGCTCGGCGGCATGGACGTGGACGCCGTGGGCGGCGTGGGCGGCGCCTCGGTGGCGGCGGCTCCGAAGCCCGGCGGCAGCGGCAAGGCCGAGCAGCCGGGTCCGAAGCGCGGTGACGAGCCGCGGATCCCCGTCGCCGATCTCGCCGCCGTCCTCAAGGCCAACACCCCGCCCGGGACCTGGGAGATCCAGGACCCGGACGGCAGTGGCCAGGCCGTCACCGCCGTCTACGACGACGGCAAGGGCAAGGCGGCCGTCTCCGTCGGCCTCTACCGCGCCGACGGCGCCTGGTCGGCGGACCAGATGAGCTGCCCGGACAAGGTCGCCGTCCCCTACGACCGCTGCGTCACGGAGAAGCTGCCCGGCGGCTCCCGGCTGCTGATCGTCGAGGGGTATGAGTACCCCGACAAGCGCGTGGAGACCAAGAACTGGCGGGCGCTGCTGCAGACCAAGGAGGGCTTCATCGTCGACGCGAGCGAGTACAACGCGGCGGCCGAGAAGGACTCCCCGATCACCCGTGAGAACCCCCCGTTCTCCGCGACGCAGCTGAAGAGCCTGGTCACGGCGGCCGGCTGGCGTCCGCTCCTTGAGCAGCTGCCGCCTCCGCAGACCAAGCCCGGCGGCTCCACCACGACCCCGGAGACCCACGAGCCGAGCGCCGCCGCCGTCCAGGCCACCCTGCGCTCGCTGCTGCCCAAGGGCCAGGGCCTCCGGGTCGTCGGCAGGGGCGGCGAGGGCGGGTACGGCTACCTGGTCGTCGACGACGGCAAGGGCCGGAGCCTCGTCCAGATCAACGTCCAGCCGGGCATGACGGGCATCCGCAACGACGTCTTCGGCGGCTCCGACGTCACCACCGAGGCCGACGGCACGCGGGTGAAGCTGTTCGAGCAGCCGGGCGAGAAGGGCGGCCAGGGCGTCGTCTGGTGGGGCGCCGACACCCTGGGCCTCGACGACTTCCGGGTCGTCGTCTCCGCGTTCAATTCCGGCACCCAGCACGATGCGGCGACGCGCCCCGAGCCGGCGCTGACGACGCAGCAGATGAAGGCGATCGCGCTGAGCCCGAAGTGGCGCGCGCTGACCGCGAAGTGACCCCCTGAGCGACGGGCCGGGCCTCGGCGGAGGCCCGGTCCGTCTTCACCTCTCCCGATCCGCCTCACTTCGCCTCCGAATACCGCTCCACCGTCGCCGTCGTGAACGGGAACCGCACCGGCGTCTCCCCGAACGCGATCCGCCCCGCCTCGTCGCCCGCCGCGCGGATCGCCTCCGTGACCGCCGCCGCCTCCTCGGCCGGGCAGTGCACGATCACCTCGTCGTGCTGGAAGAAGACCAGCTCGGCCCGCATCCCGGCGGTGGCGCGGCGCAGGGATGCCAGCATCAGCAGGGCCCACTCGGCGGCGCTGCCCTGGACCACGAAGTTGCGCGTGAAGCGGCCCCGGGCGCGCGCGTCGGTCGACGCGTACCCCGGCACGTACTGCTCGGGAGCGTCCTCCGCGGCGGCGGTGGCCTGCGGCAGACCCGCCTCCTCGTCCTCGCCGCCGCCCGCCGCCTTCGGGCTGGTGCGGCCCAGCCAGGTGCGCACCAGCCGGCCCTCCTCGCCGGCCTTCGCCGCGTCGTCCACGTACGCCACGGCGCGCGGGAAGCGGCGGCGCAGCGCGGCCAGGTTCTTCAGGCCGTCGCCGCTGGTCTGCCCGTAGACCGCGCCGAGCAGCGCCAGCTTGGCGTGGTCGCGGTCGCCGGAGAAGGCCCGGTCGGAGAGCCGGGTGTACAGGTCGTCGGGGTGTCCCGCGACCTCCATCAGGCCGGGGTCGCGGGAGATCGCGGCCAGCACCCGCGGCTCCATCTGGTCGGCGTCGGCGACCACCAGCCGCCAGCCCTCGTCGGCGACCACGGCCTGCCGGATCACCTTGGGGATCTGCAGCGCGCCGCCGCCGTTGGTGGTCCAGCGTCCGGTGACCGTGCCGCCCGGCTGGTACTCCGGGCGGAAGCGCCCGTCGCGCACCCAGTCGGCCAGCCAGGACCAGCCGTGCGCGGTCCAGATCCGGTAGAGCTTCTTGTACGCGATGAGGGGCGCGACCGCCGGGTGGTCGAGCTCCTCCAGCTCCCAGCGCCGGGTGGACCGCACCCGGATCCCGGCCCGCGCGAAGGCCCGCACCACGTCGGCGGGCAGGTCGGGCCGCACCCGGTGCCCGAACGCGGCGGACACCTCGTCGGCCAGCTCCGTGAGGCGGCGCGGCTCGCCGCCGCCCGCGTACCGCTCGCCGAGCAGTCCGCGCAGCACCTCCCGGTGCACGTCGGCCCGCCAGGGCAGCCCGGCCCGGTGCATCTCGGCGGCGACCAGCATGCCCGCGGACTCGGCGGCGGTGAGCAGCCGCATCCGCCCCGGGTGCTCGGCCCGGTCGTGGCGCCGCTGCTGCTCCGCGTACACGTCGAGCAGCGCCTCGAAGGGGAGTCGGGCGGCCGCCACCGGCTCGAAGAGGGAGTCCTGCGAGCCGGGTTCGGCGGCGCGCGGCGGCGGGTCGGGCGGCACCGGCGCGTTCCGCAGGCGGGCCCAGGCGGCGGCGGCCGAGCGGGGCTCGCCGAGCCGTCCCTCGTGGCCGAGGAGGAGCTGTTCGGCCACCTCGACGTCGTAGCACCGCTCGACGCGGACGCCGGCGGCGAGCAGACGCGGATACACCTCGGAGGTGGCGCGCCAGACCCAGCGGGCGACGTCCGGGCGGGAGCGGACGGCCGCCACCAGGTCCGGCTCGCGCCGCACCTCACCGGCGGGCAGTCCGTCGGGCCCGAGGGCGACGAGCAGCGCCCCGTCCCCCTCCGGCTCGGGCGCGAGTGCCCACCTTTCGGTCACGAGTGCGAGTCTGGCACCCGCCACTGACAATCACCGGGAGGCGGCCCGCGCCGCCCGGTCCCGTCGTGCCTCCCGGTTCAGGCTGCCTTGTGGAAGAGGGCCGCGGCCTCGCCCCGGGAGCCGACGCCCAGCTTGTTCAGGATGTTGGCGACGTGGAACTTCACCGTGGACTCGCTGATGTGCAGTTCCTGCGCGATCTGCCGGTTGCGGTGCCCGAGCGCCAGGTGGGTCAGCACCTCCACCTCGCGCTCCCCGAGCCCGGTCAGCGGGCTCATCGCGGCGGCCGGGGCGTCCGGTGTGGCGAGCGGCACGGTCGCGGTGAGGGTGGTGCCCCAGCCGGGCACGGCGTCCAGCTCCAGGCGCCCGCCGAGCACCTCCAGGCGGTCGGTGACGCTGCCCGCGCCGAGCGGGCAGGCGTCGAGCAGCCCCGGCCCGTCGTCCCGCACGGTGGCCCGCAGTTCGTGCTCCGTCAGCGTCCAGCCGACGTGCACCCGGGAGACGGCCTCCTGCTCCAGGACGATCAGGAGCAGCGCACGGACGATGGCCCGCGTGCCGTGCGCGACGTCGGCGGGCAGGGTGCGGACCGACTCCGGCGGGCCGAGTTCGAGGCGTACGGGGCTGTGCCGCAGCATCGGGCGCAGCACGTCGGAGAGGCGGGCGAAGGCCTCCAGGGCGGGTTCCTCGGCGACCGACCTGTCCCGCTGGGACTCGGCCCGCAGCTCGATCAGGGACGACACGGCCAGGTCGGTGGCGGTCGCGCGGGCGGCGGAGTCGTCCAGGGCGCGGCTGCGCAGCACCCCGAGGAGCCCGGAGAGCGCGGCGGCGTGCGCGGTGGTGAGTTCGGCGGTCACCCGCGCCCGGGTGTCCGCCGCCGTCCGCGACCGGGCCAGGGCGTCCGGCACGGCCTCGCTCGCGAACCGGTCGAAGTGGCTGGTCACCAGGTCCCACAGGGCCTGCGCCAGGGCGAGTTCGGGTGCGCCGGCCGGCTCGGCGCCCTCCTCCCGTACGAGGACGAGGACCGACCCGCGGGGCGTGGCGTCGCTCCGTACCGCGACCACCTCCCGCTCGGCCCCGCCGACCCATGCGGGCCCCTGCCAGGGCTCGCCGGGGATTCCGGCGGCGAGCAGCGGGGTGAGCTCGGCGGCGGTGAACGGCAGCTCGGCGCCGCCGCTCCGCTTGAAGGGCGAGTGCGCGCAGTGCGTGGACAGTTCGACCGCGGCGCGGTGCGGGATCAGCGGCTCCAGGACCTCGGAGAGGCGCGGCAGGATCTCGCCCAGCGGCTGCCGGATGACGTCGTGGGCGGCCAACAGGGCGCTGGTGGCGGTCAGTTCCATGGGGGCAAGCGTACGGCCGTCCTTTCGGTCAGGTGGGACTGTCCGTTCGGACGGCGGGGCGGGGGTGGTCCGGGACGGATGCTGGATCCATCGGAACGGATCACAACGCACTCCTCCGGATCACCGAAGACGGATCCGGAGCAGGGAGACGGGGAGTCATGGAAGCGATCGTGTACGGGGAGTTCGGCGGCCACGAGGTCCTGCGTCACGAGTCGGCCGTGGCCGTGCCCGAGCCCGGCGCGGGCGAGGTGCGGGTCAAGGTGGCGGCCGTCGGCGTCAACCCGGTGGACTGGAAGCGCCGTTACGGCTGGGTCGAGGAGTTCTACCCGACGACCTTCCCCGCCGTCCCCGGCCTGGAGTTCGCGGGCACCGTCGACGCGCTCGGCGAGGGCGTGACCGGAGTGCGCGTCGGCGACGAGGTGTTCGGCTGGACGAAGACCGGCGCCTACGCCGAGTACGCCCTGGCCGGGACCATCGCCCCCAAGCCCGCCGCCCTCTCCTGGGAGCAGGCCGCGAGCATCCCCGTCGCCGGCGAGACCGCGCGGCGGGTCCTCGACCTGCTGGACGTCGCCGCGGGCGAGACGCTGCTCCTGCACGGCGCCGCAGGTGCCGTGGGCGCGGTGGCCGCGCAGCTGGCCGTCGCGGCGGGCGTGACGGTGATCGGCACGGCCTCGGAGCGCAACCACGCCTTCCTGCGCGGGCTCGGCGTGACCCCCGTGACCTACGGCGAGGGCCTCGCGGACCGGGTCCGCGAGGCCGC
Source organism: Streptomyces sp. NBC_01268 (assembly GCF_036240795.1). Taxonomy (NCBI): domain Bacteria; kingdom Bacillati; phylum Actinomycetota; class Actinomycetes; order Kitasatosporales; family Streptomycetaceae; genus Streptomyces; species Streptomyces sp. NBC_01268. The sequence goes on along the minus strand of NZ_CP108454.1, from coordinate 3,743,012 downwards.
CCCGCAGGGCGTCGACGCGGTCTTCGACGCGGCCGGGCACGACACCCTGCCGGTCTCCGTCGAGCTGCTCGGCGGCGAGAAGTCCCGCATCGTGACCATCGCCGCCCCGGACGCCCACGAGCACGGCATCGTCTTCTCCGGCGTCACCGTCGAGGAGACCGTCGCGCGCCGCCTCCTCACGGAGCTGGCCGCCCTGGTGGCCGACGGCCGGCTGCGCCTCGACCTCGCGGAGACCTTCCCCCTGAAGGAGGCGGCCCGCGCCCAGGAGCTCAGCGAGTCGGGGCACGTCCGCGGCAAGCTGGTGATCCTGCTCTAGGGAGCACCCCGCGGGGAGCACCCCACGGGGACCCCTCCAAGGCGCACCCCGTGGGGATCGCCCTTCCAGCGCGCGCCCCGGGGCGCGTCGCGGCGGCTCAGAACCAGCCCGCCTTGACCACCGTGTGTCCGGCCGCCGCCGCCCGCCCGTAGAACGCCCGCAGGTCCCGGTGATGGCCCCGGAAGATCTCCAGGACCAGGGCCTCGGCCCAGCCGGGCCCGAAGGAGGCGAGGATCTTGGCGCCCGTCACCTCCCACAGTTCGTCGAAGGGGACGTCCGCGAGGAACGCGGCGGCGGCGCGGACCTCGGCCGGTTCGAGGAGGAGCAGCGGTGGGTCCGGGACGGCGTCACCGGGTGCCCCGGCCGGCTGTCTGCCGCCGAAGACCGGCAGCCACCCGGCCACGTCGGTGCTCGCCGCGTAGAGCTCGTGGACCAGGCCGAAGTCCTTCTCGATCGAGTCGGCGACCCCCGCCGCGCACTCCACCTGGTGGTGCTCCCAGGCTCTCGACATGAAGGCTTCGAGCCAGGCGTGGTCGTCCAGGATCTCGGACATCGCGGCAGCCCGCAGATGCATGTGCACAGTCCCCCCGTTCGACGGCCCGCACACCGGACCGACGTCCGAAAACCTACCCGCCCGCACTGACAGACGCGGCTCCGCGGCCACGGGGCCGCCTGGAACCGGAGGGGGACGACACGGGGGTGCGGCCCCGCCGGACGGCACGGGACAGGGACCCGGCTCCGACCCCGGTCCCTGTCCCGTCCCGACTCCCCAGCCTCTCCCGTCAGCGCGAGAGCCGCCACGCGGGGAGCGCCGAGGCAGCCGTCGCCACCACCGCGCACACCCCCGCCACGGCGCCCGCCTGCGCCCACGGAACCGCGAGCGCGACCGGTGCGGAGAGCGCCGCGAGTCCGGCCCCCAGGCCGGCGAGGCAGACCGCGGCGACGGCCAGGCCCAGCACCGCGCCGATGCCGACGGCCAGCAGGGTCTCGCCCGCGACCACCCGCAGGACCTGCGCCCGGGTGGCACCGGCCAGCCGCAGCGAGGCCAGTTCCCGCCCGCGCACGGAGGTCGCCATGAGCAGCGTGTTGGCGAGGGCGATCACCGTGTAGAGGACGGCGATGCCGAGCACCAGGAGCAGGCCGAGGCGGGTCTGCGGGGTGCTCGCGGCAGCACCGGGGAAGGCCGCCGCCGCCCAGGCGTCCGCGGTGCGGACGGTCCCGCCGTGGACGGGCGCGGGCCGGTCGGCGTCGATCCGGTCCACGGTCGCGCCCGGGGCGTTCGCCCAGGTCACATAGGGTCCGTTGTCCCCGGTCCCGCGCGCGAGCACCGCGGCGACCCGCAGCCGCACCGGCCCCCGGCCGTCCGCCGTCCACACCTCCACCGGCTCGCCGACCCTGTGCCGCTCGAACTCCTCGGTGACGACGATCGACCGGTCGTCCAGGTCGCGCGGGTCGCCCGCGACGACCGGCAGCCGGGCGTACGAGGCCCAGGCGGCGGGGTCGGCCACGGCCCGCGCCCCGTACTTGACCAGGGCCTCCGCCCCGTCCCGTACGAAGACGGAGGTCGCGCCGGTGGCGGACCCGGGCCCGGAGCGGGGCAGCCCGGTGCCCGTCGTGACGTACGCGGCGCCCGTCTGCGCCCGCGCCTCCGCCGCCCGCGCGCCGGCCACGGTCGCCGCCGAGCCGAGCAGGGTGCCGGTGAGGGCGACCGTCACCAGGACCGGGGCGGCGACCGCGGCGGTCCGGCGGACGGCGGCCGCGCCGTTCTCCCGTACGAGCGTCCCGACCGCCCCCGGCAGCCGCAGCGCCCGGGCGGCGGGGCGGACGAGGAGCGGGGCGAGCAGGGCGGCGCCGGTGATCAGGAGCATGGGCTGGGTGACGTACGTCTTGCGCTTCAGGAGTTCGGACGGCTCCGTCGCGCACGTCCACGCCAGCAGGCCCAGGCCGCCGAGCAGCAGACCCGCGCCGAGCAGCGCCCGGCCGAGGGGGAGGACGTCCGCGTCGACGTCCGCCTCGCGGAGCGCGGCGGCCGGGCCGGTCCGTCCGGCCCGGCGGGAGGCGGCGAAGGCGCCCGCGAGGGCGACCGTCACCCCCGTCCCGAACGCGACGGGGAACGGCCAGGTCACGTCGCCGCTCCCGATCGTGAACCAGTCCGGGGCCACCCCGCCGTCCACCAGGGCCCGGGCGAGCCACGGTGCGCCGGCCGCGCCGAGCAGACACCCGGCCGCCGAGGCGAGGACGCCGACGCAGGCCGCCTCGGCGAGCAGCGTCCGCCGCAGCTGCCCGGGGGTGGCGCCGGCGGTGCGCAGCAGTCCGTACTCGCGGCCGCGCAGCGCGACCGCGAAGGCGAAGGTGGAGGCGACGACGAAGACGGAGACGAAGGCGGTGACCCCGCCCGCCGTGCCGAGCAGGGCGTTGAGGGTGACGAGTGCCTGCGCGTCGCGGCCCGCGTCGGGGTCGGCGAGCCGCCGCTCGGCGCCCGTGAGCACCCGGGCCCGCCCGTCGGTCAGGGCCCGGACCTCGTCGGCGGGGGCGTCGACCCCGACGGCGTCCGGTCCGCCGGAGACGGTGACGGTCCAGCGGGCGCGCAGCTCGCGCAGGAGTTCGGTGTCCACAGGCTGTGGACGGTCGAGCGGCACGTCGACGACGGCCGTCCCCGGCCCGCGCCGCACCTCGGCGGAGAGCCGGTCCTGACCCTGCACGACGACGGGCGAGGACGCGAATCGCTGCGGGGCCCGCTCGGGCGCGTGCGCGGTGGCGGCCAGCCCCAGCCCCATGACGACGAGCAGCCCCACCCCGAGCCCGAGCGCGAGGAACCCGCCGAGGAAGGACGCCCAGCGGGCCCGCAGCCCGGCGACGAGGACGGTCAGCACGAGCGGCCTCCCGTCACGGTCTCCAGTCCGGCCATCCGCCCCGCGACCGACTCCGCCGTGGGCGCGTGCAGTTCGCCGCGCACGCGGCCGTCGACCAGGAAGACCACCCGGTCCGCGCGGGCCGCGGCCGCCGGGTCGTGGGTGACCATGACGAGGGTCTGCCCGTCGTGGTCGACGAGCCCGCGCAGCATGTCCATGACCTCGCGGCCGGTCGTGGAGTCGAGCGCGCCGGTCGGTTCGTCGCCGAACAGGACGGCGGGAGCGGTGATCAGCGCGCGGGCCAGCGCGACCCGCTGCTGCTGGCCGCCGGACAGTTCGCCCGGCCGGTGCCGCTCGCGCCCCGCGAGGCCCACCCGGTCGAGGGCCTCGCGCACCCGGGCCCGGGACGGCCGGCGGCCGGCGAGCAGCAGGGGCAGGGCCACGTTCTGGGCGGCGGTCAGCGAGGGCAGCAGGTTGAACGACTGGAAGACGAAGCCGATCCGGTCCCGGCGCAGCAGCGTGCGCCTCCGCTCGCTCAGGCCCTCCAGGGCGATCCCGCCGACCTCGACCGTTCCGGCCGTGGGCCGGTCCAGGCCGGCCGCGCACTGGAGCAGCGTGGACTTTCCGGAGCCGGAGGGGCCCATCACGGCGGTGAAGCTGCCGGTGGGGAAGTCGAGGTCGACGCCGTCGAGGGCGCGGACGTCTCGGTGGTGGCGGCGCAGGCCGCGGAGCCGGACGGCGTAGGAGGTCATGGACCAAGCCAACCGTCCGCGCCGTCCCGGATCACGCCCCCAGGAGGGCGCCTTGGGGGTAGGGCCGGCCCTACCCCCGACGGCGACCTGGGACGATGGCGAGGGGACACACAGGGTGTGGAGGAGCGAGGCGCAGTGCGGTCGAGGAGGCACCCGGCATGAGCAGAGGCACCGGCAGGCGCGGCGGCGCGGACACCGGCCCCGGTCCGGGCGCCCGGACCGGCAACGGCACCGGCAACGGGACCGGCACCCGTACCGGCTCCGCCGGCGACGGTACGGGCGAGGCCGTCCGCGTCGTCGAGGAGGCCCTCAAGGCGCTGTACGGGAACGACGACAGGGCCCTGGACACCGCGGCCTCCCTGCTCGCCGCCGCCCCCGGCGCCGACGCCGAACTGGCCCGGCGCGGCGCGGAGTTCGTCCGCTCCCTGTGGGAGCGCGGCTGGCAGCCCGCCGACCTCGTCCGCCTGGCCCGCCGCGACCTGGCCGAGGAGCACGTCCGGCTCCTCTCCGGCCTCGTCCGCGCGGAGACGGCCCGCTACGAACGCCTCCCGCACCGCTGGCAGGCCCAGCTCGACGCGCTCGAACCGGCCGGCTGGACCGCCGACCGCTTCTCGTACGCCACGGGCGTCCTGGAGCTGTACCGGCTCCTCGTCCGGCTGCCCCGCCTCGACGCGGTCGGCCCGGTGCCGGGCGAGGTCCTGCCGCCACCCGTCGCGGGCGAGCCCAAGACGCTGGGCCGGATCCGCGCGCTGCTCGCGAAGGCCGAGGCGACGACGTACGCGGAGGAGGCCGAGGCGCTGACCGCCAAGGCCCAGGAGCTGATGGCCCGCCACAGCCTCGACGAGGCGACCCTCGCGGCGGGCGCGCCCTCGCCGGAGACGCCGGGGGCGCTCCGGATCGGTGTCGACGCGCCGTACGAGCAGGCGAAGGCGATCCTGCTGGACGCGGTGGCGACGGCGAACCACTGCCGGGCGGTGTGGAACGAGGGGCTCGGCTTCTCGACGGTCGTCGGCTTCGAGGCCGACCTGGACCCGGTGGAGCTGCTCTACACCTCGTTGCTCGTGCAGGGCACGGCCGCGATGACCCGGGCGGAGGCGGAGCAGCGGGCCGGCGGCCGCAAGCGCACCAAGTCCTTCCGCCAGTCCTTCCTCCTCGCCTACGCGAACCGCCTCGGCGCCCGCCTCTCCGCCACCTCCCGCCGCGTGGCCGCCGAGGCCCCGACGCTCCTCCCCGCCCTCGCCACCCGCGAGGTCGCGGTCACCGCCCGCACGGACGAGCTCTTCCCCGAGACCCGCACCAGCAGGGTCCGAGCCGCCTGGGACGAGGACGGCTGGACCCACGGCACGACGGCGGCGGACCGGGCGGGCCTGGGGTCGCCGCCGCGGGGCGAGATCCGCTGAGGCACGGTCGGGGAACGGGGCCGGGCCCGGCGGGCGCCGTCCCCCGCCGGCCCGCGACCCCGCCGCTCCCCGCCTTGCCCCCGAATGCCCGTTTCGCCCCCCATCGCGGCTAGGCTCGCCCCATGAGCTGGCTCCGGGCGCTGAAGGAGACCGCGCGCTCGGGGCTCTCCGTCGAGCGGCGGCGGCTGGAGCCCGCCGTGGCCGCGCGCGGGGCGCTGGGGCTGGCGCTCGTCGTGGGGGTGTCGCTGGCGCTGTTCGGGCCCGCGGTGGCGGCGTCGTCCGCGTTCGGCGCGTTCCAGGCGGCGATCGCGACCTTCCAGCGCTCGTACCGCCCCCGCCCCACCCTCGCGCTGGCCTCCGGCGCGAGCCTCGCCGTCTCGACCTTCCTCGGCTATCTCACCGCCTCCCACACGGTGCCCTTCCTGATGCTGCTCGCCGTGTGGACCTTCCTCGCGGGCCTGGCCTGGGCCGTCGGGCCGACCGTCGGCATCATCGCCTCCTCCAACGTGGCGATCATGCTGGTCACGGTCACCCTGCCGACCTCCGTCGCCACCGCCGCCGGACACGCCGCGATGATCGCCGTGGGCGGTCTCGTGCAGGCCGCGCTGATCGTCGCCCTGCCCGTGCGCCGGTGGGGCGCCCAGCGCGACGCGCTCGCCGACGCGCTCGCGGCGGAGGCCGACTACGCCCGGCGGCTGCGCCACGACCCGATCGCCTCCTTCGACCCCGTCCCGCTGATGACGGCCCGCAGCGCCGCCGCCGTCACCCCGCGCCAGGCCCGCCGCCGCCCCGCCGAACTGCACGGGGCCCGCGGTCTGGCCGAGCGGATCCGGCCGGTGCTCGCCTCCCTCGCCGACCCGGCCGTCGGCGCGCCCGCCGAGGGCCCGCAGCGGGACCGGGTGCGCGAGCTGCTGGCCGCGGCGGGCGAGGTGCTGGACGCCGCCGCGCACGCCATCCGGCACGGCGAACCGGTCGAGCTGCCGCCCGCGGCCGTCGCCGCGCTGCGCACCCCGGACACCGGCGCGATCCTCACGGGCGCGCCCCGCCGGGCCGCCACCCGGCTCGCCGCGCTGCTCGGCGACGTGATGGAGACCGCCGAGCCCCGCACGGAGACGGCCGCCGAGGCCCGCAGCCGCCCGACCCTGGTCGCGCTCGTGCCGGTGGCGCTCGCGAGGATGCGCGCCGAGCTGCGCCACGAGTCGCCGATCCTGCGCCACGCGGTCCGGGTCACGGCGGTCGCCTGCGCCGGCTACCTGATCGGCACGGCCCTGCCCCTGGGGCACGGCTACTGGGCGCCGATGGCCTCGGTGATGGTGATGCGCCCGGACTTCACGCAGACGTACGCGCGTTCCGTCGCCCGCTTCGGCGGCACCCTCGTCGGGGTCACCCTCGCGTCGGGGATCGTGCAGGCCGCGCACCCGGGCGCGTACGGCTCGGCGGTGCTCGCGGTGCTGTGCGCGTTCGGGATGTACCTGCTGATGCGCACGGGCTACGCGATGAGCCAGGTCTTCGTCGCCGCGTACGTCGTCTTCCTGCTCGGCATGGCCGGCGGGGGCCTCTCCCAGACCATCCGCGACCGCGTCCTGCTGACCCTCCTCGGCGGCGTCCTCGCGATGCTCTCGTACGCGGTCTACCCGGCCTGGGAGACGCCGCGGCTGCGCGGCCGGCTCGCGGACTGGCTGGTGGCCGACGGACGGTACGCGGCCGCCGTCGTCGCCCGCTACGCCGACCCCGCCGGGCCCTCCTGCCCCGACGTGCGCGAGGCGCTGCTCGGCACCCGGACCGCCCGGATCGCCTGGCAGGAGGGGCTGGCCCGGGCCACCCACGAGCCGGTCCGCCACCGGGGCCTGTCGCACGCGGCGGCGGACGAGGCCGGGGACGCGCTGGCCCAGCTCGGCCGGGTCGCCATGCTCCTGGAGGCCCATCTGCCCGAGCGCGGCGCACCGCCCGTCCCGGAGGCCGCGGCCCTGGCGGAGGCGCTGCGCCGCTGCACGGAGCGGGGCGCGAAGGCGGTCCGGGAGCGCAAGGTGCCGCGCTGGGACGAGCTGCGGGAGACGGTCGGGGCGTGGGCCGCGGGGGAGGGGGCGCCGGACCACTTCCTGCTGCGCAAGGGCGCCCCGCTGCTCCTGGAGGCGCTGGACGACCTGTCGCTCGCGCTGACGGAGGCGTCGCGGCGCTGAGGACCCGGCCGAACGGGCGCCCGGGCACGGGAACCGCCTGACCTGCCGTCAAGTCATTCTACGTACAGTCGCGTAGTCGATACGCCACCCCGCGTGCACGTGCATCTGCTCATGCATCGGTATATGAACGCAGCTATGATCCGAGGAAGTTGACACATGCACCAAGCATCTCGGGGAGCTACCAGTGCACCACGCGCATCACGCGTACAACGGCATGGCGGCCACGGAGCTTCGTGGTGTCGTGTGGCAGAAGAGTCGGCACAGCAACTCCCAGGGCTCCTGCGTCGAGTTCGCCAAGCTGCCGGGCGGCGAGGTCGCCGTCCGCAACTCGCGGTTCCCCGACGGCCCCGCGCTCGTCTACACGCCCGCGGAGATAGAGGCCCTGCTGGCGGGCGTCAAGGACGGGGAGTTCGACCACCTGGTGTGAGGACGGGGCCGACCCGGACGTACGAGAGGGCCCCGGTGGCGACTGCCACCGGGGCCCTCCCCCGTTCCTCACCGCTACTCCGGCCCCAGCCGGAACAGCGCCCACACGACCTTGCCGTGCAGCGTGCCCGCCAGCGGGTGCCAGCCCCAGCTGTCACTGAAGGACTCCACCAGGAACAGCCCCCGGCCCGACTCGGCGGCGAAGTCCTCGCCGCCCTCGCGCGCCTCCGGGCTCTCCTGGCTGGGGTCGCGCACGGCGCACACGAGACGTGAGGCCCAGCGCATGAGGTGCAGGCGAACGGGTGGATTCAGGCCTTCCTCGTACGCCGTGCCCGAGTCCGCCGGCACCGCGTGCCGCAGCGCGTTGGTGACGAGCTCCGAGACGACGAGGGCCACGTCGTCGAACCGGTCCGCGAGATCCCAGTTGGTGAGCGTCCGGCTGGTGAACTTCCGCGCGCCGCGCACCGCTTCGTAGCGGGGCGGCAGGGCGCAGGAGGCGGAGTTGGAGACGGCCGCGGGATCGATCGGCGGGAGACCCTGCCGTAACGGCTCGAGCATGGTCGATCCATTCGGTCCCATGCGAGGCACTCCCGGGAATCGCGACTGTGGTGCGACAACTGGTGCGACAACGGTGCGGCAGCACGCGCGAGTACACGGCTGTGCGGGCTCCATGGTTCCGAATGCGCGGTGGGGATGCAAGGGCAGATGCACGTGCACGCGCCGGACCTGTCCGTCCACGTGCCGAATCTGTGCATAAGTCGCCCCGGACGGGTGACCCCGCTGCCCGGAACCCGCCCCCTATCCGTAATCGAATGTGTACGCGCTGAAGCGTTTAGTGGCAGAATCCGGGGCTCGACGGGGGCTCGGCATCGGATTGATCCAGATTGATCTTGAGGGGCGGGAGCACCGTGATGGGGAGGCTTGAGCCGTGACGGCAGGCGAATCGAGCGGGGCGAGCGGGAGCGTGGTGCGCCGCATCCTGCTGGGCTCCCAGTTGAGGCGGTTGCGTGAATCGCGCGGCATCACCCGGGAAGCGGCCGGCTATTCGATCCGCGCGTCCGAATCCAAGATCAGCCGTATGGAGTTGGGAAGGGTGAGCTTCAAGGCCCGGGACGTCGAGGATCTGCTCACCCTCTACGGGGTCGGCGACGAGACCGAGCGCGGTTCGCTCCTCGGCCTGGCCCGCGAGGCGAACGTGGCCGGCTGGTGGCACAGCTTCGGCGACGTCCTGCCCGGCTGGTTCCAGACCTACATCGGCCTCGAAGGCGCCGCTTCCCTCATCCGCATCTACGAGGTGCAGTTCATCCACGGCCTGTTGCAGACCGAGGCCTACGCCCACGCCGTCGTCACCCGCGGCATGCCCGGCGCCCCGCGCGCCGAGATCGACCGCCGGGTCGCGCTGCGCCTGGAGCGCCAGAAGGTCCTGGTCTCCGAGCGCGCCCCGCAGTTCCACGCCGTGCTCGACGAGGCCGCGCTGCGCCGCCCGTACGGCGACCGGTCCGTCATGCGGGGGCAGTTGAGGCACCTCATCGAGATCTCGGAGCACCCCAACGTCACGCTCCAGGTCATGCCCTTCAGCTTCGGCGGCCACGCGGGCGAGAGCGGCGCGTTCACCATGCTGAGCTTCCCCGAGTCCGACCTCTCGGACGTCGTGTACCTGGAACAGCTGACCAGCGCCCTCTACCTGGACAAGCGCGAGGAGGTCGCGCAGTACGCGCGGGTGATGGAGCGCCTGCGCGGGGACAGCCCCGACCCGGCAGAAAGCCGCGACCTTCTGCGGGGACTCCTCCAACTCTCCTGATACGTCAGTACGATGACGTGACATCAGTGCGTCTGTGGGTCAGTGCGTCACCGACGCGTTCGTCCGTGCCGACGTCCGCCGCAGCGGGTAAGGGGTCTTGTTCATGTCGTCTGTCTTCTCCGGCTTCACCGAACTGGCCCACCAGTACATCGACGGCGAGTGGAAGCCCGGCAGCGGCTCCTGGGACATCATCGACTTCAACCCGTACACCGGGGAGAAGCTGGCCTCGATCACCATCGCGACCGCGGCCGAGGTCGACCAGGCCTACCGGGCCGCCGAGCGGGCCCAGGCCGAGTGGGCGCAGACCAACCCGTACAGCCGCCGGCTCGTCTTCGAGCGGGCGCTGCGGATCGTCGAGGACAGCGAGGAGGAGATCGCCGAGGCGATCGTCGCCGAGCTCGGCGGCACCCGCCTCAAGGCCGCCTTCGAGCTGCACCTGGCCAAGGAGTTCCTGCGCGAGGCGATCCAGCTGTCGCTGCGTCCCGAGGGCCGCATCCTGCCCTCGCCGGTGGACGGCAAGGAGAACCGGGTCTACCGTCTGCCGGTCGGGGTCGTCGGCGTCATCTCGCCGTTCAACTTCCCCTTCCTGCTGTCGATCAAGTCGGTCGCCCCGGCCCTCGCCCTCGGCAACGGCGTCGTCCTCAAGCCCCACCAGAACACCCCGATCTGCGGCGGCACCCTCGTCGCCAAGGTCCTGGAGGAGGCCGGTCTGCCGGCCGGCCTGCTCAACGTCGTCGTCACCGACATCGCCGAGATCGGCGACGCGCTGCTGACCCACCCGGTCCCGAAGGTCATCTCCTTCACCGGCTCCGACGGGGTCGGCCGGCACGTCGCCACCGTCTGCGCGCAGAACTTCAAGCACGCCGTGCTCGAACTCGGCGGCAACAGCGCCCTGATCGTCCTCGACGACGCCGACCTCGACTACGCCGTGGACGCCGCCGTCTTCAGCCGCTTCGTGCACCAGGGCCAGGTGTGCATGGCCGCCAACCGCATCCTGGTGGATCGCCGGCTGGAGCCGGAGTTCAGCGAGAAGTTCGTGGCGAAGGTGAAGACCCTGCGGGTCGGCGACCCGGCCGACCCCGCCACCCACATCGGCCCGCTCATCAACTCCCAGCAGGCGGAGGCCGTGTCGGCGCTCGTCGACCAGACGGTCGAGGCCGGCGCGACCGCGCTGCTGCGCGGCGCGGTCGAGGGCAACGTCGTGTCGCCCTCCGTCCTCACCGGCATCGCCGCCGACGCGCCGGTGCTCGGCCAGGAGATCTTCGGCCCGGTGGCCCTGATCGTCCCGTTCGACGGCGAGGACGAGGCCGTACGGATCGCCAACGACACCCCGTACGGGCTCAGCGGCGCCGTCCACACGGGTGACATCGAGCGGGGTGTGCGGATCGCGAAGCGCATCCACACCGGCATGATCCACATCAACGACGGCACCGTGCACGACGAGCCGATCGTCCCCTTCGGCGGCGAGAAGCGCTCCGGCATCGGGCGGCTCAACGGCGAGGCGATGATCGAGGCCTTCACCACCCAGAAGTGGATCTCGATCCAGTACAGCCGCAGCCGTTTCCCCTTCTAGGCGGCCGCGTCTAGGACATCATCTGACCTAGATGGCCCGTAAGTTGGTCGGTGTCGGAGGGAAAGCCGACCAACCTACGGAGGGTGGACATCATGGTGGCTCTTGTTCCCGCGGAGCAGCAGGGTGACGAGCGGGGCGCGTTCCTGAACTTCGTGCAGTCGCAGCGCGAGGCGCTCGTCCGGGCCTCCTACGGCCTCACGGAGGAGCAGGCGGCGAGCCGCCCGAGCGCGAGCGAGCTCAGCCTGTCCGGACTGATCAAGCACGTCGCCGAGGTCGAGCTGAACTGGCTCCGGCTCGCCCAGCAGCGCCCGAACGAGCGGCAGCGCGACGAGAGCACCTGGGGCGAGGGCTTCCGGCTCGTCGACGGCGAGACGATCCCGGAGATCGTCGCCTTCTGGGAGGGTGTGGCCAAGGAGACCGAGGAGTTCGTCCGGAGCGTGCCCAGCCTGGACGACGTCTTCCCGCTGCCGCCGGCGCCCTGGTTCCCCGAGAACGGCCGGGTCTCGGTCCGCTGGATGCTGCTGCACCTGGTCCAGGAGATGGGCCGGCACGCGGGCCACGCGGACGTCATCCGGGAGTCCCTGGACGGCAAGGGCTCCTTCGACCTGATCGCCCTGGAGCGCCAGGGCTGAGCCGCTCGCCCTACCCTGGTCAAAGTTGACCAGTGAGTAGGGAGGTCCGTGGGATGTCGGCGATCCGTCTTCTCGTCCTGGGCGCGGTCAAGCAGCACGGCCGCGCCCACGGCTACCAGGTGCGCAACGACCTGGAGTACTGGGGCGCGCACGAGTGGTCCCACGCCAAGCCGGGCTCGATCTACCACGCGCTCAAGCAGATGGCGAAGCAGGGACTGCTGCGCGCCGACGAGATCGCGCCCAGCACCGCGGGCGGTCCGCCGCGGGTCGAGTACGAGATCACGGACGCCGGCCGCGAGGAGTACCTGCGCCTGCTGCGCGGGGCGGTCTCCACCTACGACCAGCAGATGGACGTCCTGTCGGCGGGCATCGGCTTCATCGTGGACCTGCCGCGCGCGGAGGCGGTGGGGCTGCTGCGGGAGCGGCTGCGGGGCCTGGACGCGTGGCGGACCTCGGTCACCGAGTACTACACCCCCGAGGGCGGGCCGGAGCAGCTCGGCCACATCGGGGAGATCATGCACCTCTGGGTCCACTCCGCCGACGCGGGGCGCGCGTGGACGCTCGGCCTGATCGAGCGGATCGAGGCCGGGGCGTACGTGTTCGCGGGGGAGGGCGACCCCTTCGTGGGCGTGCTGGCGGAGGGCGAGGAGAACCCGTATGCGGAGTGACGCGGGCCCCGCGCCGCATAGCGGCGGCGTCCGGAGGCCCCCCTAATCAAGTTTGACTAGCTGCCCGGCAGGGCATAACCTCCGCCGCGAGCGACTGGTCAAACTTGACTACCTGAAGGGGTGTCGATGGACGGCGACGCGATCCTCGTGGAGGGCGCACGGAAGCGGTACGGCGGCGAACCCGCCCTGGACGGCCTCGACCTGGCCGTGCGGGGCGCCACGGTGCACGGCCTGCTGGGCCCCAACGGCGCCGGCAAGACCACGGCCGTGCGGGTCCTGGCCACCCTGCTCCGCCACGACGAGGGGTCGGTGCGGGTGGCCGGGTTCGACGTGCGGCGGCAGGCCGGCGAGGTGCGGCGCCGGATCGGGCTGCTCGGCCAGCACGCGGCGCTCGACGAGGAGCTGTCCGGGCGGCAGAACCTGGAGATGTTCGCGCGCCTGCACCACCTGGGCGCCCGCCGCGCCGGAGGGCGGGCGGACGAGCTCCTGGAGCGCTTCGGCCTCGCCGACACCGGCACCAAGGCCGTGCGGACGTACAGCGGCGGCATGCGGCGCCGGCTCGACCTGGCCGCCGCCCTGATCACCGAGCCGGAGGTGCTGTTCCTGGACGAGCCGACCACCGGTCTCGACCCGCGCGGCCGGGCCGAGGTCTGGGACGCGGTGCGCTCCCTGGTCGGCGGCGGCACGACGGTGCTGCTCACGACCCAGTACCTGGAGGAGGCGGACCGGCTCGCCGACCGGATCTCGGTGGTCGACCGGGGCCGGGTGGTCGCCGACGGCACCCCCGACGCGCTCAAGTCCCGCGCGGGCCGGGACAGGATCGACGTGGTCGTACGGGACGGGGCACGGCTCGACGAGGCGGTGCGGGTGCTGCCGTTCGGGCCGGGGGAGGCGGACGTCGACCGGGACCGGCGGCGGATCAGCGCCCCCGTACGGGACCGGATGGCCTCGCTCGCCGAGACCGTGCGGGCCCTGGAGGCGGCGGGGATCGAGGCGGAGGACGTCGCCCTGCGCCGGCCGACGCTGGACGAGGTCTTCCTGCACCTGACCGGCCCGCGGACCGGGGCCCCGACGGAGGTGGCGGCATGAGCGCGGCGTACGTGACGAGCGACTGCTGGACCATGACCCGGCGGGAGCTGGCGCACTGGGCGCGGCAGCCCGTCCAGGTCGTCGTCGGCCTGGTCTTCCCGGTCATGATGCTGCTGATGTTCGGCTACCTGGTCGGCGGCGGGCGGGCCGTCGAGGGCGACTACGTCGACTTCCTCGTGCCGGGCATGCTCACCCTGACCATGGTCTTCGGTCTCGAAGGCACGATGACGGCGGTGACGCGCGACCTCGACAAGGGCGTGATCGACCGGTTCCGTTCGATGCCGATGGCCGACGGCGCGGTGCTCGTGGGGCGGGCGTCCGCCGACATGCTCCAGTCGGGCGTCGGACTGCTCCTGATGGTCGGCGTCGGCCACGCGATCGGCTGGCGGACGCACGGCTCCGGCGGCGCGTTCCTCGGGGCGATGGGACTGCTGCTCCTGCTGCGGTTCGCGATGCTCTGGATCGGCATCCACCTGGCCCTGCTCGCGGGCCGCGCCGAGCTGGTCCAGGCGGTGCAGATCCTGGTCTGGCCGTTCGGCTTCCTCTCCAACGCCTTCGCCGCGCCCGCGTCCATGCCGGGTTGGCTGGGCGCGGTCGTCGAGTGGAACCCGATGTCCGCGACGGCGACCGCGGTCCGGGAGCTGCTCGGCGGCCCGGGCGGCGAACCGGGCTGGACCGGCGTCGCGGTGGCGTGGCCGCTGGTCCTGCTCGCGGTCTTCCTGCCTCTGGCGGTACGGAGGTTCGGCCGTCTCGGGAGGTAGCCGAGGGGGCCGGGGCGCGGTCGGCCCCGGCCCCGCCGCGCCGGGCGGCCCGGTCAGTGGTGGAAGGACGTCGCCGCCTGCTTGTCGCGGGTGAGCGGCTGGGACTGACGGCGGAGTTCGGGCATGATCCGGTCCAGTTCCTCGGTGAGGAGGCCCGCCAGGTCGGCGGAGAAGCCGTTGCGGCAGACGATCCGCAGCACGGACAGGTCCTCGCGGTTGGCGGGGAAGGTGTAGGCGGGCACGAGCCAGCCGCTCTCGCGCAGGCGCCGGGAGACGTCGAAGACGTCGAAGTTGGTGACGTCGGGCGCGGTGGTGAAGGCGAAGACGGGCAGCGCGTCGCCGCGGGTCAGCAGCCGGAAGTCGCCCAGTGCGTCGATCCGTTCGGCCAGCCCCCGGGCGACGTCCCGGCTGGTCTGCTGGACCGCCCGGTAGCCCTCCCGGCCCAGCCGGAGGAACGTGTAGTACTGCGCGACCACCTGGGCGCCCGGCCGTGAGAAGTTGAGGGCGAAGGTGGGCATGTCGCCGCCCAGGTAGTTGACCCGGAAGACCAGCTCCTCGGGGAGCTCGGTGGGTGAGCGCCACAGCGCCCAGCCGACGCCCGGGTAGACGAGCCCGTACTTGTGGCCCGAGGTGTTGATCGAGGAGACCCGGGGCAGCCGGAAGTCCCACACCAGGTCCTCGTCGACGAAGGGCGCGACCATGGCGCCGGAGGCCCCGTCCACGTGGACGGGGATGTCGAGCCCGGTGCGCTCCTGGAGGGCGTCGAGGGCGGCGCAGATGTCGGCGACGGGCTCGTAGGAGCCGTCGAAGGTGGAGCCGAGGACGGCGACGACGCCGATGGTGTTCTCGTCGCAGAGCGCGGCGGCGGTCTCGGCGTCGAGGTGGAAGCGTTCGCCGTCCATGGGGACGAGGCGGGGCTCGACCTCCCAGAAGTTGCAGAACTTCTCCCAGCAGACCTGGACGTTGATGCCCATCACCAGGTTGGGGCGGGCGCCGCCCCGGTAGCGGTCGGCGTTCCGGTTGGTCCAGCGGCGCTTGAGGGCGATGCCGGCGAGCATGCAGGCCTCGCTGGAGCCGGTGGTGGAGCAGCCGACGGTGGCGGACGGGTCGGGGGCGTTCCACAGGTGCGCGAGCATCGAGACGCAGCGGCGCTCCAGTTCGGCGGTGCGCGGATACTCGTCCTTGTCGATCATGTTCTTGTCGCGGCACTCCGCCATCAGGACCCCGGCCTGCGGCTCCATCCAGGTGGTGACGAAGGTGGCCAGGTTGAGGCGCGAGTTGCCGTCGAGCATCAGCTCGTCGTGGACGAGCTGGTAAGCGCTCATGGGGGCCAGCGGCCCGTCGGGCAGCCGGTGGCGGGGCGGTGCCTCGGTCATGCCGCTGACCGGGTTGGCCTCGCCGTAGAAGGGGTTCAGGGAGAGCCGGCGGTGGTGCTCGGTCTCCTGCTCTGCGGGTCCCTTGTGCAGTGCCACGGTGGCTCCTTGCTTCGCGGGGTGGGGGGAGGGGGTGCAGGAGGGCCGGGGGATCAGGTGCTGCGGAGGGGTTCGCCGTGCTCGTCGAGCTCCAGGACCGGGCGTCCGGTGACGACCAGCCAGGCGGGCAGGATCGCGATGCAGAGCACGGCGACCATCGAGGGGGAGGAGGCGAGCACGGCGGCCACGAAGAGGCTCACCCAGCCCTGCCGGGTGGTGGCGAGCAGGATGCCGAGGACGGCGCCGGAGACGGCCACCGCCGGGTGGATCTCGGGCACGAGCGCCTGCGCGCACAGACCGAACGCCGCGCCGATGAAGACCGCCGGGAAGACCCGGCCGCCGCGGAAGCCGCTGGCCGCGGCGACGAGCAGGGCGACGGTCTTGACCACGGCCATCTTGGCCAGCTCGCCGGAGCCGAAGGTGCCGATGCCGGCGGCGAGCTCCCTGGTCTCCTCCAGGCCCTTGAAGAGCGTCAGATGCCCGCCCAGCGCGCCGAGGAGGCCCAGCACGAGCCCGCCGAGCGGCAGCATCACCATGGGGTGCCGCAGCCGTGTGAAGGCCCGGTGGGCGTACGGGAAGGCGTAGCAGGCGAGCAGGCCGAAGACGGCGGCGAGGGTGGCGACGACCATCGCGGCGAGGAGGTCGCCGGCACCGGGGTCGTCCAGGGGCGGAAGGCCGATGTCGAAGCTGGGGTCGGAGAGGAGCTGGGTGGTCATGGCCCCGGCCCCGGCAGCGATCAGCGGGGCGAAGAGCCGGTCCCACAGCGAGCCCTCGCCCGGGTGGGTGGTGAGCGCCTCGGAGAGGACGAGGGCGGCGGCCACGGGGGTGCCGAACAGGGCGCCGAAGGTGCCGGCGGTGGCGAGCGACACCCACAGGAGGCCGGGCACGGCGGGCAGCAGCTTGGTGCCCGCCCAGAAGGCGAGGGCGATGGCCGAGACGATGGTCGGGTTCTCGGGACCGAGGCTGACGCCGCCGGCCAGCGAGAGGGTGCTGGCGAGGAGCAGGCCGGGGACGATCCCGGGGGAGATCGGCGGGCCGCCGAGCCCGCCCTCGGCCGGGTCGCCGCCCGCGTGCCCGTACACCTTCCAGACGACGAGGCCGACCGCGATGCCGGTCGCGGTGAGCGTGGAGATCATCCACAGCGAGGAGTAGTTACCGATGCCGAGCGCGTCCGGAAGGGTGTTCCACAGGACGTGCTGGAGCTGTTCGGCGAGCGCGCTGATGCCGAGGAACAGCAGGGCCGACGCGATGCCGACCACGAGGGCGGGCAGGATCTGGGGCAGCAGGATCCGGTGGGGCGCCTGGGCGGCGGGGGCAGCGGGGGTATCGGTGGCCACCGACCCACCATATGTAGACAAAAGCGACACAACATCCTGAGGGGCCCGCGGAGTCGGACGGATTCGGCTTGCACCTCACGTTGCGTCAGGGCCGAGGCTGGCACGCGAACCGACACAGAGAAGGGGCGGGGAGTCGATGAGCCACTCCGTGGGACAGGTCGCCGGCTTCGCCGGGGTCACGGTGCGCACCCTGCACCACTACGACGCGATCGGGCTGCTCTCGCCCGGCGGACGCAGCCCGGCGGGCCACCGCCGCTACGTCGACGCGGACCTCGACAGGCTGCAGCAGATCCTGTTCTACCGGGAGCTCGGCTTCCCCCTCGAAGAGGTCGCCGTCCTCCTCGACGACCCCCGCGCCGACCCGCAGGAACACCTGCGGCGGCAGCACCGGCTGCTGACCGGGCGCATCGGGGAACTGCGAAGGATGGCGGCGGCCGTCGAGCACGCCATGGAGGCGAGACGCATGGGCATCAACCTCACGCCCGAGGAGAAGTTCGAGGTGTTCGGCCACAAGGACCCCGAGCGGTACGCGGAGGAGTCCGCCCGCCGCTGGGGCGGCACCCACACCCACGAGGAGACGCAGGCCCGCGTCGCCACGTACACCAAGGACGACTGGCAGCGCATGAAGGGGGAGATCGACGCCTGGGGCACCGCCTACGGCGCCCTCATGGACGCGGGTGAGGCGCCCGGATCCCCGGCCGCCATGGAGCTCGCCGAGGCCCACCGCGCGCACATCACCACGTGGTTCTTCGACTGCCACCCGAAGATCCACCAGGGCCTGGCCGAGATGTACGTCTCCGACGAGAACTTCCGGGCCTTCTACGACTCGATCCACGAGGGCCTCGCCGAGCACCTGCGCGCCGCGATCCACGCCAACGCGCGCCGCCTCGCCGACTGAGACCCGGGGCCCCTGGGCGCGCGCCCAGGGGCCTCAGGCGTGCGGCGCGATGACCACGGCGGTGCCGTAGGCGCACACCTCGGTGCCCACGTCGGCGGCCTCCGTGACGTCGAAGCGGAACATCAGGACCGCGTTGGCGCCGCGCGCCTTCGCCTGCTCCACCAGCCGCTCCATCGCCTGGTTGCGGGTCTGCACCAGGGTCTTCGTCAGACCCTTCAGCTCCCCGCCGATCATCGACTTCAGGCCCGCGCCGATCTGGCTGCCCAGATGCCGGGAACGCACCGTCAGACCGAAGACCTCGCCGATCACCTGGCGCACCTCGTACCCGGGCACGTCGTTCGTCGTGACCACCAGCACGTCCGAATGGGGCCCCTGGCCACCGCCGTACTCGTCGATGCTCATCCGCATCCACCTCCTGGCCCTCAGCCTGCGGGCCGCGTCGCGGGGGCGCATCCGGAGGGACGCGTCCGGAGGGCCGCGGGGCCGCCCGGAGCCGTGCGGGCACGGTGGAACCCGGAGGGTTCACTCCGCGTTGATAGCTTGGGGCGGCAGTCCCGTACGACAATCTCCTCGACGCGCCTGTGCGTCGCCCTGTCTGAAACCCGTCCTTCTCGCCCCCACAGATCGCAGGAGCCCGGAACCCGTGAACACGCTTGCCCTCGGTCCGAGCTGGCTCGACCCGGACTACCTGATCCAGACCTTCGGTCTGATCGGCGTCCTCGTCATCGTCTTCGCCGAGTCCGGACTCCTCATCGGCTTCTTCCTGCCGGGTGACTCGCTGCTCTTCACCACCGGCCTGCTCGTCACCACGGGCAAGCTGGACAGCCCGCTGTGGCTGGTGTGCACCCTGGTGGTGGCCGCGGCGATCATCGGCGACCAGGTGGGCTACCTGTTCGGCCGCAAGGTCGGCCCGGCCCTCTTCAGCCGCCCCGACTCCAAGCTGTTCAAGCAGGAGAACGTCGAGAAGGCGCACGAGTTCTTCGAGAAGCACGGCCCGAAGTCGCTGATCCTGGCCCGCTTCGTGCCGATCGTGCGCACGTTCACGCCGATCATCGCCGGTGTGAGCCGGATGAACTACCGCTCCTTCATCACCTTCAACGTCATCGGCGGCCTCCTGTGGGGCGCCGGCGTGACCCTGCTCGGCGCCTCCCTCGGCAAGATCGACTTCGTGCACAAGCACATCGAGATGATCCTCGTCGCGATCGTGCTGATCTCCGTCGTCCCGATCGTGATCGAGTACCTGCGGGCCCGCTCCCAGTCGAAGAAGAAGCAGGGCCAGGACACCGGCCACGACGCCCCCGGCACCCCGAACCCCCCGGCCGAGCGCGGCCGCCACGCCAAGCGCTGACCGCCGGGCGACCCGCCCACCGCGTACGCCGGACGCACACCGCGTACGCCGGACGCACACCGCGTACACCGCGTACACCGGCAACACCCACCAGGGGCTTCCAGGGCCGTACAGGCTCTAGAAGCCCCTGGTCCGCTTCGCCGCCCGGCGGGCCGCCGCCGTGGCCGGCGCCTGCATGAAGAGGCGGGCCAGCTCGCTTCCCAGGTTCACCCCGATCGCGATCGCCAGGGCCAGGGCCGCCGCCTTCGCCAGCGAGGCGAACCCCCCGTCCAGGTTGTTCTGGGCGATCGCGAGCACACCGAAGTACGTCGCCGAACCGGGCAGCAGCGGACCGATCGCCGCCGTCACGTACGGCAGCGACGAGGTGTGGTGGTAGCGGGCGATCAGCTGCCCGAACAGGCCCACCAGACCCGCCGCCACCGCCGTCGCCATCACCGTCGAGCCGCCCGCCGTCACCGCGATCGACGCGTAGATCACCCAGGCCACGCCGCCGTTCAGCGTCGCGAAGAGCACCGTCGCCCGCGACTGCTGCAGCAGGATCGCGAAGGTCGCGCACAGCACCATCGACGCCACGGTCTGCGTCACCGGCCGCTCGACCGCCCGCAGCGCCCCCTCCGGGTTCAGCTCCGCCCCGAACTGCACCGCCAGGTACAGCACCGACAGCACGCCCACCACGATCGCCACGAAGAAGTAGCCGACCTCCAGCAGCCGGGCCGAGGCCGTGATGTAGAAGCCGGTCAGGCCGTCCTGCACGGCCGCCACCAGCGCCCGCCCCGGGATCAGCGCGAACAGGCCACCCGTGATGACCGCCGAGGGCCGCAGATCGGCGTGCAGCAGCGTCAGCGCCACCCCCATCGCCGCCGGCGGCATCGCCGCCACCAGGAACTGGTAGAACTCCGGCAGCCCCCGCCCCGCGCACAGCCACGCGAGCCGGTCGCCCAGCACCGCGCCCAGCGCCGCCACGAAGAACACCGTCGGACCGCCGCCCAGCAGCACCGACGCCGCCCCGGCCAGCATCCCGGCCGCCGCCGTCAGCACCCAGCCCGGGTACGGGTGCCGGTTGCGCCGTATCTCCGCGAGCCGCCGGTACGCCTCCTCGGGCGTCACCTCGTGCGCCCCCGCGTTGATGTCCGCGAGCAGCTGGTAGACCGCCGCGAGCCGGGTGTAGTCGGTGCCCCGGCGCCGGACCGTGCGGTTCGCCGTGACCGGGTCGTCCACGAGCGACGGCTGGTACGTGATCGACAGCAGCGTGAAGGTGACCGTCGGCTCGCACCGGTCGAGCCCGTAGGCGCGGCAGATCGCGAACATCGCCGCCTCGACGTCCTCCGCCCCCTCGCCGCCCGCGAGCAGCAGCTCGCCGATGCGCAGGGTCAGGTCCAGCACGCGCGGCACCGGCGGCCCGGTCTCGTCCTGCTTGCGCGGCGACTCCGGCACCGGCCGCTCACCCACCGGCAGCCGCAGCATCGTCCGCATCCGGTCCTGCCAGGGCGCGTCGTGCGCCAGCCGGACCAGCGGCACCCCGTACGCGGGCGTGAAGGCCGGCGGGCTGTCCTTCGCCGAGTACGTCGAGGGCGGCGCGAAGGCGGAACCTTCCTGCTCCGCGGGCGGCTGGGGCGCGAACCCCTCCGGAAGGGCGAACTCGGAGGTCGGGTGCTCCTCCTCCGGCGGCGCGGGCTGCTCGACCCCGGGCGGCGGGGCGAACGCGCTGCGCGCCTCGTCCGAGGGCGGCTTCCGGTCCTCCGGGGCCTCCTCCGGGCCGTCCGGCTTCGCCACCACTGTCTCCGCCCCCACTTCCCGGCCGGGCACCCGCACGATCACGCCACGGGGCTCTTGATCACGCCACTGTCCAGCCCAGTATGAACGCGCGAAGGGCGGCGCACCTCAGCAGGTGCACCGCCCTTCACAGGCTCAGCCGGACAGGGGCTCAGTGGCCGCCCTGCTCCTTGGCGCGAGCGTAGGACTTCTCGATCTCTTCCTCGGCCTCGGCGCGACCGACCCAGTCGGCGCCCTCGACGGACTTGCCGGGCTCCAGGTCCTTGTAGACCTCGAAGAAGTGCTGGATCTCCAGGCGGTCGAACTCGGCGACGTGGTGGATGTCGCGCAGGTGCTCCATGCGCGGGTCCGTCGCCGGGACGCACAGCAGCTTGTCGTCGCCGCCGGCCTCGTCCGTCATGCGGAACATGCCGATGGCACGGCACTTGATGAGGCAGCCCGGGAACGTCGGCTCGTCCAGGATGACGAGCGCGTCCAGCGGGTCGCCGTCCTCGCCGAGGGTGTTCTCGACGTAGCCGTAGTCCGTCGGGTAGGCGGTCGAGGTGAAGAGACGGCGGTCCAGGCGGATCCGACCGGTCTCGTGGTCGACCTCGTACTTGTTCCGCGATCCCTTGGGGATCTCGATGAGAACGTCGAACTCCACGGGTGGATCTCCTCCTGAATCAACACATGTCAATGCTCGCGACGACGCGCGGTGGTTAAGTGTCCCTCACGCACGGTCTTGATCGCGAAAGGGGCTGGTCATCACATGCCGGAGCCGAGAACCTGGCAGCTCGCGGCGGGCTCCGCCGTGCTCGGTCTGGCCCTGGCCGCCGGAGCGGTGACCGCGGCCGGCCCGTGGGACTCCGGTCAGCGTAAGGCCGAGCGGGCCCGCGCGGCCGCCGCCGACCTCAGGGGTGGCGTACATCACGCCGGAGCCCCCGGACCCGCCGTCCCCCGCCCGCCCGCCCCCGCCCCGAGCGCCGCCGGAGTGCTCCGCGCCCTCGGCGCCCCGGAGACCACCGGAGCCACCGGCACCACGGACGCCCCCGGCACCCCACGGACCACCCGGACGGGCGACCCCACCACCCCCGACCGCCCCGGCCGGCCCGCCCGTCCCGTCGACTGGGCCGCCGTCCTCGTCCCGCTCCTCGCCGACCCCGGCCTCGGCCCGCTCCGCACCGCCTCCGTCGTCGACGCCACCACCGGCCGGCAGCTGTACGGGGAGGGCGCCGGCACCCCGATGACCCCCGCCTCCACCGTCAAGATCGCCACCGCGGCCGCCGCGCTCTCCGCCCTCGGCCCCGACCACCGCATCGGCACCACCACCGTGGGCACCCCCGACGGCCGCACCGTCACCCTCGTCGGCGGCGGCGACCCCACCCTCGACAAGGCCCGCCTCAAGGCCCTCGCCGACGCCACCGCCCGCGCCCTCAAGACCCGCGGCGCCTCCGGCCCCGTCCGGCTCACCTACGACACCAGCCTCTACCGCGGCCCCGCGCTCCACCCCATCGGCCCCAACGAGAACCTCGCCCCGCTCAGCGCCCTCATGACCGACGAGGGCCGCCTCGACGGCAGCCACAGCGGACCCGCGCCCCGCACCGCCGACCCGGCCGGCGACACCGCCACCGCCTTCGCCGGCCTCCTGCGCGCCGCCGGCGTCACCGTCCAGGGCACCCCCGCCCCCGGCCACGCCCCCCGGGGCCCCCAGGCGAGGCCCCTGGCCCGCACCGACTCCGCACCCCTCGCCGACCTCGTCGAACGCACCCTCACGCACAGCGACAACGACCTCGCCGAAGCCCTCGCCCGGCAGACCGCCCTCGCCCACAAGCAGCCGGCCGGCGCCGACGGCGCGGCCAAGGCCGTCCACGCCGAGCTCGCCCGCCTCGGCCTGCCCCTCGCGGGCGCCCGCTTCGCCGACGGCAGCGGGCTCGACCGGCGCGACCGCGTCTCCGCCGCCCTGCTCACCGGCATCCTCACCCGGGCCGCCGACCCCGCCCACCCCGCCCTGCGGCCCGTCCTCACCGGACTGCCCGTCGGCGGCTTCAGCGGCACCCTCGCCGGGCGCTTCGGCACCGACGCCACCGCCCGCGGCGCGGGCGTCGTCCGCGCCAAGACCGGCACCCTCACCGGGGTCAACACCCTCGCCGGAACCGTCGTCACCGCCGACGGACGCCTTCTCGCCTTCGCCTTCCTCGCCGGCCGCACCAGCTCCCCGGACACCGCCCAGCCCGCCCTCGACCGCCTCTCGGCCGCCCTCGCCCCCGCCCGCTGACCGCCCGCCGACACGCCGCCTCCCCCTCCCTGACCCGGGGGAACACTCGCCCGAACCCTCACCGAACGGGCGCCGAGACCGTACGGTTGACGCATGACGAGCATCGGTGGTGCAGGCACATCGGGGATGGTCGACTGGAATCTCGCCGTCGCGACGGCGACCCGCCTGGTGCGACCGGGCCCCGAGGTGAGCCGGGAGGAGGCCCGCGAGGTCGTCGCCGAGCTCCGCAGACACGCCAAGGCCGCCGAGGAACACGTCCGCGCCTACACCCGGATGATCCCCGAGGACCGCGACCCCGCCGACACCCCCGACACCCCCGTCCTCGTCGTCGACCGCACCGGCTGGATCAAGGCCAACGTCGCCGGCTTCCGCGAACTGCTCTCCCCGCTCCTCGACAAGATGCAGGAACGCCGCTCCGGCTCCACCGGCGGCACCGTCCTCAGCAGCGTCGGCGGCAAGGTCACCGGCGTCGAACTCGGCATGCTCCTGTCGTTCCTGGCCTCCCGCATCCTCGGCCAGTACGAGACCTTCGCCCCCGCCGGCCGCGACCTGCCCGCCGACAGCGCCGGACGCCTCCTGCTCGTCGCGCCGAACATCGTCCACGTCGAACGCGAGCTCGACGTCTCCCCGCACGACTTCCGGCTCTGGGTCTGCCTCCACGAGGAGACCCACCGCACCCAGTTCACCGCCGTCCCCTGGCTGCGCGACCACCTCCAAGGCGAGATCCAGTCATTCCTCGCCGCCACCGAGGTCGACCCCTCCACCGTCGTCGAACGCCTACGCGAAGCCGCCCAGGCCCTCGCCGGCGGCCGCCCCGAAGGCGAACAGGACGAACCCGCCCCCTCCCTCGTCGAACTCGTCCAGACCCCCGAACAGCGCGAGATCCTCGGCCGCCTCACCGCCGTCATGTCCCTGCTCGAAGGCCACGCCGACTACGTCATGGACGGCGTCGGCCCCGACGTCGTGCCCTCCGTCGCCGAGATCCGCGAGAAGTTCCAGCAACGCCGCGCCCGCGGCGCCTCCCGACTCGACCTCGCCCTGCGCAAACTGCTCGGCCTCGACGCCAAGCTGCGCCAGTACCGCGACGGCGAACGCTTCGTCCGCGCCGTCGTCGACCAGGTCGGCATGGACGGCTTCAACCGCGTCTGGACCTCCCCCAACACGCTCCCCACCAAGGCCGAGATCGCCAAGCCCGCCGACTGGGTGGCGAGGGTGCACCGTAAGGCAGACTCGTGAGACGGATGCGTCGGATGGCGGAAGAACACCCCACCAATCACCCATCCGAGGGACCGTAGACGGCGGGTAAGGCGTGCAATGCTCGGGTAACGGCCAGGTTCTGTCACCATCGACGCACTCTGAGTGACCGAACCCCCACTTCCGACCGTTAAGACTCCGACCGAGGCACTGCACTCTCTCCACGAAGGGCACCGGACATGGGTCCCCATCCTGCGGTCGCGGCGATACGCCTGGCGGTCCGCCGCGTACTCCACGACGTCCTCACCGAGCACACCACCCAGCGCGCCGAAGGCGGCCCCCACGGCCGGCCCGACGGCCGGCCCCTGGTCCTCGTCGCCTGCTCCGGCGGCGCCGACTCCATGGCGCTCGCCTCCGCACTCGCCTTCGAAGCCCGCAAACTCGACCTCCGGGCCGGCGGCGTCACCGTCGACCACGGCCTCCAGACCGGCTCCGAACAGCGCGCCCGTGAAGTCGCCGACCGCATGACCGCCCTCGGCCTCGACCCCGTCGAAGCCGTCACGGTCACCGTCGGCCGCGACGGAGGCCCCGAAGCCGCCGCCCGCGACGCCCGCTACGCCGCCCTCGACGCCGCCGCCGAACGCCACGGCGCCACCGCGATCCTCCTCGGCCACACCCGCGACGACCAGGCCGAAACCGTCCTCCTCGGCCTCGCCCGCGGCTCCGGCATCCGCTCCCTGTCCGGCATGGCCGCGGTCTCCGGCACCGCCCGCCGCTACCGCCGCCCCTTCCTGGAGCTCGACCGCCAGACCGTCCGCAAGGCCTGCATCGCCCAGGAACTCGCCGTCTGGGACGACCCCCACAACAGCGACCCCGCCTACACGCGCTCCCGCCTCCGCCACGAAGGCCTCCCCGCCCTCGAGAAGGCGCTCGGCAAGGGCGTCGTCGAAGCCCTCGCCCGAACGGCCCAGCTGTCCCGCGACGACGCCGACGCCCTCGACTCCTGGGCCGCCGACGCCGAAGCCTCCGTGCGCGACGACACCGGCCGCCTCGAATGCGCCAAACTCTCCGGACTTCCCCCCGCCGTCCGCCGCCGCGTCCTGCGCCGCGCCGTGATCGCCGAAGGCGCCCCCGCGGGCTCCCTCTTCGCCCGCCACATCGAAGAGGTCGACCGGCTGATCACCGGCTGGCGCGGCCAAGGGGCCATCAACCTGCCCGGGCGCGTCGAGGCACGCCGCCAGGGTGGCAGACTGGTCATTCGGCAAGGCTGACGCAAGCTGCAACGAAAGTGACCCGGGTGAACGAGAAGGACATGGGCACCGACCTCAAGTCGGTGCTCATCACCAAGGAAGAGATCGACGCGAAGCTGGCCGAGCTGGCCGCGAAGATCGACGCGGAGTACGCGGGCAAGGACCTGCTCATCGTCGGTGTCCTCAAGGGCGCCGTGATGGTGATGGCGGACCTGGCGCGCGCGCTGTCCACCCCCGTCACCATGGACTGGATGGCCGTCTCCTCCTACGGCGCCGGCACCCAGTCCTCGGGCGTCGTCCGCATCCTCAAGGACCTCGACACCGACATCAAGGGCAAGCACGTCCTGATCGTCGAGGACATCATCGACTCGGGCCTGACCCTGTCCTGGCTCCTGTCCAACCTCGGCTCGCGCGAGCCGGCCTCCCTCGAGGTCTGCACCCTGCTGCGCAAGCCGGACGCGGCGAAGGTCGCCATCGACGTGAAGTGGATCGGCTTCGACATCCCGAACGAGTTCGTCGTCGGATACGGCCTCGACTACGCCGAGAAGTACCGCAATCTCCCGTTCGTCGGCACCCTCGCCCCCCACGTCTACGGCGGCTGACACCCGCCGCCCCAAGGGGAACCCGCACCGCCTTCCCACCGTTGAAGCAAGGGAAGACGGTCGCGGGTGACAATGCTGGGGTACCGTCCGAAGAACAGCTTTTTTCTACTCAGCAGCATTTACCTACGGGCAGGAGGGACGGGGCGCTAGCGCCCCGTATGGATGGACGTGAAGCGATACTTCCGTGGGCCGGTCATGTGGATCGTGCTGGCCGTCCTCGCCGTGGTCGTGCTGATGCAGGTCGTCGGCTCGTCCGAGGGCTACAAGACGGTGGACACCTCCCAGGTAGTCCAGGCGATCGACAAGAACCAGGTCAAATCCGCAAAGCTGACCACCGGTGACGAGCAGGTCATCAAGATCGACCTCGTCGACGGTCAGCAGATCAACAAGTCGGGCAAGGTCCAGGCCAGCTACATCGGCACCCAGGGCGCCGACCTCGCCGACAAGCTGCAGGAGAAGTTCGAGGCCGGGCAGATCGAGAAGGGCTACACCGTCTCGCCGACGAAGCAGTCCCCGTTCGTCTCGGTCCTGCTCTCGCTCCTGCCCTTCGTCCTGATCGTGGTCGTCTTCCTGTTCCTGATGAACCAGATGCAGGGCGGCGGCTCCCGCGTCATGCAGTTCGGCAAGTCCAAGGCGAAGCTCATCACCAAGGACACCCCGAAGACGACCTTCGCCGACGTCGCGGGCTCCGACGAGGCCGTCGAGGAACTCCACGAGATCAAGGAGTTCCTCCAGGAGCCGGCCAAGTTCCAGGCCGTCGGCGCCAAGATCCCCAAGGGCGTGCTGCTGTACGGCCCGCCCGGAACCGGCAAGACGCTCCTCGCGCGCGCCGTCGCCGGCGAGGCCGGCGTGCCGTTCTACTCGATCTCCGGCTCCGACTTCGTCGAGATGTTCGTCGGCGTCGGCGCCTCCCGGGTCCGCGACCTCTTCGAGCAGGCCAAGGCCAACGCCCCGGCCATCGTCTTCGTCGACGAGATCGACGCGGTCGGCCGCCACCGCGGCGCCGGCCTCGGCGGTGGACACGACGAGCGCGAGCAGACCCTCAACCAGCTGCTCGTCGAGATGGACGGCTTCGACGTGAAGGGCGGCGTCATCCTCATCGCCGCCACGAACCGCCCCGACATCCTCGACCCCGCGCTCCTGCGCCCGGGCCGCTTCGACCGGCAGATCGCCGTCGACCGCCCCGACATGCAGGGCCGCCTGGAGATCCTCAAGGTCCACCAGAAGGGCAAGCCCGTCGCCCCCGACGTGGACCTCGGCGCCGTCGCCCGCCGCACCCCCGGCTTCACCGGTGCGGACCTCTCCAACGTCCTCAACGAGGCGGCGCTCCTCACCGCCCGCAGCGATCAGAAGCTGATCGACAACAAGGCGCTGGACGAGGCGATCGACCGCGTGGTCGCGGGCCCGCAGAAGCGGACCCGGATCATGTCGGACAAGGAGAAGAAGATCACCGCGTACCACGAGGGCGGCCACGCCCTCGTCGCGGCGGCCTCGCCGAACTCCGACCCGGTCCACAAGATCACCATCCTGTCCCGCGGCCGCGCCCTGGGCTACACGATGGTCCTGCCGGACGAGGACAAGTACTCGACCACCCGCAACGAGATGCTCGACCAGCTGGCGTACATGCTGGGCGGCCGCGCCGCGGAGGAACTGGTCTTCCACGACCCGACCACCGGCGCCGCCAACGACATCGAGAAGGCCACCGCCACGGCCCGCGCGATGGTCACCCAGTACGGCATGACCGAGCGGCTCGGCGCCATCAAGTTCGGCGGCGACAACACCGAGCCCTTCCTCGGCCGCGAGATGGCGCACCAGCGCGACTACTCGGAAGAGGTCGCCGCGCTGGTCGACGAAGAGGTCAAGAAGCTCATCGAGACCGCCCACAACGAAGCGTGGGAGATCCTCGTCGAGAACCGCGACCTCCTCGACAACCTGGTCCTGGCGCTGCTGGAGAAGGAGACCCTGGGCAAGGAGGAGATCGCCGAGATCTTCGCCCCCATCGTCAAGCGCCCGGCCCGCCCGGCCTGGACCGGTTCCGCCCGCCGGACGCCGTCCACCCGCCCGCCGGTCCTCTCCCCGAAGGAGCTGGCCCTGACCAACAGCGCCAACGGCTCCTCCTCGGCGACGACCCCGGTCGACACCACCAAGACCCCGGACGCCCTCCCCGAGGAGCACCCCGAGGTCTGACGGATCCCCGGACCCGGAATGGATGCCGCGCCCCCTCAGGTTCTAGCCTGAGGGGGCGCGGCTTATTCGCGTCAGGCTCAGACAGACGGAACGAGGCACAGATGACCGACCCGGTGACGCTGGACGGCGAGAGCCCGATCGGCGAGTTCGACGAGAAGCGCGCCGAGAACGCCGTACGGGAGCTCCTCATCGCGGTCGGTGAGAACCCGGACCGCGAGGGGCTGCGTGAGACGCCGGCGCGGGTGGCGCGGGCGTACAAGGAGCTGTTCGCGGGGCTCTGGCAGAAGCCCGAGGACGTCCTGACCACGACGTTCGATCTGGGGCACGACGAGATGGTCCTCGTCAAGGACATCGAACTGACATCGCAATGTGAGCATCACTTGCTCCCCTTTCATGGTGTAGCTCACATTGGTTACATTCCCGCGGAAACGGGCAAAATTACCGGCTTGTCGAAGCTGGCCCGTCTCGTGGACGTCTTCGCTCGTCGTCCGCAGGTGCAGGAGCGCCTGACGACGCAGATCGCCGACTCCCTGATGAGGATCCTCGACGCGCGCGGCGCGATCGTCGTCATCGAGGCCGAGCACATGTGCATGGCGCTGCGTGGTGTCCGCAAGCCGGGCGCGAAGACGACGACCTCGGCGGTACGTGGCCAACTGCGTGACGCTACCACCCGTGCCGAGGCCATGTCCCTGATATTGGCCCGTTAGCAGCGGACTGCCCGACCTGCTCCGTACCGTCCCCGATCAGTGGAGTCGATCACTGATCAAGGGGGACGGTATGGGGCAGCGATGTGGACGCTGGACGGCGATCGGACCGTGTCCGCGAGGTCCGCCCCCGCCCGGCGGCCGGTACCAAGCCCTTCACCTTCTACAGCTACCGGCTTTCCCCGCACCCCACGTTCCTGGTGAACGGGCACCTCGTGCGCGAGCCCTGGTAGGGGGCTAGCTCACCGGCGCGCGGTTCGGGCCGTTGTCGTCCTCGTCCTCCGGGAGCTTGCAGACGTGTTCCAGGAAGAGGGCGGCGGCGATGACGCCGATGCCGGCGAGGACGGCGAAGGCGGCGTAGAGGGCCTGGTCGCGCCGGGCCGGGATGTCGAGGGAGCCGAGCAGGAAGACGCCCGTGCCGCCGTACATGCCGGCGACGAGGGCGGCGACGAGGGCGCTGGCCTGGGCGAAGACGACCGCGCGGGCGGCCATCAGGGGTTCGACGCCCTTGGCGCCGGGGCGGCGCTCCCGCTGGGCCCTGAGGCGGGCGCGCAGCGAGAGGGCGGTGGCGGTGAGGACGACGGCGATGGCCGCCAGGACGATGGGCGCGGCGAGCGGGACGCTCGGGAGGGTGCCGACCGCGTCCCAGAGCCGGGCGGCGCCCCAGGAGAGGACGCCGGCGACGACGAAGAGTCCGGCGAGCACCTTGAGCCGCAGTTGTTTCACCGGGTGTCCTTCGCGTGGTCGGAGCGACGATCTCTGACGAGCGTAACGACTACTCGGGGAGTCGGAGTTCCAGGTCGGTGCGCGGCGTGACTCCCTCGCTGCCGACCGTGGCGAGGAGGCCGGCGACCGGACCGTGGCCGGGGAGCTGGGCCTCGGGGTCCACGTCGTGCCAGGGCGCGAGGACGAAGGCGCGCTGGTGGGCCCGGGGGTGCGGAAGGGTGAGGACGGGGTCGTCGGAGACGACGTCGGCGTACGTGATGATGTCGACGTCGATGGTGCGGGCGCCCCAGCGCTCGTCGCGGACCCGGTGGAACGCCTCCTCGACGGCGTGCGCGCGCTCCAGGAGCGAGGCCGGGGGGAGGGTGGTCTTCACGAGGACGACCGCGTTCAGGTACGAGGGCTGGCTGCCGGGCTCGACGCCCCAGGGCTCCGTCTCGTAGACCGGGGAGACGGCCTTGACCCGCAGGCCGGGGGTGTCCTCCAGGGCGTCGACGGTGCCCTGGAGGGTCTCCAGGCGGTTGCCGAGGTTGGCGCCGAGGGCGAGGACGGCCCACTTGGGGTTGGAGAGGGTGACGTCCGCCGCGTCGACGGCGGCGGTCACGGCCGCCGGGACGGGCTGGACGGTCGGATCGCTGTGCTGGGGCTTCATGCGCGGCTCCGGGTGATGGTGACGGTCACGTCGTCGAAGGGGACCGTGATGGGCGCGTCCGGCTTGTGGACGACGACCTCGACCTCCTGGACGCCGGCGTGCTTGAGGCACTGCTGGGCGATCCGCTCGGCGAGCGTCTCGATGAGGTCCACGGGCTCGCCCTGGACGACGTCGACGACCTCTTCGGCGACCACGCCGTAGTGCACGGTCTTCGTCAGGTCGTCGCCGGCGGCGGCGGCGCGGGTGTCCAGGCCGAGGGTGAGGTCGACGATGAAGGTCTGGCCTTCCTCGCGCTCCTTGGGGAAGACGCCGTGGTGTCCTCGGGCCTTGAGGCCGCGCAGCGCGACACGATCCACGCGAATCACTCCTGCTGTCGTAGTACGGGTGGCCACGCAGCCGGGTGCGGACGGCCGGGTGTCCACCCACGAATCTACCTGCGGGCACCGACGGTCGGGTCGGCGGCCGGGGTGTCCGGCCGGGCGGGGTGGCTCAGTCGGCGGGGCCCGTGGCGCGGTCGGTGTCGTCGTCGTCGGTCTCGGGGATCACCGGGGAGCCGTGGTGGGACCAGACCTTCCACCCCTCCGACGTGCGGCGGAAGACGTTGGTGGCGACGACGAGC
This sequence comes from Streptomyces sp. NBC_01268, assembly GCF_036240795.1. Taxonomy (NCBI): domain Bacteria; kingdom Bacillati; phylum Actinomycetota; class Actinomycetes; order Kitasatosporales; family Streptomycetaceae; genus Streptomyces; species Streptomyces sp. NBC_01268. The sequence continues at coordinate 3,711,549 of NZ_CP108454.1, read as the reverse complement.
TGTCCGACGAGGGGGCCGAGGGAGGCGCCGTCCTCGGCGGGGCCGCCGCTGAGGATGTTCTCGGTGCACGTGACGACCGCCACGTCGGAGGCGAGGGAGACCTCGACGTCGGTGAGGAAGAACTGGATGTAGTCGGTGTTGGCCATGATCAGCGCGTACGAGCGGAGCACCTCGCCGCGGCCGGACAGGACGGGCCAGCCGGGGTGGACGCAGGAGATGGGTGTGGCGCCGTCGTCGAGCCAGAGGTCGGTGATGCCGTCGAAGTCGCCCTGTTCCATCGCCTCGTAGAAGGCGGTGTTGGCCGCTTCGACGGCGGCGCGGTCGGCCTGGCGGGCGCGGCTCACCTGGCGCCCTCGACGGCCCTGGCGACGCGTACGGCGTCGGCGGTGGCGCGGACCTCGTGGACGCGGACGGCCCAGGCGCCCTCGTGGGCGGCGATGGCGGAGACGGCGGCGGTGGCGGCGTCGCGCTCGCGGGCGGGCGGCGGGGCGGCGCCCTGGTGGGCGAGGACGTGGCCGAGGAAGCGCTTGCGGGAGGCGGCGACGAGGAGGGGGCGGCCGAGTGCGCGCAGCCGGGGGAGGTGGGCGACGAGGGCCAGGTCGTGGGGGGCCAGTTTGGCGAAGCCGAGGCCGGGGTCGAGGACGATGCGCTCGGGGGCGACGCCGCCGTCGATGACGGCCTCCATCCGGGTGCGGAGCTCGGTGACGACCTCGGTGACGACGTCGTCGTAGACGGCGAGGCTGTTCATGTTGTCGCTGAAGCCGCGCCAGTGCATGACGACGAAGGGGACCTCGGCGGCGGCGACGGCGGCGACCATGCCGGGGTCGGCGAGGCCGCCGCTGACGTCGTTGACGAGGGTGGCGCCGGCTTCGACGGCGCGGGCGGCGACGGTGGCGCGCATGGTGTCGACGGAGACGGTGACGCCTTCGGCGGCGAGGCCGCGGACGACGGGGACGACCCGGCGGAGTTCTTCCTCGGCGTCGACGCGGCTGGCGCCGGGGCGGGTGGACTCGCCGCCGACGTCGATGAGGTCGGCGCCCTGGGCGGCGAGGTCGAGGCCGTGTTTGACGGCGGCCGTGGTGTCGAACCAGCGGCCGCCGTCGGAGAAGGAATCGGGGGTCACGTTGACCACGCCCATGACCGCGCAGCGGTCCCACTCCGGCAGGCCGAGCGCCGTGCCCCGGTCGATCGTCGTACTCATGCGTCCAGCCTACGGGGGCGGGGTCAGGCCGCGTGGACTTCGCGCTCGGCCTGGGAGGGGACGATGTGGGCGCAGGGGCGGGGGACCGGGGTGTGGGAGCGGCGGCGGAAGGGGCGGGGGAGGGCGAAGTTCACGAAGCCCTCGGCCTGCATGGCGGCGAAGCCGATGCGGGGGAGGTCGCGGCTCTTGCGGTAGACGACGAAGCGGGGTTCCCAGCGGGGCTGGAACTTGGCGTTGAACTTGTAGAGCGACTCGATCTGGAACCAGCGGGAGAGGAAGACGAGGAGGCCGCGCCAGAGGCGCAGGACGGGGCCGGCGCCGATCTTCTCGCCGCGGGCGAGGGCGGCCCGGAACATGGCGAAGTTGAGGGAGACGTGCTTGATGCCGAGGCGGGGGGAGTCCTGGAGGGAGGCGACGATGAGCAGCTCGTTCATGCCGGGGTCGGCGGCGCGATCGCGGCGCATGAGTTCCAGGGACATGCCGTCCTTGCCCCAGGGCACGAAGTGGATGATCGCCTTCAGGTCGCCGTAGGGGGACTCGGTGCCGTCGGGGTCGTCTTTGTGGGCGGTCGCTATGACGGCGTCCCCGTCGCCGGCGTCGCCGATGCGGCCGAGGGCCATGGAGAAGCCGCGTTCGGTGTCGGTGCCGCGCCAGTCTTCGGCGGCCCGGCGGACGCGGGCGAGTTCGCCGTCGCTGAGGTCGGCGACGCGGCGCACTTTGGTGGTGTAGCCGTTGCGTTCGATGCGCTTGACCATCTGGCGGACGTTGCGCATGGCGCGGCCGGAGAGGGAGAAGTCGGCGACGTCGACGACGGCTTCGTCGCCGAGTTCGAGGGCGTCGAGGCCGGTCTCGCGGGTCCAGACCTGGCCGCCGGTCTCGGAGCAGCCCATGACGGCGGGGGTCCAGGAGTGGGCCTTGGCCTCGTCCATGAAGCGTTCGATGGCGCCGGGCCAGGCTTCGACGTCGCCGATGGGGTCGCCGCTGGCGAGCATGACGCCGGAGACGACGCGGTAGCAGACGGCGGCCTTGCCGCTGGGGGAGAAGACGACGCCCTTGTCGCGGCGGAGCGCGAAGTGGCCGAGGGAGTCGCGGGCGCCGTGCTTGGCGAGGAGGGCCCGCAGGCGGGTCTCGTCGTCCTCGGTGAGCCGGGCGGCGGGGTGCTCGGGCCGGAAGGCGAGGTAGATGGTGGTGAGGGCGGTCAGCATGCCGAGGGCGCCGAGGGAGTAGCCGACGGTCCAGTCGACGTCGCCGGTGTAGGCGACGGGGCCCTCGATGCCGAAGAGGCCGTACAGGACGTGTTCGAGGCGGTCGGCGAGGCTGGGGCTGCCGACGACGCGGCGCGGGTGGGCGCTGACGATCACGAGGCCGAGGGCGAGGGATCCGGCGCCCATGAGGACGAAGTTGGCGAGCGCGCGCCAGCGGCTGCGGGGGTCGGGCAGGGCCGCGAACTGGTCCCGGTGGCGTACGAGCAGGGCGAGGAGCGCGACGGAGAGCAGCGCTCCGGTGATCGAGTGGCGCCAGACGAACTGGGCGACGGCGCCGAGCGGCAGCAGCACCACGGCGGCGCGCCAGGCGCGGCGCTTGTTGCGCTTGAGGCCGTGGGCGAGCAGCAGCAGGAGGACGCCGGCGCTGAGTGAGAGGGCCGCGGAGAGCGGGCCCAGGGTGCCGGGCAGGATCTCCGCGACGGCGTGCATGCGGCTGGCGCGGAACCGGGGGAAGACTCCCGCGGCGACGTCGATCAGACCGATCAGTGTGCAGGCCGTACCGATCAGCGCCGGGACCCTTTCGGGTCGGGGTCCGCGCAGAATCCGGCGTACGTGATCCGGAACCGATCCGGATTTGTCCCCATCTACCGTGACAGACATCGCTTCCCGTGCTTCCCGTGGCTCCGCGAGAGATCGTTGATCCGGTAGGCCGCGCGGATCATGGGCGTACCGGAGGTTTGCGCCTTCTAGGACGGAGCAGCGATGGGGCGGGTTCACTCGCCGTCAGGTAAATCTCAGGGAAAAATCAGGCAGAAAGCTCATACGTCTCATGGGTCTCACCAGCAACAAAGTTCTCGCGTTGGCGGTCGCGCTGGCCGTGGTGCTCTTCGTCGCCACGATCTGGCTGTGGCCGAGGCTGGCGCGCGGCGGCTGGCGCGCGGTCCTGGGACGGATCGGGCTGCTGCTCGCCACCCAGCTGGCCCTGTTCGCCTCGGTCGGTCTGGCCGCCAACAACTCCTTCCTCTTCTACGGCTCCTGGGCCGACCTCTTCGGCCAGGAGCAGGAGATGGGCGTGGTGGTCGACCACTCGGCCGGCTCCAAGGACGTGAAGGTGATCGGCACGCAGGCGATGGACGTGCCGGGCGGCGGGCGTCCCTCGGTCGGCGGACAGATACAGAAGGTCGTCATAGCGGGCGAGAAGTCGAGGATCGACTCGCAGGCGTACGTGTACCTGCCGCCGGAGTACTTCCAGGGGCGCTACGCGAAGTCGACCTTTCCGGTGTCCGTGGTGCTGACCGGCTACCCGGGCACGGCGGAGAACCTGCTGAAGGGTCTGAAGTACCCGAAGACGGCCTTCCAGCAGGCCAAGGACAAGAAGATGCAGCCGATGATCCTGGTGATGCTGCGGCCGACGGTCGCGCCGCCCCGGGACACCGAGTGCGTGGACGTGCCGGGCGGGCCGCAGACGGAGACCTTCTTCGCCGAGGACCTTCCGCAGGCGATCGCGCAGAACTACCGGGTGGGCACGAAGCCGCGGAGCTGGGGCTTCATGGGGAACTCGACCGGCGGCTACTGCGCGCTGAAGATCGTGCTGCACCACCCGGACCGGTTCTCCGCGGGCGCGGGCTTCTCCGCCTACTACCGGGCGGCCGACGACGTGACGACCGGTGACCTGTTCCAGGGCGACCAGGCCGAGAAGAAGCGGGCCGACCTGCTGTGGAGCCTGGACCACGTGGCCCAGGGCAAGTCGTCCTTCCTGGTGACCACGTCGAAGCACGGCGAGGGCAACCTCAAGGGGACGCAGGCCTTCATCAGGAAGGTGAAGGCCCCGGCGAGCGTCTCCTCCATCACGCTGGAGAGCGGCGGCCACAACTTCAACACGTGGAACCGTGAGATCCCGCCCGGCCTGGTGTGGATGAGCGGGAAGCTCAGCGCGAGCTGAGCTCCGGCCGGGCCCGGCGCAGGGCCCGGTGCACACCGGCCGTGGTGAGCGAGCCGAGGACACGGCCCGGGTCACCGGGGGCGTGCACGGCGATCCGGCCGGCGTCGTGCTGCAGGAGCAGCGCGAGTGCTTCCTTGAGGGAGCCGCCCAGGGGGAGCACGGGGACCGCGCCCGCGCCGCCGTCCGCCGCGCCGCCGGGACCGTCCCCGGCGGGCTCCAGGTCGGCCTCCGTGACCGGGGTGACGGCGAGCCGCTTGAGGCCGCGGTCCGCGCCGACGAAGTCGGCGACGTACGGAGTGGCGGGGGCGCCGAGCACGGTGGCCGGGGTGTCGAACTGCTCGATGCGGCCCTGTCCGTAGACGGCGATGCGGTCGCCGAGCCGGACGGCCTCCTCCAGGTCGTGGGTGACCAGCAGCACCGTCTTGCGGACGGTCGCCTGGAGGTTCAGGAACTCGCTCTGGAGCCGCTCGCGGACCACCGGGTCGACGGCGCCGAACGGCTCGTCCATCAGCAGGACCGGCGGGTCGGCGGCGAGCGCGCGGGCCACCCCGACCCGTTGGCGCTGGCCGCCGGAGAGCTGCTCGGGGTAGCGGTGCCCGTGGACGGCGGGGTCGAGGCCGACCAGGTCGAGGAGCTCGGCGGCGCGCTCGCGGGCCCGGGCCTTCTTCCAGCCGAGGAGCGCGGGCACGGTGGCCGTGTTGTCGAGGACGGTCCGGTGCGGGAAGAGGCCGACCTGCTGGATGACGTACCCGATGGTGCGGCGCAGCCGTACGGGGTCGACGGCGGCGACGTCCTCACCGCCGAGCAGGACCCGGCCCGCGGTGGGCTCGACGAGCCGGTTGACCATCTTCATGGTGGTCGTCTTGCCGCAGCCGGACGGGCCGACGAGGGTCACCAGCTCCCCCTCGGCGACCTCGAAGGAGAGGTCGTCGACGGCGGTGGTGCCGTCCGCGTACCGCTTGGTCACCTGCTCGAACCGGATCATGGTTCCCCATTCTGACCCTTCGCGGCCCGTGGTGTGTGAAGGAAGTATTTCCACATTGTGGCGCTCCTCGGTGATTGTCGGTGGCGGGGGTTAGGGTCGCCGGACAGATGTTCGTGAGGCGCGTGGGAAGGGGGTGCGCATGGCCACGCCGAACTGCCTGGTGACGAACGACTGGATCTGCGGGGAGTATCTGCGCACCCGTTCCCAGGAGCTGACCGAGGCCACCCTCCAGCATGTGGGAATCACCGCGGTGTCGGTGCTGCTCGGGATCGCGGTCGCCTTCCCGCTCGCCCTGCTCGTGCGGGCCCGGCCCCGGCTGGCCGGCGCCGTCCTCGGTCTCACCACCCTGCTCTACACGGTCCCCTCGCTCGCGATGTTCTCGCTGCTGCTGCCCCTGCTCGGGCTGTCCTCGGCGCTGGTCGTCACGGGTCTGGTGCTCTACTCGCTGACCATCCTGGTGCGCGGCGTCCTGGCCGGCCTCGCGGCCGTGCCCGCCGAGACCAAGGAGGCCGCGCGCGGCATGGGGTACGGCACGGGCCGGCTGCTGTGGGAGGTCGAACTCCCGCTCGCGCTGCCCGCGTTGATGGCCGGCGTCCGGATGGCGACGGTCTCCACGATCGCGCTCACCACGGTCGGCTCCATCGTCGGCCGCGGCGGCCTCGGCAACCTGATCGAGGACGCGCTGCCCACCTTCTTCAAGGCCCAGGTGCTCACCGCCTCGGTGCTGTGCGTGCTGCTCGCCGTCGCCGCCGACCTGCTGCTCCTCGGCCTCCAGCGGCTCCTGACGCCCTGGAGCCGGATACGGGCCGAGCAGGCGGGGGGTGCCTGAGGTGGGTGTCGTCGCGGACGCCTGGTCCTGGCTCACCACCGGCGCCAACTGGTCGGGGGAGAGCGGTGTCTGGCACCGGCTCGCCGAGCATCTGTACGTGAGCGGGGCCGCGCTGCTCCTCGCCTGCGCCGTGGCGCTGCCCCTGGGCCTGTGGCTCGGGCACCTCGGCAAGGGCGGCACGCTCGCGGTCAACCTCTCCAACGTGGGCCGGGCGATCCCCGTCTTCGCCGTCCTGGCCCTCTTCATGGTCTCGCCGCTGCGCAACGCCGGCTACGTGCCGACGGTCATCGCGCTCGTGCTCTTCGCGATACCGCCGCTGCTCACCCACGCCTACGTGGGCATGCGCGAGGTGGACCGCGCGGTGGTCGAGGCCGCCCGCGGGATGGGCATGTCCGGCGGACAGCTCTTCCGCGGGGTCGAACTGCCGCTGGCCCGGCCGATGCTGATGACGGGTCTGCGCTCGGCCGCCGTGCAGGTGGTCGCCACCGCGACCATCGCCGCGATGGTCGGCCAGGGCGGCCTCGGGCGGATCATCACCGCCGGATTCAACACGTACAACACGCCGCAGGTGGTCGCCGGCGCCGTGCTCGTGGCCCTGCTCGCGCTCCTGGTGGAGGCGCTGCTGGTGGCCGCGGACCGGCTGCTGCGCCGGTGACGGACGCGTCGGTGACCGATGCGTCGGACGGACAAACGACTGGGATGGGTGATCTTGTGAGCAGGACCTCGCGTATCGCGGGTGCGGTACTCGGCACGGCGGCGCTGACGGTCTCGCTGACCGCGTGCGGCGGCGACAGCCTGGAGAAGTCGCAGACCGGCGGCGGCGCCTCCGCGGGCGGCGGCGGGGCCAAGGGCTCCCTGGTCGTCGGCGCGGCCGCGTTCACCGAGGCGAAGGTCCTCGGCGAGCTGTACGCCCAGGTGCTCGACGACGCCGGATACGACGCGAGCGTCACCACGGTGAAGAATCGCGAGCTGTACCAGCCCGCCCTGGAGAAGGGCGAGATCGACGTCGTACCGGAATACGCGGCGACGCTCGCGGAATTCCTCAACGCCAAGGTGAACGGGCCGAAGGCGCCCGAGGAGAAGCCGGTCGCCTCCGGTGACCCGGCCGCCACCGCCCAGGCCCTGAAGAAGCTGGCCGAGCCGCGCGGACTGAAGGTGCTCGCCGTCGGCGAGGCCGTCGACCAGAACGCGTTCGCGGTGAGCAGGGAATTCGCGGAGAAGAACAAGCTGAAGACCCTTTCCGACCTCGGCCGCGCCAAGCTGAAGGTGAAGATCGCGGCCGGAGACGAATGCGAGATCCGACCGTTCTGCGCGCCGGGTCTGAAGAAGACGTACGGGATCGACGTCAGCGGCGTCGACCCCAAGGGCGTCGGCACCCCGCAGGCCAAGCAGGCGGTCAAGGACGGGGTCGACCAGCTGGTCCTCACCACCACGACGGACGCGACCGTCGAATCCTTCGGACTGGTCTTCCTGGAGGACGACAAGAAGCTGCAGAACGCGGACAACGTGCTGCCCGTGGTCAATGCCCGGGACGGCGGGTCTCCCGAGATCGCCGCCGCTCTCGACAAGCTGACCAAGGTTCTGACGACGGCGGATCTCGCCGAACTCAACCGCAAGGTCGACGCCGAGCGGGCGAAGCCGGAGGACGTGGCGAAGGCCTATCTGGAGTCGAAGGGGCTGCTCAAGAAGTAGGCACGGCACGAGGGGAATCGGAGCGATTCACTCCGGAATCGCTCCGGTCCGCCCCACGACGGCGAGAACTCGCCAAGAGATTGCCGGGCCGACGCCCCATACGGTGCCTACGCACGGTAAATTTCAGGCCATGCCACGTGGACGCCACCGCCATTCCCAGCCCCTGCACAAGCTCCTGCCGCCCTCGGCGGTCGCCGGGGCGTCGGTCGTCTGTGCCGCGGGCGCCTGGCTGCTCGGTGACCCGCTGGTGCTGCGGCTGCTCGTGGCCGCCGCGGCGGCCGCCGCCGTCACCGGCGCCGTCCTCATGCGCAGTTGGGACCAGGGCGCCGGCCGCACCGTCGCCGAGCTGAACCGCGCCCGCACGGCGGACCAGTGGAAGCACGACGAGCGCGTCGCCGAGCTGGAGTCCGACCTGGAGGAGTCGCGCGAGCTGCGCACCCGCCTCGACGCCAAGCTGCGTGCCAAGCGGGTCGAGCTCGCCGGGCTCCGCACCGAGCACGCCGACCTCCTGCGCCGCTATGCCACCGCCGAGACCGAGCGCGCCAGCGCCCTGGAAGGCCGCCGTGTGCTCGCCCTGGAGGCGACCGCCCCGGAGCCCAAGGCCCTGCCCGCCGGCGGCTCCACCCCGACCCCGGACGCCTACCGCAGGGCGGCGGAGGCGCTGCGCAACCTCGAAGCGCGCGGCGAGCACACGGACGAGGCCGAGACGACGACCGGAGCGGCGACCGGGCCGGCGACCGAGGCCGAGGCGAAGTCCGACGCCGGGACCGTTGCCGGCACCGACGCCGAGTCCGTCACCGAGACCAAGGCCCCGGCCGAGGCCCCGGTCGAGGCCGTCGCCCCCGCCGAGCCCGCCACGGCCCCGGACGCCGGCACGGCCCCCGGGTCGGACCCCGCTCCCCGGCCCGGCACCGCCGCCGAGCCCGCGTCGGACGAGCACACCAAGGCGCCCGCGATGCGGCACGTGCCCGCCGCCGCCGCGATCGTCCCGTACGCCGCCCGCCGTCCCGTCCAGCGCCCCGCGGGCGGCTTCGACTACTTCGGCACGCAGAAGGCCGCCGCCGCGATCGAGGCCGTGCAGCACGCCGACCTCGCCGACGTCGTGGGCGAGGAGGTCCTCGCGGCCGTCGCGCAGCGCACCCCCGAGCAGCGGGCCGTCGGCCAGGTCATCGACCTGACCGCGCACGACGAGACCGAGCAGATCGACGTGGCGGAGCTGCGCGGCGCGGTGAACTCCTAGCGGAACCCGCCCGACGGGCACGGCACGCACGACGAGACGGCAGGAGCCGGTGGACCGCGGTGGTCCACCGGCTCCCGCCGTCTCGTCACGCGTCCCGCCCCGCGCGCCCTACTTGTCGATGTCGCCCACGACGAAGAAGAGCGAACCGAGGATCGCCACCATGTCGGCGACCAGCGTCCCCGGCAGCAGCTCGGTCAGCGCCTGGATGTTGTTGTACGAGGCCGAGCGCAGCTTCAGCCGGTACGGGGTCTTCTCGCCCTTGGAGACCAGGTAGTAGCCGTTGATGCCCAGCGGGTTCTCGGTCCAGGCGTACGTGTGCCCCTCCGGCGCCTTGAGGACCTTCGGCAGCCGCTGGTTGATCGGCCCCTGCGGCAGGTCCTCGATCCGGTCGAGGCAGGCGTCGGCGAGCTCCAGCGCGTTGTGCGTCTGGTCGAGCAGGCACTCGAAGCGGGCCAGGCAGTCGCCCTCCGTGCGGGTCACCACCCGCAGGACGTCCTGGAGTTCCCCGTACGCGAGGTACGGCTCGTCCCGGCGCAGGTCGAAGTCGACGCCCGAGGCGCGGGCGATCGGCCCGGACACCCCGTACCCGTGCACGGCCTCCTGCGAGAGCACCCCGACGCCGCGGGTCCGGCCCCGGAAGATCTCGTTGCCCAGGACCAGCCGGTCGTAGACGTCCATCCGCGACCGCACGTCCGCGACCGCCTGCCGAGCCCGGCCCAGCCAGCCGGCCGGGAGGTCCTCCTTGAGGCCGCCGACCCGGTTGAACATGTAGTGCATCCGGCCGCCGGAGACCTCCTCCATGACGGCCTGGAGCTCCTCGCGCTCGCGGAAGGCGTGGAAGACGGGGGTGATGCCGCCCAGTTCGAGGGGGTACGAGCCGAGGAACATGAGGTGGTTCAGGACCCGGTTCAGCTCGGCGAGCAGGGTGCGGGTCCAGACGGCCCGCTCCGGGACCTCCATGCCCAGCATCCGCTCCACGGCCATGACGACGCCGAGCTCGTTGGAGAACGCGGAGAGCCAGTCGTGCCGGTTGGCCAGCATGATGATCTGCCGGTAGTCCCGCGCCTCGAACAGCTTCTCCGCGCCGCGGTGCATGTACCCGATCACGGGCTCGGCCTCGCGCACCACTTCGCCGTCCAGGACGAGCCGCAGCCGGAGCACGCCGTGGGTGGAGGGATGCTGCGGCCCGATGTTCAGCACCATGTCGGTGCTCTCCGCCGCGCCCCCGATACCGACCGTCGTCTCCGTCATGCGGACCAGTATCCCCCCGACCGGCGGCCGCCCCGGGCCGGGCGCCCGCCGCGGGCGCTCACGCGGTGCCGGGCACCCGCTGGACCAGCCAGAGGAAGTCCCCGAGGCCCCCGCGCGCCGTGAGCTCCGCCGCCTCGCCGGCCGCCGCGAGGGCCCGCACGTACCCGGCGGGGTCGCTCGACGCGAGCGCCAGCGGCGGCCGTCCGCCGCTCACCCCGAGCTCCCGCAGCGCCTCCCGCTGCGTGACGACCGCGGCCGCCGGCCCGGGCACCGCCGCCGCGCACGCGTCCAGCGCCACGTGCGCGGTCAGATCGCGGCTCCCGTCCGGCACGGGCGCCACCTCCCGCCCCTCCCGGAACGCGGCGAGCGTCCCGAAGGGCGGCCGGGCACCCCGCAGGTGCGCGTAGTCGACGGCCACCGCCGTCCCCGCGGCGAGCGCCCCCACCGCCCCCGCCCACGCCTCGTCGCGCGGGCGCCCGATCTCGGCCCGCTCGCCGGGCTCCCGCAGCGGCCACCACCGCTCCAGCCACTCCGCGTCCGGCCCGGTCACCACCGCGCCCAGCCGCTCCGTGCCGTCCGCCCGCACCTCGACGCGGCGGACGGCGCCGTCCGCGTCGGCCTGCGCCACGTCCACCGGCACGTTGTCCAGCCACTCGTTGGCGAAGAGCAGCCCCCGCTCCCCGTCCGGCACCCGGTCCGTCCACACGATCCGCGGGTCCAGGCCCGCCGGCCGGGCCGCGCGCTCCACGCCGTACGGGCGCACCCGCAGCCCCGGCGGGAGCGCGGCCAGCACCCCCGTCAACAGCTCGCCCCGCCCCGCGCCCACGTCCACGAGCGCGGGCTCGTCCGTGCCGAGCTCCTCCGCCACGCGGGCGAGGAGCCGGGCCACGGCGCCCGCGAAGAGCGGCGAGGCGTGCACCGACGTGCGGAAGTGCCCGGCGGGCCCCTCCGGGCGCAGGAAGAAGCCCCCGGGGCCGTACAGGGCCCGTTCCGCGGCCTCGCGCCACCCCTGCCACTGACACGTCTCATCCGTCACGTGCCCCAGTCTCCACCTTGGGGAGTACGGGCCTCACGGGAAGGATCGACCCCACGGTTGACCCCTGCACCTATCCGCTTTCCCTACGCTGGGTCACGTGCAGCGCCTCTACGACTTCATCCGCAGACACCCGACGGGCGTCGACACCTTCTGGGCCGTCGTCCTCTTCGGGCTCTCCTTGCTGTGGGTGGGCTCCGGCTCCCCGGCGGGCACCAACATCGCCGGGTACCTCGCCGTCGGCGCGCTCTACTCGCTGGTCATCGCCCTGCGCCGGCGCGCCCCCGAGAGGATGCTGGTCCTCACGGTCCTCCTCGGCCTCGTCCAGCTCGCCTTCGGGATCGTCCCGTTCATGGCCGACTTCGCCATGCTCGTGATCATCTACACGGTCGCCGCGCACGACGGGCCCCGCTGGGCGTCCCGGCTCGCCCTGGCCGGCGGCCTCGCCGCCGCCACGCTCTCCCAGCTGCGCTGGCCGCTGGAGGAATCCCGGTCCTCCGCCGCCACCGTCTTCTTCACGATCATCATGACCGTGCCGTTCGCCCTCGCCTGGGTGCTCGGCGACTCCCTGCGCACCCGCCGCGCCTACTTCGCGCAGCTGGAGGAACGGGCCTCCCGACTGGAGAAGGAGCGCGAGGCCCAGGCCAAGGTCGCCGTCGCCGCCGAGCGCGCCCGGATCGCCCGCGAGCTGCACGACGTCGTCGCCCACAACGTGTCCGTCATGGTCGTCCAGGCCGACGGCGCCGCGTACGTCATGGACTCCTCGCCCGAGACCGCCAAGCAGGCCCTGGAGACCATCGCCGGCACCGGCCGCCAGGCCCTGGCCGAGATGCGGCGGCTGCTGGGCATCCTGCGCACGGGCGAGCACCAGGAGGCCGGGGAGTACGTCCCGCAGCCGGACGTCCAGCAGATCGAGGACCTCGTCGAGCAGGTCCGCGGGGCCGGCCTCGCCGTCGACTTCAAGGTCGAGGGCACCCCGCGCCCGCTGCCGAGCGGCGTCGAGCTCACCGCGTACCGGATCGTCCAGGAAGCGCTCACCAACAGCCGCAAGCACGGCGGCCCCGACGTCGGCGCCAGCGTCCGCCTGGTCTACTTCGACGACGGGCTCGGACTGCTCGTCGAGGACGACGGGCGGGGCGCCCCGCAGGAGATGTACGAGGACGGCGGCGCCGACGGGCGCGGCCACGGCCTCATCGGCATGCGGGAGCGGGTCGGCATGGTCGGCGGCACCCTGGACGCGGGGCCGCGCCCCGGCGGCGGCTTCCGCATCAGTGCCCTGCTCCCGCTCAAGCCCGCTCACTGACCCGAAGGAACAGCATGTCCATCCGCGTGATGCTCGTCGACGACCAGGTGCTGCTGCGCACCGGCTTCCGCATGGTGCTCGCCGCCCAGCCGGACATGGAGGTCGTGGCCGAGGCGGGCGACGGCGTGGGGGCCCTGGAGGTGCTGCGGGGCACCGACGTCGACGTCGTGCTGATGGACGTGCGCATGCCCAAGCTGGACGGGGTGGAGGCCACCCGGCGGATCTGTTCCCAGCCCGACGCGCCCAAGGTGCTGATCCTCACCACCTTCGACCTCGACGAGTACGCCTTCTCCGGGCTCAAGGCGGGCGCCAGCGGCTTCATGCTGAAGGACGTGCCGCCGGCCGAGCTGCTCGCCGCCATCCGCTCCGTGCACAGCGGTGACGCGGTCGTCGCCCCCTCCACCACCCGGCGGCTCCTCGACCGCTTCTCGCCGATGCTGCCGTCCACCGGGCGGGAGAGCCGCGCCGCGGAGAGCGGTCTCGACCGGCTCACCGACCGCGAGCGCGAGGTCATGCTCCTGGTCGCCCAGGGGCTCTCCAACGGCGAGATCGCGGCGCGGCTCGTGCTGTCCGAGGCGACCGTGAAGACCCACGTGGGGCGGATCCTCACCAAGCTGGAGCTGCGCGACCGGGTGCAGGTCGTCGTCCTCGCGTACGAGACCGGCCTGGTCAGGGCCGGCGGCGGGGCCCTCTGAGGGTCCTCGCGCCGGTCAGCGCAGGACCGACTCCAGGAAGTCGCTGCCCAGCCTCGCCACCACCGAGAAGTCCAGCTGGTGCAGGACGTAGCGGCCCCGGCGCTGGGTGGTCAGCAGGCCGGCCTTCTTCAGCACGGAGAGGTGCCGGGAGACCTCCGGCGCCGTGATCCCGTACGCGTCGGCCAGCTCGCTCGTCGAGTACGGGCCGCGCGCCAGGTTCCGGCACAGGCGCATCCGCATCGGGTGGGCGATCGCCTCCAGGCGCGCCTTGACCGTCTCGGTCGGCTCGGCGCCGCCGACGTCCCGGGTGGCGGCCGGGTACTGGATGACCGGCTGCCAGCCGGGCGCGCTCGTCGCGAACAGGTGCGGCCAGCCGAAGGCCGTCGGCACCAGCGTCACCCCGGTGCCCAGGGCCTCCGCCCTGCCGTGCACCAGCTTGTCCACCACGATCCTGCTGCCGTGCGGGCCCTCCTCCAGGCTGAGCGCCGGGGAGGCCGCCGCCAGCGCCTCCGCGAGGCCCTTGCGGCGCAGCAGCTCCGTCTTGTGGCGGGCGTCGGCGGCGAGCTGCACGCGGACGCGGCGCCAGGTGTCGGCGAAGAACGCGTCGTCGCAGTCCTGCAGGAGGCGCCGTATCCAGGCGCGGACCGCGGTGGGCTCGGCCAGCATCCGTTCCACGAACGCGGCCTGGCGCGGGCCCCGCGCGGCGGCGAGGTCGAGGGCGCGGCGGCGGCTCTGCTCGTCGACCAGCGGGGACGGGATGCCCTCGGAGTAGCGGCTGCTGCACGAGATCTCCAGGGCGGCGCCCACGAACTTCTCGTCGTCCAGGCGGTCGAGGTCGTCCAGCTCCTCCTCCAGCGTCTCGCGCGGCTGGGCGGGCAGCAGGAAGTCGCTCCGGGTGGACCGCCACATGAAGTCGGCCTCGTGGAGCCGGTCGGCCAGCTCGGGCTTCAGGCCGGCGGAGGTCGTCGTCGTCCAGGCGTGCAGCCGGGAGTGGTGGGCCGGCTCGGCCAGCGCGTGCAGGGCGTTGCCCAGCTCGGCCAGCGGCGAGGGGCAGAAGGCGATCCGCTCGTGCGGCAGTCCGGTGATGTCGATCGTCACGCTCACCCCCCTATGGTGCGGGGGCGGGTGGGGGTGCTGTCCCGCCGTTTGACCAGGGGCGTCAATCGGCGGGCGGCGGCGGGCGGTCCGGGCGCACGGTGTGCCCATGAACGCCCTTCACCAGTACCTCTTCGACAGCTACCGGGCCGCCCGGCGCCGCGAGCCGGCGCCGCCCGTGCCCGGGACCCACGACGTGGCCGTGCTGCGCGCGGTGCTGCGGCGGCTGCGGAGGCGGAGGTAACCCCGGTTTCCGGCAGCCGCCGCGGCAGCCGCCGTCCCTACCGGTCCAGCTTCCCCAGGAAGGCGCGGGCGGCCGCCCGTACGTCGTCCGCCGTCCACTCCAGGCCCGGCGCGCTGATCGTCACCTCGGTCATCGCCGTCCCGGGCGGGCCGCCCGCCGGGCCCGGGAACCAGCGCCGGAACAGGGCCGTGCCCTCCTGCGCGAGGGCCAGGGAGGCCGCCGTGAGGGCTTCGGGGGCGTACGGGAGCCAGACCTGGAACTGGTGGGTGTGCGGCGGCTCGGGGTGGACGCGGAACCAGCCCACGCCCGCCTCCTCGAACACCTCCCGCAGCACGGTCGCCGCCATCCGGGCGTGGGCCACGTAGGAGGGCAGCCGGGGCAGCTCCGTCTCCAGGCCGCGCAGGGCCGACATCGCGGCCGGGTACTGCTGGAAGACGTCGCCGCCGTAGCGGTGGCGCCACAGGCGGGCCTCGTCGATCAGGTCCTCGGGGCCGGCGACCGCGGCGCCGGACATGCCGCCGAGCGACTTGTAGAACGACACGTAGACGCTGTCGGCCAGCCCCGCGATCTCGGGGAGCTCGCGGCCGAAACGCGTCGGCGTCTCCCAGAGCCGGGCGCCGTCGAAGTGGACCACGGCGTCGCGCTCGCGGGCCGCCTCGACCACGTCGACCAGCTCGTCCCAGGTGGGCAGCACGAAGCCCGCGTCCCGCAGAGGGAGCTCCAGCATCAGCGCCCCGAAGGGCTCCGGGTGGTCCCGCACCTCGTCCGCCGTCGGCAGCCGGGGCGCGGTCGTGGGGTGGGTCGTCCGCAGCCCGCCGACCGTCGTGAAGGCCTGGTCCTCGTGGACCTCGGGGTGGGCGAGCGGGTGGAGGGCCACGACCGGGTTCCCGGTCCGTCCGGCCCAGCAGCGCAGGGCCACCTGCTGGGCCATCGTCCCGGTGGGGAAGAAGGCCGCCGCGGGGAAGCCCAGCGCGCGGGCGACCCGGTCCTCGACCTCCGCGACGACGCCGTCGCCGTAGACGTCCAGCGGGGTGTCCGCGTGCGGGGTGGTGGCCGCCCAGTCGGCCAGCTCGCGCAGGCGCGCGGCGACCGTGCCGTCCGGGGAGGCGTCCCACAGCTTGCGCGGGGCCTCGCGCAGGGCCCGGCGCAGGGCGGTCGTCTCGTCTTCGGTCCCGTCCGGGACGCCGGTGTCGGTCTCGTGCTCTGTCTCCATGGGCAGATCATCACACCGCCGCCCACACCCTGTGGACAGCCACGGGCCCGCGCGAAACGCTGGCGTAGCATGACCAGAAATCGTCCGGTACCCCCCGCGGACTGGAACGGAAGGCCGACCCGATCGTGAACGCACCACCAGAGCGTGCAGCAGAAGCCCGGCAGCCCGGTCACCACGCCGACCGGGCCGAGGACCGCCCCGCCCGGCTGACCGTCGGCGTCGTGGGAGCGGGACGGGTCGGACCCGTCCTCGCCGCGGCGCTGCAGCTCGCCGGACACCGCCCGGTCGCCGTCTCGGCGGTCTCCGAGGCGTCCCGCCGCCGGGCCTCCATCCTGCTGCCCGACGTGCCCGTCATGGAGCCCGCCCGGGTCCTCGCCCTCGCGGACCTGGTGCTGCTCACCGTGCCCGACGACGCCCTGCCCGGGCTCGTCGAGGGGCTCGCCGACACCGGGGCGATCCGCCCGGGGCAGCTGATCGTGCACACCTCCGGGCGGTACGGCGTCCGCGTGCTCGACCCCGCCCGCCGGGCCGGCGCGCTGCCGCTCGCCCTGCACCCCGCCATGACCTTCACCGGCACCTCCGTGGACGTCCAGCGGCTGGCCGGCTGCTCGTTCGGCGTCACCGCCCCCGACGAGCTGCGGCTCGCCGCGGAGGCGCTGGTCATCGAGATGGGCGGCGAGCCCGAATGGATCGCCGAGGAGAGCCGCCCGCTCTACCACGCGGCCCTCGCCCTCGGCGCGAACCACCTGGTCACCCTGGTCGCCCAGGCCATGGAGCTGCTCCGCTCGGCCGGCGTCTCCGCGCCCGACCGGATGCTCGGCCCGCTGCTCGGCGCCGCCCTGGACAACGCGCTGCGGTCCGGCGACGCCGCCCTGACCGGTCCGGTCGCCCGCGGCGACGCGGGGACGGTCGCGGCGCACGTCGCCGAGCTGCACAAGCACGCGCCCGGCACCGTCGCCGGCTATCTCGCGATGGCCCGCGCGACCGCCGACCGGGCGCTCGCGCACGGACTGCTCAAGCCCGAGCTGGCCGAGGACCTGCTGGGCGTGCTCGCCGAGGGGGATGACCGCCGATGACCTTCACCCTGGTGCGTACGGGAGAGGAGCTGCGGGCGCTGAAGGGCGCCGGGCAGCGCGCCGTCGTCATGACCATGGGCGCCCTCCACGAGGGCCACGCGAGCCTGGTGCGGGCCGCCCGGGAACGGGTCGGGGCCGACGGCACCGTCGTCGTCACCGTCTTCGTCAACCCGCTGCAGTTCGGCGCGGGCGAGGACCTGGAGCGCTATCCGCGCACCCTCGACGCGGACCTGGCGCTCGCCGAGGCGGCCGGCGCCGACGCGGTGTTCGCCCCGGCGGTCGACGAGGTCTACCCGGGCGGGGAGCCGCAGGTCCGGATCACCGCGGGGCCCATGGGCGAGCGCCTCGAAGGCGCCTCCCGGCCCGGCCACTTCGACGGCATGCTCACCGTCGTCGCCAAGCTGCTCCACCTCACCGGCCCCGACCTGGCCTTCTTCGGCCAGAAGGACGCCCAGCAGCTGGCCCTGATCCGCCGCATGGTCCGCGACCTGAACTTCCCGGTCGAGATCGTCGGCGTGCCGACCGTCCGCGAGGCCGACGGCCTCGCCCTGTCCAGCCGCAACCGCTACCTGTCGGCCGAGGAGCGGCACACCGCCCTGGCGCTGTCCCGCGCGCTGTTCGCCGCCCGCGACCGGCTGGCCGCCCAGGAGGCGCTGCGCGCCCGCGCGCAGGCGCTGCCGGGGGCGCAGGGCCGGGGCGACGCCCGCGCGCAGGCGCTGTCCCGGATCGGCGAGGCCCGGGCCGCCGCCGACGCCCACGCGGTCGCCCAGGCGGCCGAGGGCGGGGGCGCGGAGGCCGTGCGGTGCGCCGCCCGGGGCTTCCTGGACGACGCGGCGCGGGCCGAGCCGCCGCTCACCCTGGACTATCTCGCCCTGGTCGACCCGGCCGACTTCACCGAGGTCGAGGACGGCCACGACGGGGAGGCGATCCTCGCCGTCGCCGCGCGCGTGGGGAGCACGCGGCTCATCGACAACATCCCCCTGACCTTCGGAGCGGTGAAGTGACCGGAATACGGCTGCAGGCGCCCGCCCCCGGCTGGTCCATCGACGCCGACGTCGTCGTGGTCGGCTCCGGTGTCGCGGGCCTGACCGCGGCCCTGCGCTGCACGGCCGCCGGGCTGCGCACGGTCGTCGTCACCAAGGCCCTGCTCGACGACGGCTCGACCCGTTGGGCCCAGGGCGGCATCGCCGCCGCGCTCGGCGACGGCGACACCCCCGAGCAGCACCTGGACGACACCCTCGTGGCGGGCGCCGGGCTCTGCGACGAGCAGGCCGTGCGGGCCCTGGTCACCGAGGGCCCCGGCGCGGTGCGCCGGCTGATCGCGACCGGCGCCGACTTCGACCGCACGGACGGCGGCGAGATCGCGCTGACCCGCGAGGGCGGCCACCACCGCCGCCGGATCGCGCACGCCGGCGGCGACGCGACCGGCGCCGAGATCTCCCGCGCCCTGGTCGAGGCGATACGCGACCGGGGTGTGCGGACCATCGAGCACGCGCTCGTCCTGGACCTCCTGAAGGACGCCGAGGGCCGGACGGCGGGCGTGACCCTGCACGTGATGGGCGAGGGGCAGCACGACGGCGTGGGCGCCGTCCGCGCCCCCTCCGTGGTGCTCGCCACCGGCGGCATGGGCCAGGTCTTCTCGGCCACCACCAACCCGGCGGTCTCCACCGGCGACGGCGTCGCGCTGGCGCTGCGCGCGGGCGCGGAGATCTCCGACCTGGAGTTCGTGCAGTTCCACCCGACGGTGCTGTTCCTCGGCGTCGGCTCGGAGGGCCAGCAGCCGCTGGTCTCCGAGGCGGTGCGCGGTGAGGGCGCCCATCTCGTCGACGCCGACGGGGCGCGCTTCATGCTGGGGCAGCACGAACTGGCCGAGCTCGCGCCCCGGGACATCGTCGCCAAGGCGATCATGCGCCGGATGCAGGAGCAGGGCGCCGCGCACATGTACCTCGACGCCCGCCACTTCGGCGCCGAGATGTGGGAGCAGCGCTTCCCGACGATCCTGGCCGCCTGCCGGGCGCACGGGATCGACCCGGTCACCGAGCCGATCCCGGTCGCACCGGCCGCCCACTACGCCTCCGGCGGCGTCCGCACCGACCTGCACGGCCGGACGACGGTGCCGGGCCTGTACGCCTGCGGCGAGGTCGCCTGCACGGGCGTGCACGGCGCCAACCGGCTCGCCTCGAACTCGCTCCTGGAGGGCCTGGTCTTCGCCGAGCGGATCGCCGACGAGATCATCGCGCACGGCCCGCACCGCGAGGGTCCGCCGGTCGTCGACGCGCCGGCCGGGAGCCCCACGGTGCTGACCCTGCTCGGCCCCGAGGTCCGTCGGGACATCCAGCGGACCATGAGCGAGGGCGCGGGCGTGCTGCGGTCCGCCGCGAGCCTCTCCGACGCCGCCGACGCCCTCGAAGCGCTGCGGCTGGACGCCGAGGGCGACCGCAAGGCGGCCGAGCCCGGCGTCGAGTCCTGGGAGACCACCAACCTGCTGTGCGTCGCCCGGGTCCTGGTGGCCGCCGCGCAGGAGCGCGAGGAGACCCGCGGCTGCCACTGGCGCGAGGACCGGCCCGACCGGGACGACGCGCACTGGCGCCGGCACCTGGTGGTACGCCTGACGTCCGACCGCCGACTGGTGGTCCGCCGCACCGCCACAGCAGACTTTCCGCCCGTAACCCCCGACGCACCCAGGGAGCCGCAGTCGTGAGCACGCCCGAAGAAGCACGTCCGCAGCCCGTGGACGTCCCCCTCATCCAGATCAACGCGCCCGCCGAGAGCGGTGGCTGCGGCGACGGCTGCGGCTGCGGCGGTGCGGAGGAGTTCGAGTGCGGGCTCGACCCGGCGCTCGCCCAGCTGCTCGCCGACGCGGGGCTCGACCCGGTCCAGGTCGAGGACATCGCGCACCTGGCCATCGCCGAGGACCTCGACGGCGGCGTGGACGTGACGACCGTGGCGACCGTCCCCGAGGAGGCCGTCGCGACCGCCGACTTCACCGCCCGCGAGGCCGGCGTCGTGGCCGGTCTGCGGGTGGCCGAGGCGGTGCTGTCCATCGTGTGCACCGACGAGTTCGAGGTCGAGCGGCACGTCGAGGACGGCGAGTGGGTCGAGGCCGGCGACAAGCTGCTGAGCGTCACCGCCCACACTCGTGACCTGCTCACCGGCGAGCGCAGCGCGCTGAACATCCTGTGCCGCCTGTCCGGCATCGCCACCGCCACCCGCGCCTGGGCGGACGCCCTGGAGGGCACCCGGGCCAAGGTCCGCGACACCCGCAAGACGACCCCGGGCCTGCGCGCCCTGGAGAAGTACGCGGTGCGCTGCGGCGGCGGCGTCAACCACCGCATGTCGCTGTCGGACGCGGCCCTGGTGAAGGACAACCACGTGGTGGCCGCCGGTGGCGTCGCACAGGCCTTCAAGGCCGTGCGCGAGCTGTTCCCGGAGGTCCCGATCGAGGTCGAGGTCGACACGATGCACCAGGTCCGCGAGGTCCTGGACGCGGGCGCCGACCTGATCCTGCTGGACAACTTCACCCCGGGCGAGACCGAGGAGGCCGTCGCGCTGGTCGCCGGGCGGGCGGTCCTGGAGTCCTCGGGCCGGCTGACCCTGGAGAACGCGGCGGCGTACGCGGCCACCGGTGTGGACTACCTGGCGGTGGGCGGCCTCACCCACTCGTCCCCGATCCTCGACATCGGGCTCGACCTGCGTGAGGCGGCCGTCTGATGCTGCTCACGATCGACGTCGGCAACACCCAGACGGTCCTCGGCCTCTTCGACGGCGACGAGATCGTGGAGCACTGGCGCATCTCCACGGACCCGCGCCGCACCGCCGACGAGTGGGCGGTCCTGCTGCAGGGCCTGATGGGCATGCATCCGCTGCTCGGCGTCGAGCTGAGCGACGGCATCGGGGGGATCGCGATCTGCGCGACGGTCCCCTCGGTGCTGCACGAGCTGCGCGAGGTGACGCGCCGCTACTACGGGGACGTCCCCGCGGTCCTGGTGGAGCCGGGCGTCAAGACGGGCGTCCCGGTCCTCACGGACAACCCCAAGGAGGTCGGCGCCGACCGGGTCATCAACGCGGTCGCGGCCGTCGAGCTGTACGGCGGCCCGGCGATCGTCGTCGACTTCGGCACGGCGACGACGTACGACGCGGTCACCGCGCGCGGCGAGTACGCGGGCGGCGCCATCGCCCCGGGCATAGAGATCTCGGTGGAGGCGCTGGGCGTCAAGGGCGCCATGCTCCGCAAGATCGAGCTGGCCCGGCCGCGCAGCGTGATCGGCAAGAACACCGTCGAGGCCATGCAGTCGGGCATCGTCTTCGGGTACGCGGGCCAGGTCGACGGCGTCGTCGGGCGGATGCGGCGCGAGCTGGCCGGCCCGAACGGAGACCCCTCGCAGGTCAACGTGATCGCCACCGGGGGTCTGGCGCCGATGGTGCTCGCCGACTCCAAGGAGATCGCCGCCCACGAGCCGTGGCTGACCCTGATCGGTCTGCGGCTGGTGTACGAGCGCAACGTCTCGCGGCTCTGATCCTCCCGGCGGGACCGACCCGCCGGGAAGATCGAGAAGCGGAAGATTTGTCCGATTAGCGCGTATCGTCGGTCCATGCCCACGCCCTACGGATCCTGCGGCGGCATGGCGTTCAGCGCGGACGAGCTGCGTGTCCTCCGTCGCGCCCTCGCCATCGCCCTCAACCCCGCCCCCCTTCAGGACGACGACGTCCAGGACTGCCTGCGCCTGGCCGAATCCGTGGACGAGTCGGTGGCCGAGGCGGGTCGGCTGCGCGCCTTCCTCCTCGCCGACCTGGTCCGCTACCGCCAGGCCCTCCCCGGCTCCCTGACGGGCTACCTGGAGCTCCTCCAGGACGCCCTGGCGGCCGGCTACGACCCCGGCGCCGACGACCTCGCGGCCTTGCGGGCGCTGCGCCGCCACCCGGCCGCGGGCGCGCTGCTGGCCCGCTGCCAGGTGCTGGCGGAACGATCCGTCCGCACCCGGCTGGCCCGCGTCGCCCAGGCCCAGTCCCCGTCCCGCGCCGTCGCCACCGCTCCCCGCGCCCGGCTCCTCGCCCTGCCCGGCGGCCGCGCCGCGAGCGACGGCGGCTCCGGCCCCGGGACCCCGGGGAAGCCCGCGCCCAAGCCGCCGGCACCCGGCGAGCGCCCGGTGCCCAAGCCCTCCGAGGTCTTCCCGCCACGCCGACGGCCGGTCCCCCCGCCCCCGCCCGAGGAACGCGTCGCGGGCTAGCTAGTCTGGACGCCATGGACTACGTATCCGCGCTCCTGCCCCCCGTCGTGATGGCCGTCTTCTTCATCGGCCTGGTCGTCACGATCGTGAAGAGCCAGGGCGGCCCGAACAAGGCCAAGGAGGACGCGATCGTGGACGCCGCCCTGGCCCGCGCCGACTCCACCCGGCAGCAGGGCGGCACCGCCCCGTAACGGGCCCGCGCGACCCGAGGACGTACGACCGCCGTCAGGCCGTACGTCCTTTTTGCGCTCTTACAGGGCGTTTTCTTCATGAATGTGCGGCAATGGGGGATTATTCGCGCGCCGCGCACTAGGGTGGCGCTGTGCCCCGCCAATTGGGAGAGCTGGAAGACGCCGTCATGACCCGCGTCTGGCAATGGAACCGCCCGGTGACCGTCCGGGAAGTCCTGGAGGATCTCCAGCAGGAACGGTCCATCGCCTACACGACCGTCATGACCGTATTGGACAATCTCCATCAGAAGGGCTGGGTCCGCAGGGAAGTCGAAGGCCGCGCCTATCGATATACGGCGGTCTCGACCCGCGCCGCCTACTCGGCCGCACTGATGAACGAAGCCTGGGCGCAGAGCGACAACCCCGCCGCCGCACTGGTCGCCTTCTTCGGCATGATGTCGTCCGAACAGCGCGAGGCCCTGAACGACGCCGTGCGTATGGTCCAGCGGGACAGTCCCGAGCCGAACACGGCGAACACGGCCACCGAGCAGGGCGGCGCGGAACCGGGGGACCAGGGGCGATAACGTCCCCCCATGTCTTCCGCCAATGCCGTCACCGTACGCCGGGCCCGCACCTCCGATGTCGCCGCCGTGCGCCGTCTCGTCGACCCCTTCGTACGCCGCGGCATCCTGCTCGACAAAGCGACGGTGACGCTTTACGAGTCCATCCAGGAGTTCTGGGTCGCCGAACGCGACGACGACGCCACGGTCGTCGGCTGCGGAGCGCTGCACGTGATGTGGGAAGACCTCGCCGAAGTCCGCACTCTCGCCGTCGATCCCGACTTCAAGGGCGCCGGAGTGGGACATCAGGTGCTGGACAAGTTGCTCCACACCGCCCGATGGCTCGGTGTCCGCAGGGTTTTCTGCCTCACCTTCGAAGTCGACTTCTTCGCGAAGCACGGCTTCGTCGAGATCGGCGAGACTCCGGTCGACGGAGATGTCTACAGCGAGCTCCTGCGTTCCTATGACGAGGGCGTCGCCGAGTTCCTC
This sequence comes from Streptomyces sp. NBC_01268, assembly GCF_036240795.1. Classification (NCBI taxonomy): domain Bacteria; kingdom Bacillati; phylum Actinomycetota; class Actinomycetes; order Kitasatosporales; family Streptomycetaceae; genus Streptomyces; species Streptomyces sp. NBC_01268. The sequence continues at coordinate 3,688,098 of NZ_CP108454.1, read as the reverse complement.
GGTCTCGAACGAGTGAAGCCGAACACCTTGGGCAACAGCCGGATGCTTCTGCACCTGTGAGCGGTGCCTATGTCCGAATCGCGCACGTTTCCCGCGTTGCCGGGGTTCTGAACCTCTCCCAGGGGTTTGTGTTTTTCCGGGAAAAGCGGTTTCCTTTCCGCGTACTGCATTTTCGATGAAAGGAAATCCGGTGGCACAGAAGGTTCAGGTCCTTCTTGTCGATGACCTCGACGGCGGCGAGGCGGACGAGACCGTGACGTTCGCTCTGGACGGCAAGTCCTACGAGATCGACCTCACCACCGCCAACGCGGACAAGCTCCGCGACCTGCTCGAGCCGTACACCAAGAGCGGTCGTCGTACCGGTGGCCGCAGCGCCGGCGGCCGGGGCAAGGGCCGTGTGGTCGCCTCCGGCGGCAGCCCGGACACCGCGAAGATCCGCGCGTGGGCCAAGGAGAACGGTTACAACGTGAACGACCGCGGTCGCGTGCCGGCCGAGATCAAGGCGGCCTACGAGGACGCGAACCGCTGAGGCGCCGGCTGCCGGGTCGCCGGGCCCGCCCCCCGCGGGTGGTTCCGGACGGCACCCAGCAGCCGCACCCGGTGGCACTCCGCGGCGGCCGCGGCCACCAGCCGGGCCAGACAGGGGGCGCCCGCTCCGTCCCGCACCGCCGAGGGCCGCAGGGCCGGCAGCGAGGACTCCACCTCGCGACCGGGCTCCGGGGCCCTCAGCCACACCGGGGCACCCGGCGCGCCGGAACGGCTCCACCCAGGGGGAACGGGCGCGGCCATCCGGCCGTCGGCGCCCAGGGCCGCGAGATCCAGTGAGATCCCGCCCCACTCCAGCCACTCCAGCAGTCCGGGCAGCTCCTCCGCGCTCCCCGCTGCCACGAGCAGCCGCATCCTCCGCCCCATGAGGGCCACCGGTCCGGTGCCCGCGCCCACGCGGCGCAGCACTCCGCGACCGGCCGCGGCGGGCATGTCGAGGACGTCGAAACGCAGCCCCGTCACCAGCTGCACCGGAGGTCCGGCCACCGCCGCCCAGCCGAGCTCGTGCGCGTACCACCGCGCCGAACCGCCGTCGATCGGCGAGCGGGGGAAGGGGACGGTGAGGGCCATACCGGGGGAACGCCTCCGGGTGCTCCTTGGTTACGTGCCACGACCGCACCGGTGACGGAAGGTCCTTGATCCGGTGCACGGAGTGTCCATGATGGGGGCGTACGGGTGCATTCGAGAGCGCAAGGGTGTTCGCCCGTAGCGGAGGGAACCGGGGTGTGCCGCATGGAGTGTCAGTCCTTACGGGTAAGACATTCCATGTGAGGAGGGGTGACTCGTGGGCTTCCGCGTCTCACGTTCGCCATCGGCGTACTGGAGGTGTGGGTAACTGCTTGGCCTGCGGGAACATCGTCTCGCACCATCGAGTTGGAGCATTTGTCGGCTGTTCGGCAGCAGGTCCCCCCAAGAAGTAAGGGGGTGATCCGGACGGATGTCGGCAGTTGGAATGAGCGGTCCCCGCTTGCGGGACTAAGCTGCGGAAGGACAGGGAGGGGATCGACCCCTAACTGACTGACCGCTCTGAGGAGCGATTAACGATGTTCGAGAGGTTCACCGACCGCGCGCGGCGGGTTGTCGTCCTGGCTCAGGAAGAAGCCCGGATGCTCAACCACAACTACATCGGCACCGAGCACATCCTCCTGGGCCTTATCCATGAGGGTGAGGGTGTCGCCGCTAAGGCCCTGGAGAGCCTCGGGATTTCGCTCGAGGCGGTCCGCCAGCAGGTGGAGGAGATCATCGGCCAGGGCCAGCAGGCCCCGTCCGGCCACATCCCCTTCACCCCTCGTGCCAAGAAGGTCCTGGAGCTGTCGCTCCGGGAGGCCCTCCAGCTCGGCCACAACTACATCGGCACCGAGCACATCCTGCTCGGCCTGATCCGTGAGGGCGAGGGCGTCGCCGCCCAGGTCCTCGTGAAGCTGGGCGCCGATCTCAACCGGGTGCGGCAGCAGGTCATCCAGCTGCTCTCCGGCTACCAGGGCAAGGAAGCCGCCACCGCCGGCGGTCCTGCCGAGGGCACCCCCTCGACGTCCCTGGTCCTCGACCAGTTCGGCCGCAACCTCACCCAGGCGGCCCGCGAGTCCAAGCTCGACCCGGTCATCGGGCGCGAGAAGGAGATCGAGCGGGTCATGCAGGTGCTGTCCCGCCGCACCAAGAACAACCCGGTCCTCATCGGCGAGCCCGGCGTCGGCAAGACCGCCGTCGTCGAGGGCCTGGCGCAGGCCATCGTCAAGGGCGAGGTGCCCGAGACCCTCAAGGACAAGCACCTCTACACCCTGGACCTCGGCGCGCTGGTCGCCGGCTCCCGCTACCGCGGTGACTTCGAGGAGCGCCTGAAGAAGGTCCTCAAGGAGATCCGCACCCGCGGCGACATCATCCTGTTCATCGACGAGCTCCACACCCTGGTGGGTGCGGGCGCCGCCGAGGGCGCGATCGACGCCGCCAGCATCCTCAAGCCGATGCTGGCCCGCGGCGAGCTCCAGACCATCGGTGCCACCACGCTCGACGAGTACCGCAAGTACCTGGAGAAGGACGCCGCTCTCGAGCGCCGCTTCCAGCCCATCCAGGTCGCCGAGCCGTCGCTGCCGCACACGATCGAGATCCTCAAGGGTCTGCGCGACCGGTACGAGGCCCACCACCGCGTCTCCATCACCGACGAGGCGCTGGTCCAGGCCGCCACGCTGGCCGACCGGTACATCTCGGACCGCTTCCTGCCGGACAAGGCGATCGACCTGATCGACGAGGCCGGCTCCCGGATGCGCATCCGCCGGATGACCGCGCCGCCGGACCTCCGCGAGTTCGACGAGAAGATCGCCTCCGTCCGCCGGGACAAGGAGTCCGCGATCGACTCGCAGGACTTCGAGAAGGCCGCCTCCCTGCGCGACAAGGAGAAGCAGCTCCTCGCCGCGAAGACCAAGCGGGAGAAGGAGTGGAAGGCCGGCGACATGGACGTCGTCGCCGAGGTCGACGGCGAGCTGATCGCCGAGGTCCTCGCGACCGCCACCGGCATCCCGGTCTTCAAGCTGACCGAGGAGGAGTCCTCGCGCCTGCTCCGCATGGAGGACGAGCTCCACAAGCGCGTCATCGGGCAGAAGGACGCCGTCAAGGGCCTCTCGCGGGCCATCCGCCGCACGCGTGCGGGTCTGAAGGACCCGAAGCGCCCCGGTGGCTCGTTCATCTTCGCCGGCCCGTCCGGTGTCGGTAAGACCGAGCTGTCCAAGGCGCTCGCCGAATTCCTCTTCGGCGACGAGGACGCGATGATCTCCCTCGACATGTCGGAGTTCAGCGAGAAGCACACGGTTTCCCGGCTCTTCGGTTCTCCGCCCGGATACGTCGGCTACGAAGAGGGCGGCCAGCTCACCGAGAAGGTGCGCCGCAAGCCGTTCTCCGTGGTCCTGTTCGACGAGGTCGAGAAGGCCCACCCCGATATCTTCAATTCCCTTCTCCAGATCCTGGAGGACGGTCGCCTGACCGACTCCCAGGGCCGGGTCGTGGACTTCAAGAACACGGTCATCATCATGACGACCAACCTCGGGACCAGGGACATCTCGAAGGGCTTCAACCTGGGCTTCGCCGCCCAGGGCGACACGAAGTCCAACTACGAGCGGATGAAGGCGAAGGTCAGCGACGAGCTGAAGCAGCACTTCCGCCCGGAGTTCCTCAACCGCGTGGACGACATCATCGTCTTCCCGCAGCTGACCCAGGACGACATCCTCCAGATCGTCGACCTGATGATCGGCCGCGTGGACGAGCGCCTCAAGGACCGGGACATGGGCATCGAGCTCTCCCAGTCCGCGAAGGAGCTGCTCGCCAAGAAGGGCTACGACCCGGTGCTCGGCGCCCGTCCGCTCCGCCGGACGATCCAGCGCGAGATCGAGGACACGCTGTCGGAGAAGATCCTCTTCGGCGACCTGCGCCCCGGTCACATCGTGGTCGTGGACACGGAGGGCGAGGGCGAGGAGCGCTCCTTCACCTTCCGCGGCGAGGAGAAGTCGGCCCTGCCGGACGTGCCTCCGATCGAGGCGGCGGGCGGGACGGGCCCGAACCTGTCCAAGGAAGCGTGACGCTGCGCTGAGCGGCTGACGTGCTGAAGGGGCGGCCCCGGAACCTGACGGTTCCGGGGCCGCCCCTTCGTTCATTTGACGGCCAGGCGTTCGCCCAGGGCGGCGGCGCCGATGAGGTTCTTGCGGGGGGTGTCGGAGACCATGACCTGGAGGGTTTCCGGCAACCCGTGGAGCGGGGTCAGATCGAGCGTTCCATCGGTGTCTCGCACGTTGGCGAGCCTGAGCAGCCTGAGATCGTGCAGCTCCCCGATCGGGTCCAGGCGCGTGACGAGGGGGCAGTCGCTGACGAGCAGACCGCGGAGCTGGGAGCAGTCGAGCGACGGCAGGAAATCGAGCGTGTCCAGCACGTTGTTGATGCCGATGCTGAGGTGCCTCAGCGGGCGGTTGCCGAGTGCCTCGACGATCTCGTTCGCGGGCACGTCGCCTATGACCAGGACCTGCGTGAGGTGAGGCAGTTCCCGCAGGAGTCGCAGCTGCTGGAGGCCGAAGGCGCTGACCAGGGAATGATCCTGGAGGTGGGTGAGCACCTCCCGGGCGAAGGCCGTCGCCGGGAACGTGTCCCAGTTCGACGCGAACCGGTGTGCCTCACCGGCCTCGGAGAAGGCGCGGGCGTACGGGAGGGCGACCGTTCCACCGATGGTGGAGATCAGCCCGGTGACCATCTCCACCGTGTCCTTGGACGTCTCCTGAGGCTTTGGCAACAGCGGCAGTACATACGCGCCGAGCCGGGCCAGCTGGATCAGCTGCTCCCGGTTCCGCGGCGGAACCACCGACGTCACGGCTTTCTGGACCCGTCGCCGTAGGGTCTCGTCCAGCCAGGCCGCGTGCTGGGAGGCCAGCGCGGCCAGGACGTACAGCGTCGTCTTCAGGTCCTGCTTCCGCGTCGCGGAGCCGGCCTTCAGCAGGCCCTCCACCAGGACCGGCAGGTCACGGCGCTTGCAGTGCCCGGCGGCGAGCAGCAGGACGTCGTGCCACTGCTGGTCGTGCGCGCGGGGCAGGATCTCCTTCAGCGCGTCGTCCTCGACGAACTCCTTCGCGGCCAGGAAGTCCTGGAAGGTGCGGTGGGCGAACTGGAAGACGTCGCTCGTGCGCTCCTGGAGGAGACCGCTGCGGTTGAGGAGGTGGGTCAGGATCTCGTCCGTGCTGCCCTGCTCCTGGACGCGGGGCATCCCGGGCAGGTCACGTCCCAGACGCTGGAGGGCCTGCTCGCGCGTGAACTCGGTCTGGCCGACCCGCACCAGCCAGGCGGCGAAGCGCTGGAGGAGCTGGGTGTGCTCCTCGACCGTCATGCGGATGCCGTCGGGCGCGTCGATGCGGCGCCGCTCGTCGCGGGCGCCGAGCAGCATCGTGAGGGCGGAGTCGTACAGGGCCCAGCGGGTCTCGGGGAGGAAGCCCTCCCGTTGCCGGTGGAGGGCGCAGATCACCGCGCAGAGGAGCGGGGTCCGGGCCAGTTCGGCGAGGTTCGGGTTGTGGCGGAACTGCTGGGCCAGGTCGTGTTCGAGGTCGGCCAGGTTCTCGCCCGGGGCCGTGTCGAAGCGGGCGGCCTCGTGCCAGGCGGCGACGAAGGCCTGGATGTCGTCGCCCCGGAGGGGCAGGAGGGTCAGCTCCTCGAAGCCCTCGCCGCCCAGCCAGTCGGCGGCTACGGCGTGGGGACGTACGGTCGCCACGCAGCGGGTGCCGGGGTAGCGGGCCAGTAAGCCGCCGAGCCAGGCGTGGGCGTCCTCCCGGTCGGCCTGGGTGACCTCGTCCAGGCCGTCGACGAGGAGCAGCCCGCGTCCGGCGGCCAGCACCCGGCCCGCCCAGCCCTCGGGTGCCGCGTCGATCATGAGTCCGGCGACTCCGGGCAGCTCGGCGGGGGAGGGGAAGCCGTTGCCGCGGGCCCGCAGGGAGCGCAGCGGGACGACGAAGGGGACGAGGCCGTTGAGCTCGGCGAGCTCCGGGCCGAGGGTGCCGGCGGCGGCGTGGGCGGCCAGCCACCACATGAGCGTGGTCTTCCCGGCGCCCGCGTCGCCCCGCAGCAGCACGCGGGGGCGGGCGGCGAGCAGGTCGTCGATGCGGCGGGGGACGGGGACGGCCTCCTGGTCGCGGGAGGTGGCCTCCAGGGAGAGGTAGGCGGTGTCGAGGTCCCACTCGGAGGTCCGCTTGCCGAGCTCGTCGAGGCCGAAGATCTTGGTGCGGCGGTAGGCGGCGCCCAAGGCCTCGCCGTACTCCTCCTCGTGGAAGTCGTCACGGGGGTGGGCGCCGGTGGTCGCCACGGAGACGGTGGGGAGCCACTGGCGTGCCGCCTCGTCGGCGAGGACGGCGGTGAGGGAGACGCACTCCAGGCGCCGGTGGCCCCGGCCGCGCGGGACGGCGCGGACGATGCCGAGGAGTCTCTCGCCGGCGAAGACGGGGGCGCCGGAGAGGCCCGCGAGCGGGGAGGGGCCGTCCTCGTCGGCGGTGACGGGCGGGTGGTCCAGTTCGACGGTCAGGGTGCGGCGGAGGAGCCCGGCCATGGGCAGCACGGTGCCGGTGAACTGGTCGAGGTCCAGCTTCTGGCCGTCGTGCCGCTGGATCCGGGGGTAGCCGAGGATCTCGCAGCCGGGTATCGGGCGGGTGGTGATGACCGTGCTGAGCGGAGGGGTGGGGGTGCCGCCCGTGTCGCCCTGCAGGAGCGCCGCGTCGAGACGGTCGTCCGACCACACCACCCGTAAGCGGGTCGCGTCCCGGTTCGGGGCCACGGCCACGGCGCTGCGGGCGCCGTCGAGGACATGGGCGCTGGTCAGAAGAATGCCGGGTGCCACGAGGACCCCGCTGCCCTGCCGCCGTCCGAGGACCGCGAAGACGACGCCCGCCGTCACCGGCCCTCAGCCCCGCCCCCGAAGCCGGAGAGGTCCGCCGCCTCCTCGTTCCCCACCAGCCACGCCCCGCCCGTCGCCGTGTCCCGCGGCTTCAGGGTGAAGGAGACGCGGTGGGTCTCGCCGCGGGTGCGGGACGCGTCGGCGCCGGCTTCGACGACCCAGGCCTTGACCTTCGTGCCGCCCTTGAGCTCTTTGCGGAGTTCGATCGTGAACTCCATCTGGATGTCGCCGACCTCGAATCCGACGGGCTGCCCGGTGGCGCGGGCGGCGGCGTCGACGAGCTGGTCGCGTACGGAGGCGATCGCGTCGGCGAGTTCGATCTTGGAGATGTCCTGGGTCATGCCTCGGAAGCTAGTGCCGGTCGGAGGGCGGTGGAGGGGGTTCCGAAGGGTTCGGTCGCGTGACCCAGATCCCATTGGGGGCGTCGCCGTGGTGACAAGCCGCACAGGCGTTTCGGACGGTACTAAGCGGAATAGTCGTTCGTTCTCACCGGAAACCGGGACGTACGGGGCTCAACCTTCGGGACTTTGGTCCCAGAGGTCCCGAAGGGGACATCGGACTGCCTTTCGGGCGGTTCGGGACGCTCGCGACGTGGGGTTAAACGGATCGATCAGGGAGGTTATGTCCGATTTCGCGACCCCGGCTTCCGGGCGTCAAGGGTCGATCTCCGCCGGAGATCGCTACGACGCGATGTCGTAGATGGGGTGTTTTGGGATGGCTGGGGGTCCGGGTTACCAAGGATGAGCAAGCCCGGCGCAGACCGCTGTCGCGTCGGGTCCCGTTCTGTCCGGAGGTTCTCCCCCGTATGTCGAAGCGCGTCATGAAGCCCAGCATCCGTATCGCCGCCGTCGCCACCCTCGCCACCGCCGGCCTGGGAGCGTCGCTGGTGGCCGGAGCCGGGTCCGCCTTCGCCGCCGAGGGCACGGCCGCCGTCGCGGGCACCACGTCCGCCGCGATCGCGAAGCAGGCCGCCGTCCAGGCCGAGACCGCCACCCAGGTCAAGGCCGCGCAGGTGAAGGCCGCCGCCGCCAAGGCGCAGGTCAAGGTCGTGGCTGCCAAGAAGGCGGCCTCCTGGGTCAAGCCCGTCAGCGCCTACACGCTGAGCGCCTCCTTCAACCAGGGCGGCGCCATGTGGGCCCACAAGCACTCCGGCCAGGACTTCGCCGTCCCGGTCGGCACCCCGGTCAAGGCCGCCGCGGCCGGCACCGTCGTGAAGGCCGGCCCCAACGGTGGCGGCGACGGCCCGGCGTACGGCAACGCGATCGTCGTGAAGCACGCCAACGGCACGTACTCGCAGTACGCCCACCTGTCGAAGATCAAGGTGAACATCGGCCAGTCGGTCGCCGCCGGTCAGCAGATCGCCCTGTCGGGCAACACCGGCAACTCCTCCGGCCCGCACCTGCACTTCGAGATCCGCACCACCCCGAACTACGGCTCCGCCGTGAACCCGGCCGCCTTCCTGCGGTCCCACGGCGTCTCCATCTGACGCTGAGGTGAGAGCGGTCAGGTCCCCTGGTGGGCCTGGCCGATCAGATCGAGGGCGACCTCGAGGACGGCTTCGTGCTTCTCCTCGGTGTCGCCCTCGATGTGTTCCATGAAGAAGGTCCCCGCGTGCATCGTGAAGATCGCGCTGACCGAGCGGACCTTGTCGGTCATGGAGAACGCCGGCTCCTGGAGGAGGGCGACCATCGCGATCATGCGCTCCTTGAAGGTGAGGCCGATGCTCAGCTCGCGCACGGTGGCCTGGTTCTCCTGCATGAAGCGGAAGAGCGGGGTCGCGGCGAGCAGCGCCACCTGGTAGCGGCGCAGGATCTCCTGCTTGGTCTCCAGGGTGCGGGGCTGCTCGCCCCCCCAGGCGATCAGCTCGTCCATGGGACGGGTGAGGTCCTCGAAGATGCTGATCAGGATGTCTTCCTTGGTCTTGAAGTGGTAGTACAGCGCCGCCTTGGTCACGTCGAGGCGTTCCGCGATCTCCCGCAGCGAGGTCTTCTCGTATCCCTGCTCGGCGAAGAGTTCGAGGGCCACGTCCTGGATGCGCTGGCGGGTGTTGCCTCGGGCCTGGGCCATGGTCTCTCGCTTCCACATTTACTTACTTGACGACCGGCAAGTTGGGGTCTACCTTCCCCAGTGTAGTAACTAGCCGGGCGGCAAGTAAGGGAACGGGGAGCGCGACATGGCGACGAAACAGACTGGTCAGGAAGCGGCAGTGGAGGAGGCCAAGCAGCCCCGCAGTGTCCGCGTCGTCCTGCTCGCCCTCATGATCGCGATGCTGCTCGCGATGCTGGACAACATGATCGTCGGCACCGCGATGCCGACCATCGTCGGTGAGCTCGGCGGCCTGGAGCACCTCTCCTGGGTCGTCACCGCCTACACCCTGGCCACCGCCGCCTCGACCCCGATCTGGGGCAAGCTGGGCGACATGTTCGGGCGCAAGGGCGTCTTCCTCACCTCGATCGTCATCTTCCTCATTGGCTCCGCGCTCAGCGGCATGGCGCAGGACATGGGCCAGCTCATCGGCTTCCGCGCCGTCCAGGGCCTGGGCGCCGGCGGTCTGATGGTCGGCGTGATGGCGATCATCGGCGACCTGATCCCGCCCCGCGAGCGCGGCAAGTACCAGGGCATGATGGCCGGCGTGATGGCCCTCGCCATGATCGGCGGACCGCTCGTCGGCGGCTCCATCACCGACCACTGGGGCTGGCGCTGGTCCTTCTACATCAACCTGCCGCTCGGCGTCGTGGCCCTCGCCATGGTCACCGCCGTGCTGCACCTGCCGAAGAAGCAGCGCGCCACCGGCAGCCGGATCGACTTCCTCGGCGCGGGCCTGCTGACCCTCGGCATCACGGCGATCGTGCTGGTCACCACCTGGGGCGGCACGGAGTACGCCTGGGGCTCGGGCACCATCGTCGGCCTCGCGGTCGGCGGCGTCCTGGCCCTCGCGGCCTTCCTCTTCGTCGAGACCCGTGCCGGCGACCCGATCATGCCGCTGCACATCTTCCGCAGCCGCAACTTCACGCTGATGTCCCTGATCGGCTTCATCACCGGCTTCGTGATGTTCGGCGCGGTGCTCTTCCTGCCGCTGTTCCAGCAGTCCGTCCAGGGCGCCTCCGCCACCAACTCGGGCCTGCTGCTCCTGCCGATGCTGCTGTCGATGATGGTCGTCTCGCTGGTCGTCGGCCGGGTCACCACCAACAGCGGCAAGTACAAGCTCTTCCCGATCGTCGGCGGCGCGCTCATGGTCACCGGCCTGTACCTGCTCTCCACGATGGACACCGACACCACCCGGTTCGTCTCCGGCGTGTACATGGCCGTCCTCGGCGCCGGCATGGGCTTCCTGATGCAGATCACGATGCTCGTCGCGCAGAACAGCGTCGAGATGAAGGACATGGGCGTCGCGTCCTCCTCGACCACCCTGTTCCGGACCCTCGGCTCCTCCTTCGGCGTCGCCATCATGGGTGCCCTGTTCACCAACAAGGTCCAGGACGAGATGGCCGCCAGCGGCGGCGGCGCGGCGACCGCGCACTCGGCGCAGCTCGACGCCGCCAGCCTGGCCCGGCTGCCGGAGGCGGTGCGCGAGGCGTACCAGCACGCGGTGGCGGCCGGCACCCACTCCGCCTTCCTGGTCGGCGCGGCCGTCGCCGTCCTCGGCTTCGCCCTCGCCTTCTTCGTCAAGGAGGTGGCGCTGCGCGGCACCGGCCCGGCCAAGCCGGAGGCGGCCGGGACCGCCGACGCGGCCGGGACCGCCGGGACCGCCGAGGTCGCCGAGAAGGTCTGACCCCGCGCCGGGACAGCCGGGGTGGCCGAGGTCGCCGAGACCCGTCCGCCCCCGCCCGCCACACGGCCCCCGTCGTTCCGCACCTGCGGACGGCGGGGGCCGTTGTCATCGGCTTGCTCGGCTTGCTCGGCTTGCTCGGCTTGCTCGGCTTGCTCGGCTTGCTCGGCTCGGGCGCATGGCCCGGCGCAAGCGTCCCGCGCAAGGAGCCCGCGCAAGGAGCCCCGCCCCTAGTCGGGCAGCCGCAGGATCGGGAAGCTGCCCGTGGCCGTCGGCGCGTGCTCCGGGAGCCACAGCACCGCGATCGCGCCGCCGGCGCCCTCCGGGGTGCCCTCGGGGGCCGCGTTGCGGAAGGTCAGCCGGGCGCCGAGGACGCGGGCCTGGCCGGCCGCGATGGTCAGACCCAGGCCGTGGCCCTGGCCCGCGCGGTCGCTGCTGCCCGTACGGAAACGGCTCGGGCCGTCCTGGAGCAGTGCCTCGGGGAAGCCGGGACCGTGGTCCCTGACCCGGACCACGCGGCCCTCGACGGTGACCTCGACCGGGCCCTTGCCGTGCTTGGCCGCGTTGGCGAGGAGGTTGCCCAGGATGCGCTCCAGGCGGCGCGGGTCGGTGCTCACCCAGGACTCGTGGACGACCCGGACGAGCGCCTCGGGGTCGAGCACCCGCACCCGCCGCTCCACGAACTCGCCGAGCGCGACCTCCTGGAGTTCGGCCCGCTCGGACGCGCTGTCGAGCCGGGCCACCTCCAGGACGTCCTCGACCAGCGTCCGCATGGCCTGCGCCCGGTCCCGTACGAGCTCGCTGGGGCGGCCGGGCGGCAGCAGCTCGGCCGCCGTGAGCAGCCCGGTGACGGGGGTGCGCAGCTCGTGCGCGATGTCCGCGGTGACCCGCCGCTCGGCCTCGATCCGCTCGTTCAGGGCGTCGGTGAGGGCGTCGACGGCCCGGGCCAGTTCGTCGGTCTCGTCCCGTACGACGCCGCCGACGGCGTCCCGTACCCGGACGTCGGTGTTGCCCTGGGCGACCCGGCCGGCCGCCGCGGCCGCCTTGCGCAGCCGCCGGGACAGCTGGCCGCCGATGAGCACGCCGAGCGCGCAGCCGCCGAAGACCACCGACACCGAGCCGATGATCAGGGCCCGGTCCAGGTCCTTCATGATCGTGGCGCTGCGGTCGGCGAAGGGGACGTGCAGCGAGAGGACGTCGCCGTTGGCGAGCGGCACAGCCGCCCACACGTCCGGCGGGCCCTCGCGGTGCTCCTGGACGTAGGTGCCGCGCCGCTTGTCGCGCATCAGCTGGTCGAGCTGGGGCGGCAGCGCCGGGTCGTTGATCTTGGTGCCGAAGCGCGGTTCCTTCGGCTTGGACGTCTCGTACACCCGCTGGGCGAAGACCAGCCGCCACATCTGCACGTCGCGGGCGTTGTCGAGCATGGAGACGCGGGCCGCGTTGTGGACGACGAGGCTGAGGGTGACCGCGATGAGCGCACCGACCGCCGCGATGGCGACGGCGATCTTCCAGCGGACCCCCGTACGGAGGGCGAGCCCCTTCACCACCTGCTGACCTGCTTCATCCTCTGCGTCCTCGACGACCCTGCCGGGTCAGCCCTTGAGCTTGTATCCGAAACCGCGGACCGTCTCGATCCGGTCCTGGCCGATCTTCGTGCGCAGCCGCTGCACGTGGACGTCCACGACGCGGGTGTCGCCGCCCCAGCCGTAGTCCCAGACCCGCTCCAGCAGCTTGTCGCGGGAGAGGACCGTGCCGGGTGCCGTGGAGAACTCCAGCAGCAGGCGCATCTCGGTCGGGGTGAGCGCGACCGGCACCCCGGCCCTGCGCACCTCCATGCCCTCGGTGTCGACCTCCAGGTCGCCGAAGGCGAGCAGCCCGCCCTCGGTGTCCTGGTCGCGTCCGCCGTCGCCGGCGCCCGGGCCGCCCGCGTGGCCGAAGCGGCGCAGCACGGCCCGGATCCGGGCCATCAGCACGGAGCCGTCGAAGGGCTTGGTCACGTAGTCGTCGGCTCCGGCCTCCAGACCGAGGACGACGTCGATGGAGTCGGCCCGCGCCGACAGCATGATCACCGGCACGGTCGACTCGTCCCGGATCCGCCGGCACAGGCTGACGCCGTCCATCCCCGGCAGCATCACGTCCAGCAGCGCGATGTCGGGGCGGTTCGCCCGGAAGGCCTCCAGGCCCGACAGGCCGTCGGGCATGGCGGTCACCGCGAAGCCGTCCCGCTCCAGCGCGAGCTGGGTGGCCTCACGGATGACGTCGTCGTCCTCGACGAACAGGACATGGGTCTCGGCCATGGTGCGCCTCGCCGCCCTTCAGTTCGCGCCGGGCTCGCTGGGCGAGGGCTCGGTACCGTCGATACCGCCGTCGCCGACGGCCTTGCTGTAGTCGTTGTGCACCCAGTCGTGCTGGGTGAACTTGTTCCCCGACCAGCGATAGGTGATGACGTCCTCACCCGAGGGGTACGCCACCGGGTCGCCCTTCGCGTACACCTGCTTGGTGACGATCAGGTCGCCTCGGTCGATCGTGCCGTAGACGGCGGCGTCCTCGGCCATGAAGACGTTCGTGTACTTGTTGTTCTCCTCGCGGTACACGTACGTGCCGATGCCCACGGCGTCGCCGCAGGTCATCACGTTGACGACGACGTCGGGCGCGGTCGAGTTCGTGAGGTTCCCGTACGAGGTGTCCACCGGGTACGCGTCCGCGGTGCACGGCTTCAGATCCGCCTTCAGCCGCTCGCCGATCTTGGGGTCGGCCTTCAGCAGCGCGATCGGATCCACCCGCTCGCCGGTCGGCGCCGCGCTCTCCACGGAGGCGGCGGGCGGCGAGGTGGCCGGGGCCGTCGAGGCGACCTCGTCGGACCGGGCCGCGCCCTCGTCGCGCGAGCCCGTCCCCCCGGTCGAGCAGCCGGCGACGAGCACGCCGATGGCGGCGAGCCCGGCCATCGCCGTGAAACTCGCCGCCCCATCTCTGGCACCTAGGCCGCGCACCGCTCCCGCTCCCGTTCGCGTCGTCCGTTCGTCGTCCGCTCCAGGACCCCCGCGTCCAGGGCGCGGGTGTCACCGTCGGCGGCCCGGCTCTCCAGTTCCTGCCGCAGCCGGGCCAGCGCGCGGTGGAGCGTGCTCTTCACCGTACCGGTCGACATGCCGAGCGCGGCCGCGGTCTCCTCGGTGCTCATCTGCTCCCAGTGGCGCAGCACGACCACGCTGCGCTGCTTGGGCGCGAGCACCTTCAGGATGTCCATGAGCAGGGCCCGGTCGGCGTGCTGCTCGGTGGCGTCCTCGACCCGGGCGTCGGGCAGCTGCTCGGTGGGGACCTCTTCCAGCTTGCGGGCGCGCCACCACTCGGTCCGGGTGTTGATCATCACCCGCCGGAGGTAGGCGTCGGCCAGCGACTTGTCCGCGATGCCGTCCCAGCGGCCGTACGTCCGGACCAGCGCCGTCTGGAGGAGGTCCTGGGCGTCCACCGGATCGGGCACGAGTCGACGTGCGCTGCGCAGCAGCGCGTCCTGCCGAGTGCGTACGTACTCCTCGAAATCGAGCACCTCGCCGTGCGCCATGCCGAACCGCCTCCGATGCCCGTGACCAGCCCTGTCTGCTTACGTCGACGACGCTACGGAGCGCTTGTCACGGGGTTGTGCGTGGCAGCCCTCGGCGGACGCACGGCTGTCCATCGGTTGTGTAACAGCGGAGGTACGAGGTGCCGGACCGAGGTTTCGGACGCCGACGGGGGCGTACGGGCCCGCGGGCGTCCTACCGGCCCCGGTGTACGGGGCCGGCGGCGCCGTCAGGAGAGCGGCAGCCGGTAGCGGCCGTCGTCCAGGGGCTCGACCAGGCCGTCGGCGACCAGCCCGTCCAGGGCGCGGGCCCGCTGCACCGGCTCGTCCCAGACCGCGTCCAGCGCGGCCTGCTCCACCGGGTCCGCGGCCTCCCGCAGGACGGCGAGCAGCTTGCCCCGGACCTGCCGGTCGGTGCCCGCGTACGTCTGGCCGCGCCGCGGCGGACCGGTGTGGGCGGGCTTGCCCGACAGCAGCCAGGAGCAGCGGTCGGCCAGCGGGCAGCGCCCGCAGTCCTCGTTCTTCGCGGTGCAGACGAGCGCGCCCAGCTCCATGGAGGCCGCCGCCCAGCGGGCCGCCGTCGCCTCCTCCTCGGGCAGCAGGGCACGGGCGAGGCGGCGTTCGGCGGCGGTGGTGGCGTTCGGCGGGTACTGCACGCCGGTCGCCGCCCGCGCGAAGACCCGGCGCACGTTGGTGTCGAGGACCGCGTGCCGCTGCCCGTACGCGAACGAGGCCACCGCGGCGGCCGTGTACTCCCCGATCCCGGGCAGCGCGAGCAGCTGCCCGTGGTCGCTCGGCACGTCGCCGCCGTGCCGCTCCGTTATGGCCTGGGCCGCCGCGTGCAGCCGCAGCGCGCGCCGCGGGTAGCCGAGCCGGCCCCAGGCGCGGACGGCTTCGCCGGGCGCCTCCGCGGCCAGGTCGGCGGGGCGCGGCCAGCGCGCCAGCCACTGTTCGTAGACGGGCAGCACCCGCACCACGGGCGTCTGCTGGAGCATGAACTCGCTGACCATCACGCCCCACGCCCCTGCCTCGGGGCGGCGCCAGGGCAGGTCGCGGGCGTGCCGGTCGAACCAGGCGAGGACGGGCCCGTGCAGCTCGGCGGCGGCTGCGGGGGCGACGGCGGGGGGCTCGGGGGAACCGAGGGGAGTCGAAGTCATGGCACCCCCGATCCTGGCACGTCCGCCGGACGATCAGTACGCGCCGTGGCGCACGCCCCCGGGGCGTGCGGAGGCGTGTGTGGGGAGCCCGCGCCCCACACACCACACGACTGCGCCGTTCCGGCTGGAGCGGGCCGCCTGGACGACGGAGCGGGCGGGCCGCTTCGCGGCCTTCACGACGACGAACGCGATCACGGCGCCGGCCAGCAGGCCGACCGTCACGTCGTGCGGGTAGTGGACACCGACGAAGACCCGCGAGAAGGCCATGAGCAGCGCCATCGGCGCGGTCAGCCAGACGATGCCGCGCCAGGACAGGGCGAGCGCGACCGCCGCGGCGCCCGCGATGGCCGAGTGGTTGGAGGGGAAGGACCAGTCGCCGTGCGGCGGGCAGGCGACCAGCGAGGCGGGCGCCCCGGCGACCGCGCGGCACGGACGCTCCTCGTCCACCAGCGACTTCAGCCCCTCGCTCACCACATAGCCGAAGGCCGTCGCGAGCGGCGCGAGCAGCGCCAGCGCCATCGCGTCGTCCGAACCCCGGCGGGACCGCCACCAGCCGGCCGCGAACAGCACCCCGAAGAGCAGCAGCCCGAGCTCCGTCCACACCTCCGCCAGTTGCTGGAACCAGTGCGGGGTGGAGTGGGCGAAGTCCGCGATGTCGAGATACAGGCCGTCGGAGAGGGCAGGGAGGTTGTCCATGGTCGTCGACGTTAACCGGCTTCCGGAGCGCTCCGCTCCACACCAAGGGCCAGGACCGCCCTCGACGAAAGTAGGGGGTGCGGCGGGAACGGTCGCGACGGCCCGGCGGTTCCCGCCCCGGCCGGGATGTGATCATCGGCAAAACTTGGTGCCCGGGGCGGCGGGTGGGGAGGGAGTCGGCCGCGATCTCTCGTAAGGTTCGTGGCGTGGGATCTCTGCGCAATCCGGTCGGGCCGCTTCCCTCCTCCATCTACTGGCGTCGGAGGGCCGTGGCGCTGTGCCTGGTTGCCCTCCTCTCGCTGATCGCCCTATGGGCCGTCACCTCCGGTGGTGGGCAAGGGAAGAAGCCGAACGACTCCGCCAACGGCTCCTCTCCCGCGCCCTCGATCACCCCCGGGCCCTCCGGCACCGGTCCGGCGATCAGTCAACGGCCGGGCGGGCGTGACGAGTCGGACGGCGGAGCCGACACCGCGGGCGGTGACGGGACGGGCGGCGACGCGGGCACGGACCCGGGCGCGGGTACGGATGCGGGTACGGACGCGGGGGCCGCGACGGGCGGCAAGAACGGCGACACCGACGGGGCCGGCGGCGACGGCGGCGCGGGCACCGGCGCGGGACAGCAGGTTCCGGCCAATTCTCCGCTGCCGAACTGCGCCCCGGGAGCACTGCAGTTGACGCTGCGCAGCGCCCAGGTCAGCTACGAGTCCGGCGAGAAGCCCCGCTTCCACCTGGTCGTCAAGAACACCTCGGCGGCGGCCTGCAAGGCCGATCTGGGTCCGGCGAACGCGGTGTTGACGATCAGTGACACCAAGAGCGCCGAGATCTGGTCGTCGAAGGACTGTCCGCGCCCGGCCGGGGCGCTGTTCCTGAAGGTCCCCGCGCAGGCGACGATCACGCACACCGTGGAGTGGGACCGCAAGCAGAGCGCCCCGCGGTGCGCGACCGCCCCGGCGGGCCAGGTCGGCCCGGGCACCTACCTGGTGGAGGCGGCGATGCCGGGCGTGAAGGTGCTGCCGGCCTCGTTCACACTGGCCAGGGACTGAGCGGTACCGAGCGCGGCGGGGACCGCCGGGTACCGCCGAGCGACCGCCGGCCGTACCGCTGGAGGCACCGCTAGACGTACCGCTCCAGGATCGAGGACTCCGCGAGCCGGGACAGCCCCTCGCGGACGCTGCGGGCCCGGGCCTCGCCGACGCCGTCCACGGTCTGGAGGTCGTCCACGCTCGCCGCGAGCAGCTTCTGCAGCCCGCCGAAGTGCTCCACGAGCCGCTCGATGATCGCGCCCGGCAGCCGGGGCACCTTGGCGAGCAGCCGGTAGCCGCGCGGCGAGACCGCCGAGTCCAGCGTCTCGGGGGAGCCGGTGTAGCCGAGGGCCCGCGCCACTATGGGCAGTTCGAGGAGCTCGGCGTGGGTCAGCGCGTCCAGCTCGGTGAGCGCCTCGGCGACCGTGCGCGAACGCTTGGCGGTGGGCTCGGGCACGTAGTCCCGGACGACCAGCTCGCGCTCCGGCTCGACGCCCGCGATCAGCTCGTCGAGCTGGAGGGAGAGCAGCCGGCCGTCGGTGCCGAGCTCCACCACGTACTCGGCGATCTCGGTGGCGATCCGGCGGACCATCTCCAGGCGCTGGGCGACGGCGGTGACGTCCCGGACGGTCACCAGGTCCTCGATCTCCAGCGCGGAGAGCGTGCCGGCCACCTCGTCGAGGCGCAGCTTGTACCGCTCCAGGGTGGCGAGCGCCTGGTTCGCGCGGGACAGGATCGCCGCGGACTCCTCCAGGACGCGCCGCTCGCCGTTGACGTACAGGGCGATCAGGCGCATCGACTGGGAGACCGAGACCACCGGGAAGCCGCACTGCTTGGAGACCCGGTCCGCGGTGCGGTGGCGGGTGCCGGTCTCCTCGGTGTGGATGGACGCGTCGGGCACCAGCTGCACGCCGGCCCGCAGGATCTTGGAGATGTCCTTGTCGAGGACGATCGCCCCGTCCAGCTTGCACAGCTCGCGCAGCCGCGTCGCGGTGAAGTCGACGTCGATGACGAAGCCGCCGGTGCACATCGACTCGACGGTCTTGTCCATGCCGAGGACGATCAGGCCGCCGGTGTTGCCGCGCAGGATGCGTTCGAGACCGTCGCGGAGCGCGGTGCCGGGGGCGACGGCGCTGAGCGACGCACGCATCAGTGCCTCGTTGTCCTTGGCTGCCACTGCACTCCTCCGGCTCGTACGGATGGGCGAGACCAGGGCAAAGTCTAGCGACACCGCCCCGCCGCCCTCCGCCGCGCGCCGAGGACGAGGCCCGGGACCGGCCCCGCGCCCGCTTCCCGCCCCGTCCGCTACCCCGCGCCCTGGCCCTCCTCGGGCGTCCGCGTGCGGCGGCCGCGCGGCAGGACCCGCAGGGCGTCGCCCACGTTGGCGACCTCGGTCACCTGCATGCCGGCCGGGACCTTGCCCGGGTCGGCCGGGACCAGGGCGTGGGTGAAGCCCAGCCGGTGCGCCTCGGCGAGCCGGCGCTGGACGCCGGTGACCCGGCGGACCTCGCCCGCGAGCCCGACCTCGCCGATCGCGACCAGGTTCTTCGGCAGCGGGGTGTCGCTGGCGGCGGAGGCCAGCGCGAGGGCGATGGCCAGGTCGGCGGCGGGCTCGGACAGCTTCACGCCGCCCACGGTCGCGCTGTAGATGTCCCGCTTGCCCAGGGCGCTGATCCGGCCCCGCTGCTCCAGGACGGCCAGCATCATCGAGACGCGGGAGGTCTCCAGGCCCGAGGTGGTGCGGCGCGGCGACGGGATCTGGGAGTCCACGGTCAGCGCCTGCACCTCGGCGACCAGCGGCCTGCGGCCCTCCAGGGTGACCGTCAGGCAGGTGCCGGGGACGGCGACGTCACGGCGGGTCAGGAAGAGGCCCGAGGGGTCGGCGAGGCCGGTGATGCCCTCGTCGTGCAGCTCGAAGCAGCCGACCTCGTCGGTCGCCCCGTACCGGTTCTTCACGCCGCGGACCAGGCGGAGCCGGGCGTGCCGGTCGCCCTCGAAGTGCAGCACCACGTCGACCAGGTGCTCCAGGAGGCGGGGGCCCGCGATGGCGCCGTCCTTGGTGACGTGGCCGACGAGCAGGGTGGACATGCCCCGCTCCTTGGACGCCCGGATCAGCGCCCCGGCGACCTCGCGGACCTGCGCCATGCCGCCGGGGGCGCCGTCGATCTCGGGGGAGGCGACGGTCTGCACCGAGTCCAGGACCAGCAGGGACGGCTTGACCTCGTCCAGGTGGCCCAGGACGGCGGAGAGGTCGGTCTCGGCCGCCAGGTACAGGTGGTCGCTGAGGGCGTGGATCCGGTCGGCGCGCAGCCGGACCTGGCTCGCCGACTCCTCGCCCGTCACGTACAGCGTGCGGTGCGCGTCGCTCGCGGCCTTGGCGGCGACGTCGAGCAGCAGCGTGGACTTGCCGACGCCCGGCTCCCCGGCGAGCAGCACGACCGCCCCGGGCACGAGCCCACCGCCGAGCACCCGGTCCAGCTCGTCGACGCCGGTGGTGCGGGCGGTGGCCTGCCGGCCGTCGACCTGGGCGATGGGCAGCGCCGAGGTGGACACCCGCCCGACGGCGGTGGTCCGCACGGCGGGCGCGCCGTACTCCTCGACCGTCCCCCATGCCTGGCATTCGGGGCAGCGGCCGAGCCACTTGGCCGTCTGCCAGCCGCACTCGGTGCAGCGGTAGGACGGCCGGTCCTTGGCGGTTTTCGTACGGGCAGCCATGCGCCACACCGTATCGGCCGCCACTGACAGCCCCGTGCCGGCGCCGAGGATCCGCCGCCCCGCCCGGGAGACCGCCGGGCGGGGCGAGCGCGGCCGGAAAAAGGTGGGACGGCCGGGTTCCTGTACCCCTTCGAGCGATAGCTTCACCCGTACGGATTAAAAGTGTGCAAGCGGTGCGAAGAGCCCCCGTCCCCTTGCCTACGGTCGCCCAGTGACGAGCAGCAGGCTGGATTCCCCCGACCGAACCACCGACGGCACCCGCACCCTCGGTCAGCGCCCGCCCGCGCGCTACGAGGAGTACCTCGACGGGCTGTTCACCTACTGCCTCTCGGTGCTGTGCGACCACGACACGGCCACCGCCGTCCTCGGGGACGTCCTCGCCATCGCCGAGCGCCACCACGGCCGCTGCCCCTCCGACGAGGGCGGACGCCGGGCCTGGCTCTACGCCCTGGCCCGCTGGGCCTGTCTGCGCAGCCTCGGCGAGCAGCGGCGCAGGCGGCAGGGCGCCCACACCGGGCGGCCCGCGGTCGCCGCGCCCGCGCCGCCCCGGGTCTCCCCGCAGGCCGCCGAACGCCGCCGGCTCGAACTGGCCGCGCTCGCCTGGCCCGAGGCCGCCGGCACCACCCCGGAGCAGCGCGAGGCCCTGGAGCTGGCCGTCCGGCACGGGCTCGGACACCGGGAACTGGCCGCCGTCCTCACGCTCGACCCGTCCGCCGCCCGCGACCTGCTCTCCTCCGCCGCCTGCGAGGTGGAGCGCACCCGGGCCGCCCTCGCCGTCGTCGAGACCGGCGACTGCCCGACCGTGGCCGGGCTGACCGGCGACCACCAGGTGCTGCTCTCCGCGGCGCTGCGCGCGGAGCTGGTCCGGCACGTCGACGACTGTCCGCGCTGCCGCCGGGCCGCCGAGCGGGCGGGCGCGGGCGGGCCCTGGCCGGGCGCGGCGGCGGGTGCGGCGGGCCGGCTCCCGCTGGTGGAGGCGCCGCGGGCCGCCGCGTACGTGGCGATGCTGCACGTGCCGCGCGCCCGGGCCGGCGCCCCGCGCTTCGGACCGACCGGATTCCCCTTGGACCCGAAGGACCACGCGGCCCGCCGCGACCGGATGCGCGCCCGCGCCGTCACCACCACGGTGGTCGCCGCGGTCGTCGCCGCCCCGGTGCTCGCCCTGTGGGCGTCGTACCGCGGCGCGTCCGAGGTGGGGGAGGGCCAGGACGGGGCCAGGATCAGCGCGCGCGAGGCGGACGAGCCGGAGGGCGCTCAGGGCGCGGGCACCGGCGGCCGCCCGTACGAGCGCTACGAGAACGCGGGCAACGCCCGCACCACCCCCGACCCCCGCTTCACCCGCGGCAGCCGCTCCCCGGACGTCTCCGTCGAGGTGATCAGCCCCGGCGGGCCCGCCACCCCGACGGTGCCCGGGCAGCCGGCGCCCGCGAGGATCACGGTGGCCGCGCGCGGCAGCGGGGCGACGACCCTGCTCACCCTCACCAACGAGGGCGGCTCGCCCGCCGGCTGGTCGCTGTGGTCGGACGCCCCCTGGCTGTACGTGAGCCAGGCCTCCGGCACCCTGCGCCCGGGCGAGTCGGTCACGGTCCGGATCTCCGTCGACCGCTCCCGCGAACCGGCCGGCGCCTGGAGCGCCCGGGTGGGCGTCGACCCCTCGGGCGCGGTGCTGCGGATCGACGGCTACGGGGCGACGCCGCCGCCCGCCACGACCGGACCCGGCACCCCGACCACGCCCGAGCCGACCACGCCGACGACGGAGCCGACGACCACGCCCCCGACCACGGAGCCGACGACCGAGCCGACCACCCAGCCCCCGACCACGGAGCCGACGACGGAGCCCACGCCCGAGCCGACCGCCTCGGACGGCCAGACCCCGAGCCAGGACCCGGGGCCGGGCCCGTCCTGAGCGGCGCCCGTCCGGGCGCTAGCCGACCGGGTCGGCGGGGTGCGGCGCCACCAGCGGCAGCTGGGAGGCCAGCCGCGCCTCGCACAGGCCGACGAGGACCTCGTACGCCGCCTCGCCCATCATCTCGACGAGCTCGGGCCGGTACGAGACGTAGACCGGCTCGCCACCGACGTGCGCGGAGCTGGCCGTCGTGCAGTACCAGTGCAGGTCGTGGCCGCCGGGGCCCCAGCCGCGCCGGTCGTACTCGCCGATCGACACCTGGAGGACCTTGGTGTCGTCGGGACGGTCGATCCAGTCGTACGTCCGCCGCACCGGCAGCTGCCAGCACACGTCCGGCTTGGTCTCCAGCGGCTCCCGGCCCTCCTTGACGGCCAGGATGTGCAGCGAGCAGCCGGCGCCGCCGGCGAAGCCGGGACGGTTCTGGAAGATGCAGGACCCCTGCCAGCGGCGGGTCTGCCGGTCGCCGTCCTCGTCGAGCTGCACCCAGCCCGTCTCCGCGCCGACGTCGTGGAACTGCCACAGCTCGGGCGTCAGCCGGTCCACGTACCCCGCGACCCGCTTCTCGTCGTCCTCGTCGGAGAAGTGCGCGCCGAGCGTGCAGCAGCCGTCGTCCGCCCGGCCTTCCTGGATGCCCTGGCAGCCGTTGCCGAAGATGCAGGTCCAGCGGGAGGTGAGCCAGGTCAGGTCGCAGCGGTAGACCTGCTCCTCGTCGTCCGGGTCGGCAAACTCCACCCAGGCGCGCGGGAAGTCGAGGCCCTTCTCGTCGGGCTCGTCGTCCTCGGCGCCCTTCTTGCCGGACTTCCCGGCCTTCACGGCTTTCACGGCCTTGGCCGCGTGCGCGGTCCTGGCCGACTTCACGGCGTCGTCGCCCCGGCTGGCGTGGTCCCCGGTGCTGTCTTTGCCCGGCTTCGCCTTTTTCGTCTTTGGCACAACGACAAGCGTATGCGGGTGCGCGCAGTAGCGTTCCGTCCATGAGACTCGGAGTCCTCGACGTCGGTTCGAACACAGTGCACCTGCTGGTGGTGGACGCCCACCCCGGCGCCCGCCCGCTGCCCGCCCACTCCCACAAGGCGGAGCTGCGCCTGGCCGAGCTCCTCGACGAGCGCGGCGCCATCGCGGACGCGGGGGTCGAGCGGCTCATCGCCACCGTCCGCGACGCGCTCCAGGCGGCGGAGGACAAGGGCTGCGAGGAGGTGCTGCCGTTCGCGACCTCGGCGGTGCGCGAGGCCAGCAACGCCGACGACGTCCTCGCCCGCGTCGAGGCGGAGACCGGGATCGCGCTCCAGGTCCTCACCGGCGAGGAGGAGGCCCGGCTGACCTTCCTGGCGGCCCGCCGCTGGTTCGGCTGGTCCGCCGGCAAGCTGTTCCTCCTGGACATCGGCGGCGGCTCGCTGGAGGTCGCCTTCGGCATCGACGAGGAGCCGGACACGGCGGTCTCCCTGCCGCTCGGCGCGGGCCGCCTCACCTCGGGCTGGCTGCCGGGCGACCCGCCGGACACGGCCGACGTGAAGGCGCTGCGCCGCCATGTCCGGGCGCAGATCGCCCGCACGGTCGGCGAGTTCAGCCGCTTCGGCCGCCCCGACCACGTGGTCGCCACCTCGAAGACCTTCAAGCAGCTGGCCCGGATCGCCGGCGCCCCCGGCTCGGGCTTCGGCCTGTACGTGCAGCGCACGCTGTCCCGCAAGGCCCTGGAGGAGTGGGTGCCGCGCCTGGCCGCCATGACCGTCGGCGACCGCTCCGCCCTCCCCGGCGTCTCCGAGGGGCGGGCCGCCCAGCTCCTGGCGGGCGCCCTGGTCGCCGAGGGCGCGATGGACCTGTTCGGCGTCGAGGAGCTGGAGATCTGCCCCTGGGCGCTGCGCGAGGGCGTGATCCTGCGCCGCCTGGACCACCTGCCGGACGAGCTGTAGGGCCGCGGGCGGGCGAGGGGCCCCGCCCCCGGGGGGTGACCGGAACCACCCCCCGGCCCCGCGGCCTGCCCCGTACCCTGTCTCCGTGGCAGAACCAGCGGTGCGCATCCCGGATGCGAAGGTCGCCCTGTCGACGGCCTCGGTGTATCCGGAGTCGACGGCGACGGCCTTCGAGGTCGCCGCGCGCCTCGGTTACGACGGGGTCGAGGTCATGGTGTGGACCGATCCGGTCAGCCAGGACATCGAGGCGCTGCGCCGTCTGTCGGACTATCACCAGGTCCCGATCCTCGCCGTCCACGCGCCGTGTCTGCTGATCACCCAGCGGGTCTGGTCCACCGACCCGTGGGTCAAGCTGCAGCGCGCCCGCGCCGCCGCGGAGAAGCTGGGCGCCTCGACGGTCGTCGTCCACCCTCCGTTCCGCTGGCAGCGCCAGTACGCGCGCGACTTCGTGACCGGCATCTGGCGCATGGCCGACGAGACGGACGTCCGCTTCGCCGTCGAGAACATGTACCCGTGGCGGTACAAGGACCGCGAGATGCTCGCGTACGCCCCCGAGTGGGACGTCACCAAGGACGACTACCGGCACTTCACCGTCGACCTCTCGCACACGGCGACCGCCCGCACCGACGCCCTCGCCATGGTCGACCGCATGGGCGACCGGCTGGGCCACGTCCACCTCGCCGACGGGCGCGGGTCCGCCAAGGACGAGCACCTGGTGCCGGGCCGCGGCACCCAGCCGTGCGCGGAGCTCCTGGAGGGCCTGGCGCGCGGCGGCTACGACGGGCACGTCGTCATCGAGGTCAACACCCGCCGCGCGATGTCCTCCGCCGAACGGGAGGCCGACCTCGCCGAGGCCCTGGCCTTCACCCGGCTCCACCTGGCCGCCGCCCGGAGCGGCAAGGCCCCCGGCCCGTGACCGAGCCGTCGCCCCGGCGGCGCGGCCGCCCGTCCCGTACCTCCGCCGACTCCGCGCCGGGCGCGCGCGAGCGGATCCTGGAAGCGGCACGGACCCAGTTCGCCGAGCGCGGCTACGACAAGACCTCGGTGCGCGGGATCGCCAAGGAGGCGGGGGTCGATCCGGCGCTCGTGCACCACTACTTCGGTACGAAGGACGAGGTCTTCGCGGCGGCGATCGAGGTCTCCTTCGAGCCGGCGACGGCGATCCCGCTGATCGTCGGCGGCCCGCGCGAGGCGATCGGCGAGCGGCTCGCCCGCTTCTTCCTCTCGGTGTGGGAGAACCCGGCGACCCGCGCCCCGCTGCTCGCCGTAGTGCGCTCCGCGCTGACCCACGAGGCCGCGGCGAAGGTGCTGCGCGGCTTCGTGCTGCGGCGGCTCCTGGAGCGGATCGCCGCCGACCTGGACGTGCCGGACCCGAAGCTGCGGGCGGAGCTGGCGGCCTCGCACATGATCGGGATCGCGATCCTGCGGTACGTGATCCAGGTCGAGCCGCTGGCCTCGGCGGACCCGGAGGAGATCGTGGCCCAGGTGGCCCCGACGCTCCAGCGCTATCTGACGCAGGCGTGACCCGGGTGCCCCGCGAGGCCCCCACGGTCCGGCCCGGTCCCGGCCCCACCTGGTTCGAGGACTGAACACCTGTCTCGGATAGCGGACCCCGTGTCCAGATCCTGGAGTCGAAGCGTACGCTCGACTGCAAGCACACCCGTCACCGGAGGAGCGAGCGACGATGCCCGAGCTGAGGTCCCGCACAGTCACCCACGGACGCAACATGGCGGGCGCCCGCGCCCTTATGCGCGCCTCCGGTGTACCGGGCGCCGACATCGGCCGGAAGCCGATCATCGCCGTGGCCAACTCGTTCACCGAGTTCGTCCCCGGCCACACCCACCTCCAGCCGGTCGGCCGGATCGTCTCCGAAGCCATCACCGCCGCCGGTGGCATCGCCCGCGAGTTCAACACGATCGCCGTCGACGACGGCATCGCCATGGGCCACGGCGGCATGCTCTACAGCCTGCCCTCCCGCGACCTGATCGCCGACAGCGTGGAGTACATGGTCGAGGCGCACTGCGCCGACGCCCTGATCTGCATCTCCAACTGCGACAAGATCACCCCGGGCATGCTGATGGCCGCCCTGCGCCTCAACATCCCGACGGTCTTCGTCTCCGGCGGCCCCATGGAGTCCGGCCGGGCCACCCTCGTGGACGGCACGGTCCGCACCCTCGACCTGGTCGACGCGATCTCCGAGGCCGTCAACGACAAGGTCTCCGACGAGGACATCCTCCGCATCGAGGAGAACGCCTGCCCGACCTGCGGGTCCTGTTCCGGCATGTTCACCGCCAACTCGATGAACTGCCTGACCGAGGCCATCGGCCTCTCCCTCCCCGGCAACGGCTCCGTCCTCGCCACCCACACCGCCCGCCGCGCCCTCTACGAGAACGCGGCCCGCACGGTCGTCGACATCACCCGTCGCTACTACGACGAGGACGACGCGTCGGTCCTTCCGCGCAACATCGCCACCCGCGCGGCCTTCGGGAACGCCATGGCCCTCGACATCGCCATGGGCGGCTCCACCAACACGATCCTGCACCTGCTCGCCGCCGCCCAGGAGGCCGAGCTGGAGTACGGCCTGAGCGACATGAACGAGGTCTCGCGCCGGGTGCCCTGCCTGGCCAAGGTCGCCCCGAACGTCGCCCCGGGCGGCACGTACTACATGGAGGACGTGCACCGCGCCGGCGGCATCCCCGCGATCCTGGGCGAGCTGTACCGCGCCGGGCTGCTCGACGAGGACGTCCACTCGGTCCACTCCCGCTCCATCAAGGAGTGGCTGGACACCTGGGACGTCCGCGGCGGCTCCGCCTCCGAGGAGGCCGTCGAGCTGTTCCACGCGGCCCCCGGCTGCGTGCGCTCCGCCGAGGCCTTCTCGCAGTCCGAGCGCTGGGACACCCTCGACCTGGACGCGGCCGCCGGCTGCATCCGCGACGCGGCCCACGCGTACTCGAAGGACGGCGGCCTGGCCGTGCTGCGCGGCAACATCGCCGTCGACGGCTGCGTCGTGAAGACGGCCGGCGTCGACGAGTCGATCTGGACCTTCGAGGGCCCGGCGGTCGTCTGCGAGTCGCAGGAGGAGGCCGTCGAGAAGATCCTCAACAAGCAGGTCAAGGACGGCGACGTCGTCGTCATCCGCTACGAGGGCCCCAAGGGCGGCCCCGGCATGCAGGAGATGCTCTACCCGACCTCCTTCCTCAAGGGCCGCGGCCTGGGCAAGACCTGCGCCCTGGTGACGGACGGGCGCTTCTCCGGCGGCACCTCGGGCCTGTCCATCGGCCACGCCTCCCCGGAGGCGGCCTCGGGCGGCACGATCGCCCTCGTCGAGGACGGCGACCGGATCCGCATCGACATCCCGGGCCGCTCGATCGACCTGCTCGTCGACGAGGCCACGCTGGCCGCCCGCCGCGAGGCGATGAACGGCGTGTACGCGCCGAAGAACCGCGAGCGCAAGGTCACGGCGGCGCTGCGGGCGTACGCGGCGATGGCGACGAGCGCGGACAAGGGCGCGGTCCGGGACGTGTCGAAGCTGGGCTGAACGACCACGTGAGGAAGGGCGGGACCCGAGGGGTCCCGCCCTTCCGTCATGTGAGGCCGTACGCCCCGTGGGCGCGCGTCACCACGCGCCCGGGTCCTTCGCGTCGACCGCGAAGACCGACCCGTCGGGCGCCGTCCCGAAGACCCGGCCGCCGACGGGGACCGGCGCCGGGACGGACGGCGCGTAGGTGAGCCGCCCGTTCCGCAGCCGGGGCCCGGTCGTGCCGAGCAGCGCGCCGCGCACGGTGTCGACGGCGAGCAGCCGCCCGTCGGACGAGGACAGGTACAGCCGGCGTCCGTCGGCGTCGACGACGGGCGGGGAGACGTTGGAGGTGCCCGTCTCCAGCTCCCACAGCACCCGCCCGCGCGCGGCGGAGGTGTCGACGGCGGTGAGCCGCCCGGCGGGGGTCAGCAGGTAGGCGACGTCGCCGTGCAGGACGAGGAACGGCTCGTTGAAGACGTACTCCAGGGGCACCCGCCGTACGGCCTGGTGGGCGGGTTCGTAGCGGACCAGGGCGTCGGTGCGCCCGGCCCGGTCGGTGGAGAGCAGGACGACGGTGCCGCCGGGGGCGGTGCCGACCGGGGTGAGCACGCCGGTCAGCCGCTTCTGCCAGACGACCTCGCCGGTGCGCGGCCGGACGACGCTGACGCGGGTGTGGCCGCCGTCGGTGAGCGTCTCGGAGACGGTGAGCAGACCGGTGGCGGCGTCGTACGGACCCGGTACGGGGAAGCTGTGGCCGGGCAGGGTGCGGTGCCACAGCTCCCGTCCGGAGGCGCCGTCGAGGCCGCGCAGGGTGGGGCTGCCGTCGGAGAGCACCAGGGCGTCGCCGGCCGCGGTGAACCGTTCGGGGCGGGCGGCGGCCTTGCGGTGCCAGCCCGGGGTGCCGTCGCCGGGCGCGTAGGTGCGCAGTTCGCCGGTGGCGGTGGCGGCGGCGAGCGGGCCGCCGACGAGCGGTGCCGGGGCCCGCGGGCCGATCATGTCGGCCGGGCCGGGCCGCGACCAGGCGACCTTGCCGGTGGCGGGGTCGAGCCGGGCGGCGGCGACCCCGCGGCCCGCGCAGTACAGGGCGCCGGCGCTGTGGGTGCAGGACGGCGCGGAGGGGTCGGCGCCCTTCCACAGGACGGTCTGCCAGCCGTCGAAGGCCTGGGCGGCCTCGGCCGGGTGCCGGGGCGCGGCCGGTTCGCCCTGCGACAGCGCGGCGACGGTGCCGCCCGCGGCGAGCAGCAGGGCGGCCCCGAGGGCGACCGGCAGTCGCCTGCGCCGGCGGCGCGGGGGAGCGGGGACCCGTACGGGTGTCGCGGCGTCCCAGGAGGGGGCCGGGCCGGACGGCAGGGGTGGTGCGGCGACGGCGCGGCGCTGGGCCGGTATGAAGGCGGTGGCGTCGTACGAGGGGGGCTTGAGCGCCGTCATGACCTCGGCGGGGCTGGGCCGCTCGGCCGGGTCCTTGGCGAGGCAGCGGGCCACCAGCGGCGCGAGCTCCTCGGGGACGCCGGTCAGGTCGGGCTCGTCGTGGACGACCTGGTACGCCACGATGTACGGGCTGTCCGAGTCGAACGGCCCGTGTCCGGTCGCCGCGTGCACGAGCACCGAGCCGAGGGCGAAGACGTCCGCGGCGGGTCCGACCTCCCGGGGACGCTGGAACTGCTCGGGCGCCATGAACGGCGGCGAGCCGATCAGCTTCCCGGTCTCGGTGTGCAGATCGCTGTCGACCGGCCGCGAGATCCCGAAGTCGATGACCTTGGGCCCGGTGTCGGTGAGCAGGACGTTGCTCGGCTTCAGGTCCCGGTGCACCACCCCGGCCCGGTGGATGTCGCGCAGCGCCTCGGCGAGCCCGGCCGTCAGGCGCCGCAGCTCGGCGGGGGACAGCGGGCCGCTCCGCTTCACCTGGTCGGCGAGCGTGGGCCCGGGCACGTAGAGGGTCGCCATCCAGGGGCGCACGGCGTCGGGGTCGGCGTCCACGACGGGCGCGGTGAACGCGCCGCTGACCCGCCGCGCGGCGGCGACCTCCTGGCGGAAACGCGCCCTGAACTCGGGGTCCTCCGCGTACTGTGCGTGCACCACCTTGACCGCGAGCCGCAGCCCGGAGGCGGAGGTGGCGAGATGGACCACGCCCATGCCACCGGCGCCGAGACAGGCCTGGAGCCGGTACTCGCCCGCGTACTCGGGACCTTCCGCTTCCCGGTCCGCACCGGTACTGCGCAACGGCGGCATCGCCGACCCCCGTGGGTTGCCCGTCCGAATCGCGCGCGTGCGCGACGCACGGAGCCTAGTCGATGGTGGGGCCGAAGTCGGTGGGGCTTGCTAGCCTGCGCGTCGCGGAGAGTGAATCTCGGCGGAGCGCTTTCGCGTCAACGGGGAGTTTGCGATGAGCACCGAATCGGCCACGACGGCCACCACCCGCTACTCGGTCGCCCCGGGCACCCGGCTCAACGTCCGTTCGGGCCCGGGCACCCAGTATCCGATCGTCCGCTCGCTCGCGGTGGGCAGCACGGTGGCGATCTACTGCCAGATGCCGGGCACCTGGGTCAGCGGCCCGTACGGCACCACCAACATCTGGGACAACATCGCGCCGGGCGAGTACGCGTCCGACGCGTACGTCCACACCGGCAGCGACGGCTACGTGGCCCGCCGCTGCGGCTAGTCCCGCTCTTTCGGGGCCGGGCTCGGGGCTTTCCCGGGGCCGTCAGGGGCGTAAGGCCTCACCGGTTCTCGTCGCCCACCGGGGATAATCGATCCCGTGAGCGACGAGAACCGCACCCCCGCAGGACCGCAGCCCGAGGAGATCCGTTTCTTCGGTACGAGCTGGGTCGACCACACCGACCAGTACGCGCTGCGCCGCGTCGGCGTGGCCGTCGGCTCGCTGCTGGCCGCCGCCGCGGGCTGCTTCGTGCTGCGCTTCGCGTACCAGGGCCTGGAGGTCGCGCAGGTCGGCGGCTTCGTCAACACGCTGGTCGTCGTGATGTTCGCGGTCTGCAGCGCCATCGCCTTCCGCAAGACCTGGGAGGGCTTCGGCGGCCGCCCCGCCGACCCGGCCCGCGAGCAGTCGCTGCGCAGCCTGAAGGCCATCGGCTTCATCGGCTCCCTCCTCGCCTACTTCGTCCGCTCCTTCACGGAGGCCCCCGGCGAGAAGCTGCGCCGCACGGAGTACGAGACGGCCCTCGCCCGGTTCGAGAAGCGCCGCTCGCGGAGCACGGGCAACCCGTCCGCGCGCAAGAAGAAGAAGAAGGGCTAGCCACCCCGGGACTAGCCAAGGGGGCCGACCCGGCGCATTATTCATCACATGATGAATAAGACGGGTGGTGCCGACGACCCCACCGGCACCGGTGCCGTCGTCGCCTCCGGCCTCACCGTCGTACGCGGCGACCGCACCGTCCTGCGCGGACTCGACTTCACCGTCCCGCCCGGCCGCATCACCGGCCTCCTCGGCCCCTCCGGCTGCGGCAAGACCACCCTGATGCGCGCGATCGTCGGCACCCAGGCCAAGGTCACCGGCACCCTCGACGTCCTCGGCCACCCCGCCGGAGACCCCGCCCTGCGCCCCCGCATCGGCTACGTCACCCAGGCCCCCTCGGTCTACGACGACCTCACCGTCCGGCAGAACCTCGACTACTTCGCCGCCGTCCTGACACCCGGCCGCGCCCACCGCGCCGACCGCCGCACCGCCGTCGACCGGGCCCTCGCCGACGTCGCCCTCACCGGCCACGCCGACGCCCTCGCCGGACGCCTCTCCGGCGGCCAGCGCAGCCGCGTCTCCCTCGCCGTCGCCCTCCTCGGCACGCCCGACCTGCTCGTCCTCGACGAACCCACCGTCGGCCTCGACCCCGTCCTCCGCCGCGACCTGTGGGAGCTCTTCCACCACATCGCCGCCGACCGGGGCACCACGATCCTCGTCTCCTCCCACGTCATGGACGAGGCCGAGCGCTGCCACCGGCTGCTCCTCCTCCGCGAGGGCGAACTGCTCGCCGAGGACACCCCCGAGGCCCTGCGCCACCGCAACGACACCGCGACCGTCGAGGAGGCCTTCCTCCACCTCGTCGACGCCGCCGCCGCCCGCGCCGCGGCGCCCGCCTCCCCCGCCCCCGCAGCCGCGGGAACCCCCGCCGCCACCGCCTCCGCCACCGCCGAGGAGCCCCGCCCATGAGCAGCGCCCGCACCCTCGCCACCGCCGCCCGCGTCCTGCGCCAGCTGCGCCACGACCCGCGCTCGATCGCCCTGATGCTCCTCGTGCCGTGCGTGATGCTCTTCCTGCTGCGCTACGTCTTCGACGGCAGCCCCGAGACCTTCGACGGCATCGGCGCCTCGCTGCTCGGCATCTTCCCGCTCATCACCATGTTCCTGGTGACCTCCATCGCCACCCTGCGCGAACGCACCTCCGGCACCCTCGAACGCCTCCTCGCCATGCCCCTCGGCAAGGGCGACCTCATCGCCGGCTACGCACTCGCCTTCGGCCTCGTCGCCGTCGCCCAGTCCGTCCTCGCCACCGGCCTCGCCGTCTGGTTCCTCGGCCTCGACGTCGTCGGCTCCCCCTGGCTGCTGCTCCTGGTCGCCCTCCTCGACGCCCTCCTCGGCACCGCCCTCGGCCTCTTCGTCTCGGCCTTCGCCGCCTCCGAGTTCCAGGCCGTCCAGTTCATGCCGGCCGTGATCTTCCCCCAGCTGCTGCTCTGCGGCCTGTTCACCCCGCGCGACCGCATGGCCCCCGCGCTCGAAGCCGTCTCCGACGTCCTGCCCATGTCGTACGCCGTCGACGGCATGGACCAGGTCCTGCGCCACACCGACGTCACCGGCACCTTCGTCCGCGACGCCCTGGTCGTCGCGGGCTGCGCCGTCCT
Source organism: Streptomyces sp. NBC_01268 (assembly GCF_036240795.1). NCBI lineage: Bacteria > Bacillati > Actinomycetota > Actinomycetes > Kitasatosporales > Streptomycetaceae > Streptomyces > Streptomyces sp. NBC_01268. The sequence goes on along the minus strand of NZ_CP108454.1, from coordinate 3,656,051 downwards.
CGTCCTCGGACTGGGCGCCGCCACCCTCCGCCGCCGCACCGCGTGACCGCTCCCGCCTGCCCGCCCCTCGGACAGCCGCCGCACCACCCCCGGCCCCGGTGCGAGGATGTCCCGCAGACGCACGCACAGGCCCCTCCGGCGAGGTGAAAGACCCATGACCCAGACCGTCGCAGTCCTCGGCACCGGCAAGATCGGCGAGGCACTCCTCAGCGGGATGATCCGCGCCGGCTGGCGCCCCGCCAACCTCCTCGTCACCGCCCGCCGCACCGAACGCGCCGAGGAGCTCCACGCCCGCTACGGCGTCGAGGCCGTCAGCAACGCGGACGCCGCCAAGCGCGCCGACATCCTCATCCTCGCCGTGAAGCCCCAGGACATGGGCCGCCTCCTCGACGAGCTCGCCCCCCACGTCGCCGCCGACCGCCTGGTCATCAGCGCCGCGGCCGGCATCCCCACCGCCTTCATCGAGGAGCGCCTCGCCACGGGCACCCCGGTCGTCCGGGTCATGCCCAACACGCCCGTCCTCGTCGACGAGGGCATGTCCGTGATCTCCGCCGGCAGCCACGCCACCCACGCCCACCTCGTCCACACCGAGGAGATCTTCGGCGGCGTCGGCAAGACCCTGCGCGTCCCGGAGTCCCAGCAGGACGCCGCCACCGCGCTCTCCGGCTCCGGCCCGGCGTACTTCTACTACCTCGTCGAGGCCATGACCGACGCCGGCATCCTCCTCGGCCTGCCCCGCGCCCAGGCCCACGACCTCATCGTCCAGGCCGCCATCGGCGCCGCCGTGATGCTCCGCGACAGCGGCGAGCACCCGGTCAAGCTCCGCGAGGCCGTCACCTCCCCGGCCGGCACCACCATCAGCGCCATCCGCGAACTGGAGAACCACGGCGTACGCGCCGCCCTCATCGCCGCCCTGGAAGCCGCCCGCGACCGCAGCCGCGAGCTCGCCTCCGGCAACGGCTGACAGGCCCTAGGCCCGGCCCCCGCGCGCCGCGCCCTTCAGCACGTCCTCCGTGGTCACGACCCGGGCGAACTGCCCGCCGTGCAGCGACACCGCCGTCGCCCGGGTCAGCTCCTCCGCCGTCGCCGTCCACCCGAACGGCCCGGCCAGGTCGAAGGTGTGCATCGCGTCCAGCGCGAACACCACGTCGTAGCCCAGGTTGCCGCCCATCCGCGCGGTCGTCTCGTTGCACATGTTCGTCTGGATCCCGACGATCACGATCTGCGCGACGTCCTCGCCGGTCAGCCACACGTCGAGCGAGGGCTCTCCGTAGAACGCCGAGTTCACGCTCTTCGTCACCAGCAGCTCGGCCCCCGCCCCCTTCCCCCGCCGCTCCTCCACGAAGTCCTTGAAGGCGTTGCCCGCGGACCCCGCCGCCAGCGGCGAACCCTCCCGCGCCGAGTCGTGCCGCACGAACACCACCGGCCGCCCCGTCTCCTGCCACCGGTCGATCAGGGCCGCGATGTTCCCCTCCGCGTCCGGGTTGTCCCGCCGCCCCCAGAACCCCTCGTCCTCGAACCCCTTCTGTACGTCGATGACCACCAGCGCCGCGTTCTCCTCGATCTCCATGCCGACGATCCTCGCGCGCCCCCGCCCGCCGCCCCAGAGGGAGAAAAGCCAGCGATCGATGGTTAACTGCCAAGCATGGTCCCCCAGCGCATCGCCCTCCTCGCCTTCCCCGGCATCCGCGCCTTCGACGTCTCCGTCATCACCGAGGTCTGGGGCACCGACCGCACCAGCCGCGGCGTCCCGCCCTTCGCCCTCCACCGCGCCGCCGCCGACCCCGCCGCCCCCGTCCCGCTGCGCGGCGGCCTCACCCTCACCCCCGACCGCCCGCTCGGCTGGCTGACCGGGCTCACCCCCACGGACCTCGTCGTCGTCCCCGGCATCGAGGACCCGCAGGCCGACCTCCCGGCCCCCGTCCTCGACGCCCTGCGCCACGCCCACGCCGCCGGCACCCCCGTCGCCGCCCTCTGCGCCGGCGCCTTCGTCCTCGCCCGCGCCGGCCTCCTCGACGGCCGCCGGGCCGTCACCCACTGGCAGCTCGCCCCGGAGCTGGCCGCCCGCCACCCCCGGGTCCGGGTCGAACCCGAGGCCCTCTACGTAGAGGACACCGGCATCTGGACCTCCGCCGGCACCGCCGCAGGCATCGACCTCTGCCTCCACCTGGTCCGCACCGCCCACGGCGCCGAGACCGCCGCCACCATCGCCCGCTCCATGGTCACCGCCCCCTTCCGCACCGGCACCCAGGCCCAGTTCATCGAGCACCCCACCCCGCGCGCCGACCGCGACGCCGACGCCCTCGCCGCCGTCCGCGCCCACGTGCTCGCCCACCTCGACCAGCCGCACACCGTCGCCGGACTCGCCGCCCGCGCCGGCATGTCCCCGCGCTCCTTCGCCCGCCACTTCCAGGCCACCACCGGCACCACCCCGCTCCACTGGCTCATCGGCCGCCGGGTGGCCGCCGCGCAGAAGCTGCTCGAACGCACCGACCACCCCCTCCCCGAGGTGGCCCGCCGCGCGGGCTTCGGCAGCGAGGTCACGATGCGCCAGCACTTCGCCTCGCACCTCGGCACCAGCCCGCGCGACTACCGCACCGCCTTCCGTCACACGGCCGGCAGCAGCCCGACCGCCCGATAGGCCGCGTCGACCAGCGGCCGCGCCATCCCGCGCGCCCGCTCCGCGCCCGCGCGCAGCACCCCGTCGACGTACCCGGGATCGGCCGCGAGCTCGGCGTGCCGCTCGCGTACCGGCCGCAGCAGCTCGACGACCGCCTCCGCCGTGTCCTTCTTCAGGGCGCCGTACGAGTCGTACGCGCCGGCCAGCGCGACCGGACCCGCACCCGTCGCCGCGGCCAGCAGATCGAGCAGGTTCGCCACCCCGGGACTCGCCTCCCGGTCGTACACGACCTCACGCCCGCTGTCCGTCACGGCCCGCATGACCTTCCGCCGCACCGCCTCCGCCTCGTCGAGCAGATAGACGATGCCTGCGCCGTTCTCGTGCGACTTCCCCATCTTCGACGTGGGGTCCTGCAGGTCCATGACCCGCGCGGCCACCTCCGGGTGCGTCGCCTTCGGCACGGTGAACACGTGCCCGTACCGCTGGTTGAACCGCACCGCGAGATCCCGGGTCAGCTCCACGTGCTGCGTCTGGTCCTCACCGACCGGCACCTCGTCCGTCCCGTACGCCAGGATGTCCGCCGCCATCAGCGCCGGATAGGTCAGCAGCGACAGCCGCACGCTCTGTCCGGCGGCCCGCGCCCGGACGCTCTTCTCCTTGTACTGGATCATCCGCCGCAGCTCGCCGTCGGTGGCCGTGCACTCCATCAGATAGGAGAGCCGCGCGTGCTCGTCCACATGACTCTGTACGAAGAGGGTGCACCGCTCGGGATCGAGCCCCGAGGCGAGCAGCAGGGTCGCCGCCTGCCTGCTGAGCCGCCGCACCCGCGCCGGATCGTGCTCCACGGTCAGCGCGTGCAGGTCCACCACGCTGAACAGCGCGTCGGCCCGGTGCTGGTCGACCTCGACCCACCGCCGCACGGCCCCGAGGTAGTTGCCCAGCGTCAGGTGCCCGGTCGGCTTGATCCCACTGAAGATCCGCGTCATCGCGTCCGTCCTCTCTCCGGAGCGCCGCCGGCCCGTCGGCCGGGCTCCCGGAGGGGGAAACGCGAACGGCCGCCGAGGCGGCGGCCGTTTGTCTGCATGCGTCAGTCAGGGCCGCCGGGTCAGGCGGCCCACCACTGGGTGGTGTGCGCATGCGTCGTCATACGGAGAGGGTACGCCCGAGGACCGGGGTTGACACGGGATTACCCGATCCGTAGTGTTCTCCGAGTTGTCCGACGTGAGCACCGGCCCCGGTCGGCCCCGGACAGCCATTCCGCAAGAACCACATGAGCACCAGACGGTGTCGATTCGTCGACGCCGTCATTGTTTTCCGTGCGTTTTTGCGAAATGAGGAATCCGCGTTCGAAAGATTGAGCGCGAGCCCCCCGATTGGCTTCGGGGGCAAGGAATCCGCTAAAGTCTCACTCGTCGGAACGGCCCAACAGCCGCGAAGACAAAACCCGCTGACTGGGAGTCAGGCCCGAAAGGATCTGATAGAGTCGGAACCGCCGGAAGGGCCCGGAGCGAAAGCGAAAGGGACCGGAAAGCACCGAGGAAATCGGATCGGAAAGATCTGATAGAGTCGGAAACGCAAGAACGAAGGAAGCGCCCGGAGGAAAGCCCGAGAGGGTCAGTACAAAGGAAGCGTCCGCACCTTGAGAACTCAACAGCGTGCCAAAAATCAACGCCAGATTAGTTGATACCCCGTCCATCTTCGGATGGTCGAGGTTCCTTTGAAAAAGTCCACCCCACGGGGTGGCACACAGCGAGGACGCTGTGAACAGTCGGCCACATTCCGGCATGACTGTTCCGCTCAACGCGAGTGTAACGCCGGCTGTATTAATTTACTGGCCGAGCAAACATTCACGGAGAGTTTGATCCTGGCTCAGGACGAACGCTGGCGGCGTGCTTAACACATGCAAGTCGAACGATGAAGCCCTTCGGGGTGGATTAGTGGCGAACGGGTGAGTAACACGTGGGCAATCTGCCCTTCACTCTGGGACAAGCCCTGGAAACGGGGTCTAATACCGGATAACACCGGCCTCTGCATGGAGGCTGGTTAAAAGCTCCGGCGGTGAAGGATGAGCCCGCGGCCTATCAGCTTGTTGGTGAGGTAACGGCTCACCAAGGCGACGACGGGTAGCCGGCCTGAGAGGGCGACCGGCCACACTGGGACTGAGACACGGCCCAGACTCCTACGGGAGGCAGCAGTGGGGAATATTGCACAATGGGCGAAAGCCTGATGCAGCGACGCCGCGTGAGGGATGACGGCCTTCGGGTTGTAAACCTCTTTCAGCAGGGAAGAAGCGAAAGTGACGGTACCTGCAGAAGAAGCGCCGGCTAACTACGTGCCAGCAGCCGCGGTAATACGTAGGGCGCAAGCGTTGTCCGGAATTATTGGGCGTAAAGAGCTCGTAGGCGGCTTGTCACGTCGGGTGTGAAAGCCCGGGGCTTAACCCCGGGTCTGCATCCGATACGGGCAGGCTAGAGTGTGGTAGGGGAGATCGGAATTCCTGGTGTAGCGGTGAAATGCGCAGATATCAGGAGGAACACCGGTGGCGAAGGCGGATCTCTGGGCCATTACTGACGCTGAGGAGCGAAAGCGTGGGGAGCGAACAGGATTAGATACCCTGGTAGTCCACGCCGTAAACGTTGGGAACTAGGTGTTGGCGACATTCCACGTCGTCGGTGCCGCAGCTAACGCATTAAGTTCCCCGCCTGGGGAGTACGGCCGCAAGGCTAAAACTCAAAGGAATTGACGGGGGCCCGCACAAGCAGCGGAGCATGTGGCTTAATTCGACGCAACGCGAAGAACCTTACCAAGGCTTGACATATACCGGAAAGCATTAGAGATAGTGCCCCCCTTGTGGTCGGTATACAGGTGGTGCATGGCTGTCGTCAGCTCGTGTCGTGAGATGTTGGGTTAAGTCCCGCAACGAGCGCAACCCTTGTCCTGTGTTGCCAGCATGCCCTTCGGGGTGATGGGGACTCACAGGAGACCGCCGGGGTCAACTCGGAGGAAGGTGGGGACGACGTCAAGTCATCATGCCCCTTATGTCTTGGGCTGCACACGTGCTACAATGGCCGGTACAAAGAGCTGCGATGCCGCGAGGCGGAGCGAATCTCAAAAAGCCGGTCTCAGTTCGGATTGGGGTCTGCAACTCGACCCCATGAAGTCGGAGTTGCTAGTAATCGCAGATCAGCATTGCTGCGGTGAATACGTTCCCGGGCCTTGTACACACCGCCCGTCACGTCACGAAAGTCGGTAACACCCGAAGCCGGTGGCCCAACCCCTTGTGGGAGGGAGCTGTCGAAGGTGGGACTGGCGATTGGGACGAAGTCGTAACAAGGTAGCCGTACCGGAAGGTGCGGCTGGATCACCTCCTTTCTAAGGAGCACAGTACCGATTGCAGGCAAACGTTCTGCACGGTCAGCTCATGGGTGGAACGTTGATTAGTTGGCGCGATTCTTCAGAGTCTCCTGTTAGTACTGCTTCGGCGTGGAACACGGGAAGGACCGAGAGGGTCGCGCTTGGCACGTTGTTGGGTATCTGAGGGTACGGCCGGTTGGTCGAACCTTCGCGATGCCGGCCCCAGTGAACTTGATTCTTTGGATCAGGGTGATGGGTGACTGGTCGTTGCTTGAGAACTACACAGTGGACGCGAGCATCTGTGGCCAAGTTTTTAAGGGCGCACGGTGGATGCCTTGGCACCAGGAACCGATGAAGGACGTGGGAGGCCACGATAGTCCCCGGGGAGCCGTCAACCAGGCTTTGATCCGGGGGTTTCCGAATGGGGAAACCCGGCAGTCGTCATGGGCTGTCACCCATGCCTGAACACATAGGGCATGTGGAGGGAACGAGGGGAAGTGAAACATCTCAGTACCCTCAGGAAGAGAAAACAACCGTGATTCCGGGAGTAGTGGCGAGCGAAACCGGATGAGGCCAAACCGTATGCGTGTGAGACCCGGCAGGGGTTGCGCATGCGGGGTTGTGGGATCTCTTTTTCACAGTCTGCCGGCTGTGAGACGAGTCAGAAACCGTATGGATAGGCGAAGGACATGCGAAAGGTCCGGCGTAGAGGGTAAGACCCCCGTAGCTGAAATTCATGCGGCTCGTTTAAGAGACACCCAAGTAGCACGGGGCCCGAGAAATCCCGTGTGAATCTGGCGGGACCACCCGCTAAGCCTAAATATTCCCTGGTGACCGATAGCGGATAGTACCGTGAGGGAATGGTGAAAAGTACCGCGGGAGCGGAGTGAAATAGTACCTGAAACCGTGTGCCTACAAGCCGTGGGAGCGTCGGACATAGCTTGCTATGTCTCGTGACTGCGTGCCTTTTGAAGAATGAGCCTGCGAGTTTGCGGTGTGTTGCGAGGTTAACCCGTGTGGGGAAGCCGTAGCGAAAGCGAGTCCGAATAGGGCGATTCAGTAGCACGCTCAAGACCCGAAGCGGAGTGATCTAGCCATGGGCAGGTTGAAGCGGAGGTAAGACTTCGTGGAGGACCGAACCCACCAGGGTTGAAAACCTGGGGGATGACCTGTGGTTAGGGGTGAAAGGCCAATCAAACTCCGTGATAGCTGGTTCTCCCCGAAATGCATTTAGGTGCAGCGTCGTGTGTTTCTTGCCGGAGGTAGAGCACTGGATAGGCGATGGGCCCTACCGGGTTACTGACCTTAGCCAAACTCCGAATGCCGGTAAGTGAGAGCACGGCAGTGAGACTGTGGGGGATAAGCTCCATGGTCGAGAGGGAAACAGCCCAGAGCATCGACTAAGGCCCCTAAGCGTACGCTAAGTGGGAAAGGATGTGGAGTCGCAGAGACAACCAGGAGGTTGGCTTAGAAGCAGCCACCCTTGAAAGAGTGCGTAATAGCTCACTGGTCAAGTGATTCCGCGCCGACAATGTAGCGGGGCTCAAGCGTACCGCCGAAGTCGTGTCATTGCAGCAATAAGCCCCAACGGGTGCTGTGATGGGTAGGGGAGCGTCGTGTGCCGGGTGAAGCAGCCGCGGAAGCGAGTTGTGGACGGTTCACGAGTGAGAATGCAGGCATGAGTAGCGATACACACGTGAGAAACGTGTGCGCCGATTGACTAAGGGTTCCTGGGTCAAGCTGATCTGCCCAGGGTAAGTCGGGACCTAAGGCGAGGCCGACAGGCGTAGTCGATGGACAACCGGTTGATATTCCGGTACCCGCTTTGAAACGCCCAATATCGAGCCCATTAATGCTAAGGCCGTGAAGCCGCCCTGGAGCCTTCGGGCAAAGGGGAGTGGTGGAGCCGCTGACCCAAGGTGGTAGTAGGTAAGCGATGGGGTGACGCAGGAAGGTAGTCCAGCCCGGGCGGTGGTAGTCCCGGGGTAAGGGTGTAGGCCGTGTGGTAGGCAAATCCGTCACACATTAAGGCTGAGACCTGATGCCGAGCCGATTGTGGTGAAGTGGATGATCCTATGCTGTCGAGAAAAGCCTCTAGCGAGTTTCATGGCGGCCCGTACCCTAAACCGACTCAGGTGGTCAGGTAGAGAATACCGAGGCGTTCGGGTGAACTATGGTTAAGGAACTCGGCAAAATGCCCCCGTAACTTCGGGAGAAGGGGGGCCACGTCTGGTGATCGGATTTACTCCGTGAGCTGGGGGTGGCCGCAGAGACCAGCGAGAAGCGACTGTTTACTAAAAACACAGGTCCGTGCGAAGCCGTAAGGCGATGTATACGGACTGACGCCTGCCCGGTGCTGGAACGTTAAGGGGACCGGTTAGCTCTGTTTCGACAGGGCGAAGCTGAGAACTTAAGCGCCAGTAAACGGCGGTGGTAACTATAACCATCCTAAGGTAGCGAAATTCCTTGTCGGGTAAGTTCCGACCTGCACGAATGGCGTAACGACTTCTCGACTGTCTCAACCATAGGCCCGGTGAAATTGCACTACGAGTAAAGATGCTCGTTTCGCGCAGCAGGACGGAAAGACCCCGGGACCTTTACTACAGTTTGATATTGGTGTTCGGTTCGGCTTGTGTAGGATAGGTGGGAGACTTTGAAGCCGTGACGCCAGTCATGGTGGAGTCGCCGTTGAAATACCACTCTGGTCGTGCTGGATGTCTAACCTCGGTCCGTGATCCGGATCAGGGACAGTGTCTGATGGGTAGTTTAACTGGGGCGGTTGCCTCCCAAAGGGTAACGGAGGCGCCCAAAGGTTCCCTCAGCCTGGTTGGCAATCAGGTGTTGAGTGTAAGTGCACAAGGGAGCTTGACTGTGAGACCGACGGGTCGAGCAGGGACGAAAGTCGGGACTAGTGATCCGGCGGTGGCTTGTGGAAGCGCCGTCGCTCAACGGATAAAAGGTACCCCGGGGATAACAGGCTGATCTTCCCCAAGAGTCCATATCGACGGGATGGTTTGGCACCTCGATGTCGGCTCGTCGCATCCTGGGGCTGGAGTCGGTCCCAAGGGTTGGGCTGTTCGCCCATTAAAGCGGTACGCGAGCTGGGTTTAGAACGTCGTGAGACAGTTCGGTCCCTATCCGCTGTGCGCGTAGGAATATTGAGAAGGGCTGTCCCTAGTACGAGAGGACCGGGACGGACGAACCTCTGGTGTGCCAGTTGTCCTGCCAAGGGCATGGCTGGTTGGCTACGTTCGGGAGGGATAACCGCTGAAAGCATCTAAGCGGGAAGCCTGCTTCGAGATGAGTATTCCCACCTCCTTGAGAGGGTAAGGCTCCCAGTAGACGACTGGGTTGATAGGCCGGATGTGGAAGCCCAGTAATGGGTGGAGCTGACCGGTACTAATAGGCCGAGGGCTTGTCCTCAGTTGCTCGCGTCCACTGTGTTAGTTCTGAAGTAACGAACTCGCCCCCTGAGGGGTGCGGCTTGAGTTCAACTTCATAGTGTTTCGGTGGTCATAGCGTTAGGGAAACGCCCGGTTACATTCCGAACCCGGAAGCTAAGCCTTTCAGCGCCGATGGTACTGCAGGGGGGACCCTGTGGGAGAGTAGGACGCCGCCGAACAATCATTGTGGGAAAGCCCCGCACCATTCATGGTGCGGGGCTTTTCTGCGTTTAGGGTCATCTCCATGCGCTATGACCTGATCATCTTCGACAACGACGGTGTGCTCGTGGACAGCGAGCCGATCTCCAACACCATCCTGGCCGGCTACCTCACCGAGCTCGGGCACCCCACCTCGTACGAGGAGTCGATCCGCGACTACATGGGGTCGGCGATGCACCGCATCCACGAACTCGTCGAGGAGCGGTCCGGGAAGCGCCTGCCCGAGGAGTTCGACGAGGTCTTCCACCAGCGCGTGTTCGACGGCTTCCGGCGCGAGTTGGAACCCGTCGCCGGGGCCGGCGAGGTCCTCCGGCGGTTCGCGGACGCGGGAGTGCCGTACTGCGTGGCCTCGTCCGGGAGCCACGAGCGGATCCGGGTAGGGCACCGGAAGACCGGGCTCGACGCGTGGTTCCGGGACGGCGTCGTCTTCAGCGCCGAGGACGTCGGCCGGGGCAAGCCCTCGCCGGACCTCTTCCTGCACGCCGCCGAGCGCATGGGAGTGGCTCCCGAACGGTGCGCGGTGGTCGAGGACAGCGGGCTCGGGGTCCAGGCCGCGGTGGCGGCCGGGATGGACGTCTACGGGTACACCGCGATGACGCCGCGCGAGCGCCTGGTGGGGGCCACGGGGTACTTCGGGGCGATGGACGAGCTGCCGGCCACATTGGGCATGTGATCCATCTACCGCTGAGTAGGTCCCGGCCCTACGCTGTGCCGCCATGAAGGATGCGCGTTTGCGGCGTGGGCGGGGCTCTCTGGCGGTCGGTTTCTTCGTGCAGGGGGTCACCTTCGCCCTGCTCGTGACCCGAATCCCGGCGATCCAGGACCGGTACGGGATCTCCGACGGGCTGCTGCCCCTGTTCCTGGCGGCCGTGCCGGTGCTCGCCGGGGTGGCCAGTGTGCTCACCGAGAAGCTGGTGGCCCGGATCGGGCCGGCGCGGGTGCTGCGCTGGGCCCAGCCGGTGGTGCTGCTCGCGCTGCTCGGCGTGGGCGCCGGGTCCGAGCTGTGGCAGGCGGCCGTCGCCCTCGGGGTGTTCGGCCTCGCGGTCGGCGCGCTCGACGCCTCCATGAACATGCTGGGGGTGAGCCTCCAGCGGGCGTACGGGCGGAGCATCATGCTCGGCTTCCACGCCGCGTACAGCCTCGGCGGCATCGCGGGCGCCTCGCTCGCCTGGGTCGGGGCGCACTGGCACCTGTCGCTGTTCGTGTCCTACCTGCCGGTGGTGGCGCTGCTGCTGCCCGTCGTCCTGGTCGGGAGCCGCTGGTACGTGGCCGGGGAGCCGGCCGAGGGGTCCGGCGCGCAGGACGCTCAGGCCCCGGCGGGCGGCGGTGGTGTGGTGCTCCGGATGCTGCTGCCGCTGTGCCTGGTGATGACCTTCGCCTACATCGGCGACTCGACGGTCTCCAACTGGTCGGCGAAGTACCTCCAGGACGTCCTCGGCTCCTCGGAGGAGCTGGCGACCGTCCCCTACAACGCGTACATGGTGACCACGCTGCTCGGGCGGACCGTGGGCGACTTCGGGGTGCGGCGGTTCGGTGCCGTGCTCGTCGTGCGATGCGGGGCCGTGCTGGCGGCGCTGGGCTTCGCCGTGGTGGCGTTGGCGCCGGGGCCGTGGGCGGGGATGGCCGGGTTCACCGTGCTGGGTCTCGGGCTGAGCGTGATCGTGCCGCAGACCTTCGCCGCCGCGGGCCGCATGTTCCCGGCGGCGAGCGACGCGGCCGTGGCGCGGCTGAACGTCTTCAACTACGTGGGCTTCCTGGTCGGCTCGCCGCTGGTGGGTGCGCTGGGCGACGCGTGGAGCTATCGCGGGGCGATGGCGGTGCCGATGGTGCTGGTCCTGGTGACGGTGGTGTACGCCACGTCGTTCGGCTCGGAGAGGGCCCGATACGGTGGCTCGCATGAGCGGCCGCGCACTGTTGATGTGGGATGAAGCTGTCACGGGGTACGACTTCGGGTCCGAGCACCCGATGGACCCGGTGCGGCTGGCGCTGACCATGGGGTTGGTGCGGGCCTACGGGCTCGACCGGGCCGTGGACGTGGTGGCGGCGAAGCCGGCCGGGGAGTCGACGCTGCGGCTCGTGCACCGCGAGGACTACGTGGCGGCGGTGCGGGCGGCGTCGGCGGACCCGCGGGCGGCCGACCAGGCGTACGGGCTCGGGACGGTGGACGACCCGGCGTTCGCGGGGATGCACGAGGTGTCGGCGCTGATCGCCGGGCAGTCGGTGGCCGCGGCGGAGGCGGTGTGGCGCGGGGACGCGGCGCACGCCGTCAACTTCGCGGGCGGCCTGCATCACGCGATGCCGGGGGCCGCCTCGGGGTTCTGCATCTACAACGACGCCTCGCTGGCCATCGCCCGGCTCCTGGAGCTGGGCGCGGAGCGGGTGGCCTACGTGGACGTGGACGTGCACCACGGGGACGGCGTGCAGGCGGCGTTCTGGGACGATCCGCGGGTCCTGACCGTCTCCCTGCACGAGCATCCGCGGACGCTGTTCCCGCAGACGGGCTGGCCGGAGGAGACGGGCGCGTCCGGCGCCGGCGAGGGCGGGGCGGTGAACCTGGCGCTGCCGGCGGGGACCGGGGACGCGGGCTGGCTGCGCGCCTTCCACGCGGTGGTGCCGGAGCTGATCGCCGATTTCCGGCCGCAGGTACTGGTGACGCAGCACGGCGCGGACACGCACTTCGAGGACCCGCTGGCGCATCTGGCGGTGTCGCTGGACGCGCAGCGGGCGGTGCAGGAGGCTTGCCACGAGCTGGCCCACGCGCATGTCGACGGCGGCAGGTGGGTGGCGCTCGGCGGCGGCGGTTACGCGGTCGTGGACGTCGTACCGCGGTCGTGGACGCATCTGGTGGGGATCGCGGCGCACGCCCCGGTGGAGCCGGAGTCGGTGATCCCGTCCTCGTGGCGGGACGAGGTGTACGCGCGGACGCGGCAGCTGGGTCCCGGGCGGATGACGGACGGGCGGTGGCCGGTGGAGTGGCGGGACTGGGCGGCGGGTTACGACCCGGCGGACCGGCTCGACCAGGCGATCCTGGCGACGCGCAGAGCCGTCTTCCCGCTGCGCGGGCTGCTGGTCTGAGCCTGGCCTGAACCCGCTGCGGACAGGTGCGTGGCTGTTACGCCAACTGTGCGGTGTGCGGGGGGTTTCGGCTCGGCCGAGGGGGCGTTCCGGCAGCATCGGAGGGTGTTGAGTACCGGGGCGCTGCGGGCGCATCTGTTGGCGGCGGGGTTGGCGGGGACGGTGGCGACCCCCCGGGAGACGAGTCTGCGCAGTTACCGGCTCTTCGCGGCGCGCGACCCGCGGGTGACCTTGGGGATCGAGCCGCTGTGGCGCTGGGACGAGGCCGAGCTGCTGCGGCTGATGGCGGACCGGTGCGGGGTGTCGGGGGACCCGGCGCACCGTTCGGGGCCGGACGCGATCGATCCGGAGCGGACGCTGGGGGGCCTGGCGGCGTTCGCGGAGCGGCTGGGGGAGGCGGCGGGGCGGCGGGCTCCGGTGCTGTTCGGAACGGGCCATCCGCACCGGTTGCTCGGTTTCTACGCCACGCTCGCAGACGCTTTGTCGGCGGCGGGATGTCTTGTTCTCACCCCGGCGCAGGGGAGATGTGTCGACATAACGACCCGGTTCGGCGTACGTACGTACCTTGTGGACTACGTACGGGGGGTCGCGCTGGTGCGCGAAGCGGACCTGTCCGCCGCAGGGCGTGAGACCGGGGCGCACACGCACTCCCCGCTGCCGGTTAGGGCCGTGCTGGAAGGTGCGGCAGAGGCCGGCTGGCCGCTGCCGGAGCTGGTGGTGGGGGATCACGGCTGGGTCTGCGGGGCTGGTCAGCTGGGTATCGAGGCCATCGGGCTCGCCGATACGGATGATCCGGCGCTGTTCGTCGGGGAGGCCGAGGGGCAGGTGTCCGTGGCCGTTCCGCTTGATGACGCGGTGCGCTCGGACTACTACCGTCCACTCACTCGCTATGTACTCAATCGAGCCTGTCTGTCACGGTAAACGGTCGATGGCAGCTCCTCTTCCCCACTCGTACCACCCGCCCCTAGTCTGGGCGTGAGCGCTCAGCGACGAAGAGTCACCGGAGGGGAAGCCGGTGGGCGTCGTGTGCGGAAGGTACAGGTGGGTCATGGCTGCTGGCGACAGGCCTCTCAACGAGGTGAAGTTTCTGACCGTGGCGGAAGTCGCCTCGGTGATGCGCGTCTCGAAGATGACCGTGTACCGCTTGGTGCACAGCGGGCATCTGCCGGCGATCCGGGTGGGCAGGTCCTTCCGGGTGCCGGAACAGGCGGTTCACGAGTACCTCAGGGAGTCCTTCGTGGGGGTGGCGACCGCGTAGCGAGCGCGCGGCCTCAACCCGCTTCCGCCCTCGGATTACGAGCGGGTCGCTCGGGGCGGTAGGCTAGCCCCTCGTAGGTCGTGTGGGCCCAGACGCCCCGCACCGATCCCCGCTGGCGCGGGGATGTTCCGAGTAGTGAGCGAGGGTAGTCGTGGGCTCTGTTATCAAGAAGCGGCGTAAGCGGATGGCGAAGAAGAAGCACCGCAAGCTGCTGAAGCGCACGCGTGTTCAGCGTCGCAACAAGAAGTAAGCGACCGCTGTAACGACGGCGTTTCGCCTCGGCGTGGCCCTTCACCGGTTTTCCGGTGGAGGGCCACGCTTTTATTGCGCCGAAATGCGGAGGCGCTACGGTGTCGGTCAGCGGAACACCGATGGAAGACCGACGGAAGGCGCGCGTCTTGGGCAAGGTCGTGCTCGTCACCGGTGCGGCCCGGCACCTCGGCGCCCGTTTCGTGCGGCGCGTCCAGCGGGACCCCGAGGTCGGCCGGGTGATCGCCGTCGACGCGGTCGAATCCCCGCACCCGCTCGGCGGTGCCGAGTTCGTCCGGGCGGACATCAGACAGCCCGCGATCGCCAAGATCCTGGCCCAGCACGACGTGGACACGGTCGTGCACATGGACGTCACCGGGACGGCGCTCGGCTCCGGCGGCCGTACGTCGGTCAAGGAGACCAACGTCATCGGCACCATGCAGCTGCTCGGTGCCTGCCAGAAGTCGCCGCGGGTCAAGCGGCTCGTGGTCAAGTCCAGCACCAGCGTGTACGGCGCCGCGCCCCGCGACCCGGCGGTGTTCACCGAGACGACGCCGGCGAAGTCGCTGCCGAGCGGGGGCTTCGCCAAGGACGCGGTCGAGGTCGAGGGGTACGTACGGGGCTTCGCCCGGCGCCGCCCGGACGTGGCGGTCTGCGTGCTGCGGTTCGCGAACATCCTCGGGCCGCGGGTGGACTCCCCGCTGGCCGAGTACCTGGACCTGCCGGTCCTGCCGACCGTCTTCGGCTACGACCCGCGGCTGCAGTTCGTCCACGAGGACGACGTCATGGACGTCCTGGAGCTCGCCGCGCGGGAGCCGCGCCGGGCCACCCTCAACAGCGGCACGTTCAACGTGGCGGGCGACGGGGTGCTGCTGCTCTCCCAGTGCGCGCGGCGGCTCGGCCGGCCGACGGTGCCGGTGCTGCTGCCGGCGGTCACCTGGGTGGGGCAGGCGCTGCGCACGGTCGGGGTCACCGACTTCTCGCCGGAGCAGATCCGGCTGCTCACCCACGGCCGGGTGGTCTCCACCGTCCAGATGCGCGAGACGCTCGGCTTCACCCCGCAGTACTCGACGGCGGAGGCCTTCGCCGACTTCGCCGCGAGCCGGGGGCCCGGCCTGCTGCCGCCGGAACTGCTCGCGGGGGCCGTGGACCGGCTCGCCGGGCGGATCGGCACCGCCCCCACCCCGACCTCCCAGCCCGCGGAATAGGAGCCCAGATCCCGATGGCGGACGCCAAGGTCATTCCGTTCGACGACGACCGGTCGCGGGCCCGCCGCAGGCCCCCCGCCCCCGGTGGCGGGGACGCGGCCGTGCGGGCCCTGCCGGCGCAGCAGACCCCGGCCGAGGCCCCGGAGGACCCCGCCGCCGCGCCCGGCGGCTGGGAGCGGCGGCTGGCGGGCGGGCTGGCGTTCCTGCGGCGTCGGGTGACCGGTGACTACGAGGTGGACGAGTTCGGCTACGACGAGGAGCTCACCGACCAGGTCCTGATGTCGCTGCTGCGCCCGGTGTACGAGAAGTACTTCCGGGTGGAGGTGAAGGGCGTCGAGAACATCCCGAAGGACGGCGGGGCCCTGGTGGTGTCCAACCACTCGGGGACGCTGCCGCTGGACGGCCTGATGATGCAGGTGGCCGTCCACGACCACCACCCGGCCGGCCGGCATCTGCGGCTCCTCGCGGCGGACCTGGTCTTCATGCTGCCGGTGGTGAACGAGCTGGCCCGCAAGGCCGGGCACACGCTGGCCTGCTCGGAGGACGCGGAGCGGCTGCTGCGGGCCGGGGAGATCGTCGGTGTGATGCCGGAGGGCTTCAAGGGGATAGGGAAGCCGTTCGCCGAGCGGTACAAGCTGCAGCGCTTCGGGCGGGGCGGCTTCGTGTCGACGGCGCTGCGCGCGGGCGTGCCGATCGTGCCGTGCTCGATCGTGGGCGCGGAGGAGATCTATCCGATGCTCGGCAACGCCAAGACCCTGGCGCGGGTGCTGGGCCTGCCGTACTTCCCACTGACCCCGACCTTCCCGTGGTTGGGGCCGATGGGCGCGCTGCCGCTGCCGACGAAGTGGACCATCCAGTTCGGCGAGCCGATCCCGACGGACGGCTATCCGCTGGAGGCGGCGGAGGATCCGATGCTGATGTTCAACCTGACCGACCAGGTCCGCGAGCAGATCCAGCACACGCTGTACAAGCTGCTGGTGCAGCGGCGGTCGGTGTTCTTCTGACGGGCCGCTGCACCTCCGGGCCGCGGGTACGCGGAAGGGGGCGCCGCCCGGGCCGGGCGGCGCCCCCTTCCCCGTAACGCCGGGGCTACTTCACGTCCTCGCTGTTGATGCCGAGTCCGGGCAGCAGGCCCGGGAGGATCGGCGGGATCGTGACGTCCGGTGGGGTGGGCGTGGGGTCGCCGGACGGGGTGGTGCTCTGGCCGCCCTGGGGCGGGTTGAGCAGACCGCCCGTGTTGCCGCCCAGGAGGCCCTCGTCCTTGGGCGCACCGCTGCCGGTGCTGGAGCCCGAGGGGTGGGGCTGGGTGGCGTCGCCCGTGGTGGAGGGGGTGGCCGGCTGGGTGCGCGGGTGCTGGGGGTCGGCCGGCTGGGTGTGTCGCGGCGTGCTCGGGCCGCCGGAACCGATCGTGCCGCGCTCGGGGGTGCGCGGGAGTACGGACTGGAGTGGCTCGACCTCTTCGTCTATGGCGTCGAAGACGTCGTTGACCTGGTTGCCCACGTCGGCGAGCTGGACCGGGAGCCGGTCGCGCAGGCCGTCCCAGGTGGCGCGGTGGGACTGGGCGAAGGAGTTCAGCCGGGCCATGGGGCCGATCTCGCCGTCCCGTTCGTAGGCCTGGCGGAGCAGTCGGTGTCCTTCGGACGCGTCGTGCTCCATGCCGCTCAGCACCCGGCGGATCTCGCCGAGCGACTCGTGGTCGAGGTCGCCCGCGCGGCCCCGTTCCATGAGTCTGCGGGCCTCGCTCAGCCGGGTGGAGGCCTGGTCGAGGTAGATCCCGCCGCGGTCGGCGTCGTCGTCGGCCATGCCCAGCTTGAGATCCTCCATGCCGCGCTTCAGCCCGTACAGGGAGTCACCTGGGAGGGCGTCGGAGCTGGCGGCGGCCACGCCGCTGAAGGCTCCCGCGGCCACGCCGACGGTGAGCCCGCCCGCGGCGAGGCCCTTGGTCCAGCGGGAACGTGGGCGCAGCTTCCGGAGCGGGGAGGCCCGGTGGGCCCCCTTGCCGCCGACCGTCCGCTGCTCGGGCACGGTAGGGACCGCTGCCGCGGTCCCCTCTGCGAACATCGCCTCCATGGCGGCGACGAGCTGGGCTCGTTGCACCACCTTGACCTCGGGGTCCATCTGCGGCTTCGGCAGCTCGCCGAGGCCGTTCGCCAGGGCCAAAAGCCGTCCCTGCTCGGCCGGTTCGGCCGTCGCTTCGGACTGCTCGGCCGTCGCGCCCTCGGACGTCCGGTCCTCCAGGGCCTGGGCGAAGGCGTTCGCCCGCCGGTGCGCCGATACGTTCGCGATCACTGGCGGCACCTCCTCTCGTCATGACGGTCGACTCCCCGGGGGGTTCGGAGGGTTGCACACCTTGAGCGCATCCACACGAAAGAGTGAGTGGATGTGGACCTGGTGTGACCACAGGGAGCCTGCATTTCGCACAACGAGCGGCGCGGCACTTGGGTTACGCGCGAAGGATGATCGGACCAGTGCGTCATCGATGGGTCACCGACTGTGAGGTGGTCTCGGGTAGTGGGGGGTGCGGGGGGAGGGGTGACGCCCGGGGGGCGCTGCGCGTGTGGGGGGCGCGCAGCGCTCAGCGGGCGTCGTCCGGGAGGAGCCGGGCCAGGGTGCGGACGGCCCGGTACTGGAGGGTCTTGATCGCGCCCTCGTTCTTCCCCATGACCCGGGCGGTCTCGGCGACCGACAGGCCCTGGAGGAAGCGGAGGGTGACGCACTCCTGCTGCTGGGGGTTGAGGCGGCGGACCGCGTCGAGCAGGGCGGCGTTGGAGAGGGACTCGAGGACGGAGTCCTCGGGGCTGCGCTCCACCTCGTTGGCGTCGAGCATCTCGCCGGTGGTCACTTCGAGGCGGAAACGGCTCGACTTGAAGTGGTCGGCGACGAGGTTGCGCGCGATGGTCACCAGCCAGGCGCCGAAGTCGCGGCCCTGCCAGGTGAAGGTGGAGATCCGGCGCAGGGCGCGCAGGAACGTCTCACTGGTGAGGTCCTCCGCCGTCGCCTTGCCGCCGACGCGGTAGTAGATGTAGCGGTACACGGTGTCGCTGTACTGGTCGTAGAGCCGGCCGAAGGCGTCGGCCTCTCCGGCCTGGGCGCGTTCGACCAGGTCCATCATGCGGGCGCTGTCGCTGTCGGCGGTGGGCCGGCGGGCGGCGGTCGAGGTTCCGGCGCCACCCCGGGTGCCGCGTCTGCCGACAGCGGCGCCGCTCTCGGCGAGGGCATAGCAGGGACCGACGGGTGCCGGTCCGGCGAAGGCGGGTGCGAGGCCGGCGTACGCGGTGGGGACGAAGCCGCGCAAACGGTCGAGGACCGTTGCGCGCAGCGTAGCCAGGCCCGAGGCGTCAACCCCGACGTGTGGGTACACGGGACTCCCAGAGGCAGAGCTTCCATCACGTGCAGTGCGAGACCGTTCACTCGTCGTGGCGACGTGTGGGGTCCCTCATGCGTCTGAGGAGAATAACGCTTCGTACAGGCAGCGCTACACCCAGTTGCTCAAATCATCGATTCCGTCGTATCCGTTACCGCTTACAGGCGGAACAAGTCGCACTTCGTGACCGGTTGTTGATCGGATTACTTCCGAGTGTGATCGGGGGCGGGTTGGGTTGTGCTCAAGTGCGGGACGGGTGCGTGATCGGGGCCGCTGCCGGGTAGGGGGTGGTGATGCCTGGCCGGTGCCGCGCGCGTGGATGTTCGACCACGTACGGGTGAGGCGGGTTGGTCCGGGGTTGTCCCAGATGGTCACGGCCGAAACGCATCCGCGGGGCGCGCCGCGCCGAGCGGGCGAGCGTCGCCGGGGTGCCGCCCGGGCGGGCCGGGCCCGGTGTCAGCGGCGGCGGCGGTGCAGGGCGAGCGCGGCGGCCGTGCCGCCGGCGAGGGCGCCGACGCCCGCGGCGGCCGGGATGCCGACCTTGGCGGCCTTGCGGCCGGTCCGGTAGTCCCGGAGCCGCCACTCCCGCTCCCGCGCGTGCTTGCGCAGCTTGGTGTCCGGGTTCACGGCGTAGGGGTGCCCGACCAGCGAGAGCATCGGGATGTCGTTGTGCGAGTCGCTGTACGCGGCGCAGCGCGCGAGGTCCAGGCCCTCGGCCGCCGCCAGGGCGCGGACCGCCTCGGCCTTGGCAGGTCCGTGCAGGAGCTCGCCGACCAGGCGGCCGGTGTAGACGCCGTCGACGGACTCGGCGACCGTGCCCAGCGCGCCGGTCAGGCCGAGGCGGCGGGCGATGATCGTGGCGGTCTCGACGGGGGCGGCGGTGACCAGCCAGACCTTCTGCCCCGCGTCCAGGTGCGCCTGGGCGAGCGCCCGGGTGCCGGGCCAGATGCGGTCGGCCATGTACTCGTCGTAGATCTCCTCGCCGATCGACATCAGCTCGGAGACGCGGTGGCCCTTGACGATGGACAGGGCGCTGTCGCGGGCCTCCTGCATGTGCTCGGGGTCCTCGACGCCGGCCAGCCGGAACCAGACCTGCGCCCAGGCGAAGCGGGCGAGTTCACGGCGCTGGAAGAACTTCCGCTTGTACAGGCCGCGGCCGAAGTGGAAGATCGCGGCGCCCTGCATCACGGTGTTGTCGAGGTCGAAGAAGGCGGCGGCCTCGGTGTCCCCGGCGACCGGGAACTCCGGTTCCACGGGCGCGGTTTCCTCGGCGGCCTCGTCCCGCCGCAGCGCCTCTTCTCTCTCCTGCTCCAGCCGCTGCGAGGTCTTGCGGGCCGCCTCCGCGGCGGCCTCGCCTGCCAGGACGCTGCGCGCGGTGGCGGAGCGCCTACGGGGGGTGAGCCATCCCAGAGCGGCCATGTCGTTGAGCATAGCCAGTCTGTTCGGTACTTCCCGACTTGTGAGGATGCCGTGGTGTGAACTCTGGGCGCCGCGCGTGTGACCCGGGCCGTGCGGGCCGCGCAGAATGGGCGCCATGTTCGGACGTACGAAGAAGAAGGCCGGCCCGCGCACGGTGACGCTGATCGGGAAGCCGGGGTGTCATCTGTGCGACGACGCCAGGGCGGTGGTCGAGGCCGTCTGCGCCGAGACGGGCGCACTCTGGGAGGAGAAGGACATCACCCGGGACGAGGAGCTGCACCGGGCCTACTGGGAGCAGATCCCCGTGGTCCTGATCGACGGTGAACAGCACACGTTCTGGCGGGTGGACGCCGGGCGGCTCCGGCGCGAACTGGGTGCGTGACCGAAAGGCGGTTACCATCATGGACGTTTTGTTGGCTTTGGGGGCGGCGTCGTGAGGAGAGTGTGCGGCTTTGCCCCCTTCGGGTTCTCAACGCTCTGACGCCGTCCGCGGTTCCGTACCGTCGCGAACCGGCCGCGTGACCCCGGTCACTTTGGCCAGACAAAACGGACACCATCTTTGTGCACGCGTTCACAAAGACATAGCCTGCATTCGACGGGGCGGTCCTGGGACACACGGCCGCCTGCAGCCCCGCTCATCCCGCAGGAGCACCGTGGCAACTGGCCGAACTCACCGACCGGCGACCCGTAGCCGAGGAATTCCCGAGGCCACCGTCGCCCGCCTTCCGCTGTATCTGCGTGCCCTCACGGCGCTGTCGGAGCGCTCCGTACCCACGGTCTCCTCCGAAGAGCTCGCGGCCGCCGCGGGGGTCAACTCCGCGAAGCTGCGCAAGGACTTCAGCTACCTCGGCTCGTACGGGACGCGCGGCGTCGGCTACGACGTCGAGTACCTCGTGTACCAGATCTCCCGCGAACTCGGCCTGACCCAGGACTGGCCCGTCGTGATCGTCGGTATCGGTAACCTCGGCGCCGCGCTCGCCGGCTACGGCGGCTTCGCCTCCCGTGGCTTCCGGGTCGCCGCCCTGATCGACGCCGACCCCGCCATGACCGGCAAGCCGGTCGCCGGGATCCCCGTCCAGCACACCGACGACCTGGAGAAGATCGTCAGCGAGGACGGCGTCTCCATCGGCGTCATCGCGACCCCGGCCGGGGTCGCCCAGGTGGTCTGCGACCGCCTCGTGGCCGCCGGTGTCACCTCCATCCTGAACTTCGCCCCGACCGTGCTGTCCGTGCCCGACGGCGTGGACGTGCGCAAGGTCGACCTCTCCATCGAACTGCAGATCCTCGCCTTCCACGAGCAGCGCAAGGCCGGCGAGGAGGCGGGCGCCGACGCCGCGCCCGTGCCGCCGGCCGGCCGTGGTGCGGACGAGGGCGAGCGCAAGGGACCTGACGGGGACATGCCCGCCGTGATGCCGGCATGAGCCTCCTCGTCGTCGGTCTCAGCCACCGCAGCGCCCCCGTCAGCGTCCTGGAGCGGGCCTCCCTCTCCGGTGACGCCCGCGCCAAGCTGCTGCACGACACCCTCGCCGCCGAACCGGCCGCCGAGGGCGCCGTCCTGGCCACCTGCAACCGCATCGAGCTCTACGCCGACGTGGACAAGTTCCACGCCGGTGTCGCCGAGCTGTCCACGCTGCTCGCCCAGCACAGCGGCGTCGGCCTCGAAGAGCTCACCCCTTATCTCTATGTGCACTACGAGGACCGGGCCGTCCACCACCTCTTCTCGGTGGCCTGCGGCCTGGACTCCATGGTCGTCGGCGAGGGTCAGATCCTCGGCCAGATCAAGGACGCCCTCGCCGTCGGCCAGGACCTGCACACCGCCGGACGCCTCCTGAACGACCTGTTCCAGCAGGCCCTGCGGGTCGGCAAGCGGGCCCACAGCGAGACCGGCATCGACCGGGCCGGCCAGTCGCTGGTCACCTTCGGGCTCCAGCAGCTGGCCGAGGGCACCGACGTCGACGCCTGGGCCCGGGGCAAGCGCGCGCTGGTCATCGGCGCCGGCTCGATGTCCTCGCTGGCCGCCGCGACCCTCGCCCGCGCGGGCGTCGCCGAGATCGTCATCGCCAACCGCACGGCCGCCCGCGCCGACCGGCTCGTGGAGATCCTCACCGAGCCCGGAGGAACGGGCGTGGCCGCGCGCGCAGTCGAAATGGTTGCCGTCGGCGACGAACTGACACGTGCCGACATCGTCGTCTCCTGCACCGGCGCCACCGGACTCGTCCTCACCGGCGACGAGATCGAGGCCGCCGCCCGGGGCCGCACCGAGCCCCTCCACCTGCTCGACCTCGCCATGCCCCGCGACATCGACGCCGCCGCCCACCGCACGCCGGGCGCCCGCCTCGTCGACATCGAGTCCCTGGCCGAGGCCTCCGCCGACGCGCCCATGGCCGCCGACGTCGACCAGGTGCGCACCATCGTGTCCGACGAGGTCGCCGCCTTCGGCGCCGCCCAGCGCGCCGCGCACATCACGCCGACCGTGGTCGCCCTGCGCGCGATGGCCGCCGACGTGGTCGCCGGCGAGGTCGCCCGCCTCGAAGGCCGGCTGCCCGACCTCGACGACAAGCAGCGAGCCGAGATCACCCAGACCGTGCGCCGCGTGGTCGACAAGCTCCTGCACGCGCCGACCGTGCGCGTCAAGCAGCTCGCCAGCGAGCCCGGCGGCGCCGGGTACGCGGACGCACTGCGGACACTCTTCGACCTCGACCCGGAGACGGTTGCCTCTGTCAGCCGGGCCGACCTGAACGACGGCGACGTCAAGAACCGAGGGCGAGTATGACCGAGAGGGCACTGAGGCTCGGGACCAGGCGCAGCAAGCTGGCCATGGCCCAGTCCGGACATGTGGCCGACGCCGTCCGGCAGGCGACCGGCCGACCCGTCGAGCTCGTGGAGATCACGACGTACGGGGACACCTCCCGCGAGCACCTCGCGCAGATCGGCGGCACCGGCGTCTTCGTCGCCGCCCTCCGCGACGCGCTGCTCGCCGGCGAGGTCGACTTCGCCGTGCACTCCCTCAAGGACCTGCCGACCGCCCAGCACCCCGACCTGGTGCTGGCCGCGATCCCCCTGCGCGAGGACCCGCGCGACGTCCTCGTCGCCGGCCCCGGGGTCACCCTCGACCGGCTGCCCGCGGGCGCCCGGGTCGGCACCGGCTCCCCGCGCCGCATGGCCCAGCTCAACGCGTACGCGCGCAGCCACGGCCTGACCATCGAGACCGTGCCGATCCGGGGCAACATCGACACCCGCGTCGGCTACGTACGCAGCGGAGAACTGGACGCGGTGGTACTCGCCGCGGCCGGACTCAACCGCATCGGCGGAACCGAGGAGCTCACCGGCTCCCTGTCGCTCGACCACCTGTCGGTCGACTCGGTCCTGCCCGCCCCCGGCCAGGGGGCCCTGGCGGTCGAGTGCCTGGCGTCCGACGCCGCGCTCGTCGCCGCGCTCGCCGAGCTCGACGACCCGTTCACCCGGGCCGCCGTGACCGCCGAGCGATCCCTGCTCGCCGCCCTGGAGGCCGGCTGCTCCGCACCTGTGGGTGCGCTGGCCGACCTGCTGGCCGACGACCCCGGTCACGGGCAGGTTGTCACCGAAATGCGCCTGCGCGGCGTCGTCGGCACCACCGACGGCTCGACGCTGGTGCAGCTGTCCACCACCGGTCCCGTACCCACCTCGCACGACGAGGCGGTGGCACTCGGACGCGAACTCGCGGACGAGATGCTCGCCAAGGGTGCGGCCGGTCTTATGGGGGAGCGAGCACTTTGAGCCCCACCAGCCCGACCACCAGCCCCGTGTCCGCAGCCTTCTTCGGCCACGGTCACGTCACGTTCCTCGGCGCAGGCCCGGGCGACCCCGGACTGCTGACGCTCCGGGCCGTCGAAGCCCTGGCCGGAGCGGACGTCCTGATCGCCGAGCCGGAGGTGCTCGAAGTCGTTCGCGACCATGCTCGCGCGGGCGTGAGCACGCCTGAGCTTACGGTCATTGACGACGCGTCAACAACCGTCGGTGTCCCCGTGTTGAGGGATGCGACCAATCTTGTCATGGAGGCCGCACGGGGCGGCAAGCGGGTCGTCCGTGCGGTGACCGGCGACCCCGGCCTCGACGGAAACGCAGGTCAGGAGATGCTCGCCTGCGCCGCCGAGGGCATCGCCTTCGAGGTCGTGCCCGGCGTCGCCACCGCCGTCGGCGTGCCCGCGTACGCCGGTGTCCCGCTGCGCGACGCGCAGGGCACCGACGTCCGCTTCGTCGACGCCCGCACCGCCGACGACCGCTGCTGGGCCGAGGTCGGCGCCTCCGACGGCACCGTCGTCGTCTCCACGACCCTCGACGCGGTGGCCGCGGCCGCCGGTGAACTGGTGGCGGCAGGCCGTAAGCCGGACACCCCCCTCACCGTCACGATCGCCGGCACCACCACGCGCCAGCGCACCTGGAACGCCACGCTCGGCACCATCGCCCAGGTCTTCAAGCAGGGCAAGGTGCTCCCCTCGCCCGAGGGCCACCGGCCGGCGATAGCCGTGGTCGGCGAGCGAAGCGCCGCCGCACAGCGCGACCAGCTGTCGTGGTTCGAGTCCAAGCCGCTCTTCGGCTGGCGGGTCCTCGTGCCGCGCACCAAGGAGCAGGCCGCGTCGCTCTCCGACCAGCTGCGTTCCTACGGCGCGGTGCCGCACGAGGTGCCGACCATCGCCGTCGAGCCGCCGCGCACCCCGCAGCAGATGGAGCGGGCGGTCAAGGGCCTGGTCACCGGCCGCTACGAGTGGATCGCCTTCACCTCGGTCAACGCCGTCAAGGCCGTCCGGGAGAAGTTCGAGGAGTACGGGCTCGACGCCCGCGCCTTCGCCGGCATCAAGGTCGCCGCGGTCGGCGAGCAGACCGCCGCCGCCCTCGTCGACTTCGGCGTCAAGCCCGACCTGGTCCCCAGCGGCGAGCAGTCCGCCGCCGGCCTCCTGGAGGACTGGCCGCCCTACGACCCGGTCTTCGACCCGATCGACCGCGTCTTCCTGCCGCGCGCCGACATCGCGACCGAGACCCTCGTCGCCGGGCTCATCGAGCTGGGCTGGGAGGTCGACGACGTCACCGCCTACCGGACCGTACGGGCCTCGCCGCCGCCGGCGGACACCCGCGAGGCGATCAAGGGCGGCGGCTTCGACGCCGTGCTCTTCACGTCCTCGTCGACCGTGCGGAACCTGGTCGGCATCGCCGGCAAGCCGCACAACGTCACCGTCATCGCCTGCATCGGCCCGGCGACCGCCAAGACGGCCGAGGAGCACGGCCTCCGCGTCGACGTCCTGTCGCCCGAGCCCTCCGTGCACAAGCTGGCCGAGGCCCTCGCCGACTTCGGCCTCCGCCGCCGGGCGGCGGCCCTGGAGGCCGGGGACCCGGTGACCCGGCCGAGCGAGCGCCGGCCCGGAGCACGGCGTCGCCGCACGACGTGACCTGACGCGGGTACGCGAGGGGGCGCGGGTCCATCAGGACCCGCGCCCCCTCGCGTACCCCCGTCCCCGCGTCGTACCGGCGGCAACACCGTGTCGGTAAGTGCGCCGGGCGGGCGGGCGTAGCCTCGGGGGCATGAATTCGTACGGATCCTTTCCCGGGGCGCGCCCGCGCCGGCTGCGGACGACTCCCGTCATGCGGCGGATGGTGGCCGAGACGAGGCTGCATCCGGCCGATCTGATCCTGCCCGCCTTCGTGCGGGAGGGCGTCACCGAGCCCGTGCCGATCGCCGCCATGCCCGGCGTCGTCCAGCACTCGCGGGACACGCTGCGCAAGGCCGCCGTCGAGGCCGTCACCGCCGGCGTCTCCGGGATCATGCTGTTCGGCGTGCCCGAGGACGCGAAGAAGGACGCCGCCGGCACGGCCGGCACCGACCCCGACGGCATCCTCCAGGTCGCCATCCGCGACGTGCGCGCCGAGGTGGGCGACGACCTCGTGATCATGTCCGACCTGTGCCTCGACGAGTACACCGACCACGGCCACTGCGGCGTCCTCGACGCCGACGGGCGCGTCGACAACGACGCCACCCTGGAGCGCTACGCCGAGATGGCCCAGGTCCAGGCCGACGCCGGCGTCCACGTCGTCGGTCCCTCCGGGATGATGGACGGCCAGGTCGGCGTCGTCCGCGACGCCCTGGACACCATCGGCAAGGAGGACGTGTCGATCCTGGCGTACACCGCCAAGTACTCCTCCGCCTTCTACGGCCCCTTCCGCGAGGCCGTCGGCTCCTCCCTCCAGGGCGACCGCAAGACGTACCAGCAGGACCCGGCCAACCTGCGCGAGTCGATGCGGGAGCTCGCCCTCGACCTGGAGGAGGGCGCGGACATGGTCATGGTGAAGCCCGCCGGGCCCTATCTGGACGTCCTCGCCAAGGTCGCCGAGTCCGTCGACGTGCCCGTCGCCGCGTACCAGATCAGCGGCGAGTACGCGATGGTCGAGGCGGCCGCCGAGAAGGGCTGGATCGACCGCGACAAGGCGATCTTCGAGACCCTGACCGGCATCCGCCGGGCCGGCGCGAAGATGATCCTCACGTACTGGGCGACGGAGGTCGCGCAGAAGCTGGGGGCGGCGCACTCTGGATAGGTAGCCGACAGGTATCCCGCCGGAGGTGGTCCTCATGATGATGAACACGCTTGTCGGGTGGCACGTCGAGATGGAGTTCCAGGAGGAGGGCGACCGGACGAGGGCGGCGGCGATGGTGCGGCTCAGCGACGGCACCGAGTTCCGCGCCCACGGCAACGCCAACCGGCACCCCTCCGACCCGGAGCAGCTGCGGGTCGGGGAGGAGATCGCCGGAGCCCGTGCCCTCATGGACCTCGCCTCGCAGCTGCTGCAGAAGGCCCACACCGAGATCGACGACGTCTCGGGGCGGGCCTCCCATCCGATCAACCGCTGAGGTCCGCGGTCCTCAGTACGTGAGCGCGTCCTGCAGGGAGCGCTGCCAGTACGACACGGCGGCGCCGTCGTCGGCGAACGTGCCGCTCGGCGCCGTCACCGTCTTGCCGCTGTCCGGGGTCAGGTAGACCTGGATCGTGCGGATGGTGCGGCCGTGGGTGTCGGGACCCGGCTCGCCCGTCAGGATCAGCGATGCGTAACCCGACTCGCCCGGCGCCAGCGTCACCACCGCCTGCGGCTTGCTGTCCTCCACGACCCTGATCGCCGCCTGAGGGTCGTCGAAGCCCACGGTGGGCGCGCCCAGGGCGTTGCAGGGGCGGCTTCCCACGTTGGTGACGGTCAGCGCCAGGTGGTTGACGGGGCGGCTGACCCTGCTCGCCACGATCCTCGTGTTCGCCGCCGTGCAGGTGACGGTGACGGGGGTCCCCGAGGACGGCTTGTGGGGCTTGGCGGACGGCTTCGGCGCGGGCTTCCCGGTGGTCTGGGGCGCCGGCTTCGCGTCCTGCTGCGACGCGGTGGGCTGCGTGGACGGCGTCCCGGAGGGCTGCTCGGCCGGGTCGGTCGTCGCCGGCGCCGTGTTCGTCGCCGACGTGACCGGGGCCGGGTCCGCGGTCGTCTTGCTCCCGTCCGACTGGCAGGCGGTCAGGGCGAGCGCCGCCACGAGGGCGGTGGCGGGCAGGGTGAGGCGGCGGGCGAAGGTGCGCATGGTGGGTTCCCCGTGTGGTGGTCGACGAACGGTGCGGTGCGGGCTGCGGTCAGCGGTGGGTCAGGAGAGCGATCACGATCGCCGTGCAGGCGATCAGCACCACGACGGCCAGGACGTCGGTGACGCTGCTGTTCGGCATGGCTCAAACCCTGCGGGCTGAGGTGATCCACCCGCAATCGGCACGGGACAATGGGGGACGCTGGAACGCTCACACCCACTGTGACCTGGGGAAATGACCCTCCCCTGGAACGCGTTCCCGGGATGCGGGGAGATGCTGATGGAGGCGGCGGACGGCTTCGCGGAGCTGATGCGCGGACTGAAGGAACGCTCCGGAGTCAGTTACGGCGCGCTGGCGAAACGGCTGCACGTCAGCACCTCGACCCTCCACCGGTACTGCAACGGGGACGCCGTGCCGACGGAGTTCGCCCCCGTCGAGCGGCTCGGGCGGCTGTGCGGGGCAGGGCGGGAGGAGCTCGTCGAGCTGCACCGGGCCTGGATCCTCGCGGACGAGGCGAGGCGACGGGGGAAGGCGGAGCCGGGGGGTGACGCGGGGGTCGAGTCGGCGGCCGAGTCAGCGGCCGAGGAGGGGGACGCGGAGGGGGGCGAGGAGGGAGCCGGAGGGGGGCCGGGGGCGGTGGCGGCCGGGGGCGAGCCGGGTGCCGGGTCCGGGGTCGTGGCGCCTGGGCCCGTCTCCGCCGGCGGCGTCCCGCGGTCCCGCAAGCGGCTCGTCATCGTGCTCGCCGCCGTCGCGGTCGTCGGACTCGTCGTCCCCACCGCGTACGTGGTCGGGCGCGCCGACGACAGCCGGGACGGAGCCGCCGGAGCGGGCGCCGACGCGGGGCCGCCCGCGCCGCTGAGCGTCGGCATCAGCTCGTACAACTGGGCCGAGCCCTGCGGCCAGTACTACGTGCTCGACCAGCAGCCCGGGCACGTCCCGCCGCCGCCCACGCCCCAGGACACCCGCGGCTGGGCCCGCGCGCTCGGCGGGATCGACGGCGGGCACATGCAGCTCCAGCTCACGGTCACCGGCCGCACCCAGGCACCCGTGGTCCTCACCGGGCTCCACGTGCGCGTCGCCGAGCGCGGCAAGCCGCTGGACGGGTCGGTGTACTCCATGGGCGACGGCTGCGGCAGCGGGGTCACCCCGCAGACCTTCGACGTCGACCTCGACGCTCCCCGCCCCTACCTGAAGCCCGTCGCCGGAATGGACGGCGACCGCGTGGTGCCCGCGAAGAACTTCCCGTACAAGGTCTCCACCGGCGACCCCCAGGTCCTCAACCTGGACGTGCACACCGAGGGAAACGCCGCCACCTGGTACCTGGAGCTCACCTGGAGCAGCGGCGAGCAGCACGGGACGGTCCGCGTCGACGACGGCGGACAGCTCTTCCGCACCACCGCGATCGAGGGACGCCCCACGTACGGCTACTGGCCCGACAAGGGGACCTGGTTCAAACAGTGAGCAGTGAACCGGGCCCCCCGTCGTGCCGTCGCGTCAGAGGCGCTCGGGGGTCCGGATGCCCAGCAGCGCCATGCCCTGGTGCAGCGTGCGCGCGGTCAGGTCGCACAGGAAGAGGCGGTTCTCCACCTGCTCCGGGGTGTCCGCCTTCAGGACCGGGCACTCCGAGTAGAACGTCGTGTACTGCGACGCCAGCTGGTACAGGTACGCCGCCAGCTTGTGCGGCGCGTACTCCACCGCGGTCTCCTGGACCAGCTCGCCGAACGAGTCCAGGTGCAGACCCAGCGCCCGCTCCGAGGGCGCCAGCGCCAGCTCCGGGTGGGCGACCGGCTTCGCGTCCCCCGCCTTGCGCAGGATCGACTGGATGCGCGCGTACGCGTACTGCAGGTACACCGACGTGTCGCCGTTGAGCGACACCATCTGGTCCAGGTCGAACTTGTAGTCACGCGCCGCCGACGTCGACAGGTCCGCGTACTTCACCGCGCCGATGCCCACCTGGGCACCCCGCTCGGCGATCTCCGCCTCCGACAGGTCCTGGGCCTTCTCGCGGACCACGGACGACGCACGGTCGATCGCCTCGTCCAGCAGGTCCACCAGCCGCACCGTCTCGCCCTCACGGGTCTTGAACGGCTTGCCGTCCTTGCCGAGCACCGTGCCGAACGCCAGCTGGACGGCCTTCACCTCGTCGTTCAGCCAGCCCGCCCGGCGGGCCGTCTCGAAGACCATCTTGAAGTGCAGCGACTGACGGGCGTCCACCACGTACAGCAGCGTCGAGGCCTTCAGGTTGCCCACCCGGTCGCGGATCGCCGACAGGTCCGTCGCCGCGTAGCCGAAGCCGCCGTCGGACTTCTGGACGATCAGCGGGGTCGGGTTGCCGTCCGGGCCCTTCACGTCGTCGAAGAACACGCACAGCGCGCCCTCGGAACGCACCGCGACGCCCGACTCCTCCAGGAGCCGGCACGTCTCCTGCAGCATCTCGTTGTAGCCGGACTCGCCGACCACGTCGACGTCACGGATGTCCATGTCCAGCTTGTCGAAGACCGAGTAGAAGTAGATCTTCGACTCGTCGACGAACCGCTGCCACAGCGCCAGCGTCTCCTCGTCGCCCGCCTGCAGGTCCACCACCCGCGCCCGCGCCCGTGCCTTGAACGCCTCGTCGGAGTCGAACAGCGCGCGCGAGGCCTTGTACAGCCGGTTCAGGTTCGACATGGCCTCCTCGCCGGAGACCTCCACACCCTCACCGTCGACCTTGTGGTCCAGCTCGTGCGGGTGCTCGATCAGGAACTGGATGAGCATGCCGAACTGGGTGCCCCAGTCGCCGATGTGGTGACGCCGCACCACCGTCTCGCCCGTGAACTCCAGGATCTCGACCATCGCCGCGCCGATCACCGCCGACCGCAGGTGCCCGACGTGCATCTCCTTCGCCACGTTCGGCTGCGCGTAGTCGATCACCGTCGTGCCCGCCGAGGGGTTGAACGGCACACCCAGCCGGGCGTCCGCCGCACGGGCGGCCAGCGTCCGCACGATCGCCTCGTCGGTCACCGTGATGTTCAGGAAACCGGGGCCCGAGACCTCGATCTCCTTCAGCGCGTCGTTCTCCGGGATCGCCGCGACGACCTGCGTCGCCAGCTCACGCGGATTGCCCTTCAGCCGCTTCGCCAGCGCCAGGATGCCGTTGGCCTGGAAGTCGGCCCGGTCGCTTCGTCGCAGCAGCGGGTC
Organism: Streptomyces sp. NBC_01268; assembly: GCF_036240795.1. NCBI lineage: Bacteria > Bacillati > Actinomycetota > Actinomycetes > Kitasatosporales > Streptomycetaceae > Streptomyces > Streptomyces sp. NBC_01268. The sequence continues at coordinate 3,625,085 of NZ_CP108454.1, read as the reverse complement.
GGCGGACCCGGCGTCCGGCAGCGCTGCCGAGAGGCCGTCCGCGAGGCGCTGCTGCACGGTCGAAGCGAGGGAAGGGACCGAGGCCATGAGCTTCCGTTCCTGTAGGGGGATGTCCGGGCAGCGCCCGGTGGTCTATTTCGCTTGTCAAGTGTCCCATGGGGCGGCAACGTGTTTTCTCCGCCTGTGGACAAAACACCAGCCTGTGGACAACCTCGGAGCGCGCCGTTCCGTCTGGGACAATGACGGAAGCAACGCTGCAAGGCCGCGAGGCTGTGCAGGGCATCAGGGAATCCAGGAAGAAGGACGTACCGACCGTGGCTCAGAGCAGCACCGAGACCGACTGGGTCTCCCGTTTCGCGGACGAGGTCATCGCCGAGTCGGAGCGACGTGCGCCTGGCAAACCGGTCGTCGTCGCCTCCGGCCTCTCCCCGTCCGGCCCCATCCACCTCGGCAACCTGCGCGAGGTCATGACCCCGCACCTGGTCGCCGACGAGGTCCGCCGCCGCGGCCACGAGGTCCGCCACCTCATCTCCTGGGACGACTACGACCGCTACCGCAAGGTGCCCAACGGCATCGAGGGCATCGACGAGTCCTGGGCCGAGCACATCGGCAAGCCGCTGACCTCCGTCCCCGCCCCCGCCGGCTCCCCCCACGCCAACTGGGCGGAGCACTTCAAGGCCGCCATGGTCGAGGCCCTGGCCGAGCTGGGCGTCGAGTACGACCCCATCAGCCAGACCGAGCAGTACACCGCGGGCGTCTACCGCGAGCAGATCCTGCACGCCATGAAGCACCGCGGCGACATCGACGCCATCCTCGACCAGTACCGGACGAAGAAGGCCCCGAAGAAGCAGTCCCAGAAGCCCCTCGACGAGGCCGAGCTCGAAGCCGCCGAAGGCTCCGGCGCCGCCGGCGAGGACGACGGCTCGGGCGCCGGCGCCGGCTACTTCCCGTACAAGCCGTACTGCGGCCGCTGCGAGAAGGACCTCACCACGGTCACCTCGTACGACGAGGAGACGACCGAGCTCGCCTACACCTGCACCGCCTGCGGCCACACCGAGAACGTCAAGCTCAGCGAGTTCAACCGCGGCAAGCTGGTCTGGAAGGTCGACTGGCCCATGCGCTGGGCCTACGAGGGCGTCATCTTCGAGCCCTCCGGCGTCGACCACTCCTCGCCCGGCTCCTCCTTCCAGGTCGGCGGCCAGATCGTCGGCATCTTCGACGGCGTCCAGCCCATCGGCCCCATGTACGCCTTCGTCGGCATCAGCGGCATGGCCAAGATGTCCTCCTCGCGCGGCGGCGTCCCCACGCCCGCCGACGCCCTGGCGATCATGGAGCCGCAGATCCTGCGCTGGCTCTACGCCCGCCGCAAGCCCAACCAGTCCTTCAAGATCGCCTTCGACCAGGAGATCCAGCGGCTCTACGACGAGTGGGACAAGCTGGAGGCCAAGGTCGCCGACGGCACCGTCCTCCCCGCCGACGCCGCCGCCTACACCCGCGCCGCCCGCACCGCCGCCGGAGAGCTCCCGCGCACCCCGCGGCCGCTTCCGTACCGGACGCTCGCCTCGGTCATGGACATCACCGCGGGCCACGACGAGCAGACCCTGCGCATCCTCACCGAGCTCGACCCGGAGAACCCGGTCACCACCCTCGACGAGGTCCGCCCCCGTCTCGACCGCGCGGAGAACTGGATCACCACCCAGGTCCCCGCCGACCAGCGCACCATCGTCCGCGCCGAGCCCGACACCGAGACCCTCGGCACCCTCGACGACGAAGGCCGCGAGTCGCTCCGCCTGCTCCTGGAGGGCCTCGACAGCCACTGGTCCCTCGACGGCCTCACGACCCTCGTCTACGGCGTCCCCAAGGTCATGGCCGGTCTGACCCCCGAAGCCAAGCCCACCCCCGAGCTCAAGCTGGCCCAGCGCTCCTTCTTCGCGCTGCTCTACAAGCTGCTCGTCAGCCGTGAGACCGGCCCCCGCCTGCCCACCCTGCTCCTCGCCGTCGGCGCGGACCGGGTGCGCAAGCTGCTCGGCGCGTAACGGGCCCCTCACCCGGCCCGGTCACACCGGAAGGCCGTCACCCGCACCGCGGGCGACGGCCTTCCGTCTCTTCTGCATCCTTCGACGGAGGACGGGTTCCGCCGTGGGCACGACGCGACGCCCACCCCGCCGGGAGACCGTGGAGGCATGAAGAACGAAGCCCTCGCAGTCATCGGCTGGATCGCCCTCGTCCAAGGCGGACTCGGCGCCGGAGGCCGCCTCTTCGGAGACGGCCCCTGGGGCCTGCTCCAGAAAGGGTGGGACATCCCCACCCCCGCCTACCTCGTCCTCTTCGCCCTCGGCGCCGCCCTCGCCTCGTACGGCGAGAACGCGAAGCGGAAGGCCAAGGCCTGACCGCGCGGGCCCGGGAGCGCGCATGGAGCGCCTAGGCCCGGGACCAGCGGCGTGCGGCGCGTACGGCGTGCGGTGCCTACGGCGTGCGGTGCCTACGGCGTGTGGGTCTCCGCCCACTCCTGCTCGATCCGGTGCCGCAGCTGCGGCGTCAGCTCCCGCAGGATCGACGCACTCCGCGGGTGCGTGATGCCGTACATGTCACTCAGCCTTATGTCGAGCTGCTCCGAAGTCGGGAACTCCTGGTTCTCCTCCAGGTAGTCCCACATCGCCTTGTACGCCGACTCCGCGAACTCGTCACCCGAAGGCTCCTCGTCCACGAACTCCGAGTACTCCTCGAACTCCTCGGGACCCGGCGGAGGAACATCCTCCGGCCCCTGCGGAATCGGCACCGGAGTCGGCTCGAGCCCCTCCACGATCTGCGGGTTGTACGAACCCTGATACGTCTCCGGCGACACCTGAGCCGCGAACCACTGGCTCTCCTGCGACGCCGCATCCGCACCCGCCACCGGCCCCCGCACCTGCGGCGGAACGGTCCCGAGCTGCCCCGGCACACCACCCGCCACCGGCTGCGCCACCGGCACCTGCCCCTGCGCCAACTCCGGCTGCTGCTGCGCCTGCACCGCCTGCATCGGCGCGGGCGGCAACAGCACGGGCTCCACACCCGCCGCCGCCAGACCCGCCGCCGCGGTCTCCGCCAACGGCACCCCGTACTTCGCCAGACGCAACGGCATCAACGCCTCCACCGGAGCCTTGCGCCGCCACCCCCGCCCGAACCGCGCCTGAAGCCGCGCCTGATAGATCAGCCGGTCCTGCTCCAGCTTGATCACCTGCTCGTACGAACGCAGCTCCCACAGCTTCATCCGCCGCCACAGCCGGAACGTCGGCACCGGCGACAACAGCCACCGCGTCAGCCGCACGCCCTCCATGTGCTTGTCGGCCGTGATGTCCGCGATCCGGCCCACCGCGTGCCGCGCCGCCTCGACCGCCACCACGAACAGCACCGGAATCACCGCGTGCATGCCCACGCCCAGCGGATCCGGCCATGCCGCCGCACCGTTGAACGCGATCGTCGCCGCGGTCAGCAGCCACGCCGTCTGCCGCAGCAGCGGGAACGGGATGCGCATCCAGGTCAGCAGCAGATCCAGCGCCAGCAGCACACAGATGCCGGCGTCGATGCCGATCGGGAAGAAATACGAGAAGGTGCCGAAACCCTTGTCGATGGCGAGCTCACGCACAGCGGCGTACGAGCCGGCGAAACCGATCCCGGCGATGACCACCGCACCGGCGACGACCATGCCGATGAGTATCCGGTGCGTCCGTGTCAGCTGCATCGCGGCCACCCGCGACCCCTCCCCGTCAAACGACAACTCGCGGGCACAGCGTGGCACACGCACCACGGGCCCGGCCCCCGGGGGAGGGACGGGCCCGTCGCAAACCAGCTCAAACCACTACTTGTTGGCCACCGCGACCGCCGCGACAGCCTCCTTGGCCGCCTTCAGCGCACCATCGGTCACCGTCTTCGACGACGGACCGTCCGCACCCGCGTACCCCGCACCGTTGTACGAGAGCAGCACCAGCACGTTCCCCGTACGCGCCACCACCGACGCGTACGTGAAGTCCTCGTCGGTCTTCCGAAGCTCGTACGTCACCGTGTTCGCCTCGTCGCCGATGCCGCCCGCGGTCATCGTCTTCAGCTTCTTGGCACCCTGGGTGCCCTGGATCTTGGCCAGCTCCTTGGCGTAGTTCTCCGCCGCCCGCTCCTGACCGCTGCCGAGCGTCGCATCCGACTCGTAACGGTAGAAGGACACGTCGAGCCACCGGTACTGCGAGCCCTTCACGCCCTTGTCCTCAAGACCGTTCCACGAACAGCCACCCCGACTGGTCGCGTCACTGGACTCGGCCGTCGTACCGTTCTTCGCCTTCGCCTTCGGCACCAGGCTCGACGTCGTCTTCGCCGACACCGCCTTGCACACGTCCGGCAGCTTCGCGAACTTCGCCGCCTCCACGGTCTTCGTCGGCGTGGGCTTCGGAGTCGCGGACGCCGACGACGAAGCCTGGCCCGAGGACCCGGAGCCCTTGTCCCCGGAATCCGAACCGGACGAACAACCGGCGGCGACGAGCATCACCGGGACGGCGGCGCAGGCGAGTATGCGGGAGAGTCGCGAGGCGGATCGCTGCATGGTTCCTTCAGTCGCTTGTCGTACAGGCCCGCGCGTCACACGGACCGGCGGCCGGCGGCCGGGGTACGCCGACACGTTACGTGGTCCGACCCCGCTCACGGAGCGGGTCCGAACCGCTACTCCTCCAGCCGCTCCACGAGCAGACGAGCCAGATTCCGCGCCTTTTCCTGCAGCTCCCCGCTGTCCGGAGCCTCCGTCGAAGCCGTCGACTGCTCTTCGTACTGCACCGTCACGATCACGTTCGATGTGCGGAACACCACGCTCACGAGCCGCTTCACACCCGCGGGACCCGTCGTCGTCAGGGCGTCGTCGAGATACGCGACCTCACCCAGACCCTCCAGGGAACGCGGCTCCAGACCGGTGGTGGGAGACGAGGAAGGAGCCGTCGCGCCGGGCGCGCCCGCCGAACCGCTCTGACCGGCCGGCGGATTGCCCGACCCGGCCACGTGCCCGCCCGGGGTCTGCGGCGGAAGATGCCCGGCCGCGGCGGTCCCGGTGGCCGAGGCCGTCGCGGTCGGCGTCGGAGTCGCCGACTTCGGCGTGATCGGCACACCGGCCGCGGTCTGCTTGCCGACGTACACCTCCTGCGCCCGGTCGTCGTCGCTCACCGCCGGGTCGTACGAGACGACCCGCTCGATGTCCAGGGTGAGCCGGTGCGCCGCGTCGGGGGAGTCGGCCTTCCAACTGCAGCCGACCCGGCGGTCGGTGTCGAACGTGACGGCCGCGGTGCCGCGATAGGCGCGATCCCGCTCGGCGTCCGGCAGTGCCGCGGCCCCCGGGAGCAGGTCCTTCAAGGTCGCCTGCGGGACGGCACCACAGGGCTCGAAGAGCGTGCGGTAACGACCGGGGGGAGCGGTCGGGGAGGCGGGCCCCGCCTTGGAGTCGACGGTGTCGATGTCCGCCTTCGCGCCGGAGGAGCAGCCGCTCAGGCCGATTCCCAGACCGAGGGCGAGGGCGGCCGCGGTGAGCACCGCGGGCCTGGACCGGCCGGGTGCGTACGCCTTTCGCTGCACGATTCCAGGCTCCCTTCTCCCGGAGGCATCCCCCGAAAACCGTTTGTCGCGCCCCACGGGGCGATGAACACAATGTCTATCGCACGCACTGCTGTCGATGCCGGTCCGTAGTCACCTGTACGGGCTTGTGCTCCGGTTTTTGCGCTATCAGACTTTATGGGGGAATCGAGGAAGTATGTCGTACGTAGAGGTAGCGGGCGCGAAGGTACCCATCCGCCTGTGGACCGACCCGGCGTCGGTCGACGAGGGCGCGATGCGACAGCTCCAGAACACGGCGACCCTGCCCTGGATCAGGGGCCTGGCCGTCATGCCGGACGTGCACTACGGCAAGGGCGCGACGGTCGGTTCGGTGATCGCGATGCAGGGTGCGGTGTGCCCGGCGGCGGTCGGCGTCGACATCGGCTGCGGCATGTCCGCCGTCAAGACGTCCCTGACCGCGAACGACCTGCCGGGCGACCTGTCGCGGCTGCGGTCGAAGATCGAGCAGGCGATTCCGGTGGGCCGTGGCATGCACAGGGAGATGGTGGACCCGGGCCGGCTCTTCCAGTTCCCGACGGCGGGCTTCGGGGACCTGTGGTCGCGGTTCGACACGGTCGCGGATTCGGTGAAGTTCCGACGGGAGCGGGCCGAGAAGCAGATGGGAAGCCTTGGCCAAGGCAACCACTTTGTTGAACTTTGCATCGACACCTCCGGTGCGGTGTGGCTCATGCTGCACTCCGGATCCCGGAACGTCGGCAAGGAGCTTGCCGAGTACCACATCGGCGAGGCGCAGAAGCTGCCGCACAACCAGGGGCTGGTCGACAGGGACCTCGCGGTCTTCGTCGCGGACACCCCGCAGATGGCGGCGTACCGGAACGACCTGTTCTGGGCGCAGGAGTATGCCCAGTACAACCGCGCGATCATGATGGCGCTCTTCCAGGAGGTCGTGCGTCGTGAGTTCCGCAAGGCGAAGGTGAGCTTCGACCCGGTCATCTCCTGCCACCACAACTACGTGGCGGAGGAGCGGTACGAGGGCATGGACATGCTCGTCACCCGTAAGGGCGCGATCCGGGCAGGCTCCGGTGAGTTCGGGATCATCCCGGGCTCGATGGGTACCGGTTCGTACATCGTGAAGGGCCTGGGCAACGCGGCGTCGTTCAACTCCGCCTCGCACGGAGCCGGCCGTCGGATGAGCCGGAGCGCGGCGAAGCGGCGCTTCTCGGCGCGGGACCTGGAGGAGCAGACGCGGGGTGTCGAGTGCCGCAAGGACTCCGGCGTCGTGGACGAGATCCCGGGCGCCTACAAGCCGATCGAGCAGGTCATCGAGCAGCAGCGGGACCTGGTCGAGGTGGTCGCGAAGCTGAAGCAGGTCATCTGCGTGAAGGGCTGAGGGGCGAACGGGCGACGGGGCGCCGTCGTCGTGGCGCGGTCGCACCAGCTCGGGGCGCTAGGGTCGTGTTCAGCCATGGGAAGTTTTCGCCTTCCTCATGGTGAGGCCCCCGGTCGGGACGGAAGTCCCGGCCGGGGGCCGTTCTGCGTGAGTCGTGCCGAGCCGGCGGGGGCCGTCAGAGCTCGCGGTGGACCTTGGTGTTGGAGGCCTGGGCTCGGGGGCGGACGACCAGGAGGTCGATGTTGACGTGCGGGGGGCGGGTGCAGGCCCAGGTGATGGTGTCGGCGACGTCGTCGGCCGTCAGGGGCTCGGCCACGCCTGCGTAGACCTTGGCGGCCTTCTCCGTGTCGCCGCGGAAGCGGGTGGTGGCGAACTCGTCCGTCTTGACCATGCCGGGGGCGACCTCGATGACGCGGACCGGGGTGCCGACGATCTCCAGGCGGAGGGTCTCGGCGAGGACGCGGGCGCCGTTCTTCGCGGCCACGTAGCCGGCGCCGCCCTCGTAGGTGGAGTGGCCGGCGGTGGAGGACAGGACGACGACCGTGCCGTCGCCGCTCGCGGTGAGGGCGGGGAGCAGGGCCTGGGTGATGTTGAGGGTGCCGATGACGTTGACCTCGTACATCCGGCGCCAGTCCTCCGGGTCGCCGGTGGCGACGGGGTCGGCGCCGAGGGCGCCGCCGGCGTTGTTGACCAGGACGGCGAGGCTGCGGAACGCGGTGGCGAACTCGTCGACCGCGGTGCGGTCGGTGACGTCGAGGGCGTAGGCGGTGGCCTGGTGGCCGGCGTCGTTGATCTCGGCGGCGAGGGCTTCGATGCGGTCCTTGCGGCGGGCGGTGAGGACCACGCGGTAGCCGGCGGCGGCGAGCTGTCGGGCGGTGGCGGCGCCGATTCCGCTGCTCGCTCCGGTGACGACGGCGATGGGGGTACCGGCGGCAGTCATGACGTGCTCCTCGCGCGTGTGGTCGATTACGGTCGATCGCCCGGTCAGGATAGGCGGGGTGTCAGCGTCCGCGGGGGGCGTACATGATCACGGCCATGCCGGCGAGGCAGATGAGGGCGCCGATGACGTCCCAGCGGTCGGGGCGGTAGCCGTCGGCGACCATGCCCCAGGCGAGGGAGCCGGCGACGAACACGCCGCCGTAGGCGGCGAGGATGCGGCCGAACTCGGCGTCGGGCTGGAGGGTGGCCACGAAGCCGTAGATGCCGAGGGCGATGACTCCGGCGCCGATCCAGATCCAGCCGCGGTGTTCGCGTGCGCCTTGCCAGACGAGCCAGGCGCCGCCGATCTCGAAGAGGGCGGCGAGGGCGAACAGGGCGATGGAGCGGGCGATCAGCATGGGGGGAAGGGTGTCATCCCGTTCGTGTGGTCTTCGGGACACGCGGCTGACGATTAGTCAGAACATATGGGTATCTGTCGGTATCTTCTGGGCATGAGTGTGATGCGCAAGGCTCTGCTCGGCGCGGCCCTCGCCGCTGCCCTGACGGTCGGTACGGGGGGTGGCGCCCGCGCCGTCGGGCCCGGAGCCGAGGCCGATCTGGCCCATCACGGGCATGTCTCCCTCTGGGACGGACGGCTCGGGGTGTGGCTGGTCAGTGAGAACCACGGGCCCTCGAACGTCTCCCAGGCGACCGTGCGGCTCGCCTTCTCGGTGCCCATGGCGGGCGGCCAGGAGCTGCCGCCGGCCTGCCTGTGGAGCAGCGACCGGGTGGTGTCCTGCCGGACCGGTGAGCTGCGGGCGGCCGGTGCGGCCGGTGAGCTGGCCCTCGATCTGCGGACGGCCGGGCGGCCGGACGAGCTGACCGTGGACATCCGCACGGCGTGGCGGGACGGGGTCGCCGACACGAATCCCCGGAACGACCGGCACCGGGTGCTGGTGCTGGCCACGGGGGACCCGTACGTCTTCTGATGCCGGCCGGCTCGGTCGGCTCGGTCGGTCCGGTCAGGGCTTGAGCGGGGTCGTGTAGCCGTCCGGGCGGATCAGGGTCGTCTCGCGGCGGGTCGGGTCCGCCCAGGCGGTCCGTATGAGGCGGGCCGGCGCGACCGGGGCGGTCGGGGGCAGGGCCGGGGTCCTGCCTTCCGGGGCGATCAGGACGAACTCGCCCGCGCGCAGCGCCTCGTACAGGCGGCCCTCGCGCAGGGCCTCGTCGGGGGCGCGGCGGGCGCCGGAGGCGTAGGTGATGCCGATGCCGGTGATCTGGCCCATGGCGCGGGTGGCGACCGGGCGGACGGTGCCGAGCAGGTGGGTGGCGAGGGTGCGGGCGGTGCGCTGGAGCGGGGTGCGGGCCATGGCGAGGCGCACGAGGGTGCCGCTGCTGCGCAGGACGGTGGCGCCGACCGGGTGCCGTTCGGCCTGGTAGCTGTCGAGCAGGGCGTCGGGGTCCCGGGCCTCGCCGCGCAGGACGGCGGTCAGCTTCCAGGAGAGGTTGGCGGCGTCCTGGAGGCCGGTGTTCATGCCCTGGCCGCCGGCCGGGGAGTGGACGTGGGCGGCGTCCCCGGCGAGGAAGACGCGGCCCGAGCGGTACGCGGGGGCCTGGCGCTCGTCGCTGTGGAAGCGGGAGACCCAGCGGGCGTCGTGCATGCCGAGGTCGCTGCCGAGGGCGCGTCGGGTGATGGCCCGGACGTCGTCGAGGTCGACGGGTGCGGTGTCGTCGGCCTGGCGGGTGCCGTCCCAGCCCATCACCCGGTACCAGCCGTCGCCGAAGGGGGCGACGAAGGCGAAGGCGTCCTCGGCGGCGGTGACGGTGAGCAGCCTGCCCGGTTCCTCGGTGAGGCGGACGTCCGCCAGGACCATGGAGCGGATGACCGACGCGCCGGGGAAGGGCAGGCCCAGGGCCGTGCGCACGGAGCTGTGCACGCCGTCCGCCCCGACGAGGTAGCGGGCGCGGAGGGTGTCGCCCGTGGCCAGTTCGGCGGTCACCGTGTCGGTGTCCTGGCGGAGGGTGCGCAGTTCCGTCCCGTACCGGAAGTCCACGCCCGCGGCCCGCGCCCGGCCTTCGAGGAGGCGTTCGACCTCGTACTGCGGGGTGAGGAGGAGGAACGGGAAGCGGGAGGGGAGCGCGGACAGGTCGAGGGTGAGCCGGCCGAAGAGGCGCAGGTCGGCCACGGGGGTGCCGGTGGCGACCAGGGCGTCGGCGAGGCCGCGGGCGTCGAGCTGCTCCAGGGTGCGGGCGTGGACGCTGAAGGCGCGGGTGAGGTTGCTGATGCCGGGTGCTCTGCGCTCGACGAGGGTGACGCGCAGGCCTGCGGTGGCGAGGTCGCCGGCGAGCAGCAGGCCGGTGGGGCCCGCGCCGACGACGAGGACGTCGGTGTCCGCCGCCGTGTCCGCGGCCTGCGTGTCGTTGCTCGTGCCCTTGGTGCTCATCGTTGCCTCCGAGAGGGTCCTGCTCGCACATCAACGGCCGTTGGCCAACGCCTGTTGGTCAACGCTCGTTGGCAATTCTGGACCCGCCGCGCATGGCGTGTCAACGCCCGTTGGCCTACAGTCGTTGGCATGACGACCGCACGGCGCTCCGACGCCACCCGCGCCGCGATCCTGGACGCCGCCCGCGAGCACTTCGCCAGTGAGGGGTACGAGCGCGCGACCATCCGGGCCATCGCCCGTGACGCCGGGATCGACCCGTCGATGGTCATGCGCTACTACGGCAGCAAGGAGGGGCTGTTCACCGCGGCCTCCGACTTCGCGCTGGAGCTCCCCGAGCTCGGCGCCCTGCCCGCCCGGCACGTCGGTGCCGCGCTCGTCGCGCACTTCCTCGACCGCTGGGAGCGCGACGACGTCCTCACGGGGCTGCTGCGGGTCTCCGTCACCAACGCCTCCGGGACCGAGCGGATGCAGAAGATCTTCGCCGAGCAGCTCGGGCCGATCACCCTCGGCGTCTGCCCCGACCCCGCCGAGGCGCCGCGCCGGGCCGCGCTCGTCGCCTCCCAGATCCTCGGCATGGCGCTCGCCCGCTACGTGCTGCGGCTGCCGCCCGCCGTCGAGATGTCCCGCGAGGAGGTCGCCGCCTGGCTCGGTCCGACCGTCCAGCGCTACCTCACGGCCGAGCACCCCTAGGGCGCGCACGGCCGGACGTGCCCTGCGTCGCGTCCGGGCCGCAGTGCCTGTTCCGTACACTCTCTGCATGCCGCAGGGGACCAGCGCACGGCGCGACGAGCTGATGACCGAGCTCCAGGGGGAGGCCCGGCGCTACATGGCCGCGTACGCCCTGTTCAACCAGGCCGTCGCCGACCATCTGGGGCTGCATCCGACGGACGTGCAGTGCCTCAACCTGCTCAGCCTGGAGCGCGACCCGGTCACCATCGGACGGATCGCCGAGCTCACCGGGCTCACCACCGGTTCCGCCACCCGGCTCGTCGACCGCCTGGAGCGGGCCGGGTACGTGCGGCGGGAGCGGGACGCGGCGGACCGGCGGCGGGTCATGGTCGCGCCGGACCCCGAGCGGATGGCCGAGCTCGGCGCGTTCTGGCGGCGGCTCAACGGGACCTGGGGCACCCTCTTCGACGGCTACAGCGAGCCGGAGCTCGCGCTGCTCACCGGCTACATGCGCAAGACGGTCGAGCTGAGCGCCGTACAGATCGAGCGGCTGCGGTCGGGGGCGTTCTCGGGTGCCTCCGAGGAGCCGGCCGGGGAAGCCGGTGATGCCAGGGACCCCGGGGACGCCAGGGACCCCGGGGACGCCAGGGACCCCGGGGACGCCAGGGACCCCGGGGACGCCACGGACCCCGGGGACGCCAGGGACCCCGGGGATGCCAAGGGCGCAGGGAAGCGCCCCTAGCGCGCCGCCGCCTCGCCGAACTCCCGCAGCGCGTCGCTGACGACCGTCTCCAGGCGGGCGTGGTGGGCGCCCCGCCAGTACACCCGGTCGCACCTCGTGCACTGCGCGAAGACGTCGTACGTGTTCTCCGTGCCCTGCTCCAGCCGCTCGCGCACCGAGTCCTTGTCGGCCTCCGCCAGCTCCCCGTTGCACGCCGTGCAGCGGGTCCAGGGCGCGAGGCGCGGCGCGAAGCGGCCGAGGACGTCCCGGAGCTGGGCGTCGGGCTGGTCGCTGTAGACGTACGCGCCGGCCCACAGCTCCCGGCGGCGCAGCAGGCCCCGGTCGCGGGAGAGCAGCACGCGCCGCTCCTTCGCCGACAGCGCGGCCAGCGCCGGGTCGCCGATGTCCTCGCTCTCGTACGCGGCGTCGACGCCGAGCAGGCGCAGCCGCCGGGCGAGCGTGCCGAGGTGCACGTCGAGCAGGAACCGGAGCGGGGCGCCGGGGACCGGCTGGGGGCGTTCGACGCCCTCGACGTCGACGGTCTCGCCCGCCACCGGCACGTGCGAGGCCTCCACCGGCCGCCCGTCCACGAGGAGCCGCCCGGCCTCGGTCAGCGGCACGCCCAGCGACTCGACCACGTGGCCGAGCGAGGACGAGCCGTCGGTCGTCACGGCCGAGTGCCCCGAGCGGCGGTCGGCCGCCACGAAGAGGCGCAGGGCGGGGGCGAAACTGATCTGGATCTCCGGTCCGTTCACGGGGACAGGATGGCACCGGGACAACCGCCCGGCCAGGGAATTCCTGTCGCGCGCGGTGACCCCCGGGGTACGGTCCCGCCATGAAGATCATCGATGTCGAGCCCGGTGACCCGCGCCTGGAGTCCGATCTCCTGCCCGTGCTGGGCGAGTTGCGGCCGCACCTCACGCCGGAGCTGTTCCGCGACGTGTACGAGCAGGGGTACCCGCAGGGTCTGCGGTTCAGCGCCGCCTACGCCGACGACGGCGCGTGCGTCGGGGTCGCCGGGTGGCGGATCATCCACAACACCAGCTCCGTGAAGAAGCTGTACGTGGACGACCTGGTGACCACGGCCGTCAGCCGGTCGGGCGGCGTCGGGCACGCGCTCGTCGAGCACCTCGAAGGGCACGCCCGCGCGGCCGACTGCTTCGAGCTGAACCTGGACTCCGGCACCCACCGCACCGGAGCCCACCGCTTCTACCTGCGAGAACGCTTCGACATCGTCGCCTTCCACTTCACCCGGATGCTCAAGAACCTGGGGGAGTGAGGTCGAGCCGCCAGTCGTTGCAGCGCATCCGCCGGCCCGGCGGGTACGCGAACTCCCGCTCCGTGAGCAGCGTGAAGCCGGCCTTGCGGCAGACCGCGTTCGACGGGGCGTTCTCCGTGGACGGGTAGGCGTGCAGGTAGCGGAAACGGCCCTCGGTCCTGGCCCGTTCCGCCACCGCGAGCGTCGCCGCCGTCGCCACGCCCCGGCCCTGGAAGCCGGGGAGCACGGTCCAGCCCGTCTCGTAGACCGACACCGAACCGGTGGAGCCGTCCGCCGACCGCGACGTGCCCTCCGTGTCCTCGGAGTGCTCGGTGTCCTCGGGGTCCTCGGTGTCCTCCACGTGCTCCCAGAATCCGATCGCGCCCGCCGTCTTCTCCTCCGGCAGCAGCACGATCCGGAACATGCACCCCGCGCTGTCCGGATCCGCGCTCAGCCGCTCGTAGCGCAGCTGACGTGCCGCGAGCTGCTGTTCGGTCTCCGGGCCGCCCAGATGCTCCATCAGCTCCGGTGCGTTCATGGCCCGGAGGAGCCAGAAGTCCGCCTCCGACCAGGGTTCGATCCGTACGGTGCCGCTCCCGCCGTGCCCGTGCCCGTTCCCGCTCTCGTCGTCCATGCGCGCACCCTAGGTCACGCCGCTGACAGTGCCCGGGCGTACGCCGTCGGGGGCACTCCCAGGGTCGCCGTGAAGTCCCGTACGAGATGGGCCTGGTCGCTGTAGCCGAGTTCGGCCGCGAGCCGGGACCAGTCCGGAGTGCCGGCCGCCGGGGCGGTTCGGGCGCGTTCCAGGGCCTCGTGGATGCGGTACCGGAGGATGACCCACTTCGGGCCGACGCCGACGTACGCGGCGAACAGGCGCTGGAGCGAGCGCGGCGAGAGCCCGGCCCGGTGGGCGAGGGCGGAGACGCGGTGCATCGCGCGGTCCGTGCGGACCAGGTCGACCAGGGCCATGGCCTCGTCGGCGATCGGGTCGGGGTCGGGGCCGTGGGCCAGCAGGAACGCGTCCAGGGCGGCGACGCGGGCCGTGTCCTCGGCGGGGGAGAGGACGCCCGAGACGTCGGCGGGTCCGGTCGTCGGGAAGGCCTCCGTGAGCGGGGTGATCCGGCCCGTCCAGTGCGCGACCGGCCACCCGGCGGCGAACGGGCGGAAGCCGCCGGGCCGGAACTGCACGCCGCAGACCCGGCCGGTGCCGGTCAGCCGCTTCGTGAACAGGCCGAGGCCGATGCCGGACAGGACGGCCGAGTCGCCGGACCCCCCGGCGCCGTCGGAGCGCCCGGGGTGTCCGGAGCGCTCGAACACCACGTTCACCGACGGGTGCGGGACGACGTGGGACGCGTACGGCTCCGTCAGGTCCCAGTCGATCAGCCAGTAGTGCTCCAGGTACGGGCGCAGCTCGGGTGCGGGGGAGTGGCGGCGGAAGCGGACGCGGGTGAGGAGTTCGGCGGGGTCCACGATGCCGCGGGTGTCCCGGCGCGGTTCGGGGCTCAGCGCAGCCGCCCCGCCGAGCTCAGCGAGAGGCGGGAGACGACCTGGCCGAAGGTCTGCTCCTCGGCGGGGGTGAGGGCGACCGTCTCCTGCGGGTGCCAGATCCGCTCCAGCGGGGTCCTCGCCCGGTCGCGGCGGGCGCGGGCGCGCAGGCCCAGGGCGACCCAGACGGCGGCGGACAGGGCGAGGAGGCCGAAGAGGGTGATCACGCGGGGGTCCGAGAACTGGCCGGGCAAGGTCATGGCTGACTCCAGGGCGGGGGACCGCACGGTGGCGTGCCCGTGGCAGGGGCGCACGCGCGCACGGCGCTGTCGATTCCTACTGCTTCCTCCCGACCCGTTCAGTTAACACCACCCTGGGGGTCTTTCGGCAGGGGGGTCCGGGACCAAAGTCCCGGGGCGTGCGGCGGGGCGGAGGCCCTCTTGTGCGCGTCGGGGAACCGCTTCAAGGTGGCGGGGACGGAGGTTTCCGGCCGGGGAGGGAGCGGTCCTATGGCTGACGTGACGGGTACGGGCGGGTGGGGTTTCACCGACGACAGGGGTACGGCCCTGGCGGCGGGGCGCAGGCCGGAGCGGGTGGTGGCGTACGTACGGGCCGGGGCGGCCCTGCTGGATCTGGGGGTGCGGCCGGTCGCGGTGTACGGCTCCGGGCACGACGGCGACCTGCTCGATCCGGTCAAGGCGGGCGGTCTGGCGGCGGCGGGCGTGCCGTATCTGGGGCCGGGGCGGGCGCTGGACGCGGAGCGGCTGCGGGCGCTGGGCGGGGTGGACCTGGTCGTGGACGTGACGTACGACGGGAAGAGCCCGTACGCCGTGGACGAGGCGCTCGCGGCGGAGCTCGGGGTGGAGCTGGCGGCGCTGTCGGTGGGCGGCGAGCTGACGCTGCCGGCGATCGTGGGCCGGTTCGGGGAGCTGGCGGCCTCGCTGGGCGCGGCGGCCGGGCCCCCGGGGCGGGTGGGCGACGCGGAGGCTGCGTTGCGGGCGGCGGCGGGGCGCGCGGACGTGGGGGTGCTGGCGCTGTCGGGTGCCGGGCCCGAGCAGGTGCATCTGGCGCGCCCGCACGCCTGGCCCGAGCTGGCGCGACTGGCCGAGCTGGGGGTGCGGTTCGTGGATCCGGGGCCGGGTCCCGGCACGAACTGGCTGACGACCTACTGGGAGCACGCCGTCGGGCTCGCGCCGGACCTGGTGCTGTTCGACAGCCGGGCCAACGCGGTGCCGCCGCACGCGGTCCCGCCGGGGGCGCGGCTCGCGCCCTGGAACCCGGAGACCCCGCCGAGCCCCGTCGCCTGCGCCCGCTTCTTCCAGGACCTGGCGGCGGCCCTGGAGGACCGGGAGGCGTAGCCCGCCGGCGGCCGGGCCTGCCGCCCTCTCGCCCCGGTGGCGCGGCCCGCCGCCCGCTCGCCTCCGGAGCCGGGGCCAGCTGCCCTCTCGACCCGGAGCCGGGGCCCGCCGCCCGCTCGCCCCGGGGATCCGGGGCCGGTCACCGCCTCGACCGGGAGCCGGGGCGGCCCGGCTCCCTACGGCAGCCGCGCCCGCAGGGACGCCGCGAACTCCTCGGCCCTGGTCAGCTGGGCGTGGAGTTCCGCGACGCGGGCGGTCGCGGCGCGCTCGTAGCCGCGGACGCGGGCGACGAGGGCGGCGCGGGTGGGCGGGTCGAGTTCGTCCGGGGTGTCCGGGGCGTCGGCGGCGAGGCGGTCGACGGCGGTGAGCAGGTCGCGGGTCTCGTCGAGGGTGAAGCCGAGCGGCTTCATCCGGCGGATCACCATCAGGCGGGCCACGTCGGCGTCCGTGTAGAGCGGGAAGCCGCCCTCGGAGGCCGCGGACGGGACGACGAGGCCGCTGTCCTCGTACTGGCGGATGGTGCGCAGGGGCAGTTCCGTCCGTGCCGCGACCTCGCCGATCTGCAGGGGGTCGCCGGTCACGCGGGGGGCGGTGCGCGTCGTGCTCACGGTTCTCGGGTCCTTCCTCGTGTTCCTCGTACGGGCCCTTCGGCGGGTCCTCGTACGGGCTCTCGTACGGGTTCTCGGGCAGGCTCGCCCCGGTCCTCGTCCGGGCCGCCGGCGGGCGCGGCTTCCGCGCATTACATCCGATTCGTCCTAACTTCAGCACTTATGAGAGCTGGAAGCGTGGCGAAACGCCTGCTGGTCGGACGTCCGTTGGACAGCGCGCGGCTCGGCGAGACCCTGCTGCCCAAGCGGCTGGCCCTGCCGATCTTCTGCAGCGACCCGCTCTCCTCCGTGGCGTACGCCACGGAGGAGATCCTGCTGATCCTCGCCCTCGGCGGCCTCGCCGTGCTCCATCTGACCTGGTACGCGGCGGTCGGCATCGTCGTCCTGCTGCTCGTGGTCGTCGCCTCCTACCGGCAGACCTGCTACGCCTACCCGGGCGGTGGCGGGGCATACGTCGTCTCCGCCGAGAACCTGGGCACCACCGCGGCGCTCACCGCGGCCAGCGCGCTGCTCATCGACTACGTGATGACCGTCGCCGTCTCCGTCGTCTCCGGGGTCGCCGCCATCACCTCCGCGGCGCCCGCGCTCGACGGGCACGCGACGCTCATGTCGGTGGGGTTCGTGGCCGTGCTCGCCTGGCTGAACCTGCGCGGGGTACGGGAGTCGGGCCGCTGGTTCGCCCTGCCCACCTACGCGTTCGTCGCCGTGATCTACCTGATGTTCGCGGTCGCGGCGGCGCGGATGGCGACCGGCACGACGATCCGAGCCGAGTCGGCGGACCTGCCCGTCGAGGCGGTCTCCACCTACTCGGGCATCGCGCTCGTGCTGCTGGGACTGCGGGCCTTCGCCTCCGGCTGCACGGCGCTGACCGGCGTCGAGGCGATCAGCAACGGCGTGCCGGCCTTCGCGAAGCCCAAGAGCCGCAACGCGGCCATGACCCTGGCGGTCATGGGCGGGCTGTCCGTGACCATGTTCTTCGGGATCACGGTGCTCGCCATGGTCTACCAGGTGCACGTCGCCGAGGACCCGACCGAGCTGGGGCTGCCGCCCGGCACCCCGACCTCGACCGCGCTCGCCCAGATCGGGCGCGCCACCTTCGGCGACTGGCACGTCCTCTTCTACGCCCTCCAGGCCGTCACCGCGGGCGTCCTCGTCCTGGCGGCCAACACCGCCTTCAACGGTTTCCCGATGCTCGCCTCCGTCCTGGGCCGCGACCGCTTCGCGCCCCGTCAGCTCGTCCACCGCGGCGACCGGCTCGTCCACTCCAACGGCGTCCTCCTCCTCGCGCTGGCCGCCATCGCCCTGATCGTCGCCTTCGACGCCAACCTCACCCGGCTCATCCAGCTCTACATCCTGGGCGTCTTCGTCTCCTTCACGCTGTCCCAGGCGGGCATGGTCAAGCACTGGCGGCGTGAACTCGCCACGCCGGCCGGCGCCGCCGAGCGGGGGCACGTCCTGCGCCGGCTGGCGATCAACGCGTTCGGCGCCTGCCTGACGGCGGTCGTCCTCGTCATCGTCCTGATCACCAAGTTCACGCACGGCGCCTGGATCGTCGTCATCGCGATGCCGCTGCTCTTCGCCGGGATGAAGGGGGTGCGCCGGCACTACGACGCCGTCGCCGCCGAGGTGGCCGTCGCCCCCGACGCCCACCCGCAGCCGCTCGCCGCCCACCACGTCCTGGTCCTGGTGTCCTCGGTCAACGCGCCGAGCCTGCGCGCCCTGTCGTACGCGAAGACCCTGAAGCCGGCCTCGTTGACCGCGGTCACCGTCGCCGAGGACCCCGCCCAGGCGGAGGCCCTGCGCGCCTCCTGGGAGGCCCACGGCATCGACGTGCCGCTGCGGGTGCTGAACTCGCCCTACCGGTCGATCGTGCAGCCGCTGCTGCGCCACATCCGCGACGCGCCCGAGCGTTCCCCCGACTCGGTGGTCTCCGTGGTCATCCCCGAGTACGTCGTCGGGCGCTGGTGGGAGCAGCCGCTGCACAACCAGAGCGCGCTACGGCTGAAGACGCGCCTGCTGTTCATGAAGAACATCGTCGTCATCGACGTGCCCTACCGGCTCGCGTCGGCCCGGGAGCTGGCCGCCGAACGCGCGAAGGCCGCCGCCGACGCCGCCGGCCGTACGCCCCGGGCCTAGGGCCACACCAGGCAGTACGGCTGGTGGCCCGCCTCGTGCAGACGGACCGAGAAGTCCTGCCACTCGTGGAGCAGCTGGTAGACGTTGAAGGCGTCCCGGGGGCCGCCGCGGTCGGGGACGGTGGACCAGATGAAGGCGGCGGCGCCGACCGACTCCTCGCCGATGCCGCGCAGCGGGTCGACGACGGTCATGGGCAGCTTCACCACGGCGTAGTCGGGGTGCAGCACCACCAGTTCCAGCGGGGGCACCTTGTGCAGGGGCATGCCCTGGATGCCGGTGAGCACCATCGCGGCTATGGTCTCCGGCTTGATCTTGGTGAACATGCCGCCCATGCCGAGCTCGTCGCCGCCGAGCTCCTCGGGGCGCATCGAGATGGGCACCCGGGCCGCCGTCGCGCCGTCGGGCGCGCCGAAGTACTTGTACGTCACCCCCAAGCGTCCCCTCCGCGACTCCTCGGCCTTCTGCTCGTTTGCCCCCGGCTCGACCCGCTCCGCAGGCTCTCCCGTCCGCGGGGCGTTGGCCCTGGGCTCCTCGGCCCTCCGGCGCCGGTGCCTCCCCCGCCGGACAGGGTCGGGACCCAGGTCGTCAGTCCCCTCGCCCGGTCCGCCACCGCGATGCATATCTCCACCCGACTGCTGTTCCGGGCCGCGCGTCTCCGCGGCGTGACCCGATCATCGTGACAATGACCTCCCCCACGTTCGTACGGTGAAACACCTGTCCGCAAGAACGCCGTGGCCTCTGACACCATGGATTCCGTGAGCCATCCCTATGACGCCCCAGTTTCGCAGACGCGGAGGACAGACGCCCCGGCGTAATTCAGAGGGTGCTCACTCCATCCCTCCGTACTCGCAGGTCAGGATCCCAGTGCCGTATTCATACGAAGCCCCAGTCTCACAGACGCTTTTCGACCGCGCGTCCCTGGTGACGCCCGGCGGCGTGAACTCACCGGTGCGCGCCTTCCGTGCCGTGGGCGGTACGCCCCGGTTCATGGTGTCCGGTACCGGTCCGTACCTCACCGATGCCGACGGGCGTGAGTACGTCGACCTCGTGTGCTCGTGGGGGCCGATGATCCTCGGGCACGCGCACCCGGAGGTGACCGCGGCCGTGCAGGCGGCGGTGGTCCGCGGTACCTCGTTCGGTACGCCGGGCGAGGGCGAGGTCGCGCTGGCGGAGGAGATCGTCGCGCGGGTCGAGCCGGTCGAGCAGGTCCGGCTGGTCTCCAGCGGCACCGAGGCCACGATGTCGGCCATCCGGCTGGCCCGCGGCTTCACGGGTCGCGCGAAGGTCGTGAAGTTCGCCGGCTGCTACCACGGACACGTGGACGCGCTGCTCGCCGCGGCCGGCTCCGGCGTCGCCACCTTCGGCCTGCCGGACACGCCCGGCGTGACGGGTGCGCAGGCCGGGGACACCATCGTGCTCCCGTACAACGACCTGGCGGCGGTGCACGAGGCGTTCCACCGGTTCCCGGGCGAGATCGCCTGTGTGATCACCGAGGCGTCGCCGGGCAACATGGGCGTCGTCCCGCCGCTGCCGGGCTTCAACCAGGGCCTGAAGGACGCCTGCGAGAAGAACGGCGCGCTGTTCATCTCCGACGAGGTCATGACCGGTTTCCGCACCTCGCGGGCCGGCTGGTACGGCGTCGACGGCGTGAAGCCCGACCTGATGACCTTCGGCAAGGTCATGGGCGGCGGCTTCCCGGCGGCGGCCTTCGGCGGCCGCGCCGACGTGATGGGCCACCTCGCCCCGGCCGGCCCGGTCTACCAGGCGGGCACCCTGTCCGGTAACCCGATCGCCACCGCCGCCGGTCTCGCGCAGCTGAAGCTGCTCGACGCCGCCGCGTACGAGAAGGTGAACGCGGTCTCCGCGGAGATCCAGGGCCTGGTGACCGACGCGCTCGCCAAGGAGGGCGTGGCGCACCGGCTGCAGACCGCGTCCAACATGTTCTCGGTCTTCTTCACCTCCTCCGAGGTGCGCACCTACGAGGAGGCGAAGCAGCAGGAGGCGTTCCGCTTCAACGCCTTCTTCCACTCGATGCTCGCGGACGGGGTCTACCTGCCGCCGTCGGCGTTCGAGTCCTGGTTCGTGTCGGCCGCCCACGACGAGCGCGCCGTCGAGCGGATCGCCGCCGCGCTGCCGGCCGCCGCCCGCGCCGCCGCGGAGGCCACGGCATGAGCGACGTACGCCCCGAGGGCAACGCGAGCGACGTGAGCGACGACGACATCACCGTCGTGCACCTGATGCGGCACGGCGAGGTCCACAACCCGGACGGGGTCCTGTACGGGCGCCGTGCGGGCTACCACCTGTCCGAGCTGGGCCGGCAGATGGCCGACCGGGTCGCCGAGCACCTGGCCGGCCGGGACATCACGCATGTCGTGGCCTCCCCGCTGGAGCGGGCGCAGGAGACGGCCACGCCGATCGCCAAGACCCACGGCCTGGACCTGGCCACGGACGGGCGCCTGATCGAGGCGGCGAACGTGTTCGAGGGCAAGACCTTCGGCGTCGGCGACGGGGCCCTGCGCAAGCCGGGCAACTGGAAGCACCTCACCAACCCGTTCCAGCCGTCCTGGGGCGAGCCGTACGTGGAGCAGGTCGTCCGGATGATGGGCGCGCTCGACGCGGCGAAGGACGCGGCCCGCGGGCGCGAGGCGGTCTGCGTGAGCCACCAGCTGCCGATCTGGATCGTGCGCAGCTTCGTGGAGAAGCGCCGGCTGTGGCACGACCCGCGGCGGCGGCAGTGCACGCTGGCCTCGCTGACCTCGTTCACGTACCGGGGCGACCGGATCGTGTCGGTCGGTTACAGCGAGCCGGCCCTCGATCTGGTGCCGGTCCACCTGCGCGCCGGTGCGAAGCCTGTGAAGGGTAAGGCCAAGGCCTTCGGCGCGTAGCTTTTCCGCTCTATCGTTCGGGGCGGCCCGGCGGCCATCGGTCGCACGGGCCGCCCTGAAATATTTGTTCTGTTTTTCCGGAACCTCCGTGTCCCTCACGGCATCTCACTGATTGTCGGTTTGGAATGACTATCAGGTGATACGTCAGCGCGAATGGGGATGTCATGCGCGGGATCAGTCGAAGGGGACTTCTGGGGGCCGGGGTCGGTGCCGCGGCGGCGCTCGGGATCGCCGGATGCAGTGGTGGAAACCAGGACAAGTCCGGACGTTCCGGTCCGGGCAAGGGCGGTGACGTGACCGGCGCCCCCGCCACGCCCACCAAGGACGACGGCCGGCTCATCGGCGACGGTTCCACCGCCGACACCGGAAAGCAGCCGAACCAGCCCGACGCCCCCGTCCCGCTCGAACCCGGCCAGACCCCGCCGCAGTTCGTGATCTTCTCCTGGGACGGTGCCGGCGAGGTCGGCAACGGCCTCTTCCCGCGCTTCCTCGAACTGGCCAAGAACCACGACGCGGCCATGACCTTCTTCCTCTCCGGGCTCTACCTCCTGCCCGAGTCGAAGGCCCAGCTCTACCGCCCGCCGAACAACCGCGTCGGCGCCTCCGACATCGGCTACCTCACCGACGACCACGTCAAGCAGACCCTGAAGTACGTCCGCCAGGCCTGGCTCGAAGGCCACGAGATCGGCACGCACTTCAACGGGCACTTCTGCGGCGGCTCCGGCTCGGTCGCCAACTGGACCCCCGCCCAGTGGCAGAGCGAGATCGACCAGGCGATCGGCTTCGTCACGAAGTGGAAGACCAACAGCGGCTGGACCGACCTCGAACCGCTGCCCTTCGACTACACCAAGGAGCTCGTCGGCGGCCGCACCCCCTGCCTCCTCGGCCAGGACAACCTGCTGCCCACCGCCAAGCGACTCGGCTGGCGCTACGACGCCAGCTCGCCGGGCGGGCGCCAGATGTGGCCGGTCAAGCGCGGCGGGCTGTGGGACCTGCCGCTGCAGGCCGTGCCGTTCCCCGGGCACTCCTTCGAGGTCCTCTCGATGGACTACAACATGCTCGCCAACCAGTCGAAGAACTCGACCAAGGGCATGCCCTCCCGCTACCCGGGCTGGCGCAAGCAGGCGGCCGGGGCCTACCTGGCCGGCTTCAACCGCGCGTACGAGTCGAACCGCGCCCCCTTCTACATCGGCAACCACTTCGAGCAGTGGAACGGCGGCATCTACATGGACGCCGTCGAGGAGGCCCTGAAGGGCATGGCCGGCAAGAAGGACGTCCGGCTCGTCTCCTTCCGGCAGTTCTGCGACTGGCTGGACGTCCAGGACCCGAAGATCCTCGCCAAGCTGCGCACCCTGGAGGTCGGCCAGGCGCCGGCCGGCGGCTGGAACGCGTTCCTCAGGCCGGCTTAAGCGATCTTGACAAGGGGCATCTGGGGCACGTAGGGGGGTGCCCAAGATCCGCGAAACGCCCATGCGAAACTTTTCACATGAGTCTTAGCCGCGCCTCGCGACGCACCCTGCTCGCGGTCGGAACCGTGACGATCGCCCTTGCTCTCTCGGCCTGCAGCTCGGACACCAACGGCAAGTCCGGCGGTGGTGGCGACACCAACTTCGTGACCAACACGGGCGGTATCTCCACCGTCGCCAAGGGCGAACGCAAGCCGGTCGCCGCGCTCGCGGGCGAAACGCTCGAAGGCAAGCGGCTCGACGTCGCCGACCTCAAGGGCAAGGTCGTCGTCCTCAACGTCTGGGGCTCCTGGTGCCCGCCCTGCCGGGCCGAGGCACCGCACTTCGCCAAGGTCGCCAAGGACCTCAAGGCCAAGGGCGTGGAGTTCGTCGGCATCAACACCCGCGACCCCAACAAGCAGCCCGCCCTCTCCTTCGAGGAGGACTACGGGGTGCCCTACCCGAGCTTCTACGACCCGGCCGGCAAGCTCATCGTGAGCGGCTTCCCCAAGGGCACGCTCAACCCGCAGGCCATCCCGTCCACGGTCGTCCTCGACAAGGACGGCAAGGTCGCCGCGCGTTCGCTGATGGCGCTCGACGAGACCAAGCTCCGCTCCATGATCGAACCCTTGATCGCGGAGAAGTGAGAGGCACGACGTGAACGAGACGGTCTTCAGCGGAGCCCTTCTGCTGGCCCTGCCCATCGCCGTGCTCGGCGGTCTGGTCTCCTTCTTCTCGCCCTGCGTGCTGCCGCTCGTCCCCGGTTACCTGAGCTACGTCACCGGGGTCACCGGCACCGACCTCGCCGAGGCGCGGCGCGGACGCATGGCGGGCGGGGCGGCGCTGTTCGTGCTCGGCTTCACCGTCGTGTTCGTCTCCGGCGGCGCGCTGTTCGGCTACTTCGGCTCGACCCTCCAGGAGTACCGCGGGACGCTCACCACCGTCCTCGGCGTGCTCATGATCCTCATGGGCGTCTTCTTCGTCGGCCTCATGCCCTGGTTCACCCAGCGCGAGTTCCGCTTCCACAAGAGGCCCGTCACCGGCCTCGTCGGCGCGCCGCTGCTCGGCGCGCTCTTCGGCATCGGCTGGACGCCCTGCATCGGCCCGACCCTCGCCTCCGTCACCGCGCTCGCCGCGAACGAGGCGAGCGCCGGCCGCGGGGCGCTGCTGACCGTCGCGTACTGCCTCGGCCTCGGGCTCCCCTTCATCCTCACCGCCATCGCCTTCCGCAAGGCGCTCGGCGCGTTCGGCTGGGTGAAGAAGCACTACACCTGGGTGATGCGGATCGGCGGCGGCATGATGATCCTGACCGGCGTCCTGCTTCTCACAGGCGCGTGGGACAGCATGGTGTCCACGATGCAGAGCTGGTCCAGCGGTTTCACGGTGGGGATCTGAGGGTTTTCGACATGAGCAAGACCGAAACGACGGAGCAGCAGGAGTCCCTCGGCGACGCCGGGGCCCAGCTGTCCACCGCCCCCCGGGAAGAGCCCGTCCTCGGCGGCCCCACCCTCGGCCCGTTCGGCTGGGTCCGCTGGTTCTGGCGCCAGCTGACCTCCATGCGGGTCGCCCTGATCCTCCTCTTCCTGCTCTCGCTCGGCTCGATCCCGGGCTCCCTCATCCCGCAGACCAGCGCGGACGAGGTGAAGGTGCGGGCGTTCAAGGACGCCCACGAGACGCTCACGCCGGTCTACGAGAAGCTGCAGCTCTTCGACGTCTACAGCTCGGTGTGGTTCTCCGCGATCTACATCCTGCTCTTCGTCTCCCTCATCGGCTGCATCGTGCCGCGCACCTGGCAGTTCGTCGGCCAGCTCCGCAGCCGCCCGCCGGGCGCCCCCAAGCGGCTCACCCGCCTGCCCGCGTACACCACCTGGCGCACCGAGGCCGAGCCCGAGCAGGTCCGCGAGGCCGCCCTCGCGATGCTCAAGGCCCGCCGCTACCGCGCCCACACCGCGGGCGACGCCGTCGCCGCGGAGAAGGGCTATCTGCGCGAGGCCGGCAACCTCGTCTTCCACATCGCGCTCATCGTGATGCTGGTGGCCTTCGCCTGGGGCGTGATGTTCAAGTCCGAGGGCGGCAAGCTGATCGTGGAGGGCGACGGCTTCTCCAACACGCTCACGCAGTACGACGACTTCAAGTCCGGCTCGCAGTTCGGCACCGACGAGCTGGAGCCGTTCGGCTTCACCCTGGACGGCTTCACCGGCACGTACGAGAAGAGCGGCCCGCAGCGCGGCACCCCGCGCACCTTCGAGGCGGCCGTGCGCTACTCCGAGGTCGGCAAGCCCGAGAAGAAGGCGATCATCCGCGTCAACGAGCCGCTGAAGGTCGGCGACGCCAAGGTCTTCCTGATCGCCCACGGGTACGCGCCCGTCGTCACCGTCAAGGACGGCCGCGGCAAGGTCGTCTACCACGGCGCCGTCCCGCTGCTGCCCTTCGACAACAACATCACCTCCACCGGCGCGATCAAGGTGATGGACGGCTACCGCGACAAGAACGGCAAGAAGGAGCAGCTCGGTTTCAACGCCTTCTTCGTGCCGACCTTCGCCGGCGCCGGCAAGGGCCAGATGTTCTCCCAGTTCCCGGCCCTGGACTTCCCCGTGATGGCTGTCACCGGCTACCACGGCGACCTGCGCGTGAACTCCGGTCTGCCGCAGAACGTGTACCAGCTGGACACCTCCAAGATGAAGCAGTTCAAGGTCCAGGGAGGCACGGGCAGCGCGAACCGGCTGCTGCCCGGCGAGACCATGACACTGCCCGACGGAGCGGGCTCGATCACCTTCGAGAAGGAGATCAAGGAGTGGGCCAGCTTCTCCGTCACCCAGCAGCCCGGCAACGGCCTCGCCCTCGCCGGGGCGGTCGCCGCGATCGCCGGACTCAGCGGCTCGCTGTTCATCCAGCGCCGCCGGGTCTGGGTCCGGGCCGTACGGGGAGAGGACGGCGTCACCGTCGTCGAGATGGCAGGCCTTGGCCGGAGCGAGTCCGCCAAGCTGCCCGAGGAGCTGGCCGAGCTCGCGGTCACGCTCAACACCGAGGCGCCGACCGCGCCGGAACCACCCTCCGAAGAATCCGCCGAATCCGCGGAAGAACCTGCCGAAGGGGCTGAGAAGTGAATCTCGCCGCCACGACCCTCGCCGCCACGACCAACGAGAGCATGGCGCAGATGAGCAACACGCTCATCTACTCCTCGATGGCCGTCTACACCCTGGCCTTCCTGCTCTACATCGCCGAGTGGGTGCTCGGCAGCCGCAGCAAGGTGGCCCGCACGGCCGCCGCGCTGACCGGTCCCGAGGCGGCCGGGGCGGCCCCGTCGGTCACCGTCACGTCCGCGGCGGGCGGCACCGCCGTCCTCGACCGCCCGAAGGTCGTCGTCCGCTCGGCGGCCGGCGCGCGGGACGTCCCGGACGGCCCCGGCGCGGCCGGCGGCACCGTCAAGGGCGACCTCTACGGCCGGATGGCGATCTCGCTGACCGTCCTCGCCTTCGCGATCCAGGCGACCAGCGTCGTCGTCCGCGCCCTGGCCGTGCAGCGTGCCCCCTGGGGCAACATGTACGAGTTCTCCACCACCTTCTCCACGGTGGCGGTCGGCGCGTTCCTCGGCTTCCTCCTGGCGAAGAAGAACGTCCGCTGGATCGGCCTGCCGCTGGTGACGGTCGTCCTGCTGGACCTCGGTGTCGCCACGACCGTGCTCTACACCTCCAGCGACCAGCTCGTCCCCGCGCTGCACTCGTACTGGATGTGGATCCACGTCTCGACCGCGATCATCTGCGGCTCGGTGCTCTTCCTCGGCGCCGTCGGCACCGTGGCGTACCTGCTGCGCGACTCGTACGAGAACAGGCTGGCCGGCGGCGGCAAGCCCAGCGCCTTCACCACCTCGGTGATGGAGCGGCTGCCCTCGGCGGCGACCCTGGACAAGTTCGCGTACCGGGTCAACGCGGCGACCTTCCCGCTGTGGACCTTCACGATCATCGCGGGCGCGATCTGGGCCGGCGACGCGTGGGGCCGCTACTGGGGCTGGGACGCCAAGGAGGTCTGGGCCTTCATCACCTGGGTCGGCTACGCCGCCTACCTGCACGCCCGGGCCACGGCCGGCTGGAAGGGCCGCAAGGCCGCGTACATCGCGCTCATCGCCTTCGGCTGCTTCCTCTTCAACTACTACGGCGTCAACATCTTCGTGAGCAGCAAGCACTCCTACGCGGGCGTCTGAGCCGGCGCCGAGCCGCTCCCGCGCTAGCGGGGGAAGGGCCCCGGGGTCACGCTGGAGGTATGAGCGAGATTCCCCGGGGCAGGAGCGAGACCCACGACGGCGACACGCATCTGCTGCGGTTCACGGCCGGACTCCCGCACCCGATGCCCCTGGTGTGGGCGGCCGTCGCCTCGCCGGAGGGTCTGCCGCAGTGGCTCTGCGCGGCCGACCCCCTGGAGCCGCGGCTCGACGGGCACGTCACGCTCCGCTGGCTGAACAGCGACACGGTCGTCTCGGGCCGGGTGACCGCCTGGGACCCCGACAACGTGGCCGAGTACACGGTCGGCCCGCCGCACGGCCGGATCCGGTTCCACCTGGAACGCGGTCCGGACGGCGGCGGGTCGACCGTGCTGCGTTTCACGGCCGAGTTCCGCGGGACGCGCGCCGGGAAGCTGGACATGCTGGCCGGCTGGCACGAGCACCTGGAACGCCTCGCCCGCGCCCTGGACGGACACCCCACGGACTGGCGGGACTGGGCGCCCGAGCGCTGGCGGGAGCTGCGCGAGCTGTACGGGCGGGACGACGCGCCCTGGCCCCGGTGGGAGCCGTAGGGCGCGTCCGGGGCGTCACCCCTTGGCGGGCGGCAGGCAGCTCTCCGCCGGGGGCCTGCCCTCCGGCCAGGCGATCGCGACGAAGCGCTGGGTGCCGTCCTGGGCGAGCTCGACGATCGGGACGGCCTTGTTGTACGGGTTGCCGAAGTTGTCCAGGCAGATCCAGCCGCTCGCGCCCTGCACCCGCAGGGAGCCCTTCACCTGCGGCCACTGCACCGGGACGTCCGCGAGCTCCGGGTACGCGGCCTTGTCCGGGGTGGCCTGGCGGATCGCGTGGACGGCCGTCGCCATCGCGTCGTAGGCGACGATCGCCTGCCCGTCGGCGAGCGCCACCGGCTTCTTGGCGGCGCGGGCGATGTCGCCGACGAAGGTGTCGTACGCGATCGTCGAACCGCCCGTCGCCGGGACCGGCCGGCCGGGGGCGGGGCGCCAGGCGTCGGGGTGGGCGAGCGAGGCGTAGCGGACGGTCAGCCGCGCCTTGAGGGCGGCCCGGTTCAGCTGGGTGTCGTTGCCCAGGTAGGAGCCCTCGTCGCCGGTGAGGATGGTGAACGGGCGCTCGGTGCAGCCGCGGGAGCCCAGCGCGTTGATGAACTGGCGCAGCTGGGTGTGGCGGCCGGCGAAGAAGACCGTCTCGGCGCGGGTGTCGCAGATGAGGTGGGTGATCTGCCGGAAGGTGTTGGCGGTGGTGCCCTCCTCGGTCGGGTCCGGCGGCGAGGTGAACAGCTGCGGCTCGTAGGGGGCGCCCTTGAGGGAGGCGGAGAACGCCGCCTTCAGGGTGTCGGTGTAGTGGTCGCCGTTGCGGGTGTCCTGGACGAGGAGGGCCTTGGCGGCGTTCACCTTGCCGAAGTGGGCGAGGGCCTTCGCCTCGTCGCTGTTGGTCGGGGAGACCCGGGCGAGGCCGGGGTACGTGTTGTGGCCGGGCCCGTTGGCGATGTCGTCGGCGGTGATGGTGGTGCCGACGACGGCGATGCCGGCGCCGGTCAGAGCCGCCACCGCCTGGCGTATCTCGGTGGAGGAGGTGGCGACGCCGGTGACCGCGCGCAGCCGGGCGGGACCGTCGGTCATGCCCTTCAGCTGCTCCACGGTGCTCTGCCAGTGGGCGTTGCCCTTGCCGGTGTTGGCGAGGACCAGCCGGATCTTCGGGGTCTCGCTGTTGGACTCGTGGTTGGCCCGGTACTGGCGGGCGTAGGCGCCCTGCAGCTCGTGCAGGACCTTGACCCGCATGCCCGGGTCGGGCGAGGTCAGCGGGAGGAGGACGGCGACGGTGGCGTACGTGTCGGGCCGCAGCGTGGCGTTCTCGCGCTGGATGAGCCCGGCGACCTCGGTCAGGCCGTCGACGCCGAAGGCGTAGCCGTCGCCGTTGACGCCGATGCACTCGGTGGAGCCCTGGGGGCGCTCCACGCCCGTCGCGCAGGAACGGTCCTCCGGAGTGACCCAGGCCCGGATCCCGTAGAACAGCGGCACGCCGAGGACGACCAGGGCGATCAGGCCGGCGAACAGCTTCTGTCTCGGGGTGTAGAGGTAACGGTTGCGCAGCCGGTTGGCCATGGCCTCAGACTCCGTCCTCGCGGCCCGGCGGCAGCGACAGGCGCCGCCAGGCGTGAATGTCCCTCGGCCAGTGGGTGGCCGCGTCCCACAACGGGCTGTTGCCGGTCAGATGGCGCCCGGACAGCTGGCGCAGCTCGTGCGCCAGCTTCTCGGTGACGTCGTCGTCGGGCAGGGCGAGCGGATCGGTGAGCAGCCATACGGCGTGCAGCAGGCGCCGTACGGACAGGTGGAGTTCGGTCGCCTCCGCGTCCAGCCCGGCGGGCAGCCGGTCCGGCGCCTGCCGGCCGAGCGCGGCGTCACGGCGCGGATCGGGGCCGGTGCGGCCGGCGACCCGCGGGTACGGGGCGGAGGCGATGAACCGCAGCCGGCCCAGCCAGCCCACCACGTCGAGCTCGTGGAAGGTGCTCCGCAGATGGGCGACGGCGTCCTCGGCCCGCCCGAGGGCGAGCTCGTGATGGAGCCGGTACGGGCGGAAGGCGTCCTGGTCGTAGTGCCGGTGCAGGGTCTCGTGGACCGCGCGCCAGGCCGCGTGGCGCGGGTGGTCGCCGTCGGCGAAGCGCAGCCGGTGCAGCAGCAGGGCGCGTAGCAGCGGGTCGGCGACGAAGTGCTCGGGGCCCTCCGGCCAGTCCTCGGCGCGCAGTTGGTCGCGGACCCGCAGCGCCATGTCGCCGTCGCGGGACTCGGTGTGCAGCCGGGTGCGGGCGAGCAGCCGGGCCGACCCCTCGTCGTGGGCGGCGGCCAGCACGGTGAAGGGCTCCAGGCGCGGCTGCGGGAGGAGCGCGGCGAGCAGGGCCGGGGCGACGGGCACCGGGTGGGCGTCCTCGCGGAGTTCCACGTCGCGGTCGAGGAGGGCGCCGGGGGTGAGCGCGGGCCGTTCGGCGCGCGGCGTCTCGGCGGCGGCCTGCCCGAGCAGCGTCACGCCCAGCGGGCGGCCGCCGGTCAGCCGGTGCACGCCGCGGGCCAGTTCGGCGGGGGTCAGCCCGGAGGGGTCGAGGCGGTCGAAGGCGGCCTGGGTCTGGGCGGCGGACAGCGGGGTCAGCTCGACGGCGAGGATGCCGGAGGTGACGTCGCCGCCGCGCTCGCAGGGCGCCCGGTGGGTGGTCTCGGGCAGCCGCAGGCGGCGGGCGTGGCGCATGCCCTCGTGCCGGCTGACCCGGGAGGTGGCGAAGACGACCACCTTGTCGCGGCGGCCGTCGTGGCGGGCGCGCAGGACCGGTTCGACGAGCCGGCGGCCGAGGTCGCCGTGGGCGTTGTCGAGGAGCAGGACGGGCCGCCCGCGGCGGGTGCCGACCCGGGTCAGGCCCTTGTACGCCTGGCCCAGGTCCTCGACGAGCGCGCCGACGAGGAAGTCCTCGGCCTCCTGGCGGCGCCGCCCGGCCGCCTCGAAGTCGATGGCGAGCTGCTGGAGGCCGGCCTTGCCGCGGCCGCCGGCGTTGCGGTAACTCCCGTACCAGTTCTCGGACTTCTGGTGGAAGCGGCCGAACACCTCCTCCAGGACCGTCTCCACGGTGGCCTCGGCGAGCAGCCCGGCCAGCGGTGCGGCGGCGTCGGCGAAGGTGGCGGCCAGCTTGGTGAGGACCTTGGTGACCCAGTTGGTGGCGGCGCCCTTGGTGGCGTCGACGGTCGACAGGACCGGGCCGAGCCGCTGGAGGTCGCGCTGGGCCCGCTCCTCGTCCTCCTGGGTCCAGCTGATGGAGGCGACCGCGACCAGACCGAGCGAGAGCCGCGGGAACTGCACGGACTTCGCCCCGGTCACCCGCGGCGACAGCTGGACGGCGAGCTCGGCGAGCGCGCCCGTGAGCTCGGTCCAGCCGGGCCCGTGGTCGGCGGGCGGCTCGATCCGGTCGCAGTCGATCAGCGCGAGCGGGGTGGCGCCCTTGTAGGTGTTGCGGAGCTGTTTGAGCAGGGCGGACTTGCCCATGCCGCGCCCGCCCGTGAAGACGACCACCGGCGGATCCTCGCCGTGCTCGAACGCGACCCGCGCGAAATCCTGGCCGCGGAGCCCGATGAGCCGCGCCGCGAGTCCCGTGTCGTGGAACACCGCCTCGCGACCGTAGAGGACTCTGTCCACCCGTCACCCCCGCATCCCACCAGACGTGCCCCGTCACATCCTCAAGTCCAGGATATCGACCGGGTGTTGGGAAGAGGGCAGAGTTTGCGACCCGCTTTTCCCCCGGGGCCCGGGGCAGCCGTGCCGCCGCCCCCCCGACCGGGGCGGCGGCGTCCGGCCGCGCCCGCGGACAGGCAGGCGAATCGGCCTCGGGATCCATGGGGGAAGCCTTCCCCGGCGGCGGCCGGGGCAGCCATCGGCTTGCGCGATGGGCCCATCGCCAGGACCCCCCACTGGCTCGTGGACCGCCCCGGCCCCGCGTTCGTAGCGTCGGGGGCATGAGAAACGAGACCAGGGGAACCGTCGAACTGACCCTCGCCATGGTGCTTTCCGGCACCCTCGGCGTCTTCGTCGTCGAGTCGGGGGCGTCGCCGTTCACCGTGGTGTTCTTCCGGTGCGTGTTCGGGGCGGTCGCGCTCGGGGTGTACAGCTGGGTGCGGGGGCTCTTCACCGGGCACGGGTTCACGCCGGGGAAGGTGGGGCTGGCCGCGCTCGGTGGAGCGATGATCGTCTTCAACTGGGTGCTGCTGTTCGAGGCGTACGAGGCCACGTCGATCTCGTTCGCCACCGTCGTCTACCACACCCAGCCGTTCTTCCTGGTGCTGCTCGGCGCCGTCGTCCTGCGGGAGCGGATCAGCGGGGCCAAGCTGGGGTGGCTCGGGGTCGCCTTCGCGGGGCTCGTGCTCGTGTCGGGGGTGCGGCCGGGGGACACCGCCTCGGTCAAGGGGCTCGGGTTCGCCCTGGGAGCCGCCGTGCTCTACGCGCTGTCCACCGTCGTCACCAAGCGGATCAGCGGCGTCCGGCCGCACCTCGTCGCGCTCGTCCAGGTCGCCGTCGGCATCCCGCTGCTGCTGCCCTTCGCCGACCTCGGCGAGGCCGCCCGCCTCGGCGGCGGGTGGGGCTGGCTCGCCGGGCTGGGGCTCCTGCACACCGGGGTGATGTACGTGCTCATGTACGCGGCGTACGCCAAGCTGCCCACCGCCCGGATCGCGGTGCTCGCCTTCACCTACCCCGCCGTCGCGATGCTCGTCGACTGGCTCGTGTACGGGCACCACATCGGGCTCGTGCAGGCGGTGGGCGTGCCCCTGATCGTGCTGGCCGCCCTCAGGGTGAACCGGGCGCCTCGTGGAACAGGCGGCGGGTCCGCTCCACGAACAGGCGCACGTGCGGCGGAAGGCGCTTGCCCTGCCGCCACGCGATCTGCGTGAACAGCGTGAACGGCGGCTCCCAGTCGAGCGCCGTCAGCGCCCCGGACGCCAGCTCCTCACCGACGGTGATCCGGGGCAGCAGCGCGACGCCGAGGCCCGCGGCCACGCCCCGCTTGCTCGCCTCGATGGTGCCGAACTCCAGGAAGGAGGGGGAGTGGGGGGCCAGCTCGGCCTCGAACAGGTCGCGGTACGCGCAGCCCGGTTCCGTGCCCACCAGGGGAGCCGCCGCCAGGTCCGCCGTCGTCAGACCGGTCCGGCCGGCCAGCGGATGGCCCGGCGCCGCGACCAGGACCAGCGGTTCCTCGCCGAGCACCTCGCTCTCCAGGCCCTCGTGCCGGGTCTCCGGCTCCATCAGCAGCCCCAGGTCGTACGTGCCCTCCCGCAGCGCCCGCCGGGTCGCGTCGCCGAGCGTCGGGCGCAGGGTCAGCCGCACCTGCGGGTAGCGGTGGTGGAAGAGCTCCAGGAGCGGCGGCAGCCGGTAGGAGGTGAGCGACTCCATGGTGCCGACGGCGATCGTGCCGGCCGGCTCGCCGGTCGCCGTGACCGCGGCCCGGGCCTCGTCGGCGAGCTCGATGATCTGCCGGGCGTACGGGAGGAGACGGGTGCCTGCCTCGGTGAGGCGGATGCGGGAGCCGAGGCGTTCGAAGAGCTCGGCCCCGAGGGAGGACTCCAGGGCGCGGATCTGGGCGGTCACGCTGGACTGCGCGTACGCCAGTTCCGCCGCCGCCCGCGTGAAGGAGAGGACGGTGGCCACCTTCTCGAAGGTGACCAGCAGCCGCAGCTCCATCAGCCCTCGGTCTCCTCGCCGCGCTCGCGGCGCTTCAGCTCCTCCTCGCGGCGGCGCAGGTCGGCCTCCCAGTCCTTGAGGAGGGTCTCGTCGTTCGCCGGCTTCCCCGCGGGCCCGGACTCCTCGCGGAGCGACTTCAGGAACTCGGGGTTGTCGTCGGGGGCGACCCAGCCCCCGGCACCGCCCGCGCCGCCGCGGGCCGCGGCCCGGCGCTGCTTGCCGGCGGCGAACCAGACGATCGGGCCGACGATCCAGAAGAGCAGGATGATGATGACCCAGACCACCTTGGGCAGGTGCTTGGTCTCTTCCTCGGGGGTGTTGAGGCAGTCGATGAACGCGTAGATCGTCAGCGCCAGCGGCAGGATGTACATCAACGCCCTGAGCATGTGGGACAGCCCCCTGGAAGCAGCGGCGGGAGCGCGTTTCGACGGCCCCGGTGACACGGCCAGCCTAGCCGGTGACCGATACTTGCCCGTATGGCTTACGACGATCTCCGCTCGCTGCTCAGGGCGCTGGAGCGCGAGGGCGACCTCAAGCGCATCAAGGCCGAAGTCGACCCGTACCTGGAGGTCGGGGAGATCGTCGACCGCGTGAACAAGGCGGGAGGCCCGGCGCTGCTCTTCGAGAACGTGAAGGGCTCCGCCATGCCGCTCGCGATGAACGTCTTCGGGACGGACCGCCGGCTGCTCAAGGCGCTGGGCCTCACGTCCTACGAGGAGATCTCCGAGAAGATCGGCGGGCTGCTCAAGCCCGAGCTCCCGCACGGCTTCGTCGGGGTCCGCGAGGCCTTCGGGAAGCTGGGTTCGATGGTGCACGTGCCGCCGAAGAAGGTGAAGGACGCCCCCGTGCAGGAGGTGGTCCTGACCGGCGACGACGTCGACCTCGACCTGCTGCCGGCGCTGTTCACCTGGCCCAAGGACGGCGGCTCATTCTTCAACCTGGGCCTGACCCACACCAAGCACCCCGAGACCGGGATCCGCAACCTCGGCCTCTACCGACTCCAGCGGCACGACAAGCGCACCATCGGCATGCACTGGCAGATCCACAAGGACAGCCGCAACCACTACGCGGTCGCCGCGAAGCGCGGCGAGCGGCTGCCGGTCGCCATCGCCTTCGGCTGCCCGCCGGCCGTCACCTACGCCTCGACGGCACCGCTGCCGGGCGACATCGACGAGTACCTCTTCGCCGGCTTCGTGCAGGGCAAGCGGATCGAGATGGTCGACTGCAAGACCGTCCCGCTCCAGGTCCCCGCGCAGGCGGAGGTCGTGATCGAGGGCTGGCTGGAGCCGGGCGAGACGCTGCCCGAGGGCCCGTTCGGCGACCACACCGGCTTCTACACGCCGCAGGAGCCGTTCCCCGCGCTGAAGATCGACTGCATCACCATGCGCAAGCGCCCGCTGCTCCAGTCGATCGTGGTCGGCCGCCCGCCGACCGAGGACGGCCCGCTGGGCCGGGCGACCGAGCGGTTCTTCCTGCCGCTCCTGAAGATCATCGTCCCGGACATCGTCGACTACCACCTGCCGGAGTCGGGCGGCTTCCACAACTGCGCCATCGTCTCGATCGACAAGAAGTACCCGAAGCACGCGCAGAAGGTCATGCACGCCATCTGGGGCGCGCACATGATGTCGCTGACCAAGCTGATCGTCGTCGTGGACTCCGACTGCGACGTCCACGACCTCCACGAGGTGTCCTGGCGGGCCCTCGGGAACACCGACTACGCCCGCGACCTCACGGTCGTCGAGGGCCCGGTCGACCACCTGGACCACGCCTCCTACCAGCAGTTCTGGGGCGGCAAGGCCGGCATCGACGCGACGAAGAAGTGGCCCGAGGAGGGCTACACGCGCGACGGCGGCTGGCCCGACATGGTCGAGTCGGACCCGGCGACGGCGGCCCTGGTGGACCGCCGCTGGAAGGAGTACGGGCTGTGACCACGGCCGCGGTGCCCGGCGCGCAGCCGGGACGGACGAAGGCCTTCCTGCGCCTGGTGATGATCGAGCACTCGGTCTTCGCGCTGCCCTTCGCGTACATCGCCTCGCTGACCGCGATGTACCGGCTGGACCAGGAGATCCACTGGTGGACCCTGTTCCTGGTGACGGTCTGCATGGTCGGGCTGCGCACCTTCGCGATGGCCTGCAACCGGATCATCGACCGCGAGATCGACGCCCGTAACCCGCGCACCGCCAACCGCGAGCTGGTCACGGGCGCGGTCTCGGTGCGCTCGGCGTGGACCGGAGCCGGTGTCGCCGTCGTCGTCTTCCTCGGCGCCGCGGCCCTGCTCAACCCGCTCTGCCTGGCGCTCGCGCCGCTCGCCGTGATCCCGATGGTGGTCTATCCGTACGGCAAGCGGTTCACCAACTTCCCGCACGCGATCCTGGGCCTCGCCCAGGCGATCGGGCCCATCGGGGCCTGGCTCGCGGTCAGCGGCGAGTGGTCCTGGGAGGCGGTGATCCTGGGCCTCGCGGTCGGCATCTGGATCGGCGGCTTCGACCTGATCTTCGCCTGCCAGGACGTGCAGGCGGACCGCGCGCACGGCGTGATGTCCGTCCCGGCCCGCTTCGGCATCCCCGCCGCCCTGTGGGGCGCCCGCGTCTCGGCCGTGGTGACCACGGGCCTGCTGGTCTGGTACGCGCTGGCGACGGACGCCGGCGTCTTCTTCTGGGCCGGCCTGGTGATCGTGGCGGCGGCCTTCTGCTACGAGCACTCGATCGTGAAGCCGCACGACCTGTCGCGGCTGAACCGGGCGTTCTTCACCACGAACGGCTTCATCGGCGTCTGCCTGTTCCTGTGCGCGCTGCTGGACCTGCTGGTGCGCGGGCTGTCCCTGTAGGGGCCGGATAGGCTCGTCGGCGTGGAGCAGGTGAACGAGGAGCAGCGTCGTCCGTGGGTCGTCGGGGTGTCGGGGGCGTCGGGGACGCCCTATGCCGCCGCCGTGCTGCGAGGGCTGCTCGCGGCGGGGGAGAGCGTCGATCTGGTCGTGTCGCGGGCCTCGCGGCTGACACTGCTCGACGAGACGGGGATCGCCTTCCGGGACGCGCACTGGCGCGAGGACCTGGCGACGTGGCTGGCGCGGGGGGCCGACGGGAAGCCGGGCACCTTCGACGTGTCCGGTGGCCTGGACGACGTGCGGTACTGGGCGGCCGGGGACCTGGCCGCCGGGCCGTCCTCCGGCTCGTACGCCGTGAAGGGGATGCTGATCGTGCCGGCGTCGACGGCCGCGGTGGCGGGGGTCGCGCTCGGGCTGTCGAAGGACCTGCTGCAGCGGGTGGCGAGCGTGACGCTCAAGGAGCGGCGCCCGCTGGTCGTCGCGGTGCGGGAGACCCCGCTGAACGGACAGACCCTCAAGCACATGGTGGCGCTGGACGAGGCGGGCGCAGTGGTGCTGCCCGCCTCTCCGGCGTTCTACGCGGGGGCGACGCACATCCAGGATCTGGTGGACTTCGTCGCCGGGCGGGTGCTCGACGCGGCAGGCGTGCCGCACGTGCTGTACCGCCGTTGGGAGGGAGAGCTCGGTGGAGCCCTCCGCCCCGCTGATTAGCGCTTCTTGGCGCGCTTCTTCGCGGCGCGCTTCGAGGCGGGGGTCGACTGGTGGGCACGCGAGCGGTTGGCCATTTCCTGCAGCTCGCGCATACGGGCGTAGGCCATCTCGATCGTGTACACGGTGAACACCACTCCTGAAAGATCGTCTTTGATCTGCTGAAAGATTCACAGGGTGTCGCCCCTGTGTACCTTAGATTCTATACCTAAACTCGCGGTATCGCTGGACAATGGAAGGCTTCATACCTATGGACGCCGTGGACAGGCAGCTCATCCAGGCTCTGCGCGAGAACGGCAGGGCCTCGTACGCCGAGCTCGGCCGGCTCGTCGGGCTCTCCGGCCCCTCCGTCACCGACCGCATCAACCGACTTGAGGCGGCCGGTGTCATCACCGGTTACCGCGCCACCGTCGACGCCGCCTCGCTCGGGCTCGGCGTCACCGCCCTCATCGGCATCTCCCTCTCCGACGCCGCCGACCACGAGGACGTGGCCCGTCGGCTGAAGGACCTCGCCGAGATCGAGGACTGCTGGTTCATCGCCGGCGACGACTCCTTCATGCTCAAGGTCCGCTCCGACGACGTGGACGGCCTGGAGAAGACGATCCGCCGGCTCAGCGGGACCAAGGGCGTGTCGCGGACCCGTACGACGATCGTGCTCTCCACGAAGTGGGAGAACCGGGTCGGGGACCTGCCCGAAGAGGGCTGACGCGAAGCGGCATGGGGGACCGTCCCGCCCGAAAGGCGGGGGAGTACGGTGGGCAGGCCTGGTTTCGGAGAAAGAGGAGGCATCCGTATGGACGCGGGGCTCAAGCGGGAGCTGGAGCAGAAGGTCCTCGCCGGTGAGCGGCTGAGCCGTGAGGACGGCGTCGCCCTGTACGGATCGGACGACCTCGCCTGGCTCGGCGGACTGGCCCACGAGGTCCGGACCCGCAAGAACGGCGACGTGGTGCACTTCAACGTGAACCGTCATCTGAACATGACGAACGTGTGCACCGCCTCCTGCGCCTACTGCTCCTTCCAGCGCAAGCCGGGTGAGAAGGACGCGTACACCATGCGCATCGAGGAGGCCGTGCGCCTCGCGAAGGCGATGGAGAACGAGAACCTCACCGAGCTGCACATCGTCAACGGGCTGCACCCCAACCTGCCCTGGCGCTACTACCCGCGCTCGCTCTCCGAGCTGAAGAAGGCGCTGCCGAACGTCTCGCTCAAGGCCTTCACCGCCACCGAGATCCACCACTTCGAGACCATCTCGGGCCTGTCGGCCTCCGAGATCCTCGACGAGCTGATCGAGGCCGGTCTGGAGTCCCTGACCGGCGGCGGCGCCGAGATCTTCGACTGGGAGGTCCGGCAGCACATCGTGGACCACGCCACCCACTGGGAGGACTGGTCCCGGATCCACCGGCTCGCGCACGAGAAGGGCCTGAAGACCCCGGCCACGATGCTGTACGGGCACATCGAGGAGCCGCGCCACCGCGTGGACCACGTGCTGCGGCTGCGGGAGCTGCAGGACGAGACCGGCGGCTTCCAGGTCTTCATCCCGCTGCGCTACCAGCACGACTTCGTGGACATGAAGGACGGCAAGGTCCGCAACAAGCTGCAGGCCCGCACCACGATGGCCACCGGGGCCGAGGCCCTGAAGACCTTCGCCGTCTCGCGCCTGCTCTTCGACAACGTCCCGCACGTCAAGGTCTTCTGGGTGATGCACGGCGTCCAGACCGCGCAGCTGGCGCTCCAGCACGGCGCGGACGACATGGACGGCTCGGTCGTCGAGTACAAGATCACGCACGACGCCGACAACTACGGCACCCCGAACAAGCTGGGCCGCGAGGACCTGCTGGAGCTCATCCGGGACGCCGGTTTCAGGCCGGTCGAGCGCAACACGCGCTACGAGATCATCCGCGAGTACCCGGGCCCGGACGCGGAGCGGCGCGAGACCCCGCAGCTGATGCGCTTCTGAACCGCCGCGCTCCTAGGTGAGCGGCAGCAGCATGACGATCTCGTCGCGGTCGTCGCCCGGGGACACCCGGACGGCGGCCGGGACGCGGCCGACCTCCTTGTAGCCGGCCCGCGCGTAGAAGGCGTCGACGCCGGTGCCGCCCCGGCAGGTGAGCCGGACGGCCTCGATCCGCTCGAAGCCCTCGGCGGTCCGCGCCGCGCGCTCGACCGCGGCCATCAGCTCCAGCCCGTACCCCTTGCCCTGGTGCCGGGGGTGCACCATCACCGTGTACAGCCACACCCAGTGCGTCATCAGGGGGTGGCTGTTGTACGTGAAGAAGGCGGTGGCGGCGACCTCGCCGGCGCCGTCGTCCTCGCGGCCGACGAGCAGCCGGGTCGTGCCCCGGGCCATCCCCACCAGGTGGGTGAGCAGCGCGGGCCGGATCTCCTCGCGGGTGACGGGCGGTACGAAGCCGACGGCACCGCCCGCGTTGGACACGTCCGCCCAGAGGTCGAGCACGCCGTCGCGCAGCGCGGGGCCGACGGGCGGATCCAGCTCAAAGGTAAGGGTCATGGCGTGAATCTATCCCTTACTCGATGGGGTGCTCAAGGAGTTCCGGCCCTCGGACGCCTTCCTCCCGCGGGCCTTCCTCGACAAGACGGTCGGGCCCGGCGGGGCGAGCTCCGCCGGCCGGGTCCTGGATCCGCGGCGGGCGCCCGCCGGGACCCGCGACGAGACCCCGGTCCCGGCGGGCGTCCCTCCCCGTGCTTCACTGGAGGGACGCTCGTCCGGTATGGGAGGGAACAGACATGCTCCGCTACACCCTGATGCGCCTCGGCATCTTCGCCGGCAGCTTCCTCGCGCTGTGGGGCCTGGTCTACGTCGGCGTGCTGCCGCGCGGCCTCGGCGACTCCAACCTGCTGTGGGTCCTGCTGCTCTCGGTGGTCATCTCCGCGCCGCTCAGCTTCGTGCTGCTGCGCAAGGAGCGGGACGCGATGAGCGTCCAGATCGTCGAGAAGGTCGACCGCGCCAAGGGCCGGCTCGAGGCGAACCGCTCCGCCGAGGACGCGGCCTGAGCTGCCCGATCGGTCTCGGTCCGCGTGGCGTAAAGGCCGCGTAAGCCACTTCACATCTCCGCCCCTGGCGGGAGCTTCGAAGGCTCCCGTCAGGGGTTTTCTGCGTTTCGAAGGCGCTACGGCGATCCCTGCCCCCAAAGAACCCCTTTGAGGATCTCAAAGTTCAAGTGTTAACGTGTTCGGCATGAAGACAGCAGTGCGCCTCCTCCATGCCGCGGGCACCCCGCTCGTGGCGCGCCTGCGCGTCGATCTGTGCCTCCCCCGATCACTCGGCTGCGCTCGTTCAGGGGGGACCCCCGGTCTGTCCGCGGTCTGTTGCCGCTAGGTCCGATCCCGGCATCATGCAGCGGTCCGCGCTTCGCGCGCGGGTGCCGCACCCCCGTCCCGTATTTCCCGATACGCACCGCTGGAGTGTGTCCGTGTCCGTGTCCGCGTCCTCGTCCGCGCCCGTGGCGAAGTCCCGCATGCCCAAGGTCCCGTTCTGGGCCCAGATCGTCGCCGGCCTCGTCATCGGCGTCCTGCTCGGCTGGCTCGCCCGCAGTCAGGACATCGGCTGGCTGAAGGAGACCCTGACCCAGGTCGGCGGCATCTTCGTCCAGCTGCTCAAGCTGGCCGTCGCCCCGCTCGTCTTCTTCGCGATCCTGGTGTCGATCACCAACCTCCGCAAGGTGAACAACGCGGCCCGGCTGGCCGCCCAGACGCTGATCTGGTTCATGATCACCTCGCTGATCGCGGTCGGCATCGGCCTCGCGATCGGCCTGCTGACCGACCCCGGCGCCGGCACCGGCCTCACGCCGAAGGACGGCAAGCTGCCCGAGCACCAGGGCAGCTGGATCGACTTCCTGACCGGCATCATCCCGACGGACGTCATCACGCCGTTCACCGAGCTGAACGTCCTCCAGATCGTCTTCATGGCCGCCGTCGCCGGCATCGCCGCCCTGAAGCTGGGCGACAAGGCCCAGCCGATCCTCTCGCTCTCCGAGTCGATCCTGGAGCTGCTGCAGAAGGCCCTGTGGTGGGTCATCCGGCTCGCCCCGATCGGCACCGCCGGCCTCATCGGCAAGGCCATCGTGAACTACGGCTGGGACCTGCTCGGCAAGTACGCCACGTTCACCGCCGACGTCTACATCGGCTGCGCCCTGGTCCTGTTCGGCGTCTACCCGCTGCTCCTCGCGACCGTCGCCAAGCTGAACCCGCTGCAGTTCTACAAGGGCGCCTGGCCCGCCATCCAGCTGGCCTTCGTCTCCCGCTCCTCGGTCGGCACCATGCCGGTCACCCAGCGCGTCACCGAGCGCCTCGGCGTCCCGAAGGAGTACGCCTCCTTCTCCGTGCCGTTCGGCGCCACCACGAAGATGGACGGCTGCGCCGCGATCTACCCGGCGCTCGCCGCGATCTTCATCGCGCAGATCTTCGACGTGCAGCTGGGCGTCAAGGAGTACCTGCTGATCGCGTTCGTCTCGGTCATCGGCTCGGCGGCCACCGCCGGCCTCACCGGTGCGACGGTCATGCTGACCCTGACCCTCTCCACCCTCGGCCTGCCGCTGGAGGGCGTCGGCCTCCTGATGGCCATCGACCCGATCCTGGACATGATGCGCACGGCCACCAACGTCGCCGGCCAGGCCCTGGTCCCGGTCCTCGTGGCCTCCCGCGAGAAGATCCTCGACCTCGCCGCGTACGAGTCGGCCTCGGCCTCCCCGGTCGACGACCTGGTCGACGCCGGCGCGCCCGAGCCGAAGGTCGCGGTCGCGGCCTGACGCCACGCCGTACCGCATGCGTGAGGCCCGTGCCCCCGAGGAGGGGGGCACGGGCCTCACGGCTTCTCCGTCGCCGTCCGGCTACGCGCGCTCGGAGCCGGTGCCGGGCTCCCCGTCCGCCCGCGCCCCGGACGCGTCCGGGGCCGCGCCCAGGTCCTCGCCCGTGGCCGGGCCCGTTCCCGGCTGTGAGTAGAGGATGTCGCGGGCCTGCTCGGCGGCGCGCATCAGGCTCTCGCCGATGAAGTCGACGAAGCGGGCGATGGTCTCCAGACGGGCGGCGGCCGGGGTGTCGGGGCCGAGGATGCCGATGCCCTGCCGCGCCGTCTCGGCGAGCTGCAGGTTGGCCCGGGCGCCGGCGATCGTGCCGTGGTACCAGACGTCGTTGTCGGCGGTGTAGCGCTCGCGGCGGCGTTCGTCGCGCTCCCGGCGGACGAGCCCCTGGCCGTCGAGGAAGGTGATGGCCTTGGAGACGGACGCCGGGCTGACCTGGAGGTGCTGGGCGAGCTCGGACGCGGTGAGGCTGCCCGAGTCGCTGGTGTAGAGGGCCATCAGGACCCGGGCCATCATCTTCGGCAGGCCCTGCGCCATGAGCAGGGTCGTGAACGTCTCCTCGTACTCCCGCACGGCCTCGGGGTCGCGCCCGTGGGTCTGCGGCGCCGCCCCGCGCCCCTTGGGCGTGGTCTGCCGGCGCTGATGGGTGCGGCGCTCGGTGGCGCGCTGGGCGAGGTCGGCGCGGTAGGAGGTGGGGCCGCCGTTGCGCATGACCTCGCGCGTGATGGTCGAGGTGGGGCGGTCGAGCCGCCTGGCGATCTCCGCGTAGGCGAGGCCGTCGCCCAGTCCCAGCGCGATCTGCTGACGTTCCTGCTGGGTGAGTCTGCCTCCCGGCATCGCGTTCTCCCTCTGTGTGCCCTTTTCCTGCTGCCTGATGTGGTCAGCATAGCGTTCACTCCACTCTCATTGCAACGTCAGGCGCGGCTGACGTTGCGTTAAATCCATCTCTGTTGCAACGATTTTAATGCTTTGACCTGCGAAGACCGCATTTCCATGCAACGAAGGTGTTGATGGGATCTCGAACGCAACGTAGCTTTTCCGATGTCGGAAACGCCGACGGCAAGCCGCAGAGCCACAGGAGAACGTCATGCAGAACTTCGCCACCACCACCCCCGTCACCACCGTCCTGAACATCCCCGCCGGCCGCGTCCGGCTCGTCGCCGCCGACCGCGGGGACGCCACCGTCGAGGTCCGCCCCGCGAACGCCGCCAAGGGCCGCGACGTGAAGGCCGCCGAGCGGATCGAGGTCGTCTTCGCCGACGGCGTACTGCGGATCGCGGCCCCCGAGGCCGAGCACAAGGTCCTCGGCAGCTCCGGCGAGGTCGAGGTGACGGTCCAGCTCCCGGCGGGCTCCCGCGTCGAGGCCAAGGTCGCCGCGGGCGAGCTGCACGGCGCCGGACCGCTCGGGGACGTCGTCCTCGAGACCGCGCAGGGCCCGGTCACGCTGGACGAGGCCGCGAGCGCCCGGATCGGCGTCCAGGACGGGCACATCACGGTCGGCCGGCTCGGCGGCCCGGCCGAGCTCCGCACCAGGCAGGGCGACATCAAGGTCGCCGAGGCCCTGCGCGGCGCGGTCGAACTCCGCACCGAGAAGGGCGACATCGAGATCGGCGCCGCCCGCGGGGTCTCCGCCACCCTCGACGCCGGCACGGCCTACGGCCGCGTCGACAACGCGCTCCGCAACTCCGAGGGCGCCGCCGCCGAGCTGAACATCCGCGCCACCACCGCGTACGGCGACATCACCGCCCGCAGCCTCTGACGACCCCCGGCATCCACCCCCTCCCCGGCAGCGTGAAGGAGCACCCCTCATGACCGGCACCACCGACCTGGCCATCGCGGCGCACGGGCTGCGCAAGTCCTACGGGGACAAGCTGGTCCTCGACGGCGTCGACCTG
The DNA here is from genome assembly GCF_036240795.1 of Streptomyces sp. NBC_01268. Classification (NCBI taxonomy): domain Bacteria; kingdom Bacillati; phylum Actinomycetota; class Actinomycetes; order Kitasatosporales; family Streptomycetaceae; genus Streptomyces; species Streptomyces sp. NBC_01268. The sequence continues at coordinate 3,581,518 of NZ_CP108454.1, read as the reverse complement.
GCCGTCCCCGAAGGCACGGTCTTCTCCCTGCTCGGCCCGAACGGGGCCGGCAAGACCACCGCCGTGAAGATCCTCTCCACCCTCATCTCCGCCGACGCGGGCACCGGCACCGTCCGGATCGGCGGCCACGACCTGGCGTCCGACCCCCAGAAGGTCCGCGCCTCGATCGGCGTCACCGGGCAGTTCTCCGCCGTCGACGGCCTGATCACCGGCGAGGAGAACATGCTCCTCATGGCCGACCTGCACCACCTCCCCAAGCGCGAGGGCCGGCGGATCGCCGCGGAGCTCCTGGAGCGCTTCGACCTCACCGGGGCGGCGAAGAAGCCCGCCTCCACCTACTCCGGCGGCATGAAGCGGCGGCTGGACATCGCGATGACGCTGGTCGGCGGCCCGCGGATCATCTTCCTCGACGAGCCGACCACCGGCCTCGACCCGCGCTCCCGGCACACCATGTGGCAGATCATCCGCGGCCTCGTCGCCGACGGCGTGACCGTCTTCCTCACCACCCAGTACCTGGAGGAGGCCGACCAGCTCGCCGACCGCATCGCCGTCCTCAACGACGGCCGGATCGCGGCCGAGGGCACCGCCGAGGAGCTGAAGCGGATCGTCCCCGGCGGACACGTCAGGCTGCGCTTCACCGACCCGGCCGCCTACCGGGCCGCCGCCCTCGCCCTCGGCGAGGTCCTGCCCGACGACGAGTCGCTCACCCTCCAGGCGCCCAGCGACGGCAGCCAGCGCGCCCTGCGCGTCCTGCTCGACCGGCTGGACTCGGCCGGCGTCGAGGCCGCCGAACTGACCGTGCACACCCCGGACCTGGACGACGTGTTCTTCGCCCTGACCGGCCCCGGCGCCACGCTGCCGGCCCAGAGCGACCGCTCCGCCTGACCGGCCGGCCGGTCGACCGGGCCCGTCCCGGCCCGTCCCCTCCGGCCCGTTCCGGCTACGCCCCCGCTCCGCCCCGTTCCGTCCCGCCCCGTTCCGTCCAAGGAGGACGTCCGATGAGCTCCCTCTCCCTCGCCGTGCGCGACTCGGCCACGATGCTGCGCCGCAACCTGCTCCACGCGCGCCGCTACCCGTCGCTGACGCTGAACCTGCTGCTCACCCCGATCATGCTCCTGCTGCTGTTCGTCTACATCTTCGGCGACACGATGAGCGCGGGCCTCGGCGGCGGCGTCCCGGACCGCTCGGCGTACATCGCGTACATCGTCCCGGGCCTGCTCCTGATGACCATCGGCAGCACCACGATCGGGACCGCCGTCTCGGTCTCCAACGACATGACCGAGGGCATCATCGCCCGCTTCCGCACGATGGCGATCCACCGCCCGTCGGTGCTCGTCGGACACGTCGTCGGCAGCGTGCTGCAGTCGGTCGCCAGCGTGGTCCTGGTCGGCGCCGTCGCCGTGGCCATCGGCTTCCGCTCCACCGGCGCCGGCGCCCTGGAGTGGCTGGCCGCCTTCGGACTGCTCGTGCTCTTCTCCCTGGCGCTCACTTGGATCGCGGTCGGCATGGGCCTGGTCAGCCCGAACGCCGAGGCCGCCAGCAACAACGCGATGCCGCTGATCCTGCTGCCGCTGCTGTCCAGCGCGTTCACGCCGGTCGAGTCGATGCCCGGCTGGTTCCAGCCGATCGCCGAGTACCAGCCCTTCACCCCGGCCATCGAGACCCTGCGCGGCCTGCTCCTCGGCACCGAGATCGGCTCCGACGGCTGGCTCGCGGTGGCCTGGTGCGTCGGCCTGGCGGTCCTCGGCTACTTCTGGTCGACGTCCAAGTTCAGCCAGGACCCCCGGTAGACGGCGCCGGCGTGACGGCATCGCGTCACCGCCGCGCCCCGCCCCAGGGCGGCGTACCCCGGCAACACGCCGGAGCACGCCGCCCTTTCGGCGTTCCGGGGTCGAACGGCGTGCGCGCGGATCTGTCCAAATCCCTTGCGGCGCCCTAGATTTACTCGAAAGTAAGGTTACTGTCCGGTTCTCGACGCCCCGAGGAGCCGCACGTGCCCGTCTCCGAGTCGCCGGTCTTCCGCAGCACGGCACCGCCCTCGCTGGTCCGCGTCGACGGGACCGTGCGCGAGGCGTCCGTACCCGCGCTCGTCCCGCCCGTACGGCGCGGCTCGCTCGCCGACCTCCCGTACGGCACCGCCCGGGAGGAACCGACGGCCGTGCTCTTCGCCCGCAGACGGCCCGACGGAGGCTGGGCCGACGTCACCGCCGCCACGTTCGCGGCCGAGGTGCACTCCGTCGCCAAGGGGCTCATCGCCCAGGGGCTGCGGCCCGGCGACCGGCTCGCCCTGATGGCCCGCACCCGCTACGAGTGGACCCTCATCGACTTCGCGGCCTGGGCGGCTGGACTCATCACCGTCCCGCTCCACCCCACCTCCTCCGCGTACCAGACCCGCTGGATCCTCCAGGACTCCGGCGCCGCCGCCTGCGTCGTCGAGGACCCGGACCAGGCGCGGATGGTCTCCGCCGAGCGGCGCCAACTGCCCTCGCTGGGACAGCTCTGGGTGCTCGACACCGGCGCCGTCGACCAGCTGCGCAAGGCCGGCGCGCACGTCCCCGACGAGGCCGTCACCGCCCGCCGCGGGCTGCTCACCCCCGAGACCCTCGCCACCCTCGTCTACACCTCGGGTACCACCGGCCGCCCCAAGGGCTGCGCCCTCACCCACGGCAACTTCCTCACCGAGGTCGACAACGCCGTCGGCATGCTCCACCCCGTCTTCAAGGCGCTCAGCGACGAACCGGCCTCCACCCTCCTCTTCCTCCCGCTCTCCCACGTCTTCGGCCGCATGGTCGCCATCGGCTGCGTCCGCGCCCGGGTGAAGGTCGGGCACACCCCGTCCGTCGAGAGCGACGAACTCCTCGCCGACCTGGCCACCTTCCGGCCGACCTTCCTCCTCGCCATCCCGTACGTCCTGGAGAAGGTCTTCCACACCGCCCGCGCCACCGCCGAACGCGCGGGCCGCGTCGCGGCCTTCGACCGAGCCGCCCGCGTCGCCGAACGCTACGGCCACGACCCCCGCCCCTCGCTGGGTCTGCGCGCCGCCCGCGCCCTCTACGAGCCGCTCGTCTACCGGCGCATCAGGGCCGCGCTCGGCGGGCGCGTCCGGCACGTCATCTCCGGCGGCTCGGCGCTCGGCGCCCGGCTCGCCGAGTTCTTCGCCGGGGCGGGCATCGAGGTCTACGAGGGGTACGGCCTGACGGAGACCACCGCCGCCACCACCGTCACCCCGCTCGGCGGACCCCGCCCCGGCACCGTGGGCCGCCCGCTGCCCGGCACGGCCGTGCGGATCGCCGACGACGGCGAGGTCTGGCTCAAGGGCGGCCACGTCTTCGCCGGCTACTGGGACGCCCAGCGCGGGGTCGCCCTGCCGTACACCGACGAGGGCTGGTTCCCCACCGGCGACCTGGGCGCCCTCGACGACGAGGGCCATCTGCGCATCACCGGCCGCAAGAAGGACATCATCGTCACCTCCGCCGGCAAGAACGTCGCCCCCGCCCCGCTGGAGGACTGGCTGCGCGCCCACCCCCTCGTCGCCCAGTGCATGGTCCTGGGCGACGGCCGCCCGTACGTCACCGCGCTCATCACCCTCGACCACGACGGGCTGCTCCACTGGCGGCACATGCGGCACAAGGACCACCTCGCCCTGTGGGAGCTGGCCCGCGACGAGGAGCTGACCGCCCTCGTCCAGCGCGCCGTCGACGAGGCCAACCGGCTGGTGTCGCGCGCCGAGTCGATCCGCGCGTTCCGGATCCTGACGAGGGAGTGGACACAGGCGGGCGGACACCTGACGCCGTCCCTGAAACTGAAGCGGGGGGCGGTCCTGAGGGACTTCGGCCGGGAGATCGACGAGATGTACGAGGGCTGAGTCCCCGTCAGGGCCAGAGCAGCTCCCGCTCCCAGCCGCCGCCCGCCGCCCGCCGGTACCGGAGCCGGACGTGCCGCCGTCGCTCGTCGCCCTGGAAGAACTCCACCGCGGACGGCTCGACCACGTACAGCGTCCAGCTCGGCGCCTCGGCCTCCGGCTCCCGCACGGCCCGCTCCCAGGCGGCGGCGCTCGCCTCGGCGAGGGTCCGCGTCGAGTCCAGCACCTCGCTCTGGTGCCCCACGAGGGCGGAGGCGAGAGCGCCGGGGGTGCGGGCGTGGAGGTCGGCGTACGCCTCCTCGGGCGTCCCGGTGGAGACCCGGCCCCGGACCCGGACCTGGCGGCCCTGGACCGGCCAGTAGAAGGTGAGCGCCGCCTCGGGCCGCGCGGCGAGCTGACGGCCCTTGGCGCTGCCCGCGTGCGAGGCGAAGTGCCAGCCGCGCCCGTCGGCGTCGTGCAGCATCACGATCCGCACGTCCGGCCGCCCGTCCGCGTCGACGCTCGCGAGCGCCATGGTGTGCGGCTCCACGGCCTTGGCCGCCACGGCGGAGACGAACCACTCGTGGAAGAGCGGGAGCGGCTCGGCGGGCGCGGCGTCGGGGTCGAAGGCGGGCAGCTCGGTGTCCCAGACCCGGGATGACCGCAGGGCCTCGATGAAGGGCGACTGGCTCGTGTTCATGCCGCCCATCATGAGGCCCCGCGGGGGGTGTGGTGCCGCTGTCAGCGGGTGTAGTAGCCGGCGATGTCGGCGATGAGGTCGACGGTGCCGGCGTGGTTGTAGAAGGTGACCTTGCCTTCCTTCACGGGGACGACGACCAGGTTCGGGACGGTCTGGCCGGCGGTGAAGTTGAGGTTGGAGGCGGCGGTGCGGGTGGTCCCGTATGGGTAGACGGAGACGAAGCCGGTGGCCGTCGGGTTGGTCGCGGTCACGTTGAGGACGACGGCGGTGTACTTGAACCCCACCGCCAGGTTCACGGTCTTGCCGGCCCCGACCTTGGCCCGTGCGACGCCGGTGCCGTTGCGGGTGTCCATGAGCCGCTTGGGCTGCATGCCGGTGAAGACGGAGCCGGTGTCCTTCTTGAAGTAGCCGGCGACGTCGGCGAGGAGGTCGACGGTGCCGGCCTTGTTGTAGAACGTGACCTTGCCGTCCTTGACCGGGACGACGACGAGGTTCGGGACCGTCCGGCCGGCGGTGAAGTTGAGGTTGGACGCGGCGGTGCGGGTCGTCCCGTACGGATAGACGGAGACGAAGCTGGTCGCGGTCGGGTTGGTCGCGGTGACGTTCATGACGACGGCCGTGGCGCCCGGCTCGGTGACGGGCAGGGTGACGGTGCCGTTCGCGGCCAGCTTGGCCTTGGCGACGCCGGTGCCCGTGCGGGTGTCCATCAGACGGGTGGGCGTGACGGGCTGGTAGGCCGAACCCGCCGTGCCCTCGGTGTAGTAGCCCGCGACGTCGGCGAGCAGGTCGACCGATCCGGCGCGGTTGTAGAACTCGACCCAGCCGTTGACGACGGGCACGGTGACCAGGTTGGCGCTGGTCCGGCCCGCGGTGAAGTTGAGGTTCGAGGCGGAGGTGCGCTGCGTCTCGTACGGGTAGACGGAGACGAAGCTGCTCGTGGTCGCGTTGGTCGCGGTCACGTTCAGCACGACGGCGCTGAGCCCCTCGGCGGGCACGCCCGCCGTGCCGGCCACCTTCAGGATGACCTTGCCGTCGGCCCCCAGCTTGGCCTTGGGGACGCCGAGGCCGGAGCGGGTGTCCATGAGGCGGGTGGGGGCGACGGGGGTGTAGGTGCCGGGGAGGGTGGTGAGGGAGCTGCCGGTGACGTTGAGCGCCGCCCACGCGGTCTGCGCGGCGCCGACCCCGTCCAGCGGGCGGGCGGTCATCTCCCAGCGGTACTGGCCGGATTCGATGCCGCGGCCCTTCGCGTCCTTGCCGTCCCAGGCCACGCGGACGGCGGCGCCGTCACCCCGCGTCCCTTCGAAGGTGCGCAGGACCTCGCCGTTGCCCTTCAGGAGGGAGACCTTCCACGAGCCGACCGGCTTGGAGAACCGCCAGACGGGTGCCCAGGTCGCCTTCGGCTCGGCCGTGTCCTTGCCGCTGAAGGGCAGGTCGGAGGGCACGTGGGACTCGACGAGCGCGAGCGGCTGGCGGGTCGACGCGACCCGCTTGACGTGGATGTCCTGCGTCCTCGGGTCGACGAACGCGACATCGCCGCCGAACTTGTCCACGGTCCAGGTCGTCCTGCGGCCGGAACCCGTCGCGGAGGCGGTCAGGTCCGCGAAGTCGGTGGTGGTGCCGGTGGCCGCGTCCGTCAGGCGCAGTCTGTCGCCCTCGTGGCGGACGACGAAGCCGTCGCCGAGCAGCGCCTCGCCGGTGGGCACGGCCACGCTCTTCTTCAGCGTCTGGTCGTAGACGCCGGCCTTGGTGGTGCCGCAGGCCCAGTACAGCCAGCGGCCCGTGGCCTGGAGTTCGGTGGGCCGGCAGCCGGAGCCGAGGTCGACGGGTGCCGAGGTCGCCTTCGTCTTCAGGTCGTACGAGTTGACCGTACCGGCGGTCGCCGCGGGCTTCCACGCCTTGGTGCCCCAGACAGCGGCGGGGGAGTCGGTCAGGGTGAGCAGGACGGCCGAGGCGTCCGCGCGGGCGTGCTCGAGGTCGCCGACGTAGGTCCGTGTCCCGTCGGTCGCCACGGCGTAGCGGCCCGCCGCGTCCACGACGGTGCTCTGGGGAGGCAGCGGGAAGGTCTTGTAGGAGCCGAGACCGGTGGGGGCGGCGAGCGTGCTGCCGGAGTACGCCACCGTGTCGCCGTCTCCGAGGGAGGCCATGCTGGTCGCCGGGTCGCGGAAGGAGTACCGCAGCGTCGGGGTGGCCGAGGCGGGGGCACCCGTGGTGTTCACGTCGACGTCGAGGAGCTCGGTCGTGTCGTCGCGGGGGCTCAGGTAGCTCAACCGGCCGCCGCCGAGCGCGAGGCGGGTGACGCCCCGGGGCATGACCGGTACGGCGCGGACCGTGTCGAGCACGGGCTTGGTGTCCGTACCGAGGGCGATGCGGCGCACCGCCCAGTCGGTGGCACTGCTGCCGCCGACGGTGCGGAGGCTGCCGTCGCCTGCAGGGACGATCAGGGCCGCCGTGTGGGGCAGCAGCTCCACGGCGGTGTCGCCGCCGAGCGGGACCGCGCGGAGCGGCGCGCCGAGGGCAGGCCGCGGCCCGGCGTAGGCGGTGGTGAGCACCCAGTCGCCGAGGACGCCGAAGTCGCCGGTGACCAGGCCGGCTTCCTTCGCTACGACGACGGTCGTCACGGGCTGGACGGTCGGGTTCGACCGGGGCACCGAGAGCAGTGTGCCCGAGCCGCCCTTCCGGGCCAGGATGTGCGCCGGGGAGAGGCGGTAGTCGGTGAGCCCGGAGAGCGCGGGCGGGAGTTCGGTGAGGACGGCGCTCGCGAAGTCGAGGTAGAACGCCCGATCACCGACCGGGTTGGAGAAGAGCGCGCCTCCGGAGTCCTGCACCTCCAGGTACAGGTCCTCCACGCTTGCCGGGAGGCCGGTCACGGGGCGTTCGGAGGGTGCCCCGTCCACGGAGGAGAGCAGCGTGATCGAGGTGAGCTTGTCCGCCTCGAACCTGCCGGCCAGCACGGTGTCGGCAGTGAACGCCTCGATCCAGGACAGGCCCTGGGGCACGTCGACCGAAGTCTTGCGGTCGGTCGCGAGGTCGGTGATCTCGATGGCGCCGCCGGACCACTTGGCGCTGAGCCCGGAGTGGCCGGACTCCGCCTGCCAGGGCAGGGGCTTCGTCGCACCCGAGGCCGCATCCGTCCACACGATGCCCTCGGTGCCCTCCTGCCGGTGTGCGTAGCCGGTGGCTCCCGCCTGGAGCAGGACGTCCAGACGCGGTTTCTCGCGTCCCGGATCCGGGACCACGACCTCGTCGGCCGCGGTGCCGACCGCGGGTGCCGCCGCGACCGCCCCCGTGACCGTCGCGGTCAGCCCGGCGGTGATGCCGAGTGTGGTGGCGAGGGCGAGCATCTTCCGGGCCCGCGCTCGTACGTGCTGCTGCAAGGTGGGTTCCCCTCCCGGGGGTCGTCAGGCTCGGGGGCGGGCGCCGTTTTGCAGCGCGGGTTCCGCGCTGCCCCCTCCGGCGCCCGTCCGAGGGCCGTGAACGTCGTCCTGGTGTCAGTCGGTGTAGTAGCCGGCGATGTCGGCGATGAGGTCGACGGTGCCGGCGTGGTTGTAGAAGGTGACCTGGCCGTCCCGGACAGGGACCACGACGAGGTTCGGGATGGTCTGGCCGGCGGTGAAGTTGAGGTTGGACGCGGCGGTGCGGGTCGTCCCGTACGGGTGGACGGAGACGTAGCCGGCCGACGTCGGGTTCGTGGCGGTGACGTTGAGGACCACGGCCGTGCACCTCTCTCCGACGTGGAGGCTGACGGTCTTGCCCGCGCCGACCTTGCCCCGGGCGACGCCGGTGCCGTCACGGGTGTCCATGAGGCGATAGGGCTGCATGCCGGTGAAGACGGAGCCGGTGTCCTTCTTGAAGTAGCCGGCGACGTCGGCGAGGAGGTCGATGGTGCCGTACTTGTTGTAGAAGGTGACCTTGCCGTCCTTGACCGGGACGACGACCAGGTTCGGGACGGTCCGGCCGGCGGTGAAGTTGAGGTTCGAGGCGGCCGTGCGGGCCGTCCCGTACGGGTAGACCGACACGAAGCTGGTCGCGGTCGGGTTCGTGGCGGTCACGTTGAGCACGACGGCGGTCGCGCCGGGCTCGGTGACGGGCAGGGTGACGGTGCCGTTCGCGGCGACCTTGGCCTTGGCGACGCCGGTCCCGTTGCGGGTGTCCATGAGCCGCTTCGGCGTGACCGGCTGGTAGGCCGAACCGGCCGTGCCCGCCGTGTAGTAGCCCGCGATGTCGGCGAGCAGGTCGACCGAACCGGCGCGGTTGAAGAACTTCACGTGGCCGTCGACGACCGGGACGGTCACCAGGTTCGCGGCGGTCCTGCCCGCGGTGAAGTTGAGGTTCGACGCGGACGTCTGCCGGGTCCCGGAGGGGTAGACGGAGACGTGGCTGCTCGTGGTCGCGTTGGTCGCGGTCACGTTCAGGACCACCGCCGTCACGCCCGTGGCCGGCACCCCGCCGGCGCCCGTGACCTTGAGGGAGACGGTCTTCCCGGCGCCGACCTTGGCCTTCGGGACGCCGAGGCCGGAGCGGGTGTCCATGAGGCGGGTGGGGGTGACGGGGGTGTAGGTGCCGGGGAGGGTGGTGAGGCCGACGTCGAACGCCTCGACCGTGCCGGTGCGGCGGAGCGCGGCCCCGACGCCGTTCACGGGCTGGGCGTTCATGACGTACGTGTACGTGCCGTCCTCGACGCCACGGCCCAGGTCGTCACGGCTGTCCCAGTCGATGCGGACGCCCGCGCCGTTCCCGGTGGTGCCGCGGTAGGTGCGGACGACCTTGCCGGCCGCGTTCTTGATCTCGACGCTCCACGCGCCGACGGCACGGGACATGCGCCAGCGGAGCTTGCTGGTGCCGCCGGAGACCTGCAGGGCGCCCGTGTCGAGCAGGGTGAACGGCTGAGGGGTGACGGCGACCCGCTTGACGTGGATGTCCTGTGTGCCGGGGACGATGAACGCGACGTCGTCGCCGAACTTGTCCACGGTCCAGGTCGTCCCGCGGCCGGAGTCGGACGCCGAGGCCGGAAGGTCCGCGAAGTCCGTGGTGACGCCGGTGGCCGCGTCCGTCAGGCGCAGCTTGTCGCCCTCGTGGCGGACGACGAAGCCGTCGCCGAGCAGCGCCTCGCCGGTGGGCACGGCCACGCTCTTCTTCAGCGTCTGGTCGTAGACGCCGGCCTTGGTGGTGCCGCAGGCCCAGTACAGCCAGCGGCCGGTGGTCTGGAGCTCGGTGGGCCGGCAGCCGGACCTGAGGTCGACGGGTGCCGAGGTGACCTTCGTCTTCAGGTCGTACGAGTTGACCGTGCCCGCCGTCGTGGCGGGCTTCCATGCCTTGGTGCCCCAGACCGTGGCGGGGGAGTTCGTCAGGGTGAGCAGGACGGACGGCTCGTCCGCGTGGAAGTTGTCGAGGTCGCCGACGTAGGTCTTGGTGCCGCTCGTGGCCACGGCGTAGCGGCCCGCCGCGTCCACGACGGTGCTCTGGGCGGGCAGCGGCACGAACCTGTAGGAGCCGGGGCTGGTGGGCGCGGCGAGCGAGGTGCCCCACGAGGCCACGGAGTCGCCGTCGCCGAGGGAGGCGAGACCGGTCACCGGGTTGACGGCGAAGGAGAACCGCAGGTTCGGCGGGGACGGCACGGGGGCGGCCGTGCCGTTCGTGTCGACGTCGAAGAGCTGGAGGTAGTCGTTGTGGGGGCTCAGGAAGCTCACCCGGCCGCCGCCGAGCGCGAGGTGGCTGATGCCTCGGGGAACGACCGGCACCGTACGGACCGTGGCGAGCCGGGGCTTGCCGTCCGGGCCGATGCCGATCCGGCGCACGGCCCGGTCGGCGGCGTTGGTGCCGCCGGCCGTGAGGAGGCTGCCGTCGGGTGCGGGGATGATCCGGCCACCCGTGTTGGGCAGCAGCTCCACCGCTGCGCCGCCGCCGAGCGGGACCGCCCGGAGCGCCGGGCCGAGGGAGGGGAGCTGCCCGGTGTACGGGGTGGCGAACACCCAGTCACCGAGAACGGCGAAGTCCGTCTTGACCGAGCCCGCCGTGCTCGGCACCACGACGGTCGTCACGGGCTGCGCGGCCGGGTTCGACCGGGGAACCGTGAGCAGCGTGCCCGAGCCGCCCTTCCAGGCCAGGATGTGGTCCTGCGAGAGACGGTAGTGGGTGCTGCCCGCGAGCGGTGCCGGGAGTTCGACGAGGGTGGCGCTCGCGAAGTCGAGGTAGAACGCCCGGTCACGGATCGGGTTGGTGAAGAGGGCGCCGCGGGAGTCCTGCCTGTCCGCGTGCAGGTCCTCCAGGCCGTCGGGGAGCCCGGTCACGGGGCGTTCGACCGGAGCGCCGTTCTCGGCGGAGACCAGGGCGATCGAGGTGAGCTTCTCCGCCTCGTACGTGCCGGCCAGCACGGTGTCGGTGGTGAAGGCCTCGACCCAGGACCGGCCCTGGGGCAGGGGGATCCTGGTCGTGCGGTCGGTCGCCAGGTCGGTGATCGTGACCGCGGTCCCGCCGTCGGCGTTCGAGGCGCTGAGGCCGGAGTGGCCCCCCTCCGCCTGCCAGGACAGGGTCTTCGTCGCTCCCGAGGCCGCGTCGGTCCACAGGATGGCGTCGCTGCCCTCCTGCCGGTGCGCGTAGCCGGTGGCGCCGGCCTGGAAGAGGGTGTCCATGCGCGGCTGATACCGGCCGGGGTTCGGGATCACGATCTCGTCCGCGGCGGTGGCCGGCGCCGCGGCGGCCAGGGCCGGGGCGGGGGTCGTCGCGGTCAGGCCGACGGCGATCGCGAGTGTCGTCGCGGCGCCAAGCGCTCTGCGCGCGCGCACGCGGGGGTGTGCGTTCAAGGTGATTCCCCTCCGAAGCCTGATCAGGCAGAGGACGGGTGGCCTTCGTTCGCGCGTGTTCCGCGCGGCCCCTCCCGGCGCTTCCCGTCCGAAGCCGTGATCGTAACAGCGGCCCCGCCGCTCCGGAAGCGGGTTTCGAACGGGTTCAGATGCCCTGGAGTGTCCCGTTCACCGGGTTCATCCGGCCCGTCCCGTTCCTCTCGTACGCCCCGTACTCCTTCACCGGCACCGCGTTCGCCGCCCGCTGGATCTCCTCGCGGATCATGCGGGCGATCAGGTTCTTCCACGGCATCTTCGGCAGGGTCCGCACCAGCAGCATGCGCAGGGCGATCTTGCGGCGGGACGAGACGGTCATCTCCTTGACCATCTTCTCCGCGAAGCGCCGGTTGACCTCCACGCCCGGCCGCATCACCGTCTCGTACGCCGCGAAGGCCGCCACGTGGTCGCCGCCCGCCGCCGCGAGTTCGCAGGCCAGGACGTAGGCGCCGGTCAGGGCGAGGCCGGTGCCCTGGCCCGAGGCGGGGGAGGTGCAGTGGGCGGCGTCGCCGAGGAGGACGACGCGGCCCCGGGACCAGCGGTCCATGGTGATCGTGGCGATGGCGTCGAAGTAGAAGTCCTCGGCGTCCGCCGAGTCCGCGATCAGGCGTGGGATCTCCCAGTCGTCGCCCGCGAACGCGTCCGCGAGCAGGCGCTTCTGGGCGAGGACGTCGCGGTGGTCGTAGGCGAGCTCGGCGGGGGAGGCGAAGACGAAGCAGTTCTTGGCGGTGCCGGCGCGCTCGCCGGACGTGCTGTAGACGGAGACCAGCTTGTTCGGGCGGGCGTGGTAGGTCTCCCAGCGGTCCAGGCCCAGCCGGTCGGGGGCCGTGAAGATCGAGATGTACGCGCCCAGGTGCCGCTTGAACCGCCGTTCGTCGCCGAAGACGAGCCGCCGGGTGTGCGAGTGCATGCCGTCCGCGCCCACCACCAGGTCGAAGCGGCGACGGGCGCCGCTCTCGAAGACGACGTCCACACCCTCGCCGTCGTCGTGCAGGGAGGCGATGGAGTCGCCGAAGAGGTACTCGACGTCGTCGCGGGTCCTCTCGTGGAGGATGCGGGCGAGGTCGCCGCGCATGATCTCGTCGTCCTGCTCCGCCCGGCCGCCGAAGATCTCGGCGGGCAGTTCGCCCACGGTGCGGCCCCGCGCGTCGACGTACGAGCCGCCGGCCATGTCCGTGGAGTGCGCGCGGACCTCGTCGAGGATGCCCATCCGCTCGCAGATCTCGATGGCCCCGCCGCGCAGGTCGACCTTGTAGCCGCCGGTGCGCAGCTCGGGGGCGCGCTCGACGACGGTGGCGGTGAAGCCGTAGCGGTGCAGCCAGAGCGCGAGGGCGGGGCCGGCGATCGAGGCGCCGGAGATCAGGACCGTACGGGCTGCGCGCATGGCAGGACTCCTTGTCGGGTGGTGCGGGGCCCGTCCGGCCCCGCACACAGGACTATACGGATGTCCTACACGTCTGTCTATGACGCTTGTATAGATCCAGTGGGGGTGGCTCCCGGGTGCCGCGCGCCGGGCCGCTCACCCCCGTCCCAGCACCACCGTCCCCGACGAGCAGAACCAGCCGCCCGTCCCCGACGCCACCGCCAGCTCCGGCAGTGAGCCGTCCGGGCGGCGCACCTGGAGCCCCGGTGCCTCGCCGCGCAGTTGGCGCACCGCCTCGACGAGGAGGAACAGGCCCCGCATCCCCGGGTGGCAGGCGGAGAGGCCGCCGCCGTCGGTGTTCACCGGCAGGCGGTCCGCGCGCCCCTTCTCCTCGAAGAACGCGCCCCCCTCGCCCTTCGCGCAGAAGCCCAGGTCCTCCAGGGTCACCAGCGTCATGTAGGTGAACGCGTCGTAGATCTCGGCGAGTTCGATGTCGGCGGGGGTCACGCCGGCCCGCTCGAAGGCCAGCCTGCCGCTGACCGCCGCCGGGGAGACCGTGAAGTCCTCCCACTCCGACATCGTGGTGTGCGACGCGTACTCGCCGGTGCCGAGCACCCACACCGGGGCCTTCGCCGTGTCCGGCACGTACTCCTCGGCCGCCAGCAGCACCGCGCAGCCGCCGTCGCTGCGGATGCAGCAGTGCAGCTTGGTGAAGGGGTCGGCGATCATCGGGCCGTCCAGCACCTCGTCGACGGTGATCGGGGTCCGGAACATCGCCTCGGGGTTGAGCGCCGCGTTGGCCCTGGCCTGGACGGCCACCTCGGCCAGCTGCTCCAGGGTGGTGCCGTACTCGTGCATGTGGCGGCGGGCGGCCATCGCGTACTTGGCGATGAGGGTGTGGCCGTACGGCACCTCGAACTGGAGGGGGCCGCGGGCGCCGAAGGAGAGGTTGGAGGTGCGCCGGCGGGCCTTGATGTCGGCGCGGGCGGTGGAGCCGTAGACCAGCAGGACGGCATGGGCGCGGCCGGTCGCGATGGCGTCGGCGGCGTGGGCCGCCATGACCTCCCAGGTGGCGCCGCCGACGGCGGTCGAGTCCACCCAGCGGGGTCGCAGCCCCAGGTATTCGGCGACCTCCACCGGGGCGAGGGTGCCGAGGCCCGCCGAGGCGAGGCCGTCGATGACGGAGCGGTCGAGCCCGCTGTCCGCGAGGGCGCGGCGGGCGGCCTGGGCGTGCAGGGCGTAGGGGGTGGCCTCGTCGACGCGGCCGCAGTCGGAGAGGGATATGCCGACGACGGCGACGCGGCGACGGCGGTCCCCTGAGGTGGTGGGCATGAATCTGACGGTACATCAGATACGGTCGATCCGGTGCCCCGTAGGGAGGGCCGGGGCGCTTGATTCCGGAGCGCCGCGGGCTGTGTTTCTGGCGCTCCCCGCTCTAACATGACGCCCCGTCAGTTACGGAGGGGAGCCCCATGCGTACCGCCGCCGTCACCGAAGGCCAGCAGGAGATCCGCAGGACCCTGCGCGAACTCCTCGCGAAGCGGGCAGGACCGGCCGAGATCCGCGCCGCCGTCATCACCCCCGAGGGGTACGACACCGGGCTCTGGGCCGCCATGGCCGGCACCCTAGGCCTGCCCGGCATCGCCCTGCCCGAGGAGTACGGGGGAGCCGGCCGCGGTCCCGCCGAACTCGCCCTCGCCTGCGAGGAGACCGGCCGCGCCCTCGCCCCCTCCCCGCTGCTCGCCACCGCCGTCCTCGTCGCCCCGCTGATCGCCGCCCTCGGCACCGAGCGGCAGCGTGCCGAGCTGCTGCCCCGAATCGCCGACGGGTCGCTGACCTGCGCCCTCGCCCTGCCCGGCGGCTCGCTCCCGCTCGCCCTCGGGCTGACGGGGGACAACGCGGCCGAGCCCTGGTCCGGCGGCGGGCGCTCCGGCGGCGTCCAGGCGACCCGGCCCGCCGGCGCCGAGCGCTGGTCGCTCTACGGCGAGGCCGTCCACGTCCTCGACGGGCACAGCGCCGGGCTGCTCCTGGTCGCCGCGCACGCCGGCGGCTTCCCGCGCAGCCGCACCCTGCTCTTCCTGGTGCGCGGGACGGAGGGCGCGGCCGGACTCGTACGGCAGCGGCAGCCCGCGCTCGATGTCACCCGGTCCCAGGCCACCGTCCAGTTCAGGGACGTGGAGGGGGAGTTGCTGGGGGAGGAGGGGGCGGAGGCGCCGGTGGTCCTCGCCGCGCTCGCCGCCGCCGGGCGCACCGCGGCCGTCGCCCTCGCCGCGGAGGCCGTCGGCGCCGCCCGCGCCGCCCTCGACCGGACCGTGGAGCACGTCGGCACCCGCGAGCGGTTCGGGCGCCCGGCCGGCTCCTTCCAGGCGGTGGAGCACCACCTCGCCGATCTCGTGGTCCGGGTCGAGGCCGCCCGCTCGCTCACCTTCTGCGCCGCCCTCGACGACGCCGAACCGGAGGCCGGCGCGCTGGCCCTCGCCCAGGCCCTCGAAGCGCTGCGGGCGGTCGCCGCGGAGACCGCCCGGCCGCACGGCGGCGTCGGCGGCACCTGGGAGCAGGACGCCCCTCTGTACTTCCGGCGCGCGGCCGCCGACGAGCTCCTCTTCGGCCCCGTCCACCGGCTGCGCGCCCGCGCCGCCGAACGCAGCGGACTCTTCGGGGAGGTGGCCTAGATGCCGATCGGACTGCGCCTGATGCAGAAGGTCTCCTCCACCCGGGCCTTCGCCAAGGTCGCCCCGCACTTCATCCCCGCCATGGACCGGACCGTGCACCGGCTGACGCGCGGCAAGGTGATGCTCAGCGCGCAGATGCTGCCGGGCGTGGTCCTCACCGCCAAGGGGGCGAAGTCCGGGCAGCCGCGGGTCACCCCGCTCGCCTGCATGCCGGAGCCGGCGGACGGGACCTGGCTGCTGATCGGCTCCAACTTCGGCCGCCCGGGTCATCCGGCCTGGACCGCCAACCTGCTCGCCCACCCGGACGCCGAGGTCAGCTGGCGCGGCGAGAGCTTCCCCGTACGGGCCCGGCTGCTCGCGGGGGAGGAGCGGGCGGCGGCCTGGCGGGCGGCGCTGGCCTTCTGGCCGCCGTACGCGACGTACCAGGCGCGGATCGAGCGCGAGATCCGCCTCTTCCGGCTGACCAGGACCACCCCGGCGGAGGGGTGAAAGAACGCCGGCGGCAGTCCCGGGCCCGTACGACAGGTACGAGCGCGGGACCGCCGCCGGCGCGACAGGACGGGTGAAGGAGAGCCCCGAGGGCTCGCGGGGGCTACTTCGTCGGCTTCTTGCCCGTGATCCCCAGGTGCACCAACAGGGCCAGGTTCGGGCGCAGTTCGGCCTGCTTCACGCCCCAGGTCTGGAAGCCCTTCTGGTGGCCGGCGACCGCCGCCAGCATGGCCACCAGTGAGCCCGCCATCGCGGCGGGGCTGACGTCCTTGTCGACCTTGCCCTTCGCCTGGAGCTCCTTCACCGCGTCCGTCAGGGAGTTGGTGACCGAGTTCAGGATCTTCATGCGGATCTTGTAGAACCGCTTGTCGCCCTCCGCGGCTCCGAGGTCCACCACCCGCAGGATCGCGTCGTGCCGGCGCCAGAAGTCCAGGAATCCCTCGACCAGTTCCTCGGAGGTCTGCCAGCCGGCCTTGCCGACCCAGGAGCGGCCGGAGACCAGATCGGTCAATCCCGCGCCCTCCTTGGCCATTTCCTCCGCGATTTCGAGGACTGCGCCCTCGACGTCAGGGAAGTACTGGTAGAACGTCGCGGGTGAAGTACCCGCCTTCCGGGCCACGTCGATGACCTTGACGTCCCGGTAGGGCGAGGAGCTGAGCATCTCGCCGAGGCAGTCGAGCAGCTTCTGCCGCGTCGCCTGGCCGCGTCGTCCGGCCACGCGGCCGTCGACGGTGCGTACTTGTCCTGTCATGCCGTCAGCTTACCGAGGGGTGATCGGCGCGCGATTCGGCCGACTGCAAATGGGTATCGGGCCCCGGATCCGTGGCCCGCTCCCCAATAGGCTTATTAACAGCCTGTGGACAACTTCGGTGGACAACTGCTTCGGAGCCCTTGTGGGGCAAGGGCTCCGGACCCCCTAAAGGCACATATGTTCGCTTTTGGAGGGGTGCGGGGCGCGGAGACGGACCCTAGCGTGAGGCCATGGCCGTATTCACACAGGGCACCCCCTGCTGGGTGGACGCGCAGCTCCCCGACCTCGAAGCGGGCAAGCGCTTCTACGGCGAGCTCTTCGGCTGGAGCTTCGACCCCGACCGCGACGAGGCCCTCCTCGACGGCAGGCGGGTCGCCGGCCTCCTGCCCAAGCGCGACGGCCGGATGCCCACCACCTGGACCGTCTACCTCGCCACCGGCAACGCCGGAACCCTCGCCGCCCGGATCAAGGCGGCCGGCGGCCGGATGGTCATGGAGCCCTACCCCGTCGGCCCCTTCGGCGTCCGGGCCCTCGCCGCCGACCCCGGCGGCGCCGTCTTCGGACTGCGCCAGTCCGGCGACGACGACGGCTTCGAGACCGTGAACCGGCCCGGCACCTTCTGCTGGATGGAGGTGTACACCCGGGAGCCCGAAGCGGTCGACACCTTCTACGCCACCGTCTTCGGCTGGCTGGGCCGTCAGGCCGACCCCGACGAGGAGGGCCGCGACGGCTCCTTCGACTACCGCGTCTGGTCCCCGCCCGGCTCCCGCGCGGGCGACGACAGCGCCTTCGGCGGCCGGGCCGTCATGACCGACGCCTTCCCCGCCGAGCTGCCCGGCCACGTCCTCCCGTACTTCGCCGTCCGGGACTGCGACGCGACCTGCGCCACCGCCGTACGGCTCGGCGGCCGGGTCGCCACCGACCCCTTCGACACCCCGCACGGGCGGATCGCCGTCCTCCACGACAACCAGGGCGCCCGCTTCGCCGTCCTCGCCGAGCCCGCCGAATGAGTGACCGCCCGAGCGGCGGCGCGCGTGGCGATATGAGCTAGGACACCCCGATCCGCCCCCGGGTTCGCAACCACCGCCCCGGACAGGAACAATCAGGGTCCACGGGGCCGTACCCTCATGGCCCTACGGGGAGGTGGCAGGCAAGTGGAGCAGCTGACGCAGCACGACCCGAGACGGATCGGGCCCTTCGAGGTGCTGGGCCGGCTCGGTGCGGGCGGAATGGGCCTCGTCTATCTCGCGCGCTCGGCGTCCGGGCGGCGCGTGGCGATCAAGACGGTACGGACGGAGCTCGCCGAGGACCAGCTGTTCCGCGTCCGCTTCACCCGCGAGGTCGAGGCCGCCCGGGCGGTGTCCGGCTTCTACACGGCGGCCGTCGTCGACGCCGACCCGCGCGCCGCCGTGCCGTGGCTCGCCACCGCCTACGTACCGGCGCCCTCCCTCGAAGAGATAGTGAACGAGTGCGGGCCGCTCCCGGCCCAGGCGGTGCGCTGGCTCGCGGCCGGCGTCGCCGAGGCCCTGCAGTCCATCCACGGCGCCGGCCTCGTCCACCGCGACCTCAAGCCCTCCAACGTCCTCGTCGTCGAGGACGGCCCCCGGGTGATCGACTTCGGCATCGCGTCGGGCGTCTCCAACACGCGCCTGACCATGACCAACGTCGCCGTCGGCACCCCGGCCTACATGTCCCCCGAGCAGGCCCGCGACTCGCGCAGCGTCACCGGCGCGAGCGACGTCTTCTCGCTGGGCTCCATGCTGGTCTTCGCCGCCACCGGGCACGCCCCGTTCCACGGCGCCAACCCGGTCGAGACCGTCTTCATGCTGCTGCGCGAGGGCCCCGACCTGGAGGGGCTGCCCGACGAGCTGCGCCCGCTGATCGACGCCTGCATGCAGATGGACGTCAGCAAGCGCCCCAGCCCGGCCGACCTCCAGGCCCAGCTGGCCCCGCACCTCTTCGGCGCCGGCAGCGACGACAGCGGTACGGCGGCCGCCTGGCTGCCGCAGCGCGCCACCGCCATGATCGAGACCCGCCGCGGCGGCCGTCCCAGCGCCCCGCAGCCCCCGGCCGAGCCGCCGAGGCCGCCGCGCCCGCCCCGGCAGCCCGCCGACTGGGGCGGCGACCCGCGCGCCGACCGGTCCGCGGACCGGTCCTCCGACCCGTACGGCGACCGTCCGGGTGGCCGGCACGCCGGTCCCGCCGCCGCCCCGGTGCCCGACGCCGGTCCCGTACGGCTGGCCGGCGCGGCCGTGCCGATCGGGCCCGGCCCCCGGGTCGCCGACACCCGGGCCGCCGTCGGCGTCGGCCTCGGTGCCGCCGCGGGCACCGCCACCGGCTGGATCCGCCCGCCCGGCGGCGGCGCGGGCGGCTCCGAGCCCGGCCCGCCGCCCGGCTCCCGCCCGCTGCCCGGCCCCGCGCAGGCGCCCGAGGCCCAGCAGGCGCCGCAGGCCCCCGAGGCGCCCGGCCACTGGCGGCCCTGGCGCTTCCGCATGTCCAACGACGTGTGGGGCACCCCCGTCGTCGACGGCGACCTGCTCTACGTCACCTCCTTCGAGGTGCACGCCCTGGACACGGCGAGCGGCCGGCGCCAGTTCAAGACCCGTGACGTGGCCTGGTCCATGGCGGTCGCCGGCGGCCGGATCCACGCCTCCGACGGGCCCACCCTGTACGCGCTCGACGCCCTCGACGGCGGCGAGCGCTGGCGGCTGCACACGGACGCCTGGGTGTACTCCCTCCAGGTGGACCGGGGCACCGTGGTCACCGGCACCCGTGGCGGCGGCGTCCAGGGCTGGGAGGCCTCCAACGGCGCCAAGCTGTGGGAGGTGACCGGCGCCCAGACCGACTTCGAGACGCCCGAGGGCGGGCCCTCCGTGCACGGCGACACCGTGTACGTGTGGCGCGACGCCCGGCTCCAGGCGCTCGACGCCCGCACGGGCGTGGAGCGCTGGTCGTACCCGGTCGGCGATGCCGCGTCCTGCGCGCAGGTGCCGGTGCGGGTGGCTCCGGCCGAGGACGGCTGCGTGTACGTCGCGGCCGGCACCCGGGTGCTGTGCGTCGACATCGCGAGCGGGCACGTCCGCTGGCACTTCGAGGCGCCGGCCGTCTTCCTCGCGCCGCCCGCCTTCGCACCCGGCCCGGCCGTCACCGGCGGCGGGGTCTACCTCGTCGACCACCTGGGCACGGTGTACGCGCTCGACGCGACCACCGGCAAGGACCGCTGGCGGATCGCCACCGAGCCCCGCCAGTCCACCGAGCCGGTCCTGGTCGCGGCGGGCAACGTCCATGTCGGCAGCGGCAGCGCGCTCTACACCCTGGACGCGGTCACCGGCACCCCCAAGTGGCGGTTCGCGGCGGGCGGCGAGCTGATCGGCGCGCCCGTCGTCGCGGACGGCCGGGTGCACTTCGGCTCGGCCGACCACGTCCTGTACACGCTGGACGCGACGGGCGGTCAGCTGCGCTGGAAGCTGGCGACGGGCGGCGAGATCACCGGCTCGCCGGTGGCCAGGAACGGCGTCGTGTACGCGTGCAGCAAGGACCGCTGCGTGTACGCGCTGGACGCGGTGAAGGGCACGGCGACCAACCGGGGCGCGTGAGCACCCCCGAGAGCCGATCCCGCGACCCTGCCCCCGCCCCCTAGGCCCGATGCTCCGGGGGCGGCGGCGTCTCGTCGCGCGCCGGGTCCCAGGGCACGTCGGCCGAGGGCGGCGGGGCGGTCTCCGGGGGCCCGTACGCGTACGGCTGCTCGGGCTGCGTCTCGTACGCCCGGGTCGGCTGCGGCGACCCGTCGAGGGTCGGGTGCGCGGGGTACGTGGCGTGTGGCGGCACCTGGTCGACCCGGGTGCGGTGGTGTGCGGAGCGGCCCGACATCACGAGCGCGCCGAGGAGCAGCAGCACCCCGCCGCCCAGGGCGTTGGCGACGCCGTCGCCGAGGCCGGTTCCGTCGCCGCCGACGGTGAGGCTCCCCTCCGCCTGTCCGACCCGCACCATCCACAGGATCGTGAAGCCGAGCACGACGAGACCCGCGAGGGCGACGAGGAGCCGGGAGCGCAGCACGACGCCGAGGACCGTGAGCAGCGCGGCGAAGGCGAAGGGCAGCAGGATGGAGCCGATCACCGAGGACTTGGTGTCGGTGATGCCGCTGAAGAGCTCGTCGATCGCGTAGTCGCGCCCGTGACGGCCGTCGTACCAGGCACGGAAGGGGCTCCAGACGGCGGCCGTCGCTCCGGCGAGGGCCAGGACCGAGCCGACGACGTTGCGGATCATCGATCGGCCTCCTCGGGTCCGGCTCTCGCTGTCGACGCTACGCCGGGTGCGGGGGGCCCGCCATGTGGCGCGGCGCCGGCACTAGGGTGACGCGGACACGACGAAGAACGGGGGAGCGGGGAATGGTCCGCACACGGCTGAAGCTGGCGGCGACGCTCACGGTGGTGGTGCTCGCGCTGACCGGTTTCCAGACCAGCAGCAGCGGCGGCCACGGTGGCGGCAGCGGCAAGTCCGGCAGCAGGTCGGGCAAGAGCAAGAGCGGCGGCGACAGCGGCGGCGGCTGCTCCAGCTCCAAGAAGAGGAACGACGACTACGACGGCGGCGGGTCGGGCGACGGCACGTACACGCCGTCGCCGACGGCCTCCACCAGCACCGCGCCGACGGCGGGTGTCGAGGTCGTGGTGGTCGACTGCGTGGAGCCCGCGCGGAAGAAGCGCAAGGGCAGGCCGGCCGTGAAGGCGGACACCACGGCGACGCTGCGGATCACCTCGCGGGACGCGACGGCGGGGACGTACCGGATCGTCGTGGAGTTCAAGGGCTCGCTCGGCTCGAAGGCGGACGGGGCCGAGACGGTGGTGACGGTCGGGGGCGGGGAGACGAAGACCTTCGAGGTCGCGATGCGGAACCCGAAGGCCGTCGACAAGGTGAAGGACTGCTACGTGTACGACGTGCGCAGGCAGCCCGAGGGCACCCCCACCCCCACCCCTACCGCGTCCTGAAGCCCTTCGTCCCGCCCCGCCCGCCGAACAGCTCGGCCTGCCGCTCCGGCGGCAGGTTCCCGAGCGTCACCAGGTGCGGCGCGTGGGCGAGGGCCTGGGCGCGGGCGGCCTCCTTGGCCGACCACAGGGCCCGCACCGTTCCCTGCACGGCCTCGGTCGGGTAGCCGGCGATGACGGCGGCGGCGCCCCGCGCGGCGGCGAGCGCCCCGCCGGTCGCGGTCAGCTCGGAGACCAGGCCGGTCTCGTACGCGCGCCGGGCGGAGACCCGTTCGGCGGTGCCCATGAGGGCCATCCGGGCGACTTCCCCGTGCGGCATCCGCTGCGCCATGTGGATGGTCTCGAAGGCGGAGACCATCCCGTAGGCGGTGTGCGGGTCGAAGAAGGCGGCGTCCTCGCCGGCCACCAGGAACTCGGCCTCGCCGAGCAGGTAGAACGCTCCGCCGCAGGCCATCCCCTCCACGGCCGCGATCACCGGTTTCCACAGGTCGTTGGCCTTGGGGCCGATTGCGAGCAGCGGATCGTCGATCGTGTAGGGGGAGGAGGGCTGTGGCACGTCCGTGGCGGCGGTGCGGTCGATGCCGGTGCAGAAGGCCCGGTCGCCGGCGCCGGTGACGACGATCGCGCGGATCCCGTCCTCGTAGCGGAAGCCGCGCCAGGTCTCGGCGAGGGTGCGGGCCATCTCCAGGGTGATGGCGTTGTGCTTCTCGGCCCGGTCGAGGGTGACGACGGCGACGCCGGTCTCCTCGTCCCGCTCCACCCGGACGCTCATCCGCGCTCCAGCAGCCAGCGCGGCACGGTGACCCCGTCGATCTCGGTGAACGCCACCTTCACGGCGGCGCCGATCCGCAGCCGGGCCGGGTCCACGGAGTTCAGCGGGGCGTCGGGGGCGGCGACGACGTTGCCGGCGAGGCGGATGCGGGGGGCTTCGGCGAGCTCGACGAGGACCGCGTTGTACGGGGCCTGTTCGGCGTAGTCGGGGAGCAGCGGCGGGTGGGGGAGGACGAAGGACCAGATCCGGCCGCGGCCGGACATCCGGCGCCACTCGCTGTCGAAGGACTGGCAGTGCGGGCAGCAGGGGCGGGGCGGGAAGCGGAGTTCGCCGCAGTCGGGGGCGGCGCAGGCCTGGACGCGGAGTTCGCCGCGGGCGGCGTACTCCCAGAAGGGGGCGCCGTCCTCGTCGGTGACGGGGGTGAGCAGGGCCATGGGTCTCAGCTCCTCAGCAGGATCGCGGACGTGGGGACGCCTTCGCCGGCGGTGACCAGGCAGGTGGCGGCGGAGGGGACCTGGGCGGTGGAGACGCCGCGGAGCTGCTTGACGCCCTCGTTGATGAGGTTGAAGCCGTGGACGTAGGCCTCGGAGAGCCCTCCGCCGCCGGTGTTGAGGGGCAGCCGGCCGCCGATCTCCAGGGCGCCCCCCTCGGTGAAGGCGGCGCCCTCGCCGCGGCCGCAGAAGCCGTAGCCCTCCAGGGAGAGCGGGATCAGCGGGGTGAAGGCGTCGTAGATCTGGGCGACGTCGACGTCCTCGGGCCCGAAGTCGGCCTGCTTCCACAGGTGTCGGGCGGCGGTCCAGGCGGGGCCGGAGAGCGGGTCGTCGTTCCAGTAGTTGACCATGCCGTGGTGCTGGGCGGGCAGGCCCTGGGCGACGGAGTGCACGTAGACGGGCTTCTGCCGGCAGTCGCGGGCCCGCTCGGCGGAGACGATGACGCAGGCCAACGCCCCGTCGGTCTCCAGGCAGTTGTCGAAGAGGCAGAGGGGCTCGCTGATCCACCGGGAGGTCATGTACATCTCGCGGGTCAGCGGGCGCTCGTACATCATCGCGGCGGGGTTCTGGTTGGCCCGGTTGCGGCAGGCGAGGGCCACGTTGAAGAGGTGGTCGCGGGTGGCGCCGTACTCGTGCATGTAGCGGCGGGCGAGCATGCCGATCTCGTCGGCGGGGCGGAGCAGTCCGAAGGGGCGGGTCCACTGGCCGGGGGTGGGCAGCTGGACGGCGGTGTTCTTCCAGGGGCGCGGCCCGCTGCCGCGCTTGCGGGAGCGCCAGGCGACGCCGACGGTGGCCTGCCCGGAGGCGATGGCGGCGGCGAGGTGCCCGACGGTGGCGCAGGAGCCGCCGCCGCCGTACCCCACCTTGGAGAAGAAGGTGACGTCGCCGGCGCCGATGGCCTTGGCCACCTCGACCTCGTCGGTCTCCTCCATGGTGTACGAGGCGAAGGCGTCGACCTCGGAGGGGGCGATGCCCGCGTCGTCGAGGGCGGCGAGGATCGCCCGGCAGGCGAGGGTCCGCTCGGACTCCGGGAGCTGTTTGGCGAAGGGGGTCTGGCCTATCCCGACGATGGCTGTTGCGTCCTTGAGCACGTGGTCCTCCCGGCCCGGCAGCACTGCTGACAGCGCGTCAGGCTACAGCTAATCTGACGGATAGTCAGCTACGGGAGGGGTGGGCGATGGAGTGGAGCTCGATACCGGAGTTGGTGCGCCGGTCGGCCGAGCGGTACGCGGAGCGCGAGGCGGTCGTCGACGGCCGCACGCGGATCACGTACGCCGAACTCGGCGAGCGCGTCGAACGCGCGGCGGCCGCCTGTCTCGCCACCGGGATACGAGCCGGGGACCGGGTCGGGATCTGGGCGCCCAACACCCTCGACTGGATCGTCTCCGCCCTCGGCGCGGTCACCGCGGGCGCCGTCCTCGTCCCGCTCAACACCCGCTTCAAGGGCGCCGAGGCCGCCGACGTGCTGGCCCGCTCGCGGGCCCGGCTGCTCTTCGTCACCGGCACCTTCCTCGGCACCTCGTACGTGGCCTCGCTGCGCCGCGCGGGCGTGGAACTGCCGGACCTGGAGCGGGTGGTGGTCTTCGGCGACACGGCGCCCGACGACCCCGGCTACGCCACCTGGAAGTCCTTCCTCTCGGAGGGGAACGACGTCCCGGCCGCCGACGTGTGGACCCGGGCCGCCACGGTCTCCCCCTCCGACCCCTCGGACATCATCTACACCTCCGGCACCACCGGGCGCCCCAAGGGCGCCGTCATCACCCACGGGCAGACCCTGCGCTGCTACGCCCTGTGGAGCGAGCTCGCGGGGCTGCGCGAGGGCGACCGCTATCTGATCGTGAACCCCTTCTTCCACACCTTCGGCTACAAGGCCGGCGTCATCGCCTGCCTCCAGCGCGGGGCGGTGATGGTGCCGCAGCCCGTCTTCAACGTGGACACGGTCCTCGCCCACATCACCGCCGAGCGGATCACCGTCCTGCCCGGCCCGCCCACCCTCCACCAGTCCCTCCTCGACCACCCGGCCCGCGGCACGTACGACCTGTCCTCGCTGCGC
Source organism: Streptomyces sp. NBC_01268 (assembly GCF_036240795.1). Taxonomy (NCBI): domain Bacteria; kingdom Bacillati; phylum Actinomycetota; class Actinomycetes; order Kitasatosporales; family Streptomycetaceae; genus Streptomyces; species Streptomyces sp. NBC_01268. The sequence continues at coordinate 3,556,568 of NZ_CP108454.1, read as the reverse complement.
CTGGTCGTCACCGGCGCGGCGGTGGTCCCGCTCCAGCTGGTGGAGCGCCTGCGCACGGAGCTGGGCGTCGGCACGGTCCTCACCGCGTACGGCCTCTCCGAGGCGAGCGGCTTCGTCACGATGTGCCGACGCGGCGACCCGGCCGAGGTCATCGCGCGCACCTCCGGCCGCGCCGTCCCGGGTACGGAGCTGCGCCTCTCCGAGACGGGCGAGGTCCTGGTCCGCGGCTTCCACGTGATGGCCGGCTACTTCGAGGACGCGGAGGCGACGGCGGCGGCGATCGACCCGGAGGGCTGGCTGCACACCGGCGACGTGGGCGTCCTGGACGAGTCCGGGAACCTGCGGATCACCGACCGGATCAAGGACATGTTCATCGTCGGCGGCTTCAACGCCTACCCGGCGGAGATCGAGCAACTCCTCGGCCTGCACCCCGACATCGCCGACGTCGCCGTCGTCGGCGTCCCCGACCCCCGCCTCGGCGAGGTCGGCAAGGCCTTCGCGGTCCGCCGCCCGGGTTCGACGCTGACGGCGGACGACCTGATCGCCTGGTCCCGCCGCGAGATGGCCAACTACAAGGTGCCGCGCGAGGTCGAGTTCGTCGCGGAGCTGCCGCGCAACGCGAGCGGCAAGGTGGTGAAGGGCGAGCTGCGCGGCCGCTGAGGGCCGCGCGGCGGCACGCAAAAGGGCCTGGACCGGTTGTGCCGGTCCAGGCCCTCCCCCCTGCGCGCGCGTGGCGTGCCTCGTCCTGGTCGGGCGGACGGTCCCCACCGCCTGCCCTTCCGAACATGATCGATCATCGCGGACGTCGAACGCGAGTGCGAGATCCGGTGGCGTACTTCGTCAGGTCCGCCGCCGTCCGCACCCCCGCGACGTGCGACGGAGGGGCCCGGGCGTGAAGCCCGGGCCCCTCCGTCCTGCGGTCGCCCGCCCCCCACCGCACCGGACCGTGCCCCTCGGATCCCCCCGACCCGGGGGCGTCCCCCGAACCGGTGCGGTCTTGCTCTGCGGACGACCACGGCCCCGGCGACTCCCCCGATGGCGCCGCCGGAACCGTCCCCGTGGCGTGTGGCTCAGATGGCCGGCTTGGCCGGCTTGGCAGGCTCGGACGTGGCGTGCATGTCCATGGTCGTGATGTCGCCGGTGCCCTTGCCCGTGACCTTCGCGGTGATGGCGTCGATCGCGGGCTCGGACGTGGCGTGCATGTCCTTCGTCACGATCTCGCTCTCGGTGCCGCCCGTGGCGTGCATGTCCTGAGGCTTGACGACCGGGTTCTGCTCGATCGGGTTGCTCATCTCGTCTGCTCCTGCCTGAAGGGTGGGGATTCGGCACTCGATCCGTCCGGCCGCTCCCCCGTGAACCAGCCGGACGGATCCTTCGTGGCCGCTCACCCTAGTTGCCAGCGGTGACGACCTTGCCGGTGACCCGTCTGCCCCCCGACGCGACGGATCGACAGGACCTATCGTGCCGTTCGGCGATAAACGAACGATGAACGCGCAGGCCGGGGGTGTGGGGGCAGGTCCGGCGCGCACGGCCGGACCGTCTCCGGGGTCCGTCGGTCAGGCCGCGCTGCTGACGTTCAGGAGCTCCCGGACCTCGGCCGCCTCGGGGGAGCCGAGCCCGTCGAAGACGTCCAGCGCCTCACGCCAGCAGACCTGGGCGCGCCCCGACTGGCCGATGCCGCCGAGGGCCCGCCCGAGGACCGTCAGCACGTTGGCGCGGCGCCACTCGCCGCCGATGCCCCGCAGGACCGTGAGCGCCATCTCGGCGTTGGACGCCGCCTGGGCGGGCCGCCGCGCGGCGATGTCCACCTCCGCGAGACGGAACAGGGTCATGCCCTCCCACAGGCGCTGCCGGCTGTCCCGGAACACCTCCAGCGCCTCCCGCAGCCGGTCCACGGCCGGGCCGAGCTGGCGGGCCTCGGTGAGCGCGAGGCCCAGCGCGTAGCGCCCGTTGGCGCCGCGCAGCGAGTGCCCGATCGAGTCGTAGATCGCCGTGCCCTCCTCGGCGAGGGCGATCGCCTGCGCGGTGCGGCCGGTGGCCAGGTGGATCCGGGACAGGTTGCACAGGGCACTGGCCTCGCCGGGCCGGTCGCCGATGCCGCGGAACCGCTCGATGGCCTGGGCGAGATGCACCTCGCCCTCCTCGAACCGGTTCTGGTAGAGCGCGATGATGCCGCGCGCGTTGGCCGACCAGCAGGCGGGCAGCGGGTCCCCGGCCGCCTCCGCGCAGCGCAGCGACAGCGTCGCGTCGCGGTCGGCCTCCTCGAAGCGGCCCGCGGTGTGGTGGATGCCGGCCAGCGCCATGAGGGCCCGGCCCTCGGCGCGCACGTCCCCGGACCCGTGCGCCGCGTCCCGGACGCCCGAGGCGATCGCCTCGAACTCCTTCGCGTTCGTACCGGACTCGCCCAGGTCGAGCGCCGCCCACAGCAGGTCCACCGCCCGCCGCAGCGTCCCGGCCGTCGCCGCCGACTGGCGGACGCAGGCCAGCAGGCAGTTGGCCTCGGCGTAGAGCCAGTCCTGGGCGGCGTGCCGGTCGGTGAAGGTGAGGCCCTGGTAGGCGGTGGCCTCCAGGTGGTCGACGAGCCGGTCGCCGGGCCGCTCCAGGGCGTACACCCGGGAGGCCGTGGCCAGGTAGAAGTCGAGGAGGCGGGAGAGGGCCAGCTCCCGTTCGGCCGGGGGCTGTTCGTCGCGCTCGGCGCAGGCACGCGCGTAGAGCCGTACGAGGTCGTGGTAGCGGTAGCGGCCCGGCGCGGCGGACTCGACGAGGGAGGTGTCGACGAGGGCCTCCAGGAGGTCCTCCGTCTCCCATTCCGGCAGGTCCAGGACGGCGGCGGCGGCGGCCAGCGAGATGTCGGGCCCGTCGGCGAGGCCGAGCAGCCGGAACGCCCGGGCCTGGGCGGGCTCCAGCTGGCCGTAGCCGAGCTCGAAGGTGGCCTTGACGGCGAGGTCGCCGGCCTGGAGCTCGTCGAGCCTGCGCCGTTCGTCGGCCAGCTTGGCGGCGAGCACGGAGACCGTCCAGGTGCGGCGGGCGGCCAGCCGGGAGGCGGCGATGCGGATGGCCAGCGGCAGGAAGCCGCAGGCGGCGACGACGTCGAGGGCGGCCTCGCGCTCGGAGTGGACGCGCTCGGTGCCGACGATCCGGGTGAAGAGCTGGAGCGCCTCCTCGGGGGACATCACGTCCAGGTCGACGAGGTGCGCGCCGGCCAGGTCGACCATGCGGATGCGGCTGGTGACGAGCGCGGCGCAGCCGGCCGTGCCGGGCAGCAGGGGCCGGATCTGGGCGGCGTCCCGGGCGTTGTCGAGCAGCACCAGGACGCGGCGGCCGTCGAGCGTGGAGCGGTAGAGCGCGGCCCGCTCGTCGAGCGAGTCGGGGATGGCGGAGTCGGGGGTGCCGAGGGCCCGCAGGAAGGCGCCGAGGACGGTCTCCGGGGCCGCCGCCCGCGAACCGGCGCCCTGGAGGTCCACGTAGAGCTGCCCGTCGGGGAAGTGCGGGCGGGCCTCGTGGGCCACGTGCACGGCGAGGGTGGTCTTGCCGACGCCGCCGATCCCGGCGAGCGCCGAGACGGCCATGACGTGCCCCTCGGCGCTGGCGAGCCGGCCGCCCAGCTCCCGGACGAAGGAGGCGCGGCCGGTGAAGTCGGGCACGGTGGCGGGCAGCTGGGCGGGGCGGGCGACGGGCGCGGCGGCCGGGGGCTGCGCGTCGACGGGCCGGGCGAGCTCGGCGTCGGCCTGGAGGATGCGCTGCTGGAGCTTGGAGAGTTCGGGGTTGGGGTCGACGCCGAGTTCGTCGGCGAGGAGGCGGCGGGTGTCGGCGTACACGGCGAGGGCCTCGGCCTGGCGGCCGGAGCGGTAGAGCGCGAGCATGAGGAGTTCGCGCAGGCGCTCGCGCAGCGGGTGCGCGGCGGTGAGCGCGGTCAGCTCGGAGACGGCCTCGGCGTGGGCGCCGACCTCCAGGTCCAGGTCGAGCCGGGTCTCCAGGAGCCGCAGTCGCCACTCCTCCAGGCGGGTGCGCTGGGTCTCGGCGTACGGTCCGGGCACGGAGGCGAGGGTCTCGCCCTCCCAGAGGCCGAGCGCCTGGGCGAGCAGGTCGCGGGCGGCGCCGCGCTGCCCGGCGGCGCGCAGCCGGTCCGCCTCGGCGGCGAGCTCGTGGGCCTCGGCGAGGTCGAGGGTGAGGCCGGGGCCGGTGGTGCGCAGGGCGTAGCCGCCGGAGTCGCTGACGAGGACGCCGGGGTCGAGGATCTTGCGCAGCCGGGAGGCGTACGTGCGGACCGCGGCGAGCGCCTGCGAGGGCGACTCCTCGCCCCAGATCGCGTCGATCAGCTCACCGGCGGTGGCGGTCCGTCCGTCGCGCAGCAGCAGCGCGGCGAGCAGCGCCCGCTGCTGCGGCGACCCGGTGGGCAGCACCTGGTCCCCGCGCGAGGCCCGTACGGGCCCGAGGACGCCGAACCGGAGGGAGTCGGCGACGACGGTGTCGGCCGCGGAGCCGGTTCCGGGAGCAGGGGTGCCGGTGGTGCCGTCCGTGCCGCCCGACCCGTTCGTCCTGTCCGTCCCGACCCTCCCGTCGGTCCCGTCTCCGGGCACGCGGGAGCGCGGTTCCTCGGCCGGCCCGCTGCCGGGCCCTTCGGAAACCGTCGCCGGAGTGCGTTGCTCCGGAACCCGCGGCCCGTTCTCACGGTCCATTAGCTCCCCCTGCCCGTACCGCTGGTTTCGCCCAAGACAGTCTGCCTTGTCCGGAGGGCGCGCGTCAGCATCGGGTCGGCCGATCCGGCATCGAGGAGAAGCCTATGAGCTGACGAACCGTCAGATCGGCGCTACCGTGAAACGCATGGAGAGCTTCCCCAAGATCATCTCGGTGGACGACCACACCGTGGAGCCCCCGCACGTCTGGCAGGACCGGCTCCCGTCCCGCTATCGCGACGCCGGCCCCCGGGTCGTCCGCGCCCCCCTGAAGGAAATGACCTTTCTGGGCGGAAAGTTCGCCCCCGTCATGGGCGCCAAAGGGGACGAAGGCCCCATAGGCGACTGGTGGGTCTACGAGGACCTGCACCGTCCGCTGACCCGGCTCGACACCGCCGTCGGCTACGACCGCGACGAGATCAGGCTGGAGGTCATCACCTACGAGCAGATGCGGCCCGGCTCGTACTCCGTGCCCGAGCGGCTCGCCGACATGGACGTCAACCACGTCCAGTCGGCGCTCTGCTTCCCGACCTTCCCCCGATTCTGTGGTCAGACCTTCACAGAAGCCGCCGATCGTGAACTCGGTCTCCTCGGCGTCCGCGCCTACAACGACTGGATGGTCGAGGAGTGGTGCGGCCCCGAGGCGCGGGGCCGGCTCATCCCGCTGACCCTGATCCCGCTGTGGGACCCGGAGCTCGCCGCCGCCGAGGTCCGCCGCAACGCGGCCCGGGGCGTGCGCGCGGTCGCGTTCTCCGAGATACCGCCGCATCTCGGGCTGCCCTCGGTCCACACCGACCACTGGGACCCGTTCCTGCGCGCCTGCGACGAGACCGGCACCGTCATCGCGATGCACATCGGCTCCTCCAGCCGGATGCCGTCCACGTCCGCCGACGCCCCGCCGGCCGTCGGCTCCACCATCACCTTCGCCAACTGCTGCTTCTCGATGGTCGACTGGCTGATGAGCGGCAAGTTCGAGCGCTTCCCCCACCTGCGGATCATGTACGCCGAGGGGCAGATCGGGTGGATCCCGTACATCCTGGAGCGCGCGAACGTCGTGTGGGAGGAGAACCGCGGCTGGGGCGGGGTCGCCGAGAAGGTGCTGCGCCCGCCGTCGGAGCTGTTCGCCGAGCACGTCTTCGGCTGCTTCTTCGACGACGCCTTCGGGCTGCGCAACCTCGACGCCATCGGGGTGGGCAACGTCCTCTACGAGACCGACTACCCGCACTCGGACTCCACCTGGCCCAAGTCCCGCGAGGTCGGCGAGGCGCAGATGGGCCACCTGGCGCCGGACGTGGTGGAGCGGATCGTGCGCGGCAACGCGATCGACCTGCTGGGCCTGACCGAGGACGGCCTCTGGCGCCCGTAGCGGCGGACGGCGGGCCGGTCCGCGCACCGGCCCGCGCCGGAAAGGGCCCGCCCGGCCCGCCGAGGGAGGCGGACCGGGCGGGGGTTCGGCGGGTACGGCTCAGTAGGAGCCGGTGTAGGTGTGCGAGACGCCGGACGCCCAGTCGAGCTCGGCGTAGGCGTAGGAGGTCACGCCGGCGTCGTTGACCATGGGCGTGTAGCAGGAGGTGCTGCCCTGCGGCACGTGGCAGGAGTAGGTGCGCCCGTCGGAGTTCCGGGTGACCTGGGCCAGCGCACAGGCCACGCCGGCCGAGGCGTTGCCGCACCAGCCCTGGGGGTTGGTCAGCGTGATCCGCGCCCAGGTGGTGCGGCAGGCGGAGTTGTAGCGGAGCTCGATGGTGCCGCGGTTGTAGCTGTCGTTCGGCCCGTAGATGGTGGCCGACTTCACCGTGCTGGTGGTGCCGCCGCAGTAGGTGGAGGCGGGGTCGGCGCCGTCGTAGGTGGCGGCCTGGGCGGAGCCGCCCGTGAGGGCGAGGGCGCCGGCGGCGAGGAGCAGGGCGGTGCCGGCCTGGGCGGTGCGGCGGATCAGGGAGCGCATGGCGAGGTCCGTTCGGTGAAGGGATGTCGGGCAGGGGGGTGGGTCTGGGGTGCTGCGGGTGTCGCCCCGGCCGGTGGCCGGTCGCGACGGCTCAGTAGGAGCCGGTCTGCGTGTACTTGAGGCCGCCCGAGGTGTAGGTGATGCCCTGCGCGTAGGAGCTCACCCCGGCGTCGTTGAGCATGCGGGTGTAGCAGGAGGTGCCGCCCTGCGGCACCTGGCAGGAGAGGCTCGCCCCGTCGGAGTTCCGGATGACCTCGGCCGTGGCGCAGGGCTGCCCGGCGGCGGAGTTGCCGCACCAGCCCTGGGGGCTGTCCAGGGTGATCCGCGCCCACACCGTGCGGCAGCCCGAGTTGTAGCGCAGGTCGATGGTGCCCACGTGGTTGCCGAACCGCGGGTCGTAGAGGGCGGCCGAGCGCGGCGTGCTGGTGGTGCCGCCGCAGTAGGTGGAGGCCGGGTCGGCGCCGTCGTAGGTCGCTGCCTGGGCGGAGCCCCCGGTGAGGCCGAGGGCGCCGGCGGCGAGGAGCAGGGCGGTGCCGGCCTGGGCGGCGCGGCGCAGCAGGGTACGCATGGGCGGTCCGTTCGACGAGGGCCCGGGTGGGCCACGGGGAGGGGCGGGGGCTGCCGGACCCACCGTGCCGCACGGGCCCGCCCGCGGTCTTGGACAAAAGCGCGGCCGGGGTTCCCGGCGCGCGGACCCGGTGCACACCCCTTGCCTGACGACGCGTCAGAAGACAGCATGGGGCCGTCGTCGTAACTGACGGAGTGTCAGATGAGGGGGTCCCCATGGTGGTCTACGGCATGCAGCTGCCCGTCCAGTCCCAGAGCACGATCTACGCCGAGCCCTGGGAGGCCGCCGCGGGCCCCGACGACCTCCTCGCGGTCGCCCGCGCCGCCGACGCGCTCGGCTTCGACTACATCGCGAGCTGCGAGCACGTCGCCGTCCCGCGCCGGCTCGCCGGGGCGATGAGCACCATCTGGTACGACCCGGTGGCCACCCTCTCGTTCCTGGCGGCGGCCACCGAGCGGGTCCGGCTGCTCTCCCACGTCGCCCTCGTCGGGCTGCGCCACCCGCTGGTCTCGGCCAAGGCCTACGCGACCCTCGACCACCTCTCCGGCGGGCGGCTCGTCCTCGGGGTCGGGGCCGGGCACCTGGAGGAGGAGTTCGAGACGCTCGGGGTGGACTTCGCGGGGCGCGGCGGCGTGCTCGACGAGACCGTCGACGCGCTGCGGGCGGCCCTCGGGCCCGAGGAGTTCCCGGAGCACAGCGGCGAGCGCTTCTCCTTCCGGGACCTCGGGCAGCGGCCCCGCCCCGCGCAGGAGCGCGTCCCGGTCTGGATCGGCGGCTCCTCGCCCGCCGCCGTGCGCAGGGCCGCGGTCAAGGGGGACGGCTGGCTGCCGCAGGGCGACCCGCGCGGCCGGCTGCCCGAGCAGATCGCCCGGCTGCGGCGGCTGCGCGAGGAGGCCGGCGTCGAGGCGCCGCTCACCGTCGGGGCGATCGCCGAGCCGCTGTACGTGGGGCAGCCCGACTGGGACACCGGGCGGCGCACCCTGACCGGCAAGCCGCAGGCGCTCGCCGAGTCGCTGCGCGCGTACGGGGAGATGGGCGTGGACCAGATCCAGGTGCGGTTCCGCTGCCGGAGCCGGGCCGAACTCATCGACCAGATGGGCGCTTTCGCCGCCGAGGTCGCCCCGCACCTCACCTAGGACCAGAAGGAGTCACCGCATGGGCAAGTTGGACGGGCGCGTCGTCGTCATCACGGGCGCGGCGCGCGGGCAGGGCGAGCAGGAGGCGCGGCTCTTCGCCGCCGAGGGGGCCCGGGTGGTCCTGGGGGACGTCCTGGACGGCCCCGGCGAGGCGCTCGCCAAGGAGCTGGGGGAGGACCGGGCGCACTACGTGCACCTGGACGTCACCGCCGAGGCGGAGTGGGCGGCCGCGGTCGCCGCCGCGAAGGACCGCTTCGGGCGGATCGACGGCCTGGTGAACAACGCGGGCATCCTGCGCTTCAACGAGCTGGTGTCGACGCCGCTGGACGAGTTCGAGGCGATCGTGCGGGTCAACCAGGTCGGCTGCTTCCTCGGCATGAAGGCCGTGGCGCCGGAGATCGCGGCGGCCGGCGGCGGCACGATCGTGAACACCGCCTCGTACACGGGCGTGACGGGGATGGCGGGCGTCGGCGCCTACGCGGCGAGCAAGCACGCCGTGCTGGGGCTCACCCGGGTGGCCGCGCTGGAGCTGGCGGCGAGGGGGATCCGGGTGAACGCGGTCTGCCCGGGGGCCATCGACACCGCCATGAGCAACCCGGAGGGCGTCGACCCGACGGCCACGGCGGAGCTCTACCGGAAGCTGGTGCCGCTGGGGCGGATCGGGCGGCCGGAGGAGGTGGCGGCCCTCGCGCTCTTCCTGACCGGCGAGGACTCCGCGTACATCACGGGCCAGCCCTTCGTCATCGACGGCGGCTGGCTGGCCGGGGTCAGCCTCTTCTGAGTGTTTCTGACACACCATCAGGTATTGACGCACCCGTCGCGCGGTGCGAAAGTCGGGCACATCGCTGATCTGACGATTCGTCAGAAACTCACGAGGACGGTGAACTTCCGTGGAATTCGGGATCTTCGTACAGGGATACGTCGGCAAGCGGGCCGAGACCGATCCCGAAGCCGAGCACAAGGCCCTCATGGAGGAGACCGAGTACGTCATCCAGGCGGACAGGTCCGGGTTCAAGTACGCCTGGGCCTCCGAGCACCACTTCCTGGAGGAGTACTCCCACCTCTCCGCCAACGACGTCTACCTCGGCTACCTCGCCCACGCCACCGAGCGCATCCACCTCGGCTCCGGCATCTTCAACCCGCTCGCCCAGGTCAACCACCCGGTGAAGGTCGCCGAGAAGGTCGCCATGCTCGACCACCTCTCCGGCGGCCGCTTCGAGTTCGGCTCCGGGCGCGGCGCCGGCTCCCACGAGATCCTCGGCTTCTTCCCGGGCATCACGGACATGAACCACACCAAGGAGATCTGGGAAGAGACCATCGCCGAGTTCCCCAAGATGTGGCTCCAGGAGGAGTACGAGGGGTTCCAGGGCAAGCACTGGTCGCTCCCGCCCCGCAAGATCCTGCCCAAGCCGTACGGCAAGTCCCACCCGGCCATGTGGTACGCGGCCGGCTCCCCCGCCTCGTACGCCATGGCGGGGAAGAAGGGGCTCGGCGTCCTCGGCTTCAGCGTGCAGAAGGTCTCCGACATGGAGTGGGTCGTCGAGTCCTACAAGAACGCGATCAAGGAGGCCAAGGCGGTCGGCGACTTCGTCAACGACAACGTCATGGTGACCTCCACGGCGATCTGCGCCGAGACCCACGACAAGGCCGTCGAGATCGCCGTCGGCGGCGGGCTCAACTACCTCCAGTCGCTGCTCTTCCGCTACCACGACACCTTCCCCCGGCCCGAGGGCATCCCCGAGTGGCCCGAGCTGCTCCCCGAGTACTCGGCCGAGATCATCGAACTCCTCATCGCCGAGGAGCTGATGATCTGCGGTGACCCGAGCGAGGTGCTGGCCCAGTGCAAGCGCTGGGAGCAGGCGGGCGCCGACCAGCTCTCCTTCGGCCTGCCGATCGGGATCTCGTACGAGGACACGATGAACTCCATCAAGCTCATCGGCGAGCACGTGATCCCCGAGATCGACACGGACCCGGTCCACCGCACCACCCGCTTCCGCCAGGGCACGAACGCCTGACGGACCAGGGCCCGGGGCCCGGAGGTCCCGTACCAGAAGCGCGGGGTGGCGTCTTCCCGGACCGCCGCCCCGTACCGGCCCCGGCCGGAGGCACCCGCAGCCGCGGCCGGCGGCGGGCACGGCCCCCGTCCGGGGCGCGCCCGTGCTCCCGCGCGGGACCCGCGCAGAAAGGACGGTCATGCTCGATCACCTCATCCAAGGCGCCACCGTCGTCGACGGCACCGGCGCGCCCGCCCGCACCGCCGACGTCGGTCTCCGCGACGGCCGGATCGCCGTCGTCGCCGAGCCCGGCACCGTCGCCGAGGAGGCCCGGAGCACCGAGGACGCCACCGGCCTGATCCTCGCGCCCGGCTTCGTCGACCCGCACACCCACTACGACGCCCAGCTCTTCTGGGACCCCTTCGCCACGCCGTCCATGAACCACGGCGTCACCACCGTCGCCGGCGGCAACTGCGGCTTCACCCTCGCCCCGCTCCACCCGGACCGGCCCGAGGACGCCGACTACACGCGCCGGATGATGTCCAAGGTCGAGGGCATGGCCCTCACCGCCCTGGAGGAGGGCGTCGACTGGAGCTGGTCCTCCTTCGCCGAGTACCTGGACGCCCTCGACGGCCGCACCGCCGTCAACGCCGGCTTCATGGTCGGCCACTGCGCCCTGCGCCGGTACGTGATGGGCGCCGACGCGGTCGGCGGACAGCCCACCGAGGAGCAGCTCGCCCGGATGGTCGCGCTCCTCAAGGAGGCCATGGCGGCCGGCGCCTGGGGCCTGTCCACGACCCAGTCGGCCACCCACTCCGACGGCGACGGCGCCCCCGTCGCCTCCCGGCACGCCCTGCCCGCCGAGCTCATCGCCCTGTCGAAGGCGGTCGGCGAGCACGAGGGCACCCAGATCGAGGCGATCCTGGCGGGCTGCCTCGACCAGTTCTCGGACGCCGAGATCGACCTCTTCGTCGAGATGACGGCCGCCGCCGGACGCCCGCTCAACTGGAACGTCCTCACCATCGACGCCACCGTCCCCGAACGCGTCCCGCGCCAGCTGCTCGCCTCCGAGCGGGCCCGCAAGTCCGGCGGCCGGATCGTCGCCCTCACCATGCCGATCCTCACCCCCATGAACATGTCGCTCGGCACCTTCTGCGCCCTCAACCTCATCCCCGGCTGGGGCGAGGTCCTCGGCCTGCCGGTCCCCGAGCGGATCGCGAGGCTGCGCGACCCCGCCGTACGGACCGAGCTGCTGCGGCGCGCCGACTCCAAGGAGGCCGGCGTCTTCCGGCGCCTGGCGAACTTCGGGCGGTACGTCGTCGGCGACACGTACAGCCCCGAGAACGAGGGCCTGACCGGCCGCGTCGTGAAGGACATCGCCGCCGAACGCGGCCAGGACGCCTTCCAGTGCCTGGTGGAGATCTGCGCCCACGACGAGCTGCGCACCGTCCTGTGGCCGATGCCCACCGACAACGACCCGGCGTCCTGGGCGCTGCGCCGGGAGACCTGGCAGCACGAGGACGTCCTGCTCGGCGGCTCCGACGCGGGCGCCCACCTGGACCGGATGTGCGGGGCGCCGTACACGACCCGCTTCCTCGGCGACTGCCTGCGCGGCCGGAAGCTGGTGCCGCTGGAGCAGGCGGTGAAGATGCTGAGCGACGACCCGGCGCGGCTCTTCGGCCTGCGCGAGCGCGGCCGGATCACCGAGGGGTTCCACGCCGACCTGGTCCTCTTCGACCCCGAGCGGATCGACGCGGGCCCGGCGACCCTGGTCCACGACCTGCCGGGCGACAGCCCGCGCCTGGACTCGCGGGCGGTAGGGATCGTGTCGGTGCGGGTCAACGGGGTCGAGACGGTACGCGACGACGAGGTGACGGGCGCCATCCCGGGCCGGGTGCTGCGCTCGGGCCGCGACACGAGGACGGTGAGCACCAGGTGACGCAGGAATCGACGCAGGGGACGGCGCGCGAGGCGACGCACGGGCCGGTCACGGAGCGCCTGTATATAGGGGGAGAGTGGGTCGAGCCCGACGGCGGGCACTACGAGGTGATCGACCCCGCCTCCGAGGAGCTCGTCGGCCTCGCGCCGGAGGCCTCCCGGGACCAGGTGTACGAGGCGGCCCGGGCGGCCCGCGCGGCCTTCGGGACCTGGTCGCGGACGAAGCCGGAGGAGCGGGCCGCGATCCTGGACCGCGCCGCCGACCTGATGGCCCGCGACGCCGAGGCGAACACCCTGCTCGCCCGCGCCGAGACGGGCGCGACCACCGCGACCGCGCGCGGGATGCAGGTCGCGGTCGGCTCCTCGCGCTTCCGGCGGTACGCGCGCGGCGCCCTGGAGCCGGTCGAGCAGGCGCTGCCCCCGCAGATCAACGAGGCCGGCCCGATGGGGAAGGCGGGCGTGTTCGGGGCGGTGGCGGTGCGGCGCCCGGTCGGCGTGGTCACCTGCATCACCTCGTACAACAACCCCTGGGCCAACCCGGCCGGCAAGATCGCCCCGGCGCTCGCCATGGGCAACACGGTCGTGGTGAAGCCCGCCCCGCAGGACCCGCTGTCGGTGTTCGCGATGGTCCGCGCCCTGGAGGAGGCGGGTGTCCCGGCCGGGGTGGTCAACCTCGTCACCGGCTCCGCGCCGGCCGTGGGCGAGGCCGCGGTGGACTCCGCGGACGTCGACATGGTCTCCTTCACCGGCTCCACGGCGGTCGGCCAGGCGATCGGCGAGGTCTGCGGCCGGGGCCTGAAGCGGCAGCTGATGGAGCTGGGCGGCAAGGGCGCGGCGCTGGTCTTCGACGACGCCGACCTGGACGCGGCGGTGATGGGGATCGGCACGACCTTCTCCTTCTACAGCGGGCAGATCTGCACCGCGCCGACCCGGGTGCTGGCCCAGCGCGGGATCCACGACCGGCTGATCGAGAAGCTGACCGGCTATCTCGCCTTCATGAAGGTGGGCGATCCGGCGGAGCGCGGCACGGTGGTCGGCCCGGTGATCTCGGCGGCCCACCGGGACCGGATCGAGTCCTACGTCGAGCTGGGGCGCAAGGAGGGGGCCACGGTGGTGGCGGGCGGGGAGCGCCCGGCCGGTCCGGGTCTCGACCGCGGCTTCTACGTGGCGCCGACGCTGCTGGCGGACTGCACCAACGAGATGCGGGTGGTGCGGGAGGAGATCTTCGGCCCGGTGGTCGTGGTGGTCCCCTTCGACGACGAGGAGGAGGGCATCGCGCTGGCGAACGACAGCGACTACGGGCTGATCGACTACGTGTGGTCCGGCGACGTGTCCCGCGCCTTCCGGATCGCGGGGCGGCTGAGGGCCGGCGGGGTCGGGGTGAACACCATCGGCCGGAACATGGAGGCGCCGTTCGGCGGCTTCAAGAAGAGCGGTGTCGGTCGGGACGTGGGCTCGTACGCGCTGCACGCGTACAGCGAGACGCAGGCGGTGGTCTGGCCCGGCTGAGCCGGCCGGGAACGGGGAGCGCGCCGCGGGACCCGGAGGGGGAGGACCCTTCGGAAAATTCCTCGGGAAAATTTGGAATCGGGCATTCCGGACAGTGCTGCGGTTCCCGCATATCGGACACTCCGCATCGGACCTATCGCTTGGTCGGTCCGGTGCGGTCGTCGATCTTTCAATCATTGGTGGCTGTCCGGATTCGCCCTCTCAATGCAAGGTGATGATCGATCAAATGAGCGGACTGCGGTCTTCCGGATGTGGAAACCGCAGCATTTAACGTCCTGTTCATGACTCAGGTGGATGAGCGGCCCCAGGCCGGAGACACGGTAAGGGGCGCCGCGACCGCGGGTGACACCCAGGGCGTGCGCACCAAAGGCCTCGGCGGCAACTCCGTGGGCCTGCTCGGCAGTGCCGTCATCGGCATCTCCACCGTCGCCCCCGTCTACTGCCTCACCTCGACGCTCGGCTCCACCGCCGGCGAGGTCGGCCTCCAGATGCCCGCCGTCTTCCTCGCGGGCTTCCTGCCGATGCTGCTCGTCGCCTTCGCGTACCGCGAGCTCAACAAGGTCATGCCCGACTGCGGCACCTCCTTCACCTGGACGGTGAAGGCCTTCGGCCCGAAGCTGGGCTGGATGTGCGGCTGGGGCCTGGTCATCGCGACGATCATCGTCCTGTCCAACCTGGCGGGCGTCGCCACCTCGTACTTCTGGCTGCTCGCCGGGGAGATCACGGGCAATCCCTCGATCGCGGCCCTGGACGACGACAAGGCCGTCCACATCGTCACCTGCCTCGCCCTGATCGCCACCGCCACCGCGATCAGCTACCGCGGCATGACCGCCACCAAGGGCCTCCAGTACACCCTCGTCGGCCTCCAGCTCGTCGTCCTCGGCCTGTTCGTGGCGATGGCGCTGTCGAAGGCCGGCTCCTTCGAGACCTCGGTCGAGTTCTCCTGGTCCTGGATGAACCCCTTCGCGGTGCAGTCCTTCGCCGCGTTCACCGCCGGACTCTCCCTGTCGATCTTCATGTACTGGGGCTGGGACGCCTGCATGGCGTCCAACGAGGAGACCACCGGCAGCGAGAAGACCCCCGGCCGCGCCGCGCTCATCGCGATGGTCGTCCTGGTCGGCTCCTACCTGGCCACCGGCATCGCCGCCCAGATGGCCGTCGGCTCCGGCGACCAGGGCCTCGGGCTGGCCAACCCGGCGACCTCCGACAACGTCTTCGCCGCCCTGGCCGGCCCCGTCATGGGCCCCGCCCTCGGCATCCTGCTCTTCGTCGCGGTGCTCGCCTCGGCCGCCGCCAGCCTCCAGACGACCTTCATCCCGGTCGCCCGCACGGTCCTGGCCATGTCCACCTACGAGGCCCTGCCGAAGTCCTTCACCAAGGTCCACCCGGTCTTCAAGACCCCCGGCAAGGCCACGGTCGTGGCCGGTGTCGCCACCGGCGCGTTCTACACCGTGATGACCCTGGTCAGCGAGCACGTCCTGGTCGACACCATCTACGCGCTCGGCCTGATGATCTGCTTCTACTACGCCCTGACGGCCTTCGCCTGCGTCTGGTACTTCCGCGGCGAGCTGTTCCGCTCCGCGCGCGACTTCGCCTTCAAGGGCCTCATGCCGGCCCTCGGCGGCCTGATGCTGACCGCCGTCTTCGGCAAGACGCTGTACGACATGTGGGACCCGGCCTACGGCTCCGGCTCCGCCGTCTTCGGTGTCGGCTCCGTCTTCGTCATCGGCGTCGGGCTGCTGCTGCTCGGCGTGGTGATCATGCTGGTGATGCAGCGCCGCAGCCCCGCGTTCTTCCGCGGCGAGGTGCTCACCAAGGAGACCCCGTCCCTGGTGGTCGCGGACTGATGGACTCCGCGCCCGTCGGCTGACGGAAACGGCGAGGTGGCGGGCCCGTGGGGGGTCCCGCCACCTCCGTCGTTCTCCGCGTCGGTCAGTGCTGGCCGGGCAGCAGCCCCGACACCAGCTGGTTGGCGCCGGGCATCCCGGCGGGGGCCGGGCCCTTGCCCTGGGGCATGAGGACGCCGCTGAGCGGGACGACCGAGGGGAGGTTGGCGCCGCCGGTGTCGGCGGCGGCGGTCCCGGCGGCCGTGAGGCCGCCCGCCACGGCGAGTCCGGTGAGGGCGGCTGCGGTGAGGATCTTCTTCATGCCCGCTCCAACGCGGACGGACGGGATCCGGTTACGCGGAGGGGCGCGGCCGACCGGTGCCGCACGGGCGCGCGCCCCCGGCCGCTACCAGGTGGCCCCGGCCGGCTGCCGGGTCGTCGCGTTCAGCCGGTTGAAGAGGTTGGACACCCCGATCCACAGCACGATCTGCGCCAGCTGCCTCTCGTCGTAGTGCCGCGCGGCCTCGTCCCACACCGCGTCCGGCACCGCGTCCGGACGGTCGGCGAGCCGGGTCGCGTACTCGGCGAGGGCGAGCGCGGCCCGCTCGGCCTCGGAGAAGTACGGCGTCTCCCGCCAGGCGGCGACGGCGTGCAGCCGCTCGTCCGTCTCCCCCTCCTCCCGCCCCTTCAGCGCGCCGCCCACGACGCAGTAGGAGCAGCCGTTGATCTGGCTGGTCCGCAGATGGACCAGGCCGAGCGTGGTGGCGGGCACGTCGCCGCCGGACTGGACGGCCTTCACGAGCTGCATGATCGGGCCCATGGCCTCGGGCAGGGCGACGGCGGGGTTGGCCATGCGGACGACGGACACAGGGGTCTCCTTAGGATGCGTACGTGTATACGGAAACGGATCGCCTGACGGACCGGGAAGAGCACCGGGAGCCGGACGGGGAGTCGCACCGGGAACGGGGCTGGCGGATGCGCCCGGCGCGTGCGGCGGACGTGGAGGCCGTCGCCGAGCTGAAGGCCGTCGTGATGCGGGACGACCTGGTGCGCCTGGGCCGCTACGACGAGCACCGGGTGCGGCAGCGGCTGCGGGACGAGTTCCGGCCGGAGCACACCTCGGTCGTCGAGGTGGACGGCGCCTTCGCGGGCTGCGTGGCCTTCGGGCCGTACCCGCACGGTCCCGGGTGCTACCTGGCCCACTTCTACCTCGCCCCCGAGACCCGGGGGAGGGGCCTCGGGACGGCGGTGCTCGGCAGGCTGCTCGACCGGGCGGACGCCGACGGCGTCCCGGTCCGGCTGACCGTGATCCAGGGCAGCGCGGCGCGCCGGCTCTACGAGCGGGCGGGCTTCACGGTCGAGTCCGAGGACCCGGTCGACGTGCGGATGGTGCGGGAACCGGCCCTCAGAACCCCGAGCCGGCCGGCTGCCGGGTCGTGACGTTGATCCGGTTGAAGAGGTTGGTGACGCCGACCATCAGCACGATCGCGGCGAGTTGCTTCTCGTCGTAGTGGTCGGCGGCCGCGTCCCACACGTCGTCCGGCACCGCGTCCGAGGTGTCGGCGAGCCGGGTCGCCGCCTCGGTGAGGGCGAGCGCGGCCCGCTCCTCGTCCGAGAAGTACGGCGCCTCGCGCCAGGCGGCGACCGAGAACAGCTTCTCGTCGCTGACCCCGTTCTTCCGGGCGCTCTTGGCCCCGAAGTCCACGCAGAACCCGCAGTTGTTGATCTGGCTGGCCCGCAGGTGCACGAGCTCCAGGGTGGACTCGGGGACGCCGCCCTGGCGGGTGGCCTTCAGCAGGCTCATGATCGCCGGTCCGGCGTCGGAGAGCAGGTGGGCGGGGTTGGCCATCCGTGCCGTGATCTCGTGCTGCATGGTCACTCCTGGGTCTCTGTCCGCCGTCGTGGCGTCTTCCGTTGCCTTCACAGCACTGACGGATCGCGCGCACCGGATGTGACGGCTTCCGAGAAGTTCTTTCGGATCGGCCGGATCAGCCTGCCGGGGCGATCTCCTCTGCCGCTTCGGCCGGCTCGGCGATGAGCGCCGTCGCGATCGTCCGGAAGCCGAGCCGGGCGTACATCCGGGCCACCGTGTCGTCCGTGGCGGTCAGGAAGACCGTCGTCACGCCCGCCGCGCGCGCGTCCGCGATGAGCGCCGCCGTGACCGCCAGACCGAGCCCCCGCCGCCGCGCCTCCGGGCGGGTGCCGACCCCGACGACCTCCGAGACCGCGCCGACCGGCTGGTGCTGCCCGGCCGAGAGGGCGGTGCCGGAGGTGTCGAAGGCCGCCGCGAGCCGGGTCAGGCCCGCCGCGATCCGCTCCTGGACCTGGCCGGCGGCGTCGGGCGCGGGCGTGGCGCCGAAGGCGGCGTACGGGGCGGCGACCGCGTTCTCCAGGGCGGGATCGGCGGCGCCGACCATGCGCACGGCGACGCCCTCCGGCAGCGGGCCCGTCTCCTCGGCGCTCTCCGTGAGGACCATCAGCGGATGCTCGTGCACCACGAGCCCGCTCGCCTCGACCGCCGCCCGCAGCCCCGGCGTCGTCTCCGCCACCCACTCGAACGCCTCGGGCGCTCCCAGTTCCCGCTGCCGTGCCCGGACCTCGTCGACCGCCGCCACGGACACCTCGCCCTCGTGGCCGAGCGCGGGCCGCGCGTAGTACGGCCAGCCCGCCCCGTCCCGTACGAAGAGGGTGAGCGGGCCGAACTCCTCGGCACGGGCGGCGGAGCGGGGCACGGCGTCGTAGTACGTCTCAAGGCGCGTCAGCATGGGCCCAGCATGTCGCATCCGTACGGCCGCGCGGGATGATGGACCCATGACCGAGATCCTCACCCCCCGACTGCTGCTGCGCCGCTGGACCGACGACGACCTCGTCCCCATGGCCGAGATCAACGCCGACCCGGAGGTCATGCAATGGATCGGTGACGGATCCGTGCGCGATCTGGAGGAGACGGCGGAGCGGATCGAGCACTGGGAGGAGGAGTGGGACGAGGAGGGCTTCGGGCTCTTCGCCGTCGAGCTGCTCGGCTCCGGCGAGCTGATCGGCTTCACGGGCCTGTCGGTGCCGGAGTTCCTGCCGGAGGTGGCACCGGACGTGGAGATCGGCTGGCGCCTCGGCCGCCAGTTCTGGGGCCAGGGCTACGCCTCGGAAGCCGCCCACGCCGCCCTCGAGTTCGCCCTCCAGGACCGCGGCCTCGACCGGGTGATCAGCATCGCGCGGGCCGGGAACACCGCGTCGGAGAACGTCATGCGCAAACTGGGCATGACCCTGGAACGGGAGACCGTCCACCCCGAGTTCGGCCACGCGCTGCGCATCCACGCCATCGACCTCACCGAGTACCGGGCCTGACCGCCCGGAGGGCCGCGAGGACGGGCCCGGTCGCCGCGGTACGCGGCGGCCACGGCGCCCTCGCGGCCCTCCGGCGGATCACCGGCCGGTGGGCCCCGGGCCCAGGAAGACCGGGTTGGTGAACGCGGCGAGCGCCCCCGGCAGGGGCGGGACCGCCGCCGGGTGGCGGACCTCGGCCCGTACGTACGTGGCGTAGGCCGCGGTCGTCGTCCACTCGACGGTGTCCGTGTCCTGGACCGTGCGCAGCACGCCCTGGTCCGTGACGAGGCGGAGCGTGCCGCCGGGCGGGGCGCCGGTGACGCGGAGGCGGGCGGTGACGGGCTCGTCGGCGGGGACGGCGAGGCGCTCGCCGATGCCGGCGGTGCGCCCGCGGCCGTCGGTGACGCCGAACTCCACGGAGACCGCCGAGGACTCGGCCACGTAACTCCGGCCCGCCCGCAGCCCGTCCAGGATCGCGGCCCGGCTCAGCTCCGCCGCGAGGACCACCGTCTGCGGGGTGCCGACCCGGTCGGGGTCGCGGTGCGCGTCGCTGTTGCCCATCGCCGGCGTCCAGCGCCCGCGCGCCAGTGCCGCGTCCCAGCCGGCCAGGGCGACCTCGTCGTCGGGGGTGTACGGCCCGTTCCACACCTCCACCGCGTCCGCGTCGCCGAAACCGAACTTCCAGGCGCAGCCGATGCAGGTGGCCTGCGGGTGCGCGGGGACGACCAGGCCGCCGGCCCGGCGGATCTCCCGGGCGAAGCGACCGAAACGGTTCTCCCTGGCCCGGTAGCGCCAGTCGACGAAGGTGCCCGGATCGGTGCCGAGGGCGAGGACGTGCCCGTTGCGGGTGGTGACCTCCTCGCCGAGCAGCACCAGCAGGTCGTCCCCGGCGAGCCCGGCCCACGCCCCGTGCCCGGCATGCGTGTTGTGCTCGGTGGCGGTCAGGAAGTCCAGCCCCGCCGCCCGGGCCAGCGCGGCGACCTCGGCCGGGGTGCGCCGCCCGTCCGAGTACACGGTGTGCAGGTGGCAGTCGCCCCGGTACCAGGCCCGGCCGCGGCCCCGGGCCCGCTCCGGCGGATACGCGACGGGGGCGGCGGGAGCGTCCGGACCCAGCCGCAGCGTCACCGTCACCGTGTACGCGAGCCCCTGCGGGGCGACCGTGTACGGGGCGAGCACGACGTGCCAGAGGCCGGGCCGCAGCGGCCCCGCGACGTAGCCGGGCGTCGCGTCGTCGGCCCGTACGAAGAACTCCTTGCGCGCCCCGCCGGACCAGCCGCGGAAGCCCCGGCCGCCGAGCGCGGTGCCGCGCTGGTCGAACAGGCCGATGTCGAGCGCGTTGCCCTGGGTGCCGGCGGGCACGGGCGGCCGCTCGTAGCCGTACGCCACGTGCAGCTCGCGCACCCCGCGCGGCAGCTCCAGCGGCAGGTACACGTAGTCGGGGGAGCCCGGCGGGAGGCTGCCGCTCACCGTACGGGTGAGGTCCCCGTCGTCGGCCCGGGCGAAGCTCACGGTCCCCAAGGTAAGCGCGGTCGCCGCGCCCGTCGCGAGCAGCGCGCGTCTGGTGGTCTCCGTCATGCCCCTGACTGTCCTCCGGCCGCGTGAACGAGGGAACAACACCGGGGGCTTCCCGACCCTCGGAATTCCACCGCCCAACCCCTACCGTGCCGCTATGCGGATCTCGACCACGATCTTCCTGACCGACGAGACCATCACCCCCGTGCGGCTCGCCCGCGAGCTCGAACGGCGCGGCTTCGCCGGGCTCTACCTGCCCGAGCACACCCACATCCCCGCCGAGCGCACCACGCCCTACCCGAACGGCGGCCCGCTGCCGCCCGAGTACACCCGGGTACTCGACCCCTTCGTCGCGCTGGGCCAGGCCGCGGCCGTCACCGAGCACCTGCTGCTCGGCACCGGGGTCACCCTGGTCGGCGAGCACGACCCGATCTCCCTCGCCAAGCGGGTCGCCACCCTCGACCACCTCTCCGGCGGGCGCTTCACCCTCGGCGTCGGCTTCGGCTGGAACCGTGAGGAGGCCGACGACCACGGCGTCACCTGGTCCACCCGCCGCGAGCACACCCGCGAGGCGATGCACCTGATGCGCGCCCTGTGGGCCCCGGAGCCCACGGCGTACGCCGGACCCTCCGGCCTCTCCGTGCGCGCCTCCCACGCCTGGCCGAAACCCGCGGGCGGCGCCCCCCGCACCCTCGTCGGCGGCGCGGCGGGCCCGAAGCTCTTCGCCCACATCGCCGACTACGCCGACGGCTGGATGCCGATCGGCGGCCGCGGCCTCACCCGCAACCTCCCGGTCCTCCGCGAGGCGTGGGAGCGGGCCGGCCGCGACCCGAAGACCCTTCAGGTCGTCCCCTTCGCGGTCCTCCCCGACCCCGGCAAGCTGGCCCACTACGCGGAGCTGGGCTGCGAGGAGGTCGTGGTCCAGCTGCCGCCGGGGGAGGAGACGGAGGTGCTGCGGGCGCTGGACGGGTACGCGGAGTACGTGTGACGGCTCAGGAGGGCTGGAAGCAGCGGGAGACGACGCTGACGCTGAGCGACACCTTCGTCTTCGCCGTGGGGTCCTTGCGGCGGTCGACCAGCTGGAGCTCGGCCGAGTAGTCCCCATCCGGGGAGTCCGCGACGATCGTCGGGGTCTTCGCCTTGTTGGCGGCCGGACCGTCGGAGACGACCTTCCAGCCCTTCTTCGGAAGCGTCGTGCGCATCGCGGCGTAGCCCTTCTCCAGCTCCTCGAACGGCAGGTCGTAGATGCTCCAGGGGTGGTACATCTGGATCGTCCCGTCCGCGTACCCCTCACACGGCAACGGTCCCGGGCCGGGCTCGGTCGTCTTGCCCTTCAGCCCGATCAGTTCGAAGAGACGGCTGGAGGTCGCCTGAGTCCCCTTCTCCATCTGCGTGCGGTCGCGGGTTTCGGCGGTCTTCGCCACAGTCGAGCATCCCGTCAGAAGTGCGCACGCCAGGAGGGCGGGCACGGTCAGTGTGAGTCGCTTAGTCAAGGGTCACCTCGTCGTATGCGCCGGCGATCACAGCACCCTGGTTTCTGAGGCTCGCACGGCCCGGCTCCCAGAAGTCTCCGTGATCCTTCGCGCCGCTCTCCATGATGGAGGCGCCGAAGTCCTCGTCCGTGGGGATGTTGCCGCCCTCACCGTGCCCGACCAGCCTGCCGCCGTGACGCACGATGATGTCGTCCCAGCCGCCGCCCACCGCCCAGACGTGCTCCTTGCCGACGCCCAGGTCGCTCGCGTGCTTCACCTGCATGCCGGGGCTGCCCACCGCGATGATGTCATCCGCGATCGGGCCGCCGCCCAGCTTGGTGGCCATGCCCGTGACGGTGGAGCCGTAGCTGTGGCCCATGAGTGTGGTGTGGGACTTCTCCGGGCCGCCCTGGGCGGTCTCCAGGCCGCCCATGAACTGGCGCAGGGTCGGGGCGCCGGCATCGCCGTAATGGTTGCGCGTGGCCGCGGGGATGTCGTTCGGCGCGTTGTAGTCGAACCACGTGATGGTCGAGATCGAGGCGTTCGCGTCGTAGCGATGCGCGCTCTTGTACAAGGCGTCACTGCGAGTCAGGTCGCCGTCGATCGTCTCCAGCTTCGTCTTCGTCCCCGGCACGTACACCGACGTGTGGTCCGCCGTGTCCGGGTTGCCGACCGCCAGGACCACCCGGCCGTCGTCCTTCTCGCCGTCGAACCTCAGCAGGTACCCCTCCGGCATGCCGGGTCGCGGCTCCAGGCGGTCCTCGATGGCGTTCAAGCCGGCCAGCTTGTCGTTCAACGTGCCCCGGCGGTCCTCGTACGTGTGGTGCCAGTCCAGCCATTCCTTGCTGTAGACCATGCCGCCGCGCGGCCCGTGCGCGACCAGCTTCGGCTTCGGCTCCGGGGGCATGGCGGCCAGTTCGGCCTCGTACTTCGCCTTCGTCTCGGCGAAGACCACGCGGTTGGCGTCGTCGCGGACCGTGGCCGGCAGGCCGTCGAGGGAGCCGATGGAGGCCGGGGAGAGGGTGGCGTACTCGTCACGCTGCTCCGGGGTGAGGGAGTTCCACCACTCGGCGTTCTCCTTCGGGGACTTGCCTTCCGGGATCTTGGCGTCCGCGTAGTTCTCCGCCGCCTGCCGCAACGCCTTGGTGTCGGCGGCCGCGTCCGCGAGCGTCGCGGCGCTCACCGTGAGGCCGGGCTCGGCCTTCAGCTTGCGCAGGGCGGCGGCGTAGCGCCCGTCGATCTCGGCGGCCTCGCGGACGGCGGCGGCGATCGCGTCGGCGACGGCCTGGGCCTTCGCCTGGTTCGGGTTGCCGCCGGTGAGGCCGGGGAAGGGGCCGGGCTTGAGGAGCCCGTTGCCCTGCCACTGCTGGAGCGGCGGACCCATCGGGGTGAAGAAGGGGTTCGAGGAGGTGCTGCCGCCCGGGATCGGCTTCTTGTCGAGGACGTTCTCGCCGCCGGCGGGGAACGTGACCGAGCCGTCGGCGTTGACGGTGAACTTCTGGTTCTCGGCGTCCTCCAGGGCCTGCTTCAGCTTCCGCTGCGGCGCGGCGAGCTCGTGGGCGAGACCGTGCAGCGCGGTGCGGACCAGACCGCACTCGGTGTGCAGGTACTGGTAGTTGCGGGACAGCTGCTCGCCGTCCGCGGTCGCCGCCCTGGCCGTGTCGCCCTTCTGCGTGTCGCGGATCCGGTCCAGCATGCCGTGGTCGACCCGGTCCTTGTCGGCGTGGGAGCGGCCGGAGACCTTCCCCCAGCCGTCGCCGGCGTCCGTGTACTCGGAGAGCCTGAGGTCGCGCAGTTGCTGCCAGGTGGGCATGAAGCCTGACTCTCCCGTTTCCCAAGATCGTGTACGGACGGCTCATCGTAGGAGCGTCGGTAGGGGGAGGAATGAGTACGCATACTCAGCTCAGGCACACGCTCGTATGCTCGCCCCATGACGGATCACCAGGCAGAACGCCCCGCAGGACCCACCGAGAACGCGATGCGCCGCGCCCTCAGGCGGGCCAGGGACGGGGTCGCGCTCGATGTCGCCGAGGCCGTGGTGCTGCTGCAGGCGCGCGGGGCGGATCTGGCGGAGCTGGTCGGGGTGGCGGGGCGGGTGCGGGACGCCGGGCTCGCGGCGGCCGGGCGGGCCGGAATCGTGACGTACTCGAAGAGCGTGTTCATACCGCTGACCCGCCTGTGCCGTGACAAGTGCCACTACTGCACCTTCGCGACCGTGCCCGGCAAGCTGCGCCGGGACGGGCACGGGATGTTCATGTCGCCCGACGAGGTGCTGGACATCGCCCGCCGCGGTGCCGAACTCGGCTGCAAGGAAGCGCTGATCACGCTCGGCGACAAGCCGGAGGAGCGCTGGCCCGAGGCCCGGGAGTGGCTGGACGCCCGCGGGTACGACGACACCCTCGCGTACGTGCGGGCCATGGCGATCCTGATCCTGGAAGAGACCGGGCTGCTGCCGCACCTCAACCCGGGGGTGCTGTCCTGGACGGACTTCCAGCGGCTCAAGCCGGTCGCCCCGAGCATGGGGATGATGCTGGAGACGACCTCGGAGCGGCTGTGGAGCGAGCCCGGCGGGCCGCACCACGGGTCGCCCGACAAGGAGCCGGCGGTCAGGCTGCGGGTGCTGGAGGACGCGGGGCGGTCGTCCGTGCCGTTCACGTCGGGGCTGCTGCTCGGGATCGGGGAGACGTACGAGGAGCGGGCCGAGTCGCTGTTCGCGCTGCGCCGGGTCGCCCGCGCCTACCACGGCGTCCAGGAGCTGATCATCCAGAACTTCCGCGCCAAGCCGGACACGGCGATGCGCGGCATGCCGGACGCCGAGCTCGACGACCTGGTCGCCACGGTGGCCGTGGCCCGGCTCATCATGGGGCCGAGCGCCTGCCTCCAGGCGCCGCCGAACCTGGTGGACGACGAGTACGAGCGGCTCATCGCGGCCGGCATCGACGACTGGGGCGGCGTGTCCCCGCTCACCATCGACCACGTCAACCCGGAGCGGCCCTGGCCGCAGATCGAGGAGCTGGCGGAGAGGTCCGCCGCGGCCGGTTTCGAGCTGCGCGAACGGCTCTGCGTCTACCCCGAGTTCGTGCGGCGCGGCGAGCCCTGGCTGGACCCGCGGCTGCTGCCGCACGTGCGGGCGCTCGCCGACCCGGAGACCGGTCTCGCGAACCCGGACGCCCCCGTGCGCGGCCTCCCCTGGCAGGAACCCGACGAGGCGTTCAGCGGCGCCGGCCGCACCGACCTGCACCGCACCATCGACACCGAGGGTCGCACCGGTGACCGCCGCGAGGACTTCGACGAGGTGTACGGGGACTGGGAGGCGCTGCGCGAGGCCGCCGCGCCCGGCATGGTCCCCGAGCGGATCGACACCGACGTGCGGCAGGCCCTCGCCGTCGCCGCCGACGACCCGACCCGGCTCACCGACGCGCAGGCCCTCGCCCTGCTGCACGCCGACGGGCCCGCCCTCGACGCGCTGACCCGGATCGCCGACGACGTCCGGCGCGCGACGGTCGGCGACGACGTGACGTACATCGTCACGCGCAACATCAACTTCACCAACGTCTGCTACACCGGCTGCCGCTTCTGCGCCTTCGCGCAGCGCCGCACGGACGCCGACGCGTACACCCTCTCCCTCGACCAGGTCGCCGACCGCGCCCAGCAGGCCTGGGAGCTCGGCGCGGTCGAGGTGTGCATGCAGGGCGGCATCCACCCGGACCTGCCGGGCACCGCGTACTTCGACATCGCGCGGGCGGTGAAGGAGCGCGTCCCCGGCATGCACGTGCACGCCTTCTCGCCGATGGAGGTCGTCAACGGCGCCTCCCGCACCGGCCTGTCGATCCGGGAGTGGCTGACCGCCGCGAAGGAGGCCGGGCTCGACTCGATCCCCGGCACCGCCGCCGAGATCCTCGACGACGAGGTCCGCTGGGTGCTCACCAAGGGCAAGCTGCCCACGGCCACCTGGATCGAGGTGATCACCACGGCGCACGAGCTGGGCATCCGGTCCTCGTCGACGATGATGTACGGGCACGTCGACCAGCCCCGGCACTGGCTCGGGCACTTCCGGACGCTGGCGCGCATCCAGCAGGAGACCGGCGGCTTCACGGAGTTCGTGACCCTGCCGTTCATCCACACCAACGCGCCGGTCTACCTCGCGGGCATCGCCCGCCCCGGCCCGACGGTGCGGGACAACCGGGCCGTCATCGCGATGGCCCGGCTGCTGCTCCACCCGCACATCCCGAACATCCAGACCAGCTGGGTGAAGCTGGGCACGGAGGGCGCCGCGGAGATGCTGCGCTCGGGCGCCAACGACCTCGGCGGCACCCTCATGGAGGAGACCATCTCCCGCATGGCGGGGTCGAGTTACGGTTCGTACCGCTCCATCCGCGACCTGGAGGCCATCGCCGAGAGCGCCGGCCGCCCGGCGAAGCCCCGGACGACGCTGTACGGGGAGGTGCCCCAGGAGCGGCAGCGCGTCGCCCGCGCCTCCGACGGGCACCTGCCGGAGCTGCTGCCGCTGGTCCAGGAGTAGGACCGGGCTCAGCCCACCAGGAGCTCGCGCTTCAGCTCCCCGAGCTCCTGGTGGTCGACGCCGATGCCCTTGCGCAGGTAGGCGCGGAAGGAGCCGTACTCCTGCTCCACCTCGTCGAGGCTGGCGTTCAGGTACTCCGGGCGGACGTCCAGGAGCGGCTTGTAGACGGCGGCCTGCTGCGGCGGGAGGTGGGAGAGGACGGCCTCGTTGGCGGCGGCCCGGTAGGTGTTGCTGGCGAGGTAGTCGGCCATGACCGTCTCCTCGGGGACGCCCAGGGCGGTGAGGAGGGCGGCCTCGGCCCAGCCGGTGCGGTCCTTGCCGGCCGTGCAGTGGAAGAGGACGCCGCCGTCGCCGAGGGTGTCGAAGACCGCTCCGTACGCGGCCTTGGCGGTGCCGCCGCTGACCATGAAGCGGTTGCCCGTGACCATCATGTTCTCGGCCTCGGCCGGGGACTTGGGCATCGTGGCGAAGGTGCCGGTGCCCGCGAGGACGTCGGCGACGGCGTAGCGCGCGCCGGCCGGGACGCGGTCGGGGGCGGCGGCGCGCTCGGACTCCATGCGCAGGTCGAGGACGGTCCGTATGCCGAGGCGCCTCAGCTTGGCGAGGTCGGCGTCGGTGACCTTGTCGAGGGCGTCGGAGCGGTAGACCTCGCCCATCTTCACCCAGTGCCCGTCGCGGGTGCGGTAGCCGCCCGCGTCACGGAGGTTGACCGTGCCCTGGAGGCGGATCAGCCGATCGGCGAGGCGCAGCGAGCCGCCCCGCTCGGGGACCAGGTCGAACCAGCGGCGGTCGGCGGAGGGCAGCCCGGTGACGGTGACGCTGCCGGCGGAGCCGCCGCGGGCGACGGTGCGGCCGTCGGTGCGGACGGCGACGGCGCGGGTGCCGGGGGCGTTCCAGGTGATCGTGAAGGTGCCGCCGGGGTTCTCGGTGACGGTCGCGGCGGTGAAGGGTACGGCGGTGCGGGAGTGCTCCGCGTGCCCGTGCCCGGGGCGGGGGTGCGCGGAGGCGGTCGGGGCGCCGAGACCCACCAGGAGCGCGGCGGCGGCCAGCGCGGCGGCGGAGGTCTTGACTCGTGTCACAGGGCTCATGGCGCGGATGCTTCTGGCCGGGTGCGAACTTCCGGTGAACTGTGGTCGAAACCGCATCGAAAAAGGACTGACAGGCGTCCGATCGCATAACGCTCCGCGCCCTGAACGAGCGCATCCGGTCTATTACAGTGCTGGACGAGCAGCTGCCGACCGGGGGAGGCACGACGTGACCACCACAGCCGCGGCCGTGTGGGGCCGCGCCGAACAGCAGGACTTCCGCGCCCGCGTCCGCGGCTGCCTGCTCGGCGGCGCCGTCGGCGACGCGTTCGGCGCGGGGGCGGCCGGGCGCACGCTCGCCGAGCTCCGCGCCGCCCACGGCCCCGAGGGCCTGACGGAGCCGGTCCCCGCGCACGGCCGCCACGGCGCCGTCACGGCCGCCACGCAGATGGCCCTGTTCACCGTGGACGGCCTCATCCGCGCCCAGGTCCGCCGCGACACCGGCGCCTGGCACCCGCCCACCGACGTGCACCGGGCGCACCTGCGCTGGGCGGCGACCCAGCGCGACTGGGGCCCCGACGAGCGGCGCGCCGACCTGGGCTGGCTGGCCCGCGAGGAGTGGCTGTACGCCCGCCGCGACCCGGCCAGGGCCTGCCTGACGGGTCTCGGCGACGAGGTCCTCGGCACCCTGGAGCGACCCAAGAACCCGGGGGCGGAGGACTCCGGCGCCCTGGTCCGCTCGGCGCCCTTCGGGCTGCTCGTCGGCTGGGAGCCGCAGCTGGTCTGCCAGCTCGCGGTGGAGTGCGCGGCGCAGACGCACGGCGCTCCGGCCGGGTACCTGGCGGCCGGCGCCCTCGCGGTCGTCGTGCACGGCGTGGCCCGCGGCGACGGCGTCGACGGCGCCGTCCGCACCGCGCTGGAGCAGCTCGCCCCGCGCCCCGGCCACGAGCCGGTGACGCAGGCCCTGGAGGCCGCGCTGGGCGCCGTACGCCAGGGGGCGCCGGACGCGGAGCGGGTGGCCGCGCTCGGGGCGGCCGAGGACCGGGCGGCGGGGCAGCTGGCGGCGGCCGTGTACTGCGCCTCGGTCGGCGAGGACATCCGGCACGGGCTGCGGCTCGCGGTCAACCACGACGGTCCGTCCGCGGCGACCGGCGCCCTGACCGGGGCGCTGCTCGGCGCCCTGCACGGCGAGACGGCCCTCCCGCCGGCCTGGCTGGCCGGTCTGGAGGGCCGTGCGACGGTCCTGGAGCTCGCGGACGACTTCGCGATGGAGATGACCCAGGGCGCCGCCCTGCACGGCCCCGCCGAGTCGGCGCCCGGCTGGCTGGCCCGCTACCCGAGGGGCTGACCGCTCCGCTCGCCGCACCGTCCTGTCGTAGGGGGCGGTCGGGAGCGCGAACCGGTGGAGATGACCGGGTCAACAGGCTCGGTCGTTCTCGGCCGAGAAGGTGACGTACTCCAGAGGTGAGGCGACCGGCAGCGGAGTCGGTTGAGGCGGGGCGCGAAACGGTGGGTGCCGACGGCGGTGCCGATGGACGCGCCCGGGGCGGGACACGGATCGCCCCCTCGCGCACGTCCAGGAACCCGTCCGAATCGGTGGGCAGCTCAGCGCATCAGCTCCCCCGCGTTGACCAGCAGCGACTGACCGGTGATGGCCCGCGCCCGGTCCGAGGCGAGGAAGGCCGCCGCCTCCGCGACGTCCCCGTCCGTCGCCAGCTCCGGAAGCGCCATCCGCTCCGTGAGCCGCCCGAGCACCTCGTCCTCCGGCACCTGCTCGGTGTGCGCGGTGAACTGGACGTACGCCTGGACCGGCGGCCCCCACATCCAGCCCGGCAGCACGGTGTTGACCCGGATCCGGTGCGGCCCGAGCTCGCGGGCCATCGAGTACATCGCCGAGGTCAGGGCCCCCTTCGACGCCGCGTACGCCGCCTGCCACACCTGCGAGGGCGCGGCCACCGCCGACTGGGTGCCGATCAGGACCACCGAGCCGCCGCGCTCCTTCAGGGCCGGCAGGCAGGCGCGGGTCATCCGCAGCGTGCCCAGCAGGTTGACGTCCAGGACGCCCTGCCAGGTCGCGAAGTCGGCGTCCTGGAGGCCGCCGAAGTACGAGTCCCAGGCGGCCACGTGGACCACGGCGTCGATCCCGCCGAAGCGCTCCACCGCGAGCGCGGCCAGCGCCTCGCACTGGGCCTCGTCGGTGATGTCGGTGACCCGGTAGGCGGTGCTGCCGCCCTCGGGGTCGATCTCGGCGGCCGACTTGGCGAGATTGGCCTCGGTCCGCGCGCCGAGGACCGCCCGGCCCCCGTCCCGCACCACCGTCTCGGCGATCCGGTGGCCGAGCCCGGCGCCGACGCCCGACACGACCACCGTCTTTCCCTGGAGCAGTCCTTGGAACGGCATCCGGAACCTCCCTGGGCCTGTTCAACGATCTGACGGCCCGTCAGAGTAGGTGCACGGAACCGAGCAGGGAAGGGGCAGGACGATGAGCGACATCGAGACCTACGCGGAACTGGCGTCGGTCGGCCCGTACGGCGTGCACCCGGGCCACGCGCTGATCACCATGGTCGAACCGCACCCGGGCCACGAGTACGCCTACAACCGCTGGTACGAGGACGACCACTACTACGCGGGCGCCATGGCCATGCCCTGGATGTTCGCCGGCCGCCGCTGGGTCGCCACCCGCGCCCTCCAGGAGCTGCGCGGCCCCGAGAAGTCCGCGGTCGCCCAGCCGGTCACCGCGGGCTGCTACCTCTCCACGTACTGGATCACCGAGGGCCGCTACGACGAGCACATGAAGTGGACCGTCGGCATCAACAAGCGCCTCAACCGGGACGCCCGGGTCTACCACGACCGCACCCACGTCTTCACCTCGTTCCAGGACCACGAGGCGACGGTCTACCGGGACGGGGCGGCCGGCCCCCGGGACTTCCACGCCCTCGACCACCCGTACGCCGGGCTCGTCCTCCAGGTGGTCGACACCGAGGGGCCCGAGGCGCGGGACGCCCTCGTGGAGCGGCTGCGCTCGCGCGAACTGCCGCGCCGCCTCGCGGGCTCGCCCGCGGCCATGGTGACGCTCTTCCGGCCCACCCCGCTGCCCGGCGACCGGATGACGTACGTGAAGCAGGTCGAGGGCGTCGACACCCGGCTGACCCTGCTGTGGTTCCTGGAGCGCGACCCGCGCGACTGCTGGGACGGGCACTTCGCGGACCTGGTGGCGCCGGAGTGGGGCGGTCGGGTCGAGCTGGTGGCGCCGTTCGTCCCGACGGTGCCGGGGACGGACCGGTACGTGGACGAACTGCGCTAGGGGCGCCGGGGCCGGGGGCCCAGGGGCCCCGGGAAAGGGCCGAGCCCCCTCGGCCAGGACGGCGGACCGGTCGAGAGGGCTCTTCTCCTGCTGTGCGGTGGTGCTGCGGGTGGTGCGGTGGACGCCGGGGGTCACAGGACCCCGGCGTTCACCTCGCCCACGAAAGCGGTCCAGGAACCCGGTCCGAAGGAGATCGAAGGGCCCTCGGGGGCCTTGGAGTCACGGACCGCGATCGCGCTCACGACGGGGGACTTGACCTCGATGCAGGCCCCGTTGCCGCCGGAATACGAGGACTTGGTCCAGGTGTCCGTGCCGCCCTGAATGATGCCCATGTTTCTCACTCCGGTTCTGTAGGTGTCACGCCAACGTTCTTCTTGCCTTGGCGTGATCGACGCTACTCGCCCGGCCCCGTCCGGCGGGACTGGCGTTCACTCGACCGGATGGCATATTCCAACTGCGCTTCCGCTGAGGTCAGTCGGGGGTGTACCGTACCGGCCTCTTCACGTGTCGCCGGACCGAAGAGCGGCATTCACCCCGCTTCCGCCGCCTCCCCGTCCGCGTACTCCTTCGCGATCCGCGCCACGAACTCCCGGGTCTGCTCCGCGTTCAGCGCCTGCGCCCGCAAGTGCTCGTACATCACGCTGTACTTCGCTACGTCCTGCGCCTTCTCCAGGTACAGGTCGCTCGTCACGCCCTCGATGTAGACCACGCTGGAGTCGGAGGTGTCGGGGAACTCCAGGATCGCGTAGTGCCCGCTGATGCCCGGATGCGCGCCCATGTCGAACGGCAGCACCTGCACCGTCACGTGCGGCAGCATCGACTGCTCGACCAGGTGCTCCAGCTGTTCCACCATCAGCCGCCTGCTGCCGACGACCCGGCGCAGCGCGCCCTCGTCGATCACCGCCCACAGGCGCAGCGGGCGCTCCTCGGCCTTGATGCGGTCCTGGCGGCGGGTGCGGACGGTGACCCGCTTGTCGATGTCGGCGGTCGCCGACTCGGGCAGCGCCCCGCTGATGACGGCCTCGGCGTAGCCGTGCGTCTGGAGCAGCCCCGGGATGATCTGCGGCTCGTACACCCGCAGGCTCTCCGCGTCGGTCTCCAGACCGATGTAGACGCTGTACGGGATGTCGCCGAAGGCGTGCCACCAGCCCTGCTGGCGGGAGTCCTTGGCCATCTGCATGAGCGAGTCCACCACCCGCTCGTCCTCGACCTCGTACACCCCGCACAGGTCGCGCACATCGCGCTGGCTGATGGAACGGCGGCCGTTCTCGAGGCGGCTGATCTTCGACTGGGAGACGAGGAGACGCTCGGCGACCTGCTCGGCCGTCATGTTCTTCGCTTCCCGGAGCCGGCGCAGCTCCTGGCCCAATCGGCGTCGCCTGACGGTGGGGTTGACACTGGACGCCACGGAAACTGCACCTCCGGCTGTCGGCTGCGTAGCTGTGAGTATCTACTGCTTGGCAGACTGCCACCAAAGGTGTGGTGTGCGCTGGGAAATCACCAGACGGGCGCGGGTGGCGTGCGGGTGCGGGGCGGGCGTCACGACGCCCGCCCCGCACCCGTTCGCGGCTCCCGGTGTGGATCAGGGGGTGCGGTCACGCGCTGTTCGCGCGCCGACCGCACGCCCGGGGTCACACGGCACGGGCCATGCTGCCCCGGCGCGGCTGCTGCGGAACCCCGCTCGCCGCCGCGTTGCGGCGCGGCTGTGCGGCCACGCCGTTCTGGACGTCCATCACGGCGTGCGCCACGAGGCCGCCCATGGGATCGTGCCGGATCAGGTCGCGCAGCCGGGACCGCGACGACCGTCCTTCGTTCCCCGGGTACAGGTGCTTGCCGAGACCGACCGCGTGGGCCAGCGCGGCGAGCGCCGCGGTCCGCGGGTCCGGCGGTACGCCGGTGCGGATCGCACTGTCCAGCCGGGATCGGATGTCCCGGCTGATCGCCGTGTCCGTCGCCTGGTAGCGAGTCGTCGGCAGCACCCCGCACATCTGGCCCTCCACGGCATGCACCATGCCGCAGCGCTCCAGGTGCGCGAGATAGATCTGACGCAGCCCCAGTCGGGGCCCGCCGATCCAGTGGACGGCCCGAACCGGGCTGCCGCGTCGGCGCAGCAGTTCCAGTGCGGAGTCCAGAGTCGGATCTCCGGTCGGCCGTGGCATCACCACGGCGATACGATCCCCGTCAGGGGCTATCCGTCCTGCCAGAGCCAGCTCCACTAGCTGTGCTCCGGCGAGGCCGAGGTCGAGCGACTGCGGCTGCGCTGTGGTACCCGTGGCCGGGTCCAGAGCGAGCAGCAGAAGCTCCTCCGGAATTGTTCTGCGGCTCCTGCCCATCCATGCCTCCCCGCGTGGATGAATGACAGGGTGACCCCTCTCACATTCATCTGTCGAGAGTGCCTGGTCGGTTCGTGTGGGAACCGGCAGGTATGTCGTTCTCGTCTAGCACGGGGCCAAGGGGTCCACACAGGACACTGGTAGATGGTTCGGACGTCCGGACGAGTTCCGGACGCTTTTCGTATGACGTTTCGTTTGGCGCATGGAGGAGGCACGGTGGCGGGCGAGTCCCCGGACAAGGCGGAGCAGCGGGAGAGCGTGGCCGGCGGCGACGGCAAGGACCCGCGTCTGTCCGTGCTCCAGGACCGCGTGGACGAGCCGACGGCCGTCTTCAAGGCACTGGCTCCGCGGACGGCACCTGAGGACGCGCAGGGCGCGCCTGAGGGGGGCGCTTCCGGTGAGGACGCCCGGGAGAGCGCCGAGGACGCCGTCGAGGGCACGGACGCGGGTGCCGAGGACGCAGCCCCGGAGGGTGACCGGTTGAGGGCCGCCGTGGCGGCGTGGGTCGCCACGGAGGACGACGAGGAAGGCGCGGAGGCGCCGGAGGCGCCGGAGGGCGCCGGGACGGCTGCCGGGGCGTCTGACGCCGTGGTGAGCGAGGCGGTTGGCGACACGGACGAGCCGGAGGCCGTAGAGGCCGCCGACGCCGACGCCGACGGCCCGGACGCCGAGGCTGGCGCCGAGGCCGAGGCCGAGGCCGAGGAGCGGACGGCGGCCGCCGAGGCTGCCGAGCCCGAGCCCGAGACCGCCGACGCTGCCGACGCCGCCGACGATGCTGAGCAGCGGTCCGAGGCCGCTCCGGAGCCCGAGGTCGAGCCCGAGGCCGAGCCCGAGGCGGACAAGGCGTCTGCGGCGGACAAGGCGTCTGAGGTGGACAAGGCGTCCGAGGCCGCCGTGGCCTCCCCCGCCCGCACCACCTCCTGGGCCAAGGGTGACGGCGCCTCCGAGGAGCCGAAGGCGGCTGCCGCCGCCGGTGGCGAGTCCTGGTTCGCGCGGAAGGCGACGGCGCCCGAGGCCGCGCCCGCGCCCGAGCCCACGGCGGCGCCCGAGCCCGAGGCCGAGGCGAAGCCGGCCGCCGCGCCCACCCCGGCCCCCGTGGACCAGCCGACCGCCGTCTTCAAGGCGCCCAAGCTGCCGGCGGAGCCCAAGGCGCCCGTCGTCGACCAGCCCACCACGGCCCTGAAGCTGCCCGAGTCGATGTTCCGCCCGCTCAAGGGCGACATCACCCAGGAGCAGCCCAAGCCCCCGGCCGCCGCGGCGCCCGCCGCCGAGGCGGAGGTTCCGGCCCCCGCCCCCGTGCCCCCGGCGCTCGCCGAGGCGGAGCGGACCAGGCAGCAGCCGCTGCCGCCGCGCCCGCCGCTGGAGATCCTGGCGGAGCTCACGAACACCCCGCCGCCGCCGGAGACGCCGCTGCGGACCGGCGTGCGGCGGGTGAAGATCTGGACCCCGCTGGTCCTGCTGCTGCTCGTCGTGTTTGCGGTCGTACAGATCGTGCGGCCGCTGCCGGACCCGGCGCTGACGCTGTCGGCGGCGCCCACGTACACCTTCGACGGCGGCGCGCTGCAGCTGCCGTGGCCGTCCGAGGGACAGGGCGCCGCCGAGGTCGAGGGCGTGGGCTCGCTGGGCACGTACGGCCCGCAGAAGCCGGCGCCGATCGCGAGCGTCGCGAAGACGATGACGGCGTACGTGATCCTCCGCGACCACCCCGTCAAGGGGAAGGAGAAGGGCCCGAAGATCGAGGTCGACGCGATCGCCGGTGAGCAGGCGAAGGCGAAGGACGAGTCGACGGCCCCGATCAAGGAGGGGCAGACCTACACGGAGAAGGAGCTGCTCGAACTCCTGATGATCCCGTCCGGCAACAACGTGGCGCGGCTGCTGGCCCGCTGGGACGCCGGTTCGGAGGCCGCGTTCGTCGAGAAGATGAACGCCGCGGCCAAGGAGCTCGGGATGACGGAGTCGACGTACACGGACCCGTCCGGTCTGCAGTCGAGCACCGTGTCGACCCCGCTGGACCAGCTGAAGCTGGCGAAGGCGGTCATGCAGTACGACGTGTTCCGCGAGATCGTGGACATGCCGAACGTGACCGTCGACGGCATCCCCGGCCGGATCGAGAACAACAACAAGATCCTGCTGGAGCCGGGCGTCAGCGGCATCAAGACCGGCTCGTCCACCCCGGCCGGCGGCAACCTGCTGTGGGCGGCGTACACGGTCGTCGACGGCAAGAAGCAGCGCGTCCTCGGCATCGTGATGGGAGCCAAGGACGCCGACCAGCTCTGGCAGAAGCTGGACCTGGCCATCGCGAACAGCCTCAAGGTGATCCAGCAGGCCCAGAAGGACGTCACGTCCGCGGCCGTGGTGAAGAAGGGGCAGGTCGTCGGGTACGTGGACGACGGCCTCGGCGGCCGGACGCCGGTCGTGGCGACCAAGGAGCTCCGGGCGGTCGGCTGGCCGGGCCTCAAGGTGGACCTGGAGCTCACGAACGGCGGTAAGGCCCTGCCGCACTCCGGGAAGGCCGGAGACGTGGTCGGCCAGGTGTCGATCGGCACGGGCAACGGCAAGGTCAGCGCGCCGGTGGCGCTGCAGGGCGACCTGGTCGAGCCGGGCCTCGGCAAGAAGCTGACCCGCGTCGGCTGAGCCGGGCGGACCGATCCCAGAGGGTGCCCGGGGAGCTCCCCGGGCACCCAGCTGTTAGCGTCGTGCCCGGGGACGGGAAGCGGAACACCGGTACGGAAAGGCACCAGCAGAGCCGGGCAGGGCAGGGGAGAGGGCCGCAGTTGACCACCGCAGAGGGGACCCGGGAAACCGGAGGCCAAACCCACGTGTCTTCGCCTTCGCGAATAGAGCTCCCGGGTCAGCGACCGGCCCCGGAACCTCCCGCGCCGCCGGCCGCGCCCCGGCGCAAGCGCCGCTACACGGTCCTCGCCGCGACAGCAGCCGCGGCCGTCACCCACATCCTCTGGTTCTTCTTCTTCGCGAACAGCGGCGGCGACCTGGCCGCGCAGGACGCGTGGGCGGAGTTCGTCGGACGGCACCCGGACTCGGCGTACAACCTCGCCTGGTACGGGGGGATGCACCCGGTCTCGTACAGCGTGGTGTCGCCGTACGTGATGTCGGTGCTCGGCGTGCGGACCACGATGATGATCGCGGGGACGCTGTCGGCGGCACTGACGGCGCTGATCCTGGTGCGGGTGCGGGCGGTCCGCAACCCGATGGCGTGCGCGCTGGCCGGGGTCTTCGCGTTCCTGTGCAACGCGCTGTCGGGGCGGGTGACCTTCGGCCTCGGCATGATGTTCGCGCTCGGCGCGGTCGCGGCGGTCTTCTGCTGGCCGCACCGCTGGCGCTACCGCCGCTGGGCGAAGGCCGCGGTGGCGGCACCGCTGGCCGGCCTGGCGACGGCGTGCAGTCCGGTGGCGGGCCTGTTCCTGGGCGTGGCGGCGGCCGCGCTCTTCCTCAACAAGCGGCGCCCCGGCGCGTACGCCCTGGGCCTTGCCCCGGTGGCGGTGGTGGCCCTGTCGGCCTGGCTGTTCCCCTTCTCGGGGACACAGCCGATGTCGTTCATGTCGACCTCCCTCCCGCTCCTCTTCGGCATCCTGTGCCTCGTGCTCGTCCCCCGCGACTGGCGCACGGTCCGCACGGCCGCCGCGGTGTACTCGGCGGGCACGCTCCTCACCTGGCTGATCGACTCGCAGATCGGCTCGAACGTCTCGCGCCTGGTGATGCTCTTCGCCGGCGTGGTCCTGCTGGCGGCGCTCCCCTACACGGTGCCGCGCTCCCGCCGCTGGTACGCGATCGTGCTGGCCTTCGCGGGCCTGAACTTCTGGATCGGCTTCAAGGGCGTCGACGACGTGATCCGCACCGCCCCGGACGCGTCCTGGGCGCGCGAGGTGGCGCCACTGATCAACCAGCTCCAGGTGCGGGGCGCGGAGAAGGCCCGCGTGGAGGTCGTCCCGGCCTCCAGCCACCGCGAGTCGTCCGCCCTGGCCCCGTACATCAACCTGGCCCGCGGCTGGAACCGCCAGGCGGACATGGAGCGCAACCCGCTCTTCTACGACGACACCCTGAACGCGGCGAACTACCAGGACTGGCTCGGCCGCTGGGCGGTCCACTACGTGGTGCTGCCGACCGGCGCCCCCGACTCGGGCGCCGAACGCGAGGCGGAGCTGGTCGACGACGGCCTGCCCTACCTCCACCAGATCTGGTCGGACGCGAACTGGCGCCTGTACGAGGTCACCGACCCGACCCCCCTGGCGGACCCGCCGGCCCAGGTCCAGCGCGCCGAGGCCAACGAGGTCGTCATCCGCCTCGACGCCCCCGGCCGCGTCCTCATCCGCGTCCCGTACTCCCCCTGGCTCGCCCTCCTCGACGCCGACGGCGCCAAGATCGAACCGCCCCAGGAGACGGAAGCCTCGAAGGAGGCCCGCGAGGCCTCCGAGACGGACCTCCCGAAGACCTTCGCCAACAAGGAGGGCTGCCTCCTGAAGGCCACCCCCGACGCGGAGGGCGACGAATGGACCGAACTCCTCGCCCCCAAGGCGGGCACCTACCGCCTGGGCGCGCCGTACAAGCTCTTCCCGCGCGGCACCACCTGCCCGGAGGAGCTGCGCTGAGCGAGTGACCGCGGCGGGCCGCAGCGCTGGGCGCGGGCCGTGGGGTCAGGCGACTCCGAGGCGTCTCTTCCAGGCCGCCGAGAGGCGTGGACGCAGCAGGACGACTCCTTGCTGTGTCCCCACGGCGAGGTCCAGTGTCGGGCTCCCGGGCAGTACGGTCCCCGACGTCACCAGCGCGGGCAGCGGTGCCGCCCAGATCCGCTCCCCGCTGGGAAGGTGACACAGGGCGACCCCGTGCTCGTCGCTGACGGCGAGCAGGGTCTCCCCGCTGGGTGCGGCCCCCGTCCACAGGAGGCGCCGCGCTCGGACGGCGAGGGTGCGTGTGGGGGCCTCGGGCGTGGCGGAGTTCCAGAGGGTTACGGGGAGCGTGACGGATTCGCCGGACTCGGTCGCGTCCATGTACAGGAGCACGGCTGCCCCGCCGGGCATGTCGGCCCAGCGAAGAAAGAAGCCGCTGCCCTTGGTGAGCTCCCTGCGAGTGGCCAGACCTCTCCTGCCGTGGTCCCGCGCGGCGGGGTGGATGGGCAGGGCCCGGTCCGTCTCCAGGTCGAGGACGGCCGCCTTTCCGTCGCGGCAGGCCAGTGCGACGTAGCGGGTCCCCTCGGCGGCGTGATGCGGTACCAGGGCCGTCAGCCGAGCCGGCAGCTCGAGGGGCTCGTCTCGCAGGGGCTTGTCGGCGGTGGCGTCCCAGAGGAATCCCCGGGTGACGTCGTCGGCGCCCGGCAGGTGAGATGCGACGAAGTGGTGGGAGATGGTGAAGTCCCCACGGACAGCGGCTGGACGTACTCCGACCAGGAGGACCGCGTGCCCTGATCGTGCGGTGAAGGCCGTGGAGTGAACCATTTCCTGGGAGGTGTCGACCTTCCACCAGCTCTGCCTCGTCTCGGTACCGGCACCGTGGGACGCGACCGCGTACAGCTTGCCCTCCACCGGGCAGTAGCCGACCATACGGGCCGAGGCGTGGCGGGCGGAGGCCGGCACCAGGTGGCACTCCACGCCCCACGGGACCGACGTGAGACGGTCCGGCTCGGCGCACACCACGGATTCGGGAGCGGTGATGTGGTGCCAGGAAAAGCCGGCTTGCGTCAGCGACTCGGTGCCGGTGTCGACGATCTTCTCGGATTTGACGAGCAGGTGCGCAGAGCCGTCCGGGTCCTCCTTCCAGCTCTCCATCGCGTTGTGGATCTCGAGCAACGTGCGTCCGGCCAGTTCTCCGCCCTCGGTCTCGGCGCCGTCCAGGACGGTGGCGTCCACCAGCCGGAGGCTGCCCCAAGAGCTGGCCACGGCGATGTCGGGGAACGCGCTCCATCCGTGGACCGCCTGGGTGTGGGCCAGGTCGAAGAGGGTGGTGTCCCTGCTTTCGTTCGCCGTCTGGTCCTGATGCCGGGCGCCGTCGTCGTACCGCCACTGCCAGAGCCGTGCCGTGCCGTCGTTGCCGAGGGTGAGGATGTCCAGAGTCTCCGGCGTGCCGGAGCCGAGCAGGTGCACGGCGCTCACCGCACCCTCGTGGCCGTACATCGGGGCACTGACGGGCAGGCCTGTGGAGCAGTCCAGTACCTGGACCCCTTCGATGTGGCCGCCGACCACGCTGTGGATCCGTCCGCGCAGCGCCCTGGGGGCCGGGACGAAGAACTCGGCGGAGACCGTGGGCGTCGCGGTGGTGGCGACCTGCCCCGTCGCCGTCGAGATGATCTGGACGTCGCCCCAGCGCTGGTGAGCGACGAGCACGTGCTTCGCGTCGTCCAGGGACACGAAGCCGCCCTGGAGCCAGTGGCTGTACTTGTCCTGATCCGTGGACGAGGCTCTGCCGGAGGCGCAGTCGAGCAGGAAGAGCCGGTGTGGTCCCCCGCTCTGGTACGTTCCCTCCCCGATCGCGACGGTCGCGGTGTCTCCTGACCGGAGCGTCCCGTCGAGCAGCCGGGGGCTGTCCAGCTCCTCCAGCAGCGTCGCGTACGTGCCCGGGTGCCCGATCGTCCACCGGGTGACGGTTCCCCGGACACCGTCGCAGACGATCAGCGCCGGCTCGACGTCCCCGGTCGGGACCAGCCTGGCGGTCGCTCCCGGGTTGCCGAGGGCCTCGGGCGACCTAGGGCACTCCACGTCGAGAACCGGCCCCGTCGTGAGGTCGTGGACGACCACCCGCTCCTTGCCACTGCACACCACGACCGGGGTGCCCGAACTCAGCTCGCCGGTGTCGAGGATCGCCTCGTACCCCGTGCCCGGGACGTGCCGGACGAGGGTGCGCTCCACGAGATCCCAGACGCGGAGGTCCCCCGCGGCGTCGAGAGTGACCGCCAGCGGCGGCCCCTGACGGGCCGGCAGGAGAGCGAGGCCGACCACGGCGGCCGGATGCGGCAGCACCGTCGACGTCGACGGCGCGTCGAGGGCCCACAGGTGCACGTGCGTGGCGCCCGCGACCGACTCGTGCGTGAGTCCGTCCTGTCGGACGGCCAGGACGACCCGGCCCCCGTCCGGCAGCGTCGTGTCCTCGACCAACCAGCTACTGCTGAACGACGTCGTGGAGTACGACACGTCCTCGTGCCGTCCGACGATGCGGTGCGGACTCACGGGGCGGGACTCGACCCGCAGACGCTGCACCGAATCCGACAGCTTCTCCGCGCGCCGGGCGAGCTCGGCCGCTCCGTGCGATTCCGCGGCGAAGGCGAGCCGTGCGGCTCGGTCCGTGCCGTGGAGGGCGGAGCCGCCGAGGGTGCCCACGTAGCGCTCCACCGCAAGCGCCAGGGCCGGGTCGTCCCGTACGTGCCGGACCGCGGGCAGCAGTCCCGTCGGTTCCGCGGCGAGGACGAACGCGGGGTCCGTCACGAAGTGCTCGATCGTGCCTGCCGCCGCCGCGTGCGTGGCCAGGTGGGCGCGGACGTAGGGGTGGGCGCGGTACCAGTCACGATCGGGAGTCAGGTCGAGCAGGGTGGCGACGAAGTGCTCGGCGACGTCCCGGAGGTCCCGGCGACGCAGCATGCGCTGTCGCAGGTGGTCCGTCAGTTCCTGGTGATAGAGGCGGAAGTGCTTGATCCCTGCCACTTCCACGCTCGACAGGTACGAGCCGTTCTCCTCGATCAGCGCGTCGATGTCCGCCTCGCGCAAGGGGAGCTCGGAGAGGCGCCGCGCGGCCGAGAGCCAGATCTTGCGCGGCAGTCCGTGGCCCTCGCCGAACGCCAGGGCCGTGAGGAGCGAGGTGGCGTTCTCCCGCCGCTCGATCGGGAGCCGTCGCAG
Source organism: Streptomyces sp. NBC_01268 (assembly GCF_036240795.1). NCBI lineage: Bacteria > Bacillati > Actinomycetota > Actinomycetes > Kitasatosporales > Streptomycetaceae > Streptomyces > Streptomyces sp. NBC_01268. The sequence goes on along the minus strand of NZ_CP108454.1, from coordinate 3,515,649 downwards.
GTACTCCTCGAAGGCGCCGCCCACGTCCGAGGGCAGGGACAGGGCCCAGCCCGGGATGCTCGTGTCGACGGGCTCGCCGCGGAGCAGCGCGCTCGCCACCATGCGGGCCACGAGGAAGCAGTGGCCGGCGCGGCGGGCGACCTCCTCGGCGATGGCGCGAGCGCTGTCGGGTGCCTCCTCGTACGGGGAACCGGCGTCCGTCAGGATGCGCTCGACGTACTCCGCGGTGTCGGTGTCGTCCGCGTACTGGGGGCTGTCCAGGTCGACGGCCCGGACCCGGTCGCCGAGGTACGGGAGGAGTTCCCGGCGGGTGCCGACCACGAGGCGCACGCACGGGATCGCCGCGAGCGGACGCAGCAGGTCCCATGCGATGCGCTGGGCCTCGGCCTTGTCGTCGGCCGGGCCGGCTTCGTCGAGGGAGTCGACGACGACGCGGAGCGGGCGCTTCCGGTCGGCCAGCGCCTTGAGCAGCGTGGCCGGGAGTGCGGCGGTGAGGTCCGCGGCAGCGGCAAGTCTCCCGACGATGTCGTCCAGCACCTGGTGGTGGGCGTTGATCGACACGTCCGAGTGCTCTTCGAGCACCAGTCGTCCCAGCACCGCCGACTTGCCGGAGCCGGGCGCGGCCGTGACGGCCAGAGCGCCGCGGCTGCCTTCGCCGTTCAGCTGGTCACGGAGCACTGTGAGGGCGTGGCCCCGTCCGGTGAAGTACGAGCCGGAGTCGTGCACGTGCTCGACGCCACGTCCCCGGGGCTCGAAGTGCGAGGTCAGGTCCGAGACCTCGTCGGACGGCGTTCCGCCGGGGGCCACCTCCGCGCTCGGGTCGTGAGCGGGGTTGCGGAAGAACGGCGGCTGCTCGGTCTGGTCGGAAGAGGAGCATGCCGTGCGCTGACGCTCCCCGAGCTCCTCGAACGCGCGGTTGATCCGGCCGGTCACCGTTGCGGGGGAGAGATAGCGCTGGGACGGCCCGTCGCCGCGTTCGCAGGCCTCGACCAGGCGGGTGACGAACGCGCCGTCCTTGGCCGTGTCGCGGTGACGGGCGGAGGCGAGTACCCACGTGCCGGAGCCGTAGGAGTCCGAGCGTGGCCGCGCCGCCACGATGCCACGGGCCACGGCCGTGATCTCGGCGGCACCGGCCGACGCGTGACAGGCGTCGATGACGAACAGCACATGGCGTACCGGAGACGCCGCCAGTGCCTCCGTGAGGTTCTCCAGGGAAAGCCAGGAACGGGCGTGACCCTCCCGGCTGTCGGCGCAGGCGAGCCGGTACCGTCCGCCCGGTGTCGGCTCGTCGCCGTGGCCCGCGTAGTAGACGACGACCACGTCGTCCGGGGTGAGGTCGGAGCCGATGCACCACTCGGAGAGCGCGTCCTCGAAGGCATCGGCCTCGGGGTCCAGGGAGTGCTCCTCGAGGACCCGCGTGTACCCCATCCGAGGCGAGGTGAAGAACCGGACGACGCGGTCGACGTCGTCGTGCGCCAGGGGCAGCTCGGCGAGGCCGGGGTGTCTGCCGTAGTGCCGCGTTCCCGCGGCGATCAGATAGCGCATCCGCCGGTCCCGCTCTCCGGCGCCAGCGCCTTGACGATGGCCTGGCCGGTCTCCACGGCCGTGAGATAGCGGGTGGCGTCGTGCATGTGCGTGCCGTTGTGCACGCTGAGGTCGGTCACGCGAGGGCCGAAGGCCGGACGGAGTTCGCGTACGACGGCGACGATGTCGGTCGCGTCCGCGATGTTGGTCCAGGAGCGCAGTGGCCGCGGCCACCGGGCCAGCCGGCCGACGGGCTCGGGCCGCAGGCGGTCCAGGACCAGTGCGCCCATGCCCAGCGGCGAGCCGAGGGTGACCAGGGCGTGGACGTCCCAGTCGGCGGCGAGCCTCTCGTCACAGAGGGTCTCGTAGGCGATCACGGAGCCGAGGGAGTGGGCGACGACCACCCGGGTCTCCGGCGTGATCCGGGCGGCGACCCGCTCCCGTGCCGCGCCGCGGACGGTCTCGTCGGCGAAGTAGCCGGCCACCTGCTTCAGATCGCCGACGAGCACCTGGTCGAGGACGCCGTGCAGGAACCGTGCGCCCGTGAGGGCGTCCAGTGCCGCCCGCACCGCGCGCAGCCGCATCGCCTGCGAGGCGCCCCACCCGACCGGACCGCGCCCGCCGGTCTCGTGGGGCCCGGGCACGGCGGGGTCGGTCCGGGCCGCCTCGGCCCACCAGGCCATGAGGAGGGCGAACTCCTCCTCGGTCTCCACGTCGGAGGCGTCGTAGCGGGGGAGTCCGCCCGCCCGGGCGCCGTGCGGGCGGAACAGGTCCCCGTAGAAGGCGACGTCCACCTCGCTCTCCGAGGGCACCGGGCCGCCTGCCAGTCGTGTGCCGCCCCGCAGCTCCGGGACGATGTCCCGGGCCAGCGAATCCTCGCTGAGGTACTGCTTGCCGACACCGTGTACGAAGACGACTCTTGCCACGCGCCCCTCCCCTGGATGCCTGCCCAGCCTATCCGCGCGGACGCGCCGAACGGCGGATGAAGGGGAATGTCCCACACGCCGAGCGGCCTCCCGCCCGATAGGGCGAGAGGCCGCTTGACCTGCTGTTTCTTCTGTGCCCCCGGCAGGATTCGAACCTGCGACACCCGCTTTAGGAGAGCGGTGCTCTATCCCCTGAGCTACGAAGGCGGGGTTCCAACGCTCGACAGTGTAGCGGGTGGCCCCGTCGTGCCACGGGCCCGAACCCCGGTCAGTACGTGAAGCGGTTCAGGTAGTCCGCGTTGGCGATCGGGGTGGCCGTCAGGTACTCGGCCGGGAGGTCGAAGGCGGCGGCGAGGGGGCCGAGGTGGGGGGCCAGGGTCGCCAGGGTGTGGTTGGTCGTGGTGTGGAGGGAGTCGACCTGGGCGGGGGTCAGGTGGCCCGCGGCGAGGAGGTCGCCGGTGTGGGGGCGCAGTTCGTGGAGGAGGAAGAGGCGGGCCAGGTCCTCCAGGAGGGGGCGGGCGCCGGTCGCGCGGTCCGCGGCGGCGAGGAACGCGTCGGCGGCGGCCACGCGGGCGTGCGCGCCGACCATCTCCAGGGCGGCGCCCGAGGTCTCGTTCCAGCGGCCGACCGGGTCGCCGGAGGGGCCGTTGCGCAGGGCGCTGCGGGCGCGGGTCTGCCAGATGCGTTCGACGCAGGCGTGCAGGTCGCGGAGGAAGGGGAGGTCGGTGAGGGAGCCTTCCGGGGCGGTCGCGGGGCCCGCTTCGTGGGCGAAGACCAGCTCGGAGGCGGCCTTCTGCCAGATGACCAGGTTGTCGCCCTCGGCGGTGATGCCGCCCTCGACGTTCAGCGGCAGGTCCGCCAGGCCGTTCTCGGGGAAGAGGCCCTGGGCGCCGCAGCGCTCGCGGCTCTCGATCGTGATGTCCCGGGCCTGCCAGGTGATCCAGCCCTTGGCGACGGCGACGATGCGTTCCGCCGCCTCGCGCTCCTCGCGGTCGGTGGGGTCGTGGGCGGCCCAGCCGTCGAGGACGGCGCGGTGCAGGAAGGTCATCGCGTACGCGGTGGCCAGCGCGTGCAGCAGGCGGCCGTGGTGGCTGCGGTGGGCGGTGAGGGGGATGCGCTCGCCGGCCCGGGGCGCGGCCACCTGGCGGTGCTGGGCGTAGCGGACGGCGATGGCGAGCGAGGCGCGGGCCATGCCCAGCGTGCCGGCGCTCATGCACAGCTTGCCGATGGTGACCCGGCCGACCGAGCGCAGGAACCGCTTGCGCCGGTTGCCGAGGTTGCTGCCGAACCGGCCGTCCTTGTCGAAGCGCCCGTGGGCCGCCTCCAGGAGCGCCTCGCGCGGGAGCCGGACGTGGTCGAAGGAGGTCAGGCAGTGGTCGACGGGGGTGCCGGTGCGGTCGGGCAGCCGGCGCACCCGTATGCCCGGGAGGTGTCCGTGCTCGTCGCTGAGCGGGGCCAGGAAGAGGAAGACGCCCTGGTCCTCGCCGTCCACCAGCAGCCGGGCGGCGACCAGGGCGCTCTTCGGGCCGCCGGTGAGGCTCGTGTTCGGCATGAACTTCTGCGCCCCGGGGTTCGGCGTGTGCAGCTCGAAGCCGCCCGTCTCCCGGTCCAGGACGGCCACCGTCTCCAGTGCGGCGACGTCGTTGCCGTGGGCGAGCTCGGTGCACAGGAACGTGCCGGTGCGCTCCATCGTGGTGTACGCGGTGAGGTCGCGCCGGTAGCCGTCGTGGTCGAGCAGGCTGCCGAGGAACAGGTTGTAGTGGACGCTGGCCAGCGTGCACAGGCCGCCGTCGACGAAGCCGGTCCACTCGTGGAGGGCGGCGAGCCGGTGCGCGTCGTAGCTGAGCACCTCGGCGCCGGTTCCGGCCACGGTGTCGTTCACCAGGCGCAGCCGCTCGTAGGAGAGGGCCGTGCGCTCGGCCGGGGTCAGGCCGGTGCGGTGGGTGAAGGCATCGCCCGAGACCAGTCGGCGCCACTCGGCGTGGATCCGCTCGCGGTCGTCCGTGTCGAAGAGGAGACGGGTCAGTTCGGCGGTCGCTGTGGCACTCTCGTCGAGGCTGTGCGCGGCGTCCGCGGGTTCAGGGGCTGCGGCGCCTTCTCTGAGCGGCGTCTCCGCGTGCTGGAGCATCGACTCGTCCCCCGAAGAGAGTGGACCCGGTAAGGATGGTGGTGGCCTGCCCGATAAAGATACGGATCCACCGGTTTTGTTTCAATATCCTTGTCAAACCGGTTGGATGGTTTTATTCTCGAAATGTGGACGTGTGAAGAATCCGGTCTCGCCCGGCCTCACCCTACTGCCGACGGGAGTTCGTGCGGACCGGTCGCCGACTCATCACTCCATGTGAGCCGTTGGAATACCAGCCTCTCGGCCTCCCCGGGCCGCGGGGTACGGAGGATGTAGTGGCACAACAAGAACGGGCCATCCGCACGCGCCAGAAGATCGTGCTCGCGGCGGCCGAACTGTTCGACGAGGTCGGCTACGAGGCGGCGACGATCTCCGAGGTCCTGAAGAAGTGCGGCGTGACCAAGGGCGCCCTGTACTTCCACTTCGCCTCCAAGGAAGAGCTCGCCCAGGAGGTGCTGGCCGGGCAGGTCGCCGCGCTCCCTCCCGTGCCCGAGCGCGAACTCCTGCTGCAGCAGCTCACGGACGAGGCGCTGGTCCTCGCCCATCTGCTGCACGTCGGCGACCCCATGGTGCGCGGCAGCGTGCGCCTCACCGTCGACCAGGGCTCGCCCCACGACGGCCTCGACCGCCGGGTCCCCATGCAGGGGTGGATCGACCACAACATGGACCTGCTCAGCCGTGCCAAGGAGGCCGGCGAGCTGCTCCCGCACGTGGACATCTCCTCCGCGGCCGCCCTGTTCACCGGCAGTTTCACCGGAGTCCAGGTGCTGTCCAAGATCATGACCGGGCACGGGGACATCGTGGAGCGGGAGGCGGACCTCATGCGGACGCTGCTGAGCGCCATCGCCGTCCCCGGCGTGCTCGTCCGCCTCGACTTCACACCCTCCCGCGCCGAGCAGTCGTACCAGGAGGCCGTACGGCTGCGCGACGCCGGCGCGGCCGTCACGGTCGCCGGCAGCTGACGGAACGGCCGGGGCGGCGAGCCCGCCCGGGCCCGGAGGGTCGAGGGGAGGGGAAGCGGGTGTTCTCCTCGGTTGCGTGTGCGGTGGGGGCGCGGAACACAAGGACGAACCGAATGGAGCGCACACACATGCACATCGACATGGACACGGACACGGGTGCGGACAGAGGCACGGGTGCCGGTACGGACCCGGGCGCGGGCAGCGGGGCCGGGACCGCCTCCTGCCCCTACTCCTCCCGGACCCCGCACGCCCTCGACGTCACCGGGCGCGACCTCGCGGGTGAGGCCGCCGCGCTCCGCGCGCAGGGGCCCGCCGTCCAGGTCGAACTGCCCGGCGGCGTACGAGCCTGGGCCGTCGTCGGCCAGGAGCAGGTCGAGCGGCTGCTGCTCGACCCCCGGGTCTCCAAGGACGCCCGCCGCCACTGGCCCGCCTTCGCCGAGGGCCGGATCACCCCCGAGTGGCCGCTCTACCCCTGGGTCGCCAACGAGAACATGCTCTTCTCGTACGGGGCCGAGCACGCCCGCCTGCGCCGTCTGGTCGCCGCCGCGTTCACCGCCCGCCGCACCGCCGCCCTCAAGCCGCGCATCGAGGAGATAGCGGCCTCGCTCCTCGACCCGCTCGCCGCCGCGCTCGACGCCGGCGGCACCGCCGAACTCCGCACCGCCTACGCCGAGTCGCTCCCGCTCCAGGTCATCTGCGAGCTCTTCGGCGTCGCCGAGGGCGCCGCCCGCGACGAACTCTGCGCGGCCCTCCGCACGGTGTTCAGCTCCAGCGTCTCCGCCGCCACCATGGAGGCGGCCCGCGGCACCGCCTTCCGGCAGCTCGCCGGGCTCGTCGCCGAACGGCGCCAGGCGCCCGGCGACGACCTCACGTCCTCCCTCATCGCCGCCCGCGACGGCGCCGACGCCCTCACCGAGAACGAACTCCTCGGCTCCCTCTTCCTGTTGATCGCCGCGGGCCAGGACACCACCGCCGCGCTCATCGTCAACGCGGCCGCCGCCCTGCTCGCCCACCCCGAGCAGCTCGGCCACGTCCGGGCCGGCCGCGCAGGCTGGGAGGACGTGGTCGCCGAGACCCTGCGCACGCACAGCCCCGCGGCCTACTCGCCGATGCGCTTCGCCGTCGAGGACATCGAGCTCGACGGGGTGAAGATCGCCCAGGGCGACCCGATCCTCGTCAACTTCGCCGCCGGAGGCCTGGATCCGAGCCGGTACGGGGCGGACGCCGACCGCTTCGACCTGCTCCGCACCGACCGGGACACGCTCGGTTTCGGACATGGTGTGCACCGCTGCCTCGGGGCCCCGCTCGCGGTCCTGGAGGCGTCCGTCGCGCTCTCCGCGCTCTTCGACCGCTTCCCCCGCCTGGAACTGGGCTGCTCGGCGACCGCGTTGGCCCCGATGCCGACCTTCCTGCTCAACGGGTACGGGGCGTTGCCCGTGCGCCTGGGCGCCTAGCGGGTCCTGGCCGGTCCTGAACGGGGCGGCCGCGGTCTCTTTTCCCGGCATCGAAAACCGCAGGGCCGGTTTGTTAAAGTGCTGAGAAGATGACACGTGTTGGCACGCCCTCGACCGAGCGGCGGTAGCGACGGAGGCCCCTTGGCCAAGCAGGAGCGGGCGATTCGTACCCGCAACGCGCTCATCGAGTCGGCCGCCGCGCTCTTCGACCGGGACGGCTTCGAGGTCGCCTCGCTGGCGACCATCAGCGCCCGCGCCGGGGTCAGCAGCGGGGCGCTGCACTTCCACTTCCAGAGCAAGGCGGCCCTCGCCGACGCGGTCGTCGGCGCGGCGGGGGAGCGGCTCGTCCGGATCACCCGCGACCGGGAGGCCCTGCCGCTCCAGGTCGTCATCGACGCCAGCCACGAACTGGTGCAGGGGCTGCGGGCGGACTCCGTGCTGCGCGCGGGCTTCGACCTGAGCGCGGGCTCCGAACGGCGCCCGCGCGCGGCCCAGGACCTGCGGCGGTTCTGGCGCGACTGGGTCGAGTCGACCGTGACGCGCGCCGAACGCGAGGGCCAGCTCGCCCCGGACGTGGCGGCGCGCGACGTCGCCGCGGCGGTGGTGGCGGTGGCCGCAGGGCACGAGGTGCTCGGGCACCAGGACCCGTGCTGGCTGGAGCGGGCGCCGCTCACCCGCTTCTGGTCCTTCCTGCTGCCCCGCGTGGTCGGCGACACCCGCGTGGGCCTCTTCGTCGCCTCGGGGGACCCGGCGGCGGAGCCGGTGGCGGGGTAGGAGCCGGCCCGCGGGCGGCGCCGGGCGGGGTGGCACCCGGCCGGTCGGCGCCGGGAGGGGAGGCCCGGGCCGCCGACGGGACGGCCCGGTGCGGCGGCCCGGTGCGGCGGACCGGCCGCGCTTGACGCCCGCGAGAGCCGGGCATAGCGTCGGCGGCCGGTGGGCTGAGCAAGCGCTTAGGAGGACACGTCGTGGTCGAGCCGCGCAGGGACCCGTACACCGGCACGGGCGCGGACCCGCGGACGGAACTGCTCACCGCCCCCGGCGCCCCCTTCGCCGTCGAGGACGGCGTGTACGTCGGCGGCCCCCGGACCCTGCGGGAGTTCGTGGAGGCCACCTGGGCCTACGGAGACCGCCCCTTCCTCGTCGCCGAGGACCGGACGATCGGCTACCGGGAGTTCTTCGACGCCGCCTGCGGACTCGCCCGCCGCCTCCTCGGCGTCCACGGCCTGCGCCCCGGCGACCGCGCCGTCGTCGCGATGCGCAACCACCCCGAGTGGCAGATCGCCTTCTGGGCCGCGCAGCTCGCCGGGCTCGTCGCCGTACCGCTCAACGCCTGGTGGACCGAGGACGAGTTCACGTACGCCCTCGACGACTGCACGCCCCGCGTCCTGCTCGTCGACGGCGAGCGGGTCCCGCGCGTCGCCGCCTGGGCCCGAGCCCGCTCCGTACCCGGCGTCGTCTTCCACCCCGGGTCGCGGCCGGAGCCGGAGGGCGACCTGCCCGCGGGCTTCGAGGCGTACGTCCCCGACCTCGACCCCTTCCTCGGGCCCCCGGTCGTCGACGTGCTGCCCGAGCAGGACGCCACCGTCATCTACACCTCCGGCACCACCGGCCGCCCCAAGGGAGCCGTCGCCACCCACCTCGCCCAGGCCGGGGCGGCGATGAACCCGCGGTACCACGCGGCCGCCTCCGCGCTCCGCCGCGGCGAGACGCCCGGGGCCGGTGCCGTACCGGTCTCGCTCACCACCTTCCCCTTCTTCCACGTCGCCGCGTTCACCTCCTTCTACTCGGTGATGGCGGCCGGCGGCACGCTCGTCCTGATGCGCAAGTGGGACGCGGACCGGGCCCTGGAGCTGATCCGCGCCCACCGCGTCACCCACTACGCGGGCGTCCCGACCACCGCCCTCCAGCTCCTCGACGCCGCCCGGCGCGCCGGGGACCCGCTGGAGACGCTCACCATGCTCAACACCGGGGGAGCGGCGGCGCCGCCCGGGATCGTCGCGCGGATCGCCGCCCGGTACGGCGACCGCATCGAGCCCCGCAACGGCTACGGGCTCACCGAGACCTGCGGCGGCGTGCTCGCCAACTTCGGTGCCGAGTACCGGGCCCACCCCGAGAGCGTCGGGCGGCCCGCCCCCGCCACCGAGGTGCGCGTCGACCGGCCGGACGCCGAGGGCGTCGGCGAGCTGTGGCTGCGCGGCCAGTCGCTGGTCCGCGGCTACTGGGGCGACGAGGAGGCCACCCGGGCCGCCTTCACCCCCGAGGGCTGGTTCCGCACCGGCGACCTGGCGCACGTCCGGGACGGGCGGGTCACCGTCGTCGACCGGATCAAGGACCTGGTGATCCGGGGCGGCGAGAACGTGTACTGCGTCGAGGTCGAGGGCGTCCTCCACGCCCACCCGGACGTCGTCGAGGCCGCCGTCGTCGGCGTCCCGCACCCCTCCCTCGGCGAGGAGGTCGCCGCCGTCGTCCGGCTCCGCGCGGGCGCGACGCCGGACCCCGAGGGGCTGCGGGCCCACGTCGGCGGGCGCCTCGCGGCGTTCAAGGTGCCGGCGCACGTCCTCGTACGGGAGGCGGAGCTGCCCCGCAACGAGACGGGCAAGGTGCTGAAGCGGCGGCTGCGGGACGAGGTCCGGGAAGGGCTGGGCGGGCAGGCGTAGCCGCGGGCCGTCGTCCCGGCGCCCGTCGTCCCGGCGCCCGGCGCCCGGCGCCCCTCAGTTCCGGGACACCCGCACCCGGTACCCGCCCGTCGTCTCGTCCTCCGTCACCACGCTGATCCGGATGCCGTTCGCCCGGTCGGCGAAGCTCTCGCCCGGGAGGTACGGGGCGTCCGAGAGTTCCGCGTGGACGTTGGGGCGCCGGGTGCAGCCGCCGCTGCTGTGCTCGCTGTCGGTGACGGTGACCGGTCCGCGTCCGGTGTCCACGTCGGTGTCGACGCGGTAGATCAGGACGCCCGGCTGGCAGACGGCCTCGTCGTTGCCCTCGCGGGTGCGGACCTCGACCGCGTACCCGGCCTTGTCGGAGAGCGGGACGAAGATCAGCTTGCGGCCGCCGGTGGTGGCCAGCGGGGTCAGCTCGAACTCGATGTCGCCCGTGCGCGAGGCGCAGCCGACCTGGTCGTTGTCGAGCCAGCCCAGCTTCCATTTGTGCCAGCCGAGCAGGTCGTTGTTGGCCCCCCAGTCCTCGGACATGATGTCCCAGTGCCCGACGGTGCCGCCCCCGTCGACGGTGTAGAGGTCGGGCAGGCCGAAGACGTGCCCGTTCTCGTGCGGCAGGACCCGGTAGCCGGTCTCGGCGTACGTCCCCGAGCCGTCGTCCTGCCGGCTGTAGACGAAGGACGTGTTGGCGAGCGGGACGCCGTCCGCGTAGGGGGCGTCGTCGTTCCCGGAGAAGGTGACGGACAGCACCGTGTCGAGGGCCGAGGGGCCGGCATTGGGCGTGACCAGCACGTTGACCAGGTCGTACGCGCTGAAGTCCACCTTCGGGTCGGCGGCCTTGATGATGTCCTCGACCAGTCCGCGGTAGCCCGGTTCGTACGGTGAGCCGCGCTCGACGCCGTACGAGGAGAAGGGCCGGGGCATCCGTAGCCAGTCGGGTATCGGGGCCTCGGGCTGGTAGACCAGGCGCCCGTACGAGCTGGTGCGGAACCAGTCGGCGGTCTGCGGGAAGAACTCGCGGTAGCGGCTCATGGCGGTGCCCTCGCCGGGGGCGTCCGGGAAGTCGACCATCAGGTTGAGGGCCCTGATCCGTCCCGTGGACCGCGCGTACCCGGGGGAGGTGGGCAGGCCCTCCGACATCTGCACGCCCATCGTCGTGGCGATCCGGCACGGGCCGAGCGGCGCTTCCCCGGGGCCCGCGGCGATCGGTCCCGCGGAGGCGGGGGCCGGGCCGGGCAGGGTCGTGCTGGCCGATGCCAGGGCGGCGAGCGCGAGCGCGCCGGCCGCGGCCAGGCCGATGGGTCTGCGTATGCGTCGGCGGGGCTCCTGCATGCGGTCGCCTCTCTGATCTGCGCCGATCAGGTCGGCACCGTGGGATCAGCCTGGATCGGGGGTCAGGGGCGCGCGCGTCGGGTGGCCCGACCGGGGTACGGAGGAAGGCTCCGCGGACCCGGCTTTTCGATGTGTCCCAGGTCACAGTCGAAGCGGGAAATAACCGGGGACCAAGTCCCCGTTTAAGCCTGTGTTCGACGAAGTGGGGACTTGCTCCCCGGATACGGGAAGTTCTGGAGGCAGCGCAGTGAGCAGGAGCAGCAGCACCGCCGACGCGGCACCCGTCCGCCGCGTGCCCCGCCCCCGGGCGGACGCGCTGCGCAACCGCGAGCGGATCGTGACGGCGGCGCGGGAGATGTTCGTCGAGTTCGGTGCCCAGGTGCCGCTCGACGAGATCGCGCGCCGCGCGGGCGTCGGCAACGCGACGCTCTACCGCAACTTCCCCGAGCGGGGCGACCTCGTGCGCGAGGTCGTCAACTCCCTCATGGCCCGCGTCACCGAGCGGGCCCTGGAGGCCGCCGAGCAGGAGGACGACACCTTCGCCGCCCTGCGCCGGTTCACCCATGCCGCAGCCGACGAGCGGATCGGCGCCCTGTGCCCGATGCTCGACGGCGACTTCGACAAGGACCACCCCGACCTGCACGCCGAGCGCGAGCGGCTGGAAGAGGCCGTGCAGGGCCTCGTCGACCGGGCGCAGGCGGCCGGCCGGCTCCGTGCCGACGTGGGCGTCGGGGACCTGATGGTCGCCGTCTCCCAGCTCACCCGGCCGCTGCCCGGGACGGGCTGCCTGAACATGGACCGCTTCGTCCACCGCCATCTCCAGGTGTTCCTGGACGGTCTGGAGGCGCCCGCGCGCTCCGAACTGCCCGGTTCCGCCGCCACCCTCGAGGACCTGAGGAGCGAAGCCGGCTGTTCCTCGTGACCGTGTGACCTCATGCCCTCATGACCTCAGACCTCGTGACCTCATGACCTCGTGACCTCATGAGTCCGTGACGCCCGAGCCCGCCCTCGGTCGTGCCACGACTCCCCTTACGCCCTGACAGAAGTCCCTTTTCCACCAGTACGCGCCAAGAGGTGGCTACCCCCATGTCCAAAACCCCCGCATCCCCTCCTCCGGCCCAGGCCGACCCGAGTCGCTGGAAGGCGCTCGTCTTCATCGCCCTGGCCCAGCTGATGGTCGTGCTCGACGCGACGATCGTGAACATCGCACTGCCCTCCGCCCAGCAGGATCTGGGGATCTCCGACGGCAACCGGCAGTGGGTCATCACCGCCTACGCCCTCGCCTTCGGCGGTCTGCTCCTGTTCGGCGGACGCGTCGCCGACCTGTGGGGCCGCAAGCGCACCTTCGTGGTCGGCCTGATCGGCTTCGCCGCGGCCTCCGCCCTGGGCGGCGCCGCCACCGGCGAGGCGACGATGCTCGGCGCCCGCGCGCTGCAGGGCGCGTTCGGCGCGCTGCTCGCCCCGGCCGCCCTCTCCCTCCTCGCGGTGATGTTCACCGACGCCAAGGAGCGCGCCAAGGCCTTCGGCATCTACGGTGCGATCGCCGGTGGCGGTGGCGCCGTGGGCCTGATCCTCGGCGGTTTCCTCACCGAGTACCTGAACTGGCGCTGGACCTTCTTCGTCAACATCCCGTTCGCGATCGTCGCCGCCCTGGGCGCGTACTTCGTGATCCGCGAGCCGGCCGGCGGCCGCAACCGCTCGCCGCTCGACATCCCGGGCGTGGTCCTGTCCACCCTCGGCCTGGTCTCCCTGGTGTACGGCTTCACGCGCGCCGAGTCCGACGGCTGGAGCGACCCCACCACCATCGGCCTGTTCGTCGGCGCGGTCGTCCTCCTCGCCGCCTTCGCGCTCGTCGAGTCGCGGGTGAAGTCGCCGCTGCTGCCGCTGCGCGTGGTGACCGACCGCAACCGCGGCGGTGTCTACCTGTCGCTGGGTCTCGCGGTCATCGCGATGTTCGGTCTGTTCCTGTTCCTGACCTACTACCTGCAGGTCGTGAAGGGGTACTCGCCGGTCAAGACGGGCTTCGCCTTCCTGCCGATGATCGCGGGCATGATCACCGGATCCACCCAGATCGGCACGCGGCTGATGACCCGGGTCCCGCCGCGCTTCCTGATGGGCCCCGGCTTCCTGACCGCCGGCGTCGGCATGCTGCTGCTCACGCAGCTGGAGATCGGCTCGTCGTACGCCGGTCTGATCCTGCCGGCGCAGCTGCTGCTGGGCCTCGGCATGGGCACGGCGTTCATGCCGGCGATGTCCCTGGCCACGCACGGGGTCGACCCCCGCGACGCCGGTGTGGCCTCCGCGATGGTCAACACCTCGCAGCAGGTCGGCGGCGCCATCGGCACGGCCCTGCTGAACACGATCGCCGCCTCGGCGACGACCGCGTACCTGGTCGACCACGCGGCCGGCGCGACCACTCCGGCGGCGCAGAAGCTGCTCCAGCTCCAGGGCATGGTCGAGGGCTACTCGGCCGCGATCTGGTGGGCGGTCGGCATCCTGGTCGCCTCGGCCACGATCGCGCTGACCCTGATCAACACCGGCAAGCCGGGCACGGGCGCGGTCGCCGCCTCGGGCTCCGGTGCGGGCGCCGAGGACGAGGTGAAGATCCCGGTCATCGCCCACTGACCCGCGGTCGCCACCCCGCGCGTCACCCGCCTGCCCTGGCTCCCGTTCAGCGGAGCCAGGGCAGGTCCGCGTTCGGGTCCGCCGGTTCCAGGCCCTCGGCCATCGTGCGCATGATGGCGCCGAGCTGCTCGACCTGCTCCGGGGTGAGCCGGTCGAAGAGCGCCTGCCGTACGGCGGTGACGTGGCCGGGCGCGGTCCTGCGCAGCACCTCGTACCCCTCGTCCGTCAGGGCGGCGAACTGGCCGCGCTTGTCGGAGGGGCACTCCTCGCGCGTCACCCACCCGTTCTTCTCCAGCCGCGCGACGGCGTGCGAGAGCCGGGAGCGGGTGATCTTCACGTCCTTGGCCAGCTCCGTCATGCGCATCCGGCGGCGGGGTGCCTGGGAGAGCTGGACGAGCAGCCCGTAGTACGTGTGCGGCATCCCTGCGTCGCGCTGGAGCTGGCGGTCGAGGTGGTCCTCCAGCAGGGTGGTGGCATGGAGGTAGGCGCGCCAGACGCGCTGTTCCTCGTCGCTGAGCCAGCGGGGTTCGGTCACGGTCATGGCATCCATCGTACGACCCATTCTTGAAAGTTGAACTATATCGATCTACCCTGGCGTCGACAGTGAGCTTGAAAGTTCAAGGATCAGCTCGAAGAAACGACCCCGAAAGGCGGACGCCATGGCTGACACCGACGTCACCGACGCCCCCGACGTCACGCTGGAGCGGATGCCCGCCCTCTACCTGTCGCACGGCGCCCCGCCGCTCGCCGACGACCCGGTCTGGCCCGGCGAGCTCGCCGCCTGGTCCGCGGCGCTGCCCCGCCCCACGGCGATCCTCATGGTCTCCGCCCACTGGGAGGAGGCCCCGCTCGCCCTCGGCGCGACCGAGACCGTCCCGCTCGTCTACGACTTCTGGGGCTTCCCCGAGCACTACTACCGGGTCCGGTACGCGGCCCCGGGCGCCCCCGCGCTCGCCGAGTCCGTCCGCAAGCTGCTGCGCGCCCCCGGCACACCCGTGCAGGACATGCCCGACCGGGGACTCGACCACGGTGCGTACGTGCCGCTCGTCGAGATGTACCCCGGTGCCGACATCCCGGTGCTCCAGATCTCCATGCCCACCCTCGACCCGCGCCGGCTCATGGAGATCGGGCGCAGGCTCGCCCCGCTGCGCGACGAGGGCGTGCTGATCGTCGGCAGCGGCTTCTTCACCCACAACCTGGCCGCCCTGCGCCACACCGGCCCCGGCGTGCCCGGCTGGTCCGCCGAGTTCGACGCCTGGGGGCACGAGGCCCTCGCCGCGCACGACGTCGACGCCCTGCTCGACTTCGAGGCGAAGTCCCCCGCGGGCCGGCTCGCCCACCCGCGCACCGAGCACTTCGCCCCGCTCTTCGTGGCGATGGGCGCGGCGGACGCCGTCGGCGACCTGGACCGGGAGCGGAGCGCCATCGACGGCTTCTGGATGGGACTCGCGAAGCGATCGGTCCAGTTCGGCTGAGCAACCCGGAGCGCCAGTTCGGCTGAGCAACCCGGAGCGGGCGGGCGTCGTCTTCAGGGGTGAGGGCGGAGCCGAGGGGGTCCCCGCACGGAGTGTGACGGCGGTCTCACGTGCGCGGCGTTCCCATGGTCGCGCCGGAGCTGCCGGATCGGCTTCCACAGCGGCCTGACCTGCGTGTCCGTGGGTTCCGTCGGGCTGCCCTCCTCGTCGGCGGCGGCGCAGGATACTGCATGATCGCGAAAATCCATGTGCCCGGTGGGAATTCTGTCCTGATTCCAGTCGTTGTTTCCGTCGGATGCAGGGCACCCGAAAGGGTGTCGCGACCTACTCAGCAAGGGAGCACGCATGGCAACCCGTGCCGTCGCCCGTCGTCAGTCCTCCGCCGCGAGCGGAAGCAGCCGGGCAAGCAGCGTTCGCAGCGTGGGCGGGGAGATCGCCGACCGCGACCTGGTCGGCATGTACCTCGACGAGATCGCGCGCACGCCCCTGCTCGACGCCGCCAAGGAGGTCGAGCTCTCCCAGACCATCGAGGCGGGCGTGTACGCCCAGCAGATCCTCGACGCCGAGGTGGAGAGCGAGGCGGGCGGCGCGACCCGCGAGGAGCTCGAGGCGCTGGTCGCCGAGGGCGAGCGTGCCAAGGACCTGTTCATCAAGTCGAACCTGCGACTCGTCGTCGCCGTGGCCCGGCGCTACCCGCGCAGCGGGCTGCCGCTGCTCGACCTGATCCAGGAGGGGAACGCGGGCCTGGT
The DNA here is from genome assembly GCF_036240795.1 of Streptomyces sp. NBC_01268. NCBI lineage: Bacteria > Bacillati > Actinomycetota > Actinomycetes > Kitasatosporales > Streptomycetaceae > Streptomyces > Streptomyces sp. NBC_01268. Next base: position 3,499,823 of record NZ_CP108454.1, on the reverse strand, counting down.
GCGCGCGGTCGAGAAGTTCGACTACGCCAAGGGCTTCAAGTTCTCGACGTACGCGACGTGGTGGATCCGCCAGGCCATCACGCGGTCCATAGCCGACCAGTCCCGCACCATCCGGCTCCCCGTCCACCTGGTCGAGGAGCTCGGGCGGATCCGCCGCGTCCAGCGCGAGTTCAACCGCGAGCACGGCCGCGAGCCGGAGCCCGCCGAGATCGCGGCCGAGCTGGACTCGACCCCCGCGCGGGTCACCGACGTCCTGGACTGGGCGCGCGACCCGGTCTCGCTCAACATGTCGGTGGACGACGAGGGCGAGACGCAGTTCGGCGACCTCCTCGAGGACACCTCGGCGATCTCGCCGGAGCAGTCGGTGCTCACCCTGCTGCGCAGCGAGGAGCTCGACGACCTCATCGACAAGCTGGACAACCGCACCGCCTCGATCATCCGGATGCGCTACGGCATCGAGGACGGGCGCGAGCGGACCCTGACGGAGGTCGGCAAGCAGCACGGCCTGACCCGCGAGCGCATCCGCCAGATCGAGAAGCACGCGCTGCTGGAGCTGAAGAAGATGGCCCGCGACACGGGCTTCGACGCGGTGGCCTAGGGCGGCGTGCCCGACGGCCGGCGCGACCGGCGGCGGGTCCGGACCCCTGGGGTCCGGACCCGCCGCCGTCCCGTGCGTCAGCGCTCCGGGACCGCCGCCGCCAGCCGCGTCGACAGGTCCGCCACGTAGGTGCGCAGCGACTCCGGCCCGTGGATGGTGAAGGGTGCGTCGACCAGGGCCAGGCGCACGGCCAGCCACTCGGTCGAGTCGGTCGTACGGGTGCGCAGGCGGCAGCTCGTCTCGCCGGTCGCCGTCGGCGCCAGATGGGACGGGAGGCGGCCGGTGACGAAGTCGGCCGGGGCCTCGAAGCTGACGTCCAGGTCGAGCTCGGGCTGGGCCCGGGCCATCGACCGGGCCATGTAGGCGGCGGCGTCCTCCGCCGGGAGCTCGCGCGGGGTGAAGCGGGCGCCCGTCGGGAACGGCTCGCTGACCCGGTCGACCCGGAAGGTGCGCCAGTCCTCGCGCCCCAGGTCGTACGCGACGAGGTACCACCGCCGCCCCGTCGACACCAGCCGGTACGGCTCGACGAGCCGCTTCGACTCGGTGCCGTCGCCCGCCCGGTAGCCGAAGCGCAGGCGTTCCTGCCCCGTCACCGCGCCCGCGAGTGCCGTGAGGGTGGAGGGGGCGACCGTCGCGCCGTCCCCGCGGGTCAGCGGGATCGTCGCGTTCTGGAGGGTGGAGACCCGGTGCCGCAGCCGGGACGGCAGCACCTGCTCCAGCTTGGCCAGGGCCCGTACGGAGGCCTCCTCGACGCCCTCGATGGCGTGGCCCGCCCCGGCCCGCAGGCCGACCGCGATGGCCACCGCCTCCTCGTCGTCGAGGAGCAGCGGCGGCATCGCCGTACCGGCGACCAGGCGGTAGCCGCCCACCGCGCCCTTGCTGGCCTCGACGGGATAGCCGAGGTCCCGCAGTCGGTCGATGTCCCGTCGGATCGTGCGCGCGGAGACCGCGAGCCGCTCGGCGAGCTCGCTGCCGGGCCACTCGCGCGGGGTCTGGAGGAGCGACAGCAGATTCAGGAGTCGTGCCGGAGTGTCCGTCATGTGTTCCAGGATGCGGCGCATCTAGGACATGGACTGACCTATTTCACTCTTATCTTTCTCGTATGAGTGCACACGACGCCGTCACGGAAGCGGCCCCCACCGACAAGAGGCGCTGGATCGCCCTCGCCATCGTCATGACCGCCGCCTTCATGGACCTGGTCGACGCCACGATCGTGAACATCGCGATCCCCAGCATCGAGCGGGACCTCGGCGCCTCCTTCGGCGCGATCCAGTGGATCACCGCCGGATACGCGCTCGCCTTCGCCGCGGGCCTGATCACCGGCGGCCGGCTGGGCGACATCTACGGCCGCAAGCGCCTCTTCCTGGTCGGCACCGCGGGCTTCACGATCGCCTCGGCCCTGTGCGGCATCGCCGCCAACCAGGAGATGCTGGTCGGCTCCCGCCTGCTCCAGGGCGCCGCGGCGGCCATGATGGTGCCGCAGGTCCTCTCGATCGTGCACGTCACCTTCCCGGCGCACGAGCGCGGCAAGGTCTTCGGCATGTTCGGCGCGATCATCGGCCTGGGCGCGGTCTCCGGCCCGCTCCTCGGCGCGCTGCTCACCCAGTGGAACATCGCGGGCCTCGAGTGGCGCCCGATCTTCCTCATCAACCTGCCGGTCGGCGTCGCCGCGATCATCCTGGGCCGCCGCTTCATCACCGAGTCCAAGGCCCCGAAGGCGCTCCGCCTCGACCTGGTCGGCATGATCCTGGTGACCGGCGCGCTGCTCATGCTGATCTACCCGCTGACCCGCGGCCGTGAGCTGGGCTGGCCGCTGTGGGGCCACCTGATGATGGCCGGCAGCCTCGTCGTCTTCGCCGCCCTCGTCGCGTACGAGAAGTACAAGACGAAGAAGGACGGCTCGCCGCTCGTCGAGCTGTCGCTGTTCAAGGTGAAGAGCTTCGCGGCGGGCATCGCGGTGCAGCTCACCTTCGGTGTCGTGATGGGCATCTTCTTCCTGGTCTGGACGCTCTACATGCAGATCGGCCTCGGCTGGACCCCGCTCCACGCGGGTCTGACCGGTGTGCCGTTCTCGATCGCGGTCTCCATGGCGGCGGGCCTGTCGGTGCAGCAGCTGGTGCCGCGCTTCGGCCGCAAGGTGCTCCAGGCGGGCGCCCTGACCATGGCCGCGGGCATCCTGCTCTACCTCTTCGAGGCGGGCCGGTACGGCGCCGGGATCCACTCCTGGCAGATGATCCCGCCGCTGGTCGTGATGGGCCTCGGCATGGGCCTGATCGTCGCCCCGCTGACGGACGCGGTCCTCTCGGAGGTGCCGCGCGAGCACGCCGGTTCGGCCTCGGGCCTGATCAACACGACCGGTCAGATGGGCAACGCGCTGGGCCTCGGCCTGGTGTCGGTGGTGTTCTTCGGGACGATCGACGACGAGCGGCTGGCCCGCTTCCCGGCGGAGACGGGGGCGGCGTTCACCGACGCGTTCCAGAACTCGCTGGGCTGGGCGGCGGCCGTGCTGGGCGTCATCTTCCTGGTCATGTTCGCGCTCCCGGCCAAGCCGAAGCAGCACCTGGAGGGCGGCGACGACAGCGAAGAGCCGACCGCCCGGACCGAGGTCACGGTGGAGAAGGAGGCGGCGCTCGTCTCCTGAGCGCGTCAGGCGAGTCGGTAGCCGACGGGCGGCAGTCGGCCGAGCGACGGTGGAGAGAGGGGCCCTGCGGGGCCCCTCTCTGGGCGCGGACCAGGAGAAGGCGCGGGGTCACCGCACCCGGGAGCGGGACTCCATCGCTCCGCGGGCCGCGCGCTCGTCCTCGTACACCTCGCACATGTGGCGCCCGTCGGGGGTCGCCGTGTGCTCGACCTCCCAGAGGCTGACCTCGCTGCCGTCGAGGAGCAGGAACTGGTGCTCGTAGAGGGTGAAGCCGGCGTCCCGGCCGCCCTCCACAGCGCACTGGCGCCCGAAGGCCTGCGTGATGTGGTGCGCGAACGCGAGCCGCAGCCGCCGGGCGGTCGGCTCGCCGGGCCGGTCGGCGTTCTCCGCGCGCCGGAGCACCCGGCGGGCGTGGTCCGCGGAGTTGTCCGGCACGTACATCCTGGGCTGGGCGGGTATGGGGCGCGCGAGGAGCGCGCTCAGCACCTCCAGGTCGTCGTCCTCGTCGGCCGCCGCACCGTCCGGGCGCTCCACGCTCCAGCCGAGCGAGGGGCCGGCCGGCAGGCGCGAGGCGGCGAGCCGGGCCTCGGACTCCTCCACGTACAGCTCGTGCTGCTCGGTGCCGTCGCGGCCGGAGTTGTGCACCAGCTCCCAGAGGGTCAGGGCGGTGCCGTCGGCGAGCAGGTAGGCGTGGCGGTAGGTCGTGCGGTGCAGTGAGGCGCTGTGGTGCGAGGAGTGCAGCGTGCTGGAGTGGGCGAGCGCGGACGCCAGGCGCTCGACCGTGGAGTCGGGCAGGTCGAAGGAGTTGAGCGCCCGGCCGAGGAGCCGCTCAACCTGGGTGTCGGTCGTCTCGTACGGATCGTGCGAAAGATCCTGCGGATCGTGCGGATCGTTCAAGGGGGTCTCCAGGCCGTCGCCGCATGTCACTTGATGCTTGCTAAACGTAGTCCCTGGGTCTGACATCGTGTCCGGCGTTCGGGAAAACGAACGGGGGCGCGTATGGAGTTCCCGCGCCCCCGCGCGCGTTCGTCAACTCCCTTTGGTATACCGGGAGTCGCTTCGGGGGGCTAGTCGTCGTACGTGTCGCCGTAGAGCTCACGGTAGGCGGGGTGGTCCCCGCCCGGTCCCGTCACGCCCGTGTCCGGCGCGAGAACCGCCTGGACAATGGCCCTGGTGACCGTGTCGGCGCCCGCCGCGAGGATCTCGTTGAGGGCGAGCGGGCCCGCCTCGGAGGGCAGTTCGCGCTCCCCGGTCGCGAGGGCGAAGACCGTGTCGCCGTCGTTGAGAAGATGCACCGGACGGACGGCGCGCGCGATGCCGTCGTGCGCCGTCCCCGCCAGCTTCTGCGCCTGCGCGCGGGTCAGCGCCGCGTCCGTGCCGACCACCGCGAGCGTCGTGTTCATGGGCGGCGCCGCCGACTTCGCCCGGGCCTCGGCCAGCCGGCGCCGCGCCGCCTCGTGCACGGCCGGGTCGGGCCGGCCGGGCCACCCGCCGGCGAAGTACCGCCCGTACGGCACGCCCGTCTCCGGGTCGACCGCCGAGCCGACCGCGTTCACGACCACGAGCACCCCGACCGTGATCCCCGAGGGCAGCACGGTGCTCGCCGTCCCCACCCCGCCCTTGAGCCCGCCGACCACGGCCCCCGTGCCCGCGCCCACCGTGCCCGTCGCCACCGGCGCGTACGGCCCGGCCGCGGCCGCGTCCTCCACCGCCGCCCGGCCGGTCGACGCGTCGGGGCGGGCCGCGAAGTCGCCGCCCCTGCCGAGGTCGAAGAGGCAGGCGGCGGGGACCACCGGCACCACGTGCGCCGGGTCGGGCCCGACCCGCACCCCGCGCCGCCGCTCCTCCAGCCAGGCCATCACCCCGCCCGCGGCGTCGAGCCCGTAGGCGCTGCCGCCGGTCAGGACGACGGCGTCGATCCGCTGGACCAGGTTCCGGGGGTCCAGCGCGTCCGTCTCCCGGGTGCCCGGCCCCCCTCCGCGCACGTCCACGGCGGCCACGGCCCCGCCCTCCGGGGCGAGGACGACGGTGGTCCCGGAGAGCGCCCGGGCCCCGGGGACCCGCGCGTGGCCGACCCGCAGGCCGCCCACGTCGGTGAGTGCGTCGTGCCGATGCAGTGTCATGTCACCTGCGTACCACGCGGGTCAGCGCTTGGGCCCGAGGTACGTGCCGCCGGATGCGTCGATCACGGTGCCGGTGATCCAGCGGCCGTCGGCGGAGGCGAGGAAGGCGACCGGGTCGGCGACGTCCTCGGGCTGACCGACCCACGGGAGCGCCTGCCCGCCGATCAGCATCCCCTCCAGCTGCGGCATGGCCGCCATCGCGGCGGTCAGGCCGGCGGTCTGCGTGGGCCCCGGGGCGACCGTGTTGACGGTGATCCGGCGGGCGCCGACGACGTTGGCGAGGGTGCGGGTGAAGGTCTCCATCGCGCCCTTGGTCATCGCGTACGCCAGCTCGTCGGAGAGCGAGATGCGGGTGACGGCGGAACCGATGTTGACGATCGCGCCGCCGTCGCGCAGCACCGGGAGCAGCTGCTGCACCAGGAAGAAGGGGGCCCGCACGTTGACCGCGAAGACCCGGTCGAACTCCTCGGGCGTCTCGTCGTGGAGGTGCCCGCCGGAGGCGGTGACGGCCGCGTTGTTGACGAGCACGTCGAGCCCGGCGTCCCCGGCATGCGCGACGAACCCGGCCCGCACCCCCTCGACCAGGGCCCGTACCCCCTCGTACGACCCGAGCTCGGCCCCGACCGCGAACGCCCGCCCGCCCTCCCCGCTGATCAGCTCGACGGTCTCCTGAGCGGCGACCGCGTCGGACCCGTAGTGCACGGCGACGACCATCCCGTCCCGGGCGAGCCGCCGGGCGATGGCCCGCCCGATCCCCCGGGAGGCCCCGGTGACGAGAGCCGTACGGGGGAAGGCGGTGGGGTCGGTGTGCAGGGTGCTCCGCATGAGGGCGGCCTCTCCTCGGAGGGTGGGTGCCGGGCGATCGCCTCGACAGGAAGGAGAGTGGCCGGGGACGCTGACCGACCGCGCACCGATCGCTGACGGGGGCTGACGGGGGCTGGCGAGGCGTTGGGCGGGAGGCGAGCGGGGGCGCGGGACGGCCGGGGCGCAGACGGCGGGAGTCCCGCGCGGCGGGGCCGCGTGGCCGGGGCGGGCGGGCCGTGGGAGCCCTGCTCGGCAGGCGGGCGCCGGTCAGGCGGGCTGCGGCAGCCCCGCCCGGCGGGCCGTCTCCGTCGCGCGGGCGCGGTCGGCGGCGGCTGCCTCCGGCTCGCCCGCGGTCTCGTGGCGGACGGCGCGGCGCAGCAGCAGGTCGACGACGTCCTCGGCGACCCCCAGCGACTCGAAGAGCGCCAGCGCCTCGGCGAGGAGGGGCAGCGGCTCGTCGGAGAGCGCGGCGAGTCCCTCCAGCGCGGTGGCCGTACCCCACCGCTCCCCGAGCGCCCGGAACCCCTCCAGCGCCTCCGCCAGGCACGTGCGGGCCGCCTCCTCCTCGCCGCGGCCGAGCGCCAGATGCCCGCGCCCGACCTGGTCCAGGGCGCGCGACCAGGCGTCGTCGGGGACCGGGAGCCGGGCCTCGGGCCCGACGGACGTCGCCCACAGGAAGGCGGTGAACGGCTGCCGCAGCGGCTCGTCGCGATGGGTGAGGAGCCCGCGGGCCCGCTCGACGCGTCGCTCGTCCCGCAGGCGGGAGGCGAGGACGCAGAGGGCGTACTCCTCGCCGAGGCCGTCGTCGTGGAGGAAGCCGTCGCCGCCCTCCGCCTCCACCCGTTCAAGCAGCTCCGCCGCCAGCCCGGACACCTGGCCGCGCAGGCCGCGCAGCCACCAGTACGGGGTCAGCGCGGCCACCAGGCGGAGGCCGTCCGCCGGGGTCGCGCGGCGCAGGGCCGCCCGCAGGTCGGCGTCCTCCGCGTCGAGGCGGGCCAGCCAGTCCAGCTGGGCGGCGCCGCGCAGTTCGGGGTCGGCCGTCCGGGCGAGGCCCAGGTAGTACGCGGTGTGGGAGGCGGGCGCGGGGTCGTCGGCGGGCAGCCGGTCCGCCGCGTAGGCGCGGACGGTCTCCAGCATCCGGTAGCGCCCGCCGCCGGCGCTCCCGTCGGGAACCCGCTCCACCAGGGACTTCTCGGTCAGCGAGGCCAGCACGTCCTCGGCGTCCGCCCGCTCCACCCCGCACACCCGGGCCGCCGCCTCGGCGGTCGCCCCGCCCCGGAAGACCGCGAGGCGCGCGGCGAGCGTCCGTTCCTCCTCGGTCAGGAGGGACCAGCTCCACTCCACCACCGCGGCGAGTGTCCGGTGCCGTTCCGGTGCCGTCCGGTCGCCCCGCGAGAGCAGCCGGAACCGGTCGCCGAGCCGGTCGGCCAGCTCGTCCACCGTCAGCGTGCGCAGCCGTGCCGCCGCCAGTTCGACGGCCAGCGGCAGCCCGTCCAGAGCGGCGCACACCTCCGCCACCCGCGGATGCCCCGTGAACCCCGGCAGGGCCGCCGCCCCGCGCCGTACGAACAGCTCCTCGGCCGCGAGGGGCGCGAGCGCGCCCAGCGGCAACAGGGACTCGCCCGTGATGCCCAGGGCCTCGCGGCTGGTGGCGAGCGCCCGCAGCGACGGGCAGGCCGCCAGCAACTCCCGTACGAGCGGCGCCGTCTCGGCGATGACGTGCTCGCAGTTGTCGACGACGAGGAGCACCGGCCGGTCCGCGAGGGACTGCGCGAGCCGGTCCGGTGCGGCCGTGTCCCGTACGCCGAGCGCCCGGGCGAAGGCCCCCGCGGCCTCGCCCCGGCCGACCGCGCCCAGGTCGACGAAGACGGCCTCGCCCCCGGCACGGCCCGCCGCCTCCAGCGCGAGCCGGGTCTTGCCCGCACCGCCCGGACCGACCAGGGTCACGAGCCGGACGGCGGCCGCCGCCAGCAGGGCACCCAGCCGCTCCCGTTCGGCCTCGCGCCCCACGAACTCCGTGAGCGGCGCGGGCAGACGCGCGGGGCGTACGGATGCGCGCAGGGGGTCGCGTGCGGGCTCTCGTACAGGTCGTCCCGGTGCGGGTCCCCGTACGGCGTCCCGCACGCCTTCCCCCACGGCTCCGCGCGCAGGCTCGCGTGCGGCTTCCCGTACCGGCTCTCGTACCGGCTCTCCCACCGGCCCCCGTGCCGCGTCTCGCACGGCAGCACCGGCCGGCCCCTCCCCGCGCAGCACCGCCAGGTGCGCCGCCGCCAGTTCGGGCGACGGATCCGCCCCCAACTCCTCCGCGAGCGCCCCGCGCACCTCCTCGTACGCGGCGAGCGCCTCCGCCTGCCGTCCCGCGCCGGCGAGCGCCCGTATCTGGAGCGCGCGCAGCCGCTCGCGGAGGGGGTGCGCGGCGGCGGCCTCGGCCAGTTCCCGTACGAGCGGGGCGGGATCCTCGCCGGAGGCGAGCCGCGCCTCCGCGCAGGCCTCCAGGGCGTCGAGCCGCAGCGCTTCGAGCCGGGCCGCCTGCCCGTCGGCGTACGGGAACTCCCGTACGTCCGCGAGGGCGGGCCCCTGCCACAGCCCGAGCGCCTCCCGCAGCAGCCGCGCCGCCCGTACGGGATCCCCGGCGGCCCCGGCCAGCGCGCCCTCCCGGGCGAGGTGCTCGAAGCGGAGGGCGTCCACGTCCTCGGGGCCGGTGCCGGTCAGCCGGTACCCGGCGGGGGAGTGCTCCACGGACACGCCCTCCGGCAGGACCCGGCGCAGCCGCGAGACCTGCGACTGGAGGGCGTTCGCTGCGCCGGCCGGGGGCTCCGTCCCGTACACGCCGTCGACGAGCCGACCGGTGGTGACGGTTCGCCCCGCGTCGAGCAGGAGCAGCGCCAGCAGCGCGCGGACGCGGGGGCCACCGGGGGCGGGCGCGCCGGAGACGGTGAGCGGGCCGAGCAGCCGGAAGATCATGGGGGCATTGTGGCTCAGGCGGTGTCGCGGGTGGCCGGGTTGGTCGCGGTCAGGGTCACCCCCACCGCGACCGTGGCCGCGGCGACCAGGCCGGCCGCGAGGACCGCCCAGTGCCCGGCGAACGTGCACATGAGGATGGCGAGTGCGGAGCCCGGGAGGACGGCCTGCTGGGCGATGCCGACCTTGAAGTAGCGGGCGTGCAGGAGCCATACGCACAGGAGGAAGACGGCCGTGGGGATGGTGACGGCGGAGGAGGCGGCGAGGGTGGAGATGTGCGCCTCGCCGACGGCCTGCTCGACGGCGATCTCCAGGCCGGCGCCGATCGCTGCGGCCGAGGTGAAGATCAGGAAGTGCCCGTAGCCCCACAGGAAGCCCTGCCGGTTGGAGGCGAGCCGGTCGTGGGCGGGGACGACGAAGTAGACCCACCAGGCGGCGAAGACGATGAGGAGCCCGCCGGCGGCGATGGGCAGCAGCTCGCGCAGGGCGTCGTTCTCGGTGATGCCCGACTTCACGGCGACCGTCGCGGCGGCGATCGACTCGCCGAGCACGATGATCGTGAACAGGCCGTAGCGCTCGGCGATGTGGTGCGGGTGCCACTGGGTCGTGACGTCCTTCTCCGCGAACACGGGGACGGCCATCTCGGCCAGCGCCATCACCAGGAACACCCAGGGCCGCACGTCCTCGGGCACGATCAGCAGCGCGGCCCACCCGACCTGGCAGGCGACGACCCCGCCCGCGTACCGCCGGCACATCGTCCGCTCGGCCGGATCGGTGGCGTGGTGCGCGGCGCGCAGCCACTGGGACGAGAGCGCGAGCCGCATGACGACGTAGCCGATGTAGACGACGAGGAAGTCGTGGTCCTCGAAGGCCCGGGAGACCCCGGCGGCCAGGATGAGGACGCCGGCGATCTGGACGAGGGTGACGACCCGGTAGAGGGCGTCGTCGTTGTCGTAGGCGGAGGCGAACCAGGTGAAGTTCATCCACGCCCACCAGATGGCCCAGAAGACCATCGTGTAGTTGATGACCCCGGTTCCGGCGTGCCCTTCGGCGACGGCATGCACGAGTTCGGCACCGGCTTGGGCGACGGCGACGACGAAACACAGGTCGAAGAAGAGCTCCAGGGGTGTGGAGGCGCGGTGCGTCTCCTCACGGGAACGGGCGGTGAGCGGCAGGAACGGTTGTGTCATGCCCCAAAGGACAGCAGACGAGGGGCGGGGGAGCGCGATTCCGGGGTGCGCGGGGACGGACGTGTCCGGGGGGCGGGCACGTCCGTCCCCGCGTGCGCCCCGTACCGCTCCGCCACCGCTCCCGCGACCCGCGGGTGGTCGGCGAGCGGTGCCGAGACCGCCCACGCGTCGGGGAGGGCCGCGAGGGCCTGGGCGAAGCGTCCGGGAGCCAGCAGGTGCGCGGCGACCGCGATCCGCCGGAAGCCACGGGCGTGGAGCGCGTCGACGGCCTCCGCGACCGGCGGGGCGGCCGGGCCCATCGCCGAGCAGTACGCGGCGACCACGGGGACGGGGAGCAGGTGCTCCAGGTGGTCCAGGGCCGCGAGGGTGCCGTCGTTGCCGCCCGGCCGGGACGAACCGGCACCGGCGACGACGACCGCGTCGGCCGGTCCGCCGGCCGCCCGCTCGGCGGCGCGCAGGCGGTCGTACAGCGCGAGGCCGACGCCCGGTTCGCCGCTCAGGCCGCGGGTGACGGTGCAGTCGAAGTGCCGGGCGACGGAGGGGATGTCGACGGTGCGGTGGTAGCCGTCGCCGAGCAGCAGCGGGACGACGACGGCGCCCGGCCGGTCGGCGAGTACGTACGGGAGCGAGGGCTTCTGGTGGTCGAGGTGCGCGACGGCGACGGGCGCGCCGGTGAGCCGCTCGACGGCGTCGGCGAGCCGGGCGACGGTCTCCCCGGCCTCGGGCACGGCGCTGCCGTGCACGGCGAGTACGAGATCCCGCATGACTGCCTCCGCGATCGCGCCGCACCGGGGGCCGCGTTCCGTCGCGGCGTTCCGGGGCGGCTCAGCCCTTGCCCTCTGTTCCGGGTCCCCCGTTCCTGCCGTTCCCGCCTCCACGAGGGACCGGAAGCCTGAGGAGCCGCGCCCCGTCCCCGTCCCCGTCCCCGTCCCCGACCCCGTCCCCGTCCCGTCCCCGTCCCGTCCCCGTCCGGGGCCGCGCCGCCGGTGTCGTTCGGCGTCGCGGCCCCCTCACCGCTCACGCTATGCCCGCGCCCCCGCCTCCCGGCCCCGCCGCAGGTCCCGTCCCGCAGGGCCGCAAGTCCCGGCGCCTCGGGTCTTTTTCGGGGCCGGCCGGGCGGTTGGACCGCCCTACCGTCGAAGGCGACGGAGCTCGGAAACCCCCGCTGCCCCACCTGCACCTCCCACCCCACGGAGACCGCCATGGCTGCCGCCCCCGCCGGCCCCGCCCAGCAGACCCGGAACCTCGTGCTGATCGGCCACGGCATGGTCGGGCACCGGCTCCTGGAGGCCCTGGCGGAGCGGGACGCGCTCGCCGGTCCCGACGGCGGGCCCGGCTGGCGGGCGGTCGTGCTGGGGGAGGAGGACGTCCCCGCGTACGACCGCGTGCACCTGTCCTCGGTGTTCACCGGCACGGAGCCCGGGGACCTCGCCCTGCCCGCCCTCGACGACGACCTCGTCGACCTGCGCCTGGGCGACCCGGCCGAACACGTCGACACCGCCGCCCGCACGGTCACCACGACCTCCGGCGCCGTCGTGCCGTACGACGTGCTGGTCATGGCCACCGGCTCCTACCCGTTCGTGCCGCCCATCACCGGCGCCGACGCGGCCGGCTGCTTCACGTACCGCACGCTCTACGACGTCGACGCACTCACCGCGTACGCCGGCACGGGGGACGGCGTCCGTACCGGTGTCGTCATCGGCGGCGGACTGCTCGGCCTGGAGGCGGCGGGCGCGCTGCGCACGTTGGGGGCGGCCACGCACGTCGTGGAGTTCGCGTCCCGGCTGATGCCGCTGCAGGTCGACGACGGCGGCGCGGCGGCGCTGCGCGCCACGATCGAGTCGATGGGCGTGGCCGTGCACACGGGCGTCGGCGCCACCGAGGTCGACGTCGACGCCGACGGCCGGGTGCGGTCCCTGAAGCTGTCCGACGGTACGCGGATCCCCGCCGACCTGGTGGTCTTCTCGGCGGGCGTACGGCCCAGAGATCGCCTCGCGCGCGAGGCGGGGCTCGCGGTCGGCGACCGCGGGGGAGTGGTGGTCGACGAGCACTGCCGGACCAGCGACCCGTACGTGTACGCGGTCGGCGAGTGCGCCCAGACCTGCGACGGCCGGGTCTACGGCCTGGTCGCGCCCGGCTACCAGATGGCGGAGGTGGTCGCGGACCGGCTGGCGGGGCCGGGCGGTTTGGTGTTCACGGGCGCGGACACGTCGACCAAGCTGAAGCTGCTCGGGGCGGACGTGGCGTCCTTCGGCGACCCGTTCTCGGACGTGCCGCGGGCCACCGAGATCGTGTTCTCGGACGGGCGCGAGGGCGTCTACAAGAAGCTGCTGCTCGGCCCGGACGGGCAGCTCCTCGGCGGCATCCTGGTGGGTGACGCGGAGGCGTACGGCTCGCTGCGGCCGCACGCGGGACGGCGGCTTCCGGCGCCGCCCGAGGCGTTCATCCTGCCGTCCTCGGACGGCGCCGGACAGCTGCCCGGCGCCGACGCGCTCGCGGACGACGCCGTCGTCTGTTCGTGCCACAACGTCACCAAGGGCGCGGTACGGGAGGCGATCGCCGAGCACGGCCTCACCGACGTAGGCGGCGTCAAGCGCTGCACCAAGGCGGGCACGGGCTGTGGCGGCTGCGTGAACACCCTCCAGGCGGTCCTGGACGGGGCCGGGGTGGAGAAGCGGCGCGGGCTGTGCGAGCACTTCCCGGAGCTGGGCCGCGCCGAGATCTACGACCTGATCCGCACCGAACACATCCGCTCCTTCACCGAGTTGATGGAGCGGTACGGGACGGTCGACGCGGGAGCGGTCTCCGGCGCGGGCACGGACCCCGATCCGCGCTCCGTCCCCGTCTCCGGCTCTGTCCCTGTCCCCGTCCCCGTCCCCGTCCCTGTCTCTGTCCCCGTCCCCGTCTCCGGGTGCACGGTCTGCAAGCCCGTCGTCGCCAACGTCCTCGGCACCCTCGCCCCCGAGCTCGGACTGCGGCACGTCCTGGAGGGTGAGCAGGCCGCCCTCCAGGACTCCAACGACCTGTTCCTCGCCAACCTCCAGAAGGACGGCACCTATTCGGTGGTGCCGCGCGTCCCGGGCGGCGAGATCACCGCCGAGCAGCTCATCGTGATCGGCGAGGTGGCCCGCGACCACGGCCTCTACAGCAAGATCACGGGCGGTCAGCGCATCGACCTGTTCGGCGCGCGGAAGGAGGAGCTCCCCGCGATCTGGCGCAGGCTGATCGCCGCGGGCTTCGAGTCGGGGCAGGCGTACGGGAAGTCGCTGCGGACGGTGAAGTCCTGCGTCGGCTCGAAGTTCTGCCGCTTCGGGCAGGGCGACTCGGTGCAGCTCGCGATCGACCTGGAGCTGCGCTACCGGGGCCTGCGCGCCCCGCACAAGATCAAGGGCGGGGTGTCGGGCTGTCTGCGCGAGTGCGCGGAGGCCCGCGGCAAGGACATCGGCGTGATCGCCACCGCCGGCGGCTGGAACCTGTACGTCTGCGGCAACGGCGGCACCAGCCCGCGCCACGCCGACCTGCTGGCCTCCGACCTGTCGGCGGCGGAGCTGTTCGCACTGATCGACCGCTTCCTCATGTACTACGTCCGCACGGGCGAGCGCCTGGAGCGCACCTCGGCCTGGCTGGAGCGCCTCGGCGGGACCGGCGGCGGCATCGAGCACCTGCGCGAGGTCGTCGTGGAGGACTCGCTGGGCATCTGCGCCGAGCTGGAGGCGCAGATGGAGCGGCACGTGGCCGCGTACCGCGACGAGTGGCAGGCGGTCCTGGCGGACCCGGCGGCCCTGGAGCGCTTCGCGCCGCACGTGGCCGGGGTGGAGTTCCTGGAGCCCGGCCGGGGCCGGGCCGCGGTGCTCGCCGACGGGACGGAGGCGGCGCTGTTCAAGGACGGCGCGGGGGAGGTGTACGCGGTGGGCAACCGGGACCCGTTCTCGGGCGCCGACGTCATGGCGGACGGGATCATGGGCACCCGGGGCGGCGTGCCGGTGGTGGCCTCGCCGATGCACAAGCAGGAGTTCGACCTCAGGACCGGCGTCTGCCTGGACGACCCGGAGGTGTCGCTGCCGCTGCTGGCGGTCCCGGCCGCTTCCGAGGGTGCGTAGGGCCCGGTACGGACGGGACCTAGGCCGCCCTCTCCGCCGACCATGGACTCTCACGCACCCCTTGTGCGGCGGCGCAGCCTGGAAGGGCAAGAACCCCTCGAACCGTCAGGGAAGCGCCATGAGTTCCGTAGCCCAGGACAGCAGGACGAAGGGCGGGCCGTCACCCGCCTCGTACGACTCGGAGCAGTACCGTCCCGGCCGGCCGATCACGGACTGGGAGCCGGAGAACGAGCTGTTCTGGAAGTCCATCGGCAAGAAGGTCGCCCACCGCAACCTGTGGATCGCGGTACCCGCCCTGCTCGTGGCCTTCGTCGTCTGGCAGGTGTGGTCGGTCACCGCGACCAACCTGAAGGACGTCGGCTTCTCGTTCTCCACCTCGCAGTTGTTCTGGCTGACGGCCATCCCCGGTCTGACCGGCGGCACGGCCCGGATCTTCTACACCTTCCTCGGCCCGATGATCGGCCAGCGGCGCTTCACCGCCGTGTCGACGGTGGTGCTGATCGTGCCGCTGATCTGGCTGGGCATCGCGATCCAGGACCCGTCGACCTCGTACGGCGTGATGGTCGCCATCGCCGCGCTCTGCGGCATCGGCGGCGCCAACTTCGCCTCCTCCCTGGCCAACATCGGCTTCTTCTTCCCCAAGGCGAAGAAGGGCAGCGCGACCGGCATCAACGGCGGCCTGGGCAACCTGGGCGTCTCGGTGGTCCAGCTGCTGACGCCGATCGTCATCACCTGGTCGACGATCGCCATCGGCTCCGCCCAGCACAAGGCGGACGGCACCCCGGTCCACCTGCAGAACGCGGCCTTCATCTGGGTGCCCGTGCTGCTGGTGCTCGCGGCCGTGGCCTGGTTCGGGCAGAACGACCTGAAGGTGGCGTCCACCCCCTTCAGCCGCCAGAAGATCATCTTCAAGCGCAAGCACAACTGGCTGATGACCTGGCTGTACGTCGGCACCTTCGGCTCCTTCATCGGCTTCGCCGCGGCGCTCCCGATGCTGATCAAGACCACCTTCCCCGACTACTCGATCGCCACCTACGCCTGGATGGGCCCGGCGGTCGGCGCCCTCGCCCGGTGGGCGGGCGGCTGGATCGCGGACAAGTGGGGCGGTGCGCGCGTCACGATCCTGTCCTTCGTGGGCATGGCGATCTCCATCATCGGCGTGATCGACTTCCTGCCCTCGGGCGGTGACGGCGGCTCCTTCTACGGCTTCTTCTTCTGCTTCCTCGCGGCCTTCCTCTTCTCCGGGATCGGCAACGGATCGACCTTCCGCCAGATCCCGGTGATCTTCCGCGGCACCCACCTGAAGGGCCTGACGGAAGGCACCCCGGAGTACGCCCGGGCCCTCAAGCAGGCGGAAATGGAGTCCGGTGCGGTCACCGGCTTCACCTCGGCCATCGCGGCCTACGGCTTCTTCTTCATCCCGGCCCTCTTCGGTTCGGTGGCCGTGACCAGCGCGATGTGGGGATTCGTCGCCTTCTACGCGAGCTGCACCCTGGTGACCTGGTGGTTCTACGCCCGCAAGGGCGCCGAGGCCCCCAGCTGACCGATACCGCCTGACCGAAAGCAGCTGGTCGCCCGGAAAAGGCCCCGCCCAGGCGGGGCCTTCTCCCGTTCCCGGAACGGGACCTAGGGCCATCGACTGGTGACCATTGCCGCCCCCTTTGATCGATCAAACGGAGTGGAATGGAAGCAAGCAAAGCGGCTGAGTCGAATGATCGAGAAGGCGGTGCGGGCAGTGACTGCGACCCCTGCTGAAGCGACGGTGAACGAAGGAGCCTGGAAGGGCTTCAAGGGCGGCCTCTGGCGCGACGCCATCGACGTCCGCGACTTCATCCAGCAGAACTACACGCCGTACGAGGGTGACGACTCCTTCCTCGCCGGCCCCACCGAGCGGACCACCGCCGTGTGGAAGGCCATCACGGACAGGTTCCCCGAGGAGCGGGCCAAGGGCGTCCACGACGTCTCGTACGACATCCCCTCCACCATCACCGCCCACGCCCCCGGCTACATCGACCGCGACAAGGACCTGATCGTCGGCCTCCAGACGGACGCGCCGCTCAAGCGCGCGATCATGCCGTACGGCGGCTGGCGGATGGTGGCCGGCGCCCTGGAGACCTACGGCTACCCGGTCTCCCCGGAGCTGGAGAAGGTCTTCACCGAGTACCGCAAGACCCACAACGCCGGTGTCTTCGACGCCTACACCCCCGAGATCCGCGCCGCCCGCAAGGCCGGCATCGTCACCGGACTCCCCGACGCCTACGGCCGCGGCCGCATCATCGGCGACTACCGCCGGGTGGCCCTCTACGGCGTCGACCGCCTCGTCGCGGTGAAGAAGGAGGAGAAGGAGGAGCTCAACTCCCTCCCCGCCGGCAACCGTTCGCTCGAGGAGACCATCCGGCTGCGCGAGGAGCTCTCCGAGCAGATGCGCGCCCTCGGCGAGCTGAAGGCGATGGCCGCCTCCTACGGCTACGACATCTCCGGCCCCGCCACCACCGGCCGCGAGGCCGTCCAGTGGCTGTACTTCGCCTACCTCGCCGCCGTGAAGGAGCAGAACGGCGCCGCGATGTCGCTGGGCCGCACCTCCACCTTCGTCGACGTCTACCTCCAGCGCGACCTCGACGCCGGCCGCCTCACCGAGGAGCAGGCCCAGGAGCTGGTCGACGACTTCATCATCAAGCTGCGCATCGTCCGCTTCCTGCGCACCCCCGAGTACGACGAGCTGTTCTCCGGCGACCCGACCTGGGTCACCGAGTCCATCGCCGGCATGGGCGAGGACGGGCGGCCGCTGGTCAGCAAGACCTCCTTCCGCTACCTCCAGACCCTCTACAACCTCGGCCCGGCCCCCGAGCCGAACATGACCGTCTTCTGGTCGCCGCAGCTCCCCCAGGGCTTCAAGGAGTTCTGCGCCAGGGTCTCCATCGACACCTCCTCCGTGCAGTACGAGTCGGACGAGCTGATGCGGCCCCGCTTCGGCGACGACACCGCCATCGCTTGCTGCGTCTCGGCGATGCCCGTCGGCAAGCAGATGCAGTTCTTCGGCGCCCGCGTGAACCTCGCCAAGACCCTCCTGTACGCGGTCAACGGCGGCCGCGACGAGAAGTCCGGCGCCCAGGTCGGCCCCGACACCGGCGCCATCACCTCGGACGTGCTCGACTACGACGAGCTCATGCGCAAGTTCGACGAGCAGATGGAGTGGCTGGCGAACGTCTACGTCCACGCCCTGAACGTCATCCACTACATGCACGACAAGTACGCCTACGAGCGCATCGAGATGGCGCTCCACGACCGCGACGTGCGCCGCACCATGGCCTGCGGCATCGCCGGCCTCTCGGTGGCCGCCGACTCGCTGGCCGCCGTGAAGTACGCCAAGGTCACCCCGGTGCGCGACGAGACCGGCCTGGCCACCGACTACACGATCGAGGGCGACTACCCGGCGTACGGCAACAACGACGAGCGGGTCGACGAGATCGCCGTCTGGCTGGTCGAGGAGTTCATGAGGAAGGTGCGCAGGCACCCGACCTACCGCGACGCCGAACACACCCAGTCCGTCCTGACGATCACCTCCAACGTCGTCTACGGCAAGAAGACCGGCAACACCCCCGACGGGCGCCGCGCCGGCGAGCCGTTCTCCCCGGGCGCCAACCCGATGAACGGCCGCGACACCCACGGCTACGTGGCCTCGGCGATGTCGGTCGCCAAGCTGCCGTACGAGGACGCCGAGGACGGCATCTCGCTGACCAACACCGTCACTCCCGACGGCCTGGGCCGGACCCCCGAGGAGCGGATCAAGAACCTCGCCGGTGTCCTCGACGGCTACATGGCCAGCGACGGCTTCCACATGAACGTCAACGTCCTCAACCGGGACGTCCTGATGGACGCGATGGAGCACCCGGAGAACTACCCGCAGCTGACCATCCGGGTCTCCGGATACGCGGTGAACTTCGTCCGCCTCACCCGCGAGCAGCAGCTCGACGTCCTGAACCGCACCTTCCACGGGTCCTTGTGACCCCCGGGCCGGCCCTCACCGGCCGGCCCGCCCCGACTCGCGCGGCCCAGGGGCCCGATTCCTCGACCCTCACCCGGGCCCCGGAGCCGCGCGCGGACACCGCCCCGCACCCCCGTACCGCAGCCCCGCACCCCCGCCCCGCACTCTCCGCCCCCACACCACCTCTTCCCTCCGCCTCGACAGGAGGCCCAGCCATGGCCGTGCTCCTCGGCTCGGACATCCCGACCGCCCCCACCACCCCGGCCGCCGCGGCGACCCAGCGGCCCTCCGAGGGCTCCGTGCACTCCTGGGACCTGTCCACCGGCGTCGACGGCCCCGGCACGCGCTTCGTGACCTTCCTCTCCGGCTGTCCGCTGACCTGTCTCTACTGCCACAACCCCGACACGTGGCGGATGCGGAACGGCAAGCGCACCTCGGCCGACGACGTGATCGCGGAAGCGGGCAAGTACACCCGCTTCATCTCCGCGTCCGGCGGCGGCGCCACCGTCTCGGGCGGTGAACCGCTGCTCCAGCCCGTCTTCACCGGTGAGCTGCTGCACCGGCTGAAGCACGAGCTCGGGCTGCACACCGCCCTCGACACCTCGGGCTTCCTGGGCGTGCGCGCGACCGACGCCCTGCTGCGCGACACCGACCTGGTCCTTCTCGACATCAAGTCCTGGGACCCGGACACGTACGAGAAGGTGACCGGCCGGCCGCTGCGGCCGACTCTGGACTTCGCCCGGCGCCTCGCCGACCTCGGCCAGGAGGTCCACGTCCGCTTCGTGCTCGTCCCGGGGCTGACCGACGACCCCGCCAACGTCGAGGGAGTCGCCGCCTTCGCCGCCGGTCTCGGCAACGTCTCCCGCGTGGACATCCTTCCCTTCCACAAGCTGGGCGAAGCGAAGTGGCAGGCACTCGCCAGGCCCTTCACCCTCCATGACACCCCCTCACCCACTCCGGAGCAGGTCACGGCGGCGCGCGAGGTGTTCCGGTCCCACGGCCTGTACGCCGTCTGAGGGACAGGTTCGGGAACGCCGCCGCACCGGACACTCGGTCGGCGCCACGCTCACCCACCTGCGTGGCAAAACAGGACAAATCTAAATCATCTGGCCTACGGTGACCGCGTGACCGAGCCACCGCAGGCCCCCGCCGAAACGCCGCAGGCCTTCGCAGAGACGCCGACCGCCTCCGCCGACCCGCCGCCGCAGACCCCCGCCCAGGTGCGCCGCCGCGCGACCCTCGCGGGGGTCGTCGTCTCCGCCCTGCTGATCGTCGCGATCGTCCTCGGCAGCCGGCTGCTGCGCGACTTCGACTCGGCCCTCCTGCCGTACGCGGTGGCGACGGTCTTCCTCGCCTTCGGCGTGGCCTACCGCTACACGGTGTGGATCTCGGCGCCCGGCGCCCGGCGCCTGTTCAAGCAGGGCTGGCGCGCCTTCTTCTCCGTCGAGAACTTCCGCCGGGCCCCCACCGCCCTGCCGAAGATGATCGCCACCTACCTGGGCTTCCAGAAGTTCCTCGGCGCCCGCTCGCACGCCCGCTGGGCCGCCCACCAACTGATCTTCTGGGGCTGTGTGCTCGCCGCGCTGATCACCTTCCCGCTGACCTGGGGCTGGTTCACCTTCACCTCGTCCACCGGCTCGGGCCCGGGCTACGAGATGCGGATCTGGGGCTTCAAGGTCCTCGGGTTCGACTCGCTGAACGTCGTCGGCTGGCTGATGTTCCACGGCCTGGACATCGCCGCCGTCCTCGTCATCCCCGGCGCCTGCTACTTCCTGTGGCGCCGGATGAAGGACCGCGCGGCCATCACCGGCCAGCGCTTCGCCTACGACCTGGTCCCGCTGATCGCCCTCATCGTGATCTCGGTGACCGGTCTGCTGCTCACCTTCTCCTCGATCTTCCTGCACGGCGGCGGCTACGAGTTCCTGGCGATCCTGCACATGGTGTCGGTGGTCTTCACCCTGATCTACATCCCGTTCGGGAAGTTCTTCCACATCGTGCAGCGGCCGGCCGCCGTCGGCATGCAGCTGTTCAAGTACACCTCGCGGGGCAAGGCCGGCACCGCCGCGGGAGCCGCTGCCACCGCCGCCGGCACGGCCGGTGCCGTCGTGGGAGGCGGGGCGGCGGCGGGCGGCGAAGAGGGACTGCTCACCTGCCGCCGCTGCGGCGAACCCATCGACGCCGCCCTTTACGTCGAGAACCTCCAGGGCACCATGCGCGACCTCAGGCTCGACTTCGACGAATGGGCCGAGTACTGCCCCCGCTGCAAACGCGTCCTGCGCGGCAACGCCTACCTCACCCACATCAAGAAGGGCTTCAAGTGACCCACGCGCAGGCCGGGCAGCCACTCCCGCTCGACCCCTCGGTCGCCCCGCCCGGCACCCGGAACTTCCGCGACGCCGGAGGCATCCCCGCCGACCGCTGGCACGCCGACCAGAACGGCGAGACCCTCGTCCCCACCCACTGCTGCTTCTGCGGCGTGCAGTGCGGCATGTACCTGCGGGTCGACCACGCGGGGAAGGTCTTCGGCGTCGAACCCCGCAACCACGACATCAACCGGATGCGGCTCTGCCCCAAGGGCATCAACGCCTACCAGCAGGTCAACCACCCCGACCGGCTCACCTCCCCGCTCATGCGCCGCAACCGCGACGAGCCCTTCCGCGAAGTCAGCTGGGAAGAGGCCCTGGACTTCACCGTCTCCGAGATCCGCCGCATCCAGGGCGAGTACGGCAACGACGCCTTCGGCCTGCTCGGCGGCGCCAGCCTCTTCTCCGAGAAGACCTACCTGGTCGGCAAGTTCGCCCGCGTCGCCCTGAAGACCAAGCACGTCGACTACAACGGCCGGCTGTGCATGGTCTCCGCCGCCGGAGCCAACAAACTCGCCTTCGGCATCGACCGGGCCGGCAACCCCTTCTCCGACATCCTCCTCTCCGACTGCCTGCTGATCGCCGGCTCCAACGTCGGCGAGTGCTTCCCCGTGATGACCCAGTACCTCTGGGGAGCACGGGACCGGGGCGCCACCCTGATCGTCGTCGACCCCCGCGAGACACCCATCGCCCGCACCGCCGACCTGCACGTCGCCCTCAAGCCCGGCACGGACTCCGCCTTCTTCAACTCCGTCCTCCACGCCGTCGTCGCCGAAGGCCTCACCGACGAGGCCTACCTCGCCGCCCACGCCACCGGCTGGGAGGACGTGAGGAAGACCGTCGCCGCATACCCGCCGGCCCGCGCCGCCGAGATCTGCGGCGTCCCCGAGGAGCAGATCGTCCAGGTCGCCCGCATGTTCGCCGGCGCCGACAAGGCCATGGCCTGGCACGCCCGCGGCGTCGAACACCACTCCCAGGGCGTCGAGAACTGCCTGTCGATCATCAACCTGTGCGTCGCCGCCGGACACATCGGCCGCCCCGGCGCCGGCTACGGCACCATCACCGGCCAGGGCAACGGCCAGGGCGGCCGCGAACACGGCCAGAAGTCCGACCTGCTGCCCGGCGGCCGCTCCATCTCCAACCCCGAACACCGCCGCCAGATCTGCGAGATCTGGGGCATCGACGAGGCCGACCTGCCGGCCGCCGGCACCTCCATGATGGAGATGGTCTGGCAGATGCAGCGCCGCGAGATCCGCGGCCTCATCGGCATCTGCAACAACCCCTTCGTCTCCCTCCCGAACTACGCCACGGTGAAGGACGGGTACGACACCGCCGAGTTCCACGCCCAGTTCGACTTCTTCCTCTCCGAGACCGCGGCCAACGCCCACGTCGTCTTCCCCGTCACCGTCTGGGCCGAGGACGAGGGCGTCATGGCCAACGCCGAGGCCCGCGTCGTCAAGCACAACAAGGCCCAGGAACCGCCCGCCGGCGTCCGCACCGACACCTGGGTCATCTGCGAACTCGCCAGACGCCTCGGCGCCGCCGACAAGTTCGACTTCCCCGACTCCCGCTCCGTCTTCGAGGAACTGCGCCTCGCCTCCGCCGGAACGGTCAACGACTACTACGGCATCACCTACGAGCGGCTGGAGGAGACCGGCGGCATCGCCTGGCCCTGCCCCGACACCGAACACCCCGGCACCCCCCGCCTCTTCGAGAACGGCCGGACCTACCACCCCGACGGCAAGATCCATATGCAGGTCGTCGAATGGCACCCGCCCATGGACCCGTACACCGAGGAATACCCCCTCTCCCTCACCACCGGACGCACCGTCGCCCACTTCCTCTCCGGCAACCAGACCCGCCGCCTGGGCGCCCTCGTCGAGCAGACCCCCCGCCCCTGGGTCGAGGTCCACCCCTCCCTCGGCTTCCGCAACGGCGACCCGGTCCGCGTCGTCACCCGCCGCGGCAGCGAGGTCCTCCCCGCCCTGGTCACCGAGGCCATCCGCCCCGACACCGTCTTCATCCCCTACCACTGGCCCGCGCCCACCGCGGCCAACGTGCTGACCATCGACGCCCTCGACCCGCGCTCCAAGATCCCCGAGTACAAGGTCTGCGCCGCCCGCGTCGAGCCGGCCGAGCGGATCGACGAGGTCCCCGCGCCGCCCACCGCCCCCGGCCAGGTCGCCTACCCGGAGACCCAGGTCTCCCGTGCCGACCCCCTGCCCCCCACGGCCCCCCAGGGCCGTGGCACCTCGGAGAGGAGCTGACGCCGCACATGATGGGCCGCACCATCTTCATCGACCCGGGCCGCTGCATCGGCTGCCAGGCCTGCGTCTCCGCCTGCCGCGAGTGCGACTCGCACCGCGGCAAGTCGATGATCCACCTGGACTACCCCGAAGAGGGGCGCTCCGTCGCCTCCCTTCCCACCGTCTGCATGCACTGCGAGGACCCCGTCGCCCCGTGCGCCGAGGTATGCCCCGCCGACGCCATCCTCGTCACCGCCGACGGCGTCGTGCAGCAGGCCGACACCACCCGCTGCATCGGCTGCGCCAACTGCGTCAACGCCTGCCCCTTCGGCGTACCGAAGATCGACCTCCAGGCGAAGCTGCAGATGAAGTGCAACCTCTGCTACGACCGCACCGCCTACGGACTCGCCCCCATGTGCGCCACGGTCTGTCCCACCGGCGCCCTCTTCTACGGCACCCTCGAGGAGCTGCGCGCCGAACGCCCCGGCGTCCAGGTCGCCGACTCCTTCACCTTCGGCTCCACGACCATCTCCACCGGCGTGGCGATGGTCGTCCCCGCCGACAAGGTCCAATGGCCCGTCCCCGGCGGTCTCCCCATCGTCGAAGTCAACGGAGTGGACGTCCGATGAGCCTCACCCAGCAGCCCTCCGACAACGGCGCCGAAGCACCCGACGCCGCCCAGGCCGCCCTGCACGACCGCATCTCCGCCGACTCCCTCACCACCCGCCGCGACTACCTGCGGATCGTCGCCACCGTCTCCGGCGGCCTCGCCGTCGGCGGCATCGGCGTCGCCTCCGGCATCCTGCACCGGCACGGCGACAGCGACGGGGCACCCCAGCCGAAGAGGATCGCCGACTCGCTCCCGCCCGGCGAGTCCCTCGCCTTCCGCTACCCGGAGGAAGAGGACCGCGCCGTCGCCGTCCGCCTGGAGGACGGCACCCTCGCCGGCTACTCGGCCGTCTGTACCCACCTCGCCTGCGCCGTGCTCTGGCGCAAGGACCGGGGGAACGAGGGCGAGCTGTACTGCCCCTGCCACGAGGGAGTCTTCGACGCCCGCACCGGGGAGGTGACCGCGGGCCCGCCGCCCCGGCCGCTTCCCAAGGTGCTCCTGGTCGAGGAGGCCGACGGAAGCGTCTGGGCCGTCGGCACCACACGCTCCGGCGAGAGCGTCCAGGAGGGCCTTTGCCGCCAGCTCGGCGAGACCCGCCCCGAACTCGCCGGCCGCCTCGGCTGCCCGGGTGCCACCGAAGGCAGCCCGCTCGGCAGCACCCTGGAGAGGAGCCGCCGGACATGACCGACACCCCGTTCCCCAAGGACCCGGCCGCCCCGCCCCAGCCGCCGGAGACCCCGCAGGAGCTCCCGCCCCGGCCCGCCTACACCCCCGGCAGCGCCCAGCCGCGTCTCAACCGCCCGGTCCATGAGCGCTACCCCCAGATCCGCCCCACCAGCGGTTACGGCGACCCCCGGATCCGGAACACCGGCCCCGGCCCGGGCGCCGGGACCGAGCAGGAGCCGGAACGCTCCTCCAAGCTCACCGCCCGCCTGGTGCTCGCCCTCACCGTCGTCGTGGGCCAGCTGTGGGGCCTGACGATCGTGGTCGACGAGTGGATGTCCGGCGACACCGGGACCGCCTGGTGGGGGGCGGGCTTCCTGGTCCTGTCCTTCCTCGTCGTCCTCGGCCTGTGGATGCTCGACCCGAAGGACCGCTGAGAAGGCCATCGGCAGGCCCGGTGCGGGGCGGTGGTCCCGGCGTACCCTGAAGACATGAGCACCGCCCCCGCCCCCGGACCGCGAGCAGCGAAGCAGTCCGACTCCCGACCCGATCCCCAACCCAGGCCGGCACTGATCTTCGACGATCCACTGGACCAGCAGTCCGCGGACGACACGGACCGAGGATGGGGCGAGCGGCCTCCGGCCGGCAGCGACAGCGCCGCCGACCTCGCGCGCTTCCTCGACGAGAAGCCGCCGCACCACCTCTGACGCCGACGCGAGCCGTCGGTCAGGAGGTGGGGTGCGCCCCGGTGCTCGAACCGGAGGACGGGCCCCGCTGGGCGACGAGGGTGTCGCGGATCTCCTTGAGGACCTCCAGCTCGCTGATCTCCAGGGTCTCCTGGACGCCTTCCTTCGCCTTGTCGTGCGCAGCGCGCTTGGCCAGCACCTTCGCCATGGGCAGCACCATCAGGAAGTAGACGACGGCCGCGGTGATGATGAAGCTGAGGATGGCGCTGAGGACCAGGCCCCACTCCAGCTGGATGCCCTGCATCTCTCCGTTGACGACCTTGCAGGGGTCCTTGAGGCAGGACTTGTAGCTCTCCAGGTTCTTGGTGCCGAAGGCGCCGACGATCGGGTTGATGATGCCCTTCACCACCGAGTTCACGATGTTGGTGAACGCGGCGCCGATGACGACCGCCACGGCCAGGTCGATGACATTCCCCCGCATGAGGAAGGCCTTGAAGCCGTCCAGCACGCTTTCCTTCTTCGCGCTCACCGTGGTGCCCTTCGTCTTGTGTGCAGTGTGCGGAGCCATTACGCCGCGATCGGCGCAGAGGCGTCCAATCCGTACACACGGGACGGTGACTTGACAGCCCGTCAGTGCGAATCAGCACAGCGTCACCGCGAGTTGAGACGTCATGCCCGCACCGGCGAGCTCCGCCGCCGTCGGCCGGGGAACGGACAGGACGACCAACGCCCCACCGTCCGAGCGAGTCTCGCCCGGTCCGGGCACTTCGGCCACTCGGACGCCCGAGGCGACCACGCGCGCCTCACCGCCCCCGCCGGCCCCGACCGTCGTCATGCCGGGCCCGGCGATCACGTCCACCAGATCACCGGGCCGCAGCAGTCGCACGGTCTCCGCGTCGGCGATCCGCACCGGGGCCGACACGATCGGTACGACAGGCGGCCGGTGCCGCTCCTGCGCCGCGGGCCGGGGCGGCGGCGGGGCCACCAGATCGTCGGCCCCCGCCACACCGGCCGCCGCGAGCGTGGCGGCGGTCACCGCCAGGACCGCGGCGGGGGCCCGCCGCTTGCGGCGCAGCGCCCGCCGCAGCCGAAGCCTTCCGCCGCGCACGCGCAGCGGATCGAACGGGGGGACACCGCACGGCGCGGGCACCGAGGTGCGGGTGTGGGGGAGGCAGGAGTCTGAGGTCATCGCGGATACCGCCTGTCGTGGGACGAGCCGTCCGCCGGACCGTCCGGCGAACCGCACTCACCCTCCCGCCCTCGCGGCGATCCCGCTCGGGCCTGTGGACAGACGGGCTTCTGTGGACAACTTCCTCACCCCGTCGAGCGATTGCCGCCGTGCGGCGACGTCCGCGACGCTTGAGGCAGTCCGGTCCACGCGGTGCGTTCCTCACCCCGCCGCGAGGTTCAGGGCAGTTCGATCCCCAGGTCCCACCCGTCGTGGGCCCGGGAGCACAGGCAGTCCCGGTCGGTCGTCGCGGGGAGCGCGCCCACCGCGTCGAAGAGCACGTCACGCAGCCGGCCCACGTTCTCGCCGAACACCCGCAGTACCTCGGAGTGCGAGACGCCGTCCCCCGTCTCCGCACCCGCGTCCAGGTCCGTCACCAGTGCGAAGGAGGTGTAGCAGAGTCCCAGTTCCCGGGCGAGGACGGCCTCGGGGTGGCCGGTCATGCCGACCACCGACCAGCCCGTGGCCGCGTGCCACCGCGACTCGGCGCGCGTGGAGAAGCGGGGGCCCTCGACGACGACCATGGTGCCGCCGTCGACGGGGTCCCAGCCCCGACCCCGGGCGGCCTTCAGGGCGACCTTGCGTCCGTCGGGGCAGTAGGGGTCGGCGAAGCTCACGTGGACCACGTTCGGGACGGCCCCGTCCGGGCGTGGCTCCCCGTCGAAGTAGGTCTGTGCGCGGGTCTTCGTCCGGTCGACCAGTTGGTCGGGCACGACGAGGGTGCCGGGGCCGTACTCCTCGCGCAGGCCGCCCACCGCGCAGGGCCCGAGGACCTGCCGGACGCCGACCGAGCGCAGGGCCCAGAGGTTGGCGCGGTAGTTGATCCGGTGCGGCGGCACGCTGTGGCCGCGGCCGTGCCGGGGGAGGAAGGCGACCTGCCGGCCGGCGAGCTCGCCGAGGAAGAGGGAGTCGCTGGGGCTGCCGTACGGGGTGTCGACCGGCACCTCGGTCACATCGTCCAGGAAGGAGTAGAACCCCGAACCGCCGATGACACCGATGTCCGCGAACACGTCGCTCGTCATGGCGGTCACCCTAGCCGCCCCAGGAACGCGGAATGCCCCGCCGACGGAAGTCGGCAGGGCAGACGCGGGAAAGGTGGATCAGGCCGCCGAGGTGGAGCTCGACGAGGCCGCCGGCTTCGAGTCCGAGGAGGACGAAGACGAGGGGGTCGACGAAGGAGACGACGACGAAGTGGAGGACGACGACGAAGAGGACTTCGACGCGGCCGGCGAGCTGCTGGACGACGCACCGCGGCTGTCGTTCCGGTAGAAGCCGGAACCCTTGAACACGATGCCGACGGCCGAGAACACCTTCTTCAGGCGTCCCTTGCAGTTCGGGCACTCGGTCAGAGCGTCATCCGTGAACTTCTGCACCGCCTCGAGGCCCTCGCCGCACTCGGTGCACTGGTACTGGTAGGTCGGCACTTGTCTTCCTCCTGGCACTCACACTCATCGAGTGCTAACGACGATCCATAGTGACGTATTCCGCCGGTTCAGTCCACCGTCACGGGAACTCGGTGACCGATGCCACGCGCGGCGACGCGGCCCGTCGCGTGCGGCTGGAGCCGCGAGCGCAGGGCGAGCAGGGTGACGAGGGCGAGCACGGTGCCCGCCATCGGGACCAGGAATCCGGTGCTCGCGCCGTGGGCGTCGGCCAGTCGGCCGGCGACCGTGACGGCGGCGGCCTGGCCCAGGGCCACGGCGCCGGTGAGCCAGGTGAAGGCCTCGGTGCGGGACGTGCGCGGGACCAGGGTCTCGACGATCGTGTAGCCGGTGATCAGCGCCGGGGCGATGCACAGACCCACGACGAGGCCGAGGGCGCCGAGCAGCAGGACGGAGTGCGTGGTCCACAGGAGGGAGGCGGCGACGGTGAGGCCGACGTAGCCGAGGATCAGTCGGCGGCGGGGGCCGATCTTCCAGGCGACGGCGCCCATGGCGATGCCGGCGAGCATGTTGCCGGCGGCGAAGATGCCGTACAGCAGACCGTTGGCGCCGGGGTTGCCGATCTCCTCGCTGAAGGCGGTGAGCGAGACCTGCATGCCGCCGAAGACCGAGCCGATGCCCAGGAAGGCGATGGCGAGGACCCGGACGCCGGGGATGGACAGGGCCGAGCGGTGCGGTGCGCCGTCCGCCTGGCCGGCCGCGGCGGTCAGGCCGAAGGCGGGCTGGGTGCTGCGCTGGGCGGCGAAGAACAGGCCGCCGACCAGGGTGAGGGCGGCCTCGGCGATCAGGCCGGCCGCCGGGTGGATACCGGTGCACAGGGCGGTGGCGAGGACCGGGCCGACGACGAAGGTGAACTCGTCGGTGACCGATTCGAAGGCCGCGGCGGTCGGCATCAGGGGCGTGCCGTCCAGCTTGGCGGCCCAGCGGGCCCGGACCATGGGCCCGACCTGCGGCACCGAGGCGCCGGCGGGGACGGCCGCGAGGAACAGGGCCCACAGCGGGGCGCCGGCCAGGGCCAGTGCGACGAGGAGGGAGACCGAGGCGGTGTGGACGAGCACACCGGGGACGAGGACGGCCCGCTGGCCGAAGCGGTCGGCCAGCTTGCCGCTCTGCGGGGCGAACAGCGCCATCGAGACGCCGGTCACGGCGGCGACGGCACCGGCGCTGCCGTAGGAGCCGGTGGTGTGCTGGACGAGCAGCACGATGCCGATGGTCAGCATCGCGAAGGGCTGCCGGGCGGCGAAGCCCGGCAGAAGGAAGGAGAGAGCTCCCGGAGTGCGCAGCAGCCTGCCGTATCCGGGCCGCTTCTCGGGGACGACCGTGGACTCCACGGTCCATGCCTTTCCGCCGCCTGGTAGCTGGCCCGTGCACGGTTGGTGCGGGTATCGCCGAGAGCTGTCCTCATGCGCGGAACTGCGGTAGATACCCGGGCCCCACAGGTGGGGGGCGCCGCGGCCGCCATACGGTCGCGCCAGCTCTGCGTCAGGCAGAGTTGGTTCGATCAAGTGTGCCTTCATGGTACAGGGAAGGGCGTCTTCCCGCCTGGGAAAACGCCCCTGCATCTGAATTAATGCCTGGGATTAACCGGATGTTCGCCGGAAGGGGTTCGAAAAGGGGCCCCGATGGCGGGACGGGGCGGTGACAGCGGTGGCGCCGCCGCCCCCCGTGCCCAGCCAGCCGGCCAGCTTGCCGCCCTGGCCGACCGCGCGCAGTCGGCGCTCGGTGGCGTCCCGCACCGGGTCGGTGGCGACCACCAGGAGCTCGTCGCCACGGCGCAGCACGGTGGCGGGGCCGGGAACGAAGCTGGTGGCCTCCCGGACGACCAGGGTGACGGCCGCACCGGGGGGCAGCCGGAGCTCGGCGACCTCGACGCCGTGCATCTTGGAGCCCTCCGGGATGGCCACGGAGAGGAGGTGTCCGCGCAGTCGCTCCAGGGGGGCGGACTCGACGCCGAGGTCGGCGGCCTCGGCCGAGTCGCCCAGCTTGAGGGCCTTGGCCAGCCAGGGCAGGGTCGGGCCCTGGACCAGGGTGTAGACGACGACCAGTACGAAGACGATGTTGAAGATCCGCTCGCTGCCCTCGATCCCGGACACCATCGGGATGGTGGCGAGGATGATGGGCACGGCTCCGCGCAGGCCGGCCCAGGACATCAGGGCCTGCTCCTGCCAGGGGATGCGGAACGGAAGGAGGCTGACGAAGACCTCCATGGGGCGGGCGACCATGGTGAGGACGAGGCCGATGACGACGGCCGGCCAGAAGTCGTTGACCAGCTCGTGCGGGGTGACGAGCAGGCCGAGCAGGACGAACATGCCGATCTGGGCGATCCAGCCGAGCCCCTCGGCGAAGCCGCGGTTGGCGGGGGCGTGCGGCAGCTTGGCGTTGCCGAGCACCATGGAGGCCAGGTAGACGGCGAGGAAGCCGGAGCCGTGGGCCATGGCGCCGGCGGCGTAGGCGACGACGGCGATGGCCATGACGGCGATCGGGTAGAGGCCGGAGGCGGGCAGCGCGATGTGGCGCAGGCCATAGGCGCCGAGGAAGCCGACGGTCAGGCCGACGGCGACGCCGATGGCGAGCTCCAGGGCGATCTCGCCGACGAGGAGGTACCAGGCGTCGACGGGTCCGACGGTGGAGAAGGCGACGACCAGGATGACGACGGGGGCGTCGTTGAATCCGGACTCGGCCTCCAGGACGCCGGTGACCCGGGAGGGCAGCGGCACCTTGCGGAGGACGGAGAAGACGGCGGCGGCGTCGGTGGAGGAGACGACGGCGCCGATGATGAGGGCCTGCTGCCATTCCAGGCCGACGAGGTAGTGCGCGGCCGCGGCCGTGATGCCCACGCTCACCGCGACGCCGACGGTCGACAGTACGACCGCCGCGGGCAACGCGGGTTTGATCTCCTTCCACTTGGTGCCCAGGCCACCCTCGGCCAGGATCACGACAAGTGCGGCATAGCCGATCACCTGGGTCAATTCGGCGTTGTCGAAGGCGACGTTGCCGATGCCGTCCTGCCCTATGGCGACCCCGATCCCGAGATAGAGCAGCAGGCTGGGGAGCCCGCTCCGGGAGGAGATCCGCACCGCTGCGACAGCGATGAGCAGTACGAGCGAGCAGATGAGCAGGAGTTCGTTGAGCTGGTGGACAGTCAGTGGCCGATCCTTCCCCTCACGTGCAGCTGGATCGTTCCTCCAGCGCCGGTACTTCGTTACCTTACCTAATCTTTAACGTTTTCTTGACGCCTCCTTGGTGTTCCATCGCACATCCGTGCGTATAAGTACGGATCTCTTCCTGACACCGCGTCCAGGGCCTCCGGACGCTGCGCCTAAGGTTGCTCCCGTACTCCAGGACCACCCTGCCCCTCGAAGGACAGCGATGCCCTCCAACACGACCGCGCCTCCCGCCAAGAAGAAAGGGCGGCGTGCCCGCCTGATCGTTCTCGTCCTGGTCCTCGCTCTGGTCGCGGGCATCGGGTACGGGGCGTACTGGGGCGTCAGCACCGTCCGGGGCTCGTTCCCGCAGACCACGGGCACCCTCCGGCTCGACAAGCTCTCCGGACCGGTCGAGGTGAAGCGCGACGCTTACGGCGTCCCGCAGATCTACGCCGACAACGAGGCCGACCTCTTCCGCGCCCAGGGCTACGTCCAGGCCCAGGACCGCTTCTACGAGATGGACGTCCGCCGTCACATGACGGCCGGCCGCCTCTCCGAGATGTTCGGCAAGAGCCAGGTCGACACCGACGCCTTCCTGCGCACGCTCGGCTGGCGGCAGGTCGCACAGCAGGAGTACGACAAGGTCCTGTCGGCGGACACCAAGAAGAATCTCCAGGCGTACGCCGAGGGCGTCAACGCCTATCTCAAGGACCGGGACCCGTCGGACGTCTCCGTCGAGTACGCGGCCCTGGCCTTCACCAACGACTACGCGATCGAGCCGTGGACCCCGGTCGACTCGGTGGCCTGGCTCAAGGCGATGGCCTGGGACCTGCGCGGCAACATGCAGGACGAGATCGACCGTTCGCTGATGACCAGCAGGCTCACGGCGCAGCAGATCAAGGACCTCTACCCGGGCTACCCGTACGAGCTCCACCAGCCGATCGTCCCGCAGGGCGCCGTCGACAAGGTCACCGGGAAGTTCGACCCCCAGGCCGAGGCCCACGGCTCCGACGGCGGCGGCAGCGGCGCGGACGCGCT
This sequence comes from Streptomyces sp. NBC_01268, assembly GCF_036240795.1. Classification (NCBI taxonomy): domain Bacteria; kingdom Bacillati; phylum Actinomycetota; class Actinomycetes; order Kitasatosporales; family Streptomycetaceae; genus Streptomyces; species Streptomyces sp. NBC_01268. Next base: position 3,467,999 of record NZ_CP108454.1, on the reverse strand, counting down.
CAGCGGCACCCGGTCGCAGCTCTCCGCGCTCTCCGACGCCCTCGACGAGATCCCCGCGCTGCTCGGCCCCAACGGCAATGGCATCGGCTCGAACTCCTGGGTCGTCTCCGGGAAGTACACGACCTCCGGCAAGCCGCTGCTCGCCAACGACCCGCACCTCGCGCCGATGCTGCCGTCCCTCTGGTACCAGATGGGCCTGCACTGCCGCTCCGTCTCGGCCACCTGCCGCTACGACGTCGCCGGCTACACCTTCTCCGGCACCCCCGGCGTGATCATCGGCCACAACGACTCCGTCGCCTGGGGCTTCACCAACCTCGGCGCCGACGTCACCGACCTCTACCTGGAGAAGGTCGGCGATCAGGGCTACGTCGTCGACGGCAAGGTCAAGCCGTTCCGGACCCGTGAGGAGACCATCAAGGTCGCCGGCGGCGGCGACCGCACCATCACGGTCCGCTCCACCGAGCACGGACCGCTGGTCTCCGACCGCTCCACCGAGCTGGAGAAGGTCGGCAAGCACGCCCCCGTCGGCAACGCCGCCCCCGACCGCGGCACCGGCTACGGCGTCGCGCTGCGCTGGACCGCGCTCCAGCCCGGCAAGTCGATGGACGCCGTCTTCGAGCTCAACCGCGCCAAGGACTTCAAGAGCTTCCGCGCCGCGGCCAAGAACTTCGAGGTCCCGTCCCAGAACCTGATCTACGCCGACACCGAAGGCCACATCGGCTACCAGTCGCCCGGCAAGATCCCGGTCCGCACCAAGGGCGACGGCACCCTGCCCGCGCCCGGCTGGGACTCCTCGTACGACTGGAAGGGCTACATCCCCTTCGACGAGCTGCCCTACGAGTACGACCCGGCGCGCGGCTACGTCGTGACCGCCAACCAGGCCGTCATCGACGAGAAGAAGTACCCCTACCTCCTCACCAAGGACTGGGGCTACGGCTCGCGCAGCCAGCGGATCAACGACCTCATCGAGTCGAAGATCAAGGACGGCGGCAAGATCTCGCCGGACGACATGCAGACCATGCAGATGGACAACCGCAGCGAGATCGCCACCCTGCTCAACCCGCTGCTGCTGAAGATCGACATCTCCGACCCGCAGGTCCGCGAGGCGCAGAAGCTGCTGGAGGGCTGGGACTACACCCAGGAGCCCGACTCGGCGGCCGCCGCGTACTTCAACGCGGTCTGGCGCAACGTCCTCAAGCTGGCCTTCGGCGAGAAGCTGCCCAAGGAGCTGCGCGTCGAGGGCGAGTGCATCAACGTGCGCCGGGCCGACTCCACCGGACCGGTCGACGAGCAGAACAAGCTGGTCCGCGAGTGCGGCGAGCGCGATGCCGACTCGGCGCAGCCGGACGGCGGCGACCGCTGGTACGAGGTGGTCCGCCCGCTGCTCAAGCAGGACAAGAACGACTGGTGGAAGACGCCGGGCGACCGGCTGAACGCCCCCACCGAGACCCGTGACCAGCTGCTCGCGCAGGCCATGAAGGACGCCCGCTGGGAGCTGACCGCCAAGCTGGGCAAGGACGTCTCGACCTGGAGCTGGGGCCGGCTGCACCAGCTGACCCTGAAGAACCAGACCCTCGGCACCGCGGGTCCCGGCTTCGTGCAGTCGCTGCTCAACCGCGGCCCGTGGAACCTGGGCGGCGGCGAGGCGGCCGTCGACGCCACCGGCTGGAACGCGGCCGGCGGCTACGACGTGATCTGGGTGCCGTCGATGCGGATGGTCGTCAACGTCGGCGACTGGGACAAGTCCCGGTGGATCAACCTCTCCGGAGCCTCCGGCCACGCGTTCAACAGCCACTACACGGATCAGACCGACAAGTGGGTGAAGGGCGAGCTGCTGGACTGGCCGTACGGCAAGGCGGCGGTCGACACCGCCGCCAAGGACACCCTGACGCTCCAGCCGTAGGGCCCCGGGGAAGGAATCCCGGGAAAGATCAGGGCGCGAAGCGCCGGACCCCCTCCGGGGTCACCACCGCGTGCACGGGGTGGTCGTGCGGTTCCTCCGGGACCCGCGCGACCACCTCGTTCGCGTAGAGGAGCACCACGAGGGCCGGCTGCGCCCCGGCGCGTACGAGCCGGGCGAGCACCCGGTCGTACGAGCCGCCGCCCCGCCCGAGCCGCATGCCGCGCGCGTCGACGGCGAGGCCCGGCAGGAGGACCGTGTCCGCCGCGCACACGGCCTCGGGCCCGAGGCGTTCGCCGACCGGTTCGAGCAGCCCGCGGCCTGCCTTCGCGAGCCGCTCGGGCCCTTCGTAGAGGGCCCAGTCGAGGTCGTTGTCGGGCAGGAGCACCGGCAGCAGGACCCGTACGCCCCGCTCGCGCAGCGCGTCGAGCAGCGCGCGGGTGCCGGGTTCGCGCCCCACGGAGACGTAGGCGGCGACCGTGCGGGCCCCGGCGAGCTCGGCGAGCTGCAGGGCGGACCGCGCGAGGAGCTCGGCGGCCCGCGCGGTGGCGTCGGGGGGCAACTCGGCGCGGGCGCCCAGGAGCGCGCGGCGCAAGACGGTCTTCTCGGACGGTTCCGTACGCGGATCCTGGCTCAACGCGGCTCGAATTCCTCTTGTATCGGGTGGTAGCGGTACGAGGTCGAGAAAGCTCACGGGATGCTCATCTTCCTCCCATACCGAACGGCTAGGGTGCAGCGCATGACGCAGACGCCGCCCCTCACCAAGGCTGTCATCCCTGCCGCCGGCCTCGGCACCCGGTTCCTTCCGGCGACCAAGGCGACGCCGAAGGAGATGCTCCCGGTCGTCGACAAACCGGCGATCCAGTACGTCGTCGAGGAGGCCGTCGCGGCCGGGCTCTCGGACGTCCTGATGATCACCGGCCGCAACAAGCGGCCCCTGGAGGACCACTTCGACCGGAACTACGAGCTGGAGGAGGCGCTGAGCCGCAAGGGCGACGAGGAACGCCTCGCGCGGGTCCAGGAGTCCAGCGACCTGGCGACCATGCACTACGTGCGCCAGGGTGATCCGCGCGGCCTCGGCCACGCCGTGCTGTGCGCGGCGCCGCACGTGGGCGACGAGCCGTTCGCCGTGCTCCTGGGCGACGACCTGATCGACCCGCGCGACCCGCTCCTCGCGCGGATGGTCGAGGCGCGCGAGCGCTTCGGCGGCAGCGTCGTCGCGCTGATGGAGGTCGAGCCCTCCCAGATCCACCTCTACGGCTGCGCGGCGGTCGGCCCGACCGGTGACGCGGACGTGGTGAAGGTGACGGGCCTGGTGGAGAAGCCGGACCCGGAGGAGGCGCCCAGCAACTACGCGGTCATCGGGCGCTACGTCCTGGACCCGGCCGTCTTCGCCATACTGCGGGAGACCGAGCCGGGACGCGGCGGGGAGATCCAGCTCACCGACGCGCTGCAGAAGCTGGTCCAGGACGAGCGGGTCGGCGGCCCGGTGCACGGCGTGGTCTTCAAGGGCCGCCGCTACGACACCGGGGACCGCGGGGACTATCTGCGTGCCATTGTCAGACTGGCGTGCGAACGTGAAGATCTGGGACCGGACTTCCGGACCTGGCTCCGCAGGTACGTCAACGAGGAGATGTAGCACCTTGAGCAGCAGCACGGCACCGTCGGACCACGGCCCGTCCGACCCCTGCGCCGGTCCCGCCCGCGGCCTGTGGTCCGTCGACGAGCACCTCGGCGACATCCTGGCGGCGGTCGCCCCGCTCGAACCCATCGAGCTGCAACTGCCCGAGGCCCAGGGCTGCGTCCTGGTCGAGGACGTCACGGTGCCGGTCTCGCTGCCGCCCTTCGACAACAGCTCCATGGACGGGTACGCGGTCCGCGTCGCCGACGTGGCCGGGGCGAGCGAGGAGTTCCCGGCCGTCCTGACCGTCATCGGCGACGTCGCCGCGGGCGCGGGCGGGCTGCCCGAGGTCGGCCCCGGCCAGGCCGCCCGGATCATGACCGGCGCCCCGCTGCCGCCGGGGGCCGAGGCCGTCGTCCCGGTCGAATGGACCGACGGCGGTACGGGCGGGGGAGCGGCCGGCGCGATGCGCCCCGCGAGCGCCGCCCCGGAGGGTGCGGCCGGCGAGGTCCGCGTGCACCGCGAGGCCGAGGCCCGCGCCCACGTCCGGGCGCGCGGCAGCGACGTCCAGGCGGGCGAGCTGGCGCTCGCGGCGGGCACGGTCCTCGGGCCGCCGCAGATCGGCCTGCTCGCGGCGATCGGCCGCGGCACGGTCCGGGTGCGGCCCCGCCCGCGCGTGGTCGTGCTCTCCACCGGCAGCGAACTGGCACAGCCCGGCGAGCCGTTGGCCGAGGGGCAGATCTACGACTCCAACAGCTTCGCGCTGGCCGCGGCCGCCCGCGACGCCGGAGCGCTCGCCTTCCGCGTCCCGGCCGTCGCGGACGACGTCGAGTCGCTGCGGGCCGCGATCGAGGACCAGCTGATCCGGGCGGACCTGATCGTCACCACCGGCGGGGTGAGCGTCGGGGCGTACGACGTGGTCAAGGAGGCGCTGACGGCGGACGGCGAGGTCGACTTCCGCAAGCTGGCCATGCAGCCGGGCAAGCCGCAGGGCTTCGGCATGATCGGCCCGGACCACATCCCGCTGCTCGCGCTGCCGGGCAACCCGGTCTCCTCGTACGTGTCGTTCGAGCTGTTCGTCCGGCCCGCGATCCGCGCCCTGATGGGCCTCACCGACCGGCCCGACACCGCGCGGCCGACGGTCCGGGCGGTCCTCAAGGCGGACCGGGCGCTGTCCTCGCCGGAGGGGCGGCGCCAGTTCCTGCGCGGGACGTACGACGCCGGGTCGGACACCGTCACCCCCGTGGGCGGATCCGGCTCGCATCTGATCGGGGCGCTCGCCCAGGCGGACGCGCTGCTCGTCGTGCCGGAGGAGGTGACCGCCGTCGAGCCCGGCACCGAGCTGGACGTGGTCCTCCTCGGCTGAGGAGGCCCAGGTGGGGGTACCGTGTCGTCCCACACAGCGACCGGGAGTGTCACCGCCATGAGCACGCAGCAAGGACTCACCCACATCGACGAGGCGGGGGCGGCCCGCATGGTCGACGTCTCCGCGAAGGACGTCACGGCCCGCACCGCCCGCGCCAGCGGCCGCGTCCTCGTCTCGCCGCGCGTGATCGAGCTGCTGCGCGGCGAGGGCGTGCCCAAGGGTGACGCGCTCGCCACCGCCCGGATCGCCGGGATCATGGGGGCGAAGAAGACCCCCGACCTGATCCCGCTCTGCCACCCGCTGGCCGTCTCGGGCGTCACCCTCGACCTGTCGGTCGCGGACGACGCGGTCGAGATCCTGGCGACCGTGAAGACCACGGACCGCACGGGCGTCGAGATGGAGGCCCTGACGGCGGTGTCGGTGGCGGCGCTGACCGTCGTCGACATGGTGAAGGCGGTCGACAAGGGCGCGGTCATCTCCGACGTACGGGTCGAGGAGAAGACGGGCGGCAAGTCGGGCCACTGGACGCGGAGCGAGCCGTGACGCGCGCCGGCCGGGTGGCGGGGGCGCACGACCACGAGCACGCGCCTCAGACGCCCGCCCCGGCGGCGCCCGGCGCCGGCCTCGGCGACGCCCTCGCCGCCCCGTACTCCGCCCTCGTCGTCACCGCCTCCAACCGGGCGGCCGCCGGGGTCTACGAGGACAAGGGCGGCCCGCTGATCGCCGAGGCGCTGCGCGGCCTGGGCTTCGCCGTGGACGGCCCGCAGGTCGTGCCGGACGGCGCGCCCGTCGAGGCCGCACTGCGCGCCGGGGTCGCCGCCGGTTACGACGCGATCGTCACCACCGGCGGTACGGGCATCTCGCCCACCGACGAGACCCCCGAGGTCACCCGCCGCCTCCTGGACCGGGAGATCCCCGGCATCCCGGAGGCGATCCGCGCGTTCGGCCGGGAGAAGGTGCCGACCGCGGCGCTCTCCCGCGGCCTCGCCGGGGTGGCCGGCGGGACGCTGATCGTGAACCTGCCGGGTTCGACCGGCGGGGTACGGGACGGGCTCGCCGTCCTGGCGCCGCTGCTCGTGCACGCCGTCGACCAGATCCGTGGCGGCGACCACCCGAGACCCGCGCCGGAAGCGGGCCCGGAGTCATGATCCCGACCTGGCCCGTGGTCCTGGTGGACGGCGACGTGCTGCTCCGCCCGATAAAGATGCGCGACCAGCGGGCCTGGCGCGAGGTGAACCGGCGCAACCGCGACTGGCTGCGCCCCTGGGAGGCGACCGTGCCGCCGCCCGGGCCCGGCGGGCCGGTCGCGCAGCGCCCCACGTACCGCCAGATGGTGCGCCATCTGCGGGCGGAGGCGAACGCGGGGCGGATGCTGCCGTTCGTGATCGAGTACCAGGGGCACCTGGTGGGGCAGTTGACGGTCGCCGGGATCACCTGGGGCTCGATGTGCTCGGGGCACGTCGGCTACTGGGTGGACAGCGAGGTGGCCGGACGGGGCGTCATGCCGACGGCGGTCGCGCTCGCCGTCGACCACTGCTTCGGCGCGGTGGGGCTGCACCGCATGGAGGTGTGCATCCGCCCGGAGAACGGCCCGTCGCGGCGGGTCGTGGAGAAACTGGGCTTCCGCGAGGAGGGGCTGCGCCCCCGCTACCTCCACATCGACGGCGCGTGGCGGGACCATCTGGTCTTCGCGCTGACGGCGGAGGAAGTGCCGGAGGGCCTGCTGCGCCGCTGGCACCAGGCGCGGCGCCAGCACCACTGAAATTAACATAAGTGTTCGAATTCCCTCCCCAGTTGGCACCCAAAGCGCTCAATCGGTCTGAACAATCACAAAAAAATTCAGTGATATCAGCCAGATCGTGCGACACACCGGCCCAATTGGCCGATGCCTCCACGCGAACCCCTCTACGGTGTGAGGCGTGAGCAGCAGCGGCCTCATCTACGCAGTCATCGTCGGGGCCTGGGCCGCCTACCTGGTGCCGATGTGGCTCCGCAGGCAGGACGAGCTGAACGAAGCCCGTCCGACGGAACGCTTCAGCACCGCCATCCGGCTGCTGTCCGGACGGGCGGGAATGGAGCGCCGGTACGCCAAGGAGCTCAAGGGCCGGGATCGCGCGGCTGAGGGAGTGGCGCCCGAGGTGGACCCGGACGCGGCGACGGAGCAACTGAGCTCGGTCGACGTCCGGGGCTTCTGTGCGCCCGCGGCCAGGACGGAAGCCCGTCTGGAGATCCCGGACCCGGCGCCCGCCCAGGCCCAGCCCCCGGCGCCCGCCCAGGCCCAGGCCCAGCCCCCGGCGTCCGCCCCCGCGCCCGCCCGGCGTGCGCCCAGCGCGGCGGCCGAGCGGGCCCGAAGAGGGAAGGCCCTGGCCCGCCGTCGGCGCACCACGGTCCTCCTCTTCCTGGCCTTCACCCTCGGCGCGGTCGTCGCGGCCGTCGGCGGCCTCGCCTTCCTGTGGGCGCCCGCGGTCCCGGCGGTCCTCCTGAGCGCGTACATCCTGTACCTGCGCGGCCAGGAGCGGCGGCGCTTCATCTACGTGATGGACCGCCGCAACGCCGAGGCGGCCGCCGCCCGCCTGCGCGAGAGCCGCCGCCCCGCCCCGACGCCCGAACCGACGCCCGCCGAGACCCCGGCGCCCGCCCAGTCCGTCTCCCCGCAGGAGGCGGGCCGGCGCGCCCTGGTGGAGCAGACGGACCACGCCGAGTGGGTGGACCAGCAGCGCGACCGCGGCCCCGCCCGCGGCGACAGCTGGGAGCCCGTCCCGGTCCCGCTCCCGACGTACGTCACCGCCCCGGTCGCCCCGCGCGCCTCGGGCGGCGTCGACATCACGGACCCGGAGACCTGGAGCGCGGCCCGCTCCTCCACGGCGGCGGATCCGGCCCCGCCCCCCGCCCCGGCTCCCCGGCAGCGCACCGCCCAGCCCCGCGCCCGCCGCGACCACGGCCGCACCCCGCTCTTCGACCAGTACGCGGACGACGACCGCCCCCGGGCCGCCAACGAATGACCCGCCCCCGGGGGCCCGCGACGGCCCCCGGCTGACCTGCGGGGGAGCGGATTTCCAACTACGCCGGTCGGGATGCTAATGTTTCACACGTCGCAAGGGCCTGTGGCGCAGTCTGGTAGCGCACCTCGTTCGCATCGAGGGGGTCTGGGGTTCAAATCCCCACAGGTCCACAGACGACTGTTCTTGAGTAGCTCTCAAGGACGTTGACGAGATCCCGTCCGATCGAAAGATCGGGCGGGATCTTCGTCGTTTCGGGGGTCGTTCGATGCCTGTTCGGGGTGGTGGATGGCGGCGTATCGGGTCTGGCGGGTTGCTGGGCAGACGCCTGGCCGTTGCCAGGGCATGCGAACCGGCCCCGGTCGCCCGGGGCTGGTGGTCGTGATGTGTGGCTGTGTCGCAGCTCGATCAGAGATTGGCCGGCGGATGTCGCCCTTTGTCGAGTGGCGTGGGGACGTGCGGCCGGTCGCGATCTGGCGGAGCCGGAATGGAGTCGAAGTCGGCGTCGGAGAGTCGGCTGCCAGTGCGCTCGTAGAGCCAGGTTTCCAGGATGTCCAGGTTCCCGACGGCCACCATGATCGCGATCAGGATCGTCTGGGCAACCTGGCCGGGTGCTCGGCGGTGCATGGGGTTGCCGATGTCCATGTAGGCGCCCTTGAGGCGACCGTTGAGGCCCTCGTTGTGGGAGCGGATCGGCTTGTAGATCCGGTCCCAGGCGGGGCTGAGGTAGTGACTGTCCTGCCGGAACTTTGCGATCCTCAGGTCTCCGGCCGCGTCGGCGGGGACGCTGATCGCGGATGCCCCACAGACAGCCGGCAGGGCCTCCTTGCCGGGAGGGTCCGTCCACTCCCTGTCAGGAAGCTGGATGGTGGGGCGAGCCGAGGTATGGCTGGCGCGGGAGCGGCGATCTGCCAGCTTGATCACGCTCTGAGGCGGGCCAGAGGCGGTCGGTCGTGCGGGACGGAGGCGTTCTCGGCGTGGACAGTTCACCGAAGGGGACGGGCCGGCCGCCGGGCACTGGAGACGCGTGGTTCCTCGGGCGTCGGCGTTCTGCTTGAGCTTGAGGAAGTAGGGCAGCCGCTCGGTGACCACCGGCTTCAGTTCATCGAGCCGTCGGCGGAAGGCCTTGTCGTCCATGCCGTGAGTGGCCTGAGCCAGGGCGTTGGGGATGTGCGGGCAAGCGAGCGAGCCGTCGACCAGTACGGCTCCCTGCCAGCTGCCTTGGATGCCACGGTCGGCCGCCTTGTAGTCCAGGGCGAGGCGGTAGCCGAGTCGGCGTACGGGGATCTGGAATTTCTCCGGCGAGCAGCCGGTGTAGGCGCGATCTGCGGCACAGGTACCTGTCGGCAATCGAAGCTCGGCGAGGTGCTTCAGCACGGTGACCGCGTTCTCGCCCGTGCGGACGGTCGGAGTGTCCAGGCTGAGGCCGAGGCAGAGCTGCGGGTAGGAGGGCGCGCGGCGGCCCTTCGCGGCCCCTTCGCCTGTGCGGGAGTGGGCGGCGACGAGCAGGCTCGCGCTGTAGCCGAAGATGCCCTTGTCGGAGCCGCCGCTGAAGTGCCAGCCAGCGGTGATCTCGACGGAGGCCGTGCCCGCGCGGTCGCTGTCAGGGTTGGCCAGAACCGGGATCGAGGTGGCGTCCACTCCCACGTCACCGGCCCAGTGCCGCAGGTATCCGCGTTGCTGTGCCAGCCGGACCGGGGCCAGTACGAGATCGTTCGCCAGCCGTTGGAGCCGGTTCGCGGCGGCGCGGCCGGCAGCCTCATCCCAGACAGCGGAGTGGATGTCAGCCTCCGCTTGGGTGAGGCGCCGGCGCCGGTCGCAGCGTGCCGGGTCGAGCATGGTGGTGATCCGGTCCAGCCCTCGGTAGAGACGACGACTGGCAGCTATGCACGCGCGTGCCGTGGACGGCGGCATCTCGGGGATGCCGAGCCAGGCACGAGCTGTGGGCTGGAGACGGAAGTGCAGGATCCGCCAGGCGTCGGAGACTGTGGCTCGGCCCGTGTAGTACACGGCGAGCATCAGGCCGGCCAGTACGGTCCTGGGCTGCACGCCTGGTGGCCCGGGGCGACCTCGCAGCATGTCCTCCAGCTGTTGGGGCAGACCAGAGCGGTCGAGGACGGTCAGCAGCTGGCCGACCTTGGAGTCGGGGATCTCGGTGAGCCGTCCAGGCCGCAGACGTGGTCGGGCATGGCGGGCGGCCAGCTGGTCGGCTTCAGGCCGCGCCCTCACGAGCGGCGGCCACGCAGCAAGCGGATCACCTCCGCCCTGGGTAGTGGGGGCACCCAGTGGTGGTAGCCCGCCAAACCGGCAGGGGAGGCCATGCCTGCGGCGGAAGCGACCGCTTCCGGACTGATGCCCTCGGAAAGCCGGCCGACGATCCACGTCGACCGCAATCGCCGAGCGGAGAGCGGTGGCAGAGCCGCATGGGGCCGATGGCGGGCAGGCCAGGACGAGACGAGGTTCTTGGCTGCCGCGACCTTCCGTCCCGGCCTGAAGAGGAACCCGGTTCCGGAGGTCTCTGCCAGCTCGGCCAGCGTGCCTTCCCAATCGGAGTGGCACGCCACGAGTCGGCCGAGGAGCTTCTCCTCAAGCACTGCGACCCCACCAGAGGTCACGCGAACGTGACTGCCTCGCATGGGAGGGACCTCGCCCGGCATCAGGCCACACCCGGCACCAAGCGCCATGAGGGCGAGGCCGTCGAGTCGAGCCTGGTCCGGCAGATGATTCGCCCAATCCCGCAGGCGAGCCAACTCCCCGGCACCATAAGGCGGCTGAGGCGTGCGAGGCGAGGAAAGCCGAGCCGGAGGGGCCTCCCCGCGCTGGACCCACACCAGAGCCTCCCGCGCCCGCCGCAGCCAGGTCCGGTAGGTCAGCACCGTCGAGTCCTTCGTCGCAACGCAGCCCGACAGGATGAAGGCGTCGATCGTCTCGGTCCGCAGCCAGGTTCCCGGGTCGCGCGGCAACCCGCGTCGGTCCGCCCAGACCGCGATCCGGCCGATCACGTGCAGCAGATGCTCCGCCGCGTAGCAGGTGGCCGGAGCAGTCGCCGTCACGGTGGCTCTGACCAGCTCGGCGACCGGCGCCCACTGCCGATGCGGCAGCCGGGGCCGGTAGTCGCGGATCTTGCTGGAGACCTCCGGGCTCAGTGTCACAGACCAACAGAAGCGGCTGGACAAGCAGCCAGTGAAGACGTCGAAGGCGATCTTCACGGAAAGGAGTGCATCGACATGGTCGGAGGTTTGGCCCGCAAGACCGCGCCGAGAGACCTTGCCCGCGATCCGGAATCCTGGCCCGATTCCGCCGTCGACGACGTCGCCGCCAGAGTCGTCCAGGCTATCGCCCGCGCGCTCGCGCTCGCCCTGGAGCGCGAGAAGCGAAGCCTGCGGCAGGTCTCTACCGGATCCGGGGTCAACCGGCAGGCCATTGCCGACCTGCTCGCCGGCCGGTGCTGGCCGGACGTCGTCACTGTTGCCCGCCTGGAAGATTTCCTCGCTGTCCCGCTGTACCCGCGGGACGGAATGCGCAGTACGCATCAAAATCGGCCTTCCCGTCCCCAGGGAAACCCGTCCCAGGGAACGACGAAATAGGCCAAGCGCCCCCGAGGCGAGGCGGATTGCTCTAGCCTCGGGGATGCGTGAGCCACTACGAGGGTCCACGTCATAGGTTCCGAAGAGGGTCCAAGCTCAACGGAGCCCGTCCCCTTCTCCCCGCAATGGGAGGAGGGGACATCTCATGTTCGGGGCGGCGGCGTCAGGCGTCCCCTCCCTGCGATTCCGTGACCCGGCGGGCGGCGAAGGTGCCGATCGGGTGCTCCACGGCACGGCCGTTCTTTACCAGCCGCTTGCAGGTCCGGCGGGTCGTCTCGATGGGCGCCCGCCCTTCCTCGCCCTTGGTTGGGCGCCCAAGGGCCTCTGTGATGTCCTTGACCTTCATCGGCCGTCCGGCGCCCACGAGGATCTGCTCGACCGCCTGCATCAACTGCCCGGACGGCGACCGTGAAGGCCCGCTCTGCCCGGCACGCGTCTCCTCTGGCGGCTTGCTCGGTTCCGACTCGTCGTCGGCGGACGCATCGCCGTCCTCGTCCTCCGCGTCAGCTTCCTGCTGGGGGCTTTGATCGTCCTCGGACGGCGCCGAGCGGCCTGCGAGGAGCTCGGCGAGAGCTTCGCTCAGCTGATCGCGAGTGCTCGCGTACTTTGCCGCTTCGACTCGGAGGTCCGCGAGTTCTGCTTCGAGCTCCGAGATCCGTGTCAGCGTCCGATCGGTCTTGCCGGAGTAGATCCCAACAGCCGTCCGCAACCCGGGAGCCGCATCCGGCTCGCCTGCCCCTGTGAAGTCCATCCGCCCCTCCTCGGCCCTCCCGTACGACAGGACAACGGCAGTCATCGTAGGGAATGCCAGTCGTGCCCGGCAGCCAAATGACCAACCAAGTCTGGCAGTTGAGGCACGCAGGAGCGCGAGCCTGATGTCTGGCGCCTTTGACCTGCGTGTCTGCGATGCCAGTCGTAATTCTTAACGTCGTCAACAGTTATGGCAGATCACGCTCTGCTGCGATTCCTGGCGCCACGTCTTCGAGGACGAGGTCCGGAAGGATGGCCAGTCCCAGACTCTGAAGATCCACGTTCGGGCTGGCTGCCTTCTCTGCAACGCGAGGCAGCCAGGAGCTCAGGCGGTCCAGTGCAGGTATCAAGCCTTCTCGGTCGTCACTGAGCAGGGCTGCCACGAGCGACACGACATCGGCGCGGGAGCTGCCTGCTGGGGCCGGGAGAGCGGCCAGCCCTGAGAGTGCGCGCTGGTCGCGAGTGCCACAGAGCGCCGTGAGGGCGGCGAGAGTGAATCGGACGGCATCGTTCTCGTCTTCCCAGCGGGACAGCAGTCTCGACAGCTCGCTGCCGATGGCCCGCCGTGTCAGATACTCAGCTGCAGACTCCTCCCAGGCACCCCCGAGTGCGGTGATGCGATCGGCCAGGGAGACCTCTGCAGCCGGCCCCGAAGCAGCAAGCCGCAACAGGTTGCCGAGTAGAACCAGCCGGCTGCCGGGCGCGACGCTGTCGTCACAGATCAGCTCCATGAGGAATGGGACAGCCTCGACGGTGGTGTCGGTGCAGGTGCCTTGGTGGGCCACGGCATCCACGAGATCACCGAGGAACTCACTCGTCGACCCATAGGGCTCGCCAAACGCGAACTCCTCATCGAGCAGCCACCCCACGGCATCCGGAACGTCCGCCGCGCTGCCGTGCATGCGCTTTGCGACCGCCGCCACGGCCTGGACCACCACTGCGGGCTCACCGACCTCACTGCACTTCCACGGCGGACCGGCCGGAGGTCGCACGGGATCCTTGGGCAGAGGACTCGGAAGGGCGACGTTGGCGCCGGCCTGCTCATGGACCAGGCCGTCCCGTTGGAAGACTCTTTCGGCAGTAGCGGCATGTCCCTCGCTGTACCCCTGCTGAAAACCGCCGTGGGCACGGGCCACGTGGGCCACCCGAACCCGTTCATTCCGAAAGAACGGCTCGAGAGCCATGCGCTCGTACCCGCTGTAGACGGCCAGCGAGAAGACCTGCCACCACCCCTCCAGCTCCGGGTCCATCGACGGCTGGCCGTACCAGAAGCTCGACGGAACGAACCGGAAGTGATCGTGGACGCGCACCGCCGTCAGGCGGTGCCCCATCCCGGAAAGCTCAGCCGCGGCGGCGCGGGCAGCGCCCTCACTCGGCAGGCTCAGCGTGTACTGGACTCCCCAAGCGGGGGGTGCCACGGTCATCAGCTGCACTGCCAGGTGAACATCGCCCGCTCGAAGCGCCGCTCGGCCAGATCTTCCGGGCGGATCAGCCAGTACAGGGCTCCGGCATCGCCCCACATCATGTCTGCGGCGTCCTCGCTGTCGAACTGGGCCAGCAGCACCCAGTTGCCCGCCTCCTCGGACAGCCGAGGGTCGTCCCAGGACACCTCGCCGTCCAAAACCGCCTCCGCGATCTCGATCTCCACGGGGTTCTGTACGGAGTGAGCGTGGCCGCCGATCTGATGCCCCACCTCGTCGTCGAACTCCCACAGCGCCTCGAGGAACCCCTGCGAGCAGACGGGGTGGTCGTACCGGTTCCCCAGCGGGGCACCCGGAGCGAAGGCGGCCCGGACGGACGGATGCCAGGGCTCGGTCGCCGTCATCTCCACCCGAGCGGTAAGCGGCACCACCGGATACGGCTTGAGGCCTGCAGGCGCCCCACACTCCGTCACCTCCTCGTCAGCTGCCACATAGAGCACGCGGGCGCCCGCCCAGCTCTCCCGGTCCTCGGCCAGAACGAGAGCCTCGCCGTCGTCCAACTGCCCATCGAAGTAGAAGAACAGCAGCGTTCCCGCTGCGGGCAGGTCGATGTCCAGCGCAGCTGTCGGCAGACGCGCGCAGTCGATCGAGGCGATGAAGGAGAGCGGACCGTGACCATCCCATGCCGGCCACTCTGCGGTGGCCGACAAGGCGGGCATGCCGCCAAGATGGCCGACCACATCGTCAGAGCCAGCCGCTATCTCAAGACGCACGCCAGGGCGAAGCAGACCGAGCCACTTCTCGGCAACCTCAGGCGACAGATGCTGCAGGGCGAGAGAGAGCAGGGCATCTCGGGAACCATGTGTCATGCGGCCGATCATCCACGGCGTCACTGACAGAACTGGTTTCGGGGCGAGCGTCTCACTGCTCAATGGCACCGCATAGGATCCACCGCCAGCAACGCTTGGCCTGAGAGGTAGCTCACGTGACCGCCCGAATCCTTCCCGCGTCTCCCGGTGACCCGGCTCGTGTCGGCCCGTACCGAGTAGTAGGCCGCTTGGGTAGCGGAGGTATGGGGACGGTGCACGCCGCTCTGGACATCCGCGGCAATCGTCTTGCAGTGAAGGTCGTCCATCCTGCTCAAGCTGGCGATGAGGAGTTCCGTGCCCGCTTCCGGCGCGAGGTGGCCCTGACAAGCAGGGTGAACGGGCCATGTCTTGTGCCCGTGGTGGCGGCAGACTGCGATGACGAGCGCCCATGGCTCGCCACGCCCTACATACCGGGGCCTACGCTCCAGCAACACATCGCCGTGTCGGGCCCTCTCCAGGGGGTGATGCTGCACGCTTTGGCAGCTGGCACCGCGGCTGCCTTGGCTTCGGTCCACGAGGCCGGTGTGATCCACCGGGACATCAAGCCAGGCAATGTGATCCTCTCACCCGACGGTCCGCGCCTGCTCGACTTCGGCATCGCGCATGCCCTGGACGGCACCGCAGTCACCCGCACCGGAGTGCTGACTGGGACGCCCGGCTGGATCAGCCCGGAGCAGTACCGCACTGGTGCTGCGGGGCCAGAGTCCGACGTCTTCGCCTGGGGCGCACTCGTTGCCTACGCCGGAACAGGGCGCCATCCGTTCGGCACAGGGGCACCGGACACCGTCGCGTTCCGCGTGATGTCTCAAGAGCCTGATCTCTCCGGCATGCCGGATGAGTTGGGTCGTATTGCGGCAAGTGCATTGTCAAAGGAGCCAGACGACCGGCCCACCACGCGCATCCTGAGCGAGGAATGCATACGGCTCCTCGAGCATCAGGACACCCATGTCTTGCCGCAGCAGGTTTCAGTGCACACTGTCGTTGACACCCTGGTAGCCAGTCATTGGAACGCGCCACCTGCACAGGTAGACGCCTGGCCCATCGCCCGGAGTTACGGCCGGGCCCGCAGATACAGCTTCATCGCGGCCGCAGCACTCACCGTCCTGAGCATCGGGGCCGCGGCCATGTATGCAGCCACGTTTCATGCAGGGCAGGAATTGCCGCCCACGGCGCCAGCCAGCACGGCACCCACGGCGTCCTCGCCCCGTCCGGTTGCTGCCCCTATCCGCCCGACGAGCACCACCCCTTCCGCCACCACGGCCAGCACGCCAGCTGCCACAGAGGCACCATCGGAGCCGCAACCGGCCTACACCCGCAGTGACAACGCCCAGCCCACTGTCGAGGAGTGGTCGGCGGCCCGCGATGCCATGACAGCCTCCGAGCGGAACATCGCTGCCGCCATCAACAAGGAGGTAGGTCCGTTCCTCCGCGACGAATGGGGACTGTCCGACGGCGTGCAGGTGACGTTCAACCCCGAGGCGCAGACCATGTTCCTCACCGCCGGCCCGTCGGTAACCGCCTGGGAGAACGGCGGTGACTACACCGACCTGCGGCGCAGCGTCATGTTCAGCGGCTGCTCCTACGGCAACGACAAACTACGCACCGACATCAACTGGCCCTACGGGCGAGTGGTCGTCGTCTACCGAGAGTCGATGGCGAAGCCTGTAATCGCTGACTACCGGGAAGTCACCAACGGCATGCGATGCCGTGTCTGAACTAGCGATGGGCTCTCTTCGCTCAGCGCCCCGTTTTAGTTGTCGCCGTGTCCACAGTTAATGCGCGTCGTTGGTAGTGGAGGGATCGCTGTCTAGTCGTGCACCGCCGGTTTTGCTGCGGCGGGAGTCACGACGAGGTCCAGGCCGCCGAACTGCCGGCCACTGCTCGGCTGCGGAGCGATTGGCCTCGTCCAGGGCATTGCTGTTTAGTGCGCGGTAGTCCCGCATGATGCCAGCGACAAACTCGGGGGACAGGTCGGCATGAACCACGAGGGCCGCGAGCAAATGGGATCGATTGATGTTCTCACCAGCGGCGATCCCTGCGGCGACCAGCTGGTCGAGGCGCTCATTGACGGCGTCGGGCCATGCAATGAGAGTGTTGCGGCGTTCCGCTCGCCACAGCGACTCCATACTGCGCCCCCTCTGGCCTCAAACCTATACCCGATATATATTGACCTCATGGTGACCACGCTGCAAGCCCGACCGCGGGTTCGCCGGACGGAAGACTCCGAGCCCCCTAAGCCCGTGCGGATTGCGGGTCGTGTCCTGAAGCCCACGCCGGTGTTCGACACCTACTGGCGGTTCGCGGCCGTGCGGCAGCAGGTGTACCTGGCGCGCTTGGGGGAGGCCCAGGGGCCGGCGGTACCGGACCCCGTGCTCGCCCAGCATCGGTTTACCAACTGCTTCCGGGCGTCCGATCGGGTCAGCCAGTATTTGATCGGCCACGTGTCTTACCACGGTGACCAGGCGTGGCAGGAAGTGTTCTTCCGCACGTTGCTGTTCAAGGTCTTCAACAGGATCCAGACCTGGCAACTGCTTGAGGAGCACCTGGGCGAGGTCACTTGGCAGGGCTACGACTACCGTGCCGTGAACCAAGTACTGTCACGGGCATTCGCGTCCGGGGAACGGCTGTACTCCGCTGCGTACATCACCCCGCCGCCGAAGCTGGGGGAGCAGCGCAAGCACCGCAACCACCTACGCCTGCTTGAGATGCTGATGGACCAAGGGGCGCCTGAGCGGGTGGAACGGGCTGCTTCAATGCAAGAGGCTTACCAGGTGCTGTTGGGCTTTCCTGCGCTCGGCCCGTTCCTGGCCTACCAATACCTGATTGACCTCAACTATGGGGCAGGGCTGTCGTTCTCCGAGATGGACTTTGTCGTTCCCGGCCCGGGTGCCCGCGATGGCATCCGCAAGTGCTTCGGCGCCACCGCGAGCGGCATCGAGGCCGAGGTGATCCGCTACATGGCGGACACCCAGGAGGAGCACTTTGCCCGACTCGGGCTCATCTTCGCCGGACTGCGCGGGCGCCCCTTGCAGCTGATTGACTGTCAGAATCTGTTCTGCGAAGTCGACAAGTACGCGCGCGTGGTCCACCCGGACATCGCGGGCATCAGCGGCCGCAGCCGCATCAAACAGTTGTATCGTCCCGACAGTGCCCTCCTGACTGCCTGGTTCCCACCCAAGTGGGGCATCAACTCATAGTGTCCAGAAGAGGTGGCGGTTGTTTGTGCCGGTCAGGCCACTAGCCGAGCCTGGCCTCGGAGAATCGGACGCAGGGCTGAGATGTCGCCTTCGATCTGGGCATGGCCGGCGATCACCGTCAGTGCACCGGGGGACACCTCGGCATGCTTTGCCAGGTAAGCCAGTAGCCGTCCCAAGCCCAGGTAGTTGCCGTAGGCGCGGTTCACCATGTAGTGGCTGCGGTAGAGGGCCACGGCGTGCAGGACCCGGTCGCGGTCCAGCTGGAACGAGCAGTGGCTCAGGCACGGGAAGCCGCGCAACCCGTTGTCCTTCCCGGCGGCGTGTACCGGCGCGGACCATGTGTTTGTGTCCGCGTCGGCGACGTGGTCGCCTCCGGTGAGATCGGAAACGGGTTCGTCGTCGGGATGAGCAATGTCCATCTCGTACGCCGCAGTCATCGGCCCCCTGCCTGCCGCCTGGCGGCGTATCCGGTCGATGAGCGCGGTCAGCTGGTCCACCGGGCCATTCTCGCCGGGATAGGCCACGATGCGCCCGAAGTAGGTGCCGGTCTTGTTCCCGCGGTCGATGCGGCACAGCCTCGGATACATGCTCCGGTACCGGCGCACCAGCTCTTCCGGGGTGCGGGAGACGGCCGCGAGCTCGGCGGGGAAGAGAGTGTTGGCCACCGTCTCGATCCGCGCGTAGCCCCGCTCCTTGCGCATCTGGTCGAACTCGGCGCGCACCTGTGGATCCTCGGCCGCGGCGTTGGCGATGCGAACTACGGTGTGCAGGGCGTCTCGCTTCGGATTGCCGGGTACGTCGAGCTTCAGGCATGCCTCCTGCCAGGCCAGCGACGTGTTCGCCTTGTCAACGATAAAGAGGGACATCACCGTGCTCCTGACGTTAGAGGTGTGCCAGTGGGGGAGCAGTGCGAGGAAGAGCAACCGGTACAGGAGGTGCAGTTCAGGCGGGCCACAGGCTCTGGATGCCGGCGCGTGGGGCCTGGCGCTCCAGGGTGAACTCCAACAGCCCTGTGGCGCCGGGGAAGTGCACGGTGGCCGAGGCTGCACCGGTGAACATGTCAGTGACCTCAGCAATTCCAGAGGCCGAGGCATCGCCCAAGGAGATCTGGCCATGGGCATCCTCGGGGCCCTGCAGCGCGGGCGGCAGGGACTCAAACCGTGCCCCGGTGTTACTCAGGACCACCAAGTCACCCGCATCGACCCGCACGGTGGTGCAGTGTACGCCGGTGTCGATCAAGTGGACGTGGGCCTTCCCGGGCACGGTGCCGCCCGCGAGGTTCGCCTTGATGGAGGCGGGCTTGACCCGCAGCCACTCGATCTTCTGCACCCGCGACAGCAGCCGCAGCCGGTGCAGGTGGTTCACCGTCCCGGCGTAGGAAGTGCCCAGAATGCGAGCGATCCGATAGGCATGCTCAGGGACCAGAGGACGATTCACCCCGATCTGTGCCAGCGCGTTCTGGACAGCAGGCAGGGGCATCAGGAACCAGGCCGCGAACGCCTCTGCCACCTTCTCCTCGTCCGGCCAGGACCCGTCCCCCCACGTGCGAGCGCGGTCCAGCTCCTCGTCCAACGATGTTCCGTGGCCTGCTCGGTGGTGTCCCAATTCGTGTGCAGCGGTGTGTCGTTGGGCCACGATGTCCAAGCTGGCGTTCAGCAGTACTGCGGGCCCGTTGTCCCGTGGGGCGGCGTACACCCCGAACAATCGCGGCATGGGCCGCGCCATCCCGACCATGCCGGCGCGCAGTAGTGCGCCGTACACGTCCACGTACCCGTTGCGGTCGATAGACAGGTCGCGGTGTGCTTTTACGGCCTCCATCGCGGCGACCTTGTGGGCCACGTCCCAGTTCACTCCCCGCGCTCCCTCTCCTTCTCGCTTGCCCGTCGGAACTTCAAGAATTCGGCGAAGCTCAGCACTTCCTCCCAGTCACCGTCACTCAAGCCGACGAGGGCGCGCGGCAGCCCGGCCAGTGCATGCTCCCCCAGGTCGGCCTCTTCCTCCTTTGCGAGGAAGTAGGACACCGGCCGCATGTACAGGCGCGCGAGCTTCTTCAGCTCGAGGCTGTCCACCCGGCGAGCGCCGCGTTCGATGTCGCTGACTGCCGAGCGGGGGATACCGGTCATGTCGGAGACGTGCTGCTGCGACATGCCCAGGTAGTCGCGGGTATTGCGCAGACGCTCCCCGAGGAGTTCGAGCTCAGGGTCGCGGCCGCGAAGTGCGGCAGGTTCGGGGCTCATGGCTTTTGCCTCTCGTTGATCACATTCAAGACGGTGGTGGCGAAGGTGCGCACCGACCGGGTAGAGCGGGCGGCCTCCTCATCTGCGGGGACGCTGATGCCATAGCGCTCCTCGATGCGCGTCAGGATCTCGACGATGAGGATGGAGTCGACCGACAGCTCCTCGCTGGCCTCCTCCAGCTCCATCCGCAGCTCGTCGGGATCCCGATCCTGTAGTTCGGCCAGGAACTCCACGATCACGGTGACGATGTCCTCCAGGGAGGGCTCGGTGGTGTTCAGCAGACTCTCCTGTCCGTCTGATTTTCCGGCAGCGCTGCTCTAGTATACGACATGGGTCGGGATTTCCGACCTGAGTGATGGAATTTCCGACAGGAGGAAGCTGTGGACCTCAACCGCTACCAGCAAGCCGCCATCAAGACGCTTCAGGAACCCGCCCCGGGTACTGATCCTGTCGTGGTGCCCCTGCTCGGCCTCATCGGCGAGGTCGGCTCCCTCGCCACCGCCTACAAAAAGCGCCTTCGTGACGGGCCCGGCCTCGCCTCAGGGAAGCAGCACCTTCGCGAAGAACTCGGTGACGTCCTGTGGTACGTCGCTGCTCTCGCCCACCGCTTCGACCTCAACCTCGAAGACGTTGCCGCCGCCAACCTCGTCAAGATCGGTGACCGGTGGCGGCCCACCCCGGCCGCCGACCGCATCGTCTTCGATGCCCACTTTCCTGAGTCCGAGCGACTCCCGCGGCGGGCCACCCTCACCTTCACCGTCCAGCGGCGAGACCGTGATGGGCGTACCGTCGCCATCTTGACCCGCGACGGCACCCCCTGCGGAGACCCGCTGACCGACGCGTCTCACATCGACGACGACTACCGCTTCCACGACATCTTTCATCTAGCTCATGCTGTTGTCCTTGGCTGGTCGCCGGTCTCTCGCTTCTTGCTGGGCTGCAAGCGCAAGAGTGACCCCAAGACTGACGAGGCCGAGGATGGCGGTCGTGCCATCGCCATCGAGGAGGGCATCTCCGCTCTCGTCTTCTCCTACGCGACCCGTCACGGCTACTTCGAGAACGTCCGCCACATCGATCACGAGTTCATCAAGACCATCACCTCCATGGCTTCTCACCTCGAGGTCAGCGTTCTGCGCTCGGCCGACTGGGAGCAGGCGATCATGACGGGGTACGACGCCTGGCGGCAGCTTCGTGCCCAAGGCGGCGGAACCGTGCATCTGGATCTCGATGAGCAGACTCTGATGGTCGAGCCGTAGTTCAAGGTGCTGTTGGGTGCCGGGTTCGGTACCTCCGCAGCGGCTTACCGCCACCGGCGGGAAACGATCACTCGCCTCCTGGGAAATGATCTCTAAGCCGCCGCGTCGTGCCTGGTGGGGCCGACTCGTGAACACCCCACAGACACAGAGGATCCCGTCCGGTCGGAAGACCGGGCGGGATCCTCTGCTTTGTGCCGGTGATCACCGCGACCAAGTCGGGGGCCGACGAGTCAGCCCGGCATGACTGAAGATTTCTCGTCCGCCCCGTGGCCGTTCCACGCCGGGCCGGTCCTCACGCTGAGGCCGCGTCGCCTGATGCACTCGCCCGAGCGGTGGGTGGTGGACGTCTCCGCGGACGATCTGGTGGGCCTCGCGCAGGGACCCGACGCCATGCGGCGCCTGCGGGCGCGGCGCGGGTTCCTCGGGGAGACGCCGGCGAACCGCAGGCTGGGGGAGATCCTTCGCGCCACGCCGGAGGAGTTCGGCGTGGTGGGGACCGTCGTCCTGGTGGCCGAGGCCGTCGAGGTGGCCGGGGCGGGGGACGGGCGGGGGTTCGGCGGAGAGCTGCGGGTCCATGCGGTGGGGTGCGTCGACGGCTTCCAGCGGCTGAGGATCATCGCCGACGTCGCGGCGGTGCTCGGGGCGGCGCACGTCGGGCGCTCCACCGTCCGGCTGGAGGTGCACTGCGGGCCCGGCAGCGCGGTCGTCTCGCGGCTGCACCGCGAGGCCGGTGGGATCGTCAACGCGCCGACGGCGCAGGACGGGCTGATCCGCTGCCCCCACATCGCCCGGCTCGTGGGCGCGGACTGGGAGGAGGCGGGCTTCTTCGACCCGCGCCGTGGTGCCGTGGCGGGGCCGCACGGGCGCCTGTTCACCATGCCGGAGGTCACCCGCGCGCTGGCGTGCCTGTCGGCGGCGCCCTCTCCGGAGGCGGCGAACCTCGTGGCCACGGAGCAGGGGCTGGAGGCCTTCTGGGGGTCCGTCGGCACTCCGCTCTACCTGGGGGTCTTCCACGACCGCCTGAGCCCGGTGGGGGTCCTGCGGGCCGTGGAGGCGTGGCGGACGGCGCGGGACGCGCTGAGCGGGCTGCCGGGGAAGCTGAAGGGCGGGGCGGGGCACCTCATCCCGTACGCGCCGGATCTGATCTGCTGGGCGGCCTGCCGCGAGGTCCTGCCCCTGGGCCGGCTGCACGCGGCGAGGTCCGCCTTCGACTGGCACGGGGTCATCCGCGATCAGCTGCCCGCGGTCACCCGGCGGACGGCCGAGCGGCTGGTGCGGAGGTACGGGGAAGTGCGCGCGGCGCGGGGCAGCCGGGGGGACTACAAGCACGAGGCGCCCCTGCTGGACGTCTGGCTCGACGTGCTGGCGGCCGGGCGGTGACGAGGCCGGGCGGTGACGCGGCGAGACGGTGACGCGGCCGGGCGGTGACGCGGCCGGGCGGTGACGCGGCGAGACGGTGACGCGGTCGGGCCGGACCCGGAGGTCCGGCCCGACGGCTCGTCAGGCCCGGCAGCGCAGCATCGTCAGGGCCGGGTTGTCGTTGAAGACCTGCCAGAAGTCCTCGCCGTACTCCTTGATGCCGGCGGGGGAGATCTCCAGGGGGACCCAGGTCAGGTCGGTGAAGCCGGCGGCCTGGAGGGTGTCCTCGAAGACGTCCCGGCGGGGCGGGTGGGCGGTGAAGGAGATCGGCGGGTCGAGGAGGGCGGTGAGGCGGATGTGGGGGCCGACCTCGTTCTCGTCGCCGACCGGCTCGCACCGGAAGCCGTACTTGGCCAGCGTCTCGCCGCCGAGGCGGAACTCGGGATTCTGCGTGAAGACGAAGAAGTCGGCGCCGGGCGCCAGGCTGCGGTGGATCGCACGGGTCATCCGCTCGATCGTGGCGACGTCGTCGGCGTAGTTGAACGCCTGGACCGCGACGGCGAGGTCGAAGGGCTCGTCGAAGGGGCGCAGTTCGGCGATGTCGCCGACCTCGTAGGAGATGCCGAGCGGGTCGGCGTCCTCCAGGGACCGCGCGGCGGCGATCATCTCGCCGGAGATGTCGACGCCGAGGACGCGGGAGGCGCCGCGGCGCTTGAACTCGCGGCTGTAGAAACCGGTCCCGGAGGCCAGGTCGAGGACCGACCTGCCCCGCACGTCGCCCACCAGGGCGAGGAAGCCGGGCACCTCCCCGTAGCGGGCCAGCGGAAGGGTCTTGAAGCCCTCGAACGCCTCGCCGATCTCGTCGTACAGCTGACCGCTCATCGTGCTGTTCCCCTCAGTCGCGGGCGTCGGTCCGGGTGGGCCGCGGCCTCTGGCGGAGAGTCTTCCGGCGGGTGGGCGGAGGCTGAACAGACGGAAGATCCGAAGATCCGGGGGGAGTTGGGGCGTGCGGATCCCGGCAGTCGGATGGGCGGCTGGTGGGATCGTCCAAGAGGCCGGGGGCCGTGGTGTCGGCGGGTCGGACGGGGTGGTGAGGGGGGCGGCGAGGGGTCGGGCCGCCCCCGTCCGGCTCAGAGGGTCTTCGCGAAGCAGCGGCTGTTCGGGTAGTCGCGGTAGTAGCCGAACTTCGTGCAGGGCTCGTAGCCGCTCGACGTGTACAGGGCGATGGCCTCCGGCTGGGCGGTGCCCGTCTCCAGGACCATGCGGGTGCGGCCGGCCGCGCGGGCGTCCGCCTCCAGCGTGCCGAGGATGCGACGGGCCAGGCCCAGGCCGCGGGCCTCGGGGATCACGTACATGCGCTTCAGCTCGGCGTCGCCGTCCGCGTAACCCTCGTCGTTCGCCTCCTGGGAGCGCCAGCCGCCGGTCGCCACCGGGTGGCCCTCGGGGGCGTACGCGATCAGGTAGAGGCCCCGCGGCGGGGCGAACATCGTGGCGTCGAGCGGTGTGAGGTCGCCCTCGCCGTCGCCTTCGTCGTCCTTGTAGCGCTCGGCGTACTCCAGCTGCACGGCGTCGTTGAGCTTGACCGCGTCGGGGTGGTCGTACGGCGTGGGGCGTATATCCATGCGAAGTATCGTACATGTATGCGACCCGTGGGTGTCGGTATTCTCCCGGGATGCTCACTGTGACGACTGCGAATGTCAACGGCCTCAGGGCCGCCGCCAAGAAGGGCTTCGTCGAGTGGCTGGCCCAGACCTCCGCCGACGCCGTCTGCCTCCAGGAGGTGCGCGCCGAGGAGGCCCAGCTGCCCGCCGAGGTCCGCGCGCCCGAGGGCTGGTTCACCGCCCACGCGCCCGCCGCCGCCAAGGGGCGCGCCGGCGTCTCGCTCTACACCCGGCGCGAGCCCGACGCGGTGCGCGTCGGCTTCGGGTCGAGCGAGTTCGACGGCAGCGGGCGCTACATCGAGGCGGACCTGCCGGGAGTCGTCGTCGCCAGCCTCTACCTGCCCTCCGGTGAGGTCGGCACCGAGCGGCAGGACGAGAAGATCCGGTTCATGGACGCGTTCCTGCCGTACCTCAAGGAGCTCAGGGAGCGCGCCGCCGCCGACGGCCGTGAGGTCGTCGTCTGCGGCGACTGGAACATCGCCCACCGCGAGGCCGACCTGAAGAACTGGAAGGCCAACCGGAAGAGCGCCGGCTTCCTCCCCGAGGAGCGCGAGTGGCTCGGGCGGGTCTTCGAGGAGGGCGACGGAGGGTACGTCGACGTCGTCCGCGCGCTCCACCCCGACCAGGACGGGCCCTACTCCTGGTGGTCCTACCGCGGGCGCGCCTTCGACAACGACAGCGGCTGGCGGATCGACTACCAGGTCGCCACCCCCGGACTCGCCGGGCGGGCCGTCAAGGCGTACGTCGAGCGGGCCGCGACCCACGAGGAGCGCTGGAGTGACCACGCGCCCGTCACGGCCGTCTACGAGATGTAGGCGTCCCCCGGGCCCTCCGAACGTCCTCTGAGGCTCCCCGAGGTTCCCCGAGCCCCCGAAGGTCCTCCGGGTTTCCCCGGCCCCTGCCGTGGCTCAGGGCTGCAGGCGGCGGTCCAGGGCGAGGGAGAGTTCCGCCTCGACCACGCTCTTGGCCAGCGGCCGCAGCCGCTGGAGGTCGCCGTCCGCGGTGTACGTCCCGAGCAGCTCCGTGAAGAGCTCCGCGAGCGCCTCCGCGTGCTCGCGGACCCGCCCGCCCGCCTCCAGTACGGCGGCCAGGGGGACGCCCTCGCGGACCAGGGCGGCGGAGACGTCGAGGAGGCGGCGGCTGACGTGGACGATGTCCTCGCCGTCCGTCGCCAGGTAGCCGAGGTCCAGCGCGGCCGCCAGGTTCTCCGGGGTGACCTCCCCGGCGAAGTGGTCGGCCAGCTCCTCCGGGGTGAGGCGGACCGGCTCCTCCTCCGTGGGGGTGCCGAGTTCGAGGACCTCGCCGACGTCGCGCCCGGACTCGAAGGCGGCCGTGAGGTCGGCGATCCCGTTGAGGGTGTGGCCCCGGTCGAGCAGCGCGGCGATCGTCCGCAGGCGGGCCAGGTGGCGCTCGTCGTACCAGGCGATACGGCCCTCGCGGCGGGGCGGCGGTATCAGCCCGCGCTCGCGGTAGAAGCGCAGGGTGCGCACGGTGATGCCGGCCGCCTCGGCGAGGTCGGTCATGCGGTACTCGCGGCCGGCGGGCTCCGGACCCGCGCCCGGACCCACGGGTGCCGGGCCCTCCGGGGCCCCCGCCGCTCCGGGGGGCGTCGTCGTCGACGTCAGTCCCTCCGGGCCCTCCGGCCCCTGTGCTCGCACCCGTTGTCCTGATCGTTTCGCCACGCTCGCCAGCCTATGTTGTACCGCCGGTAACTTTCCCCGGCCGTACCCCTACCGCTCGGTATGCCGCTGCTCTACAGTCCCGATTGTGCCAGTGATTGCTGGCGTAATCATGGCCGGGCGCACGGGAGGCGGCATGGCGAAGCACGAGCACGTACGGGTGGCGGTGATCGGATCGGGATTCGGCGGACTCGGGGCAGCCGTCCGGCTGCGCCGCGAGGGGATCACCGACTTCGTCGTCCTGGAGCGGGCCGACTCCGTGGGCGGCACCTGGCGGGACAACAGCTACCCCGGCTGCGCCTGCGACGTCCCCTCCCACCTCTACTCCTTCTCCTTCGCGCCCAACCCCGACTGGCCCCGCACCTTCTCCGGCCAGCGCCACATCCGCGCGTATCTGGAGCACGTCACCGACACCTTCGGGATCCGGCCGCACCTGCGGCTGGGGCACGAGGTCACACGGATGGCCTGGGACGAGGACGAGCTGCGCTGGGAGATCGAGACGAGCCGCGGCACCTTCTCGGCCGACGTCGTCGTCTCCGCCACCGGCCCGCTCTCCGACCCCAAGATCCCCGACATCCCCGGACTCGCCGACTTCACCGGCAAGGTCTTCCACTCCGCCCAGTGGGACCACGACTACGACCTCACCGGCAAGCGGGTCGCCGTGGTCGGCACCGGTGCCTCCGCCATCCAGATCGTCCCGGCGATCCAGCCGAAGGTCGGGCGGCTCACCCTCTTCCAGCGCACGCCCCCGTGGGTCATGCCCCGCGCGGACCGCGCCATCAGCGCCCCCGAGCGCTGGCTGCACCGGCAGCTGCCGTTCACCACGGCTGCCCGCCGCGGGCTGCTCTGGGGCATCCGCGAGCTCCAGGTCAGCGCCTTCACCAAGCGCCCCAACGAACTGGGCCTGGTCGAGCGGCTCGCCAAGGCCAACATGGCCAAGGCCATCAAGGACCCGGCGCTGCGGGCCAAGCTGACCCCCTCGTACCGCATCGGCTGCAAGCGGATCCTGCTCTCCAACGCCTACTACCCGGCCCTCGCGCAGCCCAACGTCGACGTCGTCGCCGCCGGGCTCAAGGAGGTCCGCGGGAACACCCTGGTCGCCGCCGACGGCACCGAGACCGAGGTCGACGTGATCGTCTTCGGCACCGGCTTCCACGTCACCGACATGCCGATCGCCCCGCGCGTGGTCGGCGCGGAGGGGCGCTCGCTCGCCGACCACTGGAAGGGCGGCATGGAGGCGCTGCGCGGCGCGACCGTCGCCGGCTTCCCCAACTGGATGACGATCATCGGGCCCAACACCGGGCTCGGGAACTCCTCCATGATCCTCATGATCGAGTCCCAGCTGAACTACATGGCCGACTACCTGCGCCAGCTCGACGTGCTCGGCGGCCGCGCCGCCCTCGCCGCCCGGCCCTCCGCCGTCGGCACCTGGAACCGGCGGGTGCAGGCCCGGATGGAGCGGACCGTGTGGAAGTCCGGCGGCTGCGAGAGCTGGTACCTCGACGCCAACGGCCGCAACACCACCCTGTGGCCGGGCACGACCGGCGAGTTCCGGCGCGAGACGCGGGGCGTCGACCTGTCCGAGTACGAGGTGCTGCGCGCCGCCGCCAAGCCCGCCGCCCGCCGCGCCCCGCGCCGGAAGGAGACGGCCAAGTGAGGCCGGCCGCGCGCGAGCTGACCGCGCTCTCCGCCGACGGCTCCACCCTCCACGTCGAGGTGCACGGCCCCGAGGACGCCCCCGCCGTCGTCCTCGCCCACGGCTGGACCTGCTCGACCCGCTTCTGGGACGCGCAGATCCGGGCGCTCTCCGTCGACCACCGGGTCATCGCCTACGACCAGCGCGGCCACGGCCGCAGCCCGGTCCCCGTGCCGGGCGGCAAGGGCTACGCGACGGACGCGCTCGCCGACGACCTGGAGGCCGTGCTCGCGGCCACCCTCGGGCCCGGCGAACGGGCCGTCGTGGCCGGCCACTCCATGGGGGGCATGACGGTCATGGCCGCCGCCGGGCGCACCGGCCTGCGGCAGCACGCCGCCGCCGTCCTGCTCTGCTCGACCGGGCCCTCCCGGCTCGCGGCCGAGTCGCTGGTCCTGCCGCTGCGGCCGGGGCGGCTCCGCACCCGGCTGACGACGGCCGTCCTGGGCGCGAAGGCGCCGCTCGGACCGGTCAACGCCGCCTCGAAGAGGATCCTCAAGTACGCGACGATGGGACCGGGCTCGGCGCCCGACCGGGTCGAGGCCTGCGCCCGGATCGTGCACGCCTGCCCGCGTGCCGCCCGGGTCGGCTGGTCGCACGTCCTGGCCGGGCTGGACCTGGAGGCGGGCGTGCGCGAGCTGCGGCTGCCCGTGGCCGTGCTCGTCGGCACCGCCGACCGGCTCACCCCGCCGGTCCACTCCCGCGCGATGGCGGCCGCCCTGCCGCACTGCACGGGCCTGGTCGAACTGGCCGGGATGGGCCACATGACGCCGGTGGAGGCCCCGGAGGCCGTCACCGCGCAGATCCGCGAACTGACGCTCACCTACCTGGGCGCGAAGCAGAACGAGGAGGCAGGGGCATGAGCAGGGTGAGCCTGGAGGGACAGGTGGCGGTCGTCACCGGCGGGGCCCGCGGCGTCGGGGAGCTCCTCGCCCGCAAGCTCTCCGCGCGGGGCGCGAAGATCGCCCTGGTCGGCCTGGAGCCGGAGCTCCTGAAGGAGGTCGCCGGCCGGCTGCACACCGAGGCCGACTGGTGGCACGCGGACGTCACCGACCACGAGGCCATGGCGAAGGTCGCGGCCGAGGTGAAGGAGCGGTTCGGCAAGGTCGACATCGTGGTCGCGAACGCGGGCGTGGCGGCCGGCGGGCCGTTCGTGGACTCCGACCCCGGCGCCTGGCGGCGGGTCATCGAGGTCAACCTGATCGGCGGCGCGGTCACGGCCCGGGCGTTCCTGCCGGTCCTGATGGAGTCCCGCGGCTACTTCCTGCAGATCGCCTCGCTCGCCGCGATGACGCCCGCCCCGATGATGACGGCGTACTGCGCCTCCAAGTCCGGCGTGGAGGCCTTCGCGCACAGCCTGCGCGCGGAGGTCGCGTACAAGGGCGTGAAGGTCGGCGTCGGCTACCTCTCCTGGACCGACACGGACATGGTGCGGGGCGCGGACCAGGACGACGTCATGAAGGAGCTGCGCCGGCGGCTGCCGTGGCCGTCGAACCGCACGTACCCGCTCGGCCCGGCCGTCGACCGGATCGTCGCGGGTGTCGAGCGCCGCTCGGCGCATGTCTACGCCCAGTGGTGGCTGCGCGGGATGCAGTCCACCCGCGGCTACCTGCCGGGGATCATCGCCTCCGTCGGGCAGCGCGAGATGCGCCGCTTCGAACCGCGGCTCGCCTCGGTCTCCAAGGGCCTGGTGGGCGCGGGCGGGGCGGCGGACGAACAGGAGCGCGGCGAGCGGGTGTGACGCCGTGTAACCGGTCGACATGCGGCGGGTGAACCGCCGTGCCACGCTGGTCGAGGCCCAGGGGCGGATCCGCCCCGCACCCCTCACACCCTTCTAGGAGTGAACCTTCATGGGCATCAAGGACCAGTTCCAGGACAAGGCGCAGAACCTCTCGGGCAAGGCCAGGCAGGCCGCGGGTTCGAAGAAGGACGAGGCGTCCGAGCGTGCCTCGCAGGGCAGGGAGCAGGCGCAGCAGGACGCGCGGCGCGCCCAGCAGGAGGCACAGGACCGCTTCGACCAGGACTACGACGTCTGACGCCGTCCTGTGAGGAAGGCGCACCCGGGACGCCGGGTGCGCCTTCGCGCGTATCCGGCCACGGACCGGCCGACCGGCCATAAACAGGGGCGGCGGGCGGTCCCCTTTCCGTACGGTGGCGCGCATGCCGGTACTCGAACGACTGCGATCCGATCACGCGCCCGCCCTGCTCGCCTTCGAGCGGGAGAACAGGGCCTTCTTCGCCGCCTCCGTGCCCGACCGGGGGGACGCCTACTTCGAGGGCTTCGACGCCCGCCACCGCGCGCTGCTCGACGAACAGGAGGGCGGCGGGATCGCCTTCCACGTCCTCGTCGCGGACGACGGGGAGATCCTCGGCCGGTTCAACCTCGTGGACCTCGACGGGGACAGCGCGGAGCTCGGCTACCGGCTCGCCGAGAAGGCCACCGGGCGCGGGCTCGCCACGCAGGGCGTGCGCGCGTTGTGCCGGCTGGCGCGCGAGGAGTACGGGCTGAGCCGGCTGACGGCCGCGACGACCCTCGGCAACGGGCCGTCCCGGGCGGTGCTCGCCCGGGTGGGCTTCGGCGCGGTCGGGAGCGTGGCGCTGCCGGGAGGCTCCGCCGGAGCCGCCGCGGCCGCCGGGGCGGACGGCGGCGGCCCCGGCGAGCAGCCGGGGATCGCCTACGAGCTGGACCTCGGCGGCAGTTTCGGCCGGGAGTGGTCCGGCAGCCCCTCGTAGCCCGGGGGGCTCGCGGCGGGGGTCTCGGCGAGCAGGGCCAGCGCGATGTGCACGGCGTCGTCGAGCTGGGCGTAGCGGCCCTCGGCCCAGTCGAGCGGGGTGCGCAGGACCGCGAGGTCCGGTTCCACGCCGTGGTTCTCGATGGACCAGCCGTACTCGGGGAACCAGGCCGCGTTCATCGGCACGGTGATCTGGGTGCCGTCGCCGAGCCGGTGGCGGCCCGTCATGCCGACGACGCCGCCCCAGGTGCGCTGACCCACCACGGGGCCGAGCCCGAGCAGCTTGAACGCGGCGGTGATCATGTCGCCGTCGGAGGAGGTGGCCTCGTCGGCGAGGGCGACGATGGGGCCGCGCGGGGCGTTGGAGGTGTACGAGACGGGCTGGGCGTCGCGGGTGAGGTCCCAGCCCAGGATCCGGCGGGTCAGCTTCTCTATCACCAGCTCGCTGATGTTGCCGCCGGCGTTGCCCCGGACGTCCACGATGAGGGCCGGCCGGGAGACCTCCATGCGCAGGTCGCGGTTGAACTGGGCCCAGCCCGAGCCGCCCATGTCGGGGATGTGCAGGTAGCCGCAGCGGCCGCCGCTCAGCTCCCGTACGACGGCGCGTCGCTTCGCGACCCAGTCCTGGTAGCGCAGCGGGCGTTCGTCGACGAGGGGGACGACGGCGACGCGGCGGGCGCGGCCCGCGCTGCCGGGCGGTCGGAAGGTGAGTTCGACGGTGGTGCCGCCGGTGCCGGACAGCAGCGGGTAGGGGCCGGTGACCGGGTCGACGGGGCGGCCGTCGACGTGGGTGAGGACCGCGCCCTCGCGGATGCCGGTGCCGGCCAGCGGGGAGCGCGCCTTGGAGTCGGAGGAGTCGCCGGGCAGGATCCGCTTCACCATCCAGCCCTCGTCCCGGGGCACGAAGTTGGCGCCCAGCAGGCCCTGGGCGCGCTGGTAGTGCGCCGGGCCCTCGTTGCGGCGGGCGGGGGTGACGTACGCGTGGGAGGTGCCGAGTTCGCCGAAGACCTCGCGCACCAGGTCGGCGAACTCGTCGGGGGAGGCGCACCGTTCGACGAGCGGCCGGTACTGGTCGAGCACCGCCGTCCAGTCGACGCCGCCCATGTCGGGCTCCCAGAAGTAGGCGCGGACGATCCGGCCCGCCTCGTCGAAGGCCTGCCGCCACTCGGCCGCCGGGTCCACCTCGTGCACGATGCGCCGCAGGTCCAGGTAGACGGTGGAGTCGGAGTCGCCGGGCTCGTTGGCGGGGACGGCGCGCAGCTCGCCCTCGTCGACGACGACGAGCCGCGAGGCGTCGCCGCTGACGGCGAACCAGTCGAGGTGGGTGACGAGTTCGGTCTTGCGGGCCTTGGTGATGTTGTAGTGCTCCAGCGTGGGCCGGGGCGAGGGGTCCGAGGGGTTGGCGAAGGTCTCGCCGAGCGCCCCGGAGATCGGCCAGCGCAGCCAGACCAGACCGCCGCCGGCCACCGGGTACAGCGCCGAGTACTTGGAGGCGGTGACCGGGAAGGGCGTGACCCGGTCGGCGAGCCCCTCGGTCTCGACGGTCACCGTGCCGTCGCCGGTGCCCGCCTCCTCGTCGGCCGGGTCCATGCCGCCCGCCGCGGGCCGCCCGTCGGGCAGCAGCGCGAACGGGGACGGGGTCGCCGAGTTGAGCGGTACGAGATAGGGGCGGCAGCCCAGCGGGAAGGACAGGTCGCCGGTGTGGACGTCGTACACCGGGTCGAAGCCCCGCCAGGAGAGGAAGGCGAGGTAGCGTCCGTCGCTGGTGAAGACCGGGTTCTCGTCCTCGAAGCGCCCGTTGGTGACGTCGACGATCATGGGGGCGCCGGGCCCGGAGATCCGGGCCATCTTGATGGAGCGCAGGGAACGCCCGATGCCCGGGTGGGACCAGGTGAGCCAGGCCCCGTCGGGGGAGAACGCCAGGTCGCGTACGGGTCCGTTGACGGAGCGGATGAGCTCGGTGACCTCGCCGGGGGTTTCGGAGACGGTCTCGGAGACGGTTCCGGCGGAGGCTTCGAGGGTGGCGCCTCCGGCGGGGGTGGCCTCCCCGATCGCCTCGGGCTCCGCCCCCGTCCCCGCCTCGACGGTCGCGGTCGTCTCGTCCCCGTCCCCGTCCCCGTCCCCGTCCCCGTCCTCGCCCCCGTCCTCGTCCTCGGTCGTCGTGATCAGCAGCAGGCGGCCGTCGTTGGAGGCGATGGCCAGCCGTTCGCCGTCCGGGTCGGAGATCATCTCCTCGACCCGACCGAGCCGGCCCGCGGCGAGTCGGCGCGGCTCCCGGTCGCCGCTGGCGCGCGGGAGCGTCGCGATCTCGATGGCGTCCTCGCCCTCCGCGTCGGTGACGTACGCGACCTGCCCGCCGCTGCCGAGCATCTCGGGCTGCCTGACCCGTACGCCCGGGGTGTCGGCGATGGTCCGGGCCGGGCCGTCGCGGTGGGTCAGCCAGTAGAGGCTGCCGCGCACGGAGACGGCGCTGGCCCGCCCGGTCTCGTCCACGGAGAGCGCGTCGACGTGGTGGGCGGCGGGCACCTGGTAGGGGCGCCGGCCGGCGCGGGGCCCGCCGAGCCGGACCTCCAGGCGGCGCGGGCGCGAGCCGGCGCTCAGGTCGTCGACGATCCACAGTGCGCCGGCGCACTGGTAGACGACCCGGCGCCCGTCGCTGGAGGCGTGCCGGGCGTAGAACTCGTCGTGGTCGGTGTGGCGACGCAGTCCGGTGCCGTCGGGCCGGCAGGAGTAGAGGTTGCCGATGCCCTCGTGGTCGGAGAGGAAGGCGATCCGGTGGCCGCCCTCGGCCTCGGGCGCGGCGACGAACATGGGCGCCTCGAACTGCCCGCCGAGGTCTTCGAGGAGCCGTTCGCCGTGCAGCCAGAGGCGTCCCATGGCGCCGCCCCGGTAGCGCTTCCAGGAGGCCGGCTCGTGCGGCGGGCGCCCGGTGAGCAGCAGGGTGCGGCGCTGCCCTCCGGAGCCCTCGGCGCCGGGGCCGCCGTCGCCCAGGTCGGCGACGGCGATGTCGGAGACCAGGCCCCAGGGCATCCGGCCGCCGGGGGTGCCGTCGGTGGGGACGCTGTAGGCCCAGGAGTAGTACGAGAACGGCTGCCCGTGCGAGGAGACGGCGAGGATGTCGGACCGGCCGTCCTTGTCGGGGGGCGACCAGCCGCAGACCCGGGTGTCGGTGGACCCCCAGTAGGTCAGCCGACGGGCCGGGCCGCCGTCGACCGGCGCGAGGTGGATCTCCGGGTCGAGGCTGCGCCAGCTCGTGTACGCGAGGTGGCGCCCGTCGGGGGAGAAGCGCGGGGGCCCGACCCGCGTCCGGTCGACGGTGACCCGCCAGGCGCGGCCGGGGCGGTGGCCCTCGGGCACGAGGGGGGAGACCCAGAGGTCGTCCTCGGTGACGAAGCACAGCAGCTCGTCGTGGAGGTGCGGGAAGCGGAGATACGCGAGGTCGTCACTCACCTCCTCATGCTTTCCGCGCGAAGGGGGTGCGGCAACTCGTACGTGTGGTCGAAGTGTGGACCGGGGCGTGGGCCGGGTGTGGCCGAGGACACGTACGAAACGGTTTCGTTTCGCAAGGCGGGTGGGTATCGTCGTGGTGTACGAAACGGTTTCGTTCGGGTCCGCCCGAACGGAACCGCGCCAGGAACCCCAGTCGGACAGGAGGCCGGTCATGGCCAGCAGGCTCACCCCCGAAAGGGAGGCCGAGCTCTACACGGCCGTGCTCGACCTGCTGCGCGAGGTCGGCTACGACGCCCTCACCATGGACGCCGTCGCCGCCCGCACCCGATCCAGCAAGGCCACCCTCTACCGCCAGTGGGGGAGCAAGCCGCAACTCGTCGTCATGGCACTGCGCCACGACAAGCCGGTCGAGCTCGGAGAGATCGACACCGGCAGTCTGCGCGGTGACTTCGACGTGATGCTGCAACGGACCGACGACTGCCGGCTGGAGAAGGACGCCGCGCTGATGCGGGGTCTGTCCCACGCCGTCCACGACAACCCCGATCTGCTCCAGGCCATGCGCGAGCTGCTCGTCGAACCCGAGATGAACAGCCTCGACGAGGTGCTCCAGCGGGCCGTCCGCAGGGGCGAGATCGCCGCCGACAACCCGGCGCTCAAGCTCCTGCCCCACATGCTGATCGGAGCGTTCGTCGCCCGCCCGCTGATCGAGGACCGGCCGGTCGACGCCGCCTTCCTCAGCGCCTACGTCAACGCCGTCGTGCTCCCCTCACTCGGCGCCTGACCCCACCGGCCTCCCCGGCCGGAACCGCAGACGCGTCCGCACCGGCTCCCCGGCCGGTACCGCCGGAACGTCCGCACCCCGTACCCCCTGACGCTGCGCACCGCTCACGCCGTCGGGCCGGCTCCCCATGCCCTGTCCCACTCAACACCGGGAGTACGCCCCCGTGGCCACGTTCCTCTACAAGCTCGGCCGTTCCGCCTTCCGGCGCCGACGGCTCGTCGCCCTGCTCTGGGTGGCGCTCCTCGCCCTCGCGGGCGTCGGCGCCGCCACCGCGCCCGCCGCGACCTCCAGCTCCTTCTCGATACCCGGCACCGAGGCCCAGCGCGCCTTCGACCTGCTCGAAGAGCGCTTCCCCGGCGGCAGCGCCGACGGCGCCACCGCCCGGGTGGTCTTCGAGGCCCCGACCGGCCAGACCATGAAGACGCCGGCCAACAAGGCGAAGGTCGAGGAGACCGTCGCCGCGCTGAAGTCGGGCTCCGACCAGGTCGCCCGGGTCACCGACCCGTACACCGCGCAGGCCATCTCCCAGGACGGGCGGATCGCCTACGTCTCCGTCTCCTACAAGGTCAGCGGGATGGAGCTGACCGACGAGACCCGTGAGGCCCTCAAGGAGGCCGGCCATGCCGCGCAGGGCCAGGGCCTGACCGTCGAGATCGGCGGCGACGCGCTCCAGAGCATGCCGGAGACCGGCGCGGGCGAGATCGTCGGCGTGGTCATCGCGGGCATCGTGCTCGTCATCACCTTCGGCTCGCTCGTGGCCGCCGGACTGCCGCTGCTCACCGCGATCATCGGGGTCGGCATCGGCGTCTCGACGATCACCGCGCTCGCCAACGTCCTGGACCTCGGCTCCACCACCTCCACCCTCGCGATGATGATCGGCCTCGCGGTCGGCATCGACTACGCCCTGTTCATCGTCTCCCGCTACCGCGCGGAGCTCGCCGAGGGCCGGGCGAAGGAGGAGGCCGCCGGGCGCGCCGTCGGCACCGCCGGCTCCGCCGTGGTCTTCGCCGGCCTCACCGTGGTCATCGCCCTGGTCGGCCTGGCCGTCGTCAACATCCCGATGCTGACGAAGATGGGCTTCGCCGCCGCCGGCACGGTCGTGATCGCCGTGCTGATCGCGCTCACCCTGATCCCGGCCCTGCTGGGCTTCGCCGGCGACAGGGTCGTGGGCCGCAAGGCGCGCAAGGCCGCGAAGGCGTCCGCCGAGGGCACCGGCACCGAGGCGGGCGCCAAGCCGAACGGCGGCACCCGCTGGGCCCGCTTCGTCATCCGCCGCCCGGTGTTCGTGCTGCTCGTCGGCGTCCTCGGCCTCGGCGCGATCGCCGTGCCGGCCGCCTCCCTGGAGATGGGCCTGCCCGACGACGGCGTCAAGCCCGTCTCCGCCACCGAGCGGCGCGCCTACGACCTGCTCTCCGAGGGCTTCGGGCCCGGCTTCAACGGCCCGCTGCTCGTCGTCGTCGACGGCGGCAAGGCGACCGCCGACAGGACCGTGGACACGATCAAGGGCCTGGACGGCGTCGTGGCGGTCACCCCGCCGACCCCGAACAAGGCGGGCGACGCCGCGATGATCACGGTGATCCCGAAGGACCGCCCGTCCTCCGTCGACACCGAGGAGCTGGTGCACGACATCCGCGGCGCGACCGGCGACGAGGTCCTGGTCACCGGCGCCACCGCGATGAACATCGACTTCTCGCAGAAGATGAACGACGCGCTGCTGCCCTACCTGGCGCTGGTCGTCGGACTCGCCTTCCTGCTCCTGATGGTGGTCTTCCGCTCGATCCTGGTCCCGCTGAAGGCGGCCCTCGGCTTCCTGCTCTCCGTGGTCGCCGCCCTCGGCGCGGTCGTCGCGGTCTTCCAGTGGGGTTGGCTCGGCAGCCTGTTCGGGGTCGAGCAGACCGGCCCGATCATGTCGATGATGCCGATCTTCATGGTGGGCGTGGTCTTCGGCCTGGCCATGGACTACGAGGTCTTCCTGGTCACCCGGATGCGCGAGGCGTACGTCCACGGGGCGCGCCCCGGCGAGGCGATCGTGACCGGCTTCCGGCACAGCGCCCGGGTGGTCACCGCCGCCGCGGTGATCATGATCGCGGTCTTCTCCGGCTTCATCGGCATGGACGACCAGATGATCAAGATGATCGGCTTCGGCCTGGCCGTCGCCGTCCTCTTCGACGCGTTCGTGGTCCGCATGGCGATCGTCCCGGCCGTGCTCGCGCTCCTCGGCCACAAGGCCTGGTGGCTGCCGAAGTGGCTCGGCCGCGTGCTGCCCAACGTGGACGTCGAGGGCGAGGCGCTGGCCGCCCGGGACGCCGGCGACGCCGACGAGGAGCCGAAGGAGCTGGTCTCCGCCTGACCTCACCGACTCCGGGGCCGCCGCTTGAGCGGGCGGCGGGCCCCGGACCGCGCCGGAACCTGTGGGGACGGGGAGCCGACGCGACCCTGCGCCGTCACCGTGTCGCCCGCGACGCGGTGGCGGCGTAGGTGTGTCGGAGGAAGCGCATCAGGGCCGTCGTGTCGAACTGCACGACGGCCACCCCGTCGACGCCGTGGAACTCGACGACCGTCTGGACCCGGCCGCAGGGCCAGACCTCGATGTCCCCGCGCCGGGCGGGGCCGCGCAGGCCGGTCTCCAGGAGCGAGCGCGGGAAGGACCACTCGATGTCGCCGGGGAAGACGAAGCGGACGGTCGCGGGGGAGAAGCCGGCGTCGTAGCGGAGGAGGACCGGGACGGGGCGGGAGAGGGGGGCGTCGGTGACGATCCGTCCCCTGGCGCTCTCCTCGACGGCGTGCGCGGGGGAGGGGCGGCCGGTGCGGGCGACGGGGGTGGAGGCTGCGGGGGTGGCGGGGGCGGCATCGGCGGTACGGACGGTGGGGGCGGTGTGGTCATCCGTGGCGCGCGTCATCGAACGGCTCCTCATGCTCATCACACTCATCGCATTTGCTCTCTAATGTCCCATATTTCCCGGCGCACGCGCCGAGCGAGTCCACCTCTTTTGTGTTCTCCACGCTCTTGCAAGCTCTTCGCAGGAGCGCTCTATGATGCGGGACGTGCATGTACCTGACGGATTCATCAACGCTCCCGTATCGGCCGCCGCCGGTGTCGTCGCCGCCGGCGCCGTAGCCGTCAGCCTGCGCGGAGCCCGCAAGGAGCTCGACGAGCGGACCGCGCCGCTGGCCGGCCTCGTCGCGGCCTTCATCTTCGCCGTACAGATGCTCAACTTCCCCGTCGCCGCCGGAACAAGCGGGCATCTTCTCGGCGGAGCGCTGGCCGCGATCCTCGTCGGCCCCTACACCGGGGTGCTCTGCATTGCCGTCGTCCTGCTCATGCAGGGCGTCCTGTTCGCCGACGGCGGCCTCACCGCGCTCGGCGTGAACATCACCGTCATGGGCGTGGTCACGGTCGTCGTGTCGTACGCGCTCTTCCGCGGCCTGGTCCTCGCGCTGCCGCGCACCCGCCGCTCGGTGACGATCGCCTCCTTCGTCGCCGCGCTGGTCTCCGTGCCGGCCGCGGCCACCGCCTTCACCGCGATCTACGCCCTCGGCGGCACCACCGACGTGCCGATCACCAAGGTCCTCACCGCGATGGTCGGCGTCCACGTGCTCATCGGCCTCGGCGAGGCCGTCATCACCATGCTCACCGTCGGCGCGGTCATCGCCGTCCGGCCCGACCTCGTGCACGGCGCGCGCGGCCTGACCGCGCCGCTCAAGCTGCGCGTGGGCGGCGAGCTGATCGACGCCACCCCGGTCACCACGCCCGCCACCGCCCCGGCCGCCCCCGGCTCCCCGAGGAAGCTGTGGATCGGCGGGGTCGTCACCGCCCTCGTGCTCGCCGGCTTCGTCTCCTTCTACGCCTCCGCCAGCCCGGACGGCCTGGAGAAGGTCGCCGCCGACAAGGGCATCGACAGCAAGGTCCGGCCGCACGCGGCCGCCGACTCCCCGCTCGCCGACTACGGCGTCAAGGACGTCACCGACGCGCGCCTGTCCGGCGGTCTCGCCGGCGTGATCGGCGTGGGCGCGACCCTCGCCGTCGGCAGCGGGGCCTTCTGGGTCGTGCGCCGCCGCAGGAGCGCGAGCTCCGCCCTCCCCGCGAACGCGGACGCCTGATGGGCGCGGGGCACGCCCACAAGCTCTACCGGCGGGAGGACTCGCCGGTCCACGGGCTGCCCCCGCACACCAAGCTGGCGGCCGTCTTCGCCTTCGTCGTGGTGGTCGTCTCCACCCCGCGCGAGGCGGTCTGGGCCTTCGCCGGGTACGCCGCGCTGCTCGGCGTGGTCGCCGGCCGGGCCCGGGTGCCGGCCGGGTTCCTGCTGAAGCGACTGCTCATCGAGGTCCCCTTCGTGGCCTTCGCGGTGCTCATGCCCTTCGTGGTGCCCGGCGAGCAGACCACCGTCCTCGGCGTCTCCCTCTCCGTCCCCGGCCTGTGGGGCGCCTGGAACGTGCTCGCCAAGGGCACCCTCGGCGTCGCGGCCTCCGTACTGCTCGCCGCCACCACCGAGCTGCGCGGCCTGCTCCTCGGCCTCCAGCGGCTGCGGCTGCCCGCGCTGCTCGTGCAGATCGCCACGTTCATGATCCGCTACGGCGACGTGATCACCGACGAGATGCGCCGGATGTCCATCGCCCGCCGCTCGCGCGGCTTCGAGGCCCGCGGCGTACGGCACTGGGGCGTCCTCGCCAAGTCGGCCGGCGCCCTCTTCATCCGCTCCTACGAGCGCGGCGAGCGCGTCCACCTCGCGATGGTCAGCCGCGGCTACA
Organism: Streptomyces sp. NBC_01268; assembly: GCF_036240795.1. Lineage (NCBI taxonomy): Bacteria > Bacillati > Actinomycetota > Actinomycetes > Kitasatosporales > Streptomycetaceae > Streptomyces > Streptomyces sp. NBC_01268. The sequence continues at coordinate 3,428,692 of NZ_CP108454.1, read as the reverse complement.
CCGGGTCCATGCCGGTCATCGACGAGGTCACCGCCACCCCCGCCCAGTGGCGCTACGCCGCCGCGCTCCCGCTCGCCGCCCTCCTGATCTGCCTTCTCGGATGGACGCTATGACCACTGCTCCCCCGCCGGCCTCGCTGGACGTGCGCGGCCTCGCGTACGCCTACCCCGACGGCCACCAGGCCCTGTTCGGCGTGGACCTGACCGTCGGGCGCGGCGAGCGGGTCGCCCTGCTCGGCCCCAACGGCGCCGGCAAGACCACCCTCGTCCTCCACCTCAACGGCATCCTCACCGGCGGCGCGGGCGGCGTCACCGTCGCCGGGCTGCCGGTGGCCAGGAAGAACCTCGCCGAGATCCGGCGCCGGGTCGGCATCGTCTTCCAGGACCCCGACGACCAGCTCTTCATGCCGACCGTCCGCGAGGACGTCGCCTTCGGCCCGGCGGCCGCGGGCCTCCGGGGCGCGGAGCTGGAGGCGGCCGTCCACCGGGCCCTGGAGCGGGTCGGCATGGCGGAGTTCGCCGACCGGCCGCCGCACCACCTCTCGTTCGGGCAGCGGCGCCGGGTCGCCGTCGCGACCGTCCTCGTGATGGAGCCGGAGATCCTCGTCCTCGACGAGCCCTCCTCCAACCTGGACCCGGCCTCGCGCCGCGAGCTCGCCGACATCCTGCGCTCCCTGGACGTCACCGTCCTGATGGTCACCCACGACCTGCCGTACGCCCTGGAGCTCTGCCCGCGCTCGGTGATCCTCAGCGAGGGCGTGATCGCCGCCGACGGGCGGACCGCCGACATCCTCACCGACGAGGAGCTCATGGCCCGGCACCGACTGGAACTGCCGTACGGCTTCGTGCCGAGCTCCGTGGCCTGAACCCCGGAATCGGCCGCGCGCCCCCCACGTTGCACCATGGGGTGTCGAACGACGAGAGGAAGCGTGGGTCAGGTGGACGTCCGTGGCACGGTGGAGGCCGGTTTCGAGCCGGTCAGGGACGCGTTCCTGCGCAACTTCGAGCAGCGCGGCGAGCGGGGCGCGGCCGTCGCCGTCTACCGGGACGGCGCGAAGGTCGTCGACCTGTGGGCGGGCACGAAGGACGTCGACGGCGAAGACCCCTGGGCCGTGGACACCGCCCAGGTCGTCCGCTCCGCCACCAAGGGCGTCTCCGCCGCCGTGCCGCTGCTGCTCCACCAGCGCGGGCAGCTCGACCTGGACGCCCCGGTCGCCACGTACTGGCCCGAGTTCAAGGCGGCCGGCAAGGAGCGGGTGACCGTGCGCCAGCTGCTCGCGCACCGCGCGGGCGTCCCCGTCCTCGACCGTCCGCTGACCCTGGCCGAGGCGGTCGACCTGCCGACGGCGTCCGCCGCCATCGCCGCCCAGGCACCCGTCTGGGAGCCGGGCACGGCCCACGGCTACCACCCCCACACCTTCAGCTGGCTGCTCGGCGGCCTGGTCCACCGGGTCACCGGCCGCACGATGGGCCGCTGGGTGGCCGAGGAGATCGCCGCCCCGCTCGGCCTCGACCTGTGGATAGGCCTGCCCGACGCCGAGGCCCACCGGGTCGGCCGGCTGGGCCCGGTCGAGGAGCTGGAGCCGGCCGACAGCGGGGCCCTCAGGCTGCGCCCCAAGCGCGCGGTCTCCGACGCGTACAAGGACCCGCGGTCGCTCACCCGGCGGGCCTTCGGGGTGATCGAGCCCGCGCCCGACGAGAACGACCCGGTGTACCGGGCGGCCGGACTGCCCGGCTCGGCGGGCGTGGCCACGGCCCGTGCGCTGGCCCGCTTCTACGCGGCGACGCTCGGCCCGGTCGACGGCGCCGCCCGCCTCTTCGCCCCGGCGACGACGACCCTGGCCCGCACCGAGGAGTCGGCGGGCGCCGACCGCGTGCTGCTGGTCGGCACCCGCTTCGGCCTCGGCCACATGCTGCACGGCCCGGCCTCGCCGCTGCTCGGACCGAGCTCCTTCGGCCACCCGGGCCGGGGCGGCTCGCTGGGCTTCGCCGACCCCGAGTCCGGGATCGCCTTCGGCTACGTCACCAACGGCATGCGCAAGACGGTCACGGCCGACCCGCGCGCGCAGGCCCTGGTGCGGGCGGTGCGTGCGGTGCTCTAGCGGACGTACCAGCCCTGGTCCGCGTAGTCCTCGCAGTCGTACTGGAACGGGTTCCGGTCGACCTCGGTGCCCTGCATCGCCAGACACTTTCCGCTGTTGAAGTTCTTCAGCTTGAAGACGTCCGGGTTCTCGGTGGCGACCTTCTGCCAGAACTGGTCCGCGAAGTTCAGGCACTCGTACTGCTCCGGGATGGTGCCGTTCTCGGCCCCCCGCACGATGAGGCACTTCCCGCTGTTGACGTTCTTCAGCTGGAACACGCCCGGGGTGGGGGCGTTCGAGTCGTCGAATATCCAGAACTGATCGGCGTAGTCCAGGCAGTCCCAGGCGAACGGGATCCTGCCGTTCTCGGTCCCCTGCACGGCGACGCACTTGCCGCCGTAGGCGTTCTTGAGGTGGAAACCGGGCTGCGGCTCCACGTACACCGCGGACGCGGTGGAGGCGGAGCCGACGAGCGCGGTGGCCGTCAGCGCGGCGGTGGCCAGGGCGGTGCCCAGGATGCGCGACCTGATCATGTGATCTCCCTCGTAGGCGGGCGTACGTGGCGCGGGGCGGCGTACGCGATCTTGATGAGGAAGATAGGCGGCCGATAAGGGTCTTGTCGTCGAGTTTGGTATGTGGAGTGAGAATTCCGCTTGAGCGCCCGGATTGACCCGAAGTCCCCGCCTCGCTCGGGGCCCAGACTCACCCCGCCCCGGCTCACCCGACCTCCGGCCCGCCCGGCCCGCGTCACTCAAGCCCGCCCGGCCCGGCGGCGTAGGCCAGCGGAGGTGCGATCGCCTGCGCGTCCGCCCCCTCGCCGACCCACAGCCCGATGAACAGCGCGGCGGTCGCCTCCAGCAGAGCCGCCCGTTCGAGGCCGCCCCCGGCCACGGGCTCGCACCCCACGTCGCGCACCAGCTCCCGTACCAGCCGCAGGGCCTCCGAGTCGTCCCCGCAGAGCGGTACGGCCAGCGGGCGTCCGTCGAAGACGGGTGGCCGCATGCGCCACACGTCCTCGTGGCAGAGGTTGAACCCCTTGACCACCCTCGCCCCGGGCGCCGCCGCGGCCAGCGACTCCGCGGCCGACGGCCCGCCCTCCGTCAGCAACCGGAAGCCCGCGCCGACCGGGTTGGAACAGTCGAGCAGCACCTTGCCCGCCAGCTCCGCGCGCAGCTCCCGCACCACCTCGGCCCCCGCCCCGAAGGGCAGCGCGCCCAGCACCACGTCCTGACCGGAATCGACCGCCGCGCGCAGCCCACCGGCCCGCGCGCCCCCGCCGACGCGGGCCGCGAGCCGCTCCGCCCGACGCACGTCCCGCCCCCCGACGGTCACCTCGTGCCCGGCCCGCACCCAGTGCACGGCGAGCGCGTCGGCCATGTTCCCCGTCCCCAGCACACCGATCCTCATCCCGAACATCTCCTCCACCACGCCGGATTGACTCGTTCCCACCGACGCTAGAGGGCTGTTCGGGCACCATTCGGTACGTGACGACCGACGCCTTCCTCGCGGACTGCCGCGCCCGCCTCGCCTTCGACCTGCTCTCCCACACCTGGAACGCCGTGGTCCTCTGGGCCCTGCGCGACGCCCCCCTGCGCCCGGTCGAACTCCGGGAGCGCATCGGGGGCATCAGCTCCAAGGTCCTCACGGAGACCCTGCGCAGGCTCCGGTTCAACGGCCTGGTCGACCGGACGACGGACCCGGCCGCACCGGGCCGCGTCGAGTACCGCCTCACCCCGCTGGGCCGCACCTTCCTGGCCCCCATCGAGGCGGCGGGCGCCTGGGCCTTCGAGCACGGGGACGCGGTGATGGCCGCCCAGGAGGCGGCATCGGACTGCTGACCGCACCGCTCAACTCGCGTACAGCATCAGCCCGATGCCCACCACCATCAGCCCGGCCGCCGCGATCCTCGGGCCGCCGAAGCGTTCCTTGAAGAGGAGGGCGCCGATGGCCGCGCCCACGATGATGGAGGACTCGCGCAGCGCCGCGATCGGGGCGAGCGGGGCCTTGGTCTGGGCCCACAGGACGAGGGCGTAGGCGCCGACCGACAGGGCCGCGCCGAGGAGGCCGCGGGCGGCGTACGGGCGGAGTTCGGCGGCCAGGGCGGCGCGGCGGCGGTGCAGGGCGTAGGCGGGGATCACCAGGCCCTCCAGGACCATCAGCCAGGCGATGTAGCCGAGCGGGTTCTCCGAGGCGCGGACGCCGACGCCGTCGACGACCGTGTACGCGGCGATGGACAGGCCCGTCGCGCCCGCCGCCAGCAGGGCCGGCCAGTGCGGGCGGGCGCCCTTGCCGCGGATGCCCCACAGGGCGAGGCCGGTGAGGCCCGCGCAGGCCACCGCGACACCGGCGAGCTGCTCGGCGGACGGGATCTCGGCGACGAACACCGCGGCGAGCAGGGTCACCACGAGCGGCGCCGTGCCCCGGGCGATCGGGTACATCTGGCCGAAGTCGCCGAGTGCGAAGGACTTCATCAGCAGCGCGTAGTACGCCACGTGCAGCACGGCCGACGCGACCAGGTACGGCCACGCCCCGGCCGCCGGCAGCGGCACGAAGCAGGCGGTGACGGCGCCGATCAGGGCGCCGCCGCCGGAGATCAGGGTGAAGGAGAGGAGCTGGTCCTTGATGCCGGCGGCTATCGCGTTCCAACTGGCGTGCGTCACCGCCGCGACCAGCACGGCCGCGACGACGAGCGGCGTCACGCCGTACGCTCGCGGACGTCCACCAGCGCGCCGCCCGCGTGTGCGATCAGCGTCGTGGGGTCCAGCGCGAAGACGGTGTGCGGGGTGCCGGCCGCCGCCCAGACGACCGCGTGGTCGAGCAGCCTGCGGTCGGCGAGGACCCGGGTGCGGGTGCGGTGCCCGAAGGGCGGGACGCCGCCGATCGCGTAGCCCGTCGTGTCGCGGACCAGCCGCGCGTCGGCGCGGGTCACCTCCGCCGCGCCGAGCTCGGCCCGAACCCGTTCCACGTCGACCCGGGAGGCACCGTCCATGAGGACGAGCACGGGCTCCCCGTCCGCCGCGAAGACCAGCGACTTCACGATCTCCGAGACCGCGCAGCCGATGGCCTCGGCGGCCTGCTGCGCGGTCCGTGTCTCGTCCGGGAAGCGCCGGATCTCGACGTCGAGTCCGCACTCCTTCAGGGCGGCGGCGAACTGGGGGTGGGCATCGGCGTGTGACGTCGTCATGGACCGTCACGCTAGCGGTACGTGTACGAGGCATGCGACCCGGTTACGGCGGCGCGGTCGCCGAGGGCGGGGCCGGCCCCGACGGCCGGCTAGTCCGCGTTCAGCACCCCCGCCACGATCGGCCCCGCCGCCGTCGCGCCGTGGCCGGCGCCCTCGACGTACGCCGCCGCCGCGAGGTCGTCCGCGAAGGCGGTGAACCACGAGTCCGAGGTCTCCTGGCCGCCGACCTCGGCCGAGCCGGTCTTGGCGCCCTTGTCGCCGCCGACCGAGGACATCGCCCCGGTCGCCGTGCCGTAGCCCGCCGTCGCGGTGCGCCGCATCAGGTCGCGCAGCTGCCGGGCCACCGAGGGCGACAGCTTCCGCGGGGCCTGGGCGAACGCGCGGTCGTCCAGGCCCTGGGCGACCAGGTACGGCTGCCTGAAGACGCCGCTCTTCGCGGTGGCCGTGATCGACGCCATGTTCAGCGGGTTCATCTGGACGGTGCCCTGCCCGATGTACTGCTCCGCGGCCGCGCCGCCGGTCTCCTCGGGCACCGAGCCGTCCGTGGACCGGATGCCGGTCTTCCACTCCAGCCCGATGCCGAAGACCTGCCGGGCCTCGCGCGCCAGCCCGTAGTCGTCGCCCTCGGTCTTCTCCACGTCGTCGATCTTCTTGATGAAGGCGGTGTTGCAGGAACGCGCGAAGCTCTCCGCGAAGGTCGCGCCCTCCAGCGAGAAGCCCTTCAGGTTCCCGATGGTCCGGCCGTAGTACATGGCGTTCGTCGGGCACTCGGTGACCTGGTCGGCCTTGACCAGGCCCTTTTCGAGCAGCAGCGCCGCGGTGACGATCTTCATCGTGGAGCCGGGCATCTTCTTGCCCTCGAAGGCCGCGTTGAACCCGTTCGCCGGGCTGTTGGCGACCGCCCGTACCGCGCCGGTGGACGGCTGGACCGCGACCACGGACGCCGTGCCGTACCGGCGCACGCCCCGCTCGGCCGCCGCCTGCACATCGGCGTCGATCGTCGTCTCCAGCTTGCCCGGCTCGCCCTTGGCGAGGGTGAGGAGGGTCGTGTCGGGCACGCCCTCCACGCCCGAGTCGACGAAGGTCTCCACACCCGGCTTGCCGCCCGTCGTGGAGCCGTACCGCTCGCGGAGCTGGTCCAGGACCGGCCCGAGCGACGGGTACTTCTCCGCCGTGAGCACCCGGCCCTTGCGGTCGACGGCCTCGACCGCGGCCGTCTCGGCCGCGCCGGTGCGGATCGACGCCGACGCCGAGGTCAGCTTCGGGTGCAGGACGGCCGGCTTCCAGTCGACCAGCGGACGTCCGGTGGTGGCTCCGCGCACCACGGTGAGCTGCGAGGTGTACGTCCAGGGCTTGGTGAGCACCCCGTGCCTGACGGTGGCCTTCACCGTGAAGGGCACCGTCGCGCCCGTAGCCGGCCCCGGCGTGATCGTCGCGTCGACGGCCAGGGCCTGCTCGCGGAAGCCCAGCAGGGCGGGCCCCGACGCGACGGGGTCGTCGGTCAGCTGCGCGGCGCGGTCGAACTCCCCGTCCGCCCAGGCCGCGAGGAAGTCCTTGGCGGTCGTGGTCACCTCGTCGGAGGTGACGGGACCGGTCTTCGGTGCGGCGTCGGAACGCGTCCCGACGCCGTTCGATCCTCCGGTGATCCCGTTCCAGAGGTTGTATCCCCCGTACCCGACCCCGCTCGCCACGACGACGAACACCCCGCCGACCACCGCGACCTTCACACCACTGCGCATGACTGCGACTCCCTCCCCCAGGTTGGCCCAGGCAGCCTATGGGGCAGGAGTGACAGCGGGAACGGTCGTTACCGGAAAGCGACCGGACCGTCTGTTTTCCGCTACACCGGTTCCGGCGCGGGGGACTAGACCCAGGTGTCGAGCCACATCCGGTTCCGCCAACCCTGAATCGGGATCGGCTCCCCGGTGTACAGGGGCCAGAAATAGATGAAATTCCAGACGATGAGGAGAACGAGCACTCCCGCGGCCACCGCCCCGAAAGTGCGCCGTCTTTCCGAGGAACCCGCAGGTCCCACGATCGCCCCGGCCATCATGGCCACCGCGAGACACAGGAACGGGACGAACACCACCGCGTAGAAAAGGAAAATGGTGCGTTCCTGGTAGAGGAGCCAGGGGGCCCAGCCGGCCAGGATGCCGCAGGCGATCGCGCCCGCGCGCCAGTCACGGCGGAACGCCCAGCGCCACAGCACGTACAGGATCGCGAAGCAGGCCGCCCACCACAGCAGCGGCGTGCCGAGGGCCAGGACCTCCTGGGCGCACTTGTCGCTCGCGCCCTCGGGGCAGCCGGACTGGCCGGGCGCGGGGGACTCGTAGAAGTAGGAGACCGGGCGGCCCAGGACGAGCCAGCTCCAGGGGTTGGACTCGTAGGTGTGCGGCGAGCTCAGGCCCACGTGGAACTTGTAGACCTCGGTCTCGTAGTGCCACAGGCTGCGCAGCCAGTCCGGCAGCCAGCCCCAGGCGCCGCCGCCGTTCAGCTTGTCCTGCTCGGCGGCCCAGTTGCGGAAGTAGCCCTTGTCGGTGACGATCCAGCCGGTCCACGACAGCACGTAGGTGCCGATCGCCACCGGGACGACGGAGACGAAGGCCGGCAGCAGATCGCGCCTGAGGACCGCCGCGTACGGACGGATCGCCCCGGCCGTGCGGCGGGCGCCGAGGTCCCACAGGACGGTCATCAGGCCGAACGCGGCCATGATGTACAGGCCGTTCCACTTGGTGCCGGCCGCCAGGCCGAGCATCACGCCGGCCGCGAGCCGCCACGGGCGCCAGCCGAGCCGCAGGCTCTCCGCGACCGACGCGTCCGGCCGCAGCACGCCCTGCTCGTCCTCGGGCAGGCCCGCCGCGAGCCGGGCCCGCGCCTTGTCCCGGTCGACGACCAGACAGCCGAAGGCCGCCAGCACGAAGAACATCAGCACCTGGTCGAGCAGCGCCGTGCGGCTCATCACGAAGTGCAGGCCGTCCACGGTGAGCAGCAGGCCCGCCAGACAGCCCAGGAACGTCGAGCGGAACAGGCGCCGCCCGATCCGGCACAGCATCAGCACCGACAGGGTGCCGAGCAGCGCGACCATGAAACGCCAGCCGAACGGCTCGAAGCCGAACAGCTTCTCGCCGATGCCGATGACCCATTTGCCGACCGGCGGGTGCACGACGTACCCGGGGTCGGTGGGCACGAGGACCGCGCCGGGGTCGTTCAGGATCGTCTTGTCGATGTCCTTCGGCCACGCCCCCTCGTACCCCTGGTTGATCAGGGCCCAGGAGTCCTTCGCGTAGTACGTCTCATCGAATATCACCGCGTGCGGCTTGCCCAGGTTCCAGAACCGCAGCACGCCCGCGACCAGCGCGACCAGCAGCGGTCCGGCCCAGGCGGCGGCGCGCCAGATCCGGTCGGCGGCGGCCGGCCCGATCAGCAGCAGCGACCACAGCCGCTCCGAGGGACGGGTGTACGGCGGCACGAGCCGTTCCCGCAGGCCGACGGAGAGGGCGCCCGTGGTGTCCGGCCGGTAGCCGAACTGCCGCAGCCGCCGCTGCCACGAAGAGGGCTCTGCCACGGTGGGTGCCACGGGGTGCTGACCCTCCAGGGCCTCGGGTGCGGTACTGGTCACCGCGCCATCGTAGGGAACGCGCCTGTGCGCGTCGCCTGTCCGGGCTGGGAGGATGACCCGTGTGACAGGAACGCTGGTACTCGCAGGGACCCCCATCGGCGACATCGCGGACGCACCGCCACGGCTCGCCACCGAACTGGAGAACGCGGACATCGTGGCCGCGGAGGACACCCGAAGGCTGCGCGGACTGACCCGCGCGCTCGGCATCCACACCACGGGCCGGGTCGTGTCCTACTTCGAGGGCAACGAGTCCGCCCGCACGCCCGAGCTGGTCGAGGCACTCGTCGGCGGGGCCCGGGTGCTGCTCGTCACGGACGCCGGGATGCCGTCGGTCTCCGACCCGGGCTACCGCCTCGTCGCGGCCGCCGTCGAGCAGGACATCAAGGTCACGGCCGTGCCGGGCCCGTCGGCCGTGCTCACCGCGCTCGCGCTGTCCGGGCTGCCCGTGGACCGCTTCTGCTTCGAGGGCTTCCTGCCGCGCAAGGCGGGCGAGCGGCTCGGGCGGCTGCGCGAGGTCGCGGACGAGCGCCGGACCCTCGTGTACTTCGAGGCCCCGCACCGGCTCGACGACACGCTCGCCGCGATGGCCGAGGTCTTCGGCGCCGACCGCCGGGCCGCCGTCTGCCGCGAGCTGACCAAGACGTACGAGGAGGTCAAGCGCGGCCCGCTCGCCGAGCTCGCGGCCTGGGCGGCCGAGGGCGTGCGCGGTGAGATCACCGTCGTCGTCGAGGGCGCCCCGGAGGCCGCGCCCGCCGAACTGGACGCCGAGGAGCTGGTGCGCAGGGTGCGGGTGCGCGAGGAGGCGGGGGAGCGCCGCAAGGAGGCCATCGCGGCCGTCGCGGCCGAGGCGGGACTTCCCAAGCGCGAGGTGTTCGATGCCGTGGTGGCGGCAAAGAATGCGGAGGCGGCAGGCCCCGGAAACGGTAAAGGACTAATCTGAAAGGCAAAGCGGAACCCGGCGGCGGGCCCCTCCGAAGCCCCTCAGGGCAAGGAAACGCCAAAGAGCGTCCATGGTTTTTCCGCCACTGATGCGCTCCGGCCGGAAAAGGCGTCCACTGGACCAGTGGAGAGGAGCTGGAATGACTGAGATCACCGGCACCGGAACGCCCGTCGCACACGAGGCGTATGCCTTCGCCTGCATGAGATGCGGCTACGGCTGGGAGCAGGCGTACGAGATAGAGCACCACGTCGACGCCAAGGGTCACGAATTCATCGTCTACAAGGCCGACGGAGAGCGGGTCCCGTCCCCGCTGTCCAGCCCGACCTGCATGAACTGCGGCGGTCACGTCGTGCGGATCATGCGCTCGGGCCAGGTGTCCTCGGTGCTCGACCTGATGGCCGCCGCCGAGCGGCACGGCCACGGGGCGAAGGCGACCAAGCCGGTGTCCATCGCGGGACCGATCGGCCAGGAGCTCACGGAGGACACTCCGGCCGGCCCTGAGCAGGAGAAGCCCGCGCACCACTGGCACCTCTCCGACCTGCTGCATCCCTTCCGCTCCCGGAAGTAGCGCGGCGGCAGGCCTTGGCGGGCGGACTCATGGCCCTCGTACGATCGGGGCCATGAGTTCCAAGGACGCCCCGCCGCCGCTGCCCGAGCCCCTGCTGGTCCCGGTCGCGGACTCGCACACCCATCTCGACATGCAGTCCGGCACCGTCGACGAGGCCCTGACCAAGGCCGCCGCCGTCGGCGTCACCACGGTCGTCCAGGTCGGCTGCGACCTGAAGGGCTCCCAGTGGGCCGCCGAGACCGCCGCCCGGTACGACAACGTGCACGCGGCCGTCGCCCTGCACCCCAACGAGGCGCCCCGGATCGTCCTCGGCGATCCTGGGGGAGGGGGGTCCCGCCACGGGGCCCGTGAGGGCGGCGGGGACGCCGCGCTCGACGAGGCCCTGGCCGAGATCGACCGGCTGGCCGCCCTGCCGTACGTCCGGGCCGTCGGCGAGACCGGCCTGGACCACTTCCGCACCGGCCCCGAGGGCATGGCCGCCCAGGAGCGTTCCTTCCGCGCCCACATCGAGATCGCCAAGCGCCGGAACAAGGCCCTCGTCATCCACGACCGGGAGGCCCACGCCGACGTCCTGCGGGTCCTCGACGAGGAGGGCGCCCCCGAGCGGACCGTCTTCCACTGCTACTCCGGCGACGCCGAGATGGCCGAGATCTGCGCCGCCAAGGGCTACTACATGTCCTTCGCCGGCAACGTCACCTTCAAGAACGCGCAGCCCCTGCGCGACGCCCTCGCCGTCGCCCCGCTGGAGCTCGTCCTCGTCGAGACGGACGCCCCCTTCCTCACCCCCGCGCCCTACCGGGGCCGCCCCAACGCCCCGTACCTGATCCCGGTCACCGTCCGGGCCATGGCGGCGGTGCGCGGCATCGGCGAGGAGGAGCTGGCCGGGGCGATCGCCGTGAACACGGCCCGCGCCTTCGATTACTGATCCATAACGGTTACGTAAGGTAGTCGGGTCGTTCGGGAGAGTGAGCGTGCACGGGACTAGGGTCCCGGCGTCGTGAGCACCCCCCAGTCCGGTCACCGCGCCGGCGCCCGTCGGGCCGCCCGGCGGCGCAAGGCGTCCCCCGTCACCGGCGAGGGGCTGCGGCGGATCGTCCCGCAGGCCCTCGTCGTCGCGTTCCTCGCCGGCGGCACCACCGCCTTCGTCGCCCAGGACAAGGCCGTCCGGCTCTCCGTCGACGGCGTCCCGCGCACCCTGCACACCTTCGCCGACGACGTCGACGAGCTGCTCGCCGACGAGGGCCTCGCCGTCGGGGACCACGACATCGTCGCCCCGGCTCCCGGCGCCGCCCTCGTCAGCGGCGACGAGATCGTCGTCCGGTACGGGCGGCCCGTCGCCCTCACCCTCGACGGGCAGCGCCGCCAGGTGTGGACCACCGCGCGGACCGTCGACGGGGCCCTGCGGCAGCTGGGCGTCCGCGCCGAGGGCGCCTACCTGTCCACGTCCCGCTCGGCGCCCATCTCCCGGCAGGGCCTGGCCCTCGACGTGCGCACCGAGCGGACGGTCACCTTCCTCGCCGACGGCCGGGAGCGGACCGTCCGCACCAACGCGGCCACCGTCCGCGAGGCCTTCGAGGAGGCCGGGATCACCCTCTCGGGCCAGGACACCACCTCCGTGCCGCCCGCCTCCTTCCCGCGCGACGGGCAGACCGTCACCGTGCTGCGGATCACCGGCAGCCAGGAGGTCCGCGAGGAGCCCGTGCCGTACGCCGTCGAGCGGGTCCGCGACCCCGGGCTCTTCGCCGGGACCGAGCTCGTCGAACGGCAGGGCGTCCCCGGCGTCCGCCGCGTCACGTACAGCCTGCGCACCGTCAACGGCGTCCGGCAGCGGCCCCGCCGCACCGGCGAGGAGACCGTCCGCGAGCCCGTCACCCAGAAGGTCCGGATCGGCACCCGCGCGCTGCCCACCTCCGTCGCCGGGGCCGACGGCTTGAACTGGGGCGCGCTGGCCGCCTGCGAGTCCGGCGGGCGCCCCGGCGCCGTCGACCCGTCCGGCACCTACGGCGGGCTCTACCAGTTCGACCCCGGCACCTGGCGCTCGCTCGGCGGCACCGGGGTCGCCCAGAACGCCTCCGCCGAAGAGCAGACGTTCCGGGCGAAGAAGCTGTACGTGACCCGGGGGGCGACTCCGTGGCCCCACTGCGGCCGTAGGCTGTACCGGTGAGCACCACCACCGGACCCGACAGTCCCGACGCCCTCCTCGGCCCCGCAGACATCCGCGAGCTGGCCGCCGCCCTCGGCGTGCGCCCGACCAAGCAGAAGGGCCAGAACTTCGTCATCGACGCGAACACGGTCCGGCGGATCGTCCGCACGGCCGAGGTGCGCCCCGACGACGTGGTCGTGGAGGTGGGACCCGGACTCGGCTCCCTCACCCTCGCCCTCCTGGAGGCCGCGGACCGGGTGACCGCCGTCGAGATCGACGACATCCTCGCCGCCGCCCTGCCGTCCACCATCGCCGCCCGCATGCCGCGGAAGAAGGACCGCTTCGCGCTGGTCCACTCCGACGCCATGCAGGTCCAGGAGCTGCCGGGCCCGCCGCCCACCGCGCTCGTCGCCAACCTGCCGTACAACGTCGCCGTCCCGGTGCTGCTGCACATGCTGGACCGCTTCCCGACCATCGAGCGGACCCTCGTCATGGTCCAGGCCGAGGTCGCCGACCGGCTCGCCGCACGGCCCGGCAACAAGGTGTACGGCGTGCCGTCGGTCAAGGCCAACTGGTACGCGGAGGTCAAGCGGGCCGGTTCCATCGGCCGCAACGTCTTCTGGCCCGCGCCCAACGTCGACTCCGGCCTCGTCTCGCTGGTGCGGCGCACCGAGCCGGTGCGGACCACCGCCTCCAAGCGGGAGGTCTTCGCGGTCGTCGACGCGGCCTTCGCCCAGCGCCGCAAGACCCTGCGCGCCGCCCTCGCGACCTGGGCGGGCTCGCCCGCCGCGGCCGAGGCGGCCCTGGTGGCGGCGGGCATCTCGCCGCAGGCGCGCGGCGAGGCCCTGACGGTCGAGGAGTTCGCCCGGATCGCGGAGGCCAAGGCGTGAGCGGCGCCGTCACCGTACGGGTGCCCGCCAAGGTCAACGTGCAGCTGGCGGTCGGCGGTGCCCGGCCCGACGGCTTCCACGACCTGGCCAACGTCTTCCTCGCGGTCTCCCTGTACGACGAGGTGACCGCCACGCCCGCGCAGGGGCTGACGATCACCTGCGAGGGCCCCGACGCCGACAAGGTGCCGCTCGACCGCACCAACCTGGCGGCCCGGGCGGCCGAGCTGCTCGCGGCCCGGCACGGCATCGCCCCCGACGTGCACCTGCACATCGCCAAGGACATCCCCGTCGCGGGCGGCATGGCCGGCGGCAGCGCCGACGGCGCGGGCGCCCTGCTGGCCTGCGACGCCCTGTGGGGCCTGGACACCCCGCGCGCCGAACTCCTGGAGATCTGCGCCGAGCTGGGCAGTGACGTGCCGTTCAGCCTGGTCGGCGGGGCCGCCCTCGGCGTCGGCCGGGGCGAGCGGCTGACGGAGCTTCCCGTCGGCGGCGCCTTCCACTGGGTCTTCGCCGTCGCCGACGGCGGGCTCTCCACCCCCGCCGTCTACGGCGAGTTCGACCGCCTCAACGAGGGCGTGGAGGTGCCCGAGCCGGTCGCCTCCCCGGCACTGCTGGACGCCCTGCGCACCGGCGACACGACCGCCCTCGCCGGGACCCTCGCCAACGGCCTCCAGGCCGCCGCCCTGTCGCTGCGGCCCTCGCTGGCCGCGACGCTGGAGGCCGGCACGGCGGCCGGGGCGCTGGCCGCCCTGGTCTCCGGCTCGGGCCCGACGACCGCGTTCCTGGTGAAGGACGCCGAGGCCGCCGAGGCGGTCGCGGCGGCCCTGACCGCCTCCGGCACCTGCCGCGCGGCCCGGGTGGCGACGTCCCCGGCGCCGGGCGCGACCGTCCTCGGCTAGACCTCAGTCCTTGTTCTTGGAGATCCGGGCGAGCAGCAGGTTCGGGTCAGGGTTCTGCTCGACGAAGAAGGCCGCGCTGTTCACGTAGACGCTCTTGGCGTGCACGGCCACGGAGGTCGGGTTCTGCAGTCCGTCGGCCTGTGTGAGGACCGTCTTGTGGCTGCCGTCCGGGCGGACGAAGGCGAGCTCGTGGAGCGTGTTGAGGGCGGCGAGGACGGTGTCGCCGTGCCCGGTGAAGGCGAAGTCGTCGATGGTCGTGAGCCCGGTCGCCCGCGTCTCGACGGGGCCCGCGGCCCCGTCGTGCCCGTCCCCGAACGGGATGCGCAGCAGGGTGCCCCGGGCCGTGTTGGACACCCAGACGGCGCCGTCGTGCAGCTTGATGCCGTTGGAGCCGAAGGGGAGCGCCGCGGTGGGTTCGAGCGCGGACCCGGTGGCCCACGCGGTGGGCTCGCCGCCGTCCAGGGGGACCTTCCACACGGTGCCGAGGGTCGAGTCGGCGGCGTAGAGGGAGCCGCAGTCCTCGTCGAGGGCGAGACCGTTGGGCAGGCCGTCGGCGGGCAGCTGAGCGATCTGCTCGGGGGCGCTCCCGTCGGGGGCGATGCGCCAGACGCCGGTCTCGGGCGTCCCGGTGGCGTAGTTGACGTACAGGGTGCCGTCCTCGGCGCGGGCGATGCCGGTGACGATCGCGGCGCCGATGTTCGGGGTCTGCGGGTTCTGCACGGCGGGCAGGGTGGCGAGGATCCGGGTGTCGCCGTGCCGGTCGACGCGGGCGACCTGGCGGGCGTAGAGGAACGTGAGGTCGGCGGAGCCGTCGGGTTCGAGGGCGATGTTCTCCGGGGTCTGTCCGGCGGCGAAGTCGAAGTGCGCGAGGACGTGCGGGTCCGTCACGGTCGGGTCGCCTGCGGAGGCGGCGGGTCCGGCGGCGAACACGCCGAGCGCGGCGCCGGCGGCGACGGCGACGGCCAGGCGGGGGATGCGGGCCATGGTCTCTCCTGGGGGATGCGGTGCGTCCCCCGAACATGACGGGCCGTCAGGTCGTCTGTCCGGCAGCCGGGGCCGGGGAGTCGCCCGCGCGGCCGAGGACAGCACTCCGTTCGTACTCACGCGCGGGTTGAGTACGGCGACCCTGACGGCACGCGGCACCGGCGCGGGACCGTACCCGCATGGGAACCAGCGCGCGTGACCTCGCTGCCGCGACCCCGGCCACCCGGGACCGCTACGTCGACCTGATCCGGGTCGCCTCGCTCGCCGTCGTCGTCCTCGGCCACTGGCTGATGGCCGCCGTCACCGCCGACGGGCGGATCGACAACCTCCTCGCCGTCGTCCCCGGCCTCCAGGTGCTGACCTGGGGCCTCCAGGTGATGCCGGTGTTCTTCTTCGTCGGAGGCTTCGCCCACGCCCTCGCCCACCGCTCGCGCCCGCGGTACGCGGCCTTCCTGCGGGCCCGGCTGCAACGCCTCCTGCGCCCCACGATGGTCTTCATCGGGGTGTGGGGCGCCCTCGCCCTCGCCGTCCAGCTGCTCGGCGCGGACGGGGGACTCACCGGGGTCGCGCTGAGGCTGGTCACCCAGCCGCTGTGGTTCATCGGCATCTACCTGGCGATGGTCGCCTTCACCCCGCCGCTCCTGAGGCTGCACGAGCGCTGGGGCTGGGGGGCGTTCGCCGCCCTCGTCGCGGGTGCGGTGGCGGTGGACGTGCTGCGCTTCGCGGCCGGGGTGCCGTACGTGGAGTTCCTGAACTTCGCCTTCGTCTGGCTGGCCGTCCACCAGCTCGGCTTCCTGCGCGCCGACGGCATGATCCGCCGCCCCGCCCTCCTCGCCGCCACGGGACTCGCGGGCGCGGCCCTGCTGGTGGCCCTCGGCCCGTATCCCCTCTCGATGGTCGGCATGCCCGGCGAGAAGGTCTCCAACATGGCCCCGCCGACCCTCGCCCTGCTCTGCCACGGCCTGTGGCTGGTCGGCGCGGTCGAGCTCCTGAAGGGCCCCGGCGCCCGCCTCACGGCCCGCGCCCGGGTCTGGCACGCGGTCGTCGCCGCGAACGGCATCGCCATGACCGCGTTCCTCTGGCACCTCACGGCGATGCTCGGCGTGTACGGCACGCTGCTCGCCCTCGACGTCCCGCTGCCGGCCCCCGCCACGGGCGCCTGGTGGGCCCAGACCCCGCCCCGCCTCCTCGCCGCGGCCGCCCTCACGGCCCTCCTCGTCGCCCTCTTCCGCCGCTTCGAGCGCCCGTCCCCGCCCGCCCCCTCCGACGGCACCGGCGGCCCGCTCGCCGCCCTCGGCATCACCCTGGCGCTGCTCGGCGTCCTGTCCCTCTCGACCACCGGCTTCGCCGGCCTCCTGGAGGGCCACACCTCCACGCTGATAGCCGTCCGCGTCACGGCCCCGGCCGCCGTCGCGATGGCGCTGGCGGGCTGGTTCCTGGTGGAGCGGGCGGGGCGGGGGCGGTGAGTCGGGGCGCCGTCCTCAGCCGAGGTCGTCCACCGGCTCGGTGCTCGGCGCGTCGCAGCCGTGGGCCTTCGCCGAGCGGTCGGCGAAGCGCTGGAGGGCGGCGCGCAGGGCCGGGTGGTCCAGTGAGAGGGGGCTCGTGTCGCGGGCGTCGGTGGTCGCGTACACGTCGTAGGCGGCGCGGCGGACCGCGTCATGGCACCGGGACCACAGCGCGTAGCGGCCGTCGGGGTGGTCGCCCGGGCGGGCGGTGGCGGACTCCAGGCGGTCCCGCCTGTTCTCGTCCAGGGCGGGGCCGTACGAGGCGGTGAAGGTGTAGAGCGGGGCGCCCTTCAGGCCGCCGAGCACGCAGCCCTCCTGGGGCTTGGGGCCTACGGCGGTTTCGACGGCGGTCCGCACACCCCAGCGGGCGGCGGTCGGCGCGTCCACGAGGCCGGCGCAGCTGCCGGAGACCGAGGCGAAGGGCCTGTAGTCCCAGGCGTTCACCGAGACGCCGACCTGCCGCACCGGCTCGCCCTCGGCGACCCGGCACCCCTCCTGCCGGGCGTAGGCCGTCGCCGTCCCGGTCAGTACGGCGGCGAGCCGGGCTCGTTCCTCGGGCCGGCCGAAGTCGAGCCGGTCGGTCCGGGCGCGCACCTCGGCGACAAAGCCGTCGCCCGGTCTGCCGGCGCACCCGAGCAGGACCGTGGCGAGGGCATCGCCACGGTCGTCGGAGTCCCGGTCGGGGTCGAAGGCGAAGCCGCCGGTCCAGCCGCGGCCGAGCGGCGCGTCGGTGCGGTCAGCCTGGACGCTCGACCGGCGGTCGCCCGCCCCGCTCACCGTCACGCGCAGGTCGATCCGGCCGTCCTCCTCGTCGGCGTCGGCCTCGCTGACCCGGCACTGCCACCAGGAGTCGCCGTGGCCCCGCCGGACCTCCGCCGTCACCTCTGCCCCGTCCACCAGCTCCCGCACCGGAGCCGCCGCCAGAGTGCCGTCGCACGCCGAGTCCAGGGCCGCGTCGTGGCGCACGTCGCCCGAGGCCCAGAAGAGGGCGCCCGCGGCGAGGGCCGCCGCGGCGACCAGGGCCGCCGCGAGGCGCAGCCGCCGGCGCCGTGTCGGTGTCTCCGTGCTCACTGCCACACCGTCCCCAGGCTTTTCGTGTCGCGGCAGTGCGCCGCCTCCAGGTAGCGGCCGAGCAGCGTGTCGGCCCGGTCCGCGAGGCCGTCCCGCTCCTGGGCCGTCACACTCACCCGGTGCAGGGCCGGGCCGTCGGCGCAGCGGGCCTCGGCCCAGGCCGCGACCGTGTAGGAACGCCGGCCGGTGCCGGGGGGCGGGGTGCTCCGGCCCGCGGTGGCCAGCTCGTGCCCGTACTCCGTGCGTACCTCCGGCAGGAGCTCGCCCCACCAGCTCGCCGACGTCACGCCGATGCTCCGTGCGCCCTTCAGACCGCCGGTTTCGCAGCCGCGGGCCCCGGTGTGGGCGGCGCCGTCGTCGGCCTGCCCGGTCGGCTTCCAGCCGGGGCCGAGCGACGCGGGGGAGAACCAGCCGCAGGCGGCCCGGGTGTCCTTCCCGTCCTCCTCGGACCCGGCGTCCCGGAACGGCTTCACGTCCGCCGCGCGCACCGGCGCACCACCGCAGTGGTGGTCCGCGCGCAGGCCGTTCGCGACGGCCGCCACCGCCGGGGCGACCGCCTCGCGCGGGAGGTCGTCGGTCGCGTCCCCGGACAGCGACCCGTACACGCGGAAGCCGGTCACCGGCCGCGGGTATCCGGGCAGCCCGCCCGGGCAGGCGACCGTGGTCGTGGCGTCGGCGAGCCGGTAGTCCCCGTCCCAGCGGGGCGCGTGCTCGTAGGGGTCGCCGGTGACGTGCTCGATCCGCACGCCCTTCAGCGGGGCCTCCAGGACCGGGACCGCCGTCACCTCCAGTCGCCCCTCGTCGGCACCCACGCCGCAGGAGACCAGTCCGCGCGGCCCCGGGCCGCTCCGCTCGTCCCACCACTCGTCCTCGGGCAGCAGGCCGCGCACCGCGTCCCGGGGCAGCACCCCGCCGCAGGCGCGGGCCAGCACGTCCGTGTCGTGGCTCGTCCGGCGCTCGGCCCGCACCAGCACGAAGCCCGCGATCAGCGCCGCCGCGAGCAGGACCAGAGTGGCCTGCGGCAGCCGGCGGTGCCGCCGGAACCGCGCCCATGCCGAGTCGTCCATCCCAGGCCCCCGCCCCTGTACACAGTCGCGAACGAATCACCGCACGCTATCCCACCCGCCCCGCCCGTCTACCCTGGACGTCGATCGATCCCCCGGTACAGGAGTGAAATGGCCGTCAACCTGGTCAATGTCGAGTCCGTCAGCAAGGTGTACGGCACACGTGCGCTGCTCGACGGGGTCTCGCTCGGCGTCTCCGAAGGGGACCGGATCGGCGTCGTGGGGCGGAACGGTGACGGGAAGACCACCCTGATCCGGATGCTCGCGAAGCTGGAGGAGGCCGACACCGGTCGCGTCACGCACAGCGGCGGCCTGCGGCTCGGGGTGCTCACCCAGCACGACTCGCTCGACCCGAAGGCGACCATCCGGCACGAGGTCATCGGCGTCATGGCCGACCACGAGTGGGCCGGCAGCGCCAAGATCCGGGACGTGCTCACCGGCCTGTTCGGCGGGCTCGACCTGCCCGGCTTCGAGAACGGGCTCGACACCGTGATCGGGCCGCTGTCCGGTGGCGAGCGGCGGCGCATCGCGCTCGCCAAGCTGCTCATCGAGGACCAGGACCTGCTCGTCCTCGACGAGCCCACCAACCACCTCGACGTCGAGGGCATCGCCTGGCTCGCCGGGCATCTGCGCGAGCGGCGCTCCGCGCTCGTCTGCGTGACCCACGACCGCTGGTTCCTCGACCAGGTCTGCACCCGCATGTGGGACGTGCAGCGCGGCGCCGTCTACGAGTACGAGGGCGGCTACTCCGACTACGTCTTCGCCCGCGCCGAGCGCGAGCGGATCGCCGCCACGGAGGAGGTCAAGCGGCAGAACCTGGTCCGCAAGGAGCTCGCCTGGCTGCGCCGCGGCGCCCCGGCCCGTACCTCCAAGCCGCGCTTCCGGATCGAGGCGGCCAACGCGCTCATCGCGGACGTGCCGGAGCCGCGCGACTCCTCCGAGCTGATGAAGTTCGCCAACGCCCGGCTCGGCAAGACCGTCTTCGACCTGGAGGACGTGACCGTCACCGCCGGTCCCAAGACGCTCCTCCAGCACCTCACCTGGCAGCTCGGCCCCGGCGACCGCATCGGCCTGGTCGGCGTCAACGGCGCCGGCAAGACCTCGCTGCTGCGCGCCCTCGCCGAGGCCTCCCGCACCGACGGCGAGGCGCAGCCGCCGGCCGGGCGGATCACGGTCGGCAAGACCGTGCGGCTCGCCTACCTCTCCCAGGACGTCACCGAACTCCCCGGCTCGCTGCGCGTCCTGGAGGCCGTGCAGCAGATCCGCGACCGGGTCGACCTCGGCAAGGGCCGGGAGATGACCGCCGGGCAGCTCTGCGAGCAGTTCGGCTTCGGCAAGGACAAGCAGTGGACGCCGGTCGGCGACCTGTCCGGTGGCGAGCGGCGCCGGCTCCAGCTGCTGCGGCTGCTCATGGACGAGCCCAACGTGCTCTTCCTCGACGAGCCGACCAACGACCTGGACATCGAGACCCTGACGCAGCTGGAGGACCTCCTCGACGGCTGGCCGGGCTCGATGGTGGTCATCTCCCACGACCGGTTCTTCCTGGAGCGCACCACCGACCGCACCTTCGCGCTGCTGGGCGACCGGGCGCTGCGGATGCTGCCGCGCGGCATCGACGAGTACCTGGAGCGCCGCCGGAGGATGATCGAGGCCGCCGTCCCGGCCACCCCCGCTCCTTCCGCCGCGCCGAAGCAGGGCGTGTCGGCGGCGGACGCGCGCGCCGCGAAGAAGGAGCTGCAGAAGGTCGAGCGGCAGCTCGACAAGCTCTCCGACAAGGAGGCCAAGCTGCACGCCCAGATCGCGGACAACGCCACGGACTTCGAGAAGGTCGCGAAGCTGGACGCCGAGCTCCGTGAACTCGCAGGTGAGCGCGAGGAACTGGAAATGCGCTGGCTGGAACTGGCCGAAGACGCGTAGAGATGTCGTAGAGGACGAGTAACGACGTCATCACGGGCCGGTCCTCCCTTGGGAACAAGGGGCGGACCGGTCACTTTTGCGCCATCCGGTGAGTGGTAGAAAGAAAACCCGCTCACAAAAGGGGGAAGCGCTGATGACCCAGCCGCCCAGCAACCAGCCGCCGGGGGGCTTCGGCGCTCCGGACCCGAACGTCCCGCCGGTCCCGCCGATGCCTCCGCAGGCACCGCCGGTCCCGCCGCAGGCCCCGGCCCCGCAGACGCCGCCGCCGGGCCCGTACGGGTACCCGCAGCAGGCCCCGCAGGCCCCGCAGACGCCGCCGCCCGGGCAGCCGGGACCGTACGGCTATCCGCAGCAGCCGGGTCCGTACGCCCAGCAGCCCGGACCCTACGGCCAGCAGCCCGGTCCGTACGGTCAGCAGCCCAACCCGTACGGCGGTTACCCGACCGCGCCGATGCAGCAGGCCCCGCCCCCGGGCGGCGGCAAGAACCCGTTCAAGGGCAAGCCCGGCGTCATCGTCGCCGCGGCCGCCGCCGCGCTGCTCGTCATCGGCGGCGTCAGCTGGTTCGCGCTCAGCGGTGACGACGAGAAGGAGCCGATCGCCCAGCCGACCAACTCCGCCACCACCACCCCGAAGCCGACGGACTCCGTCGACGAGGGTGACGGCAGCGGCGACGGCGAGAACGGCGACGAGAGCCTGAACGCCGGCCGCAAGGACGGCGAGGCCAAGATCAACTGGCTGCTCAAGAACAACGTCGACCTGCCGCGCAACGGCGCCGACGTCTACGGCCCGTGGATCGTCGGCGACACCGTCGTCAAGGCCATGTACAAGGGCATCGACGGCTACAGCCTGTCCGACGGCTCCGCCAAGTGGCACCTCGACGTGCCCTTCGAGCTGTGCGCCGCCCCGCCGGAGCCCTCCGCCGACGGCGTCATGGTCTTCGCGTACAACGACAGCGCGGGCGACCGCGCCAAGTGCACGCAGATGCAGCAGGTCGACCTCAAGACCGGCAAGGCGGGCTGGAAGAAGGCCGTCCCGAAGGCCACCGGCCTCTTCGCCTTCTCCGACAACACCCTCACCATCAGCGGCAACACGGTGACCGCGGCCGGCTCCAGCTCCGCGTACGGCTTCTCGCTGGCCGACGGCCGGCAGCTGTTCTCCTCGCCGACCAGCGGCTGCAAGCCCTTCGCGTACGCGGGCGGCAGCAAGCTGATCGCCGCCTCCAAGTGCCCCTCCGGCGACGTGAACAAGCAGTCGCAGGCGGTCAGCGAGGTCGACCCGAACACGGGCAAGCCCAAGTGGACCTTCAAGCTGGAGGTCGACTGGGAGGTGGACCGGGTCTACTCGGTCGACCCGCTGGTCATCTCCGCCACCCAGCGCGAGCAGAAGAAGTGGGCGATCTTCTCGCTCAAGGCCAACGGCACCGAGCGCTCGCAGATCCAGGGCGGCAAGGACAAGTTCGCCCCCCGCTGCGGCGGCTCCTTCGTCGTCTTCGGCAAGAACCTGCAGGGCTGCACCGGGGTGGCCGCCGACGCGAACACCTTCTACATGTCCACGGAGACCGCGTACGGCACGCCGAACGAGGTCATCGCCTTCGACCTGAACACCGGCAAGCCCAAGTGGCGTTCCAAGGCGCCCGGCGAGCAGCAGATGAAGCCGCTCCGCATGGAGGGCTCCGACGTGCTGCTCTACATCGAGCCCCGCTACGACGCGGGCGGCGCGGTCGCGACCGTCGCCCCGACGGGCGGCGCGCCGAAGGTGCTGCTCCAGCACCAGGCGGCGGTCTCGACGGTCGAGAGCTCCTTCTACAGCGCCGGCTACGCCTACGGGAACGGCACCTTCGTGATCGCCGCGGGCCGGGTCTCCGCCTCCAACGACAAGGAGGAGAAGGAGACCAAGACGATGATGGCGTACGGCAAGTGACGTCCCGCCCGTCCCGTCCCCTTCCCCACTCCGAGGTACCCACGCCATGACGCAGCCACCGCCACCGCCGAACCAGCCCCCGGGCGGCTTCGGCGCGCCGCAGGATCCCCCGCCGGGCGGGTTCGGCGCACCGCAGGACCCGCCGCCGGGCGGCTTCGGCGCGCCGACGCCCCCGCCGCAGCAGGCCCCGTACGGCTACCCGCAGCAGCCGGGGCAGCCGACGCCGCCGCCCGCGCAGCCGCCCTACGGCTACCCGCCGCAGCAGCCGCCGACCCCGCCGCAGCAGGCCCCGTACGGGTATCCGCAGCAGCAGCCGGGCCAGCCGCAGCAGCCGCCGTACGGCTACCCGACCCAGCCGCAGTACCCCCAGTACCAGCAGACGCCCCCGCCGGGTCCCGGCGGAGGCAAGAAGCTGACGACGCAGATGCAGATCCTCATCGCGGCGGCCGTGGCCGTCGTGCTGATCATCGGCGGCGGCGTCTGGTACGCGAGCTCCGGCGGCGGTGACGAGGGCAAGGACGCCAAGGGCACGTCCGGCTCCACCGCCAACGGCGGCGCGGACGCCGGTTCCGGCGGTAGCACCGGCGGGGGCGGCAAGGAGAAGGCCCCGTCGAACACCTCGGCGAAGATGACCGTCCAGCTGCCGCAGCCCAAGGTCGAGGACGTCACCGACGTCGCCGGCTCCTGGATCACCGACAAGGCGTACGTGAAGACCGGGGTCAACTCGGTCGTCGCGTACGACCTCGACAAGGGCACCGTGCTGTGGACGCTGCCGCTGACCGGCCAGGTCTGCGGCGCCTCCTCGCACGTCACCGCGGACGGGAAGACGCCGATCCTGTTCGAGGCGACCAAGCGGCTGCCCCCGAAGAACTACCAGCCGTGCACCGAGGTCGGCCTGGTCGACCTCAACGCCGGCAAGCTGGTCTGGTCGACCTCCGTCACCGGCGGCTCCGCGGGTGACAGCAAGGCCAAGTTCAGCGAGGTCACGCTCAGCGGCGCGACCGTCGCGGCCGGCGGCACCGACGGCGGCGCGGCCTTCGACGTCGCCAACGGCAACCCGCGCTGGAAGCCGCAGGCCAACTCCCAGAACTGCTACGACATGGGGTACGGCGGCGGCGAGGGCCTGGTCGCGGCCCGCAAGTGCGGTCAGTACGGCAGCCAGTACGTGCTGATCCAGAACCTCAACCCGACCACGGGCGCCCCGATCTCGCAGTTCAAGATGCCCGCGGGCGTCGACTACGCCTCGGTCGTCTCGACCAAGCCGCTGGTGGTGGCCGCCGACGTCGGCGACACCGCGACCGACGGCTCCGGCATCTCGGACTTCTTCTCCATCGACGAGAAGACCGGCAAGCTGAAGGCGAAGATCACCGCGGACTCCGAGCGCTACGCGGCCCGCTGCCGCTCCACCGAGGTGGAGAACTGCAGCAAGGTCGTGGTCGGCAACGGGCGGCTCTACCTGCCCACCGAGGAGCACGAGGGCAGCACCGGGGAGTACGGCGACGAGACCAACGAGATCGTCGCGTTCGACCTGGCCAGCGGCAAGCCGGTGCCCGAGAAGGCGGACGCGGGCGACCGCTACACGCTGGTGCCGCTGCGCATGGACGGCGGCAACATCGTCGCGTACAAGCTGCCCCCCTACGACAAGGGCGGGAAGATCGTCTCCATCGACGGGGGCTCCATGAAGGAGACCACGCTGCTGGAGAACCCGGTGGAGAAGGGCATCAACAGCCCCGAGCGGTCCTTCTCCTCGGACTACGCGGAGATCGACTACGCGGACGGGCGGCTCTTCCTGTCCGAGGTCATGATCGACAAGCCGCGCTCGGCCTCCTCCACCAAGGAGTACCTGGTGGTGGGGTACAGCACTCACTGACGTTCCGTCACGGACCCGGCCCGGCGCACCGATTCACATCGGTGCGCCGGGCTGTTTGCATAGGGGCCTGTCTGGCGAAGAATTCGACAGTCCGGGGGGATCGGGGAGAGATGGGGGCCACATCGATGGGCGTTCGGCTCGTGGTGGTCGATGACCACCGCCTGCACGCGGAGGCGCTGGCCTCGGCGCTGAAGCTGCGCGGGCACCGGGTGCTGGCGTCGGCGGCGCCGGTGGCGGGCGCGGCGGAGCTGGTGGTGAGCCGTGCGCCGGAGGTCTGTCTGCTGGGCACCTCGGCGCCGGCCGAACCGGGTGCCTTCGACCCGGTCGTACGGATCAAGCGGGAGCGCCCGCAGGTGGCCGTGGTGGTGCTCGGGCCGGTGCCCTCGCCGCGCGGCATCGCGGCGGCCTTCGCGGCCGGGGCCTCGGGCTACGTCCGGCACGACGAGCGGATCGAGGGCGTCGAGCGGGCGCTGACGAAGGCCCGCGCGGGGGAGGCGGCGATCGCGCCGCAGCTGCTCCAGGGTGCCTTCGCGGAGCTGCTCAACCCGGCGGCCCAGCCGGACGACGAGGGGCAGCGGCTGCTGCGGCTGCTCACCCCGCGCGAGGCGGAGGTGCTGGTCCGGGTGGCGGAGGGGGAGGACACCCAGGTCATCGCGGCGGGGATGGCGATCGCCCCGAGCACGGCGCGGACCCATGTGCAGCGGGTGCTGATGAAGCTGGGTGTGGGTTCGCGTCTCGAGGCGGCGGCACTGGCGGCGCGCACGGGGCTGCTGGACCGGGTGCCGGTGCAGCGGGCGTAGTCCGTACGCCCCTGAGGCTCCTGAGGCCCTGACACCGCTGTGGCCCTGACGTCCCTGCGCCCCTGAGGCCCCGCCCTTCCGTTCCCCCGTACGGGTGGCCGGATAGGGCTGAGTGTTGACCTTCGATGTTTGATTGTGGTTTTTTATGGGTGGTTCTGTTTGATGGAGGCTGTGGAGGCCGCCCGCCGTGAAGAAGACCGCCCTGAAGAAGCCCGCCGTGCGGAAGACCGTCACCCGTCTCGCCGACGGGCGGGAGCTCCTCTACTTCGACTCCGGCGACGCGCCCGCCGCCGCACGCGACGCCGTCGACCGCCGGCCGCTCGCCCCCGTCGTCTCCGCCTCCGAGGTCCGCCACGACCCGGTCCTCGGCGAGGACGTGGCCATCGCCTCGCACCGGCAGGGCCGGATCTACCACCCGCCCGCCGACACCTGCCCGCTCTGCCCCTCCACCGAGGACTGGCAGAGCGAGATCCCGGCCGCCGGGTACGAGGTGGCGGTCTTCGAGAACCGTTTCCCCTCGCTCTCCGGCGCCAACGGCCGCTGCGAGGTCGTCTGCTTCACCTCCGACCACCGGGCCTCCTTCGCCGACCTCACCGAGGAGCGGGCCGGAGTCGTCCTCGCCGCCTGGACCGACCGCACCGCCGAGCTCTCCGCCCGCCCCGGCGTCCGGCAGGTCTACTGCTTCGAGAACCGGGGCGCCGAGATCGGCGTCACCCTGGCCCACCCGCACGGGCAGGTCTACGCGCTCTCCTACACCGCGCCCCGCACGGCCACCATGCTGCGCAACGCCGTCGCGCACCGGGCCGCCACCGGGCGCAACCTCTTCGAGGACGTCCTGGAGCGGGAGCGGGCCGGCGAGCGGGTCGTGCTCGCCGGGGAGCACTGGACCGCCTTCGTGCCGTACGCCGCCCGCTGGCCGTACGAGGTGCACCTCTACCCGAACCGGCGGGTCGGCGACCTCACGGAGCTCGACGAGGACGCCCGCACGGAGTTCCCCCGGCTCTATCTGGAACTCCTGCGGCGCTTCGACCGGATCTTCGGTACGGACGAGCCGCCGACGCCCTACATCGCCGCCTGGCACCAGGCGCCGGTCACCGGCGCCGGCCGCGAGGAGTTCGCGCTGCACCTGGAGCTTTTCACCGTCCGCCGGGCCTCTGGCAAGCTGAAGTACCTCGCGGGCACCGAGTCCGGCATGGGCGCGTTCATGAACGACGTGTCGCCGGAGTCCGCGGCCGACAGACTCCGAGAGGTGGCAAGCAGTTGAGCAAGGCAGTGACGTCGAAATACCTGGTGACCGGTGGAGCCGGCTACGTGGGCAGCACCGTTGCCGCCCACCTCCTTGAGGCGGGGCACGAGGTCACCGTCCTCGACGACCTCTCCACCGGCTTCCGGGAGGGCGTCCCCGCCGGGGCGGAGTTCATCGAGGGGCGGATCCAGGACGCCGCCCGGTGGCTCGACTCCAGTTACGACGGCGTGCTGCACTTCGCCGCCTTCTCCCAGGTCGGCGAGTCCGTCGCCAAGCCCGAGAAGTACTGGGACAACAACGTCGGCGGCACCATGGCGCTGATCGCCGCCATGCGCGGGGCCGGCGTGCGCCGCCTGGTGTTCTCCTCGACCGCCGCCACCTACGGCGAGCCCGAGACGGTGCCGATCACCGAGGCCGCGCCGACCGCGCCGACCAACCCGTACGGCGCGACCAAGCTGGCCGTCGACCACATGATCACCGGCGAGTGCGCCGCACACGGCCTCGCCGCCGTCTCGCTGCGCTACTTCAACGTGGCCGGCGCCTACAAGGAGTGCGGCGAGCGGCACGACCCCGAGTCGCACCTCATCCCGCTGGTCCTCCAGGTCGCCCTCGGGCAGCGCGCGGCGATCAACGTCTACGGCGACGACTACCCGACGCCCGACGGCACCTGCGTACGCGACTACATCCACGTCGCCGACCTCGCCGAGGCGCACCTGCTCGCCCTGGACGCGATGACCGCGGGCGAGCACCTGATCTGCAACCTCGGCAACGGCAACGGCTTCTCCGTGCGGGAGGTCGTCGAGACCGTCCGCAAGGTCACCGGCCACCCGGTGCCCGAGGTCATGGCCGAGCGCCGCGCCGGGGACCCGGCCGTGCTCGTCGCCTCGGCCGACACGGCGCGCGAGCGCCTCGGCTGGAACCCGTCCCGCCCGGATCTGGCGGCCATCGTCGAGGACGCGTGGGCGTTCACCCGGAAGAAGGAGCAGGGACAGGCATGAGCACGGTCGCGGCGGAGTTCGGCGCGCTGTACGGAGCGGCTCCCGACGGGGTCTGGGCCGCTCCCGGGCGGGTCAACCTGATCGGCGAGTACACCGACTTCAACGAGGGGTTCGTACTCCCGCTGGCTCTGCCGCACACGGCCGTGGCGGCCGTCTCCCGCCGGGACGACGGCGTGCTGCGGCTGCACTCCGGCGACGTCGGGGGCGGAGTGGTGCAGCTCGACGTCGCCGCCCTGGAGCCGCTGTCCGGGGTCTCCGAGTACGGCTGGGCCGCGTATCCCGCCGGGGTGGTGTGGGCGCTGCGGGAGGCCGGGCACCCGGTGACCGGCGCGGACGTCCACCTCGCGTCGACGGTGCCGACCGGCGCCGGGCTCTCCTCCTCCGCCGCCCTGGAGGTCGTCACCGCCCTCGCCCTGAACGACCTGTTCGGGCTCGGGCTCTCCCGCCCCGAGCTCGCGGTGCTCGCCCAGCGGGCGGAGAACGCCTTCGTCGGCGTCCCGTGCGGGGTGATGGACCAGATGGCCTCCGCGTGCGCCACCGAGGGCCACGCCCTGTACCTGGACACCCGGGACCTCTCGTACCGGCAGGTGCCGTTCGACCTCGCCGCCCGGGGGCTGTGCCTGCTGGTCGTCGACACCCGGGTGAAGCACGCCCTCGGGGACGGCGCGTACGCGGAGCGGCGCGCCGGGTGCGAAGCGGGTGCGCGGGCGCTGGGCGTGCGCGCGCTGCGTGACGTGCCCGCCGCGCAACTGTCCGATTCCCTCGCGCGTTTGAGCGATGAAACGGTTCGCCGCTATGTGCGGCACGTCGTCACCGACGACGACCGGGTCGAGCGGGTGATCGCCCTCCTCGACGCCGGCGACCCCCACGCGGTGGGCGCCCTGCTCACCGAGGGGCACGCCTCGCTCCGCGACGACCTGCGGGTCTCCTGCGCCGAACTGGACCTCGCCGTCGAGGCGGCGAACGCGGCGGGCGCCCTCGGTGCCCGGATGACCGGCGGCGGCTTCGGCGGCTCGGCGGTCGTCCTGGTGGCGACGGACACGGCGGACGAGGTCGCCGCCGCGGTCGGGAAGGCCTTCGCCGAGGCGGGGTTCGCCGCCCCGGGCGTCTTCCCGGCGGTCCCCTCCGCGGGCGCCCGACGGGTGGGCTGACGGCCCCGACTCCCCCACAGGTACGCACAGTTCCGCGAATCGGCCTCCACCGGCGCGCCGCACCCTTACCCTGGTGCGCAGCGCCGGTGGGGGCCGGCGCTGATCAGGGGTATCGAGACCCGCCGGGTACGGCGCCCGGGGTGGGGTAACTGTCTTGGCACGGCGGCGGCCGTGCGATCGGCGGACCCGCCCCCGGCGTCGTGCCCGCGCCGGGCCGTTCCTCGACACTTGGGGGTGTCCGTGGCCCGTATCCGGGTTCTGGTGGTGGACGACCACCGCATCTTCGCCGAGTCGCTCGCAGCCGCCCTCGCGGCGGAGCCCGACGTCGACGTCGTCGCCGCGGGCAGCGGCCCGGCCGCGCTGCGCTGCCTGGACCGCGGCGCGGGGGAGGGGCGCCGCTTCGACGTGATGCTGGTCGACGCCGACCTGGGCGGCGGCGACGGGATCGCGCTGGTCGCGGGGGTCCGCGAGGGGCGGCCCGGGCTGCGCAGCGTGGTCCTCGCGGAGAAGGACGACGCCCAGCGGGCGGCGCTCGCGCTGCAGGCCGGCGCCTGGGGGTGGGTGGCCAAGGACTGTTCGCTGCAGCGGCTGCTCGCCGTGGTGCGCGGGGTGCTGCGGGACGAGACGCATCTGCCGCCGGCGCTGCTCACGGGAGTGCTGCGGGAGCTGACGGAGGCTCGCAAGCACCGTACGGAGGGCGAGCGCCTGGTGGAGTCGCTGACCCCGCGCGAGCGGGAGGTGCTGCGCTGCATGGTGGCCGGTCTCGGCCGCAAGGCGGTCGCGGAGCGCCTGTTCCTGTCGCCGCACACGGTCCGGACCCACATGCAGAACGTGCTGGGCAAGCTGGGCGTGCACTCGACGCTCGCCGCGGTGGCACTGGCCCGCCGGGCGGGAGTGGGTCCGGCCGAGGACCCGGCCGGGGAGCTAGCCGGGGACGTTGTCGAACGGGGCGGTCAGCTGGCGTAGCAGGGCGGCCAGTTCGCCGCGCTCGGTGCGCGAGAGGCGGGCCAGGATGGCCCGCTCCTGGGCGAGCAGCCCGGCGAGCGCCTGGTCGGCGCGGTCGCGGCCCTCGGGGGTGAGGCGGACCAGGACGCCGCGCCGGTCGCTGGGGTCGGGCAGGCGCTCGACCAGGCCCTTCTTGGTGAGCCGGTCGATGCGGTTGGTCATGGTGCCCGAGGTGACCAGCGTCTGGGTGAGCAGCTGCCCGGGGGAGAGCTGGTAGGGCGCGCCGGCCCGGCGGAGGGAGGTCAGGACGTCGAACTCCCAGGGCTCCAGCTGGTGCTCGGAGAAGGCGAGTCGACGGGCGCGGTCGAGGTGCCGGGCCAGGCGTGAGACACGGCTGAGCACCTCGAGCGGTTCCACGTCGAGGTCCGGGCGCTCTCGGCGCCATGCAGCGACCAGCCGGTCGACCTCGTCCTCCATGACGATCAGTGTAGAGGGTCTGTTGACATAAAGTCTCTTGGTATTAAGTCTCTCCATTTCAAGTATCTCGATAACAAGAATCTTGACGTAGAGATATAGTCTCCTTGACTATGGGGAAGGGACCGGGCCGGAACTCCGTTCCGCTTCGGCATCTCGTTCCAGCAAGGGGGCTTCGAACATGCATTCCGTGGAATCCGCCGCACCAACATGGGACCCACAGCAGTACCTGCGTCACGCGGGACACCGCACCCGCCCGTTCATCGATCTGCTCGCACGAATACCGCGCCTGCCCAACGCCGAGGGCAGGCCCGCCCGGATCGCCGACCTCGGCTGCGGCCCCGGCAACGTCACCGTCCTCCTCGCCGACCGCTGGCCCGACGCGCACATCACCGGCCTCGACCTCTCGCCCGAGATGCTGGAGCGGGCCGAGAAGGACTGGGCGGGCACCACCGCGGGCGGCGGCTGGATCGACTTCCGAGTGGCCGACGCGGCCCACTGGACACCGGAGGAGCCGTACGACCTGATCGTCTCCAACGCCGCCCTGCAGTGGGTGCCGAACCACCCCGAGTCCTTCGCCCCCTGGATCGCGGGCCTGCGCCCCGGCGGCACCTTCGCCTTCCAGGTCCCCGGCAACTTCAACGCGCCCAGCCACGCCCTCCTCGGCGAGCTCTGCGAGACGCCCGAGTGGCGCGAGCGGATCGGCGACCAGGGGCGACGCTTCGTCCACATCCTCGAACCGGCCGACTACCTCCAGCGGCTCGCCGACCTCGGCTGCGAGACGGACGTCTGGGAGACCACGTACTACCAGCTGCTCACCGGCGAGGACCCGGTCCTCGACTGGGTGAAGGGCACCGCCCTGCGCCCCGTGCTCACCGCCCTCCGGGACGACCGCGCCGCCACCGAGGCCTTCCTCTCCCAGTACCGCGAACGGCTCCGCGAGGCCTACCCGCCGGGCCCCTACGGCACCGCGTTCCCGTTCCGCAGGATCTTCGCCCTGGCAAGGAAGGCCGTCTGATGTTAGTCGCCGTCGATCACGTCCAGCTCGCCGCTCCGGCCGGCAGCGAGGACCTCCTGCGGACCTTCTACGGAGACGTCCTCGGCATGACCGAGGTCCCCAAGCCACCGGTCCTCGCCGCCCGCGGCGGCTGCTGGTTCGCCGCAGCCGGCGGCGCCGTCCAGCTCCACCTCGGGGTGGAGGCCGACTTCCGCCCCGCCCGCAAGGCGCACCCGGGACTGCGGGTGGCCGGGATCCTCGACTACGCGGCCCGCCTGGAGAAACACGGGGTCACCCTCGTCTGGGACGACAACCTGCCGGGCCACCGCCGGTTCCACACCGAGGACCCGGTCGGCAACCGGCTGGAGTTCCTGGAGCCCGTCGACTGATACGGGGACGGGGGCGCCGCACGCGCGTGCGACGCCCCCGTCCCCGGCCTCCGGCCCCTCGGCCCGAGCCGTCAGTTCTTGCGGTGCCCTATCAACCGGGGCTTCTGCTCCAGGCCGTCCAGGCCGTGCCAGGCCAGGTTCACCAGGTGCGCCGCGACCTCCGCCTTCTTCGGCTTGCGCACGTCCAGCCACCACTGCCCGGTCAGCGCCACGCTGCCCACCAGGGCCTGCGCGTACAGCGGGGCCAGCTTCGGATCGAAGCCGCGGGCCTTGAACTCCAGGCCCAGGATGTCCTCCACCTGCGTGGCGATGTCGCTGATCAGCGAGGCGAAGGTGCCCGTCGACTGCGCCACCGGCGAGTCCCGCACCAGGATCCGGAAGCCGTCCGTGTACCGCTCGATGTAGTCCAGAAGGGCGAACGCGGCCTGTTCGAGGAGCTCGCGCGGATGACCCGCGGTCAGCGCACCCGTCACCATGTCCAGGAGCTGGCGCATCTCCCGGTCCACCACCACCGCGTACAGGCCCTCCTTGCCTCCGAAGTGCTCGTACACCACCGGCTTGGACACCCCGGCCTTCGCCGCGATCTCCTCCACCGACGTGCCCTCGAAGCCCTTCTCCGCGAACAGCGTGCGACCGATGTCGAGGAGCTGCTCCCGGCGCTCCGCGCCCGTCATCCTCACCCGGCGGCCACGCCGGGGCTTCGGTTCACTCGTACCGCCTGTACTGCCGTCGATCGCCACGTCTTCCATCATGCCGCGTCGGCGGGCGCGCTCTGGCGCCGGGCTTCGATGCGGGACGCGGCCGGCCAGCGCACGTCGGACGCCCAGCCGAGCTGCTCGAACCAGCGGATCAGCCGCGCGCTGGAGTCGACCTGGCCCCGGAGGACACCGTGCCGGGCCGAGGTCGGGTCCGCGTGGTGCAGGTTGTGCCAGGACTCGCCGCAGGACAGCACCGCGAGCCACCACACGTTGCCCGAGCGGTCACGCGACTTGAAGGGGCGCTTGCCCACCGCGTGGCAGATCGAGTTGATCGACCAGGTGACGTGGTGCAGCAGCGCCACCCGGACCAGGGAGCCCCAGAAGAACGCCGTGAACGCACCCCACCACGACATCGTCACCAGACCGCCGACGACCGGCGGGATCGCCAGGGACACCACGGTCCACAGCACGAACTGGCGGGAGATCCGGCGGATCGCCGGGTCCTTGATCAGATCGGGCGCGTACTTGTACTGCGGCGTCTGCTCCTCGTCGAACATCCAGCCGATGTGCGCCCACCACAGCCCCTTCATCAGGGCCGGCAGCGTCTCCCCGAACCGCCACGGCGAGTGCGGGTCGCCCTCCGCGTCCGAGAACTTGTGGTGCTTGCGGTGGTCCGCCACCCAGCGCACCAGCGGCCCCTCGACCGCCAGCGAGCCCATGATCGCCAGCGCGATCCGCAGCGGGCGCTTCGCCTTGAACGAACCGTGCGTGAAGTAGCGGTGGAAGCCGATCGTGATGCCGTGGCAGCCGATGTAGTACATCGCCGTCATGAGCCCGAGATCGAGCCAGCTCACCCCCCAGCCCCAGGCCAGCGGCACCGCCGCGACCAGGGCCAGGAACGGCACCGTGATGAACAGCAGCAGCGTGATCTGCTCGATCGAACGCTTGCTGTCGCCGCCCAGCGTGGCGGTGGGCAGGTCCGGGGCGGTCCCGCGCACCTCGGTGGCGGTTTCCGAGGTCACCTCGGGGCTGATGGTCATGGGTGTCCCCTGGGGGGTGAGGGTGAGGGCGCGTACGAAAGGAAGCCGAGGCTACGGTCCCGTAACCTACGGCGACGTAAGTATGGCAGCGCGGCGGCGCCCGGCAAGAGCGCCTAAGCCGGGGCGTTGCCCGTGCCGCCGAACCGGACACCTATCCTGGGTGCGTCGGACAGCGCGGTCCGCAAGCCTCCAGTACCCCTCCAGACGTGCTCAAACACTGCAAGGAGCCGCACCTGTGAGCAGTGCCGACCAGACCTCCACAGCCAGCGCCGAGCTGCGCTCCGACATCCGCCGACTGGGCGACCTGCTGGGCGAGACGCTCGTCCGCCAGGAGGGCCCGGATCTCCTGGACCTCGTCGAGAAGGTCCGCCGCCTCACCCGCGAGGACGGCGAGGCCGCCGCCGAGCTGCTGCGCGGCGTCGAGCTGGAGACCGCCGCCCGCCTGGTGCGCGCCTTCTCCACCTACTTCCACCTGGCCAACGTCACCGAGCAGGTGCACCGCGGCCGCGAGATGCGCGAGCGGCGTGCCGCCGAGGGCGGGCTGCTCGCCCGTACGGCCGACATGCTCAAGGACGGCGACGCCGCCCACGTACGCGAGACGATCAAGAACCTCAACGTACGGCCGGTGTTCACCGCCCACCCCACCGAGGCCGCCCGCCGCTCGGTCCTCAACAAGCTGCGGCGCATCGCCGTGCTCCTGGAGACCCCGGTCATCGAGGCCGACCGGCGCCGCCACGACCTCCGGCTCGCCGAGAACATCGACCTCATCTGGCAGACCGACGAGCTGCGAGTGGTCCGGCCCGAGCCCGCCGACGAGGCCCGCAACGCCATCTACTACCTCGACGAGCTGCACGCCAACGCCGTCGGCGACGTCCTGGAGGACCTCGCCGCCGAGCTGGAGCGGGTCGGCTTCGAACTGCCCTCCGGCACCCGCCCGCTCACCTTCGGCACCTGGATCGGCGGCGACCGGGACGGCAACCCCAACGTGACCCCGCAGGTCACGTGGGACGTGCTGATCCTCCAGCACGAGCACGGCATCACCGACGCCCTCGAACTCGTCGACTACCTGCGCGGACTGCTCTCCAACTCCATCCGCTACGCCGGCGCCACCCAGGAGCTCCTGGACTCGCTCCAGGCCGACCTGGAGCGCCTCCCGGAGATCAGCCCCCGCTACAAGCGCCTCAACGCCGAGGAGCCCTACCGGCTCAAGGCGACCTGCATCCGCCAGAAGCTGGTCAACACCCGCGAGCGCCTGGCCACCGGCACCCCGCACGTCGAGGGCCGCGACTACCTCGGCACCGCCGAACTGCTGCGCGACCTCACCCTGATCCAGAGCTCGCTGCGCGAGCACCGCGGCGGCCTGTTCGCCGACGGCCGGATGGACCGCACCATCCGCACCCTGTCCGCGTTCGGCCTCCAGCTCGCCACCATGGACGTGCGCGAGCACGCGGACGCCCACCACCACGCCCTCGGGCAGCTCTTCGACCGGCTCGGCGAGGAGTCCTGGCGGTACGCCGACATGCCGCGCGACTACCGGCAGAAGCTGCTCGCCAAGGAGCTCAGGTCGCGCCGCCCGCTGGCGCCCACGCCCGCCCCGCTCGACGCGGCCGGGCAGAAGACCCTCGGCGTCTTCCACACCGTCAAGGAGGCCTTCGAGCGCTTCGGCCCGGAGGTCATCGAGTCCTACATCATCTCGATGTGCCAGGGCGCCGACGACGTCTTCGCCGCCACCGTCCTCGCCCGCGAGGCCGGCCTGATCGACCTGCACGCCGGCTGGGCCGAGATCGGCATCGTGCCGCTCCTGGAGACCACCGACGAGCTCAAGGCCGCCGACGTCATCCTCAACGACATGCTGGCCGACCCCTCCTACCGGCGCCTCGTCTCGCTGCGCGGCGACGTCCAGGAGGTCATGCTCGGCTACTCGGACTCCTCCAAGTTCGGCGGCATCACCACCTCGCAGTGGGAGATCCACCGCGCCCAGCGCCGACTGCGCGACGTCGCCCACCGCTACGGCGTGCGCCTGCGCCTCTTCCACGGCCGCGGCGGCACCGTCGGCCGCGGCGGCGGCCCCTCGCACGACGCGATCCTCGCCCAGCCCTGGGGAACCCTGGAGGGCGAGATCAAGGTGACCGAGCAGGGCGAGGTCATCTCCGACAAGTACCTGATCCCGTCGCTGGCCAGGGAGAACCTGGAGCTCACGGTCGCCGCCACGCTCCAGGCCTCCGCCCTGCACACGGCACCCCGCCAGTCCGACGAGGCGCTGGCCCGCTGGGACGCGGCCATGGACACCGTCTCGGAGGCCGCCCACACGGCGTACCGCCGCCTGGTCGAGGACCCGGACCTGCCCGCGTACTTCTTCGCGGCCACCCCGGTCGACCAGCTCGCCGACCTGCACCTCGGCTCCCGCCCCTCGCGCCGCCCGGACTCCGGCGCGGGCCTGGACGGACTGCGGGCCATCCCGTGGGTGTTCGGCTGGACGCAGTCCCGCCAGATCGTCCCCGGCTGGTTCGGTGTCGGCTCCGGTCTGAAGGCGCTGCGCGAGGCAGGTCTGGACGCCGTCCTCGGCGAGATGCACGAACACTGGCACTTCTTCCGCAACTTCGTCTCCAACGTCGAGATGACGCTGGCCAAGACGGACCTGCGGATCGCCCGCCACTACGTCGACACCCTCGTCCCGGACGACCTCAAGCACGTCTTCGACACCATCGAGGCCGAGCACGCGCTCACCGTCCAGGAAGTCCTCAAGGTGACCGGCGGCGAGCAGCTGCTCGACTCCCACCCGGCGCTCCAGCAGACCTTCGCCATCCGCGACGCCTACCTGGACCCGATCTCCTACCTCCAGGTCGCCCTGCTCGCCCGTCAGCGGGCCGCCGCCGAGCGCGGCGAGGACCCGGACCCGCTGCTCTCCCGCGCGCTCCTGCTCACGGTGAACGGCGTGGCGGCGGGCCTGCGCAACACCGGCTGACGGTCCTTCCGGATCCGGATACGACCGTGCCCCCGCGGGATCTCCCCGCGGGGGCACGGTCATGACGGCGTGTGACGCCGGTACCGCAGGGCCTTAGTGCTGCTGGGCCTTGCGGCGACGGCTCACCAGGAAGGCACCGGCGCCCGCGAGGACGGCGGCCACGGCGGCGAGGACGCCGATCGGGGCGCTGGAGCCGGTCTGGGCGAGACCGCCACCCGCCGACTCGGACGCGCCCGGGGTGGGCTGGCCGGCGGTGGAGCTCTCCGAGGAGGAGGCGGTCGGGGAGACCGACTCGCTCGGGGTGCCGGAGGTCGTGCCGCTCGGGGTCTCGGACGGCGTGCCGGACGGGGTGCCGGACGGGGTCTCCGAGGGGGTGCCGGACGGCGTGCCGCTCGGGGTCTCGGAGGGGGTGCCGGACGGGGTGCCCGAAGGCGTGCCGGTCGGCGTGGGGGTGGTGGCCGGGGTGCCCGGGCACGTGTGCGACAGGTTGAACTTGTTCTGCGGGACGCTGCCCGAGATGGTGGCCTCGGCCGAGACCAGCTTGGCGTCGATCGCCGAGGCGACGTACGCGTGCTTGCCCTCGGGGTTGCCGAAGGCGCTGAAGTCGGTGATCGTCTGCGTGCCGCCGGGCTCGAAGGTGACCGTCAGCTTGACGAAGTCGCCCTTGTTGCCGGGGAGGACGAAGTGCCAGCCGTCCTGGGTGGAAGGAATGCCCTTGCAGTCCTTCTCCTGGTTGCCGAACTGGTCCGCCGTGAGGGGGAGCTCCTGGCGGAGGGTCGGGTGAGTGGTGTCACCGCCCGAGGCGGTGGCGGCCGGAGCCAGTACGAGAGAGCCGGCGGCGGCCACGACAAGCGCGCCGGCGGATATCAGGGATCGTCGCATGTGCAGTCGTCCATTTGGGATGAGGGATGCCGTGGGGGATGGCTCGGGCAGCCTATCCGTCGCCTTAAGTGACCCTTAACCCAGAGGACGATAACGATTCGATGGGATCGCGCCATGCTGTCCGAAAACCGTCAGAGCGCGAAGAATGCACCCAACAACACCGCCGCCCCCACCCCCGCCACCGACCACGCCGTCCTCGGCAGCCGCATACCGCCACCGATCAGCGGCGCCGCCAACAGCAGCGCCCCGCCCAGCGGCAGCCACGCGTGCAGCCCCCCGCCCCAGCCCGCGCGAACGGCCTCCTGCGTACCCGGCTTCACCACCACCGGCAGGGTGTCACCCTTCTCCGCCGCCACCGAGTGCACGATCGTCACCGCCCGCAGCCGCGAGGCCGGGTCGTCCGGCACGTAACGCCCACTACACGTCTCCTCGGTGCAGCCGGTCACCGTCAACGTGCCGTGCTCACGCCCCTTCGCGAGCAGCACGTGCTGGGCCGTCCCCCAGGACGACCAGGCACCCGCGACGAGCAGGAGCAGGACGACGAGGGCCATGGCGGCGTTACGGGCGAGCGTCATGACCCGCGATCGTACAGTCGTACGCGCGCACCGCGGCGCCCTACGTGTTGTACGCCGACTGCGCCCGCTCCAGACCCTCCGCCACCAGACACTCCACCGCGTCCGCCGCCCGGTCCACGAAGTAGTCCAGCTCCTTGCGCTCCGTCGACGAGAAGTCCTTCAGGACGAAGTCCGCGACCTGCATCCGCCCCGGCGGCCGGCCGATGCCGAAACGCAGCCGGTGGTACTCCGCCCCCATCGACTTCGTCATCGACTTCAGACCGTTGTGCCCGTTGTCGCCGCCGCCGATCTTCAGCCGCAGCACCCCGTAGTCGATGTCCAACTCGTCGTGGACCGCCACGACGTGCGCCGTCGGCACCTTGTAGAAGTCACGCAGCGCCGTCACCGGACCGCCCGACAGGTTCATGTACGACATCGGCTTCGCCAGCACCACCCGACGGTTGGCCGGCCCGGGCGGACCCATCCGGCCCTCCACCACCTGCGCCTGCGCCTTCTGCGCCCGCTTGAACTTGCCGCCGATGCGCTCGGCCAGCAGGTCCGCCACCATGAAGCCCACGTTGTGCCGGTTGCCCGCGTACTCCGGGCCCGGATTGCCGAGGCCGACGATCAGCCAGGGGGCGTTCGCGTCGTCCGTCATCTGCGTCACGTCTCCTCGTATGCGTACAGACAGAAAGAAACGGGGTGGCGGGCCGTTCCCGGCCCGTCACCCCGTCACGTCAAGCAGAGCCTACGGCTCAGGCCTCGGCGCCCTCGGCGGCCTCGGTCTCGCCCTCGGCGGCCGGCTCCTCGGCCTGCGCGGCCAGGACCTGCAGGACGACGGCGTCGGCGTCGGTCACCAGGGTGGCGCCCTTCGGGAGAGCGATGTCCTTCGCGAGGACGGAGGCACCGGCCTCCAGGCCCTCCACGGAGACCGTGACGGCCTCGGGGAGGTGGGTGGCCTCGGCCTCGACGGAGAGGGTGCCGAGCACGTGCTCCAGCAGGTTGCCACCGGCGGCGAGCTCACCCTCGGCCTGGACCGGGATCTCGACGGTGACCTTCTCGCCGCGCTTCACGAGGAGCAGGTCGACGTGGATGAGGAAGCCCTTGATGGCGTCACGCTGGACGGCCTTCGGGAGCGCCAGCTCGTTCTTGCCGTCGATGTCCAGGGAGAGCAGGACGTTCGGCGTACGCAGCGCCAGGGCCAGCTCGTGGGACGGAAGGGTGATGTGGGCCGGCTCCGAGCCGTGGCCGTAGACGACCGCGGGAACCTCGTTGGCACGGCGGATCGCGCGGGCGGCGCCCTTGCCGAACTCGGTACGGACGGAAGCGGCGAGCTTGACCTCGGACATGTGCACTCCTCGTATGGGTGGTGACGTCTGTGACTGTCACCCGGCCACGACTGGCGATGGCCTGCTACGAAGAGCGCGTCGATAACGGACCGCCGGGATCCACAGGATCCGGCCTCCCTCGCCGAGCAACCACGACAGTCTAGCCGCAGCCCCCCGGGCACCCAAATGGATCACCTCCGAGGGCACGAGCAAGGGCCGCCTCCCAGGGGAAGCGGCCCTTGCTCTCAGCGCCGATCAGTGCTCTTCAACGCCCGTCAACGCTCTTCAGGGCCCTTCAGGGCCCTACCGGGCCCTTCAGAGGAAGACTCAGTGCTCCTCGAAGAGGCTCGTCACCGAACCGTCCTCGAACACCTCGCGCACCGCGCGCGCGATCGTCGGCGCGATCGACAGCACCGTGATCTTGTCGAGCTCCAGGGAGCTCGGGTCGGGCAGCGTGTCCGTGAACACGAACTCGCTGACCTTCGAGTTCTTCAGACGATCCGCGGCCGGGCCCGACAGGATGCCGTGCGTCGCCGTCACGATGACGTCCTCCGCGCCGTGCGCGAACAGGGCGTCCGCCGCCGCGCAGATCGTGCCCGCGGTGTCGACCATGTCGTCCACCAGGACGCACACGCGGCCCTTCACGTCACCGACGACCTCGTGGACCGTCACCTGGTTGGCGACGTCCTTGTCACGCCGCTTGTGGACGATCGCCAGCGGCGCGTCCAGACGGTCGCACCAGCGGTCCGCCACCCGCACACGACCGGCGTCCGGAGACACGATCGTCAGCTTCGAACGGTCCACCTTCGCGCCCACGTAGTCCGCCAGGACCGGCAGCGCCGACAGGTGGTCCACCGGACCGTCGAAGAAGCCCTGGATCTGGTCCGTGTGCAGGTCGACCGTGAGGATGCGGTCCGCACCCGCGGTCTTCAGCAGATCGGCGACCAGACGGGCCGAGATCGGCTCACGGCCGCGGTGCTTCTTGTCCTGACGGGCGTAGCCGTACGACGGGACGATCACGGTGATGCTCCGGGCCGAAGCCCGCTTCAGAGCATCGATCATGATCAGCTGCTCCATGATCCACTTGTTGATCGGAGCCGTGTGGCTCTGGATCAGGAAGCAGTCCGCGCCACGGGCCGACTCCTGGAAGCGGACGTAGATCTCACCGTTGGCGAAGTCGAAAGCCTTGGTCGGCACGATGCCGACACCCAGCTGGTGTGCGACCTCCTCGGCCAGCTCGGGGTGGGCGCGGCCGGAGAAGAGCATGAGCTTCTTCTCGCCGGTCGTCTTGATCCCGGTCACAGCACTGTCTCCTCGACGGTTTCTCTGGCCGCGGATCCCCGCGCTCCCGTGCGCGTGTGCGAACCAGCCGAATTTGTGTGCACGTATCACGGTACGCCGAGTTCGACGTACTCGTTTCCGGTCAGCTTTCGCCGACGGAGTTCTCCGAGGCGGCATGGGCCGCCTGCGCGGCCGCGCTGCCCGGACGCTTACGGGCCACCCAGCCCTCGATATTCCGCTGCTGGCCACGGGCGACGGCCAGCGAACCCGGCGGCACGTCCTTCGTGATCACGGACCCGGCAGCGGTGTACGCCCCGTCCCCGATCGTGATGGGCGCCACAAACATGTTGTCCGAACCCGTACGGCAGTGGGAGCCGATCGTCGTGTGGTGCTTCGCCTCGCCGTCGTAGTTCACGAAGACGCTCGCCGCGCCGATGTTCGTGTACTCGCCGATCGTCGCGTCACCCACGTACGACAGATGGGGGACCTTCGTCCCCTCGCCCACCACGGCGTTCTTCATCTCCACATACGTGCCGGCCTTCGCCTTCGCACCCAGCTTGGTGCCCGGACGCAGATACGCGAACGGCCCCACGGAGGCACCCTCGCCCACCACGGCGGAGTCGGCGACGGTGTTGTCCACCCGCGCCCCGCGCGCCACCGTCGTGTCCGTGAGCCGCGTGTTCGGGCCCACCACCGCGTCCTCGCCGACGTGCGTCGCACCCAGCAGCAGCGTGTTCGGCAGCACCACCGCGTCCGGCTCGAACGTCACCGTGACGTCCACGAACGTCGAACCCGGGTCCACCACGGTCACGCCGGCGAGCATCGCCCGCTCCAGCAGCCGCTGGTTGAGCAGCGTACGGGCCTCCGCCAGCTGCACCCGGTTGTTGATGCCCAGGATCTCCCGGTGGTCGACGGCGACCGAAGCACCCACCCGGTGCCCGGCCTCGCGCAGGATGGACAGCACGTCGGTCAGGTACTCCTCGCCCTGACTGTTGTCCGTCCGCACCTTGCCCAGCGCGTCCGCGAGCAGCGCCCCGTCGAACGCGAACACCCCGGAGTTGATCTCCCGGATCGCCCGCTGCGCGTCGGAGGCGTCCTTGTGCTCGACGATCGCGGTCACCGCACCGGTGGCCCCGTCGCGCACGATCCGCCCGTAGCCGGTCGCGTCCGGGACCTCGGCGGTCAGCACCGTCACGGCGTTCCCGTCGGCCGCGTGGGTCGCGGCGAGCGCCCGCAGCGTCTCGCCGGACAGCAGCGGGGTGTCGCCGCAGACCACGACCACGGTCCCCTCGGGCGTCTGCCCCAGCTCTCCGAGCGCCATCCGCACCGCGTGCCCGGTCCCGTTCTGCTCCTCCTGCACCGCGGTCCGCGTCCCCGCGTACCGCTCGTCCAGGTGCCCCTTGACCTGCTCCCGCGCGTGCCCGACGACCACGACCAGGTCCTCGGGCTCCAGCTCACGAGCGGCGGAGACGACGTGCCCGACGAGCGAACGCCCGGCGATCTCGTGCAGGACCTTGGGAGTCTTCGACTTCATGCGGGTGCCCTCACCCGCTGCGAGGACGACGACCACGGCGGCCATGGGGGTCCCCCCTGTTCGAGCGGAGCCGAGAACTTGGGGGAGGTTGGCGCTCACGGGAATGCCCTTCGGCTTCGGGTGGTGGACTTCCGAAGGATACCGGGGGGTACTGGGCGGGGTATGAGTAAGGGTCCCGACCTGAGCGGTCGGGACCCTCGTCCGATCAGCTCCCCTGCCAGGACTCGAACCCGGACATAGGACTCCAAAGGTCCCAGTGCTGCCGATTACACCACAGGGGATAGCTAAGTCGACCAAATCGGACAATGCGCGGTGCCGGTCGAATCGACGGCACCTACTATGCCGCACCACCAGCCTTCGATGCGACGGTAAAGCTCGGCGCCCTGCGCGACGCGGATGACGAGGCAGCCGCGATAGTCGGAGCCGGTGTTCTTCCGGATCGTCTTCGGGTTGTGCTTCTTGATGGTGGTCCTCTGGAAGCTGTCCGGGTCGACACCGACGAGATCGGCCCAATAGCGCTCCGCGCCCTCGGTGTCCGCCGTCGCGTGGATCATGACGCGGAAGGCGAGCCGTTCCGGCTCGACCCTCAGAAGGCGCAGCCAGGCCAGGTAGACCCGGATGACATCGGGGTCGCTGTTCACGAACTGGACGTTCTCCCGGCGCGCGTACGTCTTGTCCTTCGCGCCTTCCGCCCAGTAGAGAGCCGTTCCCGCGAGCAGGAGTTCGCGTTCCGTCAGCGGGCCGATCTCCAGGCTCGCGGCCCGCTTGGTGCTCCGGCGTTCCGCGTCGCGTACGGCGAGCTCGTGCTCCCAGCGCTTGCGCCCGGCGAGCCTGGCCTGCTCGGAGGGCTCGCGGCGGGCCGGCTTCGGCAGGTCCCGCACCCACAGGGAGATCGAGCTCTTCGAGCAGCCCAGCTCCAGCTGGATCTGGTCGTACGTCCTGCCCTCCAGCCGCAGCTCGCGGGCGCGGGCGCGGAGGTCGTCCTTGGCGTTGGGGCGCTTCGTCCACTCCGGGGGAGGCTCGCCCTGGACGAGGCGGTGGAGCATGTCGTTGTTGTAGACCTGCAGGCGGTCGCGGATCTGGCGGAGGCTGAGGCCCTCGCGGCGCAAGGCGACGGCCTGCTCGCGCAGGCGTTCGTAGTCGGCGTACCGGCTGGTCTCCGGTGTCGTGCGCGTCATGGGACCAGCCTCGTCCGTCACGCCGACGACCGCGTCGAAAACCCTGTCGATTCAACAGTTCGAGCGACTGGTGTGCGCACATGTTGACGCCCGCCGCTCCGGGCGCCGTCAGAGGCGGGAAAATCGCTGGCACTCGCCCGTAGGGTGGACGGCATGACCACAACGGGGGCAGATCAGGACGCTGTGGGCGCGCGCGCCCCGCGTACCTGGTGGTGGTGGGGTAGACGGCGGAGCGTCGTGCTGGACGTGGCGCTGGCCGTCGTGTCCGCGCTGGAGTGCGGGCTGGAAGGGATCGGCTTCGCGGAGAAGGCCTCGTTGCCGGTGCCCGTCGGGGTGCTGTTCGGACTGGTGATCGGGTCGGTGCTGCTGGTGCGGCGCCGGTGGCCGATCACCGTCGTGCTCGTGTCGATCGCCGTCACGCCCGCCGAGATGGGCTACCTGATGGGCATCGTCGGCCTCTACTCGCTGGCCGCCTCCGAGGTGCCCCGGCGGTTCACCGCCGCGCTCGCCGGCATGTCCACGGTCGCCGTGTACGTCGTGACGATGGTCCGGCTCCGCCAGGACGTCGCCCACGCCGACGTCGACCAGCAGGACTTCGACCCCAGCGGCTGGTACGTCCCCGTCGTCTCCCTCTTCATGACCCTGGGCCTCAACGCCCCGCCGTTGCTGTTCGGCCTCTACATAGGCGCCCGGCGCCGGCTCATGGAGTCCCTCCGCGAGCGCGCCGACAGTCTGGAGCAGGAGCTGTCGCTGCTCGCCGACCGGGCCGAGCAGCGTGCCCAGTGGGCGCGGCAGGAGGAGCGGACGCGGATCGCGCGCGAGATGCACGACGTGGTGGCCCACCGGGTGTCGCTGATGGTGGTGCACGCGGCGGCGTTGCAGGCGGTGGCGTTGAAGGATCCGCAGAAGGCGGTGCGGAACGCGGCGCTGGTGGGCGACATGGGCCGGCAGGCGCTGACGGAGCTGCGGCAGATGCTGGGGGTGCTCCGGGAGGAGGTCCCGAAGGCGTCCCCGGCCCTGCCGCTGGCGGCGGTCGGCCGTGCGGCCGCCGCTGCCGCCGAGGCGGCGGCGGAGGACGGCGGTCCGTGTCTGGACGCCTTGGAGGCGCTGGTCGAGCAGTCGCGGCAGGCCGGTGCGGTGGTGGAACTGGTCGTGCTGGGCGAGCCCCGTGCGTACGGCGCGGAGGTGGAGCAGACCGCGTACCGGGTGGTGCAGGAGGCGTTGACCAACGTGCACAAGCACGCGGCGGGCGCCGAGGTGGTGGTGCGTCTCGCGCACCGTGAGGCCGAGGTCGCGATGCAGGTGGAGAACGGTCCGTCGGACGCGGCGGCCGCCGACGCGCATCTGCCGAGCGGCGGGAACGGTCTGGTGGGCATGCGGGAGCGCGTGTCGGGTCTCGGTGGGGTGTTCGTGTCGGGGCCGACGGACGCGGGTGGCTTCCGGGTGAGTGCGGTGCTTCCGGTGGTCTAGGGAGCGGTGCTTCCTGTCGGCCGGTCGTTTCGCTCAGCCTTCTGCCACCAGGCGCGTCGGCTGGGTGCCTGTGATGAGGGTCGACAGGGCCGCGTCGATGTCGCGGCCCAGGTACCAGTCGCCGGTGTGGTCGATGCTGTAGACGCGTCCTTCGACGTCCATCGCGAGGACCGCCCGCTGGTCGCCCTCCTCGCCGAGCGGGGCCAGCTCGGTGTCGAGGGCGCGGCCCAGGTCGCCGAG
Organism: Streptomyces sp. NBC_01268; assembly: GCF_036240795.1. Lineage (NCBI taxonomy): Bacteria > Bacillati > Actinomycetota > Actinomycetes > Kitasatosporales > Streptomycetaceae > Streptomyces > Streptomyces sp. NBC_01268. Next base: position 3,383,867 of record NZ_CP108454.1, on the reverse strand, counting down.
GGTGCGGGCGAGGTGGATGCCGGCGAGGGGGTCGAAGCGGATGGCGGCGGGGGCTATCTGGCGTCCGTTCCCGGGGGCGGTGACGTGCAGGCCGCCGAACTCGGCCCAGGCTTCGACCGCGGAGGGGAAGACGCTGTGCCGGTGTCCGGCGGGGGTGATGTGGGCGCGCAGGGTGTCGGCCCATTCTTCGGCCAGCTTGATGTCCCAGCGGCCGGGCTGCCAGCCGGCCTCGCGCAGGGCGGCGTCGACGTTGACCGGGAATCGGGTGCTGTTCAGGTCGGGCATGGGTGTGGTTCTGCCGTTCTGGGCGTGGGGGGCGGCCGTGTCGTGTTCCGGTCGGACGGGTTCAGCCGTCGGTCGGGTCGACGGCGCGGACGCCGAAGTGCGCGAGCATGGCCGTACAGGAGCGGCAGGGGGTGGCGTAGCTGCCGTGCAGCGGGTCGCCGTCCTCGCGGATGCGTCGTGCGGTGAGTTTGGCGTGCTTGAGGGAGCGGCGTGCCTCGCTCTGGGTGAGCGGTTTGCGCTGGGCCCGTTTGGAGCGGGTGCCTTCGGTGGCGGTGAGGGCGCGGGAGAGCAGGATCGCTTCCGGGCAGCGTCCGGTGAAGCGTTCGCGCTGGCCGCTCGTGAGGGTGTCGAGGAAGTCCTGGACGAGCGGGTGGAGTGCGGGTGCCTGGTCGCCTCGGGCGGCGGTGCAGGTGAGGGTCTCGCCGCGGACGGACAGGGCCGCGCCGACGGCGGGCAGGATTCCGTCGCGGCGGTGACGCAGTAAAGGGGCGCGCTGGCTGTCGGCGTCGCTGCCCCAACTGAGGCGTGGGTCACCCTGTGTGGGCGATGGTGCCGGTGTGGTGCTTGCGTGCATGGTGCTGGTCTTCCCCTCCCGCAATCCCCCGAGTTGCTGGAACAGCCTGCCAAACGCGGTGCCGGATGTGGAAGCTGGGGCGCGGAAACGTGCTTTCGGTGTGTCGGAATCATGGCGGTGCTGTCATGCCGCGGTGACACTTGGTCACCGTGGGCGGGGTGGGCGCATCGGGCCGGGTCGGGGGCGCGTGGCACCGCTTAGGCTGTGCGGACCAACCAGCAGCAGTCGGCGGGAGTCGGCAGCAGTCACAGGGGGCAACCGCCATGACGACAGGTCGGCTCGGCCAGGACACCGCGCCGCCGAACTCGGCGTACGCCGGGCAGGTCGTGCACTTCCCGGATCCGGTCCGGGCCTCCCGGCATCCCCGTGGGGTGCGGGTGGACGAGCGCGGCTACCCGGACTTCTCGGCGTACGCGCGGGCGGCGGCGGAGATCGCCGATCCGCCGGAGGGTTTCGGTGTCGACGAACTGCGCCTGACGGACTACGTGTCGGCGAACGCGGCGCTGGCCGCGACGGGGCACGAGCTGTGGGACGCGATCCCGGCGGTGGCGACCCCGCACGGCTGGACCTGGCACCACGTGGCGCACACGCGTCGGCTGGAGCTGGTTCCCGTGGAGGTGAAGGCGCTGCTGCGGCACCACGGTGGGGTGACGACGGCCGCCGTGGATCACGCGAAGCGTGGGACGCGGCCGCTGCAGGAGACCCGTCCGGCGCACTTCCGGTTGCCGAAGCGTGCGATGCCGGTGTCGGAGCAGCAGCTCCAGGGGGTCGAGGAGGATCTCGGCTACCGGCTTCCGGGTGCGTACCGGTCGTTCCTGAAGGCGGCGGGTGGCTGCGCGCCGGTCGGTGCCGCGCTCGACGCGGAGCTGGGTCTGCTCGTGGACCAGCCGTTCTTCACGGTGCGTGAGGAGGCGGGGGTGAACGACCTCGTGTACGTGAACAAGTGCCTCCGCGACCATCTGACGAAGGACTACCTGGGCGTGGCCTTCGTCCAGGGCGGTCTGCTCGCGGTGAAGGTGAAGGGCGAGGCGGTCGGCTCGGTGTGGTTCTGCGCCTATGACGACGCGCGCGACCGTGACGGCTGGTCGGTGAACGAGCGGGTGGAGAGGTTGTTGCTGCCCTGTGGTGCCGACTTCGACGTGTTCCTCCAGCGTCTCGCGGGTAATCCGCCGGAGCTGGAGACGGTGGCGAACCTGATGGTGGACGGCGGCTTCGCGCGCGCCGTTCCCGTGGTCCCGGTGGGGGAGTGAACTGGCTGTGGTGACGTTCGCGCAGGCGCAGGAGCGCGCCGAGGAGTGGATCAACGGCGATGTGCCGGCCTACCTGCACCGGGAGGTGCGGGTTCGGGAGTTCGGGCTCGGCTTCGTCGTGTGGGCCGAGGAGCGCGAGGAGGCGCCGACCCCGGACGGGGGTCGGCAGCGGCTGGTCATCGCCCGTGACAGTGGCGAGGCGACGTTGTGGCCGGGGCTTCCGGTGGGTGAGGTCATCCGCCGTTACGAGGAGGAGTACGGCGCGGTCGCGGAGCCGGTCGCGTCGGTCCCGGCGCAGGCGTCGGCCCGGATCGACCTGAATCAGACCTCGTTCCTGTTGAGCCCGCCGGAGTGGCTCCAGGAGGCCGCGGACAAGATCGGCCTGCCGCCGGTGGCGTCGAACGCGTCGCAGGCGAGTGCGGGGGCGTCGACGGAGGGCGGATCGGCGGGGCCGGGGACGTCGGGGGCGCCCGGGGCGCCTGTGGTGTCGTCGGTGTCCGAGGTGTCGGGTGTGGCGGTGGTGTCGGGTGCGTCGGAGGTGCCGGGTTCCGGGGCTTCCGGGTCCGGGGTCGGTGCGGGGGGTGCCGGGGCCGTCGGTGCTGCCGAGGATTCCTCCGAGCCCGCGCCGCTGCCCGAGCCCGCGCCTCTGCCCGTACCTGAGTCCACGCCCACGCCCGCGTCCGCGCCCGCGCCCGCGGCGGAGGCCTCCCCGGCCCCGGTGCCGGACCCGGCTCCGGCGCCCGCTCCGGTCGAGGCCTCCGCGGCCGTGCCCGCGCAGTCCTCGCCGAGTCCCTGGGCGGACGCGAACGCGAGCGCGGGCGGTGCCGACGGGGCCGTGCCGCTGCCGGCGACGGTGTTCGCGCCGCCGCTCTCGGGGGCGGACGACGAGGACACGCCGCCGCCGGTCGTGGGGGCGGACGCTCCCACCGCGCTCATGAAGGGCGGCAGCGCGCTGCCGGCGACGGCGATCGCGCCGCGCCTGAACACGGACGCCCCGTTCCCGCAGGGCGGCCCCGTGGTGCCTCCGGGCCCGCCGAGCGCGCCCTCCGCTCCGCCGGTAGCGCAGCCGGGCACCCCGCCCGTGCCGCCGAGCCCGCCCGGTGCCGCGGACCTCGCCGACGCGGCGACCAGCAAGGCGCCGACGCCGCCGCCCGGTGGGTACGTGCGGACGCAGCTGGTGTCGCAGCTCGGGCCCGAGGGCCCGCAGTCGACGCCGCCGCCCGCCGCGCCCGCGCAGCCCACGCCGCCGGGCCCGCCTGGTCCGCCCGCGCCGCCCGGTGCGACGCCTCCGCCCGCGGTGCACCACGCCGCGACGATGCTGGCGCACCCGAACCAGGGCGGTCCGGGCGCTCCGCCGCCTCCGCCTCCGCCGCCGGGGGTGCCGGGTGCGCCCGGGACGCCGCCGGGCGGGGTGGCGCATGCCGCGACGATGCTGGCGCACCCGAACCAGGGCGGTCCGGGGGCTCCGCCGCCCCCGCCTCCGCCGCCGGGGGTGCCGGGTGCGCCCGGGACGCCGCCGGGCGGGATCGCGCACGCCGCGACGATGCTGGCGCAGCCCGGTCCGGCGGGCCCCGTCGGGCCGCCCCCGCCGCCCGGTCCCGTGCCGGCGCCGGTGAACGCGCCCGTGCCGCCGCCCGCGTACGGGTACCCGCAGCAGCCGCCCGCCGGGCTGCCGACCGTGGGTCCCGGCTACCAGGCCGTGCTGCGCTACCGCGCGCCCGACGGCTCGGAGCAGCAGATCATCCGGCGTTCCGCGCCGGGTACCCCGCACCCGGAGTGGCAGATCCTGCACGAGCTGCGCGCGATGAACGTGCCGCCGCAGCAAGTGCTGGAGCTGCACACGGAGTTGGAGTCCTGTGAGCTGCCGGGCGGTTACTGCGCGCGGATGATCCGGGAGACCTGGCCGCAGGCGCGGATCACCAACATCGCGCCGTACGGGCGTGATCACGCGGGCCGTCAGCAGGGCATGCAGCAGCTCATCACCCACCAGGGCGAGTTGCACCAGGTCGCGGACGGTCCGGCGCGGCCCGCGCCGGTGCGGGCGCCGTTGCCGCAGGTGCAGCCGGCGCCGCCGCTGCCGCCGGACGGGGTGGCGCAGGAGCTGGCCGGGGCGTTCGGTCCGGGCATCCTGCGCTTCGACCAGCGTGCGGTGTCCCGGCAGGGCGTTCCGGAGCTGGTGGCGGTCACGCTCGTGTGGGCGGGCCTGCCGGCCGACTTCGGGCCGTTCTTCTGGGCGCAGCCGGCCATGCCGGTGGTGCCGACGCTCGCGGAGCTCGCGGCGCAGCGGCAGGTGCAGCCGGCGGCGGACGCCGGGTCGTATCTGGTGCTCGGTTCGGACTTCGGCCGGGCGATCTGTGTCCAGTACGGGACGGCGCACATCGTCGCCGTGCCGGTGGAGGCGGGTCCGGGCGGGCAGTCGGTGCCGCCGCAGTTCGTGAACACGGGGCTGCCGGAGTTCGTCCGGTGTCTGGCGCTGCTCGGGCGCATGTGGCGGCTGCGGTTCGGGCTCAACCCGGAGCAGGCGGGCCGGTGGACGACCGATTTCCAGGCGCAGCTGGCGATGCTGGACCCGGCGGCGCTGTCGTCGCCGGAGAACTGGTGGTCCGTGCTCCTGGAGCAGATGTGGGACGGCCTGTTGTAGCCCGACCCGGTCCGCGCATGAGCGGGATGTGACGAAAGGCGCTCGACGTGTGCTCACGTCGGGCGCCTTTTGTCCGATCTGATGCCGCATCCTTGTTGTTTGTTGGACATAAGGGAGACGAAGGGGCGTCAGGCATGAATTTCGCCGTCGGACGGGGGCGCGGTTACCGCCCGGAGCAGGTCGACCGCTACCTGGCCGCACTCTCCGAGGAGCGCGACGGCGCGTGGGAGCGCGCGGCGCGCCTGACCGTCCTCGCCAAGGAGATGGAGGCGGAGGCCGTGCGGCTCCGCGAGGCCGTCGCCACCCTCGCCCCGCAGCGCTACGACTCCCTGAGCGAGCGGGCCCGCCGCATCCTGGAGCTCGCCGAGGCCGAGGACGAGACCCTGGTACGGGACGCGGAGGCCGAGGCGCAGGCGCTCGCCGAAGCGGCGGAGGCGGCCGCCGGCGAGGCCGCCGAGGCGGCGAGGGCGTACGCGGAGGGCGTCCGCGCGGCGGCCGACGCGGCGGCCCGGGCGACCGGCAAGGAGACCGGCCTGCAGGCCGACGCGCTGCGGACCTCGGCGCAGCGCGACGCGGAGAAGACCCGCGCCGAGGCGAGGACCGCGTTCGACGAGACCCGGCGCGAGGCCGAGGCGGTCCGCGCGGCCCAGCGCGAGGAACACCAGGCGCTCCGCGAGGAGGCCGACCACGCGGCGGCCCGGCGGGTGGCCGAGCTCGACGCCCGGCACGAGGAGCTCGTCGCCTACGCGGACGGCAAGCTGGACGAGGCGCGGCGCGGCCTCGCCGAGACCAAGGAGGCCGCCCGGCACGGCCAGGAGGACGCGGAGGCGAAGGCCGCGGAGATCCTCGCCGAGGCGCGGCTCAGGCAGGAGCGCATCGAGCGCGAGACGGACCGGGTGCGACGCGAGCACGACGAGGCCCGGGAGGAGATCCACTCCCACATGGAGCACATCCGCTCGTCGCTGTCGGCACTCACGGGGCGGGTGGAGCCGCCGCGGGCCGACGGGAAGCCCGAGGCCGAGGGGCAGGGCGGCGACTAGGAGCCGACGGTGCCCTCCTGGGAGTCGCCGGCCCTCAGGGCGTGTCCGGCGATTCCCGCCGTGTCCCGCCCGACGGGGACGGGGACGGGGGCCGGGTGGCGCCCGCCGACCTGGCCACCACCAGCAGGAGAAGGCCGCAGCCGGTGACCAGCAGCCAGCCGGGGCGGGAGGCGTCGGCGAGGCCGGCGGGGGCGACGCCGGCGACCAGGGCCCCGGCGACGGCGATGCCGACCGCCGCGCCGATCTGGCGCGCGGTGGAGGTGATCGCCCCGGCGACGCCCGCCCGGGACGGCGGCAGGCCGCCGACGGCGGTGTTGGTCAGGGGGGCGTTCGCGAAGCCGAAGCCGATGCCGATGAGCAGGTACGCGGTGAGGAGCAGCGGCACGGCGGTGTGCGGGTCCAGGCCGACCAGGCACAGGCCGCCGGCGGCGGTGAACCCGCCCGCGAGGAGCAGCGGGCGGCGGGGCCCGTGGCGCCCGGTGAGGCTGCCGGACCAGGGCGCGCACAGGGTCGCGCCGAGCGCCATCGGCAGGGTCGCCGCGCCCGCGGCGAGCGGGGTCCAGCCGCGGGTGTGCTGGAGGTAGAGGGTGTTGAGCAGCAGGCCGGTGTTGAGCGCGGCGAACACCGCGACCGCGCCGAGGACCGCTCCGGCGAAGCGCGGGCGCCTGAACAGCCGGAGGTCCATGAGGGGTTCGGGCCGCCGGAGTTCGACCCGCACGAAGGCGGCCGCGGCGGTGGCGGACAGGGCGTAGCAGGCCAGCGCCGCGGGGGAGCCCCAGCCGATGCGCGGGCCCTCGATGAGGACGCCGACGGACAGTCCCAGGGTCGCCGTGAGCAGGAGCTGGCCGGGCAGGTCGAGGCGCCGGGTCCGCTGCCCGTCGCGTGCCGGGTCCGCCGGGACGAAGACGGCTACCAGGACGAGGGCGGTGACGACGACCGGTGCGTTGACCCAGAACACCGACCGCCAGCCGAACGCGTCGACGAGCGCGCCGCCGGTGACCGGACCCGCCGCCATGCTGAGCCCGAACACCGAGGCCCAGATGCCGATCGCCCGGGCCCGTTCGCGGGGGTCGGGCATCGTGTTGACCACGATCGCCAGGGCCACCGGGCTCAGCATCGAGGCCCCGACGCCCTGGAGTGCGCGGGCGGCGACGAGGACGCCGAGCGACGGGGCGAGCGCGCAGGCCAGGGAGGCGAGGCCGAAGACGACGAGCCCGCAGCGGAAGACCCGGCGCCGCCCGAAGCGGTCGGCGAGCGCTCCGGAGACGACCAGCAGGCCGGCCAGGACGACGGTGTACGCGTCGACGACCCACGCCAGGCCGCGGGTGCCCGCGCCGAGGCCCTCGCCGATCGCGGGCAGGCCGACGTTGACGATGGTGGTGTCGAGTCCGACCAGGAACATGCTGAGCGCGCAGACGGCCAGGACCGTCCACCGTCTGCGGGCGCTGAGCGTGGGGGGTTGCGTCGCAAGAGTGGTCACGGGCCCGCCTTCTGCCGTCGGAAGCGCGTCACGCGCGCTCGGGAGCGCCTTGGAGGCGCCCGCGGGCCATGCTCGGGCCGGGGGCGGATCCCGGCCTACGCTTCTTGCGGATGCGGCAAAGAACTTTTCAGTCCGGGATGCCGGGCGCCGAGACCGGGCGCAGCACCGTCAGGGACTCCTCCCGGCGGGCCGCCATCGCGAACGGGAAGCGGTCGACCTCCAGGCAGAGGGCGACGTCGTCCGGGTGGAAACCCTCGCGCAGACCGGCCGAGAGCTCGGCGGCCGCCCGGGAGTCCCTCGCGCGGCGGACGTACGGGGCCGGGTCGGCCTCGCCGGCGTCGACGGTGCGGCCGATGTACTCGGCGCAGGCGAGGTCCTCGTCGGCCCGCCCGTCCTCGCCGGTGACGACGAACGTGACCGGGCCGGCGTCCGCGGCCCGCAGGAACCGGGCGGTCGGGCCGGCCACCACGAAGCCGGCGCACAGCACCAGCGGGGCGTCCGCGACGGCCAGCGCGCCCACGGTGCCGGCCGTGGTCTTCTGCACGAGCGTGCGGCCGGTGAAGTCGCGCGACCTGAGCAGGGCGGGGGAGTTCACCGCGTCGAAGCCGGGCGCCGGGGCCCCGTCCTTCAGGGCCAGCCAGCCCGGGTGGCGCTCCTTCAGGGCGAGCGCCTCGTCCACCGTCTTGGCCAGGACGATCCGTTCGGCGCCGCGCGAGAACGCCCAGGCGGCCACGGTGAAGGCGCGCATGACGTCGATGACGACCGCGACGCGGGGGACGCCGGTCAGCTCCGGTATGCCGACGAAGTGGTGATCCATCGCACCATTCTGCTGTCAACGGGCCTTCGGGGCACGGTGATTACCCGGCGGGCCGGGCCTCGTCCTGCTCGTCCTGCTGTTCCTTCAGGACCGGGAAGCGGCGCGGGGCGAGGGTGAGCAGGGCCAGCAGGGCGAGGGCGGCCGCGGCGGCCGCGCCGAGGTAGACGTAGTCGACGGCCGCGTCGACCGCCCGGCGCAGGTGGTCCGCGGCCTGTCCGGTGAGGGAGCCGGGGGTCTCCAGGGAGCGGACCAGACCGTCCAGGTCGCCGCTCTCGGCGCCGAGGCGCGCGGCGAGCACCCCGTTGGCCACGGCGCCGAACAGGGCGGCGCCGACGCTCTGCCCGACCTGGCGCACGAAGAGGACGGAGGCGGTGGTCGTGCCGCGCTCCTCGTACGGGACGGTCGACTGGACCCCGACGATCAGCGGCAGCTGGAAGAAGCCGAGCGCCCCGCCGAGGAGCAGCATCAGCAGCGCGGGCTGCCAGGGTTCGCCGGGGAAGGGCAGCAGCGGGAAGGCGAGCAGGACCAGAAGGGCGCCGGTCATGCCGAGGACGGCGGTCAGACGGAAGCCGATGCGGGTGTAGACCCGGTTGGAGAGGGCGGCCGTGACGGGCCAGCTGAGGGTCATCGCGGAGAGCACGAAGCCGGCGGCGATCGGGCCGAGGCCGAGGACGGACTGGGCGTAGGTGGGCAGGAAGACGGTCGGGGCGACCATCAGCAGGCCCAGGGCGCCGAGCGCCAGGTTGACGGCGGCGATGGTGCGGCGGCGCCAGACCCAGCCGGGGATGATCGGTTCGGCGGCGCGGCGTTCGACGAGCACGGTGAGGGCGCCGAGGGCCGCCGCGCCGGCGAAGAGGCCGAGCGACGGGGCGGACAGCCAGGGCCAGGCGACGCCGCCCTGGACGAGCGCGGTGAGGAGCAGGGTGCCGGTGCCGAAGATGGCGAGCGCGCCCGCCCAGTCCACGGAGACCCGGGGCCGGGTGCGGGCCCCTTCGGCGGCGCCGTCGGAGGCGCTTTCGGCCCTGTCCCCTAGGGGGCGTCCCGGCTCCACCAGGTAGCGGCTGATCAGCCACAGCGCCGCCGCCCCGACCGGCAGGTTGACCAGGAAGATCCAGCGCCAGTCCGCGTATCCGGCGAGCAGCCCGCCCGCCGCCGGGCCCGCGACGGCGGCGGTGGCCCACACGGAGGAGAGCCGGGCCTGGATCCTGGGGCGTTCCTTCAGCGGGTAGAGGTCGGCGGCGATCGTCTGGACGGTGCCCTGGAGGGCGCCGCCGCCGAGGCCCTGGACGACGCGGAAGGCGATGAGCGAGTACATGTCCCAGGCGGACGCGCACAGCACGGAGCCGATCAGGAAGAGGACGATGCCCGAGATCAGGACGGGTTTGCGGCCGAAGGTGTCGCTGAGCTTCCCGTACACCGGCAGGGTGACCGTCACGGCGAGCAGGTAGCCGGAGAACAGCCAGGAGAAGACGGAGAGTCCGCCGAGGTCGCCGACGATCTGCGGGACGGCGGTGGAGACGACGGTGCCGTCGAGGGCGGCGAGCGCCATGCCGAGCATCAGCGCGGCGACGACCGGCCCGCGCCGGGTGCCGTCCGCCGCCGGCGGTGCCGTCTGTCTCGTGGTCGCCTCGGACACCGCTGGCCCCTCTCCCCACCCGACGGGTGCTGACTGATGCTTCGTACATCTAAGTGCGCCCGGGCCACCCTCTCACTCGATCGTTCGATGGAGAACCCCTAGGGGCTCCTCCCCCATACAGCCCAGGGCCCGTTCGTCCCGGCGGAGGACGAGCCGGGCCCCCGCCGTCCTTAGCTTGGTCTTACGGGATCCCGCAGGGACACGAAGAACGCCACAGAACGTCGGACGACACCGAACAACTCGAACTCAGGAGACCTACCGTGACTTCGGCTGTGACCACCCCCAGGCACGGGGGTACCGGAGGGCGGACGGCCGTCGCCGCGCGGGCGCGACAGGTCGTCAAGGCGTACGGCTCGGGGGAGACCCGGGTCGTCGCGCTCGACCACGTCGACGTGGACATCGCCCGCGGCCGGTTCACCGCGATCATGGGCCCCTCGGGCTCCGGCAAGTCCACGCTCATGCACTGCCTCGCCGGTCTCGACACCGTCTCCGACGGCCGGATCTTCCTCGACGAGACCGAGATCACCGGCCTGAAGGACAAGAAGCTGACCCAGCTGCGGCGCGACCGCATCGGGTTCATCTTCCAGGCGTTCAACCTGCTCCCCACGCTCAACGCGCTGGAGAACATCACGCTGCCCATGGACATCGCCGGCCGCAAGCCCGACCAGGAGTGGCTGCGCCGGGTCGTCGAGACCGTCGGGCTCGGCGAGCGGCTCAGGCACCGGCCCGCCCAGCTCTCCGGCGGCCAGCAGCAGCGCGTCGCCGTGGCCCGCGCGCTCGCCGCCCGTCCCGAGATCATCTTCGGTGACGAGCCGACCGGAAACCTCGACTCGCGCGCCGGCGCCGAAGTCCTCGGCTTCCTGCGCCAGTCGGTCGACGAGCTGGGGCAGACCATCGTCATGGTCACCCACGACCCGGTCGCCGCCTCCTACGCGGACCGGGTCCTCTACCTCGCCGACGGGCGCATCGTCGACGAGATGCACCGGCCCACCGCCGACGCCGTCCTCGACCGCATGAAGGACTTCGACGCGCGCGGGCGGACGTCATGACCGTGCTCAAGACCTCGCTGCGCAGCTTCTTCGCGCACAAGGGCCGCATGGCGCTCTCCGCCGTCGCCGTCCTCCTCTCCGTCGCGTTCGTCTGCGGCACCCTGGTGTTCAGCGACACCATGAACACCACCTTCGACAAGCTGTTCGCCTCCACCGCCTCCGACGTCACCGTCAGCCCGTCGAACGCCGCCGAGGACGACGAGGTCCCGCAGAACGGGCGCCCCGAGACGCTGCCCGCCGCGCTCGTCGCGCAGGTCCGGGGCGTCGAGGGCGTCAAGGCCGCGCAGGGCCGGGTCCTCTCCACCAGCGTCACCGTCGTCGACTCCCGCGACGAGAACGTCGGGCCCACCTCCGGCGCCCCCACCATCGCCGCCAACTGGTCGGCCGACGAGCTGCGTTCGATGGAGATCGCCTCCGGTCACGAACCGCGCGGCCCCACCGACGTCATGGTCGACGGCGGCACCGCCGAGAAGCACCACCTGAAGATCGGCGACGAGCTGCGCACCATCGCCGTCACCGGCGACTTCACCGCGAAGATCTCCGGCATCGTCGACTTCAAGGTCACCAACCCCGGCGCCACCCTCGTCTACTTCGACACCGCCACCGCGCAGCGCGAACTCCTCGGCAAGGAGGGCCTGTTCACCCAGGTCACCGCCGACGCGGCGCCCGGTGTCGGCGACGACGCGCTGAAGGCGGGCATCGCCGCGGAGATCGGCTCCGGCTACAAGCTGCAGACCGCCGCCGAGTCCGCCGACGCGGGCCGCGAGGACGTCGCCGGCTTCCTCGACGTCATGAAGTACGCGATGCTCGGCTTCGCCGGGATCGCCTTCCTCGTCGGCATCTTCCTCATCGTCAACACCTTCTCCATGCTGGTCGCCCAGCGCACCCGCGAGATCGGCCTCATGCGGGCCATCGGCTCCAGTCGGCGCCAGGTCAACCGCTCGGTCCTCGTCGAGGCGCTGCTCCTCGGCGCCGTCGGCTCGATCGCGGGCGTCGCGGCCGGCGTGGGCCTCGCCGTCGGACTGATGCAGCTGATGTCGTCCATGGGCATGGAGCTGTCCACGCAGGACCTCACCGTCCGCTGGACCACCCCCGTCGTCGGTCTCGTCCTCGGCGTGGTCGTCACCGTCCTCGCCGCCTTCGTCCCGGCCCGCCGGGCCTCGAAGGTCTCCCCGATGGCCGCCCTGCGCGACGCGGGCACGCCCGCCGACGGCAAGGCCGGTGCGGTACGCGCCGGGCTCGGCCTGCTCCTCACCGCGGCGGGCGGCGCGGCGCTGTGGACCGCGACCCAGGCCGAGAAGGCCGGCGCGGGCTCCCTCTGGCTCGGCCTCGGCGTCGTCCTGTCCCTGCTCGGCTTCGTCGTGATCGGCCCGCTGCTGTCCGGCGTCGTCGTCCGTGCCCTGGGCGTCGTCGTGCTGCGGGTCTTCGGCCCGGTCGGCCGCATGGCCGAGCGCAACGCGCTCCGCAACCCGCGCCGCACCGGCGCCACCGGCGCCGCCCTGATGATCGGTCTCGCGCTCGTCGCCTGCCTGTCCGTCGTCGGCTCGTCGATGGTCGCCTCCGCCACGGAGGAGCTCGACCGGTCCGTCGGCGCCGACTTCATCGTGCAGTCCACCAACCGGCAGCCGGTCGTCCCGCAGGCCCTGGCCGCCGTGGAGAAGGCCCCCGGGCTCGACCACGTCACCGAGTACAAGTGGGTCGAGGCCGTCGTCACCGACCCGCGCGGCAGGAGCGCGGAGCTCGGCCTGGTCGCCGCCGACCCGACGTACGCGCGGGACGTGCGCCGCGAGACCACGGCGGGCGAGCTCTCCGCCGCGTACGGCCCGGGCGCCCTGTCCGTCGGCAGCGTCTACGCCGCCGAGCACGGCGTGAAGGTCGGGGACACGCTCACGGTCGCCTTCAAGGGCGGCGAGAAGGCGCGGCTGCGCGTCGCCGCCGTCACCTCCGACGACAGCAACATCGACAAGGGCGTGATGTACACCAACATCACCACCGCCGCCCGCTTCCTCGCCGCCGACCGGATGCCCAAGAGCATGATCGTCTTCGCCACGGCGAAGGACGGTCAGGAGGACGCCGCGTACGAGGGGCTGAAGAAGGCCCTCGCGCCCTACCCGCAGTACAAGGTCGCCGACCAGGCCGACTACAAGAAGGAGCTCCAGGACCAGGTCGGCCAGCTCCTCAACATCGTGTACGGGCTGCTCGCCCTCGCGATCATCGTGGCCGTCCTCGGCGTGGTGAACACCCTCGCCCTGTCGGTCGTCGAGCGGACCCGCGAGATCGGCCTCATGCGGGCCATCGGCCTCTCCCGCCGCCAGCTGCGGCGCATGATCCGCCTGGAGTCGGTCGTCATCGCCCTCTTCGGCGCCCTCCTCGGCCTGGCCCTGGGCCTCGGCTGGGGCACCGCCGCCCAGCAGCTCCTCGCCCTGGAGGGCCTGGGCGTCCTGGAGATCCCCTGGCCGACGATCCTCACCGTCTTCGTCGGCTCGGCCTTCGTGGGCCTCTTCGCGGCCCTGGTCCCCGCCTTCCGGGCAGGGCGGATGAACGTCCTGAACGCGATCGCGACGGAGTAGACGGAGCAGGGGCGGCAGTGGACCGGTGCGGGCCCGGCGGAGCGTTCCGTCCGGGCCCGCCCACGCGCCTCGTCCCGAGGGACGCCGACGGGGCGTGTGCACGGCGGGCCGATCCCGTGAACGGGTGACTGTCGCCGCGTCGTCGTAGGCTGGAGGCCCCGGCCCGTGAGACGTGTCGGGCCGTTCGCGTTGCCCACCTCCGCCGGGATGGACCCTCCATGAGCCTGCACGGTCTGCTGGACGCCGTCGTCAAGGACGCCGCACTCACCGAGGCGGTCAAGGCCGCCACGGACGGCAACCGCCACCACGTCGACCTGGTCGGCCCGCCCGCCGCCCGCCCCTTCGCCGTCGCCGCCCTCGCCAGGGAGACCGGCCGGACGGTGCTCGCGGTCACCGCGACCGGGCGCGAGGCCGAGGACCTGGCCGCCGCCCTGCGCTCGCTCCTCGACCCCGACACCGTGGTCGACTACCCCTCCTGGGAGACGCTGCCGCACGAGCGCCTCTCGCCCCGCTCCGACACCGTCGGCCGCCGCCTCGCCGTGCTGCGCCGGCTCGCCCACCCCCGTACCGACGACCCCGCCGCCGGGCCCGTCAGCGTCGTCGTCGCGCCCATCCGCTCGGTGCTCCAGCCGCAGGTCAAGGGGCTCGGCGACCTGGAGCCGGTGGCGCTGCGGAGCGGGCAGACCGCCGACCTGAACGAGATCGTCGAGGGGCTGGCCGCCGCCGCGTACTCCCGCGTGGAGCTCGTCGAGAAGCGCGGCGAGTTCGCCGTGCGCGGCGGCATCCTGGACGTCTTCCCGCCCACCGAGGAGCACCCGCTCCGCATCGAGTTCTGGGGCGACGACGTCGAGGAGATCCGCTACTTCAAGGTCGCCGACCAGCGCTCCCTCGAAGTCGCCGAGCACGGGCTGTGGGCGCCGCCCTGCCGCGAGCTGCTGCTGACCGACGAGGTCCGGGAGCGGGCCGCCGCCCTGGCCGAGGCCCATCCCGAGCTCGGCGAGCTGCTCAACAAGATCGCCGAGGGGATCGCGGTGGAGGGCATGGAGTCCCTCGCCCCCGTCCTCGTCGACGACATGGAGCTGCTGCTCGACGTCCTCCCCGAGGGCTCCATGGCCGTGGTCTGCGACCCCGAGCGGGTCCGGACGCGCGCCGCCGACCTGGTGGCGACGAGCCAGGAGTTCCTGCAGGCCTCCTGGGCGGCCACGGCCGGCGGCGGCGAGGCCCCGATCGACGTCGGCGCGGCCTCCCTGTGGGGGATCGCCGACGTCCGGGACCGGGCCCGCGAGCTGGACGTGATGTGGTGGTCGGTGTCGCCGTTCGCCGCGGACGACACCGCCCTCGACGCGGACACCCTCAAGGTGGGCATGCACGCCCCCGAGACCTACCGCGGCGACACCGCCCGGGCCCTCGCCGACACCAAGGGCTGGCTGGCCGAGGGGTGGCGCACGGTGTACGTGACGGAGGCCCACGGCCCGGCCTCCCGCACCGTCGAGGTGCTCGGCGGCGAGGGCATCGCCGCCCGCCTCGCCCCCGACCTGACCGGGATCGCCCCGTCCGTCGTACACGTGGCCTGCGGCTCCATCGACTACGGCTTCGTCGACCCGGCGCTCAAGCTGGCCGTCCTCACCGAGACCGACCTGTCCGGCCAGAAGGCCGCCGGCAAGGACGGGCAGCGGATGCCCGCCAAGCGGCGCAAGACGATCGACCCGCTGACCCTGGAGGTCGGCGACTACATCGTCCACGAGCAGCACGGCGTCGGCCGCTACATCGAGATGGTCCAGCGGACCGTGCAGGGCGCCACCCGCGAGTACCTCCTCGTCGAGTACGCCCCCGCCAAGCGCGGCCAGCCCGGCGACCGCCTCTACATCCCGACCGACCAGCTGGAGCAGGTCACCAAGTACGTGGGCGGCGAGGCCCCCACCCTGCACCGCCTCGGCGGCGCCGACTGGACGAAGACCAAGGCGCGCGCGAAGAAGGCGGTCAAGGAGATCGCCGCCGACCTCATCAAGCTGTACTCCGCCCGTATGGCAGCCCCCGGCCACGCCTTCGCCGCGGACACCCCCTGGCAGCGGGAGCTGGAGGACGCCTTCCCGTACGCGGAGACGCCCGACCAGCTGTCCACCATCGCCGAGGTGAAGGAGGACATGGAGAAGACCGTCCCCATGGACCGTCTGATCTGCGGCGACGTCGGCTACGGCAAGACGGAGATCGCCGTCCGCGCCGCCTTCAAGGCCGTCCAGGACGGCAAGCAGGTCGCCGTCCTCGTCCCGACCACCCTGCTCGTGCAGCAGCACTTCGGCACGTTCTCGGAGCGCTACTCGCAGTTCCCCGTCAACGTCCGCGCCCTGTCCCGCTTCCAGACGGACACCGAGTCGAAGGCGACGATGGAAGGGCTGAAGGAGGGCTCGGTCGACGTCGTCATCGGCACCCACCGCCTGTTCTCCTCCGAGACGAAGTTCAAGGACCTGGGCCTGGTCATCGTCGACGAGGAGCAGCGCTTCGGCGTCGAGCACAAGGAGCAGCTGAAGAAGCTGCGCGCCAACGTCGACGTGCTGACCATGTCCGCCACCCCCATCCCCCGGACGCTGGAGATGGCGGTGACGGGGATCAGGGAGATGTCGACGATCACGACGCCCCCCGAGGAGCGGCACCCGGTCCTCACCTTCGTCGGCCCGTACGAGGAGAAGCAGATCGGCGCGGCCGTCCGCCGCGAACTGCTCCGCGAGGGCCAGGTCTTCTACATCCACAACCGCGTCGAGTCCATCGACCGCGCGGCGGCCCGGCTGCGGGAGATCATCCCCGAGGCGCGCATCGCGACGGCCCACGGCCAGATGTCCGAACAGGCCCTGGAACAGGTCGTGGTGGACTTCTGGGAGAAGAAGTTCGACGTCCTCGTCTCGACGACCATCGTCGAGTCCGGCATCGACATCTCCAACGCCAACACCCTGATCGTCGAGCGCGGCGACAACTTCGGCCTGAGCCAGCTCCACCAGCTGCGCGGCCGGGTCGGCCGGGGCCGCGAACGCGGCTACGCCTACTTCCTCTACCCGCCGGAGAAGCCCCTCACCGAGACCGCCCACGAGCGCCTCGCGACCATCGCCCAGCACACCGAGATGGGCGCGGGCATGTACGTGGCGATGAAGGACCTGGAGATCCGCGGCGCGGGCAACCTGCTCGGCGGCGAACAGTCCGGCCACATCGCGGGCGTCGGCTTCGACCTGTACGTCCGCATGGTCGGCGAGGCCGTCGCCGACTACCGGGCGCAGATGGAGGGCGGCGAGGAGGAGGAGGCTCCCCTGGAGGTCAAGATCGAGCTCCCGGTCGACGCCCACATGCCGCACGACTACGCCCCCGGCGAGCGCCTGCGCCTGCAGGCCTACCGGGCCATCGCCTCCGCCAACTCGGAGGAGGACATCAAGGCGGTACGCGAGGAGCTCACCGACCGCTACGGCAAGCTGCCCGAGCCGGTCGAGAACCTCCTGCTGGTCGCCGGTCTGCGCATGCTGGCCCGCGCCTGCGGTGTCGGCGAGATCGTCCTCCAGGGCCCCAACATCCGCTTCGCCCCGGTGGAACTGCGCGAGTCCCAGGAGCTGCGCCTGAAGCGCCTCTACCCGCGCACGGTCATCAAGCCGGCCGTCCACCAGATCCTGGTGCCGCGTCCGACCGCCGGGAAGATCGGCGGCAAGCCGGTCGTGGGCCGCGAACTCCTCGCGTGGACCGGCGAGTTCCTGGCGGAGATCCTGGGTTCCTGACCCGTCCGGGCCCTCCGTTCCGGCCGATGCGGCGCCGGGACGGGGGGCCCGCACGGCACCCCGCGCCGTGCGGCGTACGGGGTGCCGGCTGCCGGGCGGGAGACCCCCGGCCGTACGCCGGGCGGGAGCCCCCCGGCCGTACGGGTCTACAGCTCGTCGAGGTCCAGAGCGGCGGCCATCGCGTGGTAGCCCGCGTCGCCCGGGTGGAGGTGGTCGCCGGAGTCGTACGCGGGGAGGATGCGGTCCGGGTCGGCCGGGTCGGCGACCGCGCGGTCGAAGTCGACGACCCCGTCGTAGGCGCCGGAGGTGCGGACCCACGCGTTGAAGGCCTCGCGCTTGGCCTCGTTCTCGGGGGTGAAGTAGAACGAGCCCTTGATCGGGGTCAGCGTCGCGCCGATCACCTTGATGCCGCGGGCGTGCGCCTGGCGGATGAGGCTGCGGTGGCCCTCGATGAGGCGGTTCACGGACACCTCGGGGGTCGGGCCGCCGGGGAAGGACGGGCCGCTGCCGCCGATGTCGTTGATGCCTTCGAGGAGGACGACCGTGCCGACGCCGCGCTCCGTGAGCACGTCCTTCTTGAAGCGCGCGATGCCCTTCTCGCCGGCCCAGGTGGTGTCGTTGACGACCTGGTTGCCGCCGATGCCGTGGTTGAGGACGGCGCGCGGGGAGCCGGCCGCGGCGAGGCGCTCGGCGAGCTCGTCGGGGTAGCGGTCGTCCGCGCCCGGGGTGGCGCCGACGCCGTCGGTGATGGAGTCGCCGAAGGTGACGACGGCGTCGCGGCGGGCCGTGTGGGGGCCGCCGGAGACCTCGACGCCGGAGAGGAAGTACCAGGACGAGTCGGTCTCGGTGAACGCCGTCCCGGCCACGTCGGCGCGGTGGTCGCCCGCCGCCCGGTAGCTGGTGGTGCCGGAGAAGAAGTGGAAGGTGGCCGGGCCGGTCGGGCCCGCCAGGTAGAGCGTGACGGTGAGCGTCTCGAACGCGGAGGTCCGGAACGGGGCGCCGTCGCTGAGGAGCGTGCCGCCGGCCGGGATCGTGACGGAGCCGCGCCCGTCGAAGGTGAGCGCGCGGACCGAACCGGGCCGCACCGCGCCGCCCTCGGCGGTGCGGGCGACGGTCGCGCCGGTGATCTTCAGCGGGGTGCTGCCGTAACGGTTCGTCAGCTCGATCCGGGCCCGGGTGCCGCCGGTGGTGACGCGGACCGTCTGGCGGACGGTCTGGTTGTCGAAGCCCTGCTCCGACCAGTTGGGCGCGAAGGGCGCGGCCGCGGCCTGCGGCGAGGCGGCCCAGGCGCCGTGCCACGCGGCCCCGCCGCGGGAGGGGCCGGCGGTCGCGGCGGTCGCGGGGAGCGCGGTGAGGAGGGTGGCGGCGAGCACGGCCGTGCCCGCGCGCCGGAAGGTGGTGCCGGTGGTCTTCATGTGTTCCGCCCGTTGTCGTGTGCCGTGGTCTTTCCTGTGCGCACGACGAGGGACAAGCCGTGATCGACTTCGGCTATTCCCGCCGGTCACCGCCGAGTGGGGCGGAATCGAGCAGTCCGGTCAGCGCGCGGAACACCTCGCCCGGATCCCGGTCGCCCAGCGGGGCGTCGAGGTTGTGGGTGAGCAGCAGGGTCGCGAAGCCGTGCGCCAGCGACCAGGCGGCCATGCCGGTGTCGCGGGGGGCCTCGGCGGAGGCGGGCAGTCCGGTGACGCCGGCACGGAGCTCCGCGCCGGCCCGCTCCTTCGCGGCGAGCAGCTCCGGGTCGTCCGCGTGGTGCAGGCCCGGCTGGAACATGACCTGGAAGTGCGCCGGGTGGGCCGCGGCGAAGCGGACGTAGCGCACCCCGCGCTCCCGCAGGTCGGGCGCGTCGGCGAGGGCCTCGGCGAGCAGGTCGTAGCCCTGGGCGGCGATCGCGGTGAGCAGGCCGGTGCGGTCCTTGAAGTGGTGGGCGGGAGCCGCGTGCGAGACGCCCGCGCGCCGGGCGAGGTCGCGCAGGCTCAGCGCGGCGGGGCCCTCGGTCCCGATCACGTCGAGGGCGGCGGTGAGGACGGCCTGCCGCAGGTCCCCGTGGTGGTAGGTGCGCCGACTGGTCATGGCAGCAGCGTACGCGGGATCTAGGCATTGACAAGTTCGGAGGGCGGGAGCAATCTAGTCAGTGACAAGAATCTAGGCAGTGGAAAGATGTCGGCCCTGCCCGGCGGGATGCCGGGGCGAGCGGCGGACGACGAGCGAAGGGGACGTGCCATGACCGTGCAGGGCCAGAACCGGATCCAGGCCGTGGAGCCCGGGCGGGTGCGCCAGATGTGGCACCTGCTCGAACCGCTCCACGCCGTGCTCTACTACGCCCCCGAGGCCTTCGACGAGGCCGCCGCCCTCGGCTACGGCGTGGCGGAGCGCTGGCCCGCCTACTTCGCCTGGCGCGCCGCCCCCCTCGGGGCCGCCGGGAGCGCCCGGGTGACCTCCGCGTTCTACAGCTTCGCCCCCGGCATGACGGCCCGGTACGTCCCCGCGGCCTGGGAGGTCGCCACCCCCGCCGCCGTCCTCGCCGCCCGGCTCCGCGCCGTCGACCGGACCTACCGGGCCGTCCTCGGCGACGACGTGCTCCGCGGCCCCGAGCTCGCCGAGGCCGCCGCGCTCGCCCGGCGCGCGGCCGGGGCCGCCGGGACCGCGGGGCGCCCGCTCGCCGCCGCCAACGCCGAACTGCCCTGGCCCGACGTCCCGCACCTCGTCCTGTGGCAGGCCGCCACGATCCTGCGCGAGCACCGCGGTGACGGGCACCTCGCCGCCCTCCTCGCCGCGGGCCTCGACCCGGCCGAGGCACTGGTCTCCTTCGCCGCCGTCGGCGCCGCCGCCGAGGCCACCTTCGCGAGCCGCGGCTGGACCGCGGCGGAGTGGGGCGCCGCCCGCGGACGCCTCACCGCCCGCGGCCTCGTCCGCCCCGACGGCACCGCCACCGAGGCCGGGCGCGCCCTGCGCGCCGAGGTCGAGCACCGCACCGACGAACTGGCCGCCGCACCCTGGGCCGCCCTCGGGCCGGAGGTCACGGCCCGGCTCTGTGACCTGCTCGGCGGACCGTGGCTGACGGTGATCGGCTCGGGGCTGCTGCCGGCGGAGAACACGCTGGGGATCGGCAAGGTCTGACGCCGGGTCGCGGAAGGGGGATCCCCTGCCCGTGATGCGGTATCAAATAGGATCTTATGGTGCTGACGTACCAAAAGACCCTTATCGCCTCGGCCTTCGCCGTCCTCGCCCTGCTCGTCAACGCCGCCTGCGCGCCGCTCACCGGTGCCGACGCCTCCGGTGACGGCGGCGGCGCCCGCAAGCCGGCCGCCGGCGGCACCGCGCTCGCCGCCGTGGACGCGCTGGCGGTGAAGGGGCGGGCGCCCAGGACCGGTTACGAGCGGGAGAAGTTCGGGCGCGCCTGGGCCGATGTCGACCGCAACGGCTGCGGCACCCGTGACGACATACTCCAGCGCGACCTGTCCGGTGTCCGCCTCACCGACGGCCGGTGCAAGGTCGCCTCCGGGACGCTGAAGGACGACCCGTACACCGGGGGTTCGATCTCCTACGTGCGCGGGCGCAGCAAGGTCGACATCGACCATGTCGTGGCCCTCTCGGACGCCTGGCAGAAGGGGGCGCAGAAGTGGGACCCCGGCACCCGGCTGCGCTTCGCGAACGATCCCCTCAACCTGCTCGCGGTCGACTCGGCCACCAACCGGCGCAAGTCGGACGGCGACGCCGCGACCTGGCTGCCGCCGAACAAGGCGTACCGCTGCACGTACGTCGCCCGGCAGATCGCGGTGAAGAAGAAGTACGGGGTCTGGGTGACCTCGGGGGAGCGGGACGCGATGAAGAGGGTGCTGGCGGCGTGCCCGGAGCAGCGGCTGCCGTGAGGCCTGCGGGGTGGTCCGGCGATGACCAGGGAAAATCGTTTCTTCAATGGGGGGAACGCCCGTTAACCTCCCCGCATGGACCTGCACATCACGACCCTCGCCGAACGCCCCGAACTCGAAGGGGCCTTGTGGCAGATGAAGGACCTCTGGCCGGAGTTCATGATGTACGACCCGGTCGGCTGGGCGAACATGGGCCAGATCGTCACCGCGTTCCCCGAGTACGTCCTCGTCGCCACCGACTCCGACGGCAAGGTCGTGGCCCGCGCCTTCAGCGTGCCGTTCCAGCTCCAGGCAAAGGGCCGTGGTGAACTGCCCCGTACCGGCTGGGACCAGGTCCTGCTGTGGGCGTTCTCCGACCTCCGGCACGGGCGCACGCCCGACACGGTCAGCGCGATCGAGGTGACCGTGGACACGAGCGCGCTCGGCAACGGTCTCTCGCACCGCATGCTCGCCGCCATGCGCGACAACGCCCGCCGGCTCGGCTTCGCCGAGGTGGTCGCCCCGGTGCGCCCCAACGGCAAGCACAAGGAGGCGGAGTCGTCCATGCACGAGTACGCCTTCCGCACCCGCGAGGACGGGCTCCCGGTCGACCCGTGGCTGCGCGTCCACGTCCGTGCGGGCGCCACGGTCGACAAGGTCGCCCCGGCGTCGATGACGATCGGCGCCGCCGTGGAGCAGTGGCGGCAGTGGACGGGCCTGCCCTTCGACACCGACGGCCCCGTCGAGGTCGAGGGCGCCCTGGTGCCGGTGCACTGCGAGGCCTCCCGGGGCTACGCGGTGTACGTCGAGCCCAACGTGTGGGTGCGCCACCGGCTCTGACCCGTCCCGTGCGCCGACGGAAGACGACGACGAAAGGCGTGAAGGCCGCTCCCCTGCGGTGGCCTTCACGCCTTCTTCGTCCCCCCGGGGTCCCCCCCCGGGCCCTGGTCCCCCCCCGGGTCCCCAGGTCCCCCGTCGTTCGCTCCGGCCGTCAGCCGAGCTTCTTCTCGTCCACCACGTCCTTCGCCGGCGGGGCCTTCGCCTCGACCGGCTTGTCGTAGTCGGAGAAGGAGATCGTGCCGGGCTCCTTGCCGCCCGCCGTCACGATCTTCAGCAGGTACGGCTTGCCCTCCGTGGCGACGTAGAGCGTGGTCTTCTCGGAGTCGAAGGCCTGCGTGAGCATCAGCGCCTTCTTGCCGTCGACCGTGGTCTCCTTGCCCTTGACCGCCAGGTTGGCGCCCTGCTCGAACTCGGAGAGCAGCGACTTCAGGTCGCACAGGGCGAGGCTCTCCTTCGCGTCGGGGTCCTTGGCGTCGGACTTCACCCAGCGGCCCTTGAGCTCCTCCAGCACCGCCGCCTGGACCTCGGCGGACTCGCCCTTCGACTGCTCCCTCAGGAACGCCTCGTCGAAGCGCATGTAGACGGCCTTGGCGTCCGGCTTGATCAGCTCGGCGGTGCCCGTCGCGCCGACCGTCATCGTGCCGGCGCAGCGGCCCCGCACGTCGGTCGCGAGGTAGGCCTTGATCGGGCCGTCGGTGGTCTTCAGGGCGATGTCGAGGGTGAGCGAATCCGCCGTCTTCGTCGCGCCGATCGCCTTGTTGGCGATCTGGGGTCCGCTCAGGTCCCCGAAGGGGCCGGCGGGCTTGGCGTCGTCGTTCGAGCCGCCGGAGAAGGGGCCGCAGGCGGTCGCGCCGAGCGTGACGGCGGCGCACAGGGTCGCGGTGAGGGCGGCGCGGCGGAGGCGGACGGTGGCAGACATGGTGGTTCTCCGAGGGGGATCGGGGGGTGCGTGATGCGCGGGGGTAGGGCGGGGCGGGGGGTCCGGCGGGTGGCCGGGGTCAGCCGATCTTCAGGTCCCACTGCGAGGCGTTGTAGTCCAGGCCGGGGCCGACCTCGACCGTCAGGTCCTTCGCGGCGGCGGGGGCGTCGAAGGCGAAGGTGGCGGTGGCCTTCTTGCCGGGCAGGACCGTGCCGCTGAAGCCGGTGCCGACCTTCTCGTCGAAGATCTGCTCGGCGGTCGCGCCGTCCTTGCCCGCGCGGGCCTGGAGCGTCACCAGCGTGGTGTCGAACTTCTTCTTGCCGCCGTTCTCGATGGTGACGGTGACCTGGTACGCCTTGTTGCCTGCGGTGTGGCCGGCCGCGAACTCGCTGGGCTTGTACGTCTTGGCCTCGGTCACGGTGACCTTCAGGTCGTCGTCGTAGACGACGGTGTCGCCGGCCGCGAGCGCCTTGTCCTTGTCGGCCTTGCCGCCGGTGTCGCCCTTGCCCGCGGGGCTCTTGGACGTCGGGTCCTTCGGGGCGGAGTCCTTGATCGCCTTGTCGATCTCGTCCACCGCGTCGCTGACGGCGGTGAAGGTGATGACCGCGCCGACCACCGAGAGGATCAGGGCCGCGAGTCCGAGGATCGCGCCGGTCAGGGCCACACCCTTGTTGCTCGCCTCGCCGCGCTTCACCCGGCCCTTGCCGACCAGGCCGAGGATCAGCGCGATCACGCCGAGGATGCCGGCCAGCCAGAAGAACAGCGGGATGAGTCCGGAGATCGTGCCGATGATGCCGAGGATCAGGGCCGCGGTGCCCAGTCCGTTGCGCATGGCCGCCGGGTTCGGGGCGTGCGGGAGCTGCGTGTCGTACGACATGGGTGTGTCCTCCCGGACAGTGAGTTCGTCTGGCGCGATGGATCAATAACAACAGATGCTGTGAACCGAGTCAACACGATTCACGGAGAACGGGTCGGCTCACGCTGTGAAGTGGTGTCGACGGCGTTCGTCAGTAAGATCGGCGTCACACGCACGCCAATGAGGGGAGTTGAGGCAGGTGCCCGACAGCGCAGCAGAGGTGACCGCCGCGGGCATCGCCCGTCTCGCGGGGGTCGGCCGGGCGGCCGTGAGCAACTGGCGCCGCCGCCACGCCGACTTCCCCCGGCCCGTCGGCGGCACGGAGACCAGCCCGTCCTTCGCCCTCTCCGACGTCGAGGAGTGGCTGCGCACCCAAGGCAAGCTGGCCGAGGTCCCGCTGCGCGAGCGCGTCTGGCAGCTGGTCGCCGGCCACCCCGCGGGAGCGGTCACCGCCCTCGTCCACGCGGGCTGCGCCCTCCTCCTCGTACGGGACCGGCGTGCGGCCTGGCCGGCGCTGGCCGCCGTGCCCGACGAGCGGCTCGCGGAGGTCCTCCCGGTCCCCCTGGAGGAGACGCTGACCGAGCGCCTCGGACCCGAACGGGCCGTCCGCACCCCCTCGGCCGCCGAACTCGCCCCGTCCGTCCCCCTGCTGCGCGGGGTCGTCGAACTCGCCGCCGCCACCGGGACGGCCGCAGAGGCCCCCGGAGCCGAGGCCCCCGCCGTCCCCGGGATCCACGCCGCCCGCGACGCCTTCGAGTTCCTCCTCGGCCGTCACCTCGACGCCAACCCGCGCCAGTACACGCTCACCCCGCCCGGCCCCGCCGCCCTCATGGCGGCGCTCGCCGGGCCCGCGGCCACCGTCCTCGACCCCGCGTGCGGCACCGGCGCCCTGCTCGCCGCAGCCCTGTCCGCCCCCGGCGACGCCGCGGCCGGCCGGCCGCGGCCCCGCGCGCTCCACGGCCAGGACGCCGACCCCGACCTGGCCGCGCTGACCGCCCTGCGCCTGGCCCTCTCCGGCGAAGCCGACGTGCGCGTCCTCGCGGGGGACACCCTGCGCGCCGACGCCTTCCCGGCGCTCACCGCCGACGCCGTGCTCTGCCACCCGCCGTTCAACGAGCGCAACTGGGGTCACGACGAGCTGGCCTACGACCCCCGCTGGGAGTACGGCTTCCCGGCCCGTACGGAGTCCGAGCTGGCCTGGGTCCAGCACGCCCTCGCCCGGCTGCGCCCCGGCGGCACCGCCGTCCTGCTCATGCCGCCCGCCGCCGCGTCCCGCCGCTCGGGCCGCCGCATCCGCGCCGACCTGCTGCGCCGCGGCGCCCTGCGGGCCGTCGTCGCGCTGCCGGCCGGCGCGGCGCCCCCGTACGGCATCCCGCTCCACCTGTGGGTGCTGCGCAGGCCCGCCCCCGGTGAGCGGCCGCCCGCCGAACTGCTGCTCGTCGACACCGCGCCGGACCACACCACGGGCGCCTCCGCGGGCCGCGACCGGCTCGACTGGCCCGCGGTGGAGACCGCGGTCCTCGACGCCTGGCGGCCCTTCGACCGGGACGGCGCCCTGGCCGAGACGCCCGGCGAGAGCCGGGGCGTCCCGGTCGTCGAGCTCCTCGACGACGACGTCGACCTGACCCCCGCCCGCCATCTCCCGCCGCCCGCCGCCGCCGAGGGCGCCGCGCAGCTGTCCGGGGTGCGCGAACGGCTCACCGAGACCCTGCGCCGCACCCGAGAACTGACCCCGCCGCCCGCCGTCGGCCCCACCCCCGGCGGCCTCCGTTGGCCCGCGACGACGGTCGGCGAGCTCGCCCGCGCGGGCGCCCTCACGCTCCGCGCGGGAGGCACCGGGACGGCCGCCCCCGGCGCCCCCGTCGGCGTCCTCACCGACACCGACGTCCTCGCGGGCCAGGCCCCCTCCGGCACGCTGCCCGAGGCCCCGGCCGAAGGCCCGGGGGAGGAGCCGGTGCTCCTCGCCGCCGGAGACGTCGTCGTCCCCGTGCTCGGCGGCGGCTCCGTCACCCGCGTCGTCGACCCGGCGACCGCCGGCGCCGCCCTCGGCCGCAACGTGCACCTGCTGCGCCCCGACCCGGCTGCCCTGGACCCCTGGTTCCTGGCCGGCTTCCTGCGCGCCACCGCCAACAACCGGCAGGCCAGCTCGTACGCCTCGACCGCCACCCGGCTCGACGTCCGCCGCCTCCAGCTGCCCCGCCTGCCGCTCGCGGAACAGCAGCGGTACGGGGAGCGGTTCCGCGCGCTGGCGGAGTTCGAGGAGGCGCTGCGGCTGGCGGGACGGCTCGGCGAGCAGCTGGTGCAGGGGATGTACGACGGGCTCGCGGACGGCACCGTAGCTCCCTGACGGCCCGGCCCCCACTTGTATACGCTCGTCCTCGACAACAGAGCCATTCAGGTGACCAGGAGCAGGAATGTACGGCCACGGCCATGCGCAGCCCGTGCCGCCGCAGCGCGGTGTTCCGGCGTCGGTCATCGTGCTGCGGGTGCTCTTCGCGGTGCTCCCGCTGCTCAGCATCGGGTTCCTGGCCTGGGCGACGGCCCTGCGGATCGCGCTGCTCACCCGCCGGGTCGTCGACTGGATCCTGCTCGGGGTCTCCGTCGTCGTCGTCATCGCCGGGATCGTGCTGATGCCGGAGGACGTGAACACGAGCCGGGCCGACTGGGTCGTGGGGATGATCCTGCTCAACGCGGTGGCGTTCACCGCGTACTTCCTCGTGGTCGACATCCGCCACGACCACCTCGCCGGCCGCGCGGCGGTCCTGCCGCCGCCGTACAACCCGTACGCGGCGACCGTCCCGCAGCACCGGCAGCCCCAGCCGCAACCCCAGCAACTCCCGTACCACCAGCAGCAGCCGTCCTACGGCTACCCGCAGCCCCAGCCCCAGACGCAACCCCAGCCCCAGCCCCAGCCCCAGTCGTCCCACCCCCAGCCCGTCGCGCCGCCGACGCCCCCGGTGGCGAGCCCCCGCATCGACCAGGTCCGCGCCGAGCTCGACGAGCTCAGCGACCTCCTCCGCAAGGACAAGGACCCCCGGGAAGGCGGGCGGTGAACGGGCGGGTCATCGGCGGGCGCTACGAGCTGTCCACCCTGATCGGCCAGGGCGGCATGGGCCAGGTCTGGACGGCGTACGACGGCCGGCTGGACCGCCGGGTCGCGGTGAAACTGCTCAGCCCCGCCGCCATCAGCGGTCCGGCGACGGCCGCCCAGGAGCTGCGCCGCCGCTTCGTGCGCGAGTGCCGGGTCACCGCCCAGGTCGGGCACCCCGGGCTCGTCACCGTCCACGACGCGGGCAGCGACGGCGACGACCTGTACCTGGTGATGCAGTACGTGGAGGGCGCCGACCTCGCCGACCACCTCGCCGAGCAGGACCCGTACCCCTGGCCGTGGGCGGTCTCCGTCGCCGCGCAGCTGTGCGCGGTGCTCGCGGCCGTGCACGCGGTGCCGATCGTCCACCGCGACCTCAAGCCGCGGAACGTGATGGTCCGCCCCGACGGCACCGTCATCGTGCTCGACCTGGGCGTCGCCTCCGTCCTGGACACCGACACCACCCGCCTCACCCACACCGGCTCGCCCATCGGCAGCCCCGCCTACATGGCGCCCGAGCAGGCGATGGGCGGCGCCGTCGGCCCGTACACCGACCTGTACGCGCTCGGCGTGCTCCTCCACGAACTCCTCAGCGGCAACGTCCCCTTCGCCGGCTCGACCGCCCTCGGGGTGCTCCACCGGCACCTGTACGAGGCGCCCGTCCCGGTCCGCCGGATCCGGCCCGAGGTGCCGGAGGTCCTGGAGGCGCTGGTGCTGCGGCTGCTCGCCAAGGACCCGCTGGCCCGCCCCTCGGGCGCGCAGGAGGTGTACGAGCACCTGATGCCGCTCCTGCCGCCGCGCGGCGCACCGGGCCCGGTGGGGCCGCTCGACCCGTCCCGCCCGTTCCGCCGCCCGCACGCCCCCTGGCCCGACCAGGCGGTGCAGGCCGTCCCGCCCCCGCCGCCCGTGCCGCCCGCGCCCTCGAAGCCGGACGTGGCCGCGGCGGTGGACGAGGTGAAGAGGCTGCTCGGAGAGGGCTCGCTGACCCAGGCCGTGGACATGCTCGGCGGCATCCTCCCGGCGGCGGCCGCGGAGCACGGCGAACACTCGCCGGTCGTGCGCATCCTGCGCAAGCAGTACGCGTCGACGCTGATGGACGACGGCCAGTACCGCCGCGCCCTGCCGGAGCTGCGCCGCCTCGCGGAGGACCGCGCGGCGGAAGCGGGCCCGGCCGATCCGCAGACCCTTCAGTTCCGTTATGACGCGGCCCAGTGTCTGGAACAGCTCGGCGATCCGTCGGCCGCGCTCGCCGAGTACCGCGCCCTCCTGCCGTACTTCGAGCCCGGCGCCACCTCCGACCAGCAGGCCCGCGCCTTCGACATCCGGCACCGGATCGGGCTTCTGCTGCTCGCGCGGGGGGAGCACGGGCCGGGGCGTGCGCAGTTGCAGGCGCTGCTGTTCGACGCGGAGCGGGTGTACGGGGCCTACCACCCGCTCGCGGCGGATCTGCGGCGGGCGCTGGAGCGGCAGCAGGCGGTCGATCCCCGTCTGTGATCTGACGGGTCGGCAGGATCACGACTCCGTATCTGATTGGGAAACGGATGCGAGAGATCCGTTTTGGCCCTTTTGCGGTCTGTAACGTGCGCGTTCGATCATGTCCACGCCGTTCAAGGATTCCTCCATGACCACGCCTCCGCCGTCCGACCCGTTCGCCGCCGCGCCCGCCCAGGCGCCCGCTCCCGAGAAGAAGGGCGGCGCGCTGAAGAAGATCGGTGGCTTCGTGGTCCTCCTCGTGGTGGCTCTCGCCGTGAAGCTGGGTCTCCCGTACGTCACCGGCGACGCGCCCGTGCACGCGAAGGCGGGCGAGTGCGTGACCGTGACCGGTCCGGAGAACGACCCCAAGGTCGACAGCCAGCCCTGCGACTCCGGCAAGGCCGACCTGTTCAAGGTCGTCAAGGTGTACGACGACACCTTCGACCTGAACAAGTGCGGCGACGAGCTCTCCGCGCTCGCCCAGCAGCTGGACTCGGACAAGTTCGTGCTCTGCCTGGACGCCGTCAAGAAGTAACCGCGCACCACGCGCGCGCGAGAGGGGCCGGTCCATCGGGACCGGCCCCTCTCGCGCGTCATCCGCGGCTCAGAAGCCCTTCACGGACCAGTCCTGCGCGTCGGACGCCGCCCCCGAGGACGTCGCTCTCGTCCACAGGGTGAGGGTGGTCCCGTCCGCCAGGGAGTTGCCCTTCGTGGCGACGGCCTTGCCGAACGCGTTGACGAGGAGCCCGGTCACCGGGTCCGGGGTGAACCTCTGCACGTCGCTCGCCGGGTTGCACGTCCACAGGGTGAGGACGGCGCCGTCGACGTTCGCCCCGTTGGCCTTCGGGGTCAGGCAGCGGCCGCTCGCCCGGTGGACCAGGAGCCGGTTCACCGGGTCGTACTGCCAGCGCTGGACCGGGGATCCCGTGCACGACCAGACCGTGACGACCGTCCCGTTGGCCGTCGCGTTCCCCAGGGGCGTCGCGCAGATCGCGCCCGGCCGGTGGTGGTTGGTCAGCCAGCCCCAGCCGTCCGCCGCCGCGCCCGCCGCCGGGTCGACGGAGAACACCACCCGCCGCCCGCCGCCGGCGTTCTCCAGGGCCTCGTTGTAGCCCCACAGGCGCCCCGTGCGGGGGTCGAACGAGAGCCCCTGCGTCAGATACGGCGCCTGGGTGAGCACCCGGGGTGCCTCGCCCGCGCGCGCCGCGTGGAGACAGGCGTGACCGGCGGGGAAGCCCGTCGGGCAGCTCCCGCTCATGTAGAAGGTGTCGCCGCCCTTGGCGATCCCCTGGATGCCCGTGACGGGGCTCGTGTACGCCGTGCCGTGCGCGGCCACCTGCTCGGGCGTCCCCGTCTCCAGCCCGTCGAGCGGCCAGCGGACGATCCGGGCGCCGCCCTCGGAGCGGTGCTCGGTCGAGATCAGGGCGGGGCCGTTCACGGTGTCGGAGAGGTCGACGCTCAGACTGCTCATGCAGAGCTCGCCGAGGTTCTCGGCGGCGGGTCCGCAGGCGCGCGGATTGCCCCTCAGGAAGGCCGTCGAGGGGTCGTCGAGCGCCGCCGTGCTGACCGTGCTGTAGCGGGCGACGAGCGGCAGCGCCCACCGGTGGTAGCGCGCCGAGCTCTTGCCGCCGCCCAGGCCGGTCGCGGCGCTGGTGGTGTCCGTCATCCGCCACAGGTGGTTCAGGTCGTACACCTGGAGCTCGGCGCCGTTGGCGACGAACAGGCGGTCCCTGTACCAGGCGACGCCGTCCGCGTGCGACGGGAACGCCGGCTTCTTGAAGTCGCCGCCCGCGACCGGCTCCACCAGGGCGACGTGCCCGTACGAGACGGGGGCGCCGCCGCCGGCCGACTCGGCGATCGAGACGCGGGTGTACTCCTCGGGCTGGTTCAGCACGCCGAAGTACCAGGACGCGGCGAACAAGGTGCGGCCCTGGTAGGTCCCGTCGGCGGAGCCGGACGCGTGCGCCCCGGCGAAGCCCTGCGGCATCCACCCGCCGCCCGCGTCCGTGTAGCCGGTCCTGTCGTCCTGGTCGTCCCAGCAGAACCCGTCGGGCCGCAGGGCCCCGTTGAGCCCGGTGGCGTGGCACAGCCCCGGCCGCCCGCTGCGCGAGCCGAGCACCTCGGTGACCGGCGCCGTGGAGACCCCCGCGGTCTCCACGGCCGAGATCAGGTCGGACTTGACCCCGTCGACGCGGGTCAGGGTGAAGCGGGCGTCGAAGGGCTCCACGGCGGAGCCGGACGCGACGGTCCCGACGGCTGGGGAGGCCTGAGCGGCCGGGGATACGGGCAGGAGTGCGGAGGCGGCCAGAGCAGCCCCCACCACGAGTCTGGTCAGTCTCATCCCGGCAGCTTAGGCACCGAGTCGTGGGCGGAGGCGTTGCGGTGGTCCGCTCCGGGGAGGGGCGCGGGACAGATGAAAAGAACCCGGGGAGAGAACCAACCCACCCCACCCTCCTCCCCGTCGGTCGCCTGCCGACCGTGTGTCCACCGCGCGGCAGGGGCATGCCGCCTGACCCTGTGAAGGGTGCTGTCTCGCGTCGCCGCGACGGGTGGCGGGCCCTCAGCCGGTGGCGCGCTCGCGGTCCCGTCAGCCGCCGAGCAGGGTGCCGAGCGGCGACAGCGAGTTGCCCGACAGGGGGATCTCGCCGAGGGCGGGTGCGCTCTGCGCCGTCGAGCCGGGCGCGGCGGGCAGCTCGTCCGCCGACGCGGGGCGGGGCGCCGGGGCGTCACCGTCACCGGGGCCGTCGGCCGAGGCCACCCCGGCCGAACCGAGGGCCATGGCCCCCGCCAACAGCACGCCACCGATGATCCTGGACTTCATGGGTCCGCCTTCCGAGAGCCGCGGCGGACACGACCGGCCCGCCGGGCACGACTGGTACGGCGTGCCCAACGAGGAACGGCCCTCAGGGATGCGCGGTCCTGCGCCGCCACGCCGGGATGGCCGTGAGGCGAGGCGGGGCATGCCGTGCGGCACCGCGAGGGGTGACTGGCCGATCAGCTTCGGGGAGTCGGCGGCGGCGAGCAGATGTCGGACGCGGCCTTGACCGACTCCACGACGCCGATGGCTTCGCCCGCCTGCACCTGCGTGCCGACCGCCGGGAGTTCGAGGTAGACCGGGCGGCGGCCTTGAGGGCGAGGGCGGGGCCGGGGGCGTCAGGCGCGCGCCAGCTCCGCGTTCGCGCGTTCCGTGACCAGGGTCAGGACGCGGCCCGCCACCGCCAGGTCCTCGGCCGGGATGCCGGCGTAGAGGCGGGCGGAGATCTCGGCGGTCTCGGCGCTCGTGGTGTCGAGCAGTTCCCGGCCGGTGGGCGTGAGGTGCAGGCGGGTGGGGTCGGCCGGGTCCGGCTCCAGGAGCTTCGAGGCCGTCATCTCGGCGACGACCTCACGTACGGCCGACTCCTCGATCTTCAACGAGTTGATGACGTCGGCCACGAGCCGGTCGGGGGCGACGGAGCCGCCCGCGAGGAGGACGGACTTGAGGGTCACGCTCTGGTGGAACGTGGCGCCGTGGCGGGTCAGCACGCTCTCCAGGACCGCGCGCGCCGCGTAGTGGGCGAGGGCGATGACACGGCCGTTGGTGGTGGGGGCGGAAGCGGTGGGCTCGGTCATGACTGATCCTTTTCGTCGGCGTCGGACACGTGCGCTTCAAGGGATACGTCGAGCAGGGTGGCCAGCTCCTGGGTGAACCGGTCCGCCCGGGGGCCGTGCTGCCCGCCGAGCGGCTCCAGGAGCTGGTCGAGCAGCCCCTGGATCATCGTGATCGCGCGGCGGGAGGCGTCCCGCCCCTGCTCCGTGAGCTCCAGCCGCATGGCGCGCGGGTCGGCCGGGTCCCGGGTGCGGGCGACGAGCCCGGACGACTCCAGGGCGCGGGCCAGCTTCGACACGTACAGCGCCTCAAGGCCCGTGTGGTCGGCGAGCTCGCGCTGGCTGGGGCGCTGCCCGGAGCGCCCCAGCCCGTACAGCGAGGCCATCACCGCGTACTGCGCGTGGGTCATCCCCAGTGGCGCGAGTGCCCGGTCGACGGCCACGCGCCACTTCATGGACAGGCGCCAGACGAGGAAGCCGGCCGTCGCGTTCTCGGATGTTGAGTCGCTCATCACAGATACAGTACATAGCTACTATGTACATGGCTAATGTTTTTGGTTCACCGCCGCCAGAACAGGTGGTGCACGACCCCGCTGACGCTGGGCACGACCTCGAGGTGGAAGCGGTCCAGGAGCTCCTCGGGCGATTCCCACAGCCGGATCCCGGAGCCGAGTTCCACCGGCGCGACCGCGATGTGCATCGTGTCGACGAGGTCGGCGTCGAGGAACTGCCGGACGGTGCTGACCCCGCCGCCGAGCCGCACGTCCTTGCCGTCGGCGGCCTTCCGCGCCTGTTCGAGGACGTCGGCGGGGTCGCCGCCGACGAAGTGGAACGTGGTGTCGGAGAGCGTGATCGACGGGCGCTCGTGGTGGGTCATGACGAACACGGGAGTGCGGAACGGGGGCTCGTCACCCCACCAGCCCTGCCACTCGTGGTCCTGCCAAGGCCCTCGCTGGGGGCCGAACTTGTTGCGGCCCATGATCTCCGCGCCGATGTTGCGGGCGAAGTCCCGGGTGAAGTAGTCGTCGAGGCCCCGGCTCCCACCGGCGTCCGCGCGCATCGGCCAGCTCGCGGTGGCGCCGGCCCACGCGAACAGGCGCTCCGCGTGGGGCAGGCCGAAGGGGTTCTCCAGGCTCTGGTCCTCATCGGCGCCGGCGCCGATCCCGTCGCGCGAGACGTTGAAGTTCATGACTCTCAGCAGCTGGTCCACGGGACTCCTCCTCCATAGGTCCTGTCGCATCCTCGTGCGGCGAAGCGCCCCACACCAGGACGTCGATCGGGGCGTCGCCGAATCGACAGGGATGCCCGGCCGTGTCACCCGTGCGACCGAGCGGGATCGCCCCCTCGCTCCGTGTGGCGGAGGGTGGGGGCGGCTCGGGAGCAGGCAGGCGTCACGCACGGACGGAGAAGCCGGACGGGTCGTCGCGGTCCGGTGACGGGCCTAGCCGAGCAGCCCGAGCAGCCGCCCCAGCGCGTCCGCGACCGGCTGCGCCACCGGCCCGACCACCGCCGCGATCTGCCCGAGCCGTGCCAGGGTGAGGCCCCGCTCGGCCATCGCCTCCCGGTCCAGGGCGAGCACCGGCAGGGTCTCCTCCACGGCGCGGACCTGGTCGGGGGTGAGGTGGGCGAGGACCGCACGGAGCCGGGCGGTCAGCTCCTCCACGGCGGCGCGGAGTTCGGGGTCGTCCTGAGGGGAGCCGACGGTGCCGTAGTTGATGCCCACGTTCCGGTCGCCGGTCTGGTGGATGACGGGCCCGTTGTAGGTCGAGTGGTGCGTGGGTTCGTTCACCGCCGGATCCCCGTGTTCCCCGTGCCGGTCTGGTTGATGACCGGTCCGTTGTAGTTGTTCAACTGGTGGACGTACGCGGTGAACTCGGCCTCCGGGTGGTCGATCGCGTGCACCACCTGCCCGGCGATCTCGCGGAGCTGGTCCATGCTCGGCAGCGTCACGATCGCCAGGGATCCGCCGGCCGTCTCCACGGCGAGGATCGGCTTCGACGCCTCGGCCAGCTCCTTGATCAGGACGATGATCAGAACGATCACGACCATCGCCAGCACGGGACTCGCGTCCTCCGCGAGGCTCGTGTCGCCGCCGTTCATCACGTTGAACGCCACGTAGACGGCGGCGACGACCGCCAGCCACTTCAGGAAGCGGACGAAGGCCGCGCCCCGGTCGGGCTTGAGCCTGAAGGCCTCGACCCGGCTGAGGTTGTGCAGCGGGAAGGCGGCCGAGCCCACCCAGAGCATCCGGTGCCTGACCGCGATCTCCAGGGTGCCGCCCCGGCGCGGCACCGGCGGGAACGCCCGCGGCGCCCCGTCCGAAGCACCCGGCGGCGCGGACGGCGGAGGCCCGGGCGGCGGTCCGGGCGTTGCTCCGGGCGTTGGTCCGGGCGGTGGTGTCCGTGGTGGCGGCGGGCCGAAGTTCCCCGTGGAGTCCATGAGCTCCCCCGTGTGCTCGTCCCTCACCCCGCGTCGCGCGGGAGCCCCATTAAGCGCCCATCGGGCCGCGTACGGCAGACGAGAAACGGCCAATTCTCGACGGCGTCGCCATCGGCCCCGCCGACGGCCCCGCCCACGTCACCGCCGCAGGGCGGGCACGGGTGAATCCGTCGGAGAAGGAGCTGGTGGCAGGGGCCGAGGCCGCCGCGCCGCGGCCCTTGCGCCGACCGTCGTCCACGTCACCCACAGGGCGAGCAGCAGCGCGGCCGCCCCGCCGGCGGCCAGGCCGGCGCGCAGGCCCGGCGGCCGGAAGGCGCAGCTCACCTCGGTCCGGCCCGTCGCGGGCACCGCCACCAGGCCGCCGTACGCGTCCGCCGGCCGTCCCTCGCACCGCCAGCCCGCGATGCGCGGGGCGGCGAGGACGACGGTGCCCCGGGTGCCGGGGCGGAGGGTGGCGCGGAAGCCGGTGGAGGTGACGGTGATCGTGGTGGGGGAGGTGGAGCGGAGGGCGGCCACCGCGGTGGCCAGGCGGGTGTGGTCGAGGCAGGCGAGTTCGCCGTGGTGGCCGCGGCCGGTGAGGACCGGGCGGGCGCCGGGGACGGTCTGGACGCCCAGCGAGGTCAGGGTGGCCCGCCACTTGAGGAGCTGTCCGCGCAGCGCGACCGTGCGGTCGCCGAGGCGGGCGGTGCCGGTGAAGTCGGGCGCCCAGAGGAAGGTCTCGGTGCCGGTGCGGCAGGCGCCGCCGGGGCCCGGGGGTTCGTAGACGCGGACGCCCAGGAGCAGTTCCTGGTTGCGGAAGGGGGAGCTGCCGTAGGCGGGCGGGGGCCCCGGCGGCCGCACCGTCACGAGGGGCGCCGTCGGACCCGTACGGACCACGGCGCCGTCGCGCCCGCGGGCGCCGACCGCGAACAGGGCGTCGGTCACCGGGTTGTCGAGGCTCTGGAGGTTGCGCCCCCGGGAGGTCCAGCCGCCGCCGAGGGCCTGCAGGGTGCGGGTCAGTACGTCGGGGGTGAGGCTGCTGTAGTAGGCGGCGCCCTGGCCGCCGAGGAGCATCGGCTCGTTGCCGGTGGTCTGGGGGCGGCCGGAGTCGGTGCGGTACGCGGGCCAGCCGTCGGCCTCGGCGAGCGCGGCGGCCCTGCGGGTGTCGGCGGCGCTCCAGGCCGGGTAGTCGTCGAGGCGGGCGAGCCGCTCCTGGTCGCCGTAGGCCGTGGTGGCGGCGGCCTGCGCCACGAGGACGGCGGCCAGGGCCAGGACGGCGGGCCGCCCGCGCCGCACGACGAGGGGCGCCGCGAGGCCCGCCGCGAACAGGGCCCAGCCCCAGCCGGTCGCCTGCGCGCTGCCCAGCGCCGCCAGGGCGAACACGCCGACCAGCCCCGTGCCGCCGAGCAGCGCCCGCCGCTCCGGCAGGCCGTCGGCCACCGCCTGCCACGCGGCGAGCACCAGGACCCCGGCCAGCACGAAGGTCTGGCGGTAGGGGCTGCCGTTCGGGGTGGCGAAGACGTGCCACACCAGGTGGGTCGGGCCCCACTGGAGGGAGAGCGCGACCGCCGCGACCAGGGCCGGCCACCGCAGGAGGGCGCGCTCGCGGGCGTCGCGGCGGAAGAGGAGGGAGGCGGCGAGGACCGGGACCGCGGTGAAGACGAAGAGGGCCGGGGTGGAGAAGCCGTAGGTGGCGGGCATCAGACGGGCGGCCAGGTCCGTCCCGTCCGCCGCGGCGAAGTCCCGGACGACGCCCGGATAGGCGTGCCGGGTGCCGAGGAAGACCGGCAGCAGCAGGGGCGCGCTGAGCCCGACCCCGAGCAGCACGGTCACGGCGCCCCGCAGCAGCACCCGCCGGTGCGGTGCCATGACCAGGAGGACGAGGGCGGCGCCGATGGTCGCCATGTAGGCGGTGTAGAAGTTCGCGGTCCAGCAGGCCGCCACGACGAGCGTCCCGAGCAGCGGCCGCCGCCCCTCCCGGACCCACACGCCGACCAGGCACAGCAGCGGGAAGGCGATCAGGCCGTCCATCCACATGGGGTTGTAGACGGCCTCCAGGAGCGCCCAGCCGCACGTTCCGTACGCCGCGCCCAGCAGGCCCGCCGCCCACCACGCGCCCGGGCGGATCCGCGGCAGCGTCCAGGCCATCGCCGCCGCGGCGGCCGCCATCTTCAGGACGGTGATCCCGTACAGCGCGTACGCGAGGTCCGCGCGCGGGAAGAGGGCGACGAGCGGGGCGAACGGGCTGGTCAGATAGGTGCCGAGGTCGGGGAGGAAGCTACTGCCCCAGCCGGACTGCCAGTTCAGGAGCAGCCCGCCGTCGGCCCGCCCGTGCAGCAGGTCCCACAGGTGCGCGTGGAACGGCAGGAACTGGTTGGCCAGGTCGTTGACGCCGCGCCGGTGCCGGCCGAAGGGGAAGGTGCTCGCGACGGCGTCCCCCGCGCACACGGCGAGCACGGTGAGCAGTGCGGCGAGCCCGGCGGCGCGCGGGATCCGGATCTTCATCGTGTTCCGAATATGGCAGCGAGAACGGACGCGAAGGTGTGAAACCGGTGTACGGGAAGGTCAGTTCATTCAATGGTCGCCTCCCCGTCACCGGTCGAATCCGGCGCCGACATCCGCACCCGTTGTCGTGTCGTGCGTGCTGCTCTCGATCGTGGTCCCGTGCTTCAACGAAGAAGAGATCATCGGTCGCTTCCACGACCATGTGACGAAGGAACTCTCCCGTTTCGACGGAGAATTCGAGATCGTCTACGTGGACGACGGAAGCCATGACCGTACGCTGCCGCTCCTGGAGGAGATCGCCGCAGGCGATCCCCGGGCGCGCTACGTCTCCTTCAGCCGCAACTTCGGCAAGGAGGCCGCGATGCTGGCCGGCCTCCGGCACGCGGGCGGCGACGCCGTCGTCATCATGGACGCCGACCTCCAGCATCCGCCGGAGCTCGTGCACCGCATGGTGGCCCTGCACGGCGAGGGGTACGACCAGGTCATCGCCCGGCGCACCCGCACCGGCGACCGGGTCACCCGCACCCTGACCGCCCGCGCCTATTACTGGGCGATCAACCGGCTGGTGGACGTGGAGCTGGTCGACGGGGTCGGCGACTTCCGGCTGCTTTCCCGCCGCACGGTCGAGGCGATTCTCGAACTGACCGAATACAACCGGTTCTCGAAGGGGATCTTCGCCTGGGTCGGATTCCGGACGACGACCTTCTCGTACGAGAATGCCGTGCGCGAGGACGGGCGTTCGAAATGGACGTTCGGAAAGCTGCTGAACTACGGCCTCGACGGTCTCATCTCGTTCAACAACAAGCCGCTGCGGGCCGCCGTCTATCTCGGAATGACGCTGGTCGCGGTGGCTTTCGCGTACGCCGCCTGGATCGTCGGCGTCGCCCTGGTGAACGGGGTGGACACCCCCGGCTACGTCACCCTGCTCGTCACGGTCACGGCGCTCGCCGGCGTGCAGATGGTGATGCTGGGGCTTGTCGGCGAGTACGTCGGGCGCATCTACTACGAGGTGAAGCGGCGCCCGCACTTCCTGGTGAAGGCCACCAACGCGGCCGTCCCGGCCCCGCGCGCCCGCGACGAGGAGCTCCTGCGCCGATGACGCCGCCGCCGACACCGCCGACGCGGACGACCCGCACCGAGGTCGTCTGGCAGGTGGTGCGCTTCGCCCTGGTCGGCGCCGTCAACACCGGTACGTACTACGGCCTCTACCTGCTCCTCGGGCTCCGGCTCCCGTACCTCGCCGCCCATGTCCTGGCGTTCGCGCTCTCCATGGTCGGCTCGTTCTTCCTCACCTCGTACTTCACCTACCGGACCCGCCCCACCTGGCGGAAGTTCCTCCTCTTCCCGCTGACCAACGCCGCCAACTTCGTCATCACGACCGTCGGCGTCTACGTCCTGGTGGACCTGCTGTCCGTCGACAGCACCTACGCGCCGCTGATCGCCGCGGCGGCGGCCATCCCGGTCACCTTCCTGCTCTCCCGGACGATCATGCTGGGACCCGACACCACCCGAACACGTGAGTCGTTGACCGAAACAGTCGCTTCCAAGTAGTGGCCCGGGCCACGGCGACTGCCTAACATCGATCACCGCACGGTCGTCCCACTGACGCACGACCCACGCCGGGAGGCTCCTTTGCACCGCCGCACCGCGCTCTCCGTCTCCGCCGTCGCCCTGCTCGCCGCGGCCCCCCTCCTCACCGCCTGCGGCAGTGACGCCCATCCCGGGGCGGCGGCCGTCGTCGGCGGGCAGCGGATCGAGGTCTCCAGCCTGCAGGCGCAGGTCGAGGACGTGCGGGCCGCCCAGCAGGCCTCCCCGCAGTCCGTGCAGCTGATCAAGGAGACCGGTGACCTCAGCCGGCGCAAGCTGCACGGCATGATCTTCGACCGGGTCGTCGACAAGGTCGCCGCGGACAACGGGGTCAGCGCGAGCCGTGGGGAGATCCAGAAGACCCGCGGCGACTTCGCCCGCCAGAGCGGCGGCGAGCAGCAGATGGCGGCCGTGCTGCTCCAGCAGCAGGGCGTCGCGCCCGACCAGATCGACGACGTCGCACGGCGGGCCGTCCTCATGAACAAGATCGCCGAGAAGCTGGGCGTCACCGACACCCCCGAGGGGCAGAAGAAGCTCACCGAGGCCTTCGGGCAGGCCTCCAAGGCGCTGCGGATCGACGTCAACCCGCGCTTCGGGAGCTGGGACGACGACAAGATCCAGCTCGCCGCCTACACCGCGCCGTGGGTGCGGCAGATCACCAGGGCGCCCGAGCAGAACCTGTGACCCGTGGGCCGGGGTAGGTTCGGAGGGTGAACGCCCAGAACCCTGACCCCGGCCGCATCGTCCTGCTCACCGCCAGCCACCGCGTCGCGCCCGGGCTGCTGTCCTGGCCCGCCTGGCAGGCGCTGCGCGCGGCCGACCGGGTGCTGTGCCCCGACGCCGGCCACCCCCAGCTGCCGTATCTGCGCGAGGCCGGGGTCGACGTCGAGCTCCTGCGGCCCTCGGCCCAGGAGCTGGTCGAGGCGTGCGCGGGGGGCCGGACCGTCCTCGTGCTGCCGTCGGGGGAGGGGGACGCGGCGCTGACCGACGGCCTCGCCCGGCTCGCCGGTTCGGGCCGCGTGGCCATGCCCGACCTGGAGCTGCTGCCCGGCTCGTACGACCTTCCGGGGGCCCGGCTGCTCGACCTCGTGCAGGTCATGGACCGCATCCGGCGGGAGTGCCCGTGGTCCTCGCGGCAGACGCACGAGGGGCTGGCGAAGTACGCGATCGAGGAGGCGTACGAGCTCGTCGAGGCCATCGAGGACGGCGACCGGGAGGCGCTGCGCGAGGAGCTCGGCGACGTGCTGCTCCAGGTGGTGTTCCACGCCAGGATCGCGCAGGAGGACGCCGAGGAGCCGTTCTCCGTGGACGACGTGGCCGGGACGATCGTGGAGAAGCTGATCCACCGGCATCCGCACGTCTTCGGCGACGCGACCGCCGAGACGCCGGAGGAGGTCAAGGAGCACTGGCTGCGGACCAAGGCCGCCGAGAAGCGGCGGGAGTCCGTGACCGACGGGGTGCCGCTCGGGCAGCCGGGTCTCGCGCTCGCCGCGAAGCTGGCGGGCCGGGTGCGCACGGCCGGGCTGGGCGTCGCCCCGCCCACGGGGGACGGCATCGGGTACGAGCTGCTCGCCCTCGCGGTACGGGCGGAGGCCGCCGGGGTCGACCCGGAGGCGGCGCTGCGGGCGGCCGGCCGGCTCTACCGGGACGCGATCCGCGAGGCGGAGGGCGTCGGCGAGGGCGTCGGCACCGAGTAGCAGCCAGGGGCCGGGGCCCGGGGGTTCATCTCTCGCGCGGGGCCCGGGCCTCCGGGTTGTGCCAGTGCAGCGGGGGCGGCTCGATCAGCCACTCCGCGCGGGTGTTGGGGCGTGTGGTGTAGCGGCCCACGGCCGGGAGCGTGTCGTGGAAGACGCGCGCCGGGTCGGTGCCGAGCTCCTCCAGTTCCTCGGCGACCTCGCCGAGGAAGCCGGGCGGGCCGGCGAGGTAGACGTCGTGGGCCGGCCAGTGGACGGCCGCCCGGAGGGCCTGGACGAGGCGTTCGGTGGCCTGGTCGCGGGGGCGGCGGGGCGCGGCGGTGATGTAGGTGACGTGCAGGCCGGGTATGAGCGCGCACAACCGCTCGGCGTCCGGTCTCCCGTACAGGTACTCCTTGGCCCGGGCGACGACGAACAGGCGCCCCTCCAGCTCGGGTTCGTCCTCGGCGGCCTCCTCCAGGAGGGCCCGCACGGGTGCCCAGCCGGTGCCGGCCGCGATGTAGGTGCGGGGCTTTCCGGGCGGGGTGCGGGCGGTGAGCGCGCCGCCGGGGCTGCTGAGCCGCAGTGTCTCGCCGACCCGCAGCAGTTCGGTGAGGGCGGTGCTCATCGGGCCGCCCGTGACCCGGCTGACGTGGAGTTCGAGGGTGCCGTCGGCGCGGGGCGCGTTGGCGAGGGAGTAGGTGCGCCAGACCCGGGGCACGTGGAGGGTGCTGACGCTGACGTACTGCCCGGGCAGGTACGGGTAGGGGCGGCGGGGCCGCAGGGTCAGCAGGGCCAGGTCGTCCCCGTACCGCTCGTGGCCGACGACGTCGGCGTCCCACCAGGCCGGCTGCCCCTCCTTCTCGGACTCCTCGGCGCCGGCCGCCATCAGCTCGGCGACCCGCCCGTACGCCTCGGTCCAGGCCTTCTCGGCCTCGATCGTCCAGGCGGGTCCCGAGGCGTGCGCGAAGGCGGCGAGCAGGCTGGTGCCGACGGCGGAGTAGAGGGCGGGCGTGGCGAGGAACTTGCGGTGGTCGCGGCCCAGTTCGCGCAGGTAGTGGGCGAGTCGCGGCTCCTCCAGGTGGGTCACCACATGGGTGAGGGCGGCGAAGAGGCGGTCGCGCTGGGGGGCCAGGTCCTGGGGGAAGAGCGCGCGCATGCCCGGGTTGTTCCAGAAGAGGTGCGAGTAGAAGAAGGTGACGGCGTGCTCGGCCCGTCTCTCGACGACCGCGAACGTACTTCTGAGCAACTGGGCATCCACGGGGTGAATCTAGGCCACGGGGCGTCACGTGACGATCACAACCGCGGGGCCGGAGGCGGAATCCGGGCTTCCCCGAGCGGCGGGCGTCTAGGTTCTCGATCATGAACCGATTCCGCAGTGGACATGGCAAACGTGAGTCCGGGCGACATAGCGGCGGGCGCCGCCCGGGGGCCTGGCCGGTCTCCCTCGCCGCCCTCGCGGCCCTCCTCCCGATGGTGCCCGCGCTCGGCCTCGCCGCCGCGGCACCCGCAGCCGCGAGCGGCACCCGCATATCCGCCGACGGCGACCTCGGCACCCAGCAGGTCCTCTTCCGCTCCGGGACCGCCGGCTACGGCTGCTTCCGCATCCCGACCCTGGTGAAGACCGCCAAGGGCTCCCTGCTCGCCTTCGCCGAGGGCCGCACCTCCCCCTCGTGCGCGGACCGCGGCCCCATCGACATCGTGATGCGCCGCTCCACCAACGACGGACGCACCTGGTCCCCGATCCGGGTCGTCCTCTCCGGCACCGAGACCGACCCGGACGCACCGCACGTGCGCGGCAACCCCTCGCCGGTCGCCGACGAGGACGGCACCGTCCTGCTCCTCTCCAACTCCGAGACCTCCACCCCGGTCAGCACCCGCATGTCCTGGGTGCAGCAGAGCGACGACGACGGCCTGAGCTTCGGCGCCCCGCGGGCCGTTCCGCGCCTGACGACGAGCGGCCGGAAGTGGTTCGGCACCGGCCCCTCGCACGGCATCCAGATCCAGGAGGGCCCGCACGCCGGGCGCCTGGTCGTCGGCGCCTACGAGACCGCGAGCGACACCGCCGGGGCCGAGGACCAGCGGGCCGGCGTCCTCTACAGCGACGACCACGGCCGGAACTGGACCGCGAGCGTCACGGAGAACTCCTTCCTGCGCGCCGAGGACCTGCCCGCGCTGCCGCCCGGCACCACCGCGGACGCCCCCGTCGCCAAGCCCGGCGAGCCGGTGGTGGCCGAACTGCCCGGCGGCCAGGTCTACGTCAGCGCCCGCAGCCCCTACGACGTACGGGTCAGCGCGACCGACGCCACCCAGGTGGAGGGCCACCGCACCCACACGAGCGCCGTCGACGACACGACCGGCGCCCTCAAGGTGCCGAAGCTGGGGCTGACCAGGGGATTCAAGGGGCCGGACGTGCAGGTCGGCCTGCTCGCACCCCGCCAGACCTACCGCAGCCGCCCCGGCGACCTCCTCCTCATGTCGACGCCCTCGCACATGACGCTGCGCCAGGGCATGCGGATCCGCTACTCCGACGACCGCGGGGAGACCTGGCAGGACGCCCCCGGCGGGCAGGTCGCCAAGGTGCTCGGGGACCGGGCCGGCTACTCCGACCTGGCCGAGCTGTCCGCCGGCGAGATCGGCATGGTGCACGAGGGCGGCCAGACCTTCTCGGCCGAGCACGTCTACTTCACCCGCTTCACCGTCGGCGAGCTCGGCATCCCCGGCACCTTCGCCGCCCAGGGCACCGCGCTACCGCAGACCTCCCCGGCCGCCGGCCGCACCAGCCCCGACACGACCGTCCAGGCCGACGACGCCTACCTCGGCAGCGGCGCCACGCTCGCCCCGGGCGCGCAGTTCGGCACGCGGAGCTTCGGGCAGGGCCTCAAGCTGGACGGCGGCGCCGGCGGCAACGCCGGCTCCGCCGACCTGCCGTACGCGCCCGAGCTCGACCCGGGCGCCGGGGACGTCACGTACTCCCTCTTCTTCCGGTACGACGCCACCGCCGCCACCCCGCAGCAGACCCTGCTGTGGGCGTACGGGGTCGGCGACCCCCGGCCGCAGGTGTGGGTCCGGGTGCAGCCGCAGAACGACCAGGTCATGGCCCGGGTCGAGGGCGACAGCGGGCAGCACGTCACGCTGACCCTCAAGGCTCCCGCGCACCCGACCGCGAAGGCCTTCGGCGACGGCCTCTGGCACCACCTGGTCCTCACCCGCCAGGGCGCCGCCGTCACCCTCCGGGTCGACGGCCTCTCCGCCCAGGACACCCGCACCGACGTCGGCCGGCTCGCCCCGGCGCGCACCGCCGACCCGTCCGGCATCCGCCTCGGCGACAAGCCCGGCACGGACGCCACCGACGGGTTCACCGGCACCCTCGACGAGTTCCGGCTGTACGGCACGGTCCTGTCCGACCAGGACCGGGAGGCCCTGCGCGGGGCGCGGCCCGAGGACGTGGCCCCGGCCGCGCTGAAGGCCCACCTCCCCTTCGAGGTGATCGACACCGCCGACCCGGTCGCCCTCGTGAACACCCGCATCCAGGACGACGTCTCCGGCCACTGCGCCGACGGCACCGTGCTCGGCACCACCAGCACCGAGAGCGCGGTCGTCAAGGGCCGCATCGGAGGCGGCGCCCTCGCCGTCGGCCCGAACCTGCCGGGCGTGGAGGTGCCCTACGTCCCCGCCGTCGACAACGGCACGGGCGAGTTCACCTTCGCCCTCTGGTTCCGTTACGACTCCACGGCGAACCCGCAGGACGCGGCGCTGCTCTGGGCGTACGGGTCCACCTCGGGCAAGCCCTCGCTGTGGGTGCGGGCCAAGCCGTCCGCCGACCGGCTGACGGCCCGCCTGGAGACCGCCGGCGCCTCGATCCCGCTCGACGTGATCGACACGAGGACCGACCGGGTCGCGTTCGGCGACAACGCCTGGCACCTGCTGACCCTGACCCGCAAGAAGGCCACCCCGGAGGCCGGGGCGACCACCGTCACCCTGCGCGTCGACAACGGCACCCCCACCACCGCCGAGGGCCTGACCGGCTCCTTCACGGACGGCATCGCCGCCCCCGAGGGCTTCCGCGTCGGCTCCAAGCCCACCGGCACCGACGTCCTCACCGGCCAGCTCGACGACTTCCGCTACTACAAGCGGGCCCTGACGGCGACCGAGGAGACCGGCCTCTACAACACGGCCGTCG
This sequence comes from Streptomyces sp. NBC_01268, assembly GCF_036240795.1. Taxonomy (NCBI): domain Bacteria; kingdom Bacillati; phylum Actinomycetota; class Actinomycetes; order Kitasatosporales; family Streptomycetaceae; genus Streptomyces; species Streptomyces sp. NBC_01268. Next base: position 3,339,798 of record NZ_CP108454.1, on the reverse strand, counting down.
GCGGATCGAGCGCCCCGCGCGACCCGTACGTCTGGTGGACCATGGAGGGCGGCCACACCGAGCAGCACCTGGTGACCCGGCCCGCCGACGACCCGGCCGCCCGCGCCACCCCCGACGCCTCCCGGCACTGCGGCCACGGCGTCGTGCGCCCCGGCGCCACCGTCACCGACACCGGCGGCCGGTTCGGCCGCGGCCTCGACCTCGACGGGAGGACCGGCGCCGTGGAGCTCCCCTACGGGGAGGACCGGGCGCTCGGCTCGGGCGACTTCACCCTGGCGACCTGGGTGCGCTTCCGGCAGGCCGACAACACCAGCCCGGTGCTCGTCTGGGCGTACGGGACCGGTACCTCGGAACGCCAGCTGTGGATCCGCGCCCTCTCCCAGGAGAACAAGGTCGTCGCCCACGTCCAGACCGACCGGGGCATCACCGGCCTGGAGGCGGCGGCCCCGGCCGGGACCGTCTTCGGCGACGGCACCTGGCGGCACGTCGTGCTGCGCCGGCAGGGCGGCACGCTGACCCTGTCGGTCGGCGACGGCACCGCCCTGCAGTCCGTGGCGACCGGTGCCGTCTCCGGTGCCGTGACCTCCGAGGACGGCTTCGACGTGCGCGGCCTCCAGCTCGGGGCGCGCCCCGACAGCGTGGGGGCGGACAAGGACCGGCTGACGGGCTCGCTGGACGAGTTCACGCTGATCCGGCGCCACCTGACGGACGCGGAGATCACCACCGTGGGCGGTCCGCTCCCGGTCGACAGCACCACCGTGGTCCGGCTGGCCTTCGACCAGCTGACGGCGAAGGGCGTGTACGCCCGGCTGTAGGAGAGGGGTACGCCCGGAGGTGACGAGCGGGCGGGCCGCGCGACCGTACGGGGGCGCGTGCCCGCCCGGGCGGGGGGTTAGTGTCGGGAGCATGCCCGACCAGCCCCCCGCCGCTTCCGTTCCGCCCCCCGCTCCCGAGCTCTTCACCTGGGAGTTCGCCACCGATCCGTACCCCGCCTACGCCTGGCTGCGCGAGCACGCGCCGGTGCACCGGGCGAAGCTGCCCAGCGGGGTGGAGGCCTGGCTGGTGACCCGGTACGCGGACGCGCGGCAGGCGCTCGCCGACCAGCGGCTGTCGAAGAACCCGGCGCACCACGACGAGCCGGCGCACGCCAAGGGCAAGACGGGCATTCCGGGCGAGCGCAAGGCCGAGCTGATGACCCACCTGCTCAACATCGACCCGCCGGACCACACCCGGCTGCGGCGGCTCGTGTCGAAGGCGTTCACCCCGCGCCGGGTGGCGGAGTTCGCGCCGCGCGTGCAGGAGCTCACGGACCGGCTCATCGACGCCTTCGTGGAGAAGGGGAGCGCGGACCTCATTCACGAGTTCGCCTTCCCGCTCCCCATCTACGCGATCTGCGACCTGCTGGGCGTGCCGAGCGAGGACCAGGACGACTTCCGGGACTGGGCCGGGATGATGATCCGGCACGGCGGCGGGCCGCGCGGCGGGGTGGCGCGCTCGGTGAAGAAGATGCGCGGCTATCTGCTCGAACTGATCCACAAGAAGCGCGAGGCCCCGGGGGACGACCTGATCTCCGGGCTCATCAAGGCCTCCGACCACGGCGAGCACCTCACCGAGAACGAGGCCGCCGCGATGGCCTTCATCCTTCTCTTCGCCGGATTCGAGACCACGGTCAACCTCATCGGCAACGGCGTGTACGCGCTGCTGCGCAACCCGGACCAGCGGGCGCGGCTCCAGGAGTCGGTCGCCGCGGGCGAGACGGGGCTGCTGGAGACGGGCGTCGAGGAGCTGCTGCGGTACGACGGGCCGGTCGAGATGGCGACCTGGCGCTTCGCCACCCAGGCGCTGACGATCGGCGGGCAGGAGATCCCGGCCGGCGACCCGGTCCTGGTGGTGCTGGCCGCCGCCGACCGCGACCCGGCGCGCTTCGACGAGCCCGACACCCTGGATCTGGCGCGGCGTGACAACCAGCATCTCGGGTACGGGCACGGCATCCACTACTGCCTGGGGGCTCCGCTGGCGCGCCTGGAGGGACAGACGGCGCTGGCGACGCTGCTGACTCGCCTGCCGGACCTGCGACTTGGGGCCGATCCGGAGGAACTGCGGTGGCGCGGTGGGCTGATCATGCGTGGCCTGCGCACGCTTCCGGTGGAGTTCAGCGCTTCCCACAAAGGGGCCCGCGACTGACGCGTGACTGACGGCACGTCAGAAATGTGATCTTCGCGTGATCTCCGCTGCATCGACTTGTGACTCACGTTCGAATGCCGCTACGTTCACCGGCATCTCAGCAGCCACGCGAAAGGCAGTCCGTATGCGCTCCGGGAACGGACGACACCGCAGACCCCGCCAGGCCCCCGCTCTCGTCGTCGCGGCGGGCGTCACCGGCTCGGCCATGGCCCTGCCGTTGCTCGCCACCGGCTCCGCCTCCGCGGCGGACGCCCCGACCTGGGACCGGGTCGCCGAATGCGAGTCGGGCGGCGCGTGGAGCGCCAACTTCGGCAACGGACTCTACGGCGGTCTCCAGTTCACCCAGGAGAGCTGGGAGCGGCACGGCGGCCTGGCGTACGCGCCGAGCCCCGACCTCGCCAGCCGGGCGCAGCAGATCGCCATCGCCGACAAGGCGCTCGCCGCGGGCGACACCCAGTGGGCCACCTGTGCGCCGATCGCCGGTCTGAAGAACGACGGCAAGAAGCCCGCTGTCTCCCCGGGGCCCGCCGTCAAGCCCAAGGCGTCCACGGGCCCGGTCGCCGAGTCCAACCGGACCGACGGTCAGCCGGCCGGCTCCGGGACGACCGCCACGACCCCGGCCACCCCCGTGACGCCGGCCACGCCGTCGGGCGGCGCCACGACCCCGCCCGTGACCCCGGCCACCCCCGACGGCTCCGCGACGCCGAGCACGCCGGTCACGCCCGGCACGCCGGACACCTCCGGCACGCCCGGCACGCCCGGCACGCCCGGCACGACGGACCCGGCTGCTCCCGGCACGGGCAAGCACCGCGGTGACGCTGCGCCGGAGGATTCGGGCAACTCGGACACCGCGCCCGAATCCGGGCGTCATGCGGCCCCGACTGACGGGTCGACGGGCGAGGGCGCCGACGGCGCGGAGTCGACGGAGAGCGCGGTCACCGGGGAGAAGTCGGACAACTCGGGCAAGGCTGACGAATACACCGTCAAGCCGGGTGACAGCCTGTCGGACATTGCGCAGGAGAACGCGCTGCCCGGCGGCTGGGCCGCCCTCTATGACGCCAACAAGAACACGGTCGGTGCGGACCCGGACCTCATCATCCCTGGTCAGAGCCTTGAGTTGAAGGCCGAATCCACCGTCGCGGCGGAGTAGTTCGCTGCTGAATGTCCGTTATGAGTAAGTGAGACATGGGTCTCTCTTGCCGAACTGGCGTGTCACGTCCGCAAAGTTTGCTCGCGTCGCCCCTCACCTGCGCAAACACCCCACTCGGGGGAGCAAGTAGGGGCGATATTTCCGGGTTGATGGTCTTTGAACTTCCACCGGGTCTATGTCTACGGTCGTGACCGCTCGCCACCGCGGGCCCCGTCGACCGGTACGCCGAATCCTGCCGCCGACCGACGGGAAGTCGTCGCGCAAGCGCCGAAGGCAGGAGCGGGGGACCCAAGGTAAGTGCCGGCCCCGGCCGTTGAGACAGACGGCCGACGATCGGCTTGGGGTGAAGCCGCGTGCAAGGACACGCGGCCGGACAACTCATCAGGTCCGAACCCGACAGCTCACCTCGTAGGCGTCGGTGAGGAGAATTCCCATGCTGTTTTCCGGTAACAAGGGCAAACACCGTCGTCCCTCCAAGGCCACCCGCGTCGCCACGCTCGTCGGCGTCACCGGTGTCGCCGTCGCCGCCCCGCTGATGGCCGCGGGCACCGCCTCGGCCGCCACCGCCTCCGAGTGGGACGCCGTCGCCGCGTGCGAGTCCGGCGGCAACTGGTCCATCAACACCGGCAACGGCTACTACGGCGGCCTTCAGTTCTCGGCCTCCACCTGGGCCGCGTACGGCGGCACCGCCTACGCCGCGACCGCCAACCAGGCGTCGAAGTCGCAGCAGATCGCCATCGCCGAGAAGGTCCTGGCCGGCCAGGGCAAGGGTGCGTGGCCGAGCTGTGGCGTGGGTCTCTCCAGCGCCTCCTACGACGGCGGCTCCGCCTCGTCGAGCTCCTCCAGCTCGTCGAGCTCCAGCTCCTCCTCGTCCTCCTCTTCCTCCTCGTCGTCGTCGAAGCGCTCCACCGAGCAGCCGACGACCCGCAGCGAGCAGCGCCAGGCGCCGAAGACCACGTCGAAGAAGACCGTCTCGAAGAAGACGGTCACCACTCCGACCGGCAAGAAGGTGAAGAAGGGCGACGGCGAGTACAAGGTCGTCGCCGGCGACACCCTCAGCAAGATCGCCCAGGCGCACGGCGTCAAGGGCGGCTGGGCCAAGCTGTTCGAGCTGAACAAGGACGTCGTCGAGAACGCCGACCTGATCTACCCGGGCCAGCAGCTCCACCTCAAGTGAGCCTGACGACCCACCCGCGGTGACCACCCCGGTCCGGAGCGCCCTTCCCCCGTGCGCTCCGGACCGGGGTTTCCCCGTTCAGACCCCTACCGATCAGTAGTCATGGGTCTTTCGTCCTCAGATGCGTGCCCTTGGGTCCTTTTTCGTCCCAGGGGGCGGGCGTCCGGCCGGCTGGAGCCCCAGAGCCGGTTAGGCTCATGTCGCAAGGCGAACGAGACCTTGCCGCATGCGTCACACCCAGCGTCACATCCCAGAAGGAGATGCTCGTGCCGTCCATCGACGTCGTCGTAGCCCGGGAAATCCTGGACTCCCGAGGCAACCCCACGGTCGAGGTCGAGGTCGGCCTCGACGACGGCAGCACCGGTCGTGCTGCCGTGCCGTCCGGTGCCTCCACCGGTGCGTTCGAGGCCCTTGAGCTCCGCGACGGTGACCCCAACCGTTACCAGGGCAAGGGTGTCGAGAAGGCCGTCCTCGCGGTCATCGAGCAGATCGGCCCGGAGCTCGTCGGCTACGACGCCACCGAGCAGCGTCTGATCGACCAGGCGATGTTCGACCTGGACGCCACCCCGGACAAGTCCTCGCTCGGCGCCAACGCCATCCTCGGCGTCTCCCTCGCCGTCGCGCACGCCGCCTCCGAGGCCTCGGACCTGCCGCTCTTCCGCTACCTCGGCGGCCCGAACGCGCACCTGCTGCCCGTTCCGATGATGAACATCCTGAACGGCGGCTCGCACGCCGACTCCAACGTGGACATCCAGGAGTTCATGATCGCGCCGATCGGCGCGGAGTCCTTCTCCGAGGCCCTGCGCTGGGGCACCGAGGTCTACCACACCCTCAAGAAGGTGCTGAAGGAGAAGGGCCTGTCCACCGGCCTCGGCGACGAGGGCGGCTTCGCCCCGAACCTGGACTCCAACCGCGCCGCGCTCGACCTCATCCTCGAGGCCATCAAGCAGGCCGGCTACGTCCCGGGCAAGGACATCGCGCTCGCGCTCGACTGCGCCGCCTCCGAGTTCTACAAGGACGGCACGTACGAGTTCGAGGGCAAGTCCCGCTCGGCCGCCGAGATGACCGAGTACTACGAGGAGCTCGTCTCCGCGTACCCGCTGGTCTCCATCGAGGACCCGCTGTTCGAGGACGACTGGGCCGGCTGGAAGGTCATCACCGACAAGCTGGGCAGCAAGGTGCAGCTGGTCGGCGACGACCTGTTCGTCACCAACCCCGAGCGCCTCGCCCGCGGCATCGAGGAGGGCTCCGCGAACGCCCTCCTGGTCAAGGTCAACCAGATCGGCTCGCTGACCGAGACCCTCGACGCCGTCGAGCTGGCCCAGCGCAGCGGCTTCAAGTGCATGATGTCGCACCGCTCCGGCGAGACCGAGGACGTCACCATCGCCGACCTGGCCGTCGCCACCAACTGCGGCCAGATCAAGACCGGCGCCCCGGCCCGCTCCGAGCGCGTCGCCAAGTACAACCAGCTGCTGCGCATCGAGGAGATCCTCGACGACGCCGCGGTGTACGCCGGCCGCAGCGCCTTCCCGCGCTTCAAGGGCTGACACCTGCTCTGATCCGTACGTCCCCGCACTCGGTCCCGTACCGTGTGCGGGGACGTGCGTGTGAAGAGGGCCGGCAGCGACAGGGGAGGCGTACGACATGGCCGTGAAGGACCGGGACCGGTTCTCGACCGCGACCCGGATCAGGCTGCTCGGCGAGCAGACCGCCGCCCGTGTCTACCGCTCCCAGACCCGCCGGCAGGCCCGCCGCTCCCGCCTCACCGGCCGCGCGGCCTTCCTCGCGCTGGTCGTGTGCTCGCTGGTGGTGGCGCTCGCCTACCCGATGCGGCAGTACGTCTCCCAGCAGGGCGAGATCGCCGACCAGCAGCGCAAGTCCGCCGAGGCGGCGCAGCGGGTCGAGGAACTGCGGGACGAGAAGGCCCGCCTCCAGGATCCCGCCTACGTGCGCCGGCTCGCCCGCGAGCACCTGCACTACCTGATGCCCGGTGAGACCGGCTTCACCGTGAACGACCCGGACGCGGAGCACCGGCCCCGCACCGACCAGGGTGCGACGGACCGCCCCTGGTACGACAACCTGTGGGACGGCGTGGACAACGCCGACCGCCACTGACCAACCCCAGGATCCACCATGGAAACGCCTCCTCCGCAGACCGAACGCACCGAGCCGACCGACGCGGACATCGCGGCGTTCGAGGACCAGCTCGGCCGGCCGCCCCGCGGCCTGCGTGCCATCGCGCACCGCTGCCCGTGCGGCAACCCGGACGTCGTCGAGACCGCTCCCCGGCTCCCCGACGGCACCCCGTTCCCCACCACGTACTACCTGACCTGCCCCCGGGCGGCCTCGGCCATCGGCACCCTGGAGGCCAACGGGGTCATGAAGGAGATGCAGGCCCGGCTCGCCACCGACCCGGAGCTCGCCGCGGCCTACCGGGCCGCGCACGAGGACTACATCGCGCGCCGCGACGCCATCGAGGTCCTGGAGGGCTTCCCGAGCGCCGGCGGCATGCCGGACCGGGTCAAGTGCCTGCACGTGCTCGTCGGCCACTCGCTCGCCGCCGGCCCGGGCGTGAACCCGTTCGGCGACGAGGCCCTCGCGATGCTGCCCGAGTGGTGGGCGAAGGGCCCGTGCGTGACGCCGTGCGCCGACGCGAAGGAGTCCGCCGAGTGACCCGGGTCGCCGGAATCGACTGCGGTACCAACTCCATCCGCCTGCTCGTCGCCGACGTGCACCCGGAGACGGGTGAGCTGATCGAGCTCGACCGGCGGATGACGATCGTCCGGCTCGGCCAGGGCGTCGACCGGACCGGCCGGCTCGCGCCCGAGGCGCTGGAGCGGACCTTCGCGGCCTGCCGGGAGTACGCGGCCGTCATCGAGGAGTTCGGGGTGGGCGCCGACCGGCTGCGCTTCGTCGCCACCTCCGCCTCCCGCGACGCCGAGAACCGCGCCGACTTCGTGAACGGGGTCGTGGCGATCCTGGGCGTCGAGCCCGAGGTCATCACCGGCGACCAGGAGGCCGAGTTCTCCTTCACCGGTGCCACCGGCGAGCTGCACGGCGCCGACCGGCGCCTGGTGGTGGACATCGGCGGCGGCTCCACCGAGTTCGTCGTCGGCAACCGGCACGTCGAGGCGGCCCGCTCGGTCGACATCGGCTGCGTCCGCCTCACCGAGCGGCATGTGCGGCACGACCCGCCGGCCGCGGAGGAGATCGCCGCGATCCGCGCCGACGTGCGGGCCGCGCTGGACCTGGCCGCCGAGACCGTGCCGATCGGCGAGGCCGAGACCCTGGTGGGCCTGGCCGGCTCGGTGACCACCGTCGCCGCCGTCGCGCTCGGGCTCCCGGAGTACGACTCCACGAAGATCCACCACGCGCGGATCTCCCGCGCGCAGGTCGACGAGGTGGTGGCCCGGCTGCTCTCCTCCACCCACGACGAGCGGGCCGCGATCCCGGTGATCCACCCCGGCCGGGTCGACGTGATCGTCGCCGGAGCGCTGGTCCTCGCCGAGATCATGGAGCGCACCGGAGCCGCCGAGGTGGTCGTCAGCGAGCACGACATCCTCGATGGGATCGCGCTATCCGTCGCATAGCGGGTGCCTATGAGGCCTGACAGGGCCCCCTGGACGACGCTCCGTCGGGAAAGTTCGTGAAGTTCTTCACAAGAGAAAGGGCCCTGATGGCGTCCGAGGAGGGCCTTTGGTCCCTTCGAGGGGCTTCTCAGGGCCCTTTCGCAGGCGCGGAGGCCACTTCGCTCGATGTTTCCTTCGTGTGAACGCACCCCGTGGTTCTGCGTTGCGTAAGGCTCTCCGGGCCAGTTCACAGGGGGTGAACAACGTCCACGGGCACCCCCTGGTTCCTTTGCTGGACCATGACCTGGGTCACGTGGGCGGCGGAGTGTAGCAGAGGACCCCGACAACCTTGTGAAGGGGCGCACGAGCAACCCCCCTGGGAGGGGTGGATACTCGGATGCATGAGCACCACGGAGCGTCCCAGGATCCTCGTAGTAGGCGGCGGGTACGTAGGCCTGTACGCAGCTCGGCGCATCCTCAAGAAGATGCGCTACGCGGAGGCGACCGTCACGGTCGTCGACCCGCGGTCGTACATGACCTACCAGCCCTTCCTCCCCGAAGCCGCCGCCGGCAGCATCTCGCCGCGCCACGTCGTCGTCCCGCTGCGACGCGTCGTGCGCGGAGCCGAGGTGCTCACCGGCCGGGTCACCACCATCGACCAGGACCGCAAGGTCGCCACGATCTCGCCGCTCGTCGGCGAGGCGTACGAGCTGCCGTTCGACTACCTGGTCATTGCGATGGGTGCCGTCTCCCGCACCTTCCCGATCCCCGGTCTCGCCGAGCAGGGCATCGGCATGAAGGGCATCGAGGAGGCCATCGGCCTGCGCAACCACGTCCTCGAGCAGCTCGACAAGGCCGACTCGACGACCGATGAGGAGGTCCGCCGCAAGGCGCTGACCTTCGTCTTCGTGGGCGGCGGCTTCGCCGGCGCGGAGACCATCGGCGAGGTCGAGGACATGGCCCGCGACGCGTCGAAGTACTACCAGAACGTGAAGCGCGAGGACATGCGCTTCATCCTGGTCGACGCCGCCGACAAGATCCTTCCCGAGGTCGGCCCGAAGCTGGGCCAGTACGGCAAGGAGCACCTCGAGGGCCGCGGCATCGAGATCTACCTCCAGACCTCGATGGACTCCTGCGTCGACGGCCACGTCGTGCTGAAGAACGGCCTCGAGGTCGACTCCAACACGATCGTGTGGACCGCCGGTGTGAAGCCGAACCCGGCGCTCTCCCGCTTCGGTCTGCCGCTCGGCCCCCGTGGCCACGTGGACTGCAACGAGAAGCTCCAGGTCAACGGCCTCGACTACGTGTGGGCCGCGGGCGACAACGCCCAGGTCCCGGACCTGGCCGCGATCAAGGCCGGCGTCCCGGCCGAGCGCGCCTGGTGCCCGCCGAACGCCCAGCACGCGCTGCGCCAGGCCAAGGTCCTCGGCGACAACGTGGTGTCCGGCATGCGGGGCTTCCCGCAGAAGGAGTACGCGCACTCCAACAAGGGCGCCGTCGCGGGTCTCGGCCTGCACAAGGGCGTCGCGATGATCGTCATGGGCAAGATGAAGATCAAGCTCAAGGGCCGTCTCGCCTGGTACATGCACCGTGGCTACCACGGCATGGCGATGCCGACCTGGAACCGCAAGATCCGCATCTTCGCCGACTGGACCCTGGGCATGTTCCTCAAGCGTGAGGTCGTCTCCCTGGGCGCCATGGAGACCCCGCGCGAGGAGTTCTACGAGGCGGCGAAGCCCGCCCCGGCGCCGGCCGCCCCGGCGCAGGAGAAGGCCAAGGCCTGATCCCTCCAGCAACACCCGAAAGGGCCGTCCGCCATCCGTGGTGCGGACGGCCCTTTCGCGTGCGCGGGTGGACCACGAACGCACCCCCGCGCACCGCCCTTCGCGTGTTTTTCCGGACTCGTTGCCCTCGAACGGGAGTGGAACGCCTACCGACGGTGTTCCCTTGGTGACAAGCATTTCTGGGGCACGAGATCACGGAGGTGTTTCATCATGGCCGACGCCGCGTCGCGGCTGACCGCCCTCGCCGAGGACGTGCTGGGAGCTCCGCTCCCCGTGCGGCTGCGGGCCTGGGACGGCAGCGAAGCAGGTCCCGCGGACGGCCCGGTACTGATCATCCGCGAGCGCCGGGCCCTGCGCCGGCTGCTGTGGAAGCCGGGGGAGCTCGGCCTCGCCAGGGCATGGGTGGCGGGGGAGATCGACGTCGAGGGGGACCTCTACACGGTCCTCGACCGGCTCGCGGGGTTCCTGTGGGAGCGCGGCGAGGAGTCGCGCGGCCTCCTGGAGACCGCGCGCGACCCGAAGGTGCGGGCCGCCGCCCGCGCCCTCCTGAAGCTGGCCGGCCCCCTCCCGCCGCCGAAGCCTCCCCTGGAGGAGATGCGCGGGCGCAGCGGGGTGCGGCACACCAGGCGCCGGGACAAGCAGGCGATCAGTCACCACTACGACGTGGGCAACGAGTTCTACGAGCTGGTGCTGGGCCCGTCGATGGTCTATTCGTGCGCCTACTGGGCCCCCGACGGCACCGGCGGCACCGAAGGTTCCGGCGGCACCCTCGAGGACGCCCAGCGGGACAAGCTGGACCTGATCGCTCGCAAGCTGCGCCTGAGGGAGGGCGACCGGCTGCTGGACGTCGGCTGCGGCTGGGGCTCCATGGCGATCCACGCGGCCCGTGAGTACGGCGCCCGGGTGGTCGGCGTCACCCTCTCCCGGGAGCAGGCCGCGTTCGCGCGCAAGCGGATCGCGGAGGAGGGGCTGACCGACCGGATCGAGATCCGGGTGCAGGACTACCGGGACGTCACGGACGGCCCGTTCGACGCGATCTCGTCGATCGGCATGGCCGAGCACGTGGGCACGGTGAAGTACCGGGAGTACGCGGACGCGCTGTACGGGCTGCTGAAGCCCGGCGGGCGGCTGCTGAACCACCAGATCTCGCGCCGCCCGGAGCCGGACGAGGAGGCGTACGAGGTGGACGCGTTCATCGACGCGTACGTCTTCCCGGACGGCGAACTGGCGCCGATGGGGCGCACCCTGACGACCCTGGAGGACGCGGGCTTCGAGGTGCGGGACGTGGAGGCGATCCGCGAGCACTACGCGCTGACGCTGCGCAGCTGGGTGGCGAACCTGGAGGCCGGGTGGGACCGGGCGGTGCGGCTGACCTCGCCGGGCCGGGCGCGGATCTGGCGCCTGTACATGGCGGCCTCGGCGGTCTCCTTCGAGCGCAACCGCATCGGGGTCAACCAGTTCCTGGCGGTGCGCACGCCGGGCTCGGGCGCGTCGGGCGTGGCGCTGCGGCCGAGGGTGTGGAGCGAGTCCCGGGAGTCCTGGGAGTCCCGGGAGGCCCAAGGGCGCTGATACGTTCGGACCTTCGGGTTCCGGAAGGCGGGGTGCCGGTTCGGATCGGCACCCCGTTCCTTTCGGGTCCGGATTGTCATGTATATGTCGCCTCGCGCCTCAGGGGGAATCTTGCGCCGTCCCGTCCGTCTCGTCCTCACCCTGGCCGCCGCCGTCGGCCTGCTCGCGGCCTCCCCGGCCCCGGCCGGTGCCGACACCACCGCCGTCACCACCACGGCCACCTTCAACGACCCGTCCGGCGACGCCGCCGCCCAGGACCGGGTCCGCGACCACATCATCGGCCTCATCGACCAGACCCCGGCGGGCGCCACCATCACCGCCGGGCTCTACACCTTCACCGACGACACCGTCACCGACGCCCTCGGCGCCGCCAAGAACCGCGGCGTGAACGTCAGGGTCGTCGTCGACAACACCTCCGTCACCATGACCGGCGGCGAGTACACCCGGCTCGTCGCCCGCCTCGGCACCGACCGTGCCCAGGGCTCCTGGGTCTTCGCCTGCCCCGCCGGACGCGGCTGCATCGGCTCCCGCCAGCTGCCCGGCGACCCCGACGGTGCCATCAACCACAACAAGTTCTGGCTGTTCTCGAACACCGGCGGCGCGAACGACGTCGTCGTGCAGACCTCCGCCAACATGACGGGCGTCCAGCGCACCGACCTCTTCAACAACGCCGTCACCATCGTCGACACCGGTCTCTACGGCATCTACCAGGACTACTTCGCCGACCTGCTCGCCTACGGCACCTCCGCGACCGGGCTCAGCCACTACTACAAGACCCCGGCCAGCGGCCCGTACAAGGCGTACTTCTTCCCGCGCAAGGAGGCCGCCGGCACCACGTACGACAACGACGCCTCCACCGACACCGTCAAGCTGATCCTCGACAACGTCAGCTGCACCGGCGGCACCCAGATCCGGATGGCCGCCAACCTCTTCACCCGCGACGAGGTCGCCACCAAGCTGGTCGCCCTGAAGAACGCCGGCTGCTCCGTGATCCTCGCCCACGACGGCGCCCCCGGCTCCATGGGCGCCGGCGTCGAGTCGATCGTCTCGGGCAAGCTCACCCAGCGCGTCGAGTGCTACGAGGACCGGGGCACCGGCGTCGCCAAGGCGGGCCTGCACTCCAAGTACCTGCTGATCGAGGGCACGTACGACGGCGTGGCCGGCAGGAAGCTCGTGTGGACCGGCAGCCACAACTACACCTACCCGGCGCTGCGGGCCAACGACGAGACCCTGCTGAAGATCGACGACCCGGCGCTCTACGCCCAGTTCAAGGCCAACCACCAGTACCTCATGACGTACTGCGCGGGCAGCTGACCCACAGGCACCGGGAACGCCGGAAGGGCCGGTCCCCCCGAGCGGGGGACCGGCCCTTCCGGCCGTCCGTGTCGGTGCTACTCGGCCTTGATCGCGGAGAGCATGTTCAGCTTCGCCGCGCTGCGGGCCGGCCACAGGGAGGCCAGCACGCCGACCAGTCCGGCCAGGAGCAGGAAGATCCCGATCCGGCCCCACGGCAGCACCAGCGCGTAGTCCGGCAGGCTGTTCTTCAGCGTCTCGCCGATCGCCCAGCCGAGGAACGAGCCGAGGCCGATGCCGACGACCGCGCCGAACAGCGAGATGACCACGGCCTCCAGGCGCACCATCCGCTTCACCCGGCGCCGGTCGAGACCGATCGCCCGCAGCATGCCGATCTCCTGCTGGCGCTCGAAGACCGACATGGCCAGCGTGTTGACGACACCGAGCACCGCGATGATCAGGGCCATCGCCAGCAGGCCGTACATGATGTTCAGCATCATGTTGATGACGCCGCCGAACGAGTCGCGGATGTCCTTCTGGTCCATGACCGTCATGGCCGGGTTGTCGCCCATCGCCTTCATCAGGGCCTTCTCGGCCGAGTCGGAGGCGCCGCCGTCCATCTTCACGAGGATCTGCGGGATGTACGGCTTGGGGTCGTGCGCGTTGAGGATCTTCGCGTCCAGGACGAGCGGCGAGACGAACTCGCTGCCCTCGTAGACCGCGCCGACCGTCAGCGAGCCCTTCTTCTTGTCCGAGAACTCGACCGGCAGGGTCGAGCCGACCTTCCAGCCCTTCTTCTCGGCGGTCTTCTCCTCGACGGCGACCTTGCCCTGGGCGAGCGAGCCCAGCGAGCCGTCGACGACCTTCAGGTTGAGGACCTTCTCGATGTCGCCCGGGGTGACGCCGGAGACGGACTTGAAGTCGCCCTTCACCTGGAGGTAGCCGGCCTGCTGCGGCGAGACGGCGGTCAGGCCCGGGGTCTTGCGGACGGCGTCCAGCGCGGCCTGGTTGAGGCCGTCACCGCTCGCCATGGAGATCATGTAGTCGGCCTTGACCTGGTCGGTCGTCATCCGGTCCACGGCCGAGCCGACCGTGGCGCCGAGCACCGAGAGGCCGGTCACCAGGGTGAGACCGATGGCGAGCGCGGAGGCCGTGGCGCCGGTGCGGCGCGGGTTGCGGACCGCGTTCTGACCGGCCAGCGAACCGGCCACGCCGAAGGGCTTCAGGAACGGGCGGGCCAGCGCGATCACCGGGCGGGACAGCAGCGGGATCAGCACGATTACGCCGATGAGCGAGAGGAACGCGCCGCCGGCGATCAGCATCCGGCCGTCGTCGCCGCCCTTGCCGGCGCCGGCGACGATCGAGACCGCACCCAGGGCGGTGACGATCGCACCGATGGTGTTGCGCACGACCAGCGACTTGGTGGAGGCCACCGCGTGGACGCTGCTCATGGCGGCGACCGGCGGGATCTTCGCGGCACGGCGGCCGGGCAGCCAGGCGGCCAGCATGGTGATCAGGATGCCGACGGCGAGCGCCGAGACCAGCGGGGTGGTGCCGACGACGAGTTCGCCGTCCGGGATCTTCAGGCCGAAGCCGGCCATGCCGGCCCGCAGGGCCACGGCGAGCCCGATGCCGAGGACGAAGCCGACCACGGAGGCGACCAGGCCGACCACACCGGCCTCCGCGAGCACGGAGCGGGTGATCTGCTTGCGCGAGGCGCCGACGGCGCGCATCAGCGCGAGTTCCTTGGTGCGCTGGGCGACCAGCATCGTGAAGGTGTTGGAGATCAGGAAGATGCCGACGAAGAGCGCGATGCCGGCGAAGCCGAGCAGCATCTGGTTGAGCGCGCCCAGGCCCTGCTCGATGTCCTTGGCCTGCTGGTCGGCGAGGGCCTGGCCGGTCTGGGCCTCGGCGGTGTCGCCGACGACCTTCTCGACCTCGGAGAGGATCTTCGCGGAGTCCGCGCCGGGCTTGCCGGTGACCGTGATGTCGAGGAAGTGGCCGGGCTTGAGGTACAGCTTCTGGGCGGTGGCCGTGTCGAAGACGACGAGGCTGCCGCCGGCGTTCACCGCGCCGTCCTCGGTGGTGAAGACACCGGAGAGCGTGTACGTCTCGACCGGGCCGTTGGTGGCCACCCGGACCTGGTCGCCGACCTGGTAGCCGCCCTTGTCGGCGGTCTCCTTGTCGAGCGCGATCTGGTCGTCCTCGACCGGTCCCTCACCGCTGGTGAAGGCGTAGGCCGGGTCCTTGCCGTCCTGGCCGGGGGCGAAGTTGGTGCCCTTGTTGGACCAGCCGACGCCGATCAGCTTGCCGTTCTTGTCCGGCACGCCGGCGAAGCCGTTGACCCGGCCCGTCGCCTTGGCGACGCCGTCCAGCCCGGCGATCTTCTGCCGGGTCTGCTCGGAGAGGCCCGGCGTCTGGTTCGGGTCCTGCTGGTTGGGGGCGGCGCTGACGGCGACGGCGACGTCGTCATAGCTCTTGGCCGACTGGTTGCGGAAGGCGTTGGAGAGGGTGTCGGTGAAGACGAGGGTGCCGGAGACGAAGGCCACGCCGAGCATCACGGCGAGGACGGTCATCAGCAGCCTGGCCTTGTGCGCGAGCACATTGCGCAGGGCGGTACGGAACATGGGTGGGGTCCTGAACGGAAGCTGGGACGGAGGACGGGGTGCGGCGGGGCCGCGTCAGCTCGTGCGGCCCTTGGCGTCGAAGGCCTTCATCCGGTCGAGCACGCCGTCCGCCGTGGGGTGGAGCATCTCGTCGACGATCCGGCCGTCGGCCAGGAAGATCACGCGGTCCGCGTAGGAGGCGGCGACCGGGTCGTGGGTGACCATCACCACGGTCTGGCCGAGCTCGCGCACCGAGTTGCGCAGGAAGCCCAGGACCTCGGCGCCGGAGCGCGAGTCCAGGTTTCCGGTCGGCTCGTCACCGAAGATGATCTCGGGCTTGGAGGCCAGCGCGCGGGCCACGGCCACGCGCTGCTGCTGGCCGCCGGAGAGCTGCGCGGGACGGTGGCTGAGCCGGCCGGAGAGGCCGATCATGTCGATGACCGTCTGCACCCACTGCTTGTCGGGCTTGCGGCCGGCGATGTCCATCGGCAGCGTGATGTTCTCCAGCGCGGTCAGCGTCGGCAGCAGGTTGAACGCCTGGAAGATGAATCCGATCTTGTCCCGGCGCAGCTGGGTGAGCTGCTTGTCCTTCAGGGAGCCGAGCTCGGTCTCGCCGATCCGCACGGAGCCGGAGCTGAAGGCGTCCAGGCCCGCGACGCAGTGCATCAGGGTCGACTTGCCGGAGCCGGACGGGCCCATGATCGCGGTGAACTCGCCCTGCCGGAAGTCCACGCTGACGCGGTCGAGGGCGACCACCTGGGTCTCGCCGTGTCCGTAGACCTTGGAGAGGTCGGTGGCGCGGGCGGCCACCGCGGTCGAGCGGGGCACGGTGGGGGTGGTGGTCACGACGGCGACTCCTGTCACTGCGACTGTTCGGGAACCACTCCATCGTTTCGAACGTTCAGGGCCGGGGCGTCCGTCCACGTGCCCGTTCCGGGGGCAGCCTGGAGTCGGACCGAGGGGCCGGGTCCTCCTCCTGAGGTATGACGGCGACCCTGATCTTGACGGACTACCGACGGACCGTCGGCGAGTTTTCGTCAATCCGGCACGCCGCTCTTTGCGGCCGCGACCCCCGCCGCCCTTCGTAGAAGGGCCCTCACCTGCACTGACACACCCTCAGGTGTCAATAAAATAAGACAACATCGGGAGACTGTTCCGCTGAACGAGCGACCTGCCCCGATAGGCTCATGTGCCAACGCGGAGCTTCGCGACCCGCCCGGATGGTGGAATGCAGACACGGCGAGCTTAAACCTCGCTGGCCTTCAGGCCGTACCGGTTCGAATCCGGTTCCGGGCACAGCTCCTCTTCTTCTTGCCTCCCGACCCCCACTCCTCGGCTTCCCTTCACCGAAAGATCCTCCCCGAGCACTAGGGAGTTTCTTTTGCTTCCCTATTACTCTTGAGGGGACGCCGCGCAGTGCGGCCATGGAGGAGTGAGATGAGGAGCAGCAACCCGGTCTTCTCGCGACGGGGGTTCAGCCGCGACAACGGCTACGCCGGCTTCAACGCGCAGCAGCCGCAGGCCGGGGGCCCCGCCGTCGGAACCAACCCCTACGCCACCGGCAACCCGTACGCCGAGGGTGCGACGAACCCGTACGCGACCAACCCGTACGCGCCGCAGGACACCGTCCCCGGCGCGCCGCAGCAGGTCCGCGGCAACGTGATGACGATCGACGACGTGGTGAGCCGCACGGCCATCACGCTCGGTACGGTCGTGCTCACCGCCGTCCTGTCCTGGCTGCTGCTGCCGGTCGACCCGGCGAACCTGGCCAAGTCCTACGGCATCGCCATCGGCGCCGCCCTGGTGGCGCTGGTCCTGTCGCTGGTCCAGTCGTTCAAGCGCAAGCCCGTGCCGGCCCTGATCCTCGGTTACGCGGCCTTCGAGGGCGTCTTCCTCGGTGTGCTGTCCGCCGCCGTCTCGACGTACATCGCCGACGGCGTCGTCATCCAGGCCGTGCTCGGCACCATGGCGGTCTTCGCCGGCGTGCTGATCGCGTACAAGATGCGCTGGATCCGCGTCACCCGCCGTTTCTACGGCTTCGTGATGGCCGCCGCGATGGGCTTCATGCTCCTCATGGTGGTCAACCTGCTGTTCGCCGTCTTCGCCGGCGGTGACGGCCTCGGCTTCCGCAGCGGCGGCCTCGGCATCCTGTTCGGTGTCATCGGCATCGTCCTCGGTGCCTGCTTCCTCGCCCTGGACTTCAAGCAGGTCGAGGACGGCATCACGTACGGCGCTCCGCGCGAGGAGTCCTGGCTGGCCGCCTTCGGCCTCACCATGACCCTGGTGTGGATCTACCTGGAGGCGCTGCGTCTGCTGTCGATCCTCCAGGGCGACGACTGACGCACCCCCTGACACGGGGGAAGGGCCCGTCCGGCATCCGCCGGGCGGGCCCTTCCGCGTTTCCGCGACGACAGGCCCTAGTCCACGTACGCGTCGAGCAGCACCCTGGCCGCGTCCTTGGCCTGCGCGGCGGGCTCGGAGGTGCCGTTGATGCCGGCGACGGCCATGGCGCCGTTGGCGAGCAGGGCCAGCTGGTCGGCGAGGGCGGGCGGGGCGTTCATCGCGGTGGTCTGCTCGGCGAAGTAGTCCCGCAGGGCCTGCTTGTGGCCGCGGGCGATCTCGGCGATGTCCGGGGAGATGCCGCCCATCTCGCCGAAGGTGTTGATGAAGGCGCAGCCGCGGAAGCCGGGGTCGGCGAACCACTCGCCGAGGTAGTCGAAGACCGCGAGGCTGCGCCCGTACGGGGTGGTGGCGTGGGTGGCGCCGTGGGCGGCGATCGCCTCGCGGACGGCGCCGTCGCGGCGCTTGAGGACCGCCCAGACCAGATGGTCCTTGGAGGGGAAGAGCTGGTACAGGCGCTTGAGCGAGACGCCCGAGGCGCCGCGGATGGCGTCCATGCCGACGCCCTGCACCCCCCGCTCGTCGAACAGCGTCTCGGCCGTCTCCAGGAGCTTCAGCTCGGCGGTCTCCGCGTCCATCCCGATCACTCCTCCGTCATGCGCCCGCGCGGGCGCCCCCGTCCGGGCCCGGCTCCGCGCTTGCGCCGAGAACCATCGTTCTCCTACTCTACAGGGCAGAGGGAGAACGCTCGTTCTCCCCCGGAGGAGGGGCACCCCATGTCCGTATTCGCGCTGCGCGGCCGCACCGAGAACATCGACGGCCTGGAGGTCTTCTACCGGGAGGCCGGCGACCCGTCCCGCCCCACCCTCGTGCTGCTGCACGGCTTCCCGGCCAGCTCGCACATGTACCGCGGCCTGATGGCCGAGCTCGCCGACTCGTACCACCTGATCGCACCCGACCACATCGGCTTCGGCGCCTCCGCCGCGCCCGCCGTGACCGACTTCGCCTACGGCTTCGAGAAGCTCACCGAGATCACCCTGAAGCTCCTCGACCGGCTCGGGCTCGATCGCTTCGCCCTCTACGTCCAGGACTACGGCGCCCCCATCGGCCTGCGCATCGCCTCCCGCCACCCCGAGCGGGTCACCGCGCTCGTCACCCAGAGCGGCAACGCCTACCTGGAGGGCTTCACGCCCTTCTGGGACGTGCTCTTCGCGCACGCCGGGGACCGGGAGGCCCACGAGCCCGCCGTGCGCGAGCTGCTGACCGCCGAGGCCACCCGCTGGCAGTACACCCACGGCGTCCCGGCCGACCGGCTCGACCGCGTCGGGCCCGAGACCTGGACCCTCGACCAGGCCGGCCTCGACCGGCCCGGCAACAAGGAGGTCCAGCTCCAGCTCTTCTGGGACTACCAGTTCAACCTGGACGGCTACCCGGCCTTCCAGGAGTACTTCCGCACCCACCGGCCCCCGCTGCTCGCCGCCTGGGGACGTGGCGACGAGATCTTCGGGCCGGCCGGCGCCGAGGCCTTCGCCCGCGACCTGCCGGACGCGGAGATCCACCTCCTGGACGCCGGGCACTTCGCCCTGGAGACGCACGGCGAGGAGATCGCGGAGCTGGTCCGCGACTTCCTCGGCCGGTGGGTGAAGGAGTGAGCCGCGGGCGGTCCGGCGTCAGAGCATCCGGCGGGCCGCCCGGCGCAGGTCGTACTCGTGGATGATCGCCTTGGCGTGGCCGTACGCGAGGTCGTGCGCCCCGCGCAGCCAGCTGACCTTGTCCTCGAAGCGGAGGAGCGAGGGCCCGTCCTCCACGGTCTTCAGCCACTCGGAGATCTCGCGGCCGGTGCAGTGCGGGATGCGGGCGAGGAGGTTGCGGTGGGTCTCTTCGGAGAAGGTGTGGGACATCGGCGCCTCCGGACGCGTTGTGCCGTGTGCTGCTCCTTCACGTCACCGTGCCCGAGCGTTCGCCCGTTGGCAATGGTGCCCGGGCGGCGCATAGGGTCGCACCGTGCGTGATACGAGTGGACTGACCGTCGCCGCAGAGCGGTTCGCCGACCGCCTGCGGGCCGCCCCGCAGAGCCGCCTCCAGCGCGGCGCCGCCGCCGAAGGGCTGGCCCTGGCCAGGGAGTTGGCGACCCGGGCGCAGCGCGCCGAGTTCCCGGAACGCGAGCCGGTGGAGCTGCCGGACGCCGGTGTCTTCGTGGTGGCCGACCAACTCGTGGTGGCCGCCGCGGATCTGGCCGAAGCACTGCGAACGGCCCCGGCCGGCGCCCCCGAAGGGGGCCTGGACGAGGCCGTGAGGCTGGTACGTGAGGCGGAGGCGCGCTCGGGCCTCTAGACGCCCCTGGGGTACGGGGGCGTCGGTCAGAGGCTCGCGATCACGCGGTCCGCCAGGATGTACACGTTGTCCTCCGCCGCGTCGCCGCAGGAGAAGGTCAGGGCGTAGGCGCCGGAGACGCCCGAGCCGCCGAGCAGGACCGGGGCGTGGCCGGCGCGCAGGGCCTCGGCGAGGCGCTCCGCGGTCTCCCGGTGGCCGGGGGTCATGCACAGCGTGGTGCCGTCGGCGAAGACGTACACGTCCAGCGTGCCCAGCGGGCCGGGGCGGACGTCGGTCAGCGCCGTGCCGGTGTCCGCGAGCTCCTCCAGGCGGGCCACCGTGCGCTCGTGGTCGGTGACCACGGGGGTCTGGACCGGCACGAAGTCGGGGTGCGAGGGGTGCCGGCGGCGGGCCGCGGCCAGCTCGGCGGAGTCGTCCGGGTACTCGGACGCTCCGGCCAGCTCCGGGAACTCGTCGAAGGTGTCGAAGACGTCCAGCGGGTCGGGGCCGTCGAGCGCGGCGGCCTCCGCCTCCATCGCCTCCAGGGCCATCGCCTCCAGGCCCACGAAGTCGGCCTGGCGGGGCACGAAGTAGGGACCGTCCTCGGCCGTGCCCCCCGCGCCGCCGAGCAGCGACGGGGCGTCGGCGGCGTCCCGTGCCTCCTGCGCGGCCCAGAAGGCCCGCGCCTCGGCCAGCTCCCGCTCGCGCTCCTCGGCCAGCGCCTCGGCGACCGCGGCCCGTATCTCGGCGGCGGGCGTCTGGCGGGCGTGCGGGACGGACAGGCCGTTGGCGGCGGCGAGTTCGCCACGCAGCGCGGTGACCTGCTTACGGAGAGCGTGGGCGGAGTGCAGGGCGGCGACGCCCACCGCGGTGGCAGCCGCCGTGGTCACCAGCAGGGCAAGAGACAGTGCGCTCACTGACGTACTCCCGATTCCGAGTCGATCCCCCGACTTCCTACATCAGCTTGGCCCGGGGTGGTGCGTCCTGTCAGTGCATTACGTCACGAAATGGACAGGTATTTGTGCCTGGTGTTTAGTCCCGAAACCCCTGTGACCTGGGAAAACAATGCTCCCCCGGGACGTAGGTCACATCCTGGGGGAGATTCGGTCACGGCTTGGACGCGGGGTGGTTAGCTGAGGCGCTCGATGACCATGGCCATGCCCTGGCCGCCGCCCACGCACATGGTCTCCAGGCCGAACTGCTTGTCGTGGAACTGGAGGCTGTTGATGAGGGTGCCGGTGATGCGGGCGCCCGTCATGCCGAAGGGGTGGCCGACGGCGATGGCGCCGCCGTTGACGTTGACCTTGTCCAGGTCGAAGCCCAGCTCGCGGTAGGACGGGATGACCTGCGCCGCGAAGGCCTCGTTGATCTCGACCAGGTCGATGTCGGAGCTGGTCAGGCCGGCGCGGCGGATGGCCTGCTTCGAGGCCTCGACCGGGCCGAGGCCCATGATCTCGGGGGAGAGGCCGGAGACGCCGGTGGAGACGATCCGGGCCAGCGGGGTCAGGCCCAGCTCGCGCGCCTTGGTGTCGGACATGATCACCAGCGCGGCGGCGCCGTCGTTCAGCGGGCAGCAGTTGCCGGCGGTGACCAGGCCGTCGGGGCGGAAGACCGGCTTGAGGCCGGAGACGCCCTCCAGGGTGACGCCGGCGCGCGGGCCGTCGTCGGTGGAGACGACGGTGCCGTCGGGCAGCGTCACCGGGGTGATCTCGCGCTCCCAGAAGCCGTTCTTGATGGCCTGCTCGGCGAGGTTCTGCGACCGTACGCCGAACTCGTCCATCTCCTGGCGGGTGATGCCCTTCCAGCGGGCCAGGTTCTCGGCGGTCTGGCCCATGGCCATGTACGCGTCGGGGACGAGGCCGTCCTCGCGCGGGTCGTGCCAGGTGGAGCCCTCGGACTCGGCGACGGCCTTGGTGCGGGCCTCGGCGTCGGCGAAGAGCGGGTTGTGCGTGTCGGGCAGCGAGTCCGAGTTGCCCTTCACGAAGCGGGACACCATCTCGACACCGGCCGAGATGAAGACGTCGCCCTCGCCCGCCTTGATCGCGTGCAGCGCCATCCGGGAGGTCTGCAGCGAGGAGGAGCAGTAGCGGGTGACCGTACAGCCCGGGAGGTGGTCCATCCCCATCTGCACGGCCACGATCCGGCCCAGGTTGTTGCCCTGCTCGCCGCCGGGCAGGCCGCAGCCGAGCATCAGGTCGTCGATGTCGCGCGGGTCCAGCTCGGGGACCTTGGCGAGGGCGGCCTGGATGATCGTGGCGGTGAGGTCGTCGGGCCGCAGGTCCTTGAGGGAGCCCTTGAAGGCCCGGCCGATCGGGGAGCGGGCGGTCGAGACGATGACGGCTTCGGGCATCACGGCTCCAGGAGGGTGCTGGGTGGGCGGACTGAAAGGGAAGTTACCCGTACGTACCGCATGGGGTCACCGGCCTCGGCGTGTGATGCGGACCTCTTTTCTAAGCGTACGCTCAGCGGCGTCCCGCGAGGCGGTCCCATCCGGTCGTGCCGGGGCCCTCACTCCTGCCGCACGGAGGTGCTCCGCGAACCCGGACCGCCCTCGTCGCCCTCCGGCCGCCCCTCCTCGGCCCGGGGTTCCGCCGCGGCCGCCCCCGGCACCGGCAGCCGCCGGCGCCTGCGGTGCTTCAGCAGGGCCCACGGCGCCCGGGCGCCGGTGACCTCCGTGCCGGCCTCCTTCGCCGCCTCGGCCGCCGCCTTCGCCACCGGCAGCATGTTCTCGTGCCGGTCCTCGTCGATCCGGTCCGCCTCCGGCCACATCGCGAGTGCCGCGCAGACCGTCGGGAGCAGGGCCATCGCCGCCGTGGCGTACCCCTCCGCCGACGGGTGGAAGTTGTCCACCCCGAACATCTCGCGCGGGTTCGCCGCGAACTCCGGACCCAGCAGGTCGCCCAGCGACACCGTCCGCCCGCCCTGCTCGACCACCACGATCGTCTGCGCCGCCGCCAGCTGCCGCGAGGCCCGCCGGGCCAGCCAGCGCAGCGGCTGGTAGACCGGCTCGATCGTGCCCAGATCCGGGCAGGTGCCGACCACCACCTCCGCGCCCGCCGTCCGCAGCCGCCGCACCGCCGACGCCATGGCGCGCACCGACTGGGTCGCCGGCATCCGGTGGGTGACGTCATTCGCGCCAATCATGATCACGCACACGTCCGGCGCCCCGGCCCGTCCCGCGAGGAGCAGCGACACCTGCCGCTCCAGGTCGTCCGAGCGGGCGCCCGGCAGCGCCACGTTCCGCAGGTCCACCGGACGCTCGGCCACCGCCGCCAGACCGGAGGCGAGCAGCGCCCCGGGGGTCTGCCCCGTGCGGCGCACGCCCTGACCGGCCGCCGTGGAATCACCCAGAAGGGCCAGTCTGAGCGGGGTCCCGGTGCCGTACGCCCGCCCGTAGCGGCCGTCCGCGCCCGGTGGCAGCGGGGCCACGCCGCCCCCCACCGACCGCTTGGCCAGCTGCACCTCGGCGAGCAGGACACCGACGGCGGCCACGCCGAGCAGTCCGATGCTCCCGCCGCCGTACGCCGCACCCGCCGCGATCCGCCGTGCCACCCTCGCACTGGACATCGGGGCCGTCACCTCCTTCGAGCCACCTCGTGACTACTCACTGCCCCATAAGCGCCTCCGTCTACGCATCACACGCAATACGCTGGCCACACCATTACGGAGACCCCGGAGATTACGGTGCAATACCACGACTCGATGATCAGCCTCGTCGGCAACACCCCGCTGGTGAAGCTCAACAACGTCACTGCGGGCATCCAGGCCACCGTCCTGGCCAAGGTGGAGTACTTCAACCCCGGCGGCTCGGTCAAGGACCGCATCGCCCTGCGCATGATCGAGGCGGCGGAGGAGAGCGGCGCGCTCAAGCCCGGCGGCACCATCGTGGAGCCCACGTCCGGCAACACCGGCGTCGGCCTCGCGATCGTGGCCCAGCAGAAGGGCTACAAGTGCATCTTCGTCTGCCCCGACAAGGTGTCCACGGACAAGATCAACGTCCTGCGGGCGTACGGCGCCGAGGTCGTCGTCTGCCCGACGGCCGTCGACCCCGAGCACCCCGACTCGTACTACAACGTGTCGGACCGCCTCGTCCGTGAGACCCCCGGCGCCTGGAAGCCGGACCAGTACTCGAACCCGAACAACCCCCGCTCGCACTACGAGAGCACCGGCCCGGAGCTCTGGGAGCAGACCGACGGGAAGATCACGCACTTCGTCGCCGGCATCGGCACGGGCGGCACGATCTCCGGCACCGGCAAGTACCTGAAGGAGGTCAGCGGCGGCAAGGTCCAGATCGTCGGCGCCGACCCCGAGGGCTCGGTCTACTCCGGCGGCTCCGGCCGCCCGTACCTGGTCGAGGGCGTCGGCGAGGACTTCTGGCCCACCGCCTACGACCGGACCGGCACCGACCGCATCGTCGCCGTGTCCGACAAGGACTCGTTCCAGATGACCCGCCGCCTCGCCAAGGAGGAGGGCCTCCTGGTGGGCGGCTCCTGCGGCATGGCGGTCGTCGCCGCGCTCGAGGTCGCCAAGGAGCTCGGCCCGGACGACGTCGTCGTGGTGATCCTGCCGGACTCCGGCCGCGGCTACCTCTCCAAGATCTTCAACGACGAGTGGATGGCCGACTACGGCTTCCTGGAGGACACCACCTCCGCCACCGTCGCCGACGTGCTCCGCCACAAGTCGCACGGCCTGCCCTCCCTCGTCCACATGCACCCGGACGAGACGGTCGGCCAGGCCATCGAGGTGCTGCGCGAGTACGGCGTCTCCCAGATGCCGATCGTCAAGCCCGGCGCCGGTCACCCCGACGTCATGGCCGCCGAGGTCGTCGGCTCGGTCGTCGAGCGCGAGCTCCTGAGCGCCCTCTTCACCCAGAAGGCCGCCCTGGAGGACCCGCTGGAGCACCACATGTGCGCCCCGCTGCCGCAGGTCGGCTCGGGCGAGCCGGTCGCCGACCTGATGTCCGTCCTCGGCGAGGCGGACGCGGCGATCGTGCTGGTCGAGGGCAAGCCGACCGACGTGGTCAGCCGTCAGGACCTGCTCGCCTTCCTCGCCGCCAGCGGGGGCGCGAAGCAGCACTGAGTCCGTACGGACCGGTGCCGCCGGGGTGACGGCGGGTGCGTTCGCACAACCGGTACGAGCGCGACACGTACCCGCAGCACCCGCTTAACACGCGTCCGGCAGATTGGGACTCGTCGGCGTCACGGACCTCCGGAGCGGCTCCCGGACCTCCCTCGACGCCGCGGACGCGGACCGGCCCTGACCCGGGCCCGTGTCCCTCGCGGGGACCGCCGTCGTCCCGCCCCCCGGAAACGGGGGTGCGGCGGTCCCCGCGCAAGCGTTCCCCCGGGCGCCTCCGGCCCCTCTCCCGGCCCCTCTCCCGGTCCCCGCGACCGCCTCCCTTGCCTGTCTGCATATCCTCATGCAGAGTTCCAGGTGAATGAATAGGCGGAAGGGGGACGGCGTGAGCGACAGCCCGGCCGGGCGGCTGCAGGCGCTCTTCGAGGGGCAGCGGCTGACACCGACACAGCGACGGATCGCCCACTGCATGGTGCGCCGCGCCGCCGACGTGCCCTTCCTGTCCAGCGTGGAACTGGCCGAGCTGGCCGGTGTCAGCCAGCCCTCCGTCACCCGCTTCGCCGTCGCCCTCGGCTTCGACGGCTACCCGGCGCTCCGCAAGCACCTGCGGGAGAGCGTGCCCGCGGCGCCGGTGAAGGAGGAGTCCGGGCAGGCCGGGTACAACGAGTACCAGCAGGCCGTGCTCGCCGAGATCGAGAACCTGCGGCACCTCGCCGAGCTGCTCGCCGACCCCGCGCCCGTCGAGCGGGCCGGCCGGCTGCTCGCCGGCTCACGGCCGCTGCTCGTCCTGGGTCTGCGGGCGGCCTCCTCGCAGGCGCGGGGCTTCGCCTACTTCGCCGCCAAGGTGCACCCGGACGTCCGGCTGCTCGACGAGGGCGGCACCATGCTCACCGACCGGGTCGACGCGGCCGTACGGGCCGGGGCCACGGCGCTGCTCTGCTTCGCGCTGCCCCGGCATCCGCGCGAGGTCGTCGAGGCCCTGGAGTACGCGCGTTCGGCCGGGCTCACCGTGGTGACCGTCGCCGAGTCCGCGTTCGCGCCCGTCGCCGCCCACAGCGACCTGCTCATCCCGGCCGCCGTCGGCACGGGCCTCGCCTTCGACACCGCCTGCGCGCCGATGCTGCTGGGCCGGGTGCTCCTGGAGGCGATGGCGGACGGGCTGCCGGACGCGCAGGCCCGCCTGGAGGAGTTCGACTCCAAGGCGGCCGCGCGCGGGCTGTTCGTGGAGTAGGGGTCTCAGACCTCCAGCTCCTCCTCGATCCGCTTCAGCTGGTGGCGGGCCATCGCCAGGTTGGCGCGGCCCTTGTCGAGGGCGAGGTAGAGGAAGAGGCCGTTGGTGCCGCGGGACTTGAGCAGCCGGATCAGGTGGTACTGGCCGCCGAGGGTGATCAGGATGTCCTCGATCCCGTCCTGCAGGCCCAGCATCTCCATCGTGCGGACCTTGGCGCGGACCACGTCGGTGTTGCCCGCCGCGGCCATGTTCAGGTCGAGCTCCTTGCCGCCGCCGATGGTGCCGAGCGCCATGCCGCTCGTGTAGTCGACGAGGGCGGCGCCGATCGCGCCTTCGATCTGCGCGGCTTCCTTGAGGGAGGTCTCGGTGTTCGCCATGGCTGTCGTACTTCCTTCGTGAGAGAGGGGTGTGCGTCGGTCAGTTCAGGTCTCTGCGTTCCAGCGCGCCGTCCACGAGCTCCCCTATCCGGGCGCTCGACCGGCGTGCCTCCAGGTGGAGGCGTCCCACGTTGATCCGCGGCTCGGCGAGCAGGGTCAGGACGGCCGAGCCGCCCGCCGCGTACGTCGCCACGTAGCCGTGCTCGCCCCGGACCAGGAGCTCGCGGAAGCCGCCCTGCCCGGTGGTGTCGGTCAGCCGCTGTCCGACGCCGAGGGCCGCCGCCGTCAGCGCGGCCACGCTCTCCGCCTCGCCGTCGACGGTGTCCTGGGCCAGCACCAGTCCGTCGGCGCTGGCCGCGAGTGCTCCGGTGAGCTGCGGCAGGCGGGCCCGCAGCCGTCTCAGCTCGCCGAGCACCTCGGCTTCTGCGGTCATCAGTTGTCTCCTCTCGGCGCGCAGGCGCAGGGCACGCCTCATCACAGTGCTGCCTCCAGGGCGTCGCGGAGCCGGCGGAGCAGGGCGATGTCCGGGTCGGTGGCGACCTCGCCGACCCAGGCGGGCACGGCGGGCGGGTCGGGCGGCGGCGGTTCGCTCGGGGTCTCGACGAGCCCGGCCGCCGCGAGCCGCCGCACGTCGAGCAGCGTGTGGAAGGCGGGCCGGCCGAGCGCCCGCGCGATCTCCGCCGGGGTCCGCACCCCGTCGGCCGCCGCGAGCAGCGCGCGCTGCCGGGCGCCGACCGGCTGCCCGGGGGCGGCGGGGCGGGGCACGACGGGCGCGGTGTCGACGGCCGGGTAGGGCCAGACGCTGTCGAGGAGCTCGCGGCGGCGCACGGTCTCGCGCTCGACGGCCTCGGCGTCGACCGGCCGCACCGCGCCGAACCAGTGCCCCACCCCGTACCGGAAGCGGCTGGGGCCGCTGGTGGGCGCGAGGGCGAAGAACGCGGCGTCGAAGACGGCGCCGAGGTGGCAGATCTCCAGCTCGCCGTCGTGCAGCCGGCCGCTGTCCACCAGGAAGCGGCCGACGGCGCGGTGCGCACCGGCCCGGTTCACGGCCTCGTCCCAGCGTTCGCGCGGCAGCCGCCCGCCCGCCGTGAGGAGGACGTCGAGGCCGGGCGCGGAGGGGCTCTCGGCGTGCACGACCCGGCCGTCGACGAGGTAGAGCGTGCCGTGGTCGCGGAGCAGGGCGCCGGTCGCCTTCTCGGCGGCGAGGCGGGTGAGCATCGGGGAGACGGTCATCCGAGGACCAGCCTCTCGGCGAGGTCGCCGAGCCGGATCCGGGCGAGGGCCAGGTTCCCGGCGTCGCGGTCGAGCCAGAGGTGGAGGAAGACGCTGCTGTCGAAGGCGGTCTCGACGAAGCGGAGCAGGTGGTAACCGGTGCGGGTGGTGAGGATCAGGTCCTCCACGGGGGAGCCGTCCGGGTCGGCCGACTCGCCGGACCCTGGTGAGGGCGACTCGAACTCGGCCGCCGCGCGGGCCAGTTCGGCGGTCTCGGCCGCCGTCGTCTCGTGGTCGCCGACCGGGGACTCGCCCGCCGCGCCGAGGGCCAGCCCGCTGGTCCAGTCGACCAGCCAGGCGCCGCGTGCCCCCGGCAGGCCCATGGCCTCCAGTAGGCACTCGTCGATTCCGGGCACGCGAGATCCCCTCCCGATGAGGCGTGCGGACGTACGGCAGTGACGGTGACGCTACTCAACGTCGCGGCCTGGGGGAGGGGTTCTGGCATTTTCCAGGGGAATTTGTCAGACGGGTGGTAGGGGTGGGCGGAAAGTGTCCGGAAGGCGGCCCGAAGCTGTCCTGGACCGGCCCCCGAGGGCATCGGCCCCGTCGCCCGGGCGCCTCAGCCCCGGCTCTCGACCGCCGTCGCGATCTCCGCCAGGTCCTTGGCGAGCGCCCGGGCGACCGCCCTCGCGCCGAAGCGGTTCATCAGCCGGGCGGCCAGGCCGGGCTTGCGGTCGTGCGCGGGGCGGGCGCTGAAGGTCATCCGCAGGGTGGTGGCCTCGGCCGAGACCGCCGGGCCCTCGGGGAGCAGGGTGATCTCGTTGACGTAGTGCATGCCGTGCGAGTCGGCCACGGTGACGTAGCGGTCGGGCGGTTCGCAGGCGGTCACGGTCATCTCCTCGGTGGCCGCCTTGCCCATCATCCGCCGGGTCTCTCGCCAGCGGGTACCCACCCCGAAACCGCCCGGGGTGAGCACCTCGACCTTCTCGACGCCGCTGAGCACCCGGGGCATGTCCCGCAGGTCGGTGATCGACTCCCAGACCCGCCCGGGGGAGGCGGCGACCCGGCGCTCGACGACCACGGAGGTGGTTCCTGTCATGGCTTCATGGGACCACCGCGGGCCCCTTCCCGCAGGAGCGCGCCGGGCCGGTCGCCGCCCGCCTCCGCCACGATCTCGTCGAGGGTCTGGGCCCTGCGGACGGTGCTGAAGACGACGCCGCCGTCGGCCGTCGGGGTGAATCCGTGCACGGCGGGCCGGGGCAGGCTGTTGTACGCGTAGTGGTGGGCGAAGTAGTACGCGCCGGTGTCCGGCACGGCCACCACGTCGTCCGGCCGCAGCAGGGGCAGCAGTCGCCCGGTGGCCAGCAGGTCCCCGGCGAAGCAGGCGGGCCCCGCCACGTCCTGGACGGTCTCCTCGCCGGTGCGGGGGCGGCCCCCGGAGTCGTACGCGAGGACGCGCAGCGGCCAGGACTCCGGCGCGTACACCGTGCGGGTGGCGACCTGGACGCCCGCGTGGGTGACGGCGATCGGGCGCCCGCCGGAGACCTTGGTGTACTCGACGCGGGCCAGCACCGTGCCGTGCTTGGCGAGCAGCGAGCGCCCGAACTCGGTGACCAGGGCGTAGCGCCCGTCGAGGAGGCCGGGGACGGTGGCGGCGAGCAGGGCGGTGTACTCGGCGTAGGTGGGGGTCTCCTCGTCGGAGGCGAAGTTCACCGGGAGCCCGCCGCCGACGTCGAGGGTGTCGATCTGCTGCCGGCCGGCCTTGGTGTTGATCTCCTCGGCGAGCGCGTAGGCGGCTCCGACGCCCTCGGCCATGAGGGCGAGCGGGATGCCCTGGGAGCCGGTGTGGGTGTGCAGCCGGGTGAGCCAGGGGCGGTCGAGAAAGGCCTGGACGACGGCCTCGCGGGCGCCGGCGTCGCGCAGCGCCACGCCGAACTTGGAGGTGGCGGTCGCGGTCGACAGCGCGCCGATGGAGCCGGCCCCGATCTGCGGGTTCACCCGCAGGCCGAGCGGCGAGGCGGTGGGCGCGGAGGCGACCAGCGCGTCGAGCCGGGCCAGCTCCTGGAAGTTGTCGGCGTTGACCGCGATGCCCAGCGCGAGGGCCTGGCGCAGTTCGGCGGGGGTCTTGGCGGGTGAGTCCAGGACGGTGCGGGCGGGCGGCACCCCGGCCGCGCGGGCCAGCGCCAGCTCGCCGGGGCTGGCCACCTCGACGCCGAGCCCCGCCTCGTACAGCAGGCGCAGGACGGGCACGAGCGGGGCGGCCTTCACGGCGAAGGCGTGCAGCACCGGGGCGTCGGTGACGGCGGCGAAAGCGCTGGTCAGGGCGGCTGCGGAGGCGCGGATGCCGGCGGTGTCGAGGAGCGCGACGACGGGTTCGTCGGGGGTGAGGAGGCCCTGCTCGACGGCGGCGCGCACGGCCCGGTCGCGAGCGCGTTCCCGGCGGTCCGTTCCGTGGTCCGTTCCGTGGTTCGGTCCGAAGGAGGAAGCCATCCCCCCATCCCACCACCGGGTGGGGTGGCGGCGCAGCTGTTGACTACTTCTATTCAGCGAGTCAGGATGTGAATATCTGAACCACATTCGAGGAGGCACCGCCATGTCAGGACCCCGCCCCGTACGGGCCCCGCGCGGTACGGAACTGAGCGCCCTGGGATGGCAGCAGGAAGCCGCCCTCCGGATGCTCCAGAACAACCTCGACCCCGAGGTCGCCGAGCACCCCGACAAGCTGGTCGTCTACGGCGGCACCGGCAAGGCCGCCCGCGACTGGCGCTCCTTCGACGCCATGGTGCGCACCCTGCGCACCCTCAAGCAGGACGAGACCATGCTGGTCCAGTCCGGCCGCCCGGTCGGCGTCATGCAGACCCACGAGTGGGCCCCGCGCGTCCTCATCGCCAACTCGAACCTGGTCGGCGACTGGGCCAACTGGGAGGAGTTCCGGCGCCTGGAGGCCCTCGGCCTCACCATGTACGGCCAGATGACCGCGGGCTCCTGGATCTACATCGGCACCCAGGGCATCCTCCAGGGCACCTACGAGACCTTCGCGGCCGTCGCCGCCAAGAAGTTCAACGGCACCCTGGCCGGCACCATCACCCTCACCGCCGGCCTCGGCGGCATGGGCGGCGCCCAGCCGCTCGCCGTCACGATGAACGACGGCGTCGCGATCTGCATCGACGTCGACCCGCGCGCCATCGAGCGCCGCATCGAGCACCGCTACCTGGACGTGAAGGCGGACAACCTCGCCCACGCCCTCCAGCTGGCGACCGAGGCCCGCGACGCCCGCCGCCCGCTCTCCATCGGCCTGCTCGGCAACGCCGCCGAACTGCTCCCGCAGATGCTCGCCGAGGGCGCCCCGATCGACATCGTGACGGACCAGACCTCCGCCCACGACCCGCTGTCCTACCTCCCGGTCGGCGTCGCCTTCGAGGACATGGCCGACGCCGCCGCCAAGGACCCGGCCGGCTTCACCACCCGCGCCCGGGAGTCGATGGCCCGGCACGTCGAGGCCATGGTCGGCTTCATGGACGCCGGCGCCGAGGTCTTCGACTACGGCAACTCCATCCGCGGCGAGGCCCAGCTGGCCGGCTACGACCGCGCCTTCGCCTTCCCCGGCTTCGTCCCGGCCTACATCCGCCCGCTGTTCTGCGAGGGCAAGGGCCCGTTCCGCTGGGCCGCCCTCTCCGGCGAGGCCTCGGACATCCACAAGACCGACAAGGCGATCCTCGACCTCTTCCCGGAGAACGAGTCGCTGCACCGCTGGATCAAGATGGCCGGCGAGCGCGTCCACTTCCAGGGCCTGCCCGCCCGCATCTGCTGGCTCGGCCAGGGCGAGCGCGACAAGGCCGGCGACATGTTCAACGACATGGTCGGCAACGGCACCCTCGCCGCGCCCCTCGCCATCGGCCGCGACCACCTGGACTGCGGCTCGGTCGCCTCCCCGTACCGCGAGACCGAGGCCATGCTCGACGGCTCCGACGCGATCGCCGACTGGCCGCTGCTCAACGCCATGGTCAACGTCGCCTCCGGCGCCTCCTGGGTCTCCATCCACCACGGCGGCGGCGTCGGCATGGGCCGCTCCATCCACGCCGGCCAGGTCTCGGTGGCCGACGGCACCAAGCTGGCGGGCGAGAAGATCCGCCGCGTGCTCACCAACGACCCCGGCATGGGCGTCATCCGCCACGTCGACGCGGGCTACGACATCGCCGAGCGCGTCGCCGACGAGAAGGGTGTGCGAGTGCCCATGCGCGAGGGTGACTCCGCGTGACCTCGTCCTCCGACGCCGCCGAGGCACCCCGGGGCTCCCGGGGTGCCTCGGCGGGCACCTCCCCGACCTTCCACGCCATGTGGCGCAGCCTCGCGGGCATCGGCCGCGACACGGGCTCCGGCGGCTACCGCCGCTACGCCTGGACCGCGGCCGACGCCGACTGCCGGCTCTGGTTCCGGATGCAGGCGGAGGCCCGCCGCCTCGACGTCGAGACCGACCGCAACGGCAACCAGTGGGCCTGGCTCGGCGACCCCACCGCCGGTGACGCCGTCGTCACCGGCTCCCACCTGGACTCCGTCCCCGACGGCGGAGCCTTCGACGGCCCGCTCGGTGTGGTGTCCTCCTTCGCCGCCCTCGACGAACTCCGCAAGCGCGGCGTCTCGTTCAAGCGGCCCCTCGCCATCGTCAACTTCGGCGACGAGGAAGGCGCCCGCTTCGGGCTCGCCTGCGTCGGCTCCCGGCTCGCCTCCGGGCAGCTGACCAAGGAGAAGGCCTTCGAGCTGCGGGACGCCGACGGGATCAGCCTCCCGCAGGCCATGGAGGCGGCCGGGTACGACCCCGAGGCCATCGGCGCGGACCCGGAGCGGCTCGCCCGCATCGGCGCCTTCGTCGAACTCCACGTCGAGCAGGGCCGCGCCCTCGACCTGTCCGGGGACGCCGTCGGCATCGCCTCCGCGATCTGGCCGCACGGCCGCTGGCGGTACGACTTCGCCGGCGAGGCCAACCACGCCGGCACCACCCGGCTCGTCGACCGGCGCGACCCGATGCTCACCTACGCCGAGACGGTCCTCGCCGCCCGCCGCGAGGCCGAACTCGCGGGCGCCGTCGCCACCTTCGGCAAGATCGCCGTCGAGCCGAACGGCGTCAACGCCATCCCGTCGCTGGTCCGCGGCTGGCTCGACGCGCGCGCCGCCGACCAGGGCTCCCTGGACACCGTCATCGCGGGGGTCGAGAGGGCCGCGCGCGAGCACGCCGAGCGCGCCGGCATCGACCTCACCGTCGTCCGCGAGTCCTTCACCCCGGTCGTGGACTTCTCCCACGCGCTGCGCGACGAGCTGAGCCGGATCCTGCTGGACCGGACCGGCGACAAGGTCCCGGTCCTGGGAACGGGCGCGGGACACGACGCCGGAATCCTCTCCGCGTCCCTCCCGACCGCCATGCTGTTCGTACGCAACCCCACGGGCGTCTCGCACTCCCCGGCCGAATTCGCGGCCGAGGACGACTGCGTGGCGGGCGTCCACGCACTCGCCGACGTACTGGAGGACCTGGCGTGCAGGTGACCTACTGGCTGGAGCACGCCTGGCTCGACACCCACGTCGAGCCGGGCGTCGCCCTGGACGTGTCCGCCGACGGGCGCATCGCCGCCGTACGGACCGGGGTCGACACCCCGCCCCCCGGCGCCGTGGCCCTCCGCGGCCTCACCATCCCCGGCCTGGCCAACGCCCACTCGCACGCCTTCCACCGCGCCCTGCGCGGCACCGTCCAGGTGGGCTCCGGCACCTTCTGGACCTGGCGCGAGGTCATGTACACCGTCGCCCAACGCCTCACCCCCGACAGCTACTTCGCGCTGGCCCGGGCCGTGTACGCGGAGATGGCACTGGCCGGCATCACGAACGTCGGCGAGTTCCACTACCTCCACCACGCGCCCGGCGGCACCCCGTACGCCGACCCCAACGCCATGGGCGAGGCGCTCATCGCGGCGGCGGGGGAGGCGGGCATCCGCATCACCCTCCTCGACACCGCCTACCTCTCCTCCGGCTTCGGCGCCGCCCCCGAACCGCACCAGCTGCGCTTCACCGACGGCACCGCCGACGCGTGGGCGGAGCGGGTCTCGGCCCTGAAGGAACGGGACGGCGTCCGCATCGGCGCGGCCATCCACTCCGTACGGGCCGTCCCGGCCGACCAGCTCTCCACGGTCGCCGACTGGGCCCGGGACCACCGGGCCCCCCTGCACGTCCACCTCTCCGAGCAGACCGCGGAGAACGACGCCTGCCTGGCCGCCCACGGCATGACGCCCACCCAGCTGCTCGCCGAGCACGGCGCCCTGGGCGCGCGGACCACCGGCGTCCACAACACCCACATGACCGACGCCGACATCGCGCTGATCGGCGCCTCGTCGACGGGCACCTGTATGTGCCCCACCACCGAACGCGACCTGGCGGACGGCATCGGCCCGGCGGTCGCCCTCCAGCGCGCCGGCTCGCCGCTCTCCCTGGGCAGTGACAGCCACGCGGTCATCGACCTCCTGGAGGAGGCGCGGGCCATGGAACTCGACGAGCGGCTGCGCACCCGCACCCGCGGCCACTGGACGGCCGCCGCCCTGCTCCGGGCGGCGACGGCCGACGGCCACGCGGCCCTGGGCCGCCCCGACGCGGGCACCCTGGAACAGGGCGCCCTGGCCGACTTCACCACCCTGACCCTCGACTCGGTCCGCACGGCGGGCCCGGTCCCCCGCCTGGGCGCCGAGACGGCGGTCTTCGCGGCGACGGCGGCGGACGTCCACCACGTGGTGGTCGGCGGCCGGGTCGTCGTGAGCGACGGCGTCCACGTGACGGTCCCGGACACGGGAAGGGCCCTGGCGGAGACGATCGCCGCGCTCAGAGACTGACCCGTCACGGTCGTGCCCACCGGCCCGCACCACCCCACCCCCCGGGAGCTCCGCCCATGACCACCACGCTCATCACCGACATCGCCACCCTGGTCACCAACGACCCGTCCCAGGGCGACGGTTCACCGCTCGGCCTGCTGACGGACGCCGCCCTGGTCCTGGACGGCGACCGGGTCGCCTGGGTGGGCCCGGCGGCGCAGGCCCCCGCCGCCGACCACCGGGTCGCCGCCGAGGGCCGCGCCGTCGTCCCCGGCTTCGTCGACTCCCACTCCCACCTCGTCTTCGCGGGCGACCGCACCGCCGAGTTCAACGCCCGCATGTCCGGCCAGCCGTACAAGGCGGGCGGCATCCGGACCACGGTCGCGGCGACCCGCGCGGCCACGGACGCCGAGCTGTCGGCGAACGTCGCCCGCTACATGCGCGAGGCGCTCCGCCAGGGCACGACCACGTTCGAGACGAAGTCCGGCTACGGCCTGACGGTCGAGGACGAGGCCCGCGCCCTGCGCATCGCGGCGGAGCACACGGACGAGGTCACCTACCTGGGCGCCCACATCGTCTCCCCGGACTACGCCGACGACCCGGCCGGCTACGTGGACCTGGTGACGGGCGAGATGCTGGAGGCCTGCGCCCCGTACGCGCGGTGGGTCGACGTCTTCTGCGAGAAGGGCGCCTTCGACGGCGACCAGGCGCGGGCGATCCTCACGGCAGGCAAGGCGAAGGGGCTCCTCCCGCGCGTGCACGCCAACCAGCTGTCGTACGGCCCCGGCGTGCAGCTCGCGGTCGAACTGGACGCGGCGAGCGCCGACCACTGCACGCACCTGACGGACGCGGACGTGGACGCCCTGGCGTCCGGGAACACGGTCGCGACGCTGCTGCCGGGCGCGGAGTTCTCGACGCGCGCCGAGTGGCCGGACGCCCGCCGGCTGCTGGACGCCGGCGTGACGGTCGCGCTGTCCACGGACTGCAACCCGGGCTCGTCGTTCACGTCCTCGGTCCCGTTCTGCATCGCGCTGGCCGTCCGTGACATGCGGATGACCCCGGACGAGGCGCTCTGGTCCGCGACGGCCGGCGGCGCGGCGGCCCTCCGCCGCACGGACGTGGGCCGCCTCACCCCCGGCGCACGCGCCGACCTGACCGTCCTGGACGCCCCCTCCCACGTCCACCTGGCCTACCGCCCCGGCGTCCCGCTGGTGTCGGAGGTCTGGCGCAAGGGCACCCGGGTGGTCTGACACGCCGGCCGGGACGGGGCCGGTCACGCGGGCCTGAGCGCCGCGTGCCGGTGCCGTGCCGGCGGGACGTCCAGCGGTCCCGGTCGTGCTCAGGGAACGCCTGCACGGCCACCGACCGCCGGGCGTTCACTCCTCCGCGGTCAGTCCTCCGCGTTCACTCCTCCGCGGTCAGTCCTCTGCGCAGCCGGGCCAGGGTGCGGGCGAGGAGGCGGGAGACGTGCATCTGGGAGATGCCGAGTTCCTCGCCGATCTCCGACTGGGTGAGGCCCGCGGTGAAGCGGAGGGAGAGGATGCGGCGGTCGCGGGGCGGGAGGGAGGCGATCATCGGCTTGAGGGACTCGATGTACTCGATGCCCTCGATGCCGTGGTCCTCGTAGCCGAGCCGGTCGGCGAGGGTGGCGCCGTCGGCCTCGGTCTCCTCGGGCGGGGCGTCGAGCGAGCTCGCGGTGTACGCGTTGGCGGCGGCCATGCCCTCGACGACCTCGTCGGTGCCGATGCCGAGTTCGTGCGCGAGTTCCTCGACGGTGGGCGAGCGGTCGAGGCGCTGGGCGAGCAGGTCACCGGCCTTGGCGAGCTCGATGCGGAGTTCCTGGAGCCGTCGCGGGACGTGCACCGACCACGAGGTGTCGCGGAAGAAGCGCTTGATCTCGCCGATGATGGTCGGCATCGCGAAGGTGGGGAACTCGACGCCGCGGGCCAGGTCGAAGCGGTCGATCGCCTTGATGAGGCCGATGGTGCCGACCTGGACGATGTCCTCCATCGGTTCGCTGCGGGTGCGGAACCGGGAGGCGGCGAACTTCACCAGGGCCAGGTTGAGTTCGATCAGGGTGTTGCGGACGTACGCGTACTCGTGGGTTCCCTCCTCCAGCTCGCCGAGGCGGGCGAAGAGGGTCTTGGACAGGGCGCGCGCGTCGTGCGGCGCGATCTCGTCCGGGTGCGGGATCCGCGGGAGGTCCGCGAGCTCCGGGACGTCGAGCCGGGGTGACATGGTCTCCTCCATCGTTGTTCTCTCGCTGCGGTTTGCGGCGCCTCCAAGCCGGCCATGCGGAATGTGTCCTTCTAGCCCTACCTGCTCAGCCCCGATGGTTGCAAGTGGCAATTGTCCGGGTTGTTCACTTTGTGGTGGAGCTCGTGTGCACGGAACCGGCCCGCGCTTGTATGGTTCGACGCATGTACCGCCAGCACATCGGCAGCGCACCCGGGCGGTTCCGGGTCGAGGTCCGCACCGTGGGGGCGAGCGAGGTGCTCACCCCGGTGGGTGAGCTCGATCACCACACCGCCGAACTGTTGCGTGCGCCACTCGACCGGGCCCTCGACGAGGGGCGCTCACGTCTCGTACTCGACTGCTCACGGCTGGACTTCTGCGACTCCAGCGGACTCAACGTGCTGCTCGGCGCCCGCCTGCGGGCGGACGCCGCCGGCGGTGGGGTCCATCTCGCGGGGATGCGGCCCGTGGTGGCCCGGGTCTTCGAGATCACCGGGGCGGACGCGGTCTTCACCCTCCATGACTCGCTCGCGTCCGCTCTACCCGACTGACCCCCCACCGGCCCTCCGGCCCCGCGACCCTGCTCGTCCCGTCACTCGTCAATCGGCTGAACTCGGTGAGGTGAAGCGCTGATGGAGACTGCCTCCGGCGACCCCGACGTCCGCACCCTCGCCCTCGGGGCGGCCAGTGGCACCGTCCCGCTCGCCCGCGACTTCACGCGCCAGGCGCTCTTCGACTGGGGCTGGCTGCCGGCCGCCACCGCCGACCGCAGGGCCGCCGCCGAGGACGTCCTGCTCGTCGTCTCCGAACTGGTCACCAACGCCTGCCTGCACGCCGACGGCCCGGAGAGCCTGCGGGTGCTGCGGTCCGCCGGGGTGCTGCGCCTGGAGGTCGCCGACCGCGGCGCGGGACAGCCCGCCCCGCGCACCCCGCACCGGTCCGGACGGCCCGGCGGGCACGGCATGTTCATCGTGCAGCGGCTCTGCCGCACCTGGGGCATCGACCGCGTCCCCGGCGCCCCCGGCAAGACGGTCTGGGCCGAACTCGGCGCACCCGCCTAGGACTTTCACAAGCTCTCCGTCCTCTTGTCTTCCCTCCACAAGACCCCAGGCGTACCTTGACGCCCAATCTGAAAGACCGTCAGTAACTTCGCGGTGCCCAGCCGCGGTGCGACGGTCCCCGAGGGTGAGGGGTGCTTGAGGTGCCGAACCGGAGGAGAACGGCCGGCGCGCTGACGGCGGCGATGACGGTGGCGGGCGCGACGGTCCTGCTCACCGCCCCCGCCGCCCACGCGGCGGTCGTCGACGTCAACTACGCCTGCGAGACGAAGATCGGCCCCAAGGGCGCCGTCTCGCCCGTCGACATCACCGCCGTCAAGAACGGCGGCTCGTACACGATCACCATGTCCTTCGAGAAGGGCGTCTCCGACAGTCCCGTCGAGCTCCCGAAGGGCGTCATGACCCCGCGCGCCGAACTCGTGGTCGGCGGCGCGGACAGCGGCAAGGTCCAGGTCAAGGGCGTCCCCAACACGGTCGCCATCCCGCCGAACACCCCGATCTCCATAGGGAGGCTGACGGGGACGTACACCCCGAAGAAGAGCGGCAAGGTCACCTTCACCGCCGGGGTGCTCACCGTCCACGCGCTCGGCATGGACGCGGCCGTCTGCACCCCCAAGAACAACCCCAAGCCCGCCCTGGAGCTGGACGTCACGGCGGCCGGCGGCGCGGGCGGGGGCGACTCGGAGGGCACCGGCGGCTCGGGCGGATCCGACGACTCCGGCGGCACGGACACCCTGCCCAAGACCGGCCCGCTCGACTCGGCCGTCGCCCTCGGCACCCTCGGCGGCACCGTGCTGCTGACCGGCGCGGCCGGGGTGCTCTGGCTCACCCGGCGCACGGCACGCTGATGCGGACGGCGTGGGCCGGCACCGGGGCCGCCGCGCTCGCCCTCCTCGGGGCGGGCGCGGCGGCCCCCGCGCCCGGCTGGACGGCGGCGCCCGCCGCGGGACGCCCGTACGTCTACCTGGAGGGCGCCGCCGGCAGCGTGCTCCAGGACACCCTGTCCGTCACCAACCCCGGTGCCCGCCCGCTCACCGTCCGGCTCACCGGCCAGGGCGCCCGGGGTGCCCGGGTCGCCTTCGCCGCCCGGACCGTCACCGTGCCCGCCAGGACCCGGGCGGACGTGCCCTTCGCGGTGACCGTCACCGCCGACACCCCGCCCGGCGAGCTCCGCGGCACCGTCCGCGCCAGCGCCGCCGGCCGCGAGACGCTCGTCCCGCTGCACCTGCGGGTCAGCGGGCCGCGGCTCGCCGCGCTCACCGTCGAGGACGTCCGCGTGGACCGCTCCGGCACCCTGCACTACACGCTCGTCAACCGCGGCAACACCCTGCTCGCCCCGCGCCTGGCGGTCCGCGCCGACGGCGTCCTCGGCCGCCGGCTCGTCGACCGGCCCGAACGCCCGCTGCCGCTGACCCTGCGCCCCGGCGAGCGGGCCGCCCGCACCGAAGCCTGGCCCGACCCGCCCGCCCTGGACTCGGTCACCGTCCGGCTGACGGCCACCGCACCGGGCGCGGCCCCCGCGACCGCCGCCGCGGACACCGTCTTCGCCTCCGCGGCGGGCGTCGGCGCCGCGGCCGCCGCCCTGCTCGGGCTGTCCGGCGCGACCGCGTACGCGATACGGAGGAACCGATGAGGCCGACGTGGCCGACGAGGCCGCTGCGTACGGGTGCGGCCGCCGCCCTGCTCGCCGCGCTGCTGTTCGCCCTGCTGCCCACCGCCCCCGCGGCCGCCCAGGCCGCCGAGGCGGCTCCCAAGGTGGCGCTCTCGCAGAGCGAGGGCGGCAAGGGCGGCGAGCTGACCGTCAGCGGCTCCGGCTGGAAGCCGGGCGCCCTGCTCATGCTGCTGATCTGCGGTCAGTCCGCACCCGGCAAGGGCGTCATCGGCGGCACCAACTCCTGCGCCAACACCGAGGGCCGGGCCGCCACCGTCGACGCCAAGGGCGCCTTCAGCCAGAAACTGCCGATCGCCGAACCGCCCAAGCCCTGCCCCTGCGTGGTCCACGTGGCCGGGGTCACCGGCCAACAGGACTCCGTGGACGTCGAGTTCACCGTCGCGGGGCACCCCACCGCGCCGCTGCCCGAGCCGACCGGCGGCGGCCGACTGGCGGTGCTCGCCACCGTACGGCTCGAAGGCTCCGGCGGCGTCCTCGTCTGGTTCGGCGCGCCCGCCCGCCGCGAGGTGGTCTTCACCGTCGGCAACCTCGGCCCGACCCCGGTCAAGGACCCGGTCTTCGAGGTCGGCAGCAGCCACGGCGTCTTCTCGCCGCAGTACGAGGAACGGCAGTGGCGCGGCACCCTCGCGCCCGGCCGCAAGGCCCTGATCCGGCTGCCCGTCGAACTGACGGCGGGAGCCCACGGCGACTACCAGGTGTCCGTGCGCTACGGCGGCAAGGTGCTGGTCGAGCAGCCCTGGGGGGTCGGGCGCCCGTGGGGCGTGACGCTCTTCTGGCTGCTGCTCGCGGTCGTCGTCCCGGCGGCCCTGTTCCGCATCGGCATGGCGGTGGTCGACCGGACCCGCCCGGCGGGCCGCCGGCGGCAGCGGCAGCACCACCACCGGGTGCCGGACCGCGCTCCCGTACCCGTACCGCCGGCGACCGCCGGCGACGAACCGACCGCGGTCCTGCCGTGGTTCACCCCCCATTCCGCACCGTCAGAGAACAGTCCGACGACGAAGGGACAGTCGTGAGCACGACACGCACGACCCGGAGGACGCTCGCGGCGGGCGTCGCGCTGATGCTCGGCGGCGCGGGAATCCTGCTGACCGCGAGCCCCGCCCTGGCCGCCGAGGTCTCGTACAAGACCGAGTGCATCCCGCCCTCGATCTCCGGCCTCCCGCCGGTGCAGGGCACCACCACGGTGCAGATCACCGCGCCCGCCGAGGCCAAGGTGGGCGACGAGGTCGAGGTGGTCTGGAAGACGGTCCAGGCCGCCTCCAAGAACCCCGACGTCCTCGACCTCGACAAGGACACGGTGAAGCCGAGCGGCACGATCAGGATCGGCGGCGCGGGCAGCGGCACGCTGTCCATGGAGGGGCCGCGGCAGAACCCGCCGATCAAGAAGAACAGCCCGATGCTCCTGCCCGACATGAAGGGCAAGCTGAAGCTGGACAAGGCCGGCGAGATCACGCTGACGCCGGACAAGTACACGATCAACGTGTCCAAGCCGCTGTCGACGGACACGAAGTGCTCCCCGAAGGAGTCCGTCGCCGCCGCCGCCACGATCAAGGTGACGGACGGCGGAGGCTCGACGAGTTCCGGCGGGACGACGAGCTCGGGCGGTACGACGAGCTCCGGAGGCTCCACGAGCTCCGGCGGTACGACGAGCTCCGGCGGCTCCACGACGACGTCCGGCGGCTCGACCACCACGTCCGGCGGCTCGACGACGACCTCCGGGGGCTCCACGGCCTCCGGCGGCTCGACGACCACCTCGGGCGGCTCCACGAGCACCGGCGGTTCGACGACCACCTCCGGCGGGAGCTCGGGCGGGGGCGGCGGCCAGTCCGACTTCCCGGGCAAGGAGGTCGCCGTCCAGCTGTCCTGCGAGTCGCCCGGACCGAAGGCCGTCACGTCCAAGGTGTCCATCAGCGCCCGCAAGAGCGGCGGCTCGTACGAGCTGACGGTCAAGACGGCGAAGGGCGTCATGACCAGCCCGGCCCCGCTGCCCAAGGGGGCGCTGAAGCCCTCCATGGACGTACGGATCGGGGGTGCCGACAGCGGCAAGGTGACCGTGCGGGGCCCGGCGAACCCGGCTCCCGTGGCGGCCGGCGAGATGGTGTCGCTGACCGACATGACCGGCACCTACAAGCCGGGCGCCAGCGGAAAGGCGAAGCTCAGCCCCGGCGACCTGACCATCACGGTGTCGCTCGCCGGCACGGACATCGTCATCCCGTGCAAGGTCCAGGGCACCTCCCCGGTCTCCCTGGAGCTCGACACCACCAAGCAGGCCGGCGGCGTCGTCGGCGGCTCGGGCGACTCCGGAGGCTCCGGCGGCTCCGGCGGCGGGGACGACCTCGCCCACACCGGTGCCGACGACACCGGCGCCCTGCGC
This sequence comes from Streptomyces sp. NBC_01268, assembly GCF_036240795.1. Classification (NCBI taxonomy): domain Bacteria; kingdom Bacillati; phylum Actinomycetota; class Actinomycetes; order Kitasatosporales; family Streptomycetaceae; genus Streptomyces; species Streptomyces sp. NBC_01268. The sequence goes on along the minus strand of NZ_CP108454.1, from coordinate 3,297,733 downwards.
GCCCTCGCCCTCGTCGCGGGCACGGTGATCCTGCTCGGCGGCGCGGTGTTCACCTTCACGCCGTGGGCCCGCCTGCGGCGCTAGACGCCGGGACGGCCGGGAAGGCCGCGGAAACGGCGGAGGGCCGCCGCACCGGATCGGTGCGGCGGCCCTCCGTACGTACGGGACCGGCAGGGTCAGTGGACGCTGCCCATGAGCGCCTGGACCTTCTTGCGGTACATGAAGACCGCGAAGCCGGCCAGGACGGCGCCCGCCGCCTGGATGGCGATGATCCCGGTGCCGTTCAGGTCCACACCGGCCAGCGAGAGCAGACCCGTGGTGCAGTCACCGGCGGTGACGGCGAGGAACCAGACACCCATCATCTGGGAGGCGTACTTCTTCGGCGCCATCTTCGTGGTGACCGAGAGGCCGACCGGCGAGAGGCACAGTTCACCGATGGTCTGGATCATGTAGATCGAGACGAGCCACATCGGGGAGACCTTGGTGCCGTCGCCCGCCATGTTCATCGGGACGATGAAGACGAAGAAGGACGCGCCGACCAGGACCAGGCCCATCGCGAACTTCACGATGGTGTTCGGCTCCTGGTTCTTGCGGGCCAGCCACAGCCACAGCCAGGCGAAGACCGGGGCCAGCGCCATGACGAACAGCGGGTTCAGCGACTGGTACCAGGTGGCCGGGAAGCCGAGACCGAAGACGGTGTCCGAGGTCTTGCCGTCGGCGAAGAGCGACAGGGTCGAGCCACCCTGGTCGTAGATCATCCAGAAGACGGCGGCGGCGACGAAGAACCAGATGTAGCCGGTCATCCGCGACTGCTCGCTCTTGTCGAGCTCCTTGTCGCGCTTGATGCGCGTGAGGACCGCGACCGGGATGATCAGGCCGGCGAGCGTGATCGGGACGAGCGCCCAGTTCAGGGTGTACATGCCGAGCGCGACGACGGCGCCGTAGAAGACGGCGGCGAGCACGACGACGAGCGAGACCTTGACCAGGATGCCCTTGCGCTCCGCCGGGGAGAGCGGGTTCGGGACGATGTTGCTCTTCGGGCTCAGGCTCTTGGTGAAGGCCAGGAAGCAGGCGAGGCCGACGCCCATGCCGATCGCGGCCAGCGCGAAGCCGAGGTGCCAGTTGACCTTCTCGCCCAGCGTGCCGACGGCGAACGGGGCGATGAAGGCGCCGAGGTTGATGCCGATGTAGAAGAGCGTGAAGCCACCGTCACGGCGCGGGTCGTCCGGGCCGTTGTAGAGGTGGCCGACCATCGTCGAGATGTTGGCCTTGAGCAGACCGGAGCCGACGGCGACGAGCGCCAGACCCGCGAAGAACGCCGCCTGACCCGGGATCGCCAGCGAGGCGTGGCCCGCCATGATCACGAAACCGGCGATGGCGACCGTCTTGCGGGCGCCCCAGACACGGTCGCCGAACCAGCCACCGGGCATGGCCATCAGGTAGACCATCGACACGTACACGGAGTAGATCGCCGTGGCCGTGGCGGCCGTCATGGCGAGACCGCCGCCCTGGCTGCCCGTGGCCGCGTCCGCGCCGCCGGAGACCAGGTAAAGGACGAGAAGGGCCCTCATGCCGTAGTAGGAGAAACGCTCCCACATCTCGGTGAAGAAGAGGGTGGCCAGACCACGGGGGTGGCCGAGGAACGTCTTCTCGGAACCCGGGGTTCCGGTCGAAGTCGTCGTCAGGCTGGACGCCATGTCGATCCTTGCTCTGTCGGGACGCGCGCTTCGTGAGCGGGATGCGCCCGGTGGGGGAGGCCGGCACCGGCGAGGCGCGGTCGCGCCTCCCCGGGATCCACGCCCTGGCGCGTCATCGCGTCCAGGACCCGGCCCACAGGTCGTTCACTGTTCCCAAGACTGCCGAGGCGCGCCTTGTGCAGAAAAGAGACCCTTGGCGGACGAACACGGCCAAAGGTCCCCGATTACCGCTACAGAACTCTCGACACCATACGACACGACAGTGCCGGATATGGAAGGACTTGAGAGATGGATCACAGGCGACTACGGAACCAACTTCCGCCAATCGAAGGTCATCAGCAGGTTACGCGCCAAGATCCACAGGTGTGGCGCACGGCGGGTGGATCACGCCCCGGCACCGTCGCCGTGCGGACTACCATCACCCCATGACCCGTGTACTGCTCGCCGAGGACGACGCCTCCATCTCGGAACCGCTGGCCCGCGCCCTGCGGCGGGAGGGATACGAGGTCGAGGTGCGGGAGGACGGCCCGACCGCCCTCGACGCCGGACTCCAGGGCGGGATCGACCTGGTCGTGCTCGACCTGGGCCTGCCCGGCATGGACGGCCTGGAGGTCGCCCGCCGGCTGCGCGCCGAGGGCCACGCGGTGCCGATCCTGGTCCTCACCGCCCGCGCCGACGAGGTCGACACGGTGGTCGGCCTCGACGCCGGCGCCGACGACTACGTCACCAAGCCCTTCCGGCTCGCCGAGCTGCTCGCCCGTGTCCGGGCCCTGCTCCGGCGCGGCGCCACCGAGCCGGCCGTCGCCCCCACCACGCACGGCGTGCGGATCGACGTCGAGTCGCACCGCGCCTGGATGGGCGACGAGGAGCTCCAGCTCACCGCGAAGGAGTTCGACCTGCTCCGGGTGCTGGTCCGCGACGCGGGCCGGGTGGTCACCCGCGACCAGCTCATGCGCGAGGTCTGGGACACCACCTGGTGGTCCTCCACCAAGACCCTCGACATGCACATCTCCTGGCTCCGCAAGAAGCTCGGCGACGACGCGGCCAACCCCCGCTACATCGCCACGGTCCGCGGCGTCGGCTTCCGCTTCGAGAAGAGCTAGGCACCGACCTCCGTGCGCCGCCGCCTGATCAACTCCACGCTCGCCGTGGTGCTCGTCGTCATCGCCGTCTTCGGCGTCTCCCTGGTCATCGTCGAGTCCCGCACCATCTCCAGCAGCGCCCAGGAGAGCGTGGACTCGGAGGCCCTGCGGATCGTCTCCATCGTGGACAGCCGGCTCATCGGCGGGGAGCCGGTCAACCCGGACATCCTGGCCGAGCAGAGCGGAGCCAAGCGCTACGCCCGGATCACCATCCCCGGCCGCGACCCCATCGAGATCGGCGCCCGCCCGAGCGGCCAGGTCATCCGCGGCCTGGCGGAGGGCGAGCGCGGCGAGACGGTGACCGTCGAGGAGGCCCGCTCGGTCATCACCGACGAGGTCGCCCGCACGCTGATGATCATCGCGGGCGTGGCGCTGCTGTGCGTGGTGGCCGCCGTCCTGCTCGCCGTGCGGCAGGCGAACAAGCTGGCCTCGCCGCTCACGGACCTCGCCGAGACCGCCGAGCGGCTCGGCTCCGGCGACCCGCGCCCCCGGCACAAGCGGTACGGGGTGCCCGAGCTGGACCGGGTCGCGGACGTCCTGGACAACTCCGCCGAGCGGATCGCCCGGATGCTCACCGCCGAGCGCCGGCTCGCCGCCGACGCCTCCCACCAGCTCCGTACGCCCCTCACGGCCCTCTCCATGCGCCTGGAGGAGGTCGCCATGGCCGACGACCTCGACACGGTCCGGGAGGAGGCGACGATCGCGCTCACCCAGGTCGAGCGGCTGACCGACGTGGTCGAGCGGCTGCTCACCAACTCGCGCGACCCGCGGACGGGCTCCGCCGTCGCCTTCGACCTGGACGAGGTCATCAAGCAGCAGATCGAGGAGTGGCGCCCCGCCTACCGCAGCGTGGGCCGGGCCATCGTCCACTCCGGCAAGCAGGGCATGCGGGCCGTGGGCACCCCGGGCGCGGTCGCCCAGGTCCTGGCGGCGCTGATCGAGAACTCGCTCATGCACGGCGGCGGCACGGTCGCGCTGCGCACCCGGGTCACCGGCAACCAGTCGGTGATCGAGGTCACCGACGAGGGCCCCGGCGTCCCCGCCGACCTCGGGGCGCGGATCTTCGAGCGGGCGGTCAGCGGGCGCAGCTCCACGGGCATCGGCCTCGCGGTCGCCCGGGACCTCGCGGAGGCGGACGGCGGGCGTCTGGAACTGCTCCAGCAGCAGCCGCCGGTGTTCGCGCTCTTCCTGGGCCGCGAGGTCCGCAGCCACAAGGACGCGGAGCGGGAACGCCCGGTCCGCTGAGCGGACCGGGCGTCACGGGAGTCGACGGGGCCGGGATCGGACCCGGCCGGGAGCGGACCGGGGTCAGACCCGGTCGGGCTGCTTGCGGGAGGTCTGGCGGGGTGCCTGCTCCAGGAACGATTCGGCGGTCTGCACCGCCTCCTTCGCGGGCAGCGCCTTGAAGACCCAGGTCCGGTACGACCAGAAGCGGAACAGGGTCGCGACGCCGATGCCGAAGAACTTGAAGAAGTTGCTCGCCAGCGGGGTGTCCCAGCCGAAGCCGTACGTCGCCGCGTAGAGCACGCCGTTCTCGATCACCATGCCGACCAGGCTGAACAGCAGGAACAGGGTCAGTTCCTTGGTCCGCCCGGACTTGTCGCGGTCGCGGTACGTGAAGTAGCGGAACCCCACGTAGTTGAAGGCGATCGCCACGACCGTGGCGATGATGCTCGCCCTGACCACCGGGAGGTCGGTGAGGTGGCGGACCAGGTTGAAGACCACCAGGTTCACCAGGACGCCCAGTCCGCCGACCACGCCGAACTTGGCTACCTCGCGGACGAGCCGGTCCACTCGCATGCGCAGCGCGCCGGGTTCACTCATCGTGATGGCTCTGTCCCGTCCGTTTCGGATTGCTCCGGCCGACGCCCGGACGGCGTCAACCAAACCATGCTAACCAGCCCTCCTGTCACCCGCCTGTGTTGCTCGCGATCCGTGTGCGAACCCACTCCGGGCTGTGACAAAACACAGCCGGACGAGTGTCCGGAAGTTGTGCGGATACCCTAAGAGGGTGACGTTCCCGGTAGTCGGCATGGTCGGTGGCGGTCAGCTCGCCCGTATGACCCACGAGGCGGGTATCCCCCTCGGCATCAAGTTCAAGCTGCTCAGTGACACCCCGCAGGACTCGGCGGCCCAGGTGGTGAGCGAGGTCGTCGTCGGCGACTATCGCGACCTGGACACGCTGCGTGACTTCGCGCGCGGCTGCGACGTGATCACTTTCGATCACGAGCACGTGCCCGCGGAGCACCTGGCGGCCCTGGAGGCGGACGGCATCGCCGTCCGTCCCGGCCGTGCGGCCCTCGCGCACGCCCAGGACAAGGGGGTGATGCGGGCGAGGCTCGACGAGATCGGCGCGCCCAGCCCGCGGCACCGCCTGGTGGCCGACCCGGCCGACGCGGCGGTCTTCGCCGCCGAGGGCGACGGCTTCCCGATCATCCTGAAGACCGTGCGCGGCGGCTACGACGGCAAGGGCGTCTGGTTCGTGCGCTCCGAGGCGGACGCCCACGACGCGTTCCGCGCGGGGGTCCCGGTCCTCGCCGAGGAGAAGGTCGACTTCGCGCGCGAGCTCGCCGCGAACATCGTCCGCTCCCCGCACGGGCAGGCCGTCTCCTACCCGGTCGTGGAGTCCCGGCAGGTCGACGGCGTCTGCGACACCGTGATCGCGCCCGCCCCCGGACTCTCCGACGAGCTGGCGGGCCAGGCGCAGGAGCTGGCCCTCCGCATCGCCAAGGAGCTCGACGTCGTCGGCCACCTGGCCGTGGAGCTCTTCGAGACCGCTGACGGACGCCTCCTCGTCAACGAGCTCGCCATGCGCCCGCACAACTCCGGCCACTGGACCCAGGACGGCGCGGTCACCTCGCAGTTCGCCAACCACGTCCGGGCCGTCCTCGACCTTCCGCTGGGCGACCCGCGCCCCCGCGCGAAGTGGACCGTGATGTGCAATGTTCTTGGTGGCGACTTCCCGGACATGTACGCCGCGTACCTGCACTGCATGGCCCGGGACCCGCAGCTGAAGATCCACATGTACGGCAAGGACGTGAAGCCCGGTCGCAAGGTGGGCCACGTCAACACCTACGGCGACGACCTGGACGACGTGCTGGAGCGCGCCCGCCACGCCGCCGACTACCTGCGAGGAACGATCGTTGAGTAATCCGCTCATTGGCATCGTCATGGGGTCCGACTCGGACTGGCCCGTCATGGAGGCCGCGGCGCAGGCCCTGGACGAGTTCGAGATCGCGTACGAGGTCGACGTCGTCTCCGCGCACCGCATGCCGCGCGAGATGATCGCGTACGGCGAGCAGGCCGCCGAGCGCGGCCTGAAGGCGGTCATCGCGGGCGCGGGCGGCGCCGCCCACCTGCCGGGCATGCTCGCCTCGGTCACCCCGCTGCCCGTCATCGGCGTCCCGGTGCCGCTGAAGTACCTCGACGGCATGGACTCGCTGCTCTCCATCGTGCAGATGCCGGCCGGCGTCCCGGTCGCCACCGTCTCGGTCGGCGGCGCGCGCAACGCGGGCCTCCTCGCGGCCCGCATCCTCGCCACGCACGACCCCGAACTCCTCGTCCGCATGCGGGACTTCCAGCAGGAACTGAACGACCAGGCGACCGAGAAGGGCAAGCGGCTGCGGGCCAAGGTCGAGGGCGCGGAGACCTTCGGGTTCGCCCGATGACCGCGGCCGACCGCCTCGCGGAGGCGCGGGAACTCCTCGCCTCCGCCCCCGTCGTCGACGGGCACAACGACCTGCCCTGGGCGCTGCGCGAGCACTGCGGCTACGACCTCGACAAGCTGGACATCGCCGGCGACCAGAGCGGCGCGCTCCACACCGACCTGGCCCGGATGCGGGCCGGCGGCGTCGGCGCCCAGTTCTGGTCGGTCTACGTGCCCTGCCGGCTCACCGGCGACGACGCCGTCAGCGCCACCCTGGAGCAGATCGACGTCGTCGACCAGCTGCTCGACCGGTACCCGGCGGACCTCGCGCCCGCGCTCACCGCGGACGACATGGAGGCGGCCCGCAAGGACGGCCGGATCGCCTCCCTCAAGGGCGCCGAGGGCGGCCACTCGATCAACAACTCCCTCGCCACCCTGCGCGCCCTGCACACCCTGGGCGTGCGGTACATGACGCTCACGCACAACGACAACAACGACTGGGCGGACTCCGCGACCGACGCGCCGCGGGCCGGCGGACTGACCGCCTTCGGCCGCGAGGTCGTCCGCGAGATGAACCGCACCGGCATGCTGGTCGACCTCTCGCACGTCGCCGCCACCACCATGCGCCACGCGCTGGACACCACCGCCGCGCCGGTGATCTTCTCGCACTCCTCCTCGCTCTCCGTCTGCGACCACCCGCGGAACATCCCGGACGACGTCCTGGAGCGGCTGCCCGCCAACGGCGGTGTGGCGATGGCCACCTTCGTGCCGAAGTTCATCCTGCCCGCCGCCGTCGAGTGGACCGCCCTGGCCGACGAGAACCTGCGCGCCCACGGCTTCGACCACCTCGACACCACCCCCGAGGCGATGGAGATCCACCGTGCCTTCGAGGCGCGGATCCCGCGCCCGATCGCGACGGCCGCCACGGTCGCCGACCACCTCGACCACATGCGCGAGGTCGCCGGCATCGACCACATCGGCATCGGCGGCGACTACGACGGCACCGCCTTCACCCCGTCCGGCCTCGACGACGTCGCGGGCTACCCGAACCTGATCGCGGAGCTCCTCACCCGCGGCTGGTCCCACCCGGACCTGGCCAAGCTGACCTGGTCCAACGCGGTACGGGTGCTGCGCGACGCGGAAGCCGTGTCCCGCGAGCAGCGCGCGCTGCGGGGCCCGTCGGTGGCGACGATCGCGTCGCTCGACGCGTAGGCGCGCGTCCGACCCTTCGGCGATCGACCAGGAGAGGGCCCCGTCGGTGACGGGGCCCTCTCGCGTGTCCCGACCCGACCCGACCCCTTCCGACCCGTTCCGACCCGTCCCGGTCCGGCCTGGCCCGACCCGCCCGCCGTCGCCCGAACGGAGCAGCCCACCGCGCCGCGCCCAGGGGCCGGTGGCACGGTGGCCGTACTGCCTAGTAGTACGGAGTTGAGTCACCCATGGCAGATCTGCTCGACGATCCCACCACCATGACGTTCACCGTCGCCCACGCCGCGTCCGCGGGCGACCAGGATCCCCCCGAACATCCCCGGCCCCTCGACGAGTCGACCCGTGCGCGCGCCCTGCTCGCGGCGCAGCCGGTCGTCGAGGGGCACGCGGAACCGCCCCGCGTGCTCGACCCGGACGACCTTGCGCCGGTCCGGGCGCCGGAGGCGGGAGCCCAGCTCTGGTCGCTGCGCGTGGGCGCGGACGAGGGCGTGCTCGGCACCCTGCGCCGGATCGACGCGGTCCGCGCGCTGGTGGCCGCCTTCCCCGAGGAACTGCGCCTGGCGCACACCACGTCGGAGATGGCCCATGCCCTCGCCTGCGGCCGGGTCGCGGCCCTGCTCGGGCCGGTGAGCTGGGAGGCGGTCGGCGGTTCGGTCGCCGCGCTCCGGGCGTACCACGCGCTCGGAGCACGGGCGGTCGGCCTCACCCGCTTCGACCGCTTCGCCCGTGAGGCGGTACGGGAGATGAACCGCCTCGGTCTCACCGTGGACCTCGCGGGGGCCGACCCGGACACCGTCCGTCAGACCCTCGCGGTCGGCCGGGCCCCGGTCCTGCTCACCCGCGCGGAACCCGACGGCATGCCGGACGACGTCCTGCGCCTGCTCGGCGAGCGCGAGGGTGTCTGCATGGTCCCGGTCACACCGGACGTGTCGGCGACGGCCGACGCCCTGGACCGCCTGCGTACCCTCGCGGGCCCCGGAGCGACCGGCATCTCCCACGCGACCGACCCGGCCACCGGCTACGCCCCGCTCTTCGCGGAGCTCCTCCGCAGGGCCTGGCCCGCCCGGGACCTGGTCGCCCTCGCGCACGGCAACGCCACGCGCGTCCTACGCGAAACGGAGTTCCACGCGAGAACGACGCGGCTGAAGGCCGCCTGAGCACGACGCAGGGGCCCGGCACGTCCACCGACGTTGCCGGGCCCCTGCCCGTTCGCCTCGTCCGCCCGCGCGCCCGTCAGGCCCGCGGCCGCCCCATCGCCCGGTAGGTCCAGCCCGCCTCGCGCCACCGCTCCGGGTCCAGGGCGTTGCGCCCGTCCAGGATCACGGGCGACGAGACGACCCCCGCCAGCTCCAGCGGATCCACCGCGTCGCGGAACTCCCGCCACTCGGTCAGGTGCAGCACCACGTCCGCCCCGCGCACCGCCTCGACGACCGTGTCCGCGTACGCCAGCGTGGGGAAGAGCCGGCGCGCGTTGGCCATGCCCTTGGGGTCGTAGACGGTGACCTGGCCGCCCTGGAGGTGGATCTGGCCCGCCACGTTCAGCGCGGGCGAGTCGCGCACGTCGTCCGAGTCCGGCTTGAAGGTCGCGCCGAGCACCGCCACCCGCTTGCCGAGGAAGCCCCCGCCCAGCGCCTCGCGCGCCATCTCCACCATGGAGGCGCGGCGCCGCATGTTGATGGAGTCGATCTCGCGCAGGAAGGTCAGCGCCTGGTCCGCGCCCAGCTCGCCGGCCCGCGCCATGAAGGCCCGGATGTCCTTGGGCAGGCAGCCGCCGCCGAAGCCGATGCCGGCCCGCAGGAACTTGTTGCCGATCCGCTCGTCGTGCCCGATCGCCTCGGCCAGCTTGGCGACGTCGCCGCCGGCCGCCTCGCAGACCTCCGCCATCGCGTTGATGAAGGAGATCTTCGTGGCGAGGAAGGAGTTGGCGGAGGTCTTCACCAGCTCGGCGGTCGGGTAGTCGGTCACCACGAACGGCGACCCCTCCGCCATCGGCACCGCGTACACGGTGCGCAGCAGCTTCTCGGCCCGCTCGCCGCGCGCGCCCTCGGCGACGCCGACCACGATCCGGTCCGGGTGCAGGGTGTCCTGCACGGCGAAGCCCTCGCGGAGGAACTCGGGGTTCCAGGCCAGCTCGACGCCCTCGGGCAGCAGTCCGGCGAGCCGCTGGGCCGAGCCGACGGGAACGGTCGACTTGCCGACGACGAGCGCGCCGTCGCGCACCACGCCGGACAGCGAGGCGAAGGCGGCGTCGACGTACGACATGTCGCAGGCGTACTCGCCGTGCTTCTGCGGGGTGTTCACGCAGACGAAGTGGACGTCGCCGAAGGCGCCGACCTCCTCCCAGGAGGTGGTGAACCGCAGCCGCCCGCTGGATCCCTCGATCCCGTCCACGTGCCGCGCGAGCAGTTCCTCCAGGCCCGGCTCGTACATCGGCACCCGGCCGGAGGCGAGCAGAGCGATCTTCTCGGGCACGACGTCGAGCCCCAGGACCTCGAAGCCGAGCTCAGCCATGGCCGCGGCGTGTGTGGCGCCGAGGTATCCGGTGCCGATCACGGTGATCTTGAGGGCCATGCGGGACTCCCTGTGCGTACGGGCGGGGAAATGCCTGCCCGAGCATAGTCGGGGCCTGGATCGCGGCCCGGTCACGCCCTACCCTTTGGGTTACTTAACGGTAGTTAGCAAGCCTGGGAGTGAGTGAGCGTTGGCGTCCGGAAAGAACAACTCAGCCGCTGATTTCGACCTGTACCGCCCGTCGGAGGAGCACGACATGCTCCGTGAGACGGTCCGTGCGCTGGCGGAGGCGAAGATCGCGCCGTTCGCCGCGGCGGTGGACGAGGAGGGCCGGTTCCCCCAGGAGGCCCTGGACGCGCTGGTCGCGGCGGACCTGCACGCCGTCCACGTCCCCGAGTCCTACGGCGGCGCGGGTGCCGACGCGCTGGCCACGGTGATCGTGATCGAGGAGGTCGCGCGCGCGTGCGGTTCCTCCTCGCTGATCCCCGCGGTCAACAAGCTGGGCTCGCTGCCGGTCGTGCTGTCCGGCTCGGAGGAGCTGAAGGCCACGTACCTCGGCCCGCTCGCCAAGGGCGACGCGATGTTCTCCTACGCGCTGTCCGAGCCCGAGGCGGGCTCGGACGCCGCCGGCATGAAGACCCGCGCGGTACGCGACGGCGACTTCTGGGTCCTCAACGGCGTCAAGCGGTGGATCACCAACGCCGGCGTCTCCGAGTACTACACCGTGATGGCCGTCACCGACCCGGACAAGCGCTCCAAGGGCATCAGCGCCTTCGTCGTCGAGAAGAGCGACGAGGGCGTCTCCTTCGGCGCCCCGGAGAAGAAGCTGGGCATCAAGGGCTCCCCGACCCGCGAGGTCTACCTCGACAACGTCCGCATCCCCGCCGACCGCATGATCGGCGCCGAGGGCACCGGCTTCGCCACCGCCATGAAGACCCTCGACCACACCCGCATCACCATCGCCGCCCAGGCCATCGGCATCGCCCAGGGCGCCCTCGACTACGCCAAGGGCTACGTCAAGGAACGCAAGCAGTTCGGCAAGCCCATCGCCGACTTCCAGGGCATCCAGTTCATGCTCGCCGACATGGCCATGAAGCTCGAAGCCGCCCGCCAGCTCACCTACGCCGCCGCCGCCAAGTCCGAACGACTCGACGGCGACCTGACCTTCTTCGGCGCCGCGGCCAAGTGCTTCGCCTCCGACGTCGCCATGGAGGTCACCACCGACGCCGTCCAGCTCCTCGGCGGCTACGGCTACACCCGCGACTACCCCGTCGAGCGCATGATGCGCGACGCCAAGATCACCCAGATCTACGAAGGCACCAACCAGGTCCAGCGCATCGTCATGGCCCGCAACCTCCCGTAAGGGAGGCGCACGAGCCGGTCACCGGTCAGCGGTCCGAGGTGACCGTGACCGGCTCGTCGTTGCGGATCTGCTCGACGAGCTGCTTCACCTTCGGCTTGTCCCAGCGCAGCGAGTTCTGCGGGGCGGAGCCGCTGATCGGCATGTTCATGGACTTGCCGTCGCCGCCGCTGATGCCCTTCATGGCGAAGAACATCTTCCCCAGGTCGTACAGCGACATGTCCTTGTCGACGATCAGCGTGTCCAGGCCCGCGCCCAGCGTCGGGTACAGCGCGAACGGGTTGAGGATCGTGCCCGGCGTCGCCGCCTGGTTGGCCAGGGCGGACAGGAACTTCTGCTGGTTCTTCGTCCGCGCCAGGTCCGACTCGGCGAACGCGTAGCGGGTACGGACGAAGGCCAGCGCCTGCTCGCCGTTGAGGGTCTGGGTGCCGGACTGGAAGTCCGCGCCGGACTTCTTGTCCTTGAAGCCCTTCTCGATGTTCAGCTCGACCCCGCCGAGCGCGTCCACGATGTTCGCGAAGCCGGCGAAGCCGATCTCCGCGTAGTGGTCGATGCGCAGGCCGGTGTTGAACTCCACCGTGCGGACGAGCAGCTCCGGGCCGTCCATCGCGTACGCGGCGTTCAGCTTGGAGCCGCCGCGCTCCGCGTACTTCTTGCCGGACTCCGAGCCCACGAACGACGGGATCGTCACCCAGGAGTCACGGGGCAGCGAGACCATCGTGTTCCCGCTGGAGCAGGCGGCGAGGATCATCATCGAGTCGGTCCGCTTGCCCTCGGCGGAGCCCGTGTGCAGCTTCTTCTTCTCCTCGGCCGACATGCCCTCACGGCTGTCGGAGCCGACGATCAGGTACGTGGTGCAGTCGCCCTCGGACGGGCGCTCGATGACCTTGGCCAGGTCGACCTCGTTGCGCATCCGCGAGCTGGCCCACGCGTAGGTGCCGACGCTCCAGCCGACCACGGCGATCGCCAGCACGATCGAACCGATCTTGATCCGGCGCCGCCAGTCGGGCCGGGCGCCGGGACCGCCGGCGGGGTGCGGGGCGTACTGCGGCGGCACGGTGCCCTGCCCGCCGCCCCGGCCGCCGCCCTGCGGGGCGCCGTACACCTGGGCGTCGCCGTAGCCCGAGTCGTAGCCGCTGCCCTGCGCCTGCGTGAAGTTGGGGTTGTACCCCTGGTCGTACTGCTGCTGCCCGTGCTGCCGCTGCCCGTACGGCGGCTGCTGAGGCTGCTGCTGGGGGACCTGCGGGCGCTGCACGTGGCGCATCCGGCGGGGTCCCTCGGGCTGGGCGTCGGGCCAGTCATTCATGTGGACCAGTCTGCCGTCAGGCCCGGTCGCCCCGACAGGCCGGGTGGGGAATCGGGTCGGCGCTGTTGCCAAGCTGATGCAAAGCGGACGGTGTCGGGACCGGGCGACGGACCAGGCATAAGGTAGAGCGCATGACAGATCAGGGCGACATCCCGGGCAAGCCCACCTCGGCGTCCCGCACCACGCTGAGCCACATCATGACCAGCCACGACACCAACCTCCTGGGCACGGTGCACGGCGGCGTGATCATGAAGCTGGTGGACGACGCCGCGGGCGCCGTCGCCGGCCGCCACTCGGGCGGGCCCGCCGTCACCGCCTCCATGGACGAGATGGTCTTCCTGGAGCCGGTCCGGGTCGGCGATCTGCTCCATGTGAAGGCCCAGGTCAACTGGACCGGCCGGTCCTCCATGGAGGTCGGCGTCCGGGTCATGGCCGAGCGCTGGAACGAGTCCACGCCCGCCACCCAGGTCGGCTCCGCCTACCTCGTCTTCGCCGCCGTGGACGGCGACGGCAAGCCCCGCCCCGTCCCGCCGGTCCTCCCGGAGACCGAACGCGACGAGCGCCGCAACCAGGAAGCCCAGATCCGCCGCACCCACCGCCTGGCCCGCCGCCGGGCGATCAAGGAACTCCGCGAACGCCGCGCGGCCGAGGGCTACGAGGACTAGGGCACGCCCCAGGGGCACGCCGAGGGGTTGCCCGCGGGCAACCCCTACGGGCACACCACCTGGTCCCCCGTCACCGCCTCGAACTGCCCCGACTGCGTCTCCCGCGCCCGGACCTTCGCGACCCCCTTGTAGTCCGCGCCCACCGTCACCCGCAGCGTCCCGCCCTGCCCCGGCACGGCCCGCAGCTCCGCCCCCGGCAGGGCCGCCGCGAGGGTCCGGGCCGAGCGGTCCCAGCGGGGGTCGAACTCGACGAGGGTCCGGCCCGGCTCCCGCCCGGACCCGGTCCGCGGCGCCCGGGTCGTCTCGAAGCCGCTCGCCCGCAGCGCCTCGTCCACCCGCCCGCCGAGCCCGTCGGTCCGGGTCCCGTTGTAGACCTGCACCCGGATCGACTTCGGCGCGACCTCCACGTCCACCGGCCGCGGCCCCTTCGGCGCGACCGGCTGCTGCGGGGTCAGCGGGTGGTCCTCGCGCAGCGACTGGAACAGCTTCTGCGCCTTGGCCGCGTCCCACTTCACGGTGGAGCCGATGCCCTTCACGGGGAAGCTCATCTGGCCGATCGGCACGGACACGAACTCCGACGAGGCCGGAGTGAAGCCGCGCATCGCCTTGGCGAGGGCCAGCATCTGCTCCGTACCGAAGCCCTGGTCCGCCCGGACCGAGCCCAGCGCGGTCGTCGCGACCTCCCGGAACCGCACCGGGTTGAACAGCACCCCGCCGCTGGTCAGCCGGTCGATCAGGGCCGCCAGGAACTTCTGCTGGCGCTGCATCCGCCCGATGTCGGCGGCGCCGTCGACATGGCGGGAGCGCACGTACTGCAGTGCCTGCCCGCCGTCGAGCTCGTGCGGCCCGGCCGCCAGGTCGAGCCCGGTGTACGAGTCCTTCATCGGCTTGGCGGTGCAGATCTGCACCCCGCCCACCGCGTCGACCGTCTTCATGAAGCTGGTGAAGTCGACCTCCAGGTAGTGGTCGATCTTCACCCCGGTCATCGACTCGACGGTCCGCACGGTGAGCCCGGGTCCGCCCTCCGCGTACGCGGCGTTCAGCTTCACCGGGTGCGCGTGGTGGTGCCGGCCGGTGGTCAGGTCGGTGTGCTCGGGCATCTCGGCGTACGAGTCGCGGGGCAGCGACACGACGCTCGCCCGCTCCCGGTCCTCGGAGATGTGCACCAGCATCACGGTGTCCGTGCAGTGGCAGGGCGCACCGCCGAGCCGGTACTTCGCCCGCTCCTCCGGGGTGATCCGGTCCCGGCCGTCGGTGCCGACGACCAGCACGTTCATCCCGTTCCCGGCCTGTGGGCGGTTCTTCATGTCCTTGAAGGGGTCGACCCGGGTGATGCCGGTGTCCAGGCTCGTCACGACGGCGTGCCCGATCCCCCCGGCGGCCAGCACGACCACCGAGAGCGTCGTCGCCATCCGCATCCCCCACCTCGGCCGCCTCGGCCTCCGCCGCTTCCCGGTCGGCCTCCGACGGGCTGGCACGGGGCGGGTGGCGGGCCGGGGACGGGGCGTGCGGGGCGGTGTGGGCACCGGGGGACACCTCCGCGGGTGTGACAAGGGGACCGTGAGCACCGTAGGCCCATACGATCAGCGCCACCCGCAAGCGGCCCCGGCGGCGCGCACCGGTGTCCCCCATTCGCGGTAACGTGGCGGACGATGAACGCCAAGCCCCCTGTCTCCGTGATCATGCCGGTCCTCAACGAGGAGCGGCATCTGCGCAACTCGGTCCGTCACATCCTCGAGCAGGAGTACGACGGCGAGATGGAGGTGGTGATCGCGCTCGGCCCGTCCACGGACCGCACCGACGAGATCGCCGCCGAGCTCGTGCGCGAGGACCCCCGGGTCCACACCGTGCCGAACCCCACCGGTCGTACCCCCGCCGCCCTCAACGCGGCGATCAAGGCCTCCCGTCACCCGATCGTGGTCCGTGTCGACGGCCACGGCATGCTGTCGCCGAACTACATCGCGACCGCCGTCCGTCTCCTGGAGGAGACCGGCGCGCAGAACGTCGGCGGCATCATGCACGCGGAGGGCGAGAACGCCTGGGAGGAGGCGGTCGCCGCCGCCATGACCTCCAAGATCGGCGTGGGCAACGCGGCCTTCCACACGGGCGGCGCCGCGGGCCCGGCCGAGACCGTCTACCTGGGCGTCTTCCGCCGCGAGGCGCTGGAGCGGCAGGGCGGCTACAACGTGGAGTTCATCCGCGCCCAGGACTGGGAGCTGAACTTCCGCATCCGCGAGGCCGGCGGCCTGATCTGGTTCTCGCCGGAGCTGCGCGTCCAGTACCGCCCCCGGCCGTCCGTGCGGGCGCTGGCGAAGCAGTACAAGGACTACGGCCGCTGGCGGCACGTCGTGGCCCGCTACCACGAGGGCTCCATCAACCTGCGCTACCTGGCGCCGCCGACCGCCGTCTGCGCGATCGCCGCGGGCCTGGTCGTGGGCGTCGCGCTCACCCCGCTCGGTTTCGTGATCCCGGCCGGCTACCTCGCGGCCATCGCCGCGGGCTCCGTCCCCGCCGGCAAGGGCCTCTCGCTGAAGGCCCGGCTGCAGATCCCGGTGGCGCTGGCGACCATGCACATGTCGTGGGGGTACGGCTTCCTCACCAGCCCGCGCTCGCTGGCGCGGAAGGTCATCGCGAGCAAGCGCCCCGCGGTGACGAGCGAGACGGTCTGAACGGACCCCACCCGCGTACGGCGACGGCCGGGCCCCCAGGAGGGGGCCCGGCCGTCGCCGTACGCGGGTGGGCGGGCGTCAGCTCTTGCCGTCCCACTTGTAGACGGAGTAGACGTCCATGCAGGCCACCTTGTCGTCGGCGCCCTCGGGCAGGTCGCCCGCCGCGAGCTGCGGCTTCTTGTAGGTGGTGCCCTCACGCCAGTCCGAGCCGATCACCAGGGTGACGGCCTCCGCCTTCGCGTCGGCGCGCACCGCGGAGTCCGGCAGGCCCAGGGACTTGGCCACCGCGGCGGCGTTCGCCTTGCCCTGGTCGCCGTCGGCCTTCGGGTAGAGGACCACGCTGTCCTTGCGCGGCTCCGGGGTCCGGGAGGACTCCGCCTGGCCGAAGCCCTTGCCGCGCAGGTGCTCGGCCATCGTGCCGGCCCGGCCCTCGGCGGCGGCCTGGCCGTCGCCCGCGGTGCCGTTGACGACCGTGACCTTGAAGGAACCGGGCTCCTCGGCGGGCGTCGTCGGCTTGGCCGAGGCGGTGCCCTTCGGCTTGCCGCCGGCCGTGTCGCCGTTCTTGTCGAAGGCGACGTCGTCGCGGAGCATCGACCACATCTTGTCGGCGGAGCTCTGCACCAACTGCAGCTTGTCGCGGTTCTGCGGCCACTCGACCGTCGGCACCGTCGCCGTCGTGAGCCGGTCCATCTTCACGTTCTTCAGCTGCATCGACAGGTCGAACAGCTTCTTCACGGTGCCGATCTCGTCCGAGACCTGGAAGGCCTTGGTCGCGACCTCGGCGAGGCCCATGAGGCGCCCGGTGTCGGTCCAGGCGTTCTGGCCCTGGAGCTTCTTCATCAGGCCGTTCATGTACATGTGCTGGGCCTTGGCCCGGCCCTGGTCGTTGCCCCAGGCGTGCCGGGTGCGCAGCCATTGGAGGGCCTGCTCGCCCTGGACGTCGGTGGTGCCCTTGGGCAGCTTCAGGCCGGAGCCTCCGTGCACCAGCCGGGTCGACCGGTCCCAGACGCCGGTCTTCACGCAGACCGGGACGCCGCCGACCTCGTCGGCCATCGACACCACGCCCGCGAAGTCGATCATCATCCAGTGGTCGATGTAGACCCCGGTGAGCTTCTCCCAGGTGGTGAGGGTGCAGCCGGGGCCGCCGCGGGCGAGGGTCTCGTTGATGGGCGAGCTGGTGGTGGCGGAGTAGCGCTTGCCGTCCTCGCCCCTGCACTCCGGGATCGGGACGATCGTGTCACGCGGTATGGAGACGATCGAGGCGTTCTTCCGGTCCGCGGAGACGTGCAGCAGCATCTGCACGTCGGCGAGGGCCGCACGGTCGCGGTCGCCCTTGCCGCCGCCGAGGGCCACGTTCTTGGCGTCGGCGCGGCTGTCGGAGCCGATCAGGAGGATGTTCAGCGCGGTGTCGCCGAGCGCGTTCGGGGCGCCCTTCCTGACGCCGCTGTCGCCGCCCGAACGCCCGCCGCTGCGGATGTTTCCGTTGAGGTGCTCGTAGTACAGGTAACCGGCGCCGGCCGTGCCGAGTATCAGCAGCGACAGCGTCGCCGCCACCCAGCGCAGCACCTTGCGCTTGCCGGGCTTCTTGGCGCGCCGGCGCGGGCCGCCGCGCCGGTGACCGGACCGGCCGCCGCCGTCACCGTCGCCGGAACCGCCGCCCCCGCGGCGCGACCGGGGCACACCGGCGCTCGGGCCGGCCTCCTCGTCGCCCTCGTAGAGGGTCTCGTCCCAGCCCAAGTCGCGGGCGTGCGGGGCGCGTTCTCGCGCCCCCTCCCGTCGCACGCTGCTCTGTCCCACCCCAGGTCTCCTCGTCATTCAGGTGCGGCCCAAGGCCGGATAGCTCGTCCGGGTCACTTCGCGCACACCTGCTTGTCTGCCGTCTGCGCACCTTCCGGCGCCTTCGCCGGTCCGGTGAGGGGCACCCCCGCGCCCTTGAAGTCCGCGCCGAGGACGAGCGTCATGGGCTCGCGCTCCCCGGCGTCCTGCGTGCCCGGCTTGAGAGCCGAGGCGGGCAGACCCATCAGATCCGCGAGCTTGCGGGCCTGATCGGCCTGGTTCGGTGCGTAGGTGAGCGTGGTCGCGGCCGCCTTCTCGGGGGCGTTGCTCTTGTTGGTCGACCTCGTCACGCCGTGCTCGTTCTGCAGCCAGTTGATGGTGGACTGCGCCGCACCGCGGATGCCGCTGCCGTTGTAGACGTCGACGCGGACCGCGTGGGCGGTGGAGCGCGTGCCCTTGAGGAGCGCCGCCTGGGCCTGAGCCTGGGCGTTCTTGGCGTCCGTCTGCTGCTTCTTCACCTCGGTGAGCGAGGTGTCGGACTGCATCATCGCGAAGAGCTGCGGGGCCTTCACCGGGTCGGGGACGACCGTGATCGGCTTGGGCTCGGCCGGGTTGTCGATGACCGGCAGCGTCATGAACGTGATGTTCTTGGTGTCGATCTTGGCGAGCTCCTCGGCCAGCCCCGTGAGCTTGGTGATGCTCCCTATGCCCGTGTCGACGGTGAGCGCGTTGGTCGCGGCGTCGGCGAGCGCGTACATCTTGGTCGGGGACGTCAGCGTGTCGTCCGACTTCATCTGCCGGATCATCGAGCTGAGGAACTGCTGCTGGACCTTGATCCGGTCCAGGTCGCTCTCGTTGCCGAAGCTGTGCCGGGTCCGGACGAAGGCGAGGGCCTGCTCGCCCTGGACGGTCGACTCGCCCGCCGGCAGGTTCAGCTTGGAGTCCTTGTCCTTCACGGGCTTCGCCAGGCAGACCTTCACGCCGCCGACGGCCGCGGTCATCTCCTTGACGGCGTTGAAGTCGGCCATCATGAAGTGGTCGACGGTCAGGCCGGTGAGTTCCTTGACCGTGCGCATCGTGCAGCCGGGGTCCCGGTCGGACTGGCCCAGGCTCACGTTGAAGCGGGTCTGGGTCTGCCCGGGAATGGTCTTGGTCGTGCCGTCCGGCAGCTTGGTCCGGCACTCGGGGATCGTGGTGACCAGGTCGCGCGGGATGGACATCGCCGTGGCGTTCGTCCGGTCCTTGGAGACGTGGAAGAGGATCGTGGTGTCCGCGTGGCCGGGGCTGTTCTTGTCGCCGTAGCCCGCGTTGCCCTCACCGGTCCGCTTGTCGGTGCCGATGAGAAGGATGTTGAAGGCCTCGTCCTTGCGGAAGCCGCCGCTGCCCGCGCCGGCCACGTCGACGGTCTTGATGTTGCCGTCGAAGTGGTTGTACAGCGCGTAGGCCCCCGCGGCGCCACCGACGAGCACGAAGGCCATCGTGCCGCCGGTCCAGATCAGGACCTTCTTCTTCCGGGACTTCTCGGGCCTGCGCTTGCGCCGGCCGACGGGCGGCTGCCCGCCGCCCGCGTCGGTGGTGCGCCGACGGCGCTGCCCGGGCACGGGCGGCGCGGTCTCCGGGGCAGGGGCGGCCTGCGGCTCCCGCCCTCCGCGGCCTCTCTGGCCGGGCGTGGTGCTGCGGGCACCCGGGCGCGGGTGGGACGGGGCCTGCTGCGACTGCCCAGCGGAGCGGTCCAGTCGCAGTTCGTAGTTGCCGGTCTGCGGGTTGAGCACCCACTGGTCGGCGGGGTCGATCTCGTCCGCCCGTCCACGGCTGTGCGCGTCCACGGTTACTAGAGTCCTCCGTCGGTGCCACACGCGAAGCGCCTCCCCCTCGGACGCTCGGTCGTTCGATCCTTCGAGTGCGCGACCACGCGGTCGTGAGCACCGGATCGCGTCACACTATCCGCCCAGTTCAGCGTGGGGCGACGTCCGTGACAAATTCCACGCCCCTTACAACCGGGCAATTTGCTCAAACCCCATGGTGTGTGGCCCTCCCCTTTGTCCCTGCTTTGCCATTCATGTCACTCCGCCCCCTTCGCGCTCACCCCGGGCAGCCCCCGTCCGCCGCGTTCCGCCCGGAGAAGGACGGGGTGTCCGACGGGCTCGGGGCGCCGCCGTCCGGGTCGGACTTCTCGTTGCCCCCCGGCCGTACGGTCACGGGCTTGTCGGCGCGCAGCGCGGCGAACAGCCGGTCGGCGTCCGGCTGCACCAGTTCGTCACGGTTCGCGTTGTACGTGTAGGGGCGCCGGGGCACCGTCAGGAACTGCACCTTCTCCGTGGGGATCGCCCGCATCGACCGCGCCAGGTCGTAGAGGTCCCGCAGCGAGTCGAGGCCCGGGTCGGTCGTGATCGACTTGGTGGCCGCGTCGAGGACGGGGTAGAGCCGGGTCGGGTTGAGCAGCACGCCGTCGCTCTGGACCTTGTTGACCAGGGCGCCGAGGAACTGCTGCTGGCGGTCCATCCGGTCGGTGTCGCTGCCGTTGCCGATCGACTTGCGGGCCCGTACGAAGCCGAGCGCCTGCTCGCCGTGGAGCGTCTGGCGCCCGGCGGGCAGCTTCAGGTGGGCGTCGGCGTCGTCGATCGGCTCCTTGAGGCAGATCTCGACCCCGTCCACGGCGTCGACCATCTTCTTGAAGCCCCGGAAGTCGATCACCATGTGGTGGTCGATCCGGATGCCGGTCATCTTCTCCAGGGTGCGGATCGTGCACGCGGTGCCGCCGAACTCGAAGGCCCAGTTGAACTGGGCAAACTGCTCCTTGGTCCGGGTCCCGTCGGGCTTGGCGCAGCTGGGGATCGTCGTCATCAGGTCGCGCGGGACGGACACGGCGGTTGCCGAGGACCCGCCGCCGGACAGGTGCAGCAGGATCGTGGTGTCCGAGCGCTGGCTGCCCCCGTCCTGCCCGTACTTCCCGTTCCCGGCGCCGGCCCGGGTGTCGGAGCCGATGAGCAGGATGTTCCGCGCCGCGTTGACGGCGGGGGAGGGGCGCTCCTTCTCGTACTTGAGGAGCTCGGCGGCGGCCGTCGTGTCCGTGGTGATGTTGGAGTCCAGCTTGCGGTAGAACCACCACCCGACCCCGGCCGCGGCCAGCACCACGAGCGCCACGGCCAGAGCGGTCCAGCGCAGCCAGTGCCTCTTGCGTCGCGGCGGCGAGTCTGCGCTGTCCGTGCTGTCCGTCACGTCTGCGTCCGTCCTTGATGGCGTCTTCGGCGCACCGGAGGGCGTCGTCTCGCTGAAGTAGACGGTCGCTTCCGGCGCTTGGTTGTGCGGAAGGCATCGGTACCCCCCGCCGATCATGTACCGGAGACGCCGCCGGGACGCGGGGACTCGGCGCGTCGGTAGGCCGGACGGGTGGGACGGGGAGCGGGGGCGGGCCAGGGAGCAGGGGCGGCGGAGGCGGCGGGAGAGGGGGCCGGGAACGGGAGAGCGGGCCGGGAAGGGGACGGGGCCGGGAAGGGGACGGGGCCGGGTAGGGGACGGGGCCGGGTAGGGAACGGGGCCGGGTAGGGAACGGGGCCGGGTAGGGGACGGGGGCCGGGGCGGGGCTCCCCGCCCCGGCCCTCCGCTCAGTCGGTGAGCGTGACGGTCACCCGCTCGCTCTCCACCCGCTTGGCGAGCCCCTCGGCCCCCAGCCGGTCCAGGTTGCGGCACAGGACCACCGAGCCGCCGGTGGCCAGCGGGGCGTAGAGCCCGGCGGCGAGCCCGGACCAGTCGGCGTACGGACGCCCGGAGAGCAGCCGTCCGCCCGGCGCGAGCCCCAGCCCGGCGGCTTCCGCGCGGGCACGCTCGACGAGCTGGGTGCCCGTCAGTTCCGTACCGTCGACGACGAGCGCGGGCGCGTCGGGATCGACCGGGACGAACGGGGCGAACCGGTCACCCTGTCCGGGCACCTCCACCGCGTAGTCCGCGTATCCGGCGGGCGGCGCGGGGAAGCGGCGGCCGAGCGGGGCGAGGGAGAGCGCGATCCGGTCTCCCGGGCAGGCCAGGCCCGCCTCCAGGCCCTCCGGCCCCGCGACGACGTAGTCGGCGTCGGCCGGGTCGCCGCCCACCTCGGCGGTCACGCCGACGGACGAGCAGGCGAGCAGCCACACCGCGGTCTGCCAGTGCGCGGGCAGCAGCAGCGCGAGCCGGTCACCCGGGGCGGCGGACAGCTCGCCCTGGAGCAGGTTGGCGGTCTTGGCCACCCAATTGGCGAAGGTGGCCACCGACAATTCCACGCGTTCACCGGTGGCGTCGTCGTAGAAAGTGACCAAGGGGCGGGCCGGGTCCGCGGCGAGCGCGGATCGCAGCAGGTCGGCGGGGGTACGGTCGCTGGCGTTCACGCGGGCAAGCGTACGCGCGGGCCCCCGCGGGGTCCTCCGTACCGGTGACCCGGTCCACCGGTCGGCCCGACGGGGCGTCAGTTTCCGTGAGGATTCCCGGCGCGCGGAACGTCCGCCCGGTGCGGACGATCGGCCCATGCGTGCCAACCTCGCCTCCTCGATCGCCGTCAGCTGCGCGGCGGTGCTCGCGCTGCCGCTCACCGCCGCGACCCCGGCCGGCGCCACGGGCGCCTTCCCGACCGTGCCCGGAGCCGCGAGCGCGGCCCGTGCCGTGCCGCCCGCCGCCGAGCCCGCGGGCTCGACGCAGTCGCTCCCGCTCGAACCCCTGGCCCCGGCCGCGGACGCCCCGCGCGACCGGGTGCTGGGCTCCGCCGCCGCGGCCGGGCAGGGCCTCGCCCGACGGGACGTCAGACCCTTCTCCCTCGTCGGCGTGGTGTGGGACGACGTCCACGCCTCGCTGCGCGGCTCGGTCCAGGTCCGCACCCGCTCCACCGGCGCCGGCATCTGGTCCGACTGGCAGTCGGTGGAGACCCACAACGACGAACACGGCGCCGATCCCGGCACCGACGAAGGCCACTCCCGCGCGCTGCGCGGCTCGACGGCCCCGCTGTGGGTCGGCGACTCGGACGGCGTCGAGATCCGCGTACGCCCGGACGCGGGCGCGCCGGGGGAGCACGCGGGGGAAGGGGCGGAACCGGGCGGCTACGCGCCGGACGGGTACGCCTCGCCTGACGGGGACGTGCCGGACCGGCCGGACCGGTACGTACCGCGGGAGGCGGCACCGGAGGACGCCGCACGGGACGGCCGCGCACCGGAGGACGCCGGACCCCGGCGGACCCGGCCGGTGCCCGCCCCGCTCCCCGCCGGCCTGCGCCTGGAGCTGGTCGACCCCGGCCCGGAGCCGCCCGCCACCGAGACCCGGGACCGCTCCGTCCCGGGCTCCCCGGCGGCCCGGGCAGTCCAGCCCGCCCGAGGAGCCCACGCGGCCCCGGCCGCGCCGGCCGCCCCGGCCGAGCTCCCCGCCCTCACCCGCGCCCAGACCCTGGCGACCCTTCCGGAGGCGGCCGCCGCGGCGAAGCCGTACATCGGGCCCCGGCCCCGGATCGTCACCCGCAAGGGCTGGGGCGCCGACGAGCGGCTGCGCGAGAAGGGCTTCGTCTACACGAAGACGATCAAGGCGGTCTTCGTGCACCACAGCGCCACCGGCAACCGCTACACCTGCCGCCAGGCCCCGTCCGTGCTGCGCAGCATCTACCGCTACCACGTGAAGAGCAGCGGCTGGCGGGACTTCGGCTACAACTTCGCCGTCGACAAGTGCGGAAACATCTACGAGGGCCGCGCCGGCGGCGTGACGAAGCCGGTCATGGGCGCCCACACCCTCGGGTTCAACACCAACAGCATGGGCATCGCCGTGCTCGGCACCTACGGCGGGACCACCCCGCCGGCCGCGGCGGTGACCGCCGTCGCACGGCTGACCGCGTGGAAGCTGGGGCTGTACGGGGTGAATCCCCAGGGCAAGACGTATCTCACATCGGGCGGCGGAAACCTCTACAAGAAGGGCAGAAAGGTCAGGTTCAACGCCATCTCCGGGCACCGCGACGGCTTCGCGACCGAATGCCCGGGCGCACGCCTCTACGGAAAGCTCGGCACCGCCCGGACGGCGTCGGCCACGTACCAGGGGAGGCGCTGATGGGATCGGGGACTCAACCATCTGCATAAACTGACCGGTCATATCGTACGGACGGGCGAACGGACCCTCTCCCGGCGATGAGACCGGAACCGAACAGGAAGCAGAGACGACAGGTGACAGAAGCGATCCTCCTGGTCGGCGGCAAAGGCACTCGACTCCGTCCCCTGACGGTCAACACGCCCAAGCCCATGGTCCCGGCGGCCGGCGTCCCCTTCCTGACCCACCAGCTCGCCCGCGCCCGCGCGGCGGGCGTGGAGCACATCGTCCTGGCCACCTCGTACCTGGCCGAGGTCTTCGAGCCGTACTTCGGGGACGGCTCGGAGCTCGGCCTGAGCATCGAGTACGTGACCGAGACCGACCCGCTCGGCACCGGCGGCGCGATCCGCAACGCGGCCTCGCACCTGCGCTCGGGCCCGGACGCCCCCGTCCTGGTCTTCAACGGCGACATCCTCACCGGCCTGGACATCCGCGCGCTGCTCGGCACGCACGAGTCCTCCGGGGCGGACGTCTCCCTGCACCTGACGCGGGTCGAGGACCCGCGGGCGTTCGGCCTCGTGCCGACGGACGCCACCGGCCGCGTCACGGCGTTCCTGGAGAAGCCGCAGACGCCCGAGGAGATCGTGACGGACCAGATCAACGCGGGGGCGTACGTCTTCCGCCGGTCGGTCATCGACACCATCCCGACCGGCCGCCCGGTCTCCGTGGAGCGCGAGACCTTCCCCGAGCTCCTCGCCTCCGGCGCCCACCTCCAGGGCATGGTCGACTGCACCTACTGGCTCGACCTCGGCACCCCGCAGGCCTTCGTCCGCGGCTCCGCCGACCTGGTCCTGGGCCGCGCCCCGTCCCCGGCGGTCCCCGGCCGCTGCGGCGACCGGCTGGTCCTGGACACGGCCGTGGTCGCGGCCGACGCCAAGCTCACCGGCGGTACGGTCATCGGCCCCGGCGCGGTCGTCGGCGCGGGTGCCCGGATCTCCGGCTCGACGGTCCTGGCGGACGCGGTCATCGCCCCGGGCGCCGTCATCACCGACTCCCTCATCGGCGCGGGTGCCAGGATCGGCGCCCGCACGGTCCTGACCGGCGCCGTCATCGGCGACGGCGCGGACGTGGGCCCGGACAACGAACTCCGTGACGGCGTCCGCGTCTGGTGCGAGGCCACCCTTCCCGCGGGCGCGGTCCGCTTCTCCTCGGACCAGTAGCGGCGCCGTCGCCGGGGGCGCCCCGATACGCTCGTACCCATGGCAGGCCGCTTCCCACCCGAATCCACCCGCATCACCGTGCGCGGCGGCCACGTCCCCGTCCCCGGCTCCGAGGACGCCCCCCTGGACCTGGGCCTCACCCTCGGCCCGCTCCGCCGCGGCCCCGCCGACCCCACCTTCCGGGTCACCCCGGACGGCTCCGTCTGGCGGGTCAGCCGCACCCCCGACGGGGCCGGCACCCTGCGCGTACGGCTCGACGGGGGCGCGGCGAGCGCGGAGGCGTGGGGGCCCGGCGGTCCCTGGCTGCTCGACCGGCTGCCGGGACTCCTCGGCGCCGAGGACGACCCGGCCGCCTTCGTCCCCCGCCACCGGCTCCTCGCCGCGACCCACCGCGCCCGCCGCGGCCTGCGGCTGACCCGCACCGGACTGGTGCTGGAGTCGCTGATCCCGTCGGTCCTGGAGCAGAAGGTGACGACGGACGAGGCCTACCGGTCCTGGCGCGTGCTCGTACGGAAGTACGGCGAGCCCGCCCCCGGCCCGGCCCCGGACGGCATGTACGCGATGCCCGACGCCCGCACCTGGGCGACGATCCCGTCCTGGGAGTGGCACCGCGCGAACGTCGACGGCAAGCGCTCCGCGACGATCGTGCGCGCGGCGCGCGTGGCGCACCGCATGGAGGAGGCCGCCGCCATGGCCCCGCCGGCGGCCCGCGCCCGCCTCGAACTGATCCCCGGCATCGGCCCGTGGACCTCCGCGGAGACGATCCAGCGCAGCAACGGCGCCCCCGACGAGGTCACCACCGGCGACCTCCACCTGCCCGGCATCGTCGGCTGGGCGCTCGCGGGCGACCGCACCGCCGACGACGCGGCCATGCTGGAGCTGCTGGCCCCCTACGAGGGCCAGCGCCACCGCGCCGCCCGGCTGGTCCTGCTCAGTGGCAGGGTCCCGCCCCGCCGGGCGCCACGGATGACGCCCGGCAACATCGCGCACCTGTGAGCGAGGCGCTCAGCGCACCTCGATGAACGCCCCGGCCTGCCGCGCCGGCCGCTCCTTCGGCGGCGCCGCCGGGCGCCCGACGGCGACCGCGCCCATCGGGTCCCAGCCCTCGGGCAGCGCGAGGGCCTCCCGGACGACGTCCCGGCAGAACATCGTCGAGGACACCCAGGCCGAGCCGAGCCGCTCCCCGGCCAGCGCGACCAGCAGGTTCTGCACGCCCGCGCCCGCCGCGACCACGAACATCTCGCGCTCGGCGGCGTCCCGGCGCGGGTCCCCGTAGTGGTGGGCGCCGTCCATGACGAGGCAGGGCACGATCAGGTACGGGGCGTTCCGCAGCACGTCGCCGCGGCGGACGCGCTGGGCGACGGACTCTTCCGAACGGCCGTCGGCGCGCAGGTCCGCGATCCAGGCGTCCCGCATCGCGTCGAGCAGCCGCAGCCGCGCGGCGGCCGATTCGAGCAGGACGAAGCGCCACGGGGTGGTGTGGTGCGGGGCGGGCGCCGTGACGGCCGCGGCGACGGCCCGCCGTACCGCGCCCGGGTCGACCGGGTCGTCGGTGAACTCCCGTACGGTGCGCCGCAGCGTCACCGCCTCCCGGACGGCCTCCGAGGTGCCGAGCCGGAACATGTCGTCCGCGGCGTTCCGCACCAGCGCCCGGGCGCCCGGCTCCTCGTCACCGGCGACGAGGTGGGGCAGCCCGCGGACGACGGCGACGGGCCGGCCGGTGGCCTTGCCCTTCACCAGGTCGCCCGCGGCGGCGAGTTCGTCGCCGGTGGCCACCACGGTCACGTTCAGCTCGTTGCCGTGGGAGTCGGTCACGCCCCGCAGGTCGTCCAGGACCCGCACCCCGGCGGCGCCGATGGCGACGTCGGTGAGTCCGCCGCGCCAGGGGCGCCCGAAGGTGTCGGTGACGACGACGCCCACGTCGACGCCCAGCGCCTCGCGCAGCCCGGCGCGGATCCGGCGGGCCGAGGCGTCCGGGTCCTCGGGCAGCAACAGCACCGTCCCGGCCGGAGTGTTGGAGGCGTCGACCCCGGCGGCGGCCATGACGAGCCCCTGCCGGTTCTCCACGATCCGCAGCGCCCCGCGCCGGGCGACGACCCGCACGGTCTCGGCGTCGATCGCCTCCTCGCGGTCGTCGGCGGCGATCACCCGCCCCTCGGCCTTGCTCACGATCTTCGAGGTGACGAGGAGGACGTCCCCGTCGAGCAGCCCCGGCGAGACGGAGGCGATCAGCTTGGCGACGTCGTCGCCGGCCGCCACCTCGGGCAGCCCGTCGAGCGCCCACACCTCGAACCGGGGCGAGCCGGCCCCGGTCTCGCCGTCCCCCGCACCGGCGTGGAGCCCGGTGCCCTCGGCGGTCGCGGCGGGCTCGGCCCGCCCGGCCCCCGCGGGCGTACCGTCCGCCCCGCCCGTCACGCCCCGGCCCCGTCGCCGCCCCGGACCTCCGCGGCGAGCGCCAGCGCCTCGCGGGCCATCGCGGCCGTCGTGTCCAGGTCGGTCATCATCAGCGGCACCGCGCGGCAGCGGATGCCCGCCGCCTCGACGTCGGCGACCGTGTCCGCGTCGACCGTGTCGACGAGCCAGCCGTCGACCAGTCCGGAGCCGTAGTGCCGTGCGACGGCCGCGGCCGTGGAGTCCACGCCGACCGCCGCGAGCACCTTGTCGGCCATGCCGCGCACGGGCGCGTCGCCGACGATGGGGGAGAGGCCGACCACCGGCGCGGGCGCGGCGGCGACGGCCTCGCGGATGCCGGGGACGGCGAGGATCGTGCCCACGGACACGACCGGGTTGGACGGCGGGAAGAGGATGACGTCGGCCTCGGCGATGGCCTCCAGGACACCGGGCGCGGGCTTCGCCTGCTCGGCGCCGACCGGGACGACGGCGTGCGCCTCCACGGAGGCGCGCAGCTTCACCCAGTACTCCTGGAAGTGCACGGCCCGCCGCTCGCCGTCCACGTCGATCGCCACGTGCGTCTCGACCCGGTCGTCGGACATCGGCAGCAGACGGACGCCGGGCTTCCAGCGGGCGCACAGCGCCTCGGTGACGGCGCTCAGCGCGTAGCCGGCGCCCAGCATCTGGGTGCGGACGATGTGGGTGGCGAAGTCCCGGTCGCCGAGGCCGAACCACTCCGGCCCGACGCCGTACGCCGCCAGCTCCTCCTTCACGGCGAAGGACTCGTCCTCACGGCCCCAGCCCTGTTCCTCGTTGATGCCACCGCCGAGGGTGTACATCACGGTGTCGAGGTCGGGGCAGACCTTGAGTCCGAAGAGATGGATGTCGTCACCGGTGTTGCCGACGACCGTGATCTCCGCGTCGGGCGCGGCCTGCTTGAGGCCGCGAAGGAAGCGGGCACCACCGATGCCACCGGCCAGAACCACAATGCGCATGCAGAGCAGTCTGTCAGGCGGTGACGACCCCCGTGGCCGCCGGGGCGGCGGGGAGGGACGGGCCGGCCGGGGCGCACTGGGCGCGCAGCGACTCGTGCATCGGCATGTCGGTGAGGCCCGGGTAGTAGACGTGCAGGCTGACGGCCGGTTCGAGGGAGTCGTTGACGACCTCGTGGACGTATCCGGGCGCGAAGACCCGCTGCGCGCCGGCGCCGAGACTCCGTCCGCCTCGTTCCGTACGCTCCGTCAGGTCGCCCTCCAGGACGGTCAGCACGCCGGAGGACGCGCCGTGGTCGTGCAGGCCGCTGCCCTGCCCGGGCAGCCAGGAGAGCAGCCAGATCTCGTAGCCGGGGCCGGTGCGGAGCCGGTGGTACCAGCGGGTGGTGGCGTCGTACTCGACGTACGGGGCCCACTTGGCGCGGTCGGCGGCGATCTCACGGGCGAGACCGGCGAACTCGGCCACGGTGGCGGGGTGCTCGCGGGCGGGCTGCAGGAGGTGCGGGACCTCAAGGATGTCGCCGGCGATCTGAAGGTCGCTGTCCATGTTCATGGGTGCGGTGGTTCCTCGGCAGAAGTGCTGGGGTGTCGCGATGCGGGGGTCACGGGGAGGTGACGGGGGCCGCGGCGGGAGGCCGCGCCGAAGGGTGCCGGAGCGCTGCGGGGGACGCGCGCGTCAACAGCTGGGACAGCAACAGCAACAGCGCGCCTGGACAGCGCGGCGGAACCCACGGGCGTGGGTCGCGGAAGGCGCTGCGGTCGCTGGCATGCCACCAAAGTGGCGGGAGGGACACCCGACTGTCAACTCAATGCCCGATTTAGGGCTAATGTTTCACCTCATCCGGTTGCTGTGCCCGGAGAAAGGTTTGTGCAGCGCGTGACCAGGAGACATGGCGCAGCAACCGCGCCCGTAAACGCGGTGGGGGTCCCGTGATCAGACTGTGATCCGGATCGCTTCCGTGGCTGGATCGCAACAAGATCCACGTCTCGGACGTCCTTCTCTGTGCGGGCACGGCGATGGGCCAGGCCGGTGGCATGTGTCTCGTTTTTTGGTGATTTGAACACTTTCCGCATACGCTTGGTTCCGCAGAGTGAATACGGGGCCCAATAGCAGATCTCGGCTTGACTCGCACAGAGCACGAACTTGTAATTTCACTCGTGTCGTTCGGCCGAAATCGGTAGCGGCCGCATCACGGGGACGCAGAGACAGACGAGGGGCGCACATGACCGAGACGTTCCAGGAACTGCTGGTCGAGGACGCGGAAGAGGAACTCGGCTGGCAGGAGCGCGCGCTGTGCGCCCAGACCGACCCCGAGTCCTTCTTTCCCGAGAAGGGCGGCTCGACGCGCGAGGCCAAGAAGGTCTGCCTCGCCTGCGAGGTCCGCTCCGAGTGCCTCGAATACGCGCTGCAGAACGACGAACGCTTCGGCATCTGGGGCGGCCTGTCCGAGCGCGAGCGCCGCCGCCTCAAGAAGGCCGCCGTCTGAAACCGGCCGGCACGGACCGCCACCGCGGCCGCCCCCGCGCAAGCCCGCGGGCCCACAGACAAAGACGCACACAACGAACGGTCCGCATCCTGTGCTCTGTCCACAGGCGGCGGACCGTTGTCGTGCCAGCCGTTAGTGTGGGCCTCCGTCCGAGACGCACCGCACCCACGCCCCTCGCGGGCGACCCCCGGCCGGAGGGCCCGTAGTTCGATGTCCTCAACTCCTGAGTTTCCGCGACACGTCGTCACCGCCGTGCTCGTCGCCCACGACGGCGCCCGCTGGCTGCCGGACGCCCTCGCCGGGCTGCTCGCCCAGGAACGCCCCGTACAGAACGTGGTCGCCGCCGACACCGGCAGCGCCGACGACTCCGCGCAGCTCCTCGCCGACGCGATCGGCGCCGACCGCGTCCTCCACCTCGCCCGCCGCACCGGATTCGGCGCCGCCGTCGAGGAGGCCACGCGCACCGCACCCGCCCTCGGCCCCGAGGAACTCCCGTACCTCAAGCGCCCCAGCGGCTGGGACCCGGTCACCAGGACCTGGCAGGACGAGGCCTACGAGCTGCCCGAACTCCCGCACGGCGAGCCCGTCCAGTGGCTCTGGCTGCTCCACGACGACTGCGCGCCCGAACCCGGCGCCCTCGCCGAACTCCTGCGCGTCGCCGACTCGGACGCGTACGCCGCCGTCATCGGCCCCAAGCTGCGCGGCTGGTACGACCGCAAGCAGCTCCTCGAAGTCGGCGTCTCCATCGCCCGCAGCGGGCGCCGCTGGACCGGCCTCGACCGCCGCGAGCAGGACCAGGGCCAGCACGACCAGGTCCGCTCCGTCCTCTCCGTCTCCAGCGCCGGCATGCTCATCCGCCGCGACGTCTTCGAGGAGCTCGGCGGCTTCGACCGGCGCCTGCCCCTCATGCGCGACGACGTCGACCTGTGCTGGCGCGCCCACGCCGCCGGCCACCGCGTGCTCGTCGCCCCCGACGCCGTCCTGCGGCACGCCGAGGCCTCCGCCCGCGAACGCCGCACCGTCGACTGCGCCGGCCGCACCGCCGCCGACCCGCACCGCGTCGACAAGGCCGGCGCCGTCTACACCCTGCTGGCCAACACCCGCGGCGCCGCCCTGCCGTACGTCCTCGTACGCCTCCTCGTCGGCACCGTGCTGCGCACCCTCGGCTACCTCGTCGGCAAGGCGCCCGGCCAGGCCGTCGACGAGATCATGGGCCTGCTCGCCACCCTGCTGCGCCCCGAGAAGATCCTCGCCGCCCGCAGCAGGCGCAAGAACCCCGCCGTACCCCCGGGCGAACTGCGCCCGCTGTTCCCGCCGCCCGGCGCCACCGTCCGCGCCGCCGCCGAACAGCTCACCTCCCACTTCGGAGGCGACGACGCCGACGCCGGCTCGCGCCACGGCGCCGTCGAGTCCGGCCCCGGCGGGGACGACGCCGACTTCATGGAGGTCGAGCAGTTCGCCCGGCTGAAGAAGGTCGCCGGCAAGCCCGGCCCGGTCCTCTTCGCCGTCCTGCTCCTCGTCTCCCTCGTCGCCTGCCGCGGCCTCTTCGGCGGCGGCTCCCTCGCCGGCGGCGCCCTGCTGCCCGCCCCCGACACCGTCTCCGGACTCTGGTCCCGCTACGCCGACGGCTGGCACGCCTTCGGCAGCGGCGGCACCCAGAGCGCCCCGCCCTACCTCGCCGTCCTGGCCGCGCTCTCCACGCTCTTCCTCGGCTCGACCTCCTTCGCGCTGACCCTGCTGCTCGTCTGCTCGGTCCCGCTGGCCGGCTTCACCGCGTACTTCGCCTCCCGCGGCATCGTCGAGTCCCGGCTGCTCCGCGCCTGGGGCGCCGTCGCCTACGCCTTCCTGCCCGCCGCCACCGGCGCCCTCGCCGGCGGCCGGCTCGGCACCGCCGTCCTCGCGATCCTGCTCCCGCTCATGGCCCGCGCCGCCGTCGCCGCCCACGGCCTCGGCCGCGCCGAGCGCGGCAGCTGGCGCGCCACCTGGGCGTACACCTTCCTGCTCACCTTCGCCATGGCGTTCACGCCGGTCGTGTGGCCGCTCGCCGTCCTCCTCGGCATCGGCGTGCTCGTGCTGCGCCGCGACGACATCACCGCGTACGCCCTGCGCTTCCTCGCCGCCGTCGGCACCCCGCTGCTCGTCCTGGCCCCCTGGTCGCTCTCCCTGCTGACCAACCCCTCCGCGCTGCTCCGCGAGGCCGGCCTCGCCGTCCCCACCAGCGCGGCCTCCGCCCTCGACCTGCTCGGCACCAGCCCCGGCGGCCCCGGCACCACCGGCGGTCTCGTCCTCATCGGCCTCGTGCTCGCCGCCCTCGGCGCCCTCCTCCGCGAGGAGCGCACCTTCGCCGTGCGCGCCGCCTGGGCCGCCGCCCTCGCCGGACTCCTCTTCGCCGTCCTCACCAACGGCACCGACGGCACCGGCTGGGCCGGACCCGCCACCCTCGTCTACGGCGCGGCCCTGCTCGCCGCCGGCATGATCGGCGCCGAGGGCGGCCGCAGCCGCGTCGCCGCCCACGGCTTCGGCTGGCGCCAGCCGGTCGCCGCGCTCGTCGCGCTCGCCTGCGCCCTCGGTCCGGTCGTCGCCGCGGCCGGCTGGATGATCGGCGGCGCCGACGGCCCGCTCACCCGCCGCGACCCGGTCCAGGTGCCGGCCTTCGTCGCCGAGGAGAGCGGCACCCGCGACCAGGCCCGCACCCTCGTCCTCGCCGGCGGCGGGCCCGGCCGGGTCGACTACACCCTGGTCCGTGGCTCCGGCGCCCGCCTCGGCGACGCCGAACTCGCCGCGTCCGCGGGCGGCGACCCCCGCCTCGACCAGGTCGTCGCCCACCTCGTCGCCGGCTCCGGCGCCGACCAGACCCAGGAGCTCAGCGGCTTCGCGATCCGCTACGTCCTCGTACGGGACGGGGCACCGCGCTCCATGAGCCGGGTCCTCGACGCCACCCCGGGCCTGTCCCGGCTCAGCCAGCTCGACGGCAGCGCCCTGTGGCGGGTCGACCGCGAGGTCGCCCGGATCACCGTCGTCCCCGGGACGAAGGGCGCCGCGCCCACCACCGGGACCCCGGAGACGGTCTCCGTCGCCGCCGGGCCCGTCGAGGCCCACACGGACCTCCCGGCCGGACCCGCCGGCCGCGTGCTGCGCGTCGCCGACCGCGCCGACGCGGGCTGGACCGCCACCCTCGACGGCAAGCCGCTCACCCCGACCACCGTCGACGGCTGGGCCCAGGGCTTCGAACTCCCCGCCGAGGCGGGCCGCCTGGACCTCACCTTCGAGGAGCCGCTCACCCACACCGTGTGGATCTGGACCCAGGTGGGCCTCGCCGTCGTCCTGCTCGTGCTGGCCCTGCCCGGCCGCCGCCGCGACATCGACGACGACCTGCCCGAGGAGGAGCTCGCCCTCCCCGCCCAGGCGGCCGAGGGCGACGGGCGCCGCGCCCGCCGCCTCCGCGCGGCTGCGGAGGCCGAGGCGGAAGCCGGCGCCGATGCCGGTGTCGGCACCGGCGCCGGGGACGCGGGCTTCGACGCCCCGCCGCACCCGGACCACGCGCCCGCCCCCGAGGCGGCCCCCGCCCAGGTGCCCGCGCAGCAGGCGTACGAGCAGCAGGCGTACGCCCAGCAGCCCGCGCAGGGCTACGAACAGCCCCAGGCCCCGTACGCCGACGACCAGGGCTACTACCCGGCACAGGACCAGCCGCAGGACCAGGGCCAGGAGCAGTACGCGTACCCGCAGCAGCAGTACGGCGAGCAGTACGGGGAGCAGGGCTACGACCCGTACGCCCAGCAGTACCCGCAGCAGTACGACCCCCAGCAGTACCCGCAGCAGTCCTACGGGGACCCGTACACGGACCAGTACGGGGAGCAGACGTACGACCCCTACGGCTACGGATACGACCAGAACCGGCAGGGCCAGGACCCCGAGCAGCAGCAGCGTCCCGACGGGAGCAGCAACCAGTGAAGCGCACCACCCTCTCCCTGATCGCGGTCGCCACCGCCCTCGCCGCCGTCACCGGCGTCGCCTCCCTGACCGCTCCCGACGGCACCGCGGCCCCGGCCGCCCAGGCGCCCGCCCGGCTGCCGGTGGAGCGCTCCAGCCTGCTCTGCCCGGCGCCCAGCCGGTCGGAGGTGGCCGAGACCACCTACACCTCGTACACCCCGTTCGGCACCGGCAAGGGCCGGACCAGCGAGACGGGCGGCACCAAGACGGTGCGGGCCGAGCTCAGGCCGGCCGCCGTCGCCGCCACCCCCGGAGACACCCCGGCCAAGAAGCCCAAGCCGGCCAAGGCCCCCGCCACCGTCACCAAGCCCGGCGCGCCCGTCACCGCAGAGGCCGACGGCGCCACCGCACCCGCCCTGACCGGCACCGCCAACGGCACCCTCGCCCCCGGTTGGACCGTCCAGCAGACCACGGTCAACCCGGCCGGCGGCGCCCGCGGCCTGCTCGGCACCGGCTGCACCGCCCCGGACACCGACTTCTGGTTCCCGGCCGCCTCCACCGCGAAGCAGCGCCAGGACTACGTGCACCTCACCAACCCGGACGACAGCACCGCCGTCGCCGACATCGAGCTGTACGGCCCGGAGGGCGCCCTCAAGTCCCAGATCACCGAGGGCATCCCCGTCCCGGCGCACTCCAGCGTCCCGGTGCTGCTCCCGACCCTCACCGGCGACCCGGCCCAGCAGGACGTCACCGTCCACGTGACCACCCGCAGCGGACGCGTCGGCGCCGTCATCGGCTCGGCCGACGACAAGCTGGGCAGCGACTGGCTGCCCGCCTCCGCCGACCCGTCCGGCACCGCCGTGCTGCCCGGCATCCCGGCCGACGCCACCTCCGTGCGGCTCGTGGCGTACGCACCGGGCGACGACGACGCCGACCTGAAGATCCAGCTCGTCACCCCGACCGGCGCCATCGTCCCGGCCAGCGCGTCGTCCCTGCACGTGAAGTCGGGCATGACCGCCGCCCTCGACATGAAGGACCTCATGCGCGGCGAGCCCGGCTCGCTGCTGCTCACCCCGGCCGACCCGAAGAAGGTCACCCCGATCGTGGCCGCGCTCCAGGTGGTCCGCGGCAAGGGCGAGCGCCAGGAGATCGCCTTCATCCCCGCGGCCGCCGCCGTCGAGGGCCGCGCGACCGTCGCCGACAACCGCGCCAAGGGCTCCACGCTCTCGCTGACCGCCCCCGCCGCCGGCGCCGAGGTCCGGATCATCGCCTCCGCGGGCTCGCAGGGCGGCACCGCGGTCACCAAGACGCTCACGCTCAAGGCCGGCACGACCACCACCCTGGCCCCGCCCGTCCCGGAGGGCCTCAAGGGCACCTACGCGCTCACCGTCGAGCACGTCTCGGGCGGCCCGGTGCACGCCTCGCGCATGCTGGAACTGCCGCGCGACGGCGTCCCGATGTTCACGATCCAGACCTTCAACGACGACCGCAGCAGCGTGGAGGTCCCGGCGGCCCGGCAGGACCTGTCGGTACTGGACGACTGATCCAGGGCCGCGGGCGCGCCCGGACTCCCCGTACGGGTGGTGAGGCACTCCCGTAAGGGTGGTCCCGGCGCTTCCGGCCGGTCGGGACGGACAGCCCCCGGGGGGCCGAGCGGGGCCCGAGCGGGGAGCGGGCGGGGCCGCGAAGGCCCCGCAGCCTCAGTCCTGCTCGTCCTGCCCGTACCGCGGGTCGACGGACTCGGGGGAGAGGCCGAGGAGGTCCGCCACCTGCTCCACGACCACCTCGTGGACGAGCAGGGCCCGCTCGTCGCGGCTCTTGGAGCGGATCTCGACCGGGCGGCGGTAGACCACGACCCGGGCGGGCTCGCTCTTCTCGGCGGGGGTCGAGCCGCCCAGCGGCACGATCGACTCGCCCGAGACCGGCGGCGGCACCTCCATGACCAGGAACTCCACGTCCGCCAGCTGCGGCCAGCGCCGCTCCAGACGCTCCACGGAGTCCAGCACCAGATCGCGGAAGGTGTCGGCCCGGCTCGCGGACAGCGGCACCTGGGGCGGGGCGACCGGCCCTCGCATGCCCCGGCCGTGCCGGTCACGGCGCCGCACGCGCGGCGCGGGACGGCTCGCGCCCTCGGTGTCGTCGGCGTCGGCGTCGGCAGCATGGTCGGCGGAGTGGGTCACTGACGCAGCGTAACTCTCTCCGGTGTTCCGGGACCTTTCCTTGGGCGTTCCGTGGCACCGTCCGGCCCGCCCCGGCTGTCGCCGGTTGAACGTTCCGGCCGCCCGAGAGCCCGTTTTCCGGTGCACCCGGGATCGGCCATCTGGCGGCGCCTGACCGAATCAGCACCCTCGAATGTCCGGATCGCGACCCGCCGCCGCCCCCGTACGGCGCCCCTCGCGCAGGTCGGAACGCCTGTCCGCACCGGTCGCGTGGCGGACGTCACACCGCGACACGGTGGAGTGACCTGGGGGAGAGTCGTCGCGGCCCGCTCAAGAGTGCGGTACCGTCCAACGTCGTGAGCCCTGTACGTCGCTGTTCGCGCACCGCGTGCGGCCGCCCTGCCGTCGCGACACTGACGTACGTCTATGCCGACTCGACTGCGGTCCTCGGCCCGCTCGCCACCTACGCCGAGCCCCACTGCTACGACCTGTGCGCCGAGCACAGCGAACGCCTCACCGCCCCGCGCGGCTGGGAGGTCGTGCGGCTCACCGACGGCTCCGCCCCCGCCCGGCCCAGCGGCGACGACCTCGAAGCGCTCGCCAACGCGGTGCGCGAGGCGGCCCGCCCCCAGGAACGCGCGGCCGAGGCCGGCGGCAAGGGCGGCGGACGCGGCGCCGACCCCATGGAGGTCGGCCGTAGGGGTCACCTCCGGGTGCTGCGCTCCCCCGAGAACTGATCAAGGCCCCTTCCCGGGTAGTTTGGGCGTTCCGTACGCGCGCCGCATTCCGCGCGTACGTGGTTGCCGAGACTCAGGAGGGTTGATCCGTGGCTGCTGACCTGTCGCAGATCGTGAAGGCGTACGACGTCCGCGGGGTAGTGCCGGATCAGTGGGACGAGGTGCTCGCCGAGCTCTTCGGAGCGGCCTTCGTCCGGGTGACGGACGCCGACGCGATCGTCATCGGCCACGACATGCGCCCCTCCTCGCCGGGCCTCTCCGCCGCGTTCGCGCGCGGCGCGGCCCGCCTGGGCGCGGACGTGACCCTGATCGGCCTCTGCTCCACGGACCAGCTGTACTACGCGTCCGGGGCGCTGAACCTGCCGGGCGCCATGTTCACCGCCTCGCACAACCCGGCCCAGTACAACGGCATCAAGATGTGCCGCGCGGGCGCCGCCCCGGTCGGCCAGGACACGGGCCTCGGCGAGATCCGGGAGCTGGTGGAGCGCTGGTCGCAGGAGGGCGCACCCGAGCCGGCGGCCACCGAGGGCACGGTGACGGAGCGCGAGACCCTCGAGGACTACGCGGCGCACCTCCTCTCCCTCGTCGACCTCACCGCCATCCGCCCCCTCAAGGTCGTGGTGGACGCGGGCAACGGCATGGGCGGCCACACCGTGCCCACCGTCTTCGACGGCCTGCCGCTGGACGTCGTCCCGATGTACTTCGAGCTCGACGGCACCTTCCCGAACCACGAGGCCAACCCGCTCGACCCGAAGAACATCGTCGACCTCCAGGCGCGCGTCCGCGCCGAGGGCGCCGACCTCGGCCTCGCCTTCGACGGTGACGCCGACCGCTGCTTCGTCGTCGACGAGAACGGCGACCCGGTCTCCCCGTCGGCGATCACCGCCCTCGTCGCCGCGCGCGAACTGGCGAAGAACCCCGGCGGCACGGTCATCCACAACCTGATCACCTCCTGGTCCGTCCCGGAGGTCGTCCGCGAGAACGGCGGCACGCCCGTCCGCACCCGCGTGGGCCACTCCTTCATCAAGGAGGAGATGGCGAGGACCGGCGCCGTCTTCGGCGGCGAGCACTCCGCGCACTACTACTTCAAGGACTTCTGGAACGCGGACACGGGCATGCTCGCCGCCCTCCACGTCCTCGCGGCCCTCGGCGGCCAGGACGGCCCGCTGTCCTCCCTGGTCGCCGCCTACGACCGCTACGCCGCCTCCGGCGAGATCAACTCCACCGTCGCCGACCAGGCGGACCGCCTGGCCGCGGTGAAGGCCGCGTACGAGGGCCAGGACGGCGTCACCCTCGACGAACTCGACGGACTGACCGTCACCGCCGCCGACTGGTGGTTCAACCTCCGCGCCTCCAACACCGAACCCCTCCTCCGCCTCAACATCGAGGCCCGCGACGAGCCCACGATGCAGAAGCTCCGCGACGAGGTCCTGTCGCTGGTACGGGCGTAACGTCCGGCCGGGTGGGGCGGACGCACCCTCCGCCCCACCCGCCCCGCGCGGGCTTCCGGCTCACCCGGGCCTCCGGCCCGCCTCCGCCCCACCCCGGGGCTCCGGACCCGCACCGGGCTTCGACCCGCCGGCCCGGGCTCGATCCCGCCGCCCGCTGTTCCCCGAACGGCTCCCGCGAGGCCAACTCCCCTCCACCCCCACCGCACACCGTGGCGGCGGCACACCCCCCCCCGCCCCAGCGGTAGGCTGACCTGGCCCGAGACCGTCCGTACAACTACCCGCCACACAGCCGGTACCGCCCGAAGGGACCCGCACATGCCGCAGCTCGAAGCCGGCCTCCTGGAGATCCTGGCCTGCCCGGCCTGCCACGCTCCGCTCGACGACCGGACGGCGGAGGAGACCCCGGAGCTCGTCTGCACCGCAGCCGACTGCGGCCTCGCGTACCCGGTCCGCGACGGCATCCCGGTCCTGCTGGTCGACGAGGCTCGCCGCCCCGCGTAACGGGGCAGACCCCGAGGGAAGACCACGCCGGCCGGACGGCCGGTCCCGCTCCGACGACCGGAGGCCCGCGACATGCTCGACGAGTCACTCCTCGACGCACCGGAAGCCCTCGCCCTCGCCGACCGCCGCGGTCTGCTCCGCGGCGCGGCCGAGGCCGGTGCCCGGGTACGGACCGCCGCCCGGCACGCAGCCGAGGCCGGCATCTCGGAGCTCCGCCCCGAGGGCCGCCCCCGCGCCGTCCTCGTCGCGGGCCCCGGCACCGCCGCCGCGGGCGTCGCCGACCTGGTCGGCGCCCTGGCCGGCGCGGCGGCCCCGGTCATCCGCCTCGCGCCGACCGGCGTCGCCCCCGCGGCCGGCGCCCTGCGCTGGTCCCTGCCCGGCTGGGCCGGCTCGGTCGACCTGCTGCTGGTCCCGACGGCGGACGGTTCCGAACCGGGCCTGGCGCTCCTCGCCGAGCAGGCGTACCGCCGCGGCATCACCGTCGTGGCCGTCGCCCCCAAGTCCTCCCCGCTCGCCGAGGCGGTCGGCCGCTCCCGCGGCCTGCTCGTACCGATGGCGATGGCCCCGCACGAGACCGTCCCGGAGTACGGCGAGACGCTCGCCGCCAGCCCGGGCGCCCTGTGGGCCCTGTTCACGCCGCTCCTCGCCCTGCTGGACCGCGTCGGCCTGGTCGACGCCCCGCCCGAGGCGCTGGAGCAGGTCGCCGACCGCCTGGACCGTACGGCGGAACGCTGCGGGCCGGCCATCGCCACGTACGGCAACCCGGCCAAGACCCTGGCCGCCGAGCTCGCCGACTCGCTGCCGCTGATCTGGACCGAGGGCGAGGCCGCGGGCCCGGCCGGCCGCCGGTTCGCCGCCGTCCTCGCGGAACTCGCCGGCCTGCCCGCCCTCGCCGCCGAGCTCCCGGAGGCCATGCCGGCGCACGGCGTGCTGCTGGCCGGGGACTACGCGGCGGGCGCCGACCCCGACGACTTCTTCCGGGACCGCGTCGAGGAGCCGCAGGCCCTGCGCGCCCGGGTGGTCCTGCTCCGCGACCGCCCGACGGGCCGGGGCCGGGCGAACGAGGCCGGCCCGCCGGACGGCGCCCGCCCCGAAGGCCCGGGCCAGACGGGCCCCACGGGCCCCACGGGCCCCACCGGCCCGGCCGGTCCCATCGGCCCCGAAAGCCCCGTGGACCCCGAGACCGGCGCCCTCAGCGCGGCCCCCGCCGCGCGTGAGCTCGTCCTCGGGCACGGCACGGCCCTCAGCGAGCTGGAACCGGACGAGGGCACCGCGCTGGAGGCCCTGGCCGAGCTGCTCGCCGTGACGGACTTCGCCGCCGTGTACCTCTCCCTCGCCTCCGCGGGCCTGTCTCCCCGCTGAAACGCCCCGGCCCCATGACGCCCCGACCCCTCGCACAGCCCCACGTCGTACGCCGCACGCCGCGGACCCGGCTCCCAAGGAGCCGGCCCGCGGCCCCGTGACGCCCTCGAAGCCCCAGCAGCCCCCACGGCCCCCACGTCCATCCCCGCACCCACCGCACGGAAAGGGCTGGAAGCCCCATGGACCGCCTCGCCAACACCGTCCGCCCCTACGCCTGGGGTTCCACGACGGCCATCCCGGAGCTGCTCGGTACCACCCCCACCGGCGAGCCCCAGGCCGAGCTGTGGATGGGCGCCCACCCCGGCGCCCCGTCCCGCACCGGCCGCGGTCCCCTGAACGAGGTCATCGCCGCCGACCCCGTGCGCGAACTCGGCCCGGCGGCCGTCGAGAGGTTCGGCCCCGGTCTCCCCTTCCTGTTCAAGATCCTCGCCGCGGGCGCCCCGCTCTCCCTCCAGGTCCACCCCGACCTCGCCCAGGCGCGCGAGGGCTTCGCCGCCGAGGAGGCCGCGGGCATCCCGCTCGACGCGCCGCACCGCAACTACAAGGACGCCAACCACAAGCCCGAACTCATCTGCGCGCTCACGCCGTTCCACGGCCTGTGCGGCTTCCGCGACCCCGTCGAGGCCGCCGACACGATCGCCGCCCTCGGCGTGGACTCCCTCAAGCCGTACGTCGACCTCCTCCACGCCCACCCGGTGGAGGCCGCGCTGCGCGAGGTCCTGACGGCGCTCCTCACCGCCGACCGCGAGGAGATGGCGCACACGGTCGCCGAGACGGCCGCCGCCGCCGGGCGCCTGGGCGGCGCGCACGCCCCGTACGCCCAGATCGCCCACCACTACCCGAACGACCCCGGCGTCATCGCGGCGATGCTGCTCAACCCGGTCACCCTCCAGCCCGGCGAGGCGATGTTCCTCGGCGCCGGAGTGCCGCACGCGTACCTCGACGGGCTCGGCGTCGAGATCATGGCCAACTCCGACAACGTGCTGCGCTGCGGCCTCACCCCCAAGCACGTCGACGTCCCCGAACTCCTTCGGGTGGTCCGCTTCGAGCCGATGGACCCGGGCATCCTGCGCCCCGAGGCGTCCCCGGCGGGGGAGGAGGTCTACGACACCCCCATCGACGAGTTCCGCCTCTCCCGTTTCGTACGGCCCGAGGGCGCCGCCCCCACCGGCCTCACCGCCCCCACCCCGCAGATCCTGCTCGCCACCGCGGGCCGCCCCGTCGTGGCCGGGACGCCGCTCTCGCCCGGCGAGTCCGTGTTCGTGCCGGCGGGCGAAACGACCGAACTGTCCGGTACGGGAACGGTCTTCCGTGCCACCGTCGTGGCCTGATGCGACAATGACCGGCCGAACGACGGCAGTAGGGCAGCAGGGCCGCAGGCCGTAGCACCGACGAAGGGAACACGTACACCCATGAGCGCGTCAGGCGGAACCAAGGCGATCGTGGCGGCGCTCGCCGCCAACCTCGCGATCGCCGTAGCCAAGTTCGTGGCGTTCCTCTTCAGTGGTTCGTCCTCGATGCTCGCCGAAGCCGTCCACTCCCTGGCCGACTCCGGCAACCAGGGCCTGCTCCTCCTCGGCGGCAAGCGCGCCCAGCGCCAGGCCACCCCGCAGCACCCCTTCGGCTACGGCCGCGAGCGGTACATCTACGCCTTCCTCGTCTCCATCGTGCTCTTCTCCGTCGGTGGCATGTTCGCCATCTACGAGGGCTACGAGAAGATCAAGCACCCGCACGCGATCGAGGCCTGGTACTGGCCGGTCGGCGTCCTCCTCTTCGCGATCGTCGCCGAGTCCTTCTCCTTCCGGACCGCGATCAAGGAGTCGAACCAGCTCCGCGGCAACCTGTCGTGGAAGGACTTCGTGCGCCGGGCGAAGGCCCCCGAGCTGCCCGTCGTCCTCCTGGAGGACCTCGGCGCCCTCGTCGGTCTCGTCCTCGCCCTCGGCGGCGTCGGCCTGGCCCT
This sequence comes from Streptomyces sp. NBC_01268, assembly GCF_036240795.1. Lineage (NCBI taxonomy): Bacteria > Bacillati > Actinomycetota > Actinomycetes > Kitasatosporales > Streptomycetaceae > Streptomyces > Streptomyces sp. NBC_01268. Next base: position 3,255,535 of record NZ_CP108454.1, on the reverse strand, counting down.
GCTGACCGGCAACGGCGTCTGGGACGGCATCGGCACCGTGTGCATCGGCGTGCTGCTCGTCGCCATCGCGATCGTCCTCGCCGGCGAGACCAAGTCGCTGCTGCTCGGCGAGTCCGCCGGCATCGAGGACGTGCAGCGGATCGAGGCGGCGGTCGTCGACGGCGACACCGTCACCCGCCTCATCCACATGCGCACGCTCCACCTCGGCCCCGAGGAGCTGCTCGTCGCGGCCAAGATCGGCGTCGAGGGCGGCGACAGCGCCACCAAGGTCGCCGACGCGATCAACGCGGCCGAGGCGCGCATCCGCGAGGCCGTCCCGATCGCCCGGGTCATCTACCTGGAGCCGGACATCTACAGCGAGAAGGCGGCCACGCCCAAGGACGCCTGACGGCCCCGCCGTACGAACGCCACATGGAGAGGCCCCGGACCTGACGACAGGTCCGGGGCCTCCCCACGTGCGGGGCCCGCGGGATGCCCGGCCTGTGGCGGGCGGGCGAGCGGGCTGCCGGCGCTGCGGCGGCCGGGCCCGCGGACTGCGGGGGCTGTGGCGGCCGGGCCCGCGGACTGCGGGGGCTGTGGCCACCGGGATGGCGGAAATGCCGGGTGGCCGGGCTAGTGGATCTCGCCGAGCAGGCGCAGGATCCCCGCCTCGTCGGGCGCTTCGAGCAGGCGCTCGCGGAAGTGCGCGTCCATCAGCTTCCGGGAGAGCAGCGCCAGGATCCGCAGGTGCTCGTCCCCGGCGGCGGCCTCCGGCACCGCGATCATGAAGATCAGCCGGGCCTTCGTCCCGTCGAGCGAGCCCCACTCCACACCCTCCGGCGACCGGGCGAACCCGACGACCGGCGCGGTGACCGCGTCCGTCTTGGCGTGCGGGATGGCGATCTGCTCGCCGAGCCCGGTCGTGCCCTGGTCCTCCCGCGCGAACGCGGTCCGCACGAGCCCGTCGAGGTCGGTGACCTTGCCGGTGCGCGCCAGCAGCGCCGCCATCTCGCGGATCGCCGCGTCCTTGTGATCGGCGCCGAGCCGCACCTTCACGGTCTCCCCGGTCAGATACCCGGACAGCACCTCGCCCCCGTCACCCGGCGGCACGGGAAGCACTCCGGTTCCGGCGCCCGCTCCGACACCGGTGCCGGCTCCTGTTCCTGCTCCGGCCTGTGCTCCGACCCCGGTCCCCGCTCCGACGCTGGCTCCGGCTCCGGCTCCGGCTCCGACTCCGGCTCCGGCTCCGGCTCCGGCTCCGGCGAGCGCGGGCTCGGCGTGGGGTGCGGGCACGCCGACGCCCGCCGCCTCGGGCGCCCCGGCGGGCGCGAGGGCGGCAGCCCCCTGGCCGCGCCGCTCCCGGATCTCGATGAGCGCGTTGGTGGTGAGCGCGGTGACGACCGTGCCGGCGGCGACGGCGAGGAAGAACATCGGCACCCCGCCGACCGCGCCCAGCACGGCGACGATCGGACCGCCGTGCGGCACGGCGTCCGTCACCCCGGCGAGTCCGGCGAGCGCACCGGCGACGGCGCCGCCCAGCATGTTCGCGGGGATCACCTGCGCGGGCCGGGCGGCGGCGAACGGGATCGCGCCCTCCGAGATGCCGAAGAGCCCCATGAAGAGCGAGGCCATGCCGGTCTCGCGCTCCTGCTCGGTGGAGAGCTTGCGGCGCATCAGCGTCGCGAGGCCCTGGCCGAGCGGCATCACGGGGATGGCGGCGGCGCACATGCCCATGACGGTCTGGTTGCCGGTGGCGATGAGCCCGGCGCCGAAGAGGAACGCGGTCTTGTTGACCGGCCCGCCCATGTCGAACGCGATCATCAGCCCGAGGATCGCCCCCAGCAGGACCGCGCTGGTGCCGGTCATCCCGCCGAGCCAGCCCGTCAGGTGCTCGAACACCCAGGAGATGGGCTGCCCGATCACGTAGACGAAGAACAGCCCGAGCGCCGTCGTCGCGACGATGGGGATCACGATGATCGGCATGATCGGCCGGACGAACCTCGGCACCCGGACCTTCTTGATCCACAGCACCAGATAGCCCGCGAGGAAGCCGGTCACGATCGCGCCGATGAAGCCCGCGCCCGCCTCGGAGTGGTAGAGCGAGCCGTCGTTGGCGATCCAGCCGCCGATCATGCCGGGCACCAGCGCGGGCCGGTCCCCGATGGCGTACGCGATGTACCCGGACAGGATCGGCACCATCAGCTTGAAGCCGATGACCCCGATGTTGTTGACGTCCATCCAGAAGGAGTCGCTCGGGATGACCAGGCCCTCGGGCGTCGCGTGGCCGCCGAGCGCGAGCGAGATCGCGATCAGCAGCCCGCCCACGACGACGAACGGGATCATGTACGAGACGCCGTTCATCAACGCCTTGTACGCGAGGCTCCGCTCCTTGCCGCCTCCGCCTCCGCCTTCGCCCGCGGCGCCGCCTCCGCCCGCGCCTCCGCCTCCGCCCGCGGCGCCGCCCGACGGGCCGGCCGCTCCGCCGCTCCCGCCGGCGCCCTGGACGGGCGCGCCGCGCACCTCCTCGATGAGCCGCTCGGGATGGCGGATGCCCTCGGCGACCCCGACCGCGAGCACCCGCTTGCCGGCGAACCGGCTGCGGTCCACGTCCTTGTCGGCGGCGATGATGATTCCGTCCGCCTCTCTGACATCGTTGTCGGAGAGAACGTTCTCGGCCCCGATCGAGCCCTGGGTCTCCACCTTGATCTCCACACCGAGCGCCTCCGCGGCCTGCGCCAGCTTCTCGGCCGCCATGTAGGTGTGGGCGATACCCGTCGGACACGCGGTCACCGCGAGCAGCCTCGGCTTCCGCCGCCCACCCGCCGAACCGGTCACGAGCTCTTCCTCACGCGCGTCTCCTCTTGCCCGTCCGGACGTCGTCGCTCCGGATTCCCGAGCATCGTCTCCCGCCCCGCAGGGGTGTCAAAAGTCCATAAGGCCCTGAATGGGCAGGTCTCTGGACCCTTTGTCGAGGCTGGATCCAGCCGAATCCCGGACCGGGGTGGACTGTGGGTCGCTGCGCCGATCGGTGTAGATTCGTGACCAGCCAGACGTCGCTGCTGATGGCGGTCGGGCGGTCCGTGTACGGACCGGCCGAGGGAGAGAGGGCCTCCGACGACTGCACCGCGGGAGCAACCCGGGCATTCCTATGCCCGCGTGGCCCACCACCGCGGTGCCAGGTGCCCACTCGAACCCTCGAACCCGAATCCACGAGGAGCAGCTCCAGTCATGACGACTGTCGCCAAGCAGGACTTCAAGGTCGCCGACCTCTCCCTGGCCACCTTCGGCCGCAAGGAGATCACCCTCGCCGAGCACGAGATGCCCGGCCTGATGTCGATCCGCCGCGAGTACGCCGAGCAGCAGCCGCTCGCCGGCGCCCGGATCACCGGCTCCCTGCACATGACCGTGCAGACCGCCGTCCTCATCGAGACCCTGGTCGCCCTCGGCGCCGAGGTCCGCTGGGCCTCCTGCAACATCTTCTCCACCCAGGACCACGCCGCCGCGGCCATCGCCGTCGGCCCGAACGGCACCCCGGAGAACCCCCAGGGCGTCCCGGTCTTCGCCTGGAAGGGCGAGACCCTGGAGGAGTACTGGTGGTGCACCGAGCAGGCCCTCACCTGGCCGAACACGCCCACCGGCGGCCCGAACATGATCCTGGACGACGGCGGTGACGCCACCCTCCTCGTCCACAAGGGCGTCGAGTTCGAGAAGGCCGGCTCCGCGCCGGACCCGTCCACCGCGGACAGCGAGGAGTACGGGTACATCCTGACGCTCCTCAACCGCACCCTCGGCGAGAGCCCGCAGAAGTGGACCCAGCTCGCCTCCGAGATCCGCGGCGTGACGGAGGAGACCACCACCGGTGTCCACCGCCTGTACGAGATGCAGCAGGCCGGCTCCCTGCTCTTCCCGGCGATCAACGTGAACGACGCCGTGACGAAGTCGAAGTTCGACAACAAGTACGGCTGCCGCCACTCCCTGATCGACGGCATCAACCGCGCCACCGACGTCCTCATCGGCGGCAAGACCGCCGTGGTCTTCGGCTACGGCGACGTCGGCAAGGGCTGCGCCGAGTCCCTCCGCGGCCAGGGCGCCCGCGTCATCGTCACCGAGATCGACCCCATCTGCGCCCTCCAGGCGGCGATGGACGGCTACCAGGTCGCGACCCTGGACGACGTCGTCGAGACGGCCGACATCTTCATCACCACGACCGGCAACAAGGACATCATCATGGCCGCCGACATGGCCAAGATGAAGCACCAGGCCATCGTCGGAAACATCGGCCACTTCGACAACGAGATCGACATGGCCGGCCTGGCCAAGATCGACGGCATCGTCAAGGACGAGGTCAAGCCGCAGGTCCACACCTGGACCTTCCCCGACGGCAAGGTCCTGATCGTGCTGTCGGAGGGCCGCCTGCTCAACCTGGGCAACGCGACCGGCCACCCGTCCTTCGTGATGTCGAACTCCTTCGCGGACCAGACCCTGGCCCAGATCGAGCTCTTCACCAAGCCGGAGGAGTACCCGACCGACGTCTACGTGCTGCCGAAGCACCTGGACGAGAAGGTCGCGCGCCTCCACCTGGACGCCCTCGGCGTCAAGCTCACGACCCTCCGCCCGGAGCAGGCCGCCTACATCGGCGTCCAGGTCGAGGGCCCGTTCAAGCCCGACCACTACCGCTACTGATGAACCGGCACCGGGCGTCCGTGCACTGACGCCCGGGTGCCCGGCACACCCGTAGAACAGCAGGCAGGCCCCCGCACCCCCGTGTCGGGGGCCTGCCTCGTCTCCAACCGGCTCACAGCTCCAGGAAGCACTCCGAGGACCCATGCCCCGCGGCCGTTATTCGCTCCATGACCCGCACGATCACACCCCCCTCGGTGAAGAGCACTTCAGCTGCGCGCCCGGCCCGTCCGGCTGGCGCTACGTCTCACGGACCACCACCCCCTCCGGCGACCCCGCCGGCTCCGTCGACCTGGCCATCGACGAACTGGGCCGCCCCATCCGGCTCGAACTCCACTCCGCGGACTGGCAGGTACGCGGTGCCGCCATCGACGGCGTCACCTGGGTCCGCACCGACCCCACCGGAACCCACGCCACCGAAGGCAATGTGCGCGCCCACGCCTTCACCGGCACGTCCCCGGCGTTCCTCGTCGCGATCTCCCGGCTCCTGCGGCTCACCCCCGATTCCCCCGAGACCCGCGTCCGGCTCGTCGCCTTCACGGATCCCGTGCTCGCCCCCCTGACGGTCGACCAGTCCTGGGCCCTGCTGAAGAGTGAAGCGCACGCCACTGACAACGGCCCCCTGACCGTGGACGAGTACCAGGTCAGCACCCTCGACACGGGGGAGCGGCACACCGTCCACCTGGCCGGCGACGTGGTCCTCTCGGCCCCCGGCATCGAGCTCGAGGACCTGGACACCCCACCGTCGGTCTTCTGACGGATCCCGCCCCGGCCTCGACGGCCTTCCGACCTCAGGCCGGAGGCGCGAACCCGGTGGCGGGCGGGCCGGGAGGGGCGGAGGCGGGCGCGGACGGAGCGGGCTCAGGCGGGACGGGCAGGGGAGCCGGAGCAGGAGCAGATCCAGCTGCCGTGGCCTGGGCTTGGACCGATGCCGATGCCGATGCCGATGCCGATGCCGGAGCCGACGCTGCCGGGTACGCCCCCGGCGCCGCGCCGGGCATCCGGCCGTACCCCGTGCCGTACCCCGGCCCCTGTGTCGGCGCGAACGCCCGCCGGGCGTCCCGGGCCTGCCGCTCCGCGACGACACCGGCCAGGAACGCGGCCGCCGGCACCCCCGGCGGCGGAGGCGTCCCGGTCCGCGCCACCAGCTCGTCGGCGAGCCGCTCCGCGAGCTGCCGCCCGATCGCGGGATCCAACTGCATCATCCGCGTCAGGTACTGACGTATCTCCAGCCACAGCGCGTCCGGCACGGCGGACAGGTCGAGCCCGGTGAACCGGCCGACGAGCCACGGCGGGGGCGGCGGCACCGCGGTGTTCGGCGCGGACGCGACCCGCTCCCGGACCACCAGCGTCCCTGCGAAGACGTCGCCGATCCGCCGCCCGCGCTCGGACACCAGCGAGGCGATGCACGCGACGATCCCGAAGGTCATCAGGATCTCCACGACCCCCATCGCCCCGCGCATCAACGCGTGCCGGAACCGGATCGGCCCGCCGTCGTCCCGCACCACCCGCAGCCCGCAGGCCAGCTTCCCCAGCGACCGCCCGTGCGACATCGTCTCCACGGCGATCGGCGCCCCGACGAGGACCAGCAGGAAGGACACGATCGATATCGCCATCGCGGCGGCCTCGTCCAGCGACGCCGTCGCCAGCGCGAGACCGAGGCTGATCAGCAGATACGCGAACCAGATCACGACGAGATCGATGAGCAGGGCCAGCGCCCGGCTCGGCAACCGCGCCGGCTGCAACCCCAGTACGACGGCATCCCCCGTCACCACCCCGCTCACGCCGCCCACCCTTCGTCGACCTGCCGAACCCCGTCCGAACGCCAGTCTGCCAAGCTGATCCGCAGCGCGCCGCAGTAGTACGGACCGTACGCACCCAGTGCCTGGAGCAGCAGCCGATCATGGACCTCGACGTCTTCGTCACCGCACACCGAGCCGAGTGGGACCGCCTCGATCACCTCCTGCGCCGGGGTCGCCGTCTCGGCGGCGCCGAGGCCGACGAACTCGTCGCCCTCTACCAGCGCACGGCCACCCACCTCTCGCTCATCCAGACCAGCGCCCCCGACCCGCTGCTCACGGCCCGCCTCACCCAGCTCGTGGCCCGCGCCCGCGCCACCGTCACCGGCACCCGCCGCGCCTCCTGGCGCGACGCGGTCACCTTCCTGACGACGGGCTTCCCTGCCGCGGTCTACCGTTCCCGCCACTGGTGGGTGCCCACGGCCCTCGTCTCGACCCTGCTCGCGGCCCTGATCGGCTGGTGGATCGGTACGCACCCCGAGGTACAGGCCGCGATCGGCGCACCGGCCGAGCTGCGCGAGATGACCCGCCCCGGCGGCCAGTACGAGACCTACTACTCCAGCCACCCGGCGGCGTCCTTCGCGGCCCAGGTCTGGACGAACAACGCCCAGGCCGCCGCCACCTGCCTGGTCCTCGGCGCGTTCCTCGGCATCCCGGTGCTCGGCATCCTCTTCCTCAACATGCTGAACCTCGGCGTCGGCATAGGCCTGATGGCCGGTGCGGGCCGCCTCGACGTGTTCCTCGGCCTGGTCCTGCCGCACGGCCTCCTGGAACTGACCGCCGTCTTCGTCGCCGCCGGTACGGGCCTCCGCCTCGGCTGGACCGTGATCGACCCGGGCCCCACCACGCGGCGAGCGGCCCTCGCCCAGCAGGGCCGTGCGGCGATCGGCATGGCCATCGGCCTCGCCCTGGTCCTTTTCGTCTCGGGCCTGATCGAGGGCTTCGTGACTCCGTCCGGTCTGCCGACCTGGGCCCGCATCGCCATCGGTATCGCCGCTGAGCTGGCATTTCTCGCGTACGTCTATGTACTCGGCGGACGGGCCGCCCGAGCCGGTGACACGGGCGATGTCGAGGAGGCCGACCGAAGCGCGGAACTGCCGACGGCGGCCTGACGCACCCGTCGCCGTCGATGTGCGGAGCACCCCGCTGACCTGCTAGTCTCCTCTTCGCCCGCAAAACCCGTTGACACGGGTGGCGTGGGGAGGTAGATTCAAACGGTTGCCTGGAGCTGGACAAGCTCGGGGTTGACGCGTTAGACTCTCTCTCGCTCCGGTCGGAATTCTCCGATGGTGGAGCCACCCCGATTCCTTATCCGAATCAAGAAGCCACCGATTAGGTCGGCGGAAATGAATCTGATAAAGTCGGAATGCGCCGGAAGGCCCCGAGAAAAACAAATCGGGACCGGAAAGCACCGAGGAAATCGGATCGGAAAGATCTGATAGAGTCGGAAACGCAAGAACGAAGGAAGCGCCCGGAGGAAAGCCCGAGAGGGTCAGTACAAAGGAAGCGTCCGCACCTTGAGAACTCAACAGCGTGCCAAAAATCAACGCCAGATTAGTTGATACCCCGTCCATCTTCGGATGGTCGAGGTTCCTTTGAAAAAGTCCACCCCACGGGGTGGCACACAGCGAGGACGCTGTGAACAGTCGGCCACATTCCGGCATGACTGTTCCGCTCAACGCGAGTGTAGAGCCGGATTACCGGCAAACATTCACGGAGAGTTTGATCCTGGCTCAGGACGAACGCTGGCGGCGTGCTTAACACATGCAAGTCGAACGATGAAGCCCTTCGGGGTGGATTAGTGGCGAACGGGTGAGTAACACGTGGGCAATCTGCCCTTCACTCTGGGACAAGCCCTGGAAACGGGGTCTAATACCGGATAACACCGGCCTCTGCATGGGGGCTGGTTAAAAGCTCCGGCGGTGAAGGATGAGCCCGCGGCCTATCAGCTTGTTGGTGAGGTAACGGCTCACCAAGGCGACGACGGGTAGCCGGCCTGAGAGGGCGACCGGCCACACTGGGACTGAGACACGGCCCAGACTCCTACGGGAGGCAGCAGTGGGGAATATTGCACAATGGGCGAAAGCCTGATGCAGCGACGCCGCGTGAGGGATGACGGCCTTCGGGTTGTAAACCTCTTTCAGCAGGGAAGAAGCGAAAGTGACGGTACCTGCAGAAGAAGCGCCGGCTAACTACGTGCCAGCAGCCGCGGTAATACGTAGGGCGCAAGCGTTGTCCGGAATTATTGGGCGTAAAGAGCTCGTAGGCGGCTTGTCACGTCGGGTGTGAAAGCCCGGGGCTTAACCCCGGGTCTGCATCCGATACGGGCAGGCTAGAGTGTGGTAGGGGAGATCGGAATTCCTGGTGTAGCGGTGAAATGCGCAGATATCAGGAGGAACACCGGTGGCGAAGGCGGATCTCTGGGCCATTACTGACGCTGAGGAGCGAAAGCGTGGGGAGCGAACAGGATTAGATACCCTGGTAGTCCACGCCGTAAACGTTGGGAACTAGGTGTTGGCGACATTCCACGTCGTCGGTGCCGCAGCTAACGCATTAAGTTCCCCGCCTGGGGAGTACGGCCGCAAGGCTAAAACTCAAAGGAATTGACGGGGGCCCGCACAAGCAGCGGAGCATGTGGCTTAATTCGACGCAACGCGAAGAACCTTACCAAGGCTTGACATATACCGGAAAGCATTAGAGATAGTGCCCCCCTTGTGGTCGGTATACAGGTGGTGCATGGCTGTCGTCAGCTCGTGTCGTGAGATGTTGGGTTAAGTCCCGCAACGAGCGCAACCCTTGTCCTGTGTTGCCAGCATGCCCTTCGGGGTGATGGGGACTCACAGGAGACCGCCGGGGTCAACTCGGAGGAAGGTGGGGACGACGTCAAGTCATCATGCCCCTTATGTCTTGGGCTGCACACGTGCTACAATGGCCGGTACAAAGAGCTGCGATGCCGCGAGGCGGAGCGAATCTCAAAAAGCCGGTCTCAGTTCGGATTGGGGTCTGCAACTCGACCCCATGAAGTCGGAGTTGCTAGTAATCGCAGATCAGCATTGCTGCGGTGAATACGTTCCCGGGCCTTGTACACACCGCCCGTCACGTCACGAAAGTCGGTAACACCCGAAGCCGGTGGCCCAACCCCTTGTGGGAGGGAGCTGTCGAAGGTGGGACTGGCGATTGGGACGAAGTCGTAACAAGGTAGCCGTACCGGAAGGTGCGGCTGGATCACCTCCTTTCTAAGGAGCACAGTACCGATTGCAGGCAAACGTTCTGCACGGTCAGCTCATGGGTGGAACGTTGATTAGTTGGCGCGATTCTTCAGAGTCTCCTGTTAGTACTGCTTCGGCGTGGAACACGGGAAGGACCGAGAGGGTCGCGCTTGGCACGTTGTTGGGTATCTGAGGGTACGGCCGGTTGGTCGAACCTTCGCGATGCCGGCCCCAGTGAACTCACCGTGTAGATGGTGGGGTGATGGGTGGCTGGTCGTTGCTTGAGAACTACACAGTGGACGCGAGCATCTGTGGCCAAGTTTTTAAGGGCGCACGGTGGATGCCTTGGCACCAGGAACCGATGAAGGACGTGGGAGGCCACGATAGTCCCCGGGGAGCCGTCAACCAGGCTTTGATCCGGGGGTTTCCGAATGGGGAAACCCGGCAGTCGTCATGGGCTGTCACCCATGCCTGAACACATAGGGCATGTGGAGGGAACGAGGGGAAGTGAAACATCTCAGTACCCTCAGGAAGAGAAAACAACCGTGATTCCGGGAGTAGTGGCGAGCGAAACCGGATGAGGCCAAACCGTATGCGTGTGAGACCCGGCAGGGGTTGCGCATGCGGGGTTGTGGGATCTCTTTTTCACAGTCTGCCGGCTGTGAGACGAGTCAGAAACCGTATGGATAGGCGAAGGACATGCGAAAGGTCCGGCGTAGAGGGTAAGACCCCCGTAGCTGAAATTCATGCGGCTCGTTTAAGAGACACCCAAGTAGCACGGGGCCCGAGAAATCCCGTGTGAATCTGGCGGGACCACCCGCTAAGCCTAAATATTCCCTGGTGACCGATAGCGGATAGTACCGTGAGGGAATGGTGAAAAGTACCGCGGGAGCGGAGTGAAATAGTACCTGAAACCGTGTGCCTACAAGCCGTGGGAGCGTCGGACATAGCTTGCTATGTCTCGTGACTGCGTGCCTTTTGAAGAATGAGCCTGCGAGTTTGCGGTGTGTTGCGAGGTTAACCCGTGTGGGGAAGCCGTAGCGAAAGCGAGTCCGAATAGGGCGATTCAGTAGCACGCTCAAGACCCGAAGCGGAGTGATCTAGCCATGGGCAGGTTGAAGCGGAGGTAAGACTTCGTGGAGGACCGAACCCACCAGGGTTGAAAACCTGGGGGATGACCTGTGGTTAGGGGTGAAAGGCCAATCAAACTCCGTGATAGCTGGTTCTCCCCGAAATGCATTTAGGTGCAGCGTCGTGTGTTTCTTGCCGGAGGTAGAGCACTGGATAGGCGATGGGCCCTACCGGGTTACTGACCTTAGCCAAACTCCGAATGCCGGTAAGTGAGAGCACGGCAGTGAGACTGTGGGGGATAAGCTCCATGGTCGAGAGGGAAACAGCCCAGAGCATCGACTAAGGCCCCTAAGCGTACGCTAAGTGGGAAAGGATGTGGAGTCGCAGAGACAACCAGGAGGTTGGCTTAGAAGCAGCCACCCTTGAAAGAGTGCGTAATAGCTCACTGGTCAAGTGATTCCGCGCCGACAATGTAGCGGGGCTCAAGCGTACCGCCGAAGTCGTGTCATTGCAGCAATAGGGCCAACGCCCGCTGTGATGGGTAGGGGAGCGTCGTGTGCCGGGTGAAGCAGCCGCGGAAGCGAGTTGTGGACGGTTCACGAGTGAGAATGCAGGCATGAGTAGCGATACACACGTGAGAAACGTGTGCGCCGATTGACTAAGGGTTCCTGGGTCAAGCTGATCTGCCCAGGGTAAGTCGGGACCTAAGGCGAGGCCGACAGGCGTAGTCGATGGACAACCGGTTGATATTCCGGTACCCGCTTTGAAACGCCCAATATCGAGCCCATTAATGCTAAGGCCGTGAAGCCGCCCTGGAGCCTTCGGGCAAAGGGGAGTGGTGGAGCCGCTGACCCAAGGTGGTAGTAGGTAAGCGATGGGGTGACGCAGGAAGGTAGTCCAGCCCGGGCGGTGGTAGTCCCGGGGTAAGGGTGTAGGCCGTGTGGTAGGCAAATCCGTCACACATTAAGGCTGAGACCTGATGCCGAGCCGATTGTGGTGAAGTGGATGATCCTATGCTGTCGAGAAAAGCCTCTAGCGAGTTTCATGGCGGCCCGTACCCTAAACCGACTCAGGTGGTCAGGTAGAGAATACCGAGGCGTTCGGGTGAACTATGGTTAAGGAACTCGGCAAAATGCCCCCGTAACTTCGGGAGAAGGGGGGCCACGTCTGGTGATCGGATTTACTCCGTGAGCTGGGGGTGGCCGCAGAGACCAGCGAGAAGCGACTGTTTACTAAAAACACAGGTCCGTGCGAAGCCGTAAGGCGATGTATACGGACTGACGCCTGCCCGGTGCTGGAACGTTAAGGGGACCGGTTAGCTCTGTTTCGACAGGGCGAAGCTGAGAACTTAAGCGCCAGTAAACGGCGGTGGTAACTATAACCATCCTAAGGTAGCGAAATTCCTTGTCGGGTAAGTTCCGACCTGCACGAATGGCGTAACGACTTCTCGACTGTCTCAACCATAGGCCCGGTGAAATTGCACTACGAGTAAAGATGCTCGTTTCGCGCAGCAGGACGGAAAGACCCCGGGACCTTTACTACAGTTTGATATTGGTGTTCGGTTCGGCTTGTGTAGGATAGGTGGGAGACTTTGAAGCCGTGACGCCAGTCATGGTGGAGTCGCCGTTGAAATACCACTCTGGTCGTGCTGGATGTCTAACCTCGGTCCGTGATCCGGATCAGGGACAGTGTCTGATGGGTAGTTTAACTGGGGCGGTTGCCTCCCAAAGGGTAACGGAGGCGCCCAAAGGTTCCCTCAGCCTGGTTGGCAATCAGGTGTTGAGTGTAAGTGCACAAGGGAGCTTGACTGTGAGACCGACGGGTCGAGCAGGGACGAAAGTCGGGACTAGTGATCCGGCGGTGGCTTGTGGAAGCGCCGTCGCTCAACGGATAAAAGGTACCCCGGGGATAACAGGCTGATCTTCCCCAAGAGTCCATATCGACGGGATGGTTTGGCACCTCGATGTCGGCTCGTCGCATCCTGGGGCTGGAGTCGGTCCCAAGGGTTGGGCTGTTCGCCCATTAAAGCGGTACGCGAGCTGGGTTTAGAACGTCGTGAGACAGTTCGGTCCCTATCCGCTGTGCGCGTAGGAATATTGAGAAGGGCTGTCCCTAGTACGAGAGGACCGGGACGGACGAACCTCTGGTGTGCCAGTTGTCCTGCCAAGGGCATGGCTGGTTGGCTACGTTCGGGAGGGATAACCGCTGAAAGCATCTAAGCGGGAAGCCTGCTTCGAGATGAGTATTCCCACCTCCTTGAGAGGGTAAGGCTCCCAGTAGACGACTGGGTTGATAGGCCGGATGTGGAAGCCCAGTAATGGGTGGAGCTGACCGGTACTAATAGGCCGAGGGCTTGTCCTCAGTTGCTCGCGTCCACTGTGTTAGTTCTGAAGTAACGAACTCGCCCCCTGAGGGGTGCGGCTTGAGTTCAACTTCATAGTGTTTCGGTGGTCATAGCGTTAGGGAAACGCCCGGTTACATTCCGAACCCGGAAGCTAAGCCTTTCAGCGCCGATGGTACTGCAGGGGGGACCCTGTGGGAGAGTAGGACGCCGCCGAACAATCATTGTGGGAAAGCCCCGCACCATTCATGGTGCGGGGCTTTTCTGCGTTTACGGCCAGTTCGGCGACCCCTGTTCACATACCCCTGCGGGGCTCGGCTCCCTACGGGGAGCCCGGAGCCCCACAGAGGTATGTGTCAGAGTCGGCCGGCGGCCTTCAGGGCCAGGTAGGCGTCCGCGAGGGCGGGGGCCAGGTCGTCCGGCGTCGCGTCCACGACGGTGACTCCGTGACGCTGGAGCTGTTCCGCGGTGCGGAGACGCTGAGCCTGGGCCTGCGTGGCGGCCGCGGCCTCGTAGACGCCGTCGAGCGTGCCGCGGGCGCCGGCCATGCGGGCGATGTGCGGATCGGCGACGGAGGCCACCAGCACCGTGTGGCGCTGGGTGAGCTGCGGCAGGACGGGGAGGAGGCCCTCCTCGACCGGAGCCGCCTCCAGACCCGTGAGCAGGACGATCAGGGAGCGGCGGGGAGCGCGCGCGAGCGCGGTGGCCGCCAGGCCGCGGGCGTCGGTCTCGACCAGCTCCGCTTCGAGCGGTGCCAGAGCGTCGACCACGGCGGGCAGCACGTCGCTCGCGGAACGGCCCTGGACCTGGGCGCGGAGGCGCCGGTCGTAGGCCAGGAGGTCCACGCGGTCGCCGGCGCGCGCGGCCAGGGCGGTCAGAAGGAGCGCGGCGTCCATCGAGGCGTCGAGGCGGGGGACGTCGCCGACGCGGCCGGCCGAGGTGCGGCCGGTGTCGAGGACGATGAGGATGTGCCGGTCCCGCTCGGGCCGCCAGGTGCGGACGGCGACGGTGGTCCGGCGGGCGGTGGCCCGCCAGTCGATCGAGCGGGTGTCGTCCCCGGGGACGTACTCGCGGAGGCTGTCGAACTCCGTGCCCTCACCGCGCGTCAGGACACTGGTCCGGCCGTCCAGTTCACGCAGCCGGGCCAGACGTGACGGCAGGTGCTTGCGGCTGGCGAACGGCGGCAGGACCCGGACCGTCCACGGCACCTCGTGGTTGCCCTGGCGGGCGGCGAGGCCGAGCGGGCCGTACGAGCGGACGGTGACGCGCTCGGCGCGGTGGTCGCCGCGGCGGCTGGGGCGCAGGGTCGTGGCGAAGCGGCGTCGCTCGCCGGCCGGGACCGTCAGCTTCTGGCGCGCGGGGGTCTGCGTGCTGCTCGGGGGCCAGGCGTCGCGGAGCCGGGCGCGCAGGCGGCGGCGGGACCGGTTGGTGACCGTGAGCTGGACGTCCGCGCCGTCACCCAGTCGAACGCTTGTATCACCACTTCGGGTGAACTGGAGCGTTCTCACTGGCGCGGCAAGCGCGTAGTCGCACAGAATTGCCAGCGAGAGGGGCGCGTTCACCGCGAGCATCCCCGTCCAACTGGGGGCGAGGATGCCGACGGGGAGCGATCCGAGGGCGGCGAGCAGCGCGGTTCGTCCGGTGAGGGCCATGGGGCGCCGTTCTCAGCGGGGTACGGGGACGTGGGCGAGGATCGAGTTGATGACGGAGTCGGAAGTGACTCCCTCCATCTCGGCCTCGGGCCGCAGTTGGACGCGGTGACGGAGGGTCGGCAGGGCCAGGGCCTTCACATCGTCCGGGGTGACGTAGTCCCGGCCGGTGAGCCAGGCCCAGGCGCGGGCCGTGGAGAGCAGGGCGGTGGCTCCTCGGGGGGAGACGCCGAGAGTGAGCGAGGGGGATTCACGCGTGGCACGGCAGATATCGACGACATAGCCGGCGATCTCGGGGGAGACCGCCACCTTGGCCACGGCCTCGCGGGCGGCCTCGAGTTCGGCGGGGCCGGCGACCGGGCGGACACCGGCGGCCTTCAGATCGCGGGGGTCGAAGCCCTCGGCATGACGCGTCAGGACGCTGATCTCGTCCTCGCGTGAGGGCAGCGGGACCGTCAGCTTGAGCAGGAAACGGTCGAGTTGGGCCTCGGGCAGGGGATAGGTGCCCTCGTACTCGACCGGGTTCTGGGTCGCGGCGACCAGGAACGGCTCGGGCAGCAGCCGGGGTTCGCCGTCCACGGTGACCTGACGCTCCTCCATGGCCTCCAGCAGCGAGGACTGGGTCTTCGGAGGGGTGCGGTTGATCTCGTCGGCGAGCAGCAGGTTGGTGAAGACCGGGCCGGGCTGGAAGGAGAACTCCGCGGTCCTGCTGTCGTAGACGAGCGATCCGGTGATGTCGGCCGGCATCAGGTCGGGGGTGAACTGGACGCGCTTCGTGTCGAGTTCGAGAGCGGAGGCGAGCGCCCGGACGAGGAGGGTCTTCGCGACGCCGGGGACGCCTTCGAGGAGGACGTGCCCCCGGCAGAGCAGGGCGACGACGAGACCGGTGACGGCGGGGTCCTGGCCGACCACGGCCTTACCGATCTCGGTGCGCAGGGCCTCCAGGGAGGCGCGTGCGCTGTCCGAGGTCGTGACGGTCTCGGGGGTCGGGGCGCTCATGAAGTGCGTACCTCTCTTTCGAGGGCGTCGAGTTGGTCCGCCAGGCGGATGAGGGCGGCGTCGTCGGCGGGAGCCGCGCCGAAGAGGAGGTCCCGGTGGTCCACGGCGCTCGTGGGGACCCGGGTGGAGAGTGCGGGGAGGAGGAGTTCGACCGCGTGGGCGTCCTGGACGGGGACGCCGAGGAGCGGGGCGATCCGGGTGCGGGTCGCGGTGCGCAGCACGGTGGCTGCGCGGTCGCGGGCGTCGGCCTTCCGGTAGAGGCGGGCGCGGCCCTCGGTGGCCTCGGAGGCGCGGACGGCGACCGGGAGGCGCTCGGGCACGAGGGGGCCGAGGCGGCGGGCGCGCCAGACGGCGGCGAGCACGGCCGCGACGGCGAGCTGCAGGGTGCCCCAGAGCCAGCCGGACGGGATCAGGTCGAGGAAGCCGGTGCCGGTGTCCTCGGTCTCGGCGTCGGCCGGGACATCGGCCAGGGAGGGGAGGTACCAGACGAGATGGGTCCGGGAGCCGAGGAGTTGCAGCGCGAGGGACGCGTTGCCCTGGTGGGCGAGGCGCTTGTTGGTGAGGAGTTCGGGGGAGCCGAGCAGGATGGTGTCGGCGGTGCCCTGGCCGGGGACACGGACCAGGGTCGGCAGGCCGTCGGCGTAGTAGCAGTTGTCGGCGGTGGTGTGGTCGGTGACGTAGCGCTCGCCGCCGAGGTCGACGCCGCCGGCGCGGGTCGCGGCGGTCAGCGTGCAGGCGGGTTTCCGGGCGGCCACCGGGGCGTCGCCACTGGTGGTGAGGCCGGGGACCAGGGTGCCGAGGGACGGGGTGCCGGCACCGAGGAGGACGGTGCGGGCTGCCGAGCCCTTCATCGCCGCGTACAGGGTGGACTGCTGGGTGTCGGTGAGCAGGTCCGGTGTGGTGACGAGCAGTGTGGTGTCCGCGCCGGTGGCGGCGGTGGCTCCGGCGAGGGTCGTGGTCACCTCGACGGAGACGCCCTGGGCCTTGAGGAGTTCGGCGAGGGCGCGGCTGCCGTAGGGGTCGGCCGAGCGCGGGTCGAGGCGGCCGTGGTGGTCGGACGAGTGCATGGTCGCGAGGACGAGGCCGCCGGTCAGGATGAGGGCGACGACCAGGAGGGCGCCGCGCGCGCGGGCCCAGATCTGGCGGGGGGTCAGCGAGGTCGAGGTGGCGCTGGCGGCCGGCCGGCTCATCGGGGGGCCTCCGTGAAGGCGGTGGCGGCGACGGCCGGTTCGAGGGACGGCTTGGTCCGCTCCACGGCGGTGTCCAGCTGCTCGACGCGCCGGTACGCGGGCTCGTCGGCGGTGCGGCCGCCGTATGTGACGTCGTCGAAGGCGCGGGCGGCGGATCGCAGACCGTCGGCGTGGGCCGGCAGCGACCGGCCGGCCTCCGCGGCCGCCTCGTCGGCGGTACGGCCGGGGCGCGGGTCGAGCAGGGCGCGCTCTTCGAGGGAGCGGACGATGGCCCGCATCCGCTCCTGGACGGCCTGGTTCCACTGGCCGGCGGCGGCGTGCCGGGTGGCGGCCGCGCGGTGTTCGGCGGCGGTCCGCGGGCCGTCGTCGAAGAGGGAGTCGCCGCCGGTGGAGGCGGGCGACCGGTGGGGGGTGCCGAGGCGCCACCACAGGGCGCCGATCACGGCGAGCACGACGATGACGATGGCCACGACGCCGACCACGCCCCCGGGGGTGACCCCGGAGGCCGAGTCGAAGAGGCGTCCGACCCAGTCCCAGAAGCGGTCGAGGCCGCGCTGGAGCAGGTTGGGATCGTTCTCGTGGTACATCGGTTTGGACAGTTCCCGCTCCGCCGCCTCCTGGGCGGGTATGCGGGGGATGTCCACCGGTACGTCGCCGGCCGTGCCCCCCGTGACCGTCACGCCATCAGCCCCCGTAGCCGGGCAGACCGGCGGCCCGGGCGAGCTCCAGGTCCAGGGCCTCCCGGCGGATGCGCTGGTCGACGTAGAGGAGCGCGGTCACGCCGGCGGAGATCGGGTAGGTGATCGCGTTGACGATCACTCCGCCGATGCCGGTGATGATCAGGAACGACCAGCTGTTCTCGGGCGTGGTGCCCGACATGAGCCCGCCGAAGCCGCCGTCGCTGGTCCCTATGGCGATGGCCGCGAAGGGGATCGTGATGATCATCGCGACGAGGAAGATCAGCAGCTGGGTGAGGATCGTGATGCCGAAGATGCGCCACCAGGAGCCCTGGACCAGCTTGGCCGAGCGCTTCAGCGACGTGAACACGCCCTGACGCTCCAGCATCAGCGCCGGGGAGGCGAGGCTGAAGCGGATCGTCAGCCAGATGACCGTCACGAAGGCGGCGGCACCGCCGAGGAAGGCGAGACCCACGCCGCCCGCCCCGCCGAGGAGCAACCCCGGCAGCAGGCCGACGAACATGATGCCGGCGCTCATCAGGGCCACCAGCAGGGTCAGCCCGAGCAGCGGGAGCAGCCGCGGCCGCGCCTCCTGCCAGGCGGTGCCGAGGGTGACCGGGCGGCCCAGGACGGCACGGCTGATCACCACGGTGAGCAGGGCGGCGCACACCAGGGTGGCCACCAGCATGATCAGGTAGGCCGGGCCCATGCCGATCAGGCTGCTCTGCATGGCGTCGGCGGACTGCTGGAGCTGCTCCGACGGGCTCGCGTCCGCGTTCACGGCCGGAGCGGCCGGCACGAGATAGCGCTGCGCGAGCACGTCGGCGACCTGGCCGATCACGGCGACCGTGACCGAGATGGTCAGCACGGTCTGCCAGTAGCGGCGCATGGTCGTCACGGCGCCGTCGAGGATCTCGCCCATGGTGAGCGGGCGCAGCGGGATCACTCCCGGCTTCGCGGCCGGCGGCCGTCCCCACTGGTTGTACGGCTGCTGAGGGCCGCCCCAGCCGGGGCCGGACTGCGCCCGGGCCGGCGCGGGGGCGCCGGGGGCCGGGGCGGTCGGCGCCTGCCACTGACCGGCGGGCGGCTGGTCCTTGGACCACTGAGGGGCGGAGCCGTTCGCGTCGCCGGGCGAGGCGGGCCGGGGCACACCGGAGCCGTCCTGGCCGTCGGAGGGAGCAGATCCGGGCGAGGTCCAGCCCGGAGTGTCGTTCACGGTCGTCCACCTCGAGGAATGGTCGCGGGGCCGGATCGGCGAACCGGCTCGGTCACTGCGGCCTCCCGCCTGGTACGGCGACGGGCCGGGAGCCATCGTGCCACGCGGGGCCCGCCCGCGGGCGGGCCCTGTCCCACCTGGTGCCATGTCCCCGGACCCGCTGAGCACGGGAAGGCCGGGGGGCGGCTTCCCCGCACACCATGGGGGGCCACTCAGTCCCGTCGTGAACTCGGCCATGCCGTGGTGGAGGCCGCGCAGGGGGTGCTTCGACCGCACGGCGAGCGCGGCTGTCGGGCGAAGTGGGCGGAGCATCCGTTCCCGGTCGCCGCGTTGAACGATCTTCGGCGCCTGCACCTGCATGACGACCGATGCGGACTCAGGCACGAAAAGTGACGACCGGTGCGGGACCGACGGTGATCCCGCCTCCTCGGCTATGGGCCGCGGCAGGCCCCGCAAGGTACGGTTCGGGGCGACCACGGGGGTCACGGGCTGACATGCGTGTCTGACATCAACACCCACGGGCACCGGCGGTTCACGGCGGGTAAAGGCGGACGTCGCCGCAGGTCGGTGAGGTATCTCACCAGTCGCCTTGAGACTGATACGGAAATGGGATGTTGTCGGAGCGACCGACGACGACGGCCCCTCCACCAGTGGGTATCCGCCGACGCGGGGGCCATGACATCCATCACTGACATCAGTCGAGTTTTTCGGCGTCGGGAGACGGGCGACGGAGCCGGCCCTCGCCCGCTCAGTCCCCCTTCAGGGGCTGGTCCGCTCCGTCGTAGACCTGGCCGCTGACGGCGTCCACCCGCCAGAGGTCCGCGGTTCCGCCCGCCGAGCCGTCGGGAACGGACTCCTGGCCCTCCTGGGAGATGTTCACCAGCCACGTCGGGCGCCAGGCGTCCCCGCGCTGTACAGCCTTGAGCGTGAACGCCTTGAACGTCATGTCGCCGGGCATGGCATGGCCGCGGTCGGCGAACTGCTTGGCCATCCCTTCCCGAACCAGGGACTCTGCCTTCTTGGCGTCCAGCTGAGGCTTTTCGAGGTCCACCCGCTCGGGTCCGCGGGTCACGTCCACCTGTGAAACGGTCCCGGAACGGCTCACCTGTACGTCGAGCATCCGGGGCATGAGGACGTCGGAATCGACCCACCGCCAGCTGGTGATCCAACCGAGCTGTGCCTTGTCGCCCACCGGGTACGTCTTGTGGACGGTGGCGCTGGCCCCCCACGGGTAGCGCTCGCTCATGTACGCCCGCGCGACCTCGAAGGCCATCTTGTCCGTGGTCGGGGGCTTGGCTCCGGCCACCGGGAAGCCCATCACGCTGGGCTGGTCGCTGTCCTGGAGCAGCACGCTGAAGCGGCTCTTGTCCGGCCACGACAGGGTGCCGTTCGCGAACTGCTCCGAGTGCGCCTTGTCGCGGCTCAGCAGCGTGAAGGCGACATTGCGGCACGGCGCTCCGGAACACGGCTGGTCGTACACGGGCCCGAGCTCGTAGCGGTCGCCGAAGGCCTCGCTCACCACCTGCTCCACGGCCTGGCGCTGCGTGCCGTCCGCCTGCGACAGGCCCGTGCCATCAATGTTGGTGAACGTCATGGCCGGGTACACCACGCCGGCTCCCAGGAAGACGAGGCCGAGTGCCGTGAACAGGGAGGGCTTGGCGGCGCTGGCCCAGTTGAGCGTGCGGCTCTTCAGCAGCGCGAGCACCACGGCGGCGACGCCGATGAGGCCGCCGAGAATGTTCATCTGGGCGTCGGCGCTGTCGCATATCCGGCCCAGGCCGTCGACCTCTGCCTGGACGACCTCGATGACCAGGGGGAAGGTGACCACACCGACGAGGACGGGCAGCGGACGTCGGGTCGCCATGAGGGCGAAGAAGCCGAGCGGGACCGTCATGGCGAGGTTCCAGAGCCCCTGAGTGGTCCGGAAGGGTTCGACGAGGTCGTGGTTGATGACGCACTGGCCGCTCGCCGCGCCGCTGCCCATGAAGGTGACGCTGAGGACGCCTGCGACCGTGGCCGCGAGGCCGGCGAACCATAACCCGCGGGGGTTCTGCCGGCGGCGGGCGACCAGCCAGGCCGCCGCCCCGAGGGCGAGCGCGATCAGGGTGCTCACGGCGAGGTAGCCGTAGTGGTCTTGAAAGATAGCGGTAAACACGGTCGGTTCCTTGCTGAAGTCAGATCAACACCGCAGTGCGGGGGCTCCGCCTGAACTAGGACGGAGCCCCTCGTGCCACTGGTTCAGCAGTGGGCGGCAGGCGTCTGGAAAGTGCCGCCGCTGTACGACAGGTAACCGGTGCTGTTCAGGCACAGGCTGCTGGTGCTGATCTTCCACGAACGCGTCACCGTCTGGCCGGAGCCGATGGTGAAGTACGACGAGTAGGTGGTGTTGGAGCCCGCCACCGAGTACCCGAGGCGGACGCTCACGGCGGAGCCGCCCGACTTGTAGTACGTGGTCGTCACGCCCGTCCCGACCGTCGGGTAGAGGTCACGCTTGCCGTGGCTCAGAACACCGTTGGACAGCGAGGTGCAGCGCAGGTTCGGGAAGCCGCCCTCGGTGTAGCCCGAGGAGCTGCAGTACGAGTTGGCCGAGGCGGCCGGAGCGCTGACCGCTATGGAGCCGACGGCCAGGGCCGCGGCGATTGCAGCACTGCTGATCTTGGAGCGCACTCTGATTCCTTCGTTTCAGGGCATGCCAAGCACCTCCTTGATCGCGGAGATCGGATCGCCTAGGGATCCCACTTGGCGGACCTTGGGGAGGCCCGAAGGAATCGAACACTTGTCTCGCTGGAGGATCTACCGAGAATCAGGTGGACGGCTGAAAGTGTCCGATCGGTAACAGTAGGTAGTCCAAAAGTGGACCATGAACCTGACGGACTACTCACCCGGGCGCCATGGCGGCCGGGGCCGCTCACGACGAAGGCCCCTTCATCCGCGGGTATCCGCCGATGAAGGGGCCGTGTCATGTATCGCTGGATCAGCTGGTGCTTTCGCTGTGCGGTGCTGGGGCGGCGAGTCGCCGGAGCGTGGCCGGCTGACGCAACAGCCGGTCGAGCTGACCGACGGCGGCGATCACATCCGGGTCGAGCGCCTCCGCGTAGATGTCGAGCGTCGTCGCGATCCGGCTGTGCCGCAGGATCGCCTTGATGATCCTCGGGTGCACGCGAAGGTGGACCAGGAGCGTGCCACACGACTTCCGCAGCCCCTTCGGATTCATCTTTCCGAGCTCGGCGCTCTCAGCTGCCCGACGCAGGGTCTGGTAGAGGCACTCGGCCTGGAGCGGCTGTCCGGTTCGCGTCACGAAGACGTGGTGGTCGGGGTCGTCCCACCACGGCCGGCCCTTGGCGAGAGCACGTTCGCGGAGGAGGGCCGTGCGCATCCGGGTCCACCGCAGCGGGGCGATGCACTGGGCGGGCAGGGGCAGAGGCGCTTTCGAGGTGTCCGTCTTCAGGTCCACGTCGATCGTTCCGGGACCGGAGCGCTGCCGTTGCTGCTCGATCCAGATGACCCGGTTCTCCAGGTCGACGTTCTCCCACCGAAGCCCGCAGACCTCCGCCCGCCGGAGACCGAGCAGACACATGAGCAGGAGCGCGGGGTAGTAGACCGTGCGCTGTCGGGCTTCGGCCAGGAAGCGAAGGACCTCGACGGCGCTCCAGCTCTTCCCGCTGTCGGTCGTGGCGCGCACGGTGACCACCTTGGCCACGTTGCGGGTCAGGCCGATGTCCTCGGTCATCGCGGCCGTCAGCGACGCTGAGAGGACCCGTAACGCGTGGCGCGCGGTCTTGGAGCGCTTCTCCTCCGCCAGCCGTTTGATGAGGTCTTCGGCCGGCCCGCCGAACAGAATCTGCTCCGGTGGAGCCCGGGCGGTCGAGCCGGACGGCTCTCCCCGTGGGCCATACGGGGCCCCGCAAGGTACGGTTCGGGGCGACCACGGGGTGAACGGGGCTGACATCCAAGTCGACATCAACACCCACAGACACCGGCGGTAAACGGTGGGCAATCGCGGACGTCGCCGCAGGTCGGTGAGGTATCTCACCAGTCGCCTTGAGACTGATACGGAAATGGGATGATGTCGATATGAAGGGACGCGTTCTCGTCGTCGATGACGACACCGCACTGGCCGAGATGCTCGGGATCGTGCTGCGTGGTGAGGGGTTCGAGCCGTCGTTCGTTGCGGACGGTGACAAGGCACTCGCTGCTTTTCGGGAGGCCAAGCCGGATCTCGTGCTGCTCGACCTGATGCTGCCCGGTCGGGACGGTATCGAGGTCTGCCGGTTGATCAGGGCCGAGTCCGGTGTGCCGATCGTCATGCTCACGGCCAAGAGCGACACGGTCGACGTCGTGGTGGGCCTGGAGTCCGGGGCCGACGACTACATCGTCAAGCCGTTCAAGCCGAAGGAGCTCGTCGCCCGGATCCGGGCGCGGCTGCGGAGGTCGGAGGAGCCCGCGCCGGAGCAGCTGGCCATCGGTGACCTGGTCATCGACGTGGCCGGGCACTCGGTGAAGCGGGACGGGCAGGCGATCGCGCTGACGCCGCTCGAGTTCGATCTGCTGGTGGCGCTGGCCCGCAAGCCGTGGCAGGTGTTCACCCGCGAGGTCCTGCTGGAGCAGGTCTGGGGCTACCGGCACGCGGCCGACACCCGGCTGGTGAACGTGCACGTGCAGCGGCTGCGCTCGAAGGTCGAGAAGGACCCGGAGCGCCCGGAGATCGTCGTGACCGTTCGCGGCGTCGGTTACAAGGCAGGGCCGAGCTGACATGAGCGCAGGCAGTACTGCTCCGAAGCCCGGGGATCCGGGAGTCCGTACGGGGCGGGCTGCCGGACCGGGGCGGGGGGGCTCGCGTTTCGGCCGTCTGCTGCAGGACGGTGCGCCGGGCGGGCCCGCGTTCCGGCTCGTCGCGCGCTGGGTGCGCCGGCCGCTGCTGCCCGCCGTGCGGCTGTGGCGGCGCAACCTCCAGGTGCGGGTGGTCGCGGGCACCCTGCTCATGTCGCTCGGCGTCGTGCTCCTGCTCGGCCTGGTCGTCATCGGCCAGGTGCGCAACGGGCTGCTCGACGCCAAGGAGCGGGCCGCCCAGAGCCAGGCCGCCGGTGGCTTCTCGGCCGCCCAGGACAAGGCGGCCACCACGCCCTCCGCGCCGGGAGCGCAGGACGGCGGTCGCGCCGGAGCGTCCGTGAACTGGCGCTCGACGCTGGTCGAGCAGCTGGCGAGCGGCGGTCAGAGCGCGTTCAACGTGGTCGCGCTGTCGCTGGAGACCGGGAACACGGCCAGCCGGGGCGCCCGCGCCTCCGGTGAGGTCGATCCGACCACCAGCATCCCGGCCGAGCTGCGGCACAACGTCGCGCAGGGCACCAGCACCTTCCAGCAGCCCGCGCGGATCCACTACACCAGCGGCAAGGCGTCCGAGCCCGGCCTGGTGATCGGCAAGCGGCTCAACGACGCCGACGGCACCCCGTACGAGCTGTACTACCTCTTCCCGCTGACGCAGGAGGAGGACTCCCTCGCCCTGGTCAAGACGACCCTGGCGACCGCCGGGCTGTTCGTCGTGGTGCTGCTCGGCGCCATCGCCTGGCTGGTGGTGCGCCAGGTCGTCACCCCCGTACGGATGGCAGCCGCGGTCGCCGAGCGGCTGTCGGCCAGCGGGCTCCAGGAACGGATGAAGGTCACCGGCGAGGACGACATCGCGCGCCTCGGCGAGGCCTTCAACAAGATGGCGCAGACCATCCAGACGAAGATCCAGCAGATGGAGGACCTGTCGCGGATGCAGCGGCGGTTCGTCTCGGACGTCTCGCACGAGCTGCGGACCCCGCTGACGACGGTCCGGATGGCGGCCGACGTCATCCACGAGGCCCGGGTCGACTTCGACCCGGTCACCGCGCGCTCCGCCGAGCTCCTCGGGGACCAGCTCGACCGTTTCGAGTCGCTGCTGTCGGACCTGCTGGAGATCAGCCGCTTCGACGCGGGCGCCGCGGCCCTGGAGGCCGAGCCGATAGACCTGCGCCAGGTCGTACGCCGGGTCATCGGCGGCGCCGAGCCGCTGGCCGAGCGCAAGGGGAGCCGGATCCTCGTCGTCGGCGACGAGCAGCCCGTGGTGGCCGAGGCGGACGCCCGCCGGGTCGAGCGGGTGCTGCGCAATCTGGTCGTGAACGCCGTCGAGCACGGCGAGGGCCGGGACGTGACCGTGAAGCTGGCCGCCGCCGGCGGGGCCGTCGCCGTCGCCGTGCGCGACCACGGGATCGGGCTCAAGCCCGGAGAGGCGACCCGGGTCTTCAACCGGTTCTGGCGGGCCGACCCGTCCCGCGCGCGCACCACCGGCGGCACGGGCCTCGGCCTGTCCATCGCCGTCGAGGACGCGCGCCTGCACGGCGGCTGGCTCCAGGCCTGGGGCGAGCCCGGTGGCGGCTCGCAGTTCCGGCTGACCCTGCCGCGCACCGCGGACGAGCCGCTGCGCGGTTCGCCGATCCCGCTGGAGCCCGAGGACTCGCGGCGCAACCGCGAGCAGGCGGCCGCCGCTGCCGGGGCGCGCCTGACCGCGGTGCCCGCGCAGCCCGCCGGGGACCACCCGGCGCTGTCCGTGCCGCCGCGGATACCCGCCGCGTCGCGGGCGACGGTGGATCCGACGGCGCTGCCGGGCAGCGGCGCGCGGGTGGTTCCGCGGCCCGCGGCGGGCGGCGACGAAGACGGGGGCGCCGGGGGCGCCGGGGGCGAGACCATGGCGTCGTCGCGCGCCGAGCAGGAGGGCGGGACACGTGGGCGCTGACCTTCGAGGGACGCGGGAGGCCCTGGGGCGGGGACGGTCGGTGCGCGGGGTGGTGCTGCTGGCCTGCGGCTCGCTGCTGGTGGCCGGCTGCGCGAGCATGCCCGACAGCGGCGACGTACGGGCCGTGAAGGCGTCCAACGCGGGCGACTCGCAGGTGCGGGTGTACGCGGTCGCGCCCCGCGACAACGCCGATCCGGAGGAGATCGTCGACGGCTTCCTGGAGGCCATGACGAGTGACGACCCCGGGTTCTCGACGGCGCGGAAGTACCTGACCCGGCAGGCCGTGCGCACGTGGCGGCCGGAGGCGAGCATCACCGTGCTCACCAACGCGCCCGACCGCGACCAGGCCGACCGGATGGCCGACACGGAGAACCAGGGGCGGTCGTACCCGATCTCCGGGCGGCGGATCGCGAAGGTCGACGCCCGGCACGCGTACCGGCCGGAGGTCCCGGCCGAGTTCAACGAGTCGATCCACGTGGTGCAGCAGCCCACGGCGGACGGCAAGGGCAAGGAGTGGCGCATCGACAGCCTGCCCCCGGGCCTGGTGCTCGGTGAGGCGGACTTCCTGCGCAACTACCGCTCGGTCAACAAGTACTACTTCGCCTCCGGGGAGAACTGGGTCGTCGCCGACCCGGTCTACATCCGGCAGCGGCAGGATCCGGTCACCCGCATGGACCCGGTGACGCAGACGGTGAAGGCGCTCCTGGAGGGCCCGACGGGGTGGCTCGGGCCCGCCGTCGACTCGCGCTTCCCCTCCGGTACGGAGCTGAAGAAGGGCGTCACGACCCTCACGACCGACGACCAGTCGACGCTGAAGGTCCCGCTCAACGCCAAGGCCGACCACGTCAGCGCCCTGGTGTGCAAGGGCATGGCGGCCCAACTGCTGTTCACCCTGGGCGACCTGACGTCGGCACGGGTGGAGCAGGTGGAGCTCCAGGGAAGCGACGGCAACCGGCTCTGCATGCTCGGCAAGGGGCAGGCCATCGAGGAGTACTCGGCGGTGCGCGACCCGGGGCGGGGCGAGAACCCCTTCTTCGTCGACGAGCACGGCCGCCTGATGATGCTGTCGGTCGCCTCGAAGCAGCTGGACAAGCCGGTCGAGGCGCCCGGGCCGTTCGGCCGGGGCACGCTGCCGCTGACGTACGTGGCGGTGGACCGCGAGGAGAACCGGGCGGCCGGGGTCGTGCAGGAGGGCCGCGCGCTGCGCGTCGCGTCGATCACCTCCGACGAGGAGCCCGCGGCGCCGATCGTGACCAGCGCCGGGCTGCGGCGCGAGGACCGCCTGTCGGCGCCGAGCTGGGACGGCCACGGCGACCTGTGGGTCGCCGACCGCAACCGGGCGAAGCCGCGCCTGTGGATGGTGCCCGGCGGCCAGGGCGAGCCGGTCGAGGTCAGCACGCCGTGGCTCAAGGACGGCGCGCGGATCGAGTCGCTGCGGGTCTCCGCCGACGGGGTGCGGATCGCGCTGCTCGTGACGAAGGACGACCGCACGACCCTCCAGATCGGCCGGGTCGAGCGCACCCGCGGCGACGGGCACGAGAGCGTCTCCGTCGAGTCCCCGCAGCGCGCCGCGCCGCGCCTGGAGTCCGTCACCGCCGTGTCCTGGGCCGGCCCGAGCCGCCTGGTCGTGGTCGGCACGGAGGCCGGCGGGGTGCAGCAGGTGCGGTACGTGCAGACGGACGGGTCGACGTCGGCCACGTCGGTCCTGCCGGGCCTGAACGGGGTCACGGCGGTCGCCGCGCCGCACGGCGAACAGTCGCCGGTGGTCGCGGACTCCAACAACGACGGCATCGTGCGGCTCGTGCCCGGGGCGAACTGGCAGCCCATCGTCAAGGAGGGGCGCCACCCGGTCTATCCGGGCTGACGGCGGTTTTCCACAGGAGTGGCCGCGCGGGCTCCGCGGGAGGACAGTGGAGCCATGCGGGGGTGGTGGCGCGAGATCGCCGGGCTGGTGCTGCCGGTCGCCTGCGGAGGCTGCGGGAGACCCCGTACGGCACTGTGCCCGCGCTGCAGGACCGGGCTGACCGGCACCGGTCCCCGCAGGGTGCGTCCGTGGCCCGAGCCCCCGGGGCTGCCGGTCGTCCATGCCGCCGCGCCGTACGAGGGTGCCGTGCGCGCGCTGCTCCTCGCCCACAAGGAACGTGGGGCGCTGCCGCTCGCCGGAGCCCTGGGCGCCGCGCTGGCAGGTGCCGTGGAGGCCGCCACGGGGCCCTGTGGGGCGTCCGGGGGCGGACCGCTGCTCCTGGTGCCGGTGCCGTCCTCACGGCGCTCCGTGCGCGCGCGTGGCCACGATCCGACCCGGCGGATCGCGCTGGCGGCGGCGGCCCGGCTGCGCCGTTCCGGACGGGCCGCGCGGGTCCTGCCGGTGCTGCGGCAGGGCCGGGCGGTCGCCGACCAGGCGGGGCTCGGCGCGCGCGGGCGGCTCGCCAACCTGGCGGGGGCGCTGGAGGTCGCACCGGCCGGCGTACGGCTCCTCGACGAGGCCGTGCGGGAGGCCGGGCGGGTGGTTCTCGTGGACGACCTGATGACCACGGGAGCATCGCTCGCGGAGGCGGCGAGGGCACTGGGTGCCGCCCCCGTCCTCGTACACCCGCCGTTCATTCCCGGATTACCGGACAGCCCGAAGAGGCGAGGGACGGAAGGCCTTTTCGAACAGCCCGCGGCAGCGGTAGTCGCATCCTCTCCGGCCTCGTTCGAAATAAACCGGAACTCACGGGGAACTTGCAACGTTGCAGGTGGTGAGAGGTAAGAACACCCGAATGGAGGTAAGTCCCGTCAGCGGGTGCCGACACCCGTCCGAACGAGCTATGTTCGGTTGTGAGGAATGGCGAAGGTCACGCCTCACCTAATGCACGGGTGCGCCTACAGGACAGGAGTTCAGGGCGAATTAACCTCTTGTCGATGGGGTGGGGCGCTTGTCGACTGGGGAGGAGAGGGGCGAAGTCGCCAAGTCCGAGACCCCGGCAAACGCCGGAGTCTGGTGCAAAGGGAGATGCTCGACGGCCTAGGAGCCGTAGTGAGCGATCCGGGAACGGAGTTCTGCGTGGACATCGTCGTCAAGGGCCGCAAGACCGAGGTGCCCGAGCGGTTCCGTAAGCACGTGGCCGAGAAGCTGAAGCTGGAGAAGATCCAGAAGCTCGACGGCAAGGTGATCAGCCTCGACGTCGAGGTGTCCAAGGAGCACAACCCGCGGCAGGCCGACCGGTCCGACCGTGTGGAGATCACCCTCCACTCCCGAGGCCCGGTGATCCGGGCGGAGGCGGCGGCAGGCGACCCGTACGCAGCGCTCGACCTCGCCAGCGACAAGCTGGAGGCCCGACTGCGCAAGCAGCACGACAAGAGGTACACGCGCCGTGGCAACGGCAGGCTTTCGGCGGCGGAGGTCGCCGACGTGGTGCCGGGCGTCGCGTCGCTGAACGGCAACGGTCAGGTGGTGCCGACGGAGACCGGCACCGTCCCCACCACGATGATGGGTTCGATCGAGGTCCAGGGCGAAGGACCGCTGGTGGTCCGCGAGAAGACCCACAAGGCCGCCCCCATGACGCTCGACCAGGCGCTCTACGAGATGGAGCTGGTCGGGCACGACTTCTACCTCTTCGTCGACTCCGACACGAAGCAGCCCAGTGTCGTCTACCGGCGGCACGCCTACGACTACGGCGTCATCCACCTGGAGAGCGACCCCCTCGCGGGTGAGGACCTCGGCGGCGCGGGCGGTGCGCTCGGCGGCTGATCCGGCCCGCCCGAGCCCGTTCGTCGGCCGTGCCGCGGTCGCGGTTACGACCAGGTGCCCCTGGAGCGCCCCCCGCGCTCCCAGGGGCACCCCTGTGCGACCGGAAGTGTCGGAATGCGACCGCCTGCGACCACGCGTTCA
Organism: Streptomyces sp. NBC_01268; assembly: GCF_036240795.1. Classification (NCBI taxonomy): domain Bacteria; kingdom Bacillati; phylum Actinomycetota; class Actinomycetes; order Kitasatosporales; family Streptomycetaceae; genus Streptomyces; species Streptomyces sp. NBC_01268. Next base: position 3,226,100 of record NZ_CP108454.1, on the reverse strand, counting down.
CCGCGAGGGCGCCGCGGCATGAAAGCATGGCGTGCACGCCAACCGGAGCTCCCCGAGCAGCGGTTGGAGGACCGAAAGCGATGCAGTAAACGACTTCAGGCCACGGCCTTCAGGGGGAGGAACGATGGCGGACAGCTTCGGGCCGGTGCACGGCGGGCGAGAGACTCTGGGAACGGCGAATCCGGAGGGATCGGATTCGGCCATCGGCGCGTCGCGCGACGAGCCGATCCGGGTCCTCGTCGTCGACGATCACGCCCTTTTCCGCCGTGGTCTGGAGATCGTCCTCGCGCAGGAGGAGGACATCCAGGTCGTCGGCGAGGCCGGGGACGGGGCGGAGGCCGTCGACAAGGCGGCCGATCTGCTGCCCGACATCGTGCTGATGGACGTGCGGATGCCCAAGCGCGGCGGGATCGAGGCATGCACCTCCATCAAGGAGGTCGCCCCCAGCGCGAAGATCATCATGCTGACGATCAGCGACGAGGAGGCCGACCTCTACGACGCGATCAAGGCGGGCGCGACCGGCTACCTCCTGAAGGAGATCTCCACCGACGAGGTCGCCACCGCGATCCGGGCCGTCGCCGACGGCCAGTCGCAGATCAGCCCGTCGATGGCGTCGAAGCTGCTCACCGAGTTCAAGTCGATGATCCAGCGCACCGACGAGCGCCGGCTGGTGCCCGCGCCCCGGCTGACCGACCGCGAGCTGGAGGTCCTCAAGCTGGTCGCGACCGGGATGAACAACCGGGACATCGCCAAGCAGTTGTTCATCTCCGAGAACACCGTGAAGAACCACGTGCGGAACATCCTGGAGAAGCTCCAGCTGCACTCCCGGATGGAGGCCGTGGTCTACGCGATGCGGGAGAAGATCCTCGAGATCCGCTGACGGACCGGCCGCAGTCCCGGCCCCCGTCCCGGCTGACGGACCGGTCCCCGTCACCGCTCACGGACCGGTCCCCGGCGGCCCTCCTCAGCCGAGCGACTTGACGAGCTCTGCCGCGAGTTCCGGAGGATCCACGCGCTCCACGGCCACCGCGTCGCAGCCCACCCACTCGGCCGCCTCGCGCAGCGCCCGCGCCACCGCGGGCACCGCCTTCGGGCCCTCCAGGGACACCTGCCGGGCGACCAGCGTCCGGCCCTCCCGGGCCGGGTCCACCCGGCCGACCAGCCGGCCGCCGGACAGCACCGGCATGGCGAAGTATCCGTACACCCGCTTCGGCTTCGGCACGTACGCCTCCAAGCGGTGCGTGAAGCCGAAGACGCGCTCGGTGCGGGCCCGCTCCCAGATCAGCGAGTCGAAGGGCGACAGCAGCGTCGTCCGGTGCCGCCCGCGCGGCTCGCTCGCCAGCGCCGCCGGATCCGCCCAGGCCGGCTTCCCCCAGCCCGCCACCGTCACCGGGACGAGCCCCGAGTCCGCCACCACCGCGTCGAAGGCCTCGCCCTTGATCCGGTGGTAGTCGGCGATGTCCGCGCGGGTGCCGACGCCCAGCGCCTCACCCGCCTGCCGCACCAGACGCCGCAGGCACTCCGTGTCGTCCAGGTCGTCGTGGAGCAGCGCCTGCGGGACGGCGCGCTCGGCCAGGTCGTAGACCCGCTTCCAGCCGCGCCGCTCGGTGACCACCACCTCGCCGTACATCAGCGCCCGCTCGACGGCGATCTTCGCGTCGGACCAGTCCCACCACTCGCCCTTGTTCTTCGCGCCGCCGAGCTCGGTCGCCGTCAGCGGCCCCTCGTCCCGCAGCTGCCGGATCACGGCCTCGTACGCCCCTTCCGACAGCTCGTGCCCCCAGTGCGGGCGGTCGCGGTAGGCGCGGCGGCGGAAGGCGAAGAGCGGCCACTCCTCGATCGGCAGGATGCAGGCGGCGTGCGACCAGTACTCGAAGGCGTGGCCCTCGGTCCAGTACGCCGCCTCGACCTTCGGGCGGCCGACGGCGCCCAGGCGCGCGTACGGGATGAGCTCGTGCGAGCGGGCCAGCACGGAGATGGTGTCCAGCTGGACCTGCCCCAGGTGACGCAGCACGCCGCGCACCCCGGCCCGGCGGTCGGGGGCGCCGAGGAACCCCTGGGCCCGCAGGGCGATCCGGCGGGCGTCGTCGGCGGACAGTTCGGCGGCGGGGCGCGGGGCGGTCGTCATGATCCGCACCCTAGAGGGCGGTACCGACAACGGCCCCGGCCGCGGTCCCGGTCCCGGCCAGGGGCCAGCGGCCGGCGGCCTTGGCCCCGGACCAGCCCCGGCCCGGTCCCGGCCCGCCCCCGCCTTCGTCACCCGCCTTCGTCAGCCCCCGTACGGGAGGTACGGCAGCTTCGCGGGCAGGCCCAGGTCGGAGGGGAGCAGCGAGCCGATCCAGGCGTCGCGGGCCGTGCCCTTGTTGACCAGGCCCGCCCGCTCGACGCCCTCCACGGTGAAGCCGGCCCGTTCGGCCACCGCGCGGGAGGGGACGTTGCCGACCTCGGCGCGCCACAGCAGGCGGTGACAGCCGAGGGCGGTGAAGGCCCAGTGGGCGAGGGCGCGGACGCTCTCGGTCATGTAGCCGTGGCCGCGGTGCTCCTCGGCCAGCCAGAAGCCGACCTCCAGGACGCCCTCCGCGCGGGTGCTCAGACTGGTCGCGGCCAGCAGGGGCCCGCCCTGGACCGGCTCGACGGCGAAGGCGTACTCCCGGTCGTTGCTCCAGCCCTCGGGCACCAGACGGGTGACGAAGAACTCGGCGTCGTGACGGGTGTACGGCGAGGGAACGGTGGTCCAGCGCTGGATGGCGGGGTTCTGGCAGGCGGCGTGGACCGCTTCGGCGTCCTCGGGGGTGAAATGGCGCAGGCGCAGGCGTTCCGTGGTCAGGGTGATGGGCTCCATGACGGAATTGTGGTGACCCGCCCGGCCCGATGCGAACACTTTTCGGTAAGGGGCGGCACCTTCCGGTGGCCTCGTGCGTTCTCTCTGCGGGAGGTCTCACGGGCGGTAGCGGGGCTTCGGCACAGCGGGCCTCCCTCCGCGAGGGCGGTCTCGCTTACGATGGCCGTTGCGGTGGGGACCACCTGCCGTGCCCGCGCCCGAGTCATGACAAGACCCAGTGCCAGGCCCGACCGGCAAGGAGACCAGCCTCAGTGTCCGTCTTCAACAAGCTCATGCGTGCAGGCGAAGGCAAGATCCTGCGCAAACTGCACCGCATCGCGGACCAGGTCAGCTCCATCGAAGAGGACTTCCAGAACCTCTCCGACGCCGAGTTGCGGGCGCTCACGGACGAGTACAAGCAGCGCTACGCCGACGGTGAGAGCCTCGACGACCTGCTCCCGGAGGCCTTCGCCACCGTCCGCGAGGCCGCCAAGCGCGTCCTCGGCCAGCGCCACTACGACGTCCAGATCATGGGCGGCGCCGCCCTCCACCTCGGTTACGTCGCCGAGATGAAGACCGGTGAGGGCAAGACCCTCGTCGGTACCCTGCCGGCGTATCTGAACGCGCTGTCCGGCAAGGGCGTCCACCTGATCACGGTGAACGACTACCTCGCCGAGCGCGACTCCGAGATGATGGGCCGGGTGCACCGCTTCCTGGGCCTGGAGGTCGGCTGCATCCTGGCCAACATGACCCCGGCCCAGCGCCGCGAGCAGTACGCCGCCGACATCACGTACGGCACGAACAACGAGTTCGGCTTCGACTACCTGCGCGACAACATGGCGTGGTCCCAGGACGAGCTCGTCCAGCGCGGCCACAACTACGCCTGTGTCGACGAGGTCGACTCGATCCTCGTCGACGAGGCCCGTACGCCGCTGATCATCTCCGGCCCGGCCGACCAGGCCACCAAGTGGTACGGCGACTTCGCCAAGCTGGTCACCCGCCTCGCCAAGGGCGAGGCCGGCAACCCGCTGAAGGGCATCGAGGAGACCGGCGACTACGAGGTCGACGAGAAGAAGCGCACCGTCGCCATCCACGAGGCCGGTGTCGCCAAGGTCGAGGACTGGCTGGGCATCGACAACCTCTACGAGTCGGTGAACACCCCGCTCGTCGGGTACCTGAACAACGCCATCAAGGCGAAGGAACTGTTCAAGAAGGACAAGGACTACGTCGTCATCGACGGCGAAGTCATGATCGTCGACGAGCACACCGGCCGTATCCTCGCCGGCCGCCGCTACAACGAGGGCATGCACCAGGCGATCGAGGCGAAGGAGGGGGTGGACATCAAGGACGAGAACCAGACGCTCGCCACGATCACCCTCCAGAACTTCTTCCGCCTCTACGACAAGCTCTCCGGCATGACCGGTACGGCCATGACCGAAGCGGCCGAGTTCCACCAGATCTACAAGCTGGGCGTCGTGCCGATCCCGACGAACAAGCCCATGCAGCGCAAGGACCAGCCGGACCTGATCTACCGCACCGAGGTCGCCAAGTTCGCCGCCGTCGTCGACGACATCGCGGAGAAGCACGAGAAGGGCCAGCCGGTCCTCGTCGGCACCACCTCGGTCGAGAAGTCCGAGTACCTGTCGCAGCAGCTCAGCAAGCGCGGCATCCAGCACGAGGTGCTGAACGCCAAGCACCACGAGCGCGAGGCCGTGATCGTCGCGCAGGCCGGCCGCAAGGGCGCCGTCACCGTCGCCACCAACATGGCCGGCCGCGGTACCGACATCAAGCTGGGCGGCAACCCGGACGACCTCGCCGAGGCCGAGCTGCGCCAGTCCGGCCTGGACCCGGTCGAGCACGTCGAGGAGTGGGCCGCGGCCCTGCCGGGCGCCCTGGAGCGCGCCGAGAAGGCCGTGAAGGCGGAGTTCGAGGAGGTCAAGGACCTCGGCGGGCTGTACGTCCTGGGCACCGAGCGCCACGAGTCCCGCCGCATCGACAACCAGCTCCGCGGTCGTTCCGGCCGTCAGGGCGACCCGGGCGAGTCCCGCTTCTACCTGTCGCTCGGCGACGACCTGATGCGCCTGTTCAAGGCCGCCATGGTCGAGCGCGTGATGGCGATGGCGAACGTGCCGGACGACGTGCCGATCGAGAACAAGATGGTCACCCGCGCCATCGCCTCCGCGCAGGGCCAGGTCGAGAGCCAGAACTTCGAGACGCGCAAGAACGTCCTGAAGTACGACGAGGTGCTCAACCGCCAGCGCGAGGTCATCTACGGCGAGCGCCGCCGCGTCCTGGAGGGCGAGGACCTGCAGGAGCAGGTCGGCCACTTCATGGACGACACGATCGACGACTACATCCGCCAGGAGACCGCCGACGGCTTCGCCGAGGAGTGGGACCTGGACCGCCTGTGGAACGCGTTCAAGCAGCTCTACCCGACCAAGGTCACGGTCGACGAGCTGGAGGAGGCGGCCGGGGACCGCGCGGGCATCACGGCCGAGTTCATCGCCGAGTCCGTCAAGGACGACATCCACGAGCAGTACAGCGCCCGTGAGACCCAGCTCGGCTCGGAGATCATGCGCGAGCTGGAGCGGCGCGTGGTCCTCTCGGTGCTCGACCGCAAGTGGCGCGAGCACCTCTACGAGATGGACTACCTGCAGGAGGGCATCGGCCTGCGGGCGATGGCCCAGAAGGACCCGCTGGTCGAGTACCAGCGCGAGGGCTTCGACATGTTCTCCGCGATGATGGAGGGCATCAAGGAGGAGTCCGTCGGCTACCTGTTCAACCTGGAGGTCCAGGTCGAGCAGCAGGTCGAGGAGGTCCCGGTGCAGGACGCGCCGTCCCTGGAGAAGAAGGACGCCGTCCCGGCCGGCGCCGGCCGCCCGGAGATCCGGGCCAAGGGCCTGGACGCCCCGCAGCGTCCGGACCGGCTGCACTTCTCCGCGCCGAAGGTCGACGGTGACGGCTCGGTCGTCGAGGGCGACTTCGCCTCCGACGGCGGCGAGGCCGCCGGTGACGGGCTGACCCGCGCGGAGCGCCGCAAGGCGCAGAAGAACGCGGGCGGGCGTCGCCGCAAGAAGTAAGCGGCGGAGCAGGACGGAGGGGCCGGTCACCGGGTGCGGTGGCCGGCCCCTCCGCGTCGTCCACGGCCGCGGTCGTCCACGGCTACGCCGGCAGGCCGTCCAGTTCCACCGCGGCGCAGCGCCAGCGGCGGTCCCGGCCGCGCTCCAGGCGGAAGGCCATGGCCCGGACCCGCTCACCGGTCGCGATCGTCGCGCAGGCCTCGACGGCGTCCGGGCCCGGCGGGCGGGCCGAGCAGTGGCGCAGGACGGGGCGGGGGCCGCAGGAGCGCAGCGGGGTCCCCGGGGCGAGCCGGACGAGCTGCTCGTACGCCTCGCCGATGGTGTGGCCGAGCATCCAGTGCACCGGGCGCTCCCCGCTGAGCACGGCGAGCAGCTTCTCGGCGAAGAGGACGTGTGGCGGCGGCATCCGGCGCGGCCCGGTGCCCGCCCGGCCGCGCGGGCCGGTGCCGGCGGGGCCGGCGGGGCCGGCGGGGCCCGCGCCGCCGCGGGCCGGGCGCGTGGGGGTGTGGCTGAGGGCGTGGCGGTAGGTGTGCGTGGTCATCTCGGGTCCCCGTTCCTCGCGCTGGGTCACCGACTCGTACCGGTCGGTAACCACTTGAGGATCTTGTACGGGGACGGCGCCCGCCCGGGCAAGGGGCGCGCACCCGTGTGCGGGCGTGCGCGGAGGTTCACCTATCAGGGTGACGCGGGGGCCCCTGGGGCCTGCGGGGTCACAGGGGCGCGGTTCCCGGGGTGACGGGGCGAGGGGCTGGGCCGGGGGCCCCGAAGGGGGACTCCGCACGTATCCTGAGGGCGTCTCCGACTACGAAAGCGGCCAGCCATGCGCGTCTACGTCCCCCTGACCCTTCCCGGTCTCGCACAGGCGCACAAGGCGGGCGAGCTCGGCCCCGGGCCCCTCACCGCCTACGCCGTCACCCCCGCGCTGCGCGAGTGGTACGTCTCCGACGACATCGAGGAGCTGGAGTACGCGGCCCTCAACCGCGCCGCCGCCGCCTCGCTGCGGCTGCTCGCCGGTGACCCCGAGGCCGCGCGGCGCCGGATCGTCGTCGCCGTGGACGTCGCCGACAAGGACGCGGCCGTCGACCCCGACCGGGGGCTCGACGCGAGCGCGCTCGGCGAGGTGCGGATCGCCGGAGCCGTACGGCTGGCCAAGGCCGCGGCCGTGCACGCCGACGCCGACGACGCCCGGGCGGACGTCTCGGCCGCCGCGGACGCGCTCGGAGCGGCGGACCAGGGCGACGACGACGCCCAGTTCGTCGTGGACGGCGCCGAGGACCACGAGCTGCTCTGGTACGGGGTGCAGGAGATTCCGGGCCTGCTCGGCTGAGCCGGCGACCGGTACCGTGTGCCTCCATGGGGAAGCACGAGAAGCACGGAAAACACCTGGTCTGGGACTGGAACGGCACGCTGCTCGACGACATCGGGGCGGTGATCGGGGCGACCAACGCGGCCTTCGCCGAGCTGGGACTCGACGAGATCACCCTGGAGCAGTACCGCGAGCTGTACACGGTGCCGGTGCCGAAGTTCTACGAGCGGCTGATGGGGCGGCTGCCCACCGCTGACGAGTGGACCGTCATGGACGGCGCCTTCCACCGGCACTACTGGCAGCGGGCGGAGGACTGCGGGCTCACCGCCGGGGCCGCGGAGCTGCTGGCGGCCCGGCAGGCGTCCGGGTTCACCCAGTCGCTGCTGTCGCTCGCACCGCACGAGGAGCTGGTACCGCTGGTGCGGCGGCACGGGATCGCGGAGCGGTTCCTGCGGGTCGACGGGCGGGTGGACCGGACCTCCACGGACGGCAAGTCCGGGCACATGGTGCGGCACCTCGCGGCGCTGGAGGGGATGCCCGCGGAGCGGGTCGTCGTCATCGGGGATGCGGCGGACGACGCCGTGGCGGCCTTGCACGTGGGGGCGCGGGCCGTGCTCTACACCGGGGGGTCGCACAGCCGTCGCAGCCTGGAGGCCGTGGGGGTGCCGGTGGTCGACTCGCTCGCCGAGGCGGTCGCCGTGGCGGAGGAGCTGGTCTAGGGCGGCTCGGCCCCGGCGGGAGTCCGGGGGAAGGCGGGGTCGTGCCCGCCCTCCCCCGGAGACCGCGCTACGCCTTCGCCTCGCGCAGGACCTTCAGGAACTCCCTCATCCAGGTCGGGTGGTCCGGCCAGGCGCGCGAGGAGACGAGGGTGCCGTCCACCACGGCGGCCGTGTCCTGGAAGGTGGCGCCCGCGGCCTGCATGTCGAGCTCCAGGGCCGGGTACGCGGTCACCTGGCGGCCCTCCAGGCTGCCGGTCGCGGCGGTCAGGAGGGGGCCGTGGCAGATCTGGGCCACCGGCTTGTCCGCGTCGAAGAAGGACTTCAGGATCTTGCGCAGCTCCGGATCGTTGCGCAGGTACTCCGGCGCCCGCCCGCCCGGGATGACCACGGCCACGTACGAGCCCGGGTCGACCTCCGAGAAGGCCAGGTCGGCGGGCCAGGTGTAGCCCGGCTTCTCGGTGTACGTGTCGAAGCCCGGCTCGAAGTCGTGCACCACGAAGCGGAGCTGTTTGCGCGCGGGGGCGGCGATGTCGACCTCGTACCCCTCCTCCAGGAGGCGCTGGTACGGGTACATGACCTCCAGCGACTCCGCCGCGTCCCCGGTCACGATCAAGATCTTCGCCACTGCGTCTCCCCGAGAGCTCTCGTCGATATGCCCCGGGTAACCATTCGTCGCTGTCCACAGTGTCAAACTTCCCCCCCTGGTTTTGTACACATAAGGACCATGACGGCGCGGGGGGCAACAGCGATAGGCTTTTCCCGTGATCAGCGCGATACGCCGAGGGGGCAGTGCAGCCCCCGGCTTCCGCCCGGCTCGCCACAGCGACCGGGCCGACGGTGCGTTCGCCGATCCCTTCCGTCCGGGCGCGACGGCCCGAGTGGCCGATATGCACCCGGACATCTCTCATCGCGGCATAACGTCGACCTCGACCGGTACCACCGCGTCGTGGCGTTGTGCCCTTTCTTCCACCGACGTCACGCAATGGCGCGCGACAGGAGTCAGAGGACATGCAGACCAAGCTGGACGAAGCCAAGGCCGAGCTGCTCGATCGGGCCGCCCGGGTAGCTGAGAACAGCCCGGTCGGGGGGCGACTTCCGACAGGGCCGGAGAACGGGGAGCGTCCGGACCGCGACACCCTGCTCGACTACCTCCAGCGCTATTACCTGCACACGGCGCCGGAAGACCTGACGGACCGCGACCCCGTCGACGTCTTCGGTGCCGCACTCTCGCACTACCGCCTCGCGGAGAACCGCCCCCAGGGCACCGCGAGCGTCCGCGTCCACACGCCGACGGTGGAGGAGAACGGCTGGACCTGCAGTCACTCCGTCGTCGAGGTGGTCACCGACGACATGCCGTTCCTCGTGGACTCCGTGACCAACGAGCTGTCCCGCCAGGGGCGCGGCATCCACGTCGTCATCCACCCGCAGGTCCTCGTCCGCCGCGACGTGGCCGGCAAGCTGATCGAGGTGCTCACCGAGAAGCCGAAGGGCGCCCTGCCGCACGACGCGCTCGTCGAGTCCTGGATCCACGTCGAGGTCGACCGCGAGACCGACAAGGCCGACCTCAAGCAGATCACCGCCGACCTGCTGCGCGTCCTGTCCGACGTCCGCGAGACCGTCGAGGACTGGGACAAGATGCGCGAGGCCGCGCTGCGCATCGCCGACTCCCTGGCCGGCGAGCCGACCCCCGCCGACCTGCGGCCCACCGAGGTCGAAGAGGCCCGCGAGCTGCTGCGCTGGCTCTCGGACGACCACTTCACCTTCCTGGGCTACCGCGAGTACGAGCTGGTCAACGGCGACGCCCTGTCCGCCGTGCCCGGCACCGGCCTCGGCATCCTGCGCGCCGACCCGCACCACAGCGACGACGACCCGCACGCCCACCCCGTCTCGCCGTCGTTCAGCCGGCTGCCCGCCGACGCCCGCGCCAAGGCGCGCGAGCACAAGCTGCTGGTCCTGACGAAGGCCAACAGCCGCGCGACCGTGCACCGCCCCTCGTACCTCGACTACGTCGGCGTGAAGAAGTTCGACGCCGACGGCAACGTCGTCGGCGAGCGGCGCTTCCTCGGCCTCTTCTCCTCGGCCGCGTACACCGAGTCCGTGCGCCGCGTGCCGGTCGTCAAGCGCAAGGTCCAGGAGGTCCTGGAGGGCGCCGGCTTCTCGCCGAGCAGCCACGACGGGCGCGACCTGCTCCAGATCCTGGAGACCTACCCGCGCGACGAGCTCTTCCAGACCCCGGCCGACGAGCTGCGCTCCATCGTCACCAGCGTCCTGTACCTGCAGGAGCGGCGGCGGCTGCGGCTCTACCTGCGCCAGGACGAGTACGGCCGCTACTACTCGGCCCTCGTGTACCTGCCGCGGGACCGCTACACCACCCGCGTCCGGCTGCGGATCATCGACATCCTGAAGGAGGAGCTGCAGGGCGCCAGCGTCGACTTCACGGCCTGGAACACCGAGTCGATCCTGTCCCGCCTCCACTTCGTCATCCGCGTCGAGCCCGGCACCGAACTGGCCAAGCTCACCGAGGCCGACGTCGACCGCATCGAGGCCCGGCTGGCCGACGCCGCCCGCTCCTGGGCCGACGGCTTCGGCGAGGCGCTCAACGCCGAGCTGGGCGAGGAGCGCGCCGCCGAGCTGCTCCGCCGCTACGGCAACGCCTTCCCCGAGGGCTACAAGGCCGACCACTCGCCGCGCGCCGCCGTGTCCGACCTGGTCCACCTGGAGGCCCTGGCCGACAGCGACAAGGACTTCGCGCTCTCCCTGTACGAGCCCGTCGCCTCCGGCGCCGGCGAGCGCCGCTTCAAGATCTACAAGACCGGCGACCCGATCTCCCTCTCCGCCGTCCTGCCGGTGCTCAACCGGCTCGGCGTCGAGGTGACCGACGAGCGCCCGTACGAGCTGCGCTGCGCCGACCGCGCCCACGCCTGGATCTACGACTTCGGTCTGCGGATGCCCACGCCCACCGGCAACGGCGGCGACTACATCGGCGAGGACGCCCGCGAGCGCTTCCAGGAGGCCTTCGCGGCCACCTGGACCGGGGCGGCCGAGAACGACAACTTCAACTCGCTCGTCCTGTCCGCCGGGCTGAACTGGCGCGAGGCGATGGTGCTGCGCGCCTACGCGAAGTACCTGCGCCAGGCCGGTTCGACCTTCAGCCAGGACTACATGGAGGACACCCTCCGCAACAACGTCCACACCACCCGGCTGCTGGTCAACCTCTTCGAGGCCCGGATGGCCCCGGAGCGCCAGCGCGCCGGCACCGAGCTGATCGACGGGCTCCTGGAGGAGCTGGACGGCGCCCTGGACCAGGTCGCCTCCCTCGACGAGGACCGCATCCTGCGGTCCTTCCTCACCGTCATCAAGGCGACCCTGCGGACCAACTTCTTCCAGCGGGACGCCGAGGGCCGCCCGCACTCCTACGTGTCGATGAAGTTCGACCCGCAGGCCATCCCCGACCTGCCGGCGCCCCGCCCGGCCTTCGAGATCTGGGTGTACTCGCCGCGGGTCGAGGGCGTCCACCTGCGCTTCGGCAAGGTCGCCCGAGGCGGCCTGCGCTGGTCCGACCGGCGCGAGGACTTCCGTACCGAGATCCTCGGCCTGGTCAAGGCGCAGATGGTGAAGAACACCGTCATCGTGCCGGTCGGCGCCAAGGGCGGCTTCGTCGCCAAGCAGCTCCCGGACCCGTCCGTGGACCGGGACGCCTGGCTCGCCGAGGGCATCGCCTCGTACAAGACCTTCATCTCGGCGCTGCTCGACATCACCGACAACCTGGTCGCCGGCGAGGTCGTGCCCCCGGTCGGCGTGGTCCGCCACGACGAGGACGACACCTACCTGGTCGTCGCCGCCGACAAGGGCACCGCGACCTTCTCCGACATCGCCAACGGTGTCGCCGAGTCGTACGGCTTCTGGCTGGGCGACGCCTTCGCCTCCGGCGGCTCGGCCGGCTACGACCACAAGGGCATGGGCATCACCGCCCGCGGTGCCTGGGAGTCGGTCAAGCGCCACTTCCGCGAGCTGGGCCACGACACCCAGACCGAGGACTTCACCGTCGTCGGTGTCGGCGACATGTCCGGCGACGTCTTCGGCAACGGCATGCTGCTCTCCGAGCACATCCGCCTCGTCGCGGCCTTCGACCACCGGCACATCTTCATCGACCCGAACCCGGACGCGGCCACCTCGTACGCCGAGCGCCGCCGCCTCTTCGAGCTGCCCCGCTCGTCCTGGGCCGACTACGACACCTCGCTGCTCTCCACCGGCGGCGGCATCCACCCCCGCACCGCCAAGTCGATCCCGGTCAACGCGCACGTCCGGGCCGCCCTCGGCATCGAGGCCGGGGTCACCAAGATGACTCCGGCCGAGCTGATGAAGGCCGTCCTGCACGCGCAGGTCGACCTGCTGTGGAACGGCGGCATCGGCACGTACGTGAAGTCCTCGGCCGAGACCAACGCCGAGGTCGGCGACAAGGCCAACGACGCCATCCGCGTCGACGGCCAGGACGTCCGCGCCCAGGTCATCGGCGAGGGCGGCAACCTCGGCGCGACCCAGCTGGGCCGCATCGAGTTCGCCCGCTCCGGCGGCCCCGAGGGCACCGGCGGCAAGGTGAACACCGACGCCATCGACAACAGCGCCGGCGTCGACACCTCCGACCACGAGGTCAACATCAAGATCCTGCTCAACGGTCTGGTCGCCGAGGGCGACATGACCGTCAAGCAGCGCAACAAGATCCTCGCCGAGATGACCGACGAGGTCGGCGCGCTCGTGCTGCGCAACAACTACGCGCAGAACACCGCCCTGGCCAACGCGGTCGCCCAGTCGCCGTCCCTGCTCCACGCCCACCAGCGCTTCATGCGCCGCCTGGGCCGTGACGGGGCCCTCGACCGCTCGCTGGAGTTCCTGCCCAACGACCGGCAGATCCGCGAGCTGCTCAACGGCGGCCGCGGGCTCAGCCAGCCGGAGCTCGCCGTCCTCCTCGCGTACACCAAGATCACGGTGGCCGACGAGCTGATCGGCACGGGCCTGCCGGACGACCCGTACCTGCGCGGGCTGCTCCACGCCTACTTCCCGACGCTGCTGCGCGAGAAGTTCACCGAGGCCGTCGACAACCACGCGCTGCGCCGCGAGATCATCACGACGGTCCTGGTCAACGACACCGTCAACACCGGTGGCTCGACCTTCCTGCACCGCCTCCGCGAGGAGTCCGGCGCGTCGATCGAGGAGATCGTCCGGGCGCAGACCGCGGCCCGCGTGATCTTCCGCCTGGGCGAGGTCTGGGACGCCGTCGAGGCGCTCGACAACAAGGTGCCCGCCGAGTTCCAGACCCGGATGCGCCTGCACTCGCGCCGCCTGGTCGAGCGCGGCACGCGCTGGCTGCTCAACAACCGGCCGCAGCCGCTCCAGATCGGCGAGACCATCGAGTTCTTCTCCGAGCGCGTCGCGCAGGTCTGGGACAAGCTGCCCCAGCTGCTGCGCGGTGCGGACCTGGAGTGGTACGAGTCGATCCTGGCCGAGCTGACCGAGGTCGGCGTTCCGGAGGAGCTGGCGCTGCGCGTGGCCGGGTTCTCCTCCGCCTTCCCGACGCTCGACATCGTCGCGATCGCGGACCGCACGGCCAAGGACCCGCTGGCGGTCGCCGAGGTCTACTACGACCTGGCCGACCGGCTGCGGATCACCGACCTGATGGACCGGATCATCGAGCTGCCGCGCAGCGACCGCTGGCAGTCGATGGCCCGCGCCTCCATCCGCGAGGACCTGTTCGCCGCGCACGCCGGGCTCACGGCGGACGTCCTGGCGGCCGGGAACGGCGCCGCGACGCCCGAGGAGCGGTTCAAGGCCTGGGAGGACGAGAACGCGGCGATCCTGGGCCGGGCGCGCACCACCCTGGAGGAGATCCAGGGCTCGGAGGGCTTCGACCTGGCGAACCTCTCGGTCGCCATGCGGACCATGCGCACGCTGCTGCGGACGCACAGCTAGTCGGAACAGCACGAGAAGGGGGCGCCCCCGCCGGTACCGACCGGCGGGGGCGCCCCTTTCTCCGTCCCTTTCCTCGTCCCCGTCCTCGTCCTCGTCCCCGTCCCCGTCCGTCAGTCCGGGACGGTGACCGAGCCGGTCCACAGGCGCCGGGCAGCCAGGGCCGCCGCCGCGAGCAGCAGGCCGTTGCGGAGCACCATCACGGTGATCCCCGGCCAGGTGCCGGCGGCGACGTCCGCGTACAGCACGGGGTACGCGAGGGAGCTCAGCCCGGCGGCGGGGAGCAGCAGCAGGGCGGCCGGGCGCATCACCGTGCGCCGGGAGGTCAGGCAGACGGCGGCGAGACCGAGCAGCCAGACCATGTACTGGGGGCTGATCACCCGGCTGGTGACGGTGAAGAGCAGCACGGCGGCGAAGGCCGCGTCGAACGGGGTCGCCTCGGTCCAGGCGCGGGCGCGCACCCGCCACAGCAGCAGCCAGCCGAAGGCGGCGACGGTCAGCAGCAGGGCCACGTGCCCGACGGTGGAGACGTAGGGCCCGACGTACTCGTAGGCGCCGTAGCGGAACTGGACGGAGCCCGGCCAGAGTCCGGTCGCCCGGGCCAGGGCGAGGCCGGTGCCGCCCAGGGACTCGATCTGGACGCCCCGGTTGCCCTGCTGGCGCAGGAAGCCGAGAGCGTCGGAGAAGAGCACCGTCAGGGTGACCAGGAGGGCCGCGGCGGTGACGGCGGCGGCGGTCCAGGCCTCGCGGGTGGTGCGGCCGCGCGGGGTGCCGATCAGGGTGAGGGCGGGCCAGACCTTGACCATGGCGCCCAAACCGGCGAGCGCGCCGCCGATCCGGTGGGCGGTGGCGGAGCGGGAGGCGAGGGCGAGCAGCGCGAGCACCGCGAGGGCGGTGGTCTGCACGTCGTAGCGGGCGAGCGGGATGTGCAGGAGCAGGGGGAGCCCGAGGACCCAGTACCAGGCGCCGTGGGTGAGGCGGGAGCGGTCGGCGAGGGCCAGGGCCACGGCGACGGCCGCGTCGGCGAGGAGGGTGAGCAGGACGAAGCCCTGGAAGTAGCTCAGCCAGGGCAGGACCCCGGGCGACATGATGACCAGGCCCGCACCCGGCGGGTACTGCCAGGTGACGTCGCCGGGCGGGAAGGTGCCCTGGGCGAACAGGCCGTACCAGTGCCGGTAGAGGACGTGCACCTCGCTGGCGACGCCGCCGATGCCGAGGTCGTCGCGGTGCAGCAGGTAGAGCATCCCGGCGCGGGAGAGCAGCCAGAGCGCGGCGAGGGTGAGGCGGGGGCCGAGGCCGACGGTCACGAAGGTCGCGGACGTGAAGGTCTCCGACTCGAAGGGGGAGCGGGTGAGGGCGGGCGGCGCGGACTCCGTACGGGCCGTGCCGGGCGCACCGGGCTGGGGCGGCGGGTCGGTCGTCATCCCTTCGCACTTTAGCCAGGTTTGTTCTGGTTCTTACCTGTCTTGGCGCCCGTACTGGTGAACGGGCGGGGTGCGGTGAACTCCTCGTACGCCGCCACGACCTCGTCCGCCGGTCCGTCCATCCGCAGCGTTCCGGCCTCCAGCCACAGGGCCCGGTCGCAGGTCTCGGTGATGGTGGAGTTCGAGTGGCTGACCAGGAGGACGGTGCCCGCCTCGGCGCGCAGTTCGTCGATCCGGCGCCGGCTGCGGCGGCGGAACTGCGCGTCGCCGGTGGCGAGGGCCTCGTCGACGAGCAGCACGTCGTGGCTGCGCGCGGCGGCGATGGAGAAGCGGAGCCGGGCGCCCATGCCGGAGGAGTAGGTGCGCATCGGCAGCGAGACGAAGTCGCCCTTGTCGTTGATCCCGGAGAACTCGACGATGCCGGCGTAGCGCTCGCCGATCTCCTTGCGGCTCATGCCCATCGCGAGCCCGCCGAGGATCACGTTCCGCTCGCCCGTCAGGTCGCCCATCAGGGCCGCGTCGACCCCGAGCAGCGCGGGGTGGCCGCGGGTGTAGATCCGGCCCCGGCTGGTCGGCAGCAGACCCGCGACCGCCTTCAGGAGGGTCGACTTGCCCGATCCGTTCGAACCGATCAGGCCGATCGCCTCGCCCCGGTACGCGGCGAAGCCGACGCCCTTCACGGCGTGGACGGTGTGCGGCCTGCGCCCGGCGCCGCCGCGCTCCGTGTACGTGACGTGGACGCCGTCGGCGACGACGGTCGGCTCGCGGTCGGTCGGCGCCGCTCCGGCGCTCGCGCGGTCGGCGGCTCCGGCGCTCGCGCGGTCGGGGGCGGCTCCGGTGTGCTCAGCCACGGCCATAGGTCTCCTCCGCCTTCCAGAAGTAGACGAACCCGCCGACGAAGGCGAGCAGCGCCCAGGCGGTCGCCACCGCCCAGACGTGCGGCGGGAGCTGGGCGCCCGTGAAGCTCTCGACCAGCGCGAAGCGCAGCAGGTCGATGTACACGGCCGCCGGATTGCACTGCAGGGCCAGCACCACCAGGTGCGGGAAGCGACCGTCGCCCGCCAGGTGCTGGATCGACCACATGACCCCGGAGGCGTACATCCAGGTGCGCAGCACGAACGGCATCAGCTGCGCGAGGTCCGGGGTGCGGGAGGCGAGCCGGGCCATCGCCAGGGCGAGCCCGGTGCCGAAGAGCGTCTGGAGCAGCAGGGCGGGGACCGCCAGGAGCCAGGCGGCGCGCGGGAACTCGCCGAAGCAGAGCAGGATCACGACCAGCGCGCCGAGCGAGAAGAGCAGCTGCTGGAGCTGCTGGAGCGCGAGCGCGAGGGGCAGGCTCGCGCGGGGGAAGTGCAGGGCCCGGACGAGGCCGAGGTTGCCGCTGACGGCCCGGGTGCCGGTCATGATCGTCTGCGAGGTGAAGGTCCATGCGAAGACGCCCGTGATCAGGAACGGGACGTAGTCGGGGACGCCCCGCTGGACGTCCATGAGGACGCCGAAGATCGCGTAGTAGACGGCCGCGTTGAGCAGGGGGGTCATCACCTGCCAGACCTGGCCGAGCCGGGCCTGGCTGTACTGGGCGGTCAGCCTGGCCGTCGCGAACGCGGTGATGAAGTGCCGCCGGGCCCAGAGCTGCCGGGTGTACGCGGGGAGCGAGGGCCGGGCTCCGCTCACGGTCAGGCCGTGGCGCAGGGCGAGGGCGCGGAGCTCCTCGGAGCTGAGGGGCGCGGGGGGCGCGGGGGGTGTCTCAGGTGGGTGGGGCGGGGGTGCCGGGGGTTCGTCGAGGGTGTGGGTCGTCACGGGGATCGCCTTCGCTCTCGGCTTCGATGGAACGGGTCCGTATCGTCGCTACGGGGAGAGTAGGGCGCTTCTGCGTCGGAACGCAACCGTATCGTCGTGGCGTTTGCGTCCCGGTCGCGGCTGGTTAGGATCCTGGGCATGACGACACCTTCCGGGACCCCTCGCCGCACCCCCGCGGGAGCCGCCGTGCTCCGGGAGGACGTCACCGAGGCCATCCGCGCCGCCGTCTTCGAGGAGCTGGCCACGGTCGGCTTCGCGCGGATGTCCATCGAGGGCATCGCCCGCCGCGCCGGGGTCGGCAAGACCGCCGTCTACCGCCGCTGGAAGTCCAAGCTCGCCCTGGTCCTCGACCTCGTCGGCGCCGTCGCCGTCCAGGGCCTGCCCGCACCCGCCACCGGCTCGCTGTACGGGGACGTGCGGGCCCTCCTGGAGGTCGCCGCGCACGCCCTGCGCCACCCGGTGGCCTCGCAGGTCATCCCGGACCTGCTGGTCGAGTCGGTGCGGAACCCCGAGATGGCCGACGCCATCAAGGCCGCCCTCCTCGACGGCCGGCGGGGCGTCGTCGCGCAGGTCGTCCGCGAGGCCGTCGCCCGCGGCGAGCTGCCCGAGGGCGCCGACCCGGACCGGGCCCTGGACCTGGTCGTCGGCCCGCTCTACTGGCGGCTCGTCGTGGTCCGCACCGCGACGCCGGAGGGCTACCTCGACGACCTCGCCCGGTCGGCGGTGGCCGCGCTGCGGGCGTAGTACGGGCGTAGTGCGGGCGTAGTACGGCCGTGGCGCGGCCGTAGGGCGGAACGGGGCGGGGGCCCTACTTCACCGCCCCCGCCATCACCCCCGACACGAACTGCCGCTGGAAGGCGAAGAAGACCAGCAGCGGGATCACCATCGACACGAACGCCCCCGGCGCCAGCACGTCGACGTTGTTGCCGAACTGGCGCACCTGCTGCTGGAGCGCGACCGTGATCGGCGGCGACTGCGCGTCCGCGAAGATCAGCGCCACCAGCATGTCGTTCCACACCCACAGGAACTGGAAGATGCCCAGCGAGGCGACCGCCGGGCCGCCCAGCGGCAGCACCACCCGGGTGAACAGGCGGATCTCGCCGGCCCCGTCGAGCCGGGCCGCCTCCAGGAGCTCGCGCGGGATCTCCGCGAAGAAGTTCCGCAGCAGGAAGATCGCGAACGGCAGCCCGAAGGCCGTGTGGAACAGCACCACGCCCAGGGTCGTCTCGAAGATGCCGACCGTGCCGAACAGCTTCGACACCGGCACCAGGGCCACCTGTACGGGCACCACGAGCAGCCCCACGACCACCAGGAACCACCAGTCCCGGCCGGGGAAGTCCAGCCAGGCGAAGGTGTACCCGGCGAGCGCGCCGATCACGATGACCAGGAGCGTCGCCGGGACGGTGATCAGGACCGTGGAGACGAGCGAGTCGGTGATCGTCTCGTTGCCGAGGAGGTGCCGGTAGTTCTCGGTGGTCAGCTGCGCGGGCGCGGCGAAGACCTGCCACCAGCCGTCCGAGGCGATGTCGGACGGGGAGCGCAGCGAGGAGAAGAGCAGCCCCACCGTCGGCATCAGCCAGAACAGCGCGACCAGGACCAGGAAGACCCGCATCGCGCCACCGGCGGCGCGGGCGGCGATCCGGGACCCCAGGGGGCGGGCCGGGCGGCGGCTCATCGGCGGGTCTCCCTTCGCGTACGGCGCGTCCGGCGGATGTTGAGCGCCATCACCGGCAGCACCAGGAGCAGCAGCAGGACGGCGATGGCCGAACCCACCCCGAGGTCGGCGTCCGTCCCGAACGACGAGCGGTACAGCTGGAGCGCGAGCACGTTGGCGTCGTCCTGCGCCGAACCCGGCGCGATGATGAAGACCAGGTCGAAGACCTTGAGCACGTTGATCATCAGGGTCACCAGGACGACCGCGAGGACCGGCGCGAGCAGCGGGACGGTGATCCGCCGGAACACCTGCCACTCGTTCGCCCCGTCGACCCGGGCCGCTTCGAGGAGCTCGCGCGGCAGCCCCGCGAGCCCGGCGGCGATCAGCACCATCGCGAAGCCGGCCCACATCCACACGTAACTGCCGATGATCGCGGGCGTCACGAGCGAGGGGCCGAGCCACTCCACCCCGTCGTACTGCTCGCGGAAGTTGCTCGCGGGGAGCCTCAGGACGGCCCCGTCGGCGGCCCGCGGCAGGGTGAACGTGCCGTCGGCGGCGGCCGTGGCGCGCGCGACGACGCTCCCGTCCTTCACCGCCTCGATCCGCAGCCCCTTGAGCCCGAGCTCCTTCGGGTCGACCACGTTGGGCCTCCCGCCGCCGCCCCGGGTGAAGTCCAGCCAGGCGGTGCCGGCGATCCCCTCGGCGGCCGGTGCCGGGGTGCGGGCCGGGCGGGCGCCCTCGGGCATCCGGGCCGGCGCGACGCCGATCAGCGGCAGCCGGGCGGTCTCCCCGGCGCGGACCGGGGACGTGGTGACGTACGCACCGCCGCCCGCGTCCTTCAGCGGGTGCACCGGCAGTGGGCGGGCCCGGGGGAAGCCCGAGGCCTCGGCGAAGGTGTCGTGCACGCC
This sequence comes from Streptomyces sp. NBC_01268, assembly GCF_036240795.1. Taxonomy (NCBI): domain Bacteria; kingdom Bacillati; phylum Actinomycetota; class Actinomycetes; order Kitasatosporales; family Streptomycetaceae; genus Streptomyces; species Streptomyces sp. NBC_01268. The sequence continues at coordinate 3,206,427 of NZ_CP108454.1, read as the reverse complement.
CACCCAGACCGCGTTGGCGACCCCGCGGTCCGGGTCCTGCTCGTACACCAGCCGGAAGATGATCCCGGCGGCGAGCATCGAGATGGCCATCGGCATGAAGACGACCAGCTTGAACGCCGTTCCCCAGCGCACCCGTTCGGTGAGCACCGCGAAGACCAGGCCGAGCGCCGTCGCCACGGTGGGGGCGACCACCACCCAGATCAGGTTGTTGCGGACGGCGGTGCGGATCGACTCGTCCGTGAACAGGGTGACGTAGTTGTCCAGGCCCGCGAAGGAGTCGCCCGCCTTGTCGAAGAAGGAGCGCTGGACCGAGTAGCCGATGGGGTAGACGACCAGCGCGCCGAGCAGGACGAGGGCGGGCAGCAGGAAGGCGGCGGCGGTGAGGCCGGCGCGGGGCCCGCGCCGGGAGCCCGTACGGGTACGGGGCCGGCCGCGGACGGCGGTGTTCGGGCGGGTCTGCGTTCCTCCGCTGCTCATCGGTCAGCCCTGGTACGCCTTGGCGGCCTCGGCCTCCAGTCTGGCCTGGGTCCCGGCGACGTCCTTCGGGTTCTTCAGGAAGTCCTGGAGCGCCTTCCACTCGCCCTTGCCGGGCGTCCCGCCGAACGACTGCGGCATCTGGTCCGACATGTCGAAGCGGAAGTCGTCGCCCGCCCCGATCAGCGCCGCCGCTATCTCCCGCTGCACGTCGTTGGGGTACGCGGCCTTGTCCAGGCCCTTGTTGGGGGAGAGGAAGCCGCCCTCGGCCGCCCAGATCCGGGCCGCGTCGGGCGAGGCGAGGAAGGTCAGCAGGGCCTGTGCCCCCTTGCCGTCCTTGAGCGCCACGGCCGCGTCGCCGCCGGTCACCACCGGGGCGGTGCCGCCGTCGCCGACGGCCGGGAACGGGAACACCTTCGCGTCCGTACCGATCTTGGCTCCGGTCTGCGCGATGTTGACCGCCGAGAAGTCGCCCTCGAAGACCATCGCGGCCTTCGCCCGGTCACCGCCGGTGAAGGTCTGGGTCACAGAGACGGGGAACTCCGTCTGCAGCGCGCCGTTCGTGCCGCCCGCGAGCAGCGCCGGCTTGCCGAACAGCTCGGCCAGCGTCGTCAGGGCGCGGCCGACCGACGGATCCGTCCACTTGAGGGTGTGCTGCGCCAACTGGTCGTACTTCTCCGGACCGGCCTGGGAGAGGTAGACGTTCTCGAACCAGTCGGTCAGCGTCCAGCCGTCCGCGCCGCCCACGGAGACCGGGGTGACGCCCGAGGCCGAGATCGTCTCGGCGGTGGCGAGCAGCTCCTTCCACGTCTTCGGCTCGCTCGCACCCGCGTTGTCGAAGGCGGCGGTGTTGTACCAGACCAGGGACTTGTTGGCGGCCTTGAAGTACACCCCGTACGGGGTGCCGTCGACCGCCCCGAGGTCCTGCCAGCCCTTGGAGTAGTTCTTCGCCAGCTGGGCCCTGGCCTCCGGGCCGAGCGGCTTGAGCCACTTCTGCGCGGCGGCCTGCCGGATCGCTCCGACCTGCGGCAGCATCGCCACGTCGGGCGGGGAACCGCCCGCGATCTTCGTGCCGAGGAAGTTCACGATCGGGTCCTGCGCGGGCACGAAGGTGACGGTCGCGCCCGTGCGCTTCTCGAACTCCTTCAGGACCTTGACGAAGTTCTGCTGCTCGGGGCCGGTCCAGACGGCGGCGACCTCGATCTTCTCGCCCTTCAGGGACGGTAACGAGAGCCCGCCCCCGCCGCTCGCGCTGGGCGCGGCCGCGCCCGGCTCCTCGTCGCCGCCCCCGCCACAGGCCGTGGCCGTGAGGACGGCGACCGCCGCCACCGAGATGATCCGAAGAGTTCTGCTGCCCCGCATCCGAGCCCCGCCTCTCCCGCGCTTCCTGGTCCCGTGGGCTCAGGTCTACGCCGGGCGCCCGGGGCCCGCAATACCGCCTTCCGTGACAAGCGGGGGATCGTGATGGGCTCGTGACGTGTCGTCAGGCGTGCGTGGGTGACGTCAGCGGCGGTACGGGAGTGGCCTCCACGGACCGGGCGGCCCGGTCCAGGGCGCTGGCGAGCAGGGCCAGGTCCGTCGGGCCGTTGCCCAGCTCGCGGACCGGGCGGCGGGTCGGCGGATCGCCCATCCGCTCCCACTCCAGCGGGACCACCGTCGGACGCAGGGTCGCCGTGCGGGGGATGCGCCCGGTGACCCGGCCCGTCTGGAAGGGCGTCACCCGGCCGTCCGGGTGCCCGAGGCGTCCCCGACCCGGCTGCGGCTCGTCGGGGCCGGGCGCCGCGGGCGGCGGATCGAGCACGATCCGCAGCCGCGCGCCGTGCGCCAGCTCCGTGTCCACCGTCCGGTCCGGCCGCGCCGACGCGGCGATCAGGTGCACCCCGAGCCGCGCCCCGTTGCGCGCGACGGCCTCCAGGGCCCGCACCACCGACCCGGCCGCCGGCCGTCCCGGCGCGCCCAGCGCGGGCGCGACCAGCGCGTCGAAGTCGTCCACGAGGACGACGAGCCGCGGCAGCGAGCCCGCCCCCTCGGCGGCCGGCTGCGGGGGTCCCGCCGCCACGCCGCCCTCGACGCGCCCCGTGCGCCCGCTGGGCAGGTACGTGAGGTCGTCGGCGCCCGCCCGGTGGGCGCGGCCGCTCGGACGGTCGCCCAGATCGCCCGCCCCGGGCCGGGACAGCCGCCCGCTCGGCGAGTCGCCGAGGAGGTCGGAGCCGGGGGGCGGGGTGTGCGGGCCGCTGCCCGGGTACGGGGCGCGGCCGCCGGCGCGGTCGGCCGGGTCGCCGGTCCCGGGGCGGGGCAGGCGGGCGCTCGGGGTGTCGGTGAGGTCGCCGCCGTGGGCGCGCAGGGTGCGGCTGCTGGTGCGGTCGCCCAGGAGGTCCGAGCCGGGGGGCGGGGTGCGGGTGTCCGTGCCGGGGTAGGGCGTGCGGCTGCCGGCACGGTCGCCGAGGTTGCCCGAGCCCGGGCGGGGCAGACGGCCGCTGGGGGTGTCGGTGAGGTCGCCGCCGTGGGCGCGCAGGGTGCGGCTGCTGGTGCGGTCGCCGAGGAGGTCGGAGCCGGGGGGTGGAGTGTGCGGGCCGTTGCCCGGGTAGGGGGTGCGGCTGCCGGTGCGGTCGCCGGCGTCGCCCGTCCCGGGGCGGGGCAGGCGGCTGCTCGGGGTGTCGCCCAGGTCGCCGCCGCTGGTGCGGAGGGTGCGGCCGCTCGGGCGGTCGGTCAGGTCCGCCGTGCCCGCGCGGGCTTCCGGGACGCGAGCGGTGGCGCGGGCCGTCGGGGAGACGGTCTCGGCGGCGCTCGCGGCCCGCTGGCCGATCAGGCGGCCGGAGCGGCGGTCCGCGAAGTGGGTGTCGCCCAGCAGCTCCGCGCGGCGCTTCAGCTCCCCGCCCAGCGCCTGCGCGAACTCCCGCATCCGCACCGGGTCGGAGGCGACCAGGTGTTCCGTCACGTGCGGCAGCTCCGTACAGGCCGCGAGGCCCTCGCCACGCTCGCCGCCCGCGCCGTCGACCAGGAGCAGCCCCAGCCGGTCGGGGCGCCCGCCCGCCGCCAGGGAGGCGGCGATGGCCCGCAGCAGCTCGGTGCGGCCGCTGCCCGCAGGGCCCTCGATCAGCAGGTGGGGGCCCTCCGCGGTGAGGTCCACGGCCACCGGCCCGCGGGGGCCCGCGCCCAGGACCACCGTGCCGTCCGCGGCCGAGGCCCAGCGCGCCATCAGCGACGCCGGGGTGGCCCGGGCCAGGCCCAGCTCGTCCAGGAGCCGCGCCGAGGGCGGCAGGGCGGCCGACCGCCCCTGGCCCGCGCCCGCGGCCGTCTCCGTACGCAGCGGGGCCAGGGCCCGGCCGAACCGCTCGGCCCACGCCACCGACACCGCGTCCACCACGCCGACCGTGCCGTGCCCCGCGACCCGGCCGCCGGCCGTCCGCAGCAGCCGGAGCGCCGTGGCCACGTCGCCGCTGAGCAGCGCCGCCGCCCCGCACTCGCGGAAGGCGAAGGAGGAGGCGCACGCCTCCTCGTACGTCGCCGCCACCGGGGAGGCGGGCGAGGCGGAGGGCGCCTCGGCGAGGCAGATCAGATGGATGCCGGAGGCCGCGCCCGCCGCGGCGAGCCGCGCCGCCGTCTCGCGCAGCGCGGCGGAGCCGGGGTCGCCGTCCACGATGACGACCGTCGCCGGCCCCTCGTGGTGCGCGGCGGCCTCGGCGACCGTCGCCCGGTCCGCGCTCGGCCAGCCCGCGCCGAGCGGACCGTCGTCCAGCCGCCGGGTGAGCTCCGTCAGGCGCGCCTGCGCCTGCTCCCGGTCGTACGCCAGGAGCAGCCGGCAGTCCTGGCCGTGCCCCGGCCGCACGTGCGGGAGCCAGCCGAGCCAGCCCCAGGCCCGGCGCCGCTCCTCCAAGGGGCGGTTCCGGTCGGCGCTGATCAGCACGATCTCCAGGTCGCCGGGGGAGTGCAGGGCGGCCAGCTGCGCGACGACCGAGCGGGCCAGACCCGCGAGTCGCGCGCCGGGACCGGCGAGTCCCAGCGAACCGGCCTCCCGCAGGCCGACCGTGACCGGCACTCCGGACAGCTCCGCGCGGTCCGTCGTGCCGAGCCGGACCACCAGGGCCTCGGGGTGGTCGAGGTCCCGCTCCCACAGGCGCCGGCCGGGGCCGAGCGCGGTGAGCAGGACGGCGGCGGGGTCGGGCCAGCTGTCGGGCGAGGGGACGGGACCCGCCGCGGCGGTGCCGGGCAGGCTGCCGGGTCTGGTCTCGGCGAAGGCCGCCACCGGAACCACGCCGTACTCGCCGGTCTCGCCGGTCCGCGCGTCGTCCTTGCCGCCCGCGAGCCGCCGGGCCCAGGCCCCGAGCCCGCGCTTGCGGGTCTGCCGGGTCCGGCTGTGCGCCTCGATCCCGGCCTCGCCCTCGGAGCCGGTGGGCTCCTGCGCGCGCGCGTGGCCGTCGCCGGGCGCGTCGCCGCCGGAGCCGGTGCCGGGGCCTGTGGCGATGCCGCGGGAGCCGCCGTAGGTGGCGCCCTCGGAGAGCGTCCCCGGGGCGTGGGGCGGTGCGTACGCCGTGGGGCGCGTCCCCTGCCCCGTATCGCCGGGGGAGTCCGTGGCGTCCGGGCCGGGGGCTCCGGCGCGGCGCACGCGCAGGTGGCCCTCGCCGTCCGGGGCGGTCGGGAGGCCGTCGTCGGCGGGCGGGGCGGAGGCGGCGGCGCCGGCGGAGGAGGGCCGGGCGGAGGTCCGGGTGTCGGAGCGGTCGGCGCTCCTGGCGGTGCCCGTACCGCCCGACCTGCCCGTGCCGCCCGGCCCGGCCCCGCCGGTCAGGCGCAGCGCGGACTCGCCGACGCGCAGCACGGCGCCCGGGGGGAAGCGGACGGGCTGCGGGCCGACCGGGGCGCCGTCGAGGGTCGTCCCGTTGGTGGAGCCCTGGTCCGTGACCGTGACGCGGCCGTCGGGGCCGACCGTCACCGTGCAGTGGGCCCGCGAGACGTCCGGGTCGTCGAGCGGCACGTCAGCGTCGACGGAACGGCCGATTCTGATCGCTCCGCCGTGCAGCAGATGCACGCCGCCGGCGTCCGGTCCCGCCACCACGTGCAGCCGGGCCGGAGCGCCCTCGCCTATCCCGTCGTCGGGGCCGGGCACCTGGAGGGAGAGGACCGCCCCGTCGACCAGCGGCGGCTCGCCGAGCACGCAGCGCCGGGTGTCCAGCCGCTCGACGCCCGCGTAGAGCACGGTCGTGCCGGAGGAGGAGGTGTCGGGGCCCGAGACGGCCGCGGCGAGGGAGGAGGCCACGGCGGCCAGCTCCGTCCCCGCGGGGGCGGTGACGAGCACGTCGCAGGCGCGCCCCGCGCCGTGGCCGGCGTGCGGCGCGAGGACGGTCAGCCGGATCTGCATCGCCGTCAGCGGTCCCTTCTGCGCGGCGCGCCCGGCGGGGGAACTGCCCACTGACTCCCCCCACCCGGCACGGACGCGTCGTCCGGTTCAGGTCGGCACGGTGCGAGGGCTCCCGACCCTCGACACGACGTGCTGTAGGCATCCTCGCACCTGCCGCTGACAACCCGCCCACGGGTCGTCCAGAAGTGATCTTGTTCGATCGCACGGCGACGCGAAAACGCCTGGTTGCGTATGTCTCGCGTCGCTTCCGGCAACCTCCGCCGCGTACCGGGCGTCTCCGTTCCGGACAGGGCGGAACCCGTTCCCTCGCGGGTCGGACCCGGCGACATCCCCGGGCCGGCCCCACCCGGCCCACCGGAATACGCCCTCCAGGGCACGGTCGATGACCCGTTCGGCGGCACTAAAGTGGGTCGGACACCCGGACGGGTCACAGAACACACAGGAACCCCGGGGACCCTCATCAGACCCCCCGGGGGCGTCCCAGGACCACGATCAGCAGGGAGCGCGTGACGTGCGGCCTATCGGCAGCAAGTACCTGCTCGAGGAGCCGCTCGGCCGCGGCGCCACGGGCACCGTCTGGCGAGCCCGCCAGACGGAGGCGGCCGGCGCCGACGCCGCCGTGCAGGGCCGGCCCGGCGAGGCCGTGGCGATCAAGGTCCTCAAGGAGGAGCTCTCCAACGACCCGGACATCGTGATGCGCTTCCTGCGCGAGCGGTCCGTGCTGCTCCGGCTGACCCACCCCCACATCGTGCGCACCCGCGACCTCGTCGTGGAGGGCGACCTGCTCGCCCTGGTCATGGACCTCGTCGACGGCCCCGACCTGCACCGCTACATCCGCGAGAACGGCCCGCTCACCCCGGTCGCCGCCGCGCTGCTGACCGCGCAGGTCGCCGACGCGCTCGCCGCGAGCCACGCCGCCGGCGTCGTCCACCGCGACCTCAAGCCCGCCAACGTGCTGCTCGACGAGCGGGACGGCGCCATGTTCCCGATGCTGACCGACTTCGGCATCGCGCGGCTCGCCGACTCCCCGGGCCTGACCCGCACCCACGAGTTCGTCGGCACGCCCGCGTACGTCGCGCCGGAGTCCGCCGAGGGCCGCCCGCAGACCTCCGCCGTCGACGTCTACGGCGCCGGCATCCTGCTGTACGAGCTGGTCACCGGCCGCCCGCCGTTCGCCGGCGGCACGGCTCTGGAGGTCCTGCACCGGCACCTGAGCGAGGAGCCGCGCCGCCCCTCGACCGTGCCCGGTCCGCTGTGGACGGTGATAGAGCGCTGCCTGAGCAAGGACCCGGACCGGCGCCCCAGCGCCGAGAACCTGGCCCGCGGCCTGCGCACGGTCGCCGCCGGCATCGGCGTGCACTCCACCCCGGCCCAGATCGAGGCCGCGGACGGCGTGGGCGCCCTGCTCGCCCCCGACCCGGCCCCGGCGCCCGTCCCCGAGACCCCGGGCGTGGACCCGGCCGGCGCCACCCAGGTGCTGCCGAGCGGCGCCGGGCAGTACGACCCGGCGGCCCCGACCAGCGTGATGCAGACCGGCGGCCCGGCCGGCGCGGCGGACCCGACGGCGGTGCTCCCGGCGACCGGCGCGGCCGACCCGACCGCCGTCATGCCCCCCGTACCGTCGCAGCCGCCCCAGGCCTCGCCGCCGAGCGACGCGCCGCACCCGTGGGAGAGCCAGCTGCGCGCGGTCCGCGACCGCAACGAGCAGACGCAGATGCAGTACCTGGACCCGAACGACGACCCGCTGCGCCGCCGCCCGCAGCGCCAGCCGCAGCAGTACCAGGGGCAGCCGCCGCAGGGGCAGCAGCAGGGCCGGCCGCCGCAGTACCAGCAGCGGCCGCCGCAGCATCAGCAGCCGCAGCAGTACCAGCAGCAACAGCGCCCGCCGCAGCCGCAGCAGTACCAGCAGCAGCCCCAGCCGTACGCGCCCCAGCCGCCCCAGCGGCAGCAGTACGCGCCGCAGCCGCAGCAGCAGCCGTACGCGCCCCCGCAGCCGCCGCCGCACTCCGCGCCGCCCGCCCAGGCGCCGCGCGAGCCGCGTCCGCCGCGCCAGCGCGGTGCCAACCCGATGCGGATCCCGGGCCTCGGCTGCCTCAAGGGCTGCCTGTTCACGATCGTGCTGTTCGTGGTCGCGGGCTGGCTCGTCTGGGAGCTCACCCCGCTCCAGGACTGGGTCGCCCAGGGCAAGGGCTACTGGCAGGCCATCGGCGACGGGATCAGCTCGATCTCCGACTGGGTCTCGTCGATCGGCGAATCCACCGGCGGCAGCGGTACTACCGGCGGTACGGGCCAGTAGCCGCGGGGCCGCGGCACAGGGGCGGCCGGCCCCGTTCGGGGGCCCATACTGTCTCTTTGTCGACTTCCGAGGGGTGATTTCCCCTCGGAAGTGCCGGTGGGCGCCCTCGGCCGCGTAACTTTGACGCGAACCGCAGCCGCTGAGGGAGCAGTCTTGGCACGGAATATCGGCAGCCGCTACACGGCCCACCAGATCCTCGGGCGGGGCAGCGCGGGCACGGTGTGGCTCGGCGAGGGCCCCGAGGGGCCCGTCGCCATCAAGCTGCTGCGCGAGGACCTCGCCTCCGACCAGGAGCTCGTCGGCCGCTTCGTCCGGGAGCGCACCGCCCTGCTCGGGCTCGACCATCCGCACGTCGTCTCCGTCCGCGACCTCGTCGTCGACGGCAACGACCTGGCGCTGGTCATGGACCTCATCCGCGGCACCGACCTGCGCACCCGCCTCGACCGGGAACGCCGGCTCGCCCCCGAGGCCGCCGTCGCGATCATCGCCGACGTCGCCGACGGCCTGGCCGCCGCCCACAAGGCCGGCGTCGTCCACCGGGACGTCAAGCCCGAGAACATCCTGCTCGACATGGAGGGGCCCCTCGGCCCCGGCGGCGCCCACCCCGCCCTCCTCACCGACTTCGGCGTCGCCAAGCTGATCGACACCCCCGGCCGCACCAAGGCCACCCGGATCATCGGCACCCCCGACTACCTCGCCCCCGAGATCGTCGAGGGCCTGCCGCCGCGCGCCGCCGTCGACATCTACGCCCTCGCGACCGTCCTGTACGAGCTGCTCGCCGGCTTCACGCCCTTCGGCGGCGGCCACCCCGGCGCCGTACTGCGCCGCCACGTCACCGAGACCGTCGTCCCGCTGCCCGGCATCCCCGAGGAGCTGTGGCAGCTGATCGTCCAGTGCCTCGCCAAGGCGCCCGCCTCCCGGCTGCGCGCCTCGGAGCTGGGCGCCCGGCTGCGGGACGTGCTGCCGCTGCTCAAGGGCATCCCGCCGCTCGACGTGGACGAGCCCGACGCGGACCCGGCGACGGAACCCGCGTACGAGGAGGACCCGTTCCCGACCGGTGCGGGCGAGCCCGCACCGCGCCGGGCCGCCGTCCCCCTCGTCCCCGGTGCCTCGACCGACTCCAACCGGGACACCCACACCTCCATGCGGGTCCCCGGCCCCGACGAGCTCTCCGGCGGCCCGCTGGGCACCGCCCGCGCCCCCCGCTCCGCGAGCGCCAGACGGCCCGGCTCCGCCCGGCACAAGGCCGAGACGGTCCGCAAACGCCGGATCACGCTCACCGTCGCCGCGGTCGTCCTGGCGGGCGCGCTGGGGGCGGGCGGCTACCTGGCGGTGTCCGGGGACGGCGACGCCCCGCCGCAGGACTCGAAGCAGTCCTCGCAGCCGTAGGCGGGCACGGGTCCGGCTCCGGGCCGGGAGCCGTTACGCTGGACGCGTGGCAGTCGTCGATGTATCCGAAGAGCTGAAGTCCCTCTCCTCGACCATGGGGTCGATCGAGGCCGTTCTGGACCTCGATAAGTTGAGGGCAGACATCGCCGTGCTCGAAGAGCAGGCCGCGGCCCCGTCCCTCTGGGACGACCCGGAGGCGGCGCAGAAGATCACCAGCAAGCTGTCGCACCTCCAGGCCGAGGTGCGCAAGACCGAGACGCTGCGTGGCCGTATCGACGACCTCGGAGTGCTCTTCGAGCTCGCCGAGGAGATGGACGACCCGGACACCCGGGCCGAGGCCGAGACCGAGCTGACGGCCGTCCGCAAGGCGCTCGACGAGATGGAGGTCCGCACCCTCCTCTCCGGCGAGTACGACGAGCGCGAGGCGCTGGTCAACATCCGTGCCGAGGCCGGCGGCGTCGACGCCTCCGACTTCGCCGAGCGCCTCCAGCGCATGTACCTGCGCTGGGCCGAGCGCCACGGCTACTCGACGGAGATCTACGAGACCTCGTACGCGGAAGAGGCCGGCATCAAGTCGACCACCTTCGTGGTCAAGGCCCCGTACGCCTACGGCACCCTCTCGGTCGAGCAGGGCACCCACCGCCTGGTCCGCATCTCGCCCTTCGACAACCAGGGCCGTCGCCAGACCTCCTTCGCCGGTGTCGAGATCCTGCCGGTCGTCGAGTCCTCCGACCACGTCGAGATCGACGACTCCGACCTCCGCGTCGACGTCTACCGCGCCTCCGGCCCCGGCGGCCAGGGCGTCAACACCACCGACTCGGCCGTGCGCATCACGCACATCCCGACCGGCATCGTGGTCTCCTGCCAGAACGAGCGCTCCCAGATCCAGAACAAGGCGAGCGCCATGAACGTCCTCCAGGCCAAGCTCCTGGAGCGCCAGCGCCAGGAGGAGCGCGCCAGGATGGACGCGCTCAAGGACAGCGGCAGCTCCTGGGGCAACCAGATGCGCTCCTACGTCCTGCACCCGTACCAGATGGTCAAGGACCTCCGCACGGAGTTCGAGGTCGGCAACCCGCAGTCCGTCCTGGACGGCGAGATCGACGGCTTCCTGGAGGCGGGCATCCGCTGGCGCAAGCAGCAGGAGCAGGCGAGCTAGTCGCCTCTCGTCCTCTGGTGTCGGGCCCACTCCCCACGGGAGTGGGCCCGACCCTTTTGCGCGCTCCGGGTGCACGGGTCGGGATTCGCGCGAGCAAGCGGACGTAACGCGTGCCTGACGCTTTGTCGACATGGGAACTGGCCTTGCGGGAGCGGCAGTTCCGGGTTTACGTCACAGTTGCATCGCCGCATGCGGGGCAACTCGTGATCTTTCGGGCATCGCACGCGCAACGACCTTGACTGGTCATCGGAAACTCGGAAGGCTGGCCGGCGGCATGCGTGTAACTGGGGCGCGTGTGAACGGGGGCAGGTCCAGCGAGTTCGCTTCGACCGTGCCCAGCGTCCGAGCCCCGAGCGCAGCTCTACAGACGAGATGAGCTACTGGGGGTAGCAGCCAGATGACGAAGAAGACGCGGGTTCGTTTCGCGCGTATAGCGGCCGGTGCGGTCATCGCCGCCGGCGCCTCGCTGACCGCGGCCGGTGCCGCGCAGGCCGTGGGTGTCAGCATCGGTTTCAGCTCCGAGGTCAACAGCGAGGACCCGGGTTGCGAGATCGACCCGACGCTCTGCCCGGAGCCGACGAAGACCACGGACCCGGAGCCGACGAAGACGACGGACCCGGAGCCGACGAAGACCACGGACCCCGAGCCGACGAAGACCACGGACCCGGAGCCGACGAAGACCACGGACCCGGAGCCCACCAAGACGACGGACCCCGAGCCGACCAAGACGGTCGACCCGGAGCCGACGAAGACCTCGGGCCCGGGCCCGAAGCCGACCAAGACCTCGGAGCCGGGGCCGACGGACTCCCCGCAGCCGACCGGTCAGCCGTCGACGCCCGGTGGCGACGACAATGACAACGGCGCCGGCACCTGCACCGTCGACCTCGACGGCGCCGAGTGCGTGGACAACGGCCCGGGCACCAACAACGCCGGCTCGCAGCCCGTCGAGCAGGGCAAGGCCAAGGAGGAGCTGGCCGAGACCGGCGCCGCCGAGACCTCGTTCCTGATCATCGGTGCCGCGACCATGATCGCCGGTGGCATCGGCTTCCGCATGCTGCCGCGCCTCGTGGGCGGCGGGCGGACCGTCGCCTGATCGAGGCATCGGGACGTGAAGAAGGCCGGGGCGGATCGCCCCGGCCTTCTTCACGTGTACCCCTATGTATGTGTGTACGGCTCGCCCGCGGGCTCCTACGCCCCCCGCAGCGCCGCCAGCAGGGCCATCGTCGCCACCAGGGCGAGGGCCAGGGTCAGGAGCATCGCCGGGGTCAGGCCGGTCGGCTGGGGCAGGCGCTCTCGGTTGGCGCGGCAGACGGGGCAGCGGCCCTCCGCGACGGGGGCCGCACAGTTGGCGCACACCAGTCGGTCGTAGGTCATGCGCTCTCCTCCTCCCGCGCGGGGATCCTTGTGATCCGCACGAGCCTGGTGATCTTTACGATCCTTCGACCCCTTACCAAGGAGAACGGTCCGGGCCTTCCGGGCGTTCCCTTACCACTGTGCCAGCTCCGGCGGTTTTCGGCGCGCCCCGCGAGAGGGAGTACCGAGGCGCGAAAAGGATAAAGCACACAAGTCCGGACCGCGACTGCGCGGGCCATCCCCGTTCGCGTATGGTCACGCACACCTACTCCCGGCCGACCGTGGTGCATCCGTGATTCGATTCGACAACGTCTCCAAGTCCTATCCGAAGCAGAACCGCCCCGCGCTCCGGGATGTGTCCCTGGAGATCGAGAAGGGGGAGTTCGTCTTCCTCGTCGGTTCCTCCGGCTCCGGAAAGTCGACCTTTCTGCGGCTGATCCTGCGCGAGGAGCGCACCAGCCAAGGCCAGGTGCACGTTCTGGGCAAGGACCTCGCCCGGCTGTCCAACTGGAAGGTGCCGCACATGCGGCGCCAGCTGGGGACGGTCTTCCAGGACTTCCGCCTGCTGCCGAACAAGACCGTCGCCGAGAACGTGGCCTTCGCCCAGGAGGTCATCGGCAAGCCGCGCGGCGAGATCCGCAAGGCCGTCCCCCAGGTGCTCGACCTGGTCGGCCTGGGCGGCAAGGAGGACCGCATGCCGGGCGAGCTGTCCGGTGGTGAGCAGCAGCGCGTCGCCATCGCGCGGGCCTTCGTCAACCGGCCGATGCTGCTGATCGCCGACGAGCCCACCGGCAACCTCGACCCGCAGACCTCCGTCGGCATCATGAAGCTGCTCGACCGGATCAACAGGACAGGGACCACCGTCGTCATGGCGACCCACGACCAGAACATCGTCGACCAGATGCGCAAGCGCGTCATCGAGCTCGAGAAGGGCCGTCTCGTCCGAGACCAGGCGCGCGGCGTCTACGGATATCAGCACTGAGCCGGTAGGGGATACAGACACATGCGCGCTCAGTTCGTGCTCTCGGAGATCATGGTCGGTCTCCGGCGCAATCTGACGATGACCTTCGCCGTCGTCGTCTCCGTGGCCCTCTCGCTCGCCCTGTTCGGCGGTGCGCTGCTCATGCGCGAGCAGGTCAGCACGATGAAGGACTACTGGTACGACAAGGTCAACGTCTCCATCTTCCTCTGCAACAAGAGCGACGGGGCCACCTCGCCCAAGTGCGCCAAGGGCGCGGTCACCGCGCAGCAGAAGGAGCAGATCGAGGCCGATCTGAAGAAGATGGACATCGTCGAGACGGTCCACCGCGAGTCCGCCGACGAGGCCTACAAGCACTACAAGGAGCAGTACGGGGACACGGCCATCGCCTCGGTCGTCACCCCGGACCAGATGCAGGAGTCCTTCCGGGTCAAGCTGAAGGACCCGGAGAAGTACAAGGTCGTCGCGACCGCCTTCGCCGGGCGGGACGGCGTCGAGTCCGTCCAGGACCAGCGGGGCATCCTGCAGAACCTCTTCGACCTCATGAACGGCATGAACGTCGTCGCGCTCTACGTGATGGCCCTGATGCTGGTCATCGCGCTGATCCTGATCGTCAACACGGTGCGCGTCTCCGCCTTCAGCCGACGGCGCGAGACCGGCATCATGCGGCTGGTCGGCGCGACCAACTTCTACATCCAGATGCCGTTCATCATGGAGGCCGCCTTCGCCGGTCTCCTGGGTGGCGCCGTCGCCTCGGTGATGCTGCTGGTCGGGCGCTACTTCCTGATCGACCACGGCCTCGCGCTCGCCGACAAGATGGCGCTGGTCAACTTCATCGGATGGGACGCGGTGCTCTCCAAGCTGCCGCTGGTCATCGCCGTGGGGCTGCTGATGCCCGCCCTTGCCGCCTTCATCGCGCTGCGCAAGTACCTGAAGGTGTGACAGTCCACTCGGGGTAAGAGAATGGCGCCGTCCGGTCAACAGCCGTACGGCGCCATTCGCTTGTCCTAGAGTGGGCCGCATGCGTGCCGGTGCCGGCCCCGAGTTCTGTCGACGGCCCCGCGGAGTCCTCCGTGGGGCCGCCTTGACGTTGGTCTTCGCCGGAGTGCTCGGCACGGCGGCGGCCACCGGCTCGCTGCCGCGCCGGGAGCAGGCCCGCGAGCTCCTGCCGGCCCCCGCGGCGACCCGTGCGACCGTCGACCGGGCGGCGCTGGCCCGCGCCGCCGCCGAGGCCGTCGCCGACGGCAAGTCCGGCAAGAAGGCCGCCGAGGAGTTCGTCAGCCGCAGCGGCGACCGCTGGGGCGCGGTGTACGACAAGCACGAGTACGCCGAGTTCGAGCAGGCCCTCGACGGCGCCTACACGGGCGTCGGGCTCTCCGCCCGCAGGACCTCCGGGGGCCGGGTCGAGATCAGCCGGATCCAGGGCGGCGGCCCCGCCGACCGCGCCGGACTGCGCCCCGGCGACCTGCTCACCGCCGTCGACGGGCGCCCGGTCGCCGGCCTGTCCGTCTCCGAGGTCGTCTCGCTGCTGCGCGGCAAGGGCGTCTCGGGCTCCGCCGTCACCCTCGGAGTGGAGCGCGGCCGTGCCTCCTGGACGCAGCACCTGCGCCGGGCCCGGCTCGCCACCCATCCCGTCACCGTCCGCCGGCTCGACGACGGCACCGTGCTGATCCGGGTGGCCGCCTTCACCAAGGGCACGGGGGAGCGGGTCCGGGCGGCCGTGCGCTCGGCGCCGTCCGGTGCCGGGGTCCTGCTCGACCTGCGGGGCAACGCCGGCGGTCTGCTCGCCGAGGCGGCGGTCGCCGCCTCCGCCTTCCTCGACGGCGGGCTGGTCGCCACGTACGACGTGGAGGGTGAGCAGCGCGCGGTGTACGCGGAGGGCGGCGGCGACACCGTGCGGCCCCTGGTGGCGCTGATCGACGGCGGCACCATGAGCGCGGCCGAGCTGCTGACCGGCGCCCTGCAGGACCGTGGCCGGGCCGTCACGGTGGGCTCCCGGACCTTCGGCAAGGGATCGGTGCAGATGCCGAGCACCCTGCCCGACGGCTCCGTCGCCGAGCTCACCGTCGGCCACTACCGCACGCCCGCCGGGCACGCGGTGGACGGCCGGGGCATCACGCCGGACCTCACGGCCGGCGATCGGGCCGAAGAACGGGCCCGTACGGTATTGAGTGGCCTCGGAGGGCCCTCGTAGTGCGAAAATGAGCGCACTATGGCAAAGGGACTCGTCAACGTGCAGGGCAAGCCTGCGAACAAGAAGAGCCAGGACAAGGGGCCGGAGCGCAAGCTCATCGCGCAGAACAAGAAGGCGCGGCACGACTACCACATCATCGACACGTACGAGTGCGGTGTGGTGCTCATGGGCACCGAGGTGAAGTCGCTCCGGATGGGCAGGGCGTCGCTCGTCGACGGCTTCGTCCAGATCGAGGGCAACGAAGCCTGGCTGTACAACATCCACGTGCCCGAGTACATGCAGGGCAGCTGGACCAACCACTCGGCGAAGCGGAAGCGCAAGCTGCTGATGCACCGGGAGGAGATCGACAAGCTGGAGCAGAAGGCGTCGGAGACGGGTCACACGATCGTGCCCCTCGCCCTCTACTTCCTGGGCAGCCGGGTGAAGTGCGAGATCGCGCTCGCCAAGGGCAAGAAGGAGTACGACAAGCGGCAGACGCTGCGGGAGCAGCAGGACACCCGAGAGACGAACCGGGCCATCGCGGCGGCCAAGCGGCGTCAGCGGGCGAGCCAGGTGTAGTCGTCCGGGGTTAATGCGCTGGCTACCGTGGCCCCCGGTCACGTACGATGGGGCCTGCACCTCACAGCGGGTGCGTGGTTTGAAAAATCAACATGGGGATGATCGGTTTCGACAGCGGATGTCGAAGCAGGGGAAGCGTGTCGAGGAAGCGGCAATGATCTCGTTAACCATATGTCGCAACCAATAATCGCCAACTCCAAGAGCGATAACTCCCGCTTCGCCCTCGCTGCCTAATTTTAGGTAACGAGTAGAAGCCTCTGTGAGGAGCGTCAGCCCGGGGGTGGTCCCGACCCGGATCCTGGCGTCATTTAGGGATCTAAACCTCTAGCCCCGGTCACGGGGGCCTGAGGGAAATCAAACAGTGACTGAGCCCGTTCCGGACTTGTCTGGGTGATCCGGAGGGCTGAGAAACTCGTACCAGACTGCACACGGAGAAGCCCTCTTTCTGCACCGTTGGACGCGGGTTCGATTCCCGCCATCTCCACTCATCCCATGTGGGCGAAGGCCCGGTGGTCGTCATACGACCGCCGGGCCTTCGTCATGCCCGGCCCCCTGTCTTCGCCGGGGTCCGCGGGCGGTCCGCCCGGGTCGCCAGGCACAGCAGCAGGGCCAGGGCCGCCGCCGTGACGGGGGCCAGGAAGCCGTACGTGGGCGTCGGGGCGTGCTCGGCCAGCCAGCCGCCCGTGGCCGAGCCCGCCGCGATGCCGCCGAGCAGGGCGGTCACCGCCAGGGTCATGCCCTCGTTCAGGCGGTCCGGCGGGGTCAGCCGCTGGACCTGGGTCATGCCGGTGACCATCGTCGGGGCGATCGCCATCCCCGCCGCCAGCAGGGCGCCCGCCAGGGCGAGCAGCGAGCCGGTGAGGGCGGCGAGCAGCGGGAGCGCCATCAGGGCCGCCAGCGCCGCGAGGCAGCCCGCGAGCCGGGGCGAGCGGCGGGCGCGCCCGTAGGCCAGGCCTGCCGCGCAGGAGCCCGCGGCCTGGAGGGCGAGGACCGGACCCGCGGCCGGTCCGTCCACGTACGCCAGGGTGACGACCTCCATCGCGCCGAACACCGCGCCGGTGGCGAGGAAGACCGCGAGCAGGGCCGGCACGCCCGGCGCGCGCACCGGGGAGCCGCCCGCGGTGCGCGGGGCGACCGGCGGCTCGGTGGAGCGCTGTGCGGCGAAGAGCAGCACCCCGGCCAGGAAGAGGACGGCGGCGACCAGGGTGCCCGCCTCGGGGAAGAGCGCGGAGCAGAGGAGGGCGGCGAGCACCGGGCCGAGCATGAAGCACAGCTCGTCGGCGGCCTGCTCGAAGGCGTTGGCGGTGTGCAGGGCGTCCGGGTCGTCCTTGAGCAGGTACGCCCAGCGGGCCCGGGACATGCCGCCGGTGTTGGGGGCGGTGGCGGTGAGCGCGGTCGTCACGAAGAGGGTCCAGGCCGGGGCCTGGGCGTGCGCGCAGAGCAGCAGGACGAGCCGGCCCAGGACCGCGTGGACGGTGGCGGGCACGGCGATCCGCGCCTGGCCGTACCGGTCGACCAGCCGGGCGATCCAGGGCGCGGTGACCGCCCCGGCAGCCATGCCGACGGCGCCGACGGCGCCGGCGAGGGCGTAGGAGCCGTACGCCCCGGCGATCATGACGAGGGCGCTGACGCCGAACATGCCCATGGGCAGCCGGGCGAGCAGGTTGCCCAGGGTGAAGGCCCGGGCGCCCGGGAGGGCGAAGAGGCGGAGGTAGGGGTTGGCGGGCATCCGGCGCGGGGGCCGGGCGGAGGGGAGGGTGCCGGTGCCGGTGCCGGTGGCGCTGGCGGGCAGGGCCGTGGTGGCGGGCGTGGCCGAAGCGCTGGGCAGGGCCGAGCCGCCGGGCGTGGCCGGGCGGGGCGTGTGGCGGGGGATCAAGGTGGGACCCGCGGGGGTCAGGATCAGGTCCGGGTGTGGCATGGATCAAGGTTCTGTCGGCACGGCCCTGGCGGTCCAACACCCTTTCGGGCCGCATTCACGCACTTCTGTTGTTGAATGCGGGGGTGAGCAACTCCGGTGACCTCGACCCCCGACTCCTGCGCTCCTTCGTCGCCGTCGCGGAGGAGCTCCACTTCACCCGCGCCGCAGCCCGCCTCTACACCGCCCAGCAGGCCCTCAGCCGTGACATCCGGCGGCTCGAACGGGAGCTGGGCGCCGAGCTGTTCGTCCGCTCCACCCGGCAGGTCGCGCTCACCCCGGACGGCGAGCGGCTCCTGCCGTACGCGCACCGCGTCCTCACCGCGTACGCCGAACTCGCCGACGCCTTCCGCGGCACGCCCCGCCCGCTCCTCGTCGACCTCAACAGCGCCGGCCTCGGCCACGAGCAGGTGATCCACCGGGCCCGCGAACTCGCCCCGCAACTGGAGCTGATGGCCCGCTACGAGAGCGGCCTCACGGGTGCGGCGCGGGAGATCCTCGCCGGCCGGCTCGACGTCTCCTTCGGGCGGTACGGAGGGCTCGACCCCGCGCTGCGCGGGCGCCTGGAGGCGCAGTTCGTGCGGTACGAGCCGATGGCCGTGCTGCTCCCGGAGGGCGATCCGCTCGCCCCGCTGCCCGAGGTCCCGCTCGGCGCCCTCGCCGGCCGGGACGTCTACGCGGGCGCGGGCAACGACCGCACGCCCGAGTGGACCGATCTCGCCACCCGCCTGTTCGCCGGGCACGGCGTCCGCGTCGCCCCGCCCGCGCCGCTCGTCGTCGGAATGGAGGAGTTCCGCCGGATCATGGCCAAGGCCCCGACCCCGGTCCTCGCCGTGGTCGACTTCCCGCCGATGCCGGGCTGTGTGCTGCGGCCCCTCGTCGCCCCCGTGCCGCTGTCGCCCGTGAGCCTGGTGTGGCGCAAGGGGCTGCGGCACCCCGGGCTCGACGCCCTGCGCCGGGCCGCCGCCGAGCTCGCCGCCGACGAGGGCTGGCACGAGCGCCCGGCCGGCTCCTGGCTGCCGGACGGGGAGGTGCTGGGGGCGCTCACAGCACCCCCGCACACCGGGTGAGAGCAAGGTTCCGTACCCGTCACCTCCCGCCACCGCCCTGAAACGCGGCCTTCCTAGCGTCGTCGCAAAGAACACGACACCGTGGAGGTACGACATGGGCGGCCGGTGGATCGAACGGTGGGAGCCGGAGGACGAGGCCTTCTGGCGGGAGGGGGGCGAGCGGATCGCCCGCAGGAACCTGTGGTTCTCCGTGCTCGCCGAGCACATCGGCTTCTCGGTCTGGAGCCTCTGGTCCGTGATGGTCCTCTTCATGGGCCCCGGGTACGGCGTGGACCCGGCCGGCAAGTTCTTCCTGATCGCGACCGCCACCCTGGTCGGCGCGTTCGTCCGCATCCCGTACACCTTCGCCGTCGCCCGCTTCGGCGGCCGCAACTGGACCGTCCTCAGCGCCCTGTTGCTGCTGCTGCCGACGGGCCTCGCCTACGCGGTGATGGAGCCGGGCACCTCGTACGGCACCTTCCTGCTCGTCGCCGCGCTCACCGGCGTCGGCGGCGGCAACTTCGCCTCCTCCATGACCAACATCAACGCCTTCTTCCCGCTGCGGAAGAAGGGCTGGGCGCTCGGCCTCAACGCGGGCGGCGGCAACATCGGCGTCCCCGTCGTCCAGCTCGTCGGACTCCTCGTCATCGGCACCGCCGGCGCCCTGCACCCGCGTCTCGTCCTCGGCGTCTACCTGCCGCTGGTCGTCGTCGCCGCCGTGTGCGCCGCCCTGTTCATGGACAACCTCGCCCCCGTCAGGAACGACACCGGCGCCGTGAAGGAGGCCGTGACGGCCCGTCACACCTGGATCGTGGCCTTCCTGTACGTGGGGACCTTCGGCTCCTTCATCGGCTACGGCTTCGCCTTCGGCCTGGTCCTGCAGACCCAGTTCGGGCGCACCCCGCTCCAGGCCGCCTCGCTCACCTTCATCGGGCCGCTGCTCGGCTCGCTCGTGCGGCCCCTCGGCGGCGCGCTCGCCGACCGGCACGGCGGCGCACGCATCACCCTCGTGACCTTCGCCGCGATGGCCGCCGCTACCGGGGTCGTGATCTACGCGTCGGTCGCCGAGTCCCTGACCGTGTTCCTCGTCGGCTTCATCGCGCTCTTCGCCCTCAGCGGGCTCGGCAACGGCTCCACGTACAAGATGATCCCGGCGATCTTCCTCGCCCAGGCGCACCGCGAGGGCCTCGCGGGAGAGGCCGCCGAGGCGTACGGGCGGCGCATCTCCGGGGCCGCCATGGGGCTCATCGGCGCGCTCGGCGCGGTCGGCGGACTCGGCATCAACCTGGCCTTCCGGCAGTCCTTCCTGACGGTCGGCAGCGGCACCGGCGCCTTCGTGGCCTTCCTCGCCTTCTACGCTGCGTGCATGGTGGTGACCTGGGCGGTATACCTCCGCCGGCCGTCCGGGACGGCTCCGGTGCCCGACACCGCGGAGGGCGTCGCGGCGGAGCCCCCGGCCCGGCTCGGATACGCCGAGGTGTGAGTCACAGTGGTCCCGCACGGCCGTAACGACCAGGAAATACGCGCGAACCGAGACCGACACGCGACCCCGGCAGTCTCGGGCGACATGGACGAGCAAGAGCGCGGCACGCAGGACCAGGGGCCCCTCGCCGGGTTCACCGTCGGGGTCACGGCGGCACGGCGCGCGGACGAGCTGATCGCGCTGCTGCGCCGCCGTGGGGCGGCCGTCGTCCACGGGCCCGCGCTGCGGATCGTGCCGCTCGCCGACGACGCCGAACTCCTCGCCGCCACCAAGGACCTCATCGACCACGCCCCGGACGTCGTCGTCGCCACCACGGCGATCGGCTTCCGCGGCTGGGTCGAGGCGGCCGACGGCTGGGGCTTCGGCGACCGGCTCCTCGACGTGCTGGGCGGGGTCGAACTCCTGGCCCGCGGCCCCAAGGTGAAGGGCGCGGTCCGCGCGGCGGGTCTCACCGAGTCCTGGTCGCCGTCCTCCGAGTCGATGGCCGAGGTCCTCGACCGGCTGCTCGACGAGGGCGTCGAGGGGCGCCGGATCGCGCTCCAACTGCACGGGGAGCCGCTGCCCGGGTTCGTGGAGGCGCTGGAGGAGGGCGGGGCGGAGGTCGTCGTCGTGCCCGTCTACCGGTGGATGCCGCCCGAGGACACCGGGCCGCTCGACCGGCTCCTGGA
This sequence comes from Streptomyces sp. NBC_01268, assembly GCF_036240795.1. Taxonomy (NCBI): domain Bacteria; kingdom Bacillati; phylum Actinomycetota; class Actinomycetes; order Kitasatosporales; family Streptomycetaceae; genus Streptomyces; species Streptomyces sp. NBC_01268. Next base: position 3,185,557 of record NZ_CP108454.1, on the reverse strand, counting down.
CGCCGTCGTCGCCCGCGGCCTGGACGCGGTGACCTTCACCAGCGCCCCCGCCGCCGCCTCGCTGCTGCGTCGGGCGGAGGAGCGGGGAGCGCTCGACGAGCTGGTCGCGGCGCTGCGGCACGACGTGCTCGCGGTCTGCGTGGGGCCGGTGACGGCGCTCCCGCTCCAGGCGCTCGACATCGACACGCACCAGCCCGAACGCTTCCGGCTCGGCCCGCTGGTCGGCCTGCTCTGCCGGGAGCTGCCGGCCCGGGCCCGGGCGCTGCCGGTGGCCGGGCGCCTGATCGAGATCCGGGGGCACGCGGTCCTCGTCGACGGCGCGCTGCGGCCGGTGCCGCCGGCCGGGATGGCGCTGCTCGGCCTGCTCGCCCGCCGCCCCGGCTGGGTCGTCGGCCGGGCGGAGCTGCTGCGGGCGCTGCCCGGGGCGGGGCGCGACGAGCACGCCGTCGAGACGGCCATGGCCCGGCTGCGGACGGCCCTCGGCGCGCCGAAGCTGATCCAGACGGTGGTGAAGCGCGGGTACCGGCTGGCGCTCGATCCGGTGGCGGACACGAAGTACGAGGCGTAGCGGGGTCCTTCGTCCGGGGGAACCCGCGGGCCCCCGTCGCAGGGCCCCTCGCGTACGGACGGTGCGCGGCTGCCTCGCGGGCCCCCGCTCGCGGGACCGCCCGCAGGGCGACTCCCTTGCAGGACGACCTCCTCGCGGGACGACTCTCTCGCAGGACCCCGCGCGGCCCCTACGGAGCAGCCCTGAGCATCGGCGTCCGCTCGTGGGCCTTCTGGCGGCCCGGTCGGAACAGCATGATGATCAGCCGGGAGCCCGGGGCCGTGAGCGGCTGGGCGGCGCAGATGGTGACGTGGCCGGTGCCCAGCAGGGCGTGGCGCAGGGGGCGTTCGTCGCCGTCCGGGTGGATGTGGGCCCCGCCCGCCTCCCACAGCGGGCCGAGGTCGGGATCGGCGCGGACCTCGGCCTCGATCCCGCGGAGCGTCCCGTCCTCGGGGCGGACGGCGAGCGCGGCCCGCAGCTGGGGCAGGATCAGCGGTGCCCACACGGTCCGCCAGTCGACCAGGGTGGTGTCGCGGGCCGACGTGTCCAGGAGCATCCAGCGCATCGTGTTGGCGGGGGCCCGGCCGTCCGGGTACATCTCGGCGAAGTGCCGGTTGTGGGCGAGCAGGTTCCAGGAGGCGTCGGTGATGTACGCCATGTGCCCGATGCCGTCCACGGCCTCCTGCCACACGCCGGGGACCTCCAGGCCGGAGGACGGGTGCAGCGGGCCGGGCGGGTCGCCGATGCCCGCGTACCGGCAGAGCGAGACCCACTCCTGCTCGTTGAGGCCGAAGAGCCGGGCGACCTGGCGCAGGTAGTCGGCCGGCGGGTGGAGGTAGCGACCGGTCTCCAGCCGGTTGTACGTGTCGACCGCGCGGCAGGTCAGCTCGTCGACCTGCTGCTGGGAGAGGCCGCGGGCACGCCGGCCCCGGCCGGTGGGCCGGGAGAGGCCGTGGGCCTCGGGCGCGATCAGCTCGCGGCGCTCGCGGAGGAGGGCCCGGAGCCCGGTCCTGTTCACGCGCGCCCCCTGAATGGGTCAGTGCTTCATTTCCTAGGAAAAACGGTCCGTAGATAATAAACAGTTGAACATTGATGCTGTGGGGGCGTCCGCGCTGACCTGCGAGGACGCCTTCGGACGACCGGACGGTGCTTCCCCCGCGCCGCGCCGGTTCCGGCCGGCCCGGGCGGCTCCCCCGTACGCCCGGGCCGGCCCCCTTCGGGACCGTCGGGCACGCGGCCGGGCACCCGGGACGTCAGGCCTGACACATGGCCTCCTGGTGGCGTACGCTCGACGGCTGCCCAGTGCACGTCAGAAGGGGGCCCCGGTGGCCGCGCAGGAAGCCGTCGACACGGTCAGAGACCGTGAGATCGGTGTCGAACAGGAACATCTGGATCAGGTCTACCGCCGCCTCGAGGAGAAGATCCACGAGGCCGAGTTCCTGATGAACGACGCCGCCCAGCGGGGCCAGGTCGGTACGCCCGGCGCCCTCGCCGAGCGCGACGCCCAGGTGTTCCGGGCCGGCATCCACCTCAACCGGCTGAACAACGAGTTCGAGGACTTCCTCTTCGGCCGGATCGATCTCCTCTTCGGCAAGGACGGGAAGAAGGGGCCCGACGGCGCCTACACCTCCGTCGAACCCGCCGAGGACGCCGTACGGACCGAGGACGGCCGGCAGGTCGCCGACATCGGCGAGACCCTCCACATCGGCCGGATCGGCGTCCTCGACGCCGACTACGCCCCGCTCGTGATCGACTGGCGGGCGCCCGCCGCCGCCCCGTTCTACCGCTCGACCCCGGTCGACCCGGGCCGGGTGGTGCGCCGCCGGGTCATCCGCTCCAAGGGCCGCCAGGTCCTCGGCGTCGAGGACGACCTCATGCGCCCCGAGCTGACCGCCACCCTCGACGGACACGAGCTCCCCGTCATCGGCGACGGCGCGCTCATGGCCGCCCTCGGGCAGGCCCGCAGCCACACCATGCGGGACATCGTCGCCTCCATCCAGGCCGAACAGGACCTGGTCATCCGTGCCCCCGCCGCCTCCGTGACGTACGTCGAGGGCGGCCCCGGCACCGGCAAGACCGCCGTCGCCCTGCACCGCGCCGCCTACCTGCTCTACCAGGACCGGCGCCGCTACTCGGGCGGCATCCTCATCGTCTCGCCGACCCCGCTGCTCGTCTCGTACACCGAGGGCGTGCTGCCCTCACTGGGCGAGGAGGGGCAGGTCGCGATCCGCGCCCTCGGCAGCCTGGTCGACGGCGCCGAGGCCGACGCCTACGACGAGCCCGCCGTCGCCCGGATCAAGGGCTCCTCCCGGATGCTCGCCGTGCTGCGCAAGGCCGCCCGCGGCGCCCTGGAGAACCCGGCGCCCAAGGCGCAGCTCGCCCTGGGCGACCCGGACGACGACGAGGACGACACCGGCTCCCGCGCCGTGACCGGCACGCCCACCCTGCTGCGGGTCGTCGCGTTCGGCCGGCGCCTGGAGCTGGGCCCCGAGGACCTCCGGCGCATCCGCCACAACGTCCTCGGCGGCACCGCCCCCGTCAACCTGCTGCGCCCCCGCGCCCGCCGGCTGCTGCTCGACGCCCTGTACACCAGGTCCGGCGCGGCCGGCCGGCACAGCGACCCCGAGCTCGCCGCCGAGCTGCGCTCCTCCTTCGACGAGGACGTGTCGACGGAGGACTCGTTCCTCGCCTTCCTCGACGCCTGGTGGCCCGAGCTCACCCCGCGCGGGGTCCTCGACGCCATGGGCGACGAGAAGCGGCTCGGCCGCTGGGCCCGCCGGGTGCTCAACCCGGGGGAGGTGCGCCGCCTCGCCCGCTCGCTGCGCCGCCCGGGCCGCTCGGTGCACGACGTGGCCCTGCTCGACGAGCTGTCCACGCTCCTCGGGGCGCCCGCCCGGCCGCGCAAGAAGCGGGAGTACGACCCGCTGGACCAGCTCACCGGTCTGGAGGAGTTGATGCCCGTACGCGAGGAGACCCAGTGGGAGCGGGCCGAGCGCCTCGCGACCGAGCGGACCGAGTACGCGCACGTCATCGTCGACGAGGCCCAGGACCTCACGCCCATGCAGTGGCGGATGGTCGGCCGGCGCGGCCGCCACGCGACCTGGACGGTCGTCGGCGACCCGGCCCAGTCCTCCTGGTCCGACCCGGACGAGGCGGCCGCGGCCCGCGACGAGGCCCTCGGCACCCGGCCGCGGCGCCGCTTCGAGCTCACCGTGAACTACCGCAACCCCGCGGAGATCGCCGAGCTCGCCGCGAAGGTGCTCGCGCTCGCCATGCCCGGCAAGGAGTCCCCGCGCGCGGTGCGCTCCACGGGCATCGAGCCCCGCTTCGTTCCGGTCGCGGAGGGCCCCGAGAAGGGCGCTCTGGCCGAAACCGTGCGGTCGGAGGCCGAACGGCTCCTCGCACAGGTGGACGGGACGGTCGGCGTGGTCGTCGCGATGAACCGGCGTGCGGAGGCCGCCCGCTGGCTCGCCGGGCTCGGCGACCGGGTGGTGGCGCTCGGCTCGCTGGAGGCGAAGGGGCTGGAGTACGACGCCACGGTGGTGGTCTCGCCCGCGGAGATCGCGGACGAGTCGCCGGCGGGCCTGCGGGTGCTCTACGTGGCGCTCACCCGCTCCACGCAGGCGCTCACGGTGGTCTCGGGCGACCGTGACCTGCCGGACGAGGACGGAGTGCCGGACCTGCTGCGGGACTGAGGCCCGGGAGCCCCCAGGGCCGCCCGGGGGCTCATTTCCGGTCAACTCGTGCCGCAGGAATCACTTGCCAGGGTGGTTTGTTAGCCTTGTCGTGGCACCGGCTCGATCCAAGCCCCCGGGCCCAACCTTCGTCCCTCAGAGGGACCACTTGCCGCGAGGCGAGCATGGCGGGTCGGTGCCGCTTACGTGCAGAGGTCCTCGTCACCTTCGGGTGACGGGGACCTCTTCCGTTTCCCCGGGTCTCTTCTGTTTCCGATGCGTCTCTCGTATGGTGGAAACTACTTTCCGAAAACGAAACGACCGTATTACCTGCTACCCGCAGGTAGGTGCGACGATCGGAGGGCGTCGCCGGGCGAACCAGCCGGTGCGGCGTAGCAACGAAGCCAGTGAAAGCAGAGGAACACGGACATGGCAACGGCGCCCAGCGTCTCGTACTCGATGACGGTCCGGCTCGAGGTGCCCGCGAGCGGCACCGCGGTCTCCCAGCTCACCACGGCCGTCGAGACCCACGGCGGTTCCGTCACCGGCCTGGACGTGACCGCATCCGGCCACGAGAAGCTGCGGATCGACGTCACCATCGCCGCGACCTCCACCGCGCACGCGGACGAGATCGTCCAGCAGCTGCGCGGCATCGAGGGCGTCGTGCTCGGCAAGGTCTCCGACCGTACGTTCCTGATGCACCTCGGCGGCAAGATCGAGATGGCGTCCAAGCACCCCATCCGCAACCGTGACGACCTCTCGATGATCTACACCCCGGGCGTGGCCCGCGTGTGCATGGCGATCGCCGAGAACCCCGAGGACGCCCGCCGCCTCACCATCAAGCGCAACTCCGTCGCAGTCGTGACGGACGGCTCCGCCGTCCTCGGCCTCGGCAACATCGGCCCCAAGGCCGCCCTGCCCGTCATGGAGGGCAAGGCGGCCCTCTTCAAGCGCTTCGCGGGCATCGACGCGTGGCCGATCTGCCTGGACACCCAGGACCCGGACGCCATCGTCGAGGTCGTCAAGGCGATCGCCCCCGGCTTCGCGGGCATCAACCTGGAGGACATCTCCGCGCCGCGCTGCTTCGAGATCGAGGCCCGGCTGCGCGAGGCCCTGGACATCCCGGTCTTCCACGACGACCAGCACGGCACCGCGATCGTCGTGCTCGCCTCGCTGACCAACGCCCTGCGCGTGGTGGGCAAGGGCATCGGTGACGTACGGGTCGTCATGTCCGGTGCGGGCGCGGCCGGTACGGCCATCCTGAAGCTGCTCATCGCGGCCGGCGTGAAGCACGCGGTCGTCGCCGACATCCACGGCGTCGTGCACGCGGGCCGCGAGGACCTGGTGGACGCCGAGCCCGACTCGCCGCTGCGCTGGATCGCCGACAACACCAACCCGGAGGGCGTCACCGGCACCCTCAAGGAGGCGGTCGTCGGCGCGGACGTCTTCATCGGCGTCTCGGCCCCCAACGTGCTCGGCGCGGCCGACGTGGCCGCCATGGCGGAAGGCGCGATCGTGTTCGCGCTCGCGAACCCGGACCCCGAGGTGGACCCGGCGATCGCCCGTCAGACGGCCGCCGTCGTGGCCACCGGCCGCTCGGACTTCCCGAACCAGATCAACAACGTGCTGGTCTTCCCGGGCGTCTTCCGCGGCCTCCTGGACGCCCAGTCCCGGACGGTCAACACCGAGATGATGCTGGCCGCGGCCAGCGCCCTCGCGGACGTCGTCACCGAGGACGAGCTGAACCCGAACTACATCATCCCGTCGGTCTTCAACGACAAGGTCGCGGGCGCGGTGGCCGGCGCGGTGCGCAACGCGGCGAAGGCGGCGGGCGCGGGCGCCTGAGCCCCTCGGGAGCGGTGGCTGCGTGTCGCGGTCGCCGCTCCCCAAACCCGCCTTTAGGGTGGTAGTTCGGCTCCGCACGGTCCGCGCGGAGTCGACGCTACGTCACCACCAGGGAACTCCGGCGTTTTTCGTGTGACCCATGAGGGTGCCGGAGGGGTGCCGGATTGGCGTTCCCGCCGCTGGTGGGGGCAGGATGCGTGTTTGGGCGCGAGGGTCTGTCAGCAGACCCGGGTCCGGGGACTGTCCGAGGGCCCTGGCAGCATCGGCTTCGATCTCACGCCTCACAGGCAAGAAAGACACGGGAGTAACAACATGAACCGCAGTGAGCTGGTGGCCGCCCTGGCCGACCGTGCCGAGGTGACCCGCAAGGACGCCGACGCCGTTCTGGCCGCGCTCGCCGAGACCGTCGGCGAGGTCGTCGCCAAGGGTGACGAGAAGGTCACCATCCCCGGCTTCCTGACCTTCGAGCGCACCCACCGTGCCGCTCGCACCGCTCGTAACCCGCAGACCGGCGACCCGATCAACATCCCGGCCGGCTACAGCGTGAAGGTCTCCGCGGGCTCGAAGCTCAAGGAAGCCGCCAAGGGCAAGTAAGGCAAGCGGCCTCCGGGCAGCTTGGTCCCAGGCCGCTGAAGCGGCCTGAGGCAGCGAAAAGGGCGGCCACCCTGTCAGGGGGTGGCCGCCCTCTCGTTTGCCCTTCAGGAGGCGTTGCAGGCGCTTACGGGCGCCCGCAACGGCCTAGACGAGCGCGCTGCCCGGGAGCTCGACCTTGGCGCCGAGCTCGACCAGCTTCTCCATGAAGTTCTCGTAGCCGCGGTTGATCAGGTCGATGCCGTGCACCCGCGAGGTGCCCTGGGCCGCGAGGGCCGCGATCAGGTACGAGAAGCCGCCGCGCAGGTCGGGGATGACCAGGTCGGCGCCCTGCAGCTTGGTCGGGCCGCTGACGACCGCCGAGTGCAGGAAGTTGCGCTGGCCGAAGCGGCAGTCCGAGCCGCCCAGGCACTCGCGGTACAGCTGGATGTGAGCGCCCATCTGGTTCAGCGCCGAGGTGAAGCCGAGCCGCGACTCGTACACCGTCTCGTGGACGATGGACAGGCCCGAGGCCTGCGTCAGGGCGACGACCAGCGGCTGCTGCCAGTCGGTCTGGAAACCGGGGTGGACGTCGGTCTCCAGGGCGATCGCGTTGAGCGAGCCGCCCGGGTGCCAGAAGCGGATGCCCTCGTCGTCGATCTCGAAGGCGCCGCCGACCTTCCGGTACGTGTTGAGGAAGGTCATCATCGAGCGCTGCTGCGCGCCGCGCACGTAGATGTTGCCCTCGGTGGCCAGTGCGGCGGACGCCCAGGAGGCGGCCTCCAGACGGTCCGAGAGCGCCTTGTGGTTGTAGCCGCCCAGCTTGTCGACACCGGTGATCCGGATGGTCCGGTCGGTGTCCATCGCGATGATCGCGCCCATCTTCTGCAGCACGCAGATGAGGTCCTCGATCTCCGGCTCCACGGCCGCGTTGGACAGCTCGGTGACACCCTCGGCGAGGACCGCGGTCAGCAGCACCTGCTCGGTCGCGCCGACCGACGGGTACGGCAGCTCGATCTTGGTGCCGCGCAGCCGCTGCGGGGCCTCCAGGTACTGGCCGTCCGCCCGCTTCTCGATGGTCGCGCCGAACTTGCGGAGCACCTCGAAGTGGAAGTCGATCGGCCGGCCGCCGATGTCGCAGCCGCCCAGGCCCGGGATGAAGGCGTGGCCGAGGCGGTGCAGCAGCGGGCCGCAGAAGAGGATCGGGATCCGCGAGGAGCCGGCGTGCGCGTCGATGTCGGCCACGTTGGCCGACTCCACGTGCGTCGGGTCCATGATCAGCTCACCCGGCTCCTCGCCGGGGCGGACCGTCACGCCGTGCAGCTGGAGCAGTCCGCGGACCACGCGGACGTCACGGATGTCGGGCACGTTGCGCAGTCGGCTCGGCTCGCTGCCGAGCAGGGCGGCGACCATCGCCTTGGGCACGAGGTTCTTCGCGCCGCGGACGCGGATCTCGCCCTCGAGCGGGGTGCCACCATGGACAAGCAGTACGTCATGGCTGTCTGTGCCGGTCATGAATCTCGCGTTCCGGGTCGTCGGTCGGGTGGCCAGAGAAAAGGGTAAGGGGCCATGGGACCCCAGGTGTGTGGCTGAGGGGGCCCCGCGAATGTAATGAATTCGGCACAACACCCTCCGTCTCCGTGATCTTGCGGAGCGTCACCGTCCGCTTGGTCCGGAGCCGGACCGGTCGGGCCTCCCGCGCGCCCGGTTGACCTGCGGTGCCGCACGCCTGCCCCGGATCGCCCCGGACAACCCCCCGGAACGCCGAAGATGCGGGATCATGTGTCGCATGACCGAGGTGTCCTCGCTCACAGGACGGCTGCTCGTGGCCACCCCCGCGCTGGCGGACCCGAACTTCGACCGCGCGGTGGTCCTGCTGCTCGACCACGACGACGAGGGTTCCCTCGGCGTGGTCCTCAACCGGCCGACCCCCATAACGGTCGGCGACATCCTCGCGCCCTGGGCCGAGCTGGCCGGCGAGCCGGGCGTCGTCTTCCAGGGTGGCCCGGTCTCCCTCGACGCGGCCCTCGGCATCGCGGTGATCCCCGGCGACGAGGGTCCGCTCGGCTGGCGGCGCGTGTACGGGGCGATCGGCCTGGTCGACCTGGAGACCCCGCCCGAGCTGCTCGGCCCGGCCATCGGCGCCCTGCGGATCTTCGCCGGTTACGCGGGCTGGGGCCCCGGCCAGCTGGAGTCCGAGCTCGGCGACGGCGCCTGGTACGTGGTGGAGTCCGAACCCGGCGACGTCTCCTCGCCGCGCCCCGAGACCCTCTGGCGCCAGGTCCTGCGCCGCCAGCGCGGTGAGCTCGCCATGGTGGCCACCTATCCGGACGATCCGTCGCTGAACTGACGGTGCGCGCGGGTCCCGCCGGGCCTGGGCCGGGACCGCCCGGGGGTGCTCCGCCGAGGGGTCCATCTTTCAGTACCCTTGGGTCCCATGAGCACTCTCGAGCCCGAGCGCGGGGCAGGTACGGGAACCCTCGTGGAGCCGACGCCGCAGGTGTCCCACGGTGACGGCGACCACGAGCGCTACGCGCACTACGTCCAGAAGGACAAGATCATGGCGAGTGCCCTCGACGGCACTCCCGTGGTGGCACTGTGCGGCAAGGTCTGGGTACCGGGGCGCGACCCCAAGAAGTACCCGGTCTGCCCGATGTGCAAGGAGATCTACGAGTCCATGGGCTCCGGCGGGGACAAGGACAAGGGCGGCAAGGACAAGTAGTCCGGACCGCCGGCAGTCGGGGACGGCCCCCGGCGCGCGCACTTCGGTGCGCGCGCCGGGGGCCGTTCGCGTTGCGCAGGGTGCTTCGGCCGGTCACAGAGTGGTGGAGACCTCTTGTCGCGGTGTTGGTCCGCCCATAACCTCACGCCTGTTGTGCAGTGCGAAACGTCCGTTGCATATGGTGCAACGGCTGTGTGGAGGGGACCGCCGTGAAGACTCCTGCCCGAATCGCCGTACCCATCGCTCTCCTGGCCCTGGCCGCCTGCGCCCCGCAGACCTCGGGCGGCGCGGCAGGTACCGACGACAAGAGCGGCACCCTGCGCGTCTGGCTCTTCCAGGAAGTCGCCAACAAGCCCAAGGAACAGGTCGTCGACCAGGCCGTCGCCGCCTTCGAGAAGCGCCACGGGGGCGTCGAGGTCGAGGTCGAGTACATCCCCGTCGAGACCCGCGCCCAGCGCGTCAAGGCCGCCTTCAACGACCCCAAGTCCGCACCCGACCTCATCGAGTACGGCAACACCGACACCGCCGGATACGTCAAGGACGGCGGACTCGCCGACATCACCGCCGAGTTCGACGCCTGGGACGAGGCCAAGGACACCGACCCCACCGCCAGGACCTCCGTCACCGTCGGCGGCAAGGTCTACGGTGCCCCGCTCTTCGTCGGCGTCCGCGCCCTCTACTACCGGACCGACGTCTTCGCCGGACTCGGCCTGAGCGCCCCCAAGACCCAGGCCGAACTCATCGCCACCGCCAAGAAGATCCGCAAGGCCAGGCCCGAGCTCTACGGCATGGCCGTCGGCGGCGCCTACACCTACGGCGCCATGCCCTTCATCTGGGCCAACGGCGGTGAACTCGCCACCGGAACAGGCGCTTCGGGCGACCCGTACGAGTCCGCCGTCGACAGCGAGGCCGCCCGCAAGGGCATCGCCTCCTACGCCTCGCTCTTCGGCGACGACAACTGCCCCGCCGCCAAGTGCGCCCAGATGGGAGGCAACGCCACCGTCACCGCCTTCGCCTCCGGCAAGGCCGCCATGGCCATCGGCGGCGACTTCAGCCACGCCGCCGTCGAGGCCGGCACCGTCAAGGGCAAGTACGCCGTCGTCCCGCTGCCCGGCACCACCCCCGGCTCCATCGCCCCCGCCTTCGCCGGCGGCAACAACATCGGCGTCCTCAAGAGCACCTCCCACCGCACCCTCGCCGTCGACCTCATGAAGTCGCTCACCGGCAAGGAGACCCAGGGCCGCCTCTTCGACGCCATGGGATTCCTGCCCACCTACACCGACGTCCGGCAGCAGGCGGCGGCCAGGGAGCCCTTCGTGAAGCCCTTCATCGACTCCCTCGGCGCGGGCGCCAAGTTCGTCCCCGCCTCGGCGGGCTGGGGCCAGATCGACGCCTCCCTCGTGCTCCCCACCATGTTCCAGGAGGTCGTCAGCGGGCGTAAGGACGTCAACGGGGCCTCCGAAGACGCCGCGAAGAAGATGGACGCGGCCTTCGCGGCGGCGGGCTGAGGCCGGGACCGCACCATGACCACCGCACCCCGCACCGAGAAAGCCGCCCCCGCGCCCGACCGCGCCGGCGCACGGCTTCCCGGCCCCCGCGCCCCGCGCCCGCCCCGGCGGACCCCCCGCCGCCGCGGCGGCTCCGCTTGGACCCCCTGGCTCTACCTGCTCCCCGCACTCGTCGTCCTCGGCGGGCTGCTCGTCTACCCGATCTACCAGCTCGGCCTGATCTCCTTCCTGGAGTACACCCAGGCCCAGGTCAGCGGCGGCGAACCCACCACCTTCCAGGGCCTCGGCAACTACGGCGCGCTCTTCTCCGACCCCCAGTTCTGGCAGGTCCTGCTCGCCACCGTCCTGTTCGCCGCCGCCTGCGTCGTCGCCACCCTCGCCGTCGGCTGCGCCCTCGCCGTCCTGCTCACCCGGATCCGCGCCCTGCCCCGGCTCGCCCTCATGCTGGCCGCGCTCGGCGCCTGGGCCACCCCCGCCGTCACCGGCTCCACCGTCTGGGTCTTCCTCTTCGACCCCGACTACGGGCCGGTCAACCGGGTCCTCGGGCTCGGCGACTTCTCCTGGACCTACGGGCGGTACAGCGCCTTCGCCCTCGTCCTGTTCGAGGTCGTCTGGTGCTCGTTCCCCTTCGTGATGGTCACCGTCTACGCCGGCATCAAGGCCATCCCGTCCGAGGTCCTGGAGGCCGCCGCCCTCGACGGCGCCTCGCAGTGGCGCATCTGGCGCTCCGTCACGGCGCCGATGCTGCGGCCCATCCTCGTCGTCGTCACGATCCAGTCGATCATCTGGGACTTCAAGGTCTTCACCCAGATCTACGTGATGACGGGCGGCGGCGGCATCGCCGGGCAGAACCTCGTCCTCAACGTGTACGCCTACCAGAAGGCCTTCGCCTCCTCCCAGTACAGCCTGGGCTCCGCCATCGGCGTGGTCATGCTGCTCATCCTGCTGACCGTGACCCTGGCCTACCTGCGCCTGCTGCGCCGACAGGGGGAAGAACTGTGAGCACTTCCGGGCTTCGCGCCTCCGGGTCCTCGACCTCCCGTGGCTCCGGGTCCTCGGCCTCCGGGTCCTCGGCCTCCCGTGGCTCCGGGGCCTCGGCCTCCGGGTTCCGTATCCGTTTGCGTCCCGGCGTCCGTGCCGGTGCCGGTGCGGGTGGCCGTGTCGGATTCCGCGTCCGCCGGCCCGCGCGGCTCGCCGCGGAGGCCGCGGCCCTGCTGGTCGCCGCCGCCGTGGCCTTCCCGCTGTACTGGATGGTCCTGTCCGCCTTCAAGCCGGCGGGCGAGATCCAGTCCACCGAACCCCGGCCGTGGACGCTCTCCCCGTCCCTGGACTCCTTCCGGCGCGTCTTCGAACAGCAGGAGTTCGGGCGCTACTTCCTCAACTCGCTGATCGTCGCGGGCACGGTCGTGCTCGCCTCCGCCGTCATCGCCTTCCTCGCGGCGACCGCCGTCACCCGGTTCCGGTTCCGCTTCCGCACCACCCTGCTGATCATGTTCCTGGTCGCGCAGATGGTCCCGATCGAGGCGCTGACGATCCCGCTGTTCTTCCTCATGCGGGACTTCGGGCAGCTCAACACCCTGGGTTCGCTGATCCTGCCGCACATCGCCTTCTCGCTGCCGTTCGCGATCTGGATGCTCCGCGGCTTCGTCAAGGCCGTGCCCGAGGCCCTGGAGGAGCAGGCGATGATCGACGGCGCGAGCCGGACCCGCTTCCTGTGGCAGATCCTCTTCCCACTGGTCTTCCCCGGGCTCGTCGCCACGAGCGTCTTCTCGTTCATCTCGACCTGGAACGACTTCCTCTTCGCGAAGTCCTTCCTCATCAGCGACACCTCGCAGTCGACCCTCCCGATGGCGCTGCTCGTCTTCTTCAAGCCCGACGAGAACGACTGGGGAGGGATCATGGCCGGGTCGACCGTGATGACCCTCCCGGTGCTCGTCTTCTTCGTACTCGTACAGCGCCGCCTGGTCTCGGGACTGGGCGGGGCGGTGAAGGACTAGGGACTGACGTGATGACCGACGAGAACCTGACGGACGAGGGCTTCGGGCGCGGCCGTGGGCCCGTCCGCGAACGCGACCACGAGCTCGTTCCCGCGCCGGTGACGGTGCTGGGCCCGGCGGGCGCCGGGGCCGGAGCCGGATCCGGTGACGGTGCCGACGGCGGCTTCGTCCTGGGTCCGGCGACCGTCGTCGACGCGGGACCCGGGACCGAGGGCGCCGCCCGGTGGCTGCGCGCCACGGTCGGGGCGGCGACCGGCCTGGATCTCGCGCCGGGCGCGCCGACTGCGCCCCCCGCGCCGGGCGCGCCGACCGTTCCCCCCGCGCCCACCGCGCCGGGCGACGGGGGGACCGTCCGCCTCCGGATCGACCCCGACGCCGTCGGAGACCTGGGCCCCGAGGGCTACCGCCTGTCGGTGGACGCGGCCGGCGTCGTCGTGCGCGGCGGGTCGGCCGCCGGGGTGTTCTGGGGGCTCCAGACGCTCCGTCAGCTCCTCGGCCCCGACGCGCACCGCAGGGCGCCGCTCGACCGCACCCGGCGCTGGACCGTGCCCGGCACCGACATCGCCGACGGCCCGCGCTTCTCCTGGCGAGGCCTGATGCTCGACGTCGCCCGCCACTTCATGCCCAAGGACGACGTGCTGCGGCAGCTGGACCTGATGGCCGCCCACAAGCTGAACGTCCTCCACCTCCACCTCACCGACGACCAGGGCTGGCGGATCGAGATCAAGCGGCACCCGCGCCTCACCGGGACCGGCTCCTGGCGGGCGCGGAGCAAGTGGGGGCACCGGGCGTCGCCGCTCTGGAACGAGACCCCGCACGGCGGCTTCTACACCCAGGACGACATCCGCGAGATCGTCGCCTACGCCGCCGCCCGGCATATCTCGGTCGTCCCCGAGATCGACGTACCCGGCCACTCGCAGGCCGCCATCGCCGCGTACCCGGAACTGGGCAACACCGACGTCATCGACACCACCGCCCTCTCCGTCTGGGACACCTGGGGAGTCAGTCCGAACGTACTCGCCCCCACTGACGACGTCCTGCGCTTCTACGAGGGCGTCTTCGAGGAGCTGCTCGACCTCTTCCCGGCCGACGTCTCGCCGTTCGTGCACATCGGCGGCGACGAGTGCCCCAAGGACCAGTGGAAGGCCTCGGCCACCGCCCAGGCCCGCGTCAAGGAGCTCGGCGTCGGCGACGAGGACGGCCTCCAGTCCTGGTTCGTCCGCCACTTCGACCGCTGGCTCGCCGAGCGCGGCCGCCGCCTCATCGGCTGGGACGAGATCCTGGAGGGCGGCCTCGCGCCCGGCGCGGCCGTCTCGTCCTGGCGCGGCTACGCGGGCGGCATCACCGCCGCCGAGGCCGGCCACGACGTGGTGATGTGCCCCGAACAGCAGGTGTACCTGGACCACCGTCAGGCGTCGGGGGAGGACGAGCCGATGCCCATCGGATACGTACGGACCCTGGCGGACGTCTACCGCTTCGAGCCCGTCCCGCCCGGCCTCGCGCCCGAGGCAGCCGCCCACATCCTGGGAACCCAGGCCAACGTGTGGACCGAGGTGATGGAGAACCGGGCCCGCGTCGACTACCAGACCTACCCGCGCCTCGCCGCGTTCGCCGAGGTCGCCTGGTCCCGGCTGCCCGCCCCCGACGCGCGCGATCACGCCGACTTCGAACGCCGGATGAGCGCCCACTACCGGCGTCTCGACGCCCTCGGCGTGGACTACCGCCCGCCCGCCGGACCGCACCCCTGGCAGCGCCGCCCCGGCGTCCAGGGCCGACCCGTCGAGGGGGCACCCCCGAACGTGTGAGGCACCTATCGCCCCGACGTCACCCAAGAGCGGCAAAAGGGAAGTTACCGTCGCTCGGGAGGATCCCCGCACGTCCTGGACGGAACCGCCCTTCGCGGACCCTCGCGACGTACGGCTCGGAAGATGTGCCAGAGTTGCCACGTCCAGGCTGTGAGCACGTACGGTACGGCCACACAGGCGTGACAGCCGGGGACGGTCGGGGATCACCGGGACACCGGGAAGGGGCAGCGGGTTGACCACGCACGCACCACAGACGGCATCACGGGCGGCGCGGTCCGTGACGCTGCCCGCCTCGCTGGACGAGGCCGTGGCGGCGCTCACGGCCATGCCGGCCGCCGTCCCCGTGGCCGGCGGCACCGATCTGATGGCCGCCGTCAACCGCGGCCAGCTGCGCCCCGCGGGCCTGGTCGGCCTCAGCCGGATCAACGAGATCCGCGGCTGGCAGTACCAGGACGGGCACGCCCTGCTCGGCGCCGGTCTCACCCACGCCCGGATGGGCCGCCCCGACTTCGCGGCCCTCATCCCCGCCCTGGCCGCCGCCTCGCGCGTCGCCGGCCCGCCCCAGATCCGCAACGCCGGCACGCTCGGCGGCAACATCGTGACCGCGGCGCCCACCGGCGACTCGCTGCCGGTGCTGGCCGCCCTGGAGGCCGAGCTGGTCGTCGTCGGCCCGCTCGGCAGCCGCGAGCTGCCCGTCAGCCACCTGCTGGCCGGCCGGGACCTGCTGGCCCCCGGCGAGCTGGTCGCCTTCGTGCGCGTACCGCTGCTGCACGCCCCCCAGGTCTTCCTGAAGGCCACCGGTCGCACCGGCCCGGCCCGGGCCGCCGCCTCGGTCGCCGTCGTCCTCGACCCGGCGCGCCGCGGGGTGCGCTGCGCGGTCGGGGCCGTCGCGCCGATGCCGCTGCGCCCGCTGGAGGCCGAGCAGTGGATCGCCTCGCTGGTGGACTGGGACGGGGACCGGGGACTGGCCCCCGAGGCACTGGCGGCGTTCGGCGACTACGTGGCCGCCGCGTGCATCCCGGACCCGCAGGGCGACGAGCAGTTGCCCCCGGCCGTACTGCACCTGCGGCGCACCGTCGCCGCGCTGGCCCGACGGGCACTGGGGAGGGCGCTGTCGTGAGCGACGAGACACCGGAGAACCGCGGTACGGGCGGCTGGCAGCCGATCCCGCAGAGCGAGGGGTACGACGGCGACGCCACGGCCTTCGTGCAGCTGCCGCCCGAGTTCATGCTGGAGGGCGTCCCGCTGGAGGCGCCGGGCCACGGCTACGTGCCGCCAATGATCACCCCGCTGGTGCCGTTGGCGGCGACGGACCCGGCGGCCACGGGGACGTGGATGGTGCAGGCCCCGCAGGAGCCCGCGCAGGAGGAGCGGCAGGTTCCTCAGGCCCCCCAGGCCCCTCAGGCCCCCCAGGCCCCTCAGATCTCGGAGTTCCCGCAGGCCCCGCAGACCCCGTACGTCCCGCCGGCCGCACAGGACTTCCGGGAGGTGCAGGAGTTCCAGGAGTTCCAGGAGTTCCAGGAGTTCCAGGACTTCCCGCAGGAGCAGACGGCGTCGTGGACGATCCCGACGATCGAGGACGGTTCGGACGTCCTGGACGACTCGGGCGAGTACACGGCGTCACGGCTCGCGCAGTACGCGACCGGCGCACCGGCCACGCTGCCCGGCGGCGCGCCCGCGCCGTGGGCGGTGGAGGAACCGGCCGCCGAGCCGGAGCGGGAGCACGAGCGGGTGGCCGCCGAGGCTCCGGTCGAGGTACCGGCCGAGGCCCCCGCCCAGCCGGAGCCGGTGTCGGATCCCGTATCGGAGCACGTACGGGAGCAGGCGCCGGAACCGGCCCTGGAACAGCCCCAGGGACAGCCCCTGGAACAGACCCCGGGACAGCCCCAGGGACAGCCCCTGGAACAGACCCCGGGACAGACCCTGGAGCAGGCTCCGGGACAGCCCACGGACCGGCTTCCGGACCCCCTCGCGTCCGCCCTCCCCGCCGACCCGCTGCCGCCCGTCGACATGTCGACCGACAGCGACGAGCACCCCACCACCTCGTACGCGCTCCGCGTCAACGGCGCCGACCGCCCGGTCACGGACTCGTGGATCGGCGAGTCGCTGCTGTACGTGCTGCGCGAGCGCCTCGGCCTCGCCGGGGCGAAGGACGGCTGCTCGCAGGGCGAGTGCGGTGCGTGCAACGTGCAGGTGGACGGCCGCCTGGTCGCGTCCTGCCTGGTGCCGGCGGCCACGGCCGCGGGGTGCGAGGTGCGGACGGTCGAGGGCCTGGCCGTGGACGGGGAGCCGTCCGACGTGCAGCGGGCGCTGGCGAAGTGCGGGGTGCAGTGCGGCTTCTGCATCCCGGGCATGGCCATGACCGTGCACGACCTGCTCGAAGGCAACCACGCCCCGAACGAGCTGGAGACCCGGCAGGCGCTCTGCGGCAACCTGTGCCGCTGCTCGGGCTACCGCGGTGTGCTCGACGCCGTACGGGAGGTCGTCAGCGGCCGCGAGGCGGCGGCCGAGACGGAGGCGGGCGAGGAGGCCCGCATCCCGCACCAGATTCCCCACCCGTTCGACGGAGGCACGGCGTGAGCAGCGAAACGATCACGGAGCCGGCCGGCCTCGGGCTCGGCATCGGCGTCTCGCTCCCGCAGGCCGACGCGCGGGCGAAGACCGAGGGCACCTTCCCGTACGCCGCCGACCTGTGGGCCGAGGGTCTGCTGTGGGCGGCGATCCTGCGCTCGCCGCACCCGCACGCCCGGATCGTGTCGATCGACACGACGGCCGCGGCCGAGATGCCCGGGGTACGGGCGGTGGTGACCCACGCCGACGTGCCGGGCGCGGTCACGTACGGCCGCACGGTGGCCGACCGGCCGGTGTTCGCCGCCGAACTCGTCCGGCACCACGGCGAGGCGATCGCCGCGGTGGCCGCCGACCACCCGGACACGGCCCGGCTCGCGGCCGCGGCCATCGCGGTCGAGTACGAGGTCCTGGAGCCGATCACGGACCCGGAGAAGGCCTTCGCGGCGCCGCCGCTGCACCCGGACGGCAACCTGATCCGGCACATCCCGCTCAGCTTCGGCGACCAGGAGGCGACCGGCGACGTCGTCGTCGAGGGCCTGTACCGGATCGGCCGGCAGGACACCGCGCCCATCGGCGCCGAGGCGGCGCTCGCGGTGCCGCGTCCCGACGGGGGCGTCGAGCTGTACACCGCCTCGACCGACCCGCACACCGACCGCGACCTGGCCGCGGCCTGCTTCGGGCTGCCGCCGGAGCAGGTCAAGCTGGTCGTGACGGGCGTCCCGGGCGCCACCGGCGACCGCGAGGACCCCGGCTTCCAGATCCCGCTGGGCCTGCTCGCGCTGCGCACCGGCTGCCCGGTCAAGCTCACCGCCACCCGCGAGGAGTCCTTCCTCGGCCACGCCCACCGCCACCCCACCCTGCTGCGCTACCGCCACCACGCGGACGCGGAGGGCCGGCTGGTGAAGGTGGAGGCGCAGATCCTGCTGGACGCGGGCGCCTACGCGGACTCGTCGTCCGAGTCGCTGGCGGCGGCCGTGTCGTTCGCCTGTGGCCCGTACGTGGTGCCGCACGCCTTCGTCGAGGGCTGGGCGGTGCGCACGAACAACCCGCCGTCGGGCCACGTGCGGGGCGAGGGCGCGATGCAGGTGTGCGCGGCGTACGAGGCGCAGATGGACAAGCTGGCGGCGCGCGTCGGCGTCGACGGCGCGGAGATCCGCATGCGCAACGTGCTGGCCACGGGCGACATCCTGCCCACCGGCCAGACGGTGACGTGCCCGGCCCCGGTGGCCGAACTCCTCTCCGCGGTACGCGACTTCCCGCTCCCCGAACTCCCCGTGGACTCCCCGGAGGAGGACTGGCTGCTGCCCGGCGGCCCGGACGGCGCGGGGGAGCCCGGCGCGGTGCGGCGGGGCGTCGGCTACGCGCTCGGCATGGTGCACATGCTGGGCGCGGAGGGCACGGACGAGGTCTCGACGGCCACCGTCCGGGTCCAGGGCGGGGTGGCCACCGTCATCTGCGCGGCCGTGGACACGGGCTCCGGCTTCACGACCCTCGCGCGCCAGATCGTCCAGGAGACCCTGGGCATCGACGAGGTCCACGTGGCCCCCGTCGACACCGACCAGCCCCCGGCCGGCCCGGCCACGCACGGCCGCCACACCTGGGTGTCGGGCGGCGCGGTGGAGCGCGCGGCGAAGATGGTCCGCACCCAGCTCCTGCAGCCGCTGGCCCACAAGTTCGGCATGTCGACCGAGCTGCTCCAGATCACCGACGGCAAGATCACCTCGTACGACGGCGTGCTGTCCACCACGGTCACCGAGGCCATGGAGGGCAAGGAACTCTGGGCCACCGCCCAGTGCCGCCCCCATCCCACCGAACCCCTCGACGACTCCGGCCAGGGCGACGCCTTCGTCGGCCTCGCCTTCTGCGCGATCCGCGCGGTCGTGGACGTCGACGTGGAGATCGGCACGATCCGGGTGGTCGAGATGGCCGTCGCCCAGGACGTCGGCCGCATCCTCAACCCCGCCCAGCTGGCCACCCGCATCGAGGCCGGCATCACCCAGGGCGTCGGCGCGGCCCTCACCGAGAACCTCCGCACCTCCCGCGGCCTGGTCCGCCACCCCGACCTGACCGGCTACGCCCTCCCGACCTCGCTCGACGCCCCCGACATTCGCATCGTGAAACTCGTCGAGGAACGCGACGTCCTGGCCCCCTTCGGCGCCAAACCCGCCAGCGCCGTCCCGGTCGTCACCTCCCCGGCAGCAGTGGCCTCAGCGGTCCGCGCAGCTACCGGACGCCCCGTCAACCGCTTGCCGATCAGGCCGCAGGCGGCGGTCGTCGTACCCAATTCGTAACCATGTGAGCTGCGTTGCTTGTGCAACCCGGAGGTGCGCGCTGTCCGTCGTCTTGACTACCATGAACTCCTGACTTGTCGAACGGGGAGGCGCTATGGCGGAGGCGACGGACAGCGGGGGAGCCGTGAACACGGCACTCTCCCTGATGCCCCTGATGGGCGGCGTCGGCGCGGTGGCCGGGGCGGCGGCCAGCCTGGCCGTCGAGGTGAACGAGCTGGCGCACCTGAAGGACCGCGTGGACGCGCTGCTCACGGGCTTCGAGGGATCGAACGCCGGCCCGGGCAAGATCGGCGAGGACTGGCTGGAAGAGGCCGCCCTGGCGGGCCCGGGGTTCCACGAGGCGGGCTTCCTCTTCTCCAGCTTCGACGTCGTCCGGGCCGAACTGCTCAAGTTCTCCAAGGTGCTGGGGCTCCAGATGGAGAGCATGAAGATCGCGATCGACCTCTCCAAGAGCGGGTACGAGAACATCGACGACGACATCCGCAGGCGGATGCGGGCGCTCAACACGCAGATCACGGACCTGCAGGACACCGGCGAGAAGAAGAACGCCCAGCACACCGCGAGCGGCGCCTCTCCGCGGACCGACGCGCCCGCGGGTGGCGGCGACGCGCAGGGCGACTATCAGTGAACCACTGGACGGAAACGGGGGAAGAGTCGCATGGGTAAGGGGCCCAAAACGCCTGAAGCGAAGTCGACGTCGCTGGAAGGCATGTCGAACGAACAGCTGCTGGCGATGCTGACTCCCATCCAGCACGCCCGCGCCGAGGCCCTCTCGGGCAAGCTCAAGAGCGCGGCGGACGAGATCACCAAGATCGCCGAGTACCTGCGCGCCCGCGCCACCGGCGGTCTCAGCTGGAAGGGCATGGCGGCGGATTCGTTCGTCGAGTGGACCGCCGCCACGGCGAGCGCCACGTTCTACCTCGCCAACTACACCCAGCTGGCGGGCGAGTGCCTGGCGGAGTCCGCCCAGGCCATGGCTCAGGCCAAGAGCGGCGTCGACCAGCTCGCCAAGACGAGCGCGTCGGCGAAGACGGACTACGCGACCGCCCAGCGCGTCCTGAACGCGGCCCGTCACGACCCGGGCGCCGGCAAGACCGAGGTCAAGACGGCCACCGACGACATGAACGCGGCGTCGAGTGCACGGGAGAAGGCCCGCATCGAGGCGCTGATGAAGCTGCGCTCGCTGGGGCAGACGTACACGTTCACCGGCCAGCGGGTGAACGCCGCGACGCGACCGGAGTTCCCACCGCCGGCGGGGTACCTGGGCGACAAGTGGAGGGCGCCGGAGACCCACATCCAGGTGCCGGGCCGTTCGTCCCGCACCAGCACCTCCTCCACGACCGGGACCTCCCAGAACCGGCAGGTCAGTGGACGTACGGACAGTGCCACCGAACGCGGTGTCGTGCACACCACGGACGGGGGGACCACCGACGTCGGCGGTACCGTCCGTCCCACGCCCACGCATGTCGTGCCCGAGGTGCCCGTAGACCTGGGGATCGACTCCGTGACGACTCCGCCCGACACCCGGCCCACCCCCAACACACCGCCCGGGCCGGGCATGGTGAAGCCCGAGACGCCGACCTACCCCGGTGGCACCCAGACGACCCCGCCTCCGTTCATCACCGGCCCCGGTGGCGGTCCCGGGCAGCTGCCGACCGGCAGCGGCACGGTGAAGGGCGGCGTGTCCGGTCTGCGACCGGGCCCGTTCGGCCCCGGCGGGACGGCTTCGGCGCGCCTTCCGCGAGAGACCGGCATCGTCGGCGGACGGCCCGTGACGCCGACGAACGGCGGCCGGCCCACGACGGGCATCCCGCGCAGCACGGTGATCGGCAACGAGCAGGCCTACGGCCGTGGCGGAGCGGGTGGCGCCATGAGCCCGCACGCCGGCGGTGGTGGCGGCGCTGGTGGTACGGCGGCCGGTCGCCGACTGGCCATGGAGCAGGGCGGAGTGGTCGGCGGCCGGGCCCAGAAGAGCGGCCAGGCCGGCTCCCGCCCGTTCACCCCCGGCGGCACCGGGCTCGTGCGCGGTGGTCAGGCGGGCTCCGGGGCCGGACCGGCCGCGGGACGCGGTGCCGGGATGCACGGTGCCGGCGCCCGTTCGGGCGACGACCGTCCCGAGGAGCGTGGTGGCGAGCGTCCCGACTACCTCGTCGAGGACGAGGAGACCTGGCAGCAGGGCAAGCGCCCGATCGTCCCCCCGGTCGTCGACTGATCCCGTAGGCAGAAGGGCACGGAGAAACAGATGCGAACCAGCAGTGGACGGGCCATGCGGTCCGGCTCCCTGACGGCGGCCGTGATGGCCCTGACACTGCTGGGCATCGGTGCGACGCCGGCCCACGCCGAGTCCGTACGAGACCAGCAGTGGCATCTGAAGGCCATGGGTGCGGACAAGATCTGGAAGGCCAGCAAGGGCGCGGGCGTCGTCGTCGCCGTCATCGATTCCGGCGTCGACGACTCCATCGCCGACCTCCGCGGACAGGTCCTTCCCGGCAAGGACTACTCCCGTCTCTCGGGCGACGAGAACAACGACGTCGACAACCACGGCACCGGCATGGCGAGCCTGATCGCCGCAACCGGAGCACGCGGCAGCGTCGAAGGGTCCTTCGGCCTCGCGCCCGAGGCCAAGATCCTTCCGATCAGGCTCGTCTACAACCAGGAGCGGTTGTACGAGAAGGACCGCGTGGACTCGTTCTCGGTGGGGATGGCGAAGGCCATCCGGTTCGCCGCAGACTCCGAGGCCAAGGTCATCAACATCTCCGTCGGCTCCGGCACGGACCGCATCGGACCCGAACTGGAACAAGCCGTTCGCTACGCGCTCTCCAAGAACAAGCTGATCTTCGCGGCCGTCGGCAACAGCGCCGGCTCGGACAACAAGGCCGAATACCCCGCGGCGACGCCCGGCGTGGTCGGCGTAGGCGGTCTCGACAAGAAGGCCGCTTGGTGGACCGAGTCCCAGACCGGCCCTCAGGTCGATCTGGCCGCCCCGGCGGAGAATCTGGTGAACGCCTGTTCCAAGGGCACACAGCTCTGCTCCGGCAGCGGTACCAGTGGCGCCACCGCCCTCGCTTCCGCCTCCGCCGCTCTGATCTGGTCCAAGCACCCCGACTGGACCAACAACCAGGTCCTGCGCGTCATGCTCAACACCGCGGGCAAGCCGAAGAGCGGCAAGGAGCGCACCGACTACCTCGGTTACGGCACCATCCGCCCCCTCCGCGCGCTGACCACCCCCGGAGACCCCGGCCCCGCCGACGTCTACCCCCTGCCGGACCTCGCCGCAGCGGAGGCCACCACGCCGCCCTCGGCCTCCGCGAGTGCGTCCGCCACTCCCGCCCCGTCGCAGGCCGACAACACCCCGCCGCCCGCCGCCTCCCCCTCCGAGGGCGGCGGCAACACCGGCCTGTGGGTCGCGCTCGGCGTCGGGGCGGCGGTCCTGGTCGGCGGAGCGGTGACGGCCGTCGTCCTCCGCTCCCGTCGACGCGACGCCGTGCCGCCCATGCCGCCGACGGCTCCCGCCGCACCGCCGTACGCGCCGTACGGAGCCCCGCAGGGCGACGCGTATCCGCAGGCACAGCCGCAGCATCAGCAGCACCAACCGCCGTTCGGAAGCTGACAGACTGTGAATTGCAGTCGCGTAGGCGCGGTCGGTGTCCGGTAGCTTGGCGACGCCTGCAGCCGCAGGTATGTGCGAGTTGGCGGCCGGGAGCGACGTGGTCAACGCGAAGCAACCGCAAATCAACCGGCTGAGGGGCGAGTTCGCGCCTTTGTCACGGCCGGCCGGAGTCGGGACTTCCGGCAGGTCGTGCTGCTCGTCGGCACGTCGGGGCGCCGCCAGGGGCGTGCCGGTGGCCGAGGGCGAGCGCGGCGGGTGGCGGAGATCGGTTTCGGCTGCCGATCCGACGTGGCGGAGTTCCCCTACTGTCTGAGCCTCGCGTTCGGCGGGGTCGGGTGGTTCGTGGTGCCCGCGCGGCCGCCGACACCCAGGGATTCTTCGGCACGGGGGAGACCATGTCGTTCGATCAGGAATGGGCCACGGCCCGGAGCGCCGCAGGGCTTCCGGTCGGCATGCGGCTCGACCAAGCGCCCGGCGGGCAGGGCGGCGGCAACGCCGACCTGGGAGTCGACCAGGACAAGCTGGGCGCCATCGGCAGCGCCGCGTACGCCTTGCACGGGCGGCTGGTCAAGGACGGCAACCATGCCCGGACGCAGACCACCGAGGCCGCGACCGGTCTGAAGACCAACGGCTTCCGGACCGGTGCCGCCATGGCAGAGGTACACGAGACCTGGTCCTCACAGCTTGGCACCCTGCTCGACGCCTGCGCGAACATCTCGAACCACCTCGACTACAGCGCGGCCTCGCACGCGAAGGAAGAAGAGGACATCAGGGCGGCCCTCGCCGCGTCCAAGATCAACGAGTATCTGAAGTAGGCGGGGAGTAGCCGTGCTGACCTATGACAACGTCTTCCACGCACCGCTGGAGAAGCTGAAGGCGGCGGCGGACGGTTGGTCCGAGGCGAAGGGCAAGCTGGACAAGCTGGCCGAGGACGCCCGAACGACGATGTCCGCCAAGGCCCGGGACGAGTACTGGCGAGGCGTGAACGCCGAGGTCACGAAGCCGTTCGTGGACAAGACGGCGAAGGAGTTCGAGGACGCGGCGAAGGCGGCGGACGGGATCCACAAGATCCTTCTGGACGGCTACCGGGCCTTCAAGAAGGCCAAGGACGACCTTGCGAAGATCGCCGAGACGGAGGCGCCGGCCAAGGGCTTCAGAGTCACCTCGGACGGCAAGGTCGAGGCCAGGGAACCGCTGTCGTCGACCAAGGACCCGGGTGTCCGGCACGACCCCGACTTCCAGGAACTGGTCCGCAAGGAACATGCCGCCGTCGACGCTTGGCAGCGCCGCATCGACGCGATCCTCGAGACCTGCGACGACGCCGACATCGCCTGCGCGAACGCGCTCAGGGCCAATATCACCGGCGACAAGCACAATTTCAGCGCGCCGAAGTACGGCAGTCTGGATGCCGAGGAAGCGCAGCGCGCGGTGGACCTGGCGAAGAAGGGCCGGGAGCTCTCGCACGCCGAGCTCGAGCAGATGAACGAGCTGCTGAGTGACAACAGCAGGTCCAAGGAATTCTCCAGGAGCTTCTACGACGGGCTCGGGTCCAAAGGCGCACTCGAGTTCTTCGGCCAGCTCTCCACTGACACCTATGACTACTCGAAGGTGGACAAGCAGCGTCTTGAGGACGTCCAGAACCTGCAGAAGAACCTGGGCCTCAACCTCGCGACGGCCACGCAGGGCGGCGACAGGTGGACCGAGAACTGGTCGGCCGAGATGCGGAAGCTGGGAACCGAGCGGATTCCGCTGGCCAAGTACGACAACAACCCGGCATTCGGTTACCAGCTGCTCGGCGGCATCATGCGTTACGGAAACTACGACCCGAAGTTTCTGGTCCCGATCGCCGAGCACGTCACTCAGTTGCATGCCAAAGATCCCTACACGTTCGCGGGGAACCGGAACATCGGAGGGTGGCTGAAGGATCCGTTCAACCCCTCCGGGGTGAACGGATCCGGCTACGACCCCATGGTGTCGATGCTGGAGGCACTCGGGCACAGCCCCGACGCTGCGAAGCAGTTCTTCACGGCCGACCCCACCTCTTACAACCCGGACGGCACGATCGGGGGGAGGGTCGACCTGGACCCGAAGAAGGACGGAGATCAGTTCACCGGCTATCTGGACTTCTTCCAGGCAGCGGACTACGAGTTCTTCCCCGATTTCGACGGCCATGATCCCGACGAGGCGCAGAAGACGGCCGCGAACATGCCGGACGCACTCGGTCACGCCCTGGAGGCCGCGACTACCGGCCACGCTTGGGACGACCCCAACCCGGTGCTGCGCAGGGACGCGGAATCCGCCAGGATCATGCAGGAGGTGATCAACGACTACGGGACGGATTCGGAGCTGAGGAAGCGGCATGAATCCTTGATGGACAGCCTCGGCAACATGGGAGCCGCTTACATCGACGATCTCAACTACTCCACGTATGGATTCGGCGACAGTGGCGAGAATACGCGCCGGGACGAGCTGTTCAAGTTCAGCAGCGACGGCAAGGAACACACGGACTTCGGTCAGGTCGCGAGCCTCCGATTCATGACCGCGGTAGCGGGGGACGAGGGTGCCTACAAGAGCATGTCCGCAGCACAACAGGTCTTCGAAGCCAGTGGGCTGAAGACGATGGGCGGGGACAAGGCCGACGGTCTCGAGTTCGCACATAACGCCACGAAGATGCATGGGATCCTCGACGAATCGCGCATCCATCAGATCGCTCAGGACTTCAAGGACGACGAGGATCAGCGCAACCTGGAGCTTGAACAGCAGGCGGAGTGGCGCAAGACGGGTGTGAGCTCCGGAGTGGCGGCTGTCGTGGGCGTCGGCTCCGCAGTCGTGCTCGGGCCGGCCGCAGGGCTCGTTGTCGTCACGGCGGTGCCTCTGGTGATGGAGGCCGCGGGCTCGTCGATCGACACCGCCTACGCCACGGACACCCTCCAGTACCTCAAGGACAACGAGTACAACAACGACGACGAGGCGTTGACGGACATCGAGGGGACTCGACAGGCCGGAAAGAGGAGCGCAGTAGTCCCGCTGCTCAACTATGCGGAGTCCGTCGGGATGAGCGTGGAAGAGAAGCGCGACATGTTCAGGGAAGCCGAATACTCCTACAACGCCGGTGTCAACGCGGCCGGAGGAAGGCCGAAGGTCGCATGAGGACAATGATGGGCTCGTCGTGGGGACGGAGCGGCGTTTTCGCGACCTGCGCCCTCGTGCTCGTCACGGCGGCCTGCACGGGCGAAGGCGCGCAGGCCGGGCGGGAGTCGTCGTCGGATCTCAACGTCTGTCGGCAGGTGTTCGGTGACGGCAACGTGGACGCCGTGGAATCGATCCTGGCCGAGGACGACGTTCAGGTGGTGAGCGGCGCGCCCGGTCGGCTGAAGGACCGTCTGACCGAACAGGCCCGCGCCTGGACGGCCGGGAGCGACGACCTCCGGCGCGACAGCTCCAGACTGTGCACGCTGGGTGGCACGGGGGTCGATTCCCGAGGCTGGATGACCGGACGTGTCATGTGGTCGACGCTCACCATGGACTCCGTCACCGTCGGGAGTTCCGCGAAGGGCTGGCGCAAGGCGGCGGACGGTGTGTACGTACAGCCGCTGAAACAGGAGGCTGGCCTTGCTGTCGTGGCTCCCTGCAGGCTCGCGGGGACCGCGCCCGGGCAGGAGCGGCAACTCCCCTTGGAAGTCTCTGTGACGGAACAGGGGCTGGGAAGTCGGGACCCCGACCTGACGGGACGCGTTGCCTCTGCGTTGCTCCGGTACACCCGCACGCTCCTCGGCTGCCAGAACCCCTTGGAAGTGCCGGACTCGTTGAGCTCGTGACCGAGGGAGACGGGGCGAGGACGGCGGCGCCGAGCAGCGCGGCGTCGGGGCAGCCGTTCAGAACGTCGGCAACGCCGCCACCTTGCCCTTGCTGATCAGGAAGACGCGGTTGGCCTTGGCCGTCATCGCCCAGGGGCCCGTGTTGTCGCGTTCGTAGGTCCAGACGCGCTTGCCCTCCGGGATGGAGATGCCCGAGACGCCGGAGTCGCCGTTGGCGCTTTCGACGGTCCAGACGCAGTCGCCCTGGACGACGGGGGGCTGCGGGTCGGGGAAGTCGCCGTTCAGGTCGGCGTACCAGAAGTCGGGGCTGCTGCCGTCCTTGGCGTAGCGGCGGACGGCCCTGCCCTGGGTGGCCGTGACGCCGTTGGCGTCGACCGCCGGCGGGCCCCAGGTGAGCCGGGGGCTGCTCGCGTCGATGGACCAGAGGCGCTCGCCGGTGGCCAGGGTGACGGCGGTCAGGGTGCGGCCGCCCAGGTAGACCGTGCCGTCGTCGACGGCGGGCCGCAGGCTGCCCGAGGACTGGCCGCGGATCTGCCAGGCGCGGCGGCCGGTCGCCTTGGCGTAGGCCGTGACGCTGCCGTCCGTGCCGGAGAGGACCAGGTGGTCGGTGTCGGCGGCGGCCCAGGGGCCCGTGGTGTTCGTGACGCGTTCCGTGGACGCGATCGTCCAGCGGATCGTGCGGCCGGCGACGTCCACGGCCCGCAGCGCGCCCTTGGTGGTGAGGACGTAGACGGTGTCGGGAGTGGCGGCCAGCAGGAGGGCCGCCTCCGCCGCCGGGAGCGACCAGAGCTGTCTGCTGGTCGAGGCGTTGTGGACCACCAGGTGGCCTGAGGTGTTGACCGCTGCGAAGTCGGTCAGCGTCAGGGGGAGTTGGCGGGCGGTCTTCGAGATGTCCGGGAGCGTCCACTTCGTCGCGCCGTCCACCACCTTCAGCGCCGTCAGGCCGCCGTTCCGGTCGGGGAAGACCACCACGTCGCGCAGGGCCACCGGCGGGGCGAGCGGGCCCGTCGCCGCCAGGTCGACCGGACCCCACAGGGGCGTGGGGCGGATGCCCGCGTTCGCCTGGTCCAGGAGCGGGGCCTCCGGAGCGTCGCCCTCGGGCGGCAGGGCGTCCTCCCCGCGCCTGCCCAGCCACCACGCCGTGCCTCCGCCGCCGGCCAGCAGCACGGCGCCGCCCCCGCCCCAGGCCGCCAGCACGCGGCGCCTGCTCGGGGCGGGCGTCGTGCCCGCCACCACGGTCGCGGCGGCCGCCTTGGACTGGCGCCGGACCTCGGTCTCCCTGCGCTTCACCTCCTCGTGCAGCGCACCCCGCCGCCACACGTCGCGGACCTTGCGCCGGTCCGGTACGAAGGCCTGCGCCACCTGCTCCGGCGTCGGCCGCAGCTCGGGTTCGCGGGCCAGGCACGGGGCGATCAACTGGTGCAGCGCGGGCGGCAGGGCGCCCAGGTCCGGCTGCTCGTGCACCACCGCGTACTGCACGGCCGCCACATGCGCCCCGTCGTACGCCCGCCGCCCCGTCGCCGCGTACACGAGCACCGCGCCCAGCGAGAACACGTCCGCCGCCCCGGTCACCCGCCGCCCGAGGACCTGCTCCGGCGCTCCGTAGCCGGGCGTGACCGGGATCTGGCCGGTCGTCGTCAGCGTGAGGCCGTGCTCGGGGCGGGCGATGCCGAAGTCGATGACCCGGGGGCCGTCCGACGTGAGCACGATGTTCGGCGGCTTGATGTCGCGGTGGATCAGCCCGGCGGCGTGGATGTCCCGCAGCGTCTCGCCCAGCGCCGCCGCCAGCGCCCGTACCGTCGGCTCGTCGAACGGGCCGTACCGCGCCACCGCCTCGTCCAGCGTCGGCCCGGCCAGGAACTCCGTCGCGATCCACGGCCGTCCGCCGTCCATCTGCGCGTCGAGCACCCGCGCCACCCCACCGCTCCTGACCGCCTGCGCCGTGTGCGCCTCGCGTACGAAACGCTGGGCCAGGTGCTGGTCGTGCGCGAGCTCGGGGCGCAGCACCTTCACCGCGGCCGGGCGGCCGTCGGCTCCCGCCGCGAGGTACACCTTGCCCATGCCGCCCTCGCCCAGCACACCGAGCAGCCGGTACGGGCCGAGACGCAGCGGGTCGCCGAAGCCTAGGGGGTTCATCGGGGGGTCACGTCCTGTCCGGGAGAGGGGAGAGGGGAGAGGGGAGAGGGGAGAGAAGGGGCTTGAGGGGAGAGAGAAGGGGCTTGAGGGGAGAGAGAAGGGGGGGGTGTCGGGGCCGTGGAAGGCTTCAGGGGTGGGCGTGCGGGGCGGTGGGTGTCACTTCAGCGGCAGGGCGATCATGAAGCGGTCGCCCACCGCGAACATCCGGCCCGTCTTCCGGTGCGCCACCACATGGTCCGCGTCCGTCCCGTACACCCAGGCCCTGCGCCGCGTCTTCAGGTCCACCGCCGCCAGGCCCCGCTCGGACCGGTAGTAGAGGTACCGGTCGCCCAGTGCGAGGGACTGGTCCTTGTCGGGCAGGGCCGGGTTGTCGGTGTCGGCCCTCTCCTGCCACAGCTTCGTGCCCGTGCCCGTGCCCGTGGCCGTGTCGACGGCGTACGCGCCGCCCTCCACCACCGCGTAGACCGCGCCGTCCCCCAGTACGGGCGCGGAGAACGGGTCCTGCGCCGAGACCCGCTGCTCCCAGGCCGTGCCGCCGTCGCTCAGCCGCAGCGCCGAGAGGTTCGTACCGCCCGTGTAGAGGTGGGTTCCGTCCAGGCACGGCTGGTTGAGGGAGACCGTGTCCCGCGGCACGTCGATGTCCTTGCGCCAGCGCACGGCGCCCGTGCGGGTGTCGCGGGCGACGACCCGGGTCGTGTCGTCGAACTCGTTGTAGCTCTCGAACGTGATGAGGCGGTCTCCGGCGACCGCCGACGCCATCACGTAACGGCGGTCCGTGCTGTCGACGCCGGAGCCGGGGCCCGCGGCCTTGTCGCCCAGGGGCGTGCGCCACATCTCCCGTCCCGTCCGGGTGTTCACGGCCACCAGGTGGTGCGAGCGCAGCGCGTCCGGGACGCCCGTCGCGCCCGCCAGGTACAGGACGCCGCCCGCCGCGCACAGCAACTGGGTCGCGTCCATGTTGGCGTTGAGGCCCTTGACCGTGATGCCGGACGGGCGCAGCGCGTACTTCTTCCTGTCCACCGTCCGCACGACCAGGTCGAAGTGCTCGGTCTCCAACTTCCGCTGCACGGCGTGGACCACGCCCGCCTCGTCGGCGACCGCCGTCCACGGCGTGGTGTCGGCGCTGCACACGCCGGCGGTCCTGCCGGTCGCGACGTCGCTGAACACCACCCCCATCCCGGCGACCAGGGCGACCTGGTCGCCCAGGACCATCGGGAACGTGCGCTCGTCCTTCTCCGGCGTCGCCATCTCCGCGTTCCACAGCGACGACGGGGCCGCCCCGGTGCCGCCGGCGGGCGGCGTCCGCGGTCCGCTCTTCGGCTGGGGTTCCCTTCCGCGCCAGGCCCAGAGGCCCGCGCCCGCGCCCGCCGCGGCGAGGGCCGCGCCGCCGCCCAGGGCGAGGAGACCGCGGCGGGAGAGGCGGCGCGGCGGGGCCGCCACCGCCGTCGTGTACGGGTCCTCCGCCGGTGCCGGGAGGCGGGGCGGGTGCGGGTGCCAGACGTCCGTCGCGCGGCGGGCGATCGCGGCGAGCAGCGGGGGCGGCAGGTGGTCCGCGAACTGGCCCCGGCCGTCGTGGAGTTCCGCGATCAGGGTGGCCGGCGCCGGGCGGGCCGACGGGTCCTTCGCCAGGCAGGCGGCCAGCAGGGGGCCCAGCGACGGCGGCACGGCCGACAGGTCCGGGTCGGCGTAGCGGACGCGGTAGAGGAGGTCGGCCGGGGCGCCCGAGCCGAACGGTGCCTGGCCCGTCGCCGCGAAGACCAGCACGCCCGCGAGCGCGAACACGTCGCCCGCCGGGGTGTGTTCCTCGCCCGAGGCCTGCTCCGGCGACATGTACGCCGGGGTGCCGGCCGCCGCGCCCGTGGAGGTGAGCCGGGCGTCGCCGGCCGCGCGGGCGATGCCGAAGTCGATCACCTTCGGGCCGTGCGCGGTGACCAGGATGTTCGACGGCTTCAGATCACGGTGCACCACGTCCGACGAGTGCAGCTGCCGCAGCGCCCCCGCGAGAGCGGCGCCCACGGCGCGGACGGTCGGTTCCGGCAGCGGGCCGGCCAGGGCGACCGCGTCGTCCAGCGGCGGGCCCAGGACGTACTCCGTGGCCAGCCACGGCGTCTCGGCGAGCGGATCCGCGTCGACGACGGCCGCGCCGTGGCGGTCCCCGATGATGCGGGCCGCGTCCGCCTCCAGTCGGAAACGGGTACGGAACGCGGGGTCGGCCGCCAGGCGCGCGTGCACCGTCTTCAGCGCGACCGTCCGGCCGCCCGGCGTCCGCGCCAGGTACACCGTGCCCATGCCGCCGGAGCCCAGGCGGGCCAGCAGGCGGTACGCGGCGACGGTGGACGGGTCGTCGTGGGTCAGGGGGGAGAGCATGGTCAGTTTCCGATTCCGATCCCGTGCCCGTGGGCTTGCCCGAGCCGGTCATGCCCGCGCCCTTGCCCGTCATGCCCGCGCCCTTGCCCGTCGTGCCCGCGTCCTTGCCCGAGCCCGTCATGCCCGTGCCCGGTTCCGCTGCCGTGCCCGTGGTCGTTACCGGTCGCGCTTCCGCCGCCGGGGCCCGGCGCCTCGGCCGTCTCGGCCGTCTCGGCCGTCACCGCCAGGTCGGCGGCCAGCAGTGCCGCGGACTGGTGGGCCAGTGCCGCCACCACGCGGGGCGGGAGCCAGTCCGGGGTGAGGAGCGTCGTGGCCGAGCCGAGCACCGTCCCGTGCGGGGTGGGTGGGGACAGGGCGGGCAGCAGGGCCGCGGCGGACGGGCGGTGCGCCGGGTCGCGGGTGAGGCAGGCGGTGATCGTCGCGCCCAGCGCGGACGGGAGTTCCGAGCGCTCGGGGACGGTGTGGCCGGTCGCGGCGTACGCGAGGACCGCGCCCAGCCCGTACACGTCGCCCGGTGGGCGCGGCAGCCCGCCCGTCGCCTGCTCGGGGGCCTGTGCCGCCCGGTCCACCCGGTCCGTGGCGCGGGCCGCGCCGAAGCACGTGAGCCGCGGGCCGTCCGCCGTCAGCAGCACCGACGCCGGGGCCACGCCCGCGTGTGCCACCCCCTGCGCGTGCAGAGCGGTCAGCGTCTCCGCGAGGGCCGCGCCGATCACCCGTACCGTTTCCTCCGGCAACGGGCCGCCGTGCACGGCCAGCGCCACGGGGAGCGGGAGCGCGGGGACGTACGGGGTCGTGAACCACGCGTCCGCGCCGTGTGCGGCTCCGTCGGTCTCCGTCACCGGGAACGTCCACGGCGGCGCGAGGCGCTGCGCGGCCTCCGCCTCCGCCCGGAAGAGCACCGGGTCGGCGCCGGGGAGCGGGGCCGTGAGGAGCACCGTACGGTCGCTCGTCGTGCCGCGGGCGATGAAGCGGCGGCACGGGACCGGGGGCGGGGAAGGGTGCGGGGCCGGGCGGTCCTGGGACGGGTCCAGACGCGTGACGAGGCGGTACGGCCGTTCCACTTGCGAATCCCCCCTGAATTCCCCTGAGCGAGGGAGAGCCTACTCGGGGGAGCGGGGCGGGCCGGAACGGGGAGAAGGGGCGCCCCTTCCGCGGGGCGCCCCTTCCTCGGAGACCGTGATCGGAATCGAACCGACGTAACTCGCTTTGCAGGCGAGCCCCTCAACCACTCGGGCACACGGTCGTGGTGGCGACGAGTAAGACGTTAGGCGGGGGAACGGGCGGGCTCAACGGTTCCGGTGGTGGTGCAACACGACTGCCATACGGGGGCCACAGGGCGTTCACGGACCTAGGGCGAAGGGACCACTCCGTAACCGACTCGCGACAGGGGTCACCTGGGGCGATGGCCCTTACTCTGGGGGGATGAGCGTCCTCGAACCCAGCGACACCGCCGCGCCTCCCGCCGCCGCAGCAGAGCCTTCCACCGGCGGCGGAGGCGTGCTCGGCCGCGAGCACCGGGCGCTCAGCATCGGCATCGTGTCCGTGGTCCTGCTCATCGCCTTCGAGGCCACCGCCGTCGGCACCGCGATGCCGGTCGCCGCGCGCGAGCTCGGCGGGGTCTCGCTGTACGCCTTCGCCTTCTCCGCGTACTTCACCACCAGCCTCTTCGCCATGGTCTTCTCCGGGCAGTGGTCCGACCGCAGCGGGCCGCTCGCGCCGCTCACCGCCGGCATGAGCGCCTTCGCCGCGGGGCTGCTGCTCTCCGGCACGGCCGGGACGATGTGGCTGTTCATCCTCGGGCGGGCCGTCCAGGGGCTCGGCGGCGGGCTCGTGATCGTCGCCCTGTACGTGGTGATCAGCCGGGCCTACGCGGAGCACCTCCGGCCCGCGATCATGGCCGCCTTCGCCGCCGGGTGGGTCGTGCCGTCCGTCGTCGGGCCGCTCGCCTCCGGGACGATCACCGAGCACCTGGGGTGGCGGTGGGTGTTCGTGGGGATACCCGCTCTCGTCGTCTTCCCGCTCGCCCTCGCGCTTCCCGCGATACGCCGGACGGCCTCCGGGCCCGCCGACCCGCACGCCCCGCTCCCGCCGTACGACCGGCGGCGGATCCGGCTCGCCCTCGGGATCTCCGTCGGTGCGGCGCTGCTCCAGTACGCCGGGCAGGAGCTGCGCTGGCTCTCCCTCGTCCCGGCCGTCGCCGGCGCCGCGCTGCTCGTGCCCGCCGTGCGCGGGCTGCTGCCGCACGGAACGTACCGGGCGGCCCGCGGGCTGCCCTCGGTGGTGCTGCTGCGCGGGATCGCCGCGGGTGCGTTCATCGCGGCCGAGTCCTTCGTGCCGCTGATGCTGGTCACCGAGCGGGGGCTGAGCCCGACGCTCGCCGGGCTCTCGCTCGCCGTCGGCGGGCTGACCTGGGCGCTCGGCTCCTACGTCCAGTCGCGGCCCTGGACGGAGCCGTACCGCGAGCGGCTCATGGTCGCCGGCATGGTGCTGGTGGCGCTCGCCATCGCCGCGGCGCCGAGCGTCCTGATCGAGGCCGTGCCGGCGTGGGTGGTCGCGGTGGCCTGGGCCTTCGGGTGCTTCGGCATGGGCATCGTCATCGCCCTGACCAGCGTGCTGCTGCTCAAGCTGTCGGCCCCGGAGGAGGCGGGCGCGAACTCCGCCGCCCTGCAGATCTCCGACGGGCTCTCGAACGTGCTGCTGCTCGCGGCCGGCGGGGCGGCGTTCGCCGCGCTCGGCGGCGGGGCGGTGGGGCATGCGGCCGCCGGTGCGGGTGACGGGTCCCACCCCGTGGCCTTCGTCGTGGTCTTCCTGCCCATGGCCGTCGTGGCGGCGGTGGGGGCGTGGGTCGCCACGCGGCTGGGGGTGCGGGGGGCCTCCGGCGCGCGGGGGTAGACCGCCCGCCGCGTCCGGCCCCCCCCCCCCGCGCTCCCGCTCCGGTGGCGGCCCCCGTCCTGCCGTCGGCGGGTGGGGCGGCCTCCTCCCTGTCGTCGGCGGGTGGGGCGGCCTCCTCCCTGTCGTCGGCGGGTGGGGTGGCCTCCTCCCTGTCGTCGGCGGGTGGGGTGGCCTCCTCCCTGTCGTCGGCGGGTGGGGCGGCCCCCTCCCCGTCGTCGGCGGGTGGAGCGGTCCCATCCCCGCCGTCAGCGGGTGGAGCGGCCCCCTCGCCGCCGTCGCCGGGTGCGGGTTCCGGAGATGTCGATCTTGATCGGGAGTATGCCCTGGTCATCGACGTCCGCGGCGGTCGGACGGCCCATGTCGGCGTGATCGCGGAGGGGTTGCGGGGGTTGTGAGGACTGTCTCAAGGGGGGTCGCCACGGGGCCGATCGGGGTGGGTCGCGGGGGTCGCACCGGTAAGGTGGCCCGGTTGTCATATCTGGACGAGCGTCGAACCGGAGACCGTGACTACTACCGCCTCCTCCTCCCATCACCTTTCTCCCGCCTTCCCCGGCCGGGCCCCCTGGGGCACCGCAGGCAAGCTGCGAGCCTGGCAGCAGGGCGCGATGGAGAAGTACCTCCAGGATCAGCCCCGTGACTTCCTCGCGGTCGCCACGCCGGGCGCCGGCAAGACCACCTTCGCCCTGACCCTCGCGTCCTGGCTGCTGCACCACCACGTGGTGCAGCAGATCACCGTCGTCGCGCCCACCGAGCACCTGAAGAAGCAGTGGGCCGCCGCCGCCGCGCGGATAGGGATCAAGCTGGACCCGGACTACAGCGCCGGGCCGCTCAGCAAGGAGTACGACGGGGTCGCCATCACCTACGCCGGTGTCGGTGTGCGGCCCATGCTGCACCGCAACCGCTGCGAGCAGCGCAAGACCCTCGTCATCCTCGACGAGATCCACCACGCCGGAGACTCCAAGTCCTGGGGCGAGGCCTGCCTGGAGGCCTTCGAGCCCGCCACCCGGCGGCTCGCCCTGACCGGTACGCCCTTCCGGTCCGACACCAACCCGATCCCCTTCGTCACGTACGAGGAGGGGAACGACGGGATCCGGCGGTCCTCGGCCGACTACACCTACGGCTACGGGAACGCCCTCGGCGACGGGGTCGTGCGGCCGGTCATCTTCCTCAGCTACAGCGGCAACATGCGCTGGCGCACCAAGGCCGGTGACGAGGTCGCCGCCCGGCTCGGCGAGCCGATGACCAAGGACGCCGTCTCCCAGGCCTGGCGCACCGCCCTCGACCCGCGCGGCGACTGGATGCCCAACGTGCTGCGCGCCGCCGACCAGCGGCTCACCGAGGTCCGGAAGTCCATTCCGGACGCCGGTGGGCTCGTCATCGCGAGCGATCAGGACTCGGCGCGTTCCTACGCCAAACTGATCCGGGAGATCACCGGGACCAAGGCGACCGTGGTGCTCTCGGACGACGCCGGCGCCTCCGGCCGCATCGACGAGTACAGCGAGAACACCTCCCGGTGGATGGTCGCCGTCCGGATGGTGTCCGAGGGCGTCGACGTGCCGCGGCTCGCCGTCGGCGTGTACGCGACGACCATCTCGACGCCGCTGTTCTTCGCGCAGGCCGTCGGGCGTTTCGTGCGATCCCGCAGGCGCGGCGAGACGGCGTCCGTGTTCCTTCCCACCATCCCCAGCCTCCTCGGCTTCGCCACCGAGATGGAGGTCGAGCGCGACCACGTCCTCGACCGGCCCAAGAAGGAGGGCGAGGAGGACCCGTACGCCGAGTCCGAGAAGGAGCTCGCCGAGGCGGAGAAGCAGCAGGACGAGGACACCGGCGAGCAGGACATGCTGCCCTTCGAGGCGCTCGAGTCCGACGCCGTCTTCGACCGGGTGCTCTACAACGCGGCCGAGTTCGGCATGCAGGCCCACCCGGGCAGCGAGGAGGAGCAGGACTACCTCGGCATCCCCGGGCTGCTGGAGCCGGACCAGGTGCAGCTGCTCCTGCAGAAGCGGCAGGCCCGGCAGATCGCGCACAGCCGCAAGAAGCCGGACACCGAGGCCGACCTGCTGGAGCTGCCCGCCGAGCGGCGGCCCGTGGTTTCCCACAAGGAGCTCCTTGAGCTGAGGAAACAGCTCAACACGATGGTCGGCGCGTACGTTCACCAGAGCGGCAAGCCGCACGGTGTCATCCACACCGAGCTGCGCCGGGTGTGCGGCGGCCCGCCGAGCGCCGAGGCCACCGCCGGGCAGATCCGCGAGCGGATCAAGAAGGTGCAGGAGTGGGCCACCCGGATGCGGTGAGGCTCCTGCCGGGTGCCGTCGAGGTGCCGAGAGGCCCGTACACAGGCTGTGTACGGGCCTCTCGGGCGTCCCGGGGGAAACGGGACGGTGCGCCGAGGACCGGCCCCCACGGTCGGGCCTCGCGCACCTCCACGCTACGGGCGTCACCTGGGCGGCCTTGTCCCCCAAAGTCCCCAGTTCGGCCGACTTAGGTCCCGAACCGCCCGTATCCGGTCGCACGCGCCCGGATTCTGGACGAGGTCTTCCGCTGAGCGGAGCAGGTCGCTACTGTCCCGGCTCAAGCAAACGCCCCGTGGCAGCGCCGCCGCGGGGCGCAGCCGGTGTGCCCCGTCCTGCCGGCGGCCTCTGACGTGCGTCGCCGTGGGACCGGTGCCGCAGCTCTCGTACGAGTCCGCTGTCACTCACTCCGAAGGAGAGGGCGTCGTGACCGCGGAGACCTCCCAGACGCTCGACCGGGGACTCAGAGTCCTCAAACTGCTCGCCGACACCGACCACGGCCTGACCGTCACCGAGTTGTCCAACCGACTCGGCGTCAACCGGACCGTCGTCTACCGTCTGCTCGCCACGCTCGAACAGCACGCCCTCGTCCGCCGCGACCTGGGTGGCCGCGCCCGGGTGGGGCTCGGCGTGCTGCGACTCGGCCGCCAGGTGCATCCGCTGGTGCGGGAGGCCGCGCTGCCCGCGCTGCGCTCGCTCGCGGAGGACATCGGCGCGACGGCCCACCTGACGCTCGTCGACGGGGCCGAAGCGCTCGCCGTCGCCGTCGTCGAACCGACCTGGACCGACTACCACGTCGCCTACCGGGCCGGCTTCCGCCACGCGCTGGACCGCGGGGCGGCCGGGCGCGCCATCCTCGCCGCCCGGCTGGGCGAGCTCATCGAGCCGGGCTTCACCCTCACCCACGGCGAGCTGGAGGCCGGGGCCAGCGGGGCCGCCGCGCCGCTCGTCGGGGTCACCGGGATCGAAGGCAGTGTCGGCGTCGTCATGCTCTCGGACGCCGTGCCGGAGCGGGTCGGACCGCGCGTCGTGGACGCGGCCCGGGAGGTCGCCGACGCGCTGCGCTAGGGCCCGCGACCGCCGTGGTGACGGGCCGGAGGCGCGGGTCCGCGCCCGCCCGTGACCGGGCCCAGTAGATTGGGTGCGTGTTCTCCAGTCTCTCGCGTCGTCGTGCGCTCGCGCTCTGTGCCGTCCCCGTCGTCGCGCTCTTCGCCGTCGCCGGGCTCGCGCCGCTGCCGTTCTCCATCGCGCAGCCCGGAACGACCGCCGACGTCCTCGGCAAGGACAAGGGCCGCGAGGTGATCACCGTCAGCGGCGTCCCGGTCCGGGCGACCGACGGGGAGCTGAGGATGACGACGATCCTGGCGACCGGCCCCTCGGAGGACATCGACCTCGCGGAGGTCGCCGACGCCTGGTTCCGCACGGACCGGGCCGTGCTGCCGCGGGAGTCGGTCTACCCGTCGGGCAAGTCCGACAAGGAGATCGAGGAGCGCAACCTCGGGCAGATGAAGGAGTCGCAGGACGCGGCCTCCCTCGCCGCCCTCGGCTACCTGAAGCTGGACCCGAAGAAGGTCAAGGTCGATCTGCACCTCGCCGACGTCGGCGGGCCCAGCGCGGGGCTGTTGTTCTCCCTCGGCATCGTCGACAAGATCGACGGGAACGGCGACGGCGGCGACCTCACCGGCGGCCGGACCGTCGCCGGTACGGGCACGATCACGCCCGACGGCATGGTCGGCGCGGTCGGCGGGGTCTCGCTGAAGACGCAGGCCGCCGCACGGGACGGGGCCACCGTCTTCCTCGTGCCCAAGGACGAGTGCTCCCAGGCGAAGGCCGAGCTCCCGAAGGGGCTGCGCCTGGTGCCGGTGACCGCGCTCAGCGACGCGGTGTCGTCCCTGCGGGCCCTGGAGCAGGGGCAGGAGTCGAAGGTTCCGAGCTGCTGACCTCCGCCGGCCCGGACGGGCGGTCCATCGCCCGCCAGGACGGGAGGACCAGCGGCGCGAGCGTGGCCAGGAAGTAGAGCGTGCCGAAGGTGAGCAGGGCCGTGGTGATGCCGGTCCGCTCGATCAGGTAGCCGGCCGCGAGGCCGCCGAGCGGGGTGGTGAGCAGCACGCCGGCCGTGCTCGCGCCGCCGACGCGGGAGCGCAGGTCCTCCGGGACGGTCTCGTAGAAGACCGTGGAGAGGATCGGGTTGAGCACCCCGGCGCCGAGTCCGCCGAGCGCCATCGTCACGAGCAGCGGCGGGGTGGTGTCCGTGAGGGCCGCGACCAGGTACGAGGGGGCTCCGGCGAGCAGGAAGCCGACGGCGAGGACCGGGCGGCGCGGGAAGCGGTGGCCCACCGTCCCGTACAGCAGCGCGCCGAGCAGGGCGCAGCCGCCGAAGACGGCGACGAGCAGGCCGATGGCGGCCGAGCCGCCGAGCTCCTCGCGGGCGTGCACGGGGAGCAGGACCGCGTTCCAGCTCTGGCCTAGGCCGTTGGTGACCATCACCATCAGGTTGATGCCGAGCAGCAGCGGGGTGCGCAGCAGGAACGAGTAGCCCGCGCGCAGGTCGGAGCGGTAGGTGGCGAGGGAGAGCGGGGGCGCGTCGCGGAGCGGTTCGGCGGAGGGTATGCCGCGGAGCCCGACGACGACGAGCAGGGCCGAGAGGCCGAAGGTGGCGGCGTCCACGTACAGGACGGTGTCCGCGCCGATGAGGGCGACGAGCAGGCCGGCGAGGGCGGCGCCGGTCATGCGGGCGCCGCGGGAGACGGCGTCGTAGAGGCTGGCCGCCCGGGGCAGCGGGGTGCCGGCGTGGCGCGCGAGGTCGGGGATGAGGACGTGGCGGGCGGTCTCGCCGGGCGCGTGGAAGAGGCCGGTGACGCCCATCAGGGCGCACAGCATCCAGAACTCCAGCACTCCGGCCCGGTTGAGCAGCGGGATCGCGGCGAGCGCGAGGGCGCAGACGAGGTCCGAGGCGATGGAGACCCGGCGGCGTCCGATCCGGTCGATCACGGGGCCGCCGCAGATCGCGGAGAGGACGACGGGGACGGCGGCGAAGAACGCGACCACACCGGCCTTGCCGGGGCTTCCGGTGGTCTCCAGGGCGAACCAGGGGACGCCGATGAGGGTGAGTGAATTGCCGCTGATGGAGATGGCGTTGGCCGCCAGGACGGTGGCCAGTGGTGTGCGCGATCGCACGGTGGTTCCCCCCGGATGGTGGATGGTGGCCGCGCGCGGCCGTCAGGCGGTGGCGCAGGCGGTGCGCGGGTGCGGGACGGCCAGCTTCAGGCCGAACTCGACCAGCTTCCATCCGAGTTGTTCGCGTACGGAGGCGATGGAGGCGGTCGGGCCGGCCGGGCGGGCCGGGGCGGTGCCGGTGGCGGCCTCGTGATGCTCGGCGGCGTTCAGGGTGTGCAGGACGAGGTGGATGTCGGAGTGCATGGCGTGGCCTTTCCGGTGGTCCCGTCAGGGGGTGGGCTTGTCAGTTCTCGCCGTGCTGGGGGAAGGCGTGGAGGTGCATCCGGACGCGCTGGCTGCCGGGGGCCTCGCGGTCCTCGGTGTCCCGGTACTCGTTGATGAGGGCGTGCAGCCGCGCGTCGAGCTCGCGCAGCCGCTCCGGGGGCAGGTGGAGCGTGAAGTCGCTCATGTCGGAGGCGCCGAGCCACGCCTCGGCCCACTGGTGCCGGGTGCCCAGGTAGGTGCTGAGCTCCTGGGTGTGGATGGTCGCTATCTCGTGGAGGTAGACCTCGACGGCACCCTGGACCTCCGGGTCCGGGTTCTCGTACAGCGCCTCGTCGAGGGTCGTGCCCTGGGCGGCCGCCTTCCACCAGCGCTCGCGACCCTTGCCGAGCTCCGGGTCGTCCTCGACGAAGCCGTGGGCGGCGAGCTGGCGCAGGTGGTAGCTGGTGGCGCCGCTGGACTCCCCGAGCCGCTCGGCGAGCTGGGAGGCGGTGGCGGGGCCGTGGTGGCGCAGGGCGCGCAGCAGCTGGATGCGCAGCGGGTGGGCGAGTCCGCGCAGGGAGCGCGGGTCGAGCACCCTGCTGGCGGGCTTCTCGTCGGGGGCGGGCGCCTCGGGGGCGTGCTCCGGCTCGGGCTTCTCGGGCATGACTCCACAGTAGAGTTGCAAAGGGATCTCTGCAACGGTTTTTTGCAGAGAGTTCTTTGCAACTCCTCCCGGGGTGCGCCCCCGGGCCCTCCCCGGCCCTCGGCGCCCCGGGGTCACCGCCCGGCGTCGTCCTTCGCGGCCTGCTCCACCAGCGGGATGATGCGCAGCGGGACCGGGTTCTCCATGACGATCGCCGTGGACGCGCGGACGATGCCGTCGAAGCCGACGACCCGGTCGATCACCCGCTGGAGGTCCGCGTTGGAGCGGGCCACCAGCCGGCACAGCATGTCCCCGTGGCCGGTGGTCGTGTGCAGCTCCAGGACCTCCGGGACGGTCGCCAGGTGCTCCCGTACGTCCGCGCCCTGGCCCTGCTTGATCTCCAGGGTCGCGAAGGCCGTGACCGGGTAGCCGAGGGCCGCCGGGTCGACCTGGGGGCCGAAGCCGCGGACGACCCCGTTCGACTGGAGCCGGTCGAGCCGTGCCTGGACCGTGCCGCGGGCCACGCCGAGACGCCGCGAGGCCTCCAGGACCCCGATCCGGGGTTCCTCGGCGAGGAGCACGATCAGACGCCCGTCCAGATGATCGATCGCCATGGTGTCCTCCTGATGGTCATGATGTACAAGTCGCACGCCGATGGTGGCCCATCGCTGGGCAGATTGACCAGTCGAACAAGAAACTATTGCGCAGCTTGCGGGACGGCGGGACGCTGCTGTCATGACTGAGACCCTCGATCACACCCCGACCACCGCGCGTGAGGCCGACCCCTTCCCGGTGAAGGGAATGGACGCGGTCGTCTTCGCCGTCGGCAACGCCAAGCAGGCCGCGCACTACTACTCGACGGCCTTCGGCATGAAGCTGGTCGCCTACTCCGGACCGGAGAACGGCAGCCGCGAGACCGCCAGTTACGTCCTCACCAACGGCTCCGCCCGTTTCGTGTTCACCTCCGTCATCAAGGCCACCAGTGACTG
The DNA here is from genome assembly GCF_036240795.1 of Streptomyces sp. NBC_01268. Classification (NCBI taxonomy): domain Bacteria; kingdom Bacillati; phylum Actinomycetota; class Actinomycetes; order Kitasatosporales; family Streptomycetaceae; genus Streptomyces; species Streptomyces sp. NBC_01268. The sequence goes on along the minus strand of NZ_CP108454.1, from coordinate 3,143,861 downwards.
GGGCCGCTTCCTCGACGAGCACGTCGCCGCGCACGGCGACGGCGTGATCGACCTGGCGATCGAGGTGCCGGACGCGCGCGCCGCCTACGCCCACGCCGTCGAGCAGGGCGCCACCGGGCTCGTCGAGCCGCACGAGCTCAAGGACGAGCACGGCACCGTCGTCCTCGCCGCCATCGCCACCTACGGCAAGACCCGCCACACCCTCGTCGAGCGCTCCGGCTACGACGGCCCCTACCTGCCCGGCTACACCGCCGCGCAGCCGATCGTCGAGCCGGCGGCCAAGCGCACCTTCCAGGCCGTCGACCACTGCGTCGGCAACGTCGAGCTCGGCAAGATGAACGAGTGGGTGGCCTTCTACAACAAGGTCATGGGCTTCACGAACATGAAGGAGTTCGTGGGCGACGACATCGCGACCGAGTACTCGGCGCTGATGTCGAAGGTGGTCGCGGACGGCACCAAGAAGGTGAAGTTCCCGATCAACGAGCCGGCGATCGCGAAGAAGAAGTCGCAGATCGACGAGTACCTGGAGTTCTACGGCGGCCCCGGCGTCCAGCACATCGCGCTCGCCACGAACGACATCGTCGCCACCGTGCGCGCGATGCGGGCCGCGGGCGTCGAGTTCCTGTCCGTCCCGGACGCGTACTACGACACGCTCGGCGAGTGGGTCGGCGACACCCGCGTCCCGATCGACGAGCTGCGCGAGCTGAAGATCCTCGCCGACCGCGACGAGGACGGCTACCTGCTGCAGATCTTCACCAAGCCGGTCCAGGACCGCCCGACCGTCTTCTTCGAGATGATCGAGCGGCACGGCTCCATGGGCTTCGGCAAGGGCAACTTCAAGGCCCTGTTCGAGGCGATCGAGCGCGAGCAGGACAAGCGCGGCAACCTCTAGCGGCTGCCGCCCCCACACGAGGGGCCCGTCCCGGGTGAAGACCCGGGGCCGGGCCCTTCCCCACGTCCCGGGCGGTACGGGGGGCCGCCCGGGACGAGGGCCCCGCTCAGGCCTTCCTGGCCTCCGTCGGCTTCTTCGGCTCCTCCTGCCGCACGTCCTTGGGGAGCTCGTCCGGGAGGTCGCCCAGGGCCTTCACGGCCTCCTTCGCGCGCGGGGCGAGCAGCGGGGAGAAGTACGGGTTGATCCGCAGCGCCTCCGCCAGGTGGCGGCGGGCCGGGCCGCCCTCCTCCAGGACGCGCTCGATCTCGCCCCGGTGGTACGCGAACAGCGCGCTGCGCAGGCCCTCGTCGGTGGCCCGCTTCGCGTACTCCAGGGCCTCCTTGGGCTCGCCCGACCGGTACAGCGCCCAGCCGAGCGCATCCGCCACCCGCACCGAGCGGTGGCCCCGCGCCCACTGCGCGCGCAGGAGGAGCACGGCCTCCGCGGGGTCGCCGTGGTCCGCCGCGAGCAGACCGAGCGCCACCTCGGCGCCCGGCAGGCGCTGGGTCCGCAGGCGCCCGTACAGGGTCCGCGCGTCCCCGTCCCGGCCCAGCGACTCGTACAGCTCGCCCGCCTCCAGGAGGAACTCGGGCAGCGGCTGCCGGGCCAGGGCGGCCTGCCAGGTGTGCACGGCCTCGTCGGTGCGGCCGAGTGCCGCGAGACTCCGCGCGCGGCCCGCCAGCGACGGGGCGTCGTCCCGTACGAGGCTCAGCGCCGTGTCGTACGAGCCCAGGGCCTCCGCCGGCTCGCCCCGCTCCCACGCCAGGTCGCCCAGCCGCGCCAGGGCCGCCGCCTTGTCCGCGCCCGACTCCGCGAGCGCCACCGAGTCCAGGGCCGCCGCGCCCGCGTCCTCGCGCCAGCCGCGGTTGCGGTACAGGTGCGCCGAGCGGGCGCTGACCGCCGGGCCCGTGTGCAGCTCGGCGAGGGTCTCCGTCGCCTTCTGGGCCGCCTTGTAGTCGCCGAGGCCCTCGTACGCGTCGATCAGCACCGGATACGCCGACCAGCGCTTCGGGTTCGCCTTGCGGGCCTGCTCGCCCCAGCGCTTGGCCGTACCGAAGTCGCCGCGTGCGTTCGCCAGCGCCGCCATGCCCAGCTCCGCGTCCAGGTTCCCGCGCCCGGCGGGCAGGACGGCGAGGGAGCGCTTCAGGGCGTCCTCGGCGCGGGGGAAGTCCGCCGGGTCCGCGCGCCGCAGCCCGCGCTCCGTATAGGCAGTGCCGAGCACCGCCCATGACGCGTCGTCAGCGGGATGGGTCCGCAGCCACCGTTCCCGGTCGCCGATCAGCGCGACCAGATCGGGCAGCGCCGCCCGCGCTCCGGCGTGCGCCGCGCTCACCGCCCGCTCGGCGGGACCGGGCGGGGGCGCCGGCGTGCGGCCGATCAGTTCCGGTACGTACAGCAGCGCCGTCGCGGCGAGCACCGCGCCCACCCCGCAGGCCAGCACCGTCCTCGACACGTTCTCGCTCTTCATGGCGCTCACTGTGCGCCCGCGGGCCGCTGTACGAAGAGCACACGAGCGCCTGCCCCGGCGGGTTCACACCGATGGCCCCGGGTGCCACGCTGGACCCATGGACGATCTTCAGCAGGACGATCTTCAGGCGCGGCTCCACCGGGAGCTGCGCGCCGGACTCCCCGCCGAGGCGCTGCTCACCGACCCGGACGTCACCGCCTCGTACGCCCACGACATGGCCGGCTTCTGCGAGGCCGGCAGCCCCGCGGTGGTCGTGCTGCCCCGCACCGTCGAGCAGGTCCAGCACGTCATGCGCACGGCGACCGCGCTGCGCGTCCCGGTCGTCCCGCAGGGCGCCCGTACCGGCCTGTCCGGCGGCGCCAACGCCTCGGACGGCTGCATCGTGCTCTCCCTGGTCAAGATGGACCGCATCCTGGAGATCGACACGGTCGACCGGATCGCCGTCGTCGAACCGGGCGTGATCAACGCCGTGCTCTCCCGGGCCGTCGCCGAGCAGGGCCTCTCCTACCCGCCGGACCCCTCCAGCTGGGAGACGTGCACCATCGGCGGGAACATCGGCACCGCCTCCGGCGGCCTGTGCTGCGTGAAGTACGGGGTCACCGCCGAGTACGTGCTCGGTCTGGACGTCGTGCTCGCCGACGGGCGGCTGCTGCGGACCGGTCGGCGCACCGCCAAGGGCGTCGCCGGATATGACCTGACCCGGCTCTTCGTCGGCTCCGAGGGCAGCCTGGGCGTCGTCGTCGGGGCGGTGCTGGCGCTCCGGCCGCAGCCGCCCGCCCAGCTCGCGCTCGCCGCCGAGTTCCCCTCCGCGGCCGCCGCCTGCGAGGCCGTCTGCGCGATCATGGAGCGCGGCCACACGCCGTCGTTGCTGGAACTCATGGACGGCACCACCGTCCGGGCCGTCAACAGGCTGGCCCACATGGGGCTGCCCGACACCACCGAAGCCCTGCTGCTGTGCGCCTTCGACACGCCCGATCCCGGAGCCGACCTGGCCGCCGTCGCGGAGCTCTGCCGGGCGGCCGGGGCCACCGAGGTCGTGCCCGCCGAGGACGCCGCCGAGTCCGAACTGCTGCTCCAGGCGCGCCGGCTGTCGCTCACCGCGCTGGAGACGATCAAGAGCGCGACCATGATCGACGATGTGTGCGTGCCGCGCACGAAGCTGGCGGCGATGCTGGCCGGCACGGCCGCGATCGCCGAGAAGTACGGGCTGACCATCGGGGTCTGCGCGCACGCGGGCGACGGCAACACCCATCCCGTCGTCTGCTTCGACCACGCCGACGAGGACGAGTCGCGGCGGGCCCGGGAGTCCTTCGACGAGATCATGGCGCTCGGGCTCGGCCTGGGCGGCACGATCACCGGCGAGCACGGAGTGGGCGTGCTGAAGAAGGAGTGGCTGGCGAGGGAGTTGGGGCCGGTGGGGGTGGAGTTGCAGCGCGGCATCAAGCGGACCTTCGACCCGCTGGGCCTGCTGAACCCCGGCAAGCTCTTCTGACCGACGCTCGACCGGGGTCACAGGTCGCCGTCCGCGGACTCGTCCGACGGCCACGGGTCGCGCAGCCAGAGGTCGTCGGCGAGCACGGTGGTGGCGAGCAGCTCGGCGAGGCCGTCGTCGATGCCGAGCTGCTCGGTCTCGGTGCCCGGCGGCACCGCGCGCAGGGTCCGCTCCAGCCAGGCGGACACCTGCGCGGAGGGCGCCTCCAGGAGGGCGTCGCCGTCGGGGGAGGAGAGCGCCATCAGGATCACGTTGCGCCCGTCGACCTTGGTCGGCCAGATGCGCACGTCGCCGTGGCCGCAGGCCCGGAAGACGCCCTCGACGAGGAGCTCGCGGGCGAAGGTCCAGTTCACCGGGTGCTCCGAGCCGATGTGGAAGGTGATGTGCACGGCGTACGGGTCGTCGACGCGGTAGGCGAGGCGGGCCGGGACGGGGAGCGAACGCTCGGGGGACAGGACCAGCTTCAGCTCGAGTTCGCGCTCGACGACGTTGTTCTTCTCGGTGTTCTGCATGGCGTTCTGCCTCTCTCCGCGGGGGCCCGAGGGTGGGCCTTCACAGGGAGAGAGGGGGGTCCCGCCGATCCATTACGCGACTTCGCGGAAGTTTCCGAAGATTTTTTTCCGGACCCGCGCCGGGGCGCTCGCCGGACCCGCTCCGGCCCGTGGCGGGGCCGGTCCGGCGCGGGCCCGAGAATCACCCTGAGTGACGAAATCGGGGTTACGTCCCCCGAAGGCGGCCTTTCTGGCGGGCTCCTTCTCCCCTCGGGTGCGTTCTTCGTTACTGTCCTCCTTGGGCGCGGCGCGGTCGGGGCGCGGCCGCGCGGACCAAAGACGTTGTGACTGAACGGAGTCGGGGCAGTGGCTACTCCTCCTGGAGGCGGCGGAGAGGTACCGCAGGCGGGCTACTACCCGGATCCGTCGATCCCCGGGTACATCCGGTACTGGAACGGCGGTTCGTGGGTGCCCGGCACGAGCCGCCCGGCGCCCGGGGAGGGCGAGGCCCTCCCGGCCCCGCCGGTCTCGCTCGCGCCCCAGCTGGCCCCGAGCCCGGCGCCCGCGCCCTCGCTCCCGTCGGTCCCGGCGGTCGAGGAGACCGGCCCGGTCTTCCTCGACGCCGACCCCGAGCCGTCCGCCGCCCAGGAACCCGCCTCGGCGTGGCACGCGACGACCTCCGTCCAGACCGGCTTCGGCGGCGAGCGCGACCAGCGGGTCTCCTGGGGCCGGAGCGACGCCGTCCTCCCGGCGCAGCAGCCCCCGGCCGACCCGCGCGCCGCCGCCGCCCCCGCGTGGCCCCAGACGGGCACCACACCGGCCGACCCGCGTCAGGCGGAGTCGCGTCAGGCCGACCCGCGTCAGGCGGAGTCGCGTCAGGCCGAACCCCTCCCGGCCGACCCGCGCCAGGCCGACCGTCGCCAGGCCGGCCCGGCGTCCTCCTGGCCGGCGGCGGACGCCTCCGTGGCGACGCCCGAGTCGCCTGACCGGGCCGACCGGGCCGACCGGCCGGAGGCCGGCGGGTCCGCCGGTACGGGGCCGGGCGCGGGTGCTGCTCCCGTCTGGCCCGCCGCCGGTGGCCAGGCCGACGAACCGGCGCCCGTGCCGGGCCGGTCGACGCCGGGTGCCGCGGCTCCCGCGAGCGGCCCCGCCGTCGGCGCCTCTCAGGACGCCCTGGCCGCCCCCGCGCGGCTCGGCGGGATGCCCGTGACGCCCTCCTGGGCCCAGCAGGCTCCCCAAGCCCAGCAGGCTCCCCAAGCCCAGCAGGCTCCCCAAGCCCAGCAGGCTCCCCAGGCCCAGCAGACCCCGCACCAGGCGGCGCAGCCGACCCCGCAGCCGACGCAGGCCGTACAGGCCCCGCAGCCCCAGGCCCAGCCCTTCCCGGCCCAGTCGTCCCCCCAGCCTCAGCCTCAGCCTCAGCCCCAGCCCCAACTCCAGCCTCAGCCCCAGGACCCCCAGCCCGTCACCCCCTGGAAGCCTCCCGTCGAGGACGTGTTCATGGCGGCCGCGCGGGCGCAGGCCGCCGCTCGGCCGGCGGGGCTCGGGAAGCGGCTGGCGGCGCGGCTCATCGACACCGTGGTGCTCGGGGCGGTGGTCGGGGCCGTGGCGTATCCGTTCGTCACCGGCGCCGTCGACCACATCAACGAGAAGATCGAGGCGGCCAAGCAGTCCGGCGTCACCGTCCAGGTGTGGCTGATCGACTCGACGACCTCCGTGCAGCTCGGCATCGTCCTCGCCGCGCTCCTGGTGCTGGGCGCGCTCTACGAGGCGCTGCCCACGTCCCGGTGGGGGCGCACGCTCGGGAAGAAGCTGTGCGGGATCGAGGTGCGGGACATCGAGGCGCACGAGCCGCCCGCGTTCGGTGCCGCGCTGCGCCGCTGGCTGGTCTACAGCGTGCTCGGGCTGCTGGTGCTCGGGGTGCTGAACGTCCTGTGGTGCCTGTTCGACCGGCCGTGGCGGCAGTGCTGGCACGACAAGGCGGCCCGCACCTTCGTCGCCGGGTAGTGGGGAGCGGCGCTATCCGCTCCCGCTCCCGCCGCTGTTCTTGCTGAGCACGAGGTTGGTGCTCCAGCCGTCGCCGAACTTGATGCTCTGGTTCGGGTCGTCGAAGGTGTAGACGCCTTCGAGCGGGATGGTCTCCCCGGGGCCGGCGGACTGGAGGACGTCACAGACCTCGCCGACGTTCGCCACGGGACTGTCCTTCATGCCGGTCATGACGTCCATGGTCTCCAGTTCGGCCTTGGCCGCGGGCGAGTTGCTGGTCACGCCGACGACGAGCACCCCGGCGACCTGGTCCGCGCTCAGCCGCTTCTGGATCGCCTCGACCTGGGCCTGGTCCTCGGTCACGAAGTCGTCGGGCACCGTCGGGTCGTCCACGGCCTTGAGGCGCCAGCCGGGGTCGTTCTTGACCTGGCCGGCCGCCAGGGAGTCGAGGATCGGGCGGGCGTGGTCCGAGCTGATCGAGTAGAACTGCCCCTGCGTGTCGCCGGTCACGCTCAGCACGTTGATCCCGACCACCTTGTCGTCGGCGTCGAGCAGGGGGCCGCCGGAGTTTCCCGGGTTGATGGTGGCCGAGTGCTGGATCGTGGCGGGGTAGCGGGGGAGCGAGTCGGACGGCTCCGCGTCGTGGACGCTCGGGTTCTGCACGCTGCCACTGGTGAACGCGGGCTTCTGCGTGTCGCCCTCGCTGCCGAGGGAGGCCGGGTAGCCGAGCGCGACGACCGTGTCGGCGGCCTGGAGGTCCTTGCTGTCGCCGAACTCCATCGCCTTCAGGTCCGACTGCGGCGAGGTGAAGGCCAGCACGGCGAGGTCCTCGCAGGGGTCGATGCCGACCACCCGCACCGGCGCCGCCGGCCGGTCACCGACGACGGCCTTCAGCGATGCCTCGCCCTGCACCACATGGGCGGCCGTGGCGATGAGTCCCTTGTCGGCGTCGTAGACGAACCCGGTGCCGGACCCGGTCTTGCCCAGCACGTGGACGGTGCTGGGTGCGGACCGCTCGTAGATCTCCTTGGGGTCCAGGTCGGTCCCGTACGCCGACGCGCGGCCGGCCGTCAGTCCCAGTACCAGCGCGGCAGCCGCGACCGCGGCGCTTCTGGCCCGTACCTTCATCAGCTCGCCGCCTTTCCCGCGACGGATGCCCCCTCTTCAGGCTAGGTCGGGCCCGGGAAGCGGTCTTGTGCAGCGATCAAGGATTGAACGGGCAAGCATCCCGGAGCGGCGGTCACGGGAGCCGTCCCCCGAACGGGGGGCGATCGATTGCGGGGGTCCCGGCCCCGGGGTGCACTGCCCCCATGAGCAACGATCAGCCGCCGCCGCCTCCGGGCCAGCCGTCCGATGACGATCCGTTCGCCAAGCGCCCACCGGACCCCACTCCGCCGGGCCCTCCGCCGGGCGGACCTCCGCCCGGCGGGCCGCCACCCGGCGGACCCCCGCCGGGCGGGCCGCCGCCGGGGAACCCGTACGACAGCGCGCCGCCCCCGCCCCCGCCCTACGGCGGCTACGGCGGCGGTTACGGCGGTACCGATCCGCTCGCCGGCATGCCGCCGCTGGCCGAGTCGGGGCGGCGCATCGCGGCGCGGATCATCGACTGGCTGATCGTCGCCGTGCCGCTCGCGATCATCGGCATCCCGTTCGACGTGTACCAGCGGGCCACCGACGACGGCAACGACTTCAGCGACACGGTCAACAGCTTCAACGGCGGCGGGCAGCTCGTCTTCCAGCTCATCACCATCGTCGCGTACGTCGGGTACGACACCCTGATGAACGCCAAGATGGGGCGGACCCTCGGCAAGAAGTGGCTGAAGCTGCGGGTCGCGATGCTCAACGACGGCTCCACCCCGTCGATGAACAGCTCCCTCATCCGCGCGATCGTGCTGTGGCTGCCCGCGCTGATCTGCTGCGCCTGCCTGTGGCCGCTGCTCCTGCTGATCCTGATCCTGGTCGACAAGCCCTACAAGCAGGGCCTGCACGACAAGGCCGCCAAGACCGTGGTGGTGCAGGTCGCCCCGTAACGGGGTGAAAGGGGCGAGGAGTTACGAACGGATCCGGGTATCGGCCCCCGCGCCCACCCGCGCGGCCGGTACTCGGATCCCGTCGTCCGCGGGGGTCCGCGCGGTGACGACGGAGGGGTTGACGGGCCGCCTGCGTACCGGCATCGTCACCGCCACCAGCACCCCGAGGATCAGCCCCGCGGCACAGATCGCCGCGATGCCGAGCGTTGTGGTCGTGCCGGAGAGCAACAGCAGGGCGACGGTCGCGAGTACGACGGTGGCCGAACCGTAGGCGGACTGTGCGGCGGTCGGACGCTGCATGACGGGTACCGTCCCTCGGGCGAGCGTGCGCGTGGCAATGGGCGACTCTATGACGGTGGATGCCCGAGGGGAACCGGAAGTAAGCGTGACCTAACCCACGGTGCAGATGCACAGGGGGCGCAGGGGCGCACGATTCGCCGTCAGAGCATCGCCCGGTGTTTGGCGTGCGTTCGATTATCGGAAGCCCGCTCCTGCATAGTGCACTTGGTATGTTCAAGTCAAGATCTGTCTTTTCTCCTCCAACTCCGGTCGAATGTCGTCACTTGTGACGCGCGAACCCGCCGAGCGGATACCCCACACCGGTCCGCGGCGAGGAGCGCCGGGGAGGACAAATCCAAGTGACCAACAGACGACGGGCGATCCGAGCGTCCGCAGTCGTCGTGGCGCTCGCGGCCACCGCCGCCACCGCCTCGACCTTCACCACCGCGTGGGCCGACAACCACGTCAGCGCGCCGTCCGCGGCCGCGCCCGGGGCGCGCTCCGTGGACAAGACCACGGTCGACCACGACCTCGACGGTCCGTTCAGCAAGCAGCAGGAGCAGCAGCGCAAGGCTGCCCTGGAGCAGGTGCTGAGCGGCGAGAGCAAGATCGAGAGCCGTGGCGGCTCGAAGGTCGTCAAGCTGGACAGCAAGAAGTACGTCGAGCTGGGCCGCGAGAAGACCGACAAGATCTTCACGATCCTGGTCGAGTTCGGTGACCAGGTCGACAACACCACCCTGGTCGACCGCAAGGACGACGACACGGACGAGCTGAAGCCGAAGTTCGGCGGCACGCCCGGCCCGCTGCACAACCGCATAGCCAAGCCGGACCGTGCGAACGACAACTCCACGGCCTGGCAGGCGGACTACAACCAGCAGCACTTCCAGGACCTGTACTTCGGCACCGGCAAGGACAAGAAGGGCCAGCCGAAGCAGTCCCTGAAGACCTACTACGAGAAGACCTCGTCCGGCCGCTACTCGGTCGACGGTGCCGTCTCCGACTGGGTCAAGGTCCCGTACAACGAGGCCCGTTACGGCTCGAACTACTGCGGTCAGACCAACTGCGCCAACGTCTGGGACACCGTGCGTGACGGCCTCGTGGCCTGGAACGCCGACCAGAAGGCCAAGGGCAAGACCGACGCCGAGATCAAGGCGACCCTGGCGCAGTACGACCAGTGGGACCGCTACGACTTCGACGCCGACGGCAACTTCAACGAGCCCGACGGCTACATCGACCACTTCCAGATCGTCCACGCGGGCGAGGACGAGTCGGCCGGCGGCGGCGCCGAGGGCACCAACGCCCTGTGGGCGCACCGCTGGTACGCCTACGGCACCGACGCGGGCAAGACCGGCCCGGCGAACAACAAGTCCGGTGGCACGCAGGTCGGCACCTCGGGCATCTGGGTCGGCGACTACACGATGCAGCCCGAGAACGGCGGCCTCGGCGTCTACGCCCACGAGTACGGTCACGACCTCGGTCTGCCGGACCACTACGACACCTCCGGCGGCGAGAACTCCACGGGCTTCTGGACCCTCATGTCCTCCGGCTCGTGGCTCGGCACCGGCAAGGACTCCATCGGCGACCTCCCCGGCGACATGAACGCCTGGGACAAGCTGCAGCTCGGCTGGCTGAACTACGCCAAGGTCAACGACTGGCAGCGTGGCACCAAGACCACCCACAAGCTGGGCGTCTCGGAGTACAACACCAAGAACCCGCAGGCGCTCGTCGTCGAGCTGCCGAAGAAGACGGTCCCCACCGACGTCGTGGCCCCCGCCGAGGGTGCCTCGCAGTGGTGGAGCAACATGGGTGACGACCTCAAGAACACCCTGACGCGCCCCGTCGACCTGACCGGCAAGACGTCGGCCTCCCTGGAGCTCCAGGGCTGGTACGACATCGAGCAGGACTACGACTACCTGTACGCCGAGGTCTCCACCGACGGCGGCGCCAACTGGACCGCCCTCGACGGCACCGCCGACGGCAAGCCGCTCCAGAAGGACGCCTCCGGCGCCCCGGCCCTGACCGGCGCCTCGGAGAAGCACCAGAAGCTTGTCTACGGCCTGGACGCCTACGCGGGCAAGAAGTTCGACCTGCGCTTCCGCTACCAGACGGACGGCGGCGCCGGCGGCAAGGGCTTCACGGCCGACGCCATCACGCTGACCGCCGACGGTGCCCCCGTCTTCTCGGACAACGCCGAGAACGGTGACAACGGCTGGGTCGCCAAGGGCTTCTCGCGCATCGGCAACGGGTTCACGAAGGACTACGAGCAGTACTACATCGCGGAGAACCGCCAGTACGTCTCGTACGACCAGACCCTCAAGGTCGGCCCGTACAACTTCGGCTTCACCGGCGACAAGGCCAGCTGGGTCGAGCACTACCCGTACCAGAACGGTCTGCTGATCTGGAAGTGGGACCTGTCCCAGAAGGACAACAACACCTCCCAGCACCCGGGTGTGGGTCGCATCCTCCCGATCGACGCCCACCCGAGCCCGCTGAAGTGGAGCGACGGCACCCTGATGCGCGGTCGCGTCCAGGCGTACGACTCGCCGTTCAGCATCTCCCGCACGGACGGCTTCGCGCTCCACAAGGCCGGCGTCGGCACCTGGGTCCCGTCCCAGGCCGGCAACCCGACCTTCGACGACCGCAAGGGCGTCTACTGGTTCAAGGAGACCGAGCGCTCCGGTGTCCAGGTAACTGACACCAACACCAAGATCCAGGTCGTCAAGGAGGCCAAGGACGGCTCCACGATCACGGTCCAGGTGGGTCCCTCGACCAAGTAACGACGAGGTTTTCTGAATCGTCGCAGGTCAAAGCATGATCGGCCGTCGCCCCCTAGCGGGCGGCGGCCGATCGTGTTTAGGTGCGTCTTACGGCTCCGGCCGTACGACCTTATTGACAGTCGATCCACGGGGGAGTGGTTCCGCATGCCCAATGGAGGGTTCTGCAGACTGCCGGGAGGCAGTGTCGTCGTCGCCATAGGACTGCCCAGTCCGGCCGGGGACGGAGCCACGGTCCGCTTCCTGGTGCACGCCGCGAACCGTGCCCGCGCCCTGACCCGGCTGCGGAACCTGGGACTGCGGGCGGTCTATCTGCGGGGCAACACCGAGCCGCCGACGCCGGACGAGATCACGGCCGTCCTGCACCACCCGGACGGGATGCTGTGGCGGATCACCGCCCACGAGCTCTGGCACCCCATACGCTCGCTCCCGAAGGCCGTCTAGGCGCCGTCCGGGCCGTCCAAGCCGTCCGGGGCGGCCTCCGACGGCCGGGGCCTAGGCCCCGGCGACGACGGGCTTGCCGGTGAGCTCCACGCCCGCGGCCCGCAGCTCCTCCAGGGCGCGCTCGGTGGTCTCCTCGGCCACCCCGGCGGTCAGGTCGAGCAGCACCTGCGTGCGGAAGCCCTCCCGGGCCGCGTCCAGGGCGGTCGCCCGTACGCAGTGGTCGGTGGCGATGCCGACCACGTCGACCTCGGTGACCTGCCGCTCCCGCAGCCACTGCGCGAGGGTCTCGCCGTTCTCGTCCCGGCCCTCGAATCCGCTGTACGCGGCCTCGTAGGCGCCCTTGTCGAAGACGGCGTCGACCGCCCCGGAGGCGACCGCCGGCGCGAAGTTCGGGTGGAAGCCCACGCCCTCCGTGCCGGCGACGCAGTGTCTGGGCCAGGAGTCGACGTAGTCCGGGTGCTCGGAGAAGTGGGCGCCCGGGTCGATGTGGTGGTCGCGGGTGGCGACCACGTGCCGGTAGGCGGCGCCCGCCGTCTGGCCGACCAGGTCGGTGACGGCGGCGGCGACGTCCGCGCCCCCCGCCACGGCGAGGCTGCCGCCCTCGCAGAAGTCGTTCTGAACGTCCACGACGATCAATGCGCGGTGCATGGCGGGTGTCCTTAGCGCGTGGGATGGGGTGGGTTGTGAGCCTAGAGACTTCCCCCTCCGGAGGGGAGGGGGCATCTCCCCGGCGTTCGCGCGCCCCCGAGGGGCGCGCGCGAGGCCACCGGCCGCTTACACGTACTCCGTGGGCAGCACCGGCTCGCCGCGGGACAGCTGGATCGCGGACATCGGCAGCCCGGCCCGGGCCGCGATGTGCCGGGAGCGCGCCGCCTCCAGCGGCTCGCGGGCCACCACGGTGCCGCCCTTCACCAGCTGCACCAGGAGCTGCCGGTCGACCAGCTCGGCCGGGACCGGCCCGGTGCCGACGACCTCGGCCTCGGCGATCCCGGCGGCGTCGGTCCTGCGGGCGGCCCACTTGCGGCCGCCGATGGAGGCCTTGCCGCCCACGGACTTCTTGGCGACCGGCGCCAGCGGCGCCTTGGGGTCGGCCGAGGTGGCCCGGGCGACCAGCTTGTAGACCATCGAGCAGGTCGGGTGCCCGCTGCCGGTGACCAACTGGGTGCCCACCCCGTACGCGTCGACCGGCGCCGCCGCGAGGGAGGCGATGGCGTACTCGTCGAGGTCCGAGGTGACCACGATCTTGGTGTCCCGCGCACCCAGCTCGTCGAGCTGCGCCCGCACCCGGTGGGCGACCAGCAGCAGGTCGCCGGAGTCGATCCGGACCGCCCCGAGCCCGGTGCCGGCGACCTCGACGGCGGTACGGACGGCCTCGGCCACGTCGTAGGTGTCGACCAGGAGGGTGGTGCCGCTGCCCAGCGAGTCGACCTGCGCCCGGAAGGCGTCGCGCTCGCTGTCGTGCAGCAGGGTGAAGGCGTGGGCGGAGGTGCCGACGGTCGGGATGCCGTAGCGGAAGCCGGCCGCCAGGTCGGAGGTGGAGTCGAAGCCGCCCACGTAGGCGGCGCGCGAGGAGGCGACGGCGGCGAGCTCGTGGGTGCGCCGGGCGCCCATCTCGATGAGCCGTCGGCCGCCCGCCGCGGCCGACATGCGGGAGGCGGCGGCCGCGATGGCGGAGTCGTGGTTGAGGATCGACAGGATCACGGTCTCCAGGAGCACGCACTCGGCGAAGGAGCCCTCGACCCGCAGCAGCGGCGAGCCGGGGAAGTACACCTCGCCCTCCGGGTAGCCCCAGACGTCGCCGGAGAAGCGGTATCCGGCGAGCCACTGGAGGGTCGGCTCGTCGACGATCCCGCGCTCGCGGAGGAAGCCGAGCACGTCCGCGTCGAAGCGGAAGTTCTCGACGGCGTCGAGCACCCGCCCGATGCCCGCCACCACGCCGTAGCGGCGTCCTTCGGGCAGGCGACGGGTGAAGACCTCGAAGACGGACCGGCGGTCCGCGGTGCCGGCCCGCAGGGCCGCCTGGAGCATCGTCAGCTCGTACTGATCGGTGAAGAGCGCGGTCGACGGCACGTCCACCGGCAGCCCAAGGTCCGCAGCGTTCATGTGAGGATGCTACCGCAGTATTCGTCACTCTGACGAATAGGGGCGCGCCGAGGGCGACCCGTTTGTGCGGTGGGCCGGTCAGGGTGGCAGCATGGGGTAAGTGAGCGTTGCGCCTATCGAGATCGAACGGACCGAATCGGCCGAGGAGGTCTCCGCCGTCGTCGAACCCGACGTGCCCTGGGTGACCCTCGTGCACAACGACCCGGTCAACCTGATGAGCTATGTCACCTACGTCTTCCAGGCGTACTTCGGCTACTCCAAGGACAAGGCGCACAAGCTGATGCTCGACGTGCACAACAAGGGCCGCGCGGTGGTCTCCAGCGGCACCCGCGAGGAGATGGAACGGGACGTGCAGGCGATGCACGGCTACGGCCTGTGGGCGACCCTCACCCAGGACCGCGGCTGATGGCCGGCCGCTTCGAGGTGCTCCCCGGCGGCGGTGCCGCCATCGCGCTCGACGAGGTCGAGATCTCCATCCTCCGCTCGCTGGCCGTCCAGCTCATGGAGCTGATCGGTCCGGGCGACGAGCCGGTCGAGGGCGAGGACCCGCTGGCCGCGCTCTTCGCCGAGGGGCCGAGCGAGCCGCCGTCCGACCCGGCGCTGCGCCGGCTCTTCCCGGACGCGTACGGGGACGACAGCGAAGAGCTGCGCCAGGCCGCCGCCGACTTCCGGCGGTACACCGAGAACGACATGCGCACCCGCAAGCGCGAGGACGCGCTGGCCATGGTCCGCAGCCTCGACTCGCTCGCCGCCGACGCGGCCGGCGAGAGCGGCGCGGTCCTCAAGCTGACCCTCGACCAGTCCCGGGCCTGGCTCGGCACGCTCAACGACCTGCGGCTGACCATCGGCACCCGTCTGGAGGTCACGGACGACGACGAGAGCGAGCAGCTCTACCGGCTGCCAGACTCCGACCCGCGCAAGCCGATGGTGATGGCCTATCTGTGGCTCGGGGCGCTCCAGGAGTCGCTCGTCGAGACGCTGCTGCCGTAGCGGGGCCTCCGCCCGGGCGGTGTCCGGGCGGCGCGCGGCGGCGTGGGGGTGGCGCATCGGGGGTGTTCGCTCAGCGGACGCTCAAATCCGGATAACGAATACGTTATCCAAGCGTCCATGTTTGCTCCATTGAGTCCCTTTTGTCCGTCTTTTTGTGTGGCGCGCGCCACAGGTGTCCCGGCCGATCACGGTTAAGCCCGTGATAAATCTTCACGACCACCCGGGGACGCCACCCCTGTTCCCGGGGGCGCTTTGGCCGGCTGACCGCCGGTAGCACTCCATCCATATCCGGGGGGATCAGGACCTGATCCGCAGCAGACGCTCTGGCAGTCGCGCGGATCGGCATGGAGAAAGGCGCACCACCATGACCTCAGTGCAGGTCGACAAGCAGCACGACGGCAATGAGGCCGCGGACTCCGCCTCGGGCGAGGGTTATCACCGGGCACTCGGCGCCCGTCAGATCCAGATGATCGCGATCGGCGGTGCCATCGGCACCGGACTCTTCCTCGGCGCGGGCAAGGGCATCTCCATCGCGGGACCCAGCCTGATCCTCGCGTACGCCATCGCGGGCCTCGTCATCTTCTTCATCATGCGGGCGCTCGGTGAGCTCCTCATGTACCGCCCGGTGTCGGGCTCCTTCTCGGAGTACGCCCGCGAGTTCATCGGCCCCTTCGCGGGCTTCGCGACGGGCTGGACGTACTGGCTCTTCTGGGTGGTCACCGGCATCACCGAGGTCACCGCCGCGGCGACCTACATGACGTACTGGTGGGACATCCCGCAGTGGCTCTCCGCGCTGGTCTTCACCGTGATCCTCTACGGCGCCAACCTGATCTCCGTGAAGCTCTTCGGTGAGCTGGAGTTCTGGTTCTCCATGGTCAAGGTCACCGCGATCGTCGGCATGATCCTGATCTGCGCCGGCATCCTGACCCTCGGCTTCTCCGACGCCGGCGACACCGCCTCCGTCACCCACCTGTGGGACCTCGGCGGCTTCTTCGCCGGCAAGGACGGCATCTTCTCCACCCTCATGACCCTCCAGATGGTCATGTTCGCCTTCCTCGCGGTCGAGCTGGTCGGCGTCACCGCCGGCGAGTCGAAGGACCCGAAGACGGTCCTGCCGAAGGCGATCAACACCGTGCCGTGGCGCATCGCCGTCTTCTACGTCGGCGCGCTGATCATGATCCTCTCGGTCGTCCCGTGGACCGCGTTCAAGCCGGGCGTCAGCCCCTTCGTCGAGGCCTTCGAGCGCATGGGCCTCGGCATCGGCGCCGCGATCGTCAACTTCGTCGTCCTGACGGCGGCCCTGTCCTCCTGCAACTCGGGCATGTACTCCACCGGCCGCATGCTGCGCGACCTCGCGCTCAACGGCCAGGGCCCGAAGGTCTTCACCCGCCTGACCAAGTCCGGCACCCCGCTGGTCGGCACCACCGTCTCGGCCGCGCTGATGATGGTCGGCGTCTGGGTCAACTACCAGTGGCCCGGCGAGGCGTTCAACTACGTCGTCTCCTTCGCCACCATCTCCGGCATGTGGGCCTGGATCGTCATCCTGATCTGCCAGATCCGCTACCGCCTCAAGGCCGACCGGGGCGAGCTCCCGCAGTCCACCTTCAAGGCGCCGGGCGGCATCTGGTTCAGCGTCTTCTCGCTCGCCTTCATCGCCATGGTCGTCGTGACCATGGCCATGGACGCCGACAACCGGGTCGCGCTGTACGGCGCGCCGGTCTGGGGCCTGGTCCTCGCCGTCTCCTACCTGGTCCTCAAGGCCCGCAACCCCGAGGGCGCCGCCTTCGCCAAGCGGTCCGACCGGGAGTCCGTCGAGTCCTGACCGACCCGACCCGGCCTGACCCGGACCGACCAGGACCGACCCGGCCCGACCAGGCACGTCTCAGCATGCGGGCCGTTCCGTACCACCACCCGGTACGGAACGGCCCGTCTGCTTATCCTGTCGGCATGCTGACCATCACCCGGGCCCTGTACGACCAGATCGTGGAACACTCCCGCGCGGACCATCCCGACGAGGCCTGCGGCGTGGTTGCCGGTCCGGCCGGCAGCGGCCGCCCCGAGCGCTTCATCCCGATGCTGAACGCGGCCCGCTCGCCCACCTTCTACGAGTTCGACTCCGCCGACCTGCTCAAGCTGTACCGCGAGATGGACGACCGGGACGAGGAGCCCGTGATCGTCTACCACTCGCACACCGCGACCGAGGCGTACCCGTCCCGTACGGACATCTCCTACGCCAACGAGCCGCAGGCCCACTACGTCCTGGTCTCCACCGCCGACACCGACGGCGCCGGCCCCTTCCAGTTCCGCTCCTACACGATCGTCGAGGGCGTCGTGACGGAGGAGGAGGTCAAGGTCGTCGAGGCCTACGAGTAGGCCGACGTCCGGAACCGGGCCAGGTAGGCGGAGGGCGTGACCCCGAAGTGCCGGGCGAACGCCCGCCGCAGGCTCTCGTCGCTGCCGAGACCGCTGCGGGCCGCCGCGCCCGTCACGCTCGCCCCGCCCTCCAGAAGCAGCCGGGCCGCCTCCACCCGCACCCGCTCCACGTACGCTGCCGGGGTCGCCCCCGTCTGCTCCCGGAACAGGCGCGCCAGATGCCGGACGCTCACCCCGGCCCGGCGCGCGAGCACCGGCGCGCTGTGATCCGCCGCCGGATCCGCCGCCACCGCGTCGAGCAGCGGCCGCACCACCGGATGGCCCGTCGGGGGGGTGCGGGAGACCGCCGAGAACTGCGACTGGCCGCCCGGCCGCTGCAGGAACACCACCAGGTCCCGCGCCACCGCCCGGGCCGCCGCCGCCCCGCGATCCTCCTCCAGCAGGGCCAGGCACAGGTCGATCCCGGCCGTCACCCCGGCCGACGACCACACCTCCCCGTCCCGTACGTGGATCGCGTCCGGGAGCACCTCCACCGCCGGATGGCGCCGGGCCAGCTCCGCCGCGTGCTCCCAGTGCGTCGTCGCCCGCCGCCCGTCCAGGAGCCCGGCCGCCGCCAGCGCGAACGCGCCCGTGCAGACCGAGGCCACCCGCGCCGAGCGCGCCGCGAGCTCCGCCACCGGCGGGCCCGCCGCCACGCAGCGGGCCGGCTCCACGGCCCCCGGCACGATCAGCGTGCCCGCCGCCGCGACCTCCCCGGCCGCCCCGTCCGCGCCGATCCGCAGCCCGCACGAGGTGCGCACATCGCGCCCGTCGGGCGTGCAGACCCGCACCCGGTAGGGGGTGCCGGCCGTGGCGAACACCTCCAGGGGCGCGGAGACGTCGAGGAGGCGGACCCCGTCGAAGGCGAACACCCACACGTCGTGCGGCGCCGCCGGCGCCCGATGCGATCGCGTACTCGTCATGTGTCCGATTCTGTGGGATGCCTGTCCCCAGGGACATGGCGGGGGCGGTGTCGCCGGAGCGAGTCTTGAGCCATGAACCCGCTGGAGCTGATCCCCGACACCGCCCTCGCCACCGCCGCCACCGCGCTCGTCCGCGACACCGCGGGCGAGCTGATCTACCACCACTCCCGCCGCGTCCACCTCTTCGGCGCCCTCCAGGGCCGCGCCCGAGGCCTCGCCTACGACCCCGAACTCCTCTACGTCGGCGCGATGTTCCACGACCTCGGGCTCGGCGGGAAGCACCACGCCTCCGGCCGCCGCTTCGAGGTCGACGGAGCCGAGGAGGCCGCCGCGTTCCTGCGCTCCCACGGGGTCGGCGAGGACGCCGTCCGCCGGGTGTGGACCGCCATCGCGCTCCACACCACCCCCGGCGTCCCGGAGTTCATGGAGCCCGAGATCGCCCTGGTGACCGCCGGCGTCGAGTACGACGTCCTCGGCATCGGCTACGACGACCCGACCCTCGTCACGCCCGGGGAGCGGGCCGCGATCGTCGACGCCCACCCGCGCCCCGACTTCAAGAACCGCATCCTGGCCGCCTTCGCGGAGGGCATCGCCCCCAAGCCGGAGACCACGTTCGGCAACGTCAAGGCCGACGTCCTGCGCCACTTCGTGCCCGGATTCGAGCCCGGCGACTTCGTGGCGACCATCCGCACCTCCGCCTGGCCCGCCTGACGACGGGTGAGAGACTGTCGGGAAACGAGGGCGGCAGGACCCAGGAAGCCGGTGCGAATCCGGCACGGTCCCGCCACTGTGACCGGCCCCCGACCAGGGCCGGAAGCCAGGAACTGACCTGCCGCCTGCCAGCACCGACCGGGGACGCGGAGATCCCCGTCTGGAGGCCTCCCCATGTCCTGGCGCCGCCCGCTGCTGCCCGCCGCCGTCCTCATACCCCTGCTCGCCGCCTGCGCGGCCCCCGCGAGCACCCCCGCCGGCGGCAAGGCCGCGCCCGGCTTCCCGTACACCGTCGTCAACTGCGGTGTCACGACCACCTACCAGGCGCCGCCGAAGCGCGCGGTGACCATGAACCAGCACGTCACCGAGGTCATGCTCGCCCTCGGCCTGCAGAAGTCCCTGGTCGGCACGGCCTACCTCGACGACGCCGTCCTCCCCGCGTACAAGAAGGCCTACGACGGCGTCCCCGTCCTCGCCAAGGAGTACCCCTCCAAGGAGGCGCTGCTCGCCGCGAACCCCGACTTCGTGTACGGCGGTTACGCCTCCGCCTTCGACGCCAAGGCCGGCCGGAGCCGCGACGACCTCGAGCGCTCCGGCATCGCCTCCCGCCTCAACACCGAGTACTGCCCCTCCGGCGCCACCGGCCTCGACGACGTCTACCGCGAGGTCGCCGAGGTGGGCCGCACCTTCGGCGTCCCCGACCGGGCCGCGGCCTGGACCCGCGACGCGCAGGCCGGGGTCACCGCGGCCGAGCGGCGCCTGAAGGGCACCGCCCCCGTCTCCGTCTTCGTCTACGACAGCGGCGACAAGACCGCGTTCACCGCCGGCGGCAAGGGCATCGGCAACGAGCTGATCACCCGCGCCGGCGGCCGCAACGTCTTCGCCGACCTCGACAAGACCTTCGGCGACGCCACCTGGGAACAGGTCGTCGCCCGCAAGCCCGACGTGATCGTCATCTACGACTACGGCTCCACCACCGTCGAACAGAAGAAGCGCCGCCTCCTCGACGACCCGGCGCTGCGCGAGGTCCCGGCCGTCAAGAACCGCCGCTTCGCCGTGCTGCCGCTCTCCGACGCGGTCCTCGGCGTCCGCGCACCCGCCGCCGTCGGGAAGCTGGCCGCCCAGCTGCACCCCGCGGCCGCGGCCCGATGACCCGGCTCCGCCACGCCTCCGTCGTCGCCGGGCTCCTCGTGGCGCTCGCCGCGGCCGTCGTCGCCGCCCTCGCGCTCGGCTCCGTCCGCATCCCGCCCGGTCAGGTGCTCGACGCCCTGACCGGCCGGGCCGGGCCCTCCCCGTACCGGACGATCGTGCTCGACGTCCGGCTGCCCCGGGTGCTGCTCGGGGCGGTCGTCGGCGCCGGGCTCGCCGTCGTCGGCGCCGTGCTCCAGGCGCTGGTACGCAACCGGCTCGCCGACCCGTTCCTGCTCGGCATCTCCTCCGGCGCCTCCGCCGGAGCGGTGTTCGTCCTGGTCCTGGGCGGCGGCGCCGGCCTCGTCGGGGGCGTCACCACCACCGTCGCGCTGCCCGCCGGGGCCTTCGCGGGCGCCCTGCTCGCCCTCGTCCTCGTCTACGCCCTGGCCCGGCGCGGCGGCACCATGACCGGCGCCCGGCTCGTCCTCGCCGGGGTGGCCGTCTCGTACATCCTGTCCGCCCTGACCACCCTGCTGCTCGTGCTCGCCGGGCGGCCCGAGCAGTTCCAGGAAGCCCTCTTCTGGTCCCTCGGCGGACTCGGCAGCGCCCGCTGGGACAGCCTCGTGCTGCCCGCCGCCGTCCTCGCGCTCGGCATCGGAGCCCTGCTCACCCTCGCCCGCCCGCTCGACCTGCTGCTGGTCGGCGAGGAGGGCGCCACCGTCCTCGGCCTGGACACCGCCCGCTTCCGCGCGGCCGTCTTCGTCCTCGCCTCCCTGGTCACCGCCGTCATGGTCGCGGCCAGCGGAGCCGTCGGCTTCATCGGCCTGATGGTCCCGCACGCCGCCCGCATGGCCGTCGGCGCCCCGCACCGGCGCCTGCTGCCCGTCGCCGCCCTCGGCGGGGCACTCGCCCTGGTCCTCGCCGACCTGGCCGCCCGCACCGTCGCCGCGCCGCAGGACATCCCCGTCGGCGTCCTCACCGCCCTCACCGGCGGCCCCTTCTTCCTCTGGCTGATGCGCCGCCGCGCGGACGGAGCGACCCTGTGACCCCCGGCCCGCCCGATCCCCGCGACCGCCGCCCGGCCGAGCTCCGCGTCGAGGCCCTCTCGTACGAGGGGCGGCTGCACGAGGCCGGTCTCGTCGCCCGCCCCGGCGAGACGATCGGCCTCGTCGGCCCCAACGGCAGCGGCAAGACCACCCTGCTCCGTTGTATCTACGGCACCCTCACCGCCACCTCCGGCCGCGCCCTCCTCGACGGCGACGACCTCCACGCGCTCGGGCCCCGGGCGCGGGCCCGCCGGGTGGCGACCGTGCCGCAGGAGAGCGCCCTGGAGTTCGAGCTGACCGTCCGCGAGCTGGTCGCCCTCGGCCGCTCCCCGCACAAGCGCTTCTGGGAGGGCGACACCGAGCGGGACCGGGAGCGGGCGGACGCGGCGCTGGACCGGGTCGGCATCCTGGACCTCGCCGACCGCCCGTACCCCGGGCTCTCCGGCGGCGAACGCCAGCGCGCCCTCGTCGCCCGGGCGCTCGTCCAGGACCCGGAACTGCTGGTCCTCGACGAGCCCACCAACCACCTGGACATCCGCTACCAGCTGGAAGTCCTCTCCCTCATGCGCCACTTGGGCACCACCAACCTCCTGGCCCTGCACGACCTGACCCTCGCCGCCGCCTACTGCGACCGGCTCTACGTCCTGGACCGGGGGAGGGTGGTCGCCGAGGGGCCGCCGGCGGAGGTCCTGACACCGGCCCTGCTCGCGGCGGTCTACGGGGTGGAAGCCGAGGTCATCCCGCATCCGACCACCGGCACGCCGCTCGTGGTCTACCTGCCCCGTCCGCCGGTTGGTCAGAATCTGTCCGTCATGTGAGATCACATTCCGGAACCCGGACCGGGAATCGATACGATGAGCGCATGGTTTCCCACGACGTGAGCGAAGAGACGCCGGGCACACCCCTGCTCGTCGCGCGCCTGCACGTCGACCTGTGCCGCCTCGCCAGCGCGATGTGTACGTCGCGCGCCGCGCTCTGAACGACCGGGCCGAGCGCACCTCACACCTGCAAGACCCCCCGCGCGGGGGCCCGAGCCGCGCCAGCACGCCACCCCGCCCTTCCGAGCTTGTTCCGACAGGAGCCCACCCCATGGCCATCGAGGTCCGCGTCCCGACCATCCTCCGCACCTACACCGACGGCGCCAAGGCCGTCGAGGGCAGCGGTGAGACCCTCGCCGAGCTCTTCGCCGACCTGGAGTCCCGCCACACCGGGATCGAGGCCCGCATCGTCGACGGCGGCAAGCTGCGCCGCTTCGTCAACGTGTACCTGAACGACGAGGACGTCCGCTTCCTCGACGGCATCGACACCAAGCTCACCGACGGCGACAACGTCACGATCCTGCCCGCGGTCGCGGGTGGCATGGTCTGATCCACATGCGCTACGACTCCCCGCTGGCGGCGGTCGGCAACACGCCCCTGGTCCGGCTGCCGCGGCTGTCCCCCTCGGACGACGTCCGGATCTGGGCCAAGCTGGAGGACCGCAACCCCACCGGCTCGGTCAAGGACCGCCCCGCGCTCCACATGATCGAGCAGGCGGAGAAGGACGGCCGGCTCACCCCGGGCTGCACGATCCTGGAGCCCACCAGCGGCAACACCGGCATCTCGCTCGCCATGGCGGCCAAGCTCAAGGGCTACCGCATCGTCTGCGTCATGCCGGAGAACACCAGCGAGGAGCGCCGCCAGCTGCTCGCCATGTGGGGAGCCGAGATCGTCTCGTCCCCCGCGGCGGGCGGCTCCAACACGGCGGTCCGCGTCGCCAAGGAGCTCGCCGCCGAGAACCCGTCCTGGGTGATGCTCTACCAGTACGGCAACCCGGACAACGCCGGCGCGCACTACGCCGGCACCGGCCCCGAGATCCTGGCCGACCTGCCGTCGATCACCCACTTCGTGGCGGGCCTCGGCACCACCGGCACCCTCATGGGCGTCGGCCGCTACCTGCGCGAGCACAAGCCCGACGTCAAGATCGTCGCCGCCGAACCGCGCTACGACGACCTGGTCTACGGCCTGCGCAACCTCGACGAGGGCTTCGTCCCCGAGCTGTACGACGCCTCCGTCCTCACCACCCGCTTCTCCGTCGGCTCGGCCGACGCGGTCACCCGCACCCGCGACCTGCTCCAGCAGGAGGGCATCTTCGCGGGCGTCTCCACCGGCGCGGCCCTGCACGCGGCCATCGGCGTCGGCAACAAGGCGGTCAAGGCCGGCGAGAGCGCCGACATCGTCTTCGTCGTCGCGGACGGCGGCTGGAAGTACCTGTCCACCGGCCTCTACACGGCGGCGACCACCGAAGAGGCGATCGCGGCGGTGCAGGACCAGCTCTGGGCGTAGCGCCCGCGCGGCCGTCCGAGCCGCTCAGTGCGCCAGATGGCGGACCTGGTCCCAGACCACCGGGTCCGCCGTCCCCACCCTGCGGCGGAAGTCCGCCACCGGCACGTCCCGCAGCTCGTCCGTCTCCAGGAAGCTGGGCCGGCCCTGCGCGTCGCCCACCGAGCCCGGCGGCAGCGCGATCACCCCGGGGCGCTCGTCGTGGTACTTGCTGGTGATCTTGGCGACCAGCGCGCTGTCCCCGCGCAGCCCCAGGACCAGGCACGGCCGGTCCTTCGCCCCCGGGCCGTCCTCGAACGGCACCTCCGCCCACCAGATCTCACCCGGCCGCGGCGCCCGCGCCGGGGCCCGGCCCGTCGGGGGCCGTCCGACGGGTGCCTCACCTCGCGGCGCCTTCCCGCGCGGGGCCGGACGGGTCGGCCGGGCGGGCGGTCGGGTCCGGCCCATGGGACGACGGCGGCCGGAGCGGCGCCGCCCGTCGGCGAGCGCCACGACCAGTGCGATCACCACGACCGCGACCAGCGCGGGCCACCATGACGTGTCCATAGCTCAAGACCGTACCGTCGAGGCCTCCGCCCCGCCCGGGCGCCCCACCATCCATCCGAACCGGTGACAGAGCCCGTGAGTTCGCCCACAACGGGCCGCCACGGAGGAGCGACGGGCCGTAGCGAGCCGTACGCTCGACAGATCGCACGACCTCCCCTCTTCGCGCGCTTCCCCGCACCCGTCCACGGAGGTTCACGCTCCATGAAGCTCACCGTCGTCGGCTGCTCAGGGTCGTTCCCGTCCGCGGATTCGGCCTGTTCGAGCTACCTCGTAGAGGCCGACGGCTTCCGGCTGCTCCTCGACATGGGCAACGGTGCCCTGGGCGAGCTGCAGCGCCACATCGGTCTGTACGACCTGGACGCGATCTTCCTCAGCCATCTGCACGCCGACCACTGCATCGACATGTGCGGCTACTTCGTCGCGCGGTACTACCGCCACGAGGGCGGCCGCTGCGGGGCCCTGCCCGTGTACGCCCCGGAGGGCGCGGAGCAGCGGCTGACCACGGCGTACGCGGACACGCCGTCGCCGACCGCGATGAGCGAGGTCTTCGACTTCCACACGCTGAAGTCGGCCGCCTTCGAGATCGGCCCGTTCTCCGTGCGCACGGAGAAGGTGTGCCATCCGGTCGAGGCGTACGCCATCCGCATCGAGCACGGCGGCCGAACGCTCACCTACTCCGGCGACACCGGGGTGTGCGACGCGCTGGACGAGCTGGCGCGCGGGGCGGACCTCTTCCTGTGCGAGGCCTCCTTCACCCACGGCAAGGAGGACATCCCGGCGCTCCACCTCAACGGCCGCGAGGCCGGTGCCCAGGCCGCCCGGGCCGAGGTCGGGCGCCTGGTGCTGACCCACATCCCCCCGTGGACCGACGGCGGGCGGAACCTGGCGGACGCGCGCGAGGTGTACGCGGGGCCGGCGGAGCTGGCGTACGCGGGCGCGGTGTACGAGGTCTGAGCCGCCCGGCGCGCACGGGGAAGGCCCCGGAACCCTGAGGGTTCCGGGGCCTTCCGTCGCACGGGGTGCGGGAGTGGGCTCACGCCTTGGTGAGGTCCTCGATCTCCTCCTCGGGCTCGCGGCCCGGGGTGGGGAGGTTGAACTTGGTGATGGCGAAGCGGAAGACCACGTAGTAGATCGCCGCGAAGACGAGACCGATCGGGATGATCAGCCACGGCTTGGTCGCCAGGTTCCAGTTCAGCAGGTAGTCGATGCCACCGGCGGAGAAGGTGAAGCCGGCGTGGACACCGAACGCCCAGGTGACGGCCATCGAGACGGCGGTCAGGACGGCGTGGATCGCGTACAGGACCGGCGCGATGAACATGAAGGTGAACTCGATCGGCTCGGTGATACCGGTGACGAAGGAGGTCAGCGCGAGGGAGACCATCATGCCCATCACGGCCTTGCGGCGCTCGGGGCGAGCGGCGTGGGCGATGGCGATGGCGGCGGCCGGGAGGCCGAACATCATGATCGGGAAGAAGCCGGACATGAAGATTCCGGCGCTCGGGTCACCGGCGAAGAAGCGGTTCAGGTCACCGTGGACGACCTCGCCCGCGGCGTTGGTGAAGTCGCCGATCTGGAACCAGGAGACGGTGTTCACGAACTGGTGCATGCCGACCGGGATCAGCGCGCGGTTGATGAGACCGAAGAGGCCGGCGCCACCGGCGCCGAGGCCGGTCATCCACTCGCCGAAGTTGGAGATGCCCTCACCGATCGGCTCCCAGACCAGGCCGAAGATCACGCCGACGGCGGTGCCGACGAAGGCCATGATGATCGGGACCAGGCGGCGGCCGTTGAAGAAGCCGAGCCAGTCGACCAGCTTGGTGCGGTGGAAGCGCTGCCACAGGACCGCGGAGAGCAGACCCATGAGGATGCCGCCGAGCACGCCCGGGTTGTTGTACGTCGCGGCGACGTCGACACCCTTGTTGGCGGTCGTGTTGATCACGGCGTCGGTGACCGGGAAGGCCTTGAGGACGTTGCTGTAGACCAGGAAGCCGACGAGGGCGGCGAGGGCGGTCGAGCCGTCGGCCTTCTTGGCGAAACCGATGGCGACGCCGATGCAGAAGAGCAGCGGCAGGTTGTCGAAGACAGCACCGCCGGCCGTGGCGAACACGGAGGCGACCTTGTCCCAACCGAGCCCGTCCTTGCCGAACACGTCGGGCTGACCGAGGCGGAGCAGAATACCCGCGGCCGGCAGCACGGCGATCGGCAGCTGCAGGCTGCGACCGACCTTCTGCAGGCCCTGGAACAGGCCGGATCCGCGCTTCTTCGCGGGAGCGGCGGCCTGGGCGGTGGCCGTACTCATCAACTTCCTCCAGTAGGCAAGGCGCCGCCAGAGGACAGTGAAAGGGGGTGACGGCGGCGTCTCGGGGAACGCGGTGGTCTGGACCGCGTGGTCTACACCAATTAATGGTGTAGACCAGTTGTAGCACGTGTGACTTAGATAAGGAACCTTCGAATTTTGTGGGCTCAGCCATAGCCGGACAACCGACGACATAAGGCCCCCGGACCGGGGGGTCCGAGGGCCTGGTGGGCGGGCCGAAGGCCCGTGGGAGGGCCTGGGGGAGAGGGGTTACGCCTTCGTGTTGTCCCGCTCGAATTCGTCCCCCACCTCGTCCGGCTCGCGGCCGGGGGTGGGCAGGTTGAACTTGGTGATCGCGAAGCGGAAGATCGCGTAATAGACGACGGCGAAGCACAGGCCGATCGGGATGATCAGCCACGGCTTGGTCGCCAGGCCCCAGTTGATGACGTAGTCGATCAGGCCGGCCGAGAAGCTGAAGCCGTCGTGGACGCCGAACGCCCAGGTCACCGCCATCGACACACCGGTCAGCAATGCGTGGATCGCGTACAGCACCGGCGCGATGAAGAGGAACGAGTACTCGATCGGCTCGGTGATGCCGGTGACGAACGAGGTCAGGCCGACCGAGAGCATCATGCCGCCGATCTCCTTGCGCCGGTGCGGCTTGGCGCAGTGGGCGATGGCCAGCGCGGCGGCCGGCAGGGCGAACATCATGATGGGGAAGAAGCCGGAGGTGAACTGACCGGCCGCGGGGTCGCCCGCCAGGAACATGCTGATGTCACCGTGGACCACCGTGCCGTCCGGCTTGGTGTACGAGCCGAACTGGAACCAGACCGGCACGTTGAGGAACTGGTGCAGGCCGATGACCAGCAGCGCGCGGTTGGCCACGCCGAAGATGCCCGAGCCCCAGGAGCCGAGCCCGACCAGCCAGTCGCTGAAGCTCTCCAGGGCGTCGCCGATCGGCGGCCAGATCCAGAGGCAGAGGGCGGCGAAGGCGATGCCGACGAAGGCCATGATGATCGGGACGAGCCGGCGCCCGTTGAAGAAGCCGAGCCAGTCGACCAGCTTCACCCGGTGGTAGCGCTGCCAGAGGTAGGCGGCCAGCAGGCCCATGATGATGCCGCCGAAGACGCCGGGGTTCTGGTACGTGTACCCGGCGAAGGTGTCGCCGGCGCCGAGGCAGCCGCCGTCGATGTCCTTGGTGCCGGCCGGGCAGGGCTTGGGGAAGGCGCGCAGCACGCCCCGGTAGACGAGGAAACCGGCCACGGCGGCGAGGGCGGTGGAGCCGTCCGCCTTCTTCGCCATGCCGATCGCGACGCCGATGCAGAAAAGAAGAGGAAGGCCGAGGTCGGCGTCGAGCAGCGCGCCACCCGCTCCCGCCATCACCCGGGCCACGTCGGTCCAGCCCAGGCCCTCGGCGCCGAAGACGTCCGGCTGGCCGAGCCGGCCGATGATGCCGGCCGCGGGGAGGACGGCGATGGGCAGCTGCAGGCTGCGGCCCATCTTCTGCAGCCCCTGGAAGAAGCCGCCCCAGGGTGACTTCTTCGGTACGGCTGCGGCGCTCGTACTGCTCATCGGCGTCCTCCCTGACCCGACTCGGCTCCGGAACGATCCGGATCCGGCTCTCGTTCACACTGGTGTAGACCAGTTGCGATAGGCTCCCCGGGGCCGATCGAGGGCAGGCCGCCGGTGATCGTCATCATTCGGCAGAACGGCGGACTTCGCTCGCGAGACTGGTCCAACCGTGGGTTACCGTGACAAAGCGGACCACCGGTGCGCCGAGACTCACGTTCTTTGAACGGAACGGACAGGGAGAAACACATGGCCAGCAAGGCTGAGAAGATCGTCGCCGGGCTCGGTGGGATCGAGAACATCGAAGAGGTCGAGGGCTGCATCACCCGCCTCCGCACCGAGGTCATCGACCCGTCCAAGGTCGACGAGGCCGCCCTCAAGGCCGCCGGCGCCCACGGCGTCGTGAAGATGGGCACCGCCATCCAGGTCGTCATCGGCACCGACGCGGACCCGATCGCCGCGGACATCGAAGACATGATGTGAGCGGTCGCCCCCGCGACTGACACATCGACGAAGGGCCCGTTCCGGCAGGGGAACGGGCCCTTCGTCAGGTACGGCTACGCTCGTCCCATGTCTCGTATCGACGGCCGTACCCCCGAACAGCTCCGCCCCGTCACCATCGAACGCGGTTGGAGCAAGCACGCCGAGGGCTCCGTCCTCGTCTCCTTCGGCGACACGAAGGTCTTCTGCACCGCCTCCGTCACCGAGGGCGTCCCGCGCTGGCGCAAGGGCAGCGGCGAGGGCTGGGTCACCGGCGAGTACTCGATGCTGCCCCGCGCCACCAACACCCGCGGCGACCGCGAGTCCGTGCGCGGCAAGATCGGCGGCCGCACCCACGAGATCTCCCGCCTCATCGGACGCTCGCTGCGCGCCGTCATCGACTACAAGGCGCTCGGCGAGAACACCATCGTCCTCGACTGCGACGTCCTCCAGGCCGACGGCGGCACCCGCACGGCCGCCATCACCGGCGCCTACGTCGCCCTCGCCGACGCCGTCGCCTGGGCACAGGGCAAGAAGCTGGTGAAGGCCGGCCGCAAGCCCCTCACCGGCACCGTCTCCGCCGTCTCCGTCGGAATCGTCGACGGCGTCCCGCTCCTCGACCTCTGCTACGAGGAGGACGTCCGCGCCGACACCGACATGAACGTCGTCTGCACCGGCGACGGCCGCTTCGTCGAGGTCCAGGGCACCGCCGAGGCCGAGCCCTTCGACCGCAAGGAGCTCAACGCCCTCCTCGACCTGGCCTCCGGCGGCTGCGCCGACCTGGCCGAGATCCAGCGCAAGGCGCTCGAAGGAACTCTCTGAGGGTCCCCGGCGTCTGTCTGGATACGGGCGCACGGGTCGAACCGTGCGCCCCGTCCAGACACGCAGGTACGAGGGGGAGGACCCAACTCTTGAAGCGCCGCCGCTCCATAGCGCTCGCCGTCGCCACCGCCGCCGCACTCACCGGCCTGGTCGGCTGCGGTGCGCTCGACAAGGCCATGGACTGCGTCAAGACCGCCGACGCCATCGCCACCTCGGTCGACAAGTTGTCGCAGGCCGTCTCCAGCGCCTCCAACGACCCGACCCAGATCGAGGAGGCCCTGAACAGCATCGACACCGAGCTGGGCAACCTCAAGAACACGACGGACAACGCGGACCTGTCCAAGGCGGTCGACGACCTCACCAAGGGCGTCGACTCCGTCCGCACGGCCGTCAAGAACGGCGACGCGACCCCCGACATCAAGCCGATCACGGACGCGGCCGCTGAGGTCGGCAAGGTCTGCACACCGGGCTAGCCGGACCCGGGGCCGCCGCGGACCACCACCGCGGCGGCCCCGATAATCGGGACATGACCCGTCTGATCCTCGCCACCCGCAACGCGGGCAAGATCACCGAACTGCACGCGATCCTCGCCGACGCCGGACTCGACCACGAGCTCGTCGGCGCCGACGCCTACCCCGAGATCCCCGATGTCAAGGAGACCGGCGTCACCTTCGCCGAGAACGCGCTCCTCAAGGCCCACGCCCTGGCCCAGGCCACCGGCCTGCCCGCCGTCGCCGACGACTCCGGACTCTGTGTCGACGTCCTGAACGGCGCCCCCGGCATCTTCTCGGCCCGCTGGGCCGGCCGGCACGGCGACGACCGGGCCAACCTGGAACTGCTGCTCGCCCAGCTCTCCGACATCGACGACGCCCACCGCGCCGCCCACTTCGCCTGCGCCGCCGCCCTCGCCCTGCCCGACGGCACCGAGCGCGTCGTCGAGGGCCGCATGCCGGGCACCCTGCGCCACGCCCCCGTCGGCACCAACGGCTTCGGCTACGACCCGATCCTCCAGCCGGAGGGCCACGAGGTCACCTGCGCCGAGCTGACACCGGCACAGAAGAACGCGATCAGCCACCGCGGCAAGGCCTTCCGGGCCCTGGCGCCGGTGGTGCGGGAACTGCTGGGCTGAGGAGAACGGCAAAGGCGCGCCACCCGGTGGGTGACGCGCCTTCCCTGTGGGCCCGGTGGGACTCGAACCCACGACACACCGGACCTAAACCGGCGCCCTCTAGCCAGCTGGGGTACGGGCCCAAGGCTCCTTACCTTACTGGCCCGGCCGGCCGGCCCGGCGCTTGCCTCCCCTGCACCAGGTGCTCGTGATGGCATGGCAGTTGGGACAGAGCAGCCGCAGGTTCTCGCGCCGGTCGTCGTTTCGGTCGCCGTTGACGTGATCGACCTCCAGGGTCATGGGCCTGCCGAGCCACTCGGGGCCGACACCACACCGGGCGCACTCCTCGGGCACGCCGATGCACCGAAGCGCGCGACGAAGACGCGCGGTGGTGGTCCGATACGTGGCACCGTGGCGCACCAGCACCTCCTCCGGCCGCTTGGCGGCAGGACTCGGCTTCGCCCGCTGATGCGCCTGTCCGAGGAAGTGTGCGGTCGAGACGCGGTCGTCGGCGATCCAGCGGCGCAGGTTCGCCCGCTGGGCGCCGTTGTCCGCACGGCCCAGGCGGCCCAGCGTCTCTCTGACGGAGAGCGACGCGGCGACCGCCGCCTCCACCTCGCGGGCGCTCGGGCGCTCTCGGGCGGAGAGCCTGCCGCCCGTCATGAAGCCCGCCGCCTCTTGCCGCGCCCCCGGTAGGTGTCCGTCGTGGAGTGGCAGTTCGGGCAGAGCAGCCGCAGGTTACCGCGCCGGTTGTCCCGCCAGTCGCCGTCGATGTGGTCGACCTCCAAGGGAAGCGGTTCGCCCATCCAGACCGCCTCGACTCCGCAGAGCGCGCAGCGTTCCTCCAGGCCCGCCTCGCGCATCGCCCGCTTGAGCCGGGAGCTCGGCACCCGTGTCGGATGCGGTGACACGTCCCTCACGAGGATCTCCGCCGCGGTCCTGCGGCGCGGAGCGGACCCCGCGCCCTTTGCCCGGGCCGCGGGTCTGAAGTGCGAGGTGTCGATGCCGCAGACCTCGATGCGGCGCGCGATGTGGGCCTGATGGCCGCCGACCGAGTCGAGGCCAAGCCGGCGGACGACGTCGTTCACGCTCGTGGACAGGGCCACGACGGGCTCCAGCACCTCCCGCGTCCACCGCACCCCCTCCCGCTCGAAGTGCGACACGTCCACCCCCAGCCTCCGCAGCCGCTCGCGCACGTACCTCCGCGTCGGGCTCTGCGGATCCAGGCCCAGTCGCCTCAGCGCCTCTGACAGCGTGCGTGCCCCCTGTGCCGCCGCCTCCAGCCGTTCCTTCGGAAACGCGCTCGTGCCCATCGAGCCCCCCTTCTGGTCTCGCACAGGTCAACGAACCGCTCATCGGACGGTCACGTCATGTCGCGTGCGAGATACGGAACGGCCCGCACCGCTTCCGGACGGGAAGCTGTGCGGGCCGTTCCGTGGTCCAGGGCCGGGTTCAGATCCCCAGGTCCTTGATGATCTTGGCGACGTGGCCGGTCGCCTTCACGTTGTAGAGGGCGCGCTCGACCTTGCCCTCCTCGTCGACGACGACGGTCGACCGGATCACGCCGGTCACGACCTTGCCGTACAGCTTCTTCTCGCCGAAGGCGCCGTACGCCTCCAGGACCTGCTTCTCCGGGTCGCCGACCAGTGTGACCTTCAGGTTCTCCTTGTCGCGGAACTTCGCCAGCTTCTCCGGCTTGTCCGGGGACACGCCGATGACGTCGTAGCCCGCACCGGCCAGCAGCTCCAGGTTGTCCGTGAAGTCGCAGGCCTGCTTGGTGCAGCCGGGGGTCAGGGCGGCCGGGTAGAAGTAGACGATGACCTTGCGGCCCTTGTGGTCCGCGAGGGAGACCTCGTTGCCGTCCGCGTCGGGAAGGGTGAAGGCGGGGGCGGTGTCGCCGGGCTGCAGTCGCTCGCTCATGGCTCTCCTCGGGAATGTTCGCGTACGCGTTCAGAGCCTAATGGGGGTCGGGGACGACCCGCGGGCAAGGAAGCTGACAGACTGTCCGTCGACGACCGGAACACGCCGGTACTCGCCGGTACACGACTACGGAGGCAGCGCAGTGTCGGACGCCAGGACCCCTGCGCAGATCGAGGCGGACATCGTCCGCCGACGCGAGCAGCTCGCCGTCACCCTCGACGAGATCGGCATTCGGGTGCACCCGAAGACGATCATCGGCGACGCGAAGGCGAAGGTCGCCGCCACGGTCGACCACACCGCCGGGCGCGCCTTCGTCGCGGTCAACCGCGTCGTGTCCGACGTGAAGGCCCGCTTCACCGACGAGGACGGCGCGCCCCGACTGGAGCGCGTGGTGCCGGTGGCGCTGGTGGCCGTCGCGGTCGTCGGACTGATCGCCGCGTCCGCCCGCAAGGGCCGGCACTGAGGGCGGGAGCGCCCCGGCCGGCCCGGCCCGGGTACGGGCGACACGCCGGGGCAGGTAGGTTCGAGTCGTGAGCGACAACACCCACGACAAGCTGCCCATCCGGATGCTCCACGACCGGGTCCTGGTCCGTACCGACACCCCAGAAGGGGAACGGCGCTCGGGCGGCGGCATCCTCATTCCGGCGACCGCGGCCGTCGGCCGCCGGCTGGCCTGGGCCGAGGTGGTCGCGGTCGGACAGAACGTCCGGACCGTCGAGATCGGCGACCGGGTCCTGTACGACCCCGAGGACCGCGCCGAGGTCGAGGTGCGGGGCGTCGCGTACGTCCTGATGCGCGAGCGGGACCTGCACGCGGTCGCCGCCGACCGCTTCCAGGGGCAGTCCGACTCGACGGGGCTGTACCTGTAGCCGTGGCCCGCCGCGTCGGCCGGTAGTTCCGCCCCGAGGCCTGGTGACCGGTGTCACCAGGCCTTTTGCCTTCCCTTTGCTAAGCTGAGGGCACCCGACGAGACGCGCCGTACCGGGTTACACGACAAGACGACGCACCCCTGTTGATCCGTCTCGCGGAGGTGTTCGTCGTCATGGCCTGGGTCCTTCTCATCGTCGCCGGTCTTATCGAGGTCGGCTGGTCGATCGGCATGAAGTACACCGAGGGCTTCACCCGTCTCTGGCCGAGCGTCTTCACGGGCGCCGGGATCGTCGCCTCGATGCTGCTGCTCTCGCAGGCCGCCAAGACCCTGCCGATCGGCACGGCGTACGGCGTCTGGGTGGGCATCGGCGCGGCCGGCGCGGCGGTGTTCGGCATGGTGGTGCTCGGTGAACCGGCGACCGCCGCCCGCATCTTCTTCGTCTGTCTGCTGCTGGTGGCCGTGGTGGGCCTCAAGGCCACCTCGGGTCACTGACCCGCGGCGGAGCCGGTTCCGGCACGGCCCCCGGGCCGGTCGGCACCGGGTCCGCCTCCCGTACGGGAAGCGGTACGGGTTCCCGTACCGGCTCGCGCGCGGGCTCCGGTACGGGCGCCCGCGCGGGCTCCCGTACCGGCTCGCTCAGAGGCTCCCGTACGGACTCCCGCATCGTCTCCCGTACGGACTCCCGCAAGGACTCCCGCACCGGCTCCCGCCCCTGCCCCGCCCCGCCCCTCGGCGCCGCGGGCCAGCGCGGGTGCCTGCGGTCGGCCGCGCCCGGCCCCTCGAAGCCTTGCGCACCGTCCGGGAGGTCCGGCGCCGGCGGCACCGCCGGCAGCTCCTCCGCGCCCTCCAGGAGGCGCAGGTCGAACTCCTTCGGCGCGACGTCCGCGAGCGCCTCCCGGGTGAACTGGCCCCAGATCTCGGCGGGCGCCCCGCCCCCGTTGATCCGGGGCTGGCCCAGCGCCCCGTACAGCGGTTCCTGCCGGCCCGACTCCGGGTCCTGGCCCATCATCGCCACCACCGTCGCGAGCTCGGGGGTGTAGCCGGCGAACCAGGCCGCCTTGTCGTCCTCCGCCGTGCCCGTCTTGCCCGCCGCCGGCCGCCCGGCCGCGAGGGCCGCCGTGCCGGTGCCGCCCTGGACGACGCTCCGCAGCACGGACGTCGTCGTGTCGGCCGCCTCGCGGCCGATCGCCACGCGCGCCCCTTCCGGACCCGCCGCGCCGGGCAGCTCCAGCTCCTCCCCGTCCCGGGCGACCCGCTCGACCAGGGTGTACGTGCCGTGGGAGCCGTGGTTGGCGAGCGTCGCGTACGCCTGCGCCAGGTCCAGGACGCTCGCCGTGGCCGGGCCGAGCGCGATGGAGGGGGAGGAGGTGAGGTCCGGGGTGTTCCCCGGCAGGCCGAGCGCGACCGCGGCCTCGCGGACCCGCCCCGGGCCGACGTCCACGGCCATCTGCGCGTACACGGCGTTCACCGAACGGTCGGTGGCGGACCGCACGGTGATGTCGCCGTAGCTGGTGTCGTCCTCGTTGGCCGGGTCGTAGAAGGTCCCGTTCCACCCCTGCACGGGCCGCCGGTTGTCGCCGTCGTAGTAGGTGTTCGGCGTGATCCGTTCACCCTCCTGGGTCAGCGCGCCGTGCTGGAGTGCCGCGGCGAGGACGAAGGGCTTGAAGGTGGAGCCGACCTGGTAGTCGCGGCGGGTGGCGTTGTTGACGAACTGCCGGGTGTAGTCGATGCCCCCGTAGAGGGCGACGACCCGGCCGCTCGCCGGTTCGACGGCCGCGCCCCCGACCCGTACGTACCGGTCGGCCGGGTTGCGCGCCGGGTCCAGCTTCGTGTTCACGTGCTCGTCGACGGCCTGCACGAAGGCGTCCTGCTTGTCCCGGTCCAGGGTGGTGGTGATCCGGAAGCCGCCGGCGGCCAGGGTCTTCTCGTCGACGATCCCGCGCTCGGTCAGGTACTGCTCCACCGCCTGCACGAGGTAGCCGCGCTGCCCGGAGAGACCGGCCGAGGGCCGGACCGGCTGCGGGGTGGGGAAGGCGGCGGTGGCGCGGGCGCCGGGGGGCAGCCAGCCCTCCTTGACCATGCCGTCCAGGACGTACCGCCAGCGGGCGAGCGCGCGCGGCCGGTTCTCGGGGTGGGCCGCGACGTCGTACGCGTTGGGCGCGTTGAGCAGCGAGGCGAGGTACGCGCCCTCGGAGGCGTCCAGGTCCTTGGCGTCCTTGCCGTAGTAGGCCCGGGCGGCGGCCTGGATCCCGTAGGCGTTGCGCCCGAAGTAGCTGGTGTTCAGGTACCCCTCCAGGATCTCCCCCTTGCTCTTCTCGCGGCCCAGCTTGATCGCGATGAAGAACTCCTTCGCCTTGCGGGTGAGGGTCTGCTCCTGGCCCAGGTAGTAGTTCTTGACGTACTGCTGGGTGATGGTCGAGCCGGACTGGCGGCCCTTGCCGGTGAGGGTGTTCCAGGTGGCGCGGACCATGGCCCGGGGGTCCACCGCGGGCGAGGTGTGGAAGTCGCGGTCCTCGGCGGCCAGCACGGCGTGCTGGACCGCGGCCGGGACCCGCGCCAGGCTCACGTTCTCCCGGTCGACCTCGCCGTCGCGGGCGATCTGGCTGCCGTCGCGGTACAGGAACAGGTTGGACTGGGCGACCGCCGTGGCGTTGGCGGGCGGGATGTCCACGAGGAGGTAGCCGGCGGCGAAGCAGCCGAGCAGCAGCAGGCCGCCGAGGACGAAGAGCCCGAGCAGCCGCCGCAGGAGGCGGCGGGGGCGACGCCCCCGGGACGGGGGCGGGGCGGGGACGGTCGGGTCCCTGGGCTCCCAGGAGGACTCGGCGGACCGGGTCTCGCCCGCGCCGGGCGGCGTACTGGATGATCTACCGGATGACCTACCGGATGAAGGGGACATAACAGTACATCCTGCCCGCAAGGTCCGGAAAACCGGTCGCGACGGCACGGGAAGTCCCCCTAAGGTCGGGCCCTTTGTGCGGTGGGACCGGGACCGGAGGGAGCAGGAGGCATGCTGCGGCTCTACGCGACCGTCGCCGCCGGTGGGTTCAGGCGCCACGCCACCTACCGGGTGGCCACGGCGGCGGGGGTGTTCACCAACACCGTCTTCGGCTTCATCCTGTCGTACACCTACATCGCCCTCTGGGACGTGCGCCCCACGCTCGGCGGGTACGACATGGCGGACGCCCTCGCCTATGTGTGGATCGGCCAGGCCCTCATCACCGTGTGCGGGCTGATGGGCGGCGGGTTCGAGGAGGAGCTGATCGAGCGGATCAGGACCGGCGACATCGCGGTCGACCTCTACCGCCCCGCCGACCTCCAGGCCTGGTGGTTCGCCGCGAACCTGGGCCGGGCGGCCTACCAGCTGCTCGGCCGCGGCATCGCCCCCATGCTCTTCGGCGCCCTCGTCTTCGACCTGACCCTGCCGAGCAGCCCCTGGACCTGGCTCGCCTTCCTCGGCTCGGTGACGCTCGGCGCGATCGTCAGCTTCGCCGTCTGGTACCTGGTGGCGATGAGCGCCTTCTGGCTGCTCGACGGCCAGGGCGTCCTCCAGGTGGCCTGGCTGGGCGGCCTGTTCTTCTCCGGGATGCTGCTCCCCCTCAACGTCTTCCCCGGCGCCCTGGGCGAGCTCGCGCGCGTGCTCCCCTGGGCCTCGATGCTCCAGGTGCCGGCCGACGTGTACCTGGGGCGGTACGAGGGCTGGGGCGTGCTGGGGGCGTACGCGTTCCAGGGCTGCTGGGCGGTCGTCCTCCTCGCGACGGGCCGCGCGGTGCAGGCGGCGGCGACGCGGAAGGTGGTGGTGCAGGGTGGGTGAGCGGGTGGAGCGGGCCGATCGGAGCGAGCGGGTGGAGCGGGTGGAGCGGGCCGATCGGAGCGAGCGGGTGGAGCGGGGCGAGTGGGCGGCCGAGTCCTGGCCTCCGGGCGGCGGGGTGGCCGAGTCGTGGCGGACGTACCGCATGGTGGCGGGGATGTGGATCCGGTCCACCCTCACGTACCGCTCCTCCTTCGCCCTGACCCTCCTCTCCTCCCTCCTCGTCACCTTCTTCGACTTCGTCGTCATCCTCCTGATGTTCGGCCAGGTCAGTGGACTCGGCGGCTTCTCCTTTGCGGAGGTCGCGTTCCTGTACGGGACGGCCGGCACCTCGTTCGGTCTCGCCGACCTGGTGATGGGCTCGCTGCCGCGGATGGGCAAGCGGGTGCGCGACGGCTCCCTCGACACGTTCCTGCTGCGCCCCGCGCCGGTCCTCGCGCAGGTCGCGGCCGACCGTTTCGCGCTGCGGCGGCTCGGGCGGATCGCCCAGGGGCTGCTCGTCCTGGTCTGGGGCCTGGTGCTCCTGGACGGCGTGGAGTGGACGCCGCTGAAGGTGCTCCTGGTGCCGGTGATGCTGCTGAGCGGCGCGCTGATCTTCGCCGCGCTGATGGTGCTGGGCGCCTCCACCCTGTTCTGGCTGCAGGACGCGGCGGAGGTGACCAGCTCGTTCACGTACGGCGGCAACACGATGCTCCAGTACCCGCCGACGATCTTCGCCCAGGACCTGGTGCGGGGCGTCGTCTTCGTCGTACCGCTCGCCTTCGTCAACTGGCTGCCCGCCCTCTACGTCCTGGGGAGGACGCCGCCGGCGGGGGTGCCGGGCTGGACGGCGTTCCTGTCACCCGTGATCGCGGTGGTGTGCTGCGCGGTGGCGGGGCTCGCGTGGCGGACGGGCCTGCGCAGCTACCGATCGACAGGAAGCTGAGGTATCCGAATGGCCCCCTCCACCCCCGACACCCCCATCACCCCCACCACCCCCACCACCCCCTTCATCGAACTCGACTCCCTGGAGAAGGTCTTCACGGTCCGCCGCAGGGCGGGCCTCCTCCGCCGCGAGAAGCGTGAGGTCCGGGCGGTAGACGGCATCTCCTTCACGGTCGGGAAGGGGGAGATGGTCGGCTACATCGGCCCCAACGGTGCCGGGAAATCCACCACGATCAAGATGCTGACCGGCATCCTCACCCCGAGCGGTGGCCGGCTGAGGGTGGCCGGGATCGACCCCTCGCGCGAGCGCACCCGGCTCGCCCGCCGCATCGGGGTGGTCTTCGGGCAGCGCACGACCCTCTGGTGGGACCTGCCGCTGCGCGACTCGTACACCCTGGTCCACCGCATGTACCGGATCCCCGACGCCCGCTACGCCGAGAACCTCGCCCGCTGCGTCGAACTCCTCGACCTCGGCGACCTGCTCGACGTACCGGTGCGGCAGCTGTCCCTCGGCCAGCGGATGCGCGGGGACATCGCGGCGGCGCTGCTGCACGACCCGGACGTGCTGTACCTGGACGAGCCGACGATCGGCCTGGACGTGGTGTCGAAGGCGAAGGTCCGCGGCTTCCTGCGCGAGCTGAACGCGACCCGCGGCACGACGGTCCTGCTCACCACCCACGACCTGACCGACATCGAACAGCTCTGCAGCCGGGTGATGGTGATCGACCACGGGCGCCTGATGTACGACGGCGAGCTCGCCGGCCTGCACGCGGTCGGCGACAGCGAGCGCCTGCTGGTGGTGGACCTGGCGCGGGAATCGGCGCCGATCGAGGTGCCGGGCGCCCGTTTCGTACGGGCGGAGGGACCCCGCCAGTGGCTGGCGATCCCGGCCGCCTCGTCGGCGGCGCCGGTGGTGGCGGCGGTGGCGGCCGCGTACCCGCTGGTGGACCTCTCCGTGCGGGAGCCGGACATCGAGGCGGTGATCGCGAAGATGTACGGGGGAACTCCGGGTGCGTCCCAGGAGTCACTGAGGTAAGGAGGTGGGGTGATGGTGAGTTTCACGTACACGGCGGCGGACGAGGAGAAGAGCAAGGGCGTCCGGCGGATGAAACTGCTGGCGACGGGCCTGCTCGCGTGCGTGGCGCTGGTCTTCGCCCTGGCCACGTGGGCGAAGAACGCGGGTGCCGGGGCTTGGGCGGGCTACGTGGCCGCGGCGGCGGAGGCGGGCATGGTCGGCGCGTTGGCCGACTGGTTCGCGGTGACGGCCCTGTTCCGCCGCCCGCTGGGCCTCCCCATCCCCCACACGGCGATCATCCCGACCAAGAAGGACCAGCTGGGCGCGTCGCTGGGCACCTTCGTCGGGGAGAACTTCCTCTCCGCCGACGTCGTACGGGGCAGGCTGCGCGGCTTCGGCATCGCCCGCCGCCTCGGCGCGTGGCTGGCGGACCCGGCCCACGCGGACCGCGTCACCTCCGAACTGGCGGCAGCGCTGCGGGGCGCGCTCACGGTCCTCCGCGACGCGGACGTGCAGGCGGTCGTCGGAGAGGCGATCACCCGCCGGGCGGAGTCCGTGGAGGTCGCCCCGGGCCTGGGCAAGACCCTGGAACGCATGGTCGCCGACGGCTCCCACCACCGGGCGGTGGACCTGGTCTGCACCCGGGCCCACGACTGGCTGGTGACGCACGGCGACTCGGTGATGGACGCGGTCCAGGGCGGGGCGCCGGGCTGGACCCCGCGCTTCGTGGACCGGCGCATCGGCGAGCGCGTCTACAAGGAGCTGCTCCGCTTCGTGACGGAGATGCGGGACATGCCGGGCCACCCGGCGCGCGGCGCGATCGACCGTTTCCTCACCGACTTCGCCGCCGACCTCCAGGGCGACACGGACACCCGCGCCCGCGTGGAACGCCTGAAGACCGACCTGCTGGCCCGCCCCGAGGTCCAGGACGTCATCGCCTCGGCCTGGTCCTCGGTCCGCGCCCTGATCCTGGCCGCCGCCGAGGACGACCAGAGCCAGCTCCGCCGCCGCGCCCGCGCGTCCCTGATCTCCCTGGGCACCCGCCTGGCCACCGACGACCGCCTCCAGGCCAAGGTCGAAGGCTGGGCCGAGGACGCCGCGGCCTACGTCGTCACCACCTACCGCACCGAGATCACCTCCCTGATCACCGACACGGTCGCCGGCTGGGACGCCACCCAGACCTCGAAGAAGATCGAGGCCAACATCGGCCGCGACCTCCAGTTCATCCGCATCAACGGCACGGTGGTGGGCGCGCTGGCGGGCCTGCTGATCTACACGGTCAGCCACGCGGTGGGCGGCTGACCGAACGGACCTCAGCCGGCCTTGCGCGTCACGACGTAGGCGGCACCGGCCATCGCCCCGGCCACGGAGAACACCGCGGGCCAGGCCCCGATCTTCTTAGCGAGCGGATGCGACCCGGCGAAGGCGGCCACGTACGCGGCCGTCAGCCCGCCGGCCACCTTCGCCCCACCCACCTGCTGCCACTCCCGAGCCGCCACCCCACCAGCAGCGGCCAGCACGACACCCCCAAGGGGTCGCTTCTTGGTCCATCGAGCAACGGCATAACCACCGACGAGACCGGCGGCGGCGACGGCGGGGGAGGGGATGCGGGGCATGGCGGGGCCTTCCTGGTCGATGGGGCGCCCTCCGAGCGTACGAGGTGCGGGCGCTGTGCCACCAAGGGGGCCTACGGTCAGGTGCACTGGGCACAGCGGGTCTCGTCGCCGACCGGCCGGAACAACATGACTTGAGTGTGGTCGCCCGCACACTCGCGGGTCCCGCGGAGCCGCGCGGAGACCGACTCTCCGGATGTGCGCTGGGGTGGCAGGGTCCGGGGCGGCACGTCACGCAGAAGGTAGCGGACGAGGCCGCCGGGCCGGTGTACGGACGTCCCGGTGCCGGGCAGGGAGCGCAGGATGTGTTCGTGGACGTCGGTGGGCGTGTGGCCGGCGTCCAGCCAGCGGGCGGCGAGCCGGGCGAGCTCGTCGCGCATGCCGGGCGGGATGTGCCGGAGGGCGGGGGAGAGGATGGGCAGGGCACCGATGAGGGCGCGGGCGTCTTCCAGCCGAGGGGATTCCACGACGGCCTTCTCCGGCGGAAGGTTGGAGGTGTCTTCCTCGGGGTCTTTCTTTGGATGACCGTCGGTCGGCGGGGTCACCGGCTGACCGACGGCCGGTTTCGGAGGGCTCGGTGCGACCTGCACGAATGCGACCGGTGTCCCGGCGAGCAGCTTGGCGGCCTGCTCGGCGCTCAACGGAGAACTGGAGACGAGCTGTTGGGTCACCCACCGCCCTCCGGCGATCTGTACGCGC
Source organism: Streptomyces sp. NBC_01268 (assembly GCF_036240795.1). Taxonomy (NCBI): domain Bacteria; kingdom Bacillati; phylum Actinomycetota; class Actinomycetes; order Kitasatosporales; family Streptomycetaceae; genus Streptomyces; species Streptomyces sp. NBC_01268. The sequence continues at coordinate 3,102,661 of NZ_CP108454.1, read as the reverse complement.
CGCTCGTGGACGAACCCTTCCTCCTTGAGCTGGCGCTTGGCGCGGGTGAAGGCGCATGCCCCGATCCGGGCACGTTCGGCGGTGCGGGAGAGTGACTCGCGGGCGCCCTGGGGGAGAGAGAGCTGCCAGGTCAGAAGCCGAACGGCGTCGGAGCTGAGCCGAGGATGGCGAATGAGCTCGTGCGAGAACTGACTGAAGGCGCGCGCGGGCGCGTTAAAGTGCCGGTAGATCACGGTGGAGTCCGATTCCACTAGTGGTTCAGGCCCTCGCCGATGGCGCCAACCATCTGCGAGGGCCGTTTTGCGCGACCGTAACGTACGCAAAGCGCCTGGGTGGGCACGGTGAGTGAAGATGACTCGTGTGGGTGACCTTGAGGCGCACGCTTCAACGGCATGCGGCGAACGGTCAGCACATGCGGAAGCTCGACTGACTCCAAGCGGGGCTTATGCGTTGTGGCCTGCCATGCTCAACTCCTTATACAGAAGCGTCCGGTGGCGAACGCGATGCCGCTCGGTGTCGATGTGAGGAGCGTGGCGATGAAGACGATCGGGCTGATCGGCGGGATGAGCTGGGAGTCGACAGCGGAGTACTACCGGCTGTTGAACGAGTTCATCCGTGACCGCCTCGGCGGACTCCACTCGGCGCGGTGCGTGCTCTACTCGGTGGACTTCGCGGAGATCGAGCAGTTGCAGGTCCAGGGCCGCTGGACGGAGGCAGGCGAGATCCTGGCTGCGGCTGCTCAAGCTCTTGAGGCGGCAGGCGCTGACATGGTGCTGATCTGCACCAACACCATGCACAAGGTCGCCGATCACGTCGAGGCGGCGGTCTCCATCCCTCTGCTGCACCTGGCCGACGCCACCGCGGAGGCCGTACGGGCGTCGGGCCTGCACCGAGTCGGCCTGCTGGGCACCGCATTCACCATGGAGGAGGAGTTCTACCGAGGCCGTCTCGAGGCCGGCGGACTCGATGTGCGCATCCCGGACGCCGACGGGCGCGCGATCGTTCACCGCGTGATCTACGAGGAACTCTGCCTGGGCGTTGTGCGGGAGGAGTCACGTGCCGCCTATCAGAAGGTCATCACGGACTTGGTCGCTGCCGGCGCGGAAGGCATCATCTTGGGCTGCACCGAAATCGAGCTTCTCATCGGTACTGAGGACTGTCCTGTCCCGGTCTTCCCCACTGCACGACTCCACGCTGCGGCTGCCGTGCACGCAGCACTGTCCGGCACCCAGAACGCCTCAGGCGAGGCACCGGCGACGCGAGCGTAACGATGGGCTTCTCGGCGTGACCCGGCTTCGAGGGTGCGGGTGCGGCCGCCCTCTTTCCGAGTGTGGCGGCCTCCACCACCGCGTCAAGGGCGCTCCTTCGTCGCGTCGGCTTCGCCGATGGGCTGCGCCACCCTTGACCCGGCGGCGGAGCCCGCCATTTCACACTCGGAGGGCGGCCGGGGGCGGGGCCGCGCGGGGGCCCGGGCAGTACCCGGGGCTGGAGAGCGCCTGACAGGCCGGTGGGGCGGGGCTGGGTTCATGGCCGGGGTGGGTGGGACCGGGTCCCCTCGGCTCGGGGTGCGCGGCAGTGGAATGGGGCGGCCCGGCGGCGCTCAGCGGGTTGCGGTCGTCTCGGGCCGGGCTTCAGGCCCCGCTGGTCGCTGTGTGTGGGTCTCCCGCAGTAACTCGGACTGATCAGGTGGCGCACTTTGGGGCCCTCCTGGGAGGCCCTTACCAGGAGTGGAGCGGACTTGTTCGCGCCTCCCACCCACCGGCAGTGACCAGCGGGGCATGACGCCCAACCGACGGATGGCGGACCGCCGCTAAGCACCGTCCAACCGCCCCATCCAACGACCGCGCACCGAGATCCGACGGAACCGGGCTCACCCACCCCGGCCACAAACCGAGCCCCCACTTACCGGCCTGTCGTCACCCCCCTGAGGTCAGATGTCGTGCTGGCAGCACGATTGGTCCTCAACGTTCAGAGGCGTCTCGCCAATAGTCCGCGAGCATTTCGCCTGGCCACGTCGGCTGAGTGATGGCCCCACGAGGGAGCATTTCTTGGAAGACCGCCACGAGATCGACGACCTGAGTGCCGTCGTCGGCGTCGAGGTCCGCGACGTGTAGGTCGCGCCCGTCGACCTTGAGCAGTCTCGGGAAGGAAGTAGCCAGCCGCGCCGGACGCCGATGGTTGTGGTGAACGAAGGTGCCGGTCGCCGGCCATGCGGGGTTGCCTCGGGGGCTGCGTGCATGAAGCGCGACATCGTCCGGGGATCCGAGGTTGAAGAACCACGTGACCTGGAGGTGGGAGAACTGCTCGATGCCTTGCAGGGTCTCCACGGGGAACTCCGGCCGCAGGCGGATGACCGATTCCACGCCGCCCTTGAAGTCGTCGAGGCGTCCGGTATGACCTCCGACGACGTCGGCGATGACCGGCACCTCGATGAACTGTGCAGGCACGGTTTCCCTTCTTCCTTATTGGCAGCGCCACTTATGGGGTACTGCGGCTTCGACGCCGTCAGACTACTCGTCGGCGAAGTGCGACCCGGGCTCGCTCGTCCACCTCGGAGGCTGCGGGGATTCCGCGACTGCGGAAGGGGGACAGGGTTGTCCGCATGGTGACAGCCGCTTCCCGCGTCCTGCCGGACTGAACGCAGTCCATGGCGTCCAGGGCTCGGGACCAGGTCTCGCACGCCGCATCGATCTGGCCCTGTCCGGCCTGGACGGCACCCATGTAGCCGAGCGTGACAGCGTGGGTCCGGCTGAAGGCGTCCGCTCTACGGTGCCGAACGCTGGCACGGAAATGGCGCAAGGCGCCATTGAGATCACCCAGGGCCCATAGTGTGCGGGCGGTCTCATGCGCGAGGGACGCTTCTTGGAAGAACCAGACCCGCTGAGGTTCGCCGTCTCCCGCGACGGATTGGCCAAGGTCGGTTTCGGCCTGATGGATCGCGGCGATAGCGTTGCCCTTCTGGCCGTCCATGGCCAGCGCCCGCGCACGCACGACGCCGATCAGGGCTCGTTCGCGTGGAGTGGCATGGGCATACCTCTTGCGTTCGATGGAGGCGGTGGCCAGGTCCAAGGCAGCCCTGGTGTGTCCAAGGTCTATGGCCTGATGGGCCATCGCCCGCAGGATGTGCCCGGCAAGAGGAGCGTCGTCGGCTTCGGCAGCAAGCTTGAGCGCGAGCGTGAAGTAGCGTCGTGCGGACTCGTGTTGAGAGGCGTCGAAAGTCATCCAACCGGCCACGTACACAGCCTCGGCTGCCGCCGAGTACAGAGAACGGCGTGAGGTCTCACTGCTGAAGACTCCGCTGACGTACCGGGCGACGTCGTCGACGATGTACTGGTAGAGGGCGGTTCGACCGTCGACACCGCCGTGCCGTTGATCGCGACGGGCAAAGAATTCCGTCATTTCGCGAACAGCCCGCACTTCGATCTCGCCGACTCTACGGTTCGGGCCGACCGCTCGGGAGCGCGCCCGCTGGGGAGCTTCATCCCACCACTGATCCCTGGGGAGGACCAGTCCGCCGACGGAGTAGACGGCGGCACCGGTGAGGAGTCGGCGGCGTTCGCGATCCATGCTTTTTCTCCCCAAGTCGACCAGAATCGCCAGCGTGTCGGTGTCCCACTCGGACCCGGTGACCGTATCCGACGAGTTCCCAGCGAGGCCGATCTCCGCGAGTGTGAGGGGACGTCCCAATCGGCGTGCGAGAGTTTCTCGCAGGACGTCGGCTGCCCGGCCCCGAGGCCGGGTTCCAGCGACCCACATGGCGATGTGCGAGCGCTTGACGGTGAGGAGTTCGTCGACTCCGGCCTCCGCTGCTACCCGTACTAATGCGGCAGCTACCACAGGCTGCGACCAGCCCGTCTCCGCGATCACTGCGGCTAGTTCGTCGTTTCTGTGCGCCACGCTGCGCCCCTGTTCACAAGAGAGCAATCCTTGACGGGTTTGACGGCATCGAGGCCTCAACGGGGATGCCTACCCATCGCCAATCACGGTTCGCTGAGAGAACACGAAACCACCAACCGGCAACGACAGGAGGGCAACTGGTGACTTTCAGCCACGTGGGTGACGAGGAAGGTCAGGTGGCCGCGGTGAAACCGTCTGCGACGCCGCCCTCCTTCTCTCCGCGTCTCAAGCCGCTTGTCGTAGAGCGGTGTGACGGCAAAGACATGCGAGGACGCGAGCAGCTCGCTCCCCCTCCTGTCGGAGTCGTTGGCGTCGCGGCTGTCACGTCTTGTGCGACAGGTCACCCTGCCTACTCGCAGAGCCTTCCGCGCGAAGCGCGGAGCGCAGCAGTCGCTCGCCGGCTGGTCCGAACGGCTCTGACTGTCTGGGGCCTGGGTTCGTTGACCGAGGACGCCACGCTTGTGATCACTGAGCTGGTCTCCAACGCGGTCGACCACAGTCGACTCTCGTCGATCCGCGTGATTGTCTCCCGGCCTTCCGTGAATGGGGTTCGCGTGGGCGTCGTCGACCGCTCCAGGACCCTCCCGATCCTGAGGGTGGAATCCGAAGCTGACCGACCTCGGGGACGGGGTCTGGTACTGATCGACATGCTCACTGAGGAGTGGGGCACCGAGCTGTACCGATGGGGCAAGCAGGTCTGGGCTGAGCTGAAAGAGGACGAAGCGTGAAGGACGGCAAGCCCTGGGTGGGCGACCAGGTACACGACGAGGCCACCAACAGGAAAGCCATCGTGACTGACGTCCGAGGGGGCACGGTGTACGTCCTGCGCCACGTCTGGGGCGGGGGCGACCCTTGGGAGGCCGAGGACCCTGAGACGCTCACGGTGACGGAGCCCGCCGGTGGAGGGCAGCACCACGCTCAGGCACCCGAAGCCGTCTCGGCCGGCGCACGACACTGCACACCCAATCAGGAGGGACCGCCGTCCATGGGCAGGACTGAGTACTACAACGATCCCAACGCCCCGAAGGCCAACACGCTCATCCCCGCCAGCAACCTGCTGGTCGTCGACGATGCCGGCGCCATCCTGCTCCAGCGCCGCCGCGACACCGGCCAGTGGGCACTGCCGGGTGGCGCCCAGGACATCGGGGAGACGGCTGCTGAGTGCGCGTTGCGTGAATGCCTGGAGGAGACGGGGATCACTGCCGAGATCACGGGCTTCCTGGGCGTCTACACGAACCCCCGCCACATCGTGGCGTACACCGACGGTGAGATCCGCCAGCAGTACGAGAACACGTACATCGGCAGGCCCGTCGCGGGCGAACCCACGATCAACGACGAGGCCGATGGCGTCTGCTTCGTCCAGCCGGCCGACCTCGACCAGTACGACATCCACCCCAGCATGCGCCAGCAGATCGGCGACTACCTGGTTGGCACGTACCCCTACCTCGGCTGAGCGGCCAGCGCAGCCAGAATTCACCTCCGATGAAAACGATGCACCCTCGTTGATTCAATAGGTTATTTTTCGTCAAGGATTACGTCGATTTCCTTGAATCCCTTCAGGATTGTATTGACGGTTTGTAGTTCGATTTGGGGATTTATCTGATGCTGCACCTTCGGTGAAGTGTGGGCGACCTCCCCTCGGGCCGTGGCCCAACCGTCAGTTGTTTCCAGCCATTCAGAGTTGATCTCTTCTCTTGATATTCCGATAGGGAGTAGGATTAGTAGAAGGTTTCGCTCCTTTATTCCGTGATTTTCTCGGCGGATGTAGGTGCTGTATCGCTTCTTTGCGATTTCTATGCGACCCTTGAGCGTCGGATACTTCGTAGATGAATCCCTCACTTCGGAGAGAGTGTCGGGTATGTCGATTTTTGATTCCCTGTGCGACATTAAGGCGAGGAGGCATGGCCGGACTCTTCCTGTCGCATCCCAGGTGGTGTGCGCCCGCTGTACGACCTCTATTGCCCTATCTTCTATGTACGACTCAAACTCTGCGTGGGCGAGTACACGGAAAGCGCGAGCGTGTTCGTAGACCCTGTCGGAGTAGAGTCCGGTCGGTTCGAATGTGCGGGGTATGAGGTGTCGTCTGAGTTCGTTCACCCGGCGGGACAGGGTTCTGTAACGTGAAGAAGGCACGGGGAACCTCCCTCTCACGTCAAGATTCGATTGCCGCTAAACCCGGGAATTGGCACGGGGATGCCAATGATGGAAGCCAGTTCGGTACCCCAAGTGCTCAAGCGTCGATGGGTCGCCACGGGGGTCTTCGTTGTGGTCTGGATTGATTCCACGAACTTACTATCCTGTTCGCAGATCCTCTTGAAGGCGGCCTCGACATCGTCGCCATGGGCGATTGCAGCAGCGGCGATTCCCTCATCGGAAAAGTAGTGCGTCATGACGTCAAAGACGGCGCGATTGAAACGCCCCTCATAGTCGCCGTCGGACCACCGGTAGAACGAATTATCGCCGAAGATCTCGAATGTCACCTGGATTGCCTTCTCGCAGGATTGTCCGACTTCCTTGATCTCGTCTTCGTGTTGCTCCCAGGCATCGTTGAGAGTGTTGACCGTCCCGTCGAGGAACGACTTCAGGTTTCCGGTATAGTCCTTGAGGTGGTAGCGGAAGGCGAAGAATCGCAGCATTATTTCCACGTCACGCATTCGGAAGTCAGGCTTCTTGATGCGCAGTGCGCTGCGGAGCCACGTGCTGGCGGATGCCGCGTCGTCTAGGTAATTGGTGAACGGGCCAGGGTGGAGGGCCTGTCGCAGCTCCTGGGGGGAGAGTCTGACGCTTCCCGTGTTGAGGCGAAGGAATACGAGGTTCAAGAACTCCTCGTTGGGCCAACGGCGGACTACGACAGTCCGAATCGTTTCATTGAGGAACGCATTCAAATCGTCGACCAATTCGCTATCGTTCTCCATTTTTTCCAGCGTTTTCAGACGCAAGTCGTCCCTCACGTCGAGGCTGGTCAAATTGAAGCCCTTAAAGTCTTGCTCCTCTTTCGATACGGCGAATGATGAGCCAGCTGCGAATTGTCGAAGCGCGAGTAGCCGCTGCTTTCCGTCGAGGACGATAAATTTTCCCCGCTGCTTCTTGTCCTCGGCCAAGACGATCTGCGGGATCGGCAACCCGAGGATGAGGGATTCAATAAACTTGCTCTTCCTGGCCTTGTCCCAGGCGTCACGGCGCTGGAACTTCGGGTTGAGCTGAATGTTTCCTCGCCGAAGCTGGCTCAGGATCGTTTCAGTCGTCCAGTCTGTATCGGTGACTACAGCGCGAGTGACGTCTGTGGATGAGACATTGGATGGCTCGTTCTCCTCGCCGTCCAGGTCGTCATAGGCGTCGTTATTGATTTCGTGTGTACGCGCCATTCTCTTTCCTTTTTGGGGTGATGGATATTCAATGGTTCTCTCGACTATCCGGCTGCGACCGCAGAGTAGGTCCACACGTCTGCAGGGATCTCGTGCTTCAGCTTCCACGTGATGCCCATAGGCTTGCTGCCCTTGTGTTTGACGTACTCTGCCGGGCCAAGCAGTATCCACGGCTGGGGGCCGCCGATGTCGGTTTTCTTGTAGCGGCGGACGAAGAGGAGGATGTGAGAGCCGTCTTCTCTGTGAGTTTGGTAGCGGCGACCCGTTGCTGACGTATCCGACGTTCGGTTCTGGGACTCCCAGTGGAAGAGGATCTCGCTCAGGGCGTAGTCGTGATAGCGCGTTTGGGGAGAGAAGTCCTTCTCATCCTTTTCGAGGGTGATGAACAGAGCATCCGTCTTGGTGTGGTCGCACCACTTGACGCCCTCGCGGAAGTGGCCAGGTACGTCGCGGTCCACGAAGGACTGGCCCAGGGCGGGGAGGATCTCCTCGCGGCTGTAGGACGCGTGGACGGTCAATGAGAGGCCGGCGAGTGAGCCCCGCAAGGCAATCGGGACATGGTCTAGTCGGTCCAGTGCGTACGCCAACACCTGGCGGAGTTCGCTTCGGAAGGCGTACTGGGGACGAAGTGACTCCAGCCCTTCCTCGTAGCTGGTAAAGCCGCTGAGGGGCCAGAGCGAGAAGTAGAGCATGCGGGCGAACGCTTGGTTGCGCTCGCTCAGGTCGCTGTAGCGAGGAGCGTCGTCCTCAAGGATCGTGGTGTATGCGGCGATTCGTTCGGGGTCGTCGGCGTGGTGGAATGCGGACACGCGCTTCAGGAGTGCCTCCTCGCCTTCCGGAGCCTCCTTCGGCAGCAATCCGGACCGGCGGAGGAGCCCCGTCCACGAGTTGCCGTTGCCGCGGTAGATCTCCTTGAGTTCCCGACCGCTTTCGTGCAGGTACGCCGAGAGTTGCGGCACCCCGTACCGCCTGACCTCCTGCACGAGCTGCGTGACGTTGACGCTGATCTGGCTGCGGATGTTGTCGATGATTAGTTCCTTGGCCTTCGACTCAAGGATGATCTGGCAGCCGGATGGCAACTGGGGGAAGTCGTGCTCCATGTTGGCGAGGAGACGGTTCCGCGTCAGGTTGGTCAGCGCGCGGAACTGCTCTTCGAAGCGGAACTCCTTGCGGTGCTGTCCGATGAAGTCCAGGACCGTGAGGACCGCCTTGTTCTGCGTGCGTCGGAGCCCGCGGCCCAGTTGCTGAAGAAAGACCGTGGCGCTGGACGTCGGGCGCAGCAGGAGGAGGGTGTCGACGTCCGGGATGTCCAAGCCTTCGTTGAACAGGTCGACCGAGAAGATCACTTGGATCTCGCCGGCGCGAAGGGCAGCCAACGCGGCCTTGCGTTCCTCGTGCGGACTTTCGCCGGACAGGGCAAGCGCCTTGAGACCGGCGCGTCGGAAGAACTCCGCCATGAAGGTGGCATGGGCAACGGAGACGCAGAAGCCGAGGGCACGCATGGCCCCTGGGTTGGCGACCTTGTCACGTACAGCCTGCACGACGAGCCGCGCGCGGGCGTCATTGCCCGTGAACAGTGCGCTGAGCGCCGTCGAGTCGTAGACCCCGCGCTTCCACGCAACGGCGCTCATGTCAGTGGTGTCGGTGATCCCGAAGTAGTGGAACGGGCTCAGCAGGTCGTTCTCCAGCGCCTCCCACAGTCGCATCTCCGCGGCGATGCGTCCTTCGAAGAACTCGTCCTGGACGTTGCGACCATCCATACGCTCCGGAGTCGCGGTGAGTCCCAGGAACTCCACGGGGCGGAAGTGGTCAATGATCCTTTGGTAGGTCGAAGAGACCCCGTGGTGGAACTCGTCAATGACGATGACGTCGAAGTGGTCGGGCGGCAGCTGCTCCAGCCTTTGTGGCTTCAGCGACTGCACGCTCGCGAAGACGTGCTGCCACCGGGCAGGTGCGTGCCCGCTGTGTAGCTCCTCCCCGAAGTTGGCGTCTACGAGCACGTCCTGATACGTGCGAAGTGACTGGCGCAGAATCTCCTGTCGGTGAGCGATGAACAGAAGTCGCAGGTCACGGCCGTGCTGCTGCCGAAGTTGCTTGTAGTCCAGCGCTGCCATGACGGTCTTGCCCGTGCCTGTTGCTGCCACGAGGAGGTTCCGGTGTCGGCCGTGAACCTCGCGCTCCACCTGGAGCCGTTCCAGCATGTCCCGCTGGTGTGCGTACGGTCGTACTTCCAGACCTGACAGCGTGATCGGCTGGTCCGCTGCTGTGCTCTTGCCTTGGCCGGCTACCCGGAGCGCCTCGCTGAGTCGCTCGGCGTCGTGATCGGGGTCGTACGCCTCGAAAGCCGGGTCGCTCCAATAGGCATCGAAGGTTGCCTCGAACTTACGGACCGCGTCCGGTGTCGCCACGGACGACAGACGAACGTTCCACTCCAGTCCGTCGAGGAGCGCTGCCTTCGACAGGTTGGAGCTGCCGACGTACGCCGTGTCGTATCCGCTGTCTCGGCGGAACAGCCAGGCCTTGGCGTGGAGGCGGGTCGAGCGGAGCTCGTAGTTGACCTTCACCTCGGCGTTGAAGCGCTTCACGAGCCGGTCGAGGGCTTGCCGCTCTGTTGCCCCGATGTAGGTAGTCGTGATCACTCGGATCGGGACGCCTCGCGCGTGAGCTGCTTCCAGCGACTGCTCGATGACCCGCAGACCGTGCCACTTCACGAAGGCGCACAGCAGGTCTACCCGATCAGCCGTGGCAAGCTCCGCCCGCAGCTCGAATCCAAGGCTGGGGTCCTCAGGTGCATTGGTGAGGAGGGCAGCCTCCGACAGCGGAGTCGCAGGTCGGGTTCGGTGGACGTCCTGGTCTTCTTGCCCGGCGACTGCAAGGAGCTGGCGTGGGCCATCGGCGACGAGCTCGACCCATTCACGAGCGCCCTCGATGGTGTTCATCGATTCGAGGATGTGATTGGCCGCGTGTACGTGTTCTGTTGCGGGCAACCGTTCCAGGATGCGACGCACTGTGTCGGACACGTGCCGTGCAAGGACGCGGGGGGAAGACTCGGGGCCGACGACATCATCGATCGCATGGCCGCCCCGACCTGCGAGTTCCTTGAGCTGTGCTTCGAGTCGCAGGGTTACCAACTGCTCGTAGAGCCCCGACACCGGCCCGCTGGAGTCCGATAGCTCGCTCATCGTGATTCCCTCCCTGATCAACCGCACCATAGCTATCAGGCATCACCGACAATCTCTCGGTGATGCGCGAACCCGATAGCTGGCGAGCTGATCACTCCACCCCGTGGCACTCCCCGTAAGCCCGCCCCGACCCGCACCAGCAAGCCGCCCCCCGCAGCGGCGGCCAAGCCGTCGCCCGTCCCCGGGCCGCCAAGGTCGTGGCGTACTGCGGCAGCAGGTCCGGGTTGGCGGGGGTGGAGGCTTCCGAGGCGGCGAAGGCTTCGTAGGAGGGGACCGTGGCGGGGACGATGCCCAGGTTCGGGGTGCCCGCGGCCGCGAGTTCGCGGAGGGAGGCCTCGATGTCCGTCAGGTGCGCCCGGTAGGTCGGGTACTCCGCCTCCAGCTCCGGGTAGGCCGCCAGGAGCTCGTCCAGTTCCGCTTCCGGCCAGTGCAGGACGGCTACCGGGAAGGGGCGGGACAGGGCGGTGCGGTAGGAGCCCAGTTCCGAGCGGAGGCGGGTGATCTCGGCCTGGAGTTCGGCCGGGTCCGACGAGCCCAGGGACCACAGGCGCTTCGGGTCGTGCAGCTCGTCCAGGGGGACGTCCCCGGTGTGGAGCCGGTCCGCCAGGGTGTCGTGCTGGTCGTGCGGCAGCGCCAGCAGCCGGCGGACGCGGTGGCGGGCCGCCAGGAGGGACTGCAGGGCGTACGAGATGTCGTCGGCGGACGAGGCCGGCTGCGGCAGGAGCAGCCCGGCCGCCTCCGTGAACGTGGCCTCCGCCTCCTCCAGCTCGTCGTGGGACTCCAGCGTCTCCGCCGCGATCTCCCACGGCGCCGGGTCCGACGGGCGGGCCCGGCGGACGCCCTCGATGATCGCGCGGGCCTCCGCCTCGTGGCCGTACTCCCACAGGTTCGCCGCCTTCAGCGACCTGATCAGGAAGGGCGAGGCCGGGGCGGGGGAGTCGGACAGCAACGCGTCGTACAGGGACGTCGCCCGCTCGCGCTCGCCGGCCAGTTCCAGGTGGGCCGCCGCGCGCAGCAGGAGCGGTTCGCGGTCCTCCGGGTACTGCCCCGCGGTGCGGAGCAGGCGCTCGGCTTCGGTGGTGTGGTCGGCAGACATGTCGGGGCGCATGTCGACCACCGTACTGCTGTACGGCCCTGGAGAGTTGGTGCCTCAGCGCTTATCGTGCCCGCCGTGCGGGATCGAATTCCGGTGGTCGTTCAGGGGCGCGCGCGGCGCGGCGGGGTCGGCCGTGCCCTCTGGGTGGGTGCCGAGGTCTTCGTCACCTGCGGCGTTGTTCTCGTTCTTTTTGTCCTGCACCAGATGTGGTGGACGAACGAGCAGGCCCGCGCCCAGGCCGTCGAGCAGGTGCGGGATCTGGAGAGGGAGTGGGGTAGGTCACCTGGGGAGGTCGGGGAGGTCGGGGAGGTCGGGGAGGTCGGGGAGGTCGGCGGGGGTGGTGGGGGCGCTCAGCCTGGTGGGTCGGGTGGGTCTGGTGGGTCTGCTGAGCCCGGGGGGGCTTCGGGGGATGGCGGGGGCGGTGCCGTGGAGTCCGGGGGTGGTTCCGGTTCCGGGGCCGGGGGTGGCGGCCGCGGGGGGTCCTCCTCCGCCTACGCCGTCCTCCGCATCCCCCGGCTCGGTCTCACCGTCCCCATCGCCGACGGCGTCGGCAAGCGCAGCGTGCTCGACCGTGGCTTCGTCGGGCACTATCCCGGCACCGCCGGGCCCGGCCGGGCCGGGAACTTCGCGCTCGCCGGGCACCGGAACACCCACGGCGAGCCCTTCCGTTACGTCAACCGGCTGCGCAAGGGGGACGTCATCGAGGTGCGGACCCGTGCGGGCTCGTACAGCTACCGCGTCGACCTCGTCCTCCCGCAGACCTCGCCCCGCGACGTCGGCGTCATCGCCCCCGTACCCCGGTCCCTCTACAAGCCGTCCTACGGGTACGACGACCTCGGCTCCTACCTCACCCTCACCACCTGCACCCCCGAGTACACCTCCACCTACCGGCTCATCGTCTGGGCCAAGCTGGTGCCCGGCGGGGGCCGGGCGAGGGCCTAGGCTCGACCGGTGATCAAGCGCCGTCCCCATCTGCTGTGGCTGCTCGTGCCCTATCTCCTCTTCGTCGCCGCCCCGCCCTTCGTCAACCACGTCCCGCTGCTGCTCTTCTGGCTCCTCGGGGCCACCGTCCTCACCCCCTTCTCCGTCGCCCTCGCGCGGCGCGGGGACCGGCGGGCGGGGCGGCGGGCGTGAGTTCCGCGCTTTGGATCCTCGGCGGCTTCCTGGTCCTCACGGTCCTCCTCGGGCTGCTCGCCGTGCGGCGCCAGGAGAGCGGCGGGCTCGCCGACTGGTCCGTCGGCGGGCGCTCGCTCGGGCCCGTGTTCATCTGGGTGCTGATGGCGGGCGAGGGCTACACCAGCTTCAGCTACCTCGGCGCCGCCGGCTGGGGCTACAACTACGGCGCCCCGGTCCTCTACGTCGTCGCCTACATGTCCTGCGGCTACGCCCTCGGCTACGTCGTCGGCCCCATGCTCTGGGGGTACGCCCGCAAGCACGGGCTCGTCTCCCTCAGCGACATGGCCGCCCACCGCTACCGCCGACCCTGGCTCGGCGCGGCCGTCGCCGTCCTCGCGACCGTCTTCCTCCTGCCGTACATCCAGCTGCAGATCACCGGCATGGGTGTCGTGCTCTCGACCGTCTCGTACGGGCGGATCGGGCTCGATCCCGCCTACTTCCTCGCCTTCGCCGTCACCACCGGTTTCGTCGTCGTCAGCGGGCTGCGCGGCAGCGCCTGGGTCTCCGTCCTCAAGGACGCCCTCGTCATCCTCACCCTCGGCTTCCTCGCCGTGTACGTGCCGCTGCACTACTTCGACGGATACGGGGAGTTCCTCGGCCGGCTCGCCGACGAGAAGGCGGAGTGGCTCGCGCTGCCCGGGCACGGCGGCGAGCGGAGCGGGTACGGGGTCGGCTGGTTCGCCTCCACCACCCTGCTCAACTCCCTCACCGTCGTCATCTTCCCGACCACCGTCGCCGGCTACCTCGGCGCCCGCGACGCCGACACCCTGCGCCGCAACGCCGTCTGGCTGCCCGCCTACAACGTGCTGCTCTTCGTCCCCATGCTGCTCGGCATGGCCGCCCTGTTCGTCGTCCCCGGCCTCACCGGCGCCGGGTCGAACCTCGCCCTCTTCGAGCTCGTCACCGACTCCCTCCCGCCCTGGGCCGTCGGCCTCGTCGGCGTCGCCGCCGCGCTCTCCTCCATCGTGCCGATGGCCGTCTTCATGCTGGTCATCGGCACCATGTGGGGGCGCAGCGTGCTCTCCCTCCTGCCGCGGCTCCGGAACCGCGAGAAGGGCCTCTCCCAGCTCGTCGTGGTCGTCGCCGGCGGGCTCGCCCTCCTCATGACGTACACCGCGCCCAACACCCTCGTCCGCCTCTCCCTCATCTCGTACGAGGGGATGGCGCAGCTGCTGCCGCTGCTCCTGCTGGGGCTCGTGTGGCGGCGGATGACCCTGTACGGCGGGGTCTGCGGGCTCGCCGTCGGCGTCGCCCTCGTCTGCTGCCTCGTCTTCACCGGCAACGACCCGGTGTGGGGCGTGAACGCCGGGCTCCTCGCGCTGCTCGTCAACCTCGCCGCCGCCGTCCTCGTCAGCCTGTACGGGCCCGCGGGCCCCGACGACCCGCGCGAGGACGCGGACGTGCTCGCCCGCGAGGAGTTCACCGACGCCCGGCTGCCGGGGTTCGACGACGAGGACGACCGGCCGGTTTCCGTGTCTCGCCGGTAGTCCCTCTCGGTCGCCGGTCGCCGGTCGCCGGTCGCCTGCCCCCTCCGCCTGCCCTCTACCGCCTCGCCGCCAGCCCCCAGCCCCTCGCCCTCACCCCCGTACCCGCCCCGCCCCCAGCGTCACGGCCGCCCCGGCCAGTCCCAGCGCCGCCGAGGTCAGCAGGGCCGTGTCCGGGCCCGTCGTCGCCAGGGCGAGGGCCAGGGCCACGCCCGCCGAGGAGCCGATGTAGCGGGCCGTGTTGTTGGCGCCCGAGCCCATCGCCACCCGCTCGCGGGGTACGGAGTCCACGGCGAGCCTCGGCAGCGCCGCGTTCAGCAGGCCGCTGCCCGCGCCCGCCACGATCAGGCCGGGCAGGAGGCGGGGCCAGCTCGCGCCCTCCAGGGCGCCGTACAGGGCGAGCACTCCGGCCGTCGAGAGCGCGAAGCCCAGGGCGAGCTGGTGCGTGGCGGAGAGCCGGCCGGACAGGCGGCGGGACTGCAGGGCGACGACGAACGCCGTACCCGACCAGAGAAGGAAGAGCCACGCCGTCGTCAGCGCCGCCATCCCCGCGCCCCGCTGCAGCAGCGCCGGCAGCACGCTGAAGAAGCCGATCACCGCCAGGCCCGTGAACAGCGCCCCCGCCGTCGCCGCGCGGAACGCGGGGGTGCGGAACAGGGCCAGGTCGATCATCGGCGCGGCGGCGCGCCGCTCGACCCGGACGAACAGGGCGCCGAGGGCGACGGCCGCGAGGGCGAGCAGGCCCACCGACGGGCGCAGCCAGCCGTCCCGGCCCAGGGTCAGCGCGGTGAGCAGCGCGGCCAGGGCCAGGCCCAGCGCGAGGGCTCCGGCGAGGTCCGTCCGGCCCTCGCGCGGGGCGCGGGACTCGGCGAGGGTACGGGTGCCGAGCGCGGCCACGAGGAGGGTCGCGGCGCCCAGGGCCACGTACGTCCAGCGCCAGTCGGCCAGCGTGCTCAGGGTGCCCGCGAGCAGCGGGCCCAGTGCGATGCCCGCGCTGACGAACGCGCCCCACACGCCGGTCGCCCTGATCCGCTCCGCGCCCGTCGGGAACGCGTGGGCCAGCAGGCCGAGGCTGGCCGCGAGCACGGCCGCGCTCGCCGCGCCCTGGGCGACGCGGGCGAGGGTGAAGGTGAGCGTGGAGTTCGCGAAGCCGCCGAGCGCGGTGGCGAGGCCGAGGCCGAGGGTGCCGAGCAGGAAGACCCGGCGCCGCCCGTGGGCGTCGGCCAGGCTGCCGGCCACCAGGAGGAGGACGGCGAGGCCGAGCGGCGTGCCGTTGAGCAGCCAGGCCTGGGCGGCGGCGGGGGTGCCGAAGGCGCGGGCCGTGCTGGGCAGGGTGAGCATCGGGGCCGTGTAGTTCATCAGCGTCAGGGCGGTCGCGGCGCTGGTGACGGCCAGGGTCGTGCGACCGCGGGCGAGGCCCCGTGCCGAGCCCCGGCCCTGACCGGCGGGGCGATCGGCCGTGGTGACCGGAGCGGCTGGCTGGGGCATGGCGGGACCTCGGCTTCCGTCGGTTCGTTCAATGAACCTTGAGCGTCCTCGTACCGTACCAGTCAAGGTTCATTCACTGAACCCTTTCCCTTACACTCGTCCCCATGGCCCTCGGCAAGGACTACGCGACCCAGCAGTGCTCCATCGCCCGCGCCCTCGAAGTCGTCGGCGAGCGCTGGACCCTCCTCGTCGTGCGCGACGCCTTCTACGGCGTCCGCCGCTACAACGACTTCCTCGTCCACCTCGGCGCCCCCCGCGCCGTGCTCGCCGCCCGCCTCCAGGCCCTCGTCGAGGCCGGGGTGCTCGACCGCTGTCGCTACCAGGAGGCGCCGCCGCGTGACGAGTACGTGCTCACCGAGCGCGGTGTCGCCCTCTGGCCCGTCCTGCGCTCCCTCGGGCTGTGGGGGCGCGAGGCGCAGCCCGGTGCCGTGCCCATGCGTCATTTCCATCACGTCGACTGCGGCACCGAGGTCGGTCCGTACGGCGAGTGCCCGGCCTGCCGGACCCCCGTCCACCCCGCCGACATCGAGATGCGGCCCGGCGCCGGACTCGATCCGGACCCCGCCGATCCGGTCGCCCGCGCCCTCCTCGCGCCCCGCCGACTCCTCGTACCGCTGGAGACCGGTCGTGTATAACGGTGGGACGACCGGTGGGTTGTAGTCGGTAGTGGTCGACAGTCGACAGTGGCCGGTCGTCGTGAGTCGCAGTCGGTAGTGGCCGAAAGGGCCGTAGCGGCCGTAGCGGCCGTAGTGGTCGGGACAGGACGGGAGGTCGGTATGCGCAACGGGCTGTTGCTGCGCGTCCTGGCGCCTCTCCTCTTCCTCCTCGCCCTCGCCGACCTGCTCCTCTCCGAAGGCTCCACCGGCGCCGGACTCTCCGCCGCCTTCGCCATGGCCGCGACCGCCTTCGTCTGCGCCCTGATCGGCGCCGGCGCGGTCCTGCCCGTGCCGCCCACCCGGGTCCGCACCGCCCTGCGCGAACGGGCCCTGCGCACCGCCTTCCTGCCCCAGCGCGACCCCGACGCCCCCGGCCGTCGCAGGCCCCGGGCCCCCGGCCGTCTCCTCCCGACGGCCGCGTAGCAGGACCTCCCCCCCCCCGGGCTCCCAGCTCAGCTGATCCCCCGGTCTCCTGGGTTCTCCGCGCGTTCCGTCCTGCCGAATCTCCTCTTCTTCCGGCACGACGAGACCCCTCGGAGGGCTCCCCATGTCCGTTTTCGCTTCCCTGGTCGAGCACCTCGCCGACCTGCTCCAGCCGCTCTTCGGCCTGAGCGCCACCGCCGCCGCCATCGTCCTGTTCACGATGTGCGTTCGCCTCGCCGTCCACCCCCTCTCGCGGGCCGCCGCCCGGGGGCAGAAGGCCCGCACCCGGCTCGCCCCGCGCCTCGCCGAGCTGCGCAAGAAGCACGCCAAGAACCCCGAGCGCCTGCAGAAGGCGATCATGGAGCTGCACGCGGAGGAGAAGGTCTCGCCGTTCGCCGGCTGCCTGCCGAGCCTGCTCCAGGCGCCCGCCTTCTTCCTGATGTTCCACCTGTTCTCCGGTGGGCAGATGGCAGGCCACAGCCTCTTCGCCGCCCCGCTCGGCGACCACTACGCCGACGCCCTCTCGAACGGCGGCGTGTTCGGCCCGGCCGGCCTGGTCTACCTGGTGCTCTTCGCGGTCGTCGCCGCCGTCGCCACGTACAACTACCTCCGGGCCCGGCGCCAGCCGGTCCCCGTCCCGGCCGACCCCGGCCAGCCCGGCGCCGGCGTGGCGGCGGCCATGGGCCGGTACCTGCCGCTGCTCTCCTTCGCGACCCTGCTCTCGGTCGCCGTCGTGCCGCTGGCCGCCGCGCTCTACATCGTCACCAGCACCACCTGGACCGCCGTCGAGCGGGCCTTCCTCTACCGGGACATGCCCGCAGCGGGTGCCCTGGTTACTCCCGCGTAAGGGTCCAGGGTGTGAACGGGGGCTTGCGGGGTGACCCGTTCCATTGGAGGATCGACCAATCCTCCGATGGCCGCACTCCATCGGCCGGGGTTCACGACGGCCCGCCCCCGGGCCACCTCGACCACAGGGAGAAGACCATGAAGCTGCTGCGTGTCGGCCCGCCAGGGGCCGAGCGGCCCGCCCTCCTCGACCAGAACGGGACGCTCCGCGACCTGTCCGCCCTGGTCGACGACATCGACGGCGGTCTCCTCGGTGACGCCTCGGCGCTCGACCGGGTGCGCGCCGCGGCCGGCGCGGGCGTGCTGCCCGCGCTCGACGCGACGGGGCTGCGGATCGGTCCGCCGGTCGGCCGGATCGGCAAGGTCGTGTGCATCGGGCTGAACTACCACGGTCACGCGGCGGAGGTCGGCGCGGCGGTGCCGGCGGAGCCCGTCGTCTTCCTCAAGGCCGCCGACACCGTCGTCGGCCCCGACGACACCGTCCTCGTGCCGCGCGGCTCGGTGAAGACCGACTGGGAGGTCGAGCTGGCCATCGTCATCGGCCGCACCGCCCGCTACCTGGAGACCGACGAGGAGGCCCTGTCCCACGTCGCCGGGTACGCGCTCGCCCACGACGTCTCCGAGCGCGAGTTCCAGATCGAGCGCGGCGGCACCTGGGACAAGGGCAAGAACTGCGAGACCTTCAACCCGCTGGGCCCCTGGCTGGTCACCGCCGACGAGGTGCCGGACCCGCAGGACCTCGGCCTGAAGCTGTGGGTCAACGGCGAGTTGAAGCAGGACGGCCACACCTCCGACCAGATCTTCCCGGTCGCCGAGGTGGTCCGCTACGTCAGCCGCTTCATGACCCTGTACCCCGGCGACATCATCAACACCGGCACCCCGGCGGGCGTCGCCCTGGGGCAGCCCGAGCCCAAGCCGTACCTGCGGGCCGGTGACGTCGTCGAGCTGGAGATCGAGGGGCTGGGCCGCCAGCGCCAGGAGCTCAAGGGCGCCTGAGTCCCGGCGGGTCCGGCCCGCCGCCCCGACCGCGGGCCGGTCATGAGTCGTCCGGGCGATGCCTCGGGCGCCCCCTGCGCGTCGGGCGCCGCCCTCGGCCGTCCCATTCGGCATATTGGCCTATATGAGTGCACATGTGACGAATCGTCGGCATCTGGTGAGAGCGACGGTGGCGGTGGCGGGCGCCGTCGCCCTCGTCGGCGGCCTCGCCACCGCGAGCCTCGCCGACCCGCTCCCGGGCGGCCTCGGCCCCTGTCTGCCGGGCGCGTGCCCCTCCCCGTACCCGGACATCGGCAACGGGGCGATCGCCGGGCGCGACAACAACGTCAACATCTTCGTCGGCGGCGACTTCCTCGTCCGGCAGGCGGCCGCCGAGGCCGAGGGCAAGGTGGTCGTCCTCGGCCGCTTCGACATGCACAAGCGCGCGGGCGTCTCGCAGGTCTACAACGTCGGCGTCGCGGGCGTCGGTTCGCGCGTCCCGCCGGACGACGGCACCGACTTCCTCTCCACCGGCGGGAACGTCACCATCGCCGCCGGCCAGCGCCTGCTCGCCGAGGAGGGGAGGGTGCACGGCGTCGTACGGTACGCGGGCGCCCTCAGCGGCACGGTCTCCCCGAAATCCGTGCACGACACGGCCGCGGTCGACGCGTTCGCGCCCCTGCGCGAGCGGCTCACCGACGCGAGCCGCTGCTACGCGTACGTGGAGGGCAAGCGGCGCAAGGCGACCGGGACCGCCGTCAACAGCGGCAGCGAGACCCTCTTCACCGGCGACGGGAAGTCGGCGCTCCAGATCTTCGACGTCGACTTCGACCTGGAGTCGAAGAGCGGCGGCTCGCAGGGCTTCCGCTTCACCGGCATCCCGGCCGGGGCGACGGTCCTCGTCAACCTCTACGGCGCGGACCGGACCATCGACACCTACAGCGGTGACGTCCCGGACTCCCTGCGGGACAAGCTGCTGTGGAACTTCCCCGACGCGACCCGGGCGACCTTCGAGGGCAGCGGGCAACTGGAGGGAAGCGTGCTCATCGCCCAGCCGGCGAGCATGGCGACGGCGACCCTGCCCGGCATGAACGGGCGGTTCTACACGAGCGGTTCGTTCACCCACACCTCGCTGACGAGCGGGGGCGGCGGGCAGGAGATGCACGCCTACCCGTTCGACGGCGACCTGCCGAAGTGCGACGGGCTCGGACCGACGCCGACCCCCACCCCGACGCCCACGCCCACGCCCACGCCGACCCCCACCCCGACTCCGACGGAGTCGAACGGGACGGACGGCGGATCCAGTGACGGCGGCTCCACCGACGGGGGCTCCACGGACGGCGGTTCCACCGACGGCGGATCGTCGGACGGCGGCGCGAGTGACGGCGGTTCCACCGACGGCGGTGCGGACACCGGCGGAGCCGCGGGCGGCGACACGGGCGGTCACACGACCGGCGGGCACGGCACCAGCGGCAGCACCGGCGGCGGTGAACTCCCCGACACGGGTTCCGGTTCCACCACCGGAAAGGTCGTCATGGGCGTGACCGCCGCCGGGCTCGCGCTCAGCGGCGGCGCGCTCGTCGCGGTCAGCCGGCGGCGTCGCCGCGCGACCGGTACGAGCTGAGCAGGCGTTCCAGGCCGAGGACGACGAGCGCGTGGTCCTCGGCCTGCGGCAGCCCCGAGACGGTGACCGCGCCGACGACGCCCGCGCCCTCGACCGTGAGCGGGAACGAGCCGCCGTGCGCGGCGAAGCGGTCGGGGTCGAGGCGCGAGGACAGCTCGAAGGTGGTCCCCTTCGCGCGGAACCTGGCGCCGACGAGGAAGGAGCTCACGCCGTACCGCTCCACCACCCGACGCTTGCGCTCGATCCAGGCGTCGTTGTCGGCGCTCGACCCGGGCAGCGCGCAGTGGAACAGCCGCTGCGCGCCGCGCCGGACGTCGATGGCGACGGGCGCGCGCCGCTCGCGGGCCAGACCGGTCAGGATCGTGCCGAGCGTCCAGGCGTCCTCGTACGTGAAGTGGGGCAGGACCAGGGCCGCCTCCTGGGCCTCCAGCCCGGCGAGGTCGTCGGGGCCGGCCGCTCCGACGGTTCCGGCTGCTCCGACGGTTCCGGCCGTTCCGTCGGGGCCGGCCGTTCCCGTGGTGCCGCTCTTCCCGGGCGTGCTCACAGCGTCACCGCCACGCCGTCGCGGGCGGAGTGCCTCGCCGCCTCCAGGACGTCGAGGGCGTCGGCCGCCTCGTACGCCGTCACCGGGTTCGGCCCGGTGCCGCGCAGGGCGGCGGCGACGGCCGCGTAGTAGGCGGGGTAGGCGCCCGGCAGGGTCTCGACGGGGGTGCCGCCACCGGTCAGCGGCGACTCGCCCGAGCCGAGCCGCCCCCAGAGCTGTTCCGGCTCGACGCCCCAGGGGGCGCCGGGTTCCGGGCGCAGGCCTTCGCGCAGGGCGGCCTCCTGGGGGTCGAGCCCGTACTTCACGTAGCCGGCGCGCTGCCCGAGCACCCGGAAGCGGGGGCCGAGCTGCGCGGTGGTGGCGCTCACCCAGAGGTGCGAGTGCACGCCGTTCGCGTGGGTGATCGCGAGGAAGGTGTCGTCGTCGGCCTCGGCGCCCGGGCGCCGCACGTCGGACTCGGCGTACACGCGGAGGGCCGGCCCGAAGAGCACCAGGGCCTGGTCGACGACATGGCTGCCGAGGTCGTAGAGCAGGCCGCCGATCTCCTCCGGGGCGCCGGACTCGCGCCAGCCGCCCTTCGGCCGCGGCCGCCAGCGCTCGAAGCGGGACTCGAAGCGCTGGACCTCGCCGAGTTCGCCCTCCGCGAGGAGGGCGCGGAGGGTGAGGAAGTCGTTGTCCCAGCGCCGGTTCTGGAACACCGAGAGCAGCAGTCCGCGCGCGTCGGCGAGGCCGGCGAGCCCGCGGGCCTCGGCGGCGGTCCCGGCGAGCGGCTTGTCCACGACGACGGGCAGCCCGGCCTCCAGGGCGGCGGTGGCGACCGGGACGTGGGTCTTGTTGGGGGAGGCGACCACGACCAGGTCCAGGTCGTCCGCCCGCGCCCACAGCTCCTCGGGCGAGGCGGCGACCGTGACGCCCGGGTGCTCGGCGCGGGCCTGGTCGGCGCGCTCCGGGTTCCCGGTGGTGACCGTGTCCAGGACGAGGTCGGGGGAGGCGGCGATCAGCGGGGCGTGGAAGACGGAGCCCGCGAGGCCGTAGCCGACGAGTCCGACGCGGAGGGGGGCGGGGGCGGTGCCAGTCATGCCCTCCACTTTGGCAACGCTGTTGCCAAAGTGCAAGCAGGGGGGACAATGGGCGGGTGGCGAGGACGGAGAGGGGCACGGACGTGGGGACGGGGAAGGACGCCGGCACAGGAGCCCGGGCAGGAATCCGTACAGGAGCCCGTGCGGATTCCGGTACGGGGGCGACGGGCGCGGATCCCCGTACGGGGACGCGTACGGACACCCCCGCGGGGACGCGTGCGGGAGCGGGCGGCGCGAACCTCCCCGCGCTGCGCAGCCACAACGCGGCGCTGGTGCTCGACCTGCTGCGGACGGCCGGGCGCGAGGGGATCAGCCGCCTGGAGCTGGCGGAGCGGACCGGGCTGACCCCGCAGGCGGTCAGCAAGATCACCGCCCGGCTGCGCGCCGAGGGCCTGGCCGCCGACGCCGGGCGCCGGGCCTCCACGGGCGGCAAGCCGGCCACCGTCCTGCGGCTCGTCCCCGAGGCGGCCCACGCGATCGGCCTCCACCTCGACCGCGACGAGCTCACCGCAGTCCTGCTCGACCTCGCGGGCGAACGCGTCGCCGAGCGCAGCGCCCCCCTGGACCTGGGCGCGGGCGCGGAACCGGTCCTGGCGGCGGTACGGGCGGAGGTGGCCGCGCTCCTGCCGGGCGGGGCCGGCGCGGGCGCCCGGCCGGGCATCGGGAGCGAGGGCGGCGCGGCCCCCCGGGCCGGTGCCGAAGGCGAGGGCGGCGGGCCCCTCCGGGCAGGTGGCGGAGGCGAGGGCGCCGCGGCGCTCGGGGCCGGTGTCCTCGGAGTCGGTGTCGCCATGCCCGGGCCGCTGGACCACCGGGCCGGAACGCCCGGGCGGGTCACCGGGTTTCCGCAGTGGGACGGTTTCCCGCTGCGGGACGAGCTGGCGCGCGGGCTCGGACTGCCCGTCGTGCTCGACAAGGACACCAACGCCGCCGCCCTGGGCCTCGCCCTGCGCCCCGGCGCCCCCGGCTCCTTCGCGTACGTGCACCTCGGTACGGGTCTGGGCGCGGGCCTGGTCCTCGGCGGTGCGGTGCTGCGCGGGGGCAGGACCGGGGCGGGGGAGCTCGGGCACCAGACCGTCCAGCTCGACGGGCCGCCCTGCGACTGCGGCGGGCGCGGCTGCCTGGAGGTGCTGTGCCTGACGGCCCTCGCGCGCGGCGACGTCGACGGCGCGGCCCGGGTGCTCGGCACCGGCGCGGCGAACCTGGTCCGGCTGCTGGACGTCGACCGGGTCCTGCTCGGCGGCCGTGCGGTCCTGGCGGCCCCCGAGGTGTTCGCGCGCGGCACCCGCGAGGTCCTGGCCGGCCTCGCCCTCCCGGCGGACGTGGCGGTGGCGACCGCCCCGCACGCCGTGGCGGAGGGCGCGGCCCAACTGATCCTCGCGCCGGTCTTCGGCAACCGGCCCTCGGGCTTCGGGGGCGAGCCGCCGACCGTCGGGGCGTAGGGCCCCCGGCGTGGAGCCCCGCGGGACGGACCGTGGGGGCTCGGCGGGGAGGTCCGCGGACGGACCGTGGGGGTTCGGCGGGGAGGTCCGCGGACGGACCGTGGGGGTTCGGCGGGGAGGTCCGCGGGACGGACCGTGGGCCCCCGCCCTTGCCCGGCCCGGCATCCTGACAGTCGGACCATAGGCTGATCGGGCGGGATCCCCCGGGTGTTCGACGGCGCGGCCGCGTCGTTCGCGCTTCCGCCGTACCGCGCGTGGCAGCGTCGCGGGCGACCCGTACGCCGCGAGCAGCAAAGGCACCCGCCCATGCGACTGCGCAACGCCCTCGCCCTCGCCGCCCTCACCACGGCCGCCGCCGTCCCGGTCGCCCACGCCCTGGCCCCCGTGCCGGCGGTGGCGGCGCCGCCCGAGTGCGGCGCGGCGGCCGCCCGGGACTTCCCCCTCGCCACCCGGATCGAGGACGGGCCCGCCACGTACGCGGCGGGCGGGGATTTCCTCACCTGGAACCTCGACCTCACCAACACCACCGCCCGGCCCTGCCGGGACATCCACCCGGTGCTCGTCCTCACCGACCGCGAACGGACCCTGCGGCCCGCCCAGATCCGCGCCGAGTTCTACGACGCCGGGGCACGGCTGTGGCGGCCCGTGACGTTCGAGGGGACGGACCGGTCGGAGAGCGTGGGTGTCTTCGGCGGGACCGGCGGGACCGGCGGGACCGGCGGGACCGGCGGGACCGGCGGGGACGCGCCGGACGGTCCGACGGGTTCACCGGATGCATCGGACGCATCGGACGGGCCGGACGGCCCGACCGGCGCCGCCACCGCACCCCCCGCCTTCACCGGCTTCGCCGTCCCCGCGCACCGCACCCTCACCGTCCCCGTGCGGCTCGCCTTCCGCGCCGACACCGTCCCGGACGAGGTGGTCGTCAACGCCGCCGTCGTGCAGCGGCGGGGCGACGACGGCGACTGGGTCGGGGAGTCGGGCGACTATCCGCTGACCGTGCTTCCGGCGGACCCGGCGGACCCGGCGGACCCGGCGGACCCGGCCGACCCGACCGGCCCCGCCGCCGAGCGTTCCCCGGTCCCGGCCGATCCGGCGCGGCCCACCTCGCCCGGCACGGCCCCCGTCCCGGTCCGCCCCGAACTCGCCCGTACCGGGCCCGAGTCCGGGCACCGCGCGGTGCCCGCCTCGCGGCGCGAGTCCGCGCTCCGGGCGGCGCTGGTCTCGGCGGCGCTGCTGGGGGTGGGGGCGGTCCTGGTGCTGTTCGCCCGGCGCCGCCGACGGCACGCCTAGGGCCTGTCGTCACACTCCCGCCTGCCCCGCGACGCCTGGCACGCGCTCTCGCCGCACCGGGTGAAAGTCCGAGTACGTCCAGTACGAGGGCTTCCACCCGGCACGCCGAGAGCACGCACCAGACGCCGCGGGGCCGCCCTTCGGGCGACGACGGGAGTGTGACGACAGGCCCTAGGCCACCCCGCGTACACCGTCCCGTTCACTCGCATCTGCAACGATCACCAGGTGGAGAACCCGAACAGCCCCGATGACCCCGGCGCCCCCATCCGCTCCGGCATCCCCGAGCACGGCCGCATCCCCAAGTACTACGCCGTCAAGGCCAAAGTCGCCGCGCTCATCGCCGAGTTGGGTGAGGGCGGACTGCTGCCCACCGAGCGGGACCTCGCGGTCCGCTACGAGGTCTCGCGCGAGACCGTCCGGCAGGCGCTGCGGGAGCTGCTCCTGGAGGGGCGGCTGCGCCGGCAGGGGCGCGGCACCGTGGTCGCCGGGCCCAAGCTGGAGCAGCCGCTCTCGCTCGCCAGCTACACCGAGGGCGTGCGCCGCCAGGGGCGCCGCCCCGGGCGTTCGCTGATCTCCCTGGAACGCTTCCCGTGCCCCGACGTCCTCGCTCCCGAGGTCGGCGTGGTGCGCGGCGAGCCCGTCTGGCACATGGAACGGGTGCTGCTCGCCGACGACGAGCGGGTCGGCCTGGAGAGCACGTACGTCTCCGAGGCGCGCGCCCCGCACCTGGACGTGGAGTTCGACCCCGACTCCTCCTTCTACGCCTATCTCCACGACCGCCTCGGCATCTCCTTCGGGGACGCCGACGAGCGGATCGAGACCGTGCTGGCGACCCCGCGCGAGGCCCTGCTCGTCGGCACCCCGCCCGCGCTGCCGATGCTGCTGATCCACCGGGTCTCGCGGGACACGGCGGGCCGGCCCCTGGAGCGCGTGCGCACCCTGTACCGGGGTGACCGCTTCAGCTTCACGGCGCATCTGGGCCGCCAGGACTGAGCCCACTCGCCCCCGGGCCCACGGGGCCTCCGACCACCCGCCCCCTCTGAACATCACGAGACGGTAACGGGTCTAGTCCAAGTTTGGCGGCCCGTTCACCGTCCCGTCGCCCACCCGATCGGTCCGGGTCACGCGCCGCCAGGACCGTGGACGGCATGAAGGTGATCGTCGTAGGAGCCGGCGTGGTGGGAACCATGCACGCCTGGCAGGCAGTCGAACGCGGCCATGAGGTCGTCCACATCGAGCGCGAGGCGGAGGCGCGCGGCGCCTCGCTCCGCAACTTCGGCCAGATCTGGGTCAGCGGCCGGGCGGGCGGCGAGGAGCTCGACACCGCCCTGCGCGCCCGCGAACTCTGGGAGGGCGTCGGCGCCCGGGTCCCCGGGCTCGGCTTCCGGGCCATCGGGTCCCTCACCCCCGTGCGCAACGAGCTCGAACTCGGCGTCGCCGAGGCCGCCGTGGCCCGGCCCGACGCCGCCGCCCGCGGCTACAAGCTGCTCACCGCGGACGAGGCGCGGGCCGTCAACCCGGCCCTGCGCGGCGCGTTCCAGGCCGCGCTGTGGTGCGAGCGGGACGCCGCGGTCGAGCCCCGCACCGCCCAGCTGGCCCTGCGCGAGGCCCTCCTGGCCACCGGCCGCTACACCTTCCTGCCGCACCGCGAGGTGCGCGAGGTCGTCGGCGAGAACGCGGTCCGCGACGACCACGGCGACACGCACACCGGCGACGCCGTCGTCCTGTGCACCGGCGCCTGGCTCTCGGGCCTGGTCCGCGAGGTCGCGGGCGAGATCCCGGTCCGCCGGGTCCGGCTCCAGATGATGCAGACCGACCCGCTCGGCGAAGCCCTCACCACCTCCGTCGCCGACGCCGACTCCTTCCGCTACTACCCGGCGTACGCCTCCCCGGAGCTCGACGCCCTCAACGCGGGGCAGGCGCAGGACCCGACCGCCGCCGCCCACAAGATGCAGCTGCTCATGGTGCAGCGCCTCGATGGCGGGCTGACCATCGGCGACACCCACGAGTACGAGCACCCCTTCGCCTTCGACACCCTCGAAGACCCCTACGAGCACCTCACCCGCGTCGTCGAGTCCTTCCTCGGCCGCCCGCTGCCGCGCGTCCGGCGCCGCTGGGCCGGCGTGTACGCGCAGTGCACCGACACCAGCCGCGTCGTCCACCGCCAGCGGGTGCGCGACGGCGTGTGGCTGGTCACCGGACCGGGCGGACGCGGCATGACCTGCTCGCCCGCCATCGCCGAGACCACCGCGAACGAACTGGGCTGGTAGCCACGATGACCGACACGACCGCACCGCAGCACCGCCTCGTCGTCCTCGACATGGCCGGTACCACCGTCGCCGACGGCGGCCTCGTCGAGCAGGCCTTCACGGTCGCCGCCGAACGCCTCGGCGAGGACCCCGCCACGATGATCGACTACGTCCGGGCCACCATGGGCGAGTCCAAGATCTCCGTCTTCCGCCACCTCTTCGGCGGCGACGAGCAGCGCGCCCGGCAGGCCAACCTCGCCTTCGAGGAGGCGTACGGGGAGCTCGTCGCCGACGGCCGGATCGCGCCCCTGCCCGGCGCCGCCGAGGCCGTCGCCGCCCTCCGCGAGCAGGGCAGGACCGTCGTCCTGACCACCGGGTTCGCCCGCGTCACCCAGGACGCCATCCTCGACGCCCTCGGCTGGCGCGAGCTCGTCGCCCTCACCCTGTGCCCCGCCGACGCGGGCGGCCGCGGCCGCCCCTACCCCGACATGGTGCTCGCCGCCTTCCTGCGCACCGGCGCCGTCGACGACGTCCGCCGGGTCGTGGTCGCCGGCGACACCTCGTACGACATGCTCAGCGGTGTGCGCTCCGGCGCGGGGATCGTCGCGGGCGTGCTCACCGGGGCGCACGGCGAGGCCGCGCTCAAGGAGCACGGCGCCACCCACGTCCTCGCCTCCGTCGCCGGACTCCCGGGACTGCTGCGGGAGTACGAGGCATGACCAGCGGCATACGCTTCGACGCCGTCTCCGTGCGGTACGGCGACCACACCGTCCTCGACCGCCTCGACCTCACCGTCGAGCCCGGCGAGGTGATGGCCCTGCTCGGGCCCTCCGGCTCCGGCAAGACCACCGCCCTGCGGGCCGTCGCGGGCTTCGTCCGGCCCGCCTCGGGACGGGTCTTCATCGGCGACCGGGACGTCACCGCGCTGCCGCCGCACAAGCGCGGCATCGGCATGGTCGTCCAGCAGTACGCCCTCTTCCCGCACCTGCGGGTCGAGGACAACGTGGCCTTCGGCCTGAAGGCGCGGAAGGCGCCCAAGAGCGAGATTCCCGGCCGGGTCGCCGAGGCCCTGGAGATGACCGGCATGGGGGCCTACGCCAAGCGCTACCCGCGCGAGCTCTCCGGCGGTCAGCAGCAGCGCGTCGCCATCGCCCGCGCCCTCGCCATCCGCCCGAACGTCCTCCTCCTCGACGAGCCGCTGTCCGCGCTCGACGCCCGGCTGCGCTCCGACATGCTCGCCGAACTCGCGAGGCTGCACCGGGAGTTGCCGGACGTCTCCATCCTCTACGTCACCCATGACCAGGTCGAGGCGCTCACCCTCGCCGACCGGATCGCCGTCATGGACCGGGCCCGGCTGCGCGACTGCGGCACGCCGCAGGAGCTGTACCGCCGGCCGCGCACGGAGTTCACGGCCTCGTTCGTCGGCAACGCGAACCTGCTGCCGGTGCGGGTCGGCGCGGACGGGGTCGCCTTCGCGGGCGTCGACCTGCGGGTCCCGGTCTCCGGCGTGGCCCCGGGCTCGGCCGCCACCCTCTGCGTCCGCCCCCACCTCGTCGGCCTCGGCGAGGGCCCGAACGCGCTCCGGGGCCGGATCAGCGAGGTCCAGTGGCGCGGCTCCACCCACCGCCTGTACGTCGACGTGGGCGGGGAGCGGGTCAAGGCGGACGTGCGGGAACTGCGGGAGACGCCGGCGCTCGGCACCGAGGTGACCCTGCACTTCGCCCCGGAGGACGCCGTACTGCTGGCCGCGGGGGTGAACGATGGCTAGCCGGGGTGAGGGCCTCGTGGAGGCGCAGCGCACCGGTGAGATCGCGCCCGCCCTCCGCCGATCCCCGTCCGAGGGGACCCCCGACGCCCCGCGGGACGACCGCCCGCAGCCGGCGAGCGGCGCCCGAGCGGCCGCACCCGCCTGGCTCTGGGCCGCGCCCCCCGTCCTCGCCCTGGCCGTCGTCTTCCTCTACCCCCTCGCCCTCGTCGTCCGGGAGTCCCTGGCCCCCGGGGCGTACGCCCAGGTGTTCGCGTCGGCGTCGTTCCAGGACGCGCTGGTCACCACCGTGTGGCTGGCCGTCGCCGCCACCGTGGGCTGCCTGGTCCTCGGGTTCGTGCTGGCGCTGGTCGTCGCGTTCGTACCGTTCCCGGGCGGGCGCGCGGTGGCGCGGTTCATCGACGTGTTCCTCTCCTTCCCGTCCTTCCTGATCACCCTCGCCCTGCTGTTCCTCTACGGGACCGTCGGCATGGCGAACGGGGTGTGGACGGACGTCACCGGTGCCGCCACGGGGCCCTTCCACTTCCTGTCCACCCCGTGGGGCGTGCTGCTCGCCGAGATCACGTACTTCACGCCCTTCGTGATGCGCCCCCTGCTCGCCGCCTTCTCCCAACTGGACACCGGCCAGCTGGAGGTGGCCTCCTCGCTCGGCGCCCGGCCGCTGCGGATCGTGCGGCGGGTGATCCTGCCCGAGGCGCTTCCCGCGCTCGCCGCCGGCGGCAGCCTCGTCCTGGTGATGTGCCTCAACGAGTTCGGGATCGTGCTGTTCACCGGGGCCAAGGGCGTCACGACCCTCCCGATGCTCGTCTACGGCAAGGCCATCCTCGAATCCGACTACGCGGCGGCCTGCGTCGTCGCCGTCGTCAACGTGGCGATCTCCGTGGGTCTCTACGCCGTCTACCGGGTGGTGAGCCGTCGTGCTGGTGCATAGCCGAACCGGGAGGTGGGCGGTCTGGATCCTCTTCGCGGTCCTCTTCGTCCCGCTCTTCGCCCTGCCCCTCCTCGTCATCCTCGCGGCCTCGTTCTCCACCCACTGGTCCGGCGCCTTCCCCTCCGGGTCGACCACCGCGCACTACGCCGCCGCCGTGCGCGGCGAGTCGCTGACGGCGCTCACCACCAGTCTGGTGACGGCCCTCGCGGCAAGCGCGTTCGCGCTGATCGCCGGCACCTGGGCCGCACTCGCGGCCGCCGCGCTCCGCAAGCGCGGGCGCCGGATCGTCGACGCCCTGTTCGTGCTGCCGGTGGCCGTGCCGTCGGTGGTGGTCGGGCTCGCGGTCCTGGTCGCGTTCTCGCAGCCGCCGCTGCTCCTGAACGGCACGCGCTGGATCGTGATCCTCGCGCACACCGTTCTTGTCACGGCGTTCGCCCACCAGTCGGTCTCCGCTGCCATCCTGCGGCTCGACCCGGTCTACGAGCAGGCGGCGGCCAGCCTCGGCGCCCGCCCCTCGTACGTCCTGCTCCGGGTCCGGCTGCCGCTCCTGCTGCCGTCGCTGACCGCGGCGGCGGGGCTCTGCTTCGCCCTCTCCATGGGCGAGCTGAGCGCCACGATGATGCTCTACCCGCCGGACTGGATGCCGCTGCCGGTGCTCATCTTCACGGCCACCGACCGCGGTTCGCTCTTCACGGGCTCCGCGCTCGCGGTGGTCCTCATGGCGGCGACCCTGCTGGTCCTGCTCGCCGTCTCCCGTATCCGCACCAAAGCCTCGTACCGCTAGGAGAGAACGACGTCATGCTTACCCCCTTCCCGTACGTCAAGCCGATCGCCGCCGTCACCGGCTGCCTGGCCCTCGCCGCCACCCTCACCGCCTGCGACGGCGCGTCCGCGGCCGCCGAGGAGAAGGTCGTCACCGTCTACAGCGCCGACGGCCTCAAGGGCGAGGCGGGCGACGGCTGGTACGACAAGGTCTTCGAGGATTTCGAGAAGGAGACCGGCATCAAGGTGAAGTACGTCGAGGGTGGCTCCGGCGAGATGGTGCAGCGCGCCGCCCGCGAGAAGAGCAACACCCAGGCCGACGTCCTCGTCACCCTCCCGCCCTTCATCCAGCAGGCCGACTCCAAGGGCCTGCTGGCGGCGTACGCGCCGAAGGGCTCCGACCAGGTCAGCGGCGCCGACAAGGCCGACGACGGCAAGTGGACCTCCGTCGTCAACAACTACTTCGGCTTCATCCGCAACAAGAAGCAGGCGAACCCCGCCCCGAAGACCTGGGAGGAGCTGCTGGACCCGAAGTTCAAGGACAAGGTCCAGTACTCCACCCCGGGCGTCGCGGGCGACGGCACCGCCGTGCTCATCAAGGCCCTGCACGACTTCGGCGGCCAGGAGCCCGCCATGGCGTACCTGAAGAAGCTGCAGGCCAACAACGTCGGCCCGTCCTCCTCCACCTCCAAGCTGGCCCCGAAGGTCGACAAGGGCGAGATCCTGGTCGCCAACGGCGACGTCCAGATGAACTTCGCCCAGGCCAGGACCATGCCGAACCTGGACATCTGGTTCCCGGCCAAGGACGGCGGCAAGCCGACCACCTTCGCCCTGCCGTACGCCGCCGGTCTGGTCGCCAAGGCCCCGCACGGCGAGAACGGCAAGAAGCTGCTCGACTTCATGCTCGGCGAGCGGGCCCAGCGCGAGGTCAGCGCCATCGGCGGCGGCTTCCCGGCCCGCCAGGACGTCAAGCCCACCGACGCCAACGCCATCGAGCTGGCCGAGCTGATGAACGGCGTCGAGGTCTTCGAGCCGGACTGGGCCGACATCGACGAGAACCTCACCGCGTACGTGGACGCGTGGAAGACCGCCACGGGCAGCTGAGAGTTCACCGCACGCCTCTTCCGTCCCGAAGAAGTATCGCGGAAAGATAACGGGTACGGACCACAGCCAGATCGCGCAACGCCCCTGAGGAATCAGGGGCGTTGGTGTGCCGCCAGTCGCCCCCGATCATGGAGGACTCCCGACATGCCGATCACCGGCATATCCAGCCCGGCCGAGCCGTCCCGGCCGTCCCGCCGCACCGTGCTCGCCGCCGCGGGCGCCACCGCGGCCGTCGCCGCCACCGGCCTCGCCGCCGCGCCCGCGGCCCGGGCCGCCACCCCGGCCGCCCCCACGCTCCCGAACGGCACCAGCAAGGACAAGGTGCTCTTCGTCGGCATGGACGGCCTGCGGTACGACCGCATCGACGCCGCCAAGGCCCCGAACCTCAAGTCCCTGATGGCGAACGGCACCTACGGCCGTTCCCTGCTCTACGCCAACCCGATGGCCGCGACCTCCTCCGGCCCCGGCTGGTCGACCATCTCCACCGGCGTGTGGCCCGACAAGCACGGCGTGAAGGACAACACCTTCACCGGCCGCAACTACGGCAGCTACCCCGGGTTCCTCGCCCGGCTGCACCAGATCCGCCCCGAGCTCTCGCTCTTCGCCGCCGTCGACTGGCCCGAGCTCGACACTTACGGCACGGTCACCCCCGGCGCCGACGCCAAGGTCGTCCACGACAACGACTATGCCGTCAACGACCTCGCGATCACCGAGGTCACCGAGGACGTGCTGCGCAACCAGAACCCCGACGTGCTCTTCGTCTACTTCGGCGAGACCGACGAGATCGGGCACAACCACGGGGCCGCCAGCCCCAGGTACACCGACGCCATCGACGTCCAGGACGCCTACCTCGGGCGCCTCCTCGCCGCGATCCAGGCCCGCCCGTCCTACGCCACCGAGCGCTGGACCGTCCTCGTCGCCACCGACCACGGCCACACCGACGCCGGCGGCCACGGCGGCTCCAGCATCGAGGAGCGGCGCACCTTCGTCCTCGCCCAGGGCCCCGGCATCGCGGCCGGCGCCCGGCCCGTCGACACCCGGCTCGTCGACGTCGCCGCCACCGTCTTCCGGCAGCTCGGCATCGTCCCGGACCCCTCCTGGGGCCTCGACGGCAAGCCGGTCCAGGACCGCTCCGCCGACCCCTTCGACACCCTCTACCCGTCGCTCACCGGCCGCGTCGACGAGACCGGCATCCCCGCGGGCGTCCTCGGTTTCACCCGCACCGCGCCCAGCGGCTGGTCCGTCATCAACAACGCCATGGGCACCGGCGGCGTGACCGAGTGGCGCGGCTGGTCCTTCGCCACCGACGAGTTCTGGTCCCGCTCCCAGCGCGACCAGTCCCGTGAGCTCAACGTGCGCGCCCGGGGCGTCTTCGCGGTCGCCGACTCCGACGAGTGGGCCGACAAGTCCTTCTCGGGCACGTACGACTCGACCCTGGTCACACCGGCGTTCGCGGTCTCGGGCGCGAGCCGCGCGACCCTGGACTTCACGACCTTCTACCGGCAGGAGGGCGCGCAGACCGCCCAGATCCTGGCCTCGTTCAACGGCGGCACGCCGACCGTGGTGAAGAGCTACACGGCGGACGTCGTCTCGCAGCCCCAGTCGGTCACGGTCGCCGTGCCCGCCGGAGCGAGCAGCGTGAGCTTCCGCTTCCGCTACACCGGGTCCAACAACTGGTACTGGGTGATCGACGGGGTCAGGGTGACCGCTTCCTGACCTAGGCTGGGGGCGTCGCCACAGCGCTGTCGCGTCGCCCCCAGTACACCGGAAAGTCTTGTACGGCAGGAGTCCCGCACCCATGGCAGAACGCAAGCCGATCGAATCCTGGCTCACCGACATGGACGGCGTCCTCATCCACGAGGGCGTGCCCATCCCCGGCGCCGACGCGTTCATCACGAAGCTGCGGGACACCGGCAAGCCCTTCCTGGTGCTCACCAACAACTCGATCTACACCGCGCGCGACCTGCACGCCCGCCTGGCCCGCATGGGCCTGGAGGTCCCCGTCGAGAACATCTGGACCTCGGCGCTCGCCACCGCGAAGTTCCTGGACGACCAGCGCCCCGGCGGCACCGCGTACGTCATCGGCGAGGCCGGCCTCACCACGGCGCTGCACGACATCGGCTACGTGCTCACCGACCACGACCCGGACTACGTGGTCCTCGGCGAGACCCGCACGTACTCCTTCGAGGCGATGACGAAGGCGGTCCGGCTGATCAACGCCGGCGCCCGCTTCATCTGCACCAACCCGGACGAGACCGGGCCGTCCCTGGAGGGGCCGCTGCCCGCCACCGGGTCGGTCGCCGCGCTGATCACCAAGGCGACGGGCAAGGAGCCGTACTTCGCGGGCAAGCCGAACCCGCTGATGATGCGCACCGGCCTGAACGCCATCGGCGCCCACTCCGAGTCCAGCGCGATGATCGGCGACCGGATGGACACCGACATCCTGGCCGGTCTGGAGGCGGGCATGCAGACCTTCCTGGTGCTGACCGGTCTGACCACGCAGGCGGAGATCGACCGCTTCCCGTTCCGCCCGTCCAAGGTCGTCAAGTCGATCGCGGACCTCGTCGAGCGCATCTGACCACCCGGTCCCACGTCCCCCCGGCCGACCCCTGCGGATGCGGAACGGCCCGAACCGGGTGACCCTGCCAGTATCAGGAGGTCACCATGCGTTCAGGTCCCATCGCTCTCCGTGCCGCAGGGGCGGCTCTGGTTCTGGTGCTCGCGCCCACGGCGGGCACCGCCCTGGCCCACGACGGGGTCCAGGCCACCGTCACCCCTTCCAGCGCCCGCCCCGGAGCCGACGTCGACATCCGCGTCACCGGCTGCAAGGGCACCACCGGCGCCGCCAGGTCCCAGGCGTTCGTCGCGGAGGCGGAGCTCACCGGCCGGGACGGCGGGAAGAACCCGCTGTTCGGCGACACCACCCTCAAGTCGGGTCTCGACGAGGGCACGTACAAGGTCAGCGTGACCTGTGACGGCCACGACCACCCCGACGTCGGAACCGTGCAGGTCAAGCGGCACGAGCAGCCGACTCACCAGCCCACCCACCAGCCCACTCACCAGCCCACCCACCACCCGTCCCCGATCGCCCCGGTCCGGGCCGGCGGCGGTGGCGCGGCCGCCTTCGCCGCCCCCGCGGCACCGGGCGTGGCGCAGACCGCCGGCGAGGAGGGCCTGGGGACGCCGTACACCCTCCTGGGCCTCGGCCTGGCCGCCGTCGCCGCCGTGTCCGTCGCCTTCCGCAGCGCCCGCCGCCGCGGTGCGGGCGCGGGCCCCGGCGCGGACTGACCGCGTGTCGTCCGGGCGGGCGCTGACCGGGGCGGCCTGGGCACTGCTGCTGTGCGGCCTGTGGCTCTGGGGCCGGGACGCCGCCGACGGGCCCGCCGTCCCGGCGCCCGCCACCGGCGACATCGCCGCCGTCGGGCGCCCCCTCGGACTGCCGCTGCCCCCGGCGCACACCCCGGTGGAGCCCGCCGAGCCGCGCCGGGTCGAGATCCCCTCGGTCGGGATCACCGCCCCCGTCGTGGCCCGCGGACTCGACCGCGAGGGGGCGATCGACCCGCCGCCGTTCGAGATGCCGCACACGGTCGGCTGGTACGGGTCGGGCACCCGGCCCGGCGCCTCGGGCGCCGCGCTCTTCGTCGGCCACGTCGACACCGAGACCCGCCCCGCCGTCTTCTACGGCCTGAGCGCGGCCCGCCCCGGCGCCACCGTCGACGTCACCCGTTCGGACGGCAGCGTCGCCGAATTCACCATCGAGGACGTCCAGGTCCTCGACCGGGAGGGCTTCGACCCCCGGAAGGCGTACGGGCAGCGCCGGGCGGACCGGGCCGAGCTGCGCCTGATCACCTGCGGCGGCACCTTCGACCGCGAGGCGGGCGCGTACACCGCGAACGTCGTGGTCTCGGCGTACCTGACGGCGGTACGGGGCGGCCGGGGGTGACGCCGACCGGGCACCGGCCGGCGGACCGGTTCCCGCCGGCCGCCGGCCGGACCGGCCCTCGACCGCGGGCTCACGGGCCGCGGGAGGAGCCCGGCGCCACCGCGGGAGGTCGGGGTTTCCGCTCACTGTAGAGGCCCCGTCCACCCGGGGCCCAGACTCCGGACGACACGCACATACGACTGAGGCCCTTCACCGTCCGGTGAAGGGCCTCAGTCTTCGCGTGCGCCGCCAGGGACTCGAACCCCGGACCCGCTGATTAAGAGTCAGCTGCTCTAACCAACTGAGCTAGCGGCGCCTGCTGACATCGATAACTCTACAGGACCCCTGACCCTGCTCCTGACCATTGACGACCCCCGCCCGGCCTGTCGGATGGTCGTATCCAGCCTTCGATCCGTCAAAATGCGATTTGTCCAGACAGTTGAGACACTGGCGCCCGTGCAGGAGCGCCAAAAGATCTTGACGAGTGTGGAGGGGAACGCATGAGTGTGCCGGTCTTCGAAGAAATCGAACCCGCGTCGGACTGCGGCTGCGCGGGCTGCGCCCGGCAGCGGCGCGACCTCGCCCTGGGGCTCCCCGTGCGGGCGGGCGGCCACCCGGCCGCGCACGGCGCCCGTCGCGCGCTGGTCCTCGTGACGGCGGCGGGGGTGGTCATGGGCGGCGCGGGCACGGGCGTCGCGGACGTGCTGACGGAGTCCGACGCGTCCGGCTCCGGAGCCGTGGCGGCGGACCCGGCCGTCCTCGCCCGGCCGGCGGCGGAGGACCGTGCGACGGGCCCCGGCCCCGAGACCCCCCAGGGCGGCGCCGGGCCGCTGCACGGCGCCCCCGGCCCCGGCTCGGCACCGTCCCCGGACGCGACCCCGACGACCAGTCAGATCTCCACCACCGCCCTGCGGAAGACGACCAGGGCCGACATCATCAACCGCGCGAAGACCTGGGTGGCGGCGCAGGTCCCGTACTCGATGGACAGGTACTGGAGCGACGGTTACCGCCAGGACTGCTCCGGCTACATCTCCATGGCCTGGAACCTGCGCAGCAACGAGTGGACCGGCAGCCTCGACCGCTTCGCCGACCGCGTCGACCGCACGGAGCTCCAGCCCGGAGACATCCTCCTCTTCCACAACCCGGCCGACCCGACGCGCGGCTCGCACGTGACGATCTTCGGCGGGTGGACGGACTACACCCACACCTCGTACATCGCGTACGAGCAGACCAAACCGCGCACGCGGAAGCAGGCGACCCCGCTCGCGTACTGGGAGAACTCCGACCGCTACCTCGCCTACCGCTACAAGGGCGTGGTCAGCGGCGGCAGCGGGAACGCCGGCTCCGGCGCCGCGGCGACGCCCTTCCCCGGCACCGCCAGCTTCGGCACCGGCGCGAACAACGCGTACGTCACGCAGCTCGGGAAGCTGCTCGTCGAGCGCGGCGGCAAGAGGTTCTACGCCCAGGGGCCCGGCCCCCGCTGGGGCGAGGCCGACCGCCGGGCGACCCAGGCCTTCCAGCAGGCCCAGGGCTGGAAGGGCGGCGCGGCGGACGGCCTGCCGGGCCCGCGGACCTGGACGCTGCTGGTGTCCGGACTGGGCAAGGACATCGGCGGTTCGAGTGGTTCGGGCGGGTCGAGCGCAACTGCGAACGGGTTCCCCGGGCGTGGCTACTTCCGTCCGGGCCAATCCAACGCATATGTGGAGAAGCTGGGCAAACAACTGATGAAGCGGGGCTTCGGCAAGCACTACGCGTCGGGCCCCGGTCCGCGGTGGACGGAAGCGGACCGTCGCAATGTCGAGGCCTTCCAGAAGGCCCAGGGCTGGCGCGGCGGCGCCGCCGACGGCTACCCGGGCCCGGAGACCTGGCGGCGCTTGTTCCGATGACCCCGAGAGCATGAGGTGGACCGAATGACGGCATCGACCCCGAACCCCCCGGACTCCGGCCCGGCCGCCACCCGAGACGCGGCCCGCACGGCCCGCCGCCTCACCGACGGCCGCCTACGCCCCGCGGGGCCGCCGGGGGCGGGCGGACCGATGCCGCCCGCCGCGGACGCACCCCCGGCGACCGCCACCCCGGGCGAGCCCCCGAGCGAGCCCCCGGGCACGGCGCCCGGGGAGGGACCGCTCGCGGGCACGACGGACAACCCCGGCACGTCCACCGTGCCGGCCGCCTCCGCCACGACTCCCGACCTCGCCGACCGGGCCGCCACCGAGCCTCCCGACGGAGCCGGGAAGGCGGACGCCACCCAGGCGCGCGAGGGCCGGCCCGCGGGTGCGGGGCCGGTCGAGGGCGACGGGTCCGGGGCGGTGGGGCCGGTGGCGGGGGATGGGTCCGGGGCGGTGGCCCCGGTGGCGGGTGGCGGGTCCAGGGCGGCGGGGCCGGTGATGGGTGACGGGCCCAGCGCGGCCGGCCCGGTGGCGGGTGAAGGGTCCCGAGCGGTGGCCCCGGTGGCGGGTGAAGGGTCCAGGGCGGTGGCCCCGGTGGCGGGTGACGGCTCCAGGGCGGCAGGCCCGGGGGGCGAGGCCGCGAGCCTGGGGCAGGTGTGGGAGGACCGGGCCTCGGCGACCCGTCCCGTGACCCGCGACGGGTCGCCGAGGACGGCTGAGCAGCAGCGGACCGGCCCCCTCGACCGGCCGCAGCCGGTCCGACTGGAGCGGGATGCCGGCGGGACCGGCCTCGCACGGCCGGCGACACCGACCGTGGGCACGCCCGACGGTGCCGCGTTCGACGGTGCCGCGTCCGGCGGTGCCGCGTCCGATGCGGGCGCGGGTGCGGTTGCCACGGCGGCCGGATCCGCCCGTCCCGGCCTCGCGCAGCCGCCCGCAGGACCGGCGGTCCCGGGCCTCGACCGCCCGATGTCGCCGACGGAGCCCCGGGCCGCCGGATCGGCCGCCCCAGGTCGCACGACCCCGACGTCTCCGGTGGCGCCCACGCCCGCCGGCTCCGCCCCGCCGCAGGCGGCCGGGCAGGACCGGGGTGTCGGGACTGCCCCGGGTACCGGTCTGCCCGGTGCCCCGTCGGCGCCGTCCGCCGGGGCGGGCACGCGCGGCAGCCTGCCCAGCATCGGACTCTCGTCGGCCCAGCCCGCGACCGCAGCCGCGACGCCCGCGGCGCAGCGCACCACTCCGGCGGGCGCCGGCGCGCCGCACGCGGCGCCGGCGACGCCCGCCGCAGCAGCGGCGTCCCAGGCGGCCCGGCCCGGCGCGGGGCCTTCGGCGGCGCGGCCCACGGCTCCCGCGCCGGTCCGCTCGGCGCAGCCGACTCCGGTCGCCGCGCCGGGTGTCGGGCTCTCGGCGGCCCGGCCGCCGGCTCCCGCAGGTGCTGCTGCGCCGCAGGCTCCCTCGCCCGCCGGCTCCTCGCAGGCGGCTCCGCCCCCCGCGCCCGGTGCCGGGTCCCCGGCGGCGCAGCCCGCCGCGCCCGCGCCCGTCCGCTCGGCCCAGCCGACCCCGGCGCCCGCGTCCGGCGGCCGGAACGGCACGTCGACCCCCGACCGTACGTCCGCGCCCGCCGCGCCGCAGGCGCAGCCCGCTTCGCCCTCCGGGCCGGTGACCGTGGACGCCAGGTCCGGCCGCGCGTCGGCGCCGGAGCGGCCCGCCGCCGGTGCCCCGCCCGGTCGGTCCGCCTCAGCGGTGGCGGACACGGGCGGTTCGGCTCAGGCGCCCGCCACCGTGGAGACGCGCGCGGGCGGTTCGGCCGTCTCCCCGTCCGCCGCCGCAGCGGTGACTCCGGGCGCTCCTCGCGCCGGGGCCGCCCCCGGCGGCTCCGGCGACTTCGGCTGGATCGCCGGGGTGCGGGTCCAGTCCGTCGCCGTGCCGGTGGCCGCTTCCGTGTCGGGGGCCGCGGCGACCTCGCCGTCCGTCCCGGGGGCGGGCCCGGTGGCCGCCCCGTCCCGTACGTCCGGCACCCGGCGTCGCAACGTCATCGGGGCGGAGACGACCGGGTCCATCCCGGTGCACCTGCTGTTCCGGGAGGAGCCGGACGCGGGCGGGGGTGACGGGAGTGACGACGGAGGGCCTGCCACCGTTCCCGTGCCGAAGCCCAACGTGCCGGTGCGGAAGAAGGGGAAGGGGGCGATCCCCGCTCCCGCCCGGACGCCCGCGCGGCCCGCGCCGACCGCCGATCCGAAGCTGGTGGAGCGGCCGGGACCGGTGCTGCCGGGGTGGGTCGGGGTGGCCGGCGGGGCGTTCGCGCTGGTGGGGTGCGCGGCGGTCGTGTGGTGGGCGGGGGTCGTGCCCGAGGAGGCCGCGCGGATGCTGCGGCTGCCCTCGCGCCCGTACGACGGGATCCCGCTCGGCCAGTGGGGCCTGCTCGCGCTCGGGGTCCTCGCGGCCCTGTTCTTCCTCGGTGGCCTCGGCCGCGGCCGGGTCGGCTACGCCCTGGTCCTGACGCTGTTCGGCGACTACCGGGGGACCGTCCGCCGGACCGGGCTGCTCTGGGTGAGCCCCCTGCTCAAGCGCCGCCGGGTGGACGTGCGCCTGCGGCACTGGCGCAGCGAGCCGCTGCCCGCGGTGGACGCGAAGGGCACGGCCCTGGACGTCGTCGTCCTGGTCGTGTGGCGGATCCGGGACACGGTCCGCGCCGCGCTGGGCGTGGCCCGGCACGAGGAGTACCTGCGGGAGCAGGTGGAGGCGGCGATGGCCCGGGTCCTCTCGCAGCTCCCGGCGGACGCGTTCCACGAGGACGCGCCGACCCTGCGCGACGCGGAGGCCGTCGGCGAGGCGCTGACCCGGATGCTCTCGGCGGAGTGCGCGCCGGTGGGGATCGACGTGTTCTCGGCGCAGCCGACGCGGATCGAGTACGCCCCCGAGGTCGCCGCCGCGATGCAGCGCCGTCGCATCGCCGCGATCGACGCGAAGCACCGTGACAGCGTGCTGACCTCGGTCGTGGACGCGGTGGACGACGTGGTCCACCGGTTGACCTCCCGTGGTCTGGTGGAGCTGGACGACTACGAGCGCAAGGCCCTGGTGAAGGACCTGACGGTGGCGTTCTACACGGGCCGGACGAGCTCGGGGGAGGGCGCGTGACCTTCTCCCATTGGTATGGACATGCTCAACTTCCGGCCATACCTTGGTACTTGGTCTAGACCGGAATCAGTGTCACCGCACGCGTGCAGCACGACCCACAGAACTCCCCCACGTTCTCCTGGAGCGACAGCATGCGCAAAAAGACAGGAGTGGCGGCCGTGGCGCTCGGCGTCGCAGCCGCCTCCCTCTTCGCCACCACCAGCGCGAGCAGCCACGGCTACACCGACTCGCCGATCAGCCGCCAGAAGCTCTGTGCCAACGGCACCGTGAAGAACTGCGGCGACATCCAGTGGGAGCCCCAGTCGGTCGAGGGGCTCAAGGGCTTCCCGGCCGCGGGCCCCGCCGACGGAAGGATCTGCGCCGGCGGGAACTCCCGCTTCTCGCAGCTCGACGACCCCCGCGGCGGCGCCTGGCCCACCACCAAGGTCACCGCGGGCCAGAGCTACACCTTCCGCTGGCAGTTCACGGCCCGCCACGCGACCACGGACTTCCGCTACTACATCACCAAGAACGGCTGGACCGGGACCAAGGCCCTCACCCGGGCCGACCTCGACACCCAGCCCTTCCTGGTCGTCCCCTACAACAACCAGCAGCCGCCGTCCACGCTCTCGCACTCCGGGACCTTCCCGGCGGGCAAGAGCGGCCGAGCCGTCGTCCTGGCCGTGTGGACGGTCGCCGACACCGGGAACGCCTTCTACGCGTGCTCGGACGTTCAGTTCTGACGTAACGTCAGTTAGCATCCGCGCCCATGGGGACCGTCGCGGAGCTCGTACGACGCCAATGGGACGACCACCGGACCGGACTGAGGGACGAGCACACCACCCTCACCCACCACGAGGTCGCCGCGGGCGCCGCCGCGCGCGCCGCACTGCTCACGGAGCTGATGCCCGACCGGCCGGGGAGCGAGCCGCACCTCGGCCTCCTGCTCGACAACACACCGGAGTACCCGCTCTGGCTCGGCGCGGCGGCCCTCGCGGGGGCCGCCGTCGCCGGGATCAACCCCACCCGGCGCGGCGCCGAACTCGCCCGCGACATCCGGCACACCGACTGCCGGGTCCTGATCACCCAGCGCGCCCACCTCCCGCTCCTCGACGGGCTCCCCCTCCCCGGCCTGCGCATCCTGGTCACCGACACCGAGGCCTACCGGGCCCTCCTCGCCCCCTACGCGGACACCGCCCCGGACGACCTCGTCCCCGTCCGGCCCGTGGGCCCCGACAGCCGCCTCCTGCTCTCCTTCACCTCCGGCTCCACCGGGGCGCCCAAGGCCGCCGTCTGCTCCCAGGGCCGGCTCGCCGCGGCCGGCGCCTCGCTCGTCTCCCACTTCGGGATGCGCGCCGAGGACACCCACTACATCTGCATGCCGATGTTCCACGGCAACGCCGTGATCGCCGACTGGGCCCCCGCCCTCGTCGCCGGCGCCGGGATCGCCCTGCGGGCCCGCTTCTCGGCCTCCCGCTTCCTCCCCGACGTGCGCGGCTTCGGCGCCACCTACTTCACCTACGTGGGCCGGGCCGTCCAGTACCTCCTCGCCACCCCCGAGACCCCGCACGACCGCGACCACAGCCTCCGGCTCGGCTTCGGCACCGAGGCCGGCGCGGTGGACGCGGCCCGCTTCCAGGCGCGGTTCGGGGCCCGGCTCGTCGAGGGGTACGGATCCTCCGAGGGCGGCGCCGCCATCCAGCGGACCCCCGGCACCCCGCCCGGCGCGATCGGCCGCGCCGCCCCCGCCGACGACCTGGCCGTGGTCGACCAGACGACCCGCCGCGAATGCCCGCCGGCCCGGTTCTCCGCGACCGGGGTCCTGCTCAACGCCGACGAGGCCGTCGGCGAGCTCGTCAACCGCGGCCGCAGCCCCTTCGAGGGCTACTGGCGCAACCCCGAGGCGCAGGCCGCCCGGCTGCGCGACGGCTGGTACTGGACCGGCGACCTCTTCTACCGCGACGCGGACGGCTTCCTCTACTTCGCGGGCCGCACCGACGACCGGCTGCGCGTCGACAGCGAGAACCTCGCGGCGGCGATGATCGAGAACATCCTGGCCCGCTGGGAGCGCGCCGCCGGCGTCGCCGTCTACGCGGTCCCCGACCCCGCCGCCGGCGACCAGGTGATGGCCGCCCTGGCCCTGCGCCCCGGAGCCACCTTCGACCCGGCCGCCTTCGGCGCCTTCCTCGCGGCCCAGTCCGACCTGGGCACCAAGATGCCGCCACGCTTCGTCCGTGTCGTGCCCGAGCTCCCCCTCACCGCCACCAACAAGATCCACCGCGTGGCCCTCCGCCGCACCGCCCTCGCCTCCCCCGACCCCACCTGGTGGCGCCCGACCCCCACCGCCCCCTACGAGCCCCTCACCCCGACCGCCCGCGCGACCTTGCGCGCGGCATACGAGGAACGGGGGCGCGAGTTTCCCGGGTAGCCGGGTAGCCGGGTAGCCGGGTAGCCGGGGGGAGGGGATCGGTTCCCGTCTCCCGCCGCCCGGGTGTCCACCAGCCCGGGGTCCACCAGTCGGGGTGTCCACCGGCCCGGTGTCCACCGGCCCGGTGTCCACCGCCCGGTGTCCGCCCGTCCGGTGGGTAGGCCCAGCCCTACCCACCGCACGCCCCCTGCACCCATGGCTCCACCCCCGCGCCCCCGCATAACGTGATCGCCCATGGAGCCCCGTACCCCTTGGCAGGCGCTGGCCC
The DNA here is from genome assembly GCF_036240795.1 of Streptomyces sp. NBC_01268. NCBI lineage: Bacteria > Bacillati > Actinomycetota > Actinomycetes > Kitasatosporales > Streptomycetaceae > Streptomyces > Streptomyces sp. NBC_01268. Next base: position 3,059,659 of record NZ_CP108454.1, on the reverse strand, counting down.
GGCCGCGCCCCTTCCTGCGCACCGCCTGGCCGTGGCGGGCCGTCGTCTACCTGGCGTCCGGGGCGGCCGTCGGGGCGCTCGCCCTGTTCGTCCTCCTCGTGCTCGTCGGTTTCTCCGTCCTCCTCGTCGGCCTTCCCCTGCTGCCGCTCGCCGGCGTCGCCCTCGGCGGCCTGGAGCGCCGCCGCCTCCGCCTCGTCGACCGGGAGCCGGCCGCCGACCCGCACCGCGTCCCCGAGACGCCCGGCCTCGCCGCCTGGCTGCGGGTGCGCGCGCGGGAACAGGCCACCTGGCGGGAGCTCGCGTACGCCGTGCTGCTCGCCACCGTGCTCTGGCCGCTCGACCTCATCGTGCTCGCCGTCGCGCTCGGCCTGCCCGCCGCCCTGCTCAGCGCCCCCGTCCAGTTCGCGGCGTCCGGCGGCGAGGAGGCGAAGGTGGTCAAGGCGTACCTGGTCACCTCCTACCCGCAGGCCTTCGCCGCAGCCCTGCTCGGCCTGGCCCTCCTGCCGCTGCTGCTCTATCCGCTCACCGCCCTCGCCGGTGCCCGCGCCGCCCTCGGCCGGGCGCTGCTCGCCCCGCGCGAGGCCGAACTACGGGACCGGATCGGCGAGGTCACCGCCTCCCGCGCCCGGCTCGCCGCCGCCTTCGAGGCCGAGCGGCGCCGGATCGAGCGGGACCTCCACGACGGGGCGCAGCAGCGCCTCGTGGCCCTCACCATGACCCTCGGCCTCGCCCGTTACGACGTGCCTCCGGGGCCGCTCGCCGACCAGCTGGCGAAGGCGCACGAGGAGGCGGGCCGGGTGCTGACCGAGCTGCGCGAGCTGATCCACGGCATCCACCCGCAGGTCCTCGCCGACTACGGACTCGCCGCGGCCCTGACCGACGCGGCGGACCGCTCGACGGTCCCGGTCGACGTGGACGTGGACGGGGAGACCGATGGGGAGGGAGAGGCGGACGGGGACCGGGACGGGGACGGGAGCCTGCCCCGTCTCCCCGCCCCCGTGGAGAGCGCCGCCTACTTCGCCGCCCGTGAGGCCCTCGCCAACCTCGCCCGGCACAGTGGTGCCACCCGGGCCCGGGTGACCGCCCGCCACACCGGCGGGCTGCTCCGGCTGACGGTCGAGGACGACGGGCGGGGCGGGGCCGATCCGGCCCGGGGGAGCGGGCTGACCGGGCTCGCCGACCGGCTCGCCGTCCTCGATGGCACACTTTCGATCACCAGCCCGCCCGGCGGGCCGACCGTGCTACGAGTGGAGATCCCGTGCGGCGTTCGCTCCGTGTCGTCCTCGCCGAGGACAGCGTCCTCCTCCGCGAGGGACTGATCGGGCTCCTGGCGCGTTTCGGCCACGAGGTGGTCGCCGCGGTCGGCGACGCCGGAGCGCTGCCGGCCGCCGTCGCCGCGCACGCGCCGGACATCGTGGTGACGGACGTCCGCATGCCGCCGGACTTCCGGGACGAGGGGCTGCGCGCGGCGGTCGCGCTGCGGGCGGAGCACCCGGAGCTGCCGGTGCTGGTGCTCAGCCAGTACGTGCAGCGCAGCTACGCCGCCGACCTGCTGGACGCGGGTGACGGCAGGGGCGTCGGGTACCTGCTCAAGGACCGGGTCGGCCAGGTCGAGGAGTTCCTGGACGCGCTCGTCCGGGTCGCGGACGGCGGCACGGTCGTCGATCCGGAGGTCGTACGGCAGCTGCTGCGCCGGCACCGCGATCCGCTGGCGGCGCTGACGCCGAGGGAGCGGGAGGTCCTGGGCCTGGTGGCGGAGGGGCATTCCAACGGGGCCGTCGCGCGCAGGCTGGTCGTCACGGAGGCGGCGGTCGGGAAGCACATCGGCAACATCCTGGCCAAGCTGGACCTGCCGCCGGCGGAGGACACCCACCGCCGGGTCCTGGCGGTGCTGGCCTTTCTGCGGGCGTAGGGCGCGCGCCCGGCCAGGGCGTGCGGGCCCCGCACGCACAACAAGGAAGCCCCTCGCTTTCGCGAGGGGCTTCCTCTGTCGGTGCGCCGCCAGGGACTCGAACCCCGGACCCGCTGATTAAGAGTCAGCTGCTCTAACCAACTGAGCTAGCGGCGCCTGCTGACGAAGAAAATATTACCTGGTCCCGAGGGGTGCTTCCGACCACCCTCGGGACCCGCCCCCGTCCGGCACCGGCCGGATCGCCTCAGATCGCCAGCGACAGCACCACGGGCGCAGCCCGCCGGTTCAGCGTGTCGGCCGCCGAGCGCAGCCGGTGCGCGTGCTCGATCGGCAGGGAGAGCGCGAGGCAGCCCACGGCCGAGCCCGCCGTCAGCGGGACCGCGGCGCAGACCGTGCCCACGGCGTACTCCTGGAGGTCGAGCACCGGGACGGTCGGCGGCTGGCTGTCCAGCTTGGAGAACAGCACCTTCTCGTTGGTGATCGTCCGGGAGGTCAGCCGGGCGATCTTGTGGCGGGAGAGGTGGTCGCGGCGCCCGTTCTGGTCGAGCTGGGTGAGCAGGCACTTGCCGACGGCGCTGGCGTGCGCGGCGGAGCGGAAGTCCACCCACTCGTTGACCTTCGGGGTGCGCGGGCCGTCCGCGAACTGGGTGATCTTCACCTCGCCGTCGATGTACCGGCTGATGTAGACGGCCGCGCCGACCGAGTCGCGCAATTCGGTCAGGGTCTCCTGCAGCTTGAGCTCCAGGGCCTCGCGGCGGGTCATGCCGGAGCCGAGGAGGACGAGGGAGTCGCCGATCGTGTAGGCGCCGTCGGAGACCTGCTCCACGTATCCCTCGCGCCTGAGCATCAGGAGCAGCGACGACAGATGGGCGACGGGCAGGCCGGTCTCCCTTGCTATCTGCACGTCCGTCACGCCGCCACCGTGCCGTGAGACGGTCTCCAGCACGCGCAGCGCGTATTGCACCGAGTGGAACGGCGCGGTGGGCTCGGGCTTCAGCGCCACGGTTTCCCCCTACCAGGTTGTGACCGCTAGCTTCCGTACCACGATAGCCGCCAAGGGCCCGATACGGGGCGGCTGTTGGCGAGATTGATTCGGTCCTCAGGGGCCATACGCTGGGGCGCGCCACTCTGGCATATGCCAGAGTCACAGCCCTGTGACAGAGGCTGAGGTCAGGGCCGTGCGGGACGGTTCCCGCACGGGCGTTCGGTGCCTTCCGGACGTGAAGATTTTTTCGGTGCGGGGCCCCGGCGAACGCCGACCGGCCGTCGGCGCGCGCCGGCGGAATAAGCGGAGCCTGCCTCCTGTTGTCGCCCGCTGTACACACGTCACAGCGCAGGAAGGCCGTCCACGGTGAGCGACGCGATTCGAGGAGAGGCGCGGGGGACCGCGCCCGTACCGCTGTCCGTACTGGATCTCGTGACCGTCGGCAGCGGGCGCACCGCGAGCCAGGCCCTGGCGACCAGCGTCGAGATCAGCCGGCTGGCCGAGCGGCGCGGCTTCCACCGGCACTGGGTGGCCGAACACCACTCCATGCCCGGTGTCGCCTCCTCCTCGCCGGCCGTGATCCTGGCCCACCTCGCCGCCCACACCCGCCGCATCCGGCTCGGCTCCGGTGGCGTGATGCTGCCCAACCACGCGCCGCTGGTGATCGCCGAGCAGTTCGGCACCCTGGAGGCGCTGGCCCCGGGCCGGGTCGACCTGGGCCTGGGCCGCGCGCCCGGCACCGACGGCGCCACCGCGGCGGCCCTGCGCCGCAGCGACCGGCTGAACGAGGGTGCCGAGGACTTCCCGCAGCAGCTCGCCGAGCTGACCCGGTTCCTGGACGACGACTTCCCGGACGGGCACCCGTACGCCCGCATCCATGCCGTGCCCGGACCGGTGCAGGGGCCGAAGGGCCGGCCGCCGGTCTGGCTGCTGGGCTCCTCCGGCTTCAGCGCGCGGCTGGCCGGAACGCTCGGTCTGCCCTTCGCCTTCGCCCACCACTTCTCCGCGCAGAACACGATCCCCGCGCTCGACCTCTACCGGGACTCCTTCCGGCCCTCGGCGGTGCTCGACGCGCCGTACGCGCTGATCGGTGTCGCCGCGCTCGCCGCCGACGACCCGAAGGAGGCCCGCCGGCAGGTGCTGACCGGCGCGCTGTCGATGCTGCGGCTGCGCACCGGCCGCCCCGGGCTCGTCCCGACGCCGGAGGAGGCCGAGGCGTACCCGTACAGCGCGGCCGAGCGGGAGTTCGTCGAGTCCTGGCTGGCGAACGTCGTGTACGGCTCGGCGGACGAGGTGCGCGAAGGGCTCGACGGGCTGCGGAAGCGGACCGGCGCGGACGAGCTGATGATCACGGGCAACGCCCACGGCGGGGACGCGCGGGTGCGCAGCTACGAGCTGATCGCCGACGCGTACGGGCTCCCCGAGCTGTCCGACGCGCCCGCGGCGCCGGCCGCGCACTCGGCCGGGACACCGGTCGCGGGGGAGTAAAACCTGGATCTCGCAGGGCCGTTGGTTCGCTCCTGAACGAACCGGCGGACGTTCCCTAAGTGAACCTTAAACCGCTCGTCACCTGTGGTGGCGGGCGGTTCCGTTTTGTGCTGCGACCTCTCCGGACGCCCCTGACGAGGGCTTTCTCGCGCCAATTGGTCTAGTCCTCAATCTGGTTCAGACCATTGACGCGCTGTTCATGCGCCGGATATCACTGCTCCAACTTCCGTACCGCCACCCCTTCCGGAGGCCGCACGTGCACCCCCGCAGACCACTGATCGCCGCAGTTCTCAGCTCCGCCCTCGCCGCCGGCGCGCTCGCCGCCACCGTCGGCATCGGCTCCGCCCAGGCAGCCGACACCGCCGCCGCCCCGTCCACGGGCGGCGTCAAGATCGCCTACTACGACCAGTGGAGCGTGTACGGCAACGCCTTCTACCCCAAGCAGCTCGACACCCGGGGCATCGCGGGCAAACTGGACATCATCAACTACTCGTTCGGGAACATCCACCCGACCGACCTCACCTGTTTCGAGGCCAACAAGGCCGCGGGCGACGACAACAACCCCAACGCCGGTGACGGTGCGGGCGACTCGTACGCCGACTACCAGAAGTCCTTCTCGGCCGCGGACAGCGTCGACGGCGTGGCCGACAAGTGGGACCAGCCGATCGTGGGCGTCTTCAACCAGTTCAAGGAACTGAAGGCGAAGCACCCCAACCTGAAGATCAACATCTCGCTGGGCGGCTGGAGCTACTCCAAGTACTTCTCGGACGCGGCCAAGACCGACGCCAGCCGCAAGAAGCTGGTCGCCTCCTGCATCAAGCAGTACATCCAGGGCGACCTCCCGGTCGAGGGCGGCTACGGCGGCCCCGGCACCGCGGCCGGCATCTTCGACGGCATCGACATCGACTGGGAGTACCCGGGCTCGGCCGACGGGCACCTCGGCAACCACTACGCGCCCGAGGACAAGCAGAACTTCACCCTCCTGCTCGCCGAGTTCCGCAAGCAGCTCGACGAGTACGGCGCCGCCCACGGCGGCAAGAAGTACCTGCTGACCGCCGCCCTGCCGGCCGGCCAGGACAAGATCAAGAACATCGAGACGGACAAGATCGGCGCGTACCTCGACTACGCGAACATCATGACGTACGACATGCACGGCGCCTGGGACGGCGACGGGCCGACGTACCACCAGTCCCCGCTCTACTCCGGTGCGAACGACCCGACCGACGCCATCAAGCCGGGCACCGAGAAGTACTCGATCGACAACGCCATCGACTCCTGGATCGACGGCAAGCCCGCCTACGGCATCACCGGTGGCTTCCCGGCCGGCAAGCTGACCCTCGGCTACGAGTTCTACTACCGCGGCTGGAAGGGCGTCCCCGCCGGCACCACCAACGGCCTCGCCCAGACCGCCACCGGCGGCTCCGGCGCCCGCCCGCTCAGCCAGGCGGCCGGCATCGCGTACTACAAGGAGCTCGGCGGCATCGTCGACAACGCCGCCACCACCTTCTGGGACGACCAGGCGAAGTCCGCCTACTTCTACAAGGACGGCGAGTTCTTCACCGGCCTCGACCAGCGCACCATCCAGGCCCGTGCCGACTACGCCCACCAGCGCGGCCTCGCCGGCGCGATGATGTACTCGCTGCTCGGTCTCGACCCCAACGCCACGCTCTTCAACCAGATCGTGACGGCCGTCGGCTCCTCGCCGACCAACCCGACGACGCCGCCCACCACGACGCCGCCGACCACCCCGCCCACGACGCCGCCGACCACCCCGCCGACCACGCCGCCCACCACCACCCCGCCGACCGGCTGCACCGCCACGGCGTACGTGGCCGGCTCGGTCTACACCGGTGGCTCGGTCGTCTCCCACAAGGGCCACACGTGGCTCGCCCAGTGGTGGACGCAGAACGAGGAGCCGGGCACGACCGGCGAGTGGGGCGTCTGGAAGGACCAGGGCGCCTGCTGACCGGGCCCCGCTGATCCCTCACTGACCCCTCGCTGACCCCTCGCTCCACCGCATGAACCACTGCCCCCGCCCGGAATGTCCCTCCGGCCGGGGGCAGTTCCATGCCCGGACCCGCGCAGGGGAGCGCCGGCCCCGCGTCATAGCCGCGTCCGCGTCCGCAGCCCCGTCCACGCCCGCGCCCGCTCAGACGGGCAGCGGTGCGACCCCGATCAGTCGGGCGATACGGTCCGGGGCCACCGGCCGCGAGTACAGCCAGCCCTGCCCGGTGTCGCAGCCGATCCGGCGCAGCCGGGTGGCCTGCCCCGAGGTCTCCACGCACTCGGCGGTGACCGTGAGCCCCAGTCGGTGGGCGAGCTGGACCAGCGCCTCCACGATCAGCTCGTCCGCCGGGTTGGCGTGCTCTTCGTCCTGGAAGCCGCGGACGAACGAGCCGTCCAGCTTCAGCACGGAGACGGGCAGCCGGCTCAGATAGGCCAGGTTCGAGTAGCCGGTGCCGAAGTCGTCGATGGCGATCCGCACGCCCATGTCGCTCAGCGCCTGGAGCGCCTGGAGCGGCCGGCCCGCCGAGCCCATCACCGCGGACTCGGTGAGCTCCAGCTGGAGCAGGTGGGGCGCGAGCCCGGTCTCGGCGAGGATGCCGGCGACATCGGCCACCAGGTCCGAGTCCCACACCTGCCGGACCGCCACGTTGACGCTCACGAAGATCGGCCGGTCGCCGGGGTGGTCCTTCTGCCACTGCCGGGCCTGCCGGCAGGCGGTGTTCAGCACCCAGCGCCCGAGCTCGACGATCGAGCCGTCCTCCTCGGCGATGCCGACGAACCGATTCGGCGCCAGCGTGCCGAACTGCGGGTGGTTCCAGCGCACCAGCGCCTCGACCCCGCGCACCGCCCCGTCGGAGAGGTCCACGAGCGGCTGGTACTCCAGCGCGAACTCCCCCCGCTCCACGGCCGGGCGCAGGGTGGAGCTGAGCGCCTGCCGGGTCATCCGGTGCGCGTTGCGCTCGGGGTCGAAGAGCGTCCAGCGGCTCTTCCCGTCGGCCTTGGCCCAGTACAGCGTGGTGTCGGCGGCCTGCATCAGACAGGTCGCGGTCGAGCCGTGGGCGGCCCGTTCCACGACGCCGATGGAGGCGGAGACCGAGAGGCGCTGCCCGGACAGGTCGAAGGGGCGCTGGAGCGAGGCCAGTACGGACTGCGCCAGGTCGGCCAGCTGCTCGGTGCCGGTGGACTCCTCCACCAGGATGGCGAACTCGTCGCCGCCGAGCCGGGCGACGAGATGGCCGCCGTTGCGGGTGTAGCCGTAGTTGTCGGCGCACTCGGTGAGCCGGGCGGCGACGGCGGCCAGCAGCCGGTCGCCGACCCGGTGCCCGAGCGTGTCGTTGACCGCCTTGAAGCCGTCCAGGTCCAGGTAGCAGATGCCGATCCGCCCTGTTCCGCCATGCCCGTACGACTGATGTGACCGGTACGCCTGGCGCGGCTGGTGCGCCGCGTACGTCCGGTCCCGCGGGGCCTCCTCGTGGGCCTCCAGGGCGGCGGTCTCCAGCGCGGCGGTGAGGCGCTCGAAGAACAGGGCGCGGTTGGGCAGCCGGGTGACCGGGTCGTGCATCTGGAGGTGGCGCAGCCGGGCCTGGAGCTCGCGGCGGTCGCTGATGTCGGAGACCGAGAGCAGCACGCGCGGGCTGTCCGGGACCGGGGAGACGGTCACCTCGGCCCACAGGGAGCGCCCGTCGGGGTGCTTGAGCCGGCGGGTGCAGCGGAAGCGGGAGCGGCGGCCGCCCAGCACCTCGCGGTACGCCTGCCAGGTGCGCCCGTCGGAGGCGAGGTCGACGAGGTCGGCGGCGGCCTGCTCGCGCAGGGCGGCGGGCTCGGTGCCGAGCAGGGTGCCGAGCGAGTCGTTGGCGGCGACGACGGTGCCGTCCTGGTCGACCAGGGCCATCGCGAGCCGGGCGGCGCGGAAGGCGGCGGAGCAGTCCCGGAGTTCGGACGAGTGACGCTCCGTGAGCGCGGGCTCGGCCGACGGGGGCACCGGTTCTTCGGGGGATCCGCTCACCGCTCGCTCCCGTAGTGCGTTCGGGCCGTACAGATCTGGTCGCCATGGTCGGCCGAGGAAAGTGTGCCGATCATAGAGGCTGGCCGGGGGGCCGTTCCAGCTCCTGGGCCCGGCGCGGGGCCCGCGCGGCTTGTGAGGCTGCCCACCCGGTGTCCCCGCTCGATCGTTTCTGCGCGGGTCTGACACGGGTCGACGCAGTCCTGACCGAATGTGACTTTCCGTGAGTCGCTGCGCGTCCGTGTCGCGTCGACCCGGCGGGCCCGGCTCACCCGACCGGGGCAGCAGAAAGGTGCGAAACACCGCAAACCATCACAAGGTGGGTGGGGTGTCCCGCATTCCGGAGCCGGAGGTCCACGTGAGGGGTCAGCAGCCACCCGGGCGAGTACCCGACGGAGTGCCCGGAGGGCCGCCCCGCTCCCGCCTGCGGGCCGGTGCGGCGGCCTTCACCTCGCTCGCGGCGCTCGCCGCGACCGGCCTCGTGGCGGGGCCGGCCGTCGCCGCGCCCTCGGCCGGACCCTGCGCCCTGCCCCGTACCGCCGCGCACCACTCGCTCGGCCTCGACAGCTGGAACGGGGCCTACCCGCAGCCCACCCGGACCCTCGACGCGGTCATGATCTTCCTGTCCTTCCCGGACTCCGCGCCGCTGACCCGGCCGGCCGAGCTGACCGCCGACCACTTCCCGGGCACGGCCGCGTTCTTCGAGCGCGCCTCGTACGGGCGCTTCCGCCTGCGCACCGACGCCCGGACGAGCTGGACCCGGATGCCGCGGGACTCCGACGCGTACCGGATACGGCGGGACTGGGACGCCGAGCACCGTGCGGCCTATCTGCGCGACGCGATCGAGGCGGCCGACGCCTCCGTCGACTTCTCCCGCTACGACGTCGTCTATCTGGTCGCCGACCCCGACGCCCCCGGGGTGGACTCGGACGCCACCAAGGTGGTCAACCTGGAACACCCGCTGGAGGCGGACGGCACGGAGATCAAGCGGGTCGTCACGGTCTTCGAGCGCCATCCGCCGGACCGGAACGTGCTCGCACACGAGACGGGCCACATCTTCGACCTGCCCGACCTGTACCACCGGCCGGTGGACGGCAAGGGCGACTGGGACACCTATGTGGGCGACTGGGACGTCATGGGCAGCCAGTTCGGCCTGGCCCCTGACCTCTTCGCCTGGCACAAGTGGAAGCTGGGCTGGCTCGACCGCTCCCAGGTGGCCTGTGTCAGCGGCCCCGGCACCCGCACGGTGAGCCTGGAGCCGGTCGGCGCGGCGCCCGTGGCCGGCGGCTCGGTCGGGACCCGGCTCGCGGTCGTCCGTACGGGTGAGGACAGCGTCCTCGCGATCGAGGCCCGCGCGGCGACCGGCAACGACCGGGACACCTGCACCGAGGGCGTCCTCGTCTACCGGGTCCGCAACGAGGCGGCCTCCGGCGACGGGCCGGTCGAGGTCGTGGACACCCACCCGGGCACCGAGGCCTGCTGGGACCGCTCGGTCTACCCGCCGCTCGCGGACGCGCCCCTGGAGGAGGGGGAGTCCTTCACGGTGCCGGGGACGGGCGTGCGGGTGGAGGTCGCCGACCGTTCGAAGGCGGGCGTGTGGACGGTCCGCGTCACGGGCCGCCAGGCCGCCCGCTAGCCCTCCCGCGGCAAACGAAGAAGCCCCCCGCTCGCGCGAGGGGCTTCTTCTGTCGGTGCGCCGCCAGGGACTCGAACCCCGGACCCGCTGATTAAGAGTCAGCTGCTCTAACCAACTGAGCTAGCGGCGCCTGCTGACGTCGTAGACATTAGCACCCGGATCCGTGGAAGGAAAAATCGATACGCGCACGTCGGCGGCGGAGGCCGCCCTGGCCGCCCGGACGCAGGCCCAGAGCAGGACCTCGGGCCCCGGCAGCCACGGAGAGCGGGTGTCGGGGGCCACCAGCCAGCGGGGACCCGCGGAGTCGCGCGGGGCGAGCGGCGGGATCGTCACGGCGTCCCCGGTGCCGTGACAGAGCGGCCGGGGCACGGCCTGCCCCCACTCCTCCCAGTCGAGCAGGGACGGCAGCCGCTGGGCGGTGCCGGGCGCGGCGAAGAGCAGCATCCGGCCCCGGTGGGTGGCGACCGGCCCGGAACCGGGCCCCTCGGCCCAGAGCCGGTCCAGCATCCGGCGCCCGAAGATCGGCTCCACGTTCACCACGTCGAAGGCGGTCCCGCAGGGCAGGACGGCAGCAGTGGCGGGGTGCTCCTCCCAGAGCGCGAGCAGCGACCGGGGTTCGGCGATGGCCGAGGCGAGCCACGTGGCCCCCTCCTCGGTGACCCGCGCGGCCTGGTGCCGTCCCTCGTCCAGATCCCGCAGGGCGTGGAGGATCTCGTAGGGGGTCGTCTCGTCGCGCAGCCACGTGGTCATGCGAGAAGGTGTACCGGGCGTGACGGTGCGGTTTCAGCGGGTTGTCGGAAACCCGGACACGGCGGGGTCCGGGGGAGTATCTTGCGCCCCGGCATATGCCAGAAGGCCAGGCCCGCGGCCGCTTTCACCCGTCCGGGCGACGGCGGGCGGGCGGCTCACTCCTCCGGGTCGCGACCGCTCGTCCGGATCAGGCCCTCGCCGAACTCGATCATCTTCCGGGCGTAGTCCTCGGTCCACTCCGCGCGCTCCGCGACGGCCGCCGGCGTGAGCCGGTCGAACCGACGCGGATCGGCCAGCTGGGCCGCCGCGATCGCCTGGAACTCGATCGCCCGGTCCGTCGCCGCCCGGAACGCCAGGGTCAGCTCCGTCGCCCGGGCGAGCAGCTCCCGCGGGTCCTCGATCGACTCCAGGTCGAAGAAGTGCTCCGGGTCGGCGGTCGCCTCGGCAGGCTCGAAGACCAACGGGGCCGGCCTGACCCTCCGCTGTCCGCTCCGCTCCGCGGGTTCCGCCATCGTCCTTCTCCTCCTCGCACACACGTGGCCCGGACACCCGGGCCACCATCCATTCTCCCGCGCCTGGCAAGACCACCCCAGGGCGCACCCACCGGCGCGCGACGCGTGAAACGCGCCCACCACACGAGCCGCGCACCCCGGCACCGGCCGCCGGCTCACCCCCGGCCCGTCACGGCCCCCAGCTCACCCGGTGCTCCGCCAGATGCGACAGCACCGCGTGGTTCGCCTCCCACCCGTCCGGAAACTTCACCGTCACGCCCAGCTGGACCGGCTCCGTCGACGGGTGCTCGTCCAGGAGGTCGACGACGCCCGCGCGGCAGACGACGATGCAGGCGTGGCGGTGGCGGGAGGCCAGGACGCAGAGGCGGCCGGTCTCCAGGTGGAAGGCGGTCGCGTCGGGGCGGCCGGAGAGCGGGTGGAGGACGACCGTCACGTCGTACTCCCGGCCCTGGAGGCGGTTGGCCGTGTCCACCGTCACGCCCGTCACACCGAGCCGCGCGAGCTCCGCCCGTACCGCCGCTGCCTGGTCGCGGTGGGCGGTGCCCACGGCGATGCGGTCGGCGGTGAGGGGCGAGGGGGCCGGGGAGCGCTCCGACACCGCGGCGCCACCGCGCTCCAGGAGGCGGCGGACCACCGCGCCGATCGCGTGGACCGCCTCCGGGTCGGTGCGCGGGGTGTGCCGGGCCGGGAGTTCGAGCAGACCCCAGCCGGACTCCGCCGCCTCGTCGAGGACCCGGTCGGGGCCGGAGCCGTCCGAGGGCACCCCGAAGGAGAGCCGCCGGTCCCCGTGGTCCGTGCCGCTGCGGAACCGCGTGTACGGGTAGAAGGCGTCCGACACCAGGGGGGCCGCGGAGGCGGGCAGGCGCCAGGAGACCGGGAGGCGGTGCTGCGGGAGCTCGGGATTGTGCGCGAGCAGGGTGGAGACCGCGCTCGCCGACGGGTCGTACGAGAGGCCCGCCCACTGCTCCGCGCCCACCACCGAGAACGGGTCCAGCTGCCCGGGATCTCCCACGAACAGCGCCCGCTCGAACAGCCCCGCCACGGCGAGCAGCGCGTCCGAACGCATCTGGTACGCCTCGTCCACGATCGCGTGCGCCCACGGTTCGACGTTCTTCACGTGCGCCCACTTCGCGGCCGTCGACACGACCACCGGAAGCCCCACGAGCTCCCCGGCCTTCGCCGACTTCCGCACCTGTTCGAGCTCGTCGAGGGCCTTGTCGTACGGATCGGAGTCGTTGGAGTGCAGCCGGCCCACGGCCAGTTCGGGCTGCTTCTCCGCGATCCGCAGGACCAGGTCGTCCACCTGCGCGTTGGTCTGCGCCACGATCATCAACGGGCGCCCCGCCTCGGCCAGTTCGAGGGCGGCGCGCACCACGAGCGTCGACTTCCCCGCGCCCGGCGGCGAGTCCACGACGACGCCGCGGGACTGCCCGTGCAGCGTGTCGGCCAGGATCTCGCGGGTGGCCCGCGCGGCCTCCGAGGAAGGGTCGAAGCCGTCTCGGCCCGGGCTCACAGCACGTCCTCCGGCGTCACGGCATCGGGCAGTTCCACGGCGTCCGTGCGCGGGGGACCGCCGTGCGTCCACGGGGTCTCCTCCGGGTCCGGCAGCTTGGCGCCCACCCGGGCCTCGTGCTCGAACAGGGTCCAGGCGATCCGCTCGCCCTTCTCCGGCACCGAACCCTCCGCGGGCTCCTTCGCGCGGCCCATCCGGTCCGTGACCCGCAGCACCACGGCGCCGTCGGGCTCCCGCCGGACGCATTCCGCCGTCTGCGGCTTGCCGTCGAGCGAGCGGTACACCTTCACGCCCTCGTCCAGCTGGGGCAGGTCCTCGGTGCGGACGGTGAGCAGCGGGCGCGGACGGCCCTTCTCCGTGCGCGTCATCGCCACCTCCACCACCTCCCCGACGAACGCCTCGCCCGCCAGCCGCCGCCCCGCCAGGACCAGCGGGTCGTCCAGCGCCTCCTGCGCCTCCAGCTGCCCCTGCGCCTGCTCGCGCGCCGCCAGCTTCTGCGCCGCGGTCACGGCGTCGTCCCGGCGCGGCTGCGGCGGCTCGCCCGCGGCGATCCGGTCGCGCTGGCCCGTGAACGACCAGCGGTCGCGGGTCCAGCGGTCGCCGACCCGCGCCCCCGCCGGAAGCTCCCGCAGCAGGCCGAGGGCCTGCCACACCGCGTCCCAGGTCGGCTTCAGCTGGGTGGCGAGCAGCCGGCGGATCTCCCGCTCGGCCCCGTGCAGTTCCCCCAGACCCGCCTCGGCCGCCTCGCCGTCCTCGGCGGCGCCCAGCGCCTGCCGGGCACGGTCGTAGCGCTCGATCGCGGGGGCGAGCAGCCGGTTGTCGAAGGCGGGGTCGGTCGCGGGACCGGCCGGCGGGCACAGCAACTGCCCCCGCGCGTCCCGCCCGAGCTCCGCCCGCAGGGCCGCCTCGGCCCCCGACGCGCCGTCCGGCGGGTCGATCCACGCCAGCAGCGCGCCCAGGTGCTGGTCCTCCAGGGAGGACTGGCCCGTCGCCCAGTGCCGGTTCAGCAGGTCCGTCGCCGCGACCAGCAGCGAGGAGCCCGGCACCCGGGCCCGCTCCCCGTAGTGCGTCAGCCAGCGGCCGAGCAGCGGCACCCGCGGCGGCGCCGGGAACGGCGTCTCCGGGTCCTGCTCGGCCGTCCGCCGGAAGCGCGTCGAGCGCCCGAGCAGCCGTACGTACTCGACGGCCGCCCGGCCCGGCACCACCAGCTGCGGTGCGTCCGCGCACAGTTCGACCTCGACCTTGACCTTCTTGCCGGTCTCCGGGTCGGTCTCGGAGCGCTCGGCCGCCTCCACGACGTCCGTGAACGAGTCGACGTACGGCAGGACGGCGTCGGCCAGCTCGGCCAGGAACGCGAAGCGCAGGTCCCGGTCGCGCGGCTGCGGCACCACCAGCAGCCTGGGCTCCTCGGGGTCGGTGCCGACCAGGGCCCCCAGCGGCGCCCCCGCCTCACCGGCCGTCGTCAGCGGTACGAGGACGAGGGGCCGTGCGGACAGGTGCCGGTGGCGGACCGTGGCCAGCGGGCGGGCCCGGCCCGACTCGACGGCCTCCATCCGGGCCAGCGTGGAGATCAGCGGCATGCCAGCGCCTCCGTCCGCAGCGCCTGCGCCCGGCGCAGCGCCGCCACCGTCGGATCGTCCGGGTCGCCGTCCTCACCGCGCGCCGCCGCCAGGACCTCGCCGATCGTCGTCAGACCGCCCAGCTCGCCGCGCACGGAACGGCCCAGGGCCTCCACCACGTCCGCGGCCCGGGCCCGCTCCCTGCAGTGGAAGGCCAGCTCGCAGGCGGCCAGGCACTCCGGTGCGTACGCGTGCGGCACGGCCTCCACCGCGTCGGCCAGCTGCTCGGCCGAGCACTCCGCGACGTCGAAGGAGAGGCCCTCGGGTAGGGCCTCCACGATCTCCTCGATGCGGGTCAGCCGCTCCAACTGGCGCCGGGTCACCGACAGCTGCTTGCGCACGTCGACCGCGGAGGCCGTCGGCAGGTTGGAGAAGTCCTTCGGGCAGACCAGCAGCACCGAGTGCGCCACCCGCGCGCCCTGCGTGACGGCCGCGATCCGGTCGAGGGCCAGCACGTAGACCGCGGCCTGGCGGGCCGCGGCGCCCACCTTCGCCGCGTCGGCCGAACCGTCGACCATCGGGAAGGACTTGATCTCCACGACCGTCCACCGTCCGTCGGGGTGTACCACCACCACGTCCGGCTCCAGGTAGACGGGGGCGCCCGCCACCTCCACGGCCAGCATCGGATGGTCGAGCAGCGCCCAGCGTCCCGCCCCGGTCGCCTCCCGCAGCGCGAGCGCGGTCCGCGCCGCCCGGCCCTGCGGCCCGGCCGCAGCCAGGTCCGGCAGGTCCACCTCGGCCGGGTCCTCGATGCCGAGCAGCCGCAGCAGCTCCCGCCCGCCGTCCGCCTTGACCTTCGCCTCGAAGGCGTTGCCCCGCGCTATCGCGAACTGCGACTGGCCGAAGCCCGAGGGGGAGCCCAGCTTCTCGGCCAGTGCCGTCTTGTCGACCCCGGCGCCGTCGAGCAGCGCACGTCGCCGGCAGCCCGGGTTGGCCGCCAGCGCGGCCAGCGCCCGCGCGTCAAGCGGGCGCGGCGCGGTGGCCGGTCCGCGCAGCTCAGCGAGCTGATGTCGAACGGTCGTCTGCCCCGGTCGCTGCGGACCGTTGCCGAGGGATGTGCTCACCCGCGGAAGTCTCCCATCCGCCACTGACAAGCGGGGGGTTTCGGGGGGATTCGACCCCGATCACCCCACCCGGGGCCCGGCCCGGGACCCGCTCGGCGATCCGGTCCGCGAGCCGCGTGGCGTACGGGGCGAGCAGCAGCCCCGCCCCCATCACCGCCGCCCCGGCGACCGCGTCCAGGAGGTAGTGGTTGGCCGTGCCCATGACCACGAGCGAGGTCAGCAGCGGGTAGGCGACGCCGAGCGCCTTGAACAGCGGCGTCCGCCCGTACCGCCACAGCATCACCCCGCACCACAGCGCCCACCCCACGTGCAGGCTGGGCATCGCCGCGTACTGGTTGGTGAGCGCGCCCATCCCGCGCGGCGCGCTCGCCTCCCCGCCCCACCAGCCGTACGCGCTGAACTGCGCCATGGTGTCGACGAAGCCGTGGCCGGCGTCGAGCAGCCGGGGCGGGCAGGTCGGCAGCAGGGTGAAGCCGATCAGGCCGAGCAGGGTGGAGACCATCAGCCAGGCCCGGGCCGCCCGGTAGTGCGCGGGCCGGCGCCGGAACAGCCAGACCAGCACGGCCGGGGTGACCAGGTAGTGCAGCGAGGCGTAGGCGAAGTCGGCGGGGACGCCGAGCGCGGGCGTCGCCGTGAACAGGCGGTTGAGCGGATGCTCGGCGTCGATCCCCAGGCTCTGCTCGATCCGCAGGATCGCGAGCCCGTGGGCGACGGCGGTGTCCACGTCGCCGCGGGCCAGCAACCGCCCGCAGGAGTACGCCGCGTACACCGCCCCGATCAGTACGAGCTCCGCCCACCACCGTGGTCTGCGCATTCGAGTCCCCGCTCCCCCCGCTTGTGCTCCGATCGTGGGAGGACGCCGGGCGGCGGTGCGGGGTTGCCCGCAGGCCACCCGGAATTCACGTGGAGGATGATGGAAGCCATCCCGTTCCGTGACACCACCGGAGAGACCTCATGGCACCGCGCATCCTGCTCGCCCGGCACGGCCAGACCGAATGGTCGCTGCTGGGCCGGCACACCGGCAGGACCGACATCCCCCTGCTCGACGAGGGCCGGCGCGGGGCCAAGCTGCTCGGCGAGCGGCTGAGCCGCGGCCCGTGGGCCGGGCTCGACGGGGTCGAGGTGCGCACCAGCCCGCTGGTGCGGGCGCGGGAGACCTGCGACCTCGCCGGGTTCGGTGAGCGCGCGGAGAACTGGGACGCGCTCATGGAGTGGGACTACGGCGCCTACGAGGGGATGACCCCGGCCGAGATCCAGGCCGTCCGGCCGGGCTGGTTCATCTGGCGCGACGCGGTCCCGGACGGCGAGACGCTGGCGGAGCTGTCCGCGCGGGCCGACCGGATCGTGGAGTGGGCCCGTTCGGCCGACCGCGACGTGCTGGTCTTCGCGCACGGGCACATCCTGCGGTCGATCGGCGCGCGCTGGCTGGGGGAGGACGTCTCCTTCGCCTCGTGCATCCGCCTCGACCCGACCAGCCTGTCCGTCCTCGGCTGGGCGTACGGGGCGCCCGCGATCGAGCGCTGGAACGACACCGGGCACCTGGAGTAGGCGGTCGGCGCCCCGCGCCCACGGCGCCCGGCGGACGTCAGTAGGCGGCGAGGACCCGGCGGGTCTCCGCGAGCAGGGTGCGGATCCGGGCGGAGTCGACGCCGTCCAGGGAGTCCACCACCCGCTGCACCTGGGCCGCGGCCTCCTCGGGGCGGCCCGCGCGGGCGAGGTTGCCGGCGAGCTGGGCCCGGTAGAGGGCGAGGTTGCGGGCGAAGTGCGGGTTCTGCAGCACGGTCGCCCGATGGGCGTGCCGGGCCGCGCGGGACCAGTCGCCCAGCATCGACCAGCACTGGGCCTCCAGCGCCTCCAGCTCGGGCTCGCCGAAGAAGGACATCCACTCCGGGTCGCTGTCGCCGGGGCCCCGCGCGAACAGGTCGTGGGCGCGGCCGAGGGCCTGGACGCAGGCGGCGCGCTCGCCGAGCCCGGCCCACGCCCCGGCCTCCCGCAGGGTCAGCAGGGTCAGCAGCCGGGCCGAGGCGAGCGGCTGCGCGGCCCGCAGCCCGGCCTGGGCGGCCCGTACCGCCTCCCGGTACCGGCCGGCGTCCCGGGCCAGGAACGAGGTGTTGCAGAAGGCGTGCGCCTCCAGGGCGGAGTCCCCGGCGACCCGGGCGGTGGCGAGGGCCTCGGCGTAGTGGGAGCGGGCGTCGTCGAGCCGGCCGGAGTCGTGGGCGAGCCAGCCGACGGAGAGGGCCAGCTCGCCGGCGCCGTTGTGCAGCCGGTCGGCGGTGGAGCGGCGGGCGCTGACGCCCGCGTCCAGCAGGGCGTAGGCGGTACGGAGCGGCTGGGTGGCCCGCTGGTAGAGGCCGTCGGCGCCGTGCCGGTCGTCGAGCAGGCGGATCTGGCGCACGGCGTCCTCGACGGCGCGTACCTCGGCGTCGCCGACACGGTGGACGCCACGGGGGGCGGGGATGGCGACGGCGGTGCCGCCGAGTCCCAGCGAGGCGGCCGCCACGGTGGCGGTGCCGCCGGTCATGAATGCGCGACGCAGCACGTCGCTCTCCTCATCGTTCCGGGTGGTGATGGCGGGGGGTGGTGGCGGTGCCCCGGCCGGGACGGCCGGCCGCCGGCCGCGAACGGCCTCCCGCGCCGAGAACCCCAGGTCCGCCAGGCTCAGTCCGGGGAACATGTGCAGGAACACCCGCTCGTACGCGTAGTTGGGGCAGCGGATCTCGCCCGCCTCCACGCGCCCGATGTAGCGGGCGTCGCATGCGACCTGCTCGCCGATCTCCCGCGCGGCCCGGCGGACCGTCGCGGCGAACTCCCCCGGCGAGTGCCGGCCGCGGAGTCTGCGGAAGGCGAGATTGGGAACTGCCCGTGACAACGCCATGGCCGAGCCCTCTCCTGGTGCTGCCGGTGGTCCGGCGGGGCAAGAACGTACCTGCTGTGACCGGGTGCGCACGCAGGGTTTGCAAACAAATCGGATATCTCGCCTGCGATCTGCCATGAACTGCCATCCTTTGCGGCGGCGTGCCGCCGTAGCCGTTGACGTCCACGGGCGTTGAACCATGTGGAGAGACGGAACGTGTCTCCACATGGAGTGAGGAGGGGTCCCATGGCGGAGACCGCATCACAGTCCACCGCGATGCACGCGCCCACGCCGGACGCGAGCGCGTCCCCGGCCGAGCCCTGCGACCTGGTCACCGTGCCCGCCCGGCAGGGCCTGGAGGCCGTGGACATCCTGCGCCGTGGCGGCGCTCCCGCCGTCGGCCCGGTACTGCACGACGGCGCCTGCGACACGCTCGGCTTCCTGGTCCCGCCGGGGACGGCGGCGGGCTGGGACATGCCGGGCAGCGCGTGTACCGAGACCCTCGGCCGGGGGCTGCGCCTGCCGGAGCTGCCGGAGCTGCCCGGCCCGGACGGCGTCACCCCCCGCCCCGCGGACTGGCTGCTGCCGCCCGGCGACAGCGGCGAGGTCACCGACCCGGCGATGCTCCGCGAGGCGCTCGGCCAGGCGGCCCGGCTGATCGAGGCGGCGGACGGCTGCCGCTGAGCCGCAGCGGGCCCCCTCGGGGCTCGTCGGGCGGTGCCCGGCCGGCTGCGCCGATAATGGGGCACGTGGCCAGGAACAAGCAGCGGGAACGGGCGGCAGCGGCCGTCGCCGTCGTCGAGACCGTCGACGGCGGGCTCGCCGAACTCATACCCGACCGGGAGCGGCCCCGCGGCTGGACGCTGCTGATAGACGGCGCCCCGCAGTCGCACGTCGACCTCGACGATCCCGCGCACCTCACCTTCGAGTACCAGCGGCGCCTCGGGCACATCGCGGATCTCGTCGCCCCGCCGAACCGGCCGGTCCAGGTCGTGCACCTCGGCGGCGGAGCCTTCACCCTGGCCCGGTACATCGCGGCCACCCGGCCCCGCTCCACCCAGCAGATAGTGGAGCTCGACGGGCCCCTCGTGCAGCTGGTCCGCCGTGAGCTGCCGCTCGACACCACCGCCCGGATACGGGTCCGCTCCACCGACGCCCGGGCCGGGCTCGGCAAGGTGCAGGACGGCTGGGCGGACCTGATCATCGCCGACGTGTTCAGCGGGGCCCGTACGCCCGCGCATCTGACCAGTACGGAGTTCCTGGCCGAGGTGCGGCGGGTGCTGCGGCCCGGCGGCTTCTACGCGGCCAACCTCGCCGACGGCCCGCCGCTGGCCCATCTGCGCGGCCAGGTCGCGACCGCCGCCACCGTCTTCCCCGAGCTCGCCCTCACCGCGGACCCGACCGTGCTGCGGGGCCGCCGCTTCGGCAACGCCGTGCTGCTCGCCTCCGACCAGGAGCTGCCGGTGGCCGAGTTGACCCGGCGGGTCGCGACCGACCCGCACCCCGGGCGGGTCGAACACGGACGGGCGCTCGTCGACTTCGCCGGCGGCGCCGCACCGGTCACCGACGCGAGCGCCAAGCCCTCGCCCGTACCGCCCGCGTCCGTCTTCCGCTGAGGCCTCGGGGCCACCGCCCCAGGGCGCCCTAGGGCCTGTCGTCAAACTCCCGCCTGCCCCGCGACGCCTGGCACGTGCTCTCGCCGCACCGGGTGAAAGTCCGAGTACGTCCAGTACGAGGGCTTCCACCCGGCACGCCGAGAGCACGCAGCAGACGCCGCGGGGCCGCCCTTCGGGCGACGACGGGAGTGTGACGACAGGCCCTAGGTGGCGCGTTCCTCGATCTCCACGCGGGGCGCGGTGTCGTGCCAGAGGCAGAAGACCGAGATCTCCCGGCCGTCCTTGGTGAAGGTGACCCGGATCCACGTCGTCTGCTTCCACACCTGCATCTGCCAGCCCGACTCGGGGGTCGCGTTGACCAGCTCGGCCGAGGACGCACCGATGTCGAAGACGGCCCGGCCGCCGTCGGTGCCGTAGCTCTTCACGTTCCCCGTGCTCCCGGCGCCGCCGCCCGAGCCCGACGCGCCGCTCGTCCCGCCCGTGCCACCGGGGGCGCTCGTCGCGGTCCTCGGGCTGGTGGGGCGGTGCGACGGGGGCGTGGCCGGCGAGGACGGCGGCCGGGAGGTGGCCGGGGGTGCCGGCGGGGGCGTGGTGGGGGAGCCGGTGGTGCGCGTCGAGGAGGCGAGCGGGTCGGAGCCGCCGGCCGTGCTGACACCGGTCGGGATCGGCAGGGCGCGCGGCGGGTCGTAGACCGTGCCGGCGAGCACCGTGTGCACGCCCCACCAGGAGAGCGTGACCGCGCCGCCCGTGGCGAGCGACCACGCCAGCGCGTGAACCAGACCTCTTCGCATCCGGCTCATACTGCCATCCCCCGGATGGCGTACGGTGCGGGCCATGGCAAGTGTGCTCGTGGTCGAGGACGACCAGTTCGTGCGCTCCGCCCTCATCCGGCATCTGACCGAGGCGTCGCACCTGGTGCGCAGCGTCGGCACGGCCCTGGAGGCGCTGCGCGAGGTCGCCCATTTCCGTTTCGACGTGGTCATCCTCGACCTCGGACTGCCCGATCTGGACGGGTCCGAGGCGCTGAAGATGCTGCGCGGCATCACCGACGTACCGGTGATCATCGCGACCGCGCGCGACGACGAGGCGGAGATCGTCCGGCTGCTCAACGACGGCGCGGACGACTACCTGACCAAGCCCTTCTCCGTGGAGCACCTGTCCGCCCGGATGGCGGCGGTGCTGCGCCGGGCCCGGTCCTCGGCGGGCGAGGTGCCGCCCCCGCGGGAGATCCGGGTCGGCGGGCTCGCCATCGACCCGCTGCGCCGCCAGGCGGCCCTGGACGGCACCCCGCTCGACCTGACCCGGCGGGAGTTCGACCTGCTCGCCTTCCTGGCCGGCCGCCCGGGGGTGGTCGTGCCACGCAAGGAGCTGCTGGCGGAGGTGTGGCAGCAGTCCTACGGGGACGATCAGACCATTGACGTACATTTGTCATGGCTACGACGTAAGTTGGGTGAAACGGCCGCCCGGCCCCGCTATCTGCACACCCTGCGCGGGGTGGGCGTGAAGCTGGAACCGCCGCTGGAGCCGCTGCCGTGAGATGGGCACTGGTCAAGGTGTCGCTCGCCGTCACCGCCATGGTCGTCGTCGCGTTCGCCGTGCCGCTCGGCCTGGTCGTCAAGGAGATGGCCAGGGACCGGGCGTTCTCCAACGCCGAGCGCCGGGCCGCCGGACTCGCGCCGGTCCTCGCGATCACCACCGACCGCGAACAGCTGGACCGGGCCGTCGCCACCACCGACGACGGGGCCGAGGGCCGGCTCGCCGTGCACCTCCCCTCGCCCGGCGAACCCGGCGCCGAGGGCGTCGAGATCGGCACCCGGCGCGCCACCGACGAGAGCCTGGCCACCACCCGGGCGCTGGGCCGGGCCACCATCGCCGAGGTGCCGGGCGGCTCCGTGCTGCTCCAGCCCACCGCGGTCAGCTCCGGACAGGTCGCCATCGTCGAACTCTTCGTCCCCGAGGGCGAGGTCAGCAACGGCGTCGCCACCGCCTGGCTGGTCCTCGCCGCCGTCGGGATCGCCCTCATCGTCGGCTCCGTCGCGGTCGCCGACCGGCTCGGCGTGCGCATGGTCCAGCCCGCCCAGCGCCTCGCGCGCGCCGCCCACGAACTGGGCGAGGGCAAGCTGGGCGCCCGGGTCCCCGAGGAGGGCCCGCCGGAGCTCAAGTCCGCCGCCACGGCCTTCAACTCGATGGCCGACCAGGTCGTGCAGCTCCTCGCCAACGAACGCGAACTCGCCGCCGACCTCTCCCACCGGCTGCGCACCCCGCTGACCGTGCTCCGGCTCAACGCGGCCTCGCTGGGCTCGGGTCCCGCGGCCGAGCAGACCCGGGCCGCCGTCGAACAGCTGGAGCGCGAGGTCGACACGATCATCCGCACCGCCCGCGAGGCCAAGCCGCAGACCCAGCCGAGCGCGCCCCTGGCCGGCTGCGACGCCTCCGAAGTGGTGCGCGAGCGGATGGACTTCTGGTCGGCGCTCGCCGAGGACGAGGACCGCAAGGTGCGGGTCGCGGGCATCGAGCGGCCCGTCC
The DNA here is from genome assembly GCF_036240795.1 of Streptomyces sp. NBC_01268. NCBI lineage: Bacteria > Bacillati > Actinomycetota > Actinomycetes > Kitasatosporales > Streptomycetaceae > Streptomyces > Streptomyces sp. NBC_01268. The sequence continues at coordinate 3,037,175 of NZ_CP108454.1, read as the reverse complement.
GCATCCCGGTCGCCCGGCCCGAACTCGTTGCCGCGCTCGACGCGCTGCTCGGCAACGTCTTCCGGCACACCCGGGTGGGCACCGCCTTCTCGGTCGACGTCCACAACGGGGACGACGCCGTCATCATCCTGGTCTCCGACGCCGGCTCCGGCATCGCCGACCCCGCCGCCGCGCTCGCCCGCGGCAACAGCGGCGGCCGGGACGGCTCCACCGGCCTCGGCCTCGACATCGTGCGCCGCATGGCGGAGTCCACCGGCGGCGACGTACGCATCGGGCACTCGGTGCTCGGTGGCACCGAGGTGCGCATCTGGATCGGCCTCGACGGCCGCCGCTCCGCCGACGGCAGGAGCCGCGGCCGCCGCCGCGCCGAGTCGGGCGCGGGGCGCCGCGGACGGCGCCAGAAGGCCTGACGGGCGGCGGGCGGGACCCCAACCTTTCGGCTTCCCGATGCCTCCCTTAAGCGGAGCCTAAGAATCCTCAACCCTGGCCTCCTTGTGGGCCTTTGTCCGTTTCCCTGTCGCTAGCGTGCTGCCGCACCCCCCGCCACACCCCCACCCCCGGCACGCAGAGGCAGGCACGCGATGGGCACCAGTTCGCACCGGCGCAGGACGAGCGGCAGGACCAAGGCGGTCGGCGTGGTCGTCGCCGCCGCGGTGATCGGCGGTGCCGCCTTCGCGCTCACCGGAACCGCCCAGGCCGCCACCGTCGGCGCCGCCTACACCAGGACCAGCGGCTGGACCGGCGGCTACACCGGCCAGTACGTCATCACCAACGAGACCGCCGCCCCGCAGTCCGACTGGACCCTGGAGTTCGACCTGCCCGCCGGGACCGTCATCGGCTCCCTCTGGAACGGCGACCACACCGTCTCCGGCCGCCACGTCACCGTGAAGCCCGCGAGCTGGAACCGGCAGCTCGCCCCCGGCCAGTCCGTCACCGTCGGCTTCGTCACCTCCGCCACCGGCACCGCCGGCGACCCGGTCGGCTGCCTCATCAACAAGGCCGCCTGCTCCGCCGGAGGAGCCACCCCCACCCCGAGCGGCCGCCCCACCGGACAGCCCACCGCCACCGCCGCCCCCACGGCCACGGCGACCCCCACCAGGACGGCAACGCCCACCCAGAGCGCCACCCCCACGGCGACCGCCACCGTCACCCCGTCACCCACCGCGACGGCCACCACCCCGCCCGGCACGGGCGCCGCCCGGTTCGCCCCCTACGTCGACACCTCCCTCTACCCCTCGTACGACCTGCTCGCCACCGTCGCCCAGACCGGCGTCAAGGAGTTCAACCTCGCCTTCGTCACCTCGGGCGGCAGCTGCGCGCCGCTGTGGGGCGGCGTCACCGACCTGGCTTCCGACAAGGTCGCCGCCCAGATCGGCGCCCTGCGGGCCAAGGGTGGTGACGTCCGGGTCTCCTTCGGCGGCGCGGCCGGCCACGAACTCGCCCTGAACTGCTCCTCGTCCACCGCGCTGGCCGCCGCGTACGGCAAGGTCGTCGACCAGTACAAGCTCACCAAGGTCGACTTCGACATCGAAGGCGCGGCCCTCCCGGACACCGCCGCCAACACCCGCCGCTCGCAGGCCATCGCACAGCTCCAGAAGTCCCACCCGGGCCTGAACGTCTCCTTCACGCTGCCCGTCATGCCGGAGGGCCTCACCCAGCCCGGCGTGGACCTGCTGGCCGACGCCAAGCGGAACGGGGTCCGCGTCGACGCCGTCAACATCATGGCGATGGACTACGGGCCGGCCTACAGCGGCGACATGGGCCAGTACGCCGTCTCGGCGGCCACCGCCACCCAGGCCCAGATCAAGGGCGTCCTCGGGCTGTCGGACACGGCCGCCTGGAAGGCCGTAGCCGTCACCCCGATGATCGGCGTCAACGACGTCGCCTCCGAGGTGTTCAAGGTCGACGACGCCACCCAGCTGGTGGACTTCGCGAGGTCCAAGGGCATCGGCTGGCTGTCGATGTGGTCCTCGACCCGCGACAAGCAGTGCGCGTCCGGGGCGGTCGGCTACGCCGACCCCACCTGCTCCTCGATCCTCCAGCAGCCCTACGCCTTCACCCAGGCCTTCGGCGCCTACAAGTAGCCCCGGGTTCCCCGAGTTCCCCAGAGCGCCCCAGCTCACAGGACCCGGCTCGAAGGCCCCACGCCCCCACGCTCCCCCACACCGCGCGCTCCGGCCGGATCCCACCCCCACCACCGGCCGGGGCGCGCACCCCTTCCCGGGGGCGTCGACGGATCAGCCCTCCAGCTCCTCCAGGAACTCCACCGTCAGCTTTCCCCACGTCGCCGGGTTCTCCGCGAACGGGGCGTGTCCCGTGGCCAGTTCGGCCAGGCGGGCGCCCGGGATGCCCGCGGCCACCGCGCGGTGCAGGGCGGGGGAGACGAGGCGGTCCTCGGTGGTGGATATGACGAGGGTCGGCACGCCCACCCGGGGCAGGTCCCCGCGCACATCCGCCCGGGTCACCAGGTCGGCGTGGTCCGGCGTGCCCGCCGGGAGGGACTCGGCGGCGAGCCGGACGACGCCCTCGACGATCTCGGGGCTCATCGGGTCGAGCATGGCCGGGCTGAACACGAGCGTCACCAGGAGACGCGCCACCAGCTCGTGCTGCCCGCTCTCGGCGAGGTCCCGCCACAGGCAGGAGGCCTGCCGCAGTGCGTGGTCGGCCCGGGCGAAGGGGGCGGTGAGCGCCAGCCCGGTCACCCGCTCCGGGTGGCGCGTGGCGGCGCGGACCGCGACGGTCGTGCCCAGTGAATACCCCGCGACGGCGAAGCGCTCGACGCCCGCCGCGTCTGCCTCCGCCACCAGGCCGTCGGCGAGCGCGTCCAGGTCGAGCGGGGCGGTGGCGCGCGGTGCGGTGCCGGTGCCGGGCAGGTCGAAGCCGACGACCCGGCGTCCGCCGGAGGCCAGTGCGGTGCGGATCGGGCCGAAGTGGGAGTCGGTGCCGCCGCCGGAGCCGTGGGCCAGGAGCAGGGTGTGCGCGGTCATGGAAGTCCCCCCGTGGGTGAGCCGTGCGCGAGCCGGGTCAGGGCCCGCACATCCGTAGCGAACGCTATGGAATCAGCGAGGACCTCACCGTATCAGATTCCCTAACGCCCGCTACAGAACCGTCTCCGCCCTGTGGACAACGCCCCCGCCGCCCGGCCTCCGCCTCGGCGAGGAGGTCGAGTTCGGTGTCGTACGCGGCCCGCACCCTGTCGTCGGCGATCTTCATCTGGGCGCCTTCGAGGAGCGGGTCGAGCCGCTGTGCCGCAGGTGAATGCATATGAAGATGTCGGACATGTGGGGAAGTTGGCAGTGGGGGCGTCGCGGAAGCCGCCGCCTCGCCCGAAAGAGTGATCGGCCGTGACCGCCGAAGACGCCGACGGTGAGGGTGGGGGTGACCGGACGGGTGGGCGGACCTTCCCGCCGGGCACGACGCGGCGGGGAACGCCGAAGGCCCCGGTTCTTTCGAACCGGGGCCTTCGGTATCAGGGTGAGTAACGGGACTCGAACCCGCGACATCCTGGACCACAACCAGGTGCTCTACCAGCTGAGCTATACCCACCACGACCGGCGGTTTTCCCGAAGGTTTCCCCGACCGGCCGAGAAGAAGTCTACAGGGTGTTTGAGGGTGCTCGCGCCCGCGTTGTTCGAAGGGCGCGAGCAGGGCTCATTCCGCGGGTACGACGTGCTTGGCGGCGATCTGCTTCGCGGTCTCCGAGTCGGGGCCGGGCTGCGGGACGAAGACCGCCTCGCGGTAGTAGCGCAGCTCCGCGATGGACTCGCGGATGTCGGCGAGCGCCCGGTGGTTGCCGTTCTTCTCCGGACTGTTGAAGTACGCCCTCGGGTACCAGCGGCGGGCCAGCTCCTTGATCGAGGAGACGTCGACGATCCGGTAGTGGAGGTGCTTCTCCAGGGCCGCCATGTCGCGGGCGAGGAAGCCGCGGTCGGTGGAGACCGAGTTCCCGCACAGCGGGGCCTTGCCGGGCTCCTTCACGTGCTCGCGGATGTAGGCGAGCACCTGGGCCTCGGCGTCGGCGAGGGTGGTGCCCCCGGCGAGCGCGTCGAGGAGGCCGGAGGACGTGTGCATCTCGCGCACGATGTCCGGCATCGTCTCCAGGGCGGCGTCCGGCGGGCGGATCACGATGTCCACGCCTTCGCCGAGCACGTTCAGTTCCGAGTCGGTGACCAGTGCGGCCACCTCGATGAGTGCGTCGTCCGTCAGCGAGAGCCCGGTCATCTCGCAGTCGATCCACACCATGCGATCGTTCATGCGTCCTACCTTAGGGGGTGTCCTGGGGATCAAGGGGATGCCCGGGGAGCGCCCGGGGCATGCCCGACGGGCCCCCGGGGAGGTGTCCCGGGGGCCCGTCGGTCTTCTCGGTGCGCGGCTCGTGGCAGCGCGGTACGGGGCGGCCTACGGCGCGCTGCGCTGACCCGGCAGGGCCGGGCGGCCGTGGGCGAAGGCGTCCGCCGGCAGCTTGCCCGGCTCCAGCGGGCTCAGCGGGCGCCGCGGACCGGCGGCGACCTGTGCCGGCACGACCGGGTCGAGGACCGAGGTCCCGCCGTCGCCCTGCGGACGCCTGGCCCGGTACGCGGCCCGGTAGGCGGCCGGCGAGGAGCCGAGCTGGCGCCGGAAGTGGCCGCGCAGCGCCACCGGGGAGCGGAAGCCGCAGCGGCCCGCGACCTCGTCGACGGAGTAGTCGGAGGTCTCCAGGAGCCGCTGTGCCTGGAGCACCCGCTGGGTGATCAGCCACTGCAGCGGGGCGGAGCCCGTCAGCGAGCGGAACCGGCGGTCGAAGGTCCGCCGTGACATGTACGCGCGGGCAGCCAGGGTCTCCACGTCGAACTGCTCGTGGAGGTGCTCCAGGGCCCAGGCGACGACCTCGGCCAGCGGGTCGGCGCCGATCTCCTCAGGTAAAGACCTGTCGAGGTAGCGCTCCTGACCGCCGCTGCGCCGCGGCGGGACGACCAGTCGGCGCGCCAGGGCGCCCGCGGCCTCCGTGCCGTGGTCGGTCCGCACGATGTGCAGGCAGAGGTCGATGCCGGCCGCCGTGCCCGCGGAGGTCAGCACGTCGCCGTCGTCGACGAAGAGCTCCCGCGGGTCCACGTGGACCGACGGATAGCGCTTGGCGAGCGTCGGCGCGTACATCCAGTGCGTGGTCGCCGGGCGGCCGTCGAGCAGGCCGGCCGCGGCGAGGACGAACGCCCCCGTGCACAGGCCGACGATGCGCGCGCCCTCCTCGTGCGCCCGGCGGAGCGCTTCGAGCGCTTCCGGGGGCGGCGGCGAGGTGATCGAGCGCCAGGCCGGCACGACGACGGTGCCGGCGCGGCTGATGGCCTCCAGGCCGTACGGCGCGGTGAGTTCGAGTCCCCCTGTGGTCCGCAGGGGGCCGTCCTCGCCGGCGCACACGAGGAGCCGGTAGCGTGGCACCCCCGCGTCCTGACGGTCGATGCCGAACACGGAGAGCGGGATGGAGCTCTCGAAGATGGGCCCACCGCTGAACAGCAGTACCGCGACGACTTCGCGACGGCGGCGTCCGGACAGCTTCCGTACCGCCTCCGGTGCGACGGAGTGGTCCTGGCTCATGACGCTAAGCCCCCCTCGGTGTTGGCGTCTCCCTGGTCGTGTCGCTGTGCCACGTTTCCCCTCGGTTTTGCACAAGACCCCAGTCTTCGGTACCCATGATCGAATCTACTGCGTCCCGTGGCGCCGGGGTGACAAGTTCTCCGCCCGGCGGATTGTCGACATGGGCACTTGGCGTGAAGCGTTCGATCGGTCGACCCAGTCCAGAGCGGTGCAGCCAAGCGCTACACGGGTTGAGCGGTCTTCGGCCAGAGGGTCACCGGTACCCGGAACTTGGCTGAAAACATATGGGAATCGCCGTACGACCCTGTCAACTCCGAGGGTGTCCGGAGTCAGTACGCGGGCGTACGTGCTCGGCGCGCAACCCATTTTCCGAGCGCCGGAGCAGCACCCGGCAGGCCGCCGTCACGGCGGCGAGCCCCAGGGCGGTGCCGGCGGCGCCGCCGAGCGAGGTCCCGTAGACCACCAGGACGACCGGGACGAGGGCACAGCAGAAGACCGCCCAGCGCATCACGTCGCTCGCCGCGTCCGGCCCCGGGCCGCCCGGCCCCTCCTCCGGCGCCCGCCGGTGCCCGCGCGGGGCGGGGGTCCGGGCGGCCCGGGAGGGGGTGTCGGCGGGGGCGGCTGGGCGGGCGGCTGAGGGTGCGGGCACGGGCGGACTCCCTGCGACGGTGGCGTGACCTGTGGGAACGAGGAACGGAACGTTCCGGTCACTGCGGGGGGCGTCCGTTTGGCCCCCGTGCCGACACCTGTAGGGCACAAGCGGCATTGCGCTACGGCGCGGGGCTCGTGCATGCTCCCTGGAACGCCTACGGGCGCCCGGTGGCACACCTGGGCACGAGAGGAGTGCCGCCGTACCCTTGGGGGTATGGGCTTGGGAAGATGATTCCCGGACACAGCTCCGCCGCCAACCGTTGTTCCGCTCTCCCCTTCCGTCCCTCCCAAGAGGACTCTCTTCGCCGAGACACCGATGGCCGGTCACGAATTCCCCGAACCCGCGGACCGCAAGCGCGTCGCCGACTCCACGGTCGACCCCCTCGCGGTGGAACAGCCACGTCACGCCTGCGATCCGGCCTTCCGGCACGGCGTCGTCGTCGGCTTCGACGGCTCCACGTCCAGTGAGCGCGCCCTCGCCTACGCGATCGGCATGGCCCGCCGCTCGGCGTCGGGCCTGATCATCGTGCACGTCGCCAACCGGTTGCCCACCACGGTGTGGGCCGGCTGCGAACCGCCGGTCTTCGTCGACGTGCCGGACCACCGCACCGAGGTCCTCGGTCTGGAGCTCGCCTGCGCCGAGCACCTCTCCGAGGTGCCCTGGATCCTGGTCGAGCGCGGCGGGGACATCTGCCACGAGCTGGAGGAGGTCGGCCGGGAGTACTCGGCCGACGCGATCGTGGTCGGCTCGACGCACGGCATCGTGGGGCGGATCTTCGGCTCGGTCGCGGGGCGGCTCGCCCGGCGGGCCCAGCGCCCGGTCATCGTGATCCCGTAGCGGCCCGTACCACCCGCCTCTCCCCCAACTCCCTTGATCCGGCCAATATTTCGGCCTTCCTCAGGTGAATTGTGCGCTTGTGAAGGGTAGATAAAGGCCACCGGAACAAAGTGGCCCAAGCAGCACAACTGCGCACTTGAAGGGAGCCCGCCGTGTCCAATGAAGCCGCCGCGGGAAACACCACCTCCACGCTCGGAAACCTCGCCCTCGGACTGACCCTCCTCGCCTTCGGGATCGGCTCCACCGGCGTGCTCGACCACGTCGGCCCCGCCGACGCCGCAGGTCTCGCCACCTTCGTCGGCGGCGTCGCCCTGTTCCTCGTCGGCCTGCTCGCCCTGCGCGCCGGCGACGGCGGTACGGGCACGGCGTACGCGGCGCTCGGCGCCTTCTGGTTCACCTGGGGCACCGGCGTCGGCGGCGACGGCTCGTCCGAGGCCGCAGGACTCTTCCTGCTGCTGTGGGCGCTGCTCGCGCTCACCCTGACCCTCGCCGCCGGTGGCAGCGGGCTCTTCGGACAGGGCGTGTACGGGCTCCTGTTCGTCGCCCTGCTGCTCCTCGGCATCGGTGCCCTCGCCGACAACGCGGGCCTCGGCAAGGCGGGCGGCTGGGTGGCCGCGGTCGCCGGACTCGCGGCCTGGTACGGCGCCACGGCCGCGGTGGCGGGCTGGCCCACCTCGGTGGCCCGCGCGGGCCGCGGGGCGGCCGCCGCGAGCTGAGCACCCGGCAGGAGTACGAAAGCAGCGGTCCCCGTGCACCTGGGATGCACGGGGACCGCTGTGGTGTCCGGCCGAGCCTCGTGGGGGACAGGCCCACGAGGTGCGGGGCTCCGGGGGACAGGCCCGGGGCGCCGCTACTCGACCGTGACGGACTTGGCCAGGTTGCGCGGCTTGTCGATGTCGCGGCCCATGGCGAGCGCCGTGTGGTAGGCGAGGAGCTGGAGCGGGATGCCCATCAGGATGGGGTCGAGCTCGTCCTCGTTCTTCGGCACGACGATGGTGTGGTCGGCCTTCTCCTGGACCTGGTGCGCGACCGCGAGGATGCGGCCGCTGCGGGCCTTGATCTCCTCCAGGGCGGCGCGGTTCTTCTCCAGGAGGTCGTCGTCGGGGACGATGGCGACCGTCGGCAGGGCCGGCTCGATGAGGGCGAGCGGGCCGTGCTTCAGCTCGGAGGCGGGGTAGGCCTCGGCGTGGATGTAGGAGATCTCCTTCAGCTTGAGGGAGGCCTCCAGGGCGACCGGGTAGCCCCGGACGCGGCCGATGAACATCATCGACTGGGCGCCGGCGTACTCCTTGGCCAGCTTCTTGATCTCGTCCTCGCTCTTGAGGATCTCCTCGATCTGGCCGGGCAGCCTGCGCAGGCCCTCGATGATCCGCTTGCCGTCGGTGACGGACAGGTCGCGGATGCGGCCGAGGTGCAGGGCGAGCAGCGCGAAGGCGACCACCGTGTTGGTGAAGCACTTGGTGGAGACGACGCAGACCTCGGGGCCGGCGTGCACGTACACGCCGCCGTCGGCCTCGCGGGCGATGGCGGAGCCGACCACGTTGACGACGCCGAGGACGCGGGCGCCCTTGCGCTTGAGCTCCTGGACGGCGGCCAGCACGTCGTAGGTCTCACCGGACTGGGAGACGGCGATGTACAGGGTGTCGGGGTCCACGACCGGGTTGCGGTAGCGGAACTCGGAGGCCGGCTCGGCGTCGGCGGGGATGCGGGCCATCGACTCGATGAGGCCCGCGCCGATGAGGCCGGCGTGGTACGAGGTGCCGCAGCCGAGGATCTTGATCCGCCGGATGGAGCGGGCCTCGCGGGCGTCCAGGTTGAGGCCGCCGAGGTGCACGGTGGAGAAGCGGTCGTCGATCCGGCCGCGCAGCACGCGGTCGACCGCGTCGGGCTGCTCGGAGATCTCCTTGTGCATGTACGTGTCGTGGCCGCCCATGTCGTACGAGGCGGCCTCCCACTCCACGGTCTCCGGGGTGGCGGTGGTGGACGCGCCCGTCGTCGTGTACGTACGGAAGTCGTCGGCCTTCAGGGTGGCCATCTCGCCGTCGTCGAGGGTGACGACCTGGCGGGTGTGGGCGATCAGGGCGGCGACGTCGGAGGCGACGAACATCTCCTTCTCGCCGATGCCGAGGACGACCGGGGAGCCGTTGCGCGCCACCACGATGCGGTCGTTGAAGTCGGCGTGCATCACGGCGATGCCGTAGGTGCCCTCGATGTGCTTGAGCGCCTCGCGGACCTTCTCCTCCAGCGAGTCGGCCTGGGAGCGGGCGATCAGGTGGACGATGACCTCGGTGTCCGTCTCGGAGGCGAAGACGACGCCGTCGGCCTCCAGCTTGGCGCGGAGCTCCTGGGCGTTGTCGACGATGCCGTTGTGGACGACGGCGACCTTGTTCTCGGGGTCCAGGTGCGGGTGCGAGTTGACGTCGCTCGGCGCGCCGTGGGTGGCCCAGCGGGTGTGGGCGATGCCGGTGGTGCCGTTGAAGCGCTTGGGGACGCGGGCCTCCAGGTCGCGGACCCGGCCCTTGGCCTTCACCATCTTCAGGCCGGCGGCCTTCGGGCTGGTGATGACGATGCCCGCGGAGTCGTAACCCCGGTACTCCAGGCGCTGCAGTCCTTCGAGCAGCAGGGGGGCCACGTCACGCCTGCCGATGTAACCGACGATTCCGCACATAAAGGTGTCAACCCTCCAAGGTCAGTGAGTGTGCCCGGCCGACTCAGCCGTAGACGATGCGGCGCAGCTGCCGGAGGGAGAGCTCCGGAGGCGCCACCGCGCGGTGCGGGAGTTCGCCCGCGATCCGCTCGAAGATCTCGGCGTTGACGGAACCGCCGGACTGCAGCTCGCGGTGGCGGCGCCGCACGAACTCCTCGGTCGACTCGTCGAAGTACGCCAGCACGTCGAGCACCACCCGGGCGGCCTCACCGCGCTGGAGCGCGGTGCTGCGGACCAGATGGTCGATGAGGTCGTCGTGCGACGGTCGGCGTTCGAGCACCCGTGAATACTGAGGGGTACCCGAGGGGCATTGCAAGAATCCTGCCCGATATCGGGCAACGGGCGACATGATCACGCCCCCAGATGGGCTAATTGGTCTACACCTTGACCGCTCCTGAGGCTCCGGGGTACGCATGGTGACTGTTCGGATACGCACCGCTCGCCGCACGCCCGTCGAAAGGGACATGCCCGTGAGACAGCGCAGAACGGTTCCGCGACTCCTCGGTCCACTCCTCCTCCTCGCCGCCGGCCTCTCGGCCCTCGGCACGACCGGCGCGTCCGGCGCCTCGCGTCCGGCCGCCTTACGGCCCCTCGGCGCGATCGTGCCCGCGCCCGCCTCCGTGACCCCCGGCGGAGCCCCGTACACCCTCGGCCGCACCACCGCCGTCCGCGTCGACGCGGAGGACCCGGAGTCCCGCGACATCGGCCGCTACCTCGCCGGACTGCTCCGCCCCTCCACCGGCTACCCGCTGCCCGTCGTCGACGACGACGCGGCGCGCGGCGGCATCCTGCTCCGGCTCTCCCCGCGCGCCACCGCGCTCGGCGAGGAGGGGTACGAGCTGCGCTCGGGGCGCACCGGCGTCACCCTCACCGCGTACCGGCCCGCCGGGCTCTTCCGCGGCGTCCAGACCCTGCGCCAGCAGCTGCCCGCCGCCGTCGAGAAGCGCACCGTCCAGGCCGGGCCCTGGCAGATCGCCGGCGGCACCGTCACCGACACCCCGCGCTACGCCTACCGGGGCGCCATGCTCGACGTCTCCCGCCACTTCTTCACCGTCGACCAGGTCAAGCGCTACATCGACCAGCTCGCCCTCTACAAGGTCAACAAGCTGCATCTGCACCTCAGCGACGACCAGGGCTGGCGCATCGCCGTCGACTCCTGGCCCCGGCTCGCCACCTACGGCGGCTCCACCCAGGTCGGCGGCGGACCCGGCGGCTTCTACACCAAGGACGACTACCGCGAGATCGTCCGCTACGCCGCCTCCCGCTACCAGGAGGTCGTCCCCGAGATCGACCTCCCCGGCCACACCAACGCGGCCCTCGCCTCCTACGCCGAGCTCAACTGCGACGGCGTCGCCCCGCCCCTCTACACCGGCACCGGCGTCGGCTTCAGCTCCCTGTGCGTGCCGAAGGAGATCACGTACGACTTCGTCGACGACGTGCTCCGCGAACTGGCCGCCCTCACCCCCGGCCGCTACCTCCACATCGGCGGCGACGAGGCGCACTCCACCAGCCACGCCGACTACCAGGCCTTCATGGACCGGGTGCAGCCGCTCGTCGCGAAGTACGGCAAGACCGTCATCGGCTGGCACCAGCTGACCGGCGCCCGGCCCGCCGAGGGCGCGCTCGCCCAGTACTGGGGCCTGGACCGCAGCTCGGCGGCCGAGAAGGAACAGGTCGCGGCGGCCGGACGGAACGGGACCGGGATCATCCTGTCGCCCGCCGACCGCGCCTACCTCGACATGAAGTACACGAAGGAGACGAAGCTGGGCCTCGCGTGGGCCGGATACGTCGAGGTGCAGCGCGCGTACGACTGGAACCCGGCCACCCTCCTGCCGGGCCTGCCCGCGACGGCCGTCGCGGGCGTCGAGGCGCCGCTGTGGACCGAGACGGTCTCCGAGAGCGCCCACATCGACCAGATGGCCTTCCCGCGCCTGCCGGGCATCGCGGAACTGGGCTGGTCGCCGTCCGCGACCCACGACTGGGAGGACTACCGGCTCCGCCTCGCCCAGCAGGGGCCGCGGCTGACCGCGCTGGGCATCGACTACTACCGGTCGCCGCAGGTGCCGTGGGCGGCTTAGCCGCCTGATGTCATGTGGGGTGCGAGCCCGCACCCCACATGACCGCGGCGGTCAGAAGGCGCCGAAGCCGCTGTCCTTGACTCCCGCCACGAAGGCGGAGAAGGCGGTGGCGGCAAGGTTGAGGGCGGGGCCGGTGGGGCGCTTGGAGTCACGGACGGGGACGGTGCCGTGGGAGGCGGTGAGGTTGGTGGCGACCTCGACGCACGCACCGCCGTTGTCGCTGTAGGAGGACTTGTGCCAGCGGGGGGATTCGGTCGTCACGTGGTGCCCTTTCGTGCTTCTTGGATGACGGCCACTGACTCCGCCCGGGAGAGCGATTCGGCCTGAAGCTGATGGTAGGCCGTCAACATGGGCACCACAGAAGTGATTTCGCGGTCGAGATGCCCCTGGGCCTGCGACTCTGCATAGCAAGCCATTGACCGGTCCGCGAGGGTGAGTAGGTAGACCGGCAGATTGAGTGTGCGGCGCTCTCCTATCGCGAACGGGGCGATCTGGAGCAGAGTGTTGGGGCGGTCCGCGAACTCGATGAGCCGCTCCAGTTGGGCGCCCATTACCTTGGAGCCGCCGATGGGTCGCCGGATGCAGCTCTCGTCCATCACCAGGAAGACCATGGGTCGCTGATCCCGCTCCAGGGCGGCTTGGCGGGCCGCCACGACCGCCACGCGCTCATCCGCCTGCTCGGGCGTGATGGCCCCTCGCTTCACCGCACTGTTCGCCAGCACCCGTGCGTACTCCGGGGTCTGCAACAGTCCCGGGACGATCCCGATCTCGAACAGTCGGATCTCCACCGCGCGGCCCTCGTAGCCGACGTACTCCGGGAAGCCCTCCAACAGGACACCGTGCCGCATGTCCCGCCATTCGCGTTCGAGGGATTCGCTGGTCCCGACGATGCCGAAGACCTGGTCGGCCTTGCGTGAGAACGGGAGGGTCGGCGCTTTGCGGCAAGTTTCGACGGCGGAGATGTGCTGGCTGGAGCAGCCCATGGGTTTGGCCAGGTCTTCCTGGGTCCAGCCCCGCTCCTCCCGCAGTCTGCGCACATGCGCCCCGTAGGCCGCTCGCGGGCTGGCGTCAGGCCGTAATTCCTTGCGATTGACCACAACTCATCCTTCGGATCCGGCTAGTTGAAGGCAAGTCGACTGTAGGTCACCCTGGGCACCCCTGGTAGTGGATTCGCTACAGAGAGGAGCGGTCGAGCCCGTGCAGAGCATCCTCCCGGACCCCGACCTACCCCCACCCGCCGTCGGCGCCTACGTAGCTGACACCAACAACGGAACCCGGCTCGGCAAAGTGGTCCGTACCCAAGCCGGGCGCGTCTACGTGAGCCCGCCCGGCGGCGGCGCCGAGTGGGCCGCCGCGCCCGAGGACCTGCGCGCGCCCACCGAGGAGGAGTGGTTGCGCATCCGCGTCCTCACCACCCCCGTGGCCCACACGCTCGTCCTCTCCGCCGACCACGAGCTCCGCCCCCGCCCCGTGCCCGTCCCGGACTGCACACCGTGCGCGTATCTCGTGGAGTGGTTCGACCGGTACATGGGCACGGGGCCGCAGCACGACGAATCGGCCGCAGTGGACTGCGTCGTGGAGATCCGGAACCACCCGCACGACCCGCCGAAGATGCGGATCACGCGGCCGTGACGGTCGCGTCGGAAGCACTGGCGATCCACGAACACTTCTGCGCGCCCCCGCGCAGGCGATGCCTCACGGCTCCGCTCCCTCGTTACGGGGGAGCGGTCATGTCCCGCCCTCGGTGATGTCCGGCAAGACCGTCCGAGGGCGGGACCCAGTCCCCATCGAAGACAGAGACAGGAGACCACGGTAGTGAGTGATCTGTACGAGCGGGAAGTGTCCGGCGAGTTCGCCGCGCTCTGCGGGGGCGGCACGGACAACGACGGGAACATGGAGAGCTGCATCACGCTGGCCGAGCTGCACGGCGGCGGGTACGCACTGGGTGACAACAAGCCCGAGGGCGCGGGCCGCGAACTGCGGATGAGCGCGGACGAGATCACCGCGTTCGCGCGGAGCTGGATCGCCAAGATCGACGCCGCCCACTGATCCATGACGGGACCCACGCCACCGGCGTCGGGTCCCGTTCGGCTCTCCACACCGAAGGAGTCAGCAATGCCGCTGGCCGATCTCGTGGACGACGTCCCGGAGATCCTCAAGAACTGGCCCACCGAGCCGCTGCTGTTCCACCGCGACCCCGGCGCCCTCGCCCGCCTGTGGTCCCTCGACGAAGTCGGCGCGCTGGTCGACGCCGAGTGCCTCCCCGCCCGCAACGTCGTCCTGCTGAACGACGGGAAGGTCCTGGAGCGGTACACGTACATCGACGGTGAGATGCCCCGCCCCGGCGCTATCCGCGCCCATCTCGACAGCGGGGGCACCGTCTCCGTACGGCAGCTCCAGACGGTCAAGCCGTCGCTGAGCGTCCTGCGGCGCGAGATCCAGAGCGAGACCGGATGCCCGGTGCACGTGAACGCGTACCTGACTCCGCCGGGCGCGCAGGGGCTCAAGTACCACTACGACCCGTACGTCACGCTGATCGTGCAGCTCTCGGGGCGGAAGGCATGGCCTCTGCACCCGCCCTTCGTCGAGAACCCGATGACGGAGCACGGGAACTTCCTGGAGAGGGGATTCACACAGGAGGAGCGGCATCACCTCGCCCATACCGCTCCGGTCCAGACGTTCACCCTGGAACCCGGTGACGTGTTCTGGCTGCCGCGCGGCTACGTCCACTCGCCGTACGCCATGGACGGCGAGCCCTCGCTGCACCTGACGTTCGCGCTCAAGGAGCGCACGTTCCACTGGCTCGCGTCCGAGATGACGCGCGAGATCCTGTCCCAGGCGCTCGTGGACCCCGCGTTGCGGGCCGAGGTGCCTCCGGGGGAGCTCCTGGGAGACCCGGGCGACGCGATCCGGTGGACCCGGGAGTACCTGATCGGAGCGCTCCTGCTGCTGGAACCCGGCGACGTGGCCGATCTCGCCAGGAAGGCCACCCGCGCGTGACGCGGCACTGGCACGCCTACGCGTACACCGGCCGGTCCTTTCCCGACTCGGCGATCAGGCGGGGGGAGGTGCCGTCCGACTACCCACCGATCGAGATCAAGGACTGGCTGCGCAGGCCGGCCGTCCAGGTCGTGGCCACGTACGCCGACGCGGAGGCGGCCGTCGCCTGGATCGAGGGGGAGCTGACGCAGAACCCTCCGGTGGATCAACAGCACTTCCCGGTCTGGGACCGGCTGCAGTACGTCCGGGAGACGCTCCGGCTGACAGCGGGAGACGACGTGGTGCAGGGGTACTACTCGAAGGCACAGCAGTACGTGTCGCGGGCGCTCATCGCCTGCCCGCGCGGGGAGGGGGACGTCTGTCCCTATGGGGCATAGGCGCGGGCCCCGGCGGAGGACCGTACTCCGCCGGGGCCCGCACCGGACCGTGGGGCGGCCCGTCAGGCGAACCGCGCGATCGGGTTCACCAGGTCGCCGACCAGCTGGAGCGCGGCCGACGGGTCGGCCAGGTCCACCATCTGGCGGTTGTTGCGCAGCTGCAGGCGGTTGAGCGCGGACAGCGCGAAGGTCTCCGCGAACAGGTCGTACTGGTCGAAGCGGTCCGCGAGGGCCGGGTTGGCCTCCTGGTAGCGCTTCACGCAGTCGGCGACCGCGCGCCAGAAGACGTCCTCGTCCGCGACCCCCTCGCCGGCCAGGGTGGCGCCGAGGAAGCGGAAGAAGCAGTCGAAGACGTCCGTGAAGACCGAGAGGAGTTTCATGTCCTCCGGGACGTCGGCGCGGACGCGCTCCACCGCCGGCGGCAGGACCGCGTCCGGGTCCATGACGCAGATCTCCTCGGCGATGTCCTTGAAGATCGCCCGGGAGACCGCGCCCCGCTCGTCGAGGACGAGGATCACGTTCTCGCCGTGCGGCATGTAGACCAGGTCGTACGCGTAGAAGCAGTGCAGGACCGGCAGGAGGTAGGCGTCGAGGTAGCCGCGCAGCCAGTCGGCCGGGGACAGCCCCGACTCCTTGATCAGGGCGCCCGCGAAGGACGCGCCCGCGTGGTCGACGTGGAGCAGGGAGGCCATCGTCGCCGGCTTCTCGCCCTCGGCGAGGGTCGGCACCGGGGACTCGCGCCACAGCGCGGCGAGCATCTTGCGGTAGGGCGAGTAGCGGTCGGTGGCGGCCTCGTACTCCAGGTGCCGGTAGCCGACCGCCGCGCGCTCGCGGATGATCGAGAAGCGGGCCGCCTTCAGGACGGAGTCGGACGCGACGAGGCCGGCCAGCCAGTCGTTGATGGCCGGGGTGGCCTCCATGTAGGCGGCCGAAAGGCCCCGCATGAAGCCCATGTTGAGGACCGACAGGGCGGTCTTCACGTAGTGCTTGGCCGGGTCGGAGCTGTTGAAGAAGGTGCGAATGGACTGCTGCGCCAGGTAGGCGTCGTCGCCCTCGCCCAGGTACACCAGGCGCTGCTGGGCGACCTCGGCGGCGAAGGTGACGGACAGCTTGTTCCACCACTGCCAGGGGTGCACCGGCACGAGGAGGTAGTCGGCGAAGTCCAGGCCGCGGGCCGCGAGGGTGGCGGCGAAGGCGTCGACGGCCCGGTCGCCGAGCTCGGCCCGGATGAACGAGTCGTAGTCGATCCCGGCGCCCGCGGTGAAGGTGGTGCGGTCGCGGTGGGCGGCCAGCCACACGAGGTGGATCGGGGCGGCCGCCTCGGGGGCGTAGGCGCGGTACTCGTCGACGCCGAAGCCGAGCCGCCCGTTGTTGGCGACGAAGCACGGGTGGCCCTCGGTCATCCCGGTCTCGATCGCTTGGAAGTCCGAGCGGGCCAGCTCGGCGGCGGTCACCCGCGGCTTGGTCGACTTGAACGCCGTGCCGGCCAGGGTGGAGGAGATCTCCTCCAGGTAGACCGGCAGGATCTCGTCGCTCAGCCCGAGGGAGCCGCGCAACCCGGTGATGAACCGGAGGGCGTCGAGGGGGAGCTGCTCGCTGCCCTGGTGGCAGCTGATCGAGTCCGGGTAGACCTGCCAGTGGTCGAGGGCGAAGCGGTCGGCGGTGAAGCGGTACTCGGTGCGCTCGTCGTCGCTCAGCACCCGGTAGCGGCCCTCGCCCAGCTCCTGCGGGTCGAGCAGCCGCTCGTGGGTGAACTCGGCGAGGCCCTTGCGGATCAGGGCCCGGTTGGCGTCGGCCCACCGCTCGGGGGTGAGGTGGGCGACGGGGTCGGTGAAGGTGCTCATACGGCGGCTCCCGTGGCGGCCTCGAACTGGGCGCGGGTGCAGAAGCTCAGCAGGGCCGTCTTCTCGGGCTTCTGTATCTCCCGCTCCGGAACGAATCCGACGGCGGCGTTGAGCGCGTGCACGGCCGTGTTGCGCACGTCCGGCTCGACGACCACGCGGGCGGTCGCCGGGTCGGCGAACAGCTCGTGCATGACGGCGGTGATCACCAGGCGGGTGAAGCCGTGCACGGGGGTGTCGGTGGGGGCGACGAGGAAGTGCATGCCGACGTCGCCGGGCTGCGGCTCGTAGAGCCCGACCAGCTCGGCCTTCGCCGGGTCGTAGCGCTCCATGAGGAAGGCGGGCTCGCCGTCCACGAGGCCGATGAAGGCGTCGTGGTGCGCGTGGGCGGCGATCGCCATGTACTCGCGCTCGACGTCCTGGAGCTTCGCGTCCTGCATCATCCAGAACGCGGCCTTGGGATCGGTGACCCAGGGGTGGATCAGCTCCGCGTCCTTGAGGGGGTCGAGGGGGCGTATCTCAACGGTCATACCGCGAACTCCTGGAAAGCGATGGTCTTCTCGACGGGGTAGTACTCGGCACCCAGCATCTCGCCGATGATGAACGCGTTGCGGTACGCGCCCATGCCCAGGTCGGGCGAGGTGACGGAGTGGGCGTGCACGGCGGCGTTCTGCAGGAAGACGCCGTGGCCCGTCGTGTCGATCGAGTAGTTGCGGGCCACGTCGAAGCGGCCCTGGGAGTCCCAGCGGAGACGGTCGCGGACCGGCTCCAGGAAGGCGGGGACGGCGTACTTGTAGCCGGTCGCGAGGATCAGGCCCTCGGTCTCGACGGTGAAGTCCTTCTCCTGCTCCTCCTGGCGGAAGCCGAGCGTGTAGCTCCCGGCGGTCTCGTCGTACGCGGCGGTGCGCAGCGCGGAGTTGGTGAGCAGGCGGGTGGGGACCGGCCCGGCCAGGTTCTTCTGGTAGAGCAGGTCGAAGATCGCGTCGACCAGCTCGCCGTCGATGCCCTTGAACAGGCCCTTCTGCGCGGTCTCCAGGCGGGAGCGGGTCGCCTCCGGGAGCGCGTGGAAGTAGTCCACGTACTCGGGGGAGGTCATCTCCAGGGTGAGCTTGGTGTACTCCAGCGGGAAGAAGCGCGGGGAGCGGGTCACCCAGTTCAGGCGGTAGCCGTGGACGTCGATCTCCGAGAGGAGGTCGTAGTAGATCTCGGCGGCGCTCTGGCCGCTGCCGACCAGGGTGATCGACTTCTTCTTCTGCAGCGCTTCCTTGTTCGGGAGGTAGCGCGAGTTGTGGATGACGTCGCCGCCCAGGTCCGCGCAGGACTCGGGGACGTATGCCGGGGTGCCGGTGCCGAGCACGATCCGGCGCGAGCGGA
Organism: Streptomyces sp. NBC_01268; assembly: GCF_036240795.1. Classification (NCBI taxonomy): domain Bacteria; kingdom Bacillati; phylum Actinomycetota; class Actinomycetes; order Kitasatosporales; family Streptomycetaceae; genus Streptomyces; species Streptomyces sp. NBC_01268. The sequence goes on along the minus strand of NZ_CP108454.1, from coordinate 3,018,738 downwards.
ACGTTTCTCCGGCCTCGGTGGCGACCACGTACTCCTCGGCGGCCTCGTCGTACGAGACGGCGGAGACGGTGGTCGAGAAGCGCACGGAGGACAGCTTCGCGGCGGCCCAGCGGCAGTAGTCGTTGTATTCCGTCCGCAGCGGATAGAAGTTCTCGCGGATGTAGAAGGAGTAGAGCCGGCCCTTCTCCTTCAGGTAGTTCAGGAAGGAGTACGGGGAGGTCGGGTCGGCCATCGTGACCAGGTCCGACATGAACGGCGTCTGGAGGTGCGCGCCCTCCAGGAACATGCCCGAGTGCCATGCGAAGTCGGGCTTGGACTCCAGGAAGACGCCGTTCAGTTCGGCGATCGGCTCGGTCAGGCAGGCGAGTCCCAGGTTGAACGGACCGAGCCCGATGCCGATGAAGTCGTGGGTCTCAGGCGTGGACAAGGTTCTCTCCCAGGTACTGCTCGGCGTGGCCGGCTATCAGATCGAGGACGGCGGCGATGTCGGCCACGGTCGTCTCGGGGTTGAGCAGGGTGAACTTCAGGTACTGGCGGCCGTCGACCTTGGTGCCCGCGACCACGGCCTCGCCGGAGGCGAACAGCGCCTTGCGGGCGTAGAGGTTGGCGCGGTCGATCTCGGCGGGCGAGGTGACGGCCTCGGGGATGTAGCGGTAGACGAGGGTGGACAGCTGCGGCTGCACGACCACGTCGTAGCGCGGGTCGGCGGCGAGCAGTGCGAAGCCGGCCCGGGCCAGGTCGCAGACCTCGTCGAAGAGCTCGCCGACGCCGTCGGCGCCCATGACGCGCAGGGTCATCCACAGCTTGAGGGCGTCGAAGCGGCGGGTGGTCTGGAGGGACTTGTCGACCTGGTTGGGGATCAGCTCCGTGACCGCGCGCCGGGGGTTGAGGTAGTCGGCGTGGTAGGTCGCGTGCCGCAGGGTGGCGCCGTCGCGGACCAGCAGGGCCGAGGAACTGACCGGCTGGAAGAAGGACTTGTGGAAGTCGACGGTGACCGAGTCGGCCAGCTCGATGCCGTCCAGGAGGTCCCGGCGGGTGCGCGAGGCGAGCAGTCCGCAGCCGTAGGCGGCGTCGACGTGCATCCAGGCGCCGTACTCGTCGGCCAGGGCGGCGACCTCGGGCAGCGGGTCGATGGAGCCGAAGTCGGTGGTGCCGGCGGTGGCGACGATCGCCATCGGGATCAGGCCCTCGGCGCGGCAGGCCTCCAGCTCGGCGGCGAGGACGACCGACTGCATGCGCTTGGTGCGGTCGACCGGGATGGAGATGACGGCGTCGGCGCCGAGGCCGAGGAGGGTGGCCGACTTCTGGACGCTGAAGTGGCTGCACTCGGAGGAGAAGATGCGCAGTTTCGCCAGGTCGGCGGGGCCGGACGAGCCGCCCGGCGCCTTCGCCTCCTCGCGGGCGAGCAGCAGCGCCTGGAGGTTGGACTGGGTGCCGCCGCTGGTGAACACGCCGTCGGCGGAGGGGCCGAGGCCGATCCGGCCGGTCGTCCAGTCGATCAGCCGGCGCTCGATCAGGGTGCCGCCGGCGCTCTGGTCCCAGGTGTCGAGGGAGGAGTTGACGGCCGAGAGGACGGCCTCGCCGAGGACGGCGGGGATGACCACCGGGCAGTTGAGGTGCCCCAGGTAGCGCGGGTGGTGGAAGTAGACCGCGTCGCGCAGGTAGACGTCCTCCAGCTCGTCGAGGGCGGCGGAGGCGTCACCGAGCGGCCGGTCGAGGTCCACGGCGTCGACGACGGGGGCGAGCTCGGCGGGCGTGACCCCGGTGAACGGGCCGCGCGTCGTGGCGAGTTTCCTCGCCACCCGCTCCACTCCTTCGGTGACGGAGCGTCGGTACGACTCCGCCGTCGTGTCGTTGAGCAGGTGGGAACGCATGTGGGGCCCTTCCGGGTGTGGGGGACGCGGTCGGTCAAGGCTTAGTAAGGTTAGCCTAACCTAATCTGCGAACACAACAACGGCCCCCCGACCCGGAAGGGTTGAGGGGCCGTCGGCCCTGTGGGGGGTCTGCGGGTCCGCGCTACGCCACCGCCCGCGCGTCCTGGGAGGCGTCCTGAGCCGCGTCCTGGGTCTCGTCCTGCGCCGTCTCGTCCGGCACCTCGCGCAGGGCGTCCTCCGAGAGGCCCTTGCGCCAGTAGCCGACGAAGGTGACCCGGCGCCTGTCGAGACCGCGCTCGCGCACGAAGTGGCGGCGCAGCGCCTTCACCGCGCCGGACTCGCCCGCGACCCAGACGTACGGCGCCTCGCCCGGGAGATCGGCGCCCGCGATCGCCTCGACGGCGGACGGTGCGCCCTCCTCCCGTACCAGCCAGGTGATGGTCGCGTCGGCCTGGGTGGCCAGCTCCATCCGGTCGCCGGAGTAGGGGACTTCGAGGTAGACGTGGGCGCGGGTCTCGGCCGGCAGCCACTCCAGGATCGCGGAGGCGGCGGGCAGTGCCGTCTCGTCGCCCCAGATCAGCACGGAGTCGGCGTCCTCGGGGAGCCGGAAGCGCACTCCGGTGTTCTCCGCGACCGCCGGGCCGAGCACGACCACCCGGTCGCCGGGCCGGGCGTGCTGGGCCCAGCGGCAGGCGGGGCCGCCGTCCTCGTGCACCGCGAAGTCGATGTCCACCTCGGGCACGGGGGAGTGCCGCTGCTCGCGGACGGTGTACGAGCGCATGACGGCCCGCTCGTCGTCCGGCATGGCCCGCCAGGCGCCCAGGATCGCGTACATGTCCGGCTCGTCCAGCGGCGGCAGGGCGGGGGCGGCCTGTCCCGGGTGCGGCAGGAAGAGGGAGAGCGACTGGTCGCGGCCCCCGGCGGCGAAGCCCTTCAGGTCCTCACCGGTGAAGGTGACGCGGACCAGGGTCGGACCGAGCCGCCGCGTCCGGTCGACCTGGAGGCTGAAGAACTGGAACGGGGCGGTCTCGGCGTTCGTCATGGGTCAGGACACCTTCTTGGCGTTCTCGAGGGCCTTGGCCAGGTCCTCCAGGAGCGGGGCGCACTTGGCGTACGAGTAGATCGGCTCGGTCACGCGGGGGATGACCTGGCCGGCCTTGACGGCGGGCAGCGCGGCCCAGGTGGGCTTGGCCTTCAGGGCCTCGGGCTGCAGGGCCGAGGTGCGGTTGTCGAGCATGATGACGTCGGCCTTGTACTTGTCGACGTTCTCCCAGCTCAGGCCCTCGAACCAGCCGCCCTGGTCCAGCTTGGTGGGCGTCACGATGTTGACGCCGAGCTCCTTGAAGAAGAGCGTGTCGGTCGGGCGGACCGGGGTGGAGACGTAGAAGAGGTCCGGGGAGCCGGAGCCGATGAGGACCTTGATGTCCTTCTTGCCCTGGGCGGCCTTGCGGACGCGCTCGGCGGCGGCCTCGAAGCGGGCCTTGTCGGCCTTGATCTGCGCGGTGTTCACGTCGGCGCCGAGCGAGGCGGCGAGGTCGGCGTGGCGCTGCAGCACGGCCGGCATGGACTTGTCGGCGGCCCACAGGGCGACGCTCGGCGCGATCTTGGCGATCTTGTCCTTCTGCTCCGCCGGCACGTACCAGAGGTCGTTCTTCTCCCACATGTCCGTGATGAGGAGCTCGGGCTGCAGCTTGAGGTACTCCTCGATCTTGAACTCGCCCCAGACGTTGCCGATGACCTTGACCTTGTTGATGTCCAGGTCGCCGGCCTGGACGTCGGCCGTCACGGCGCCGGTCTTCGGGTCCTTGACCGTGGTCGGGCCGAAGACGCCCTTGACCTCGACGCCGAAGTCCTTGAGGGCGGCGGCGGTTCCGGTGAAGGCCACGATGTTCTTCGGGGTGGTCTTCGCCTCGACGGCGGTGCCGCGGTCGTCGGTGAACTTCCAGGGGCCGGCCTTCTCGGCGGCCTTGGCGGGCGCGTCGCCGGCCTTGCCGTCGCCACCGCCACAGGCGGTGAGCGTGGCGACGAGCCCGAGGGCGCCGCCGGCGGCGAGGAGGCCGCGGCGGGTGAGGAGGGTGGCTCGGGCGGTGCTGGGCATGGCGAAGTCGCTTTCGGTACGAGCCGGGGTCGGCCTGGGCTAGTCGAAGGTAGGTTAGCCTAACCTCATCAGGATCAACAGGGGTGGGGTCGGGGCAGTGCCCGGGCACGAAGAAGCCCGCCGCCCCCAAGGGGCGACGGGCTTGCGGGGAACTCCTCCGGGTCAGGAGGACAGGCCCAACTCCCGTGCGATCAGCATGCGCTGGACCTCGCTGGTGCCCTCGCCGATCTCCAGGATCTTCGAGTCGCGCCACATCCGCGCCACCGGGTACTCGTTCATGAAGCCGTAGCCGCCGTGGATCTGGGTCGCCTCGCGCGCGTTGTCCACCGCGACCGTCGAGGAGTACAGCTTCGCCAGCGCCGCCTCCTTCTTGAACGGCTCGCCCAGGACCAGCCGGGACGCCGCGTCGCGCCAGCCGACCCGGGCCATGTGCGCCCGCATCTCCATGTCGGCGATCTTGAACTGGATGGCCTGGTTGTCACCGATCGGGCGGCCGAAGGCGTGACGTTCCTTCGCGTACTTCACCGACTCGTCCACACAGCCCTGCGCCAGACCCGTCGCCAGCGCCGAGATCGCGACCCGGCCCTCGTCCAGGATGCGCAGGAACTGCGCGTAGCCGCGGCCCTCCTCGCCCAGCAGGTTCGCCGCCGGGACGCGCACGTCCTGGAAGGACAGCTCACGGGTGTCCGAGGCGTTCCAGCCGACCTTCGAGTACGGCGCCGCGACCGTGAAGCCGGGCGTGCCCGCGGGCACGATGATCGAGGAGATCAGCGGGCGGCCGTCCGGCTTCCGGCCGGTCACCGCGGTGACCGTGACCAGACCCGTGATGTCCGTACCGGAGTTGGTGATGAAGCACTTCGAGCCGTTGATGACCCAGTCGTCGCCGTCCCGGACGGCCGTCGTGCGCGTGCCGCCCGCGTCCGAGCCGGCGCCCGGCTCGGTCAGGCCGAACGCGCCGAGCATCTCGCCGGAGCACAGCTTCGGCAGCCACTCCCGCTTCTGCTCCTCCGTGCCGAAACGGAAGACCGGCATGGCGCCCAGCGAGACGCCCGCCTCCAGGGTGATCGCCACCGAGGAGTCCACCCGGGCGAGCTCCTCCAGGGCGATGCCGAGCGCCAGGTAGTCGCCGCCCATCCCGCCGTACTCCTCGGGGAAGGGCAGGCCGAACAGGCCCATGCGGCCCATCTCGCGGACGATCTCGTAGGGGAACTCGTGACGCTCGTAGAGGTCGCCGATCTTCGGGGCGACGACGTCGTGGGCGAACTCCTCGACAGTGCGGCGGAGTTGCTCGTGCTCTTCGGAGAGCCGGTGGTCGAGGGACATGCTCAGGACTCCTTGTGGGAGAGCGCGCGGACGGTACGGGACGGGCTCGGCCGGCCCAGTTGTTCGGCCATCCACCCGCTGGTGGCGGTGAGGGCGGCCAGGTCGACCCCGGTCTCGATGCCGAGGCCGTCGAGCATCCACACGAGGTCCTCGGTGGCCAGGTTGCCGGTCGCGCTCTTCGCGTACGGGCAGCCGCCGAGGCCGCCCGCGGAGGCGTCGACCGTGGTCACGCCGTGCCGGAGCGCGGCGAGCGTGTTGGACAGGGCCTGCCCGTAGGTGTCGTGGAAGTGCACGGCGATGCGGGAGGTGGGCACCCCGGCCTCGTTCAGCGCCGTCAGCAGCGCCTGGACGTGCCCCGGGGTGGCCACGCCGATCGTGTCGCCGAGGCTCAGCTCGTCGCAGCCCATCTCGGCGAGCGCCTTGGTGACCCGGACGACCTGCTCGATCGGCACGGCGCCCTCCCACGGGTCGCCGAAGCACATCGACAGATAGCCGCGGATCGTCAGGCCCTGCTCTATCGCCCGGGTCACCACCGGCTCGAACATGGCGAGGGCCTCGTCCACGGTCCGGTTGAGGTTGGCCTTGGCGAAGGACTCGGTGGCCGAGGCGAACACGGCGACGTGCCGGGCGCCCAGCGCGAGTGCCCGGTCCAGGCCGCGCTCGTTCGGCACCAGCACCGGCAGCCGCGCCGGCAGGTCGGCGACGAGGGGGAACAGCTCCTCTGCATCGGCCAGTTGGGGAACCCACTTGGGGTGCACGAAACTGGTCGCCTCGACGGTCGACAGACCCGCCGCCGCCAGACGCCGCACGAACTCGGCCTTCACGTCGGTCGGGACGACCGTCTTCTCGTTCTGCAGCCCGTCGCGGGGCCCCACCTCGTGGATCCTGACCCGGGCCGGGAGCGCCGGATCGGCCACGGTCATCGGCAGACCGCTCATGCCTCCTCCTTCTCCTCGCGCGGGGCGACGACGGCCAGGACCTGGTCCATGGCGACGGTCGTGCCGGGGGTGACGTCCAGCTCGGTGACGGTGCCGGCGTGCGGGGCGGAGATGACGTGCTCCATCTTCATCGCCTCGACGACCAGCAGGCTCTGCCCGGCCTCCACCTCGTCCCCGACCGCCACCTTCACGACCGTCACGGTGCCGGGCATCGGCGCGGCCAGCGTGTCGGCCCCGCCGTGCCGGGCGCCGGAGAGCGCCGCGGCCACGGGGTCGTGGTCCATGACGTGCCAGGAGTCGCCGTCGCGGCCCAACCAGGCGCCGGCCCGGTGGAAGTGGTGGGTCACCCCGTCCACCGCGACGGTGACCGAACGCTCCGCCACCGTGGCGTCCGCGGGCGCGCCGACCACGACGGGTTCGAGTCCCGCCACGCGCAACGGGAACTCCGCCGGAGCGGGGGTGCCGCCCAGGCGCCAGCCGCTCGGCACCGAGAAGGGGTCCGTCCAGCCGTCCCGGGGCGCCGGGGACAAGCCCGCGAGGCGCACCGCGGCCGCCGCCGCGTACACCTCCTCGGGGACGCCCTCCGGGACCAGCGACTCCGCGTCCCGCTCCACCAGGCCCGTGTCCAGGTCGCCCGCCACCACGTCCGGGTGCGCGAGGAGACGGCGCAGGAAGCCCGCGTTGGTCGGGACGCCGAGGGTCACCGTCCGGGCGAGGGCCGCGCGCAGTCGGCGCAGGGCCGTCGCGCGGTCCGGCGCGTGCACGATGACCTTCGACAGCATCGGGTCGTAGAGGGACGAGACCTCGGCGCCCTCGCTCAGCCCCGAGTCCGTGCGCGCCCCTCCGCCCTGCGGCTCGTGCAGCGCGAGGACCGTGCCGCCCGAGGGCAGGAAGCCGCGCGCCGGGTCCTCGGCGCAGATGCGCGCCTCGATCGCCCAGCCGTCCAGGCGCACGTCCTCCTGGGCGAAGCCCAGCGGCTCGCCCGCCGCGACCCGCAGCTGCCACTCCACCAGGTCCAGGCCGGTGATCAGCTCGGTCACCGGGTGCTCGACCTGGAGGCGGGTGTTCATCTCCATGAAGCAGTACGCGGACGGGTCGCCGCCCGGCACGATGAACTCGACCGTGCCCGCGCCCACGTACCCGCAGGAGCGCGCCGCCTCGACCGCCGCCGCGCCCATCGACGCCCGCAGCTCCGGGGTCAGCAGGACGCTGGGCGCCTCCTCGATGATCTTCTGGTGCCGCCGCTGGAGCGAGCACTCGCGCTCGCCGAGGTGGACGACGTTGCCGTGCGCGTCGGCGAGGACCTGGATCTCGATGTGCCGCGGCCGGTCGATCCACCGCTCCACGAGCAGGGTGTCGTCGCCGAACGAGGACCGCGCCTCGCGCCGCGCCGCCGCGATCTCCTCCTCCAGGACCGTCAGGTCCCGCACCAGGCGCATGCCCTTGCCGCCGCCGCCCGCGCTCGGCTTCAGCAGCACGGGCGCGCCCAGCTCGCGGGCGGCCTCGACGATGTCGGGGTCGGCCGCGCCCGGCACGACGGGGACGCCCGCCGCCTTCACGGTCTCCTTCGCCCGGATCTTGTCGCCCATCAGGGAGATCGCCGAGGCGGACGGGCCGATGAAGACCAGGCCCGCGTCCGCGCACGCCTGCGCGAACCCGGCGTTCTCCGCGAGGAAGCCGTAGCCGGGGTGGACGGCCTGCGCGCCGGTGCGCCGGGCGGCGTCGAGCAGCGCCGGCACGGACAGGTACGACTCGGCGGCCGGCGGCGGACCGATCCGTACCGCCGTGTCCGCCTCCCGTACGTGCCGGGCGTCGGCGTCCGCGTCGCTGTACACGGCCACCGAGCGGACGCCCATCTCCCGCAGGGTGCGGATGACACGGACGGCGATCTCGCCCCGGTTGGCCACGAGGACGGTGTCGAACATGTGCTGCATCTCGCTCTGCATCTCCTGGGGAACCCTCACATCCGGAAGACGCCGAACTGGGGGTCTCCCAGGGGCGCGTTGGCACAGGCGGTCAGGGCGAGGCCGAGGACCTGCCGGGTCTCCATGGGGTCGATGACCCCGTCGTCCCAGAGCCGGGCCGTCGCGTAGTAGGCGCTGCCCTGCGTCTCGTACTGGGAGCGGATCGGGTCCTTGAAGGCCTCTTCCTCCTCGGCGCTCCACGCGTCGCCGAGCTGGTCGCGCTTGACCGTGGCGAGGACGGACGCGGCCTGCTCGCCGCCCATCACGGAGATCTTGGCGTTGGGCCACATCCACAGGAAGCGGGGGGAGTACGCCCGGCCGCACATCGAGTAGTTGCCCGCGCCGAAGGAGCCGCCGACGACCACCGTCAGCTTCGGGACCCGGGTGGTCGCCACCGCCGTCACCATCTTCGCGCCGTGCTTGGCGATGCCGCCGTGCTCGTACGCCTTGCCGACCATGAAGCCGGTGATGTTCTGCAGGAAGACCAACGGGATCCCGCGCTGGTCGCACAGCTCGATGAAGTGCGCGCCCTTCTGGGCGGACTCGGCGAACAGGATGCCGTTGTTGGCGACGATGCCGACCGGGTGGCCGTGGATCCGGGCGAAGCCGGTGATCAGCGTCTGCCCGTACTCCGCCTTGAACTCCTGGAAGCGGGAGGCGTCCACCACCCGGGCGATCACCTCGCGCACGTCGTACGGCGTCCGCGAGTCGACCGGCACCGCGCCGTACAGCCCCGCGGGGTCCACCTTCGGCTCCTCGGCCGGCTCCACCGACCAGGGCAGCGGGCCGCGCTCGGGGAGAGTGGCGACGATGTTCCGGACGATCCGCAGCGCGTGCGCGTCGTCCTCCGCGAGGTGGTCGGTGACGCCCGAGATCCGCGAGTGGACCTCGCCGCCGCCGAGCTCCTCCGCCGTGACGACCTCGCCGGTCGCGGCCTTCACCAGCGGCGGGCCGCCGAGGAAGATCGTCCCCTGGTTCCGGACGATCACGGCCTCGTCGCTCATCGCCGGGACGTACGCCCCGCCCGCCGTGCAGGAGCCGAGGACCGCCGCGATCTGCGGGATGCCGGCGCCGGACATCCGGGCCTGGTTGTAGAAGATGCGGCCGAAGTGCTCGCGGTCCGGGAAGACCTCGTCCTGCATCGGCAGGAAGGCGCCGCCCGAGTCGACCAGGTAGAGGCAGGGGAGACGGTTCTCCAGCGCCACCTCCTGCGCCCGCAGGTGCTTCTTCACCGTCATCGGGTAGTACGTGCCGCCCTTGACGGTCGCGTCGTTGGCGACGATCACGCACTCGCGGCCGCTCACCCGGCCGATGCCCGCGATGACGCCGGCCGCGGGGGCCTGGTCGCCGTACATCCCGTTCGCCGCGAGCGGAGCCAGCTCCAGGAACGGCGAGCCCGGGTCGAGCAGCGTGTCCACGCGGTCCCGCGGCAGCAGCTTGCCGCGCGCGACGTGCCGGGCGCGGGACTTCTCCCCGCCGCCGAGCGCGGCGGCGGCCAGCTTGGCGCGGAGGGTCGTGGCCAGCTCGTGGTGGGCCGCCTCGTTGGCCTGCCAGGCCGGCGAGGCGGGGTCCGCCGCGCTCGTCAGCACAGGTGCCTGCTGCATCCGTCGAGCTCCCTTGCTCGGTTCACTCGGTTCACTCGGTCCACGCCGTCCGCTCGGTTAGTGAGCGTTAACGTATGGGCTTCAGGTTAACGACCGCTAACGGGGTTGTCTAGAATCGAATCCATGACCACGACGCCGACTCCGACCGGACGGACCGACGCCCCGACGCGACGCCAGCAGATCCTCAAGGAGGCCGCCCGCCTCTTCGCCGAGCGCGGCTTCCACGGGGTGGGGGTGGACGAGATAGGAGCCGCCGTCGGCATCAGCGGGCCCGGGCTCTACCGCCACTTCCCCGGCAAGGACGCGATGCTCGCCGAGCTGCTCGTCGGCATCAGCGAGCGGCTCCTCGACGGCGGGCGGCTGCGGGTCGCCGAGGCCGACGGCGACCCGCGCGCCCTGCTCGGCTCCCTCATCGACGGGCACATCGACTTCGCCCTCGACGACCGGCCGCTGATCACCCTCCACGACCGCGAGCTCGACCGCCTCAAGGACGAGGACCGCAAGCGGGTCCGGCAGCTCCAGCGGCAGTACGTCGAACTGTGGGTCGCCGTCGTCCGCGACCTGTACCCGGCCGCGGCCGAACCGGAGGCCCGCGCCTCCGTCCACGCCGTCTTCGGCCTCCTCAACTCGACCCCGCACCTGGGGGCGCCGCTGGGGCGGACCGGCATGGAGAACCTGCTGCGCAGCCTGGCCCACGGGGCCTTCGGGGCGCTGGGCTCGCCCGGGGTCTGACCCCCGGGGCCCGGAACCACCGGGCAGAATGGCCCCCATGCCGATACTCAGCCGCCCCGCCCTCGTCGAGCACCTCGTCCGGACCCGTATCGCGGGGGACGTCGCCACACCGCGCGACAACAACCTCGCGCACTACCGCCGGCTGGCCAACGGCGACCGGCACTACTGGTTCGGCCTGGAGTTCGGCGACCGGTGGACCGACGAGCAGGACGTGCTCGCGGTCATGGCCGAGCGGTGCGGGGTCGTCGACGACCCGGCGCACCGGGCCGGGCAGGACACCATCGACCCCGAGCTGACCGTCGGCGCCCTGGACCGCATGGCCGCCCGGCTCGCCAAGGCCGCCGCGGGCAGGGAGCGGGTGCTGTTCGCGACCGGGCACCCCGGCGCGCTGATCGACGCGCACAGCCGGGTCGCCGCCGCGCTGCGGGCCCGGGGCTGCGACATCGTGCGGATCCCCGGCGGGCTGACCGCCGACGAGGGGTACGTCGTGCAGTTCGCCGACGTCGCCGTCTTCGAGCGGGGCGCCAGCCTGTGGCACACGCACTCCCCGGAGCCCATGAACGCGATCCTCGACGGCCTGGCGGCGCTCGGCGAGGCCGCGCCGGACCTGGTGGTCGCCGACCACGGGTGGGCGGGGCGCGCGGCGCAGCGGGGCGTGGACGCGGTGGGGTACGCGGACTGCAACGACCCGGCGCTGTTCCTCGCGGAGGCGGAGGGGACGATGCAGGTCACCGTGCCGCTGGACGATCACGTGGTGGATCCCCGGTTCTACGAGCCGTTGACGGCGTATCTGCTGGACGCGGCGGGGCTGGGCGTCTGACCGGTGGTGGGTCGGGGGCCGGGGCCTTCGCGGGGGTAGGGGTCTCCGGACTGCGAGCTCCACTTCGCTTCGCTCGTTCCGGGCGCCGCCACGTCCGGACACCCCCTACCCCCGCTCCGGCCCCCTTGCGCCGTCGGTCCGGTCCCGGCCCGGTGTCGGGTCCAGGTAGACGCGGCGGACGGCCGGGAAGCGGGTGCGGAGGCGGGCTTCCGCGGTTTCGCAGGCGCGTTCCACCTCGGCTGCCGTGGAGATGTCCCTGAAGTCGACCTTCGCCGCGATCATCACCTCGTCCGGGCCCTGGATCAGCGTCGTCAGGTCCAGGACGCCGACCACGTGGTCCAGGGCGAGGAGTTCCTCGCGGACCTCCTGCCGCATGGTGCGGGGGAGCGGGCGGCCGATGAGGAGCTCCGCGTTGGAGCGGCCCAGGACCCAGGCCACGTACACGAGCAGCAGGCCGATGAGGATCGAGGCGACGCCGTCCCAGACGGACGAGCCGGTGATCTGGACGCCCAGCAGGCCGCCGGCCGCGAGCATCAGGCCGGCCAGGGCCGCCGAGTCCTCCATCACCACGGCCTTCACGGTGGTGTCGGGGGTGAGGCGCAGGTAGCGGCTGAAGGGGGTCTTCGTGCGGTCCGCCTCGGACCGGACCTGCCGGACGGCCGTGCGGAGGCTGAAGCCCTCCAGGAGGAAGGCGACGCCCAGGACGATGTACGAGATCAGGGGGTCGCCCAGTTCCTCGCCCGCCACGAGGGTGTGGATGCCGTCGTAGAGGGAGAAGACCGCGCCGCCCACGAACGTGGCCACCGCGGCGAGCATCGCCCAGACGTAGCGCTCGTTCGCGTAGCCCAGGGGGTGGTCCTCGTCGGCCGGCTTCTCGCTGCGCTTGAGGGCCGTGAGCAGCATGAACTCGGTGACCGTGTCGGCGAGCGAGTGGGCCGCCTCCGAGAGCATCGCGCTGGATCCGCTGACGACGCCGGCGACGGCCTTGGCGGCGGCGATGCCCAGGTTGGCCATCGCCGCCACGATCACTGTGAAGGTGCTCTCGCCGTTCTCCGCCATGATCGGACGGTATGTCCGGTCATCGGCGCGGGACGCGAACGACACCCTCCTGGATGACCGAGATCGCCAGCCGTCCGTCCTGGGTGAAGATCCGCGCCTGGCCGAGGCCGCGTCCGCCCGAGGCGGTCGGCGACTCCTGGTCGTACAGGAGCCATTCGTCGGCCCGGAAGGGGCGGTGGAACCACATGGCGTGGTCCAGGGACGCCCCGACGACGTCGCCCACCGCCCAGCCGCCCCGGCCGTGGGCCAGGAGGATCGAGTCGAGGAGCGTCATGTCCGAGACGTAGGTCGCCAGGGCGATGTGGAGCAGGGGGTCGTCCGCGAGTTTGCCGTTGGTGCGGAACCAGACCTGGGAGCGGGGGTCGCGCGGCTGTCCGACGCTGCCCCACGGGGGGACCTCGGCGTAGCGGAGGTCCACGGCCGCGCGGGCCTCGATGAGGCGGTCCGCGACCTCGCGGGGGAGGTGCCGGGGGAGCATCTCGGCCGGGGTCGGCAGGAACTCCGGGTCCGGGGCGGCCGGCATCTCCGCCTGGTGGTCCAGGCCCTCCTCGTACGTCTGGAACGAGGCGGAGAGGTGGAAGATCGGCTGCCCGTGCTGGACGGCCACCACCCGGCGGGTGGTGAAGGAGCGCCCGTCGCGGATGCGGTCGACCGTGTAGACGATCGGCGCGCCCGGGTCCCCGGCGCGCAGGAAGTACGCGTGGAGCGAGTGGGCGAGGCGGTCGCCGGGGACGGTTCGCCCGGCCGCCACCAGCGCCTGGGCGGCCACCTGGCCGCCGAAGACGCGGGGGACGATGGAGGGGCGGGACTCGCCCCGGAAGATGTCCTGCTCGATCCGCTCCAGGTCGAGCAGATCGAGCAGGTCATCCAGTGCCGTGTGCGCTTCGGGCACTTACAGGCCCATCGACTTGGCGATGATCGACTTCATGATCTCGCTGGTGCCGCCGTAGATGCGGTTGACGCGGTTGTCGGCGTACAGGCGGGCGATCGGGTACTCGTTCATGTAGCCGTAGCCGCCGTGCAGCTGGAGGCAGCGGTCGATGACGCGGTGCGCGACCTCGGTGCAGAACAGCTTGGCGCTGGCGGCCTCGGCGGGGGACAGCTCGCCCGCGTCCAGGGCCTCCAGGGCGCGGTCGGCGACGGCCTCGGCCGCGTCGACCTCGGCCTGGCAGGCGGCCAGCTCGAACTTGGTGTTCTGGAAGGAGGCGACCGTCTTGCCGAAGACCGTGCGGTCCGTGACGTACTGCTGCGCGAAGCGGATCGCGGCCTTGGCCTGGGCGTAGGCGCCGAAGGCGATGCCCCAGCGCTCGGAGGCCAGGTTGTGGCCGAGGTAGGAGAAGCCCTTGCCCTCCTCGCCGAGCAGGTCCTCGGCGGGGACCTTCACGTCCACGAAGGCCAGCTCGGCGGTGTCGGAGGTGCGCAGGCCCAGCTTGTCCAGCTTGCGGCCGATGGAGTAGCCCTCGGACTTGGTGTCGACGGCGAAGAGGGAGATGCCGAAGCGGCGGTCCTCGGCCGACGGGGCGGAGGTGCGGGCACAGACGATCACGCGGTCGGCGTGGACGCCGCCGGTGATGAAGGTCTTGGCGCCGTTGAGGACGTAGTGGGTGCCGTCCTCGGACAGCTTGGCGGTGGTCTTCATGCCCGCGACGTCGGAGCCGGTGCCCGGCTCGGTCATGGCGAGCGCCCACATCTCCTCGCCGGTGACGAACTTCGGCAGGTAGCGCTTCTTCTGCTCGTCGGTGGAGAGCATCTTGATGTAGGGGAGCGCGAGCAGCACGTGCACGCCGGAGCCGCCGAACTGGACGCCGGCGCGGGCGGTCTCCTCGTAGAGGACGGCCTCGAACTTGTGGGTGTCCAGGCCGGCGCCGCCGAACTCCTCGGGCACGTTGATGCCGAAGATGCCGAGCTCGCCCAGCTTGTCGTAGAAGTCGCGGGGCGCCTGGCCGGCCGCGAACCACTCGTCGTAGACCGGGACGACCTCGGCCTCGATGAAGGCGCGGATGGTCTCCCGGAACGCCTCGTGGTCCTCGTTGAATACGGTACGGCGCACGGTGCGTCTCCTCCGGGGTGCGGGCGGCCGGCTGTCTAAGCGCTTGCTCAGTCTGTCACCTTCGAAGTTACCCATCGGTCACCCGGCCTGTCCAGACTCTGGGTCTGTGATCCAGGCCCGCCCCGCGGAGTCGTACCCGTACACCGGACGTCCCTTCGTCCCGCTCGTACGGAAGGGGCGCCCGTACTCGTCGCCGACCCGGACCGTTCCCGTGCGCCCCTCCGCGCTCCACTCCAGCTCCAGGTACCAGCGGCAGTCGCAGCCCGCCGTCCGCGCCGAGACCAGCAACTCCTCCGGGTCGGCCGCGGTGACCGCGTACGGGAACGAGAGCGCCGGGATCGTCCGGCCCTCCGCCCCGGACGCGTCGTACCCGGCCACCGGCCGGGCCACCGGACGCGGCCGGTCCAGCTCCACCGCGAGCAGGCGCGGGGTGACCGCCCCGCCGCAGCCCTCGTCCATCCGGTAGCCGGACCACGGCAGCGGTGTCCCCCGCTCCACCACCCGCACGTGCAGCCCTTGGAGCACGACGGCCTTGGCGCCCTTCCCCTGCACCGACAGGCGCACCAGCGTCTGCCCGCCGTGCACCGCCCCCTGCGCCGCCGCCCACCGCCGCGCGTCCGCGGCCACCGGAGGAGCGGGCACCCGGTCGGGTCCCCGTGCCACGAGGTACGTGTGCCCGCAGCCGTTCTCCCAGATGTGCGAGGCGCTGGTCACGGTCAGCGGCGGGGGTGACGCCGGGGGTGAAGGGGGCGCTGCGGGGGGTGTGGTCGGTGCGGTCTGCTCCGGGTTCCCGCGGGGGAGCAGTACGGCTCCGAGCGTCAGCGCGGCGACGGCCGCCAGGGTGGCGGCGGCCAGGACCGGGCGCCGGCTGCGGTTGCGGGGGCGGCCCGGCGCCGAAGGAGTGACGTCACGAGCCGGAGCCGAGGCGGCTTCCGGCCCCGGCTCCGGCTCGGGCGAGGCCGCTTCCGGCTCCGCCGGGGCGGCTTCGGGCTCCGGCTCCGCCGGGGCGGCTTCGGGCTCCGGCTCCGCCGGGCGGCGGGTGCTCAGCGCGGTCGTCCAGGCCTCCTCCAGGGCGCGCCGCTCCTCCTCGTCCGCCCCGGCCAGCACGGCCAGCCGGTCGAGCACGCCGAACTCCTCCGGGACGGTCGCGCCCGAGCAGTAGCGGTGCAGGGTCGAGGCGCTCACGTTCAGACGCCGGCCCAGCGCCTCGTAACTGCGCCCGTCCCGCGTCTTCAGCGCGCGCACGCGGCGTGCGAACTCCTCGACTGCGGCGTCCTTCGGCATCCGTGTCCCCCTCGGCCTCGCCATCCCATGCCCTCACGTTTTCCCACGTCACAGGGGGTGGAATGGTTCCGGGACGGGTGGGAGGCGCGCTGCCGTTGCCGCCGGCCCCCGCTGCCCCGACGCTGGTGGGAGCACTGATCGACCGACCCACGGGGGATCCACCGTCATGACCACGTTCCGTACCGCGCTCGCCGTCACCGCCGCCGCCCTCGGGCTCGCGGCGCTCGCCGTCGCCCCGGCGCAGGCCGCCGCGCAGCCCGCGTTCCTCTCCGCCGCCCAGATGCCGCCGTCGTCGACGCCGTGGACCGCCACCCAGGTCTTCACCGGCGTCCCGGAGAACGGTGGCGCCCTGTGCGCCCCGTACAAGATCCCGGCGCAGAACACCCGCTACCGCGAGTTCAGCACCGAGCTCGACACCAACGGCGTCCAGATCACCACCGTCGCCCGCACCGAGGCCGACGCCGTGAAGCTGGTCGACACCCTCCGCAAGGCCCTCGCCGGCTGCGGCCCCCTGCTGGAGCGGCAGAACCCGGGCCTGCACGCCGTCAGCGCCTCCCACGGCAAGCTGGCCGTCGAGGAGGGCGCCTGGGTCTACAGCCTCGACACCGCCGACCCGCAGATCGGCAGCACCGACATCCACCTCTTCGCCGTCGGACGCGACGGGCGCACCGTCACCTACGTCCGGTGGGGGCAGATGGGCGACCTGAAGGACGCCCCGCTGGCCGGCTTCCGGACGACCGCGAAGACCGCCGTCGCCAAGCTCTGGTGACCCCGGGGCTCACCTGAGCGCGAACCACAGCTCCATCCGTACGTCCGGATCGTCCAGGTCCCTGCCGAGGAGCGCCGCGCAGCGGGCGATCCGCTGGCGGACCGTGTTGCGGTGGATCTCCGTCGCCGCGGCCGTCCGGTCCCAGCTGCCGTGCAGCGACAGCCAGGTGCGCAGGGTCTCGACGAGGGGCGGGGTGAGCGGGGCGAGGAGTTCGCGCGCGTACGCGGCGGCCTCGTCCTGGTCGACCAGTCCGGACAGCCCGGACGCCCGGTGCCGCACCAGCGGCGTCCTGGTGGCCTCCGCCCGGCGCAGGGCGCGGGCCGCCTGGGCGTCGGCGGCGGCGAGCGCGTCGGGCTCGGCGGGGGCGCTGGCGCCCAGGGTCCAGCCGGGCTGGGTGGTGAGGGGAGCGGAGGTGGGGAGGACCAGGCGGACGGGGGTCGCGTGGTCCGGAGAGTTCCGGGGGCTCCGCGGGGGCGGGGGTGTCCGGACCGCGGCCTCCGCTGCGCCTCGCTCGGCACGGGCGCCGCCGCGTCCGGACGCCCCCGCCCCCGCGGAGCCCCCGGACCCCGCCCCGCCGTCGTCGGCGGGCCCGCCCGGGTCCACCAGTGCCGTGCCCAGCTCCGCCGCCAGGGAGGCCGCCGCGAACGGGGTGCCGTCGCCGCCCCGGGCGTGGACCACCGTCCAGGGTCCCGGGCCGAGTGCCCCGGCCGCCGCCGCCGGGGTGGCCCCGAGCAGCAGCCGGACCAGGGCGGTGTCGCGGGCCGTGACGTCGGCCGCCCGGTGCGGGGCCGTGAGGAGGGAGAGCAGGACGACCGCGACGCCCGCGATCGTGTGGTCGCCCGGTTCGCGGGCCTCCGTCGCCACGCCCAGCGTCGGCCCGTCCCCGCCGCCCAGCGCGTACGCGGCGAGGCGAAGCCCGCCCCCGTCGCCGCTGGCCGTCGCCGGACCGCCCGGGCGGGGGCCCACCACGCCGGCCAGCTCCGCGAGCGCCCGGGCCGCCTCGGCCGGGACCGCCCGGCCGGCCGCCGCCGACTCCGTGCCGTCCTGGGCGAAGAGGACCGCCCGTCCGCCGAGCCGCGCGGCGAGGGCGCCGAGCACCGCCGGGACCGGGGCCGGCCGGGCGGCGGCCGCGGCCAGCGACTGCTGGGCCTCGCTCACCCGGCGCAGCTCGTTCGTGCGGACCTCGGCCATCAGGCGCCACAGGGCCCGCGCCACCGCGGTGAACGGGGTCGCGGGCGGCACCTCCAGCAGTGGCAGGCCGTGCCGCTCGCAGGCCTCGACGAGCGCCGCCGGCACCGTGTCGTACACCGGTGTCACCCCGAAGCCGAGCGCCGCCGCCCCCGCCGCCACGACCCGCGCCACGTAGCGCGCGGGGTCCGTCAGCTGCACGCCCGCCGTCATGAGCAGCTCGCCGCCCAGCAGGTAGGGGTACGGGTCGGCCATCTCGGAGGTGTGCACCCAGTGCAGCGAGACGTCCCGGGGGCCCGCGAGCAGCCGCAGGCCGAGTTCGGTGCGGGCGAGCAGCGCGGCCAGCGGGACGGCCGGCGCGGGTGGGGTGGAGGCGGGCTCCGGAGCGGGCATGGGGGTGGACCCTTCGTACATCCGCCGTGCGAACAATGGAGGAAACGTACACTTCAGCGTCGCATTCCGGCCACCTACTGTCGTGCCATCCGGAGGCCGCGGGTACGGGCGGATGTCCCCGCGACCAGCCTCCGGTCGCTTCCCCCGCACGACACGCCACCGAGGTGACCGAAGGAGGGCCCATGGCCGTCGACTACACAGTGATCGTCCTGTATCTGGCCGGCATGCTCGCGATGGGCTGGTGGGGCATGCGCCGCGCCAGGTCCAAGAGCGAGTTCCTGGTCGCGGGCCGTCGCCTCGGGCCCTGGATGTACTCCGGCACCATGGCCGCGATCGTCCTCGGCGGCGCCTCCACCATCGGCGGTGTCGGCCTCGGCTACACGTACGGGCTCTCCGGCGCCTGGATGGTCTTCGCCATCGGTCTCGGGCTGCTCGCCCTCTCCGTCTTCTTCTCCGCGCGGATCGCGCGCCTGAAGGTCTACACCGTCTCCGAGATGCTCGACCTGCGCTACGGCGGCCGGGCCGGCGTCATCTCCGGCGTCGTCATGTGGGCGTACACCCTGATGCTCGCGGTCACCTCGACCATCGCGTACGCCACCATCTTCGACGTCCTCTTCGACCTGCCCCGCACGGTCGCGATCGTCCTCGGCGGCACCATCGTCGTGGCCTACTCGACGCTCGGCGGCATGTGGTCGATCACCCTCACCGACATGGTGCAGTTCGTCGTGAAGACCGTCGGCGTGCTGCTCCTGCTGCTGCCGATCGCCGTCGTCAAGGCCGGCGGCTTCGCCGAGATGAAGGCCGCGCTGCCCACCTCGTACTTCGAGCCCCTCGGCATCGGCGGCGAGACGATCTTCACCTACGTGCTGATCTACACCTTCGGCATGCTGATCGGCCAGGACATCTGGCAGCGGGTCTTCACCGCCCGCACCGACGAGGTCGCCCGGTGGGGCGGCACCGTCGCCGGCACCTACTGTCTGGCGTACGCGCTGGCCGGCGCCGTCATCGGCACCGCGGCCAAGGTGATGTACCCGAAGCTGCCCAGCGCCGACGACGCCTTCGCCACCATCGTCAAGGACGAGCTGCCCATGGGCGTGCGGGGCCTGGTCCTCGCCGCCGCGCTCGCCGCCGTGATGTCCACCTCCTCCGGCGCCCTCATCGCCTGCGCCACCGTCGCCAACAACGACATCTGGTCACGTCTGCGCGGCGCCGTGACGAAGGACGGCGGGACCGAGGGGGCCGGGCACGACGAGGTGAAGGGCAACCGCCTCTTCATCCTGGTCATGGGCGTCGCCGTCATCGGCATCGCCATCGCCCTCAACGACGTCGTCCAGGCCCTCACCGTCGCCTACAACCTGCTGGTCGCCGGTCTGCTGGTGCCGATCCTCGGCGGGCTGCTGTGGCGCCGCGGCACCGTCCAGGGCGCGCTCGCCGCGGTCGGCGTCGGAGGCCTGGCCGTGATCGGCCTGATGTGGACTTACGGAATCTTGGCAAATGAGCCTGTTTACTATGGTTTGTTGGCCTCGCTCGCCGCGTATGTGATCGTTTCCCTGGCGACCCGCCCGACGGACGCCGCCGTGCTCGCGAACTGGCGCGCCCGGCTGGCAGGCCAGGACACCCCCGCCGAGCCCGACCCCCCGGTCCCGGCACCCGCGACCGCCTGACGGCGGCCGCACCGCAGACGTCCGGCGGGCCCCGCGACCCGGGGCCGGCCGGAGCCACCGATACACCCCAGGAGGACCCGACCATGAGCAGCAGCGACCAGAACACCCCGCGCGGCCCGATCGACTCGTCCCGCATCCCGCGGTACGCCGGTCCCGCGACGTTCGCCCGGCTGCCGCGGCTCGACGAGGTCGGCACCGCCGACGTCGCCGTGGTCGGCATCCCCTTCGACAGCGGCGTCTCCTACCGCCCCGGCGCCCGCTTCGGCGGCAACGCCATCCGCGAGGCCTCCCGCCTGCTGCGCCCCTACAACCCGGCGCAAGACGCCTCCCCGTTCGCCCTCGCCCAGGTCGCCGACGCCGGTGACATCGCGGCCAACCCGTTCAACATCAACGAGGCCGTCGAGACCATCGAGGCCGCCGCCGACGACCTGCTCGCCACCGGCGCCCGCATGATGACCCTGGGCGGCGACCACACCGTCGCGCTGCCGCTGCTGCGCTCCGTCGCCAAGAAGCACGGCCCCGTCGCCCTGCTCCACTTCGACGCCCACCTCGACACCTGGGACACCTACTTCGGCGCCGAGTACACCCACGGCACCCCGTTCCGCCGGGCCGTCGAGGAGGGCATCCTCGACACCTCCGCCCTCTCCCACGTCGGCACCCGCGGCCCGCTGTACGGCAAGCAGGACCTCACCGACGACGAGAAGATGGGCTTCGGCATCGTCACCTCGGCGGACATCTACCGCCGCGGCGCCGACGAGGTCGCCGACCAGCTCCGCCAGCGCATCGGCGACCGCCCGCTCTACATCTCCATCGACATCGACTGCCTCGACCCGGCCCACGCCCCCGGCACCGGCACCCCCGAGGCCGGCGGCATGACCTCGCGCGAGCTCCTGGAGATCCTGCGCGGCCTGTCCTCCTGCAACCTGGTCTCCGCCGACGTCGTCGAGGTCGCCCCCGCGTACGATCACGCCGAGATCACCGCCGTCGCCGCCTCGCACACGGCGTACGAGCTGACCACGATCATGTCCCGCCAGATCGCGGCGAGCCGCGCGGCGCAGTAGTACCGCCGGGCGTGCCCACCCTTCCCGCAGGCCCGGGAGGGCGGGCACGCCCCGGCCACCGGCCGCCCCCGACCGACCACGCCACGCCCGAGGGACCCATGACCCACGACCATGACCTCGTCCTGCGCCCCACCGCCGCCCAGACGGAGGCCGCCCTCGACCCGCCCGCGGGGCGGAACGGCGGCGACCTCGTCGTCGAGACCCTCGCCGGCCTCGGCGCCACCACCGTCTTCGGCCTCCCCGGCCAGCACGCCCTCGGCATGTTCGACGCCCTGCGCCGTTCCTCGCTGCGCTACGTCGGCCTCCGCGTCGAGAACAACGCGGGCTTCGCCGCCGACGCGTACGGCCGGGTCACCGGCGAGGCGGCCCCGCTGCTGCTCTCCACCGGGCCCGGCGCCCTGATGTCGCTCGCCGCCCTCCAGGAGGCGGCGGCCGCCTCCGCGCCGGTGCTCGCCATCGGCAGCCAGGTCCCGGCGGCCGGGCTCGGCGGCGGCCGGCACGGCTACCTCCACGAGCTGCGCGACCAGCAGGCCTCCTTCCGGGACATCGTGAAGTCCGTGCACACGGTCCGTACGCAGTCCCAGATCCCGTCCGCCATCGCCGCCGCGTGGGAGTCGGCGCTCACCGCCCCGCACGGGCCGGTGTGGGTGGAGATCCCGCAGGACGTCCTCCTCGCCGAGACCATCCTGCCGGTCGTCACGGCGATGGACGCGACGCCCGAGGCGATCGCCCCGCGCCCCGAGCTGACGGCGGTCGCCGCCGACCTGCTGGCCAGGGCCGAGCGGCCCGCGGTCATCGCGGGCGGCGGGGTCGTCCGCGCCGACGCCTCCGGCAAGCTGCTCGCCCTGGCGGAGCGCCTGAACGCCCCGGTGGTCACCACCTTCGGCGGCAAGGGCGCCTTCCCCTGGGAGCACCCGCTGTCGCTCCAGTCCTGGCTGGAGGACCGGCACACCACCGACTTCCTGGAGGACGCCGACGTCCTCCTCGTGGTCGGCTCCGGCCTCGGCGAGCTCTCCTCGAACTACCACACCTTCGCCCCGCGCGGCCGGGTGATCCAGATCGAGGCCGACGCCGGGAAGCTGGAGTCCAACCACCCGGCCCTCGGCATCCACGCCGACGCCCGGCTCGCCCTCCAGGCCCTCCTGGAGACGGTGCCCGAGCGGCCCGACCCGACGGCGCCGGAGCGCGTGCGCACGGTCCTGGCGAAGGTCCGCGACCGGCTCGACGCCCAGGACCTGGGCCTGGAGCGGCGGATCGTGGACGCGGTCCGCGCGGCGCTGCCGGACGCGGCGCCCAGCTTCTGGGACATGACGATCCTGGCCTACTGGGCCTGGTCCGCCTTCGACCCCCGCCGCCCCAACACCATGCACTCCGCCCAGGGCGCCGGCGGCCTGGGCTACGGCTTCCCGGCGGCGCTCGGCGCGGCCGCCGCCGACCCGACCCGGCCCGTGCTCGCGGTGTCGGGCGACGGCGGCGCGATGTACTCGATCGCGGAGCTGGCGACGGCGAAGCAGTACGGCTTCGACGTCACCTGGCTGATCGTCGACGACGGCGGCTACGGCATCCTGCGCGAGTACATGACCGACGCGTTCGGCGAGGCCACCGCGACCGAGCTGGCCCGCCCGGACTTCGTCGCCCTCGCCGGGTCCTTCGGCGTCCCGGCCGTGCTGAGCTCCCCGGACACCCTCACCGAGGACCTCGCCGCGGCCCTGAGGACGCCGGGCCCGTCCGTGGTGGTCCTCCCGGCCCTGCTGCGCATGTTCGAGCCGACGCACCTGTAGTCACATCCGTCAGCGGGGCGGCGGTCCCGCCGGCCGCTTTGTTGCGGCGGGATGAAATCGCACGTCGCCCGCGTTGGCCCTTCCGGTAGAGCAGCACGGACGGGAGGCGCCACGTGGCGGCGGTGGGGCAGGAACAGTCGGGGAAGCAGGGCTGGGCGCGCCGGCTCGCCGGGTACGCGTGGCGCTACAAGGCGAACGTCGTGCTCGCGCTGGGGTCCTCCCTGGCGGGCATGGCCGTGCTCGCGCTCGTCCCCCTGATCACCAAGGTGGTCATCGACGACGTCATCGGCGCGAAGACCGGCTCCCTGGGGCTGTGGACCGGTCTCCTCGTCGCCTCCGCCGTGGTCGTCTACGGCCTCACCTACGTGCGCCGCTACTACGGCGGCCGGCTCGCCCTCGACGTCCAGCACGATCTGCGCACCGAGATGTTCGGGACCATCACCCGGCTCGACGGGCGCCGGCAGGACGAGCTGTCCACCGGGCAGGTCGTCGGCCGGGCCACCAGCGACCTCCAGCTCATCCAGGGTCTGCTGTTCATGCTCCCGATGACCATCGGGAACGTCCTGCTGTTCCTCATATCGCTCGCCGTGATGGCGGTGCTCTCGCTGCCCCTGACCCTGGTCGCCCTCGCCGTCGCCCCCGCCCTGTGGTGGATAGCCCGGCGCAGCCGCAGCCGCCTCCACCCCGCCACCTGGTACGCCCAGGCGCAGGCCGCGACGGTCGCGGGCGTCGTCGACGGCGCCGTCACCGGCGTCCGGGTCGTGAAGGGCTTCGGGCAGGAGGACCAGGAGACCGGCAAGATCCGCGAGGCCGGACGCCGGCTCTTCGCGGGCCGGCTGCGCACCGTCCGGCTCAACGCGAAGTACACCCCCGCCCTCCAGGCCGTCCCCGCCCTCGGACAGGTCGCCGTGCTCGCCCTCGGCGGCTGGCTGGCCTACAAGGGCCAGATCACCCTGGGCACCTTCGTCGCGTTCTCCTCGTACCTCGCCTCGCTCGTCGGGCCGGTCCGCATGCTCGCCATGGTGCTCACCGTCGGCCAGCAGGCCCGCGCCGGCGTCGAGCGGGTCCTGGAGCTCATCGACACCGAGCCGAGCCTGCGGGACGGCACCAAGGAGCTCCCGGCCGACGCGCCCGCCAGCGTCGAGTTCGACGACGTCTCCTTCGCGTACGAGACGGCCAACGGCAAGGTCAGCCCCGTCCTGGAGGGCTTCTCGCTGGAGATCCGGCCCGGCGAGACCGTCGCCGTCGTCGGCGCCTCCGGCTCCGGCAAGTCCACCGTCTCGCTGCTGCTGCCCCGCTTCTACGACGTGACGCACGGCGCCGTCCTCGTCGGCGGCCTCGACGTCCGCGAGCTCACCCTCGACTCGCTGCGCGCCGCCGTCGGCCTGGTCCCCGAGGACAGCTTCCTGTTCTCCGACTCGGTCCGCGCCAACATCGCGTACGGCGTGCCCGACGCCACCCAGGAGCAGATCGAGACGGCCGCCCGCGCCGCCCAGGCGGACCGTTTCATCGCCGAGCTGCCCCAGGGCTACGACACCAGGGTCGGCGAGCATGGCCTCACCCTCTCCGGCGGCCAGCGCCAGCGCCTCGCCCTGGCCCGCGCGATCCTCACCGACCCGCGGCTGCTCCTCCTCGACGACGCCACCTCCGCCGTCGACGCCAAGGTCGAGCACGAGATCCACGAGGCCCTGAAGTCCGTCATGGCGGGCCGCACCACCCTGCTCATCGCCCACCGCCGCTCCACCCTCGGCCTCGCCGACCGGATCGCCGTCCTCGACGAGGGCCGGCTCGCCGACATCGGCACCCACGAGGAGCTGGAGGAGCGCTCCGCGCTCTACCGGCGCCTGCTCACCGACCCCGACGAGCTGGGCGCCGTCTCGCCCGGACACACCCTGCCCGCCGCCGTCCCGGAGGACCGCACGCTGCGGGCCGAGCTGGACGCCGAGTTCGACGCCGAGCGGGGCATCACGCCCACCCTGTGGGTGCGCGAGGAGACCGACAACCCGGACGCGGCCGTTCCCGGCGCCTCCGGCGCGACCCCCGAGCTGCTGGCGGCCGTCGAGGCCCTGCCGCCCGCCTCCGACACCCCGGACATCGACGAGGCCCGCGCCGTCTCCCCCGAGGAGTCCTACGGCCTCCGGCGCCTGCTGCGCGGCTTCGGCGCGCCCCTGATGATCAGCCTCGGCCTGGTCGCCCTCGACGCGGGCGCCGGCCTGCTGCTGCCGGTGCTCATCCGGCACGGCATCGACAAGGGCGTCAACGAGCTCGCCATCGGCGCCGTCTGGGCGGCCTCCGCCCTCGCCCTGCTGACCGTCCTCGTCCAGTGGGTCGCGCAGACCGCCGAGACCCGGATGACCGGCCGCACCGGCGAGCGGATCCTGTACGCGCTGCGGCTGAAGATCTTCGCCCAGCTCCAGCGGCTCGGCCTCGACTACTACGAGCGCGAGCTCACCGGTCGGATCATGACCCGGATGACCACGGACGTCGACGCCCTGTCGACCTTCCTCCAGACCGGCCTGGTCACCGCCTTCGTCTCCGTCGTCACCTTCTTCGGCATCATGGGCGCCCTGCTCGTCCTGGACGTCCAGCTCGCGCTGGTCGTCTTCGCGACCCTGCCGGTGCTCGCCGTCGCCACCTACTACTTCCGCCGCGCCAGCGTGAAGGCGTACGAGCTGGCCCGCGAGCGGATCAGCGGGGTCAACGCGGACCTCCAGGAGTCGGTCGCCGGGCTGCGGATCGTGCAGGCCTTCCGGCGCGAGCGGGCGGGCGCCGAGCGCTTCGCGGCCCGCAGCGAGGAGTACCGCGAGGCCCGGGTGCACGGCCAGTGGCTGATATCGGTCTACTTCCCGTTCGTCACCCTGCTCTCCTCGGTGGCCGCCGCCGCCGTCCTGATCGTCGGGGCGAACCGGATCGAGGCCGGCTCCCTGACCACCGGCGCCCTGGTCGCCTACCTGCTCTACATCGACCTGTTCTTCGCGCCCGTGCAGCAGCTCTCCCAGGTCTTCGACGGCTACCAGCAGGCCGCCGTCTCGCTGAAGCGGATGCAGGAGCTCCTCCAGGAACCGACCTCCACCGCCGCCGCGCCCGCGCCGCTCGACGTGCTCTCGCTGCGCGGCGAGATCGCGTTCGAGGACGTGTCCTTCGCCTACGGGGCCGAGGAGGAGGCGCTCACCGGCATCGACCTGCGGATACCGGCCGGCCAGACGGTCGCCTTCGTCGGCGAGACCGGCGCGGGCAAGTCCACGCTGGTCAAGCTGGTCGCCCGGTTCTACGACCCGACGGGCGGCCGGGTCACCGCCGACGGCACCGACCTGCGCGACCTCGACCTCACCGCGTACCGGCACCGGCTCGGTGTCGTGCCGCAGGAGGCGTACCTGTTTGCCGGAACGGTCCGCGACGCCATCGCCTACGGCCGTCCGGACGCCACCGACGCCCAGGTGGAGGCCGCGGCCCGCGCGGTCGGCGCCCACGACATGATCGCCACGCTCGACGGCGGCTACCTCCACGAGGTCGCCGAGCGCGGCCGCAACCTGTCGGCGGGCCAGCGGCAGCTGATCGCCCTGGCCCGCGCCGAGCTGGTCGACCCCGACGTGCTGCTGCTCGACGAGGCCACCGCCGCCCTGGACCTGGCGACCGAGGCGCAGGTCAACGCGGCCACCGACCGCCTCGCCGGCCGCCGCACCACCCTGGTGGTCGCCCACCGGCTCACCACGGCGGCCCGCGCCGACCGGGTGATCGTGATGGACCACGGCCGGGTCGCCGAGGACGGCACCCACGAGGAGCTGCTGGCCCTCGACGGGGTGTACGCCGGACTGTGGCGCACCTTCATCGGCGAGGACACCGAGCCTGCCGAGGGCACGGACGAGGCCGAGCCGGAGCGGGTGTAGGCGCGGGGGCGGAGCCGAGCTGAGGGCCCCCGGGGACGGCTGGCCGTCCCCGGGACGGTCGCCGGTCGGCCCCGTCGCGCGGCCCACGGACCCGGGCCGGGTACCCCTCCGGGCCCAAGATGAGTACCCGTGCCCATGCGCACGCGCCCGGGACACGATGTGATGCGGGGTATGAGCAACTCCGTCCCCGCCGCTCCCGTCCCCGCCCCCAGCCGTCGCGTCCGCGTCTGGGCCCTGGTCTCGGCCGGTCTGCTGGTGCCCGCCACCGTTCTCGCCGGGATCCTCGCACTCAGCGCGGACCACGCCGGCCGTTGCGTCGGCTATGCCGAGGACTGCGGCTCCAACCCCGGCTGGATGTACGCCGGAAGCCTCGGCCTCGCCGTCGTCGCCCTGGTCGTGGCGCTCGCCGCGTCCAAGGAACCGGTCCGCCGGGCCGCCCTCGCCACCCAGGTCGTCGCCGAGCTGGTCTTCCTGCTGATGGTCGTCACCACCTTCGCGTAGGCAACCGAACGGGCCCCCGCCGCGTCGTATGCACGTACGACAGGGGCAGGGGAAAGGGATGCGCATGCGCGGTGAGGTCCGGAAGACCGGGACGAGACGGCGACTCTCCCTGCCTCCCAGGTGCGTCGGGTACGTCCTCGCCCTGCTGCTCGCCACCGGCGGCCTGGTGCTCGCCGGGCCCGCCGCCGCTCCGGCGGAGGCCGCCTCCGTCTGCCACGGGCGCCCCACCCGTACGGTCGCGTTCGCGACCGGCGAGCTCCGGCTCTACCGGACCCGGCAGTACGTCTGCGCCGTCGCGGTGGCCAAGCGGCCCGGTGCCCCGAGGACCATGACGGTGTCGCTCCGGCCGCGCGGCGGACGGGCCGCCGTGAACTCGGGCCGGTTCGCCCGGCAGGCGGGGCCGGTCACGGTGCACGCCCTCAACCGCTGCGTGCAGGCCTCCGCCACCATCGACGGCCGGTCCGTCGCGACCGGCTGGATCCTGTGCTGAACCGTATGTAATGCCCAACCAGGTCTGGCGGTCCGCACGTTGACCCGGCTAGGTTCACGACACCGTTGTGAACCAAGGGGAGGGTGAATGCGTAAGTCGCTCAGATGGCTGGTGTCGCTTTCGGTGCTCATAGGCACCGTCGGATCCACGGGCGTGGCCACCGCCGCGGACACGGAGACCGGCCGCACCGCCGTCGCCGACGCGCAGAGCACGGACATCAAGGACCGCCTCCTGGCGATACCCGGGATGAGCCTGATCGAGGAGAAGCCGTACGCCGGCTACCGCTTCTTCGTCCTGAACTACGAGCAGCCGGTCGACCACCGGCGCCCCTGGGCGGGCACGTTCCAGCAGCGGATCTCGGTCCTGCACAAGGACACGGACCGCCCCACCGTCTTCCGCACCAGCGGCTACGGACTCAGCACCACCCCGAGCCGGGCCGAGCCGACCCGGATCATCGACGGCAACCAGATCTCCATGGAGTACCGGTTCTTCACGCCGTCCCGGCCGCAGCCCGCCGACTGGTCGAAGCTGGACATCTGGCAGGCCGCCAGCGACCAGCACCGCATCTTCACCGCGCTGAAGTCGGTCTACGGCAAGAAGTGGCTCTCCACCGGCGCCTCCAAGGGCGGCATGACGGCCACCTACTACGAGCGCTTCTACCCGCGTGACATGGACGGCGTCGTGGCCTACGTGGCCCCGAACGACGTCGTCGACAAGGAGGACTCGGCGTACGACCGGTTCTTCGAGCGGGTCGGCACCAAGGACTGCCGCGACCGCCTCAACAACCTCCAGCGCGAGGCGCTGGTGCGCCGCGAGCCGCTGGAGAAGAAGTACGAGGCCTGGGCGAAGTCCGAGGGCGCCACCTTCGACACCATCGGCTCGCTCGACAAGGCCTACGAGGCCGTCGTCCTCGACTTCGTGTGGGGCTTCTGGCAGTACTACGGCCAGGACGTCTGCGACCAGATCCCGGACGCCGCGACCGCGAGCGACGACACCGTCTACGAGACGATCGACGCCTACTCGGGCTGGTCCGCCTACACCGACCAGGGCCTGGAGACGTACACCCCGTACTACTACCAGGCGGCGACCGAGCTCGGCTCGCCCAGCATCAAGCAGCCGCACCTGGCCGGTCTGAGCCGCTACGGCTACCAGCCCGCCCGCAACTTCGTGCCGCGCGAGATCCCCATGAAGTTCAAGCCGTGGGTCATGCGGGACGTGGACCAGTGGGTCCGCAAGAACGCGAACAAGATGCTGTTCGTCTACGGCGGCAACGACCCCTGGGGCTCCGAGCCCTTCCACCTCGGCAAGGGTGCGCGCGACAGCTACGTGTACGTCGCGCCGGGTGCCAACCACGGTGCCAACGTGGCCGGTCTGGTCGAGGCCGAGAAGGCCAACGCCACCGCCCGCATCCTCGCCTGGGCCGGTGTCGACGCCCCGGCCGTGAAGGCGGCCAAGCCGCTGGCCCGCTTCGACGCCCGCATCGACCGGACGGTCGACGAGGACGCCACCCGGGAGCACGGCCTGCGCCCGTAGTCCCGTGCCGTACGGCCTGAGCCGGCACCCCGCCGTGTACGGGGGGTGCCGGCTCACGCCCGTTCCGGGCCGGCCGGCGGGCGCTGTCCGCCGCCGTCAGCGGTAGGTGAGCCCGTGGCCGATCGGGTAGAGCACCTGGGACGGATCCTGGGCGCTCTGCACGGCGACGGGCAGCCGCCCGCGCGGCTTCGCCCGGCCCGTGATCACCCGTACGGCGGCGCGGAGTTCGACGTCCGTCCAGGAGTACGTGGCGAGGACGGCGCGCTGTCCGGTGCTCCGGGCGGCGTCGTACGGGTTGCGGAGCGCGATCGTCACCACCGGCACCCCGGTCGCCGTGAGCCGTGCCAGCAGGGTGAGCTGGCTGGTGGTCGGGGTGAGGTTGTACGTGCCGACGACGACGACGTCCTGTCCGGCCGCGGCCGCCACCGCCTGCTCGATCAGCGCCGGGGTCGGCGCGCTGCCGGTGGACAACGCCCGTGCCGTGTAGCCGAGTTCGGTGAAGGCGGCGGCGAGGACGGCGGTCGGCGGACCGGTGCTGGCGGACGGCGAGGCCGGGTCGGCGCCGACGACGAGCACCTTCGGGTGGGTGCGGCGGCTCAGCGGGAGGAAGCCCTCCTCGTTCACCACCAGGGTCGTGGTGCGCTCCGCGATCCGGTCGGCGCGGGCCAGGTGGGCCCGGGTGCCGACGGTCCGGTCCACCCCGGTGGAGGTGACGTACGGGTCGTCGAGCAGACCCACCCGCGCCTTCAGCCGCAGGATCCGCAGGATCGATTCGTCGAGCCGCGCCTCGGTCAGCTCGCCGTCCTGGACGGCCTTCAGGACCGCGTTCCAGGCCACGTCCAGGTTCGGCGGGTTGAGCAGCTGGTCGGCGCCCGCCTTGAGGGCGAGGACGGGGACGCGCTCGTCGCCGTACTTGGTGCGCACGCCCTCCATGCTGAGGGAGTCGGTGACCACCACGCCGTCGAAGCCGAGCCGCTCGCGCAGGATGCCGGTGAGGATCGGCCGGGACAGGGTCGCCGGGTCGCCGCTCGGGTCGAGCGCGGGGACCACGATGTGGGCCGTCATGATCGACTCGATGCCGGCGCGGATCGCGGCCCGGAACGGCGGTGCGTCCGTGGCTGCCCACTGCTCGGCGGTGTGGGTGATGACGGGC
Organism: Streptomyces sp. NBC_01268; assembly: GCF_036240795.1. Classification (NCBI taxonomy): domain Bacteria; kingdom Bacillati; phylum Actinomycetota; class Actinomycetes; order Kitasatosporales; family Streptomycetaceae; genus Streptomyces; species Streptomyces sp. NBC_01268. The sequence goes on along the minus strand of NZ_CP108454.1, from coordinate 2,988,572 downwards.
AGCCCGTTGTGGCTGTCGACGGCCGTGTCGCCGTGGCCCGGGAAGTGCTTCGAGGTCGCCGCGACCCCGGCCCGCTGGTAGCCCTTGACCTGGGCGGCGACCAGGCCCGCGACCGCTTCGGGGTCGGCGCCGAAGGAGCGGACGCCGATGACCGGGTTGGCCGGGTTGACGTTGACGTCGGCGACCGGCGCGTAGTCCTGCCGGATGCCGAGGGCGGCGAGTTCGGCGCCCGCGATCCGGCCGGCCGAGTGGGCGTCCTCGTGCGAGCCGCCCGCGCCGAGCGCCATGGCGCCGGGCAGCAGGGTGGCGGGCTTGCCGATCCGGGCGACGATCCCGTGCTCCTGGTCGGTCGACAGGAGGAGCGGGACCGGGGTGTCCTGGGCGAGGGCGGCCCGCTGGATGCCGTTGGAGAGCTCGGCGATCTGGTGCGGGTCGCGGGTGTTGTGCGCCCAGGCGAAGTAGATGATGCCGCCGACGTGGTAGCGCTCGACGAGCTCGGCGGCGGTGCGGACGCCGATCTCCTTGAGGTTGGCGTCGACGTCGGCCTGGTCGGGGGTGGTGGCGGAGTGCCCGTACACCCTCATGACGAAGAGCTGGCCGACCTTCTCCTCCAGGGACATCCGGGAGATCAGGCCCTGGAGGGCGCGGTCGCCGTGGCGCCGCTCGTCGGCGTGGGCGACCGGGACGGTCACGCCCGTGACGGCGGCGGCCGCGGCCGCGGCGGTCACCGTGAGGAGGGTCCGGCGGGACGGGACGGGGGAGGGCTCGGGTGAGGGGGCGCGGTGGTGCAACTGATGCTCCTTCCGGCCGTGCGGGGTGGTGGGAGGAAGAGTGAAGGAAACTTCCAAGGAGTCACGGATAGCCGGAAAGTAACTGCCAGGTCAAGGACCCGCACAAGAAACGCGTGTGGTTGTAGTGCTTATGCCGCCCTTCGCGCCCCGTGCCGCCCCGCCCGGCGCGCGCTCAGGCCGCCGACGCCACCTCGGGCCACAGCTCCTGGAGCGTGCGGACGGTCTCGGTGATCGCGGGCCGCCGCGCCGCCCCGGACCGCCACAGCGCCCGCAGCCGCCGCGTCGGGACCGGATCGAGGTGCACCGGGGCCACCTCCGGAGGCAGCGCCCCGCGACCCAGGCGCGGCACGAGGGCTACCCCGAGCCCGGCGGCCACCAGGGCGACCTGGGTGTGGTTCTCCTCCGCCTGATGGGCGATCAGGGGCTCGCAGCCGGTCGCCCGCAGCGTCCGCATCAGCCAGTCGTGGCACACCGTCCCCGGCGGCTGGGTGATCCACCGCTCCCGGGTCAGGTCCTCGCGGCGCACCGACTCCCGCGCCGCCAGCGGATGCTCCCGCGGCACGAGGACGTCGCACCGGTCGTCGCCGATCACCGCCTGCTCCACGCCGGGCGGTACGGGCAGCGGGGCGATGTCCCAGTCGTGCGCGACGGCCAGGTCGATCACGCCCCGCGCGACCAGGTCGACGGAGAGGTGCGGGTCCACCTCCGACAGGCGCACGTCCAGCTCCGGGTGGCGGCGGGCCAGATCGGCGAGCGCCCCGGGCATCAGACCGCGCGCCGCGCTCGCGAAGCAGCCGATGGTGAGCCGCCCGGCGGGCAGCCCCCGGCGCTCCTCCAGGCGGACCTCGGCCTCCTCCACCAGGGACATCAACTGCTGTGCGGTGTCGGCCAGTTGCCGGGCATCGTCGGTGAGCCGGACGCCCCGGCCGCTGCGTTCGAGCAGGGTCGTGCGGGTCTCCCGCTCCAGCTTGGCGATCTGCTGCGAGACGGCCGAGGGCGTGTAGCCGAGGGCCGCGGCGGCCGCGCCGACGCTGCCGTGGACGGCGACGGCGTGCAGGGCGCGCAGACGTCCGAGATCGAGCACGGGAGCCTCCGTGGGGCGTGGGGCGTGGGGCATGGCGTGGAACCTGGGCCGTGGAGCGTGGGCGCTCCCGCCGACCGCCACCCGGCCGTGGGCTGGGCGGCGCATCCGGATGTAGCGATGCTTCATCCAACCATGAAGGAATCCGTGCTGGTGCTACACGGTCCGGCCGGGTGATCCTCGTCCGTATGCGCCCTGCCCACCTCGCCCTCGCCGCCCTGGTCGCCGCCGTCTGGGGAGTCAACTTCGTCGTCATCGAGATCGGCCTCGACCACTTCCCGCCGCTGCTCTTCTCCGCCCTCCGCTTCCTCGTCGCCGCCCTCCCCGCGGTCTTCTTCGTCGGGCGCCCCAAGGTGGCGTGGAAGTGGATCGTGGGCGTGGGCCTGGTCCTCGGCGTGGCCAAGTTCGGACTGCTCTTCACCGGCATGGACCTCGGCGCGCCGGCCGGCCTGTCCTCCCTGGTCCTCCAGGTGCAGGCCGTCTTCACCGCCCTGTTCGCCTTCCTCGCGCTCGGCGAACGCCCGGGACGGGTCAAGCTGCTGGGCATGGGCGTCGCCCTGGCCGGCATCGGCGTCGCCGCCGTCGACGAGGGCGCCTCGGGCGCCTCCCTCACGGGCTTCGCCCTGATCGTCGCCGCCGCCGCGTGCTGGGGCGTCTCCAACGTCCTCACCCGCAAGGCCGCCCCGCCCGACGCCCTCAACTTCATGGTCTGGGTCAGCACCGTGCCCGTCCTGCCGCTGCTCGCCCTCTCCCTGCTCCTCGAAGGCCCGGACCGGGACCTGGCGGCGCTCCGCGCCCTGGACCCGGCCGGTGCGGGCGTGATCGTCTACGTCGCCTGGATCACGACCGTCTTCGGCTTCGGGGCCTGGGGCTGGCTCCTCCGCCGTCATCCGGCGTCCTCGGTGGCACCCTTCTCCCTCCTGGTCCCGGTCTTCGGGATGAGCTCCGCCGCTCTCTTCCTGGGCGAGTCGGTGAGCCCGCTGCGGTGGTGCGCGGCGGCGCTCCTGGTCGGGGGAGTGGCCCTGGCCTCGGTGAGCCCCGGAAGGCGGCCGGGCGCACAAACCGCTGGTGCGGCGGGGGCTCCGGCACGTAACGTGCACGTGCCCTCAGTCGAGGACCTCGCCCCCTCCGTACCGAAAGAGCGTGCATGACCTTCGAGAACGTCACCGTCGACAGCCCCGCCCCCGCCCCCGGAGCCCTCCTCCTCGTCGGCATCCCGGGCAGTGGCAAGAGCACCGTCGCGGCGGCCCTCGCGGCCCGGTTCGAGCGGTCCGCGCACATCGAGGTCGACCACCTCCAGGAGCTGATCGTCCAGGGCTGCCACTGGCCCACCCCGGACGGCGACCCGGAGGCGGACCGGCAGATCCTGCTGCGTGCCCGCAACGGCTGCCTGCTGGCGGACAGTTTCGTCACCGCGGGCTTCCTGCCCGTCCTGGACGACGTGGTCGTGCGCCGCTCCCACCTCGACTTCTACCGCGCCCACGTGACGGCCGGCCCGCTCCACGTGGTGGTCCTGGCCCCCGGCCCGGAGAAGGCCTGGGAGCGCAACAACGCGCGCCACAAGAAGCTCACGACCAACTGGGCCTTCCTCGACGAGGCCATGCGCGAGGAGCTGACCGGCGAGGGCGTCTGGATCGACAACGCGGAACAGACGGTCGAGGAGACCGTGGACGCGGTCCTGGCGGCTACGGGGCTGGACGCGGCCGCGCGCACCGCTTGAGCGGCGTCCGGGGCGAGCCAGGCGGCCCGGTCACCCGGCCCGCCTGGGTGCCCGGCGGCATGCGCCGCTCCTCCTGACCCGCTCAGCCCACGTTGCTGTCGGTGTTCGTACCGATGCCCAGCTGTCCGACGTTGTTGCGCCCCAGGTGACGACGGTTCCTGGTTCGTCGGCCCGCGCGTCGGCCGCCCGTACGCCGCCGGAGGCCCGTACGCCCGCGGCGTGCCCGTCGCGGCCTGCGCGGTCTGCCACTGCCGTGGTGCGAAGCCATGAGCGTGTCGCGGCCATGCGGGGGGTTTGAGCCGGGGTCAGCTCCGACTCATGTCCGCGGCGTCCCCGTCGACCCCCGCACCACCAGCTCCGCCGGGATCGTCGCCAGGCCGCCCGGCGGGGGCTCCTCCGCGCCGAGGGCCAGGCGGCCCGCGCGGAGGCCCGCCTCGTGCAGGGGGAGCCGTACGGTCGTGAGCGCGGGGACCGCGTCGATCGAGAAGGGCAGGTCGTCGAAGCCCGCGACGGAGACGTCGCCCGGGATGCTCAGGCCCCGGTCCCGCAGGGCCGCGCAGACGCCCAGGGCGACCGTGTCGTTGGCGGCGACGACGGCGGTCAACCCCGGATCGAGGCGCAGGAGTTCGCCGGTCGCCTCGTAGCCGGACGGGCGGTCGTAGCGGCCGTGCACGGCGGGGCCCTCGGGCACCCCCGCGGCGGCGAGCGCCGCGCGGTGGCCCTCCAGGCGGTGCCGGGTCGTCGTGCGGTCGGCCGGCCCCGCCACGTAGCCGATCCGCCGGTGGCCGAGGGCCAGCAGGTGCTCGGTGAGGCGGCGCGCGCCCGCCCGGTTGTCGAAGGCGAGCGTGGCCGCCGTCGCGTCACCGGGGACCGGGGGCCGCCCGCACAGCACCACCCGGGTGCCCGCGTCGGCGAGCCGCGCCAGCTTGGCCGCGGTCGCCGCGAGGTGCTCCGGGTCCTCCAGGGAGCCGCCGGTGAGGATCACGGCGGCGGCCCGCTGCCGCTGGAGCAGGGTGAGGTAGGTGAGTTCGCGCTCGGGGGAGCCGCCGGTGTTGCAGACGACGGCGAGCTTCTCGCCGCCCCCGGTACGGCCCGGTCCGCCTTCGCCGATCGCGCTCTGCGCGGCCCCCGCCATGATCCCGAAGAAGGGGTCGGCGATGTCGTTGACCAGGATCCCCACCAGGTCGGACGTGGCGGCGGCGAGCGAGCTCGCGGGGCCGTTGGGGACGTAGTCCAGCTCGCCGACCGCGCGCAGCACCCGTTCCCGGGTGGCGGCGGCGACCGGGTAGTTGCCGTTGAGGACGCGCGAGACGGTCGCCGGGGAGACCCCCGCGCGGGTGGCCACGTCCGCCAGGGTGACGGTCATCGCGTACGTACCTCCAGGGCCTTGTCGGCGGTGATGTCGGCAGGCTAGCGTCACCGCCTGTAGAAAGCGCTTTCTATCGTGCGCTTTCCATCCCGCGCCTCCCTCCCGTGCGGAGGCGCGGCACCCGGCCGGTGAGAGGAAGAGCTCCGTGACACGCAGAACGGTCCGCATCGCCATGAACGGCGTCACCGGACGCATGGGCTACCGCCAGCACCTCGTCCGCTCGATCCTCGCCCTGCGCGAGCAGGGCGGACTCGACCTCGGCGACGGCGAGACCCTGTGGCCCGAGCCGGTCCTCGTCGGCCGCCGCGAGCCCGCCCTGCGCGCCCTCGCCGAGCGGCACGGCCTCGCCGAGTGGTCCACCGACCTCGACGCGGTCCTCGCCGACCCCACCGTCGACGTCTACTTCGACGCCCAGGTCACCTCCGCCCGCGTCGAGGCCCTCAAGAAGGCCATCGCCGCCGGCAAGCACGTCTACACAGAGAAGCCCACCGCCACCGGCCTCGACGGCGCGCTGGAACTCGCCCGCCTCGCCCGCGACGCCGGCATCCGCCACGGCGTCGTCCAGGACAAGCTGTTCCTCCCCGGGCTGCGCAAGCTGAAGCGCCTCGTCGACGGCGGCTTCTTCGGCGAGATCCTCTCCGTGCGGGGCGAGTTCGGCTACTGGGTCTTCGAGGGCGACTGGCAGGAGGCCCAGCGACCCAGCTGGAACTACCGCGCCGAGGACGGCGGCGGCATCGTCGTCGACATGTTCCCGCACTGGGAGTACGTGCTCCACGAGCTCTTCGGCCGGGTCACCACCGTCACCGCCCACGTCGCCACCCACGTCCCGCGCCGCTGGGACGAGCGGGGCAAGCCGTACGAGGCCACCGCCGACGACGCCGCGTACGGCATCTTCCAGCTGGAGAGCGGCGCCGTCGCCCAGATCAACTCCTCCTGGGCGGTCCGCGTCCACCGCGACGAACTCGTCGAGTTCCAGGTCGACGGCACCCACGGTTCCGCCGTCGCCGGACTGCGCGGCTGCCGCGTCCAGCACCGCTCGGGCACCCCCAAGCCGGTCTGGAACCCCGACCTCCCGCTCGGCGCGGGCGATTCCTTCCGCTCGCAGTGGAACGAAGTCCCCGACAACGCCGAGTTCGACAACGGCTTCAAGGCCCAGTGGGAGCTCTTCCTGCGCCACGTCGCCCTCGGCGAGCCCTACCACTGGGACCTGCTCGCGGGCGCCCGAGGCGTCCAGCTCGCCGAACTCGGCCTCCGCTCGGCCGCCGAGGGCCGCCGCCTCGACGTCCCGGAGGTGACCCTGTGAGCCCGGCCCCGATCCGGCTGCCCCAGGTGGGCGGCGGCGTACGGGAGTACCGGCCGCGCGCCGAGCCCGCGTGCCCCGGCACCACCGGCGGCCCCCTGGTCTCCCGTACCGTCCTCTCCGCCGCCCACGTCGTCGCCGACCCGTACGCCGACACCACCCCCGACTCCCCCGCCGCCGTCGACTGGGACGCCACCCTCGCCTTCCGCCGCCACCTGTGGGCGCACGGCCTCGGCGTAGCCGAGGCGATGGACACCGCCCAGCGCGGCATGGGCCTCGACTGGGCGGGCGCGGCCGAGCTGATCCGCCGCTCCGCCGCCGAGGCCAGGGCCGTCGGCGGCCGCATCGCCTGCGGCGTCGGCACCGACCAGCTCACCGGTCCCGCCGGCCTCCCGGCGGTCCTCGCGGCGTACGAGGAACAGCTCGCCCTGGTCGAGGACGCCGGCGCGCAGGCCGTCCTCATGGCCTCGCGCGCCCTCGCCTCGGCCGCCCGGTCCGCCGAGGACTACCTGGACGTGTACGGGCGGCTGCTGCGGCAGGCGCGCGAGCCGGTGATCCTGCACTGGCTCGGCCCCATGTTCGACCCCGCCCTCGACGCCTACTGGGGCTCCGCCGACCTCGACACCGCCACCGAGACCTTCCTGGCGGTCATCGCCGCCCACCCCGACAAGGTCGACGGCATCAAGGTCTCCCTCCTCGACGCCCGCCGCGAGGTCGAGCTGCGCCGCCGCCTGCCGCGGGGCGTCCGCTGCTACACCGGGGACGACTTCCACTACCCCGAGCTGATCGCGGGCGACGCGCACGGCTTCAGCCACGCCCTGCTCGGCGTCTTCGACCCGCTCGGCCCGCTGGCCGCCGAGGCGGTCCGGATCCTCGACACCGGGGACACCGAGGGCTTCCGCGCCCTCCTCGACCCCACGGTCGCGCTCTCCCGCCACCTCTTCCAGGCCCCGACCCGCTTCTACAAGACGGGCGTCGTCCTCCTCGCCTGGCTGGCCGGGCACCAGGACCACTTCGCGATGGTCGGCGGTCTCCAGTCGGCGCGCTCCCTGCCGCACCTCGCCCGCGCCTACGAACTCGCCGACGGCCTCGGGCTGTTCCCCGACCCGGAGCTCGCCGCCGCCCGGATGCGCTCCCTGCTCACCGTGTACGGAGTCCCCCGATGAACCTCGACCGCCTCTCCGTCAACCAGATGACGGTCAAGCAGCTCCCGCTGCCCGAGCTCGTCGCCCACTGCGTCCGGCTGGGCATCCCGGGCGTCGGGCTGTGGCGCGAGCCGGTCCGGGCGTACGGGGTCGAGGACGCCGCCGCCCTCGTGCGGGACGCGGGGCTCGCCGTCACCACCCTGTGCCGGGGCGGCTTCTTCACCACCGACGGCTGGGAGGAGGACAACCGCGCGGCGATCGACGAGGCGGCGGCGCTCGGCACCGACACCCTCGTCCTCGTCTCGGGCGGCCTCCCCGAGGGCAGCCGCGACCTGCCCGGCGCCCGCGCGCGCATCGCCGACGCGATCGGTGCCCTCGTCCCGTACGCCAGGGAGCGGGGCGTGCGCCTGGCCATCGAGCCGCTGCACCCGATGTTCGCCTCCGACCGCTGCGCCGTCTCCACCCTGGACCAGGCCCTGGAGATCGCCGAGCGCTTCCCCGCCGCGCAGGTGGGCGTCACCGTCGACACCTACCACCTGTGGTGGGACGACCGCGCCCCGGCGGCCGTGGCCCGCGCGGGAGCGGCCGGCCGCATCCACTCCTTCCAGCTCGCCGACTGGACCACCCCGCTGCCGGCCGGAGTGCTGCACGGACGGGGGCAGTTGGGCACGGGCGCGATCGACCTGCCCGGCTGGGCGGCCCTCGTCGAGAAGGCCGGGTACACCGGACCGGTGGAGGTCGAGCTCTTCAACGACGTGCTGTGGGCGAGGGACGGGGCGGAGGTCCTGGAGGAGACCCTGGAGGCGTTCCTGGCGGTGTGAGGGAGGCGCGGGGGGTGCCGTGCGGCCGGGGTGCTCGGTGCCGGCTCCCGGCGCCGGCGCCCTCCCGCGCCCGCTACTTCCGGCCGCCGCCCAGGATGTCCCCGAGCCCGCCGCCCTTCTTGGCGGCCGCCCGCCTGGTGAGCACGGCCAGGACCACCGGCACCAGGAGTTCGACCGCGCGGTTGACGGTCGGGGCCGGGATGCCGGTCTTCTTGGCGACCGCGTCGGCCGCGGGCTTGGCCAGCTTGGCGAGCACGCCGGCCATCAGGCCGCCGCTCACCAGGCCGCCGAAGGCGGCGACGCCCTGGAGCGGCGGCTCGGCGGTGGAGACCTCGGTGACGGCGGCCCGGACCTCGTCCGCGCTGGCCGGTTCCGCCGCGGCCGAGCGCAGCTCGCCGGAGAGCTCCGCCACCGAGTCGCCGGCGAGCCGGCGCGCCTCGGAGGCGTCCGAGCCGAGCAGGCCGGCGATCTCCTGGAGCCGGTCGTCGCCGAGCTCGCTCAGGACGTCGTCCTGGAATGATTCGTCACTCATGCCAGAAACGCTACGGTTCCTCCCGTGGCCCGGCATCCCGGAGCCGTCCGGGGAGCGGGAGTTGTCCACAGGCCGGGGAGCCGTCTTGTCCACAGGCCCGGCGGGATGTCCGAGGCCTTCGCTACCTTCGGGGCATGTCCCATCTGGCAGTCCTCGAAGGGGTCCTGGAGCGGATCACCTACGCGAACGAGGAGAGCGGCTACACCGTCGCGCGGGTCGACACCGGCCGCGGCTCCGGCGACCTGCTCACGGTCGTCGGGGCGCTGCTCGGCGCCCAGCCGGGGGAGTCGCTGCGGATGGAGGGCCGCTGGGGCTCCCACCCGCAGTACGGGCGCCAGTTCACCGTGGAGAACTACACGACCGTCCTGCCGGCCACCATCCAGGGCATCCGGCGCTATCTCGGCTCCGGCCTCGTCAAGGGCATCGGGCCGGTCTTCGCCGACCGCATCACGACCCACTTCGGCCTGGACACCCTGCAGGTCCTGGAGGAGGCGCCCAAGCGCCTGATCGAGGTCCCCGGCCTGGGCCCGAAGCGCACGAAGAACATCGCGGCGGCGTGGGAGGAGCAGAAGGCCATCAAGGAGGTGATGGTCTTCCTCCAGGGCGTCGGCGTCTCGACCTCCATCGCCGTGCGGATCTACAAGAAGTACGGCGACTCCTCGATCTCCGTCGTGCGGAACCAGCCCTACCGGCTCGCCGCCGACGTCTGGGGCATCGGCTTCCTCACCGCCGACCGGATCGCGCAGGCCGTCGGCATCCCGCACGACAGCCCCGACCGGGTCCGCGCCGGCCTGCAGTACGCGCTGTCGCAGTCCACCGACCAGGGCCACTGCTTTCTCCCGGAGGAGCGGCTCATCGCGGACGCGGTGAAGCTGCTCCAGGTCGACACGGGCCTGGTCATCGAGTGCCTGGGCGAGCTCGCCGAGGACCCGGAGGGCGTCGTCCGCGAGACGGTGCCGGGGCCCGAGGGGCTGCCGGTGACCGCCGTGTTCCTGGTCCCGTTCCACCGCGCGGAGCTCTCCCTGGCCGGGCAGCTCCGGCGGCTGCTCGGGGCGGCGGAGGACCGGCTGCCGGCCTTCCGGGACGTGGCCTGGGACAAGGCGCTGGCCTGGCTAGCGGACCGGACGGGGGCGTCGCTGGCGCCCGAGCAGGAGGAGGCCGTGCGGCTCGCCCTGACCCGCAAGGTCGCCGTGCTGACCGGCGGCCCCGGCTGCGGCAAGTCCTTCACGGTCCGCTCGATCGTGGAGCTGGCCCGCGCCAAGCGGGCCAAGGTGGTGCTCGCCGCCCCCACCGGGCGGGCCGCCAAGCGGCTCGCCGAGCTGACCGGGGCCGAGGCGTCCACGGTCCACCGGCTCCTGGAGCTGAAGCCGGGCGGCGACGCGGCCTACGACCGGGACCGCCCGCTCGACGCCGACCTGGTGGTGGTCGACGAGGCCTCCATGCTCGACCTGCTGCTGGCGAACAAGCTGGTCAAGGCGGTGGCACCGGGTGCCCATCTGCTCCTGGTCGGCGACGTGGACCAGCTGCCCTCGGTCGGCGCGGGCGAGGTCCTCGGCGATCTGCTGGCCCCGGGCAGCCCGGTCCCGGCCGTCCGGCTGACCCGGATCTTCCGCCAGGCCCAGCAGTCCGGCGTGGTCACCAACGCGCACCGGATCAACGAGGGCCTCCCGCCCGTCACGACCGGCCTGCCGGACTTCTTCCTGTTCGCCGAGGAGGAGACCGAGGACGCCGCCCGGGTGGCCGTGGAGGTCGCGTCCCGCAGGATTCCCGCCAAGTTCGGGCTCGACCCGCGCCGGGACGTCCAGGTCCTCGCGCCCATGCACCGGGGCCCCGCCGGGGCCGGCGCGCTCAACGGGCTGCTCCAACAGGCCATCACCCCGGCCCGCCCGGATCTGGCCGAGAAGCGCTTCGGCGGCCGGGTGTTCCGGGTCGGCGACAAGGTCACCCAGGTCCGCAACAACTACGAGAAGGGCGCCAACGGCGTCTTCAACGGCACGGTCGGCGTCGTGGCCTCCCTCGACCCGGTGGAGCAGCGGCTCGTGGTGCGCACGGACGAGGACGAGGAGGTGCCGTACGACTTCGACGAGCTGGACGAGCTCGCCCATGCCTACGCTGTGACCATCCACCGCTCCCAGGGCAGCGAGTACCCGGCGGTGGTGATCCCGGTCACCATGAGTGCCTGGACCATGCTCCAGCGGAATCTGCTCTACACGGCCGTCACCCGCGCCCGGAAGCTGGTGGTGCTGGTCGGCTCGCGCCGCGCGATCACGCAGGCGGTGCGTACGGTTTCGGCCGGACGGCGCTTTACCGCACTCGCACATCGGCTCACAGGGGGCAGTCTGGTGTGAAAGATCACGGAGGACTTCCGGAACCGGGGCGAAGGGGGCAGGATAAGCAGGTTGGCGGCACTGAGTGCCGCCGATTGGCCCAATGGTCGACCCCGAGTGCACTCTCCTGAGCCAAATGGGGGATGGTAGAGACAGTCAGGGCACCTCGAAGAAGAGGCACTACGTCGGTGAGGGATGACGTGAGCGACAACTCTGTAGTACTGCGGTACGCGGACGGTGAATACACCTACCCGGTGGTCGAGAGCACCGTCGGCGACAAGGGCTTCGACATCGGGAAGCTCCGAGCCCAGACCGGTCTGGTCACCCTGGACAGCGGATACGGCAACACCGCCGCCTATAAATCCGCCATCACCTATCTCGATGGTGAGCAGGGCATTCTGCGGTACCGCGGCTACCCCATCGAGCAGCTGGCCGAGCAGTCCACCTTCCTTGAGGTGGCCTCCCTGCTGATCAACGGCGAGCTTCCGAAGGCCGACGAGCTCGAGGCCTTCCAGAACGAGATCACCCAGCACACGCTGCTGCACGAGGACGTCAAGCGCTTCTTCCAGGGCTTCCCGCGCGACGCCCATCCGATGGCGATGCTGTCCTCCGTGGTCTCGGCGCTGTCCACCTTCTACCAGGACAGCCACAACCCGTTCGACGAGCAGCAGCGTCACCTCTCCACGATCCGGCTCCTCGCCAAGCTGCCGACGATCGCCGCTTACGCGTACAAGAAGTCGATCGGTCACCCGTTCGTCTACCCGCGTAACGACCTCGGCTACGTGGAGAACTTCCTGCGCATGACCTTCTCGGTCCCGGCGCAGGAGTACGAGCTCGACCCGGTCGTGGTCGCGGCGCTCGACAAGCTGTTGATCCTCCACGCGGACCACGAGCAGAACTGTTCGACCTCCACCGTCCGCCTGGTCGGCTCCTCGCAGGCGAACATGTTCGCCTCGATCTCCGCCGGCATCTCGGCCCTGTGGGGCCCGCTGCACGGTGGCGCCAACCAGTCGGTCCTGGAGATGCTCGAGGGCATCAAGGCCAACGGCGGCGACGTCGACTCCTTCATCCGCAAGGTGAAGAACAAGGAGGACGGCGTCCGCCTGATGGGCTTCGGCCACCGGGTGTACAAGTCCTTCGACCCGCGCGCGAAGATCATCAAGGCTGCGGCGCACGACGTCCTCTCGGCCCTCGGCAAGTCCGACGAGCTGCTGGACATCGCGCTCAAGCTGGAGGAGCACGCGCTCTCCGACGACTACTTCGTCTCGCGGAACCTGTACCCGAACGTGGACTTCTACACGGGTCTGATCTACCGCGCGATGGGCTTCCCGACGGAGATGTTCACCGTCCTGTTCGCCCTCGGCCGCCTCCCGGGCTGGATCGCCCAGTGGCACGAGATGATCAAGGAGCCGGGCTCCCGCATCGGCCGCCCGCGTCAGATCTACACCGGCGTCGTCGAGCGCGACTTCGTCCCGGTCGAGTCCCGCTGAGCGCGTTGACTCCCGCCCGCTGACGCGCGTCCTCGCGGAGGCGCGTCCCCGCGGAGCGAAAAGCGCCCCGCCGCCGATCCCCCCACGGGTCGGCGGTCGGGGCGCTTTCCATATCCCGGTGCGGATTCCCCCCACGGGATCCGGGCCGGGCGTCTGCTCGCGCGGTCTGCCGGGGAACGTACGGGAGGGCCGCTCAAAGCTCCCCGTGCACGTGCCCCGGCCGCGCTTGCCTGGGACGTCCCCCAAGACATCCCATGAACGTCCCCCAAGACGTTCTCGGCATCGCCCACTTAGACTCGCGAACAGCCCAGATGGTTACCCCCAAATATCTGTGATCTAGATCTCTTTGTGAAGGTCCTGTGCGTCACGTGTAGGTGAATTCACGTGAAGCGACGGAGCCGCAGGCTGTTGGTCACGACGAAAACGGATGAAAACGCCATGGCCAGGCCGGCGATCATCGGGTTGAGCAGCCCCGCCGCCGCGAGCGGCAGCGCGGCGACGTTGTAGCCGAAGGCCCAGCCCAGGTTTCCCTTGATCGTCGCCAGCGTGCGCCGGGAGAGCCGGATGGCGTCCGCCGCGACCCGCAGGTCCCCGCGCACCAGGGTGAGGTCGCTCGCCTCGATCGCCGCGTCCGTGCCGGTGCCCATCGCCAGGCCCAGATCGGCCGTCGCCAGGGCCGCGGCGTCGTTCACGCCGTCGCCGACCATCGCCACCGTGCGCCCCTGCTCCTGGAGCCCGCGCACCACGTCGACCTTGTCCTGCGGCAGCACCTCCGCGATCACCTCGTCGATGCCGACCTCCGCCGCCACCCGGTGGGCCGCCTCCCGGCCGTCCCCGGTCAGCAGCACCGGCCGGAGCCCGAGCCCGCGCAGCCGGGCGACCGCCTCCGCGCTGGTCTCCTTGACCGTGTCGGCGACCGTCAGCGTCCCGCGGGCCCGCCCGTCCCAGGCGACGTGCACGACCCCCGGGCCGCCCGCCCCCTCCGGCACCTCGATCTCCTCGGCCGCCAGCAGCGCGGCGCGCCCGACGAGCACCAGGTGCCCGTCGACCGAGCCGCGCACGCCGAGCCCCGGCACGTTCTCGAAGGACTTCGGTACGGGGAGCTCGCCCACCTTCTCGGCGGCGCCCGCCGCCACGGCGCGGGCGACCGGATGCTCGGAGGAGTGCTCCAGGGCACCCGCGATCCGCAGCAGCCCGGCCTCGTCGACGCCCTCGTACGCGTACACCTCGGTCAGGCGCATCACGCCGGTGGTGACCGTGCCGGTCTTGTCGAGGACGACGGTGTCGACCCGCCGGGTGGACTCCAGGACCTCGGGACCCTTGATGAGGATGCCGAGCTGGGCGCCGCGGCCGGTGCCGACCATGAGGGCGGTCGGGGTCGCGAGGCCGAGGGCGCAGGGGCAGGCGATGATCAGGACGGCGACGGCGGCGGTGAACGCGGCCGTCGTGTCGCCGGTGACGAGCAGCCAGCCGACCAGGGTGCCCAGGGCGATCAGGAGCACCACGGGCACGAAGACGGCGGAGATCCGGTCGGCGAGCCGCTGTACCTCCGCCTTGCCGTTCTGGGCGTCCTCGACCAGCTTGGCCATCCGGGCGAGCCGGGTGTCGGCGCCGACCCGGGTGGCCTCGACGACGAGGCGGCCCGAGACGTTGACGCAGCCACCGGTGACGGGGTCGCCGGCGGAGACGTCGACGGGCAGGGACTCGCCGGTGAGCATCGAGGCGTCGACGGCCGAGGCGCCCTCGGCGACGGTGCCGTCGGTGGCGATCCTCTCCCCGGGGCGTACGACGAAGCGGTCGCCGGTCCGCAGCGCGCCGACCGGGATCCGGGCCTCCGTCCCGCCGCGCAGGACCCCGACGTCCTTGGCGCCGAGGCGCATCAGGGCGTGCAGGGCGGCGCCCGCCTTCCGCTTGGCGCGGGCCTCCAGGTAGCGGCCGAGGAGGATGAAGGTGACGACCCCGGCGGCGACCTCCAGGTAGATCGTGGAGGAGGCGTGGTCGCGGGTGACGGTGAGGTCGAAGCCGTGCCGCATGCCGGGCATGCCGGCGTCGCCCAGGAAGAGCGCCCACAGAGACCAGCCGAAGGCGGCGAGGGTGCCGACCGAGACGAGGGTGTCCATGGTGGCGGCGCCGTGCCGGAGATTGGTCCAGGCGGCGCGGTGGAAGGGCAGCCCGCCCCAGACGACCACGGGGGCGGCGAGGGTGAGCGAGAGCCACTGCCAGTCGTCGAACTGGAGGGCCGGGACCATCGCGAGCAGGACGACCGGCAGGGACAGCACCGCGGAGACGGTCAGCCGCTCGCGCAGCGCCGCGAGCGCGGGGTCCTCGTCCGTGGCGGGGGCGTCCCGCCCGGCGTCGGGCTCGGGTTCCGGCGGCAGCGGTTCCTCGGCGGTGTAGCCGGTCCTGACGACGGTGGCGATCAGCTCGTCGACCGTGACCTCGGCGGGATGCTCGACGCGCGCCTTCTCCGTGGCGTAGTTGACCGTGGCGGTCACGCCGTCCATCCGGTTGAGCTTCTTCTCGACCCGGGCCGCGCAGGAGGCGCAGGTCATCCCGCCGATCGTCAGCTCGGTGGTCGTGGAGGTCATCTGGGGTCCCGGGGCTTGTGGAACGAGTACAGGGCCGTACCGCAACGGTACGGCCCTGCACGGGTGGCGCGGGGGTCAGGCGGCGGGGCCCACCAGCTCGTAGCCGGCCTCGTCCACGGCGGCGCGGACGGCCTCCAGGTCGAGCGGGCCGGCGGAGGTCACGGTGACCTCGCCGGTGGCGGCGACGGCCTTGACCGAGGAGACCCCGGAGAGCTCGGAGATCTCGCTGGAGACCGCGCCCTCGCAGTGCCCGCAGGTCATGCCCTTGACCTGGTAGACGGTGGTGAGTTCGGCCATGACGTTCTCCTCGTTCCGTGGTGGTGCGCTTCGGGGCGCCTGTGCCGTACTAGCACATATTATACCCCTAGGGGGTATGAATTGGCGAAGCGCCCCGCCCGGATCCCTTGAGCGGCCTCGGCCGCTCAGGTCCGGCCGCCGTCGCCGGCACCGGATCGCCCGGCGGAGCTTGTGATAGATACCCGATATGTCGCATTCGGGGACCACGCTGATCCTGATCATGGCGATCGCCGTCCTGGCGCCGCTGCTCGCCTACGGGGCCGGCCGCTGGCTCCCCGTGCCGCTCGTCATCTTCGAGATCCTCCTGGGCATCGTCATCGGACCCGACGTCCTGGGCTGGGCGAAGCCCGACGCGCTGATCGACGGCCTCTCGCAACTCGGCCTCGCCATGCTCATCTTCCTGGCCGGGTACGAGATCGAGTTCGGCAAGGTCCGCGGCGACACCCTGAGGCGCTCGGTGTGGGCCTGGCCGGCCGCCCTCGTGCTCGGCCTCGGCGCCGGCGTCCTGCTCGGCGACGGCTACGACAAGGGCGTCTTCATCGGCGTGGCCCTGACCAGCACCGCGCTCGGCACGGTGCTGCCGGTGCTGCGCGACGCGGGCGACCTGCACGGCCGGTTCGGATCGGTGGTCATGGCCTTCGGCGCGGTCGGCGAGTTCGGGCCGATCATCGCGATGGCGCTGCTGCTGAGCGGCCGCAGCCCCGCGGAGTCGACCGCCCTGCTCGCCGCCTTCGCCGCGCTCACCGCGGGCGCCGTCTACTGGGCGCTGAAGCCGCGCCGGCCGTGGTTCTCCCGGATCATCGACAGGACCCTGCACAGCAGCGGACAGTTCGCGGTCCGCTTCGTCTTCCTGCTGCTCGCGCTGATGCTGGGCGCCTCCACGGCGCTCGGACTCGACGTCCTGCTCGGCGCGTTCGCGGCCGGGCTGATCACCCGTCTGGTCCTGACCGGGGCCGCGCCCGAATCCGGGCCGCAGGTCCTGGAGAAGGTCGAGGCGGTCGGCTTCGGCTTCCTCGTCCCGGTCTTCTTCGTCGTCACCGGCATCGAGTTCGACCTGGACTCGCTGCTCGCAGGTGGCCGTACGCTGCTGCTCCTGCCGCTCTTCCTGGTCCTGTTCCTGGTGGTGCGGGGCGGCCCGGTCGCTCTCCTCGCCCCGCGCGACCTCGCCCGGCCCGACCGGGGCGCGCTGGTCCTCTACAGCTCCACGGCGCTGCCGCTCGTCGTCGCCATCACCACCATCGGCGTGGACGACGAGGCGCTGACGGCGGGCGAGGCGGCGGCGCTGGTGGGGGCCGGGATGGTCTCGGTGCTCGTCTTCCCGCTGCTCGCCCTGAAGCTGCGGGCGCGGGCCGGCGGGAAGGCGCTGCCGGCCGAGCAGGTCACGGGCTCGGAATCGTGGTGAGCGCGTCCCCGACGACCGGGTCGAGGTAGCGCCGCACGGCCTTCTTCAGCTCGACGACCACCGCGTCCCGCTCGGGGCCCTCGGGTGCCGCGAGCACGAGGGCGAGGCCGGCCTTGACGACGGCGAAGGTCATGTCGGCCATCCGGGCGCGCTCGGCGGGCCCGCTGTCCGGCAGGTAGTGGGCGAGCAGGTCGCCGACCCGGGCGAGCAGCGAGGCGTGCAGGGCGTCGTGCTCCTCGGCGATCCGGCCGGGGACCTCCGAGCCGTGCATGAGGGCGAGGAAGGCCGGGTTCTGGCAGTTGAACTCGATCATCGGGTCGAGCACGGCGTCGAGCATCTGCGGCAGCGGCAGCGCCAGGTTCTCGGGGGTGAAGGCCTGTCCGTGGGCCTCGCGCATCTCGGTGAGGAGCCGCTCGCCGAGCTCGATGGCGATGGCCTCCTTGTTGGGGAAGTACTGGTAGAGCGTGCCGGGGGAGACGCTGGCCTCGCGGGCGATCGCGTTGGTGCTGGCCGCCGTGTAGCCGCTGGCGCAGAAGACGTTGGCGGCGGCCTGCAGCAGCTGCGCTATGCGGCGTTCGCCGCGGGCCTGACGGCGACGCGGCTTCGGCGCGGACCCTTCTTCGGACATGGCTGTCCCCAGCTCTCTCAACACGTTTGACAAATGCGAGAGGTCGCTCGCATTCTTGTGGAACGCGAGTGATCACTCGTGTTTGCCAGTCTATGGCAATGGGCGACCCATGCGACCTGCCGGGAAGCGAGCGCCTGGGTCACGGTGAAGGGGACACCGCGTCATGGCCGAAGTCAAGAAACCGTCCACCGGTGGGGGGTGGACCCGGTTCGTGACGGCCCGGCCACGCCTCTCGCTCCTGGTCGCACTCGTGATCACCGCGCTCGCCGTCCTCGCGGGCAGCGGCGTCGGCGACCGGATGGGCAGCGGCGGCTGGGAGGACCCGGACGCCGAGTCCACCTACGCACTGGAGGTCCTGGAGCGCGAGTTCCCCGCCTCCCAGCCCAATCTGCTGCTGCTCGTCGACGCGGGCGCCGCCGGGGTCGACTCCCCGGCCGTCGCCGCCGAGGCCCGCCGCCTCGCCGAGCGGCTCGACGCCGAGCCCGGCGTCGGAGGGGTCGGCTCCTACTGGCAGACCGGCTCCCCGGCCCTGCGCTCCGAGGACGGGCGCCAGGCCGTGATCGCCGCCCGGATCGACGGCGAGGAGAAGGCCGCCGGAGAGGTCCTGGAGCGCGTCGCCCCCGAGTTCCGGGGCACCCACGGACCCGTGAAGGTCTCCGTCGGCGGCCCGCTCGCCGTGCGCCACGAGATGCAGACGACCATCCAGGAGGACCTGCTCAGGGCCGAGATGATCGCCCTGCCCATCACCCTCGTCCTGCTCGTCATGGTCTTCGGCAGCGCCGTCGCCGCCCTGCTCCCGCTCGGCATCGGCATCGTCGCCATCCTCGGCACCAACGCCGTGCTGCGCGGCATCACCGAACTCACCGACGTCTCCGTCTTCGCCCAGAACCTCACCACCGCCCTCGGTCTCGGGCTGGCCATCGACTACGCCCTGTTCGTGGTCCGCCGCTTCCGCGAGGAGCTGGCCGCCGGCGCCGACACCAGGACCGCCGTCGCCACGACCCTGCGCACCGCAGGGCGGACCGTGCTCTTCTCCGCCCTCACCGTCGCCGTCTCGCTCGCCGCGATGCTGGTCTTCCCGCAGTACTTCCTGCGCTCCTTCGCCTACGCGGGCATCGCGGTCGTCCTGCTCGCCGCCGCGGCGGCCCTGATCCTGCTGCCGGCCGCGCTCGTCCTGCTCGGCGACCGGGTCAACGCCCTGGACCTGCGGCGCCTCTTCCGGCGCAGGTCCGGTGCCGGGGGAGGGGAGCGGGAGGCCGGGGCGGGCTGGGCGCGCACGGCGGCCCTGGTGATGCGGCGGGCGCCGCTCTTCGCCGTGGCCACCGCCACCGGACTCGTGCTCCTGGGGCTGCCCTTCCTCGGCGTGAGGTTCGGTACCGCCGACGACCGCCAGCTGCCGGCGAGTGCCGAGTCCCGCGTGGTCCAGGACCACCTGCGGGACGCCTTCCCCGGCAACCCCGGAGGCGGCATCACCGTCCTCGCCGAGGGCGCCGCCACCCCCGGGCAGTACGCCGGGTACCGGGACCGGATCAAGGCCATCGACGGGGTCGCGCGGGTCGAGGGACCGGTGACCTCCCCGGCCGGCGGGCGCGGCCACGCCTACTTCACCGTCGTCCCCGAGGGCGAGACCGTCGGCACCGACGCCCAGCACGTGGTCGGCGAACTGCGCGCGGAGAAAGCCCCGTTCGACACCTCCGTGACCGGCGCCGCCGCCGTCCTCGTCGACTCCAAGGACGCCATAGGCGACCGCCTGCCCTGGGCCGCCGCCGTCATCGTCGTCGTCACCCTGATCCTGGTCTTCCTGCTCACCGGCAGCCTGCTCATCCCGATCCAGGCCGTCGTGCTCAACGCCCTCAGCCTCACCGCGATGTTCGGCGCGGTCGTCTGGGTCTTCCAGGACGGACACCTCTCCGGACTCCTCGGCTTCACGTCCACCGGGGACATCGAGACCACCCTGCCCGTGCTGATGTTCTGCGTCGCCTTCGGACTCTCCATGGACTACGGGGTGTTCCTGCTCTCCCGGATCAAGGAGGAGTACGACGCCACCGGCGACCACGAGCACGCGGTCCGGTTCGGACTGCGGCGCACCGGCGGGCTGATCACCGCGGCCGCCGTCATTCTCGCCGTGGTGATGGTCGCCATCGGCACCTCCCGGGTCACCAACACCAAGATGCTGGGCCTCGGCGTCGCCCTGGCCGTCCTCATGGACGCCATGGTGGTGCGCAGCCTGCTCGTCCCGTCGGTGATGAAGCTGACCGGCCGCCTCACCTGGTGGGCACCGGGACCGCTGCGCCGCTTCCACGACCGCTTCGGGATCAGCGAGGGCGGCGCCCCCGCGGCGCCGGAGGCGGAGCCGGAGCAGGACCGGAGTCCGGGCCCCGGGCCGGACGCCGCCCGGGAGAAGGAGCGCGTCGGATGAGCGAGGGCCCCGCACCACGGTTCGGGGGGGTGCGGGGCCCGCAAGGGGGAGGGGAGGCCCGGAGGCCCCGGGAGGCCGGGGAGGGGGCGTCAGTCCCGGCGGCTCCGGTTTCCGGGACGGTTCGCGACCCAGGCACGGATGGTGTCCGCGTACCAGTAGGGCTTGCCCGACTCGACGCGGTCGGGGGCCGGCAGCAGCCCGTGCTTCCGGTAGGACCGGACCGTGTCCGGCTGCACCTTGATGTGGGCGGCGATGTCCTTGTACGACCAGAGCCGTTTGTCCGTCATGCGTGGCACCTCCCTGCGTGCCCGGCAGCGGCGGCGGGGGTGCCGTCGGGGGAGCTGCCGGGTGTGTGCACTGGCGATCACTGAGCCTGTGCCCGGTGAACGACCCCTTCTGACGGGAGGAGAGCGCCTGTCGACTGCCTGTGACGGAAAACCCGTGTAACGGAGACATGTGTGACGAAGAGACGACGGATGTGACGTAAGTGACGCACAGTCATCAGGCGCCACAGGAGCGCAGAAAGCGGCGCGTGCGCAGCGCGATGGGGTAGGGCCGGTCCGGCTCGCACGGGTACATGTCCTGCTCCACGATGGCGAACAGGTCCACGTCCAGCGCCTGCGCTGCCGCCAGGACCGGTTCGAGGGCCGGCACCCCGGTGGGCGGCTCGCACATCACGCCCCGCGCCACCGCGGGACCGAACGGCAGCTCCTCGGCGACCACCCCGGCCAGGACCGCGGGGTCGACCTGCTTCAGATGCAGGTAGCCGATCCGCTCGCCGTAGGTCTCGATCAGCTTGACGCTGTCACCGCCGCAGTAGGCGTAGTGGCCGGTGTCCAGGCAGAGCGCCACCAGGTCCGGGTCGGTGGCGTCGAGCAGACGGGTGACGTTCTCCTCCGTGTCGACATGGGTGTCCGCGTGCGGATGGACGACCACCCGCAGTCCGTAGCGCTCCCGGACCTCGTGGCCGAGCCGCTCGGTCAGCGAGGTGAGGTGCCGCCACTGCGCCGGGGTGAGCGTGCGGTCCTCCAGGACCTCGCCCGTCTTGTCGTCGCGCCAGAAGGAGGGGATGACCACCAGATGCCGTGCGCCCATCGCCTGGGCGAGGGCGGCGTTCTCGGCCACGTGCGCCCAGGTGCGCTCCCAGACCTCCGGGCCGTGGTGGAGCCCGGTGAAGACGGTCCCCGCGGACACCCTCAGACCCCGGCGGGAGGTCTCCTCGGCGAGGACGGCCGGATCGGTCGGCAGATAGCCGTACGGGCCGAGCTCGATCCACCCGTAACCGGCCCCCGCCACCTCGTCGAGGAAGCGCTGCCAGGGCACCTGCCGCGGATCGTCGGGGAACCAGACGCCCCAGGAGTCCGGGGCCGAGCCGACCCGGATCCGGGACAGCGGCGCCGGGCTCGGCGGACCGGACGGAGACGGACTCGACGGCTGCGACGGCTTCGTCATGACCGCCACGATGACACACGTCCGAATGTAAGGACATGCCGTTGACAGCCTTCCGGACCGGCGACTAGACCTGGGTGCGGGCGGGGGCGCCGAGGCGAGAGGTGACGTGGCATGACGTCGGAGCCGTACGACCTGATCGCGATGGGCCGGATCGGAGTGGACCTCTATCCGCTGCAGAGCGGGGTGGAGCTGGCCCGGGTCGACAGCTTCGGCAAGTTCCTCGGCGGCTCCCCGGCGAACGTGGCCGTCGCCGCCGCGCGCCTGGGCAGCCGGACCGCGCTCGTCAGCCGCACCGGAGCCGACCCCTTCGGCGAGTACCTCCACCGCGAGCTGCGGGCCTTCGGGGTGGACGACCGCTGGGTCACCGACGTCGCCGCGTACCCGACCCCGGTCACCTTCTGCGAGATCTTCCCGCCCGACCACTTCCCGATCCACTTCTACCGCCGTCCCAAGGCCCCCGACCTGGAGATCCACTCCCACGAGCTGGACCTGCCCGCGCTCCGCGCCGCCCGCGCCCTCTGGGTGACGGGGACCGGGCTGAGCGCCGAGCCCAGCCGGACCGCCACCCTCGCGGCGCTGCGGGAGCGGTCCGAACGCCTCGACCCGGGCAGCGCGCTCACCGTCCTCGACCTGGACTGGCGGCCCGCCCTGTGGGAGACGCCCGACGAGGCGCCGCCGTACTACCGGGAGGCCCTGAAGCACGCCACGGTCGCCGTCGGCAACCTCGACGAGTGCGAGGTCGCCACCGGGGAGCGCGAGCCGCACGCCGCCGCCCGCGCGCTGCTGGCCGCGGGCGTGCGGCTGGCCGTCGTCAAGCAGGGACCCAAGGGCGTGCTGGCCATGGCCGCCGACGGCACCGCCGCCGAGGTGCCGCCGCTGCCGGTGGAGGTGGTCAACGGCCTCGGCGCGGGCGACGCGTTCGGCGGGGCCCTCGCCCACGGGCTGCTCGCCGGCCGGGACCTGGAGGGCGTCCTGCGCCAGGCCAACGCGGCGGGCGCCATCGTCGCCGGCCGGCTCGCCTGCTCGCCCGCGATGCCGTACGAGGACGAGATCGCCCTCGCCCTGGCCACCGGCACCGGCTCGATCCCGGAGCGGACGCCATGACACCCGGCGGTGCTTTCGGACAGTCCGCCGCCGGGCGGCGCGGGCCCGGCACCCGCGGGTGTCCCGCGCGTCGTCCCGTACGGGGGACCGGCGGATCTCCCGTACGGCGGACCGAGCGGGATCCCGGACCCGCGCGGCGGGTAGGGAGCTGACCATGGAAACCACGCCCGCCCCGCGCTCCCTCCACCTGCCCGCAGGTGCCGCCGCCCGCGGCCCGTACGCCGTCGACATCGACCCCGGGCGGGCCGGCTGGACCCACAGCGCGCTGCGCGTCCTCGACCTCCCGCCCGGCGGGACCCACCGGTTCGAGACAGGGAACAGCGAATGGGTGGTGCTTCCGCTGTCCGGTGGCGGTACGGTGCGCGTCGACGGGGAAATCCTCGAACTCGTAGGCCGCGCCAGTGTGTTCGACGGGGTCTCGGACTTCGCCTATGTGCCCAGGGACGCCCACGTCCAGATCGCCTCCGGTGCGGGAGGCCGCTTCGCTTTGGCAGGAGCGAAGTGCGAGCGACGACTCCCCGCCCGCTACGGCCCCGCGCCGGAGGTTCCCGTGGAGACCCGCGGCAGCGGCAACCGCAGCCGCGAGGTGCGCAACTTCGCCGCCGCGGACACCTTCGCCTGCGACCGGCTGATCGCCGTCGAGGTGATCACCCCCGGCGGCAACTGGTCCTCCTATCCGCCCCACAAGCACGACGAGCACCGCCCGGGCGAGGAGTCCGTCCTGGAGGAGATCTACTACTACGAGGTCGACGAGGCGGCAGAACCCGCCGGTGCGGCCTCCGGCGCCCCCGGCCGGGCCTACGGCTACCAGCGGATCAGCCCCTCCCGGCCCGGCGGCGCCGAGCTCCTCGCCGAGGTCCGCGGCGGCGACGCCGTCCTGGTGCCCGACGGATGGCACGGCCCGTCCATTGCCCAGCCCGGCCATCCGCTCTACTACCTGAACGTCATGGCGGGACCCGGCCCCGAACGGGAATGGAAGATCTGCTTCCACCCCGACCACACGGAGGGATACGCATGAGCGTCCGGCTCACCGTCGCCCAGGCCCTGGTGCGCTTCCTCGCCGCCCAGCACACCGAGCGCGACGGCGTGCGCCGGCGCCTGATCACCGCCACCTGGGGCATCTTCGGACACGGCAACGTCGCCGGGATCGGGCAGGCGCTCGTCGAGTACCCCGAGCTCATGCCGTACCACCAGGGCCGCAACGAGCAGGCCATGGTGCACGCCGCCGTCGGCTACGCCCGCCAGTCCCGCCGGCTCCAGGCGCACGCCGTCACCACCTCCATCGGCCCCGGCGCCACCAACCTCGTCACCGGTGCCGCCCTCGCCACCGTCAACCGGCTGCCCGTGCTCCTGCTGCCCGGCGACACCTTCGCCACCCGCCCCGCCGACCCCGTCCTCCAGCAGCTCGAAGTCCCCTACGCGGGCGAGGTGTCCGTCAACGACTGCCTGCGCCCCGTGTCGAAGTACTTCGACCGGATCACCCGCCCCGAGGCGCTGATCCCGGCCGCCCTCGCCGCCGTGCGGGTCCTCACCGACCCCGCCGAGACCGGCGCCGTCACCCTCGCCCTGCCCCAGGACGTACAGGCCGAGGCGTACGACTGGCCCGAGGAGTTCCTCGCCGAGCGGACCTGGACGGTGCGCCGCCCCCGCCCCGACCGGGACGAGCTCGACGCGGCCGTCCGGGCGGTCGCCGGCGCCGAGCGGCCGCTGATCGTCGCGGGCGGCGGCGTGAAGTACAGCGGCGCCGAGGACGCCCTGCGCACCCTCGCCGAACGGGCCGGCCTGCCCGTCGCCACCACCCAGGCGGGCAAGGGCGTCCTGCCGTACGCCCACCCCTGCGAGGTCGGCGGCATCGGCCACACCGGCACCGCCACCGCCAACGAGCTCGCCCGGGCCAGCGACCTGATCATCGGCGTCGGCACCCGCCACACCGACTTCACCACCGCCTCCGGCACCCTCTTCCACCCCGACGCCCGCTTCCTCAACCTCAACATCACCGGCTTCGACGCCCACAAGCTGGCCGCCCTGCCCCTCGTCGCCGACGCCCGCGAGGGCCTCGCCGCCCTCACCGAGGCGCTCGCCGGACACACCGGGCCCGGCGGCGGCCCCGACCGGAACCCGGCCGCATGGAGGGCCGCGTCGACGGACCCGTCGACGGACCCGTCGAAGGCCGCGTCGAAGGACGTGTGGACGGACGCCCCCTGGGCGGAGTCCAAGCGCGCCTGGCAGGCGCGCACCGACGCCGCGTACACCCCCGACAGCGAGGACGCCCGCCCCACCCAGGCGCAGGTCCTCGGCGCACTCGACACCTTGGTCACCGGGGACGACATCCTGATCAACGCGGCCGGGTCACTCCCCGGCGACCTCCACAAGCTGTGGCGGGCCCGCTCCGCCGACCAGTACCACGTCGAATACGGCTACTCGTGCATGGGCTACGAGATCCCCGCCGCCCTCGGCGTCGCCCTCGCCGCGCCCGGCCGGCCCGTCTGGGCGCTCGTCGGCGACGGTACGTACCTGATGAATCCCACCGAGATCGTCACCGCCGTCCAGGAAGGACTGCCCATCAAGGTGGTCGTCCTGCAGAACCACGGCTACGCCTCGATCGGCGGCCTGTCGGAGGCCGTCGGCGCCGAGCGCTTCGGCACCGACTACCGGCTGCGGGCCCCCGACGGCGGCTTCACCGGGCCGCCGCTCCCGATCGACCTGGCGGCCAACGCCGCCTCCCTCGGCATGCGGGTGCTCCGCCCCCACACCATGCGTGACCTGCGAGAAGCCCTCGCGGACGCACGGGAGGCGGCGGTTCCCACATGTGTCTACGTCGAGACCGAAACGGCAGACAGTGTGTCGGGCCCGCCCTCCGCCCAGGCGTGGTGGGATGTGCCCGTGGCCGAGACGTCGACCCGCCCGTCGGCGGTCAAGGCCCGCGAGGAGTACGACCGGCACGTCACCGCCCGACGCCGCCACCTGTAGCAGCCAGAAGGAGCATTCCGTCATGACGAAGACCGTCAACCACTGGATCGGTGGCAAGAGCGTCGAGGGCACGTCGGGCAACTGGGGCCCGGTCACCGACCCGGCCACCGGCGCCGTGACCACCCAGGTCGCCCTCGCCTCGGTGGAGGAGGTCGACGCGGCCGTCGCGGCCGCGAAGGACGCCTTCGCGACCTGGGGCACCTCCTCGCTTGCCCAGCGCACCACGATCCTCTTCCGCTTCCGCGCCCTGCTCGACGCCAACCGCGACGCGATCGCCGAGCGGATCGTCGCCGAGCACGGCAAGGTGCACTCCGACGCGCTCGGCGAGGTCGCCCGCGGCCTGGAGATCGTCGACCTGGCCTGCGGCATCACCACCCAGCTCAAGGGCGAGCTGTCCACCCAGGTCTCCAGCCGCGTGGACGTTGCCTCGATCCGCCAGGCCGTCGGCGTCGTGGCCGGCATCACCCCGTTCAACTTCCCGGCGATGGTGCCGATGTGGATGTTCCCGCTCGCCATCGCCTGCGGCAACACCTTCGTGCTCAAGCCGAGCGAGAAGGACCCGTCGGCGGCCATGAAGATCGCCGAGCTGCTCGCCGAGGCCGGTCTGCCGGACGGCGTCTTCAACGTCCTGCACGGTGACAAGGTCGCCGTGGACCGCCTCCTGGAGCACCCGGACGTCGCCGCGATCTCCTTCGTCGGCTCGACCCCGATCGCCCGCCACATCCACACCACCGCGGCCGCCAACGGCAAGCGCGTCCAGGCGCTCGGCGGCGCCAAGAACCACATGCTGGTGCTGCCCGACGCCGACCTCGACGCGGCCGCCGACGCGGCGGTCTCGGCGGCGTACGGCTCCGCCGGCGAGCGCTGCATGGCGATCTCCGCGGTCGTCGCGGTCGGCGCGGTCGGCGACGAGCTCGTGGAGAAGATCCGCGAGCGCGCCGAGAAGATCAAGATCGGCCCCGGCAACGACCCGGCCTCCGAGATGGGCCCGCTCATCACGGCCGTCCACCGCGACAAGGTCGCCTCCTACGTGCACGGCGCCGCGGCCGAGGGCTGCGAGGTCGTCCTCGACGGCACCGGCTACACCGTCGACGGCTTCGAGGACGGCCACTGGATCGGCCTGTCCCTCCTGGACCACGTGCCGACCACGGCCAAGGCCTACCAGGACGAGATCTTCGGCCCGGTGCTGTGCGTGCTGCGCGCCGACACCTACGAGGAGGGCCTGGCCCTCATCAACGCCTCGCCGTTCGGCAACGGCACCGCGATCTTCACCCGCGACGGCGGCGCCGCCCGCCGCTTCCAGATGGAGGTCGAGGCCGGCATGGTCGGCGTGAACGTGCCGATCCCGGTGCCGGTGGGCTACCACTCCTTCGGTGGCTGGAAGGACTCGCTCTTCGGCGACCACCACATCTACGGCAACGACGGCATCCACTTCTACACCCGCGGCAAGGTCGTCACGACCCGCTGGCCGGACCCGTCCGAGGCCCCGTCCGGCGTCGACCTGGGCTTCCCGCGCAACCACTGACCCCGGTCAGCCGGCGCGGTCGGTAATGCACTGGCCCCCAGGGTGCGTGGGAACGCATCCTGGGGGCCATGTCCGTATCCCTCCCCGTCCCGCCGAAGCACGCGATCCGCGCGCTCCACACCGACACCACGGTGACCGTCTACCAGGCCTACAGCCCGTCCCTGGGCCTGCCGGCCGCCCGCGACGGGCGCTTCCCCGACGCCTGGAAGCGCGAACGGATGACCTGGATCAAGCCCTCGTTCCTGTGGATGATGTACCGCTGCGGCTGGGGCCTGAAGGACAGCCAGGAGACCGTCCTCGCCGTCGAGATCACCCGCGAGGGCTTCGAATGGGCCCTGCGCCACGCGTGCCTCTCGCACTACGTGCACGGCTTCCACCCCGACCACGACACCTGGCGGCGCGAGCTGAGGACATCCCCGGCCCGCGTCCAGTGGGACCCCGAACGCGACCTGCGCCTGGCTCCCCTCCCGTACCGCTCCCTCCAGCTCGGCCTCGCCGGGGAGGCCTCCCGCCGGTACGCGGACGAGTGGACGGTCGGCATCCGCGACGTCACCCCGCTCGCCCACGAGATCCACGCGCTGGTCCGCGACGGACACCTGGAGGAGGCCGGACGCCTGCTGCCGGAGGAACGGGCGTACCCGGCGGGGGACGGGCTGCTCGCGCGGATCGTCGCGTAGCGGCGGAGGCCGAGGGGCGCACTCCGTCCGCGAGCCCCCGCATACCGCGGTTGGTGTACGCGGAGGGCGCCGCGTACGACCTGAGGAGGCGGCGGAGTTCCGCCCCGGGGCAGCCGAGCCGGAGTCGTCCGGCCGCCTAGGCTCGACACCATGCAGCTGCGACTTCCCCGGAGGGGCCTTCCTCGACCCGGTCTGCCGAGGTGGGCGGCGGTCGCCACCGTCCTCGCCGTGCTCGTGGGAGGCGCCGGCACATGGACCGCCGTCGCCTCCGACGACCCGCCGCCCGTGCAGCGCGCGGACCGGATGCTCGACCTCGACGGGGTGCGGATCGACACCTCGTACTTCACCGCGGGCGGCTCCGGCCGGCGCCCCGCCGTCCTCCTCGGGCACGGCTTCGGCGGCTCCAAGGACGACGTCCGCGAGCAGGCCGAGCGGCTCGCCCGCGGCGGGTACGCGGTGCTGACCTGGTCCGCGCGCGGCTTCGGCGGGTCCACCGGGCAGATCGGCCTGAACGACCCGGAGCGCGAGGTCAAGGACGTCCGCGGGCTGGTCGACTGGCTGGCCGGCCGGCCCGAGGTGCTGCTCGACAAGGCGGGCGACCCGCGCGTCGGCGTCACCGGAGCCTCGTACGGCGGGGCGATCTCGCTGCTGGCCGCCGGGTACGACCCGCGCGTGGACGCCATCGCGCCGCAGATCACGTACTGGAACCTCGCCGACGCCCTCTTCCCGAACGGCGTGTTCAAGAAGCTGTGGTCCGGGATCTTCTTCTCCGGTGGCGCGGGGGAACCCAAGGGGGGCACCGGAACCGGCACTGGCACCGGCACCGGCACCGGCACCGGCACAGGCCCAGGCACCGCGGCCTGCGGACGCTTCAGCCCCGAGGTGTGCGCCCTGTACCAGCGTGTCGCCGTCGCCGGGAAGCCCGACGCGGCCGCCCGCGCCCTCCTGGAGGCGCGCAGCCCGTCGGCCGTCGGCGCCCGCATCAAGGTGCCCGCGCTGATCGTCCAGGGCCAGTCCGACTCCCTCTTCACCCTCGCCCAGTCCGACGCCATGGCCCGGACCATCGCCGCGAACGGCGCCCCGGTCGCGGTGGACTGGACGGCGGGCGGCCACGACGGCGGCGACCGGGAGACGGACCGCGTCGAGGCGCGGATCTCGGCCTGGTTCGACCGCCACCTCAAGCGGGACGCCTCGGCCGCGACCGGCCCCGCCTTCCGGGTGAGCCGTACCGGGGGCGTCGACTCCACCGACGGGCGCGCGACCCTCCGCGGCGCGACGGCCGACACGTACCCGGGACTCGCGGCGGGACAGGTCCCGGTGGCGCTCTCGGGCCCGGCGCGTTCCTTCGCCAACCCGGCGGGCGCGAATCCGCCCGCGATCTCCGCGGTCCCGGGCCTCGGCGGCGGACTCTCGCAGCTCTCCTCGCTCGGCGTCGGCCTGTCCGTGGACTTCCCCGGCCAGTTCGCCGCCTTCGACGCCCGTCCGCAGACCCGTGCGGTCCGGATCACCGGCTCGCCGACGGTCAGGGTCCGGGTGACGTCGACCGCCCCCGACGGCTCGGCGGTCCTCTTCGCCAAGGTGTACGACGTGGGACCGGACGGGCGGCAGCAGGTGCTGCCCGCCCAGCTCGTGACCCCGGTACGGGTCGCGGACGCCGGGCGCGGGCGGACCGTCGACCTGACGCTGCCCGCCGTCGACCACGAGGTGGCGTCCGGCCACCGGCTGCGCCTGGTGCTCGCCGCGACGGACCTCGGCTACGCCTCGCCCGCCGCTCCCGCCACGTACACGGTCGGGGTCGAGAGCGCCCTGACGGTGCCGACGGCGCCGGGCGTGACGACGCAGGCGGCGGGGCTGCCGTGGTGGGTGTGGGGCCTGCCGCTGCTGGGCGTCCTCGCCGCGGCGGCGCTGCTCCTGACGGCCCGCCGCAAGGTCACCCCGCCCGCCCCGGACCCGGCGCTCGCCGAGGTCCCGCTCCAGATCACCGGCCTGTCCAAGAAGTACAAGGGCGGCGACCGGTACAGCGTCCGCGACCTGTCCTTCCGTGTCGAACAGGGCCAGGTCCTGGGCCTGCTGGGTCCCAACGGCGCGGGCAAGACGACGACCCTGCGCATGCTGATGGGCCTGATCACGCCCGACGAGGGCGAGATCCGGGTCTTCGGCCAGGCGATCCGGCCGGGTGCGCCGGTGCTCTCGCGGGTCGGCGCGTTCGTGGAGGGCGCGGGCTTCCTGCCGCACCTGTCGGGCCGCGAGAACCTGGAGCTGTACTGGCAGGCGACCGGCCGCCCCGCCGAGGACGCGCACCTCGGCGAGGCGCTGCGCATCGCCAACCTGGGCGGCGCCCTCGAACGCGCCGTCCGCACCTACTCGCAGGGCATGCGGCAGCGCCTCGCCATCGCGCAGGCCATGCTGGGCCTGCCCGACCTGCTGATCCTGGACGAGCCGACGAACGGCCTCGACCCGCCGCAGATCCGGGAGATGCGGGAGGTGATGATCCGGTACGCGGCGGGCGGCCGGACCGTCATCGTCTCCAGCCACCTCCTCGCCGAGGTCGAACAGTCCTGCACCCACCTCGTGGTGATGGACCGCGGCGGCCTGGTGCAGGCGGGCCCGGTGCGGGAGATCACCGGCTCCGACGACACGCTCCTGGTCACGCTGGGCGGCCCGGTCCCGGACGCGGTGGTGGAGAAGCTGGGTGCGGTACGGACCGACGCGGGCCTGCTCGTACGCCTGGACGCCGCCACGACGGCCACCGCGCTGATCGCCGAACTCGTCCGCCTGGAGGTGCCGGTGACGGGCGTGGGTCCGCACCGGCGTCTTGAGGACGCGTTCCTGACCCTGATCGGAGAGACCGCATGACCGCCGCCGCTCTCGGCTACGCGCCCGGCCGCACCCTGCCCCTGCGGGTGGAGGCCCTGCGGCAGTTGAAGCGCCGCCGCACGCTGGTGATGGCCCTGATCCTGGCCGCCCTGCCCTTCGTCCTGATCGCGGCGTTCGCGATCGGCGGCGGCCCGGACGGCTCGGCGAACAACCGGATCACCCTGATGGACACGGCGACGGCCTCGGGCGCCAACTTCGCGGCGACCTGCCTCTTCGTCTCCGCCGGCTTCCTCCTCGTCATCCCGGTCGCCCTGTTCTGCGGCGACACGGTCGCGTCGGAGGCCGGCTGGTCGTCCCTCCGCTACCTCCTGGCGGCCCCCGTCCCCCGCGCCCGCCTCCTCTGGTCGAAACTCACCGTCGCCCTGGCCTTCAGCGCGGCGGCGATGCTCCTCCTGCCCCTGGTGGCCCTCGCCGCCGGCACGGTGGCCTACGGCTGGGGCCCCCTGAAGCTCCCCACCGGCGGCGCCCTCCCCGCCGGCGACGCCCTCGTCCGCCTGGCCCTGGCGACGGCCTTCGTCTACGTCTCCCAACTGGTCACGGCCGCCCTCGCCTTCTGGCTCTCCACCCGCACCGACGCCCCCCTGGGCGCGGTCGGCGGCGCCGTCGGCCTCACCATCATCGGCAACGTCCTCGACGCCGTCACCGCCCTCGGCGACTGGCGCGCCTTCCTCCCGGCCCACTGGCAGTTCGCCTGGGCGGACGCGCTCCAGCCCCAACTGGAGTGGTCGGGCATGGTGAAGGGCACGGCGATCTCGGTGACGTACGCGGTGGTGCTGTTCGCCCTGGCGTTCCGCGGGTTCGCGCGGAAGGACATCGTGTCGTAGCCGCCCTCGGCCCTCCCTCACACCCACCCCCTCCGAGCCGCTTCCGCCCCCGCGCGGAAGCGGCTCGTCGTGCCCAGGGCCGCCATCAGTTCGCCCACGCGGCGGCTGTACGTGCGGGGGGACATGCCGAGGCGGGTGGCGGCGGCCTCGTCGGTGAGGCCGGAAAGGAGGGCTTCGAGGACGGGGCGGAGTTGTGGGGGGAGGTCGCGGGTGGGGGCGGTGAGGCCCGTGAGGTCCTGGCCGCCGTCCCAGGAGGTGTGGTGGGCGCGGACCAGGGCCTGGACGACGACGGGGTCGCGGATCAGGAGGAGGCCGTTGTAGTGGAGCTCCAGGTCCAGGGGGACGGCCGCGACCGTGCGGTCGACGACGATCATCTTGAAGGGGATCGCGTCGGTGACCCTGGCCCGGCCGGGGATGCGCAAGGCGCCCGCGAGTTGGGGGAGGGCGTGGCGCGGGACGATGCGCCGCACCTCGCCGGCCCGCTCCGCCGCCGCCCGCATGCACGCTCCTGCCAGCTCCAGGAACGGCTCGGGGATCGCACGCGACGCGGAGGCGGCCGGGTCGTCGAAGGTCAGCAGCTCGTGCCGGGCCGAGGCGGCCAGGCCTGCCAACGCCGCGCTGACCCGGCGGGTGCCGCGGACCGGGCGCCCGGGAGGACGCTGGAGCTCGGGACCGGCCCGGCCCATCGCCGAGCGGGCGAGCATCACGGAGCCCGCAGTCTCTGTCACCGCTGACCACCCCCGCCCGTTCGGTGTGCCACTCCATGTACGCACGTGACTGCGTACGGTGACAACCCCTGTTGACAAAGGTGGCGAGTCCCTGCCACTGCGGTGTGCCCCAGGCGCCGTTGCCGCATTGAGATCCTTCCGCAACTCCTTCGTCTGCTCCTTCGCACCGGCTCGGACGTCACATTCACAGGACGTCCCACGGCCAAGTGGGGCTATGCGAGGGGGAGATGGTCATGAGGCGGAGAATCGCAGCAGGGGCGCTCGCCGGGGTGTTGCTGCTCGCCGGGTGCTCCGGAGGGTCGGACGGCGGCACCACGCACGCGCGGGGCGACAACGCCGCGCCCGACCGTCCCGTGCCCGACCGTGCCGCACCCGCGCCAGGGCTCTCCACCTTCGCGCTCGACGTGGACACCGCCTCCTACGGCTACGCCCGCCGCACGCTCGGCGAGGGACGGCTGCCCGAACCGAAGGGCGTACGGCCCGAGGAGTTCGTCAACAGCTTCCGGCCCGACTACCCGCGCCCCAAGGACAACGGCTTCAGCGTCACCCTCGACGGTGCCCGCTCCGACGCCGACGGGTGGTCACTCGTCCGTGTCGGCCTCGCCACCCGCGCGAGTGACGTCGAACGCCCTCCCGCCGCCCTCACGTTCGTCGTCGACGTCTCCGGCTCCATGGACGAGCCCGGCCGGCTCGACCTGGTCAAGGAGTCGCTCGGGCTGCTCGTCGGCCGGCTCCGGGACGACGACGCGATCGCCCTCGTCACCTTCAGCGCGGAGGCGGAGACCGAGCTGCCCATGACCCGGGTCGGCGGCGCGCGCGAGCGCATCCGCGAGGCCGTCGACTCCCTGGAGACGTCCTCCTCGACCAACGTCGAGGCCGGTGTCCGCACCGGGTACGACGTCGCCGTCGAAGGACACCGCAAGGGCGCCACCAACCGGGTGGTGCTGCTCTCCGACGCCCTCGCCAACACCGGTGACACCGACGCCGACGGGATCCTGGAGCGGATCGACGAGGAGCGCCGGGAGCACGGGATCACCCTGTTCGGGGTCGGCGTGGGGAGCGAGTACGGGGACGCGTTCATGGAGCGGCTCGCCGACAAGGGGGACGGGCACACCACGTACGTCGCCACCCCCGAGCAGGCCCGCAAGGTCTTCGTCGACCAGCTCCCCGGCCACATCGAGCTGCGCGCCCGCGACGCCAAGGCGCAGGTCGCCTTCGACCCGAAGACCGTCGAGAGCTTCCGGCTCGTCGGCTACGACGACCGCAAGGTCGCCGACGAGGACTTCCGCGACGACCGCGTCGACGGCGGCGAGATCGGCGCCGGGCACACCGTCACCGCGCTGTACTCGGTCAGGCTCAGGCCCGGGAGGAGCGGGCGGGTCGCCACCGCCACCGTCCGCTGGCTCGACCCCGTCACCCGCGCCCCGCACGAGCGCTCCGGCGCGGTGGACTCCGCCGCTCTCACCGCACCCCTGTGGGGGGCCGGGCACGACAGCCTGCAACTGACCGCGATCGCCGCCTACTTCGCCGACCGGCTGCGCGGTGGCCGGCTGCCGGGCGCTCCCGCCCTCCCGCGGCTCGCCTCCCGCGCGGAAGCGCTCGCCGAGCGGGCCCGTTCGGCGTCCGTACAGGAGCTCGCCCGGGCGATCCGTCAGGCGGACTCGCTGGGAGCCGGATCCCGGGGCGGGGACGAGAAGGGGACCGAGGGCGGGACCGAGGGCGGGGATCCGTACGCCCGCTGATCCCGGGTGGTGGCGGGAGGCGCAGGGGGTGTACTCTGCGCCCTCCCGCACCTCCCGTACCCCCTGCCGGTCCGCCATCATGGCCCCATGGCCGCCCTGATGCTCGCCCTCGCCGTCGTCTCCACCGGGCTCTACGCCGGATTCATGCTGATCTTCCAGACCGGCGTCATGCCCGCCCTCGCCCGGCTCCCCGACGAGGAGTTCGTCCGGGCCATGCGGCGGATCAACGAGTACGTGCCGCGGCCGGTGTTCCTCCTCGTCTTCCTGGGGGTCGCGGTCTTCCCCGCGGCCGCCCTGTTCGTCCCCGTCGACGGGCGGACCGACACCCAGAAGTGGCTGGTCCTGGCCGGAGCCGTGTGTGCCGTGGCCAACCACCTGGTCACCGTCGGCGGCAACATCCCGCTCAACTCCGCCTTGGCGGCCTCCGGGTCGGGCGGTGAGCCGGCGGGTGACGTGCGGGCGGCCTTCGAGAAGCGCTGGAACGGTTTCCACCGGGTGCGCACGCTGTTCGTGCTCGGGTCCTTCGGACTGCTCACCGGGTCCGCCGTCATCGGCTGAGGCGAGGCCGTCGGCCGATGCCACCCGTCGATCGCGGACCGAAAGGTCTGTTTTTTCGTCGCCCTGAGTGACGGTGAAAGGGCGTCAGGGGCGCGCGGCGGTGCGGGGATTGGGGCGACCTGACGTTCTGTGCCCCGCCCGTGCGGGCGTCCTCGCAGGTGGGAGCGGCTTCTGTCCAATACGTGAGATGGTTGGGTTCACTGCGAACAAGGCTTCGGGTATCTTCCTGCTGCCGGAAAATTGGTACCCCCAGGTTTGTTTTCTCGGGCCACCGGGATGCCGGTTCGGGCGATGAGAGGGACGTGACTCCCATGGCGAAGCAGGATCGGGCGATCCGCACCCGTCAGGCGATCCTGGAAGCGGCCGCCGCCGTCTTCGACGAGCGGGGCTACGAGGCCGCCAAGCTCTCCGACATCCTCCAGCTCGCCCAGGTGACCAAGGGTGCGCTCTACTTCCACTTCGACTCCAAGGAAGACCTCGCGCACGCGGTGATCGACGCCCAGGTGTCGGTCGTGCCCACGGCACCGCCGCAGATCTCCAAGGTGCAGGAGTTCGTCGACGTCGGCATGGTGTTCGCGCACCGGCTGACCTGCGACCGGGTGCTGAGCGGCAGTGTGCGGCTCACTCTCGACCAGGGCGGGCACGAGCTCAACCGGAGCGGCCCCTACCGGGAGTGGACCGAGATCAACCTGCGGCTGCTCAACGCGGCGAAGGAGGGCGGCGAGCTGCTTCCGCACGCCGATCCCGAGGAGGTCGCCCCGCTGGTCGTCGGCTCCTACGCGGGGCTGAATCTGATGTCGCACGCGCTCGAAGGGCACCGCTCGTCGATGGAGCGATGGGCCTCGGCGCTCTACCACCATCTCCTGCCCAGCATCGTCGTCCCCTCCGTGCTGACCATGCTCGACCTGGAGCCCGGCCGGGGTGCGCGGGCACTCGGAGTGCCGGACGAGCGCCCCTAGGGTGTCTTCGACACGTTAAATCAAACCGCCATGGCGGTTTCTTTGAGATGCTGGCCGGATGACACCTGCACGGCTGCCTGAAAACGATCCCCAAATCATACCCGTGGGTCCAGTATCTGGATTCGCGAGTACGTTTCGTCGGCCCTTGATGTCGCGTTGATGAGGGCGGATCGGTAGAAAAGGGACGAAAACGCCGCCCTCGGGGTCCGGCGATTCCATACCGTCCGGTTTCTTATTGACATGCATCGCGGTCTCTTTTCTAATCATCGAGGGTCATCCCGTGCACAGACGCTGAGGGGGCAAAGTGGACGTCCGGATCCTGGGAGGGCTGTCGGTACGCGAGAACGGGGTGTCGATCACCCCGACCGCCGCCGCGCCACGACAACTGCTCGCCCTGCTCGCCGCCAGTGCCGATCAGGTCGTTCCGGTCACCGTCCTCATGGAGGAGGTGTGGCCGTCCGGCGCGCCGCGCGGCGCCCGGGTCGAGCTCCACTCGCACGTCCTCGGGCTGCGGGCGCTCATCGCCGCCGCGCTCACGGAGGGCCTGACCGCCGTCGGCGACCGGGCGGGCGAGGACGCCGACGGGCGCACCGCCGAGACCGTCCTCGCCGCGCAGTCCGGCGGCTACCGCCTCGACACCGGCGGCGGCTCCCACGACGTCTGGCAGTTCGAGCGCGCGGCAGGAGCCGGATACCGCGCCATGGAGGCCGGTGACCTCCCGCGCGCCGCGCTCCGCCTCGGCGAAGCCCTCGCCCTGTGGCGCGGCGAACCGTACGCGGGCGTCGACGCGGGCCCCCGGCTCCGCGCGGAGACCGAGCGGCTCGAAGCCTCCCGGCTCAGCGTGCTCGACCAGTGGGTCGAGGCGCAGCTCGGGCTCGGCCGGCACGTCGAGATGGTCCCCGAACTCGCCGTCCTCGCCGCCCGGCACCCCGTCAACGAGTCGCTGCACGGCCAGTTCATGGTCGCCCTGCTGCGCTCCGGGCGCGCCGACGACGCCCTGGAGGCCTACCGCCGACTCTGCGTCGGCCTCCAGCGGGACGGCGGCCGGGAGCCCTCGGCGCGGCTCCGCCGGCTGCACCGCTCCGTGCTGACCGTGCGGGACGCCGGGCTGCCCCGCGTCCCGACCCAGGCGAGCGGCCTGTGGCTGCGGCCCGTTGCGGCCGTGGCCGGCATGGCGGCGAGCCTGGCCTGACGGGCTTCCGGTGGAGTCCGACGGGCGTCCGGCGGCACTCCGACGGAGTCGGGCAGACGTCCGACAGGCGTCCGGCAGGCCTGTGACGTGCTGTCGGACCCAAAGGGGAATGAAGTGGTCGATCTCACCGTTGACCGACGTCGACGACCGAATTACTTTCGGCCAGCGGAGGGAGTTGAGGCATGTCCTACGACAGCGCGGACGGAGGCGGGGGCGCCGACGCGCTCACCGTCCTGGAGCTGCTGGCCCGACAGGCCCCACCGGGCCGGTTCGCCGAACTGCTCGACCAGGCAAGGGTGGCAGGCCTCCCCGAGAGTGAACTCCGCGCCCTGGAAAAGGCCGTTCACCTCGCCACCGGCGTCAGCTGCTCCCTCGCCCGCCGCGAGCAGCGCGAGGAAGGACTCGCCGCCCTCCTCGACACCACGCGGGACCTGACCCTCCCGTACGACCTGGACGGCCTGCTGCGGGTCGTCACCCGCCGCGCCAAGCGCGTCCTCGGCCTCGACCTGGCCTGCGTCACCCTGCGCGGTCCGCACGGCGGCCGCCTCCTGCACAGCGCCGAAGGCGCCCTCACCGCACTCGACCCGGCCGGCTGTCCCACCCTCTTCGAAGGGGACGGACTCGGCGGCCTGGTGCACGCGCTCGGCGAGCCCGCCTGGACCGAGGACTACCTCGCCGACCCGCGTTTCGCGCACTCCGCCGCCATAGACGACCTCGTACGGGCCGAAGGCCTCCGGGGCGTCCTCGCCGTGCCGCTGCGCACCGGCGACTCCACCCTCGGCGTGCTCTACGGGGCCGACCGCAGCACCCGCCGGTACACGGCCGACGAGATCGCCCTCGTCGCCGCGCTCGCCGACCTCGCCGCCGTCGCCACCGAGAAGTCCGGGCTCCTCGACCAGACCAGGGCCGAGGTCACCGAGCTCGAACGGGACAGCTCCCGCGCCCGCACCCGCCTCACCCGCATGCGCTACATCGGCGAGGCGCACAGCCGCATCATGAACCTGATCCTGGCCGGTGGCGACCTGCGCAACGTCGCCACCGCCGCCGGTGACGCCCTCGACGGGGCGGTCCTCGTCCGCGACCCCGGAGGGCGCACCCTCGTCCAGGCCGGGGAGCTGCCCGGCCTCGACGAGGACGCCGTCGCCAAGGCGTCGCTCGACGCCCACGCGGGCCGCCGCCCCGTCCTCACCGCGGGCGAACCGGGACCGCCGGGACCGCCCGGGGACCGCGGCCACCTCGACGGCGCCGGCGACCAGACCTGGGTCGCACCGGTCCTCGCCGGCTCCGAGGACCTCGGCGTCCTCGTCGTCCGCGCCGCCACCCCGCTCACCGGCGAGGACGAACGACTCCTCGAACTCGCCGCCCAGTCCGTCGCGTTCCTGCTCCTGATGCAGCGCTCCACCGCCGTCGCCGAGGGCCCCGTCCGCGACGAACTCCTCGACGACCTGCTCTCCGAGCCGCAGCACGCCCCGCAGCAGATCGCCCAGCGCGCCCGCCGTCTCGGCCTCGACCTGCGCAAGCCGCACGTCGTCGTGGTGGCCCGCCCGGAGGGCGGCGAGCAGGGGCGCGCGGTCGTGTGGGCCTCCTCGTACGCGTACCGCATGTCCGGCCTGAAGACCGTGCACGGCGGTGCGATCGTGCTGCTGCTGCCCGGCGTGGACGCCTCGGCCGCCGCGAAGGCCGTCTCGGGCGAACTCTCCCCGCTGCTCGGCCACCCCGTCTCGGTGGGCGCGGCCGGTCCCGGCTGGAGCCCGGACAGCGTGAGCCGGCTCTATCTGGAGGCCATGCGCTGCCTGGACGCGATGGGCGCACTGGGCGGTTCGGGTGCGGCGGCGTCCGTGCAGGACCTGGGGTTCCTCGGGCTGCTGCTCTCGGACGACCACGACGTGGACGGGTTCATCGAGTCGGCGATCGGGCCCGTGCTCGACTACGACGCCGAACGGTTCACCGATCTGACCCGCACCCTGGAGGCGTACTTCGCCTCCGGAGGCAGCCCCACCAACGCGGCCGAGGCACTGCACGTGCACCCCAACACCGTCTCGCGCCGCCTGGAACGGATCGGCGAACTCCTCGGCGCGGAGTGGCAGAAACCCGGCCACGTCCTGGAGGTCCAACTCGCGCTGCGCCTCCAGCGCACCCGCGACGTCCTGGCCCGCCAGCGCGCCGACCTCCGCGACACCCGCGGCACGACCCCGTCCTGTGAGCGGCCGGGGGCGTGAGGACGAGGCCGAGGGCGTGGCGCCGAGGCCGTGAGGCCGGGGTGTGACGCCGAGGCCGCGGCGCGGGAGCGTGGTGCCGAGGCCGTGGCGCCGGGGGCGCGTGACGCCCTGCCCGGTGACCCGGAGGAACGCACCCCGCCCGGTGACCCGCGCCCGGGGTGCCGGGCCGCCGGACGGGGAGGCGGTCGGCCGGACGGGGAGGCGGACGGCCGTCGGGGCCCGGGCAGTCGCCCGGGCCCGCGCCGTCAGCCCGCCGAGCGGCCCTGCACCTGCCCGTACGCCGTCGGTGCGGCGGCCGTGTTCCAGCCGGGGGCGAGGACGGTCGCCGCGTGGGCGGCGGAGGCGAGCGTGATGTGGCGGTGCCAGCCGCGGAACGAGCGGCCCACGAAGTCCCGCAGGCCCGCGCCCTCGCCGACCGCGCGGAAGTCCCGCTCCACCCGGCGCGACAGCTTCGTCAGCCGCAGCAGCGGGCCGACCGCCGAGCCGGTCAGGTCCGTGATCCACAGCCGGGCCGGGGCCCGCCGCGGGTCGTCCCACTCGCCGAGCAGCAGCAGCGGGCGCTGCCGCTCCCCGGCCGGCACGGGCAGCGTGACCCGTACCGCTGTCGCGAGCGAGGTCCGGGAGGTGCGCACCCCGGCCGCCGAGTCCACCCAGCTCACCGGGCGCCGCAGCCCCTTGAGGGACTCGAGGATCTGCTGCGCCGTCAGCGGGCCCGCGCCGAAGCCGGGCAGCGAGCGGTCCGCGACGGTCAGCCGGCAGCCGGTGCCGATCCGGGCCACCACCGGCACGCCGGCCACGGCGAGCCGGTGCAGGGCCGCCCGGCCCGCACCGCCGCGGATGTCGAGCAGCAGCGGCTTGCGGGTCACCTCCGGCCAGCGGGCTGTGTCGAGCGCCGCGTTGACCGCGCACTCCTCCAGCGTCTCCTCCGCCGCACCCTCGGGTACCTCCGCACGGTCGCGCCGCGTGCGGTCCTTGACCCAGGGGTCCGGCAGGAAGAGACGCCAGTTGACGGGGACGCTCAGCTCCTCGGAGGCGAACCACACTCCGAAGGCCTGCTGTCCGCGGAAGACCTGGCCGCGCTCCGGATCGAAGCGGCGGTCGACACCGACCGAGTGGTCGCCGGCCTTCGGTATCGGCATCGGGCGCACCACCCATGCCTGCGGCCCGTTGTTCTGCTGCAGGAACCGGGCCAGCTCGGCCCGCATCGGCCGCCAGTCCCACGTGGAGCTGGAGATGAAGTGGTGCAGGCTCTGCTCCGCGGCCGGTCCGCCGATCTGGGCGGCGATGTTGCGGATGGACTTGCGGCCCTGCGCGGTCAGCAGCCCGCGCAGATACTGCTCGGCCTTGATCCGCTGGTCGCGGCGCGGGAAGGCGGAGAAGAGCGCGGCGCACAACTCGCCGTAGACGTCCTCGTCCGCCGCGTCCCGGGGCGCGGTGACGGTCCTGAACCTGGTTGCGACGGATGTACTCACGACACTCCTGACCGACGGTTGCGCAGCTCCCTCCAGCTGCCCCTCAAAGGTCGCGGTTCGGCGCCGCCAGGACGAGGTGTACCCGGCACCCGTCTGGGCCGCCGGATGGTGGCCGGACCACCGCCATACCCCGCGGGGGGATCTGACAGACTCGCCGGACCGCCTTTGACCCGTGCGCGGCCTGGCCCGGACCATCACTTCCGAGGCTGCACGGGCCGGGCTCCGGTTAATGCCCCAGGCCGGGGACCGTGCCTGTGCGCCTCGCTTCATCCGCAGACCTGCGTACCCGCCGTGAGCTGCGCGGACGCGCCCGCATCCGGGTCCATGCGCCCTCAGCGCCTAACCTGGTCCCATGGGATTCCGCGCGCAGCTTCCGGTCGTCGGCGTGGTTGCCGCGGGCGGCGCGCTCGGTGCCTCCGCCCGGTACGCGGCGACGCTCGCCTGGCCGACACCGGCCGGTGCGTTTCCCTGGACGATCCTCACCGTCAACGCGGCCGGCTGCGCGCTCCTCGGCGTGATCATGGTGTTCGCCACCGAGAGCCTCACCCCGCCGCACCCGCTCCTGCGCCCCTTCCTCGGCACCGGAGTCTGCGGTGGCTTCACCACCTTCTCCACCTACTCCCTGGACACCCAGCGCCTGCTGGCCGCCGGGGACATCACGCGCGGGCTGCTGTACATGGCCGCGACCGCGCTGACCGCGCTCGCCGCGGTGTGGGCGGGCGTCACCGCGGCCCGGGCCGCCGCCCGCGTCGTACCGGCGGGGAGGCAGCGATGACCCGGCTCGCGGGCCCCGCCCTGCGCCTGACGGTCCTCGTCGGCGAACGCGACACCTGGCACCACCGGCCGCTCTACAGCGAGATCGTCCACCGAGCGCACGAGGCCGGACTCGCGGGCGCCTCCGTCTTCCGCGGCATCGAGGGCTTCGGCGGCGCCTCCCTCGTCCACACCACCCGGCTCCTCTCGCTCGGCGACGACCTGCCGGTGGCGGTCCTGATCGTGGACACCGAGGAACGGGTACGGGGCTTCCTGCCGCGGCTGGAGGAGCTGGTCTCGGACGACCTGGTGTTCCTGGAGGCCTGCGAGGTCGTGCACTTCGCGAGCGGCACGGGAGGGGCCGGGACCGGCAGTGCGCCGGAGCCGCTGCCCGAGCCCGAGCCCGAGCCCGAGCCCGAGCCCGAGCCCGAGCCTGAGCGCGAGCGCGAGCCCGGGCGCGAGCCCGAAGCCGACTCCGACTGCGACTCCGACTCGGCGTCCCGGGAGCCGCGCGAGTGAACTGGCTGCTCGTCGTCCTGGGCGCCACCGTCGGCGCGCCCCTGCGCTACCTCACCGACCGCGCCGTCCAGGCCCGTCACGACTCGGTCTTCCCCTGGGGGACCTTCGCCGTCAACGTCGTCGGCTCCCTCATCCTGGGTCTCCTCGCCGGCGTCGCGTCCGCCCGCATGGGACTGCTCCTCGGCACGGGCCTGTGCGGGGCGCTCACGACGTACTCGACCTTCTCGTACGAGACGGTGAAGCTGTACGAGTCGGGCGCCCGGTTCTACGCGGTGGCCAACGTCCTCGGGAGCATCGCCGCCGGGCTCGGCGCAGCCTGGCTGGGCGTGGAGCTCGCCGCGCGCTGACCGGCGCCGAGCGCGATGCGCAGGGCCCGGCCGGAAGTCGCGTAGAGGATGCGTCAAGAGCACCCCCGGCGGCGTTAGGGGCCCGTCAACGGCGGCTGTGACCTGTCCGAAAAGAGGTTTGCTCGGCAGGTCAGCAACATCCGCTCTCTCCGTCAGGAGCTCACGATGGCCGACCTGGCCTTCGTGGTCACCACGCTCGCGGTCTTCGCAGTGGTGGCCTTCATCGCCAAGGGGGTGGCGAAGCTGTGAGTGCCGAGAACGTCGTCGGCCTCATCGTCGCCGTCGCCCTCCTGGGGTATCTGGTCCTCGCCCTCGTCAAGCCGGAGAGGTTCTGAGCCCCGACATGTCTCCCGTCCTCGCCGGCGCCCTCCAGCTCCTCGCCCTGGTCGTCGCCCTCGGCCTGTCCTACCGGCCGCTCGGTGACCACATGGCGCGCGTCTACTCCTCGGAGAAGCACTACAAGCCCGAGAAGTGGATCTACAAGGCCATCGGCGCCAACCCGAACGTGGAGATGCGCTGGCCCGCGTACCTGCGCGGTGTGCTCGCCTTCTCCGCGGTGAGCGTCCTGTTCCTGTACCTGCTCCAGCGGGTGCAGGGCTCCCTGCCGGGCTCGCTCGGCTTCGTGTCGATCGACCCGGACCAGGCCTTCAACACGGCCGCGTCCTTCGTCGCCAACACCAACTGGCAGTCGTACTACGGCGAGCAGGCCATGGGGCACGTCGTGCAGACCGGCGGCCTGGCGGTGCAGAACTTCGTCTCCGCCGCGGTGGGCATCGCGGTGGCGGTGGCTCTGGTCCGTGGTTTCGCCCGTTCCCGTACGGGTGAGCTGGGCAACTTCTGGGCCGACCTGGTGCGCGGCACCGTCCGGATCCTGCTCCCGATCGCCGTGATCGGCGCCCTCGTCCTGGTGGCCTGCGGTGCGATCCAGAACTTCGCCGGGATCCACGAGGTCGGGCAGTTCATGGGCGGCTCGCAGCAGTGGAACGGCGGCGCGGTCGCCTCGCAGGAGGTCATCAAGG
Source organism: Streptomyces sp. NBC_01268 (assembly GCF_036240795.1). Taxonomy (NCBI): domain Bacteria; kingdom Bacillati; phylum Actinomycetota; class Actinomycetes; order Kitasatosporales; family Streptomycetaceae; genus Streptomyces; species Streptomyces sp. NBC_01268. The sequence goes on along the minus strand of NZ_CP108454.1, from coordinate 2,945,725 downwards.
AGCTGGGCACCAACGGCGGCGGCTACTTCAACGCCAACTCGGCCCACCCCTTCGAGAACCCCAACGGGCTCTCCAACCTCTTCGAGATCTACCTGATCCTGGTGATCCCGTTCGCGCTGACCCGGACCTTCGGGCGGATGGTCGGCTCCCTGAAGCAGGGGTACGCGATCCTGGCGACGATGGCCACGATCTGGGTCGGTTTCACGGCCCTGATGATGTGGACCGAGTTCGCGCACCACGGCCCGGCGTTCGACCTGGCGGGCGGGGCGATGGAGGGCAAGGAGACCCGGTTCGGGATCGGCGGTTCGTCGATCTTCGCGGTGGCGACCACGCTCACGTCGACCGGTGCGGTGAACTCCTTCCACTCCTCGTACACCGGCTTCGGTGGCGGGATCACGATGCTGGGCATGCAGCTGGGCGAGATCGCGCCCGGCGGTGTGGGCTCCGGCCTGTACGGCATGCTGATCATGGCGGTCATCGCGGTGTTCATCGCCGGTCTGATGGTCGGCCGGACGCCGGAGTACCTGGGCAAGAAGATCGGCACGCGGGAGATCAAGTTCGCGGCCTGCTACATCCTGATCACGCCGGCGCTGGTGCTGTGCTTCACGGCGGCCTCGTTCGTCCTGGACACCCCGTCGCACTCGATGACCAACTCGGGCGCGCACGGCTTCTCCGAGATCCTCTACGCGTACACCTCGGGCGCCAACAACAACGGCTCCGCCTTCGCCGGCCTCAACGCCGACACCCAGTGGTTCAACTCGACCATCGGCATCGCGATGCTGCTCGGCCGGTTCCTGCCCATGGTGTTCGTCCTCGCGCTGGCCGGCTCGCTCGCCGAGCAGACGCCCGTCCCCGAGACCGCGGGCACGCTCCGTACCGAGAAGCCGCTGTTCACCGGCCTCCTCGTCGGCACGATCATGATCATCACCGGTCTCACCTACTTCCCGGCCCTGGCCCTTGGCCCGCTCGCCGAAGGACTCGCAGCATGAGCACCCTCACTCCTACCCGGGCACCCCACCCGGACGCACCCACCGGGCACAAGCCCGAGGCCGGACGTGTCGGCGGGGGCCTGTTCGATCCGAAGCAGCTGGTCGAGTCCTTCCCGGACGCGATCAGGAAGCTCGACCCGCGGGTGATGGTCAAGTCGCCGGTCATGTTCGTGGTGTTGGTCGGTTCGGTGGTCACCACCGGGCTCGCGATCAAGAACCCGGGGGACTGGTTCGGCTGGGCGATCACGGCCTGGCTGTGGCTGACCACGGTCTTCGCGAACCTGGCGGAGGCGGTGGCCGAGGGCCGCGGCAAGGCGCAGGCCGACACCCTGCGCAAGGCCAAGACCGACACCGTCGCCCGCCGGATCACCGGCACGAGCGAGGAGCGGGTCCCGGGCACCGAGCTGCGCATCGGTGACCTGGTGGTCTGCGAGGCCGGCGACGTCATCCCCGGCGACGGCGACGTCGTCGAGGGTGTCGCGAGCGTCGACGAGTCCGCCATCACCGGCGAGTCGGCGCCCGTCATCCGCGAGTCCGGCGGCGACCGGTCGGCCGTCACCGGCGGTACGAAGGTGCTGTCCGACCGGATCGTCATCAAGATCACGACGAAGCCCGGCGAGACCTTCATCGACCGGATGATCAACCTGGTCGAGGGTGCCGCCCGTCAGAAGACCCCGAACGAGATCGCCCTCAACATCCTGCTGGCGTCCCTCACCATCGTCTTCCTGCTCGCCGTGGTCACCCTCAAGCCCTTCGCGATCTACGCGGGGGCCGACAAGCAGACCTCGATGATCGTCCTGACGGCGCTCCTGGTCTGCCTCATCCCGACGACGATCGGCGCCCTGCTCTCCGCGATCGGCATCGCGGGCATGGACCGGCTCGTCCAGCGCAACGTCCTCGCGATGTCGGGCCGTGCGGTCGAGGCCGCCGGTGACGTGTCGACGCTGCTGCTCGACAAGACCGGCACCATCACCCTCGGCAACCGCCAGGCCGCCGAGTTCGCCCCCGTGGCCGGGACGACGGAGGCCGAACTGGCCGACGCGGCCCAGCTCTCCTCGCTCGCCGACGAGACCCCCGAGGGGCGCTCCATCGTCGTCCTCGCCAAGGAGAAGTACGGGCTGCGCGAGCGGCACCAGGGTGAGCTGGCCGACGCCGAGTGGATCGAGTTCACCGCCCAGACCCGCATGTCGGGCGTGGACCTGGACGGCAGGAGGGTGCGCAAGGGCGCGACCGGCTCGGTCGTCGCATGGGTGAAGGAGCAGGGCGGCACGGTCGCCGACGACACCCAGGTGCTCACCGACGCGATCTCCCAGGCCGGCGGCACGCCGCTCCTTGTGGCTGTGGAAGACGACCAGGGCGCGCGTGTCCTCGGTGTCATCCACCTGAAGGACGTCGTCAAGGAGGGCATGCGGGAGCGGTTCGACGAGCTGCGCCGCATGGGCATCAAGACGATCATGATCACGGGCGACAACCCGCTGACCGCCAAGGCCATCGCCGAGGAGGCCGGTGTCGACGACTTCCTCGCCGAGGCCACCCCCGAGGACAAGATGGCCCTCATCAAGCGCGAGCAGGCCGGCGGGAAGCTCGTCGCGATGACCGGCGACGGCACCAACGACGCCCCCGCCCTCGCGCAGGCCGACGTCGGCGTGGCGATGAACACGGGCACGTCGGCCGCGAAGGAGGCCGGCAACATGGTCGACCTCGACTCCAACCCGACCAAGCTCATCGAGATCGTCGAGATCGGCAAGCAACTCCTCATCACCCGAGGCGCGCTGACCACCTTCTCCATCGCCAACGACGTCGCCAAGTACTTCGCGATCATCCCCGCGATGTTCGCCGTCGCCTACCCGTCGCTCGACAAGCTCAACATCATGGGCCTGGCCTCGCCCGAGTCCGCGATCCTGTCCGCCGTCATCTTCAACGCGCTGATCATCATCGCGCTCGTGCCGCTCGCCCTCAAGGGCGTCCGCTACCGCCCCTCCAGCGCCGACTCGATGCTCCGCCGCAACCTCGGTCTCTACGGACTCGGCGGCCTGATCGCCCCGTTCATCGGCATCAAGATCATCGACCTGCTCCTCTCCCTCATCCCCGGAATCGGCTGACGACCATGAACACTTCCGTAGGAAGCACCGGACGCCTGATCTGGGCGGGCCTGCGCGCCTTGCTCGTCCTCACCGTCGTGTGCGGCGTGCTCTACCCCCTGGCCGTCACGGGCATCGCCCAACTGGCCTTCCATGACAAGGCGAACGGCTCCGAGATCAAGGACGCGAGCGGCAAGGTCGTCGGCTCGGAACTCATCGGCCAGACCTACGACCTCCCGATGAAGGAGGGCGAGGAGACGGCGGCGCCGGACCTCAAGTGGTTCCAGCCGCGCCCGTCGAACGGCCTGGGCTCCAACTCCGTCAACACCCGGTACGAGCTGATCCTGTCCGGCGCCACGAACCGCTCCGGCGACAACGCGGACCTGGTCAAGTGGGTGACCGACGCCAAGGCCGCCGTCGTCAAGGACAACTCGACGGCCGACTACAAGGTGAAGCCCTCCGACGTGCCGGCCGAGGCCGTCACCTCCTCGGGCTCCGGCCTGGACCCGCACATCTCCCCGGAGTACGCGAAGCTCCAGGTCCACCGCGTCGCCGAACGCAACAAGCTGGACGTCGCGAAGGTCGAGCGACTGGTCGACGAACACACCGACGGCCGCATCCTCGGCTTCATCGGCGAACCCCGGGTCAACGTCCTCCGGCTCAACATCGCCCTCAGGGCGCTGGTGGCGCCGCCGGCTTCCGCCAGCCCCCGCTGACCTCCTTCACCGGCTTGTGCGGGAAGCGGCGCCGCGCGTACTCCTGGGCGGCCGAGCCCGGGAGTACGTACAGCGTCTCCTTCTTCTCCCGGAGCGGGCGCAGGACGGTGTCCATGAAGGCCTTGCGGTCGTCGAGGTACGGTCCGAGGACGTCCTCGCCGGCCGGGCAGACGGCAAGGCAGTAAGCCGCCTTGTAGTTGGGTTTGAACGCGAGGCTCTGCCACATGGAGGCGTTCTCCGCGTCCGTCACCCGGGAGCGGAAGTCGGCGGCGTCCGTGCTGTCGGCCACCGTCTGGACGTAGTCGGTGAACCCGGCCATGAATTCGCGGTAGTTGTGCGTCGCGCAGGCCAGGAAGTCGAAGTCGCCGTCCTTGGAGAGCGCCCCGACCGGGCAGGCGGCGACGCACAGCTTGCACTCCACGCAGGGGTTGTAGTCCAGGGGCTGTCCGTACGAGGAGACCTCGGCGTCCAGGAGGACGGTGGCCAGCAGGACGAAGCTGCCGAACTTCGGGTGGATGACGTTGCGGTGCAGCCCCATCACGCCGAGCCCCGCCGCCACGGCGACGGTCTTGTGGGCCACCACCCAGATCCGGCCCGGGAACGCGTCCATCTCCATGGGGAAGGTCGCCGACGGGTTCACCGCCCGGTACCCGGCGTCCTGGAGCTCCCGCACGACCGTACGGGCCGCGTCGTTGACGAGCTCCCCCGCGCGGTGGAACTCGTGGTTGGCCACGCTCCGGGCCGCCGACCGCACGTCGTCCCGGTTCATCCGCACGACGAGCGAGACGAGCGTCCGCGTCCCGGGCAGTGCGCCCTCCGCGTGCTCCCGCTCGCCGGCCAGGTCGGGATGGCCGAGGCTCACGGCCGCCGCGTCGTCGGCCCCCGCCCGCAGACACAACTCCCGCAGCCACGCGGCGTCCACGACGGCGGGCGGCCGTGCGGCGGACGGCTCCGCCTCGCGCGCCGCGAGCACCGCGCGTACGGACGGATGGCCGGCCAGGCGGGCCGGAAGCGGCTTCTTGTCGGTCATGGAACGCCACGCCCCCTATGGTGGGTCCGTTTGATTTCTGGACTCACTATAGGGGGCGTGGGTTGGGAAACAAGACGGACTGGGGGTGGAGTAGGGGAGTAGGGGGTCTCGGAGGAGGGATCCGGTCCCGCTCACGGCGTACGCGACGGCCGTCCCGGCAGCAGTAGGGCCGGCAGCGCCGCCGCGGCCAGCAGGGCCGCCGCCACGGTGAAGGCCGTGCGGAAGCCGGCCGGGTCGGTGCCGGTCGTGCCGAGGACGACCGAGCACAGGGCCGTGCCCACGGAGGCGCCGAGCTGCGAGTTGATGCCGAGGAAGGTGCTCGCGGCGGCCATGCGGTCCTTCGGGAGGGAGCGGCTGGCCGTGGTCATCGTGGGCATCAGGACCATGCCCGCGCCCACGCCCATCAGCATCGCCGCCGCGACGACCCGCCAGGGCGCCACGCCCGCCGTCCCGGTCTGCAGGGCCGTCAGGCCCATGCCGAGGGCGGCGAGGGCGACGCCGACGGGGATGAGGCGCCGGGGGGAGCTGCTGTCGATGCGGCGGGCGGCGATCTGCATGGTCACGCCGACGGTGAGCCCGACGGGGGCCACGAGCAGGCCGGCGGTGGTCGAGCTGAAGCCGCGTACGCCCTGCCAGTACATGGGGGTGAGGAGCATGGAGCCGAAGTAGCCGCAGGTGAACAGGGCCAGGGTGCCGATGCCGACCGCGAAGGTGCGGTCGCGCAGCAGGTGCAGGTCGAGGAGCGGCTCACGGGCCGTCAGGGCCCGCCGGACGAACAGGGCGACGAGCAGTGCGCCGGCGAGCGTGGGCACCAGGGTCCCCGGCGTGGTGAAGGCGCCGGTCTCGCCGCCCCGGGCGAGCCCGTACAGGAGCAGGGCGAGGCCGGGGGAGAGCGTCATCAGGCCGGGAACGTCCAGCCGGGGCGCGGGGGCTCCGGCGCGCGGGGCGTCGGGGCGCAGGAGCCGTGCCGCGAGGAGCAGCGCGACGGCGCCGACGGGCAGGTTGACCAGGAAGATCCAGTGCCAGGAGGCCGCGTCGAGCAGCCAGCCGCCGAGCGCGGGGCCGGCCACCGGACCGACCAGGATGGGCAGTCCGAGCAGGGCCATCGCCCGCCCGAAGCGCTCGGGGTCGGCGGCGCGCATCACCATGGCCATGCCCACCGGCATGAGCAGCCCGCCGCCGAGCCCCTGGACCGCGCGGAAGGCGATCATGCTGCCCGCGTCCCAGGCGAACGCGGCGAGCAGGGAGCCGAGGGTGAAGAGGGCGAGGGCGGTGAGGTACGTGCGCTTGGCACCGATCCGGCCCATGGCCCAGGCGGCGGTCGGGATGACGGCGGCCAGGGCGAGCGAGTAGGCGGTCGCGGTCCACTGGATGGTGGCCAGCGGGGCGTCGAAGGCCTCGGACAGCCTGCGCAGGGCGACGTTGACGATGGTGACGTCGAGGACGGACATCACGGAGCCGATGACGACGACCGTGAGGACCCGGCCCAGCGGGGTGCCGGACACGGTGCCGGGCTCGCCGGTGGTGGCGACTTCCTCGGCGCGGGGCGCTGTGGTGCTCATGCGGACGCCCCTCCCCTCAGGCCTGGTAGGGGAGGGCGGTGCGGGCCGTGCGCAGGGCCCGGCCCCACCAGCCGAGCTGGCCGAGCATGCCCTTCGCCGCGCCCTCGGCGACGGCCGTGTCGCGCGGCGTGCCGTCAGGGCCGAGCCCGGACCAGGGGCCGTGCAGGCTGACGGAGTCGCGGACGGTGGTGGCGTGCAGCTCGGCGAAGACCGTCCGGAGCTGCTCCACGGCGCGCAGGCCGCCGCCGAGGCCGCCGTAGGAGACGAAGCCGACGGGCTTGGCGTGCCACTGCTCGTGGTGCCAGTCGATGAGGTTCTTCAGGGCGGCGGGGAAGCTGTGGTTGTACTCGGGCGTCACCACCACGAAGGCGTCGGCGGCGGCCAGCCGCGGCGAGACCTCGGCGAGCGCCGCGGCGGCCCGCGCGTCCGGCTGGCCGCCCCAGCCGGGCATGGCGAGCGGCAGGTCGACCTCGGCCAGGTCCACGACGTCGAGCTCCAGGCCGCCGTGGCGGCGGGCCACGCCGAGGAACCAGTCGGCGACGGCGCCGCCCTGGCGCCCCTCCCGGACGCTGCCCACGAGGACGGCGACGCGCAGGGGGGCGGTGGCGGCGGTGGCCCCGTCGGCCTCGGCGGTGATCTCGGTGGCGGTGGCGGCAGCGGTGGTCTCAGGCATGGCGGTGTCCCCTCCGGAGCGGTGCGGACGCGGGGTGCGTCCGGTGCGCTCCGGTAAAGTACAACGAGCGTTGTAGAAAGTGCAACGGGCGTTGTAGTTCGCTGTGGCGGTTACGCTGCGGTGTCGACGAGGAGGAGTGCATGGGCAGCGGCAACGAGGCCTGGATCGAGCGGGCCCGGCGCGAGATCCCGCCCCGCAAACTGGAGAAGCAGCTCGCGATGGTCCGCGCTGCCTGCGGCGTCTTCGGCCGCGACGGCTACGCCCGGGCCTCCGTCGACTCGCTCGCCGCCGCCGCGGGCGTCTCCACGCGCACGCTCTACAACCACTTCCCCGGCGGCAAGGCCGAGCTCTTCCGCACGGTCATCACCTGGACCGCCAACACCGTCCGGGACGCCCAGCTCGCCCGGCTCCACGCCCTCCTGGACCCCGGCCGGCCGCCCCACCCGGACCTGCTGGAACGCGATCTGGTCGCCCTGGCCTACGCGTTCACCGACCTGATCGCCGAGTACCCGGACCACTTCGCGCTCGTCCGGCACATCCACGCCGAGGCCGGCCACGTCCCCGCCGACGTCATGGGCGCCTGGCAGCAGGCCGGGCCCGCCCCCGTCACCGAGGCCCTCGCCGAGGCCCTCGCGGGGCTCGCCGACGCCGGGCTGCTCGACGTGCACGGCGACGCCGCCCTCGCCGCCGTCCACTACGTGGCCCTCAGCTCCGCCACGATCGTCCAGCGCTCCCACTACGGCGTGGTGCCGCTCCCCAAGGAGGAGACCGACCGCCTCCTCACCGGCGGAGTGGCCGCCTTCCTGCGCGCCTACCGCGCCTGAACGCCCGCCCCCGGAACCCCCGCCACGCCGTCCCGCCCGCCACCCGGCACCGGCACATAGACGCGGGCCCGCGGCCGGGTCGCCGCCCCAGGGGCGAGGGCCAGGGCGAAGCCGTGGTTGGCGGCGACCGAACGGATGTGGTCGGCCGACAGGGAGCCGTGGCGTTCCAGGGTGAGCGCGGGCAGCCCCGAACGACCGCGCCCCGCCGGACGGTGGAACGACACCACACTCGTCGACACCGGCTCATGGTGCGGATACCCACGCCGGGCCACGGCGTCGTCCGCGTGCGCGAGCACCCGCATCCCCGGCTCGGGACCGAAGTCCGCGACGACCCCCTCGGCGCGCCAGTGCGGCAGCTGCCGCGACCGGTTGGCCGAGGTGATGAACAGGAACTCCGCGCCCGTGCGCTCCAGGGCCGCGGCGAAGAACGCGTTCGACGGGCAGCCCCGGCCCGGCGCGATGACCTGTACGGTCGGCACCCCGTCCAGGACCGCCGTCAGGTGCCCGGGCACCCGCTCCGCGGCCGGTCCCCGGAAGCCGAACGGGCCGAGCTCGTACAGCTCCTCAAGCAGCGACCGGACCTGGCGACGGGGGAGCTCCTCGGGCAGCCGGGTCCAGTCGAACAGGCCGGGAACGGCGGACGGCACGGTCGTGACGCTGCCGGTCTGCCCGGCCGGGCGCCCCTTCAGCCGGTTGACCCGCTCCACGACCGCCCGGTCGGTGCGGGCGGTCACCGCGTAGAAGTTCGCGAAGCCGTGCACCACCGCGCGCCCCCCGGCGACCTCCTCGGCCGCCCGCAGCACATCCTCGGCGTCACCCAGGACCAGCTCCCTGACCGGCTCCTCGATCAGCTCTCCGACCAGCTCTCCGACCAGCACCGTCCGATCGTCACCCACTGTCGCGCCTCCACTGCCGTTCGCCTACCTGATCGTTTACGGCGTGCAACGACTCCACCGGCCTCCGGTCACGTGGCCGAAAAGACCGCTGCCCGGAACGCGTCGCGCACCGTCGTCACCGGGCCTGTCTCCCGGGTGAAGTAGAGCTTGTTGGTGAGCAGCACCGCCCAGCGCCCCCGCGCGGGGCTGACCCACATGCCGGTGCCCGTGAAGCCCGTGTGCGTCCAGACGTCCTCCCGCACCCCCGTACCCGGCGCGACGTGCCAGAACAGACCGCGCGGCGGGGCGAGTTCACCGGTACGGATACGAAGCGACTCCGCGACCCAGCCGGCCCCGAACGGACCGGATGGACCGGATGGACCGGATGGACCGAATGGGCTTGAGGGACGGGACGGACCGGACGGACCGGACGGACCCGGCGGGCCGGACGGACCGATGGGTGCGGCAGACGCGCCCAGGACGTGCGCGAGGAATCGCCCCAGGTCCTCCGCCGTCGAGAAGGCGCCCGCTATCCCGCACGCGCCTCCCAGCAGCCGGCTGGAGAAGTCGTGCACGGTGCCCTTCAGACGGGTGCCGGTCTCCTCGTCGTACTCCGTCGGCGCACAGCGCGCGGCCACGGCCGCCGGCAGCGGCCCGTAGTGCGTCTCCGTCATGCCGAGCGGCCCCCAGATCCGGTCGGCGGCCAGCTCCCGCAGCGGCCGCCCGGTCAGGTGCTCGGCGAGGTAGCCGAGCACGAGCGCCGCGCGGTCCGTGTACTCGACGGCCTCGCCGGGCCGCCGCCGCAGCTCCTCGCGCAGCACCCCGTCCCGTACGTCCTGGGGGTCGGTGCCGTACAGATGGCGCAGGTTGGCCCGCAGCGGCAGCCCCGCCGTGTGCGTGAGGAGCTGGTGCGGGGTGACCGAGGCCAGCGGGTGCCCGGCGACCTCCGGCCAGAACGCGCCGAGCGGCGTGTGCAGGTGCAGCTTCCCGGCCTCGACCAGCGTGCCCACCACCGGCCACACGGCGATCACCTTCGTGAGACTGGCCAGGTCGAAGAGGGTGTCGGGCCGCGTGGGCTCGTCGGGCCGCGCGGGATCGAGCAGCCCGACGGCCCCGCCCGCCGTCGTCCCGCCGGCGTCACCGACGGCCCAGACGGCTCCGGGGAAGGCGAGGGAGCGGACCCCGTCCTGGAGGAGCCGCTCGATACGGGGAGTCCCGGGCGTCGTGTTCACACGGGGTGTCTACCCCGTTCGGGACGCCCGTCCGCGGTTCCCGACCCGCCGTCACACGCCTGCCGTCACACGCCTGCCGCCCCCGACCCGTCGGCACCCGTCCGCCGTGTCCCCCACGACCCCCACGACCCCCACGACCCCCACGACCCCCACGACCCCCACGACCCCCACGACCCCGCCCCGGAGAGCGCGCCCGCCGGCAGGGTGCCGACCCAGATCCCGGTCACGGCGCTCACGTACCGCGCGCCGCAGCGGTCCGAGGGGACGACCAGCTGGGTGCCGGCCGTGTCGAGGTCCTCGCCGTCCATGCGGGTCGCGAGGAGCACCGGGGCGTCGCCGAAGTCGGCGTCGATCTCCGCCCAGGACAGCACCGTGTGGTGCCCGTCGCCGCCGCTCACGGTCAGCAGGAAGCGCGCCCGCTCCTTGCGCCGGGCCGGGTCGAACTCCGAGCCATCGCCGGCCACTCCTGGACCCGTACGGCACGGGCGTAACAGACCGCGTCGGCCTGGATCCTGGACCGCTGGAGGACCGGCGCGTACTCGGCAGTCTCCACGAGCTGGTCCAGGGCGCGGGCCTCGCCCCGCGAGGCGACCTCGGCCTTGCCGTACGAGCCGTTGGCGGTGACGAGGACGAAGGCGAGCAGCAGCACGGTCAGCGTCAGCAGCGGGCCGACGAGGTCCTTGACGGCCATCCCCTCGTCGTCGTCGGCATTGAGCAGCCGTGGCCGCAGCCAGCGGTTCGCGGCCAGGCCCGCGAGCAGGGCGATGACGGCGACGGTGATGACGAGGGCCACGGGGGCCACGGGGGCCACCTCCAGGGACGGTACGCGGCGACGCGCCGGGACGCGCCGGTCACTCCCCGGGCGACCGGCGCGTCCAGGGGCGCGTTGATCCTTCCCGGCGGTCCGCCCCCGCCGTAACGGCAGAATCGTTCGCTCGCCTTCGCACGGGGGACGGCGCTTGCGCCGGGCGGCCGAGGCGTGGCGACCCCGGCCGACCGCCGATCCGGCCGGGCCGCCGATCCGACCGGCCGGAACGTCCCCGGCTCCGGCGCCGGGTTAATGTGCGGGGCTCGTCCGGAGAAGGGGAGGGTGTCGCATGCCGATGCCGAGGTGGGGGCGTGGCGGTCATGCCACGGGATATGTGACGGCGGCTCTGCTGATGGTGGCACTTCTGCCCCAGCAGGCCGCGGCGGCGACGGTGCCGAACGGGGAGGTCGTCGCGGCGACCATCACTTCCAGGCCGGTCGACCCGGCCTGGAAGATGGCCCTGACCGAATCCGAGAACGGGGTCCGGCCGGAGCGCCGGACCCGGTTCGCCCAGGACATCGCCGCCGTGGAGAACGGCGGAAGAGGCGTCCCGAAGGTCGGCATCGGCCAGGTCGTCGGGGGCATGCCGCGGGTCGCGCGCCCGCTGTGCCAGCCGGTCGGCGCGGCGGGGGCCAAGGGCTTCTGCTGGGAGGCTGGCGAGGACAGCAGCACGGTGGTCCACGTGCCGCAGGGCCTGACGGGTTCCGGCGAGGCGCCGGAGAACGCCCAGCTCGTGGGCGGCCGCCGGATCGTGGTCTCGAGCTGGTACAAGTCCGGCGGGGGTCCGATCCGCGTCACCCTCGCGGACGTCACCGACCCGGCGGCCATGCGCTACCGGCACGTCCTGCTGGTCACCCCCACGGCCACCGCCGCGGGCTACACCGGGCTGACGGGCCACGCGGATTCCGTGACCTGGTACAAGAACCGCCTCTACGTGTCCACCGCCTCCGGCATGGCCCTGTTCGACCTCGATCGGTTCTGGCGCACGGACCCGAGCGGCACCACCGTCGGCGTCTCGGGCGGCAAGTACTACGCGGCGGGCCACGACTACGCCCTGCCGCAGGTCGACCAGCTCCAGTACCTGGAGGACGACCCGGGCGACTGCGGAACGTTCACTCCGGCGGACCGGGGCGGCCCCAAGCCGCCCTGCTTCGCGGGCGCCTCGCTCGACCTCAGCGGGGAGGAGCCCGCACTCGTCACGACCGAGATCAACGGGGTGGGCAGCGGGCAGCAGCAGAAGTTCCTCGATCCGGGGGTGATCGTGCGCTGGCCGCTCGACCCCGCCACGGGCCTGCCCCGCACCACGGCGCAACCGGTCAAGGACGGCAACGGGAACGTGATCGGCACCGAGGTCGCGACCCGCCCGACCGCCGCGTTCACCTCCACGGTCAGCGGCGCGCAGGGCGTCGCCATGAACCGCGGCAGGTTCGTCGTCTCCGCACCCTGCCCCGAGTTCGTCGAAGGGGGCGCCAACATCCCCAGCTGCCTCTACCACGCGTGGCCGGGGGAGCCGGTGCGCCTGTGGACCCGCACGGGCGTCAACAACGAGAACGTCGCCTACTGGCCCGCCACGGACGAACTCTGGACGCTCAACGAATCGACGACGGACCGCGCCGTCTTCAGCATCCCGTGGCCCAGGCCCGAACTCCCGCTGCGCTCGCTCACCGGCCTCGGCGGCGATCTGACGGGCGACGGGCGCCCTGACGTGATCGCGGTCCGCCCCAAGGCCTCGACGACGGCGGGCGAAGGCAACGGCAACCTCGCCCTGTACCCGGGGGCGGCCCGCGGTGTGGCCGGCCGGAAGTCCATCGGGACCGGCTGGGACTCGATGCGTCTGCTGACGGGTGCGGGCGACCTCACCGGCGACACCCTGCCGGACGTCCTCGCCGTGGACGGTGCCGGAACGCTGTGGCTGTACCCGGGAACCACGGGCAGCCTCGGCGCCCGCAGCCAGCTGTCGACCGGCTGGGGCATCGTCCAGCGCATGACGGGCGTGGGCGACCTCACCGGCGACGGCGTCCCGGACGTCATGGCCGTATGGAACGACGGCACGGCGCACCTCTACGCGGGCCGGTCCGGAGGGCTGGGCGCGAGCAGGCAGATCGGGACGTCCTGGGACTCGATGCGTCTGCTGACGGGTGCGGGCGACCTCACCGGCGACACCCTGCCGGACGTCCTCGCAGTGGACGGCGCCGGAACGCTGTGGCTGTACCCGGGAACCACGGGCGGCCTCGGCGCCCGCAGCCAGGTCTCGACCGGCTGGGGCATCGTGCGGACCATGGCGGGCACCGGCGACCTGACGGGCGACGGCCTCCCGGACACCCTCGCGGTCTGGGCCGACGGCACGGCCCGCCTGTACGCGGGCCGCTCCGGAGGCCTGGGCGCCGCCACCCCGGTCGACCTGGGCTGGGGCGCCCGCTGAGGCGCCCGCCTCCCGCATCGCCCTCGACGTCCACGCAGCTCGGCGGCCCCGGAACCCCCGGGGCCGCCGAGCGCGCGGCCCCCGCGCGGACCACGGTGGGTCAACCTCCGGGACGGGCGCACCAAGCAGGGATTCCTCCTGGCCGCGGCGCAGGCCCATCGGATCGAGTGGCCGCGGCGCAGGCCGATCGGATCGAGTGGCCGCGGCGCAGGCCGATCGGATCGAGCCGGAGACGAGCATCGCCGTCGCCCTGGGCGACGACCGACTCGGAGTCCCGGGAAAGACCTGCTGCTGGGCCCGGCGGGCCTCCACCGGACTCATAGCGCTCCTCAACCCCGACGCGCCGGGGACGGCACTTGGGGCCGACGTCACCTCCGCATGTTCCGCGGCAAGGGGATCATGCGTGCTCCGACGACGGGGCGGAAGTGGGGGCGTACGTCGGCCCCGCCTTCCGTCTTCGAAGCGTCCTCGCCGGCTCGGGCCTCCCGCAGGTGGCGGTCGGGCGCGTCCTCGTCGGACATGAGGATGCCTGCGGTGTGCAGGTTGCCAGGGGTGGACGCGGCGGCCATCAGGCGGGTGGCGGAGGTGGGTTCGGTCTCGGGGGGAATCACCAGCAGGTCGCAGCGGTGGAGGTTGTACGACGAGAGCAGGATCATCGTGTCGCTGTCCTGTTCGGTGAACCAGCCGACGTGCACGGTGTGCCCATGGACGGGGACCGCGCGCGGGACGACGGGCCAGGAGGCGGGGTTCGCCGTGAGGCGCGTGATGCGTCCGCAGTGTTCCTCCAACGTGTCCACCAGAGAGGGCAGTTCAGCGGAGAGGTCGCGTGAGTACGGCCACCAGGCGCCGTCCAGCAGGCCGGCCAGGGAGGTGTGCGGTGTCAGCGCCAGGCGTGCCTGGCGGGTGGGAGCGGCGGGGCTGGTCATGAGACCGTGACCTGTCCCCGGGGCGCCTGCGGGCGCCCCGGCCTATTGAGCGCCGGGAACGACGTCCGCGTGAGGGCGGGTGTACGAGGTGCTCCCGGTCCCTCCAACGTACTCCGCGCCGGGGCCGGACAGGGGCGGCGGGCGGGGCCGGTTCTTCCGGTGGGCCGTGCCGCCGGACGTGCACAGGCGCCGTCATCCGCGCCACTCGACGAGGATGAGGGTCGCGTCGTCGGTGGTGGTCTCGCCGCGGGCCCGTCTGAGCGTGTGGGACAGGTCGCGTGCCACGGCCCGTACGTTCCGGTCGGCCTGGTCCAGTCGGTGGACCCAGTCGATCAGCTGCCCCTCGCCGAACTCCTCCTGCCCGCTTTCGTGTTCCTCGACCAGGCCGTCGGTGAAGCAGAGGATCCGGTCCCCGGGCGCGAGCGCCACCTCGCTGATCTGCGGCTGGTCTCCGCCGAATCCGACGGGGAGGGTGGTGGGGCTGTTCAGGCGGCGTACGACGCGGTGGTCGCGGATCAGCATGGGGGCGGGGTGGCCGGCGTTGACCCACTGGAGGCGGCCGGTGTCGGTGTCGAGCCGCAGCATCTGTGCGGTGACGAAATGGTCGGGGGCGAACTGTTCGGCGATGGCCCGGTCCATGAAGAGGTAGATCTCGGAGAGCTCGACGCTGGTCCGGCGGGCGTGCCGGTACGCGCCGATGGCGACGGTCGCCATGGTCGCCGCGTCCAGACCGTGGCCCATGGCGTCGATCATGGCCAGGTGGAGGACGTCCCCGTTCAGGGCGTAGTCGAAGCTGTCGCCGGCCACGTCGTAGGCGGGTTCCAAGACCCCGGCGACGGCGACGCGGGGCATCGACATGGCGAGCGGCGGCAGCAGCGACCACTGGATCTCGGCGGCGACGCTCATCGCTTCGCCGCGGCGGGTGCGGAAGAAGAGGTCGGTGCAGCCGTTCTTGGTCTGCAGCACGCCGGCGAGCACGCCGGCGATCCTGTGCAGGAGGCGGCGGTCGTCGTCGTCGACCGTGTCCAGGGTGACGGCCAGGACGCCTGCCTGGTCTCCGCCGTCCAGCAACGGTACGTGGAGCCGCGTCCCGTCGGTCGACACGACCTCGACCGACCGGGCGGTGAGGAAGCACCGGCCGGCCTCCGAATCGTCGATGGGCAGGGGCTCGCCGTCCTTCAGCCCTTCCCCGGTGAGGGGGACCAGCTTCTGCTGCCCGTAGTCCTGGAGCAGGATCTGCACGTCCCGGCCCCCGATCCGGGCCACCGTACCCGCGACGAAGGGTCCGACCCCATCGGGCGGCAGCGCGTGGGCGTGGTCCAGGAGCCCGCCCAGCAGCGTCTCCCCGAAGCTCTCCGAGCGGTCGTCTCCCTGGGAGCCCTCATGGCGTCCGACGGTCATCCGGAGCCTCCAAGCGGTCGGCCGGCCGACGGCCTGGTCCGGTGCCGGCGTGTGCCCGGTCCGGGGCATAGCGGTGCGGCTTCCAGGATGCTCCCCGGCAGCGGGAGCCGCCACGCGTGCCCGCCCGGGGGAAGAGCCGGTCAGGATTCCTCGGCATGGGGCCCGGTGCCGCTCGCGGGCCTGCTGGTGGCCAGCCGGGACCGGGCCGGTTCCGCGGGGTGCGCGGTGTCGACGGTGAGGTGGAGGCGGGTGCCGCCGCTCGGAGTGGGGTAGCTGCGCTGCTCACCGCCGACGAAGCTGTGGCGGAGGATGCCGGCCACCATACGGGCGGCGTCCGGGGAGGCGGCCACGATGCTGACCTCCGCGTATCCCGGTGGCCGCAGGGCTTCCGGTTCGTTGCGGTCCAAGGCGGCACCGCCCTCTCCGCACCGGGGGACGCTTCTGCGGGTGGACCGAGGGGGCGCGCCCCCGGTGGGTCCACCGTACGTCCGACGAGCCCGGTGCCGGGCGGCTCCACAGCGGGGAGCGGCGCGTACCCGCGCCCACCCGGAGTACGGTGAAAGAACGGGGCCGTCGTCCCGCCCGTCGGCTCGGACCCGCCGCGCCACCGAGGGGACGGCAGCGGAAGCACCCCGTGGATGGGCAGATCGATCATGAGCGATGCAGGCTCCACCTCCCACCGCGTCCCCGCGCCTCCGCGCCTCCTGCCGGACGAGGTCCACCGGGCCATCGGACCGGGCGCCGCACTGCTCCGGCTGGAGACGACAGGATCCCGGCAGAGCGTCCTCGACGGCGCGTGGTGGCCGCGCTCGCGTGACGTCGAGCGGGAGATCCCGCCGCTGATCACCGCCCTGACCGAGCACCTCGGGCCCGTCACCCGGGTCGGCCTGGACGCCTCCGCCTGGAACGGCATCCCGGCCCGCCTCATCGTCGACGACCGGGTCGTGCACCTCGACTCCTTCCCCGTCGGTGACGACACCGTCCTGATCACCCGCGGCGACAACGACCACTTCTCCCTCATGGTCGTCCCGCCGGACACGGCGTCCGAGGCCGCCCGCACGGCCATGGCCCGCGCCGTCCACGCCGACAACGTCACCCAGGCCGCCGAGATCCTCCTCGCCGAACTCCCCCACCCCGCGGCCCCGTCGGCCGGTACCACCCTGGAGACCGACGAAGCTCCAGGTCGCTGACCTGGGGCTTCGTTCACGTCGAGGCCGAGCATGACGTCTGCACGCGGACCGGAGTGGGGCAGGGCTGCGGGCGGCCCTGAAGCTTCGGGAGTCTTCGGGAAGACCAGGGCCGCCTCCGACCGGCTTCAGCCGGACGGATCCAGCCGGACGGATCCAGCCACTGGGGCGCCCCTTCCTGATCCCCTCGCGGTAGGCCGAAACCGCCCCTGACAGGCAAAAAGACCCTCCCGAAGGAGGGTCTTGAACCATGCGCCCCCGGCAGGACTCGAACCTGCGGCCAAGTGCTTAGAAGGCACCTGCTCTATCCGCTGAGCTACGGGGGCCGACGGCGGCCCGGTGGTGGGCCGGGGTCCGCGGGTGGGGCGGGTGTGGCCTGACGGGACAAGGATAGGGCTCCGATCCCCCTGGCCCGGTTGCTTCACCTGCGTGCCACGATGTGGAGGTTCGGTGAAGCGGTCCGATAATCGCAGGCAGGTGCGATTCGCGCAGCGCTTTTCGCGCCACTCGGGCCGGGTGTTGTGCACTCGTTATGCCTGAGGTCTCCCGGCTACATCCGTTCGGTCGGCGCGTAGGGCCCCAATACGCTTCAAAAAGCCTCCAAAATTGGGCATTCTTCACATGTGGTGACCTTGGACGAACGGCCTCAGCTGATCGACGCACTCTCCGCCCTGCGCGACCGTGTCGCCGCCGTGCGCCTTCCCCTCCCGCTCCCGGGCGCCCCCCGGGCCCGCCAGACCCGCGCCGAACTGCTCGCCCAGCTCGACGACTATCTGGTGCCCCGTCTCAGAGATCCCGACGCCCCGCTGCTCGCCGTCGTCGGCGGGTCCACCGGGGCCGGCAAGTCCACGCTCGTCAACTCGCTGGTGGGGCGCCGCGTCAGCGAGGCCGGGGTGCTGCGGCCGACCACCCGCACCCCCGTACTGGTCTGCCACCCCGAGGACCACCACTGGTTCGCCGGGATGCGCGTACTGCCCCAGCTCACCCGCGTCTGGCTGCCCCAGCAGGACGAGGAACGCCCCATCGAGGAGCGCGAGGAACCCGAGGAGGAGAACTCCCTCCGCGTCGAGACCGCCGCCACCCTGCCCCGCGGCCTCGCCCTCCTCGACGCCCCCGACATCGACTCCCTCGTCGTGGAGAACCGGCTCCTCGCCGCCGAGTTGATCTGCGCCGCCGACATCTGGGTCATGGTCACCACCGCCTCCCGCTACGCCGACGCCGTCCCCTGGCACCTGCTCCGTACGGCGAAGGAGTACGACGCCACCCTCGTCACCGTCCTCGACCGCGTCCCCCACCAGGTCATCGGCGAGGTCTCCCGCCAGTACGAGGCCCTCCTCGACAAGGCCGGGCTCGGCCACCTGCCCCGGTTCACCATCCCCGAGCTCCCCGAGTCCACGGGCGGCGGCAGCGGACTGCTCCCCGACACCGCGGTCGCGCCGCTGCGCGGCTGGCTCGCCCACTGTGCCCAGGACCCGGCCGCCCGCCAGCAGGCGGTGGGCCGTACCGCCGCCGGCGTCATCGACTCCCTCGACACCCGCATGCCCGAACTCGCGGGCGCCGTCGCCGCCCAGTACGCGGCGGCCGTACGCCTCGGCGGAGCCGTCGAAGGCGCGTACGGGGAACAGGGGAAGCGGGTCCGCGAACAGGTGCGCCGTGGTGCCGTCCTGGCCGGGGACGCCCGCACCCGCTGGCGCGGCTACCCCCGCGACACCACGGCCGAAGAGCTCCTCGACGCCCTCGTCGAGTCCCTCGCCGCGCTCGTCCAGTGCGCCGTCGCCGCCGCCGACGAGCGGGTACGGGACGCCTGGCACCGCGAACCCGCCGCCGGCGCGCTCGCCCCCGGCGACCGGACCGGCCCCGGCAAGGACGCCGGCGAGCGGATCGCCATGACCGTACGGCGCTGGCGGCGCGTCCTGGAGGAGACGGTCGAGGAGGAGGTGCGCGGGATGGAACGCCCCGCCACCACCCGGGGCTCCGGACGCGGCTCCGGACGGACCTCCGGCCGGGGCCGCGGCGCCTCCTCCTCCGCGCCCGACAACGAGACCCTCACCGCCCTCCTCGCCGCCGTCCTCCTCGGCGGCCGCCGCACCCGCGCCGCGGGCGACCGCCTCGCCGAACTCCTCGGTGCCCAGGGCGCCCTGCTCCTCCGCGACAAGGGCGGCGAACTGCTCCGCACGTACCTCGACCGCGCCCTGCACACCGAACGCGACCGGCGCCTCGCCCCCCTCGAAGCCCTCGACGTGACCCCCGAGCCGCAGGCCGAGCTGATCGCCGCGCTCTCCGTACTGCAGAAGGAGAAGTGACGCAGTGAGTGACGCAGGGAGCGACACCGGAAGTGGAGTGGACGACGGGGCGGGGGACCGGGGCGCGGGCGGCGGGAACGGAGGCTCCCCTGGGAGCGACGGGCCCCGCGGTGCCGATCAGGAGCGCGGAGACGGGCGCGGACCCGGCGGCTCGCGCTGGGACGACGGGCTCATCGCGCGCCGGGCCGCCGAACGGGCCGCTCCCAAGGGGGCGGAGGGCGTCGGCGCGGTGCGGGACGGCGACGACGACGCGGACGGGCTCCCGGTGCTCGGCGGGGTCTACGGCGGAGCCCTGCGCACCCGGCTCGACGCCCTCCACGAACTCGTCGGCCTCTCCCGCACCCGGGTCGAGAACGACGCCCTCGCCGAGGCGGGCCGGGTGCTCGACGAGGCCGCCGCGCGGCAGCGGCTCTCCGCGCGCCACACCGTCGTCGCCATCGCCGGGGCCACCGGCAGCGGCAAGTCCACCCTCTTCAACGCGCTCGCAGGCGTGCCCGTGTCCGACACCGGACTGCGCCGCCCCACCACGTCCGCGCCCATCGCCCTCAGCTGGTCGGAGGGCTCCGCGGGCCTGCTCGACCGGCTCGGCATCCCCGGGCGGCTGCGCCGCAGGCCGCTCGCGGGCGGCGCGGCCGACGCCGAACTCCAGGGCCTCGTCCTCATCGACCTGCCCGACCACGACTCGGCCGTCACCGCCCACCGCGACCAGGTCGACCGGCTGCTCGGGCTGGTGGACGCGGTGATCTGGGTGGTGGACCCCGAGAAGTACGCGGACGCCGCCCTGCACGAGCGCTATCTGCGGCCGCTCGCCGGGCACGCCGAGATCACCTTCGTGGTCCTCAACCAGACCGACCGGCTCGGCACGGAGGCCGCCGACCTCGTCCTCGACGACCTGCGCCGCCTCCTCGACGAGGACGGCATGGCCCTCGGGGAGCACGGCGAGCCCGGCGCGACCGTCCTCGCCCTGTCCGCCCTCACCGGGGACGGCGTGCCGGAACTGCGCGAGCTCCTCGGACGGTTCGTGCAGGACCGCACCGCGCCCGAACGGCGCCTGTCCGCCGACGTGGACGCCGCGGCGTCCCGGCTGCGGCCGGTGTACGTGGCGGACGGCCGGCCCGGTCTGGGGGAGCGGGCCCGGGAGGAGTTCGCCGACCGCCTCGCGCTCGCCGTCGGCGCCCAGGCAGCGGGCGAGGCCGCCGAACGCGTCTGGCGGCGCGGCGCCATCCGCGCCTGCGGCACGCCGTGGCTGCGGCTGTACCGCTGGTACGAGCGGGTCCGCGCGCACGGCAGTACCGATCCCCGCCTGGAGAACCCGGTCGAGGACGAGCTGACCGCCCGCCAGCGGGTGGAGCAGGCGGTGCGGATCGTCTCCGACGAGGCCTCGCGCGGACTGCCCGGACCGTGGGCGCACGCCGTGCGCGAGGCGGCGCTGCGGGGCGCCTGCGGACTGCCGGAGGCGCTGGACGAACTGACCGTGTCCCTGGGCGACCCGGCGGCCCGGCCGCCGCGGCCCGCGTGGTGGCCGGCCGCGGTCTTCGCGCAGGTGGTGATGACGTTCCTGCAGATCTTCGGCGCGCTGTGGCTGGTGGCCCAGATCGTGGGCGTGGTGGAGCCGTTGCTGTGGCCGCCCGTACTGATCATGATCGCCGGGATCGTCGGCGGCCCGCTGGTCGAGTGGGCCTGCGCGGCGGCGGTACGGGGCCCGGCCCGGCGCTACGGCCAGGACGCCGAACGCCGCCTGCGCGAGGCGGCTGCCGCGTGCGGCAGGGCCCGGGTCCTCGACCCCGTCGCGGCGGAGCTGATGCGGTACCGGGAGGTGCGCGAGCAGTACGTCACGGCGTCGGGCGCGACGCGGATGGCGGCCCGGATCGGCGGGACGCGGATCGGGGCGACGAGGCTGGGGCCGACGAGGAAGGCGGGGGTGGCGAGGGCGCGGTAGCGCCCTGACCCGGACCGCCACCCCCGCACGAGTGACGGAGTTGTCCCCAACCCTCCCCCTATCCACAGGCTTCAGCGGATTTCGCCGCCGGGAGCCAGCATGGATTCCGTGGCCGAGGCACGGCCGAACGGCAAGGGGGAGGGGTACGGACATGAACGAGACGACGGTGACGCTGGTCGGCAACGTGGCGACCAACGTGGAGTACCGGGAGACGGTGACGGGCGGGGTGGCCAGGTTCCGCTTCGCGGTGACGGCCCGTCGCTGGGACCGTGAGCGGGGGCTCTGGGCGGACGGTCCGACCAGCTTCTATTCGGTCTCCGCGTGGCGCTCCTTGGGGATGAACGTGGCGGCCTCCGTCTCGGTGGGCGAACCGCTGGTGGTACACGGCCGGCTGAAGGTCCGTGAGGAGGAGCGCGACGGGCACCGGAAGACCTTCGTGGACATCGACGCGGTGGCCGTGGGCCACGATCTGACCCGCGGCACGGCGGCGTTTCGCCGGACGGCCCGCCAGAATCCTGACCTCCCACTAGCGGAAGCAAAGGTTCCGCAGTCACCTCCGGCCGACCTGTGGCAGACCCCGGAGCCGGCGGTGGATCCGGTGCTGGAGCCCTCCATGGAGGCCGTGGTTGAGGGGGTTTCAGCCGATCTTGTCACGGCGTCCTGACCTTGTGTTGTGGGGATATGTCGATACCGTGACCAGCGGTTTCCCTGTCAACTTCCCGGCCCTGATAACGATTTCGAGTCGGTATGGTTATCAGATGGCACGGGTGGACACGGGGGGGTTCCGCTTACCTAGGATTTCCGAGTACTCATGAGGCGCTTGCTTTCAGTGGGTCAGTGAGTGTGCTGGCAGGTGCTCCCCCCACGCGTATCGATCGATGACGCGGAGCCGCCTGCCCGGAGGGGAAATCCATGTTTTCTGTACAGAGGCGCGGCGTTGCCCGCCTTGCCGCCGCGACTCTGGTCTCCGGCCTCGTCGCGGCCGGGACCATAGCGATCGCCGGTCCGGCGATGGCCGAAGAGATCAGCACGGGTGGCGCGGCGGCGACGCTGGGCACCGTCGTCGACGGCGGCAGCATCGACGTCAAGGTCGGGGACAAGACCGAGACCTACAACGGTGGTCTGTTCAACCTCGACGTCAAGGGCGGCGGCTCGCTCAAGGCCTACTGCATCGACCTGTTCACCAAGACCAAGTCGGGCACGTCCTACAAGGAGGTCGGCTGGGACGAGTCGACCCTCCACAACAACAAGAACGCCGGCAAGATCCGCTGGATCCTGCAGCACTCGTACCCCGAGGTGAACGACCTCGTCGCGCTGGCCGACAAGGCCGACACCAAGAGCCTGACCAAGGACGACGCGGCGGCGGCCACTCAGGCGGCGATCTGGCACTTCTCGGACAACGTCGAGACGGCTCCCAAGGACGCCGACGCCAACGCGCTGACGAAGTACCTCGTCGCCGAGGCCGACAAGGCGCCGAACCAGGAGGAGCCGAAGGCTTCCCTCAGCGTCTCGCCGACCTCCGTCGCGGGTAAGTCCGGCAGCCGCCTCGGCCCCGTGAAGGTCAGCACCAACGCGGCCGCGGGCGTCACCAAGGTCTCCCTGTCCGCCGACGCGCCCCAGGGCGTCAAGGTGGTCGACAAGGCGGGCAAGACCATCACCTCCGTCAGCGACGGCGACGAGCTGTACGTCGACGTGCCGGCCGGTGCCGGTGACGGTTCCGCCAAGGTCAGCCTGCAGTCCACCACCAAGGTCTCCATCGGCCGCGTGTTCGCCAGCACCACCGAGAAGCGTCAGCAGACGCTGATCCTCGCGGGCAGCAGCGACTCCACCGTCACCGCTCAGATCGACGCGACCTGGGCCAAGCAGGGTGCTGTCCCGGCCGTCGACTTCAAGGAGAACTGCGCCAAGGGCGGCGTGGACATCACCGTCTCCAACAAGGGTGACGAGGACTGGACCTTCGACCTGAAGGGCCAGAGCCACAAGATCGCCCCCGGCGCCTCCGAGACGATCACCGTCCCGGTCGCCGAGGACGAGACGTACAACTTCACCATCACGGGCCCGAACGACTTCAAGAAGGTCATCGAGGGCGTCCTCGACTGCAAGACGGCCACCCCCGGCCCGAAGCCCTCTGAGACCCCCTCCGGCACCCCGTCTCCGTCCGAGACCCCGGCCACCGGCGGCACCGGCACCACCGGCGCCACCACCGGTGGTGGCGACCTCGCCGAGACCGGTGGCTCCAGCGCCACCCCGATGATCGCCGGCGTTGCCGCCGCGCTCGTCGTGGTCGGCGGCGGCGCGGTGTTCTTCCTCCGTAAGAAGAAGACCGCCGGTCAGTAAGACACGACGGTCGCCCGACGGGTGACCTGACGGACGGCCCCGCCGCGCACCGCGCGGCGGGGCCGTCCCGTTGCCCGGGGCCGCCGTCGCCGTCGGCCTCTGCGTCCGCCGCGTCGGACCGCTCCCGGGTGACCCGGGCGGGGTGTCGAGCCGCCGGCGGGAGCGGGCGATTTCCGAGCGGTCGGGGCGCCTGCCGGTGACCGTCGGCGACGGACGGTGACGGAGCGGTCGTGCGGGGGGCGGTCCGAAGGGGCAGGTCACGGGCCTGCGGCGGAACGGGTTTCCGTCAGAGGGTGGCGGTCAGGCAAGATGGGGTGTATCTGCCCACTCACTCCTTGCCGGACGGTTTCTCTTGGCTGAGTACATCTACACCATGCGCAAGACGCGCAAGGCGCACGGCGACAAGGTCATCCTCGATGACGTGACGCTGAGCTTCCTGCCCGGTGCGAAGATCGGTGTGGTCGGCCCGAACGGTGCCGGTAAGTCCACCGTGCTGAAGATCATGGCCGGCCTGGAGCAGCCCTCCAACGGTGACGCGTTCCTGGCCCCCGGCTACTCCGTCGGCATCCTCATGCAGGAGCCGAAGCTGGACGAGTCCAAGACGGTCCTGGAGAACGTCGAGGACGGCGTCGCCGAGATCAAGGGCAAGCTCAACCGGTTCAACGAGATCGCCGAGCTGATGGCGACCGACTACTCCGACGCGCTGCTGGAGGAGATGGGCAAGCTCCAGGAGGACCTGGACCACGCCAACGCGTGGGACCTGGACGCCCAGCTGGAGCAGGCCATGGACGCGCTGGGCTGCCCGCCCGCCGACTGGCCGGTCAACAACCTCTCCGGTGGTGAGAAGCGCCGCGTCGCCCTCTGCAAGCTGCTGCTCGAGGCGCCCGACCTGCTGCTCCTCGACGAGCCCACCAACCACCTCGACGCCGAGTCCGTGAACTGGCTGGAGCAGCACCTGGCCCAGTACAAGGGCACCGTCGTGGCCATCACCCACGACCGGTACTTCCTCGACAACGTCGCCGAGTGGATCCTCGAGCTCGACCGCGGTCGCGCCATCCCCTACGAGGGCAACTACTCGACCTACCTCACCAAGAAGTCCGAGCGGCTCAAGGTCGAGGGCAAGAAGGACGAGAAGCGCGCCAAGCGCCTCAAGGAAGAGCTCGAGTGGGTGCGGTCCAACGCCAAGGGGCGTCAGGCCAAGTCCAAGGCGCGTCTGGCGCGCTACGAGGAGATGGCCGCCGAGGCCGACAAGATGCGGAAGCTGGACTTCGAGGAGATCCAGATCCCGCCGGGCCCGCGTCTGGGCTCCATCGTCGTCGAGGTCAACAACCTCTCCAAGGCCTTCGGCGAGAAGGTCCTGATCGACGACCTCAGCTTCACCCTGCCGCGCAACGGCATCGTCGGCATCATCGGCCCGAACGGCGCCGGCAAGACCACGCTCTTCAAGATGCTCCAGGGCCTCGAGGAGCCGGACGCCGGCGAGATCAAGGTCGGCGAGACCGTCAAGATCTCGTACGTCGACCAGACCCGCGCCAACATCGACCCCAAGAAGACGCTGTGGGCCGTCGTCTCCGACGAGCTGGACTACATCAACGTCGGCCAGGTCGAGATGCCGTCCCGCGCCTACGTCTCCGCGTTCGGCTTCAAGGGCCCGGACCAGCAGAAGCCGGCCGGCGTGCTCTCCGGCGGTGAGCGCAACCGCCTCAACCTCGCGCTCACCCTCAAGCAGGGCGGCAACCTGCTGCTCCTCGACGAGCCGACCAACGACCTCGACGTCGAGACCCTGAGCAGCCTGGAGAACGCGCTCCTCGAGTTCCCCGGCTGCGCCGTGGTGGTCTCCCACGACCGGTGGTTCCTGGACCGGGTGGCCACGCACATCCTCGCCTACGAGGGCGACTCCAAGTGGTTCTGGTTCGAGGGCAACTTCGAGTCGTACGAGAAGAACAAGGTCGAGCGGCTCGGCCCGGACGCCACCCGTCCGCACCGCGCCACGTACAAGAAGCTCACCCGGGGCTGACGGACGCCATGGCGAGACACATCTACTCCTGCCCCCTGCGCTGGTCGGACATGGACGCCTTCGGGCACGTCAACAACGTCGTCTTCCTGCGGTACCTGGAAGAGGCGCGGATCGACTTCATGTTCCGGCTGGCGCCGGGGAACGGGAGCCCGTCCTTCTCCGGCGGGTCCGTCGTGGCCCGGCACGAGATCGACTACGTACGCCCGCTGGTCCACCGGCACGAGCCGGTGACCGTCGAGTCCTGGGTCACGAAGATAGGCGCGGCGTCGCTGACGATCGCGTACGAGATCAAGGACCCGGACGTCACGTACGTACGGGCCTCGACGGTCGTCGTGCCCTTCGATCTGGCCGCGCAGCGACCGCGCCGGATCACCGAGGAGGAGCGTTCGTTCCTCCAGGAGTACGTCGACGACGGGATGACGTCCGCCGCATGATCGTCCTCGCGCCCCTGCATTTCGCCGACGCCAGGGAGGCGGCGGGCCTCGCCGCCTTCCTGCGCCGGCTGCTGCACTTCGACCGCGCCGCCGCCGTCCGCCTCCAGGCCGGCGCCGGCGCGCTCGCCGTTTTCGGGCGTCCGCCCTCCTTCGAGGTGCTCGCGATCCGTACGGCGCGCCTGGTCGACGCCGTCGACCTGGACGTGACCGTCTCCGCGGGCGAACTCCTCGAAGGCATCGAGGAGACGGCGGGCAAGGCGGTCGTCCCCGACGCCGTCACCGGCCCGCCGTGGGCCGGCGTCCTGCCGCCCCGCTCCGGCTGGGAGCCGGTCGCCGGGGTGCCGTCCGTCGCCGACCTGCGGGGCGCGGTCGCCGCGGCGGTCGCCGAGTTCCGCTCCCGCGACGAGGCCCTCGGCGAGGAGCGGCGCACCCGGGCCGAGCGCGACCGCATCGGCCGCGAGATCTGGTCCCGCACATTGGCCCCCGCCGGGCTCCCGCTGAGGGCCGTCCACGCGGCCCAGTCGCTCGGCTTCCTGCCCGACCTGCCCGACCGGGACCTCCCGGTCACCCTGCTCGCCGCCGGCCCTTGGCTGCGCCTGCGCACCCCGTACGGCTCGGTCGCCCTGCGCACCGTGCCGATGTCGCTGAGCGTCACTCCGGGCGGAGGGGCGCGGTGACCTCCGCGGTCGCGGGGGACGCCGAGCTCACCATCGACGCCGACCTCCCCACCGCGGAGCTCGACGAGCTCTTCCACGCCTCCTGGCCCGGCCACCGGGACACCGACTTCGGTCCCGTGTTCGCCCGGCGGCTGCTGCACGTCACCGCGCGTCGGGACGGGCGGCTCGTCGGGTACGTGAACGTCGTCGGCGACGGGGGCGCGCACGCCTTCGTGCTCGACACCACCGTCCATCCCGACGAGCGCCGCAAGGGGCTCGGGGTGGCGCTGGTGCGGGCCGCCGCCGGTGCCGCGCGGGAGCGCGGGGCGCACTGGCTGCACGTCGACTTCGAGCCGCACCTCGCCCGCTTCTACGAGGAGTGCGGCTTCCGGCCCACCGCCGCCGGACTCATGGCGCTGGCCGACGGGGACGGCTGACCTGCTCGTCCCGGTCCTCCGCCGCGAGCGCCAGGGCCGACAGGGCCGCGCTGAGCAGCAGCAGGACCGACGGCAGCACCAGCGAGCCGTGCGCCACGTTGTCGCTCTCCAGGACCGGGTCCATCCGGTGCGCCGGGTCGTAGGCGATGCGTACCGTCTTCCCCTGCTCCGCGACCGTGCGTTCGGCCGTGAAATCGGACGGGTAGCCGCCCGGGCAGCTCAGCGGGTGGTGGTACAGCGTCTTCTCGCCGGGGGCGCCCTCGCCGAAGGTCGGGTGGTGGGTCACCGTGGTCCGCCCCGACACCAGGCACTCGACGACCTCGGCGCGGATCCGGGAGTCCCGCGCCTCCACCCACACCGAGCCCAGGCCCGCCAGGAGCAGCAGCGCGGCGACGATGCTGATCGTGCCGCCCTCGTGGAAGAGGGCGTTGTGCGCGAACAGGGCGGCGGCGGCCAGGCCGAGCCCGGCGAGCAGGGCCAGCACGGTCGGGAGGCGGACCGGGCTGTGCATGCTCCAGCCCGCCCACAGGTGCAGCAGGATCCCGGCGCCGACGGGTACGAGCACGGCGCCCAGGTACGGCAGGGTCTTCCTCATCCGTCATCACCCCCGTAGGGGGACGCGCGCCACGGCCGGACGGTTTCCCCGCACGACGACAGAGGTCCGCGTCAGCGGTCCGCGTCGTCCGGCCACACCCCGATGTGGTCCTGCTCCAGCTCCAGCGCCACCCGGTGCTCCATGCCCAGCGCCTCGGTGTACTCCGCGGGCAGCTGGAGCCGCCCGGCCCGGTCGAGCATCGCGTACTCGCGGGCCACCAGCGACTCCTGGCCCTCCGCGTCGATCTCCGTGCGCCGCAGCACCTCCGAGGAGGTGCGGCCGTCGCGGATGGCGACCGTGCGGCGCACCTCGGTGGCGACCGCCTGGTCGTGGGTGACGATCACGATCGTGGTGCCCAGCTCCTCGTTGGCCCGCCGGAAGGCGGCGAAGACCTGCTCGCCGGTGGCCGAGTCCAGCTCACCGGTCGGCTCGTCGGCGAGGAGGACCGAGGGGTTGTTGGCGAGGGCGACCGCGATGGCGACGCGCTGCTGCTGTCCGCCGGACAGCTGGTTCGGGCGCCGGTCGCGGATCTCCGTGATGCCGAGCATCGCGAGGAGCTCCTCGGCGCGCTGCGCCTTCTTCTTCGAGCGGCCCGCCAACTGCATCGGCAGCGCCACGTTCTGGGCGGCCGTCAGGTAGGGGAGCAGGTTGCGTGAGGTCTGCTGCCAGACGAAGCCGACGACCTCGCGGCGGTAGCGCAGCCGGGCCTTGCCGTCCATGGCGAGCAGGTCGCAGCCGGCGACCTTCGCGGCGCCCGCGGTGGGCACGTCGAGGCCGGCCAGGATGTTCATCAGGGTCGACTTGCCGGATCCGGAGGCGCCGACGAGGGCCATCAGCTCGCCCTCCTTGACCAGCAGGTCGAGGCCCTGGAGGGCCTGCACCTCCACCCCGTCGGTGGTGAAGATGCGGACCAGCCGGTCGCAGGCGATCAGCGCGTCATGACCGTACGAGGGACGGTCGCGGTGCGCCGTCGCCCGCCGCTCCAGCTCTTCCAGAGAGGTCTCGGCTGCTGTCGTCATCGTGCGTCTCCTGCCCTGAGTTCCTTGATCGAGCCCCTGCGCGA
Source organism: Streptomyces sp. NBC_01268 (assembly GCF_036240795.1). Lineage (NCBI taxonomy): Bacteria > Bacillati > Actinomycetota > Actinomycetes > Kitasatosporales > Streptomycetaceae > Streptomyces > Streptomyces sp. NBC_01268. The sequence continues at coordinate 2,917,218 of NZ_CP108454.1, read as the reverse complement.
GGCCCACCAGGCCTGTACCGTCGCCGCCGCGCCCGCGAGGAGCACCACCCCGGCCGCCGGGAGTCCGAGCGACCAGGCGTCCGCCCGCAGCGTCGCGCCGAGCGCCAGCGTCTCCGCCGGGGCGTCGGCCAGCGCGAGCCGGGCCAGATCGACGCCGGGCGCGAGCAGCAGGACCGTCGCCCAGCCCACCAGGGCACCGCCGCCCGCGGCGAGCAGCGCCTGCGGGAGGGCCTCCAGGATCAGCAGCCGCCGGGCCTGCCCGCGGGTCAGGCCCATGGTGCGCAGCCTGGCCAGCAGCGTGGTGCGCTCGGGGGCGACCTGGAGCAGCGACAGCAGTACGGCCAGGACCGCGTAGCCCGCGCCCGCGCCGATGGCGGCGAGGTAGAGGTTCTCGGCGCCGGTCTGCATGGGCGAGTCGACGTACCGGGACCGCTCCTCCTGGCGCAGCGCCACGTGCAGCTTGCCGCCCTTGGCGGTCATCTCGCCGCGCAGCGCCGTGCCGTCGAGCGCCCCGCCCCCGGCTCCGCCGCCGGTGACGAGCAGCGCGGTGGGGGCCCGGTTGACCAGGTCGGCCGCGTTGACGATCAGGAAGTCCTCGTCGGGCAGCGCGGGGGTGATCGTGCGCACGGCGACCACCTTCACGTGGAAGCGGCCCGCGGCGGCGAGGATCTCGATGGGCCGGTCGCCGAGCCGCTCGGCGACGTCCGGGGAGGCGATCGCCGGGACGACCCGGGAGGTGTCGCCGACGCTGCCGGGGCCGCCCTTGCCGGTGGTCTTCAGCAGGGTCTCGGGGAAGGGGCCGAAGTCGGTACGGGCCGCGAGCCGGGCGTACGAGGAGGGCTCGACGCCGACCAGCGGGGCGCTCATGGCGTTGTCGGTGGTCCCCTGGTGGGACGGCAGCTCCAGGCCGTACTCGATCTGCACCGGCGACACCTCGCGGACCCCGCGGAAGCCCCGTACCGTGTCGGCGAGCCCGGCGGGCAGCGGCGTCCAGCCCACGTCGTGGGTGATCCGGGCGTCCGCGCCGGTCGCCAGGTACGCGGCCCGGTCCCGGGCGTCGGAGACGCCGGCGAGGACGGAGCCGCCGAACGCGGCCGTGGTCAGCGCCATCAGCAGGGCGAGCAGCGGGAGGGTTCCGGAGGCCGAGGCGCGGCCCGCGCGGGCCAGTGACAGGAAGCCGATGGCGCCGCGCAGCCGGCGGGCGGGCCGGGCGGCCCAGCGCAGCGGCACCGGGTAGATCCGGATAAGGACGAAGGCGGCGATCACGCCGACGAGCACGGGCGCGCAGCTCACCAGGTAGTCGCCGGCGCCGACGCCGGTGCCGCGCCGGCGCAGCGCGGTGACCGCGCCCACCGCGAGGACCAGCAGGGTGAGTTCGGCCATGGTGCGGCGGCGGGAGGGCCGTGCGGAGACCAGGTCCTCGCGTCCGCCGTGCAGCAGCGGGCGGCGGTGCAGGAACATCGCGCGCAGCGGCAGCACGAGGGCGGCGAGCAGGGCGGAGGCCCCGGCGGCGATGACGGCGGGCCCCATCCGGGCGCCGCCGGCGTCGCCGACGAGGGGCACGGCGAGCAGCAGGCCGAGCGCGGCGGCGGGCAGGCAGACGACGGTGGTCTCGCCGAGCAGCCGCAGGCCGATGCCGGGCAGGGAGGCGCCGCGGGCGCGCAGCAGGGCGAGTTCGGCGTGCCGGCGGGCGGTGAACAGGCCGCCGGTCATACCGAGGACGACGGCGGCGACGGCGCCGACGCCGACGGCGGCGACGGCGACGACCGCGGCGATGGCGTCCCGCATCCCGGCGTACTCGCCGAGGACCTCGTCGAGGTCGGTGTCGAACTGTCCGTTCGGGCCGAGGGCCGACCGCAGCGCGACGAGGTCGGGGCCGGCGTCGGCGGAGTCGAGCGCGGCGCGCAGGGTGTCGCTGTCCTGGGCGGTGAGGTGGCCGACGGAGGGGGCGTAGCGCCAGTACTGCTCGGGCTCGCCGAGGGTGCGGGGCAGCGCGGTCCCGCTCTCGGGGCCCAGCAGCAGGGTGGCCACCCAGTACCACTTGACCTCGAGGGCGCTGCGGGCGGTGAAGAGCGGGGTGTGCGTGACCGGGTCGACGTTCCAGTACGGGCCGGAGGGCTCGCGCGGCTCGATGACGCCGGTGACCGTGATGGGGGTCCTGCCGCCGTCGCTGCTCGGCACGTGGACGACGGAACCGGGCTTCAGGCCCATGGCCTTGGCGGTCTTCGTGGTGACCGCCGCCTCCATCGCGCCGCCCGGCCCCACCTTGGGCGCGCGCCCGGCCACCAGGGTGGAGTGGGCGGGCACGTCGGAGAGCGCGTCGAGGACGAACTCGGGCAGCAGTCCGTCGGGCTGCGGCAGCCAGCGGTCCAGGCCCTGGACCCGCTTGGTGGTGCGCGCGCCGTACGCGGAGTTCGCGAGGTCGGCCTGGAGCGGCTTGGGGAGCAGAGGGGTGAGCTGGTCGCGGGTGGCCTTCAGCCGGTCCGGGCGGTACGCGGTGGGCTGCTGCGCCGGGGGCAGGCTGCTGGCCACGGAGTTGGTGAGGCTGACGACGGTGCGGTGCGCCGGGGCCGAGTCGACCGCGTGCCGCATCCCCTCGGTCTCGTACGTGTCGACCGCGCGCGGCAACGCCGCCGCGAGGAACGCCGTCACCAGCACGAGCATCCCGTAGGCGAGGGCCGTGCCCGGGGCGGTCCGCAGCCGGGTGCGGACCCAGGGGGCCACGGCGCGGGCGGGCTTGCGGGGCATGACGTCCGCCTTTTCGCGGGTCGGGGCGGTGGAGGGCATCAGTTCTCCCCCTGGGTCCGCAGGGTCACGGCCGGGTCGGCGCGGCGCAGGGCGATGGCGGCGACGACGGCCAGGGGCAGGGCGGCGACTCCGGCGAGGAGCAGGGCCACGTGGCCGACGGGGAGTTCGACGAGGACCGCGGGCACGGGCCGCTCCGCCTGGCCGGTGAGGACGATCAGCGGGACGACCGCCCGGGTGAGGACGGTGCCCAGGGCGGCGCCGACGAGCAGGCCGATGCCGACGAGCAGGCCCTGTTCGGCGGCGACCAGCCGGGCCAGCTGGCGGCGGGGCGCGCCGAGCGCCCGCAGCAGCCCGAACTCGGCCCGGCGTTCCCGCAGGGAGCCGGCGGAGCCGACCGCGAAGCCGACGGCGGCGAGCGTCGCGGCGGCCACCGCCACGGCCATCAGGGCCGAGTTGGGGCCCGCGCCCAGCGGGTCGCCGAGCAGGTCGGCGGCGGCCTCGTCCCGGACGAGGACGAGCGCGGGGTCGGCGTCGGGGCGCGCCCGGAGGGTCTTGGCGACCTCGGCGGTGCGGCCGGGTTCGGTGGTCAGCCACCACTCGGTGGGCGGCAGGGTCGCGGTGGGCGTGACGGACAGCGCCCGGTTCGCGGTGGACAGGTCCACCAGGACCGCGCCGCCGTCCTCGGGGGTGGCGGCGGGGGCGGTCGCGGAGACCGCCCGGGCGCCGGGGCCGGTGGTCGGCAGCTCGCGGACGACCTCGGCGATCGTCACGTTCAGGGTGGAGCCGCTGAAGGTGACGGCGACGCGGTCGCCCGGCTTGGCCTTGGCGGCGGTGAGGAAGGCGTCGGTGACGATCGCCGGGACGGTCCTGGGGGGCGCGGGGCGCGGGGCGGTGAGCGTGAGGGTGTACGACCTGGTGCCGCCGGTCTCGCCCTCGTTCTCGGCGGCGACGTGGAACGGGAGGCTGAGCAGGGCGTTCTTCGCGGGCAGGCCGCGCAGCGGGACGCTCTGGGTCTGGCCGTTGCCGAGCACGGCCGTGTACGCGCCGGCCCAGCCGGTCAGGGAGGTGCCGCCGTCGAGGGTCCGCTCGGCGCCGCCGGAGTTCCCGACGGAGAGGCGCTCGACGAGGAGTCGGTGCCCACCGCCGCCCTCGCCCCACCCGGACTGGGTGCCGATCTCCAGGCCGGCCAGGCCGAAGTTCTCGGGGTCGCCGAGTTCGGCGAGGGGCAGCGTGAGTCGGTGGGTGCGTCCGTCGCCGGGCAGGCTGCCGATCAGCCGCCGGTACGGGACGCCGTAGCGGTCCTCCAGGACGGCGGTGACCTGGGCGGCGGGGGCGTCGGCGGGGGCGGTGTCCCGCAGGTCGACGAGCAGGGTGCGGGCGCCCTCGGGCAGCGGGAGGCCGGGCCGGGGGCCCGCCTTGGGCTGGAGGGCGGCGAGCCGGTTCGCGGCCGGGGCGTCGGTGAGGTCGGAGCGGAACAGCATCCCGTCGCCGGCCCGCCGGGTGTCCATGGCGAGCACGGTGGCGAGGTGTCCGGCGACGTCGGCGCCGCCGCGGTGCACGGACGCGGCCTCGCGCACCCCGGGCACGGCGGCGATCCGCTCGGTCTGCGCCGGGTCGCCGGGGCCCGCGCCGAGCACCCGCACGGTCGCGCCGGTGCGGAAGTCGGCCTGGTCGTGCTGCGAGCGGTCCCAGGAGGCGCTCTGGCCGATCGCCAGCATGCCCATCGCCACGGCGAGCACCAGCAGCAGCACCGGGCCCGCGCCGCGCAGCGGGCGGCGGCTGAGCTGCCAGCCGGCGAGCGCGGAGGGCAGGCCCCGGCCGCCGGCGGCGCGCCGTTCGGCCAGCTTGGCGGCGGGCGGCAGCAGCCGCAGCGTCAGGACGGTGCCGGCGAGCAGGGCGAGGGCGGGCGCGGCGACGAGCAGCGGGTCGATGCCGAGCCCGCCGGAGCGTTCGCCGGTGAGTGCGCCGCCGGTGCCCTCGCCGGTCTGCCGGTCGAGCTGCCAGTAGGCGACGCCCGCGATGAGCAGCAGGCCGAGGTCGGCTCCGGCGCGGACGGAGCCGGGCAGGGTGGCGGCCCGGCCCTTGCGCAGCGAGACGGCGGCGCCGTCGCCGGCGGCGAGCGCGGGCGCCACGACGGCGGCGGCGCAGCACAGGGCGACGAGGGCGGCGACCAGCCACACGGTGGGCGGGGCGGTGGCGTCGAGCCGGACGCCGAGCGCGTCGAGCGCGGAGCGGTCGGCGAAGAGCCGGGTGAGCGGTCCGGAGAGCAGCGGGGCGGCGATGGCGGCGGGCACGGCGAGGAGCAGCGCCTCGATGCCGGCGAGCCCGGCGATCCGGCGCCGGGAGCCGCCGCGGGCGCGCAGCAGGTCGGTCTCGCCGGAGCGTTCGGTGCTGAGCAGCCGGGCGACGAGGAGCAGCGCGTAGGCGGCGAGCAGCACGAGCTGGACGGCGACGATGCTGAGGGTGGAGCGGGAGACCAGCAGGGCGCGGTCGGTCTGCTCCAGGACCTGGGACAGCGACGTGTAGGCGCTGACGTTGGTGCCGAAGGGGGTGGTGTCGGCGGCCAGCTTGTCGGGGGTCACGGACGCGGCGGCGCGCAGCGAGGCCATCCGGTCGGTGGTGAGGCCGGTGAAGTCGGCGGAGGCCAGCCAGGAGGCGCCGCCGGTGCTGAGCCGGCCGGAGGCGAGGGTGGCGGGGTCGGCGACCAGCGGGCCGTAGGTGGTGAAGACGAGCGTCTTGACGCCGCGGCCGGCGGCGTCGTCGAGCTGCCAGTACAGGTCAGCGGTGTCGACGGGCCGGTAAATACCGCTGATCCGGGCCTTGAGGGGCTTGCCGCCGAGCCGGTCGGTGAGGTCGAGGACGGTGCCGGGGCCGATCTTGAGGATCTTGGCGGCCTCTTCGGGGAGAGCGGCCTCGACGGCGTCGGCGGCGCCGGTGGTCTTCGGCCAGGCGCCGCTGACCAGGGTGACCCGGGAGCGGTCGATCGCGGCGAAGTGGGTGAGGTCCGGGTCGCCGGAGCGGGCGCCGGGGGCCTGGAGGGAGCGGGGCAGGGCGTACGGCCCGGAGCGCTCCAGCTTCCGTACGGTGACGGGGAGCCCGTCGAAGGTGGCCCGGGCGCCCGCCCGGACGGCCGCGTCGGCGCTGGCCCGCTTCTCGGGCGGGACCTGGCCGGTGACGATCAGCGCGGCGGCGGGGGCGGAACGGCCCTGGAGGGTGCCCTGCAGGGCGGCGTCCCCGATGGAGCCGGAGAAGGCGGCGAGGGTGGCCAGGACCGAGGTGGTCAACAGGACGGCGAGCAGGGCCGCCGCCAGCAGCAGCCGGTGTGCCCTGACGCGCAGAAGTACGAAGCCCGTCACCCATCCCCCTGAAAACACCGTGATCGTTCAGTTTCGAACGTTCACAGGATGCTTTCAGAGGGATATCGATCCGGAAAACGCTTTCGACGCCACCTTGATGCGATCGTGACCGTTATCCGGGACTCCGTCACCGGAATGTGTCACTCCGCGGTGGCGATCATCAGGCGGCGCCGATTACTCGGCGGTATTCACCATCGAGGCGGCCGCGTAGGTCAGGTACCGCCACAGCTGCGCCTCGTGCTCCGGCGCGAGCCCCAGCGCGTCCACCGCGTCCCGCATGTGCCGCAGCCACGCGTCGTGCGCCGCCCGGTCGACCGTGAACGGGGCGTGCCGCATCCGCAGCCGGGGGTGGCCGCGGTGGTCGCTGTAGGTGCGGGGGCCGCCCCAGTACTGGATGAGGAAGAGCACCAGGCGCTCCTCCGCGGGACCGAGGTCCTCCTCCGGGTACATCGGCCGCAGCAGCGGGTCCTCCGCGACTCCCTGGTAGAAGCGGCGGACCAGGCGCCGGAAGGTCTCCTCGCCACCCACCTGCTCGTAGAAGGTCTGCTCCTGAAGCGTGCCGCGCGGAATCTCGTTCACCGTTCCATCGTCTCAGATGCCCCGGCGGAGGACCCGAGGCTTAGGACCCTCCGCCTCCGCGGCCCGCGAGGGGTGGCCGGAACGGTGCGGGTCGCAGCACAGTGGATCCATGCCCGAGATGTTCGCCGAGGAGGCCGCGCGGGCGCGGCGGGCGCTCGTGCGCGAGATCGAGGCGTACGGCGAGCTGCGCGACCCCGCCTGGCGGGACGCGTTCGGCCGGGTCCCGCGCCACCTCTTCGTGCCCTTCTACTACGTGCCCGGCGCCGGCGGCTACGAACGCCTCTGGTCCGGCGACCCCGACCCCGCCCGCCGCACCCGCTGGCTGCGCGGCGCCTACCGCGACACCGCCCTCGCGACCCGGGTCAGGGACGGCGAGCTGGTCTCCTCCGCGAGCCAGCCCTCCCTCATGGCCCAGATGCTGGAGGCGCTCGACGTCCGCGACGGCCAGGACGTCCTGGAGATCGGCGCGGGCACCGGCTACCACGCGGCGCTGCTCTGCGACCGCCTCGGCGACCGGCACGTCACCACCGTCGACCTGGACGAGGAGATCGCCGAGTCCGCCCGCGTCCACCTGGCCGCCGCCGGGTACCGGCCCGCCGTGGTCACCGGCGACGGCGCCCGCGGCTGCCCCGAGCACGCCCCCTACGACCGGGTCGTGGCCACCTGCGCGGTGCCCTCCGTCCCGTACTCCTGGCTCGTCCAGTGCCGGCCGGACGCCCTCGTCCTCACGCCGCTGTCCACCGGGCTCGTCCTGCTGCGGGTGACCGGACCGGATCACGCGGAGGGGCGCTTCCTGCCGACCGCCGCCTACTTCGTCGCCCTGCGCGGCGGCAACGCCCGCACCCTGCGCCCGCGCCTCGGAGGGGTGCCGCGGCGGATGCACGAGGACGAGGGCTTCCGCTTCCTGGCGACCCTGGCGACCGGGGGCCTCGACCCGCGCGAAGCGCTCTCGCTCTGGCTGCGCGAACGGCGGCCGGAGCGGGAGCGCTTCGGGGTGACGGTGAGCGGCGGGCGGCAGTGGGCCTGGCTGGACGACCCCGAGGGGCCGTACGCCTGGCCCCTGCCGGACCTGTAGCGGGCCTCAGCCGTACCGGACGGTGATCGTCGTCCAGGCGCCGACGTGCACCCGGTCGCCGTCCTGGAGCTGTACCGGCACATAGGGCTGGATCGGGTCGGCGGAGCCGTTGATCGTGGTGCCGTTGGTGGAGTTCTGGTCCACCACCGCCCACGAGCCGTCCGGCTGCTGCACGAGCACCGCGTGCTGGTGCGAGACGCCCGGGTCCTCCGGCGGCACCGACAGGTCGATGTCGGGCGACTCGCCGGTGGAGTGCCGGCGGCGGCCGATGCCGATCTGGTTGCCCTGGAGCCGGATGTGCTGCTCCGGCGAGTACGCGGGCAGGTTGAGCCCGGTCGCCTCCGGGCCGCTGCGCTGCATCATCGCCATGAAGTAGTCGCGGTCCGGGCCGATCGTGGCCGTCCACCCCGCGGGCGGACCCGGCTGCCGGAACTGCGCCGGCGGGCCCTGCGGGACCGGACCGGTCGGCGGCGCGGGGGCCGGCGGCGGGGGCGCCGGGGGCTGCGGCTGCGACGGCGGGGAGATCATCCAGTCGTCGTCCGCGCGCGGCTGCGGCGGCATCGGCTGCTGAGGCTGCTGCGGCACGGGCGGCGGCGGAGGCGCCTGGTGGAACGCCTGCGGGGCCTGCGGCGGCTGCGGGGCCAGCGGCGGACGCTGCGGCGGCGCCTGGTGGTGGGTCGGGTCGGCGCCCAGCGGCTCGGCCGGACGGTTCACCTGCGAGGGGCGCGAGCCCTGGTACTCGTAGGGGTCCGGGTGCGACGGCCGCTGCTGCGGGTGCTGGGGCTGCGGCGGCTGCGGCGGCGACTGGAAGCCCGGCGGCAGGTTGAGCGCGGGCGGCGGGCCCTGCTGCGGGTGCGGGGCGATCGGCGTGTACGAGGTCGCCGTGTTCGTGAGGAAGTTCCAGCGGCACTCCTCGCAGAACGGCGCCATGTGCTCGCGCGGCGTCCGGCACTGCGGGCACAGCTCGGCCTGGGCGGTCGCGTTCGGGTCGTAACCCCCGGGACCTCCGGGGCCGTCGTAACCCCCGGGAGCGTCGAAGCCCCCCGGGCCCCCGTAGCCTCCGGGCGCGGGCGGCGGCGGTACGGGACCTCCGGGGCCGGGGTATCCGTACGCGGGCGGCGGCGGCGGGGGAGGCGGCGGTACGGCACCCGTCGGCGCACCCGCCCCGGCCATGCGATGGCCGCAGACCTCGCACCAGTCGTCGGAGACCGACTGGTGTCCGTTCGGGCAGGTCGGCATGTCGGTGCTTCCCCCTCTCGTCGTCCGTCGAGCGTTGTCTCTGGGTGTCTCTGGGTGTTTCTCGGCGCGCTACTTCTTCACGCGAACGGTCTTGGTGGAGCGCGTCTCGAGAGTCATCTCGTCCGCTTCCGCGACCTTCGCCTTCAACCGCACAGTACCCGTCGCCGCGTCGACCACGTCCACTACCTTCGAAAGGAGTTTCGCCGTATCGGCGTTGCCGGAGACCGCCGCGAGCTGCACCGCACGCCCCAGCTTGGCCGTCGCCCCGTCCCGATCGCCCGATTTGCGCGCGTCCAGGCCCTCCTGGATCGCGTCGGCGAGCTCGGCCTGCCCGGTGTAGTGGGCGACCTGCGGGTTGATGGACGTGGACATCACCATGTCGTCGGTCCACACCGCCCGTACCAGTCCCTGGGACAGCGTCGTCGGCGCGCCGCCCGCCGGGTCGGGGACGATCAGCGAGACCCGGGCGGCCAGCATCTCCTGCCCGATCGCGGCCTGCGGGACCCGGACGGAGACGTGGTAGTCGCGGGACTCGTCGCCCCACGAGCCGGTCGGGTAGTCCCCGGCGCGCGGGCCCGCCTCGGTGCGCCGGCCGGTCAGGTCGTCGACCGTCGGCGCCACCTGCTTCACGAAGCCGATCTCCACGCCGACCGGGGTCCACAGGCGCAGCGCGACGTCCGCGACCTCCTTGCCCATGGCGTGCTCCATCATCGTGGTGAAGTCCGCGGCGAGACCGGCCGGATCGGCGACGATGTCGGCCGTGCCGAGCAGCGCCGAGGCGATGCCGGTGACCTCCTTGACCTCCCAGTCGGTCCCCACCCCGCGCGCGTCGCAGGTGAAGCGGCCCGCGCAGGAGTCGAGGGCGTCCCGCAGGTCCTGGGGCGACTCGTGCTCGTTGCGCCCGTCGGTGAGCAGGATGCCGTGCCGGATCGACACGTCGGCCGAGGCGAGCAGCCCGGCGGCGAGCCGCAGCCAGGTGCCGATGGCCGTGCCGCCGCCGGCGCTCAGGCCGCGCAGCGCGTCCTTGGCCTCGGCCCGGGTGCGGGCGTCGGCGACGGCGAGCCGCCGCCCGCCCGGGTACACCTCCTTGGCGAGGTGCGTGCCGGCGACGACGGCGAAGGAGGTGCCGTCGCGCAGGGTGTCGATCGCGGCGGCGGCCGCCTCGCGGGCGCCGCGCATCTTGGACGCCGGGTAGTCCATCGACCCGGAGCAGTCGAGCATCAGGACGACGGCGGCGGAACCGCCGCCCGGCGTGACCGGTCCCGCGGCGGTGCCGCCCCCGGTGGAGGTGACGGTGACGATCGCGTTGACGTCCCGGCCGCCCTCGGGCAGGTACTCGTTCTGGTAGACGTCCACCGAGAACTGCGGCCCGGTCGGCTTGGAGAAGTTGGCCATGGTGATGCGGCTCCTCGGCTCACGGGAGACGTGAGATGAAGGGAAGGTCGGGTCTCGGGTCTCGGGGTCGGGAACGGGACGGGCGCGGCCTCAGGCCGATCCTGCCCCCGTGGACGGCAGGGTGAACGGCAGCAGCGCGACCGTGACGTTGTCGTGGCCTCCGCCGTCGAGGGCGTGGCCCACCAGGACCTGCGCGCCGTGCAGCGGGCGCCCGGCGGCGTCCGGGGGGACGACCCGGGCCATGTCCTCGGCGCCTTCCGCGTAGTTCCACAGGCCGTCGGTGCAGACCACGACCACGCCGGGCCGGTCCGGCTTGAACGAGGCCGTGTGCGGCTCCAGTTCGTACGCGTCGGCGCCGAGCCAGCCGGTGATGGCGTGGGCGCGTTCGTCCGCGTACGCCTCCGCCTCGTTCATCAGGCCCGCGGCGACCATCTGCGCGGCCCACGAGTCGTCCTCGGTGAGCCGGGCGGGCGGCGAGGTGCGGTCGTCCGGCACCCAGTAGGCCCGGCTGTCGCCGACCCAGCCGACGACGAGCAGGCCGCCCGCCACGATCGAGCCGACGATGGTGCAGGCCGGGGAGTTCTGGTGCTCGCGCTCCTTGACGGTCTCCTCCGCCAGGGAGTTGACGGCCTCGGCGGCGGCCACGATCGCCTCGTGCATGGCCTGCTGCGGGTGGGTCCCGCGGGGCAGTGCGGCGAGCAGCGCGGCGTCGGCGGCGGCCGCCGCGGCGGCGGACGCCTCGTCGGGGCGGGTCGCCGAGGACACCCCGTCGCAGACGATGGCGAGCGTGGCGGGGGAGCCGTCGGGCAGCGCGGTCGAGGACACGGCGAAGGCGTCCTCGTTGCGGTGGTGGCGCAGTCCGCGGTCGCTCACGGCGGCGACCGAGGACAGCTCCTCCTCCATGTGGTCCCGCTCGCGCGGCTGGGCGTGCCCGCAGTGCTCGCAGTACCCGTCGCGGTCCACCCGGCCCGTACGGCACGCCACGCACAGCTTCCGGCCGTCGGCCTCGCCCTGGAGCGCGGCACGCGGATCGGGCGCGGCGAGGGTGAAGTCCCCGTCCGTGGTGGGGGGTTCGGCGGGACCCCCGCCGGGGCTTCCGGTCTGCCCGGCGTTCCCGGCGGGGCCCGCGGCGGGGTCGACGGGGCCGGCAGGCGCGGCGGCGGGTTCCGGCAGGCCGTCGGTGCGGACCGGGACCGTCGGCAGGTCCCGGCCGCCCGAGTCGGTGCCCGGAAGCTCGCCGGGGTGCTGGGTGGCCGTGGTCAGCGACCCGGGGTCCCGGGGCGGCGCCTCGGGCCAGTCCACCGGCAGGCTGATCGGCACCGTCGGGCGGTCCGTCGCGGGCTCCGGCTCCGGAGCCGCCGACAGGTCGTATCCGCAGGCCCCGCAGAAGCGGTCGCCCGACTCGAGCGGCTCCGCGCACTCGGGGCAGGTCCCCATGGGGTGCGGCTGCTTGGGCTTCAGGGACATACTCACACCCACGTCCTGGGGCGGAAACGGTTGGCCCGCTCCACCAGTTCGATCCTCTCCTCGCCCTGCTGGGCGAGCCGGGCGAGCACCCGGTACGAGCGTTCGAGGCCGAAGCGCAGTCCGCGCTCGTCCAGTGCGCTGCCGAGCAGCACGGTGCCGGCGGGACCCGCGCCGGGGCTCCCGGACAGCACCCAGTCCAGGGCCGTGCCCAGCACCTCCGTGGAGAGCCGCTCGCGGCGCACCGCGTCCAGGCCGAAGCCCTGCAGGGCCGAGACCTGCGCGGCGGCGGCCGTCAGGTCGGCGCCCAGCGGCTCGTTCGCGGGACGGCGGCGCAGCCGGGCCCGGACCGCGGCGACCCGGGCCGCCGTGTAGTGGATGGACGACTCCGGCACCGACTCCAGGGTGCGCACCGCGGCGGCCCGGTCGCCCGCCGCCAGCTGCACCCGGGCCAGGCCGAACGCGGCGCTGACGTAGCTCGGGTCGGTCGCCCACACCAGGCGGTAGTACTCCGCCGCGTTGTCCAGCTGGCCCAGGAACTCGGCGCAGATGCCGAGCGCCAGCTTGGGCGCCGGCTCGCCGGGGAAGGCGTCGTAGATCGCGTCGAAGGAGAGCGCGGCGCCGGCCTGGTCGCCGGTGACCAGCGAGGTGACGCCCCGGTACCAGACCACCCGCCAGTCGTCCGGGTGCCGCTCCTCCAGGGCGGCGAGCGCCCGGCCGGCCTCGGTGACGTCGCCCATCTCCAGCCGGGCCCGCAGCTCGCGCAGCCGCAGTTCGAGCGAGGCGACGGGCGCGGCGCGCAGGGCAGTGATCAGCTCGGCGGGGGCCGCGGCCAGCAGACCGGCGAGGAAACCGGCGTTGGGGTCGCCCGGGTCCACCCGCGGCACCGGCAGCGCCAGCGCGGTCGCGGGCACGCCGAGCGGGCGCAGGAAGCTGCCGCCCCGACCGGCGACGGACGTCGGCAGCGCCTTGCGGGCCCGCCGGGGGGCGCGTGCCCCGAGGACCGACACGTCGTCCGTGTGCTCCTCGAACAGCTCGGTGTCGGTGACCCGGGTCTCCGCGCCGAACAGCGTCGACAGGGCCGGGCGCGGGCGGCCCGACTGCAGGGCGACGACCTCCCGCAGCACGCCCGTCAGCTGCTCGGCCATCTCCTGCGCGGAGGCGAACCGGCGCCCCGGGTCGGGGTCGGTGGCGCGCACGAGCAGGCGGTAGAACGACTCGTAGGTGCGCAGCACCTCGATGCCGTCGGGCTCGGGCAGCGAGTCGACGAAGACGTTCGTGTAGCCCTGGAAGTCGAAGGTCAGCACGGCCAGGGTGCGTGCGACCGTGTACAGGTCGCTCGCCACCGACGGGCCGAGCTCGGCGACCTCGGGCGCCTGGTAGCCGACCGTGCCGTAGATCGCCGACTCGTCGTCGTCCATCCGCCGGACCGCGCCCATGTCGATCAGCTTCAGCTGGTCCTCGGTCTGGATCGCGTTGTCGACCTTGAAGTCGCAGTAGAGCAGGTTGCGGCTGTGCAGGTGGCCGAGGGCCTCCAGGGCCTCGATGCCGTACGCGCAGGCCTGCTCGACCGGCAGCGGGTCGCGGCGCCCGTCGGGGGTGCGCCGGTCGTTGGCGATCTCCTTGAGGGACTTGCCGCCCACGTACTCCATGACGATGTAGCCGTCCATGGAGCCGGTGCGCTGGTCGAGGTGCTCGACGAAGTTGTAGATGCGGACGATGTTGGAGTGCTCGATCTCGGCGAGGAATCGGCGCTCGGAGATCGCCGCCGCCATGGCGTCCTGGTCGCCGGTGTCGAGCAGGCCCTTGAGGACCACCCAGCGGTCGGAGACCGCCCGGTCCACCGCGAGGTAGATCCAACCGAGGCCGCCGTGCGCGAGGCAGCCCGCGACCTCGTACTGTCCGTGCACCACGTCCCCGCCGCGCAGCTTCGGCACGAAGGAGTAGGGGTGCCCGCACTTGGTGCAGAAGCCCTCCGTGCGGCCGGCCCGGTCGCCGCGCGAACGGCCCACCGGCGCCCCGCAGTCGGAGCGGGAGCAGAATCGCTTCCGCTCGGGCACCTCGGGGTTCGCCATCACCGCGGCCCGCGGGTCGGGGCGCGGCACCTCGGGGACGGTCACCAGGCCCGCGCCGAGCCGGCCCCGGCCGGACTGGCCGCCGGTCGCGCCGGAGCTGCGCACCGACACCGAGCGGGCCGTGCTCTGCCCGGACAGCGAGCGCGACAGGCGCCCGGAGACGGAACGCCGCGAGGTCGAGGAGCGCGAGGAGCTGTGGGAGGAGGCGCGTGAGCTCGACCGGGACGACTCGGACCGGTCGGCCCCCCGCCCGGCCGCCGCGAGCCCCGTCGGGGTGGAGGCGAGCAGCCCCCCGGGCGCGACGACGGGGGCGAGACCGCAGGTGTCGCAGTACAGCTCGCCGCCGCCCATGTCCTCGTACGAGCCCTCGCACGACGGACGCTGACAGCTGCTCACTCCGGTCTCCCCGCTCACCACTGGTTCCCCCTGTCGTCCCTCGGCCCGGACAGTGTCTCCGTCGCCGCCTGCTGGTAGCGCAGGACCGCCTGCTCGGCCACCCGCAGATCGCACGGGGCGCTCCACAGCATCCGGCGGGCCGCGTCGTACCGCTCGATCAGCAGCGGGTCCTCCGCCGCGCCGAGCCGGGCCACCTTCGCCTTGTACGCGTCGAGCCGGCCGCGCAGTTCCGCGCGGACGGCCAGCGGCGCCGTCACCGCGGTCAACGACTCGCGGGCGCGCAGCAGTTCGTCCTCCGCCTCCCGCTCCAGGGAGTCCAGGAGCGGGGAGAGCCGGTGCCACTGGGCGTGCCTGCGGTACTCGGCGGCGGCGACCAGACGCTCGTGCAGGGCCGTCGGCGGTCCGCTGACGGCCGGCACCTCCGAGGCGGCGATCTTCGCGAGGACCTCGCCGCGGGCGGCGCGGGCCTCCGCGAGCGTGCGGTCCGCCCGGGACAGCACGTCCCGCAGGCGCAGCAGCCGGTCCTCCGAGTCCTGCCGGACCTGGAGCACGGCCTCGATCTCCCGCCGGATGTCCTCCAGGGCGCGGGCCGCCCGGTCGTACCGTGCGGTGTCCGGGCGTCCGCCGCCCGGGGCCGAACTGCCCGCCGCGGAACGCCAGAAGGCGAGCGGGTCGGACACCACCTGGGAGCGCAGCGCGGTCAGCTCGGCCGTGATCGCCTCCAGCTCGTCCCCGGCCGGGTGCTCCCCGGGCCGCACTCCGACGGAGTGCGCGAGGGAGCGGGTACGGCCCAGCTCGGCGGCGAGCAGGTCTATCCGCGCGGGCAGCGCCGACCAGACGGCGTCGGCGGTGACGACCACGTCGAGCGAGGCCGCGTACAGCTCGTTCATCCGCCGCACCAGCCGTTCGAGGGTGAACCGCTCGGACAGCGCCGCCTGTTCCAGCGCACCGCCCGGGACGTGCACGCTGTCGCCGCGCAGCCGTTCGGTGAGCTCGGCGAGCTCCTCGCGGCCGGGCCAGCGGCGCCGGGCGCGCAGCTCACGGGCGGCGTGCAGCGCGGCGGTGTACGCGTCGAAGTACGCCCAGAGCAGGGTGATCGTCCGCTCGGTGGACTGCCAGCGGTCCCGGGTGGTCCCGGTCAGCTCGGCGCCTTCGAGCAGTCTGCGGCCGGCGTGGTCCTGGAGCGCGAGGAGCGAGTCCTCGACGGCCTTGTGCTCCGCGCCGAGCCGCGCCAGCGCACGGTCCACCTCGTCCCGGTCCATCACCGGCCCAGGGGGTCCCGTGACGCCCATCGATCACCTCTCGCTCTACTTGTACTTGGGTGCGGGCGGCCCGGATATCCCGGGCAGGTCCGCCTTCAGCCAGGTCTCGTACGCCTTCTGCCAGGGGCCCTGCCGGTAGTCCACCAGGACCTTGTTGACCCGGCGGACCAGGTCGTCGTCGCCCAGCTTGGCGGCCACTCCGTAGTACTCGGTGGTGAACGGCTTTCCCTTGAGCTCGACGGCCGGGTCCTGGGCGGCCTGGCCGGCGGCCAGCGCGTTGTCCGTGAGGACCGCGTCGACCTCGCCCATCTGCAGCCGGGCCAGGCAGTCCAGCTGGTTGGGGACGGTCAGCTGGTCCGGGTCGTCCTTGGTGCCGTCGCCCACGTCCTTGAAGACCGCGCCGAACGACTTCTCCTCCAGGGCCTCGTAGGCCGTGGAGCCCTCCGCGGTGCAGACCCGCTTGCCGCTGAGGGAGGCGTCGTAGCCGGTGATCTCCGAGTCCTTGGGCGCGAGGATCTGCTGCCCGACCTGGAAGTAGGCGGTGGAGAAGGCGACCTGCTGGATGCGCTTGCAGTTGATCGTCATCGTGCGGACCACGAGGTCGACCTTGCGGCTCTCCAGGGCGGCGATCCGCTGGTTGGTCGGGATGGTCCGGAAGACGATGGCGTCCTCGTCGCCGAGGATGTCCTTGGCGATGGCCCGGGCCAGGTCGATGTCGAAGCCCACGAGCCGCCCGGGGGTGGTCTCCTTGCGCCCGTCGGGCAGCACCTTGGTCGTGGCGGGCGTGCGGTAGCCCCAGCGGTAGCTGTTCTGGTCGACGCCCACGATCAGCTTGCCGCGCTGCTTGACGGCCGCCACGGCGGGGCCGTCGACCCCGGACGGGGGCAGCGAGGCCTCGGGGCTCTCGCAGCTCTCCGCGGTCTCCGCCCGCACCTGCAGGCCGGTGCCCACCCCGGGGCCCGTGACGCCGGCCGACGGGGCGCCGGGGGCCGCGTGCGGCAGCGAGAGCAGGGTCAGCGAGGCGGTCAGCGCGCAGACCGTGGCCATGGCGGCGACGCCGCCCCAGCCGCG
This sequence comes from Streptomyces sp. NBC_01268, assembly GCF_036240795.1. Lineage (NCBI taxonomy): Bacteria > Bacillati > Actinomycetota > Actinomycetes > Kitasatosporales > Streptomycetaceae > Streptomyces > Streptomyces sp. NBC_01268. The sequence continues at coordinate 2,900,558 of NZ_CP108454.1, read as the reverse complement.
CAGGCGTCCGGCGACCCGGCACGCGGTGACGCGGACCCCCGCCGGGCCCGCGGGCGCGGTGCGGTCCGGCACCCGGCCCGCCGGGCTCGTGTGCGCGACGCCGTCCGGCATTCCGCCCCCTCTCACCGGTACTCCGACAGTCTGCGGTTGATGCCCGTCACGGCGCAGGCCGCGCCGAGGACGCCGAGGACGGCCGCGCCCAGCGGCAGCCCGGTCAGCGCGTCCCGGCCGCCCTCGGCGGCCCGGGTGAACTCGTCCTGTTCGTGGGCGAGGGCCCGGCCGAGGGCCGCGTCGACCTGGTCGAAGGACCGGCCGGTCGAGTCCGTCGGGCCGACGATCCGCTGCATCGCGCCGTCGAAGTCGCCGGCGTCGTCCTTCTCCCGCGCCTGGGCGTGCCGTTCGCGCCACTCGCCGGCCCGGGCGGCGGCCTCGGTGAGCGGGGCGCGGCCCTCCTCGTCGTCGGCGAGCCGGGTCGCCGAGTCGAGGGCGGCGGTCAGGGCGGAGACGCTCGTCGCGTAGTCCGCCTCGTACTTGTCGCGCTTGCCGTCCTCGGTGAGCACGGCGCCGCGCGCGACGACGGTCAGGTTCTCGCTGGCGCGGGCCTTCAGGGAGCTGATCCGGGCCTCGTTGAGCACCTGGAGGGAGTCCTGGCCGTGCGTCCGGGCGTCGTCGAGGCCCGCGCGGGCCAGGCCCTGTCCGGCGAGCAGCCACACCAGGCCGACCACACAGGCGGCGGTCGCGCCGAGCAGCCCGCGGTTGAACACCCGGTTGGTCTGCGCGTAGCCGCGGCGCTGGGCCCAGACCAGGACGGCGAGCGCCAGCAGGCCGAGGGCGAGCGAGAGGAACGGCCAGACGCGGGCCTCGTCGTCGTCCTGGTGCAGCCGCAGGGTCTCCGCCGCGTACAGCCGCTCGGCGGCCGGCAGCAGCTCCTGGGCCATCGTCTGGTTGGCGTAGCGCAGATAGGCGCCGCCCAGGGGCAGGCCCTGCCGGTTGGCGGCGCGGGCCCGCTCCACCAGGCCGGTGTAGCGGGGCAGGTGCTCGCTGAGCGTGGCCAGCTCGCGGGCCGAGTCGCCGGCGGCGTCGGTGCTGGCGGCGGCCTTCACCAGGAGCCGGGAGGCGGTGGTGACGTCGTCCGCGTACCGCTCGCGGATCTGCGCGGACTCCTGCGGGCCGGCCAGGAACCCGCTCGCGGCGGTGGCGTCGGCGTCGGCGAGCGAGCGGTAGATGTCGGCGGCGTCGGCGCTCAGCGGCTGGCTGCGCCCCACCACGTCGTCCGCGTACGAGGCGCGGTCGGCGACCTCGAAGGCGGTGACGGCCCCGAAGGCGACGACGAGCAGGGCCAGGACGGCGCCCAGCACGCGCAGCCGGCCCGGCTCGGTCGTGGCGGCCCGGCGCAGCAGCTCGCGGCCCTGCGCCCAGGCGCCGGGCGCGGCGGGCGGCGGCACCTCGGCCGGGGTCCCCGCCCCCGCCTGTGCGGGCACGCCGGAACCCGGTCGAGCGGCCGCGCTGGTGGCGCCCTGCGCCGCCGAGGCGGCGGGCGCGTTCGGCGGGTGTGTCACGTGACCTCCCCCTCGGTCTGAGACGTCGACCTGTCCTTCCGGCGGAGCGGCGGACGCCTCCCGGCCAGCAGTATGGCCGCAGCGACCCGCCCGCACACCGGGATTGACTCGATCTTGTTCCTATCGTGCCGCATGCCTGCGGAGCTTCCGCAGGCGAACCCCCCTTCACACATCCCTCACTTTGAATACGTCGCCCGACCGGAATCGGTTCCTTCTCGAACGTCGCTCGTACGAGTGAACATGCGTGCGGGGCGCCCCGTGAGGGAACGCCCCGCATCCGCACCGCCCGCGCCGGTCAGGCCCCGTAGTGCTCCCGCAGCCGCGCCGCCGCGCCGGGAGCCGCGCCCCAGGCGTCCAGGGCCAGCAGCCCCGCGCCCAGCACCGGCGGAGCGGTCACCACACCGATCACCGCCTTCGGGGCCTTCGCCGCGAGGAGTTCCGCGATCCGCGCGTCCAGCCGCGGATGGCGGGCGGCCAGCACGCTGCCGCCCAGCATCACCGGGGCCGCCTCGTCGAGCAGCCCCAGCCGCCCGAGGGCGACCGCGGCCAGCGCCACGACCTCGTCGGCCAGCCGGTCGACCAGGGCCCCGGCGACCGGGTCGCCCCCCGCGCTCGTACGGAACAGCACCGGCGTCAGCTCGTGCCTCCGCTCCACCGGGATCCGCCCCAGGTGCAGCGCCTCGATCAGCGCGTACATCGTCGGCAGACCGAAGTGCCCCGGCAGGGTGCGGACGAGCTCCGTGGGCTCGCCCCGCCCGTCCTCGGCGCGCGCCGCGAACCACAGGGCCTCGTCGGCGAGTCCGCCGCCACCGCCCCAGTCGCCGGAGATCTTCCCGATCGCGGGGAACCGGGCGGTCCGCCCGTCCGGCAGCATGCCGACGCAGTTGATCCCCGCCCCGCACACCACGGCCACCCCGCGCGGCTCGTCGATCCCGGCCCGCAGGATGGCGAAGGTGTCGTTGTGGACGTGGACCGAGCGGCTCCAGCCGCGCGCCTCCAGGGCCGCCTTCAGCTCGGCCTCCTCCACCGGGAGGTCGGCGTTGGCGAGGCAGGCCGCGACCACCTCGAACTCGGCCGGCGTCCCGGCCTCGGCACAGGCCCGGCCGACGATCTCGGCGAGCGCGTCGACGGCCGTCCCCACCCCCACCACGGGGGGCTGGAACCCGCCGCCGCGCGCCGCGCCGAGGACGGTGCCGTCCTCGGCGACGACGGCGACGTCGGTCTTGCTGTTGCCGGCGTCGACGGCCAGCGCCACCCTTCTCACGCCCACGCGAGGTGCTCCCGGTTGTGCGCGATCAGCCGGTCGGTGAGCGCTTCCGCGGAGTCGAACTGTCCCACCAGCGGGTGCGCGAGGAGCGCCTTGAACACCCGGTCCCGGCCGCCCTTCAGGGCGGCGTCGAGCGCCAGGTCCTCGTACGCGGTGACGTGGGAGACCAGTCCCGCGTACAGCGGGTCGAGCCGCGGCACCGCCAGCGGTGCGGCACCGGTCGCGCCCACCGCGGCCTGCACCTCGATCACGGCGTCGTCCGGCAGGAACGGCAGCGTGCCGCGGTTGTACGTGTTCACCACCTGGTACGGGGAGCCGCCCCCGCCGAGGAGCGAGGCGGCCAGGTCCACGGCCGCCTCCGAGTAGAAGGCGCCGCCGCGCTTGCCGAGCAGCGCCGGCTTCTCGTCGAGCGCGGGGTCCCCGTACATCTCCAGGAGCTGCTTCTCCATCGCGGCGACCTCGGCGGCCCGTGAGGGCTTGGAACCGAGCTCCCGCACGACGGCGTCGTGCGCGTAGAAGTAGCGCAGGTAGTAGGAGGGGACGACGCCGAGCCGGTCCACGAGCTCCCGGTCCATGCGCAGGTCGGCCGCGATGGCCTCGCCGTGCTCGGCGAGCAGCCGGGGCAGCACGTCCTCGCCCTCGGGACCGCCGAGCCGTACCCCGGTCTCCCAGGTCAGGTGGTTCAGGCCGACGTGGTCGAGGTGGACCTCGCCGGGAGAGACGTCCAGCAGCGCGGCGAACCTGCGCTGGAAGCCGATCGCCACGTTGCACAGGCCGATCGCCTTGTGCCCGGCCTGGAGCAGCGCCCGGGTGACGATGCCGACCGGGTTGGTGAAGTCGATGATCCAGGCGTCCGGGTTGGTGCGGCGCACCCGTTCGGCGATGTCCAGGACCACGGGGACCGTGCGCAGCGCCTTGGCGAGGCCGCCGGCGCCGGTGGTCTCCTGGCCGACGCAGCCGCACTCCAGCGGCCAGGTCTCGTCCTGTTCGCGGGCGGCCTGCCCGCCGACGCGCAGCTGGAGCAGGACGGCGTCCGCGCCGTCGACCCCCGCGTCGAGGTCCGAGGTGGTGACGATCCGGCCCTCGTGCCCCTGCTTGGCGAAGATCCGCCGGGCGAGGCCGCCGACCAGGTCGAGCCGGTCGGCGGCCGGGTCGACGAGGACGAGTTCGGTGATGGGCAGGGTGTCGCGCAAGCGCGCGAAACCGTCGATCAGTTCGGGGGTGTAGGTGGAGCCGCCCCCCACGACAGCGAGCTTCATAACAGTCGGCTAGCCCTTCACTCCGGTCAGCGTGACACCCTCGACGAACGCCTTCTGGGCGAAGAAGAAGACGAGGATCACGGGGGCCATGACCAGGACGGTCGCGGCCATGGTCAGATTCCAGTCGGTGTGGTGCGCGCCCTTGAAGGACTCCAGGCCGTAGCTCAGGGTCCACGCCCCCGGGTTCTCCGAGGCGTAGATCTGCGGTCCGAAGTAGTCGTTCCACGCGGCGAAGAACTGGAAGAGCGCGACGGCCGCGATCCCCGGCTTCGCCATCGGCAGCACGACCCTGACGAGGGTGCGCAGTTCGCCGCAGCCGTCCACACGGGCCGCGTCGAGGTATTCGTTCGGGATGGTCAGCAGGAACTGGCGCAGCAGGAAGATGGAGAACGCGTCGCCGAAGGCCATCGGGATGATCAGCGGCCACAGCGTGCCGGACAGGTCCAGTTCCTTGGCCCAGAACAGGTACATCGGGATGATCACGACCTGCGGCGGCAGCATCATCATCGAGATCACCAGGATCAGCGAGAGGTTGCGCCCGCGGAAGCGGAACTTGGCGAGCGCGTACGCCACCGGGATCGAGGACACCACGGTCAGGACGGTGCCGAGCCCCGCGTACAGCAGGGTGTTGCGCCACCAGGTGAGGAAGCCCGGGGTCTCGAAGACGCGGACGTAGTTGCCCCACTCCCAGGTGTCCGGGGTGAGGTCGCGGGTGAGCGTCTGCTGGTCGCTCATCAGCGAGGTGAACAGGACGAAGACGAACGGCAGCACGAAGAACAGCGCGGCCGCGACGCCGAGCGAGTGCACCGCGATCCAGTGCAGCAGGGCCTTGCGGCGGGCGGTACGGGCGGCGGGGGTGACCCCGTCGGCCGGCCGGGCCGGCGCCTTGGGGGAGTCGAGTACCTGGCTCACGGGTCAGTCACCTGCCTGGATCAGACCGCCGCGGCGGCGCATGAGCAGCCCGGTGAAGAGCATGGCCAGGGCGAAGAGGACGAGGGCGATGGCGCAGGCCGCTCCGTAGTCGAAGCGCTGGAAGCCGAGGTTGTAGACGAGCTGGGGCAGGGTCAGCGTGGACTTGTCCGGGTAGCCGGGTTCGAACTGCTGGCCGGAGCCGCCCATGACGCCGGAGGCGACCTTCGCGGCCACGAACGGCTGGGTGTAGTACTGCATCGCCTGGATGACGCCGGTGACCACGGCGAACATCACGATCGGCGAGATGTTCGGCAGGGTCACGTACCGGAACCGCTGGAGGGCCGAGGCCCCGTCCAGCTCGGCCGCCTCGTACTGCTCCTTCGGTACGTCGAGCAGGGCGGCCATGAAGATGACCATGAGGTCGCCGACGCCCCAGACCGCGAGCATGGTGAGCGCGGGCTTGGACCAGGCGGCGTCGGTGAACCAGCCGGGGCCGGAGATGCCGACCCCTTCGAGCAGCGAGTTGGCCGGTCCCGTGCCGGGGTTGAGCAGGAAGACGAAGGCGAGCGTGGCCGCGACCGGCGGGGCCAGGTAGGGCAGGTAGAACAGGGTGCGGAAGACCCCGGCACCCGTCTTGATCTTCGTGATGAGCAGGCCGACGCCGAGTCCGAAGACGACCCGGCAGGCGACCATCACGACGACCAGCCACAGGGTGTTGCGCAGGGCCGGCCAGAACATGGGGTAGTCCCGGAGGACGTACGTCCAGTTGTCCAGGCCGTTGAAGGACGGGGCGGTGAAGCCGTCGTAGTCCATGAAGGAGAAGTAGACGGTGGAGACCATCGGGTAGGCGAAGAAGACGCCGAACCCGATCAGCCACGGCGACATGAAGGCCGCCGTCCGAAGCGCCGACCTGCGGCGCTTCGCGCGGAGGGTGTTGGTGTCCATCGGTCGGCTACTTCGCCTTGGCGATGTCGGTGTCGATCTGCTCGGCGGTCTTCGCCAGGCCGGCCTTGAGGTCGGTCACCGAGCCCTTCTCGTACTGGAGGGCGAAGTCCTGGAGCGTGTTGAGGTGGGTCGCGCCGTTGACCGCGCCGGCCGGGGTGTTGGACTTCTCGTGCCGGGCGATGTCGAGGAAGGTCTTGAAGCGCGGGTCGAACTTCAGGTTCGGCGACTTCAGGGCCTCGAAGGTGGAGGGCACGTTGCGGATGTCGTTGGCGAAGCCCACGACGGCGTCGGTGTCCGTGGTCATGAACTTGATCAGTTCCCAGGCGGCGTTCTGCTTCTTGCTCTGGGGGGCGATGCCCATGACCGTGCCGGAGAGGAAGCCCTTGCCGTAGTCGGCTGCCTGGCTGTCCGGTACGGGCATGGGGGCGACGCCGATGTCGAAGGGCACCTTGGCGTCGGTGGCCATGCCGAGCCGCCACTCGCCGTCCATCTGCATGGCGACCTGACCGGTGTGGAAGGGGTGCTTGGCGTTCCACTCGTCGCCGAAGGTGGTGCGGTACTTCTCCAGCTTCTCGTAGCCGCCGAGCTCGTCGACCATCTTCTTCTGGACGGTCATCATCTCGGCGACGGCCGGGTCGGTGCCGACGGTCGACTTGCCGTTCGCGTCGAAGTAGGTCGGGCCCCAGCTGCCCAGGTAGTGCTCGGTGGTGGTCTCGTAGCCGTGGTAGTTCGGCATGAAGCCGAGCTGCTCGTAGGAGTCGCCCTTGGTCTTCGTCAGCGCCTTGGCGGTGGTCAGCAGCTCGGAGTAGGTGCGCGGCGGCTTCTCGGGGTCCAGGCCGGCCTTCTTGAAGGCGTCCTTGTTGTAGTAGAGGCCGTACGCGTCGGTGAGCAGCGGCATCGCGCACCGCTTGCCCTCGAACTGCGTGTACTGGAGCAGCGTCTTCGGGATGATCTTGTCGAGGTCCAGCTTGGACTTCTCGATGAACGGCTTCAGGTCGGCGAAGGCGCCGGAGGAGCAGAACTTGCCGACGTTGGAGGTCGTGAAGGAGGAGACGACGTCGGGGCCCTTCGAACCGCCGGTGCGCAGCGCCTGGTTGAGCTTGTCGTCGTTGATGCCGCCGATGACGTCGACCTTGATGTTCGGGTGGGCCTTCATGAAGCGGGCGATGTTGTCGTTGATCGCCTTCACCTCTGACGGGGCGTTCCAGCCGTGCCAGAAGGTGATCGTCGTCTTGGCGTTGGGGTCGTCCTTGGACTCGTTGTTCGCCGATCCCGTACAGGCGGAGGCGAAGAGCGCTATGGAGGCGGTGGCGGCGAGCGGGGCGGCGAGCCGGCGTCGGCGTGCGGGCATGGAGGGTCTCCCTGGAACGGGCGGGGGGCGGTGGCGGGGGCGGTTCGGGGCTAGCGGGAGGTGTCGAAGACCTCGTCCCGGGTGGCGGCGAGGGCGCTTTCGAGCGCGCCCCGCAGCACGGGGGTCGGCTCCACGGTGGCGAGGACGAGCCGTGGCCGGGAGGCGGCCAGGTCGGCGAGCTGGGTCTGGACGCGGGCCCGCAGCGGTTCGCCGCCCGCGGTGATCGCGAGGCCGGCGAGCACGAGGAGCTCGGGGTCGAGCACGGCGACGAGGGAGGCGAGTCCGGTGGCGAGGCGTTCGGCGTAGCAGTCGAGGAGCCGGGCGTACCGCTCGTCCCCGGTGTGCGCGGTGGCGGCGTGCGCGAGCAGCGCGGCCGCGGTCTCCACGTACGGCTGCTCGCGGGTGTCGATGCCGAGGGACTTGGCGATCCGGGGGATGGCCTGGACGCCGGCCAGCTCCTGGAAGCCGCCGGAGTTGGCCTTGGTGACCTGGCGCACCAGCGGGGTGCCGGGCACGGGCAGGAAGCCGACCTCGCCGGCGCCGCCGGTGAAGCCGCGGTGCAGCCGCCCGCCGAGCACGAGGGCCGCGCCGACGCCGGTCTCGCTCCACAGCAGCACGAAGTCCTCGTGGCCGTGGGCGGCTCCCAGGCGCTGCTCGGCGATGGCGACGAGGTTGACGTCGTTCTCGTACTCGAACGGCATGGGCAGGGCGACGGCCAGCTCCTCCAGGAGGGTGGGGGAGTGCCAGCCGGGCAGGTGGGAGGCGTAGCGCAGGCGCCCGGTGGCCGGGTCGAAGGCGCCGGGGGTGCCGATGACGAGCCGGTGCACGTCGGCGAGGCCGCCCAGCCCGGCGGCGGCGACGGCCCCGGCGAGGGCGTCGACGACCTGCCGGACCACGCCGCCCTCCGCCGTACGGCCGGGCGTCGGCAGCTCGAACTCGCCGACCACCTCGCCGGTGACGTCGGCGACGGCCGCGCGGATCCGGCGCGGCGTGACGTCGAGCCCCGCCGCGTGGGCGGCCCGCGGGTTCACCGCGTACAGCTGCGCGTTGGGTCCGGGGCGCCCGGCGGTGGTGCCGGTCTCGACCACGAGCCCGGCCGCTTCGAGGCGGGCGAGCAGCTGCGAGGCGGTCGGCTTGGAGAGGCCGGTCAGCTTGCCGATCCGGGTCCGCGACAGGGGCCCGTGCACCAGGAGCAGTTCGAGGGCGGCGCGGTCGTTCATGGCGCGCAGGACGCGCGGGGTTCCGGGGGTTCCCGGGGTCGTACCTGCCATGTCGGATCCGCCTCGTCCCGCTGCACTGTTAGGAAAGTTTCCTATTGGGTTGGGAGGAAGGTAAGACGCCCGTCACCGGGGCGTCAAGAGGGCCGCCACGACCCGACGCGCGCAGGGGCGCCCCGCCATCATCGGCGGGACGCCCCTTCGCGCGTACCGGGAGCGGCTACTTGGTCAGGTCAGGCCTCGGCAGCGGCGTGGCCGCCGTCGACTGGGGGGAGGTCGGGGAGGCGAAGGCCGACGGGGCCGCCACGCCCGCCGACGGGTCGGCCGGCGAGTCCTCGGCCTGGGCCGGGAGCACGCCGCCGACGATCCGGATGCCCGCCGCGTCCAGGGCGCGCTTGACCCGCCAGCGCAGCTCGCGCTCCACGCCCAGCTTCTTGCCCGGCATCGTCTTGGCCGAGAGCCGGATCGTCATCGAGTCGAGCAGCACCTCGCTCAGGCCCAGGATCTCCACCGGGCCCCACAGGCGCTCGTTCCACGGCTCTTCCTTCGACATGGCGTCGGTCGCCTCGGCGATCACCGCCGACACCCGGTCCAGGTCCTCCGTCGGGCGGACCGTCACGTCCACCCCCGCGGTCGCCCAGCCCTGGCTGAGGTTGCCGATCCGCTTGATCTCGCCGTTGCGGACGTACCAGATCTCGCCGTCGACCCCGCGCAGCTTCGTCACCCGCAGGCCGACCTCGACCACCTCGCCGGAGGCGACGCCCGCGTCGATCGAGTCGCCCACCCCGTACTGGTCCTCCAGGATCATGAAGACGCCGGAGAGGAAGTCCGTCACCAGGTTGCGCGCGCCGAAACCGATCGCCACACCGGCCACACCGGCCGAGGCCAGCAGCGGCGCCAGGTCGATCTTGAAGGCGCCCAGGATCATCAGACCGGCGGTGCCGAGGATGAGGAACGAGGCGACCGAACGCAGCACCGAGCCGATGGCCTCCGAGCGCTGCCGGCGCCGCTCGGCGTTGACCAGGAGACCGCCGAGGGCCGTCCCCTCCACCGCCTGCGCCGAGCGGTTCATCCGCTCTATCAGCTTCGTCAGGGCCCGCCGTATCAGCATCCGCAGGGTCAGGGCCACGACCAGGATCAGCACGATCCGCAGACCCGTGTTCAGCCAGGTGGACCAGTTCTGCTCGACCCACCCGGCGGCGTTCGTCGCCGTCTCGGCGGCCTCGTCCAGCGTCACCGGAACGGTCGGCGGTGCGTCGGCGGTCGGCAGGGCGGACCAGAGCACGGGGGGCACGGGGGGACCTCCAGGGCAGGGGCGGGCAATCCGTCCACAGTAACGGGGGCACGGCGCGCCCCGGTCGGTGTGTGCACAGGGGAAGACGGACCACGACGGGTGAAGACTCCCGGATGCCCGCCGATGTGGTCGAGAACACCTCGGGCCCGTTACCCCCACGTGGTGGCGCACCGACCAGGCATGAGGAGAGACTGAGAGCAGTTTCGTCCCGGCGCGAGCCACGCGCCGCCGGCGTCATAGGAGGCATCCGTGCCGCATGTCCTGGTCCTCAACGCGTCGTACGAGCCGCTCGGCGTCGTACCGCTCCGCCGCGCGCTCGTCCTCGTCCTGGAGAACAAGGCACTCTGCCTCGAGGAGTCCGGCGCCTTCCTGCACAGCGAGAGCCGTGTCGTCGCCGCACCCAGTGTGGTGCGCCTCAAACGGTTCGTGCGGGTCCCCTACCGGGGGCCCGTTCCCTTGACCCGCAGAGCACTCTTCGCCCGCGACGGCGGGCGCTGCATGTACTGCGGTGGCGTCGCAACCAGCGTCGACCACGTCATTCCGCGCAGCCGCGGGGGGACGCACGCCTGGGAGAACGTCGTGGCGGCCTGCCGCCGCTGCAACCACGTCAAAGCCGACCGGCACCTGCGCGAGCTGGGCTGGCGGCTGCGGCACCAACCCGCCCCGCCGACCGGACTGGCCTGGCGGATCATCGGGACCGGCCATCGCGACCCGCGGTGGCTGCCCTACCTCCAGCCGTACGGCGCGGACGACGCGCTGGCCCGGATCGACTCGGCCGTCACCACCCCCCAGGGGGTCGTGACGACGAGTTGAGCCGGGCCTTTCGCGTTCCGGGCGTTCCGCGCGTCTCCCCTGAGCGGAGTCTTCCCTTACGGGAAGGTCAGGGGGAACCGGGCGGGGCGCCCCGCCCCCCTTCCGAGGCGTCCGAAGCCGGTGCGCCGGACCCCGGTGCGTCCGGCGCCGGGGCGTCCGCCGGGGTGCCGGGGGTGCCGGGCGGGTTGCCGGCCCCCTTCCCCGGCGGCTCCGCCACCGCATAGGCCTCCACCGACCACAGCGAATAGCCGTACTCCGTCGCCCGCCCGTCGCCCTGCACCCGCAGGAAGCGGGTGTCCGGCGCGTCCATCCGCACCGACTCCCGTCCGCCCCGCCCGTCGGGGACCGTGGCGGCCGTGCGCCAGTTCCGCCCGTCGGGGGAGACCTGCACCCGGTAGCGGCTCGCGTAGGCGTCCTGCCAGTGCAGCACCACCCGGCCCACCCGGGCCGGCTCCGCCAGCTCCAGCTGCCACCAGGCGCCGTCCTCGGCCGGCGAGGACCAGCGGGTCGCCGGATCGCCGTCCACGGCCAGCGCGGCCGGGAAGTCGGGCGTCTCGTCGCCCGAGGACGAGGCCGTGCCCGCCGGAGCCAGGTCCGGGCCCGCCGTCCTCGGGAACGCCCGCACCGTCAGGACCCGCTCCTCGCCCGCGAACGCCACCGGGACCGGGTACGACCCGGCCGGCGTGCCCGCGGCGACCGACACCTCCAGCGGCACCGCCGTCCGCGCACCGCGCGGCACCAGCGCCTCCTTGGGCAGCCGCACCGTGATCCCCTTCGGCGCCCGCGCGGTCAGCGCCCCGCGCACCTCGGCCGCCCGCCGCCCCTCCAGGGTCGCGGACACGCGTACGGGCGGGCCGCCGATCTCCGCGTCGGTCTGCGCCCGCGCCAGTTCCAGGGCGGCCCGCGGCTCGTCGGCGAACCACGGCACCAGCGACCGCACCCGCCCCGCCGGCCCGCTCCACGTGATCCGCACCGCGTCCGCCCGCAGCCCCGCCAGGTCCGCCTGCGTCCACCCGGAGGGCGCCAGCGGGCCGACCGCCCGCCAGCCCTCGCCGGGCACCAGGGCCTCCAGGGTGCCGCCCGAACCGGTGCCGGGCTCCGTCATCACGGTGACCGTCTCCACCGGCCGGGCCCGTTCGAGCCGGACCGTGTACGCGCCGTCCGCCGCGTCCGACTTCAGCCCCGGGCCGCGCTCCCGGTCGGCGCCCGTCCAGGCCGCCGACTCCGTCGCCGCGCGCGTGAGGAACGGGTCGAGCACGCCCTTGCCGACGGTCACCGCGCTCCCCTCCAGCGCCTCCCGCCGCCGCTCCAGCTCCAGCTGGGCCCGCCACGCCCCGGCGCCGTCGCCGCGCGCCTGCGCGAGCAGCATGTCGACGGCCGTCTCGCCCGCCTGCCCGTACCGCGCCAGCTGCTCCAGCCACGGGCCCGCCTCCGCGCCGAGCGCGCCGCCCGCCGTCCCGGCCAGCCGCCGGGGCGCCTCGCGCATCACGGTGAACGCGGACCGCAGCTCCCGTGCCGCCCGCTCCCGGGCGGCCTCGCCTCCCGCGCCGGTGCGGGAGGCCCAGAAGGCGTCCGTCAGCGGCTTCAGATAGGCCGACTCGGCGTCCGGGGCGAGCAGCGAGGAGGCGCCGTTCCCGGCGAGCGCCGCCAGCGCCGCGCGCGCGGCCGGGTCCGGACCCGCCAGGTCCTCCACCGCCGCCCGCCAGGACTCCTGCGGCCGGTAGCCCTTCGGGTTCCAGGCGAAGTCGGCGGCCGTGAACAGCGGCACGCGCGAGGCCGTGGCCTGCTCCATGGCGTTGGCCAGGAACGCGGCGCTGCCGGCGGCGACGGCCGGCTCCCGGCCCGTGGCGGGACCGAGGAAGAGGCGGTCCTGGGCGTAGTCGTTGACCGGGTAGTTGTCCATGGTGACCAGCGGATGCCGCAGCACGTCGCGGGCCCCGGCCAGCTCGCGCCCGGTGATGGTCCGCGGCACCGCCCCGACGCCCGTCCACGCCACCTGAACCCGCGGGTCGAGGGCCTCGGCCAGCGCCGTCCGGTACTCCGTCGCACCGTCCTGGTAGTACTCCGTCGGCATCAGCGACAGCGGCTCCGCCCCCGGGTGCCGCTCGGCCAGGTGCCGGGCGACGGCCCCCGCCACGCGCGCCTGCGCCCGGGCGGCCGCCTCGGGGCCGCGCCCGAAGGCCTCGGCGTCCGCCGAGCAGTGCCACTCGCTGTAGCTGACGTCCTGGAACTGGAGCTGGAAGGCGCGCACCCCCAGCGCCCACATGGCGTCCAGCTTCCCGGTGAGCGCCGTCAGGTCCCGGTCCGAGGACAGGCACATGGCCTGGGCGGGGGAGACCGCCCAGGCCAGCGTCACGTGCTGGGCGCGGGCCCGGTCGGCGAGCTCACGGAACGCGGCCCGCTCGGCGGCCGGGTAGGCCTCGCGCCACAGCGTCTGGCGGTACGGGTCGTCCCCGGGCGCGTACAGATAGCGGTTCTGCTTGGTGCGGCCCAGGAAGTCGACCTGAGCCAGCCGCTGCTCACGGCTCCAGGGGCGCCCGTAGAAGCCCTCGGTGACCCCGCGCACGGCGGTGCCGGGCCAGTCCCGCACCCGGACGCCCGGCAGGCTCCCGTCGGTGCGGACCAGCTGACGCAGCGTCTGCACGGCGTGGAACAGGCCGTCTTCGCCGACCCCGTCGAGCACGACCGTGTCCCGGCCCTGGAAGCGGCCCGTCGCGAGCCGGTAGCCGCCGTCCGGCAGGTCGCCCCGCCCGGCCACCCGCAGGGCGCCCAGCGCCTCGCGCGCCCCGTCGGCGTCCTCGCCCACCCGGACCACCGCGCCCCGCCCGGGCAGCGCCTCGTGGACGGTCCGCACCCCTGCGCCCCGCAGCAGCGCGCGCAACGCGGCGACGGCGTACGGGTCGGCGTCCGGGGCGGCCAGCAGCGTCACCTCGGGGCCGAGCGCCACGGCCTCGCCCGCTGCCGTCAGGGACTGGGGCCGCGGCCAGACCGACGGCGGCCCGGCCGTCGGGGCGTTCGGACCGGCCGTCCGCGCCGTCGGGGCGGCGGTGGCGGGAGGGGCCGGTGCGACGGGTGTGTCCGGCGCCGCCTGGGCGGGGCCCGGCACGCCGACGCCGAGCAGGCCGCCGATGACCGCGACGGCCACCGCGGTCGCCGTCCGCCTCCTGTGTCCGAAGTGCACGGGGGCTCCCTCCGGTCCCGTGGGTCACGATTCGATGACGAGCCCACCATCCGGGTCGACGGAGTGTCAATGCGCCTGGTCGAACTGCCCGGTTTGCCCCACGGGCTTTCGGCGAGGTGGCGTCGATTCGTCAAGTTCCGCCGGTAAAACGGGGAGCGATGGGTAAGGCTTCCCGTGCTGTCCCCCTTGTCTTACCTGTCGAGACCGTCGAGACGACCCGGGAGATCCCGTGAACGCGACCGACCACTCCGCCCCCCGGATACGCGAGCAGACCCTCGCACCGATCCGGATCCCGCGGCAGGGCCCGCTCACCAGCGAACCGCCCCTCGCCGACGCCGCGCCCCTCACCAGCGAGCCGCCGCTGATCGAAGCGGCCCCCCTGACCAGCGAACCCACCGCCCGGGGCACCGCGGGCGGTACGGAGTCACCCGGAGTGTGAAGTGACCCTGGCCCGTCTCGCCACCCTGCACGGCGTCGCGACCGAGTACGCCCCCTCCGAAGGCGTCACGGTCACCGTGCCCGAGGCCACGGTGGTGGCCGTCCTGCGCGCCCTGGACGTCGACGCGTCCACGCCCGAGGCGGTCGCCACCGCGCTCGACGCGGCGGAACGGGCCGCCCGCACGCGGCTCCTGCCGCCCACGGTCGTCCACTGGCGGGACGGGCCGCCGCGCCCGGCCCTCGGCCTGCCGCCCGGCACCCGCCTGACCGTGACCACCGAGGACGGCACCACCGTCACCGGGGCCAGTGCCGCCGCCGGCAAGGGACCCGACTGGACCGGCCTCCCGCTCGGCGTGCACCGGCTCGCCGCCGACGCCCCCGACGGACGCCGCTGCACCGGCACCCTGATCGTCGCGCCGGCGTACGCGCCGGGGCCCGAAGCACGGGCCCACGGACTGCTCGTCCAGCTCTACTCGCTGCTCTCCACCCGCTCCTGGGGCATGGGCGACCTCGGCGACCTGCGCGAGCTCGCCGACTGGGCGGGCCGGACGCACGGCGCCGGGTTCGTCCAGGTCAACCCGCTGCACGCGGCCGTGCCCGGGGCGCCCACCGACCCCTCCCCGTACCGCCCCTCCTCCCGCCGCTTCCCCGACCCGGTGCACCTGCGGATCGAGGACGTCCCGGAGTACGCCCATGTCGACCCGGCCCGCCGCGAGGAGCTCGACCGGGTCCTCGCCGACGCGGCCGAGCTGCGCGAACGGGTGCTCGGCAAGGGCGCCCTGATCGACCGGGACGCCGTGTGGGAGGCCAAGCGGCGGGCCCTGGAGCTGATCCACACCGTGGAGCTCGGCCCCGGCCGCCGCGCCGCCTACCGCGACTTCCTCGCCGAGCGGGGGCGCGCCCTGGAGGACCACGCCACCTACCAGGCGCTCGCCGAACGCCACGGGCACCACTGGCGCCGCTGGCCCGAGGAGCTGCGCGACCCGCGGACGGCCGAGGCGGTGGTGCGGGCCGACGCCGAGCTCACCGCCCGGGTCGACTTCCACTGCCGGCTCGCCTGGCTGACGGACGGCCAGCTCGCCGCCGCCTCGCACACGGCCCGGCGGGCCGGGATGGCGGTCGGGATCGTCCACGACCTGGCCGTCGGCGTCCACCCGGACGGCTCCGACGCCTGGGCCCAGCAGCACGTCTTCGCCGCCGGCATGTCGGTGGGCGCCCCGCCCGACGCCTTCAACGCGCGCGGCCAGGACTGGGGCCTGCCGCCCTGGCGCCCCGACGCGCTCGCCGCCGAGGGCTACGCCCCGTACCGCGGTCTGCTGCGCGAACTGCTGCGGCACGCGGGCGCGCTGCGGATCGACCACGTCATGGGGCTGTTCCGGCTCTGGTGGGTGCCCGAGGGCGGCGAGCCGACCGAGGGGACGTACGTCCGCCACGACGCCGAGGCCATGCTCGCCGTCCTCGTCCTGGAGGCCCACCGGGCCGGGGCCTCGGTCATCGGCGAGGACCTCGGCACGGTCGAGCCGGGGGTGCGGGAGGCCCTCGCCCGGCGCGGGGTGCTCGGCACCTCCGTGCTCTGGTTCGAACGGGACTGGGCCGGCACCGGCCGCCCGCTGCCCCCGGAGGCCTGGCGGGCCGACTGCGTGGCCACCGCCACCACCCACGACCTGCCCTCCACCGCCGCCCGGCTCTCCGGCGCCCATGTGACGCTGCGCCACCGGCTCGGGCTGCTCACCGGCGACCTGGGGCGCGAGCGGACCAGGGACGCGGCCGAGACCGCGGAGTGGCTGGGGCTGCTCCAGCGGCTCGGGATGCTGCCGGAGGGCCCGGGCGACGAGGCGGCGGAGGCCAGGGCCTTCCACCGGTTCCTGGCCGCCACCCCGGCGCGGATGGTCGGGGTGTGGCTGCCGGACGCGGTGGGGGACCGGCGGCCGCAGAACCTGCCCGGGACCTGGGACCAGTACCCCAACTGGCGGCTGCCGGTCGCGGGTCCCGACGGGCAGCCGGTGACCCTGGAGGACCTGGCCGCCTCGCCGCGCGCGCACGACCTGTTCCGGGTGCTGGCGGAGGAGGTCGGAGCCCGTACGGCACCCCCGGGCGCGCGGTCCGTTTAGGTGTTCGCTACTTTTGCACCGTGGACAAGAAGAACGCCCTGCGCGCCGGTGCTGTCGCGGCCGGTACGACGCTGATGATGCTGCTCATGTCGTCCCCCGCGCTCGCGCTCACCCGCGACGACGGTGACGACCCGGCCCCCAAGCTGAGTGTCGCCGAGACCCTCGGCCTGTTTGTCGCCGCACCGCTGGTGCTCTTCCTGGTGATCATCGGCCTGGTGGCCGTGCTCGACAAGTCGCGGAAGAAGGCGTAAGCCCCACTCGTTCCTTCACGAGGGCGTCGCACGGTACGAGCTACCGCGCGGCGCCCTCGCCTGTTTCAGACCGTCGTGGCGAGCAGCCTGCGCAGGAGCGCCGAGAGCTGCTCCGACTCCTCCGGGGTGAGCGCCGCCTCCAGGGCCGCGGTCTGCTGGGCGAGCCCGGCGCCGACGGCCTGGTCCACGAGGGTGCGGCCCTCCTCGGTGAGGGTGACCCGCAGCCCGCGCCGGTCGTTCGGGTCGGGGCTGCGGGTGATCAGTCCGGCCCGCTCCAGCTTGTCCAGACGGCCCGTCATCCCACCGGTCGTGATCATCAGCGTGGCGGTCAGCTGACGCGGTGAGAGGGTGTACGGCTCCCCGGAACGCCGCAGCGTCGCGAGCACGTCGAACTCGCCCAGCGACATCCCCCCGTACGGCGCGTACGCCTTGTCCACCTTGCCGCGCATCGCGCCGGCCAGCCGGTAGATCCGCCCGAAGACGGCCATCGGCAGGGTGTCCAGGTCCGGGCGGACCGCGGCCCACTGGTCGGTGATGGCGTCGACGGCGTCGTGGTCGGGTCCGGTGGCGGGCGTGTGCTTCTCCATGGCCCCAGTCTCCTCTCTCTGCTGACTCGATGGCAAGAAAGCCACTTGCAAGTAAGTAGCTTAGTGGTAAGTTAATTACCAGCAAGCCACCCGGCGAGCTGCCAGCCACCCCAGGGGGAACCTGCCATGTCCCGCAAGGCCGCAACCGTCGCACTGACCGCGCTCGCCCCGATCTCCTGGGGCTCCACCTACTTCGTGACCACGGAGTTCCTGCCGCCCGACCGGCCGCTCCTCACCGGCCTCCTGCGCGCCCTGCCCGCCGGCCTCGTCCTCCTCGCCCTCACCCGCAAGCTGCCGCAGGGGGCCTGGTGGTGGAAGTCCGCGGTGCTCGGCGCCCTGAACATCGGAGCCTTCTTCCCGCTCCTCTTCCTCGCCGCCTACCGCCTGCCCGGCGGTGTGGCCGCCGTCGTCGGCTCGGTCGGCCCGCTCTTCGTCGTCGGCCTCGCCGCCCTCCTCCTGGGCGACAAGCCCACCGTGAAGGCGCTGCTCACCGCCGTCGCCGCCGCCTTCGGCGTCAGCCTCGTGGTCCTCAAGGCCGGAGCCGCGCTCGACACGATCGGCGTCGTCGCCGGACTGCTCTCCGCGCTCTCGATGTCCGCGGGCACCGTGTTCACCAAGCGCTGGGGCCGCCCCGAGGGTGTCGGCGCGCTCGCCCTGACCGGCTGGCAGCTCTCCGCGGGCGGCCTGATCATCCTGCCCGTCGCCTTCCTGATCGAGGGCGCCCCGCCCGCCCTGACCGGCACCAACCTGGCCGGCTACGCCTACCTCGCCTTCGGCAACACCGCGATCTCCTACTTCCTCTGGTTCCGCGGCATCGAGCGGCTGAGCGCCTCCTCCGTCACCCTCCTCGGCCCGCTCTCGCCGATCACCGCCGCCGTCATCGGCTGGGCCGCGCTCGGCCAGGCGCTCGGCCCGGTGCAGCTGCTCGGCATGGCGATCGCCTTCGGCGCCACCCTGATCGCCCAGATGGGGCCGCGCACTCCCAAGGCGGCGAAGAAGCCCGTCGAGGTCCCCGCCCCCGCCGCCGGATCGTTCAGTTCTGCTGAAAAGAATGGTCAGGAAGTTTCGATGGACCTGGAGGGTTCGGCGGTGCGACGGTAGGGCGCATGACCCGGACCACCGCCCGTAACCCGACTGCCACCGCCACCGCCACCGCCACCGCCACCGACAGCCCGACCGCCACCGCCACCGCCACCGACAGCCCGACCGAGACCGACCTCCCCACCCGCACCACCCCGACCGACGGCAGCACCGAGAGGCCGGCGCCCGCGAGAAGACTCGCGAAGGGCGCCGGCCTCGGTGTGCTGCTCGCCCTGCTCGCCACCGTCGTCTGGTCCGGCTCCTTCGTCGCCACCCGGGACATGGCCGACAGCGTCCCGCCCGTCCAGGCCGTCTTCTGGCGCTGGATCATCGCGCTCGCCGCCGTCGCGCCGTTCGCCGCCCGTCCGTTCTGGCGGCAGCGTGCGGTCGTCCGCCGGCACCTCGGCTTCGTGGCCCTCGCCTCGCTGTTCGGCGTCGCCCTCTACAACACCCTGGTGCACCAGGCCGGGCTGACCACCTCCGCCTCCAACATGGGCATGATCATGGCCGCCTCGCCGGTGCTCATGGCCGGCTACGCCCGCCTCGGCGGCGAACGCCTCGGGGCCCGCCGCGTCGTCGGCATGCTGGTCGCCGCGCTGGGCGTGCTCCTGCTCGTCGGCAAGGGCTCCCTCGCCGTCGACTTCACCGCCGGCGACCTGTGGATGTTCGCCGCGGCCCTCTCCTTCGCCTCGTACAGCGCCCTGCTCAAGCGCAAGCCCGCCGAGATCGACCAGCTCGCCTTCCTCTTCACCACCTTCCTGCTCGGCGCCCTGATGCTCGCCCCCGCGTACGCGGTCTCCCTCGCCGTCCAGGGCGGCTTCACCGCCGGAGTCGGGACCGTCGGCCCCCTCCTCTACGTCGGCGTCCTCTCCTCCGCCGTCGCCTTCTTCGCCTGGAACCGGGCGATCTCCCTCGTCGGCGCGGCCCGCGCGGGCGTCGTCTACTACCTCCAGCCCGTCTGCGTCGCCCTCCTGTCGTACGTGCTCCTCGGCGAACAGCTCGGCCTCGTCGGGGTCGTGTGCATGGCGCTCATCCTCGGCGGGGTGGCGCTGAGTTCCTCCCGGTAGGTTGCGGCCATGACCGAGTGGGACATCAAGAAGCTCCAGATCCTCCGCACCCTCCGCGACCGCGGCACCGTCACCGCGAGCGCGGAGGCGCTGCTCATGACCCCCTCGGCCGTCTCCCAGCAGCTCACCAACCTGTCCAAGCAGCTCGGCGTACAGCTCCTGGAGGCGCACGGGCGCCGGGTCCGCCTCACCGACGCCGCGCACCTGGTCCTGCGGCACGCCGAGGCGGTCTTCGCCCAGCTGGAGCGGGCCGAGGCCGAACTCGACGCCCACCTGCGGGGCGAGGCCGGACGGGTCCGGGTCGCCGCCTTCTCCACCGCCGTGCCCGCGCTCGTCGTCCCCGCCGTGCAGGCGCTGCGCACCGTCCACCCCGGGCTCGACGTACGCGTCCGCGAGGCCGAGGCGGCCGAGGCCTACGAGCTGCTCACCGCGGGCGAGGTCGACCTGGCCCTCTCGCTCGCCGCCCACGCGCCCACCGCCCGCGACCCCAAGTACAGCCGCGTCCCGCTGCTCGCCGACCCGCTCGACCTGGCCCTGCCCGCCGGGCACCCGCTCGCCGAGGCCCCCGGACTGCGGCTCGCCGACCTCTCCGCCGAGCCCTGGATCTACGGCGGTTCGGGCCCCTGGTCGGAGATCACCACCGCGGCCTGCGAGGCGGCCGGCTTCGTTCCCGAGCAGGCGCACAGCGCGGCCGGCTGGACCGCGATCCTCGCCATGGTCGAGGCCGGCATGGGCGTGGCCCTGGTCCCCCGGATGGCCGCCGCCGAGCGCCGCACCGGCGTCGTCATGCGGGTGCTCTCCGCCGACCAGCCGCGCCGCCACGTCGTCGCCGCGGTGCGCCGCGGGGCGGAGGAGGGGCCGGCCGTGGCCCGGGTCCTGGCGGCGCTGCGGCAGGCCGCCGTGCAGCGGGAGGCGCCCGAGGTCTTCCCCTAGGGCGGAGCCGGGGCGAGCCGGCCGACCTTTCAGATCGGCTGAACGACGACGTCGAAAACATTCGATGGACCCGGGACCCGCATGCCGACGACGCGTTCTTCGCCGAGGGACCACGACGGGGCGATCGTCCGCTGCGGCTGCACGGCAGCCTCACCGACCAGGGGGCGGCGGAACTCCGCGCCCGGTACGCGCGCCTGACCGGCTGACGGGCCTCCTGTCAGGTGCACGAAAAGGATCATTAGGCTCTCGCCCCATGAGACTTCTCCAGAGGGCGCTCGCCGCCCTCCTCCTGCTGGCCTCCGCGGTCCTCACGACCGCGGGGCCGGCCGCCGCCGAGGACGTCGTCGACCCCGCCACGGCACCGTCGGTACGCGTCATCTCGTACAACGTCTGCGGTGCGTCCACCTGCCAGAGCAAGCTGGACCTGCCGACCTGGACCGCCAAGGTCAAGGAACAGGCCCTCGCCTGGGACGCCGACGCCCTGATGCTCCAGGAACTCTGCTTCACCCAGTGGACCTCGCTGCGCACCGCGCTGGCCGACGCCGGCTACACCGCCGTCTGGGGCTTCGCCACGAAGACCAACGGCTGCGGCCACTGGGGCGGCACCGACAACGGCTTCGGCCTCGGCGTCTTCGTCAAGGCGTCGGCGGTCGACCGCTACACGGCCAACCTGACCACCCCCGGCACCGAGCCCCGCCCGGTGCTCTGCGCCCGGGGCCCGATCGACGGCCGCACCACGCTCGTCTGCAACGTCCACCTCGACCAGAAGATCACCCCCGACAACGGCTCGGCCGAGGCCCTGGCGCACGCGGACACCTGGGCCGCCGGAGCCCCGGTGGTCTTCGGCGGCGACTTCAACGCCGGTACGGATCCGGCGTACGACCCGATGCTCGACCCCGTCCGCCAGGGCCTGCCCGGCACCGGCCCGTTCGTCGAGGCCGACGAGAACGACCACGACTTCTTCACCCAGGCCTGCAAGGACAGCGGCGCCTCCACGTGCCACTCGGGTGAGCCCACCGTGGCCTCCGGCAAGAAGTTCGACCACGTCTTCCTGAGCGCCCGCGACTTCGGCACCGTCCGCGCCGACGCCCTCGAACCCGAGCCCGAGGGCACCGCCCCGCTCTCCGACCACAAGCTGCTGCGCGCCGCCGCGTACCTCAAGGGCCGGCCCGGCGACCTCACCGGCGACGGGCGCCCCGACCTCCTCGCCGTCAAGGACGACGGCGCCCTGCGCCTCTACCCCGGCACCGGCACCGGCGGCGTCTCCGGCATGCGCCAGACGGGCACCGGCTGGGCCGGCGCCGCCGTCAGCCACCGGGGCGACTGGACCGGCGACGGCCGCGAGGACGTCGTCGCCCGCATCGGCGACGAGCTGTGGGTCTACCCGAACACCGGCAACGGAGAGCTCGGCGCCCGCATGCCCATGGGCGGCCGCCCCACCGGCTGGTCCAACGCCGCCGTCCTCCCGCTGGCCGCCGGCGACGTGGACGGCGACGGCCTGGCCGACGTCCTCGCCCGCAGCACCACCGGCCTCTGGCTGCACCGCGGCGGCCAGGCCGTCGACGGGAAGCCGACCTTCGCCCCCCGGGCCGCCGTCAAGATCGGCGGCCCCGAATGGGCCGGCTACGACGTGATCCTGCCCGGCGACGTCACCGGCGACGGCAAGGCCGACGTCTGGAGCCGCGACCGCGCCACCGGCGAGATCAGGCGGCACGTGAGCCAGGGCGCGGCACTGCTCGCCGCCGACCCGGCCCCGATGACCGGCGGCCCGCTGCCCGTCGCCGACCGGCGGCTCGCCGTCTCGGCCGGCGACCTGGACGGCGACGGACTGCCGGACCTGTGGACCACCCGTACCGCCGGCACGGCCGAGAACCTGGAGTTCCTCCCGGGCACCGCCACCGGCCTCGGCACGCCGACGACCGTCGGCACCGGCGGCTGGCAGTGGCTCACCGCCCTGAGCTGACCCGCCCGGCACGGCGAGGGGCCCCGGACCGTGACCGGTCCGGGGCCCCTCGTGCGTCAGGTCAGCCGTCAGGCGGCGGCCGCGTCCGCCGCCTGCGCCTTCAGCGCCCGCTCGACGCCCGCGCGGGACTCCGTCACCATGCGGCGGAGCGCCGGCGCCGGGTCGTTGGCGGCGATCCACGCGTCCGTGGCGTCCAGGGTGGCCTGCGAGACCTGGAGCGACGGGTAGAGACCGACCACGATCTGCTGCACGATCTCGTGGCTGCGCGTCTCCGAGACGCCCTTGATCGCGGCGAAGTACTTCGCCGTGTACGGGGCGATCAGCTCGCGCTGGTCGGCCTGCACGAAGCCGCCGATCACGGCCTCCTGCACCGCGTTCGCCAGGGTGTCGGACTCGACGACCTGGGCCCACGCCTCGGCCTTCGCCGCCTGGGTCGGACGGGCCGCGCGGGCCGTCGCCGCGTGGCGCTCGCCCGCGGCGGTCCGGTCGCGCTCCAGCTCCGCCGCGATCTCCGGCTCGTCGAACCGGCCGGTCGCCGCGAGCCGCTGCACGAACGCCCAGCGCAGCTCGGTGTCGACGGCGAGACCGTCGATCGTCACGTCACCCGCGAGCAGACCGGCGAGCACGTCGAGCTCGGCGTCCTCGCGGGCGGTGGCCGCGAAGGCCCGCGCCCAGGCCAGCTGGTGGTCGCTGCCCGGCGCCGCGGCCCGCAGCTGCTCCTGCGCGAAGGCGCCCCAGCGGGACAGGCCCTCGGCGCGCCACTCCGGCGCCGCGTACAGGTCCAGGGCCGCCTTGACCTGGCCCTGGAGCGACTGGACCACGCCGATGTCGGTCTCCTTGGCGATGCCCGAGAGCACCAGGTCCAGGTAGTCGCGGGTGGCCAGCTCGCCGTCGCGGGTCATGTCCCAGGCCGAGGCCCAGCACAGCGCCCGCGGCAGGGACTCGGTGAAGTCGCCCAGGTGCGCGGTGACGTTCTTGAGGGACACCTCGTCGAGGCGGACCTTGGCGTACGACAGGTCGTCGTCGTTGAGCAGCACGACCGACGGACGGCTCTTGCCGACGAGCTGCGGCACGGCGGTCAGCTCGGCCGCCTCGATGTCCAGCTCGACCCGCTCGGTGCGGACCAGCTTGCCGGCCGCGTCCAGGTCGTAGAAGCCGATGGCGATCCGGTGCGGGCGCAGGACGGCCTCGCCCTTGGCGCCGGCCGGCAGCGCCGGGGCGGTCTGGCGGACGGCGAAGGAGGTGATGGAGCCGTTCTCGTCGGTCTCGATCTCGGGCCGCAGCACGTTGATGCCGGCGGTCTCCAGCCACGCCTTCGACCAGGCCTTCAGGTCACGGCCGGAGGTCTCCTCCAGGGCGCCCAGCAGGTCCGTCAGGCGCGTGTTGCCGAAGGCGTGGGCCTTGAAGTAGGCCTGCACGCCCTTGAAGAACTCGTCCTGGCCGACGTAGGCGACGAGCTGCTTCAGGACGGAGGCGCCCTTGGCGTACGTGATCCCGTCGAAGTTGACGAGCACGTCCTCCAGGTCGTTGATGTCCGCCATGATCGGGTGCGTCGACGGCAGCTGGTCCTGGCGGTAGGCCCAGGTCTTCTCCGCGTTGGCGAAGGTGGTCCAGGCGTTGGGCCAGCGGGTGCCCTCGACGGAGGCCTGGCAGGCGACCGAGGTGTAGGTGGCGAACGACTCGTTCAGCCACAGGTCGTTCCACCACTCCATGGTGACGAGGTCGCCGAACCACATGTGGGCGAGCTCGTGCAGGATGGTCTCGGCGCGACGCTCGTACGCGGCGTCCGTGACCTTCGAGCGGAAGACGTACTGGTCGCGGATGGTGACCGCGCCCGCGTTCTCCATCGCGCCCGCGTTGAACTCCGGCACGAACAGCTGGTCGTACTTGGCGAACGGGTAGTCGTACGCGAACTTCTCCTGGAACCAGCCGAAGCCCTGGCGGGTCACGTCGAAGATGTGGTCCGCGTCGAGGAACTCCGCGAGCGACGGGCGGCAGTAGATGCCCAGCGGCACGACCTGGCCGTCGGGACCCTCGTACGAGGAGTGCACCGAGTGGTACGGGCCGACGATCAGCGCGGTGATGTACGTGGAGATGCGCGGGGTCGGCTCGAACACCCACACGTCGTCCTTGGGCTCCGGCGTGGGGGAGTTGGAGATGACCGACCAGCCGGAGGGGGCCTTCACCGTGAACTGGAAGGTCGCCTTGAGGTCGGGCTGCTCGAACGAGGCGAAGACGCGGCGGGCGTCCGGCACCTCGAACTGCGTGTAGAGGTAGGCCTGGCCGTCGACGGGGTCGACGAACCGGTGCAGGCCCTCACCGGTGTTGGTGTACGCGCAGTCGGCGACGACCTTCAGCTCGTTGCGCCCCTGTGCGAGGTGGGGGAGCGCGATCCGGGAGTCCCGGAAGACGGCTGCGACGTCGAGGGCGTGCCCGTTGAGCACGACCTCGTGGACGGCGGGGGCGACGAGATCGATGAAGGTCTCGGCCCCGGCCTCGGCGGAATCGAAGCGGACGGTGGTGACGGACCGGTAGGTGCCGCCCTCCTGCGCACCGGTGAGGTCGAGGTCGACCTCATACGCGTCCACGGACAGCAGCTTCGCCCGCTGCGCCGCCTCTTCACGGGTCAGGTTTGTGCCAGGCACCCGGTCAACTCCTCGGTTTCGTGACGTTTGGGCCATCCTTCCACGGGGTGTGTCGGCGGCGCACCGCACATTTCCCAGGGCGAACAAGCGAAGGGCGGCCATCCCACGGATGGCCGCCCTTCGTCAGTGTTCGTCAGGTTTTCGCCCTGGCGACGTCCCCGGTCTCAGCCCTTGAGCTCGGCCGCGACCAGCTCCGCGATCTGCACCGCGTTCAGGGCGGCGCCCTTGCGCAGGTTGTCGTTGGAGACGAAGAGCGCGAGGCCGTGGTCGACGGTCTCGTCGACGCGGATGCGGCCGACGAAGGAGGCGTCCTTGCCGGCGGCCTGGAGCGGGGTGGGGATCTCGGAGAGCTCGACGCCCTCGGCGTCCTCGAGCAGCGCGTAGGCGCGCTCGACGCTGATCGGGCGCTCGAAGCGGACGTTGACCTGGAGCGAGTGGCCGGAGAAGACCGGGACGCGCACGCAGGTGCCGGAGACCTTGAGCTCCGGGATCTCCAGGATCTTGCGGGACTCGTTGCGGAGCTTCTGCTCCTCGTCGGTCTCGAAGGAGCCGTCGTCGACGAGGGCGCCGGCCAGCGGCAGCACGTTGAAGGCGATCGGACGCTTGTAGACGCCCGGCTCGGGGAAGGCGACGGCCCCGCCGTCGTGGGTCAGCGCGGCGGCACCCTCGGCGACGGCCTTGACCTGGCCGTCCAGCTCGGCGACACCGGCCACGCCGGAGCCGGACACGGCCTGGTAGGTGGTGGCGACCAGCGCGACCAGGCCGGCCTCCTGGTGGAGCGGCTTGAGGACCGGCATGGCGGCCATCGTGGTGCAGTTCGGGTTGGCGATGATGCCCTTGGGGCGGTCCTTGATCGCGTGCGGGTTGACCTCGGACACGACCAGCGGGACCTCGGGGTCCTTGCGCCAGGCGGAGGAGTTGTCGATCACGACGGCGCCCTGGGAGGCGACCTTCTCGGCGAGGGCCTTGGAGGTGGCGCCGCCCGCGGAGAAGAGCACGATGTCCAGGCCGGTGTAGTCGGCCGTGGCGGCGTCCTCGACGGTGACACCGTCCAGGACGGTGCCGGCGGAGCGGGCGGAGGCGAAGAGTCGCAGCTCGTCGAGCGGGAAGTTGCGCTCGGCCAGGATCCTGCGCATGACTGTGCCGACCTGACCGGTGGCTCCGACGATTCCGACCTTCACGGGGACTCCTCCATACATCTGTGCAGGGTGCGCTGCCGGTTCCATGATGCGGGTGCCCGGGCCCGCCTTGTCCAATCCATTGTCCAAGGGTCGGGACGGACCGCGGACGGATCGGAGGACGGCGAAGGGGCGGGCGCCGGTTCCGGGCGCCCGCCCCTCCTTGTTCACGCGGTGTTACGGGACGACGTTCCCGATCACCACGCTGCCGGTGCCGGCGGCGGTGCCGCGGGCGTTCAGCAGCTGGACCTCGCCGAAGAACCGGCGGCCCTCGGGAGCCGCGGCGTTGACCACGACCTCGGCGGCGACCTGGGCGGACGCGCCGTTGGCCAGCTGGACCGGCTTCGACTCGTCGACCTTCACGGAGCCGAGCGCGGACGAGTAGTACACGTCCTCGTAGTCGTAGCTGGTGCCGCCGGCCGCCTGCACCGAGTAGCCGTCGATGATGACGGTGTAGGTGCCGGGGGCGGGCTTGACCAGGCTGACGGACTCCTCGGAGTCGCCGTCGGCGGACTGGCCGACCTGGGTGTCGCCCAGCTTGACCGTGAGGTCGAGGTCGGCCGACAGGTCGGAGGTGTTGCCGATGGCGATGTCGAGGCGCTCGACGCCCTCACCGATGGTGACGGTCTTGATCTGCTGCTCGTGGTGCTGGATGGTCGCCTTCTCGGACTTCTGCGAGCCGAGCGAGCCGCCCTTCAGGCGTCCGTCGAGGGCCGCGAACTCGTTCGAGACCTTCCACTGCACGGCGGCGGGGGTGCCGACCTTCGCCTCGGGGACCGTCTGGACGGCCGGGTCGAAGGAGGCGCCGAGCACCGTGACGTTCAGCTTGAACGGGTTGTCCAGGTCCGGCGACGTACGGCGGGACTCGACGATGATCTCCCACACGCCCGGGAGCGGGTTGGCGTAGGAGCGCAGGTCCGGACGGCAGGTGTTGTCCGGGTTGTAGTGCGGGTAGCACTGGTTCGTCGCGTTGTCCTCGAGGGCGACGCCGTACGGGTGCTGGGTGATGAACCGGGTCTGGCTCTTCTCCTTCAGCCCGCTCAGGGAGACCTCGAGGGTCTTGGCGCCCTTCGGCACGGTCACGAAGTACGACTTGCTGCTGTTGCGCTGCGTCGTGCTCGTGGCGGAGAAGCCGTAGCCCGGGCCGACCAGGTCGGCGGAGACGATCGAGGTGGCGAGGATCTGCTTGTCGACGCCCTCGGTGCGCTCGTCGTCGGCCTCCAGGATGACGCTGTGCACGCCGGCGGAGGTCGGACGGGCCTGCAGCCTGACGGTGACCGGCTTGTTCAGCGGCAGGTCGATCTCGTCGTCGCCGAGGATGCGGAAGGTGCCGTCGTCGTACTTCAGGTCCAGCTCGTGCTCGATCGGCCGGTCCGGGCCGCTCGTGCGCGTGATGGTGACGTCGTAGACCTTCTTCTGGCCGACCTTGAGGCCGCCCTGGCGGTCGTACACACCGGTGCCGGTGTGCGGGGCCGGGAAGATCGCGGTGTCGACCGGGGCCTCGACCTTGTAGTCGTGGGCGGTGGCACCGTCCTTGATCGACTCCCAGGCGTCCTCGATGTCGATGAGGCCGGCGCCCTGCTCGTGGGCCGCGACACCCGGGATCCGCTTCGCGGTCGAGGTGAGCGCGGTGCGCAGGGTGAGCGGGGAGAGCGCGATGTGCTTCTGCTTGGCCGCGGAGATCAGCAGCGCGCTCGCGCCCGCCGCCTGCGGCGAGGACATCGAGGTGCCGTTGAGCATGCCGTAGCCGGCGGGCAGCGCGTAGCCGGACTCGGCGACGCCCGCGCCGGGCTGCCAGGTCGGGATGGTGTTCACGGCCGAGCCGGGGGCGGTGATGGTCGGGGTGAAGCCGCCGTCCTCACGCGGGCCGCGCGAGGAGAAGGGGAACATGGCGTACTTCTTCTCGACGGCGGAGCCGTAGTTGGCGGCCCAGGTCTCCTTGGAGACGGCCGCGCCGACCGACAGGACCTTGTCGGCCAGGCCGGGGTCGCCGATCGTGTTGATGCCGGGGCCCTCGTTGCCGGCCGAGATGACCAGCTGCACGCCGTACGTGTCGATGAGACGCGTGTAGAGGCGGGCGCGGACGTTGTCGCCGTCGTTCTGCAGCGGCAGGCCGCCGATCGACATGTTGACGATGTCGACGCCGCGGTTGGCGACGAGGTCGATCATGCCCTCGGTCAGCGCGGTGTTGGTGCAGCCGCCGGTCCAGGTGCAGGCACGGGCGGAGACGATCTTCGCGCCGGGGGCGGCGCCGTTCATCCGGCCGCCGAAGAGGCCGTTGGCGGCGGTGATGCCGGCGACGTGGGTGCCGTGCGAGGACTCGACGAGACCGACGTTGACGAAGTCGGCCTTCTTGCCGACCCAGGTGCCGCCCAGCGGGTCCATCGGCACGTCCTTGCGGATCTGCACGACGAACGGGGTCTTCTCGACGACCTCGGTGGCCGGGTCGTCGGTACCGAAGTAGCCGACCTGGTAGCCGTCCTTGTACGGCTTCATCGGCTCGTTGTTCGTGAAGTCACCGTCCTGGTCGGTGTCCACGCGCACGGTGCCGGCGACCGGGTCGTACAGCAGACCGAAGCGGTCGGTGGTGTCGCCGTCCCGGTTGATGTCGCCCTTGGGGTCGCCGCCCGCGGTGACCGACTCGCTGAAGCGGCTCCACTGGTACGAGCCCTCGGGGGCCTTCCAGCTCTGGCCGCCGGCGGTGAACGCGGCGCCCGTGACCGGGGTGATCTGGGCGCGCCAGGTGCCGTCGCTCTCGGTGAGCGGGTCGGTGGCGGTGACCCAGTCGACGATCTTGCGCTCGCCGGTGGTGGTCTTCTGCAGGGCCGGGTGGCCGAGGTCGACACCGGAGTCGAGGATGCCGATGGTCACGCCGCGGCCGTCGGCCTTCGGGTGCTCCTTGACGAAGTCCACCGCACCGGTCTCGTGGGACGGGTTGTACGGGTTCTTCGCCGGGGTGCTCTTGCCGGGGGCCGGGTAGGTGCGCGTGACGGTGGTGCCGTCGACGGCGCCCGTGGTGCCCGCGTCCGGGGTCGGGTCGTCCTGCTTGATCTCCGCCTGGAGGTCCACCGACTGGACGGAGGACAGCTTGGTGGCGGCCTTGATCGCGGCGTCGGCCTTGCCGGTCGGCAGGGTGGCGCGGACGTAGCCCAGCTTGTCGTCCTGCTTGCCGACGGAGGCGCCGGGGACGGCGTCGAGCTGGTCCGCGACCTGCTCGGTGGCGCCCGGGGCGGTGGCGACGAGGACGGTGACGTTGGCCTGGCCGGAGGCCTCGGCCTCGGAGAGGCGCTGGGCGTCGGTGGCGCCCAGCTTGTCGGCGGGCCCGGCGGTCTTCACCGGGGAGGTGCCGGCCGCCGGGTCGTCGGCGGCCAGGACCGGGGCGGCACCGGCCGCGACGAGCGCGGTCACGAGGCCGGCGGCGGCCGCGATGCGGGCCGCGCGTCTGGTCCCGGAGGTGGAGCGCCCGGGTATGGAGCTCTGCGTTTCGGGGGTGGTCATCTACATCCCTGTTTGTGAAAGAAGAGGGTCCGGATTCCGGTACCGGATGACCGCTCAGCCTTTCGCAAATGACAGGGGTTTGGGGAGAGTTACCGGGTGGCGGAATGCGCGCGTGGCACACATCCGCCACTGCGGAAGATGCGCCACGGCGGACGAAAGATGCCCAACAGGGGCGAGGTGCAGTCCTGCCGGTGGGGGACTAGTTGTCCTTTGTACGGGCATAGTGGCGCGAGGCCTTGGCCCGGTTGCCACAGGCGGCCATTGAGCACCAGCGGCGGGTGCCGTTCCGCGAGGTGTCGAAGAAGTGCAGGATGCACGCCTCGTGGGCGCACTTGCGGATGCGTTCCGGATTCGCGCGCAACAGGTCGAGGTAGTCGCGGGCGGCGGTCCATCCGGGCCCCCAGGCGGGATCGGCGAATTCCGCTTTCTCGCCCGGCCCTTCGGGGGTGAGCGTGGCCCGGATCCGGCCATGCCCGAGGACCGCGTCGACCCGGGCGGTGGCGTCCGGGTCGCCGGGCCGGTCGACCAGGCCCGCGAGGGCGTCGCGCGCGGCCAGGGTGTGCCGCAGGGTGACGTCGTCGGTGCGGAAGCGCCCGTCGAGCCCGTTCGTGCGCAGCCAGACGCCGAGCCCCTCGACGCCGGTGAGCAGGTCCTGACGTACGCCGTCCGCCATCCAGCGGGTGTTGAGCAGGTCGAGGGAGACGGGCTCGCCGACGAGTGGCCGCGGATCGGAAACGGTCATGGCGGACGCCCTCCTCGGCGACGAATTTCGGACTAACCCCTCAAGGTTACGTGACCGGTTGCGTGTAGCGTGCTCTAACCTCTAAAGTCATATTCAAAGGTTAGCGCCATCCGCAGTGGACGACGCGTACGACTCGCACCCGAGGAGGTCCCCATGCGCGCCTACCACCCCGGCTCCCTCGCCGTTCAGACCCGCGTCGGCGTCCGCGACCTCGCCGAGCACGTCGGCAGATCCATCGCCCCCGGCATCCGCCCGGTCGCCGCCGCCTTCCTGGAGGTCCAGCCGATGCTCGTGCTCGCAGCCGCCGCCCCGGACGGCCGGGTCTGGGCGAGCCTGCTCACCGGCCGCCCCGGCTTCGTCCGGGCGGTCGGCCCGCACGCCGTCTCCGTCGCGGGAGGCGTCCCCGCCCGCGACCCCCTCGTGGCGGCGGTCACCGAGGCCGGCACCCCCGTCGGGACGATCGCCCTCGACCCCCGCACCCGCCGCCGGATGCGCCTCAACGGCACCGCGCGCCCCAGTGTCCGCGGGTTGCTCGTCGAGGCGGAGCAGGTCTTCGCGAACTGCCCGAAGTACCTCCAGAAGCGCGAGCTGCGCGGCTACGAGCAGGCCCCCCGCCCGGTCGCGGCGCGCCACACCCGCTCCCTCACCCCCGCCCAGCGGCGCCTGATCCGCACCGCCGACACCTTCTTCGTCGCCACCGCCTCCCCCGACGGCGTCGACGCCAGCCACCGCGGCGGCGACCCCGGCTTCGTCGAGCTCGTCTCGCCCACCGAACTGCGCTGGGCCGACTACCCCGGCAACGCCATGTTCCTCACCCTCGGCAACCTGGAGGCGGACGGCCGCGCCGGCCTGCTCTTCCTCGACTGGCGCACCGGCACCACCCTCCAGCTCTCCGGCTTCGCCCACACCGAGTACGGCCCCGAGGGCCGCGCGGTCCGCTTCCGCCTGGACGCGGTGGCGGAGACCAGGGACGCCAGCCCCCTGCGCTGGTCGGCCCCCGAGTACTCCCCGTCCAACCCGCCCGTCACGAAGGACCGCCCATGACCACCGCCCCGCCCGCTCCCGCCGCCGCGGCACCCGCCCGCGCCACCGCTCCCGCCCGCCCCAGGCCCCGCGTGCTCCTCGCCTCCACCGCCGTCAGCGTCACCGCGCTGCTCCTGCTCGTCGCCCTCGGCACCGTGCTCCACGAGCCGCTGCTCATCCCGCCCCTGGCCGCGAGCATGGCCCTGGTCGCGGGCGCCCCCGACCTGCCGCTCGCCCAGCCCCGCTCCGTCGTCGGCGGCCAACTCCTCTCCGCCCTCACCGGCTTCGCCGTCCTCGCGTTCACCGGCCCGGGCCCGTGGGGCGCCGCCGTCGCCGGCGGCCTCGCCCTCGGCGTCATGTCCGCCGCCCGCACCCCGCACTCCCCGGCCGCGGCGACCGCGGTGATCGTCGCCCTCCAGAACCCGCCGTTCTGGCCCTTCCTCGCGCTCCTCGCCCTCGCCGCCCTCGTCCTCGTCGCCACGGGCCTCGCCGGCGCCCGGCTCACGGGGCGGCGGTATCCCGCGTACTGGATCTGATGCCTCTAACCTCCTCCCATGCAGACCGAGTTGCGGGTGGCGGCCTACGCCGTGTGCGTGCGGGACGGGGAGATACTCCTGGCCCGCTGGGTGGACCGGGCCGGGGTGAAGCGGTGGACGCTGCCCGGGGGCGGGATGGATCACGGGGAGCTGCCCGTGGAGGCCGTCGTGCGGGAGGTCGAGGAGGAGACCGGGTACGTCGCCGAGGCGACCGCGCTGCTCGGGATCGACTCCATCCGGCGGGATCGGCGGGGCAGGCTGGGCGGGGCCCTCGACTGGCAGGGGCTGCGGATCGTCTACGAGGCGCGGGTCACCGGGGGCGAGCTGCGGAACGAGGAGGACGGGTCCACCGATCTCGCCGCCTGGCATCCGCTGGAGGCGGTGGACTCGCTCACCCGGGTCGAGCTCGTCGACATCGGGCTCCAGCTCTGGCGCGACCGGCCGCCCCTGGGGCACTCGCCGCTCCATGACCCGGCGAACGGCTGAAAACGGCTCAACCGTCACGGACGCGCTCAACCCGCCGCCCGTGCCCCGTGGTCCCCTCCCGTGACCGAAGCAGTACGCAGCTGTACGTACGTCAGGGGAGCCCGCACACATGTCAGCCGCACGCACCGCCCGTACCGTCCTGGCCGCCACCCTCGTGGCCGGCCTCGCCGCCACCGCGCTCGCCGCGCCGGCCGTCGCCGCCGCGCCGCCCAAGCCCTCGCACGCCGCCACCCAGCAGGCGCTCGACGCGGCGGTGGCGGCGGGCGTGCCCGGTGCCGTCGCCCAGGCCCGCGACGGCAGGGACCGCTGGACCGGCACCGCCGGCGAGCGCAAGGGGAACGACCGCTTCAGGGTCGGCTCCATCACCAAGACCTTCACCGCGACCGTCCTGCTCCAGCTCCAGGCCGAGGGCCGGATCGACCTCGACGACCCCGTGGAGAAGTGGCTGCCCGGAGTCGTCGCCGGGCACGGGCACGACGGGCGGAAGATCAGCGTCCGGCAGCTGCTCAACCACACCAGCGGCATCTACAGCTACACCGGTGATCCGGCCTTCCAGGAGCGGGTGTTCGGGCCCGGGTTCCTCCAGCACCGGTACGACACCTGGACCGCGAAGCAGCTCGTCGACGTCGCCATGGCCCACGAGCCGGAGTTCGCGCCCGGCACCTCCTGGAGCTACTCCAACACCAACTTCGTGCTGGCCGGGATGGTGATCGAGAAGGTCACCGGCCGCCCCTACGCCCAGGCCGTCGAGAACCGCATCATCAAGCCGCTCAAGCTGCGCGCCACCAGCGTCCCCGGCACCGACTCCCGGATGCCGAGGCCGCACTCGGGCGCCTACTCGAAGCTCTCCCGCGAGACGACCGGACCGACCTACGAGGTGACCGCCCTGAACCCGAGCATCGCCGGGGCGGCGGGGGAGATGATCTCCGACTCCAACGATCTGCAGACCTTCTACCGGGCCCTGCTCAAGGGCCGGCTGCTGCCGGCGGCCGAGCTGAAGGAGATGACGGACACCGTCCGGGTCTCGCCCGAGCTGGGCTACGGCCTCGGGCTCATGCAGCAGAAGCTGAGCTGCGGCAAGGAGGTGTGGGGCCACGGCGGCGGCATCCACGGTTCCGGCTCCCAGGCCCTGGTCACCCGGGACGGCGAGCACTCCCTGGCCGGGAACCTCAACGCCGACTGGACCGGCGACAGCCAGGCGCTGGTCGAGGCCGAGTTCTGCGGGACGGCCCCGAAGAAGTAGCCGCCGCGACGGCGGCCTCGCGGGTACGGGGGTCCGGCGGGGCCGCTCAGCGGGGCAGGACGACGACGTAGGCGGCCGGCGTCCGGTCGGTCGAGGCCATCAGCGCCGTGCGGACCACGGCCGCCTGCTGTTCCCTCGCCTCGCGCAGCTTGCGCGGGGTGAGGTGGACGACGGTGATGCCGAGTCGCTCCAGGTGCTCGCGCTTGCGGGTGTACTCGGACCAGAGCGCGTCGTCGTCCTGCCGCGGCGCCCGGGTGTCCAGCTCCACGGCGACCGCCTGGTCGGGCCAGTAGGCGTCCAGGCCGCCGAGGTGCGGGCCGCCCGGCAGCCGCAGGTCCACGTTCCACAGCGGGTCCGGCAGCGCGAACTCGCGCACCATCGCGTACAGCCGGTCCTCGGCGAGCGAGCGCCCCTCGGCGAGGAGCGCGTCCACCGCGTCCACGACGTGCGGCCGGTTGAGCAGCCGTGCGCGGTTCAACTCCCTGACGACAGCGGCGGGTTCGCAGTGTCCGCCGCTCACTGCCTCGGTGAGCAGCCGGCGCACCGTGCCCGGGTCGGCCAGCGCGGCGACGGCGTCGGCGAGCGCCCGGGGCACCGGGGCGACGGGGAAGCCGTCGATCTCGGTCGGCCGCGGCGGCTCGGCGGCGCGCACCACCCGGACCTGTCCGGTGGACCGCACCCGCCGGGTGCGCGGGACCAGGGTGTCGATCCGGTTCACCGTCCCGGCCGGCGGGGCGGCGGCGAAGCCGTGCAGGGAGAGCGCGGCGAGCCCGGTGAGCATCGCGTCGGCACCGGCGAAGCGCAGCGCCTCCCGGAACCGCTCGTCCCCGGTGCGGGGGAGGGGGGAGAGGGGGGCCTTGGGGGTGTTGGGGTTCATGTCGACGGTCTTCCGCCGGACGGGCCGCCCCTAACCGCTGTTACGAATCAGTCGCTCAATCCGGACAACTCCGCACTAAAGTACGCGCGTTCGAGTGCCGATGAACAACGGCCGCCGACGCCGCGGAGCACCGTGGCCGCGCCGCGGCGCGCGACCACCGCGGGCCGACGCACCGCGGCCCCCGGCGGACGCACCGCCGGGGGCCGCGAGGCCGACCGGTGTCAGGCGGCGCGCCCGTCGCACTCCTGAGCCCGCAGCGCACGGGCCAGGTCGTCACGCGACTCCAGCACGAGCCGGCGCAGCGCCGGGGCGGCGGAGGCGTGCGCGGCGAGCCACGCGTCCGTCGCCTCCAGGGTCTCCGCGCGGTCCTGGAGCGCCGGGAACAGGCCCCGCACCACGTCCATGCCGATCTGGATGGAGCGCTCCGCCCAGATCCGCTCGATCACGGCGAAGTACTTCTCCGCGTACGGCGCGATCAGCTCGCGCTGCGAGGACTGGGCGAAGCCCGAGATGGTGGCCTCCACCAGGGCGTTGGACAGCGCGTCCGACTCGACGACCTGCGCCCAGGCCTGCGCCTTGACCGCGGCCGAGGGACGCCCGGCCAGGCAGCGCACCTGGTGGCGCTTGCCGGTCGCGGTGTCGTCCCGGGTCAGCTCCTCGCCGATCCGGGCCTCGTCGGCGCGGCCGTGCACGGTGAGCGACTCCAGCAGGCACCAGCGCAGCTCCTGGTCGACGGCGAGCCCGTCGATCACGGCGCCGCCGTCGAGCAGGCCCTCCAGGAGCTGGAGGTCGGCGTCGGAGGAGGCCACCGCGGCGAAGAAGCGCGCCCAGGTCAGCTGGTGCTCGCTGGCCGGCGCGGCCTGCCGCAGCTCGCGCAGGCCGCCCTCGGCGAGCAGCCGCCCGCCCTCGGCCCGCCAGTCGTGCGCCGCGTAGTCGGTGACGGCGGTCCGGGCCCAGGCGTGCACCATCTGGAGCACGCCGATGTCGGTCTCGCGGCCCGCGAACTCGAGCGCGATGCGGACGAAGTCCCGGGCCGGCATCAGGCCGTCGCGGGTCAGGTTCCACAGCGCGGACCAGCACAGGGCGCGGGCCAGCGGGTCGGTGATGTCGCCGAGGTGCGCGCGCAGCGTGGCGAGCGAGCCCTCGTCGAAGCGGACCTTGCAGTAGGTGAGGTCGTCGTCGTTGACGAGCACCAGGTCCGGCTTCTCGGCGCCGGCCAGCTCCGCCACGACGGTGGAGGCGCCCGTGATGTCGGCCTCGGCCCGCGCGTACCGGACGAGCTCCCCGCCCAAGAGGCGGTACAGGCCCACGGCGGCGCGGTGCGGGCGCAGCTCGTCGCCCTCCTGGAGGACGGCGAGCTCGGTGATCCGGCCCTCGGCGTCGTAGGTGACGGCCGGGGTGAGGGTGTTGACGCCGGAGGTCTGCAGCCAGGACTTGGCCCAGCCCTTCATGTCCCGGCCGGAGGTCTCCTCCAGGACGGTCAGCAGGTCGGCGAGGCGCGTGTTGCCGTAGGCGTGGCGCTTGAAGTAGCGGCGCGCGCCCTCCAGGAACGCGTCCCGGCCCGCGTACGCGACGAGCTGCTTCAGGACGGACGCGCCCTTGGCGTAGGTGATGCCGTCGAAGTTGAGCTTGGCGTCCTCCAGGTCACGGATGTCGGCCGTGATCGGGTGGGTGGACGGCAGCTGGTCGGCGCGGTACGCCCAGGCCTTGCGGTTGTTGGCGAAGGTCACCCAGCTGTTGGTGAAGCGGGTCGCCTCGGCCAGCGAGAACGCGCCCATGAAGTCCGCGAAGGACTCCTTCAGCCACAGGTCGTCCCACCACACCATGGTGACCAGGTCGCCGAACCACATGTGGGCCATCTCGTGCAGGATCACGTTGGCCCGGCGCTCGTACGCCGCCTGGGTCACCTTGCCGCGGTAGATGTACTCCTCGCGGAAGGTCACCATGCCCGGGTTCTCCATCGCGCCGAGGTTGTACTCGGGGACGAAGGCCTGGTCGTACTTCCCGAAGGGGTACGGGAAGTCGAAGTTGTCGTGGAAGAAGTCGAGGCCCTGCTTGGTGATCAGGAAGACGTCGTCCACGTCGAAGTGCTTCGCGAGGCCCTTGCGGCACATCGCGCCGAGCGGGATCTCCAGCTCCGTGCCGTCGGCGAACACGCGCTTGTAGCTGTCCGTGACGTAGTGGTACGGACCGGCCACGACACACGTGATGTACGTGGAGATGGACGCCGTCTCGGCGAACCGCCACACGCCGTCGCCGTCCTGCTGCCCGGCCCCGTTCGACCACACGGTCCAGCCCTCGGGCGCGGACACCGCGAAGCGGAACGGAGCCTTGAGGTCGGGCTGCTCGAAGGTGGCGAAGACCCGGCGGGCGTCGGCCGGCTCGTACTGGGTGTAGAGGTAGACCTCGCCGTCCTCGGGGTCGACGAAGCGGTGCATGCCCTCGCTGGTGCGGCTGTAGGCGCACTGGGCGTCGACCACCAGCTCGTTCTCGTCGGCCAGGCCGTCCAGCGCGATCCGTGCCCCGTCGAAGACGACGGCCGGGTCGAGCGCGCGTCCGTTGAGGGTGACCGCGTTCACCGAGGGGGCGATCAGGTCGACGAACGTGGCGTCGCCCGCGCCCGTGCGCCGGAAGCGGAGCGTCGTCACGGAGCGGAAGGTGCGCACGTCCTCCGTGGACTCGCCGACCGCGGACCGCAGGTCGAGGTAGACCTCGTACCCGTCGACGGACAGCAGCTCCGCCCGCTCATGGGCCTCGTCGCGGGACAGGTTCTCACCGGGCACGGTCACTCCTTCGTGGCTCGTTCGAAACAGCACCGATCCTCCCATGTGCAGCTGACCGGGGGCACCACGGGAATGCCGGGCCGGCCGGCGGCGTTGCCGCCAGTCGCACCGCCACGCCCTTTCGAGCGCCCGTCGAGTGATCTTCCGAGGAGACACATGTCCGAGAGCAGGACCACCGCAGACTTCTTCTTCGACCCGCTGTGCCCGTGGGCCTGGATGACCTCCCGCTGGATGGTCGAGGTGGAGAAGGTGCGCCCGGTCGACGTGCGCTGGAAGGTCATGAGCCTGGCGGTCCTCAACGAGAACCGGCTGGACGAGGTGCCGGCGGAGTACCGCGAGATGCTGGAGACCCAGGCCTGGGGCCCGGTGCGCGTGGTGATCGCCGCCCAGCAGCTGCACGGCGACGAGGTCGTCGGCAAGCTCTACACGGCGCTCGGCACCCGCTTCCACAACAACGGCGAGGGCCCGACCCGCGAGGCGATCGTCGGCGCGCTGACCGACGTCGGCCTCCCGGAGGAGCTGGCGGACTACGCCGACCAGGACACGTACGACACCGAGCTGCGCGCCTCCCACAAGGAGGGCATAGAGAAGGTGGGCCAGGACGTCGGCACCCCGGTGATCGCGGTGCCCGGCGCGGACGGCGACGAGGTCGCCTTCTTCGGCCCGGTCGTCACCCCGACCCCGCGCGGCGAGGCCGCCGCCCGCCTGTGGGACGGCACGCTGCTGGTGGCGGCGACCCCCGGCTTCTACGAGATCAAGCGCACCCGCACGGCGGCGCCCAGCTTCGAGTAGCGGTCGCCGTCCCGTACAGAAGAACCCCCGCGATTCACGTCATCGCGGGGGTTCTTCCTCTTTCCGCCCGCAGGTGAAGGTGGAGAAGACGATCACGAGCAGGACGAACAGGGGGACGTCAGAACGAGATCAGCGGGATGCTCGCCCTGGCGGCCTGGTAGCGCTTGTTCACGTCCTGCCAGTTGACGACCTGCCACATGGCCTCGATGAAGTCGACCTTCTGGTTCTTGTACTGCAGGTAGAAGGCGTGCTCCCAGGCGTCGAAGACGAGGACCGGGACCGAGCCCTGGCCGACGTTGCCCTGGTGGTCGTAGACCTGCTCGACGATCAGGCGGCCGCTGATCGGCTCGTAGGCGAGGACGCCCCAACCGGAGCCCTGCGTGGTCGCCGAGGCCTTGGTGAGCTGGGCCTTGAACCTGGCGAAGGAGCCGAAGGACTCGGTGATCGCGTCGGCGAGCTCGCCGACCCCGTCGGCGGCGAGCGGCTCGCCGCCGCCCTCGCCGGCCTTCGGGCTCGCCATGTTGTTCCAGTAGATGGAGTGCAGGATGTGGCCGGAGAGGTGGAAGGCCAGGTTCTTCTCCAGGCCGTTGATCGCCCCCCAGGCGTCCTTGTCCCGCGCCTCTTCCAGCTGCTCCAGGGTGTCGTTCGCGCCCTTGACGTACGCGGCGTGGTGCTTGTCGTGGTGCAGCTCGATGATCTGCGGGTTGATCACCGGCTCCAGGGCCGCGTAGTCGTACGGCAGTTCCGGAAGGGTGTAGATGGCCATGTGCCGAGCCTCTCGCCGACGTCTTCTAATTGCAACCTCTATGCAACTGCAGGCTAGCAGCAGGAGTCGGCGAAGTGGATCAGACCTCGGCCCTAGGTCCGGATGGCGCAAACAATCTTGAAACGGGCGAACGGTGATCAATAGCGTGCCGCCATGAGACTCCCGATGATCCGGCGTACGGCCGGACTCGCCGGCGGCGCCGTGCTCCTGACCGTGCTCGCCGCCGCCCCCGCCCCCGCCGCCGACGACTGGCAGCAGGTCGGCGCCGACTCCCGCACCGGTGTCAGCGGCCTCGCGGCCGAGGGCGGCGGCACCGCTCTCGTCGCGCACGACAACAAGCGCCCCGGGCAGGCCCGGCTGTCCCGGCTCACCCTCGGGGCCGCCGCCCTCTCCCCGGTCGCCTGGGACGGGGCCCACGCCGAGGACCTCGAAGCCGTCGAGGCGGTCCCCGGGATGCCGGGGGAGTACCTGGCCCTGGCCAGCCGCGGGATCGTCTACCGCCTGCGGGTCTCCGGCGACACGGCGACCGTCGTCGACTACGCGCCGCTGCCGATGATCGGCGAGGGCGCCGACTTCGAGAGCTTCGCCGTCGTGGCCCGCGGCGGGAAGCTGGCCGCCCTGTGGGCCGACCGCGGCGAGGGCCCGGGCCGTGCGACCACGCTGTACGCGGCGCCGCTCTCCTTCGCCGCGTGGGGGCAGCCGCTCTTCGGGTCGGTGAGCCGCCGGTCCTACTTCTCGACGTACCCGGCCGGTGGGGG
Organism: Streptomyces sp. NBC_01268; assembly: GCF_036240795.1. Lineage (NCBI taxonomy): Bacteria > Bacillati > Actinomycetota > Actinomycetes > Kitasatosporales > Streptomycetaceae > Streptomyces > Streptomyces sp. NBC_01268. The sequence goes on along the minus strand of NZ_CP108454.1, from coordinate 2,861,003 downwards.
CACGCGGCACATCTCCGACATCGCGGTGACCCCCTCCGGGCGGATCCTGGTGGGCTCCGCGGCGGACGCCGGCGACGACGGCCCGTTCGACTCCGCGGTGAGCGAGGCCGGCCGGGTGACCGTCTCGGCGGCCGGTTCGGTACGGGTCACGCTCGCCGCGAGCCCGACCGTGCTCGGGACCTTCCCGGGCTACAAGATCGAGGCGGTCGAGTGCCTGCCCGGCACCGGTGACGCGCTCCTCGGCACCGACGACGAGCACACCGGCGGCTTCGTGCGCACCGCGCCGTACTGCGGGGCCTGACCCCGGACACGGCACCGCGCCCCGCCGAGCAGGAGCTCGACGGGGCGCGGTGACCGGGGGGCGGGCTCAGACCTCGTCGGCGACCGCCGCGCGCTTCTTCTGGAGCGCGAAGCCGCCGGCCGCGAGCAGCAGCGTCAGGGCGCCCGTCGCGTAGAGCTGCACCCGGGTGCCCTCCTCGCGGGCCATCAGGAAGAAGATGCCGGCCATTCCGGCCAGCGCCACCCACGTCAGCACCGGGAAGCCCCACATCCTCACGACCAGCTTCTGCGGCGCCTCGCGCTCGGTGCGGCGCCGCAGCACCAGCTGGGAGGCGGCGATGAAGAACCAGACGACCAGGATGATCGCGCCGATGGTGTTGAGCAGCCAGATGAAGACGTCGTCCGGGCGCCAGTAGCTCAGCAGCACGCAGGCGAAGCCGAAGACGGAGGAGACCAGGACCGCCGGGCGCGGCACCCCGCCGAAGGTGCGGCCGAGCGCCTTCGGGCCCTGGCCGCGGGCGACCAGCGAGCCGGCCATGCGGGACGCGCCGTACACGTTGGCGTTCATCGCGGAGAGCAGGGCGACCAGGACGACCACGTTCATGATCTGGCCGGCGGCCGGGATGCCCAGGTGGTCGAGGGTGGCCACGTACGGGCCCTTCTCGACGACCGCCTCGTCGCCCCACGGGACGAGCGTGACGATGACGGCCATGGAGCCGATGTAGAAGAGCGCGATGCGCCACATCGCCGTACGGACGGCCTTGGCGACGCCCTGCACGGGGTGCTCGGACTCGGCCGCGGCGATCGTGACGGTCTCCAGGCCGCCGTACGCGAAGACGGAGGCCAGCAGGCCGACGATCAGGCCCTCGGAGCCGTTCGGGAAGAAGCCGCCCTCTCCGGTGAGGTTGGCGGTGCCCGGGGCGTCGCTGCCCGGCAGGACGCCGACGATGGCGAGGACGCCGATGCCGAGGAAGAGCACGATCGCGCCGACCTTGAGCGCGGCGAACCAGAACTCGAACTCGCCGAAGTTCTTCACGGCCGCCAGGTTGGTGCCACAGAAGACCAGCATGAACAGCGCGACCCAGGCCCACTCGGGGGTGCCCGGGAACCAGCCGGTCATGATCTTCGCGGCGCCGATGCCCTCCAGGCCGACGGCCACGCAGAGCAGGAACCAGAAGGCCCAGCCCGCCGTGAAGCCGGCCCAGGGGCCGAACGCCCGCTCCGCGTGGACGGAGAAGGAGCCGGAGGCCGGGTTCGCCGCCGACATCTCGCCCAGCATGCGCATCACCAGCATGACGAGCACGCCGGAGATCGCGTACGCGAGGACGATCGAGGGACCGGCGGCGGCGATGCCGGCACCGGAGCCGACGAAGAGGCCGGCGCCGATGACACCGCCGAGGGCGATCATCGACAGATGGCGCTGCTTGAGGCCGTGCGTGAGGCCTCCGGCAGGAGCGGTCGCGCTGGTGCCGGCGTCCTTGCGGTCGGCCGGCGCGGGCGCGGGAGTCCGAGACATGGGCGAGCCCTGTTCGCTAGCTGAGACGGGGAGGGTGGGCCACAGTCTGTGGGCCCGCACCGCTCACAGGGAACGGATGTCCGCTATACGGGCACGACCTTCACACAAGGTGAAGATTCACATCCGCTTCGTGCGCAGTTCGCGGCCCCACGCCACCACCAGCACCAGCGCCGTCGCCCCGCTCGACCACAGCACCTGCGGCCGCGCCCCGTCGTCGGTCAGCATCAGCACCAGCACCGCGCCCATCGCCGCCAGCGCCACCCAGGTCAGCCAGGGGAAGCCCCACATCCGCAGCGTCAGCGTCTCCGGGGCCTCCCGCTCGATCCGGCGCCGCAGCCGCAGCTGCGAGACCGCGATCAGCGCCCACACGAAGAGCAGCACCGCGCCGACCGAGTTGAGCATGTAGAGGAAGACGGAATCCGGCCACTTCAGATTGAGCAGGACGGAGACGAAGCCGAACGCCACCGAGGCCAGCACCGCCCGCCGCGGCACCCCGCCGGCGGACACCCGCAGCAGCCCCCTCGGCGCCTCCCCGCGCTCGGCCAGCGAGAACACCATCCGCGAGGAGCCGTACAGGTTGGCGTTGAGCGCCGACAGCAGCGCCACGAACACCACCACGTTCATGATCTGCCCGGCCGCCGGCACCCCGATCGAGTCCAGCACCGCCACGTACGGAGACTCGCCCGGCTCCAGCGCGGTCCACGACAGCAGGGTCACGATCACCAGCATCGAACCCACGTAGAAGAGGAGGATCCGCCACACCGCGCTGCGCACCGCCCGCGCCACGTTGCGCGCCGGGTCGTCGGACTCGGCCGCCGCGATCGTCACGACCTCCAGGCCGCCGAAGGCGAAGACCACGGCGAGCACCCCGGACACCACCCCCGACCAGCCGTTGGGCAGGAAGCCGCCCTGGCCGGTCAGGTTGGCCGTGCCCACCGGGTCGGTGTCCGGCAGCCAGCCGACGATCGCCAGCGTGCCGAGGACCAGGAAGAGGACGATCGCGCCGACCTTGAGCGCCGCGAACCAGAACTCGAACTCGCCGAAGTTCTTCACCGCCGCCAGGTTGGTGACGGTGAACACCACCATGAAGACCAGCACCCAGCCCCACTGCGGGACCCCCGGCACCCAGCCGTGCGCGATCCGCGCCGCGCCCGTCGCCTCCACGGCGAGCACCACCACCAGCAGGAACCAGTACAGCCAGCCCACCGAGAAGCCCGCCCAGCGGCCCAGCGCCCGCTCCGCGTGCACCGAGAAGGCGCCCGAGGCCGGCATCGCCGCCGACATCTCGCCCAGCATCCGCATGATCAGCATCGCGAGCGCGCCCGCGATCAGATACGACACGACGATGCCGGGGCCCGCGACCGCGATGCCCGCGCCGGAGCCCACGAAGAGCCCCGCGCCGATCACCCCGCCGAGCCCCAGCATCGTCAGGTGACGCTGCTTCAGTCCGTGCGAGAGGGGCTCCGGTCCGGGAGCGAGGGGCTCCGGTCCGGGGGTGGGGGCGTCGTGCATGCGGGGGGCTCGCGCTCTGGGAGGGTTTATGGAGACCCCACAGTCTCTCCGTTGGCAGTCCCCTGGCGCAAAAGGGACCTCCGGGCGCGAGTTCCCAGTGACAAGCGTCACGTGGCGCTCGGCATGATCCGCCGGGTTTGTTTGATCTCCACGAACGTCCCAACCCCCGGTTTGTGGGCGGCTGATGGTGATCGGCCGTTCACCCCTGGCATACGGTCGAGCCTGTCCCCGCTGTCCCCCCGTCGTCTCACCCCGCGGAGTACCGATGAGCACCGCCGTCGCCCCCGTCCGTTCCCTCCGCTCCGGAACGGTCCTCGCCGACCTGATCCCGGCCAGCCGTGCCCGCGACATCGCGCTGGTCGTCGGCGGTGCCGCGCTGACCGGCCTGGCCGCCCAGCTCACCGTCCCGGTCCCCGGCTCCCCGGTCCCGGTCTCCGGCCAGACCTTCGCCGCCCTGCTCGTCGGCACCGCCCTCGGTGCCCGCCGCGGCTTCCTCTCCCTCGGCGTGTACGCCGTCGCCGGCATGGCGGGCCTGCCCTGGTTCGCCGAGGCGAGCTCCGGCTGGTCGATGCCGTCCTTCGGCTACATCCTCGGCATGCTGCTGGCCGCCACCGTCGTCGGCGCCCTCGCCCGGCGCGGTGCCGACCGCTCGGTGCTGCGGACGGCGGGCACGATGGTGCTGGGCTCCGCGATCATCTACGCGGTCGGCGTGCCATACCTGGCCCTGGCCACCGGCATGACCCTCGGCCAGGCCGTCAGCGCGGGCCTCGTCCCCTTCCTCATCGGCGACGCCCTCAAGGCCGCCCTCGCGATGGGCGCGCTGCCGGCCGCGTGGAAGCTGGTCGGCCGCAAGGGCTGACGCCGTACCCCGCACCGACACGCGAGAGAGGCCCCGCCGGACCGGCGGGGCCTCTCTCGCGTGTCGGTGCGGGCCGGGCTCAGACCCGGTCGAGCTCCGGCTTCGCGCGGTTCACGAGCCGCTCCTTGACGAGCCCGATCGCCAGCACGAGCGCGGCCACCAGCAGCGAGAGCACGACCTGCTCCCGGTTGCTGCCGCCGTCGTAGACCATGTAGCCGAGGACGCCGACGATCATGGCGATGGTCGCCCAGGTCAGGTACGGGAAGAGCCACATCCGCACGACCAGCTTGTCGGGCGTCTCGCGCAGGATGATCCCGCGCATCCGCAGCTGGGTCACGCAGATGACCAGCCAGACGAAGAGGGCGACGGCGCCGGACGAGTTCAGCAGGAAGGCGAAGACGGTGTCGGGCCACTTGTAGTTGAAGAAGACCGCGACGAAGCCGAAGACCACCGAGGAGAGGATCGCCGCCCGCGGCACGCCCCGCTTGTTGGTCTTGGCGAAGGCCTTCGGCGCGTCACCGCGCTGGCCGAGCGAGAAGGCCATCCGGGAGGCCGTGTAGAGGCCCGAGTTCAGGCAGGACAGGACGGCGGTCAGGACGATCACGTTCATGACCTGGCCGGCGTGCGGGATGCCGATGGAGTCGAGGGCGGCGACGTACGAGCCCTTCTCGACGATCGACTTGTCGTTCCACGGCAGCAGGGTGAGCACGACGAAGATCGAACCCAGGTAGAAGACGCCGATCCGCCAGATCACGCTGTTGGTGGCCTTGGTGACGGCCCGCTGCGGGTCCTCCGACTCGCCGGCGGCCAGGGTGACGATCTCGCTGCCCATGAAGGAGAAGACGACCATCAGCACACCGGTGAGCACGGCACCCGCACCCATCGGGAAGAAGCCCCCGGTGTCGGTGAGGTGCGCGAAGCCCGCGCCCGGGTTGTCCGAGCCCGGCAGCACGCCGAAGACGGCGAGCAGGCCGACCACGACGAAGGCGCCGATGGCGACGACCTTGATGCCCGCGAACCAGAACTCGAACTCTCCGTACGAGGCGACGGAGGCGAGGTTCGTGGCGGTGAGCACCACCATCACGATGAGCGCCCAGCCCCACTGCGGGACGGCCGGGATCCAGCCCTCGAGGATCTTGGCGCCGGCGGTCGCCTCGACCGCGAGCACCACCACCCAGAAGAACCAGTACAACCAGCCGATGGTGAAACCGGCCCAGCGGCCGAGCGCCCGGTCCGCGTAGGCGGAGAAGGAGCCGGAGGAGGGGCGGGCGGCCGCCATCTCGCCGAGCATCCGCATCACGAAGACGACCATCGCGCCGACCAGCGCGTAGGACAGGAGGATGGCGGGGCCGGCCGCGGCGATGCCGGAGCCGGAACCGACGAAGAGGCCGGCGCCGATCACGCCACCGATGGCGATCATCGAAAGGTGGCGGTTCTTGAGGCCTGCCTTGAGACCGTTGGAACCGTCGGACTGCTGCGAATCACCGGTGGATCCGGTGTTCTCGCCTTCCTTCGCCAGGGTCGGTTGCGTGTTCATGAACGCTTCCTTCGGTGTGGGGGTCTGCTCGGGTCGCGAGCTGGAGACATGTAACCCGGAGACCGGTGAGTACGGAAGGGCTGACTCCGGATCGTGATTCAGGACATAAGGTCCGGACCAGCCGGGACCAAGGTCCCGACCCCGCTGACCGCTACCCCGTCCCCGCCGTGCCACACTCGGAACATGCGCGTCTACCTCGGTTCCGACCATGCCGGCTACGAACTCAAGAACCACCTCGTCGAGTGGCTGAAGGCCCATGGCCACGAGCCCGTCGACTGTGGTCCGCACATCTACGACGCCCTCGACGACTACCCGCCGTTCTGCCTGCGCGCCGCCGAGCGGACCGCCGCCGACGAGGACGCCCTCGGCATCGTGATCGGCGGCTCCGGCAACGGCGAGCAGATCGCCGCCAACAAGGTCAAGGGAGTGCGCGCCGCCCTCGCCTGGAGCGAGCAGACCGCCGCCCTCGGCCGCGAGCACAACAACGCCAACGTGGTCTCCATCGGCGGCCGGATGCACACCCAGGAAGAGGCGACCAAGTTCGTCGAGATCTTCCTCTCCACCCCGTACTCGGGCGACGAGCGCCACACCCGCCGGATCGACATGCTCTCCCGCTACGAGGAGACCGGCGAGCTCCCGGCGATCCCGGCGCACCACCCGCAGGACGAGGCCTGATCAGCGCCCATGCCTGAAGGGCACACGATCCACCGGCTGGCCGCCGACTACCGGGAACGGTTCGGCGGCCGGCCTGTGCGCGCCTCCAGCCCGCAGGGCAAGTTCGCCGACTCGGCGGCCCTGCTCGACGGCACGGTCCTCACCACCACCGAGGCCCACGGCAAGCACCTCTTCCTCGGCTTCCCGGGCGAGGAGTGGATCCACATCCACCTCGGCCTCTTCGGCAAGGTCGACTTCGGGGACGCGCCCGCGCCGCCGCCCACCGACACCGTCCGGCTGCGCCTGGCCGGTCAGGAGGCGTACGTCGACCTGCGCGGCCCGACGACCTGCGCGCTGATCACCGACGCCGAGAAGACGGCGATACACGAGCGGCTCGGCCCCGACCCGCTGCGCCCGGCGGACGGCCCCGACCAGGCCTGGCCGCGGATCTCGAAGTCCCGCACGACGATCGCCGCCCTGCTCATGGACCAGAAGATCATCGCGGGCGTCGGCAACGTCTACCGCGCCGAGGTCCTCTTCCGGCACGGCATCGACCCGTACCGCGCGGGCAAGGACCTGAGCGCGGGGGAGTGGGCCGCGATCTGGGAGGACCTGGTCCTCCTGATGCGCGAGGGCGTCCGCCTGAACCGCATCGACACGGTCCGCCCCGAGCACACCCCCGAGGCCATGGGACGCCCGCCCCGCGTCGACGACCACGGCGGCGAGGTCTACGTCTACCGCCGCGCGAACCTCCCGTGCCACATCTGCCACACGGAGATCCGCACGGCGGACCTGGCCAACCGCAACCTCTTCTGGTGCCCGGGCTGTCAGTCCCGCTGACGTGGCCGCCCGGCTAGAACCCGTGCGGCAGCCACGGCGCCACCGGTGACCCGAACGCCACCGACGCCTCGACCAGCGCCCCCTCGCGCAGCTCCCGCACCCGACCCGCCGCCGCGAGCGACACGAGCGACACGCCCCCGAGATACGCGGCCCCCAACTCCCGTACGGACAACGAGAGCTCGGCCGGATCCGAAGTCGGCACGCACGTCGCCCCCTTCGCGTCCCCCGTCAGTCGCCACCGCCCCTCGTTCCACGGGCAGAACGCGTCCTCGACCTCGAACACCACGTCCACCGGCGCCTGGTACGTCCGTGCCTCCAGCGCCGCGCCCACGTCCACGAGCCGTACGTGCAGCACGTCCCGCAGCGTCGGCTCGCACCGGCGCACATCGCTCACCAGGTGCTGCCAGGCGTCGTCCACCGGGCGGCTGTGGATCCGCACCCGCGAGGTCAGGTCCACCGAGCACAGGTACCGCCACAGCGCCGCCTCCGCCGCCGGGTCGAGCCCCGCCAGCTGGTGCAGGACGACCGACCCGTCGGCCCCCGCGTACGCCCAGGCGGGCTTGACCGCGTACAGCGCGTACCCCACGACCTCGCCACCGCGCTCCGCCAGCACGCACTGCCGCGGCGAGGCGCCCTCCCGGTCGCCCGGCGGGTCGATCAGCGCCTGCCGCTCCCAGCCCGGCCGCCGCTCCAGCATCCCCGGCCGGCCGGTGACCAGGCGCGCGTACACCGCCTCGCAGGCGTCCAGCGCCTGCTCCGGCGGCGCGAGCCGCAGCGACACCTCGTCCGTGCCCGGCGGCACCGTCAGCCGCACCCGGGTCGTGTCGATGGTCGCGTGCGTCGCGTACGACGCCAAGCCGTAGCCGAACCGCCCGTAGATCTCCGGCTCCGAGGCCGTCAGCACCGCGAGCGGCTCGCCCCACGCCCGTACGTCGTCCAGCTGGCGCCGCATCATCGAGGTGAGGATGCCGCGCCGCCGGTGCGTCCCGGCCACGCTCACCATCGTCACGCCCGCCGCCGGGACCACGGCCCCGCCCGGCACCGCGAGCCGGAAGGTGAACGCCCCCGCCGTACCGACGCAGCGGTCCCCGTCCCACGCGCCGATCGAGCGCTCGTACTCGGTGAGGTCCTGCCAGAGCTTCCGCTCCTCGTCCGCCTCCGGAACCCCGCCGAAGGCGAGCTCCAGCACCCCGTACCAGTCGTCCCACTCGGCCGGGTCGAGAACCCGGAGTTCAGTCGTCATATGCCATCGATATCAGCGCCCCGCCGGCCGACGCGACCCGATTTCGAATGCAATGTCACCTGGGTCCCCCCTGCACGAGCGCCGATCGGGTGGATAGGGTCCAGGCCAATGGGACGTCGCGGCGGAGTGGACTCGTACGCGGCCCGGATGCGCAAGAGCGCCCTCCGGGCCCGCATCGCGCTGCGCCGGTCCGGCGTCGACTACTTCCGCGGCGACGGCTCCGACTGGATCGCCCTCGCCGGACTCCTGCTCACCGTCCCCGCCATCATGTGCGGCACCCTCCTCAACCCCGTCTGGTGCTCGCCGGTCGCGCTCGCCCTGCCGATCGTCGCCGGCGGACTGCTGCTGCGCCCCGCCAGCCTGCTCGGCCTGTACGCGGCAGCCGCCGGCGCGCTCATCGTCGAGTCGCTGGTCCTCGGCCCGTACACCCAGGGCCCCGCCCGGGTCACCCCCGGCACCGTCCTGGTGGTCGCCGCCTGCGGACTCTTCGGGCTGCTCATCGCCCAGTTCCGGGCCCGCGTCGGCGTGCCCTGGCGACGCGGCGGCACCATGCTCTTCGACCTGCGCGAACGCATCCGGGTACAGAGCGCCCTGCCCCGCCTGCCCCAGGGCTGGCACCGCGAGATGGCGCTGCGCCCGGCCGGCGGCCAGTCCTTCTCCGGCGACTTCGTCGTCGCCGCCCGCACCCACGGCGGCCGCACCCTGGAGGTCCTGCTCACCGACGTCTCCGGCAAGGGCATGGACGCGGGCTCCCGCGCCCTGCTGCTCTCCGGCGCCTTCGGCGGCCTCCTCGGCTCGCTGCCCCCGCACGGCTTCCTGCCCGCCGCCAACGGCTACCTCCTGCGCCAGGACTGGGACGAGGGCTTCGCCACCTCCATCCACCTCGTCCTCGACCTGGACTCCGGCGACTACGAACTGCTCTCCGCCGGGCACCTGCCCGCCCTCCAGCTGCACGCCGGCACCGGCCGCTGGGAGGAGAAGGCCGCCGAAGGACCCCTCCTCGGCGTCTACGACGGCGCGGAGTTCCACCCGGTCAAGGGCTCCCTGCGCCCCGGCGACGTCCTCATGCTCTTCACCGACGGCCTCGTCGAGGCCGCCGACCGCGACATCGCCGAGGGCATCGACCGGCTCACCGGAGAGGCCGACCGCTATGTCGCCGCCGGATTCGAAGGCGCCGCCTGGCACCTCATCGAGGCCTGCGCCAAGGACGTCAACGACGACCGCGCGCTGCTCCTGATCAGCCGCACGGGCTGACCCGACCGGCCGGGGTGGGGACACCCCCACCCCTGAGAGACCGGCCGCCTCCATCGCCCCCGACCTGCGGAAATCCGTACGTTCGACAGGACGCTCAGTCACGTCACGCACGTCACGAACGCACGGAGGACACTCATGGCAGCCCGGGACACCGCCCTCGGCACCGCAGCCGTCGAACTCGCCGGGGTACGGCGCCAGTACGGCAAGGGGGCCGGCGCCGTGCACGCGCTCCGCGGCATCGACCTGCGCCTCCCGCACGGCAGCTTCACCGCCGTCATGGGTCCCTCCGGCTCCGGCAAGTCCACCTTCCTGCAGTGCGCCGCCGGACTCGACCGCCCCACCGCCGGCTCCGTCCGCCTCGGCGGCACCGAGATCACCGGCCTCGGCGAGAACAGGCTCACCGAGCTGCGCCGAGCCCGCCTCGGCTTCGTCTTCCAGGCCTTCAACCTGCTGCCCTCGCTCACCGTCGAGCAGAACGTCCTGCTGCCCCTGCGGCTCGCGGGCGCGCGCCCCGACCGGCACCGCGCCGCCGAGGTCCTCGGCCAGGTCGGCCTCGCCGACAAGGGCGCCCGCCGCCCCGCCGAGCTCTCCGGCGGCCAGCAGCAGCGCGTCGCGATCGCCCGCGCCCTGATCACCCGGCCCGACGTGATCTTCGGCGACGAACCGACCGGCGCCCTCGACACCACGACCGCCACCGAGGTCCTCACCCTGCTCCGCGACGCCGTCGACCGCCTCGGCGCCACCGTCGTCATGGTCACCCACGACCCCGTCGCCGCCGCCTACGCCGACCGCGTCCTCTTCCTCGCCGACGGCTCCCTCGCCGACAGCCTTCCGCGCAGCACCCCGGACCGCATCGCCGCCCGGATGACCGCGCTCACCGCCGCCACCCGCGCCGGGGTGGCCGCCTGATGCCCCGCCCCAACGGCCTCGCCCGCGCCGCCGTCCGCTTCAAGCCCTCCGCCTTCGCCGGCACCTTCGTCGCCCTGCTGCTCGCCGCCGCCGTGATCTCCGGCTGCGGACTGCTGCTCCAGACCGGCCTCACCGCCGCCGTCCCGCCCGCGCGCTACGCGGGCGCGCCCGTCGTCGCCGCCGCCGACCAGCAGCTCCACACGACGATCGGGCGCGGCGAGGAGCGCCGGACGCTCTCCGCCGCCGTGCCCGACCGGGCCCGACTCGACGCCTCCCTCGTCCGCGCCGCCGCCGGCGTCCCGGGCGCCGCGCACGCCGTCGGAGACGTCTCCTACCCCGTACGCGCGACCTCCGGCGCCCCGCTCACCGCCTCCGGCTGGGGCTCCGCCGCCTTCACCGGCACCCGCCTCGCCACCGGTACGGCCCCGGGCCCGGGCCAGGCGGTGGTCGGCACCGGCCACGGACGGGTGGGCGAGCGGATCACCCTGCACACCCCGGCGGGGGAGCGCGCCTTCACGGTCTCGGGAGTGGCCGCGCCGTCCGGCACGGTCCCGGGCGAGGCGCCGCCGTCCGGGTCCCCGGCCCCGGCGTCCGCCGCCGTCTGGTTCTCCGACGCCCAGGCCCTCGCCCTCTCCGGCCACCCCCACACCGTCGACGCCATCGCCGTCCTGCCCACGAAGGGCACCGACCCCGCGACGCTCGCCGCCCAGGTCGAGCGCGCCCTGCACGGCAAGGCCCAGGTGCACACCGGCGACGACCGCAGCCTCGCCGAAGGCGCCGCGCTGCCGGCCGCCAAGGAGCTCCTGATCGGCCTCGGCGGCTCCTTCGGCGGCACCGCCACCCTCGTCGCCGTGTTCACCGCCGCCGGCACCGTCGCCCTCTCCGTCGGGCAGCGCTCCCGCGAGTTCGCCCTGCTGCGGGCCATCGGCGCGACCCCGCGCCAGCTGCGCCGCTCCGTCGCCACCGAGTCCCTGCTCGTCGCCCCGGTCGCCGGAGCCCTCGGCTGCCTGCCCGGTCTCGCCCTCGCGACCTGGTGGTTCGGGCAGCTGAAGGAGAAGGGCGCGATCCCCGCCGGGGTACGCCTCGACACCGGCCCGCTCCCCTTCGCCGCGGCCGTCGCCGCAGCCCTGCTGACCGCGCTGCTCGCCGGCCTCGCCGCCGCCCGCCGCCCCTCCCGCATCGAACCCGGCCGCGCGCTCGCCGAGTCCCAGGTCGAACGGCGCGCGACCGGCCGGATCCGCACCCCGCTCGGCATCCTCGCCCTCGCCGGCGGCGTCACCCTCACGGGCGTGGCCGCCCAGGCCTCCGGCGAGACCGCCGCCAACACGGCCCTCGGCGTCGTCATGCTCTTCATGCTGGCCGTCGCCCTGCTCGGCCCGCTGCTCGCGAGGCTCTGCGCGGCCCTCGTCGGACTGCCCCTGCGCGCCGCCGGGGCCGCCGGTCACCTCGCCGCGGCCAACGCGCGCGGCAACGCGCGGCGGCTCGCCTCCGCGCTCACCCCGATCGTCCTCGCGATGTCCTTCTCCTCCACCCTCGTCTTCCTGCACACCAGCACCGACCGGGCCGCCGAGCACCAGCAGCACGCCGGCCTCGTCGCCGACCACGTCGTCACCGCCCCCGCCGGGCTCCCCGCCGACGCGGCCGCGCGCGCCGCACGCGCCCCCGGGGTCACCGCGGCCGTCGCCGTCCAGCACACCGCTGTCCTCTTCGCCGACGACGACGCGGGCTTCCTCAGCGCCACCGCGCAGGGCGTCTCCGCCGACCCCACCCCGGTCCTCGACCTCGACGTGCGCACCGGCACGCTCGCCGCGCTGCGCCCCGGCACGGTCGCCCTCGACGCGAACCTGGCCGCCGCCCAGCACGTACGGACCGGGGACCGCCTGGAACTGCGACTGCCCGACGGCACCCGGACGGAGCCGCTCGTCGTCGCCACCTACGGCCGCGGCCTCGGCCTGTCGGAGGTGACCCTCCCGGCCGCCGCCCTCACCGGGCACGTCACCGCCCCGTACGCCACCGAGCTCCTGGTCCGCGGCGGCGAGCCCGCCGCCCTGGCCCCCCTCGGCGCCGTCACGGACGCCGCCGGCTGGTCCGCCGACCAGAGCCGCGACCGCGCGCTCAACGCCTGGGCCAACACCACCATGGCCGCCGTCCTCGGCGGGTTCGCGGCGGTCGCCGCCGTCAACACGCTGGTGATGACCGTCCTCGACCGGCGCCGCGAGCTGCGCACGCTGCGCCTGGTGGGCACCACCCGCCGCCAGGTGCTGCGGATGATCCGCTGGGAGTCGCTGCTCGTCACCGGCGCGGGCGTGGCCCTCGGCACCGGCATCGCCCTCGCCACCCTGGTCCCCATGGCCAACGGCCTGACCGGCGAGGGCCCGTACATCCCGCCGCTGCTGTACGGCTCGTTCGCCGCGGCCACGGTCGGGCTCGGCCTCGCCGCCACCGCCCTGCCCGCGCGGGCCGCACTACGCTGACCGCCATGACCGGCACCCCGTACCTCACCCTCGCCGAGATCGAGACCCTCGCCGTCACCGCCCACGCGGGCCAGACGGACAAGGCCGGGCGGCCCTACGCGGAGCACCTGCGCGCGGTCGCCGAAGGGGTACGGGCCCGGGGCGGCGACGAGCGGCAGATCGCGGCGGCCTGGCTGCACGACGCCGTCGAGGACGCCGCCCTGTCTCCCGAGTGGCTGGCGGGCGCGGCCCTGCCACCGGAGGTCAAGGAGATGGTGCGGGCGCTCACCAAGCGCCCGGGGGAGGACCTGGAGGGCTACACCCGGCGGATTCTGGCCACGCCGGGTGCCCTGCTGGTCAAGGAGGCCGACCTCGCGCACAACGCGGATCCGGCCCGCCTCGCCGTCCTCGACCCGCCGACCCGAGACCGTCTGACCGCCAAGTACGCCCGGGTCCGGGGCCTGTTGGGACTCGTTCCGCCGAACTGATCAAGACGAATTTCGTCATGTTGGCCGGATTTCGACGGCGATGATTCGTCACCCACCCCTGCGGGGCAGGTAGTTGGTGGCACGATAGATGCGGCGGGGGTGTTCTGTGACGTGCGCTCCCGGGCGGCAAGGCGGGGACCGACCGAGGGTGTGATCAGTTGTGGCCATTTCACTGTCTGTGGTGCTGCTGTTGGCGATCATCCTGGTGGTGCTGATCCGTGGCGGAAACCTGAAGGCCGGTCCGGCCGTCGTCGCGGTCCTCTTCGGCTTCTTCCTCGCCTCGACGGGCATGGCCGACGACATCCAGCGCTTCCTGGACTCGATAACGCAGACGGTCGGCTCCATCAAGTTCTGACCCGGGCCGCCGTCAGGCCGCCTTCGCGGCGGACTTGACCGACTTCGCCGACTTCGCCGACTTCCCGGCCGGCTTCGCAGCCGGTTTCGTGACCGGCTTCTTGGGCGCCTTCTTGGCCGACGCCTTCGTCGACGCCTTGGCCGTCTTCGTGGCCGCCTCCTTGGCGGGCTTGGCCGCCGGCTTCTTCGCCGCCGGCTTCTTCGGCGCCGGTTCGGCGGCCGTCTTCGTGACCGTCTTGGTGACGGCCTTCGTGACCGGCTTCTTGACCGGCTTCTTGACGGAGGGCTTCGCCGCGGGCTTCTTCGCCGCCGGTTTCGCGGCAGGCTTCGCCACGGGCTTCTCGGCTCCGGGCTTCGCCCCCGGCTTCTCGGCCCTCGGCTTCGACACCGGCTTCTCGTTCGCGGACTTCTTCGGCGCCGGCTTGCGGGGCTTGCCCGTCGCCCACTTGAGTTCGATCTCCAGCTCGATCTCCCCGTCCGAGAGCTCGACCTCCACCTCGGCGTCGAGCTCGTCCGGGATGCGCAGGCCCAACGTCCCCGTTCCCAGCCTCAGCTCGGCCTCGCCGCCCTTCCTGAGCGCCTCGGCGAGCGCGGTCAGCTGATCGGCGGCTTCGAGGCGGGACAGCGAGCGCTTCTGCTCGAACTTCAGATCCTTCATGGCGGCCTCCGGGCCCCACACGGGGACAAGCAGGAATAAAGCGGACAGCGCCCATTCTCTTGCCCCGCACCGGACCCGGCATCCCGCGACATGACGGAGGCCCCTGCGGACACTGTCCGGAGGGGCCTCGGCCGTATGGAGCGGGCGACGGGAATCGAACCCGCGTAGCTAGTTTGGAAGACTAGGGCTCTACCATTGAGCTACGCCCGCACAAGGTGTGCCGCGAGGCCTATCGGCCCCGGCGACGGACGCCATCGTAGCGGGTCCTCGCAGGTCCCCGCACACCCCTTGAAAAGAGGGGGCGTCGCAGCGTCCCCGTCCATGTACCCTACGTGTCGCACCGACGGGGTGTGGCGCAGCTTGGTAGCGCGTCCGCTTTGGGAGCGGAAGGCCGTGGGTTCAAATCCCGCCACCCCGACCAGCCAAGATCACGTTGTGGGCCGTGAGGCGCTTGCGGCTACTATGCAAGCTGCGTGCCCGTGTGTCTCTCTGACCGGGCCGATCGGCCGGAACCGCCCCCAGGCGGTACCGGCGAAACCAGGAATCAGCCACCAAGGAGACCGAACCGTGAAGAGCGCCGTGGAGACCCTGAACCCGACCCGGGTTCGGCTCACTGTCGAGGTGCCCTTCGAGGAGCTCAAGGACAGCCTCGACGCGGCGTACAAGAAGATCAACCAGCAGGTCACGGTCAAGGGCTTCCGTAAGGGCAAGATCCCGGCTCGCGTGATCGACCAGCGGTTCGGCCGTGGTGCGGTGCTGGAGGAGGCCGTCAACGACGCGCTCCCGAAGTTCTACACCGAGGCCGTGAACGAGGCCGAGGTCAACCCGCTGGGTCAGCCCGAGGTCGACATCACGGAGCTGAAGGACGGCGAGCTGCTGGCCTTCACCGCCGAGGTCGACATCCGCCCGGCCATCGAGATCCCGGACTTCTCCGGCATCGAGGTCGAGGTCGACGCCGTCGAGGTCACCGACGAGGACATCGAGAAGTCCGTGGAGCAGCTCCGCGACCGCTTCGCGTCCACCAACCCGGTCGAGCGCGCCGCCGCCGAGGGCGACGTCATCACCATCGACCTGGAGGCCAAGGTCGACGGCGAGGTCCTGCCCGACGGTGTCGCCAGCGGTGTCTCGTACACCATCGGCTCCGGCGAGCTCCTCGACGGCATCGACGAGGCCGTCACCGGCCTGGAGGCCGGCGGCGAGGCGACCTTCACCTCGCAGCTGAAGGGCGGCTCCGCCGAGGGCAAGGACGCCGAGGTGACCGTCAAGGTCCTCACCGTCGCCGCCCGCGAGCTCCCCGAGCTGGACGACGAGTTCGCGCAGCTGGCCTCGGAGTTCGACACCCTCGAGGAGCTCAAGGCCGACAGCCGCAAGCGCCTTGAGAACATGAAGCAGTTCGACCAGGCCACCCAGGCCCAGGAGCGCGTCCTGGAGAAGCTCCTGGAGCTGGCGGAGATCCCCGTCCCCGAGAAGCTGCTCGAGGACGAGGTCAACACCCGCAAGCACAACCTGGAGCACCACCAGCTCGGCCAGATGGGCCTGAGCCTGGAGAAGTACCTGGAGTTCCAGGGCAAGACGGTCGAGGAGTTCGAGGCCGAGACCAAGGACCAGGCCGTCAAGGGCATCAAGACCCAGTTCATCCTCGACGAGCTGGTCAACAAGGAGAAGCTGAACGTGGACCAGGAGGAGCTCACCGAGCACCTCATGCGCCGCGCCGCCTCCTCCGGCATGTCCCCCGACCAGTTCGCCCAGGCCGTCGTCCAGGGCGGCCAGGTGCCGATGCTGGTCGGCGAGGTCGCCCGCGGCAAGGCGCTCGCGCTGGTCGTCGAGGCCGCCAAGGTCGTCGACACCAACGGTGTCGAGGTCGACCTGTCCGACGAGGACGAGGAGCAGGCCACCGAGACGGTCGAGGCCGTCACCGGCGAGGCCGAGGTCTCCGAGGAGAAGTAAGTCTCCCCGGGGGGACGCGTGGGGCTCCGGCCCCGCTCCGAACCCCGCGCCACGGGCCCGGACGCACAGCTGTGCGCCCGGGCCCGTGGACGTACCGGGACCCGTTCATGCGCCTCCAACTACCTTGCGCTCCCAGCGAACAGTTCGGGAAGCGGGATGGCGTTGTCCTACCTGCGCGTTAGGGTCCATGAATACGAGGGCAATGCCCTCAGAACGAGACGCTGAGACGGCCCGGTGCCGTCGGAGACGAGCAGGTGGATACGTGACGAATCTGAAGCCTTACGCCGCGGGTGAGCCGTCCATCGGTGGTGGCCTCGGCGACCATGTCTACAACCGGCTGCTCGGCGAGCGCATCATCTTCCTCGGCCAGCAGGTCGACGACGAGATCGCCAACAAGATCACCGCCCAGATGCTCCTCCTCGCCGCCGACCCGGCGAAGGACATCTACCTGTACATCAACAGCCCCGGTGGCTCCGTGACGGCCGGCATGGCCGTCTACGACACCATGCAGTACATCCCCAACGACGTCGTGACCATCGGTATGGGCATGGCGGCCTCGATGGGCCAGTTCCTGCTCACCGGCGGCACCCCCGGCAAGCGCTTCGCGCTGCCGAACACCGACATCCTGATGCACCAGGGCTCCGCCGGCATCGGTGGCACCGCCTCCGACATCAAGATCCAGGCCGAGTACCTTCTCCGTACGAAGAAGCGCATGGCCGAGATCACCGCGCACCACTCCGGTCAGACCGTCGAGGCGATCATCCGCGACGGCGACCGTGACCGCTGGTTCACCGCGGAGGAGGCCAAGGAGTACGGCCTCATCGACGACATCATCACGCACGCCGCGGGTGTTCCGGGCGGCGGCGGCACGGGCGCCTGAGCGCCGGCAGCCCGCCCAAGAGCCCCAGCCCCCCGCCGAACGCCACCAGGACGGTGAACACCCAGATGCAGAACAACCTCTCCCCGAGCGGCCTCTACACCGGCGCGCCGATGGACAACCGCTACGTCGTGCCGCGCTTCGTGGAGCGCACCTCGCAGGGCGTGCGCGAGTACGACCCGTACGCGAAGCTGTTCGAGGAGCGCGTGATCTTCCTCGGCGTGCAGATCGACGACGCCTCGGCCAACGACGTCATGGCGCAGCTGCTGTGCCTGGAGTCGATGGACCCGGACCGCGACATCTCGATCTACATCAACAGCCCGGGCGGCTCCTTCACCGCCCTCACGGCGATCTACGACACGATGCAGTTCGTGAAGCCGGACATCCAGACGGTCTGCATGGGCCAGGCGGCCTCCGCCGCGGCCGTGCTGCTCGCCGCCGGCACCCCCGGCAAGCGGATGGCCCTGCCCAACGCCCGCGTGCTGATCCACCAGCCGTCCGGCGGCACCGGCCGTGAGCAGCTCTCCGACCTGGAGATCGCGGCCCGGGAGATCCTGCGCATGCGCAGCCAGCTCGAGGAGATGCTGGCCAAGCACTCCTCCACGCCGATCGAGAAGATCCGCGACGACATCGAGCGCGACAAGATCCTGACCGCCGAGGACGCCCTCGCGTACGGCCTGATCGACCAGATCGTCTCGACCCGTAAGAGCACGGCCCCCGCGGCACACTGACGCTCGACCTTCCCTCGCCGTGGTTGGTGTGGCCGAATCCCGTCCATGCCAACCGCGCCAAGGGGGGCCCGAACGAGGGGCCCGGCAAGGTACCGTCGAATATGAGGCACCAGGAGTCGCTGAACCAAGCACTCCCAGGCGAAGGGGAAGCACCTCGTGGCACGCATCGGTGATGGCGGCGACCTGCTCAAGTGCTCGTTCTGCGGAAAGAGCCAGAAGCAGGTGAAGAAGCTCATCGCGGGACCCGGTGTGTACATCTGCGACGAGTGCATCGACCTCTGCAACGAGATCATCGAAGAGGAGCTCGCGGAGACGAGCGAGGTGCGCTGGGAGGAGCTCCCCAAGCCTCGCGAGATCTACGAGTTCCTGGAGGGCTACGTCGTCGGCCAGGAGCCGGCGAAGAAGGCCCTCTCAGTCGCGGTGTACAACCACTACAAGCGCGTCCAGGCCGGCGAGAACGGCGGCGCGCAGGGCCGGGACGACGCCATCGAGCTGGCGAAGTCCAACATCCTGCTGCTCGGCCCGACCGGCTCCGGAAAGACGCTCCTGGCGCAGACCCTGGCCCGGATGCTCAACGTCCCGTTCGCCATCGCGGACGCGACGGCGCTCACGGAGGCCGGCTACGTCGGCGAGGACGTCGAGAACATCCTGCTCAAGCTGATCCAGGCGGCGGACTACGACGTCAAGAAGGCCGAGACCGGGATCATCTACATCGACGAGATCGACAAGGTCGCCCGTAAGAGCGAAAACCCGTCGATCACGCGTGACGTCTCGGGCGAGGGCGTGCAGCAGGCCCTCCTCAAGATCCTGGAGGGCACCACCGCCTCCGTCCCGCCGCAGGGCGGCCGGAAGCACCCGCACCAGGAGTTCATCCAGATCGACACGACGAACGTGCTCTTCATCGTGGGCGGCGCCTTCGCCGGCCTGGAGAAGATCATCGAGTCGCGTGCGGGCGCCAAGGGCATCGGCTTCGGGGCGACCATCCGCTCCAAGCGGGAGATCGAGGCGAGCGACCAGTTCCAGGAGGTCATGCCGGAGGACCTGGTGAAGTTCGGGATGATCCCCGAGTTCATCGGCCGTCTCCCCGTCCTCACCTCGGTGCACAACCTGGACCGCGAGGCGCTCCTCCAGATCCTCGTCGAGCCGCGCAACGCGCTGGTCAAGCAGTACCAGCGCCTGTTCGAACTCGACGGCGTCGAGCTGGACTTCGACCGCCCGGCCCTGGAGGCCATCGCCGACCAGGCGATCCTCCGCGGCACCGGCGCGCGCGGCCTGCGCGCCATCATGGAGGAGGTCCTCCAGTCGGTGATGTACGAGGTCCCGTCCCGCAAGGACGTGGCCCGCGTGGTCATCACCGCCGACGTGGTCCGCAACAACGTCAACCCGACGCTGGTCCCGCGGATCGTGAAGAACGACGGCAGGCACGAGAAGTCCGCCTGACCCGAAGCGACGAGAAGGGGCGCCCCGCCGACCGGCGGGGCGCCCCTTCTCGTGTGCGGCGGATCAGGCCTTGCTGCGCGAGGCCTTGTACTGCTGGCTCGCCAGCTCCGCGACCTGGTCCAGGGAGAGGCCCTGGCCGCCGGTCATCATCGTCGACAGGTCGATGACGTTCACGACGCCCAAGGTGCTGTAGTCGGACCAGATGCACGTGGGCACCTGGAAGGACTTCGGGCCAGGCGAGGTCGAGGCGCCGGTGTTCTCCAGCTTGAGGTACTGGCACTTCATCAGCGCGCCCTCGAAGCCCGCCGGGGTCTTGGCCTCCGGGCTGCCGACCGGGGTGACCTTGACGTCCTCGGCCTTGCCCGTCTGGTCCTTCTCGTAGTTCGCGAACGCGGTGTCGAGCGCCTTCGCCGGGTCGGTGATCTCGCCCCACATCCCGTTCAGGCTCATGCTCTTGCCCTTGAGCGGGTCGGACGCGTCCCCCGACTTGTACGAGGCCACGACCGAGTGGGGGTTCTTGATCCCCATCGCGTCGGCGCTGGCCTTCTGCTTCTCCGACAGGTCGCCGGTCCTGTCGGCGCCCTCCTTCTTGTACTCACCGACCGTCGCCGCCGGGGTGATCTTGTAACCCTTGGTGGAGTCGGCGACGTCGCCGTTCCCACCGCCACCCCCGCCGATCACGAAGTACGCGCCCACCGCCAGCGCCGCGACCACGGCGACGCCGCCGATGATCCAGCCGGCCTTGCTCTTCTTCGGGGCCGGCGGCGGGGGCAGGTAGCCGCCCGGGCCCTGCGGGGCGCCGTACGGGGGCTGCTGGCCGTACGGGCCGGGCTGCTGGCCCTGCTGCGGGTAGCCGTACGGCTGCTGCGGCGGGACACCCTGCGGAGCCTGCTGCGGGTAGCCGTAGCCGGGCTGCGGGGCCTGCGGCGGCTGCCCGTAGGGGCCGGGCTGCTGCGGCTGCTGCCCGTAAGGCCCCGGCTGGCCGTACGGCCCGGGCTGCTGGGGCTGGCCGCCGTACGGGCCCGGCTGGTTGTAGCTCATGGACAGGTTCCCCTCACAAGATGTTTATGCCTGGCGAACATCCTGTCGGAAGCCCTGTGCCGCCGGGGCAGTGGGGGCCACACCGTTACGGAACAATCGAGTTTCAGGACCACCCCGGGATCCCCCTAAACTGGCCCGGTGACCGAGAACACTCAGCAGCAGACGACAGCCACCCCCGAACTGCCGACCGCGTACGCGCCGGCCGAAGTAGAGGGGCAGCTGTACGAGCGCTGGGTAGAGCGGGGCTACTTCGAGGCGGACGAGAAGAGCGACAAGCCTCCGTTCACCATCGTCATCCCGCCGCCGAACGTCACCGGCTCGCTCCACCTGGGCCACGCCTTCGAGCACACGCTCATCGACGCCCTGACCCGCCGCAAGCGCATGCAGGGCTACGAGACGCTGTGGCAGCCCGGCATGGACCACGCCGGCATCGCCACCCAGAACGTCGTCGAGCGCGAGCTCGCCAAGGAGGGCAAGTCCCGCCACGACCTGGGCCGCGAGGCGTTCGTCGAGCGCGTCTGGCAGTGGAAGGCCGAGTCCGGCGGCCAGATCTCGGGGCAGATGAAGCGCCTCGGTGACGGCGTCGCCTGGTCCCGCGAGCGCTTCACCATGGACGAGGGCCTGTCCCAGGCCGTCCAGACCATCTTCAAGAAGCTCTACGACGACGAGCTGATCTACCGCGCCGAGCGCATCATCAACTGGTGCCCGCGCTGTCTGACCGCGATCTCCGACATCGAGGTCGAGTACCAGGACGACGACGGCGAGCTCGTCTCCATCCGGTACGGCGAGGGCGACGCCGAGATCGTCGTCGCCACCACCCGCGCCGAGACGATGCTGGGTGACACGGCCGTCGCCGTCCACCCGGACGACGAGCGCTACCGGCACATGATCGGCACCGAGATCGAGCTGCCGCTCACCGGCCGCCGCATCCCGATCGTCGCCGACACGCACGTCGATCCCGCGTTCGGCACCGGCGCCGTCAAGGTGACGCCGGCGCACGACCCGAACGACTTCGAGATCGGCCAGCGCCACGACCTGCCGTCGATCGCCGTCATGGACGAGCACGCGGTCATCACGGTCCACGGCCCGTTCCTCGGTCTGGACCGCCTGGAGGCCCGCTCCGCGATCGTCGCCGCGCTGCGCGCCGAGGGTCGGATCGTCGCCGAGAAGCGCCCGTACACCCACTCCGTCGGCCACTGCTCGCGCTGCAAGACCACCATCGAGCCGCGTCTGTCGATGCAGTGGTGGGTCAAGGTCGGCCCGCTCGCCAAGGCCGCCGGTGACGCGGTCCGCGACGGCAAGGTCAAGATCCACCCGCAGGAGATGGAGAAGCGGTACTTCGACTGGGTCGACAACCTGCACGACTGGTGCATCTCGCGCCAGCTCTGGTGGGGCCACCGCATCCCCGTCTGGTACGGCCCCAACGGCGAGGTCGTCTGCGTCGGCCCCGACGAGCAGCCGCCGAGCGGTGACGGCTGGACCCAGGACAGCGACGTCCTGGACACCTGGTTCTCCTCCGGCCTGTGGCCGTTCTCCACGCTCGGCTGGCCCGAGCAGACGGAGAGCCTCAAGAAGTTCTATCCGAACTCCGTCCTGGTCACCGGCTACGACATCCTCTTCTTCTGGGTCGCCCGGATGATGATGTTCGGTCTGTACGCGATGGACGGCACCCCGCCGTTCCACACCATCGCCCTGCACGGCATGGTCCGTGACCAGAACGGCAAGAAGATGTCGAAGTCCTTCGGCAACGTGGTCAACCCGCTCGACTGGATGGACACCTACGGCTCCGACGCCGTGCGCTTCACCCTGGCCCGCGGCGCCAACCCCGGCGTCGACGTCCCGATCGGCGAGGACTGGGTCCAGGCGTCCAGCAAGTTCGCCAACAAGATCTGGAACGCCACGCGCTTCGCGCTGATGAACGGCGCGACGATCGAGGGCGAGCTGCCCGACCCGTCCGAGATGACCGCCACGGACCGCTGGATCCTGTCCCGGCTCAACGAGACGGTCGCCGACGTCGACGCGTTCTACGACGACTACCAGTTCTCGAAGCTGTCGGACGCCCTCTACCACTTCGCGTGGGACGAGGTCTTCGACTGGTACGTCGAGCTGTCGAAGACGACGTTCTTCGCCGGCGGCGAGGGCGCGCGGGTCTCCGGCCGGGTCCTCGGCGAGGTCCTCGACGTCATGCTGCGGCTGCTGCACCCGGTGGTCCCCTTCGTCACCGAGACGCTGTGGACCACGCTGACCGGCGGCGAGTCGCTCGTGATCGCCGACTGGCCGAAGGACAGCGGCTTCCGCGACACCGCCGCCGAGCAGGAGATCGCGCTGGTCCAGCGGGTCATCACCGAGGTCCGCCGGTTCCGCAAGGAGCAGGGACTGCAGGACGCCCAGAAGGTGCCCGCGCGCCTCACGCTGACCGGCACCCCGCTCGCCGCGCACGAGGCCGCCATCCGCCAGATCCTGCGCCTCCAGCCGGAGGGCGAGGGCTTCGCGGCCACCGCCACCCTGCCGGTGGCCGGCGCCGAGGTCGCGCTGGACCTGTCCGGCACGATCGACGTCGCGGCCGAGCGCAAGCGCCTCGCGAAGGACCTCGCCGTCGCCGAGAAGGAGAAGGCGCAGGCCCAGGGCAAGCTGGGCAACGAGGCCTTCCTGGCCAAGGCGCCGGACAACGTGGTCGACAAGATCCGTGGCCGCCTCGCCAAGGCGGACGAGGACATCGCCCGCATCCAGGCACAGCTGGAGAAGCTGCCGCAGGCGTAACCACCGCCTCCGCGGAAGGGCCCGGAACCACGACTGGTTCCGGGCCCTTCCGCGTACCCCCGCTCCGTCCCCCCCCCCGGGGGAGCGCGTCGAGCACGTCGCCGGTGAGCGATCACTGCTCCTGGGATGCTTCGTACACATTTCAGAGTCAAACAGCAATCTGGGCGAAGTGCCCGATCTCACACCAGACGGGACTTCAGGTCCCCGGCGACGGGACGAAGGACCCTGGATGATGGAGGGCATGCTCCGCCTTCCCGCCTTCCCCGCGCTGCGCCGCTGTGCGGACCGGTGGGCCGTGTCGCCCCTCGCCATGGACGTCGTCGCCGCCGCCAGCGCCTTCGGCCTGATGGTCCTGGACGTGCCGGGCCTCGCCCGCGCCGACAACTCGCTCACCGGCGTCACCGCGACCCTGGTCCTCGCGGCCGGCGCGGCCACGCTCGTGCTGCGCCGGAAGGCGCCGTGGGTGCCGTTCGTGGTGGCGCTCTTCCTGATGGGCTGGCTGCACGAGCTGACGATGGTCCAGTTCGCGCTGTACTCGCTCGGCCGCTTCCGGGGCCGGCGGGTCGCCGTGGTCGCCACGCTGCTGTACGTCGCCACCGCCTACGCCCTGTTCAACCTGCCCGACTGGCCCGCCAAGCACGGCGAGACCCTCAGCGAGTTCCTCGGCCTGGTCGTCCCGATCGGCGCCCTGGCCGCGGGCGTCGGCATCGCCGCGTACCGCCAGGACCTCGTCCTGGCCCTCCAGATCCAGCGCAACGAGGCGGCCGCCCGGCAGGCCGTCCAGGAGGAGCGGATCTCGGTCGGCCGGGACGTCCACGACCTGGTGGGCCGCGAGCTGACCGTGCTCGCCGTGCGGGCCGAGGTGCTGGCCGTGCGGGCCCGGGGCGACGCCCACCAGAAGGACTTCGAGGAGCTCGCCGACACCGCCCGGCGCGCCCACCACATGCTCAACGAGACCATCGTGCGGCGCGCCGACGGGACCGCCGCCACGCCCGGCCTCGAAGGGCTCGCCGAGCTCGCCGAGGAGAGCGAGCGGATGGGCAGTCCGGTGGACCTGAAGGTCGCCGACGAGGCGAACGCGCTGTCGCCGCTGCGGCAGACGGCCGTGCACCGGGTCGTGCGGGAGTGCCTGACGAACGCGGCCAAGCACGCCCCCGGTCTGCCGGTGACCGTGTCGATCACGGTCGACGTCGAGGGCCGGAACGTGCGCGTCGAGGTCCGCAACCCGCTCCCCGGGACCCCGCCGGACCGTGCCCCCGTCTCGACCGGCACGGGCCTGTTCTCCATGGAGGAGCGGGTCACCAGCATGGGCGGCTCCCTCCGGGCCGGCCCGGAGCACGGCGCGTACGTGGTGACGGCGCTGCTGCCGACGGGGTTTCCGCACTAGGGCGCGTCCGGCGGTTCCCGCCGGGTCCGGCCCGCCCGCCACGCACGCCCGGCGCACGGCGGAACGCACGCACCGCACGCCCGGCGCTCAGCCGAACGCACGCACCGCACGCCCGGCGTGCTCCGGCGCGCAAGGCCGGACGGGCCCGAGGCCGTGCCCCCGGCTCGCACCGGCTACCGGACCACCTCCGCCTTCCCCAGCACCCGCTGCAACCCGTCGAAGTCCTCCACGCACCGCCCGGAGCCCAGCGCCACGCAGTCCAGCGGGGCGTCGGCGACGAAGACCGGGATGCCGGTCGCCGAGGCCATGCGCAGGTCCAGGCCGGACAGCAGGGCGCCGCCGCCGGTGAGGACGATGCCGTGTTCCATGACGTCGCCTGACAGCTCCGGCGGGCACTCCTCCAGGGTGACCCGCACCGCCGCGATGATCGCTTCCACCGGCTCGTCGAGCGCCCTGCGCACCTCCGGCACGGTCAGCTCGACCGTGCGCGGCAGGCCGCTGACCTTCTCGCGGCCCCGCACGGTGAAGGTGGCGCGCTCGAACTCCTCGCCGCCCGGCACCGGCCAGGCCGAGCCGATGGCGATCTTGACGTCCTCGGCGGTCCGCTCGCCGACGAGCAGCGAGTGCTCCTTGCGCACGAAGTCCGCGATGGCGGCGTCCAGCCGGTCGCCGCCCACCCGCAGGGACTGCGCGGTGACGATCCCGCCGAGCGAGATGACGGCCACCTCCGTCGTGCCGCCGCCGATGTCGACGACCATCGAGCCGCGTGGGTCCGACACCGGCAGGCCCGCCCCGATCGCCGCCGCCATCGGCTCCTCGATGAGGTGGACCGCCCGCGCGCCCGCGGAGCGCGTGGCGTGCACGATGGCCCGCCGCTCGACCGGGGTCACCCCGCTCGGCACGCACACCACCATCCGGGTGCGCGGGCGCCGGCGCCCGGGGACGGCCTTGCGCACGAAGTGCCGGATCATCTCCTCGGCCGCCTCGTAGTCGCTGATCACGCCGTCCCGCAGCGGGCGGATCGCGGTGATCGAACCGGGCGTGCGGCCGATGGTCTCCTTCGCCTCCGCGCCGACCGCGAGCGCCGCCCGCGAGCCGGCCTGGACCGCCACCACGGACGGTTCGTTGAGGACGATGCCCTGGCCACGGGCGTAGAGGAGGGTGTTGGCCGTGCCGAGGTCGATACCTATGTCCATGATCGCCAAGTTTGCCCGGCGGGCCGGGCGGGCGGCGGGCCGAAGGTCCTGAATGGGGTGGGTCCAACGTCCTGTCGGCCCCCCTCCGTAGACTGAGGGGCGTGAGTGAGCCGAGCGACCGCAGCGACCAGTTCGACGAGATCGTCGACACCGAAACCGACCGGGATCCCGACCTGGCGGTGATCGAGGCCGGCAGCCGCACCCTGCGCGCCATGGCCGGCCCGCCGCAGGGTGACCCGGTCCCGACCCGCCCGCTCGACCCCGAGGTCGACAAGGCACTGCGCGAGGTGGAGACCGAGCTCTCGACCCGCTGGGGCGAGACCAAACTGGAGCCGTCGGTCACGCGGATCGCGGCCCTCATGGACGTGCTCGGCGAGCCGCAGCGCGCCTACCCCTCGATCCACATCACCGGCACCAACGGCAAGACCTCCACCGCCCGCATGATCGAGGCCCTGCTCGGCGCCTTCGACCTGCGCACCGGGCGGTACACCTCGCCGCACGTGCAGAGCATCACCGAGCGGATCAGCCTGGACGGCGCCCCGATCGAGGCCGAGCGCTTCGTCGAGACGTACCAGGACATCAAGCCGTACGTGGAGCTGGTCGACGCCCGCGAGGAGTACCGGCTCTCCTTCTTCGAGGTGCTCACCGGCATGGCGTACGCGGCCTTCGCCGACGCGCCGGTCGACGTGGCCGTCGTCGAGGTCGGCATGGGCGGCACCTGGGACGCCACCAACGTGATCGACGGCTCCGTCGCCGTCGTCACCCCGATCGACCTGGACCACACGGACCGGCTCGGCGACACCACGGGCGCGATCGCCGGCGAGAAGTCCGGGATCATCAAGGCGGACGCCACGGTCATCCTGGCGCAGCAGCCGGTCGACGCGGCCCAGGTGCTCCTGAAGAAGGCCGTCGAGGTCGACGCGACCGTGGCCCGCGAGGGCATGGAGTTCGGCATCGCCTCCCGCGAGGTGGCGGTCGGCGGCCAGCTGCTGACCCTGCGCGGTCTGGGCGGCGAGTACGACGGCGTCTTCCTGCCGCTGTACGGCGCGCACCAGGCGCACAACGCGGCCGTGGCGCTCGCCGCGGTCGAGGCCTTCTTCGGCATCGGCTCGGAGCACGCCCGCACCCTGGACCTCGACACGGTCCGCCGGGCCTTCGCCCAGGTGGCCTCGCCGGGCCGCCTGGAGGTCGTGCGCTCCTCGCCGACGGTCATCCTGGACGCCGCGCACAACCCGCACGGCGCGCGGGCCACCGCCGACGGCATCACGGAGTCCTTCGGCTTCTCCCGGCTGATCGGCGTCGTCTCCACCAGCGGGGACAAGGACGCCCGCGGCCTCCTGGAGGCCTTCGAGCCGATCTTCGCCGAGATCGTGGTCACGGCGAACTCCAACCCCCGGGCCACCGACGTCGACGCGCTGGCCGCCATCGCGGTCGAGGTCTTCGGCGAGGACCGGGTGGTCGTCGAGCCGCGGCTCGACGACGCCCTGGAGGCGGCGATCACCCTCGCCGAGGAGCAGGACGAGTACGCGGGCGCGGGTGTCCTCGTGACCGGTTCGATCTTCACGGTCGGCGACGCCCGACTGCTGCTGAAGCGGGGCTGACCGATGCGCGTGCTCTGTTCCTCGACGCTGATCGGCGAGTTCTTCGTGATCGGCTTCGCCGGTCTGGTCGCCATGAAGGACGACTCCCTGGAGATGTCCGCGGTCTGGACGGTCTGCGGGATCGCCATGGTCCTCTCGGTGCTGCTGTGCGGGATGATCACCCGTCCGGGCGGCGTGCAGATGGGGTGGGTTCTCCAGGCGGGCCTGATCGCCAGCGGCTTCGTGGTGCCGGTCATGTTCTTCCTCGGCGCGGTGTTCGCCGTGCTGTGGTGGGCCTCGGTGCACTACGGCCGGAAGATCGACGGGATCAAGGCGGGCTGGGCCGCCGCCGAAGGCTCCGCAGGGCCTGACGCTGCGTGATCGCGGCCGGTGCGGGCCCTGTAGCCTCAAGGCCCGCACACCGTTTTTCCGAAGGAGTTCCCCCGTGAGCCAGCGCACGCTCGTCCTGCTGAAGCCCGACGCCGTCCGCCGTGGCCTGGTCGGCGAGATCATCGGCCGCATCGAGCGGAAGGCCGGCTGGACCCTCGCGGCCCTGGAGATGCGCGAGCTGGACCAGGACACCCTGGAGCTGCACTACGGCGAGCACAAGGGCAAGCCCTTCTACGAGCCGCTGATGGGCTTCATGTCCTCCGGCCCGGTCGTCGCGCTGGTCGTCGAGGGCGAGCGGGTCATCGAGGGCCTGCGCACCCTGGCCGGCCCGACCGACCCGATCGCCGCCGCCCCCGGCTCCATCCGTGGCGACTTCGGCACGATCGTGCGCGAGAACCTGATCCACGCCTCGGACTCCGAGGAGTCCGCCGACCGCGAGCTGAAGATCTTCTTCCCCGGTCTCGTCTGACCTGCGGCTGAGCCCTCGTCAGCCGATCAGCGCCACGCCCTGGGGCGACCGAAGGAATTCGGTCGCCCCCAGGCATATGAACGCCAATCCCGGGAACGGATCGCCGCGTCCTACCGTCACCTATACAGAGGTGGGCAGAGGCGGTCCGCCGCGCGGTATCCGGGCGGGCGGCACTACGATGGAAAACTCCACGCCGTACCCTCCTCAGCCACTACCTCGCCGACCTGAGAAGCCGTCAACGCTCCGCTAGGGAAGGCCCGACGCATCCTCATGGGAAACAAGGGGAACTCAATGTCGTTCATCGGCCGTGACATGGCTGTCGACCTCGGGACCGCCAACACGCTGGTGTACGTCAGGGGTCGCGGCATCGTTCTGAACGAGCCGTCCGTCGTCGCGATCAACACCAACACCGGCGGCATCCTCGCGGTGGGTGCCGAGGCGAAGAAGATGATCGGCCGGACGCCCGGCAACATCGTCGCCGTCCGCCCGCTGAAGGACGGCGTGATCGCCGACTTCGAGATCACGGAGCGCATGCTCCGCTACTTCATCCTCAAGATCCACAAGCGCCGCTACCTGGCCCGCCCCCGCGTCGTCGTCTGCGTGCCCTCCGGCATCACCGGAGTCGAGCGCCGCGCCGTCATCGAGGCCTCCACCCAGGCCGGCGCCCGTCAGGTGCACATCATCGAGGAGCCCATGGCCGCCGCCATCGGCGCGGGCCTCCCGGTCCACGAGGCCACCGGCAACATGGTCGTCGACATCGGCGGCGGCACGACCGAGGTCGCCGTCATCTCCCTCGGCGGAATCGTCACGGCACAGTCCATCCGGGTCGCCGGCGACGAGCTCGACAACGCGATCATCCAGCACATCAAGAAGGAGTACTCCCTCCTCCTCGGTGAGCGCACCGCCGAGCAGATCAAGATCACCATCGGTTCCGCCTACGACCTCGACCAGGACGAGCACACCGAGATCCGCGGCCGTGACCTCGTCTCGGGCCTCCCCAAGACCGTGGTCATCTCCGCCGCCGAGGTCCGCAAGGCCATCGAGGAGCCGGTGAACGCGATCGTCGACGCCGTGAAGACCACGCTCGACAAGTGCCCGCCGGAGCTCTCCGGTGACGTCATGGACCGCGGCATCGTTCTCACCGGAGGCGGCGCCCTGCTCCGCGGCCTCGACGAGCGGCTGCGCCGCGAGACCGGCATGCCGATCCACATCGCCGAGGACCCGCTGGACTCGGTGGCGCTCGGCTCCGGCAAGTGCGTCGAGGAGTTCGAGGCCCTCCAGCAGGTCCTCGACGCCCAGCCGCGCCGCTGACCCGGCACCGTACGACCGGCCCGTGAGGGCCACCGACAACTGCATCCAACCCCCGGGCCCCCGGCCCGGGGGCGCGTCACACCCCCCGTAACCATCGAGGAAGGGCACGGCCGCCGCACGTGAGGGACACACGAGAGAGCCGGCTGCTCCTGGTGCTGCTGATCGCCATCGCGTTCGCACTGATCACGGTGGACATCAGAGGAGGCCAGGAGTCGCCGGTCGACGGTGCCCGACAGGCCGCGGCCGCGGTCTTCGGTCCCGTCGAGAACGGAGTCGCCTCGGCGGTCGACCCGATCGGCAACGCCATAGGAGCGGTCCGCGACTCAGGGGAACGGCACAACCGGATCACCGCCCTGGAGCAGGAGAACGCCGCCCTCAAGGCCAAGCTGGGCAGCGACGACCGCAACCGCAACCGGCTGCGCGAGCTCGACGCCATGCTGAAGACCGCCGGCGCCGGCCAGTACGGCATCAAGGGCGCCGAGGTCATCGCCATAGGAGCGGCCCAGGGCTTCTCCTGGACCGTCACCATCGACGTCGGCGCCCGCGACGGCATCCGCCGCGACATGACCGTCCTCAACGGCTCGGGCCTCGTCGGCCGCGTCACCACCGTCGGCCCCTCGACCTCCACGGTCCTGCTGGCCAACGACCCCGACTTCACCGTCGGCACCCGCATGGAGAAGTCCGACGAACTCGGCTTCGCCACCGGCCAGGGCGACCGCCCGCTCCTCGTCCAGCTGCTCAACGGCAAGGCCAAGGTGAAGCAGGGCGACCGGCTCGTCACCTTCGGCTCCCAGGCCGACAAGCCCTTCGTGCCCGGCGTGCCCGTCGGCGAGGTCGTCCGCGTCGACCCCGCGGGCGGCGGCCTCACCCGCAACATCTACGTCCGCCCGTACGTCGGCTTCACCAAGCTGGACATCGTCGGCGTCGTCGTCCAGGCCCCGCGCAGCGACCCCCGCGACATGGTCCTGCCGCAGAAGCCCAAGCCCGCCCCGACCGTCACCGTCACGGTCACCCCGCCGCCACCGGACGGACAGCAGGCCGGCCGGCAGCAGGGCGACGCCCAGCAGAAGCCCGCCGACCGGCAGCAGCCCGACGGACAGGCCGCCGACCAGCCCACCGGGCAGGGCGATCCGAATCAGCAGCCGCAGGACCAGGGGGACGCCACGCCGTGAAGCTCAACCGCATCCTCCTCTCGGCCGCGCTCGTCGTCGTCGCGCTCGTCGTCCAGGTCTCCGTCCTCGCCCGCCTCCAGCTCCCCGGCGCCGTCCCGGACCTCGTCCTGCTCACCGTCGTCGCCCTCGCCCTCGTGTACGGGCACGTCACCGGCGCCCTCGTCGGCTTCACCGCCGGCCTGCTCGCCGACCTGGCCCCGCCCGCCGACCACGCCGCCGGGCGCTACGCCCTGGTGCTCTGCGTCGTCGGCTACCTCTGCGGCCTCGCCCGCCCCGAGAACGGGCGCCTGAAGTCCGCGACCGGACCGATGGCCGTGGTCGTCGTCGCCGCCATCGGCTCCACGCTGCTGTACGCCGGCGTCGGCGCCCTCGTCGGCGACACCGCCGCCCGCCATGTGGGCCTCGGCTTCCTGCTGTTCACCGCGGCCCTCTACGACCTGCTCCTCGCGCCGTTCACCGTGCCACTGATCATGGCGCTGGCCCGGCGCGCCGAGAACGACCCGCTCGCCGACGCCACCGGCGCCAACGGAGCCGACGTCTCCTCCGGCTGGCTCTCCTCCGGCACCGGCCTGCGGATCGGCAACCAGCGCGGCGGCCTGCGCGTCAAGGCCGCCCGGACCCGCGCCTCACGCGCCGGACGCATCAAGGGAGTCAAGCGACTGTGACCCAGGGGGCAGCGGCAGCATGAGCAACATCCCCGAGACCGGGCGGACCCCCCGCGTCCAGATCCGGCTCGTCGTCATCCAGGTCCTCGTCTTCTCCCTGCTCTTCACCCTCGGCGGACGCCTCTGGTACCTCCAGATCCGCAACGGCAAGGAGTACACGGACGAGGCCAAGAACAACCACGTCCAGCAGGTCGTCCAGCCCGCCGTCCGCGGCTCCATCCTCGACGCCCGCGGCGTCCCGCTCGCCGACAACGAGACCCGCCTCGTGGTCTCCGCCTCGCGCACCGAGCTGATGAAGATGAAGGACGACGGCAAGGCCGTCCTCACCCGGCTGGCCGGCGTCCTCGGGATGAAGCCCGACGAGGTCGTCAACAAGATCCGGCTCTGCGACTCCAAGACCCCCAAGCCCTGCTGGAACGGCTCGCCCTACCAGCCGATCCCCGTCACCGACGAGGCCACCACCCAGCAGGCCCTCCAGATCCGCGAGCGCGCCGAGGACTTCCCCGGCATCACCGCCGAACCCGCCGCCGTCCGCCGCTACCCGGCCCCCGGCAAGTCCCGCACCTCCCAGGTCCTCGGCTACCTCTCGCCCGTCACCGACGGCGAGATCGAGAAGGCCAAGGACGGCGACTCCCCGTACCTGCGCTCCGACCAGGTCGGCCGCTCCGGCCTGGAGCGCACCTACGACAAGGAGCTGCGCGGCAAGGCCGGCGTCACCCGCTACGAGGTCGACAACCTCGGCCGGGTCATCGGCCAGGCCAAGAGCGACGCGGCCGAGCCCGGCGCCAACGTGGTCACCTCCATCGACGCCCGCGTCCAGGCGGTCGCCGAGTGGGAGCTGCACAACGCGATGGTCGAGGCCCGCAAGACGTACGACAAGAACACCAGCGAGAACTACAAGGCCGACGCCGGCGCCGTCGTCGTCATGGAGGCGAAGACCGGCCGGATCGTCGCCATGGCCTCGCAGCCCGACTACGACCCCAACGCCTGGGTCGGCGGCATCTCCGCCAAGGACTACGCCGCCCTCACCGGCAAGGACTCCAACTTCCCGCTGCTGAACCGGGCCATCCAGGGCCAGGCAGCCCCCGGCTCCATCTTCAAGGTGGTCTCCAGCGCCGCCGCCGTCAACGCCGGATACGACTTCAACGGGCGCTACCCGTGCCCCTCCTCGTACTCCATCGGCAACCAGGTCTTCAAGAACTTCGAGTCCCAGGGCCACGGCTCCATCACCATCGGCCAGGCCCTCGAGGTCTCCTGCGACACCGTCTACTACGCCCTCGCCCACCAGCAGTGGCAGCGGGACGGCGGGATGAAGCCGAAGAAGAACCCGGGGGACTGGTTCTACAAGACCGCCCACCAGTTCGGCCTCGGCGCCGAGACCGGCATCGACCTCCCCAACGAGGTCACCGGCCGCGTCCCCGACCGCCAGTGGAAGCAGAAGTTCTGGGAGGCCAACAAGGACTGGTGGTGCAAGTACGGCAAGAAGGGCGGCAGCTACGTCCAGCAGCTCTCCTACGAGAACTGCCTCGAAGGCAACCTGATGCGCGCCGGTGACTCGGTCAACTACTCCATCGGCCAGGGCGACACGCTCGTCACCCCCATCCAGATGGCCACCATCTACGCCGCGATCTCCAACGGCGGCACGCTGTGGAACCCCACCGTCGGCAAGGCCGTCATCAGCGCGGACGGCAAGAAGGTCAGCCAGATCGCGCCCAAGTCGCACGGCCGGCTGCCGTTCGACGCGGACACCCGCGACTTGATAGACGAAGCCCTCGCGGGAGTCGCCACCCGCGGCACCGCCGCCTGGCGCTTCGGCGGCTGGCCGCAGGACAAGATCCCGATGCACGCCAAGACGGGCACCGCGGAGGTCTACGGCAAGCAGACGACCTCCTGGTTCGCCACGTACACCAAGGACTACGCGATCGTCATGACGATCGCCCAGGGCGGTACGGGCTCCGGCGCCTCCGGCCCCGCCGTGCGCAACATCTACGACGCGCTCTACGGGCTCGACGACGCCGGGAAGCAGGACCTGAAGCGGGCCCTGCTGCCGCAGCCGCAGAAGGCCCTGCCGAGGATCGAGCCCGACGGCTCCATCGACGCCCCGGCCATCGGGCCCTACGACCCCGACGCCGGGAAGATCGACCCCGACGACCCGCTGAAGCAGGTCGCCGACCAGCCCACCGGCAACCCGCCGGCCGACCCCGCGGACCCCGCCGTGCCGGCCAGGAAGCCGGACGACGATCCCCTCGCGGGCCCGCCCGCCACCCGAGGGAGGCTCTGAACCGATGACCGCACCCCACGGCTTCTCCGTCTCCCGCTACGCACCCGAACGCGGCACGCTCTCCCGGCTGACCGCCCGCGACTCGGTGCTGCGCCGGCTCGACTGGCCGATCCTGCTCTCCGCGCTCGGACTGTCCCTGATGGGCGCGCTGCTCGTCTGGTCCGCCACCCGCGGCCGCACCGAGCTCAACAACGGCGACCCGTACTACTTCCTGTTCCGGCACGTCCTGAACACCGGGATCGGTCTCGCCCTGATGGTCGGCACGGTCTGGCTCGGCCACCGCACCCTGCGCGGGGCCGTGCCGATCCTCTACGGACTGTCCGTCCTGCTGATCCTCGCCGTCCTCACCCCGCTCGGCGCGACCATCAACGGCGCGCACGCGTGGATCGTCGTCGGCGGCGGCTTCTCGCTCCAGCCCAGCGAGTTCGTGAAGATCACGATCATCCTGGTGATGGCGATGCTGCTCGCCGCGAAGGTCGACGCGGGCGACCAGCTCCACCCCGACCACGGCACCGTCGCCAAGGCGCTGGCGCTCGCCGCGCTCCCCATGGGCATCGTCATGCTGATGCCGGACCTGGGCTCGGTCATGGTCATGGCCGTGATCGTGCTCGGCGTGCTGCTCGCCTCCGGCGCCTCCAACCGCTGGGTCCTCGGCCTCATCGGCGCGGGCGTCCTCGGCGCCGTCCTCGTCACCACGCTCGGCATGCTCGACGAGTACCAGATCAACCGCTTCGCCGCCTTCGCCAACCCCGACCTCGACCCGGCCGGCGTCGGCTACAACACCAACCAGGCCCGGATCGCCATCGGCTCGGGCGGACTGCTCGGATCGGGCCTCTTCAAGGGCTCCCAGACCACCGGCCAGTTCGTGCCCGAACAGCAGACCGACTTCGTCTTCACCGTCGCCGGCGAGGAGCTCGGCTTCGTCGGCGCCGGACTGATCCTCGTCCTGCTCGGCGTCATCCTGTGGCGGGCCTGCCGGATCGCCCGCGAGACCACCGAGCTGTACGGCACGGTCGTCGCCGCCGGCATCATCGCCTGGTTCGCCTTCCAGGCCTTCGAGAACATCGGCATGACCCTCGGCATCATGCCGGTGGCCGGACTGCCGCTGCCGTTCGTCTCGTACGGCGGCTCGTCGATGTTCGCGGTGTGGGTGGCGATCGGACTGCTCCAGTCGATCCGGGTGCAGCGGCCGATAACGGCCTAGCGCTCCGGGACGCACTGCCGTTCAGGGCCGTTCGCGTCTAGATTCGACTCATGGCGGAGACGAAGCGCGAGATCGAGCGTAAGTACGAGGCCACGGAGAAGACGGCGGTCCCCGACCTCGTCGGCACCGGGGGCGTGGCCGCCGTCCGGGACGAGGGCGTCACCGAGCTGGACGCCGTCTACTACGACACGCCGGACCTGCGGCTGGCCGCCGACGCCCTCACCCTGCGCCGCCGCACCGGCGGCGCGGACGAGGGCTGGCACCTCAAGGTCCCCGTCGCCGCCGGCATCCGCGACGAGATCAGAGCCCCGCTCACGGAGACCCTTCCGGCCTCCCTGGCGGGGCTCCTGCGTTCCCGCGTCCGGGGCACCCGGGTCGTTCCCGTCGTGCGCCTGCGCTCCTCCCGCGACGTGCGCCTGCTGCTCGACGCCGACGGCCGCCCGCTCGCCGAACTGTCCGTCGACACCGTCCGGGCCGACCGCCTCACCGGAACGGGCGAGGCCACCTGGACCGAGATCGAGGTCGAACTGGCGGACGACGCCGACGAGGCACTCCTCGACGCCGTCGAGAAACGCCTCAAGAAGGCCGGCATCCGCCCCTCGGCCGCACCGTCGAAGCTGGCCAGGGCGCTGGAGGAGACGGGCGCGCCCGCTCCCCGGCCCGCGGACGCCGGCGGAGCCCCGGGCAGCGCAGGACACGCCGTCCTCGCCTACGTACGGGAGCAGGCCGACGCCGTCGTCGCCTTCGACCCCGCCGTCCGGCGCGACCTGCCCGACGCCGTGCACCAGATGCGGGTCGCCTGCCGCAGGCTCCGCAGCACCTTCAAGACGTACCGCAAGGTCCTCGACCGCGCCGTCACCGACCGCCTCGGCGAGGAGCTGAAGTGGCTTGCCGGCGAGCTCGGCGCCGCCCGCGACGAGGAGGTGCTCACCGCCCGCCTGACCGCCCGGCTCGACGAACTGCCCAGCACCCTCCGCCTCGGCCGGGTCCGCGCCCGGCTGCGCGCCCGCGCGGTGCGCCGCACCGAGGACGCCCGGCGCACGGTGCTCGTCGCACTGGACTCCCCGCGCCACCTCGCGCTCCTGGACGCCCTCGACGCGCTGCTCGCCGACCCGCCGCTGCGCGCCGCCGCCGCCCACGATGCCCCCGAGGTCCTCGCCCGCGCCGTCCGCAAGGACTTCGCCCGGCTCGCCGGCCGGGTCGAGCACGCCCTCGCGCTCGCCCCCGGCCACGAGCGCGACCTCGCCCTGCACGCCGCCCGCAAGGCCGCCAAGCGCACCCGCTACGCCGCCGACGCCGCCCGCCCCGTCCTCGGCAAGCCCGCCAAGCGGTTCGCCAAGCGCGTGAAGGCCGTCCAGTCCCTCCTCGGCGAACACCAGGACAGCGTCGTCGCCCGCGCCGCGCTGCGCGAGATCGCCATCCAGGCGCACACGGCCGGCGAGACCACGTTCACCTGGGGACTCCTGTACGGACGGGAGGAGGCCGCGGCCGCCGCGCGGGAGCGTGAGCTGCCCGGACTCTGGGAGTGGGCCGCGGCCCCGGGAATCCGGGCGTCCCTGAGCCGCTGAGCACCGGGGTACGCTTGAGAGTCGCCCCCCTGCCAGCTCACGAAGGTTCGAGATGTCTGCTGCCGAGTCTGTCTTCCCGCAGCTCGAAGCTCTGCTCCCGCACGTGCAGAAGCCGATTCAGTACGTCGGTGGAGAGCTGAACTCCACGGTCAAGCCGTGGGAGTCCGCCGACGTCCGCTGGGCTCTGATGTACCCGGACGCGTACGAGGTCGGCCTGCCCAACCAGGGCGTCATGATCCTCTACGAGGTGCTCAACGAGCGCGAGGGTGTCCTCGCGGAGCGCACCTACAGCGTGTGGCCGGACCTCGAAGAGCTGATGCGCGAGCACAAGGTGCCGCAGTTCACCGTGGACAGCCACCGCCCCGTCGGCGCCTTCGACGTCTTCGGCCTGAGCTTCTCCACGGAGCTCGGCTACACCAACATGCTCACCGCCCTCGACCTGGCCGGCATCCCGCTGCAGGCGAAGGACCGGACGGTCGACCACCCGATCGTGCTCGCCGGCGGCCACGCGGCCTTCAACCCCGAGCCGATCGCGGACTTCATCGACGCGGCGATCATCGGTGACGGCGAGCAGGCCGTGCTCGACATGACCGAGATCATCCGCCAGTGGAAGGCCGAGGGCCGTCCCGGCGGACGCGAGGAGGTCCTGTTCCGCCTCGCCAAGACCGGCGCGGTGTACATCCCGGCGTTCTACGACGTCGAGTACCTGCCGGACGGGCGCATCGGCCGGGTCGTCCCCAACAAGTCCGGTGTGCCGTGGCGCGTCTCCAAGCACACCGTCATGGACCTCGACGAGTGGCCCTACCCCAAGCAGCCGCTCGTCCCGCTCGCGGAGACCGTCCACGAGCGCATGTCCGTCGAGATCTTCCGCGGCTGCACCCGCGGCTGCCGCTTCTGCCAGGCCGGCATGATCACGCGCCCCGTGCGGGAGCGAAGCATCACCGGCATCGGCGAGATGGTGGACCGCGGTCTGAAGGCGACCGGCTTCGAGGAGGTCGGCCTGCTCTCGCTGTCCTCCGCGGACCACACGGAGATCGGTGAGATCGCCAAGGGCCTCGCCGACCGCTACACCGAGGACAAGATCGGCCTCTCGCTGCCGTCGACCCGCGTGGACGCGTTCAACGTCGACCTCGCCAACGAGC
This sequence comes from Streptomyces sp. NBC_01268, assembly GCF_036240795.1. Lineage (NCBI taxonomy): Bacteria > Bacillati > Actinomycetota > Actinomycetes > Kitasatosporales > Streptomycetaceae > Streptomyces > Streptomyces sp. NBC_01268. The sequence goes on along the minus strand of NZ_CP108454.1, from coordinate 2,823,286 downwards.
TGACCCGCAACGGGCGCCGCTCCGGCCTCACCTTCGCCCCCGAGGGCGGCTCCGAGCGCATGCGCAAGGTCATCAACAAGATGGTCTCGGAGGAGGACCTGATCCGGACCGTCTCCACCGCGTACGGCAACGGCTGGCGCCAGGTGAAGCTGTACTTCATGTGCGGCCTGCCGACGGAGACCGACGAGGACGTCCTGCAGATCGCCGACATGGCGATCAACGTGATCGCCGAGGGCCGCAAGGTCTCCGGCCAGAACGACATCCGCTGCACCGTCTCCATCGGCGGCTTCGTGCCGAAGCCGCACACCCCCTTCCAGTGGGCCCCGCAGCTCTCCGCGGAGGAGACCGACGCGCGCCTGCTGAAGCTGCGCGACAAGATCCGCGGCGACAAGAAGTACGGCCGCTCGATCGGCTTCCGCTACCACGACGGCAAGCCCGGCATCGTCGAGGGCCTGCTCTCCCGCGGCGACCGCCGCATCGGCGCGGTCATCCGCGCGGTGTACGAGGACGGCGGCCGCTTCGACGGCTGGCGCGAGCACTTCTCGTACGACCGCTGGATGGCGTGCGCCGAGAAGACCCTGCCCGACTTCGGGGTCGACGTCGCCTGGTACACCACGCGCGAGCGCACCTACGAGGAGGTCCTGCCCTGGGACCACCTGGACTCCGGTCTCGACAAGGACTGGCTCTGGGAGGACTGGCAGGACTCGCTCGACGAGACCGAGGTCGAGGACTGCCGCTGGACCCCGTGCTTCGACTGCGGCGTCTGCCCGCAGATGGACACGCACATCCAGATCGGCCCGACCGGCAAGACGCTGCTGCCGCTGACCGTCGTGAACAAGTAGGACCCGCACGGCGAGCGCCATAACGCTCTGGTGACGGCCCGGCGAAGGGGAAACCCTTCGCCGGGCCGTCGCGTCGTTCCGGTCATGAACACGGAAAACCCAGGTTGTCTCACCGCGGTGGCGCGAGGCATCGCCCTCGTGATCGTCGTCCCCCTCCGGCTGGTCTGGGACGCCGTCGCCTACTGCCTGCGGCACCTGTGGCGAGGGGTCCTCGCCCCGGTCGGCCGGGCCCTCGGACGGCTGATCGACGTGCTGATCCTCACTCCGCTGGGCTGGCTCTGGCGCTGGGTCGTCGTGCCGGTCGCCAAGGCCCTGTGGTGGCTGGTCGACACGCTGCTCCTGACCCCGCTGGGCTGGCTCTGGCGCTGGGTCGTCGTCCCGGTCGCCCGCGCCCTGTGGTGGGTGGTCGACCTGGTGGTCCTCACCCCCCTCGGCTGGCTCTGGAGGTACGTGCTGGCGCCCGTCGGCCGGGTGCTGGGTGCCGGCCTCCGGATCGTGGGCGCCGCCCTCGCCTGGGCCTGGCGGATCGCCGGCGAGGTCTCCCGGGCCGTCGGCCGCGCCGTCTCCTGGGTCCTGTGGCACGCGGTCGGCCGCCCCCTCGCCTGGACCTACCGCGTCGTCCTGACCCCCGTCGGCCACTGGCTGCGCACCTACGCCCTGCACCCGGCCGCCGAGGTCGCACGGGCCGTCCGCACCGCCACCCGGGAGGTGTGGCGGGCCCTCTTCGGCGGGCCCGCCTGACCGGCCCGGGGAACCACAGGTGGTCTCGGCGCGTACTCTGGGTAGTACAACGAACGTCCCCGGCGCGGCGCCCGCACCCGAGATCTCCCCGTTCCCACGGGGGTGAGCCGGGTGGGCCCCCCAGGACAGCCACCGCATTTCGTGGGCGGCGCCACACCGCGCCCGCCCCGCACCGAGGAGAAGAACCACTGGGCAAGCGACAGCCCGAAGGCCCGCCGCCCGCACCCGCGGTGCAGCGCATCCGACTGCGCTACACCAAGCGCGGCCGCCTCCGGTTCACCAGCCACCGTGACTTCCAGCGCGCCTTCGAGCGGGCCCTGCGCCGCGCCGAGGTGCCGATGGCGTACTCGGCCGGTTTCACCCCGCACCCCAAGGTGTCGTACGCCAACGCCGCCCCCACGGGCACGGGCTCCGAGGCCGAGTACCTGGAGATCGCCCTCGCCGAGACGCGCGACCCGCAGACGCTCCGGCGCCTGCTGGACGAGTCCCTGCCGGACGGCCTCGACATCACCGACGCCGTGGAGGCCCGCACCTCCGGCCTCGCCGACCGCCTGACCGCCTCCGTGTGGGAGCTGCGGCTGGACGGCGTCGACCCCGAGGACGTGCGGAAGGCCGTCGAGACGTTTCTCGCGGCCGAGACGGTGGAAGTACAGCGCAAGACCAAGAACGGCATCCGCACCTTCGACACCCGCGCCGCCGTCGTCGAGCTGACCTCGGCCGCCGCCCCGGGCGATCCCCAGGGTGATAGGCCGCTGGACAGCGCCTGTGCGATACTGCGGCTGGTTGTTCGGCACGTGACACCTGCCGTACGACCCGACGACGTCCTGTCCGGTCTCCGAGCTGTGGCCGACCTGGCGCCGCCGGTCCCCGCTGCGGTGACCAGGCTGGCGCAGGGGCTCTTCGACGAGGAGTCCGGCACGGTGACCGACCCGCTCGCGCCCGACCGCGAGGCAGTCACGGCCGCCCCATCCACGGCCGCCGAGACCGCCTCAGCGACGGCGCCGGGTGCGGGCACCGCGTAAGGAGCGGTCGTTGTAGCGCAGCCCTCGTACTCGGGAGCCACCTGGGTCGGGCAGCGCTTTGACCACAAGACTTTCGCCAGGCCGTACGCAGAGGGCGTACGGAACCGGCGAGCCAGACCTACAGCTCCCGTGCGGCGCCCGCGCCCCGGACGGCGGCACCGTGCACCTCGCGCGTTCGTGCCGCCGGACCGGAACCAGACGCGGCGCCCGGGGGCGTGACGGGAGAACCGCCCGCATGCTCGAACAGCACGAAGAGAACACCGAGAACACAGGTGGCGCCGACAGCGACGCACCCGGTGACAAGCTGCCGCCGCGCCGTCGGCGCCGTGCGGCGTCCCGCCCGGCCGGCCCGCCGGTGACGGCCGGGACCACCGAGGCCCCCGCCGCTCCGGTCGCCGAGACCCCGGCCGCGCCGGCCGCCGAGGAGGCCGCTCCGGCCCCCCGTGCCCGCCGCCGCGCCACCCGCAAGGCCACCGCACCCGAGACCACGGTCGAGGCCGCGCCGGTCGCCGAGGCCCCCGCCGCGCCGGTCGAGGAGGCCGCCCCGGCCCCGCGTACCCGCCGCCGCGCCACCCGCGCCGCCACGTCCGCCGAGGCCCCGGCCGCCCCGGCCGTCGAGGCCGCTCCGGTCGCCGAGACCCCGGCCGAGCCGGTCGAGGAGGCCGCTCCGGCCCCCCGTGCCCGCCGCCGCGCCACCCGCAAGGCCACCGCGCCCGAGACCACGGTCGAGGCCGCCACGTCCGCCGAGGCCCCGGCCGCGCCGGTCGCCGAGGCCCCCGCCGCGCCGGTCGAGGAGGCCGCCCCGGCCCCGCGTACCCGCCGCCGCGCCACCCGCAAGGCCACCGCGCCCGCGGTGACCCCGGACGCCGCCGCGGAGATCGCCGCCGAGACCTCCGGCGAGGCGCTGCCCGAGGACACCGTCGAGGAGATCGCCTCGCACGCCGCCGAGGTCGCCGCCGCCGAGCAGGCCGCCACCCGTGGCCGCACCCGCCGCCGCGCCACCTCGCCGCAGTTCACCGCCGAGCCGTCCACCCAGGCCGAGGCGCCCCGCACCCGCCGCGCCGCGCGCCCCGCCGTCGCCGTCTTCCAGCCGCCGGTCTTCACCGAGCCGATGTTCCAGACGCCGGAGACGGCCGCGTACATCGCCGCCGCCGAGGCCGTCGAGGAGGAGCCGGAGGAGGAGACCACCGAGGTCGCCGAGGTCGCCGAGGCCCCCGTGACCCTGGAGACGGTCGAGGCCGAGGCCGAGCGCGCCGAGACCGGCTCGCGCCGTCGCCGTCGCCGCCGTGGCGAGCCCGTCGCGGTCGAGCCCGTCCCGGCCACCGTCGCCGACGAGCCCGAGGTCGAGTCCACCTCCGAGGCGGATGCCGAGACCGAGGCCGTCGAGACCGACGAGGCCGACGAGTACGAGGACCGCCCGTCCCGCCGTCGCCGCCGGGGCGGCCGTCGCCGTCGCCGCGGCGAGCTCGCCGAGGCCGAGGAGTCGGACGAGACCGAGGAGGGCGAGGAGACCGACGAGCTCCACGCCGAGGACGAGGCCGACGAGGCCGACGAGGACGCCGCCGGGTCGGGCAGCAGCAGCTCCCGCCGTCGCCGCCGTCGCCGTCGCCGCAGCGGTGACGCGTCCGCCGAGGCCGAGGGCGCCGACGAGGACGGCGTCCGCACGGTCGTCAAGGTCCGCGAGCCCCGCCCGGCCCGCGAGAAGGGCGAGCCGTCCGACGAGGTCCAGTCCATCAAGGGCTCGACCCGTCTGGAGGCCAAGAAGCAGCGCCGCCGCGAGGGCCGCGAGCAGGGCCGCCGCCGGGTCCCGATCATCACCGAGGCCGAGTTCCTCGCCCGCCGCGAGGCCGTCGAGCGCGTGATGGTCGTCCGCCAGAACGGCGAACGCACCCAGATCGGCGTCCTGGAAGACAACGTGCTCGTCGAGCACTACGTCAACAAGGAGCAGGCCACCTCGTACGTCGGCAACGTCTACCTGGGCAAGGTCCAGAACGTGCTGCCGTCGATGGAGGCCGCCTTCGTCGACATCGGCAAGGGCCGCAACGCCGTCCTGTACGCCGGCGAGGTCAACTTCGAGGCGCTCGGCATGGGCAACGGCCCGCGCCGCATCGAGGCCGCCCTCAAGTCCGGCCAGTCGGTCCTGGTGCAGGTCACCAAGGACCCGATCGGCCACAAGGGCGCCCGCCTGACCAGCCAGGTCTCGCTGCCCGGCCGCTACCTGGTCTACGTGCCCGAGGGCTCGATGACCGGTATCAGCCGCAAGCTGCCCGACACCGAGCGCGCGCGTCTGAAGACCATCCTCAAGAAGATCGTCCCCGAGGACGCGGGCGTCATCGTGCGCACCGCCGCCGAGGGCGCGAGCGAGGACGAGCTGCGCCGCGACGTCGAGCGCCTGCAGGCGCAGTGGGCCGACATCCAGAAGAAGGCCGCGCAGATCTCGACGTCCGCGCCGAGCCTGCTGTACGGCGAGCCGGACATGACCGTCCGGGTCGTCCGCGACATCTTCAACGAGGACTTCTCCAAGGTCATCGTCAGCGGCGACGACGCCTGGGAGACCATCCACGGCTACGTGAACCACGTCGCCCCGGACCTGGCCGACCGCCTGTCCAGGTGGACCAGCGAGGTCGACGTCTTCGCGACGTACCGGATCGACGAGCAGCTGATGAAGGCGCTGGACCGCAAGGTCTGGCTGCCCTCCGGCGGCTCGCTGGTGATCGACAAGACCGAGGCGATGATCGTCGTCGACGTCAACACCGGCAAGTTCACCGGCCAGGGCGGCAACCTCGAAGAGACCGTGACGAGGAACAACCTCGAAGCGGCCGAGGAGATCGTGCGCCAGCTGCGGCTGCGCGACCTGGGCGGCATCGTCGTCATCGACTTCATCGACATGGTCCTGGAGTCCAACCGCGACCTGGTGCTGCGCCGCCTCCTGGAGTGCCTGGGCCGTGACCGGACCAAGCACCAGGTGGCCGAGGTCACCTCGCTCGGCCTGGTGCAGATGACCCGCAAGCGGGTCGGCCAGGGCCTCCTGGAGTCCTTCTCGGAGACCTGCGTCCACTGCAACGGGCGCGGTGTCATCGTCCACATGGAGCAGCCGCCCACCCACGGTGGCGGTGGCGGCGGCAAGCGCTCGAAGAAGCGCGGCCGCGGTGGCGAGGGACACGCCCACGAGCACGAGCACGGCCACGAGACCGAGGTCCACGAGACCCCGGCCGAGACCGAGGCCGAGCTCGCGGCCGAGCTCGCCGCCCCGGTGGCGCTGCCCGAGCCGATCGCCGCGGACGAGGAGCTGTACGGCAGCGCCGCGGAGGCCGAGGCCGCCGCCACGCGCGGTCGTGGCCGCCGCCGGGCGACCCGCCGGGTGTCGGCGCCGGTCGCCGCACCGGTCGTGACCGAGACGGAGACCTTCGAGGTTGTTGTCCCGGAGGCGAAGCCCGAGCCGAAGCCGGAGCCGGTCGTCGAGGCCCCGGTCGTCGAGGCCGCCCCGGTCGTCGAGGAGCAGGCCCCCGAGGCCCCCGCCCCCCGGACCCGCCGCCGGGCCACCCGCAAGGTGTCCGCCCCGGTGGTCTCCACCCCGGAGCCGGTCGCCGAGACGGTGGTCGAGACGGTCGCCGCCGAGGAGGCCCCGGAGCCGGTCGCCGAGCCCGCCCCGGTCGTCGAGGAGGCCCCCGTGGCCGCCCCGCCGAAGGCCCGTCGCCGGGTGGTCCGCAAGGCCACCGCCCCGGCCGGCGCGCCCGCGGGTGCCGAGGAGGCCGCCGTGCTCGTGGTGGCTTCGGCCCCCGCGACCGAGGCGCCCGCCGAGGCTCCGGCCGACGAGGCCGCCCCGGAGGCCGAGGCCGCTCCGGCGGCCAAGAAGACGGCCCGTAAGACGGCCAAGAAGGCCACCGCCAAGAAGGCCGCCACCAAGAAGACGGCGGCGACCAAGAAGACGGCGGCGAAGAAGACGACGACCGCCAAGAAGGCCGTGAAGAAGACCGCGGCCCCCGCGCAGGACTGACCCAGTCCCCGACGCAGTCCGTGTGGACCGTCCTCCTCCCGAGGACGGTCCACACGGTTTTGAACCCGATCGGAAACCAGGAACCAGCCCGATGAACAACACCCCCGCCCCCCAGGTGCGCAAGGCCGTCATCCCCGCCGCCGGTCTCGGCACGCGCTTCCTTCCCGCCACGAAGGCGACGCCCAAGGAGATGCTGCCGGTCGTCGACAAGCCGGCGATCCAGTACGTGGTGGAGGAGGCGGTCTCGGCGGGTCTGTCGGACGTCCTGATGATCACCGGCCGCAACAAGCGTCCGCTCGAGGACCACTTCGACCGCAACTACGAGCTGGAGGAGGCGCTCACCCGCAAGGGTGACGAGGAGCGCCTCGCGCGGGTCCAGGAGTCCAGCGAGCTCGCCACCATGCACTACGTGCGCCAGGGCGACCCGCGGGGCCTGGGCCACGCCGTGCTGTGCGCGCAGCCGCACGTCGGCGACGAGCCCTTCGCGGTCCTCCTCGGCGACGACCTGATCGACCCGCGCGACCCGCTGCTCGCCCGGATGCTGGAGGTCCTCGCGGCCGGCGGCGGCAGCGTCGTCGCGCTGATGGAGGTCGACCCGGCGCAGATCCACCTGTACGGCTGCGCGGCCGTCGAGCCGACCGGCGACGCCGACGTCGTGCGGATCACCGGCCTGGTCGAGAAGCCGGACGCGGCGGACGCGCCGAGCAACTACGCGATCATCGGCCGCTACGTCCTCGACCCGGCCGTCTTCGGCGTCCTCGGCGAGACCGAGCCGGGCCGCGGCGGTGAGATCCAGCTCACCGACGCGCTGCAGAAGATGGCGGCCGACGAGAAGCTGGGCGGCCCCGTGCACGGCGTCGTCTTCAAGGGCCGCCGGTACGACACGGGCGACCGTGGCGACTACCTGCGGGCCATCGTGCGGCTCGCCTGCGAGCGCGAGGACCTGGGCCCGGACTTCCGCGCCTGGCTCAAGGGCTTCGTCGCGGAGACCTCCGCGGGCGACCCGTCGGGCGACGCGGCCGGGATTTGACCCCCTGCGGGAGCCGCCCGTAACCTAGACCGTCGGCGTGTCTGATAGCGCCACACCTCTGAGCACCTCCCTCCCGGTCCTCCGGGAGAGGCCGCTCGTCCGATTCCGGATCGCTGTGGGCCCCCGGGCCCGCGCGTGGGCGGCTGGCATCAGAGGACCCGTTCCCGAGTGAGAGAGAGTCCGCGTGTACGCCATCGTGCGCAGCGGTGGTCGCCAGCACAAGGTTGCTGTCGGCGACATCGTTGAGGTTGACAAGATTTCCACCGCCAAGGTCGGCGACACGGTCGAGCTCTCGACCCTGCTCGTGGTCGACGGCGACGCCGTGACCAGCGACCCGTGGGTCCTGGCGGGCATCAAGGTCGAGGCCCAGGTCGTGGACCACCACAAGGGTGCCAAGATCGACATCCTGCGCTACAAGAACAAGACGGGCTACCGCCGTCGCCAGGGTCACCGTCAGCAGTACACGGCGATCAAGGTCACGTCCATCCCGACGGCCGCGAAGTAAAGAGGGACTGAGCAATGGCACACAAGAAGGGCGCATCGTCCACCCGGAACGGTCGCGATTCCAACGCCCAGCGGCTCGGCGTGAAGCGCTTCGGCGGTCAGGTCGTCAACGCGGGTGAGATCCTGGTCCGCCAGCGTGGCACCCACTTCCACCCGGGTTCGGGTGTGGGCCGTGGCGGCGACGACACGCTGTTCGCCCTGCAGGCCGGTTCGGTGCAGTTCGGCACCTTCCGTGGCCGCAAGGTCGTGAACATCGTTCCGGTCGCCTGATCGGAAACTTTGCGGAGGCGGACCTCACTTCCCGTTAGGGAAGCGGGTCCGCCTTTCGCGTGTTACTAGATAGACATTCCACCTGTTTTACGTATCTGGAGGCACAGAACCATGACCACCTTCGTGGACCGCGTCGAGCTGCACGTCGCCGCGGGTAACGGGGGCCACGGCTGCGCCTCCGTCCACCGGGAGAAGTTCAAGCCGCTCGGCGGCCCGGACGGCGGCAACGGCGGCCGTGGCGGTGACGTGATCCTGGTCGTCGACCAGGCGATCACCACCCTCCTGGACTACCACCACTCGCCGCACCGCAAGGCCACCAACGGCCAGCCCGGCGCCGGCGACAACCGCTCCGGCAAGGACGGCCAGGACCTGGTCCTGCCCGTGCCCGACGGCACCGTCGTACTCGACAAGGCGGGCAACGTCCTCGCCGACCTGGTCGGACAGGGCACCACCTACGTCGCGGGCCAGGGCGGCCGTGGCGGCCTCGGCAACGCGGCGCTGTCCTCGGCCCGCCGCAAGGCCCCCGGCTTCGCGCTGCTCGGCGAGCCCGGCGAGGCGGGGGACGTCGTCCTGGAGCTCAAGACGGTCGCCGACGTGGCGCTCGTCGGCTACCCGAGCGCGGGCAAGTCCTCGCTCATCTCCGTGCTCTCGGCCGCCAAGCCGAAGATCGCCGACTACCCCTTCACGACGCTCGTCCCGAACCTGGGCGTGGTCACCGCCGGCTCGACCGTCTACACGATCGCCGACGTCCCCGGCCTCATCCCGGGCGCGAGCCAGGGCCGTGGCCTGGGCCTGGAGTTCCTGCGCCACGTCGAGCGCTGCTCGGTCCTCGTCCACGTCCTCGACACGGCGACGCTGGAGTCCGACCGCGACCCGGTCTCCGACCTCGACATCATCGAGGAGGAGCTGAGGCAGTACGGCGGCCTTGAGGACCGCCCGCGCCTCGTGGTCCTCAACAAGATCGACATCCCGGACGGCCAGGACCTCGCGGACATGATCCGCCCGGAGCTCGAAGAGCGCGGCTACCAGGTGTACGAGGTCTCCGCCGTGGCCCGTACGGGTCTGAAGGAGCTCTCCTACGCCCTCGCCGGCATCGTCGGCGAGGCCCGCGCGGCCAAGCCGGTGGAGGAGGCGACCCGCATCGTCATCCGCCCGAAGGCGGTCGACGACGCCGGCTTCACCGTCGTCTACGACGAGGCCGAGGACGTGTACCGCGTGCGCGGCGAGAAGCCCGAGCGCTGGGTCCGCCAGACCGACTTCAACAACGACGAGGCCGTCGGCTACCTGGCCGACCGCCTCAACCGCCTCGGCGTCGAGGACCAGCTGATGAAGGCCGGCGCCCGCGCCGGCGACGGCGTCGCGATCGGCTCCGAGGAGAACGCGGTCGTCTTCGACTGGGAGCCCACGATGATGGCCGGCGCCGAGATGCTCGGCCGCCGAGGCGAGGACCACCGCCTGGAAGCCCCCCGTCCTGCCGCCCAGCGCCGCCGCGACCGCGAGGCCGAGCGGGTCGACCCGCAGCGGGAGTTCGACGAGTTCAACCCGTTCTAGGCAGCGGTCGGAGCGTGTTCGCGGCCCCCGTCGGATCTCCTCCGGCGGGGGCCGCGTCGTGGTCGTGGACGGCTCGTACGAAAGGGGCCCGCCTCCTCTGGCGAGGAGGCGGGCCCCTTTCGTACCGTCAGGCGACCGGTTCCGGTTCCGGTTCGGGGTCCGGAGCGGTGGTGCGCTCCGGTTCCTGCTGCTCCGGCTGGGGCTTGGAGCGCTTGGTGAAGTCGGGCTTCGCGCCGATCAGCGGCAGCGCGAGGATGCCCAGGAACATCGGGGCGAACATGTAGCGGGCCAGCGGCGCCGGGTTCGCGGCGACCACCGTGAGCTGGAGTGCCAGCGGCGTGGCGAGCAGCGCCACCGGGGCCCAGCTGCGGTGCCTGCGGGAGAAGGCGAGCACCACGGCGTACGCCGCGTAGCACCAGATCGCGCCGCGGAACAGCAGCCACTGCAGCTGCGGCGTCTTGCTGGCCTTCCAGGTGAAGAACGCGGCGTCGTGCAGGGTGTCGTTGAGCGGGCGGATCTTCAGGATCGGGCGGTACGGGCTGTCCGCCATCTCCGGGTTCCAGTTCGCCCAGCCGAACAGGTTCTTCGGCACGGACGGCGGGCTGATCAGCGTGTGGCCCATCTTGTCGACCGGGCCGGGGAACGGCGACCACGCGATGTGCGAGCGGCACACGCGGGCCGAGATCATCTGGTCCGGGGTCCGCTTCAGGACGCGGAACCACAGGTCGATCAGCTGGTCGTTGTACTGGTCCGCCAGCTTGCGGTTCATGGGCTTCTTCATCGCCCAGTCGGCGTTGTAGCAGTTCGCCGCACGCCCGCCCCAGTGGGACAGCGGCGCGACCTTCGCCATGAGTTCCTTGTCGGCCTTGGTGAAGGTCTGCGGGACCTTGCCGTAGACCACCGCGATGTCCGCGTAGTTCATCGCGTACACCTGGTCCTTGGTCGGCGTGATGACGCCGATGGCCGGGTAGATCACCGTCTGCAGCAGCGCCGCGATCGTCACCGGGACGACGGTCGCGAACAGCAGCCACTTGCGCATCTTCGGCAGCGTCAGCAGCAGCACCGGCACCGCGATGACCGCGACGAGCAGACCGTTGTTGCGGAAGAGGCCCATCGCCAGGAAGCCGAGGAACAGCATGGCGATCTCGTTGCGGAAGGCCTTGTCCCGGAGCCGGGACTCGCCGCGCAGCCGACGCGCCGCGAGCCGGCCCGTCGCGCCGAAGGCGAGGACCGCGCCGATCGCGAACGGCACGTCCTTCCACACGTAGATGACGAAGGTGCCGATCGACGGCAGCACCGCGCACGCGACCGCCGCCGTGAAGCCCCACTTCCCCTTCACACCGAACATCCGCAGCGTGACGACCACGTAGGCCAGCGCCGCGGCCATGGCCACGGACTGCGCGAAGGTCAGCAGCGCCAGGTCACCGGTGAGCTGGAGCGACAGCCAGACCAGGCCGTCGTACGCCACCGAGTGGTTGGACATCCAGTGCCCGGTGGTCACGTGCCACACGTACGAGATCGAGTCGTAGCTCATCCCACCCGGGTAGAACGCCGCCCACCACACCAGGAAGATCAGCTGCGTCGCGGCGTACACGGCCAGCGGCAGGCGCCGCCGGACCGGGATCCGCTCGACTATCCGGTTCACAAAGGGGATGGAAGGCGTCTTCAACGCTGCTCCGCGGGCTCGGTGGAGGGGCTGTCGGGGTGGGCGAGCTCCAGCATCCGCGTGATCACGCGCTCGGCGGCGTGGCCGTCGTCGAGGTCGCAGAACACGTCCCGGAACTCTCGGTACGCGTCGGTGTAGCCGGCGCTGATGCGGTCGATGTCGCCGAGCGCGTCGATGAGCTCGTCGGACGTCTGCAGCAGCGGGCCGGGGGCACGCTTCTCGAAGTCGAAGTAGAAGCCGCGCAGCTGGTCGCGGTAGTACTCCAGGTCGTAGGTGAAGAACAGCATCGGCCGGCCCGTGTTCGCGAAGTCGAACATGAGGGACGAGTAGTCCGTGACCAGCACGTCGGTGATGAGGAAGAGCTCGGCGATGTCCGGGTAGGACGAGACGTCGAAGACGAAGCCGTCACCCGCGCCGGGCACCGCGTCCACGATGTTCGAGTGCTTGCGCACCAGCAGGACGTGGTCCTCGCCGAGCCGCTCGGCGGCCTTCTCGATGTCGACGCGGAGATCGAACTTGTAGTTGCCCGCCTGGTAGAACTGGTCGTCCCGCCAGGTCGGCGCGTACAGCACGACCTTCTTGCCCTCCGGCAGCCCGATGCGCTCCCGCACGGTCCCCGCCAGGTCGTCGGTCTTCTCCGAGAGCAGCACGTCGTTGCGGGGGTAGCCGGACTCCAGGATCTCCCCGTCGTACTGGAACGCCCGCTTCATGATCGGGGTCGAGAAGCGGTTGGGGGAGACGAGGAAGCTCCAGCTCGGGGTCTCCTCCGCCACCTTCGACAGGTACTTGCGGTCCGCGAACTGCACGCTGTCGATGTCGTGGCCGATCCGCTTGAGCGGGGTGCCGTGCCAGGTCTGGACGATCACCTGGCCCTCACGGCGCCGGATCCAGAACGGCAGGTGGGTGTTGGTCACGATGTACCGGCTGTTGCCGAGCGCCTCGTACCACTCACGGCTCCAGCGGCGGATGACCTTCACGCCCTCCGGGATCTCCGCCCGGCGGTCCTCCACGACCCACACGTGCTCCAGCTCGGAGCCCTGGCGCAGCAGCTCCTCGTAGACCGCGCGCGGCGAGTCGGAGAACTGGCGGCCCGAGAAGGAGGCGTACAGCACGGTGTCCTTGAGCGGGGCCGTACGGGCCTCCTGGTACACCGTGGTGCGCATCTCGCGCTGGCGGAACCAGCCGACCTCCTGCGCGTTCAGGTCGGGCGAGGCGTCGACCAGGAGCCGGTCGTAGAAGCGGTGGGTCAGCGCGTAGTCGCGGCCGCGCACCGAGAAGGAGACCGGCAGGGTGCCGAGGGCCGTCGGGACGGCCCGGACCGGCACCTCGACGCGGCTGTCGACGGCGCGGACGAACAGGTACCAGCGGCCCTGGCGCAGCGGCACCTTGGTGAGACCGCCGGGCACCGGCAGGAAGTCGGCGTGGAAGACGCCGTCCTCGACGCGCACCGGGTGCGCGTGCTCCTCGGCGTGCCGGCTGTGCCGCAGCACCAGCTCCAGGGGCTCGTCGACGGTGGCGGGCAGGGCGCCTTCGAGGACGATGCGGCCCTCGGGGCTCACCGTCGCCTTGGCGATCATGGGCTGGACCGGCTGGGTGCGCAGCACGAGGCGCCCGACGCCGTCGTTGGCGACCGCGACCGTCCTGCCCCCCCACGAGGTCGTGCCGGTGCCGTCGACCGGGTGCTGGCGGCCCAGGTCGCCCTGGCGGTCGTTGACCGCGACGGGGTGGGCCCGCTTGCCGAGCACCAGCTCGGCCGTCCACTTGTCGGTGACCTCCAGGTCCGCGGAGTCGCGGCCCTCGACGTCCAGGTCGGCCAGCGGGACGCGCACCGAGAACTCGGCGCCGCTCCGGGTGACCGGGAGCTCCAGGGTGGCCTCGGAGCTGGCGTGGGTGAGGCGCAGCGCGGGCTTGGCGCCGTCGGCGGCGGCCTCGTGGCCGAGGACACCGGACAGCTCGACGACACCGTCGGCGACCCGATGGCCGGTCAGCCGGGCGCGGACCAGGTCCACGCGCAGGTACAGGTGGCTGTCGGCGACGAACGGGACGACCCGCACGTCCTTCTCCACCCAGTGCGGGGCCGGGCTCTCGGCGTTGCCGCTCTCGCCGGCCTTCAGCCGGGTGCGGCGCGCCACACCCTCCTGGACGGTGGCGAAGGTGAGCCGCCACACGCCGTCGCGCCAGCCGCCGCGGCCCTTGAGCTTCGCCGGGTTGACGTCGAGGGAGAAGCCGGACCAGTCGTAGTTGTGCAGCGACTGCCCGGAGGTCTGGGTGGCCTTCGGCGCCTTGGTCCGGCTGGGGCGGACCAGGACGGTGCGCCGGCTGCCGCTCTCGCGCAGCATCAGCACGCGCAGCGAGGGCTTCGGCGTCGAGGCCGCCAGGTTGCGGATGTAGGCGTGGCCGTCGATGTGCAGCCGGCCGTTCTGCCACAGGATCTGCTCGGCGCGGGCGCGGGCGGAGAACTCGGCGCCGACCTTCAGGACCTCGCGCGGGACGGCGCCGTTGCCCTTGTCGAGCACCGGGTAGTCGGCGAAGTGCCGCAGGCCCTGGCGGGTGACCGGGATGGCCCGGCCGGTCTCGCGCTCGTAGGCCAGCAGATCGAGGAGCTCGGCGAGCCGGCCCTCGGTGATCAGGTGGCACTTGAGCCGCAGCGACACGTCGACGCGGGGCAGCACCTGCGGGTCGACCCGGCTGAGGTAGTCGGCGGCGCCCGTCATGAACAGCTCGCGGAACTCCTCACCGGCCTCGTCGAGCACGCCCATGAACAGGGGCAGCTCGTCGCTGATGAAGATCTCGTCGTACCAGCGCTTGTGCTCCGCGAACTCCTCGCCCGGCTGCGTGCCGAGGAAGCGGCTCACGGAGTCGCACGACCTTATGCGGTCGCGCACGTTGACCGGCTCGGTGCGGCGCTGGGTGATGGACGGGGCGCCGCCGGTCCGCTGCCGCCACAGGTAGACGGGGTCACCGAGGACGTCGACGCACGTGGCCCGGAAGTGCGCGGGCAGGGTCACCGGGGCGTCCTCGTACAGGATGCCGGGGAACTCGAAGGCGTGCCGCTCCCAGAACGAGCGCCGGAAGACCTTGTTCCACGCGGTGCGGTCGTAGACCAGCGCCTTGTCGTGGGAGATGTGGGTGCGGTCGCGGTCCTTGTTGAGGCGCTTCTCGTGCAGCGGGGAGATCAGGATCTCGCCGGCCTTCAGCAGGTTCACGTTGCCGCTGGCGAAGTCCGATCCGGTCTCGTCCAGCTTGGCGATGAACCGCTCGTAGGCGTCCGGCAGCACGATGTCGTCGCTGTCGACGAACGCGAGGTACTCGGTGCCGTCCGTGAGGTGTGCGACACCGGTGTTACGGGCGGGCCCCAGCCCCTGGTTCTCCTGCGCGACCACACGGATCCGCGCGTCCTTCGCCGCCCAGCTCTCGGCGATCGCGAGGCTGCCGTCCTTGGAGCCGTCGTCGACGACGATCGCCTCCCAGTCGGTGAACGTCTGGTCGGCAAGGGACTGCAGGCACTCGTCGAGAAAGAGCTCCACGTTGTACACGGGAACGATTACTGACAGGCGGGGAGGCATTGGGTACTGCGCCTTTCCTCAAGGTGTTTCGTGCGTGACGGCGATGTACGGCTCGCCGGACACGGTAGCTCTAGCCGCGGGTGCGAGGGCTCGGGCGCTCCGGAGGGAGCACCACCGGCGGTACATTCTCCTCGTTCAGGAACACCCTGCGTACCACGCGCTCGGCCGCGGAGCCGTCGTCGAACTCACAGAACCGCCTCCGGAACTCGGTGCGCAGCTTCGCGGACTCCTCGTCCGACCAGCGCCCCGAGAGGAAGACGTCGAGCAGCTCCGGCTCGGTTGCCACGACGTGGCCCGGCTTCTCGACGTGGATGTCGAAGTAGGTGCCGCGGGTCGCGCGGTAGACGTCCCAGTCGTTGGCGTACACGACGACGGGCCGGTCGAGCAGCGCGTAGTCGAACATCAGCGACGAGTAGTCGGTCAGCAGGCAGTCCGCGGCGAGGAACAGCTCCTCCACCGAGGGGTGGCGGCTGACGTCCACGACGCCGGAGCCGTCCTTCGGGCCGGTGCCGCCGGGGTTGTCCAGCAGGAAGTAGTGCGCCCGGGACAGCACGGTGAAGCCCTTGCCGAGGCGGGCCGCCAGGTGCTCCAGGTCGAGCAGCGGCTGCGGCACGTTCTGGTAGTCGCGGTGGGTCGGCGCGTACAGCACGACCGTGGTGTCCTCGGGCAGCCCGAGCGCCGCGCGGGCCCGCAGCCGCTCGTCCTCGCCGGCCCGGACCAGCACGTCGTTGCGCGGGTAGCCGTAGTCCAGCTTGGTGTACTCGGCCGGGTACGCGCGGTCCCAGATCGCCGTGGTGAAGCTGTTGGAGGAGACGCTGTAGTCCCAGCGGTCCACCCGCTCCATCAGCGACGGCATGTCCAGGTCGCCCTGGGCCACGGGGTACTCGGCCAGGTCGACGCCCATCCGCTTCAGCGGGGTGCCGTGGTGCGTCTGGACGTGGATCTGACCGGGCCGCTTGACCACCCGGGTCGGGAAGTTGACGTTGTTGACGAAGTACTTCCCCCGCGCCATCGCGCGCCAGAACCCGAACGAGCCGGGGTGCACCACGTTCGTGCCGGGCGGCGGGGTGTTGCGCGAGCCGGGCTTCAGGACCCAGGTCGTCTTCACCTTCGGCGCGAGCTCCAGCAGCTTCTGGTGCACGGCGGCCGGGTTGCAGGAGTAGTCCGTGTTCCAGTACGCGGCGAACACGGCCGTGTCGTTGCGCACGGGCAGCATGCGCTGCGCCCGGTAGTAGCCGGCCAGCACCGCGGTGCGCAGCGGCTTGCGCAGCCGGCGCGGGGCGGCCTTGACCTTGCGGGCCGTGCGGTACGCGCGGCGGGCGGCGCCGCGCACCGGGGCCGGCAGCTTGCCGACGGCCTTGCGGCGGGCGGAGGCGGAGCCCTGCGGGGTGGCGTGTCCGGCCGGGCGGTACTGCTTCTCGTACCGGAGGAAGGTCGCGCGGAACTCGGCGCGGGCCTCGTCGGGGAGGCGGCCGGGGGAGTTCTCGACCACCCGGAAGTGGGTGATCATGCGGTCGAAGAGCGGGCCGCGCCAGGCGTCGAACTCGGGGTGCGCGTCGAGGAACGCGAACACCAGGCCGTACTGGTCGAAGACGTCGAAGTGCTTGCGGCTGGTGCTGTGCAGGATGCTGCCCTGGCGGCGCTGCCGGTAGTGCACGCAGACCCGGGGGAGCACCGCGATGGACTCGGCGGCGATCAGCACCGGGTACGTCCAGGGGGTGTCCTCGTAGTAGCCGGTGGGGTACTCGAAGCCCCAGCGCTCCACGAAGTCCCGGCGGTAGGCCTTGTTCCAGGCGACCTGGAGCAGCCCGAGCAGGCCCGGGTTGGCTCCCAGGGCGACGGCCTCGCGCGGGCTGTCGGCGAGCACCTTGGCCTTGGCGTTCGGGGTGATCCGGCCGTCCCAGTGCGTGCGGGAGTAGTCGAAGACCAGGAGCTCCGGGTCGCCGGTCTCGTCGAGCCGCTGGGCGATCGCCGCGAGCGAGCCGGGCAGCAGGGTGTCGTCGCTGTCCAGGAAGAGCAGGTAGGTGCCCCTGGCCCGCGCCATGCCGGCGTTGCGGGCCCGGCCCAGGCCCACGTTCTGCGCGAGCTGCAGCGCCTCCACGCGCGGGTCGAGCGCCGCGTACTCGTCCATGATCGCGCCGCAGGCGTCCGGCGAGGCGTCGTTGACCGCGATCAGCTCGAAGTCCTGGAACGACTGGCTCAGCACCGAGTCGAGACAGTCGCGCAGATAGGCCTCCACCCCGTACGCCGGAACGATGATGCTGAACCGGGGGACGTCGGACCGCTGCGCTGCTTGCGTGGGAGTCATGTGGGCTTAGGGCTTCCGGACGGACGGCGTTCTGGACACGGGAGACGGGCGGACCACGTCCGAGCGGGGCGGCGGGAACGTTCCCGCCGCCCCGCTCGGACGGTCACTGCGAGCTGGTCAGGGCATAACCCAGCAGTTTGCGCACGGCGGCCGACTGTCGGTGGCGCAAGGCCCCCGGCACCATGGTCAGCGCGTGCAGCCGCATCGACAGATGACGGCGGGCCGCCTTCGCGGCCTTCGGCCAGCCGTGCCGGTCGAGCTCGTCGGCCACCTCGTTGAAGAACCGCACGGCCTCGCCGAAGCGGGCGCCGGAGACGGCCTCGGAGGACGACAGGCTGCCGGAGTGGCGCCGGTAGCGGAACGCGGTGGCCGGCTCGACCACCAGCTTCTCGCCGCGCCGGATCAGCTCGATGATCAGCGCCAGGTCCTGGATGACCGACAGGTCCTCCCGGAAGCTGACCGCCTTCACGGCGTCGGCCCGCCACACGATCGACGGGAAGTAGAGCCAGTTGCCGCCGAGCAGGTTCGCCGCCAGCGGCTCGCCCGAGAGCACCAGGCGGCGCCCGTTGTCCTTCGGCGCGTACAACCGCTTCTTGACCTCGTCGCCCAGGGTGCTCGACGGGGCGCCGTTCTCGTCGATGACCTCGACGCCCGGCTGGTAGATCGCCGCACCGGGCTCGGCCTCGATCGCGGCGCGCATCGTCGCGACGTAGGTCGGCAGCAGCAGGTCGTCACTGCCCAGCATCGAGAAGTGCGTGGACTCGACGAGGTCGACGCACTTGCGGAAGTTCCTGGTGATGCCGAGGTTCTGCTCGTTGCGCAGGTACCGGACGCGGCTGTCGCCGAGGGAGGCGAACCACTCGGGTACGCCCTCCTCCTTGCCGTCGTCCACGACGGTCAGCCGCCAGTCCTCGTCCGTCTGGTCGAGCACACTGCGGACGGCGGCCTGCATCAGACCGGTGTCGCCGTAGTGCGGCAGCATGATGTCGAGGGTGCGCACCGCCGTCACTTGGCCTTCCCCTTGGGGCCGAGGGCGGACCGGCGGCTCATCGCGAGCAGCAGGATCATGCCGATGCGGCCCAGGTAGAGGGTGGCCTTCCACGGCGACTGGCTCGGGGTGCCGGTCGCGCGCGGACGCATCGCGACGGGCACCTGCTCGATCCGGTAGCCGGCCCGGACCACGGCGATGGAGGACTCCACCGTGTCGCCCAGGTACTCCACCGGGTACCAGTGCGCGAAGACGTCGATCAGGTCGCGGTTGGAGGCGCGGAAGCCCGAGGTGACGTCGGTCAGCTTGGTCTTGGCCATGCGCGAGAGCCAGAAGGCGAGCACGAGCATCGCCCACTTGCGCGGGCCGCGGGTCTCGTAGTCGCCGGTGCCCGCGAAGCGCGCGCCCATGACGAGGTCCGCGCCGGCGTCCAGGCGCGCCAGCAGCTCCGGCACGTTGCGCGGGTCGTGCTGACCGTCCGCGTCGACCTGGATGGCCACGTCGTAGCCGCGGTCGTGCGCGTAGCGGTAGCCGGCGCGCATCGCGCCGCCGACGCCGAGGTTGTACGGGAGGGTCATCACGGTCGCGCCGGCACCGCGCGCCATGGCGCTGGTCTCGTCGGCGGAGCCGTCGTCGACGACGAGGATGTCGACGCCCGGGAGGGTCGTGTAGACCTCCTTGACGACGTCGGCGACGCCCTCGGCCTCGTTCCAGGCCGGCATGATGATCAGTACGCGCTTGCCGTCGATCACTTGCCGCTCCCCTGACCCGCCGTGTCGGCCTTCTCCGCCAGCTCCTTGCGCAGCTCCGTCACGTCGATGCGCAGCAGGGCCACCTCCTCCGAGAGGGTGCGGCCCTCCTCTTCGAGATGGCCCACCTCCCAGCTCAGCTGGAGGCAGACGATGAAGAGGAACGCGACGCTGAGGAAGAGGAGGAGGCTGACGCCGGAGGCGACGCCCACCGCGCGGGCGACCGAGTCCAGGCCGCTCGGGAAGAAGCCGAGCGGGATGATCACCAGGCCGGTGAGCACCCACAGGAACGCGTACTTCTCCTTGAGCTTGCGGCGGCGCAGCAGCTCCACGATGCATGCGACGAGAAAGACTCCGGTGACCGAAGTCAGCATCCACAACTTCATGCGTGGCTCCGGTGTATGGGACGACTCATGGAAAGGGCCTGTCTACTCTTCCAGGGGTGGGCGGCTGGAGAAGGAGCCGCCGGATTGCAGTCCACTGTCCGTCGCGATGGTCACGGAGAGTGAGGGAATGGTGATCATTCCTATGAGTGCACCGAACGGTAGCCTACACGAGAGCGAAGAACGAGAGTCATGTAGGCGACGACCGCGAGCGACCCCATGGCATAGGCGACTTCGACCCTCGTCCGCAGCTCCAGAGGACTGAGAGTGACCGCCACGAGAACGCCCGTTCCCACCACCCACGCGAGCAGCTGCTGACGCGCCGCGCCACTCGTGAGCAGCGCCTGGCCGAGCACCATCGCCAGCATGTACAGCAGCGTGCCGAGCGACAGCCACGCGAAGTCCACCGGCCCCAGCACGTCCGGCGAACCGAACAGCACCGGCAGCAGCACCGGCCCCAGCGCGACCACGCCGATGCCGAACGCCACCCCGAGACCCGCGGTCAGTCCGCAGGCCCGCATCAGCAGCCGCCGGTACGCCGGGGCGTCCCCCTCGGCCTGCGCCGTCGACAGCCCCGCGAGCAGCGAGGCCTGGAAGGCCCCGAACGCGAACAACGGCACCCGCACCAGGACCAGCGCCGAGAGCAGCGCGGCCACCAGGGCGCTGTCGTCCGTCGCGATCAGCTTGGTGCTGATCACCGCGATGTTGACCAGCACCTGGGCGAGCAGCGTCGAACCCACGAGCAGCCCGAGGTGCTCGATCAGCTCCCCCCACTGCGCCGTCGAACCCGCCTTGGCCCCGCGGAACACCGGCGGCAGCGTGACGGCCACCGCGATCAGCGGCGCCACCGTCATCACCGCGGCGAACGCGAAGGCCGAGGTCACCCCGCCCAGCGCCAGACCCACGGACAGCACGATCCGCAGCAGGCCGTCGAGGCCGAGCTGCAGCCCGTACGCCTCGAAACGGCCGAGCCCCGCCAGCACGCCCCGGGTCACATAGGCGACGGCCAGCGCCGCGAAGGCGCCGCCGACCGCGAGAACCAGGCTCTCGTCCCCGTGGAAGAAGAGGTCCGCGAGCGGCTCGGCGAACAGCGCCAGCGGCACCAGCACCGCCGCCAGCAGCCCGAACGAGAGCGCCGCGCCGCGCCGCAGCACGGGCAGCGCCCCGTCGCCGGCCACCACCCGGGCGGCAACCACCCGGGTGATCTCCTGCTCGACCGGGAAGAACAGTCCCAGGCCTATGGAGGCCACCGCGGTCCACAGGACCGAGAAGCTGGCCATGTCGTCGACGGAGAGCGAGTGGCCCGCCGCCGCGAGGTGCACGTAGTTGGCCCCGCCCAGCACCACGGTGCCGATGCCGACGAAAGCGGTGCCGCGGGGCAGCGCCGTGCCGATCCGGTCGAGCAGGCTCACGCGCCGGACCGTCCGCCCGGAGCCATGACCCGCAGGGCCTCGGTGAGCTGCTCACGCCAGTGCGGCTGCGCCGCCACGCCCGCCTCGGCCCAGCGCTCGTGCGCGAGGACGCTGAAGGACGGCCGGCGCGCCGGACGCACGAACTTCTCCGAGGTGGTCGGCCGCACCCGCTCCGGATCCAGACCGGTCAGCTCGAAGGCCGCCCGCGCCAGGTCGAACCAGGTCGCCGTCGCGGAGGCCGTGCCGTGGTAGACGCCCGCCGGGGCCTTGCCCGCCACGGCCGCCTCGCCCAGCTCCCGCAGCTGGCGGGCCAGCGCACGGGTCCAGGTCGGCTGGCCGCGCTGGTCGTCGACCACGTCGACGGTGTCGAGACGCTCGGCCAGGCCCAGCATCGTCGACACGAAGTTGCGGCCGTGCGCCCCGTACAGCCACGCGGTGCGCACCACGTAGCCGCGCTCGGGCAGCAGCTCGGTGACGGCCAGTTCGCCCGCCAGCTTGCTGCGGCCGTAGGCGTTCACCGGGGCGGTGGGCGCGTCGTGCCGGTACGGCTCGGTCGCGTCGCCCGGGAAGACGTAGTCCGTGGAGACCTGGATCAGCACGGCGCCGGTCTCGGCGCAGGCCGCCGCCAGGGCGCGCGGTCCGTCGCCGTTGATCCGGGTGGCCGCGGCCTCCTCGGTCTCGGCGCCGTCGACATCGGTCCACGCGGCCGCGTTGACCACCACGTCATGACCGGCCACCGCCGCGCGGACCGCGGCGGCGTCGGTGACGTCCAGCTCCTGACGGGTCAGCGCGGTGTACTCCACGCCGCCCTCCGCGAGCACCTCGGCGAGGTCGCGGCCGAGCATCCCGGCCGCACCGGTGATCAGCCAGCGGCTCATGCGGACAGCGCCGCCTTCGCCTTCAGCGGCTCCCACCAGGCGCGGTTGTCGCGGTACCACTGCACGGTGGAGGCGAGGCCCTGCTCGAAGGTGACGAGCGGCGCGTAGCCGAGCTCCTCCTGGATCTTGGCGATCGACAGGGAGTAGCGCAGGTCGTGGCCCTTGCGGTCCTCGACGTACTCGACCATGTCCCAGTCGGCGCCGCAGGCGTCGAGGAGGAGACCGGTGAGCTCCTTGTTGGTGACCTCGGTGCCGCCGCCGATGTGGTAGATCTCACCGGCACGGCCGCCGCGCAGCACCATCTCGATGCCACGGCAGTGGTCGGAGACGTGCAGCCAGTCGCGGATGTTGAGGCCCTCGCCGTAGAGCGGCACCTTCTTCCCGTCCAGCAGGTTCGTGGTGAACAGCGGGATCATCTTCTCGGGGAAGTGGTACTGCCCGTAGTTGTTGGAGCAGCGGGTCACGACGACGTCCATGCCGTGCGTCCGGTGGTACGAGAGGGCCAGCAGGTCCGAGCCCGCCTTGGAGGCCGAGTACGGCGAGTTCGGCGCGAGCGGCCAGTCCTCGGTCCAGGTGCCCTCGGAGATCGAGCCGTAGACCTCGTCCGTGGAGACGTGGACGAAGCGGCCGACGCCGTGGCGCTTGGCGGAGTCAAGCAGGACCTGCGTGCCCAGCACGTTCGTGGTGACGAACGGCGAGGAGTCCAGGATCGAGCGGTCCACGTGGGACTCGGCCGCGAAGTGCACGACCGCGTCCTGGCCGCGCATCGCGTCGTCGACGGTCGCGTAGTCGCGGATGTCGCCGTGGACGAAGGTGTAGCCGGGCTTGTCCGCCACCGGGGCGAGGTTCGCCTCGTTGCCGGAGTAGGTCAGGTTGTCCAGGACGGTGACCTGGGCGCCCTTGCCCGAGGGCAGCTCTTCGGAGAGCAGTGCCCGCACGAACTGTGAACCGATGAACCCGGCGCCGCCGGTGACGAGAATCTTCATAAGGGCCACCATTCTATGGGGTGGGCTTCGCGCACCGTTCCGTGGCCGTTCTCACGGTCGTGATGGTGAACGGCCCCGTGGGCCTGCCGTAGGCTGCGTGCCCATGCGTGGAATTTTGCTTGCCGGTGGTACCGGCTCCCGACTGTGGCCGATCACCCGAGCCGTGTCGAAGCAGCTGATGCCGGTCTTCGACAAGCCGATGATCTATTACCCCCTGTCGACCCTCGTGATGGCGGGGATCCGGGACATTCTGATCATCACCGGTCCGGAGGAGCGCCCCCAGTTCGAGCGGCTTCTGGGGGACGGGTCCGATTTCGGGCTCAACATCCAGTTCGCCACTCAGGAGCACCCGAACGGAATTGCCGAGGCTTTCGTCATCGGCGAGGAATTCATCGGTGACGAGCCCGTCGCGCTGATCCTCGGCGACAACATCTTCCACGGCGTCGGCCTCGGCCGGCAGCTCGCGGACTACCGCGAGCCCGAGGGCGGTGTGGTCTTCGCCCACGCCGTCTCCGACCCCACCGCCTACGGTGTCGTCGACTTCGACGAGAACGGCGTCGCCCGTTCCATCGAGGAGAAGCCCAAGAACCCGAAGTCCCGCTACGCGGTGCCGGGCCTCTACTTCTACGACAGCCGGGTCGTCGAGATCGCCAAGGGCCTCAAGCCCAGCGGCCGCGGCGAGCTGGAGATCACCGACGTCAACAAGCACTACCTCGACCGCGGCGAGCTCCAGGTCTCGGTCCTCGACCGCGGCACCGTCTGGCTCGACACCGGCACCTTCCAGTCGCTCGTCCAGGCCTCCGAGTACGTCCGCGTGGTCGAGGAGCGCCAGGGCATGAAGATCGGCTGCCTCGAAGAGGCCGCCTGGCGCGCCGGGTTCATCGACGACGAGCAGCTGCGCGCCCTGGCCCAGCCGCTGACCAAGAGCGGCTACGGCGACTACCTGATCGACCTGCTGGCCTACGAGGCCGAGAAGGCCTGAGAGGACCGATCGTTTCCATGAAGGTCAACCCCCTTGGTATCGAAGGCGCCTGGGAGTTCGTCCCGCAGCAGTTCGGGGACGCCCGCGGCCTCTTCCTGGAGTGGTACAAGGCCGAGCGCATGGCCGAGGCCGTCGGCCACCCGCTGAACCTGAAGCAGGGCAACCTCTCCGTCTCCTCGGCCGGCGTCGTGCGCGGCATCCACTTCGCCGACGTCCCGCCCGGCCAGGCCAAGTACGTGACCTGCGTCCGCGGTGCGGTGCTCGACATCATCGTCGACGTGCGGGTCGGCTCGCCGACCTTCGGCAGGTGGGAGGCCGTGCGCCTCGACGACAAGGACCGCAAGGCCGTCTACCTCTCCGAGGGCCTCGGCCACGGCTTCTGCGCGCTCACCGACGACGCCACCGTCACCTACCTCTGCTCCGAGGGCTACGCCCCCGAGCGGGAGCGCACGGTCTACCCGCTCGACCCCGAGATCGGCATCGAGTGGCCGGTCGACGGCGTGCCCGAGCTGTCCGCCAAGGACGCCGAGGGCCCGACCCTCGCGCAGGCGCGCGAGGCCGGCATCCTGCCGGTGTACGAGGAGTGCGTGGCCTTCCGCGCCTCGCTCGCCGAGCGCGGCTGAGCCGCTCGGCCTCCCGCACGACCCGCTCGTGACGCCGGCCCGGCGGTTCCCCTCGGGGAAACCGCCGGGCCGCCGTCGTTCCGTACCGCTTCGCGTTAGGCTGCCCGAATGACGTGGCTCATCACCGGCGGCGCCGGCTACATCGGTTCCCATGTCGTCAAGTCCATGACCGAGGCCGGTGAGCGGGTGGTCGTCCTGGACGACCTCTCCTCCGGCGACCCGGCCAGAGTCCCCGCGGGGGTGCCGCTGGAGCGCGGCACCGTCCTCGACCGGTCCTTCCTCGACCGGGTCCTCGCCGCGCACGGGATCCGCGGGATCGTCCACCTCGCCGCGAAGAAGGCCGTCGGCGAATCCGTCGAACGCCCGCTGCACTACTACCGCGAGAACGTGTCGGGCCTCCAGGTCCTGCTCGAAGCGGCCGCCGCGGCCGGCGTCGACTCCTTCCTCTTCTCCTCCTCCGCCTCGGTCTACGGGACCCCCGACACCGACCTGGTCACCGAGGACACCCCCTGCGCGCCGCTCAGCCCGTACGGCGAGACCAAGGTCGCCGGCGAGTGGATGGTCCGCTCCGTCGGCCGGGCCCACTCCATGGCCACCGGCTGCCTGCGCTATTTCAACGTCGCGGGCACCGCCACCGCCGAACTCGCCGACACCGGCTTCTTCAACCTCGTCCCCATGGTCTTCCAGCGCCTCGACGCAGGACAGGCGCCGCTCGTCTTCGGCGACGACTACGCCACCCCCGACGGCACCTGCGTCCGCGACTACATCCATGTCGCCGACCTCGCCGAGGCCCATCTGGCCGCCGCCCGCCGGCTCGCCGAGCTGGCCGCGGCCGGGGAGCACCGGGACCTCACGCTCAACATCGGGCGCGGGGAGGGCGTTTCGGTACGGGAGATGATCGACCTGATCCGCGAGGTCACCGGCCGTCCCGTCGAACCCGAGGTCGTCGCCCGTCGCCCCGGCGACCCGGCGAAGGTGGTCGCATCCGCCGAACGGATCTCCGCCGAGCTGGGCTGGAAGGCCCGCCACGACGTCCGCTCCATGATCGCCTCGGCCTGGGCGGCGCACACCGGCGGCACCGTCCAGCCCGCGGAATAGAGGGGCGCCGCGGAAACGCACTCGCGTAGATTGCGCGACGGACAGCCGAGGCGAGCAGGACAGGCACGATGGGGTCGACGCAGGTGACAGTGGCAAGGCAGTACGTGACGGAAGCCCGCAGGATCGTCGTGAAGGTCGGCTCCTCCTCGCTGACCACCGCCTCCGGCGGCCTCGACGCCGACCGGGTCGACGCCCTCGTCGACGTGCTCGCCAAGGTCCGCAGCGGCGGCGAGAAGGAGATCGTCCTGGTCTCCTCCGGCGCCATCGCCGCCGGTCTCGCCCCGCTCGGCCTGACCCGCCGCCCCAAGGACCTCGCCCGGCAGCAGGCCGCCGCCAGCGTCGGCCAGGGACTCCTCGTCGCCCGCTACACCGCCTCCTTCGCCCGCTACGGCGTACGCGTCGGGCAGGTCCTGCTCACCACCGACGACACCAGCCGCCGCGCGCACTACCGCAACGCGTACCGGACCCTCGACCAGCTGATCGCCATGGGCGCCCTGCCGGTCGTCAACGAGAACGACACGGTCGCCACGGACGAGATCCGCTTCGGCGACAACGACCGGCTCGCCGCCCTCGTCGCCCACCTCGTCCGTGCCGACCTGCTGGTCCTCCTCTCCGACGTGGACGGCCTCTACGACGGCGACCCGGCCAAGCCCGGCACCGCGAGGATCGCCGAGGTCACCGGGCCCGCCGACATCGCCCACGTCGAGATCGGCTCGGCCGGCAAGGCGGGCGTCGGCACCGGCGGCATGGTCACCAAGGTCGAGGCCGCCCGGATCGCCGCGGCGGCCGGCATCCCCGTCGTCCTGACCTCCGCGAGCCGCGCCGCCGACGCCCTCGCCGGCCGCGACACCGGCACCTACTTCCACCGCACCGGCCGCCGCTCCGCCGACCGGCTCCTGTGGCTCGCGCACGCCTCCACCCCGCGGGGCGCGCTGACCCTCGACGACGGCGCCGTCCGGGCCGTGGTCGAGGGCAAGAAGTCGCTCCTGGCGGCCGGGATCGCCGCCGTCGAGGGCGAGTTCACCGCCGGCGACCCGGTCGAGCTCCGCGACACCGCGGGCCGCGCGGTCGCCCGGGGCCTGGTCAACTTCGACGCCAAGGAACTGCCCCGGCTCCTCGGCCGTTCCACCCACGACCTGGCCAGGGAACTCGGCCCGGAGTACGAGCGCGAGATCGTCCACCGCGACGACCTCGTCGTGATGTGAACCGGGCCCCGCGGACCGAGCCCTGTCAACCGGACGCCCGCGAACGGCGTCCTCCGAAACGACGTCCTGTGAACCGAAACGGCTGAAAGTCTGGTCATCCGGTAGGGACCTTTACCAAAACCGCCCCACGCACCGCCCCGGGCTGGTCAACTTTGTCTCGGGGGCACGGAGAGGGCGGGGAACACCAGCACGCGCACACGCAGCAGCACGCAGCACAGGCATCACACAGGAGGCCGCCGGTGAGACGAGCGCGCCCAGGGGCACTGCCCCGCGGGTCGGCCGAACGCGCCCTGACGAGCGTCGAGGCCGGAGCCGACTTCGACGACTTCGACGAGTCCGACGAGTCCGCCACGACAGACGAGACGACGAGAGCCAAGGTTCCGGAGCGGGAACTGTCCAAGCTCTGGCACATCACCCTCAGTGTCTCCGGCGCGGAGGCTCCGCTGAAGGAGGTGCGCCGTGCCCTGGAACAGCTGGCCCACGACCACCCCTTCCTGCTGACCAGCCGCTACGCCAACGACCACGCCGAGATCCGCTACTGGGAGGAGGCCCGCGACCTCCACGACGCCGCGGCCGTCGCCCTGCGCCTGTGGGGCGAGCACCGGCAGAGCGCCAAGCTGCCGCCCTGGGAGATCGTCGGCCTGGAGGTCATCGACCGGGAGACCTACCACCAGCGGATCGCCGAGGGCTACGGCCCCCCGCCGGCCGCCCCGGTGGGCGTCCACCCGTACTGACGGGCGTCGCACCCGCGCACGTCTCGCAGTACGGGACGGGCGAGGTATACGTGAGGGATGTCCGCAGAGGTGCCAGTACCCTGCGGGCATGACCTCGCTCACGCCCTTCGACAACATGTCCCCGGTCACCCAGGCCGCCTACCGGGCCCGCGGCGCTGCCGCCGTCATCGCGCCACTCCCGCGCGCGACGAAGGACGACGCCCTGCTCGCCGTCGCGGACGCCCTGGAGGTCCGCACGGCCGAGATCGTCGAGGCCAACGCCGAGGACATCGCCCGCGCCCGCGAGGCCGGCACCAGCGAGGCCATCATCGACCGGCTCACCCTCACCCCCGAGCGGGTGCGGGCCATCGCCGAGGACGTCCGGCACGTGGCCGCCCTGCCCGACCCGGTCGGCGAGGTCGTCCGCGGCTCCACCCTCCCCAACGGCATCGACCTGCGCCAGGTCCGCGTCCCGCTCGGCGTCGTCGGCATCATCTACGAGGCCCGGCCCAACGTCACCGTCGACGCCGCCGCCCTCTGCCTCAAGTCCGGCAACGCCGTCCTGCTCCGCGGCTCCTCCTCCGCGTACTCCTCCAACACCGCCCTGGTGAAGGTCCTGCGCGACGCCGTCGGCGGCGCCGGACTGCCCGCCGACGCCATCCAGCTCGTGCCCGGCGAGTCCCGCGAGTCCGTGCGCGAGCTGATGCGCGCCCGAGGTCTGGTCGACGTCCTGATCCCGCGCGGCGGCGCCTCCCTGATCCGCACGGTCGTCGAGCAGTCCACCGTCCCGGTCATCGAGACCGGCACCGGCAACTGCCACGTCTACGTCGACGCCCAGACCGACCTGGACATGGCCGTCGAGATCCTGATCAACTCCAAGGCCCACCGGGTCAGCGTCTGCAACGCCGCCGAGACCCTCCTGGTCCACCAGGACGTCGCCGACGCCTTCCTGCCCCGCGCCCTGGACGCCCTCGCCGAGGCCGGCGTCACCGTCCACGCCGACGAGCGGGTCCTCGCCCACGCCGAGGGCACCAAGGCCACCGTCGTCCCGGCCACCCCCGAGGACTGGGAGACCGAGTACCTCTCCTACGACATCGCCGCCGCCGTCGTCGACTCCCTCGACAAGGCCGTCGAGCACATCCGGCTCTGGTCCTCCGGCCACACCGAGGCCATCGTCACCACCTCCCAGGCCGCGGCCCGCCGCTTCACCCAGCTGGTCGACTCGACCACGGTCGCCGTGAACGCCTCCACCCGCTTCACGGACGGCGGACAGTTCGGCTTCGGCGCCGAGATCGGCATCTCCACCCAGAAGCTGCACGCCCGGGGCCCCATGGGCCTCCCGGAGCTCACCTCCACCAAGTACATCGTGACCGGCGACGGTCACGTCCGGTAACCGTCACGTCGTATCCGGGGCAGGGACAGTTCGCGCTCTCCCTGCCCAAAACCCCCTCCCAGGTCTACTCTGAACCCGTGCCGGACGACGTGGGGGGCACGCCGTCCCAGAACGGCGGAGACCCTGAGGACTCTGTCGACCGCGGAGGCGCAGACGACTTCGCCGCCGTGGTCTTCGACGAGGACTTCGTCCGGGCTGCCACCGTCCACGAGCCGACCGCCGTCGAGCGCCTGCTCGCCGCCGCCCAGGCCCGTGCCGAGGCGGAAGCGGCCCGTGCCCGGGCCGTCGCCGGACTCGCCGACGAGGAGCTCTACGAGGACGGCTACGGCCTCGAACCGCGCCGCTACGCAGACGGCTACGACCCGGACACCGCCGAGGACGACTTCGGCCCCTACGGCCCCCACGGCGGCGCCCTGCGCCCCTACCGGGGCAGCGCCCGCTGGCACCGGCCGGTCGCCTGGGTGCTCGCCCTGGTGATGGGCGTCGGCATGGTCGCCCTCGCGTTCAGCGCGGTCTACCGCGGCGCCTCCGCCAACCGCCAGGACCGCATCCCGCCGCCCGCCACCACCGGCGTGGACAAGCCCCGCGCCGTCCCGTCGGCCGCCACCGTGCCGTCCGCGCCCGCGGTGCCGGCCGCGCCCGGCGCCCCCTGACCCCCGTTCGTCGGACTTCGTCGGAAGTTGTCGCGCAGCTCAGCGTTTACCGGGGCTTCCGCAGACCTACCCTGAAGGTATGGCAGGGCGTGGCGACCCGCCTGAGGGGACCCCCGAGGGGCTCCCCGGCGGTGAGGACGAGTACCGAGCCGTCGTCTTCGACGAGGCGTTCGTCCGCGCTGCCCGGCTCCAGGAGTTCTCCGCCCAGGAACGGATGGGGGAACACGCCCAGGCCGTCAGGTCACGCCCCTCCTGGGAGGGCCGGAGCGGCTCCCGGCAGGCCCTGATGCTGGTGCTGCTGATCCTGCTGGCCTTCGGCACCGCCGTCTACCTCGGCGTCCGCAACCCGTACCAGCCTCCCGTCGACCAGCGGGCCGAACCGCTGCGGACCACCGTCGTCCCGCTCGCCCCGCAGGGCGCCGTGACGGGCGGCGAACCCGACCGGCTGTTCGCCCACAGCCCGGCCGCCGAGTACCCCAGCGGCGCCGCGGGGATCAACTTCCCGCTCACCGGCCGTACCCCTCACTTCTCCGAGAGCCAGGTCGTCTCGGCCCTCGGCATCGCCAAGGAGTACCTGGTCGCCTCCTCCCTCGAACCCGGCGTCCTGACCGGCGCGACCGTCCGCCCGGCCCGGCTCCTGATCGACCCGGACCAGCTGGACCAGTTCGACCGGAGCGTCGAGCAGCCCCAGGACGACGGCCGGCACGCCGTCGCCGGCTGGCTCGTGCGCTTCGACCCCCACCGGGTGGCCCTCGCCGCGCCCACCGTCCGCGTCCACGGCACCCTGCGCGTCCAGGAGATCGACACCGACCTCCTGGAGGTCACGGCGGACCACACCTTCACCTACGCCGTCCGGCCGGCCACCCCCGCCACCGGCCCGACACCCCCGGCCTCGCTGTTCACGGTCCACCGCGAGCTGCACTTCCGCTTCGACCGCGAGGACCTGCGGATGCACCGCGCGGAGCTGCTCAGCAGCACCGTCCAGGCCGGCCCCCAGTCCTGCGACGCCGACCCCACCGGCTCACTGCACCCGCTGCTCGCGGGCCAGCGCGCCGACCGGTCACGCCAGGGTGTCACCGACCCGTACGCGACGGGCCGGCCCACCACCTCCTCGCTCTGCGGGACGCTGGCCCCGGGCGCTCAGCCCTCGCTCTGACCGCCGCGCTCGTCCGTCCCAGGCCGCTCGCCGCCCTGACCGCCCTTGGCGCCGGGACCGGCCGGACCACCACGGTCCGTGCCGTCGGTGCCGGTGCCGGTGCCGGTGCCCGTGCCAGCGCCGGTGCCCGTGCCGTTGCCGGCACCGCCACCGAAGCGGCCGAACAGCTTGCCGCCCAGGTCGCCCGCGAGGTCCCCAGCGCCGCCGGCTATGTCGTTGACCAGCTTCATCAGCGGATCCTTGCTGCCGCGCACCGTGTCGGCGTAGTGCCGCCCGGACTCGCGGAAGGAGTCGGTCACCGAGGTGTCCTTGTCCTCGGAGCGCTTCGGGTAGTGCCCGTCCATGATCCGCTGGTAGTCGCGGGTCTCGGACCACTTCTTCAGCTCGGCCGCCCGGACCGTGGTGAACGGGTGCGAGCGCGGCAGCACGTTGAGGATCTTCAGCACGGAGTCGCGCAGGTCGCCGCCCTTCTCGTACTCGTCGGCCTGGGCGAGGAAGGCGTCCACGTTCATCTCGTGCAGGTGGTTGCCGCCGGCGATCTTCATCAGGCCGCGCATGGAGGCCTGGACGTCCTGTCCCACGAGCAGCCCCGCGCGGTCCGCCGAGAGCTCCGACTTGCGGAACCACTCACGCAGTGCCGTCACGATCGCCATGATCGCCACGTTGCCCAGGGGTATCCAGGCGACCTTCACGGCCAGGCTGGTGAGGAAGAGCAGGATCGTCCGGTACACGGCGTGGCCCGACAGGGCGTGGCCCACCTCGTGGCCGATGACGGCCCGCATCTCCTCCTCGTCGAGCAGCTCCACCAGACCGGTGGTGACCACGATGATCGGCTCGTCCAGGCCGATGCACATCGCGTTCGGCTTGGGGTCCTGCGTGACGTACATCGGCGGGACCTTCTCCAGGTCCAGGATGTAACACGCGTCCCGCAGCATGTCGTTGAGAGGGGAGAACTGCGCGTCGCTCACCCGCACGGAGTCGGAGAGGAACAGCAGTCGCAGGCTCCGCTCGGGCAGCAGCCCGCTCAGCGCCTTGAAGACGGTGTCGAAGCCGCTCAGCTTGCGCAACGCGACCAGGGCCGAGCGGTCGGCCGGGTGCTCGTAGGCCCGCGAGGAGATTCCGGCGAAGCGCTTGCGCCGGCGTCCGGGAAGGTTCTCGTGCCCGTTGTTGGTCTGCTCGGTCATGGATGCCCCCAATTCGTACGAGTCCGTGCTCGTCCCCCTGACGCAACCCAGACTAGGCGAGGGGGCTACCGTGTGCCGGAGCCTGTGGATAACTCGGGCACTGCGGACAACCGAGGAGCACGACCGCCATGACGGATCACGTGACCACCGCCGTCACCACCCTTCTCGCCGCGACGGAGCAGCAGGGCCCCGGCAACACCCTCCGCGTCGTCCTGCTCGTCTCGATCGTGGGCGGAGCCCTGCTGGCCTGGTTCCTGCTGCGGGGTTACGGGGACAAGGGGGACGGCGCCGAGCGGGACGAACGCGCCGAGAGCCCGGAGAGCCCGGAGAGCCCGAAGAGCCCGGAGAGCCCGGAGAGCCCGGAGAACGTAAAGATCGTGGAGAACGGAGTGACCGAAAAGGACGCCCGTGACGCCAACGCCTGAGTCGGCGTGAGCGCGCCGCGACCTCCCGCATACGATGTGCGCGAAGTCTCCGCTCCCATCCCCGATCGAAGGTCCTGCCGAAGATGAGCCTCCACGCCACCGCCGCCAACCTGGTCACGCTCGCCGAGGGTGCCGAGCACGGCGGCAACCACGAAAGCCTCAGCCCGTACGTCACGGGTGGCGGCGCCTTCCTCGCGCTGCTGCTTCTGCTCTGGATCACCACCCGCTTCAACCGCGACCGCTGAGCCGAGAGGCCGCTGATCCGGCGTCCGTCGCCGTGCCAGTAGGCTCTGCACGCATGGGAGAGCAGGAAGTGCCTACTGGCGGCCGCGGCAAGCGCCGACTCGGCGTGATGGGCGGAACGTTCGATCCGATCCATCACGGACACCTGGTGGCCGCCAGTGAGGTGGCCGCCCTGTTCCACCTCGACGAGGTGGTGTTCGTGCCGACCGGGCAGCCGTGGCAGAAGAGCCACAAGGCCGTCTCGGCGGCCGAGGACCGCTACCTGATGACGGTCATCGCGACCGCCTCCAACCCGCAGTTCTCGGTCAGCCGCATCGACATCGACCGCGGCGGTCCGACGTACACCA
This sequence comes from Streptomyces sp. NBC_01268, assembly GCF_036240795.1. Lineage (NCBI taxonomy): Bacteria > Bacillati > Actinomycetota > Actinomycetes > Kitasatosporales > Streptomycetaceae > Streptomyces > Streptomyces sp. NBC_01268. The sequence goes on along the minus strand of NZ_CP108454.1, from coordinate 2,790,371 downwards.
TCGACACGCTGCGGGACCTGCGCTCTCTCAACAGCGACTCGGACCTCTTCTTCATCACCGGCGCCGACGCGTTGTCGCAGATCCTCACCTGGCGTGACGCCGAGGAGCTGTTCGCGCTCGCCCACTTCATCGGCGTCACCCGCCCGGGCCACGACCTCACCGACGACGGCCTGCCCAAGGGCGGGGTCTCGCTGGTCGAGGTCCCCGCGCTCGCCATCTCCTCCACCGACTGCCGGGTGAGGGTCGCTCAGGGCGATCCGGTCTGGTACTTGGTTCCGGACGGCGTGGTGCGCTACATCGACAAGCGCCAGCTGTACCGCGGCGAGTGAGTCTCGGGGAGGGGCACCGGTGAACGATCAGCAGAACCCGTACGACCCGTACTATCCGCAGCCGCAGATCATCGGCTACGACGAGTACGGGCAGCCGGTGTACCAGCAGCAGGTGCCGCAACAGCACTACGACCCGTACGCCCAGCAGCAACAACAGCAGCAGTCGCAGCAACAGGCGCAGGGCCAGCAGCACTACGGCTACGACCCGTACGGGCAGCCCGTCCAGCAGCCGGTCCAGCCGCAGCAGCCCGTCCAGCAGCCGCAGTACGACCCGTACGCCCAGCAGACCCCGTACGACTACCAGCAGTACGACACCGGTCAGCAGGGGCAGTACTTCCCGCCGGTCCAGCCGCAGCAGCCGGTCCCGCAGGCCCACCCCGCCCAGGCGGACCACACCGGGCAGCAGTGGGCCGTCCGCACCGAGGCCGCCCCCGTCGTGCCGCCGCCCGCCGCGCCGCAGACCGCGCCGCAGGCCGGTGTGCCCGGGCAGCGCCCGGCGCCGGACGACGACGACCGGGCGTACCGCACCGAGCAGTTCTCGTTCATCGAGGAGCCCGACGAGGACTCCGAGGACGTCATCGACTGGCTCGCGTTCACCGAGAGCCGGTCCGAGCGCCGCGAGGAGGCCCGGCGCCGCGGCCGCAACCGGGTCGTCGCCCTCGTGGTGGTCCTCGTCCTGGCCGTGACCGGCGGGGTCGGCTACCTCTGGTACGCCGGCATGCTGCCCGGCACGTCCGGCGGCGAGCAGAAGCAGAACACCGCCACCGGGCCGCAGAAGCGCGACACGATCATCGTCCACCTGCACAACACCACCGGCGGAGGCACGTCCACCGCCCTCCTGGTGGACAACGCCACCACCAAGCAGGGCACCACCGTGCTGCTGCCGAACTCCCTCGCCGTCGCCGACGACGAGGGATCCACCACCACGCTCGCCAAGTCCGTCGAGGACGACGGCTCCAGCGGCACCCGCGAGGCGGTCGGCAACCTGCTCGGCGCGAAGATCACCGGCACCTGGCGGCTCGACACCCCGTACCTGGAGAGCCTCGTCGAGCTCGTCAGCAACATCGACATCACCACCGACACCGACGTGCCGGGCGCCAAGCCCGGCGCCGCGCCGCTGGTCAAGAAGGGTGAGAACCAGACCCTCAACGGCCGTGCCGCGGTCGCCTACGCCACCTACCGGGCGCCCGGCGAGGCGGAGGCCAAGCAGCTCCAGCGCTTCGGTCAGGTCATGTACGGGGTGCTCCGGAAGATCTCCGACGACCCGCAGGCCGCCACGGTCACCGTCGAGACCCTCGCCCAGATCCTCGACCCGTCACTGCCGGAGAAGGACCTCGGCGCCTCCCTCGCGAAGCTGGCCGAGCACGCCAAGGTCGGCGACTACAAGACGGCCGTCCTGCCGGTCGAGTCCGACGGCTCGCTGAGCGAGGCCACCGGCGACAGCGTGGTCAAGGACATCCTCGGCGGCAAGGTCAGCCCTCCGGAGCAGGGCGCGGCGACCCGCGTCGCGATCCGGGACGCCAGCGGCTCCGGCGTCACCGAGGCCGCCCGGGTGGTCCTGAACAACGGCGGCTACGCCGTGGTCGGCGGCACCAAGTCCGAGACCCAGGAGAAGTCCCAGGTGATCTACGCCGACGAGGCGCAGAAGGCGAACGCGGTCGAGGTCGCGAAGACCCTGGGCCTGCCCGCCGGATCCGTCACCAAGGGCAAGGCCGCCGGAAACGCCGAGGTCACAGCGGTGCTGGGGCAGGATTACAAGCCTCGCGGAGCGAAGCAGTGACCCTCCGTTAATCCTTTTCGGGCCCGTCGGCGGTACATGAGACCCTTGAGGTGTCTCTGACCGCCGACGAAAGCCTGCTTGTGACCGCCACGGACCGCTCCATCGAGCTCGTCACCCTCGCCGCCCAGGCGGCGGCCGACCGACTCGCGCACGACATCATCGCGTACGACGTCAGCGATGTGCTGTCGATCACCGACGCATTCCTGCTCGCCTCCGCCCCCAACGACCGCCAGGTCAAGTCGATCGTCGACGAGATCGAGGAGCGGCTGAACAAGGAGCTCGGCGCCAAGCCGGTGCGCCGGGAGGGCGACCGCGACGCCCGCTGGATCCTCCTCGACTACGTCGACATCGTCGTCCACGTCCAGCACAGCGAGGAGCGCGTGTTCTACGCGCTCGAGCGCCTCTGGAAGGACTGCCCCGAGCTCCCGCTCCCCGAGGACGCGGTGAAGACCCGCGGCAAGGCCCAGGAGCACGCCCGCCTCACGGGCGCCGACGCGGCGGACGGGGAGCTGAGCTGACCAGCGGCAAGGGCGGCAGCGGCCGCCGCATCGTCCTCTGGCGTCACGGCCAGACCTCGTGGAACCTGGAGCGCCGCTTCCAGGGGTCCACGGACATCGAGCTGACCGAGACCGGCGTCGCCCAGGCGCGCCGGGCCGCCCGCCTGCTCGCCGCCCTGGAGCCCGATGCCGTCGTCGCCTCCGACCTGAAGAGGGCGGCGGCCACGGCCGCCGAGCTCGCCGCGATCACCGGTCATGCGGTCGCCCATGACGCCGCCCTGCGGGAGACCTACGCAGGGGAGTGGCAGGGGCTGACCCACGACGAAATCACCTCGCGCTACGGCGAGCAGTACGCCGCGTGGAAGCGCGGCGAGCCGGTGCGCCGCGGTGGCGGCGAGCTGGAGACCGAGGTGGCCGACCGGGCCGCCCCGGTGGTCCTGGAGCACGCCGAGAAGCTGCCGCAGGACGGCACGCTCGTCGTGGTCAGCCACGGCGGCACCATCCGCACCACCATCGGCCGGCTTCTCGGCCTGGAGGCCCGGCACTGGGAGAGCCTTGGCGGGCTCTCGAACTGCTGCTGGTCCGTCCTCGGCGAGGGCGCGCGCGGCTGGCGCCTCATGGAGCACAACGCCGGCACGCTGCCCGAGCCCGTCCTCGGCGACGACGCCTGAGCCCCGCCCGGGCCCCGCGGACCCCGGATTTCACTTTCCGGTAGGTCACAGGCTAGAGTTCTTCTTGTTCGCAGCGCAGAGCGCGAAGAACACGAGGGGCTATAGCTCAGTTGGTAGAGCACTTGCATGGCATGCAAGGGGTCAGGAGTTCAAATCTCCTTAGCTCCACATCCTCGAATCCCGTCCCCAGCAGGGGGCGGGATTCGTCGTTTCCCGCCCCCCGGCCGGCCCGCCTCGCCGCCCCCGCTCCTCACCTGCCCTCGTACAGCGCCGCGACCGCCCGGCGGCTCGCCTCGTCGTTCGGCGTGTAGGTGACGATCCGGCACCCCGGCATCCCGTTGATCGACAGCGACACCGAGGTCATCCGTATCTCGCCCACCGCCTCGTGCCGGAAGGCCTTCACCCGGGTGCCCGGCGGCATGACGTCGCCGCTGCGCCACAGCTCCGCGAAGTACGGGCTGGCCTCCGACAGGCGCCGGACCAGGTCCTCCCAGGAGGGCTCGCCCACGTGCCGCCCGTACGAGCCGCGCAGCTGGGCCACCATCAGGGGCAGCTCCAGCCGCTTGTCGACCAGGGGGCACTCCAGGTCGGGGACGGTGAAGAGGTTCCACAGCACGTTGCGTGTCCCGAGGGGGCCCGCCTCCCGGCTGAGCGCGTCGACGTCGAACAGCAGGTCGTACGTCGTGTTCGTCGCCAGCACGTCGTACCGCGCGTTGTAGACCACGGCCGGCTGGGGCACCAGGGCGTCCAGGATGCCCTGGATCTCCGGACTGACGGCCGCCGCGTCCTCGGCCGCCGTCTCCGGCTCGTACGGCACCTCCGCGAGGTGGTAGAGATGCTCGCGCTCCGGCCGGTCCAGGCGCAGCGTGCGGGCCACCGCGTCGAGGACCTGGGCCGAGGCGTTGATCGGGCGGCCCTGCTCCAGCCACGTGTACCAGGTCACGCCCACGCCGGAGAGCTGGGCCACCTCCTCGCGTCGCAGCCCCGGTGTGCGCCGCCGCAGGCCGGGGGCCATGCCCACGTCCTCCGGCGTCACCCGGGCCCTGCGGGCGCGCAGGAAGGCGGACAGCTCCGGTCTGCGCCGCTGCTGGGTCACTGCCAACGTCGTCACACCCCCATGGTCGAGTCCCCGTGCCGCCGTTGCCAGGTGCTGTCGCTACCAGCATCAGCGGGCTCTCGTTACCCGTATCGGACCGGCGTCACGCTGCTCGTATGACGACGACCACAACACGTCCCGTACTCAGTAAAGACGGTGGCACCGACAATCGGCGCGGTCCGCTGCTCGCCGTCGTGCTCGCCGCCCAGTTCATGGCGCTGCTCGACGCCTTCATCGTCAACGTCGCCGCCCCCACCATCCGCCTCGAACTCTCCGCCTCCGGGGCCGGGATCCAGCTGGTCGTCGCCGGATACTCCATCGCCTACGCCGTGTTGCTCATCACCGGGGCCCGCCTCGGCGACCTGGTCGGCCACCGGCGCATGTACCTCGCCGGCCTCGCGCTCTTCACCGCCGCCTCGCTCGCCTGCGGACTGGCCGCCGGCACCGGCCAGTTGATCGCCTTCCGGGTGGCGCAGGGTGCCGGATCGGCGCTGATGATCCCTCAGGTGCTCAGCCTCATCCAGCGCAACTTCACCGGTGAGGGCCGGGTACGGGCGCTCGGCGCCTACTCGGCCGTTCTCGCCACCGGTGCCGCCGCCGGGCAGGTCGCCGGCGGAATCCTGGTCAGCGCCGACCTGTTCGGCACCGGCTGGCGGCCGGTCTTCCTGGTCAACGTGCCCATCGGGCTCGTCCTGCTGGTCCTCGGCGCCAAGCTGCTGCCCCGCGACGCGCGCACCGACCGCGAGCGGGCCCACGCGCTCGACCTGCCGGGACTGCTCCTGCTCGCCGCCACGGTGTCCCTGCTCACCGTCCCGCTCGTCCTGGGACAGGAGGCGGACTGGCCGCTGTGGACCTGGCTCTCCCTGGGCGGCTCCGCGCTCTTCCTGGTCGCCTTCGGCGCGTACGAGTCCCGGCTCGCCCGCCGCGGCGGCGCCCCGCTCATCGCCCCACGGGTCCTGCGGATCCCCGGCATCGGGCGGGCCGCCCTGCGCATCGCCGCGGTCATGGGCGTCAACGCGGGCTTCCTGTTCACCCTCACCCTGCACCTCCAGGGCGGGCTCGGGCACAGCGCCCTGCGGGCCGGGCTCACCTTCGCGCCCACCGCCGCCGTCTTCGGGGTCGTCGGCCTCACCTGGAGGCGCTGGCCGGCCTCCTGGCAGCCGCGCCTGGTCCCGTGCGGCTTCCTGCTGACGGCCGCCGCCGCGCTCGCCGTGGGCGGCGTCCTGAGGGACGGCGGAGACGGCGGCCGGCAGCTCTACCCGGTGCTGTGCGTCATGGGCGTCGGCCTCGCCCTGGCCTTCAGCCCCGCCCTGACCGGCGCGCTCGCGACCGTCCGGCCCGAGGACGCGGCCGACGCCAGCGGGCTGCTCGCCACCGTCACCCAGCTCGGGCAGCTGATCGGGGTCGCCGCCTTCGGCACCCTCTACCTCGGCGGGATCACCGCACCGGGGGCGCGCGCGTCAGCCGACGCGCTGTGGGTGTGCGCCTTCGCGCTGGCGGCGACGGCGCTGGCGGGGGCTGTCACGGGGCTCGTCCGGCGACGGCGCTGACCCCCTTGCGGGGCCATGGCAGAATCGGACCGCCGGAGGGGGACGTGGGTCCGGGCGGGAGGGAGCGCGCATGGCCGTGGACGGTGCCGAGGTGACCGAAGCCGATGCCGTCGCGGAACCAGCCGCGTCCTGTCCGTGTACGTCCTGCCACCACATCCGGAGCTGAGTGATGGGTGCACACAGGCGGAAGTGCGACTGGTGCGGCAGCGGTACGCCCATCGTCCGGGACATGGACCCGGTCAACCCCGAGTTCCAGTACTGGTGCGAGGAATGCGCGCGGGCGCTGATCATAAAAGGCGACCCGATCGAGACCTACCGTGAACTCGAGGGGGAGCCGATCTACGGTCGGCTCCTCGACGAGCACTGCACCCTCAAGCGGTTCTACTCCTTCGCGACGGCCTGAGCGGCCGCCCGCGGAGCCTCGCGGGGCTCGTGGAGCCCGGTGGTTTCGACGGCCGCGCGCACAGAAGCGTCCGGCCCGGCCGGGTTCGCGCCGGTGACCGCCCGGCGGCGCGCGAGCAGGTAGCCGGCGAACACCGCCGTCGCCGTCAGCGGGTAGACCGCGGAGAGCAGCATCTGGCCCGCGTTCTGGTCCAGTTCGGGGCGGCCCGGGTCGTGCGGGACCCACCACAGCGCGAACGAGGCGAAGGCCAGTGCCACGACTCCCGTCACGGGGAAGAAGCGCGTGGTCCGGTCGTACAGCAGGATCAGCAGCGGCACGCACCACACCCAGTGGTGGGACCAGGAGATCGGGCTGATCATCAGCGCCGTGAACGCGGTGACGATCACGGCCACCGCCCTGTCGCCGCGCACCGCGGCCCGGACCGCGACGGTCATCGCCGCGCCGCCCAGGAGGGCGGCCGCCGCCACCCACCACAGGCCGGGGGCGTCGGTGTGCATCAGCCGGGCCAGGACGCCGCTGATGGACTGGTTGGCGGTCTCCTCGGCGTGACCGACCCGGCCCGTCTCGAACAGGGTCCGGGTCCAGAACTTCTTCGAGTCGGCGGGCAGGGCCAGCGCCATCGCCAGCGTCGTCCCCAGGAAGACCCCGGTCGCCGTGAACGCCGTCCGCAGCCACTGGTTCAGGGCCCGGTCCCGGCGCCACAGCAGCAGCCCGGCGGCGAGCAGCAGGACGACGAAGAGACCCGGGGTCAGCTTCACCGCGGTCGCGAGGCCGATGCCCAGGCCGGCCCAGCGGCTGCCCTCGCGGCGTGTCAGATCCCACAGCACCGCCACCGCGACGAGCAGGTTGATCTGGCCGTACCGCAGCGTCGTCCACACCGGCTCGCACCAGACCACGATCGCGGCGACCCACAGTGTCGTACGCCATAGATCGGCGCGGGCCCCGGCCCGGGACAGCGCCGGGCGGACCAGCTGGAGCGACAGCTGGACCAGCGCCACCACCAGGAGCAGGTTCCCCGCGGTGGTGAGCGTCCGCATCAGCGGGACGCCCACCAGGGTCAGCGGCACGAAGAGCACGGCGGCGAACGGCGGATAGGTCATGGCGAGGTTCGCCGACGTGGCGCGCATCGCGTAGAGGTCGCCGCCGGCCCGCAGCGTCTCGCCCTCGGCCCGGTAGACCATCACGTCGAGCATGTTCACGTGGGCGAGGCGTTGAGCCACCCAGAAGGCCGCGAACGAGAGCAGACAGACGGTCGCGGCGGTGGCCAGGGGCCACCTGCGGGCGGGGGATCGGGCAAGCACGGACTCGGTCACAGGGGGCGACCCTACCCGCAGCCTCCCGACCGGCCAGGAAGCGATTTGGTGATCTGGCGAGAAGCCGGTTAATGTTCTGTCTGTCGCCGCGAGGGAAACGGAAACGGAAACCGAAGCGGGGATGAACGACAAGGGGCTATAGCTCAGTTGGTAGAGCACTTGCATGGCATGCAAGGGGTCAGGAGTTCAAATCTCCTTAGCTCCACAGAAAGAGAAGCGGGTCATCCGGATCGGATGGCCCGCTTCTTTTGTGTCCGCCTTCTTTGCGCTCGCTTCTTTTGCGCCCGCTGCCGCGGTGTCGCCCCCTGGAACGTCGATGCGGCCCGGACAGGCCCTGCGGTACCCTGGCGCCATGCGTGCCGTACGCCTTCTGCTTAGCGAGCCGCGCTGATCAGTCCCGACGGATGAAGATCCGGTCGGCATCGGCGCGGCGCCCCCTCCTGTGCGAGGGGTTTTTTCGTTTCGTGGCAGTTGCTGGCAGTGGGCAGAGACGATCGATGGAGCTTCAAGGATCATGACCGAGATCAACACGGCTGCCGAGACGGCGGCCCAGCATCGCTACACGGCGGCCATGGCCGCCGACATCGAGGCACGCTGGCAGGACGCCTGGGACGCCGAGGGCACCTACGAGGCCCCGAACCCCACCGGCGACCTGGCCGGGGACGCGGCCGTGGTGGCCCGCCCCAAGAAGTTCATCATGGACATGTTCCCGTACCCCTCCGGTGCGGGCCTGCACGTCGGTCACCCCCTGGGGTACATCGCCACCGACGTCTTCGCCCGTCACGCGCGCATGACCGGGCACAACGTCCTGCACACCCTGGGCTTCGACGCCTTCGGCCTGCCGGCCGAGCAGTACGCCGTGCAGACCGGCACGCACCCGCGCGTGTCGACCGAGGCCAACATGGAGAACATGAAGGTCCAGCTGCGCCGGCTGGGCCTGGGCCACGACAAGCGCCGGTCGTTCGCCACGATCGACCCGGAGTACTACCGCTGGACCCAGTGGATCTTCCTGCAGATCTTCAACTCCTGGTACGACACGGACGCCGCCAAGGCCCGACCGATCGCCGAGCTGGTCGAGCAGTTCGAGAACGGCACCCGCGAGGTCCCCGGCGGCCGTGACTGGAACGCCCTGAGCGCCGTCGAGCGCGCCGACGTCCTGGGCGAGTACCGGCTGGCGTACGCCTCCGACGCCCCGGTCAACTGGTGCCCCGGCCTGGGCACCGTCCTGGCCAACGAGGAGGTCACCGCCGACGGACGCTCCGAGCGCGGCAACTTCCCCGTCTTCAAGGCCAAGCTGCGCCAGTGGAACATGCGCATCACCGCCTACGCGGACCGCCTGCTGGACGACCTGGACGCGCTGGACTGGCCCGAGGCCATCAAGCTGCAGCAGCGCAACTGGATCGGCCGCTCCGAGGGCGCGCGCGTCGACTTCCAGGTCGGCGACGCCGGTGCCATCACCGTCTTCACCACCCGCCAGGACACCCTGTTCGGCGCCACCTACATGGTGCTGGCCCCCGAACACGAGCTGGTCGAGAAGATCGTCCCGACCGCCTGGCCCGAGGGCACCCACGCCGTGTGGACCGGCGGGCACGCCACCCCGGCCGAGGCCGTCGACGCCTACCGCAAGCAGGCCGCCTCGAAGTCCGACGTCGAGCGGCAGGCCGACGCCAAGGAGAAGACCGGCGTCTTCACCGGCGCGTACGCGACCAACCCGGTCAGCGGCGAGCAGGTCCCCGTCTTCATCGCCGACTACGTCCTGATGGGCTACGGCACCGGCGCGATCATGGCCGTCCCGGCGCACGACAGCCGCGACTTCGCCTTCGCGCGCGCCTTCGAGCTGCCGATGCGCTGCGTCGTGGAGCCCTCCGACGACCGCGGCACCGACCCGTCCACCTGGGACGAGGCCTTCTCCTCCTACGAGGCGAAGCTGGTCAACTCCTCCAACGAGGACGTGGCCCTGGACGGCCTGGGCGTCGTCGACGCCAAGGAGAAGATCACCGCCTGGCTGGCCGACCGCGGCATCGGCGAGGGCACGGTCAACTTCCGACTGCGCGACTGGCTGTTCAGCCGCCAGCGCTACTGGGGCGAGCCCTTCCCGATCGTCTACGACGAGGACGGCGTCGCCCACCCGCTGCCCGAGTCCATGCTGCCGCTGGAGCTGCCGGAGGTCGAGGACTACTCGCCGCGCACCTTCGACCCGGACGACGCGGACACCCAGCCGGAGACCCCGCTGTCGCGCAACGAGGACTGGGTCTACGTGACCCTGGACCTGGGCGACGGCGCCGGGCCGAAGAAGTACCGCCGCGAGACCAACACCATGCCCAACTGGGCCGGTTCCTGCTGGTACGAGCTGCGCTACCTGGACCCGCGCAACGACCGGGAGCTGGTCGACCCCGCCGTCGAGCAGTACTGGATGGGGCCGCGCGAGGGCATGCCCACCGGTGGCGTCGACCTGTACGTCGGCGGTGCCGAGCACGCCGTGCTGCACCTGCTGTACGCGCGCTTCTGGTCCAAGATGCTGTTCGACCTGGGCCACGTCTCCTCGGCCGAGCCGTTCCACAAGCTGTACAACCAGGGCATGATCCAGGCCTTCGTCTACCGGGACGCCCGCGGCATCGCGGTCCCGGCCGCCGAGGTCGAGGAGCGCGACGGGGCGTTCTGGTACGAGGGCGAGAAGGTCAGCCGCGTCCTGGGCAAGATGGGCAAGTCCCTGAAGAACGCGGTCACCCCGGACGAGATCTGCGGCGAGTACGGCGCCGACACGCTGCGCCTGTACGAGATGGCCATGGGCCCGCTGGACGTCTCCCGCCCGTGGGACACCCGCGCCGTGGTCGGCCAGTACCGGCTGCTGCAGCGGCTGTGGCGCAACATCGTCGACGAGGCGACCGGTGAGGCCACCGTCGTGGACGCGCCGGCCGACGAGGACACCCTGCGCGCCCTGCACAAGGCCATCGACGGGGTCTCCCAGGACATGGTCGCGATGCGCTTCAACACCGCCATCGCGAAGATCACCGAGCTGAACAACCACCTGACCAAGTCCGGTGGCGCGCTGTCCCGCCCGGTCGCCGAGCAGCTGGTGCTGCTGGTCGCCCCGCTGGCCCCGCACATCGCCGAGGAGCTGTGGCACCGCCTGGGCCACAACGAGTCGGTCGTCCACCAGGACTTCCCGGTCGCCGACCCGGCGTACGTCGTGGACGAGACCGTGACCTGCGTCGTGCAGATCAAGGGCAAGGTCAAGGCGCGCCTGGAGGTCTCCCCGTCGATCACCGACGCGGAGCTGGAGGCGCTGGCGCTGGGCGACGCGAACGTGGTCGCCGCGCTGGGCGGTGCCGAGATCCGCAAGGTGATCGTCCGCGCGCCGAAGCTGGTCAACATCGTCGCCTGACGCTCGACGTCCCCTAGGGGGATGGTGGGGGCAGGTTGGGGGTTCCGATGGAACCCTCGGCCTGCCCCTTCCGTTTACCGTGGAAGGACCACAACCGCAGTCGGAGGGGCGAGGCACATGGAAGCCGCGATCACGATCATGGCGCTGCTCTTCGTCGCCTTCGTGGCGCTCGGGGTCTACGCCACGGTGAAGGTGGCCAAGGCGGCCAAGCGCGGTGTCGACCGCACGATCGACCAGGCCAGGCGCACGGTCGAGGACACCACCCTGCGGGCCAAGAGCTTCGGCCAGACCGGCGCCGCGGGCGAGCTGGCGCAGCTGCGCCTCTCGCTGCGGACCTCGATGCGCGCCACCCAGGACGCGCTGCAGGCAGGCGTCGCCGACGACGCCTCCCTCAAGGAGTCCCTCGACCTGTTCCAGCGGCTGAGCGCCCACGGGCGTGAGGTGGACGAGGACCTCAAGCGGCTCGAACGGGAGCCGGACAAGGCGCGCGTCCGTCAGCAGCTGGGCGAGCTCCGCCGCCGCACGGAACAGATCACCCACTCCGCCGACTCGCTGCGCTGGGCGGCCAGGGACCGGGCCCACCGGTTCGCCGAGGACGAGCTGTCCTCGCTGAGCGCCCAGATCGACGTGGAGGCCGGCGCCCTGCGCCACTGGACCGGAACCGACGCCGACGGCACGGGTACGACCGGGCAGGCGGCGGGTGCGACCGGATCCCCGTGGCCCGGGACCGCGGCTCCCGCGCCGGGCGCCGAGCGCACGCAGTCCGCGGCGCCCGAGCAGCCGCAGGCGATCACCGGCCCAGACCCCCTGCGGACGCCGTATCCGTGGGAGAAGTCGACCCGGCCGGAGACCACCACCTGAGCGCGGTGGGGGCCGGGCTGCCGTGCCACGGCCCCTGCGGGTAACCTCCCGCTCATGTCCCGGCATGTCGCGATCGTCACCGATTCCACGGCCTACCTGCCACCCCAGACGATGGAGCGGCACGCCATCACCTCCGTCCCGCTCACCGTCGTCATCGGCGACCGTGCGCTGGAGGAGGGCACCGAGATCTCGGCCCGTTCCCTCGCCGAGGCGCTGCAGAAGCGTCGCTCGGTGACCACCTCGCGGCCCGGCCCCGAGGTCTTCGCCGCCGCCTACCGCGCGGCCGCGGAGGGGGGCGCCCGCGGCGTCGTCTCGCTGCACCTGTCCGCCGAGTTCTCCGGCACCTACGACGCCGCCGTGGTGGCCGCCAAGGACGCCCCCGTGCCGGTACGGGTCGTCGACACCCGGATGGTGGGGATGGCGCTCGGCTTCTGCGCCCTGGCCGCCGCCGAGGTCGCCGACGCGGGCGGCTCGCTCGACGAGGCCGTCGCGGCGGCCGAGAAGCGGGCCGAGGGGACCTCCGCCTTCTTCTACGTCGACACCCTCGACTACCTGCGCCGGGGCGGGCGCATCGGGGCGGCGCAGGCTCTCCTCGGCTCCGCGCTGGCCGTGAAGCCGCTGCTCGAACTGGACGGCGGCCGGATCGAGCTGCGCGAGAAGGTGCGCACGGCCTCGAAGGCCATCGCCCGGCTGGAGGAGATCGCGGTCGAACGGGCCGGCGCCGGACCCGTCGACATCGCCGTGCACCACCTCGCCGCCCCCGACCGCGCCGCCGCGCTGGCCGAGCGCCTGCGGGGCCGGCTGTCGGCGATCGAGGAGCTGCAGGTCACCGAGGTGGGCGCGGTGATCGGCGCGCACACGGGACCGGGGCTGCTCGCGGTGGTCGTCTCTCCGCGCTGACCGGCGCGGCATGACGGCGGTGCGCGGTATCCCCCGTCCGGGTGGCGAAGTTATCCACAAGTAAGTGGATTTCCACCGGAATTGAGGCCTCTCGGCAGGTTCCGCGCCATCCGCCTACCGTCTCGTCCATGACTCTTCGCACACACATCGCAACAACCCGTCGGCGCACGCGTGGCGCCGCGCTCACCAGCGGTCCCGGCCGGGCCCCGGGCTCGGACGGGAGGGCCGGGCGACGGGCCCGGGCGAGACACGCGGCCGGCGTGGTCCCGGGAGGGGTACGGCACCGGGGCGACGCGCTCTTCCCGGCGGCGGCGCCCCCGGCCGCGCCCACACCGGCCCCACCTCTGCCCACGCCGCCACCTCCCCCTCCGCCGCCTCCGGAACCGGTGTCGCGGCCGCCGTCGCTGCTGCCGTCGCGCAAGGAGCGCCTGTGGCTCGCGGTGCGGGAGCGGCTGCCGTTGTGGGTGCAGTCGCGGTGCGGGCTCGAACGGCGGTCGCTGGCCGCGCTCGCCGTGGTCCTCGTGGTGGCGGCGGGCGTCGCGGGCGCGTTCTTCTGGACGGGGCGGCCCCAGCAGGTCAGGGCGCCGGAGGTGGTGGGCGCGGCCCGTCCGCTGCCCGGGACCGGGCCGTCCCCCGACGAGCGGGGAGGCGCCTTGCCTCCGGGCCCGGACCCGGCTCCGTCCCCCGCCTCGGCGGCGCCCGTGGTCGTCGTGGACGTCGGCGGCAAGGTACGCAGGCCGGGGGTGCTCACGCTGCCCGCCGGCTCCAGGGTCGCCGACGCCCTGCGTGCGGCGGGCGGTGTCCGCCCGGGTGCGGACCTCTCGGGCCTCAACCGGGCCCGGGTCCTCGTGGACGGCGAGCAGGTCCTGGTCGGGCTGCCGGGTGCCGGGGCCGCCCCGGCGGGCGCGGGAGCGGCGGCGGGGCCGTCCGGGGCTTCGGGCCCCGCCCAGCCGCTGAGCCTCAACGCGGCGACCGTGGAGCAGCTCGACACGCTGCCGGGAGTGGGCCCGGTGCTGGCCCGGCACATCGTGGAGCACCGCGTCGAGCACGGCGGGTTCCGTTCGGTCGACGAGCTGCGTGAGGTCAACGGGATCGGTGAGCGCCGGTTCGCGGACCTCGAACGGCTGGTGCGGCCGTGAACCCCGGCGCCCCGGCCGAGGTCGAGCGGCCCGTCGGAGGGGACGAGGGCCCGGCCGATCTTCGGCTCGTGCCGCCGGCCCTGGCCGCGTGGGGCGGGGCGGCCCTCGCCGTCGGCGTCGTCGGCTGGTGGAGCGTGGCAGGAGTGCTGCTCTGCCTGGCCGGGGCCGCACTGCTCGTCCGCCCGGCCGCGCGACACGGCCTGCGGGCGACCGCCTGCGCCGGAGTGCTCCTGTGCGCCGCCGCCGGAGCCGCGTCCGGCGGACTGCACGCCGCCGACCTGCGGCGCGGGCCGGTCCCCGGGCTCGCCCGGGACGGCGGCCGGGTGACGGCCGAGGTGGCCGTCACCTCCGATCCGCGGCTCACCCGGCCGAGGTCGAGCGGGAGCCGGGCGCTGCCGGTCTCCGTGGTCCTGGAGGGCGAGGTGGTGCGGGTCGAGGACCGGGACGGCGCCGTGCACCTGACTCGGGCACCGGTCCTGGTCGTGGTGGCCGCCGGTGAGGCGCGCGGGGAGTGGCTGCGGCTGTTGCCGTCGACCCGGCTGCGGGTGACGGGGCGGCTCGCGCTTCCGGTCCGGGCGGGCGACCCGTTCGCCGGGGTGCTGCGGGCGGACGGTGCGGGGCCGCCCCGGATCACGGGGCCGCCGAGCGCGCTCCAGCGCACCGCCGGGGAGTTGCGGGCCGGGCTGCGGCGGGCGACGGAGGGCCTCGCGCCGGACGCGCGGGCGCTGCTCCCGGGGCTCGTGGTCGGCGACACCGCCAGGATCGGGCCGGAGCTGGAGGCCGCGTTCGAGGCGACCGACCTCACCCACCTGCTGGCGGTCTCCGGATCGAATCTCACACTCGTCCTGCTCCTCCTGATCGGCAGGCCCGGTACCGCGCAGCTGATCGAGCGGGGCGGACTCGCCCCGCGGCTGGGCATCCCGCTGCGGGCCACCGCCCTGGCCGGGGGCGGCCTCACGCTCGCCTTCGTCGTGGTGTGCCGTCCCGACCCGAGCGTGTTGCGGGCGGCGGCCTGCGGGCTCGTCACGTTGCTGGCCATCGCGACCGGTCGCCGCCGGTCGCTGATCCCGGCGCTCGCGACGGTGGTGCTCGTCCTGGTGCTGTACGACCCGTGGCTGGCCCGGAGTTACGGCTTCCTGCTGTCGGTGCTGGCCACCGGGGCGCTGCTGACCGTCGCCCCGCGGTGGAGCGAGGCCCTGCGGCGGCGCCGGGTGCCCGGCAGGATCGCGGAGGCGCTGGCGGCCACGCTGGCGGCGCAGGCGGTGTGCGCGCCGGTGGTGGCGGTGTTCGCGGCCCGGGTGAGTCTGGTCGCGGTTCCCGCCAACCTCCTCGCGGAGCCCGCGGTGGCCCCGGCCACGGTGCTCGGCTTCGCCGCTCTGGGGCTCGCCGCGGTGTGGCCGCGGGCCGCCGAGGCCGTGGCGTGGGGCGCCGGATGGCCCGCCGGCTGGATCGCCGGGGTGGCCCGTGCCGGGGCGGGACTGCCGGGGGCCGAGACGGACTGGCCGGAAGGCTGGTGGGGCGGACTGCTGCTCGCGCTGCTCTCGGGGCTGGTGGTGCTCGGAGCACGGCGGCTGCCGTACCGGCGCTGGATCGGGGCGGGCTGCGTGGTGCTGCTGTTCCTGGCGGTGGTCCGGCCGCCTCCGCTGGTCCGGCTGGTCGGCGGATGGCCGCCGCCGGGCTGGGTGTTCGCGATGTGCCAGGTCGGCCAGGGCGACGCGACGGTGCTGGCGGCCGGCGGGGACACGGCCGTCGTGGTGGACGCCGGGCCCGAAGCGGCGCCGGTCGACCGGTGCCTGCGGGAGCTCGGGGTCCGCCGGATCCCGCTGCTCGTCCTGACCCACTTCCACGCGGACCACGTCGCGGGGCTGCCCGGGGTGCTGCGGGGGCGGGCGGTGGGCGCGATCCAGACGACCGGGCTCGCGAAGCCGCCGGAGCAGGCGGAGTTCGTGCGCCGGACGGCCGCGGCGGCGGGGATCCCGCTGGTGACGGCGCGGGCGGGTGAGCGGCGCGTGCTGGGCCCGCTGGAGTGGCGGGTGCTGTGGCCGGTGGCCACCCCCGGCGGGGCGCGGCCCGCAGGCCGCGGCGGGTCCGGACGGCCGGTCGGGCTCGGAGGGCCGGGGGACGCGGGAGACCCAGGGGGCGCAGGGGACGCAGGGGAGTCGGGTGAGTCGGGGGCCAATGACGCCAGTGTGACGTTGTTCGTCCGTACCGCGGGTGGAGTGACGCTGTTGCTGCTCGGGGACCTGGAACCGCCCGCCCAGCGTGGCCTGTTGCGGGCGTATCCGTCGCTGCCGCCCGTCGACGTGCTGAAGGTGGCCCATCACGGCTCCGCCCATCAGGACCCGGGGCTCATACGGGCGGTGCGGCCCCGGCTCGCGCTGGTGTCGGCGGGCCTGGACAACCCGTACGGGCATCCCTCGCCGCTGACCGTCGAGGCCTTGCGGGCGGGCGGGGCGCGGGTGCTGAGCACGGATCGGGACGGGGCCGTCGCGGTGGCCGGGGCCGGCCTGGCGCTGGTGGCCTACACATCCTTGTAAAGGAGTCTTTCTAAAGATATGTTTTCATCATGACGGAGCAGTCGCACAGCATCGAGCTGACGGACCCGCGCGCCCTGCGCGCCTATGCCCATCCCACCCGGATGACCCTCGTGGGTCTGCTGCGCACGAGCGGCCCCTTCACCGCCACCAAGGCGGCCGAGCTGACCGGCGAGTCCGTGGCCAGCTGCTCGTACCACCTGCGGATACTCGCCAAGTACGGGCTGGTCGAGCAGGCCCCCGGCGGCAAGGGGCGGGAGAAGCCCTGGCGGGCGACGGCCCGGTTCACCGAATGGCCGGACCGCAGCGAGGACGCCGCGGTCGCCCAGGCGGCGGACGCGCTCAGCGCGGCGGTCACGGAGCACTACTTCCAGCGGGTCCTGAAGTCCATCGAGAACCGGCACAGCCTGCCGGAGGAATGGCGCGAGGCCGAGCAGTTCGGCGACACGCTGCTCCACCTCACCCCCGAGGAGCTGACCGGTCTCGGGCGGCGGATCGAGGAACTGCTCCGCCCCTACGAGGAGCGGGAGGGCGACCCCGCCCTGCGGCCCGAAGGCGCCCGCCCCGTGGGCATCCTGCGGATCGCCTTGGTGGACCGCGACGCCGACACGAACACTGACGCCGACACCGGCGCGGGGGAGGAGTGAGCATGATGGCGATCATCGAACGCATACCCGCACTGCTGCGCGAGCGGCCCTTCCGGCGGTACTGGACCGGACAGACCGTCTCCTTCGTGGGCGACCAGATCTCGCTCATGGCGCTCCCGCTCACCGCCGTCCTGATCCTGGGGGCCGACGCCGCCGAGATGGGCTGGCTCAAGACGGCCGAGCTGCTGCCCGCGCTCCTGCTCAACCTGCCGCTCGGCGCCTGGGCCGACCGGCAGGCCCGGCGGCGGCGCGCCATGATCGCGGCGGACTTCGCCCGGGCGGTGCTGATCCTGACCCTCCCCGTCGCCTACCTGCTGGACGCGCTGACCCTCGGCCAGCTGTACGCGGTGGCCTTCGGGATAGGGGCGCTCACGGTGCTCTTCGAGGTGTGCAACGCCACGCTGTTCGTGGCGATGGTCCCCGCCGAGCGCTATGTGCAGGCCAATTCGCTCGTCAACGGGAGCCGTTCGATGGCGTGGCTGGCGGGCCCTGGCATCGGCGGCGTGCTGGTGCAGGTGCTCACCGCGCCCCTCGCGCTGGTCGCGGACGCGCTCACCTACCTGGTCTCGGCGGGGTACCTGGCCCGGATCCGCCCGGTCGAGCCGCCGCCCGCCCCGGTGGAGAAGGGGCACTTCGTGCAGGGGCTGCGCTGGGTCGTGCGGAACCCGTCGATGCGCGCGCTGTTCGCCGCCTCCGGGACGGTCCAGTTCTTCAACTACATGTTCCACACGCTCTTCGTGCTCTACGCGACGGCCGAACTCGGCCTGAGCGCCGGCGTGCTGGGCGCGGTGCTCGCGGCGGGGGCCGTGGGCGGCCTGATCGGGGCGGCGTGCAGCGGCCCGGTGGTCCGAGCGATCGGGATCGGCCCGTCGCTCGTGACCGGCTTCGTCGGCTTCACCCTGCCGCTGCTGCTCATACCGCTCGCCGGAGGGCCACTGCCGCTGGTGCTCGGGCTGCTGTTCGTCGCCGAGTTCCTGTCCTGCGCCGGGGTGATGGTGGCGGACATCGCCGCGGGCTCGTTCCAGATGGCGCTGATACCCGATGCGATCCGGGCCCGGGTGATGGGCGCGTTCCGGACGCTCAACCACGGCTTCCGTCCGCTCGGCGCGCTCGCCGGCGGGGTGCTCGGCACGGCCCTGGGGCTGCGGCCCACGCTCTGGGTGGCGACCGCCGGAGCCGTTCTGGCCGTGCTGTGGGTGCTGCCCTCGCCGCTGGCGCGCCTGCGGGAGCTGCCGGAGCGGGAGCAGGAGCAGGGGCCGGTTCCGGCGAAGGCCTAAGCGGAATATTCGGACTCCCGGTAACACTTGCCCCGTTTGCCTCGAACATCACATCAGTGATCGAATGCATCTTCGTCGAAGAAGAAAGTGCCGGTCATTGCCGGTGGTTCGTGCGGGGGTACGTGGAATGTTCGGTGGTCTGTTCGGCAAACGCGGCTCCGCGGCCGCGCGAGGCGGCCCGCTCTCGGGGCTCACGGTCCCGCCGTCGGCGGGCGTGCTGAGCTGCCGGGTCCTGGACCCCGTCAACGAGCCGGTCCGCCAGGCCGAGTTCGTGGTCAGCGACACGGCGGGCCGCAAGGTCCTGGCGGGGGAGACCGACCCGTACGGCAGCGTGCTCGCGACGGTGCCGGCGGGCGAGTACCGACTCGCGGTCACGGCCGAGGGCTACACCCCGTACCACGGCGCCACCGTCGTCGCCGAGCACGGGCACACGAGCCTGGGCGACCTGATGCTCCAGGTCGCACCCCAGCCGCAGCTCCCCGAGTCCGGCGACTGGGAGATCGACCCGGCGCACTCCCAGATCGGTTTCACCGCGCGGCACATCGGACTGGCCCGGATCCACGGCCGGTTCAACGGCTTCGCCGGGGCGATCAGGGTCGGCGAGCGCATGGAGCAGTCGGCCATGCACGTCGTGATCGACGCCGCCTCCATCGACACCGGCGTGCAGATGCGCGACGACCACCTGCGTTCGAGCGACTTCCTCGACGTGGGCGCGTACCCGACGATGGAGTTCTACAGCGAGCGCTTCGTCCACCGGGGCGGCAGCCGTTGGGGCGTCACCGGCGCGCTCACCCTGCACGGCGTCAGCCGCACGGTGACCCTCGACACCCAGTACCTGGGCATCGGCAGCGGCCTGGAGGGCGAGACCCGGTGCGCCTGCCGCGCGAGCACGGAACTGCACCGCGAGGACTTCACCCTGACCTGGCAGACGCTGCTCGCACGAGGCATCGCCGCCGTCGGCTCCAGCATCACCATCGAGCTGGACATCCAGATCGTCCCCAAGAAGGGCTAGGGCGCCGGGCGCCGACTACTCGGCCTCCAGCCAGCCGTCGTGCTCCGCGGCCAGGGCGTCGAGGGCCGTCGGGTCGAGCAGCCCCCGCGGGTCCTCCACGACCACCAGCCACTGGGCGTCCTCCGCGTCGTCCTCGCCGGCCAGGGCGTCCCGGACCAGCTGCGGCTCCTCGGCCAGGCCGAAGCGGTCGGGCAGGGCCTCGGCGACCTCCTCGGCGGCATCGCGGTCGGGCAGTACCAGTACGTGTCTCACATCGCTCACGTGCACATTCTCGACGATGGCCCGGCTGTCGGTGGCCCGTGGGATGCTGGATCGCGATGGCCACCAGAAAGACTTCCACCGAAGACCTCCTCACCCCCGTCACGCTCGCCGTGGGCCAGGAGGACCTGCTGCTCGACCGCGCGGTCCGCGAGGTGGTGGCGGCGGCCCGCGCCGCCGACGCCGACACGGACGTCCGCGACCTCGCGCCCGAACAGCTCCAGCCCGGCGCCCTCGCGGAGCTGACCAGCCCCTCGCTCTTCGCCGAGCGCAAGGTCCTGATCATGCGGAACGCACAGGACCTCCCGGCGGAGACGATCAAGGAGATCAAGGCGTATCTCGACGCTCCGGTCGAGGAGATCACCCTCGTGGTGCTGCACCCCGGCGGCGCGAAGGGCAAGGGGCTGCTCGACGCGGCCCGCAAGGCCGGCGCCCGCGAGGTGGCCTGCCCGAAGACCACCAAGCCGGCGGAGCGGCTGACCTTCGTGCGGCAGGAGTTCCGGGCGCTCGGGCGCTCGGCCACGCCCGAAGCCTGCCAGGTGCTGGTCGACGCGATCGGCAGCGACCTGCGCGAGCTGGCCGCGGCGGTCGCGCAGCTGACGGCGGACGTCGACGGCACGATCGACGAGGCGGTCGTCGGCCGCTACTACACGGGCCGCGCCGAAGCCTCCTCCTTCACGGTCGCGGACCGCGCCGTCGAGGGCCGGGCGGCGGAGGCCCTGGAGGCCCTGCGCTGGTCCCTGTCGACCGGGGTCGCGCCCGTTCTGATCACCAGCGCCCTGGCCCAAGGCGTCCGGGCCATCGGCAAGCTCTCCTCTGCCCGCGGCGGACGCCCGGCGGACCTCGCGCGCGAGCTGGGGATGCCACCGTGGAAGATCGACCGCGTGCGGCAGCAGATGCGCGGCTGGACCCCCGACGGGGTCTCCGTGGCACTGCGGGCGGTCGCGGAGGCGGACGCGGGCGTCAAGGGCGGCGGCGACGATCCGGAGTACGCGCTGGAGAAGGCCGTGGTGACCATCGCCCGCGCCGCCCGCATGCGCCGCGCCTGACACCGGGGCGCCGGCGGCCCCACCGACCAGCGCGGAGATCGTCACGCCGCCGGTCGCCCTGAGGGCGGGGGTCGTCGGTGCCGGTCACCCTGATGGCGGGGGAGAGCCCGTCCCGGCACCGGTCACCCTGATGGCGGGGAGAGCCGGCCCCGGCGTCAGTGCGACCGGTGCCACCCGTTCCGTCGCCTCCCGCGCGCCCCCACCCCCGCCGACTCCGCACCCCGCCGTCTCCGTACCCCGCCGTCCCGTACCGGGGACGGGCGCGGCCCCTCCCGGCGGGTCCGTGCCGACCTGCCCGTCAGGCGCCCCGTGGCTTCCGGCCCCCGCGCCCGGCCCCGCGGGCAGCGCGTCCCGCAAGGCCCGTGCCGAGTCCCGTTCTGCGTACCGCGCGGGCGAGGAGGCTCGGGCGGCGGCGGGGCGGGAGTGGTGTGCGCCGCGTCCAGAGGCCGTCGGGCGACAGGAGCGGAGCCTTGCGCTCGGTCCGGGCCTGGATCTCCACGTACGACTCGTGCGCCGTGACCCGGAACGCCTCGTCGTGCGCGGCCAGCGCCGCCGCGATCCCCGCGCCCGCCGAGCCCCGGCGGCGCACCACGACGGCCAGCCGGGCCAGCAGTCCCAGCACCCCGGCGAGCGCTGCGGCGATCACGAGGAGCGGCATGAAGTCGGTCATGCGGCGAGCCTACGCGCGGCGCCGGATACGACGAAGGCCCCGCCGCCTCCTGGGGAAGGAGGGCGGCGGGGCCTTCGCGTACAGCTTGGTGGCCCGTACACGCGTGGCGAACGCGTCTCGCGTACGTGGCCGGGATGGCCGGGCGGGAGCGGTTAGAGGGCCCGCTGGGTTCCCGTGCGGCCGTTCACATCAGAGCTCAGCCCTGGAGGGAGCCCACCTTGGTGGCCAGCGCCGACTTCTTGTTGGCGGCGGCGTTCTTGTGGATGACACCCTTCGAGACAGCCTTGTCGAGCTGACGCGAGGCGGCACGAGCGGCAACGGTGGCCTTCTCGAGGTCGCCGGCGGCGACAGCCTCGCGGGCCTTGCGGATCGCGGTCTTGAGCGACGACTTGACGGCCTTGTTGCGCAGGCGCGCCTTCTCGTTGGTCTTGTTCCGCTTGATCTGGGACTTGATGTTCGCCACGAAAGAGCCTTTACAGGTTCGATGTTTCTTCAGGATGTGCCACGCGGCTGAGAGGGCACACGAGACACAGCTGTCCACTTTATCAGCCGCGCTCCACCCCGCCCAAACCGAGCGCCGGACCGCAGTCATGGGACCATGGAGCCTACGTATCCGTTCTGAACATCGCCCGAGACGAGAACCCTGCGTGCCCGCGACTCCTACCAACGTGCCCGAGCCGAGCCGAACCGACCCGGCTCTGATCCGCAATTTCTGCATCATCGCGCACATCGACCACGGCAAGTCCACGCTCGCCGACCGGATGCTCCAGCTGACCGGTGTGGTCGACCAGCGGCAGATGCGCGCCCAGTACCTCGACCGGATGGACATCGAGCGCGAGCGCGGCATCACGATCAAGTCCCAGGCGGTCCGCCTTCCCTGGGCGCCCACGGACGGGCAGGGTGAGGGCCGTACCCACATCCTGAACATGATCGACACCCCCGGGCACGTCGACTTCACGTACGAGGTCTCCCGGTCGCTCGCCGCCTGTGAGGGCACGATCCTGCTGGTGGACGCGGCGCAGGGCATCGAGGCTCAGACTCTCGCCAACCTGTACCTGGCGATGGAGAACGACCTCACCATCGTCCCGGTCCTGAACAAGATCGACCTGCCGGCCGCCCAGCCGGAGAAGTTCTCCGAGGAGCTGGCCAACCTCATCGGCTGCCAGCCGGAGGACGTCCTCAAGGTCTCCGCGAAGACCGGCATGGGCGTCGAGGCGCTGCTCGACCGCGTGGTCCGGGACGTGCCGGCCCCCGTCGGTGTCGCCGACGCGCCCGCCCGCGCGATGATCTTCGACTCCGTGTACGACTCGTACCGGGGCGTCGTGACGTACGTCCGTGTCGTCGACGGGCAGCTCAACAAGCGCGAGCGCATCAAGATGATGTCGACCGGCGCCACCCACGAGCTGCTGGAGATCGGTGTCTCGTCGCCGGAGATGACGGCCTCCGACGGCCTCGGCGTCGGCGAGGTCGGCTACCTGATCACCGGTGTGAAGGACGTCCGCCAGTCCAAGGTGGGTGACACGATCACCTCCCTGAACAAGGGCGCGACCGAGGCCCTCGGCGGCTACAAGGACCCCAAGCCGATGGTGTTCTCGGGTCTCTACCCGCTGGACGGCTCGGAGTACCCGGACCTCCGCGAGGCCCTCGACAAGCTGCAGCTGAACGACGCCGCGCTGGTCTACGAGCCGGAGACCTCCGCCGCGCTCGGCTTCGGCTTCCGCGTCGGCTTCCTCGGCCTGCTCCACCTCGACGTGATCCGCGAGCGCCTGGAGCGCGAGTTCGGTCTCGACCTGATCGCCACCGCCCCCAACGTGGTCTACCGCGTGGTCATGGAGGACGGCAGCGAGCACACGGTCACCAACCCGAGCGAGTTCCCCGAGGGCAAGATCAGCGACGTGTACGAGCCCGTCGTACGCGCCACGATCCTGGCCCCCAGCGAGTTCATCGGCGCGATCATGGAGCTGTGCCAGACC
The DNA here is from genome assembly GCF_036240795.1 of Streptomyces sp. NBC_01268. Lineage (NCBI taxonomy): Bacteria > Bacillati > Actinomycetota > Actinomycetes > Kitasatosporales > Streptomycetaceae > Streptomyces > Streptomyces sp. NBC_01268. The sequence goes on along the minus strand of NZ_CP108454.1, from coordinate 2,767,027 downwards.
CGCCGCGGCACGCTGATCGGCATGGACTACCTCTCCGAGGACCGGGTCGAGATCCGCTACACCCTGCCCCTGGCCGAGATCGTCTTCGACTTCTTCGACCAGCTGAAGTCCAAGACGCGCGGTTACGCGTCGCTGGACTACGAGCCCACCGGCGAGCAGGCGTCCAGCCTGGTCAAGGTCGACATCCTGCTGCACGGCGACAAGGTGGACGCGTTCTCCGCCGTCACCCACAAGGACGCCGCCTACGCCTACGGTGTCCGGCTGGTCGCCAAGCTGCGCGAGCTGATCCCGCGGCAGGCCTTCGAGGTGCCGATCCAGGCCGCGATCGGCTCCCGGGTCATCGCCCGCGAGACCATCCGCGCCATCCGCAAGGACGTCCTCGCCAAGTGCTACGGCGGTGACATCTCCCGTAAGCGGAAGCTGCTGGAGAAGCAGAAGGAAGGCAAGAAGCGCATGAAGATGGTCGGCTCCGTGGAGGTCCCGCAGGAGGCCTTCATCGCCGTCCTGTCGAGCGACGACGCGGCGGGCGGCAAGGGCAAGAAGTAGCTCCTGCCGACGGCCGCACGGTAGCTGCCGTATGCAACGAACGGGTCTGGGTGCCGTAGGCGCTCAGACCCGTTCGTTATAAGCAAGCCCTTACGCGCCAGTCTCCGGCGCTCTACTCTGAAGCCGCTCGAAGGTTACTCGCCAGTTAGTTACGCACCGCCTGACCGCACCGCCGCCGCCCGGAGGACGTCGTGAGCGACACACAGACCCTGATCGAGAACCGGCCGCCGTCCGTGGCGACCCTTTTCCTTGAGCGCGTCGAGCGGACCCCGGATGCGGAGGCCTACCGCTATCCGGTCCCCGCCGCCTCCGGGCAGGGCCCCGACGAGTGGAAGTCGCTCAGTTGGGGGCAGGCCGCCGAGCGGGTCTACGGGATCGCCGCCGGCCTCATCGACCTCGGCGTCCAGCCGGAGGAGCGGATCGCGCTCGCCTCGTCGACCCGGGTCGAGTGGATCCTCGCCGACCTCGGCGTGATGTGCGCGGGCGCCGCCGTGACCACGATCTACCCCCAGACCAACGCCGAGGAGTCGGCGTTCATCCTCTCCGACTCCGACTCGCGCGTCCTCATCGCGGAGAACGCCGACCAGCTCGCCAAGGCCGTCGAGCGGCGCGCCGAGCTGCCCCACCTCCACCACGTGGTCGTCATCGACCCCGAGGGCGCCGACACCGACGACGAGTGGGTGCTGACCCTCGCCGACCTGGAGGCCCGCGGCAAGGCGTACCTGGAGAAGCATCCGGAGGCCGTCAAGGAGCGGGTCGGGGCGATCACCGCCGATCAGCTGGCCACCCTCATCTACACCTCGGGCACCACCGGCCGCCCCAAGGGCGTCCGCCTCCCGCACGACAACTGGTCCTACATGGCCAAGGCCATCGCCGCCACCGGCCTGGTCACCCAGGACGACGTGCAGTACCTGTGGCTGCCGCTCGCCCACGTCTTCGGCAAGGTGCTCACCTCGGGCCAGATCGAGGTCGGCCACGTCACCGCCGTCGACGGCCGCATCGACAAGATCATCGTGAACCTGCCGGTCGTGCAGCCCACCTACATGGCGGCCGTCCCGCGCATCTTCGAGAAGGTCTACAACGGAGTCGCCGCCAAGGCCCGCGAGGGCGGCGGCGCCAAGTACAAGATCTTCCAGTGGGCGGCCGGGATCGCCCGCGAGTACGCCAAGGTCACCCAGGACAACTTCCGCCGCACCGGCACCGCCTCCGCGCCCTTCGGCCTCGCCGCCAAGCACAAGGTCGCCGACGCGCTGGTCTACAAGAAGCTCCGCGAGGCCTTCGGCGGGCGGCTGCGCGCCGCCGTCTCCGGCTCGGTCGCGCTGGCCCCCGAGATCGGCTACTTCTTCTCCGGCGCCGGCATCCACATCCTGGAGGGCTACGGCCTGACGGAGTCCTCCGCCGCCTCCTTCGTCAACCCGGGCGAGGCCTACCGCACGGGCACCGTCGGCAAGCCGCTGCCCGGCACCGAGGTCCGCATCGCCGACGACGGCGAGATCCTGCTGCGCAGCCCCGGCGTCATGGAGGGCTACCACGGCCTGCCGGAGAAGACGGCGGAGGTCCTGGAGGCGGACGGCTGGTTCCACACCGGCGACATCGGCGAGCTGTCCGCCGACGGCTACCTGCGGATCACCGACCGCAAGAAGGACCTGTTCAAGACCTCCGGCGGCAAGTACATCGCCCCGACCGAGGTCGAGGGCCAGTTCAAGGCCGTCTGCCCGTTCGTCTCCAACATCGTGGTGCTCGGCGCCGACCGGAACTACTGCAGCGCCCTCATCGCTCTCGACGAGCCCGCCATCCTCGGCTGGGCGGCCGAGCACGAGCTCGGCGGCAAGTCCTACGCGGAGGTCGTCGCCGCCCCGCAGACCCAGAAGCTCATCGAGGGCTACGTCGCCCGCCTCAACGAGGGCCTGCAGCGCTGGCAGACGATCAAGAAGTTCCGCCTGCTGCCGCGCGACCTCGACGTCGAGCACGGCGAGCTCACGCCCAGCCTGAAGATGAAGCGGCCGGTCGTGGAGCGGACCTACCAGCACCTGATCGACGACATGTACGAGGGCGCCCGCGAGGCCTGACCGGGCCTCGGCCGGCCCGAGCGGTCCTGAGCTGGGGTTTCCCCGGTTATCCACAGGTTCGACGGTCACCTCGGGCGGTACGGGACAATGGCTGCATGCCTTCCGTACTGCCCGATGGTGAGCCCATGCCCGAGGACGGGGCGCTGCCCGCCCACGCCCTGGAAGGGGCCGGCGAGCGGCCGCTCGGGTTCTATCTGCACGTCCCGTACTGCGCGACCCGCTGCGGCTACTGCGACTTCAACACGTACACCGCGAGCGAGCTGCGCGGTGCCGGCGGCGTGCTCGCCTCCCGAGAGAACTACGCGGGCCAGGTCGCCCAGGAGATACGCCTGGCCCGCAAGGTCCTCGGCGACGACCCGCGTCCCGTCCGGACCGTCTTCGTCGGCGGCGGCACGCCCACGCTGCTCGACGCGGGCGACCTGGTCGCGATGCTCGCGGCGATCCGGGAGGAGTTCGGGCTCGCCGACGACGCCGAGGTGACGACCGAGGCGAATCCGGAGTCCGTCGACCCCGCGTATCTGGCGACGCTGCGCGAGGGCGGCTTCAACCGGATCTCCTTCGGCATGCAGAGCGCCCGACAGCACGTGCTGAAGATCCTCGACCGCACCCACACCCCCGGACGCCCCGAGGCGTGCGTCGCCGAGGCGCGGGCGGCCGGCTTCGACCACGTCAACCTCGACCTCATCTACGGCACCCCCGGCGAGTCCGACGACGACTGGCGGGCCTCCCTCGACGCGGTGATCGGCGCCGGACCCGACCACGTCAGCGCCTACGCGCTCATCGTGGAGGAAGGCACCCAGCTGGCCCGGCGCATCCGCCGCGGCGAGATACCGATGACCGACGACGACGTCCACGCCGACCGGTACCTGATGGCGGACGAGGTGCTCTCCGGGGCGGGCTTCGAGTGGTACGAGGTGTCCAACTGGGCCACCTCGGAGGCCGGACGGTGCCTCCACAACGAGCTGTACTGGCGCGGCGCCGACTGGTGGGGCGCCGGGCCCGGCGCCCACAGCCACGTGGGCGGGGTGCGCTGGTGGAACGTCAAGCACCCGGGCGCGTACGCGGCGGCCCTGGGCTCCGGCACGTCGCCCGGCGCCGGGCGCGAGGTGCTGTCGGAGGAGGACCGGCGGGTGGAGCGGGTCCTGCTGGAGCTCCGGCTGCGCGAGGGCGTCGAGCTGGCCCTCCTGAAGCCCGCGGGCCTGGCCGCGTCCCGCAAGGCCCTGGAGGACGGTCTCCTCGCCCCCGAGCCGTACGCCCAGGGGCAGGCCGTCCTGACCCTGCGCGGCCGCCTGCTGGCCGACGCGGTGGTGCGGGACCTGGTGGACTGAGGCGACCGGGGAGAGCAGGGAGAGCAGGGCTACCTGGGCTACCTGGGCAGAGGAGGCGCGCCGGGGCTGGCCGGGGGTGGACCGGGGCGCGCCGGGGCTGGCCGGGGGTGGACCGGGGCGCGCCGGGGCTGGCCGGGGGTGGACCGGGGCGCGCCGGGGGCGGGCCGGGGCCGGGTGTCCGGCCCGGCGGGGGCCCGGGTGTCCGCCCGGCGCCCTCGACATCCCCGAGCCCCCCCGGCCTCCCTCAGATGCCCCCGGTCGCCCTCGGGTGCCGTCAGTCGCCCTCAGGTGCCGTCACGTGGTCGATGAGGTGCTCCACCGCGCCCAGGAGCTCCGGCTCCAGGTCCTTGTACGACGTGACCTTCGACAGGATGTGCTGCCAGGCCGCGCCCGTGTTCTCCGGCCAGCGCAGGGCGCGGCAGACGCCGGTCTTCCAGTCCTGGCCGCGGGGGACCGAGGGCCAGGCCGGGATGCCCACCGAGGCGGGCTTCACGGCTTCCCAGACGTCGATGTACGGGTGCCCGACGATCAGGACGTCCGGGGACGAGACCTGGGCGGCGATGCGGGACTCCTTGGAGCCCGGCACCAGATGGTCGACGAGGATGCCGAGGCGGGCGTCGGGGGCCGGGGCGAACTCGGCGACGATCGCCGGGAGGTCGTCGATGCCCTCCAGGTACTCGACGACGACGCCCTCGATGCGCAGGTCGTCGCCCCAGACGCGTTCGACCAGCTCGGCGTCGTGGCGGCCCTCCACGTAGATCCGGCCGGCCCGGGCGACGCGCGCCCGGGCGCCCGGGACGGCGATCGATCCGGAGGCGGTCCGGGCGGGGCGGGTCGGGGCGGGGCGGGAGGGACGGACCAGGGTGACGACCCGGCCCTCCAGGAGGAAGCCGCGCGGCTCCATCGGGAAGACCCGGTGCTTGCCGAAGCGGTCCTCCAGCGTCACCGTGTCCGCCTCGCAGCGGATCACGGCCCCGCAGAAGCCGGTCGCGACCTCCTCCACGACGAGATCGCGGTCCGCCGGGACCTCGGGGACGGGCGCCGAGCGCTTCCAAGGGGGAGTCAGATCCGGGTTGTAACTGCGCATGGGCCCGATTCTGCCCTGGGCGGGCCCCGTCCGCCGTGAGCGGGCGAGGGAGCGTCAGGTCCCGTCCCGCGGGCGGGCGTTCGACGCCGCTACACCACCCCGAAGCGCCGCGCCAGCTCCTCGCGCTGGCGGCGCACGAACGCGGCGTCCACCACCGCCCCGTGGCCCGGTACGTACACCGCCTCCGCGCCGCCCAGGGACAGCAGCCGGTCCAGCGCCGCCGGCCAGCGCCCGGGGATGGCGTCGGGACCCGCCTGCGGTTCGCCGGACTCCTCGACCAGGTCGCCGCAGAAGACGACCTCCGGCGCGCCCGGCACGAACAGGGCGAGGTCGTGGCCGCTGTGGCCGGGGCCGATGTTCGCGAGGAGCACCTGGCGGCCGCCCAGGTCCAGGGTCCACTCGCCCGAGACCGTGTGGCGGGGCGCGACCAGGACCTCGGCCGCCTCCGCCGCGACCCGGGCGTCCACCCCCTGCCGTACCGCGTCCGTGCACAGCTCCTCCCGCTCGCGCGGCAGCAGCGTGTCCATGCCGACCGCCCCGAAGACCTCGGCCCCGGAGAAGACCGCCGTGCCCATGACGTGGTCGAAGTGCGGATGGCTGAGTGCGATATGCGTCACCCGGCGGCGGCCCGTCAGCGCCTCCACCTGGGTGCGCAGCTCGGCGCCCTGCGCGAGGGTCGCCCCCGTGTCGTACAGCAGCACCGCGTCCCGCCCGATGACCAGGCCCACCGTGGCGTCCCAGCCCGGCAGCCGGCGCCTGCCGACACCCTCCGCGAGGCGCTCCCAGCCGTACTCTTCCCATTTCACGTCCATGCGGCGACGCTAACCGCTACGACCCCGCCGACCCCGCCTCCTTGCCAGGAGCGATGTCCGCCGCCGTACACTGGCCGGGGAATTCCTGGCACTCGGGCAGGGCGAGTGCCAAAAAGGGAAGAACCGGAACCGGATCGACAGCTGGAGGTGTGCGCGGTGCTCAGCGAACGCAGACTCGAGGTGCTGCGCGCCATCGTCCAGGACTACGTCGGGACGGAGGAGCCCGTCGGCTCCAAGGCGCTGACCGAGCGCCACAAGCTGGGCGTGTCGCCCGCCACCGTGCGCAACGACATGGCGGTGCTGGAGGAGGAGGGCTTCATCGCCCAGCCTCACACCAGCGCCGGGCGCATCCCCACCGACAAGGGCTACCGCCTGTTCGTGGACCGGCTGGCCGGCGTCAAGCCGCTGTCGACCCCCGAGCGGCGGGCGATCCACAACTTCCTCGACGGAGCCGTCGACCTCGACGACGTCGTCGGCCGCACGGTACGGCTGCTCGCGCAGCTCACCCGGCAGGTCGCGGTCGTGCAGTACCCCTCGCTGACCCGTTCGACGGTCCGGCACGTGGAACTGCTGTCGCTGGCCCCCGCCCGGCTCATGCTGGTGCTCATCACCGACACCGGCCGGGTCGAGCAGCGGGTCATCGACTGTCCGGCGCCCTTCGGCGAGACCACCCTGGCCGACCTGCGGGCCCGGCTCAACAGCCGGGTCGTCGGCCGCCGGTTCGCGGACGTGCCGCAGCTGGTGCAGGACCTTCCCGAGTCCTTCGAGGAGATCGAGGACCGCGGCACCGTCACGACGGTGCTCGCGACCCTCCTCGAAACGCTCGTGGAGGAGCAGGAGGAGCGGCTCATGATCGGCGGCACCGCCAATCTGACCCGCTTCGGACACGACTTCCCCCTGACGATCAGGCCCGTCCTGGAAGCCCTCGAGGAGCAGGTCGTGCTCCTCAAGCTGCTCGGCGAGGCCAAGGAGTCGGGCATGACCGTACGCATCGGGCACGAGATCGCCCACGAGGGGCTGACGTCCACGTCGGTCGTCTCGGTCGGCTACGGTTCCGGCGGCGAGGCAGTCGCCAAACTCGGCGTGGTCGGACCGACCCGCATGGATTACCCCGGAACGATGGGAGCGGTACGCGCAGTGGCACGTTACGTCGGACAGATCCTGGCGGAGTCGTAAGTGGCCACGGACTACTACGCCGTACTCGGCGTACGCCGCGACGCGTCGGCAGACGAGATCAAGAAGGCCTTCCGTCGACTCGCCCGCGAGCTTCACCCGGACGTGAACCCGGACCCGAAGACCCAGGAGCGGTTCAAGGAGATCAACGCCGCTTACGAGGTGTTGTCGGACCCGCAGAAGAAGCAGGTCTACGACCTCGGCGGCGACCCGCTCTCCGCCTCCGGCGGCGGTGGCGCCGGCGGCTTCGGCGCGGGTGGCTTCGGGAACTTCTCGGACATCATGGACGCCTTCTTCGGTACGGCGTCCCAGCGCGGACCGCGCTCGCGCACCCGGCGCGGCCAGGACGCGATGATCCGCCTGGAGATCACCCTCGACGAGGCGGCCTTCGGCACCACGAAGGACATCCAGGTCGACACGGCCGTCGTGTGCACCACCTGCTCCGGCGAGGGCGCCGCGCCCGGCACCTCCGCGCAGACCTGTGACATGTGCCGCGGTCGCGGTGAGGTCTCCCAGGTCACGCGGTCCTTCCTGGGCCAGGTCATGACCTCCCGCCCCTGCCCGCAGTGCCAGGGCTTCGGCACCGTCGTCCCGACCCCGTGCCCCGAGTGCGCGGGCGACGGCCGGGTCCGTTCCCGCCGCACGCTCACGGTCAAGATCCCGGCCGGTGTCGACAACGGCACCCGGATCCAGCTGGCCGGCGAGGGCGAGGTCGGCCCCGGCGGCGGCCCCGCCGGCGACCTGTACGTCGAGATCCACGAGACCCCGCACGACGTCTTCCAGCGGCGGGGGGACGACCTGCACTGCACGGTCACCCTCCCGATGACGGCGGCCTCCCTCGGCACGAAGGTGCAGTTGCAGACCCTGGACGGTCTGGAGGACGTCGACATCCGCCCGGGCACCCAGTCCGGCCAGTCGATCCCGCTGCACGGCCGCGGCGTCACGCACCTGCGCGGCAACGGCCGGGGCGACCTGATCGTCCACGTCGAGGTGCAGACCCCGTCCAAGCTGGACCCGGAGCAGGAGCGCCTGCTCCGCGAGCTGGCCAAGCTGCGCGGCGAGGAGCGCCCGACGGGGCAGTTCCAGCCGGGGCAGCAGGGGCTGTTCTCGCGGTTGAAGGACGCGTTCAACGGGCGGTAGGCGCTCGGCTGGGGGTCCGGGGGTCGTCCCCCGGGTCAGCACGGTCAGCCGGGGCAGCAGGGGCTGTTCTCGCGGTTGAAGGACGCGTTCGACGGGCGGTAGGCGCTCGGCTGGGGGTCCGGGGGTCGTCCCCCGGGTCAGCACGGTCAGCCGGGGCAGCAGGGGCTGTTCCCGCGGTTGAAGGACGCGTTCGACGGGCGCTGAGTTCCGTACGGCATATGCCTGGGGGCGGTTCCGCTTTGTGCGGGGCCGCCCCTTCGCGTACGCCTCCCGTAACCCCTCCCGTACCGATTCGGCCGGGCCGTCCCGGCATGGCACGATGCCTGCATGTCCACCGCACTGAACGATCTCTCTCGGCATCCGATCGTGCAGGCCCCCATGGCGGGTGGCGCATCCTCTCCCGAGCTCGTCGGTGCCGTGTGCGAGGCGGGGGCCCTCGGGTTCCTGGCCGGCGGGTACAAGACCGCGGGCGGGCTCTACCAGGAGATCAAGCGGGTCCGCGGACTCACCGGACAGCCCTTCGGGGTCAACCTCTTCATGCCGCAGAGCGGTCAGCCCGCCGACCCCGCCGCCGTCGAGGTCTACCGGCACCAGCTCGCCGGGGAGGCCGGCTGGTACGAGACGGAGCTCGGGGACCCGGACCAGGGCCGCGACGACGGGTACGACTCCAAGCTGGCGATCCTCCTCGACGACCCGGTGCCGGTCGTCTCCTTCACCTTCGGCTGCCCCGACCGCGACGCGCTCGACGCCTTCGCCCGGGTCGGCACGTTCACGATCGTCACCGTCACCTCCGTCGAGGAGGCCCGCACCGCCGAGCGCGCCGGGGCCGCCGCCCTGTGCGTCCAGGGCACCGAGGCGGGCGGACACCAGGGCACCCACCGGGACGACCCGGCCGACGGGCCGTCCGCCGGCAGCGGCGGCGGGCTGCTCGCGCTGCTCACCGAGGTGCGCGAGAGCGTCCGGCTGCCGATCGTCGCCACCGGCGGCATCATGCGCGGCCGCCAGATCGCCGCCGTCCTCGCCGCCGGCGCCGACGCTGCCCAGCTCGGCACCGCGTTCCTGGTCTGCCCCGAGTCCGGCGCGGACCCGCTGCACAAGCGGGCCCTGACCGACCCGCTGTTCACCCGCACCGAGCTCACCCGGGCCTTCTCGGGCCGCCCGGCCCGCGGCCTGGTCAACCGGTTCATGCGCGAACACGGGCCGTACGCCCCCGCCGCCTACCCCGAGGTCCACCACCTCACCGCCCCGCTGCGGAAGGCCGCCGCGACCGCCGGCGACCCGCAGGGCATGGCCCTGTGGGCCGGGCAGGGCCACCGCCTGGCCCGCGACCTCCCGGCCGGGCGGCTCGTCGAGGTCCTCGCGGAAGAACTCCACACCGCCCGAGAAAGCTCCAGGAGCGCATCGTGACCGCACCCGTCTTCGTCGTCGACACCGTGCCCCCGGTGGGCGGCTTCCTCCTCGACGGGCCCGAGGGCCGCCACGCGGTGTCCGTGAAGCGGCTGCGCGCGGGCGAGGAGCTGGTGCTGACCGACGGGAACGGCGCCTGGGCCGCGTGCGTGGTCGCCGCCGCCGAGGGCAAGGACCAGCTGACCGTCGAGGTCACGGCCGTCCACGAGGACCCGGCGCCCGCGCCCCGCATCACCGTCGTCCAGGCCCTGCCCAAGGGCGACCGCGGCGAACTGGCCGTCGAGACCATGACGGAGACCGGCGTGGACGCGATCGTGCCGTGGGCGGCGTCCCGCTGCATCACCCAGTGGAAGGGCGAGCGCGGCCTGAAGGCGCTCGCCAAGTGGCGGGCGACGGCCCGCGAGGCCGGCAAGCAGTCCCGCCGCACCCGCTTCCCCGAGGTCGCCGACGCGATGACCGGCAAGCAGGTCGCCGCCCTCCTCGCCACCGCCGACTTCGCGGCCGTGCTCCACGAGGACCGCGACCACCCGAGCGGGGCGCTCGCCACCGCCGAACTCCCCGGGCACGGCGAGATCGTGCTCGTCGTCGGCCCCGAAGGGGGCGTGTCCCCGGAGGAGTTGGCGCTCTTCGAGGCGGCGGGGGCGAAGCCGTACCGCCTCGGCCACAGCGTGCTGCGCACCTCCACGGCGGGCACGGCGGCGGGGGCGCTCGTCCTCGGGCGGACCGGGCGCTGGTCCTAGGGCACACCACTCGGAAGTCCCCCGGGCGCACCGCCCGGAGCCCCCGGCGCACCGCCCGGAGGCCCCGGCGCACCGCCCGGAGGCCCCGCGGTCGGCGCCCGTGACAATTCCCGGCGCCCGACCCGCCCCGCCGGGGTCCCGATAGCATGCGCGTGTACTGATCACTGATCAACGGAGTCGAGGAGGATCGGGCCATGGCCGGAGAGCCGCAGAGCGACTGCCTGTTCTGCAAGATCGTGGAAGGGGAGGTCCCGGCGACGATCGTGCGCGAGACGGAGACGACCGTCGCGTTCCGCGACATCAACCCGCAGGCGCCCACGCACATCCTGGTCATCCCGCGCCTGCACTACCCGGACGCCGCCTCCCTCGCCGCCGCCGCGCCGACGGTCGCCGCCGACGTGCTGCGCGAGGCCGGTGAGATCGCCGCGGAGGAGAAGATCGACGGTCACGGTTTCCGGATCGTGTTCAACACCGGCGCCGGCGCCGGACAGACCGTCTTCCACGCCCACGCGCACGTCCTCGGCGGCCGCGGCCTCAACTGGCCCCCCGGATAGGACCGGACGTCACCGTGTCCGTACGCGAACTGGTCGTCCTCGGCACCGCGAGCCAGGTGCCGACCCGGCACCGCAACCACAACGGCTACCTGCTGCGCTGGGACGGCCAGGGCATCCTCTTCGATCCCGGCGAGGGCACCCAGCGGCAGATGCTCAGGGCCGGGGTCGCGGCGCACGACCTGAACCGGATCTGCGTCACGCACTTCCACGGCGACCACTCGCTCGGCCTGGCCGGGGTGATCCAGCGGATCAACCTCGACCAGGTCCCGCACCCGGTCACCGCGCACTACCCGGCGAGCGGGCAGCGGTTCTTCGAGCGGCTGCGGTACGCCACGGCCTACCGCGAGACCGTGCGGCTGACCGAGGCGCCGGTCGACGCCGACGGGCCGCTCGCCGTCACCGGCTCGTACACCCTCGACGCCCGCCTGCTCTCCCACCCCGTGGAGTCCTACGGCTACCGGCTCACCGAGCCGGACGGGCGCCGCATCCTGCCGGAGCGGCTCGCCGCGCACGGCATCAAGGGCCCCGACGTCGGCCGGATCCAGCGGGAGGGCGTGCTGGCCGGCGTGACCCTCGACGAGGTGAGCGAGGTCCGGCGCGGCCAGCGGTTCGCCTTCGTGATGGACACCCGGCTGTGCGACGGGGTGCACGCGCTCGCCGAGGGCGCCGACATGCTCGTCATCGAGTCGACCTTCCTCGACGAGGACGTCCGGCTCGCCACCGACCACGGCCACCTGACGGCCGGCCAGGCCGCGGCCGTCGCCCGCGACGCGGGTGTGCGGCACCTCGTCCTGACCCACTTCTCGCAGCGGTACTCCGATCCCTCGGAGTTCGAGCGGCAGGCGCGGGCGGCCGGGTTCGAGGGCGAGCTGAGCGTCGCCCAGGACCTGATGAGGATCCCCGTACCGAAGCGATAGGCGGCGCCGTCCGGGCCAGGCCCCGGACGGACGGCCGTACACCGAGACACTCCAGGAAAGCACCAGCGATGCCCGTACCCAAGGCCGAACTGCACCTCCACATCGAGGGCACCCTCGAACCCGAGCTGGCGTTCGCGCTCGCCGCGCGCAACGGCGTCACCCTGCCGTACGCGGACACCGAGGCCCTGCGCGAGGCGTACCGCTTCAGCGACCTGCAGTCCTTCCTGGACCTGTACTACGGCCTCATGGCCGTCCTGCGCACCGCCGAGGACTTCACCGAGCTCGCCGACGCCTACCTCGCGCGGGCCGCCGAGCAGGGCGTGCGGCACGCCGAGATCTTCTTCGACCCGCAGGCGCACACCGCCCGAGGCGTCCCGTTCGGCGTGGTCGTGGAGGGGCTCGGCGTCGCCCTCGACCGTGCGCAGGAGCGGTACGGGATCTCCACCCGGCTCATCATGTGCTTCCTGCGCGACGAGTCGGCCGAGTCGGCGATGGCGACGCTGGAGGCCGCGAAGCCGTACCTCCACCGGATCACCGGCGTCGGCCTCGACTCGGCGGAGGTCGGCCACCCGCCGGCGAAGTTCCGCGAGGTGTACGAGGAGGCCGCCGGGCTCGGTCTGCGCCGGGTCGCGCACGCGGGCGAGGAGGGTCCCGCCGCGTACATCCGCGAGGCGCTGGACGTCCTCGGCGTCGAGCGGATCGACCACGGCCTGCGCTGCCTGGAGGACCCCTCGCTCGTCGAGCGGCTGGCACGGGAGCGGGTGCCTCTGACGCTCTGCCCGCTGTCCAACGTGCGGCTGCGGACGATCGACACCATCGAGGACCACCCGCTGCGGACCATGCTGGCGGCGGGGCTCGTGGCGACGGTCAACTCCGACGACCCCGCCTACTTCGGGGGCTATGCGGGCGACAACTTCGACGCGGTGCGGGATGCGCTGGGGCTGGGGGAGGAGGAGCTGCGGACCTTGGCGCGGAACTCGTTCCTGGCGGCGTTCCTGGAGGACGCGGAGGGGTTGCGGGAGCGGTATCTCGCGGAGGTCGAGGCGTATGAGTTCGGGGGCGGCGGGGCGTAGGCGCTTCGCGGGGGCGGGGCGGCTCCGCCGGGCGGGCGTGGGGGCTCGACGGGCGGCGCCTCGGTGGTCGGGGGGCGGGGCGGGGGCGCCTGCGGCGGGCCGTTCCCCACGCCGCCCCTTCCCGAACCTGGGCTCCGCCCCGGACCCCGCGCCTCAAACGCCGGCGGGGCTGGAACGGGCACCCACCACGCCGGGCCGAGCACCGACCGCCCCGGGTCGAGCCTCGCCCACCGCCCCGGGGCGAGCCCCCGGTCCGGGAAGGGCCGGGGTGCGGGAGAGGGCTCGCAGGGGCGGGAAGGGCGGGCGGCCCGTTGCCTGTCGGGCCACTGCCGTCAGCGGGGCCGCGACCAGCAGGAGCAGTGCGCACAGGGTCAGGCCCATGCCCCGGTAGCCGGCCGACTCCGCCAGCGCGCTGCCCGTCACCGGGCCGCAGGCCACGCCCAGGGAGGAGGCCGAGCCGACCAGGACGGCCCAGCGGCCGCGCGGGTCGAGGGAGGCGGCCAGGCCGAGGAGGTAGGACAGGACGACGGGGTACACCGCGTTCCACAGGATCTCGCCGGTCGCGAAGGAGTACGGGCCTTCGGCGGACGAGCTGAGCAGGACGCAGAGGGCGATGAGGAGCGTGCCGGCGCCGATGGGCACGACGCGGCCGAGGCGGCGGCCCAGGACTCCGGCGGCGGTGGCGCCGGCGAGTCCGGCGCCGAGGGCGACGGCGAAGACCAGGCCGAGGGTGACCTCGGAGAGCCCCGCCTGGGTGAGACCGATCCGGCCGCTGACGCCCCACAGCGCGTTCTGGGCCATCGACCAGCACAGGATCGAGGCGGCCAGTACGAGCCCCGCGCGGCGGTGCGGGAGGGGGGTCGCCAGGCGGTGGCGTGGAGCGCCGGGGAGGCCGGTGGGGGTGGGCAGGTGAGCCGTCGTCGGGTAGGTGAGGAGCGCCGTCGCCGCTATCGCCGCGAACGGCAGGGCGTGGCCGCCGCCGAGGTGCGGCAGGCTCAGGTAGAGGGCGCCCGCCGTCGCGGAGACGCTGAGGAGGCCCAGGGTGGCCGCGCGGTGGGGGTCGCCGCGGCCGGCGATGCCGGCCGCGGCGACGGCCGTGGCGGTGCCGGAGCCGAAGCCGCCGAGGACCGCGCCCGCCACGACCTGCGCCGGCGTGCCGCTCGCGGCGGCCGTCCCGTAGCCGAGGGCCATGGCGAGCAGCCCGAGGCGGGCGGCCCGGCGGGGCCCGATCCGCTCCACCCGGGACGCGAGGACGAAGCCCGCGCAGGCCGAGCCGAGCAGCAGGATCGAGCCGACCAGACCGGCTTGGGCGGTACTGAGGGAGAGCCCCGCGGAGAGCCTGCCGACGACGGTCGGCAGCAGGTACGGGGCGAGGTATCCGGCCGTGAAAAGGGCGACGAGGGCCCCCAGGGCACGCGGGCGCGCGGGCATGGGCGTTCCAGGGACTGAACGGGGAAATGAGATGACGCCCGGTGATCCACACGGTCGCGGCACCATGTGTATCAAGCATCCGAGTGGGCGGAGAAGGCGTGATCCCCCGATTGGAACTGTGATACGGGTCACAATCGGTTTGGGATGGGGTTCTGTGGGTATCAAGCGACGACCTCGTTGCGTCACCCCTGTCCCGCCACCCCCTTCGGGCACACTGTCCGGATCAGCACCAGGGTGCCGATCCGCCGCACCACGACCGGGGAGCCTGCCGTGACCGAACGCGACACCGACGTCGACCCGCTGGTCCGGCTGCGCGAGCCGACCGACCCCGACTGCGACGTCTTCCTCACGGGCACGGTCTTCCTCGACATCATCTTCACGGGCCTCGACAGCGCCCCTGTGCGGGGCACCGAGTCCTGGGCCCGGGGGATGGGATCCAGTCCGGGCGGCGTCGCCAACATGGCCACCGCGCTGGCCCGGCTGGGGCTGCGCACCTCGCTCGCCGCCGCCTTCGGCGACGACCACTACGGCGAGTACTGCTGGGACGCCCTGGAGCAGGGCGAGGGGATCGACCTCTCGCTGTCGCGGACCGTGCCGGGCTGGCATTCGCCCGTCACCGTCTCCATGGCGTACGAGGGCGAGCGGACCATGGTGTCCCACGGGCACGCCGCCCCGCCGCTCGACGGCTCCCTGCCCGCCTACCCGTCGCACGCCTACCCGCCGCACGCCCGCGCCGCCGTCGCCTCCCTGGTGCCCGGCCGCAGCGAGGAGTGGGTGGCCAGGGCCGCCCGCAGCGGTGCCAAGGTCTTCGCCGACGTCGGCTGGGACGACACCGGCCGGTGGGACCTGGCCGGTCTCGGCGACCTGGAGCACTGCGAGGCCTTCCTGCCCAACGCGGCCGAGGCGATGCGCTACACCCGCACCGACTGCCCGCGCGCCGCCGCCCGCGCCCTCGCCGACAAGGTGCGCTACGCCGTCGTCACGCTCGGCTCCGAAGGGGCCTACGCCGTGGACGGGGGCACCGGCGAGACCGCCGAGGTGCCCGCGATCCAGGTGGCGGCGCTCGACCCGACCGGCGCGGGGGACGTCTTCGTCGCCGGTTTCGTCACCGGCACCCTCGCCGGCTGGCCGCTCGCCGACCGGCTCGCCTTCGCCGGGCTGACCGCCGCGCTGTCCGTGCAGGAGTTCGGCGGCTCGCTCTCCGCGCCCACCTGGGGCGAGATCGCCGCCTGGTGGCAGACGGTCCAGGGCCACGAGGGCCAGGACCCGGAGGCGTTGCGCAGCCGCTACGCCTTCCTGGAGCGGCTGCTGCCGGTCCCGGACCGTGCCTGGCCGCTGCGCCGTGCGGTCCCCACCATCGGCTTCCGCTCGACGCCCGCCTCCTGAGCGGCGGCCCGGACCGTCGGGCCGCGTCCCCACGGCCGTTCCTCCGCCGGGGCGCCCCCGTGGGCGGTGCCGGCCCGCCTCCCGTAAACCGCTTCGGGGTTGTCCGTACCGAGTCGTAGGCTTGGTATCCGAGAGGTTGTCGAGCAGCGAGAACCCTGCAACGGGAGGTATGTGCAGGCCCCAGTGCCGGCCCATGACTCAGACACCCACAGCCCACAACGGAGCCTCCCTCGACGGGACGCCCGCCCAGGCCCGCGCGCTCTTCACCGTCCCCGCCAAGCACCCCATGGTGACCGTCCTCGGATCCGGTGACAGCCTGCTGCGCGTGATCGAGGACTCGTTCCCCGACGCGGACATCCACGTCCGGGGCAACCAGGTCACCGCGGTCGGAGACGCCGCGGAAGTCGCGCTGATCCAGCGCCTGTTCGACCAGATGATGCTGGTGCTCCGCACCGGTCAGCCGATGACGGAGGACGCAGTGGAACGCTCGATCGCCATGCTCAGGGCGAGCGAGAACGGTGAGGGGGAGGGCGGCCAGGAGACCCCGGCCGAGGTGCTCACGCAGAACATCCTCTCCAGCCGCGGTCGCACGATCCGCCCCAAGACGCTCAACCAGAAGCGCTACGTCGACGCCATCGACAAGCACACCATCGTCTTCGGCATCGGCCCCGCCGGTACCGGAAAGACCTATCTGGCCATGGCCAAGGCGGTCCAGGCCCTGCAGTCCAAGCAGGTCACCCGGATCATCCTGACCCGGCCTGCGGTCGAGGCGGGCGAGCGGCTCGGGTTCCTGCCCGGCACGCTCTACGAGAAGATCGACCCGTACCTGCGGCCGCTCTACGACGCGCTGCACGACATGCTCGACCCCGACTCGATCCCCAAGCTGATGGCGAACGGGACGATCGAGGTCGCGCCGCTGGCGTACATGCGAGGCCGGACGCTCAACGACGCGTTCATCATCCTGGACGAGGCGCAGAACACGAGCCCCGAGCAGATGAAGATGTTCCTCACCCGCCTCGGCTTCGACTCGAAGATCGTCATCACGGGTGACATCACCCAGGTCGACCTGCCGGGCGGCACGAAGAGCGGTCTGCGGCAGGTCCGGGAGATCCTGGAGGGTGTCCCCGACGTGCACTTCTCGACGCTCACGTCGCAGGATGTCGTACGGCACAAGCTGGTCGGCCGTATCGTCGACGCGTACGAGCAGTACGACATCCGCAACGAGGGCCGCAACGAGGGCCGTGGCGCCAGCCGCGGTGGCGGCCGCAACGGGAAGTAGAAACAGCAGCACATGTCGATCGACGTCAACAACGAGTCCGGAACCGAGGTCGACGAGCAGGCGATCCTCGACATCGCCCGCTACGCCCTCGCCCGTATGCGCATCCACCCGCTCTCCGAGCTCTCGGTGATCGTCGTGGACGCCGACGCGATGGAGCAGCTCCACATCCAGTGGATGGACCTCCCGGGCCCGACGGACGTCATGTCCTTCCCGATGGACGAGCTCCGTCCGCCGGCGAAGGACGACGAGGAGCCCCCGCAGGGGCTCCTCGGCGACATCGTGCTCTGCCCCGAGGTCGCCACCCAGCAGGGCAAGGACGCCCCGACGCAGCACTCCATGGACGAGGAGCTCCAGCTCCTCACCGTCCACGGGGTGCTGCACCTGCTCGGCTACGACCACGAGGAGCCGGACGAGAAGGCCGAGATGTTCGGTCTGCAGGCCGCCATCGTGGACGGCTGGCGCGCGGAGAAGGGCCTGACCGGCCCCTCCCCGGCCCCCACCGTCTCCTGAGCGGGCGGCCATGAGTGCTCAGCTGATCCTGGGCGCGGTCGCCCTGGTCGTCGTCGCCTGGCTCGCCGCCTGCGCCGAGGCCGGCCTCGCCCGCGTCTCCAGCTTCCGTGCCGCCGAGGCGGTGCGGTCGGGGCGGCGCGGCGCCGAGAAGCTGGCGCAGGTCGCCGCCGACCCGACCCGCTACCTCAACGTGGCACTGCTCGTCCGGGTCGCCTGCGAGATGGCGGCCGGCGTCCTCGTCACGTACGCCTGCCTGGAGGAGTTCCCGGAGACCTGGGAGGCGCTGCTCGTCGCCATCGCCGTCATGGTGCTGGTGTCGTACGTCGCCGTCGGCGTCTCCCCGCGCACCATCGGGCGCCAGCACCCGCTGAACACGGCGACCGCCGCCGCGTACGTCCTGCTCCCGCTGGCCCGGATCATGGGCCCCATCCCGCAACTCCTCATCCTCATCGGCAACGCGCTCACGCCCGGCAAGGGCTTCCGCAAGGGCCCGTTCGCCTCCGAGGCCGAGCTGCGGGCGATGGTCGACCTCGCCGAGCAGGAGTCGCTCATCGAGGACGACGAGCGCCGCATGGTGCACTCCGTCTTCGAGCTGGGCGACACCCTGGTGCGCGAGGTGATGGTGCCGCGCACCGACCTGGTCTGCATCGAGCGGTACAAGACCGTCCGTCAGGCCCTCACCCTCGCCCTGCGCTCCGGCTTCTCGCGCATCCCGGTGACGGGTGAGAACGAGGACGACATCGTCGGCATCGTGTACCTGAAGGACCTGGTCCGCAAGACGCACATCAACCGGGACGCCGAGGCGGACCTGGTGTCCACGGCGATGCGCCCGGCGACCTTCGTGCCCGACACCAAGAACGCGGGCGACCTGCTGCGCGAGATGCAGCAGGAGCGCAACCACGTCGCCGTCGTCATCGACGAGTACGGCGGCACGGCCGGCATCGTCACCATCGAGGACATCCTGGAGGAGATCGTCGGCGAGATCACCGACGAGTACGACCGGGAGCTGCCGCCCGTCGAGGAGCTCGGCGACGACCGCTACCGGGTCACCGCCCGCCTCGACATCGGCGACCTCGGCGAGCTCTACGGCTTCGGTCCGGACGAGTACGACGACGAGGACGTGGAGACCATCGGCGGACTGCTCGCCAAGGCCCTCGGCCGGGTGCCGATCGCCGGGGCCAACGCCGTCGTGGAGCTGCCCGACGGGCGGCGGCTGCGGCTGACCGCCGAGTCCCCGGCCGGCCGCCGGAACAAGATCGTGACCGTGCTCGCCGAACCGGTCGAGCCGGCCGGCACCGAGGAGGATCCGGAGTCGTGACCCCCGACCAGCTGCGTGCGTTCTGCCTGGACTTCAACGACGCGACGGAGGAGTTCCCGTTCACTCCGGAGACCTCCGTCTTCAAGGTCGCCGGGAAGATGTTCGCGCTGTCGGCACTGGACTCCGAGCCGCTGCGGATCAACCTCAAGTGCGATCCGGACGACGCCGTACGGCTCCGCGAGGAGCACCCGGCGATCGCCCCCGGCTACCACATGAACAAACGGCACTGGAACACCGTGACCGTCGGCGAACTCCCGGACCGGATGGTCCGGGAGCTCGTCGAGGACTCGTACGACCTCGTGGTCGCCGGCCTGCCGAAGGCGGTACGGCTCCGGCTCGACCGCCCCTGAGTCACCGGCGGCGCAGCCCGAGCGCGACCACCACGGCCGCGCCCAGCACGATCGCCGCGTCCAGGGCGAGGACCGTGCGGACGCCCCCGTACAGGTTCTCGCCGGTGGTGGCGAGCACGCCGAGCAGCGGGATGCCGACGGTGATGCCGACCTGCTGGGTGGTGGTCACCAGACCGGTGGCCAGCCCCTGCTCGTCGTCGGGCACGCCGGAGGTGACGGTCACGCCGTACGCGATGATCGCGCCCAGGTGGAACATCGAGGCCAGCGAGACGAAGACGGTCGCGAGGAGGGCGCCCGAGGAGGTGCCGATGCCCAGGATGGCCGCCGTGAACAGGCCCTGCGCGACGAGCGAGACCACCAGGGTGCGGCGGGCGCCGAAGCGGCCGATCACCTTCGGGGCCAGCGAGCCGGCGAGGACCGACAGGATGCCCTGGACGCCGAAGACCAGACCGGTGAGGAAGCCCGAAAGGCCCAGCGTCTCCTGCAGGTACAGGGTCAGCACGAACACGACCGTCGACATCATCGAGAAGGTGACGAGCCCGCCCAGGTTGCCGAAGGCGATGGTGCGCCGCTTCAGCATCGGCAGCGACACCAGCGGAGCGGAGCTGCGGGACTCGACGACCGCGAACGCCGTCAGCAGGCCCACGCCCGCGACCAGGGTGATCAGGACGTCCGCGCCGCCGAAGCCGCGCTCGGCCGCCGTCGACAGGGCGTAGATCAGCGAGAGCAGACCGCCGGTGACGGTGACCGCGCCCGGCACGTCCAGCTTCGGCCGCTCGGGGGTGCGGGACTCGGGCAGCAGGCCCGGCGCCAGCGGCAGCACGATCACGCTGAACAGGGTGAGCAGGGCCATCGTGGAGCGCCAGCCCAGGGCGTCGGTCATGACGCCGCCGAGGACCATGCCGACGGTGAAGCCCAGCGACAGCAGGGTGCCGGAGATGCCGAGCGCCCGGTCGCGCTGCGGGCCCTCGGGGAAGGTGGTGGTCAGCAGGGACATGCCGGTCGGCACGATCATCGCCGCGCCGATGCCCTGCAGGGCGCGCCCGGTGAGGAAGGAGGCCGGGTCCCAGGCGAGGGTGGCGAGCAGGGAGGCCGCGCCGAACAGCGCGAGGCCGGTCAGGAACAGCTTCTTGCGCCCGTACAGGTCGCCGAGCCGGCCGGACAGCAGCAGGAAGCCGCCCGACGGCAGGGCGAAGGCGGTGACCGCCCACTGCAGCGCGGCGGGGCTGAGGCCGAGGTCGGCGCCGAGCACCGGCAGTGCCACGTTCAGCACGGAGAAGTCCAGGGCCACCATGAACTGGGCGGCGCACAGCACGATCAGGATGAGCCGGGCGCGGCCGGAGAGCGCCGGCGGTGCGGGTGCGGGTGCGGGTGCGGGAGCGGGCGGGGTCTGCTGGGCCGGGGGAGAGTCCGGAGAGGTCACGGTTGCCATGCCCACGACTCTGGTGGCTCGGGAACAACGGTGGGGAGCGGGAACTTATCCTGTTGGTCGCACCACCAGGCAGCCAGGGGGAGGAAGCACACGTGGCCACGCCACTGGAGAGCGCCGACGCCAAGTCGCACCGACTGGCCGAGCTCCGCGAGTTCCTGAGGAGCCGTCGGGCCCGGGTGAGCCCCGCCGAGGCGGGCCTGCCGGACGGCGGCGCGCGGCGCCGCACCCCGGGGCTGCGCCGCGAGGAGGTCGCCGTCCTCGCCGGGGTCGGGGTGTCCTGGTACCAGTGGCTGGAGCAGGGCCGGGACATCACGGTGTCGGCGCAGGTCCTCGACTCGGTGGCGCGGGTGCTGCGGCTGAGCCCGACCGAGCGGCGCCATCTGTACGTGCTGGCGGCGCTGAACCCGCCGGCGCCGGAGCTCGCCCCGGAGGACCGGGACATGTGCCACGGGCTGCGGCGCCTGATCGACACGTGGATGCCGTTCCCGGCGCACATCATGGACCAGTACTGGAACACCGTGATGTACAACGACGCGGCGGCGATCGTGCTCGGCATGCGCCCGGAGATCGTGCAGAACTGCCTGATCGCCTTCTTCACGGACCCGCTCTACCGGGTGCGTTCGCCCCGCTGGCAGGAGCTCGCGCCGAGGGTCGTCGCCCAGTTCCGCGCGGCCTGCTCGGAGTGCCCGGACGACGAGGGCTTCCGGCAGGTGGTCGAGGAGGCCGAGGCGGCGAGCGAGGAGTTCGCGGAGCTGTGGCAGCGCCGGGACATCCTGCCCGGCGGCCAGAACCGCAAGGAGATGGAGCACCCGCTGGTCGGCCCGCTGGTCGTGGAGGCCACCCAGCTGCGCGTCCCGGCCCGCCCCGACCTGGTGATCGTCCTGCACACCCCGCTGGCGGAGGCGGACACCGCCGCCAAGCTGGAGTGGCTGGTCTCCCCGGAGGGCCGGCGCGGGGCGATGTACCCGGTCGCGGGCTGAGCGGAGCACACGGGTGTCCGGGGGTCGGTAGGCAGGTGTCCGCAGGTCGGGCGTCCGCCCGTGGGCCGGCCGGGCCGACCTATCCTCGGGGCATGACACTCAACCGCGAGCACGACGACCTCGGCGCCGAGGACCTCAAGATCATCACGCTGGCGCGCAGCGCCCGCGCCCGCAACGGGGTGCCCGAGGGTGCGGCGGTACGTGACGAGACCGGGCGGACGTACGTCGCCGGCACGGTCGCGCTGGAGTCGCTCAAGCTCAGCGCGCTGCAGACCGCGGTCGCCATGGCGGTGGCCAGCGGCGCCGAGTCGCTGGAGGCCGCGGCCGTCGTGTCCACCGCGGAGGCCGCCTCCGACGCGGACCGCGCGGCGGTCCGGGACCTGGGCGGGCCGCAGACCCCGGTGCTGCTGGCCGGCACGGACGGGCGCCTCAAGGCGGCGGTCTGGGCGGGCTGAGCCCCGTACCCACCCGCGAGAGGCCCGGCACGCGTCCCGTGCCGGGCCTCTTGCGCGTTTGTGAAGGATCAACGGAACTTCTCTTGCCTTCCCCGCTCCGGTGCGCATCAATAACAGCGACCGGTCCGACGGACCGTCAGATCTCCAGACGCAGTGTCCGCACCCCTGCGTTCGTCATCGGAAGGGGTACGAACTCGTCATGAGAAGCAGAAGCAGCTTAGGAGTCGCCGCGGTGCTCGCCGGAGCGCTCGCCGCCACCGGCCTCGCCCTCGCGCCGGGTGCCTACGCCGTGTCGCCCGGCACGGCCACCGCCACCTACGACTGCGGGTCCTGGGGCGGCGGCAGCGCCACCCTGACGGCCACGCAGAGCGGAACGGCGGCGACGATCACCATCACCTCCGCGGTGAAGACGCCGATCTCGGTCGGCAAGGACACCATCGCCTCCACCCTGACCCTGGCCAAGGCCGGCGGCGGTACGCGGGTGTTCACCGGGACCAAGAACCCGGCGATCCCCGCGAACACCTCGGTCACCATGGGCCCGCTCAGTGGGACCGTCGCCTCCGGTGACAGCCTCAACTCGTACTTCGCGGGCGTCGCGCTGAAGATGGTGATCTTCGGCGTCACGGTGAACTGCGACGCCCTCACCTCGCAGACGCCAGGACCCTTCGTGTTCAGCTGAGCCCCACCCGCACGGCCGACCGGTACCGCCCAGGGCGGTACCGGTCGTTGCTGTGTCCGCCCCTCTTCGAGTCGCCGCTCACCACCACGCTGACCTGCGGAAACCCGATCAGAGCGGCGATCTTGACAGTATCTGATGGGTCATCAGTCGGTGTGTTTCGATTCCATTGACTTCTCTCGGCCCGGAGCCGTCAATGGCGCCCTCTCATCCCTCAGGAGGGGACCCACATGGCACTCGAAAAAAGCCGCGCGGCGGCTCGAAGACGGCGTCGCTGGACGGCCGTCCTCGGCGCCACCGCGCTCGCGCTCACCGCCGGCGGCGCGCTCGCCGCACCGGCCGGAGCCACCACGACCTCCCAGCCCGTCGACTTCGCCACGCACTGCGTGCCGCCGCCGATCGCGGGCATCCCGCCGATCGACGGCACCACCACGGCGCAGATCACCGTCGACAACGCCACGCCCAAGGTCGGCGACACGGTCAAGGTCACCTACACGGTCACCAAGCCCGCGGCCTCCAACCCGGTGGACCTCGCCCTCCCGGCCGACATCATGACCCCGAGCGGCAAGGTCGCCCTCGGCGGCGCCCAGTCCGGCGCGGTCACCGTCACCGGACAGAAGAAGAACCCGCCCATCCCGGGCAAGGGCACCTTCCCGGCGTTCTCCATGACCGGCACCTTCACGGTCACCACGCCCGGCTCGATCACCCTCTCGCCCGGCGACTACAACATCCACACCAGCTACATCATGGAGCTGGACACCCCCTGCACCGTCTCCAACGCACCCGTCTCCGAGACGGTCACGGCGACGGCGCAGCCCGGCGCGAACGAGCGTGCCCTCCAGCTCGACAACGCCTCCGGCGCGCCCGGCGTCCGGGTCACCGTCTCCGGCACCAAGTTCACCCCGCTCGCCGAGGTCACCGTCGTCGGCCGGGCCGGAGCGGCCGAGACCGCCGACCGGATGACCGTCACGACCGACAGCGAGGGCGGCTTCGCGGCCCGCCTGAAGGTCAACGACAAGGCGACCACCGGGATCGTGGCCTACGAGGGCGCGGCCTGGGACCCCGACAAGGGTGCGGGCCCCGTCGCGTACCAGGTCATCGACGACACCCCGACCCCGCCGAACAGCCAGAAGATCACGGCCTCGGTCACGGCGGGCCAGCTGTCGATGACCCAGGCCGGTGACGCCGTGCAGCTCTCGGCCGTCGACTTCGGCCAGGGCGGCGCCGCCACCGGACCCCTGCAGACGGTGACGGTCAAGGACTTCCGCGGCGGCCCCGCGGGCTGGTCCCTGACCGGCAAGGTCACCGACTTCACCGGACCGGGCGGGGCCATCGGCGCCGACAAGCTCAGCTGGACGCCGTCCTGCACCACCAAGGCGGGCAGCCCCAGCACCTGCGCCCCCGGCGCCGCGGGCCCCGTCGGCTCCACCGGCGCCACCCTCGCCTCCACGCCCAACGGCACCCTCACCGGCGGCGAGTTCACCATCGACGCGGGGCTCTCCCTCGACGTCCCGGCGTTCACGGCGCCCGGCAGTTACGCGGGCGTGCTCACGCTGACGCTGTCCTGACCGCCCGACGGGCCGGCCGCGCACCCGGCCGGCCCGTCACACTTCCCAAGGGGTCCGCACCCGTGCGCAAGCCGTACGTCCTCCTCCTGAGCGTCCTGCGCGCCCTGAGCGTGCTCGGCGCCGTGCTGCTGCTCGGCGGGCCCGCCGCCGCGCCCGCCTCCGCCGCCGAGAACGGCGAGTGGGCCGTCTACCCGGCGGCCTCCCGGCTCGGCAGCCGCCCGTACTTCTACCTCTCCGCGGACCCCGGCGGCACGGTGACCGACCGGGTCACCGTCGCCAACAAGACCGCCGCCCCGCTCAGCTTCCTGCTGTACGGGGCCGACGCCTACAACACCGAACGCGACGGCGGCTTCGCCGTCCGCACCCGGCAGGAGAAGCAGACCGGCGCCGGCGCCTGGATCCGGCCCGAGCGCGACCGGGTCACCGTCCCGCCGCACTCCTCCGTCACCGTCCCCTACACCCTCACCGTCCCCGCCGACGCCGCACCGGGCGACCACCCCGGAGCCGTCGTCGCCCTCGACGAACGGATCGCCAAGGGCTCCGGCGGCTCCGTCGCGCTCGGCGTGCAGCGCGCCGTCGGTGCCCGCGTCTACCTGCGGGTCGGCGGCCCCACCGTGCCCGCCCTCGGCGTCGAGGACGTCACCCTCGAACAGGACCGGCCACTGGTGCCCGGCGCCGGCACGAGCACCGCCGTCGTCTCGTACACCCTCTACAACCGCGGGAACGTCACCCTCAACCCCAAGGTCGCCCTCAAGGCCCAGGGGCTCTTCGGGCGCACCCTGCTCACCCGCGACCTGGACCGGCTCCCCGCCGAACTGCTGCCCCGGCAGAAGATCCGGCTCAGCGAGCGGTGGACCGGATCGCCGCAGCTCGACTGGGGCGAGCTGACCCTGACCGCGACCGCGAAGGACGTCCGCGAGTCCGGCCGGGTCTCCTTTCTCGCCCTGCCCTGGCTCCCCCTCGCGGTGCTCGTCGCCGGGGGTGCGGCCGGGCTGTTCGGCCTGCGGATACGCCGCCGCCGGGCGCTGAGTACGTGAGGGGGCCTTCCATCGGGGAGAATGGCCCCCATGAGCGCTCGTACTGATGAGAACACCGCCCCCCACCGGGCCGGCTTCGCCTGCTTCGTCGGCCGCCCCAACGCGGGCAAGTCCACCCTCACGAACGCTCTGGTCGGCCAGAAGGTGGCCATCACCTCCAACCGGCCGCAGACCACGCGGCACACCGTCCGCGGCATCGTGCACCGCCCCGACGCCCAGCTGATCCTGGTCGACACCCCCGGGCTCCACAAGCCGCGCACCCTGCTCGGCGAACGCCTCAACGACGTCGTGCGCACCACCTGGGCCGAGGTCGACGTGATCGGCTTCTGCCTGCCCGCCGACCAGAAGCTGGGCCCCGGCGACCGCTTCATCGCCAAGGAGCTCGCCGAGATCAAGAAGACGCCCAAGGTCGCGATCATCACCAAGACCGACCTGGTCGACTCCAAGACCCTCGCCGAGCAGCTGATCGCGATCGACCAGCTCGGCAAGGAGCTCGGCTTCGAGTGGGCGCAGATCGTCCCCGTCTCGGCCGTGGGCAACAAGCAGGTCCAGCTCGTCGCCGACCTGCTCATCCCGCTGCTGCCGGAGTCCCCGCCGCTGTACCCCGAGGGCGACCTCACCGACGAGCCCGAGATGGTCATGGTCGCGGAGCTGATCCGCGAGGCCGCGCTCGAAGGCGTACGCGACGAGCTGCCGCACTCCATCGCCGTGGTCGTCGAGGAGATGATCCCGCGCGAGAACCGCCCGGCGGACCGGCCGCTGCTCGACATCCACGCCAACGTGTACATCGAGCGCCCCAGCCAGAAGGGCATCATCATCGGCCCCAAGGGCAGCCGCCTCAAGGAGGTCGGCATGAAGTCCCGCAAGCACATCGAGGCGCTGCTCGGCACCCCGGTCTTCCTCGACCTCCACGTGAAGGTGGCCAAGGACTGGCAGCGGGACCCGAAGCAGCTCAGGAAGCTGGGCTTCTAGCCCGGGAGCCCGGGGACACCCGGGGGCTCAGGGAGACCCCGGCCCCCGGGAGGCTAGGCGCCTTCCTTCAGAACCAGCTGGATCAGCTCGCGCTGCTCCTCGGTGAGGTGGGGGTCCGCCCACTTCACCGTCTTGCCGTCGATCGTGATCTCGTAGCCGAAGCCGTCCGGGACCCCGCGGGTCTCCGGCGGCGGCGGCGCGTCGAGGGCCTCGCGGGCCAGCGCCTGCAGCCGCTCGTGATCGGGCCGGCCGTCGGTCTCCACCTCCGCCGACTTCTCGATCCCCGCGAAGCCCCCTGTGCGTACGACACGAATCTTCATGGGGCCTGTCTACCGCACCCTCAACGGGTCGGCACGCCGACCGCCGACCAGGCGTCGGTGACGGCCTTGAGCTCGTCGCCGTCGCCGTAGCGGGCCCTCGCCGCCGCGACCGTGGCCGCCGCGAACTCCTTGAACGTGGCCTCCTGGTCCAGCGTGCCGCCGGTCAGGGTGTCGTACCAGATCTGCCCGGCCCGCTCCCACGCGTTGCCGCCGAGGGCGGTGGCGACCAGGTAGAAGGCGTGGTTGGGGATGCCCGAGTTGATGTGGACGCCGCCGTTGTCCGCGTGGGTACGGACGTAGTCGTCCATCGTCGCGGGCTGCGGGTCCTTGCCGAGGACGTCGTCGTCGTACGCCGTGCCCGGCTCCTTCATGGAGCGCAGGGCCACGCCCCGGTCGATGGCCGGCCCGAGCAGGCCGGCGCCGATGAGCCAGTCGGCCTGGTCGGCCGACTGGCCCAGCGCGTACTGCTTCACGAGCGAGCCGAAGACGTCGGAGACGGACTCGTTGAGCGCGCCCGACTGGCCGTAGTAGGCGAGGTTCGCGGAGTGCTGGGTGACGCCGTGGGCGAGCTCGTGGCCGATGACGTCGACCGGGATGGTGAAGTCGAGGAAGAGCTCCCCGTCACCGTCGCCGAACACCATCTGCTCGCCGTTCCAGAAGGCGTTGTCGTACTTCTCGTCGTAGTGGACGGTCGCGAGCAGCGCCATGCCGGCGCCGTCGATCGAGTCGTGGCCGTAGACCTTCTCGAAGAGGTCGAAGGTGGCGCCGAGGCCCGCGTACGCCCGGTTGGCGGTGGCGTCCGAGGTCGCCGCCCCGCCCTCGTCGCGGATCTTGGTGCCTGGCAGCTCGGTGCTGTTCCCCGTGTCGTAGATGGTGCGCCGGACGGTGCCGGGCGTCCCGGTGCGCTCGGCGGGCGGGGCCAGCCTGCGGGTGGTGCGCTGCGCGGCGTCGACCGCGAGGGTCCGCCGGGCGGCCTCGGCGACGGCCGGGTCCTCGGACCGGGCCAGGTGCTCCAGGATGTGCGGCGGGACGATCGTGCAGAAGTGGGGAGTCATGGCAGCAATGTGGCACTGAGTGGTGCCGGTGTCACGGCTTGCGACCATGATTGGCGAAATGGAGTGATGGGTCACCTTTCGGCATTGACGCCGAGCCCGTCCCGCATACTGAAACGGGACGTCCGCCTCCGCCGGTGCTGGGCTATGGTGACGCACATCATGCGTTTCGGGCTGCTTCTCCTTAGCTGCCGCGGCGAGGGCCTGTAGTCGTAGGCCGACCCCCTCCCCGCGGGTTTCGGTGTTGCGTTCGACAGTCGGCCGTCCCGTTTCAGAGGACCCGAGGAGCCCTACGCAATGTCCCAGTCTCCGTTCGTCAGCCGTCCGACCCCCGTCACCACCGCGACGCACCTGCAGAAGCCGTCCGGGATGCCCGTCCACAAGTACGGGCGGTACGAGGCCGTCGACATCCCTGACCGCACCTGGCCCGAGCAGCGCATCACCAAGGCTCCCCGCTGGCTCTCCACGGACCTGCGCGACGGCAACCAGGCCCTGATCGACCCGATGAGCCCGGCCCGCAAGCGCGAGATGTTCGACCTGCTGGTCCGTATGGGCTACAAGGAGATCGAGGTCGGCTTCCCGTCCTCCGGCGAGACGGACTTCGCCTTCGTCCGCTCGATCATCGAAGAGGGCGCGATCCCGGACGACGTCACCATCTCCGTACTGACCCAGGCCCGCGAGGACCTGATCGAGCGGACCGTGGAGTCCCTGAAGGGCGCCAAGCGCGCCACCGTCCACCTGTACAACGCCACCGCGCCCACCTTCCGCCGGGTCGTCTTCCGCGGCTCCAAGGAGGACATCAAGCAGATCGCGGTCGACGGCACCCGCCTGGTGATGGAGTACGCCGAGAAGCTGCTGGGCCCGGAGACCACCTTCGGCTACCAGTACAGCCCGGAGATCTTCACCGACACCGAGCTGGACTTCGCCCTGGACGTCTGCGAGGCGGTCTGCGACGTCTGGCAGCCCGGCCCCGGCCGCGAGATCATCCTCAACCTGCCCGCCACCGTGGAGCGTTCGACGCCCTCCACGCACGCGGACCGCTTCGAGTGGATGTCCCGCAACCTGACCCGTCGCGAGCACGTCTGCCTGTCCGTGCACCCGCACAACGACCGCGGCACCGCGGTGGCCGCGGCCGAGCTGGCGATCATGGCCGGCGCCGACCGCATCGAAGGCTGCCTGTTCGGCCAGGGCGAGCGCACCGGCAACGTCGACCTGGTGACCCTGGGCATGAACCTGTTCAGCCAGGGCGTCGACCCGCAGATCGACTTCTCGCAGATCGACGAGGTCCGCCGGACCTCCGAGTACTGCAACCAGATGGAGGTCCACCCGCGCCACCCCTACGCGGGCGACCTGGTCTACACCGCCTTCTCCGGCTCCCACCAGGACGCCATCAAGAAGGGCTTCGACGCCATGGAGGCCGACGCGGCCGCCCAGGGCAAGACCGTCGACGACATCGAGTGGGCGGTGCCGTACCTGCCGATCGACCCCAAGGACGTCGGCCGCTCCTACGAGGCCGTGATCCGGGTCAACTCGCAGTCCGGCAAGGGCGGCATCGCGTACGTCCTGAAGAACGACCACAAGCTGGACCTGCCCCGCCGGATGCAGATCGAGTTCTCGCGGATCATCCAGGCGAAGACCGACGCCGAGGGCGGCGAGGTCACCCCGGCGCAGATCTGGTCCGTCTTCCAGGACGAGTACCTGCCCAACCCGGACAACGCCTGGGGCCGCATCCAGCTGCGCTCCGGCCAGTCGACCTCCGACACGGACGGCACCGACACCCTGAAGGTCGAAGCGGTCGTCGACGGCGCCGAGACGGTCCTGACCGGATCCGGCAACGGTCCGATCTCCGCCTTCTTCGCCGCGCTGCAGGCGGTCGGCGTGGACGCCCGCCTGCTGGACTACCAGGAGCACACGATGAGCGAGGGCGCCTCCGCGCAGGCCGCCTCGTACATCGAGTGCGCCATCGACGGCAAGGTCCTGTGGGGCATCGGCATCGACGCCAACACCACCCGCGCCTCGCTGAAGGCGGTCGTCTCGGCGGTCAACCGCTCGGCCCGCTGACCCGACGCCCGGGCCGCTGCCCCGCACCCCTCAGGGGTGCGGGGCAGCGGCGTTCGCGACCCCGCGGCACCCACCGGATGTGATCTGCGCCACGGTTTCAGGTTCGCTTAAGGAAGATCCTCACGACATGCCGGAATCGGCGGCATATCGGATGAGTTGACGCCACATCAGCGCATGGCGGAAGGTCGGCTCGTCCCCGCGGATCAGCCCCCAGGCATCCCCTCGGACACCTTCCTCCCCGCACTCCTCGACCTGGAGCCCGCATGCGCACGTCCGCCGCCGTGGCCGCCGTCCTCGCCGTGACCGGTGCCGCCCTCACCTGGGCCCCCGCCGCCTCCGCCACCACCGCGTGCGAGACGAATCCGCTCGGCACCGCCGGCCGCTACGCCGAGTTCGTCGAGAAGGACTCCGTCCGCCACTCCGACTCCGAGGGCGCCGTCGCGGTCGGCGGCGACGCCACCTTCGGCGACCCCAAGGGGCCCTCCGGCTTCTCCATCGGCAGCCGCCTCGGCTCCGGCGACCTCGCCGCGCTCCCCGGCGGCCACAGCCTCGTCGTCGGCGGCACCCTCTACGCCAACCAGGTCGTCCTCGACAAGGGCACCGGCATCGCCGGCAAGGTCGTCGACCGCTCCACCAAGGGCTCCGGCTTCGGCGTCGACGGCGACAAGGTGAAGGAAGGACCCTCGCCGATCGACTTCGGCAAGGAGTTCACCTCCCTGCGCACCCTCTCCGCCGGCTGGGCCGCCGTCGAGCCCAACGGCACCGTCGGCCGCTCGACCGACTACCAGGGCCTCATGCTCACCGGCACCGACGCCAAGCTGAACGTCTTCGCCGTCGCCGCCGCCGACCTCCAGAAGGCCGGCGCGATATCCCTCAAGGTCCCGGCCGGCTCCTCCACGCTCGTCAACGTCCTCGGCGGCTCGTACGACATGAGCACCGCCCCCACCTACGGCGTCTACCTCTGGGACGAGGCCAAGGGCGCCCTGGTCATGGACGACTACAACGCGGGCAGCGACGCCTTCAAGAGCGTCCGCTCCAAGCTGCTGTGGAACTTCCCGCAGGCCGAGAGCGTCAAGAAGAACTACACCTCCTGGCCCGGCACGATCTTCGCGCCGAACGCCACCGTCGAGATGGGCGGCCCCGGCGTCGGCCCCGGCCACGTCAACGGCTCCGTCGTCGCCGAGAAGCTGCTCACCGTGCCCGGCGCCGAGACCCACCAGATGAACTTCACCGGCTGCCTGCCCACCGGCACCACCCCCGGCAAGCCCCCGGTCACCCCCGAGCAGCCCAAGCCCACCCCCACGGACGTCCCCGGCAAGCCGACCACCCCGGCCACCACCCCGCCGGCCTCGGCCACCCCCACCCCGTCGGAGTCGAACCCGTCGACCCCGGCCTCGCCGACCCCCTCCTCCACCACGTCGGCGGGCGCCCCCGCCCCGTCCCCCTCGTCCACCCCGGAGGGTGATCTCGCCACCACCGGCTCGGCCTTCGGACCGGCCGCGATGGGCGTCGCCGGAGCGGCCGTCCTCCTCGGCGGCGGCTTCCTGGCCTTCGCGAAGCTGCGCAAGCGCGCTTCCTGACCCCCCGACCGAGGCCCGCCGGACCCCTGTGGAGCCCGGCGGGTCTCGGCCATCTCCGTTGCGTTCTGCTGACGAGGTGCTGACGCCGCATCATCGATGTGGCTAACATCACGCCAACGCCGGCAATGTTGCCGGGACGTGAAGGAGGTGCGGCGTGCGGGCAGCGCGGAAGTCATCGGACCGGAGCAGGGTTCTCTGCGGTATCCGCACCTCGTGGAACACGATCGGCGACGGCGAGTTCTTCTGCGAGGAGTGCGGCGGGGACCGCAACTACCGCCGCCGCACCGGACGCCGCCGCTTCGCCCTCCTGGGCGTACCGCTGCTGCCCCGGGGCAGCGCGGGCCCCGTCGTCGAGTGCGCCGCCTGCCACACCCACTTCGGCACGGACGCGCTCACCCACCCGACGACCGGACGGTTCTCGGCGATGCTGCGCGACGCCGTCCACACCGTCGCCCTCGCCGTCCTCGCCGCCGGCGGCACCACCTCCCGCACCGCCGTCGACACCGCCGCCGCCGGAGTCCGGGCGGCCGGATTCACGGACTGCACGGCCCTCCAGCTCGTCGACCTCGTCGAGGCCCTCGCCGCCGACACCGGGCGCTTCCTCCCCGACATCAGCAGCGGGGGAGCGGCCCTCGCCATCGAACTCCACGAAGCCCTCGAACCCCTCGCCCCGCACCTGGCCGCCGCGGGCCGCGAATCGATCCTGCTCCAGGGCGCCCGCATCGCCCTCGCGGACGGCCCGTACAGCCCGGCGGAGCGCGAGGTCCTGGGTACGGTCGGCAACGCGCTCGCGCTGTGCGCGGACGACACCGCACGGCTGCTGGCCACGGCGCGCACTACGCCGCTGTAGGGGGCCGGCGGGGCCTGCTCACCGGGGTGCCGGGTCGCCCCGCCCGGCGGGCCTCCGGGGCGGCTCCGAGGCGTTCGAAGGCCCGCCGGGCGGCGGTCAGGGTCCGCCGGGCGGCCTCGGTGTCCCCCGCAGCCCGTTCCGCCGCCGCGAGCAGCATCCGCGTCCGCGCCGCCTCGTACGGGATCCCCAGCCCCCGCCAGAGCGCGAGCCCCCGCCGCAGCGGCTCCCGCGCCGCCGCGCCCGGCGCGAGCGCCCCCCGCGCGGTCGCGGCCATCGCGGCGAGCAGGGGCACGCCCCGCGCCGAGGCCAGCTCCTCCAGCTCCACGACCGCCTCCTCGGCGGCACCGGCCCTGCCGACCGCGAGGTCCACCTCGACGAGGGCGGCGAGCAGGCGGGCCCGGCCGAGGACGGCGTGCCCGGGGTCGCTCTGGCAGTCCAGGGCGAGCCGCAGCCCCGCCAGCGCGGCGTCGGCCCGGCCCTGGGCGAGCCGGAGCAGGGCGAGCCCCGGCTGAGGGACCCGGCCCAGCGCATGGGCCCGGGCGTACGAGCGGGCCGCCTCGTCCCGGCGGCCCTGCCGGCGCCGGACCTCGCCGACGGCGTACGCGGCGGCGGCCGCGGTGTCGAGCGCGTCCTCCAGGGCCTCCTGGCAGACCAGCCGCGCCTCCTCCTCGGCGCGCGCCCAGTCGCCGAGCAGGTCGAGCACCTCGACGTGGTGGAGGCGGCAGGGCGCGCGGAAGGGGTTGGGCGCCGTGGCGCACCAGGCCATCGCGGCACCCGTCCAGCGCACCAGGCGCCCGAACTCCGCCGCGCCCCCGCACGTGTCGAGGGCCAGGCAGTACAGGAGCCCGGTGGTCATCCCGCTCGGCTCGCCGCGCGTGACCGCGCCCATCGCGGCGTCCAGCAGCGCGAGCCCCTCGGCCCGGCGGCCCTGGGCCAGGAGCAGGGCGCCCTCGGCCTGGCGGCTCAGGGCGAGCAGGTCGGGGCTGCCGGAGCGGGCGGCGAGCCGGTTCATGCGCCGGGCGGCGGCGAGCGCGGCCGCCGGGTCGTGGTGCGCCTGGGCCTCGTCGATGTCGGTGAGGGCGAGGAAGCACTGCTCGGGGCAGTCGGGCCGCCCCTCCAGGTGATGCCGGGCCCGGTGCAGCCAGCCCGCCGCGGCGACGGGCCGGCCGAGCCGCCCGTACGTGTGGTGGAGCCACCAGGCCGCGAGCCCGGCGCCCCGCCAGTCGCCCTCGGCGACGTGTGCGGAGTGGGCGCGCAGGCGCACCGAGACCGACTCGTCGACGCGGCCGGACCACCAGGCGGAGTCGGCGAGGGCGTCGAGATCCCGGGGGCGGAGGGGGCCGAGGGACCCGGTGGGGTGGCGGTCGGCGGCGTGGAGGCGGGCGTAGACGGCGCTCCGGTCCGGATCGCCCGCAGGCCGGCCCGGGGACGGTGGCGCGGCCGGGCCTGCGGCGGTCTCCGCGACGCGCATGACGCGCATGACGCCCATGACGTCACTTCCCTTCGGGCCTTCCCGGTCCTTTCAGCGTAGGACCGGGAAGGCCCGAAGGGAGGGGTGAAGGGGTCAGCCCAGGTCGACGCCGCTGGCGCGCAGCATCTCGTCGCGCTCGACGATCTTCACGCGCTCGCGGCCCTGCGGCTCGCCGAGGGCCTTCTCGGCGGCGTCGAGCGCGTACCAGCCCTCCCAGGTGGTGTACGCGATGCCCTTGCCCTCCAGGAAGGACACGACGGCCTCCTCCTGCGGGGACTCGGGCGCGAGGAGTCGCCCGTTGGCGTGGTCGTCGAGGAGGTTGGCGACGGTCTCGTTGGCGTCGCCCTTGGTGTGGCCGATGAGGCCGACGGGGCCGCGCCGGATCCAGCCGGTGACGTAGGTGGAGGGCAGGTGGGCGCCGCTCTCCTCGACGACCCGGCCGCCCGCGTCCGGGACGGTGCCGCTGGCGGCGTCCCAGGGCAGCTTGGGCAGCTCGTCGGAGAGGTAGCCGACGGCGCGGTAGACGGCCTGGACGTCCCAGTCGGTGGTCTGGCCGGTGCTCTTCACGTTGCCGGTGCCGTCGAGCTCGGTGCGCTCGGTGCGGAGGCCGACGACCTTGCCGTCCTCGCCGAGGATCTCGGAGGGCGACTCGAAGAAGTGCAGGAAGAGCTTGTGCGGGCGGTCGCCGATGTCGCGGATGGCCCAGTTCTCGAGGGTCTTGGCGACCATGTCGGTCTGCTTGTTCTTGCGCCGCTCGGCGATGGAGCCCTCGTCGTAGTCGATGTCCTCGGGGTTGACGATGACCTCGATGTTGGGCGAGTGGTCCAGCTCGCGCAGCTCCATGGGGCTGAACTTGGCCTGGGCGGGGCCGCGCCGGCCGAAGACGTGGATCTCCAGCGCCTTGTTGGCCTTGAGGCCGTCGTAGACGTTCGCGGGGATCTCGGTGGGCAGCAGTTCGTCGGCGGTCTTGGCGAGGACCCGGGCCACGTCGAGCGCGACGTTGCCGACACCGAGGACGGCGACCTTCTCGGCCTCCAGCGGCCAGGTGCGGGGGACGTCCGGGTGCCCGTCGTACCAGGAGACGAAGTCGGCGGCGCCGTACGACCCGTCGAGCTCGACGCCCGGGATGTTCAGGGCGCGGTCGGCGGTGGCGCCGGTGGAGAAGATCACGGCGTCGTAGAAGGCGTGCAGGTCGTCCAGGTGCACGTCGGTGCCGTAGTCGACGTTGCCGAAGAGGCGGATCTGCGGCTTGTCGAGGACCTGGTGGAGGGCGGTGATGATGCC
Source organism: Streptomyces sp. NBC_01268 (assembly GCF_036240795.1). Taxonomy (NCBI): domain Bacteria; kingdom Bacillati; phylum Actinomycetota; class Actinomycetes; order Kitasatosporales; family Streptomycetaceae; genus Streptomyces; species Streptomyces sp. NBC_01268. Next base: position 2,732,169 of record NZ_CP108454.1, on the reverse strand, counting down.
CTTGATGCGGGGGTGGTCGGGCGCGACGCCGTAGCGGATCAGGCCGAAGGGGGCGGGCATCCGCTCGAAGAGGTCGATGGACACACCCGGCTCGGTGGCGGCCTCGGACTTCAGCAGCGCGTCAGCGGCGTAGATCCCGGCGGGGCCGGCGCCGACGATCGCGACACGGAGGGGGCGGGGCATGACGGGTTTCCCTTCGCAAGCGACGTGTCGGCAGGGGCCCGCCGCACTTAGGTCACCCTAAATAATGCGCCGAGCGGGTGAGTACCCGCCCCCGGTCTATGGCCTCATAAGGCGGACTTATGGGTTCCATAAGTGGACGGGGGATCGCTGTGTACGCGGTGTCGCGAGTCGCCTTTGCCTCGGTTGCGCCGCGCAGCGCGTCGACGCCTGCGTCATGGTGCCCGATGAGCCCGGCGGCCCGGGCGACTTCCACGTGGCCGAGGGTGTCGTCGACGAAGGGACAGCGGTCGGACGCCACTCCGACGGACCGCGCCGCCGTTTCGAACACCCGGCGATCCGGCTTGGCGAAGCCGATACGGGAGGTGTTGACGACCGCGTCGAACGCGTCGGCCAGCCCCAGCGCGGCGAGGTCGTCCTCCAGTCGGGTCGTCGCGTTGGACGTGGGCGGAGTTCGGTTGGCCCGGGGTGCGCGGCAGTGGGATGGGGCTTCGGGTGGCCTCGGGATCGAACATCGCTGGTCCGCCGTGACACGACGCAACCGCCATCGTGGTCCTCCCTCGACGGCGGTTGCCTCGTGTCTCAGTTCAGCCGGGTGGTTGCGTAGGCCTCGATCGCGTCGCGCTGGTAAGCGGCCAGGCCGGGGACGATGGCCTCGTACGCGGCGCGCCACGTCTCGTTGTCGACGATGGAGCGTCCGATGGCCCGGTAGTCCTCGGCGGAGACAGCGCGCAGTTCGGTCAGTGCTCGGTACTGGGCGTCGATTTCGGCCTGGACCGGGTCGGCGTCCGCCGGGTGGCCCGCGGCCATGAGTTCGGCCAGTCGGATCATCTGCGCGGTGCGCTCGCGGTGCGCGGCGTCGGCGTCGGCCTGGCTCATCGTGGCGGCGCGTCGTGCGACTCCCTCGGCGAGTTCGGGGAAGTCGCGCATGTTCTCCTCGTACTGGGAGGGCGTCACGCCCTCGAAGAGGTTCTCCGGTCGGTTGATGGTCATGGGGTTGCCGTCCTTCCTGGACTGCTCCAGTTCGGCGATCGTGCGGGAGACGGTGCCGACCAGGGCGTCGAGCCGGTCCCGTTCCGCGAGGAGGTGCCGGCGGTGGCCCCGCAGGGCATCCACCTCGTCGACCTGCTCGGACAGGATCCGGCCGATCTCCGGCAGACCGACGCCCAGGGCCCGCAGCACGAGGATCTGTTGCAGCCGCAGGAGCTGGCGCTCCTCGTAGTAGCGGCGCCCGTTGGCGCCGATCCGGGCCGGCGGCAGCAGGCCCGTCTCGTCGTAGTGGCGCAGTGTCCGGGCGGTCACGCCCGACATCCGGGCCACTTCCGCGATCGGCCAGTCCATCACGACTCCTGCACGTGTGTGTCGCCGGGCCGGTGTCTCCGGCCCTGGTCACGACGGTAGGAGCTGCCGCAGCGGCAGCTTCAACCCCGAGATCCAAGATCCTCGCAAAGGCCGAGCCGGGCGGCCCGGATGCCATCCGCATCCAGCCGGCGCGGGAAGGGGAAAATGACGGACATGAACATCGAACGCGCTGTCGCGGAGATCAGGAGCGTCGAGGAGGTGCCTGACCTCCCCATGGCCTGGCGATGGTCGCCCATGTCGCGCTTCATGTTCTCCCTCGCCATGGACGTCGATGGAGGCTGGGCCTACCAGATGAACTCTCTGGACGTCCACGACGAAGGCCTGACCAGAGCTGTTCTCGAGTACGCGAGACAGCACCGCCTCGGGCGCGGACCTGGCGCCCGACCGCTCACGGTCGCCACCGGCTTCTCTTATGGGACCTACCGGTTCGACGCCGTGGCAGCGGCTTCCCCGCCCGTGCACGGCTACCACCACGGGCGGAACGAGGCCCTGAACGAGGTCGTCTCGGCGGTCTTCCCGGCGTACCGGTGCGAGTTCCGCGGAGACGAGAGCCTGGAGGAGGCGGTGCTGCGGTGCAAGCGGATGCTGCGGCCGACGATCCTCTCCAGGCCCCCGGTTCCGTACCTGCGGATGCGATACGAGAACACCAGGACAAAGGGCGGCAGCGTGGGTCCGAACCGCGGGTTCACCACGCCCGACGTGCTGCTGAGGGAGCTCGGGCTCCTCGAAGGCGCTCCGGGGAGTTTCGTGGAGTTCGAGAACTCCTACGGCCAGGTGTGGAACGTGGAGTGGAACGGTTCCTGGCTGGTGAACGAGACGCCCCAGGACGCACCACCCTCCGAAAGCTGGGTGACATCGGCTTTGGGGTGTCCTGGCCCTTCATCCTGAGCCGGCCGCTCCGGGCCCACCGGGGTCGTGCGCCGGGTCGCTCTGGGCTCGCAGGGCCGCGACTTCGTCTCGTAGCTCGGCCAGTTCCCGGTGCAGGGCCTGAATCGCGACGACGGCCACCCCGTTGGCGTCGGTGCAGCAGATCGTCCTGTCGTTCTCACCCACCCCGAACGCCTTCCACCAGTCCTGCGCCATGGGGCCCAGGTGGCGGACGTGCGGAGGGTCCCAGTGATACCGCCACGTGCTGACCGGCAGGCGCACCACCTGCTCCAGCACCTGGTATCCGTTGACCGGATCGCTGCCGCGCACCGCCCCCGACACGGCCCCCGACGCCAGCCCGGCCGCGGAGGCACCCTGCCGAAGACGCCTCCTGACCAGGGCCGGCGTCCAGATCCTGGCCAGGGTCCACCTCAACCGCCAGCCGCTCATCGTTCCCAGACCACCGCGGTGACCTCGGTCTTCAGCCCACGATCGGAGAAGAGCAGGCTGCCACCACCACCGCGGTTGTCGGGGTGGTCCACCGGCAGCTGGACAAGGCCGTTCCCCAGCCCGCTGCCGTGAGCGGTCTCACCAACCGCCGTGATGTCGTGGTCCTGGTTGATCATCGTGGTGTCGTAGGCGGCGTTTCCGACCGCCAGAACGTTGGTGCTCGCCACGGCCGGAACGCTCAAGGCGCCCGTGCAGGAAGCCGCCGTGGCCGACAGCACCAGCAGGCGACGGGTAACGCGCTTCGGGGACATGGGCCATCCTTCCGGCCGGGACGCCGAATGCGTCCGCGACACCCCTAACGGCCTAACGCCCCAAAAGGCACGTGGACTTCCGCACCCCGGCGCGGCAACCCGCAGCACGGTGAGCACGCGCGCACTGTTCGGCAACCACAAGCTTGGCCGCACCAGAAGCCCACCCGCAACTCCCGCCGCGAAGACCCTTCCTGGAGCCGGGCGGCCCAACCAGTGACCCTGAATGGCGAGTTGATCCCTCGGCGCGCTGTTGGCGGGGTGGATAACAAGAGCCCCGGCGCGTTATTGTCCACCTTGCCGATAGCGGGCGCGGGGGCGCGGGCGCGGGAGGAGCGTGAGGGTGAATGGCGACCAAGCGGCGGCGGCGGAGTCCTGAAGAGGCGCGGGCCGAGATTCTCGATGCCGCCACCGACCTCATCGCCCGGCACGGGCCCGACGGCGTCGGCCTGCGGCGGGTCGCCGAGGCGGTCGGTGTCACGCACGGGCTCGTCACCCACTACTTCGGCACCTACGCCGCCCTCGTCCGCGCCGTCCTCCAGCGCGAGAACGAACGCAAGCGCGACCTCGTGCGGCAGCGGCTCCAGGCCGACGGGCGCGTGCCGTACGCCGACGGCATGACCCGCGTCCTCTTCGAGATCCTCGGCGACGAGCGGTACGTCCGGCTCTGGGCCTGGTCGCAGCTCCACGGCCGGGAGGCCGGCGACGCCCCCGACGCCCCGACCGACCTCTCCCGGCTCGTCGACGCCATCGAGGACGGCGTCCGCGGCGTGCTCCCCGGGCCCGACGGCCCGGACCGGGAGCGGATCGAGATGGTCGTCCTCCTCGCCCTGTCCGGCGCGTACGGCTACGCCCTCGGCCGCCGCTACTGGCTCACCGACCTCGGTCACGACCCCGACGACCCGGGGCGCGACGACACGTACCGCACGGCCCTCTCCTCCGCGCTCGCCGCCTACCTCCAAGGGTTGACGCCATGACGCAGCACGAGCTCGACATCCTCGCCTCCGACCAGGAGCGGTACGCCGCCGAGGAGCGGCTGCGGTCCGCCGTCGAGAGCGGCCGGCTGCCGCTCGAAGAGCTCGCCCTCCGCCTCGACGACGTGCACGCCTCGCGCACCCGCGGCCAACTCGAAGCGGCCTGCCGCGACCTCCCCGTGCCCGGCCCCCGGGACGCGCTCGTCGTCGACCACGCCCCGACCTCGGGCAGCTTCGTCGCCGGGATCTTCGGCGGCTTCCACCGCAAGGGCCGGTGGGTCGTGCCCCCGCGCATGACGTTCTGGTCCATGTGGGGCGGCGGCCAGGTCGACCTCACCGAGGCGCGCTTCAGCAGCCACGACACGCAGATCCGCGCCGTCGCCCTCTGGGGCGGCACCAAGATCTTCGTCCCCGCGGACATCGAGGTCGACGTCCGCGGCTTCGGTCTCTTCGGCGTCTTCGACAAGCGCGCCGCCCGCCGCACCGGCAAGCCCGGCACCCCCCGCGTCGTCATCAAGGGCCTCGCCCTCTTCGGCGCGGTCGTCACCCGGACGAAGGAGGCCGGGTAGCCGGTCGGTCAGACGCCGGCGCCCATGACGACCATCAGGGAGATCATGCCGATCGTCGCCGCCCAGAGGGCCAGGGAGCCCAGCGCCACCAGCACCCGCACCACGACGGGGTAGACGCCGACCGCCACGCCGGGGTCGTCCGGGTGGTAGCTGATCTCGACGCTGCGCGCGTACGCCTGCCGGGAGTACGTGTGGGACTCGCCGTTCGGGCCCGTGTACGCGTAGATCCCCGACTTGCCGTACGGGCTCGTCCGCACTGCCATCACCGTGACGCCCCGCCACGGGAGGGCCCACATCTGGAAGGCCCGCTCCATCGAGGCGGCGCCGCAGAGGTTGAGGACGACCGTCACGATCCCGACCAGGACCGAGAGGACCAGCGCCGCCGGCTCCCCCCGGACCACGACCATGACGCTCACGCCGATCAGCGCCGCCAGGCCCGGACCGAGAGCCAGCAGGACCCACGCGCGACCCCGCGCCCAGGCTCCGGCGCTCGCCGTCTCGGGCGCGCGGGGAGTGGCGAGCGAGCGGGTCGTCACGAGCGCGGCGCCGTCGAACTGCGCGGGCGGCTCCGGCAGCCTGTCCAGCGCCGCGCCCACCGTCGACGCGAACACGTAGGCCGACGTGTCGTTCACGCCCTGCACCACGTGGACGACGGGCTCCCCGCCCTCCGGCACCCGGAGGGCGACCGTGACCGCCCGACCGCCCGGCGACACGCGCCGGATCGCCCGCAGGGGGATGCGCGTCTCCTCGTCCCCGCGGCTCAGCGTGAGCGCGTCACCGGCGTCGTCCTGACGGAGCACGGCGCCGCCGCTGCCGCGCAGGACCGGTGTCGAGGGCCGCATCCCCGTCATCCCTCGGCGCCTGCGGCGAACGCCGCCCGGGCGGTGGCGGGGAGGTCGGCGGTCGGGTCGTACGCGTGCATCGTCTTCGGTCCTCCGCCGCCGGTTCGAGCAGGGCCGGGGACGCCTCCGGCGACAGCGCGGCGGCCCTTGACCAGATCGTAGGTCGCCCGTGTCCGCCGCACCACGGCCGGATCGTCGAGGAGGGGTCCGAATACCCGCCCTCTGTATATGCCGTTGGGGGAGGGGAGCCGGTGAACTCCGTCGCTTTGAGGCGCTCGCCCGAATCGTCTCCTCGGCGTATTCGCCCGCCGGCGGGATCGGCCGGTCGGATCGCCGGAGCGGGGGGAGTGGCCCGAGGCGGCCCGGGGCGCTCTCCCCGTACGGGAGAATGGCTCCATGAGTCTGTTCCGCGACGACGGCATCGTGCTGCGCACCCAGAAGCTGGGTGAAGCGGACCGCATCATCACGTTGCTCACGCGCGGTCACGGGCGCGTACGCGCCGTCGCGCGGGGGGTGCGGCGGACCAAGTCGAAGTTCGGGGCGCGGCTCGAACCGTTCTCGCACGTGGACGTGCAGTTCTTCGCCCGGGGGAGTGAGCTCGTGGGGCGCGGGCTGCCGCTGTGCACGCAGAGCGAGACGATCGCCGCGTACGGGAGCGGGATCGTCACCGACTACGCCCGGTACACGGCGGGGACCGCCATGCTGGAGACGGCGGAACGGTTCACCGATCACGAGGGCGAGCCGGCCGTGCAGCAGTACCTGCTGCTCGTGGGCGGGCTGCGGACGCTGGCGCGGGGTGAGCACGCGCCGCATCTGATCCTCGACGCCTTCCTGCTGCGCTCGCTCGCCGTGAACGGGTACGCGCCCAGCTTCGACGATTGCGCCAAATGCGGACTTCCCGGGCCCAATCGGTTCTTTTCGGTCGGTGCGGGCGGGGTCATATGCGGCGACTGCCGGGTGCCCGGAAGCGTCGTACCCTCTGCGGAGGCCGTAGGCCTGCTCAGCGCGCTGCTCACCGGCGACTGGGAGACGGCGGACGCGTGCGAACCGCGTCACGTCAGGGAGGGCAGCGGCCTCGTGTCCGCCTATCTGCACTGGCACCTGGAGCGCGGGCTGCGCTCGCTGCGGTACGTAGAGAAGAGCTAGGAGATCCATCGCCATGGCCATCGCACGACTTCTCGGGCGCCAGCGCCGGGAGTACAGCGCCCCCGAGCCGCACCCGTCCGGCGCCCGCCCGCCGAAGCTCCAGTCGGAGCTCGTGCCCGAGCACGTCGCGATCGTCATGGACGGCAACGGCCGCTGGGCCAAGGAGCGCGGTCTGCCGCGCACCGAGGGGCACAAGGTCGGCGCCGAGCAGGTGCTCGACGTGCTCCAGGGCGCGATCGAGATGGGCGTGGGCTCGATCTCCCTCTACGCCTTCTCCACCGAGAACTGGAAGCGGTCGCCCGAAGAGGTGCGCTTCCTGATGAACTTCAACCGTGACTTCATCCGCAAGTCCCGCGACCAGCTCGACTCCCTCGGCGTGCGGGTGCGCTGGGTGGGCCGCATGCCCAAGCTGTGGAAGTCGGTCGCCAAGGAGCTCCAGATCGCCCAGGAGCAGACCAAGGACAACACGAAGCTCACGCTGTACTTCTGCATGAACTACGGCGGCCGTGCGGAGCTGACGGACGCGGCGCAGGCGCTCGCGGAGGACGTCAAGGCGGGCCGGCTCGACCCCGCGAAGATCACCGAGAAGACGATCCAGAAGTACCTGTACTACCCGGACATGCCGGACGTCGACCTCTTCCTCCGCCCCAGTGGCGAGCAGCGCACCTCCAACTACCTGATCTGGCAGAGCGCGTACGCCGAGATGGTCTTCCAGGACGTGCTGTGGCCCGACTTCGACCGCCGGGACCTGTGGCGGGCCTGCGTCGAGTTCGCCCAGCGCGACCGGCGCTTCGGCGGTGTGGACCCGGCGGACCTCGCCGTGCTCGACAAGGGCTGAGCGCGCGGGACGCGCGTACGCGAGGGGCCCGCACCGAAGTCGTCCGGTGCGGGCCCCTCGTATGTCAGGTCACTTCGTCGCGCACTCCGCGCAGGTGCCGAAGATCTCCACCGTGTGCGCCACGTTCACGAAGCCGTGCTCGGACGCGATCGTCTCCGCCCACTGCTCCACGGCCGGGCCCTCCACCTCGACGGCCTTGCCGCAGACGCGGCAGACGAGGTGGTGGTGGTGGTCGCCGGTCGAACAGCGCCGGTAGACCGTCTCGCCGTCGCTGGTGCGCAGCGCGTCCACCTCGCCCGCGTCCGCGAGGGACTGGAGCGTGCGGTAGACGGTGGTGAGGCCGACGGAGTCGCCGCGGTGCTTCAGCATGTCGTGCAGCTCCTGGGCGGAGCGGAACTCGTCGACCTCGTTCAGCGCCGCCGACACGGCGGCCCGCTGCTTGGTCGAGCGGCCTCGTACGGGGGGTCCTGCCGTCACCACGGGGGCCTCCTTGAATCTTGTCTGCCCCCGCCATTCTGCCAGCCCCCCGCCCCCCTGGGCCCGGACCGCGGTCAGACGTTCACGTCGTCGGCGGGGCGCCGGGCGCCCGGGAGCTCGGCGTCGCATTCCCGCGCGGCGCTCTCGGCGGCGCGGGCGCGCCGCCGGGCGAGCGGGGTGGCGAGGGCCGTGAGGGCGATGAAGACCCCGATGGCGAGGAGCACGATCGTCGCGCCGGGCGGCACGTCCTGGTAGTAGGAGGTCACCGTGCCGGCGAGGGTGACGCCGGTGCCGATGACGACGGCGAGCACGAAGGTCGTACGGAAGGACCGGGACAGCTGCTGGGCGGCGGCCACCGGGACCACCATCAGCGCGCTGACCAGGAGCAGGCCGACGACCCGCATGGCGACCGTGACGGTCACGGCGGCGGTGACCGCGATGAGCAGGTTGAGGAACCGGACGGGCAGGCCGGTGACGCGGGCGAACTCCTCGTCCTGGCTGACCGCGAAGAGCTGGCGGCGCAGGCCGACGGTGACGAGGACGACGAACGCGGCCAGGATGCCGATGGCCGTGACGTCCTCGGTGGAGACCGTCGACAGGGAGCCGAACAGGAACGAGTTCAGGTTGGCGTTGGAGCCGGTCGGCGAGAGGTTGATGAGCAGCACGCCGCCGGCCATGCCGCCGTAGAAGAGCAGCGCGAGGGCGAGGTCGCCGCGGGTCTTGCCGTACGCGCGGATCAGCTCCATCGCGACGGCGCCGATGACGGCGACCGCGGTGGCCATCCACACGGGGCTGGTGTTCAGCAGGAAGCCGAGGCCGACACCGGTCATGGCGACGTGGCCGATGCCGTCGCCCATCAGGGCCTGGCGCCGCTGGACGAGGTAGATGCCGACGGCGGGCGCGGTGATGCCGACGAGGACGGCGGCGATGAGCGCCCGCTGCATGAAGGCGAGCTGGAGGAATTCCATGGGGCAGCTTTCCTAGATCCTCGGGGTCCTCAGGTCAGCAGACCGGTGCGGAGCGGCTCGTCGGCCGCGTGCGGGTGGACGTGGTCGTGGCCGGGCAGCGCGTGCTGTCCGACGGCCTTCGGGGGCGGGCCGTCGTGGACGACGCAGCCGTCGCGGAGGACGACCGCCCGGTCGATCAGCGGCTCCAGCGGGCCGAGCTCGTGCAGGACGAGCAGGATCGAGGTGCCGCCCGCGACCTGTTCGCGCAGGGTCGCGGCGAGGATCTCCTGGCTGGCGAGGTCGACGCCGGCCATCGGCTCGTCCATGATCAGCAGCTCCGGTTCGGAGGCGAGCGCGCGGGCGATGAGCACGCGCTGGTGCTGGCCGCCGGAGAGGGCGGAGACGGAGTCCTTGGCGCGGTCGGCCAGGCCGACGAGGGCGATGGCCCGGTCGACGGCGGCCCGGTCGGCCTTGGTGGTGAGGCCGAAGCGGCGCCGGGAGAGCCGGCCGGAGGTGACGACCTCGCGGATGGTGGCGGGCACGCCGCTGGCGGCGGTGGTGCGCTGGGGTACGTAGCCGACGCGCGCCCAGTCGCGGAACCGCTTCTGCTCCGTGCCGAACAGCTCGATGCTGCCGCCGGTCAGCGGCACCTGGCCGATGACGGAGCGGACGGCGGTCGACTTGCCGGAGCCGTTGGCGCCGAGCAGGGCGACGACCTCACCGCGCTGGACGGTGAGGTCGACGCCGCGCAGGACGGGGCGCGAGCCGAGGGCCGCGGTGGCTCCGCGGACGGAGATGACGGGGCCGTCGTGCCCGGGTGCGCTCACGGGTGCCTCCTGCTGCTTTCCCTGCGGGGTGGGTTTCACTTCGCGCCGAGGGCCTTCTGCAGCGCGGCGAGGTTGGACTGCATGACCTGGATGTAGTCAGCGCCCTTGGACGTGTCCGTGATTCCCTCCAGCGGGTCGAGCACGTCGGTCTGGAGACCGGTGTCGTTCGCGAGGGTCTTGGCGGTCTTGTCGCTGGCCAGGGTCTCGAAGAAGACGGTGGAGACCTTGTCCTTCCTCGCGATGTCCTGGAGTTCCTTGACGCGGGCGGGGCTCGGCTCGGACTCGGGGTCGATGCCGGTGATGCCCTCCTGCTCCAGGCCGTAGCGCTCGGCGAGGTAGCCGAAGGCGGAGTGCGTGGTGATGAAGGTCCGGGTGGTGGTGTTCTTCAGGCCGTTCGCGAACTCGGTGTTCAGCGCGCCCAGCTTCTTCAGCAGGGCGTCGGTGTTCTTCCGGTAGTCGGCGGCGTGGTCCGGGTCGGCCTTCTCGAAGGCGGCGCCCACGCCCTTGGCGACCTCGGCGTACTTCACGGGGTCGAGCCAGATGTGCGGGTCGGCGCCGGCCTCGGACGCGTGGTCGTGGCCGGCTTCCTCGGCGGCGTGGTCGTGGCCGGAGGAGGTGTCGTGGTCCTCCAGCTCGGTGAGGGCGGCCGCGTCGACGGTGTTCGCGACGCCGGCCTGGGCGATGGCTTCGTCGACGGCGGGCTGGATGCCCTTGAGGTAGACGATGACGTCGGCCTCGCCGAGCTCGCCGATCTGCTTCGGCTTGAGCTCCAGGTCGTGCGGCTCGACGCCGGGCTTGGTGAGCGTGTCGACGGCGACGTGGCCGCCGCCTATCTGCTCGGCCAGGTACTGCATGGGGTAGAACGACGCGACCACGTCCAGCTTGCCGCCGCTGCCCTTGCCGGCCGCGTCCGAGGTGCCGGAGCAGGCGGAGAGGGTGACGAGGCCGAGGGTGACGGCTCCGGCGAGGGCGGTGGTGGGTATCAGTCGGCGTACGTTCATGACACTCATTTTCAACAAAGATGGAAACGGTTGTCAATTGCCGGACGCTTCGTCCCCCTGTGTTCCCGAGCACTCCGGGGCCGGGGCGGAACCGATTTGATACGGGGGGTGCGGGCGCCGGTAACCTGAGGCATTCGCACTTCGTCGTCGTAATGAAGAGAGCACCGTGGCCGCCGACAAGATCGACACCATCGTCAGCCTGAGCAAGCGCCGTGGCTTCGTCTACCCGTGCAGCGAGATCTACGGCGGTCAGCGTGCCGCCTGGGACTACGGACCGCTGGGTGTCGAACTCAAGGAGAACATCAAGCGTCAGTGGTGGCGCTACATGGTCACCGCGCGCGAGGACGTCGTCGGCATCGACTCGTCGGTCATCCTGGCCACCGAGGTCTGGGAGGCGTCCGGTCACGTCGCCACCTTCACGGACCCGCTGACCGAGTGCACCTCCTGCCACAAGCGCTTCCGCGCCGACCACCTGGAGGAGGCGTACGAGGAGAAGCACGGCCGCCTCCCCGAGAGCCTGACCGACCTCAACTGCCCCAACTGTGGCAACAAGGGCACCTTCACGGAGCCCAAGCAGTTCTCCGGCCTGCTCTCCACGCACCTCGGCCCGACCCAGGACACCGGCTCCGTCGCGTACCTGCGGCCCGAGACCGCCCAGGGCATCTTCACCAACTTCGCCCAGGTGCAGACCACCTCGCGCAAGAAGCCCCCGTTCGGCATCGCGCAGATGGGCAAGTCCTTCCGGAACGAGATCACTCCGGGCAACTTCATCTTCCGCACGCGCGAGTTCGAGCAGATGGAGATGGAGTTCTTCGTCAAGCCGGGCGAGGACGAGCAGTGGCAGGAGTACTGGATGGAGCAGCGCTGGAACTGGTACACCGGCCTGGGCCTGCGTGAGGAGAACATGCGCTGGTTCGAGCACCCGGCGGAGAAGCTCTCCCACTACTCGAAGCGCACCGCCGACATCGAGTACCGCTTCTCCTTCGGCGGCAGCGAGTGGGGCGAGCTGGAGGGCGTCGCCAACCGCACCGACTACGACCTGAACGCCCACTCCAAGGCCTCCGGCGCCAACCTCACGTACCTGGAGCAGGAGACGGGCGAGCGCTACACGCCGTACGTCATCGAGCCGGCGGCCGGTGTCGGCCGCACCATGCTCGCCTTCCTGCTCGACGCGTACATCGAGGACGAGGCGCCCAACGCCAAGGGCGTCATGGAGAAGCGCACCGTGCTGCGCCTCGACCACCGCCTGGCCCCGGTCAAGGTCGCCGTCCTGCCGCTGTCCCGCAACCCGCAGCTCTCGCCGAAGGCCAAGGGCCTCGCGGCCGACCTGCGGCAGAACTGGAACATCGAGTTCGACGACGCCGGTGCCATCGGCCGTCGCTACCGTCGCCAGGACGAGATCGGCACCCCGTACTGCGTCACCGTCGACTTCGACACCCTCGACGACAACGCGGTGACGGTGCGCGAGCGCGACACGATGAAGCAGGAGCGCGTCTCCCTCGACCAGATCCAGAGCTACCTGGGCAGCCGCCTGCTCGGCTGCTGAGTCCGGCGTACGCACGGGAAAGCCCCCGGTTCCTCTCGGAACCGGGGGCTTTCCCGCGTCCTGTGGTCTGCGGTGAGGACGACGCCTAGGGCCGCAGGCCGCGCAGCAGGAGGCCGACGACCGACTCGAACTCCGCCTCGATCGCGGGCCGTCGCCACTCCGGCGCATAGGCCGGGTCGTGGAAGCGAGCGGTGGCGTGGAAGAGCGCGCGGGCCGTGGCGTCCGGGTCGGCGGCGGTGAACTCGGCCTCCCGGGCGCCCTCCTCGACGATCGAGCGGACCTGGCCGATCAGCACGTCGACGTGCTGGTCCACCACGCCGCTGTTCTCGTCGATGAGCACGCCGTAGGTCGCGAACAGCTCCGGGTCGTCGCCCGCCTTGTGACGCTTGGCCTCGAAGAGGGTCGCGAACCAGGAGTGCAGCTTCTCCGGCGCGGGCCGCCCGGGGGCGCCGGTCAGCTCGGCGAGGGCGACCTCGGTGCGCGAGAGCCAGCGCTCGGTGACCGCCTCGCGCAGCGCCGCCTTGGTGCGGAAGTGGCGGTAGACGCTGCCGTGGCTGACGCCGAGCACCCGGGCCACGTCCACGACGGTCGCCTTCGCGGGGCCGTACCGGCGCAGCACCTCCTCGGTGGCTTCGAGGATGCGCTCTGCGGTCAGGGTTTCGGTGGCGGCCATGGAAACGACACTACCGGTCAGTGCTCGCTGTCCAGGTGGGCCATCTGGGCCTCCGGGTAGCGCGCGCCGGCCGCCGCGCCGGCGGGGACGGCCTCCTCGATCGCCGCCAGGTCGGCCGCGTCCAGCGTCACGTCCACGGCGCCGAGCGCCTCGGCGAGCCGGTCCCGGCGGCGGGCGCCGACCAGCGGGACGATGTCCGCGCCGTGCCGGGCCCCCTGGGCGAGGACCCAGGCGATGGCGGTCTGGGCGACCGTCACGCCCTTGGCCTCGGCGACCTCGCGGAGGCGGTCCACCAGGTCCAGGTTCCGCGCCAGGTTGTCGCCCTGGAAGCGGGGGGACATGCCGCGGAAGTCGCCCGCGCCGAGGGCGCGGTCCCGGGTGAAGTGGCCGCTGATCAGGCCGCGGGAGAGGACGCCGTAGGCCGTGATGCCGATGCCCAGCTCGCGTGCGGTGGGCAGGATCTTCTCCTCGATGCCGCGGGATATCAGCGAGTACTCGATCTGGAGGTCGGCGATGGGGGCGACGGCCGCCGCCCGGCGCAGGGTGTCGGCGCCGACCTCGGAGAGGCCGATGTGCCGGACGTGGCCCGCCTCGACCAGCTCGGCGATGGCGCCGACGGTCTCCTCGATCGGCACGTCGGGGTCGACGCGGGCGATCCGGTAGATGTCGATGTGGTCGGTGCCGAGGCGCTGCAGCGAGTACGCCGCGAAGTTCTTCACGGCGGCCGGGCGGCCGTCGTACCCGGTGAAGCCGCCCTCCACGGTGCGCAGCGCGCCGAACTTCACGCTGATGAGGGCCTGCTCGCGGGCGGCCGGAGGCGCGGTGCGCAGGGCCTCGTTGATCAGCAGCTCGTTGTGCCCCATGCCGTAGAAGTCGCCGGTGTCCAGCAGGGTCACGCCGGCGTCGAGGGCGGCGTGGAGGGTCGCGATCGACTCGGCGCGGTCGCTCTCGCCGTACAGCGCGGACATGCCCATGCAGCCGAGGCCGAGGGCGGAGACCCGGGGGCCGGTGGTGCCGAGGGAGCGGGTGGGGAGGGAGGTCGTGTGCGTCATGCCATCAACCATGACATGAGCGATGACAGATTTCAATATCTGTCACTCCCACTTTCACTTTTCACTCCTCCGGGTCACCCTCGGCGCCCCGCCGGGTCACTTCACCGACCGGGGAAGGCGCAGGCTCAGCAGCAGCGTCAGCACCACCACGCCCAGCTGGACCAGCAGCGTCGTGGTCAGCGCCGTGCCCATCGCGGCCGGCGAGGAGGCCAGCGACAGGAAGAGCGAACCGAGCGTCGCCACGCCCAGCGCCATCGCCGACTGCTGGGTGGTCACCATGACCCCGCTGCCCACGCCCGCCTGCTCGCCCGGCACCTCCGAGAGCACCACCCGGAACAGCACCGGCAGCTGCAGCCCCTGGCCGAGACCCGCGACCGCCATGCCCGGCAGCAGGTCCGCCACCGAGAGCTCCGACCAGCCGTGCCCCACGGCCCAGGCGATCAGCGCGATCCCGGCCGCCTGGAACACCGCGCCCGCCGTCACGACCCGGGTGCCCCAGCGCCGCACCAGCCGCGGACCGGCCAGCGAGGCGGCGAAGAACGCCACCGCCATCGGCACCAGCGCCAGGCCCGAGGCCACCGCGCCCATCGCGAGCCCCTGCTGGAGCGCCACCGCGATCACGAACATGAAGCCGCTGAAGCCGCCCGACAGCGGCAGCACCACGGCCAGCCCCCGGCGCAGCGAGACCAGCTCGAGGAGGCTCGGCGGCACCAGCGGCGTCCGGCCCCGGTGGTCCGCCCGCCGCTCGACCCACCAGAACGCCCCGGCCGCGAAGGGGAAGGCGCCCAGTGCCAGCCAGGTCCACAGCGGCCAGCCCGCCGCCCGGCCCTCGGTCAGCGGGGCGAGCAGCGTCAGCAGGCTCAGCGCCAGCAGGAGCGTGCCCGGCACGTCCACCGGCGCCGGCCGGTCCGAGCGGGTCTCGGGCACCGAGCGGGCCGCGAGCAGCAGCCCGAGCAGCGCCACCGGCACGTTGACCAGGAAGATCGACCGCCAGCCGCTGCCGGCGACGTCGGCGGCGACCAGCACGCCGCCGAGGATCTGGCCGGCCACCATCGCGAGGCCCGCGGTCGCCCCGTACAGGCTCAGCGCCTTCGCGTGCCGGGCGCCCGACGTCGAGGAGTGAATGGTCGCGAGGACCTGCGGCAGCATCAGGGCCGCCGCGGCACCCTGTGCCACCCGCGCGCCGACCAGGGTCCAGGCGTCCGGGGCGAGCCCGCAGGCGAGCGAGGTCAGGCCGAAGGCGCCCATCCCGGCGAGGAAGAGCCGGCGGCGTCCGAAGAGGTCGCCGAGCCGCCCGCCGAGCACGAGCAGCACCGCGTACGACAGGCCGTAGCCCGCGACCACCAGTTCCAGGAGCGCCGGTCCGGCGGCGAGGTCGTGGTCGATGGTCGGCAGGGCGACGTTGACGATGAAGAAGTCGATCAGGGGCAGTGCCGCGCCCAGCAGCACGGTGAACAGGCCGAGCGTGCCGAGGACCGGCCGGGCGTGGTCGACGACCGCGGCGGTACGGGCTGGGGTGGATGTCGTAGTCACGCATCCGACGATCGGCCCTCGCTCAACCTGGTACCAGAGTCTCTTTATCCTGGTACAAGCACTACCTGGCAACGGGCTGAGCGCCCCGGCACCCTGGGAGCATGACGGTCATGACCTCCGCACCGGCGATCGGCACCTCCGGCGAGCCCGACATCCGCCGCCACGAGCTCGCCGGCTTCCTGCGCAGCCGCCGCGAGCGGATCAGCCCCGAACAGGTCGGCCTCCCGCGCGGGCGCCGCCGCCGCACCCCGGGGCTGCGCCGCGAGGAGGTCGCCCAGCTCTCCGCCGTCGGCGTCACCTGGTACACGTGGCTGGAGCAGGCGCGGCCCATCCAGGTCTCCCCCCAGGTCCTGGACGCCCTCGCCGGCGCCCTGCTGCTCGACCCCACCGAGCGCAACCACCTCTTCGCCCTCGCCGGACAGACCGACCCGCACCCCGAGACGCCCTGCCCGGCCGTCACGCCCGCGCTGCGCGGCCTCCTCGACCAGCTGGAGCCGGTCCCGGCCGCCGTGCAGAACAGCCGCTACGACTTCCTCGCCCACAACCGCACCTTCGGCCGGCTCTTCTGCGACCTGGACGCGCTGCCCCGCGAGGAGCGCAACAGCCTCTGGCTGGCGTTCACGAACGACGACTTCCGCGCCGCCGTCACCGACCTGCCCGAGGTCCTCGCCTCGCTGGCGGGCAAGCTGCGCGCCGCCATGGCCGAGCACCTCGCCGAACCCGCCTGGAAGGAGCTGCTGCACCGGCTCCGTACGGCCTCGCCGGAGTTCCGCGAGATCTGGGCGCGGCACGACGTCGTCGACCAGTCCGGACGGACCAAGCTCATCCACAACGCCCACGTCGGCCTGCTCAGGCTGGAGCACACCAACCTGTACCTCGGCCCCGCCGCCGGGCCGCGGCTCGTGACGTACGTCCCCGTCGACGAGGCGAGCCGGGCCGGGATCGAACGGCTCCGGGCGCTGATCCTCGCGGAGGAGGCGGCGCAGGAGAACGGGGAAGCCGGGGCTTCCGCCCCCGCCGTGCCTCAGGGCGAGGACGCCCTGGCCGTCGCCTGAACCCCGCCGCCCTCTTCTTCTTCCTCCTCCTCCGCCAGCCGTGCCGCCGTCCGCTCCGCCGTCCCGCGCGCCCACGCCCCGCTGGTCAGCGCCCCGGCGACGAGCACGCACAGGCCGCAGGCGGTGATGATCCAGTAGGCCGGCCGGCTCGCCGCCACGAAGCCGTCGAGATCGCCGGTGGCCGCCGCGTACGGGGAGGAGGCGAGCCCCGCGCTCAGCACCGCGCCCGCCACCGCGACCCCCAGGGTCTGGCCGGTCTGGCGGCTCGTGGACGCCACGGCCGCGGCCACCCCGGCCTGCGCGCGGGGCATCCCGGACACCGCCGTGTTCGTGATCGGCGCGTTCACCATGCCGAAGCCGATGCCGAAGACCACGTACCCGGTGAAGAGCAGCGGCGTGCTCGTCTCCGCGTCGAAGGCGGCGAACAGCAGGGAGCCCGCCGCCATCGCCGCCCCCGAGAGCAGCAGCGAGGGGCGCGGTCCGCGCGTCCCCACCAGGCGCCCCGACATCGGCGCGAAGACGAAGGTCATCGCCGCCATGGGCAGCATGAAGAGCCCCGCGTGCAGGGCCGAGAGGCCCCGGACGTCCTGGAGGTAGAGCGTGTTGAGGAAGAGGAAGCCGCCCAGCGCCGCGAAGGCGCCGACCGCCGTCACGGTGGCCCCGCTGAACGGCGCGCTGCGGAAGAAGCGCAGGTCGATCAGGGGTTCGCGGCGTCGCGGCTCGTAGACCAGGATCCCGGCCAGCGCGGCGGCCGCCACCCCCGCGAACAGCGGGCCGGCCTCGATGATCGCGTACGTGAGGGAGCCCAGCAGCAGCGCCACCAGGACCTGGCCCACCGGGTCCGGGCGCCGGGGGCGGGGCGCGCGGGACTCGGGGACGTACCGGAGGGTGAGGAGCAGCGCGGCCAGGCCGATGGGCAGGTTGACCCAGAAGATCGCCCGCCAGCCGACCGACCCGACGAGCAGGCCGCCCACCAGCGGGCCCGCCGCCAGGGAGATGCCGACGACCGCGCCCCAGACGCCGATGGCCCGCGCGCGCTCGGCCGGTTCCGTGAAGGTGTTGGTGATGATCGACATGGCGACCGGGTTGAGCATCGAGCCGCCCACCGCCTGCACCATCCGGCACGCGACCAGCGCCTCCAGGCTGGGCGCGAGCGAGCAGAGCAGCGAGCCGAGGACGAAGAGCACGAGTCCGGTGGTGAAGACCCGGCGTCGCCCGATCCGGTCGGCGGTGGAGCCGGAGAGCATCAGCAGCGAGGCGAGCACCAGGGTGTAGGCGTCGATGGTCCACTGCAGTCCGGAGACGGAGGCGTCCAGCTCGCGCCGCATGGAGGGGAGCGCCACGTTGAGGGCGGTGTTGTCCAGGCTGACGATCAGCAGGCTCAGGCAGCAGATGCCCAGGACCAGCAGCCGGCGGCGCCGGGGGAGGAGGGCGGCGGTGGGCCGCTGGGGTGTGAGCTCGGACATGTGCGGATAGTACGGCTGTCTAACGACCTCCGCGGTGCGCGACAATGGGCGGATGACCGCGTTCTCCCCCCTCGCCATCGGGCCGCACATCGTGCAGCCCCCGGTGGTGCTCGCGCCGATGGCCGGCATCACCAACGCCCCTTTCCGCACCCTCTGCCGTGAGTTCTCCGGAGGGAAGGGCCTCTTCGTGAGCGAGATGATCACGACGAGGGCGCTGGTCGAGCGCAATGAGAAGACCATGCAGCTCATCCGCTTCGACGAGACCGAGAAGCCGCGCTCGATCCAGCTGTACGGCGTCGACCCGGTGACCGTCGGCAAGGCCGTCCGCATGATCGTGGACGAGGACCTGGCGGACCACATCGACCTGAACTTCGGCTGCCCGGTGCCGAAGGTGACCCGCAAGGGCGGCGGCTCGGCCCTTCCCTACAAGCGGCCGCTGCTGCGGGCGATCCTGCACGAGGCCGTGACCAACGCGGGCGACCTGCCGGTCACGATGAAGATGCGCAAGGGCATCGACGACGACCACATCACCTTCCTGGACGCCGGGCGGATCGCCGTCGAGGAGGGCGTCACCGCGATCGCCCTGCACGGCAGGACCGCGGCGCAGCACTACGGCGGCACGGCCGACTGGGACGCGATCGCGCGGCTCAAGGAGCACGTGCCGGAGATCCCGGTGCTCGGCAACGGCGACATCTGGTCCGCCGACGACGCCCTGCGCATGATGCGCGAGACCGGCTGCGACGGCGTGGTCGTGGGCCGCGGCTGCCTCGGGCGCCCCTGGCTCTTCGGCGACCTGGTGGCCGGCTTCGAGGGGACCGGACAGTACGCGCAGCCGGGGCTGCGGGTGGTCGCGGACACGATGGTGCGGCACGCGCGCCTGCTCGGGGAGTGGCTGGGCGACGAGTCGCGCGGTGTCGTCGACTTCCGCAAGCACGTCGCCTGGTACCTGAAGGGCTTCTCGGTCGGTTCGGAGATGCGCAAGAAGCTGGCCATCACCTCGTCGCTGGACGAACTGAGCGCTCAGTTGAGCGAGCTCGACCTGGACCAGTCCTGGCCGGTGGGTGCGGACGGCCCGCGTGGGCGTACGTCCGGAAATGGGCGGGTTGTCCTGCCGGACGGCTGGCTGAAGGACCCGTACGACTGCGCCGGAGTGAGCGAGGACGCGGAGCTGGACACGTCCGGCGGGTGAGATGAGGCCGCGATTCGGGCCCTTCCTGGCGAGTGATTCTCGCCACCCTTGATAGGGGTAGTGCTCAGATGAGCATGTTACGGGCCCGTCTTCCGCTTGAAGGGTGGCACGGAGTGCCACCCTTTTTGTGTTCAAGAGTTGAACGCAGATGCTCCTTTGGGCGCTCACTTGAGCGGTCAAGCCCTGAAATGAGTCAACTCGACTTCGGGGTGTGAAAGCGGAAGCTACCGATCAGTTACTTTCGATGTGCTGGCGGACGGGTGGTTAAGACCGGATGACCGGTAGGCGTACCTCCCCAGAAGCCTTCGATCTGGGTATGTTCCTCGCCGTCAGGGCAGCCAACCGAGTCGTCGAGGAGTCGGGACCCGTGTCGGAAATTAATGATCAGAAGTTCGTGTACGACTTCACCGAGGGGAACAAGGACCTCAAGGACCTTCTCGGTGGCAAGGGCGCGAACCTGGCCGAGATGACCAACCTCGGTCTGCCGGTCCCCCCCGGCTTCACGATCACGACCGAGGCCTGCAAGGTCTACCTCGAGAGCGGCTCCGAGCCGGCCGAGCTCCGCGACGAGGTCAGCGCGCACCTCGACGCCCTGGAGAGCCGGATGGGCAAGAAGCTGGGCCAGGCGGACGACCCGCTGCTGGTCTCGGTCCGCTCCGGCGCCAAGTTCTCGATGCCGGGCATGATGGACACGGTCCTCAACATCGGCCTCTCCGACGTCTCCGTCGAGGGCCTCGCCCAGCAGGCCGACAACGCCCGCTTCGCCTGGGACTCGTACCGCCGTCTCATCCAGATGTTCGGCAAGACCGTCCTCGACGTGGACGGCGAGCTCTTCGAGGACGCCCTCGACGAGGCCAAGGCCGCGAAGAAGGTCACCAGCGACACCGACCTGGACGTCGCCGACCTCAAGCAGCTGGTCGAGCACTTCAAGAAGATCGTCAGGACCGCGACCGGCCGCGACTTCCCGCAGGACCCGCGCGAGCAGATGGACCTCGCCATCGAGGCCGTCTTCAACTCCTGGAACACCGACCGCGCGAAGCTGTACCGCCGCCAGGAGCGCATCCCGGGCGACCTCGGCACCGCCGTCAACGTCTGCTCGATGGTCTTCGGCAACCTCGGCCCCGACTCCGGCACCGGCGTCGCCTTCACCCGCGACCCCGCCTCCGGCCACGCCGGCGTCTACGGCGACTACCTGCAGAACGCACAGGGCGAGGACGTCGTCGCCGGCATCCGCAACACCGTGCCGCTCGCCGAGCTCGAGTCGATCGACAAGAAGTCGTACGACCAGCTCATGGAGATCATGAACACGCTGGAGACCCACTACAAGGATCTCTGCGACATCGAGTTCACCATCGAGCGCGGCCAGCTCTGGATGCTGCAGACCCGCGTCGGCAAGCGCACCGCCGGTGCCGCCTTCCGCATCGCCACCCAGCTCGTGGACCAGGGCCTGATCGACGAGGCCGAGGCGCTGCAGCGGGTCAACGGCGCCCAGCTCGCCCAGCTGATGTTCCCCAAGTTCGACGAGCACGCCAAGGTCGAGCAGATCGGGCGCGGCATCGCCGCCTCCCCGGGCGCGGCCGTCGGCAAGGCCGTCTTCGACTCGTACACGGCCGTCAAGTGGTCCCGCTCCGGCGAGAAGGTCATCCTCATCCGCCGTGAGACCAACCCGGACGACCTGGACGGCATGATCGCCGCCGAGGGCATCCTCACCTCCCGCGGCGGCAAGACCTCGCACGCCGCCGTCGTCGCCCGCGGCATGGGCAAGACCTGTGTCTGCGGTGCCGAGGAGCTCGAGGTCGACACCAAGCGCCGCCGGATGACCACCTCCTCCGGCGTGGTGATCGAGGAGGGCGACGTCGTCTCCATCGACGGCTCCACCGGCAAGGTGTACGCCGGCGAGGTGCCCGTCGTACCGTCCCCGGTGGTCGAGTACTTCGAGGGCCGCATGCACGCCGGCGCCGACGACGCCGACGAGCTGGTCCAGGCCGTCCACCGGATCATGGCCTACGCCGACCGCGTCCGCCGCCTGCGCGTCCGCGCCAACGCCGACAACGCCGAGGACGCCTCGCGCGCCCGCCGCTTCGGCGCCCAGGGCATCGGCCTGTGCCGCACCGAGCACATGTTCCTCGGTGAGCGCCGCCAGTACGTCGAGCGGCTCATCCTCGCCGACACCGACGAGGAGCGCGAGGAGTCGCTGAAGGCGCTGCTCCCGCTGCAGAAGCAGGACTTCATCGAGCTCTTCGAGGCGATGGACGGCCTGCCCGTCACCGTCCGGCTGCTCGACCCGCCGCTGCACGAGTTCCTGCCCGACATCACCGAGCTCTCGGTGCGCGTCGCCCTCGCCGAGGCCCGCAAGGAGCCGCACGAGAACGACCTGCGCCTGCTCCAGGCCGTGCACCGGCTGCACGAGCAGAACCCGATGCTGGGTCTGCGCGGCGTCCGCCTCGGCCTGGTCATCCCCGGCCTGTTCACCATGCAGGTCCGCGCCATCGCCGAGGCCGCCGCCCAGCGCATCGACGCCAAGGGCGACCCGCGCGTCGAGATCATGATCCCGCTCGTCGGCACCGTCCAGGAGCTGGAGCTGGTCCGCGAGGAGGCCGAGGAGGTCATCGCCGAGGTCCGTGCGCAGACCGGCGTCGACCTCAAGCTGGCCCTGGGCACCATGATCGAGCTGCCGCGCGCCGCGGTGACCGCCGGTCAGATCGCCGAGGCCGCCGAGTTCTTCTCCTTCGGCACCAACGACCTGACCCAGACGGTCTGGGGCTTCTCCCGCGACGACGTGGAGGCCAGCTTCTTCACCGCGTACCTGGAGAAGGGCATCTTCGGCGTCAGCCCCTTCGAGACCATCGACAAGGACGGCGTGGGCGCCCTGGTGCGCAGCGCCGTCGAGGCCGGCCGTGCCACCCGCCCCGACATCAAGCTGGGCGTCTGCGGCGAGCACGGCGGCGACCCGGAGTCGGTGCACTTCTTCCACGAGGTGGGCCTCGACTACGTCTCCTGCTCGCCCTTCCGGATCCCGGTGGCGCGCCTGGAGGCCGGCCGCGCGGCGGCCGAGGCGAAGGGCAGCGACAGCCGCTGACCCGCTGACCACCGGAGCCGCCGTCCGTCCCCGACCCTCAAGACCGATGGGCGGCGGCTCCGGTTCGCAAGAGGGACGGGGCGGACACCTTGTGCGGAGGTGTCCGCCCCGTCGTATTTCGTCCCAGGTGTGGTGTTACATGATCGTTGGGCAAATGTGAGTTCCTGTTCAAGTCCATGCGCGAATGCGAGGCATTGGATTATTGGACATTGAACGACAATGAGCGCTGTCGAACGACGTTCTAACGCCGTTGAACTTTCGCAAAGAATGAGACAGGCGCGACCTCCGGATCCCCACCCGGAGGCCGCGCCCATTTTTCATCGGGCAGGTGAGCCGCAACCTCGCCGACCGCCGCCGGACGAGACGAAGCCCCCCACGGTCTTCGCCACGTCACCTCGGTCCTGAAGGTTTCCTGCCCGACACGCACAGCTTTTCGGTTGACCTGTGTTCGCCGCGAGGCTTTTCAAGTGTGGCTGAAACACCCTGGTAACGTGCAGTGATGCTGTGCATACTCGTCGTCGGGGGTGGTTGCGAGTGCACAGGTGGGGGTTCCATGCTGCGGATTCATTTCAGCGGAAACGACTTGGCCGGGGTCCGGATGGCCGCCCGGCCGGACGTTCTCTGGGAAACGATTCTCAGTTTTCACCGTTTAAGGGACCGGCGCGGATCCATGGTCTTCCGCGAATGGCGGTCGGAAGCGCGTGTACGGCTGGGCGCCGAGACCCGGCTGCTCGCCGCGCTCGTTCCGGGCCGCGGCTATTTCCCCGACTTCCTGACTCCGCCGCAAGGCATCCTCGGAGTCGATGAGGCCCTCGACGCGATCCGCGCGACCCCGCCCGGCAGGATTCACGCCGAGGTCGCGCTGCTCGGCACCACCCGCGCCGGGCGCCCGGCCGTGCCGGCCGCGCTGCGGGCCCTCGCGGAGGGCGCGTCGGAGCCCCTCGGGCGGCTCGTCGCGGCCCTGCGCGGCTACCACCGGGCCGCCGTCGAACCGTACTGGTCGCACATCCAGGCCCGGGTGGAGACCGACCGGGCGCTGCGCGGACGGGCCCTGCTCGACGGGGGCGCGGAGGAACTCCTCGCCTCGCTGCCGCCGATGCTCCGCTGGCGCAGCCCCGTCCTGGAGGCCGACTACCCCGTCGAGCGGGACGTGCACCTCGACGGGCGCGGGCTGCTGCTGCAGCCGTCCTACTTCTGCCGCGGCACCCCGGTCGTGCTCCGCGACCCGGGCCTGCCGCCGGTGCTGGTCTATCCCGTCACCCACTGCGAGGCGCCGACCGTGCGCGAGCCGGGCCTGCCCTCGCTCGCCAAGCTCGTCGGGCACACCCGCTCGGCCGTCCTCAGCGCCATCGGCGACGGCGGCACCACCAGCGAACTGGCCCGCCGGGCGGGGGTCTCCCTCGCCTCCGCGAGCCAGCACGCGGGCGTGCTGCGCGAGGCCGGCCTGGTCGCCACGCTGCGCCACGGCAACGCGGTGCTGCACACCCTCACGCCCCTGGGCGCCGCCCTGCTCGGCGGCGCCCGGACCCCCCGTGAGACGCGTTGCTACGCCCGGAACGGGCCGGTCACCTCGTAGGTGATGCCGCCCGAGGAGCTGCCGCTGGTGCCGCGCTGGCTGGAGAAGTAGAGGCGCCGGCCGTCGGGGGAGAAGGCCGGTCCGGTGATCTCGGAGCCGGACTGGCCGCTGATCCGCAGGAAGGGCGTGACCACGTCGTCCGGCGTGATGAGGCAGATCTCCATGGTGCCGCCGTCCTCGGCGACGAACAGGTCGCCGGAGGCGGAGCCGGTGATGTTGTCGACGCCCGTGAGGGGCGCGCCGCCGCCCGTCACCAGCGAGTCGTCGTAGGCCAGCTCGTACGTCCCGGCGGCCAGGTTCACCTGCCAGACCCGGTTGTCGCCCTTGGTCGTGAACCAGACGGTGTCGTCGGCGTAGTGGCAGCCCTCGCCGCCGTTGAAGCGCTTGGCACCGGAGACCTGGCTGCGGGTGGTGGCCGGCGAGCCGTCCGGGTCGGGCACGTTCTGCCAGGTGAAGGTGCCGGAGGTCGCGGTGCCGGCCTTGAACACCTGCAGGGTGCCCGCGGACAGGTCGCCCCAGGTGGTGGGGACGAAGCGGTAGAAGCAGCCGTCGGTCTCGTCCTCGGTCAGATAGACCGCCTTGCGGACCGGGTCGGCGGCCGCCGCCTCGTGCTTGAACCGGCCCATGGCGTCGCGGCGGTAGCTGGTGCCGCCCCACGGGTTCGCCTCGTAGACGTAGCCCAGCGACACCTCCTCGCAGGACAGCCAGGTGTTCCACGGGGTCTTGCCGCCCGCGCAGTTCTGCCGGGTGCCGGACAGGACGCGGTAGGCGTCGGTGACGGTGCCCGAGGCGTCGAAGCGCACCGCGCTCGCGCCGCCGCCCGGGTTGATCTCCGAGTTCGAGACATAGATCCAGCCCGTCCCGTCGGCGAAGCAGGCGCCGCCGTCGGGAGCGCTGTGCCACGCGTACGAGGTGCCCGCGACCGCCTGGCCGGACCGGGCCACGACCCGGCTGGTGAAGCCGGCCGGCAGCAGGATGCCGTTCGCGTCGGCGGCGCCGAGCGCCCCGTACGGGCCGGGTCCGGGCTGGGCGGGCGCGGCGAAGGCCGCCCCGCGCCACAAGGTGCCGCCGAAGGCGGCGGCCGACGTACCGATGACCGCTCCACGCAGGAAACTGCGTCGCTCCACGTCCCACTCCTGATTCGAGGTGTGAACCGCCCCGTCGCACCGGTCGGCGACGGGGTCGCGCGCTTCCGGAACCTAGGAGGGCGGAATTGACTGGGCGTCAACGGGCGATGACGGGGGAGCGGCGGGCTGTCGGCGGAGCCC
Organism: Streptomyces sp. NBC_01268; assembly: GCF_036240795.1. Lineage (NCBI taxonomy): Bacteria > Bacillati > Actinomycetota > Actinomycetes > Kitasatosporales > Streptomycetaceae > Streptomyces > Streptomyces sp. NBC_01268. Next base: position 2,706,944 of record NZ_CP108454.1, on the reverse strand, counting down.
CTCCGGCGGAAGGGCCCGGGGTCTGACGTAGCCTCCTCCTCCGAAGATCGACACACCCGTCGGCACGAACATCGAAACAAGGGGGAGCCCAGCGTGGAACGTCGTTCGCTGATGCTGGCCATGGGCGGATTCGTCGGAGCGTGGGGCGGCGCCGCCGTCCTCGGCGCGACACCCGCCGCGGCGGTGACCGGCGGCGGGACCGTCGTCGACGTCACCGCCCCCGCCCACGGGGCCAAGGGCGACGGGACCACCGACGACACGGCCGCGTTCAAGAGCGCGCTCGCCGCCCTGAAGGCCGTCCAGGGCCCGGCGACCCTGCTGATACCGCCGGGCACCTACCCGATCGGGACCGGTCTCGTCGTCGGCGCCGGGACCACCGTCTCCGCGTACGGGGCCCGCATCGTGCGGACCGGGAACAACGGCGGTCTGCTGAAGAACTTCGACTCCGTCACGCCCGTGTACGGCTACCAGGGCGCGGGCTCGATCGCCGTCCTCGGCGGCACCTGGGACATGCGCGGCGGCGTCTTCAGCACCCAGAGCGACGCCATCGGCTTCGCCCACTGCGAGGGCGTCCTGGTCAAGGACTGCACCTTCGTCGACACCCCCTCCGCGCACGCCATCGAGCTGAACGCGGTCCGGAACGCGGCCGTCGTGAACTGCGTCTTCGACGGGCACCACCCCGGCGACGGGGCGAGCCTCACCACCAAGGAGGCCGTCCAGATCACCTGCGCCACCGAGGGCAACCTGCCCGCCCCCGCGTACGACGCCACGCCCTGCGAGGACATCCTCATCACCGGCTGCGTCCTGCGCCCCGGGACGACGACCGGGCCGTTCGGCGCGCTGTGCGGGGACCACTGGGGGGCCAAGGGCGTGGCCCACCGGCGGATCCGGGTCATCGGCAACACGGTCGAGAAGAGCGGTGCGTACGGCGTTCGGGTCGCCGACTGGCAGGACTCGGTCATCGCCGACAACACGATCCGCGGCACCGCCTCCCACGGCGTCTACCTCAACTCGCCCCAGGGCAACGCCCTCAGCGGCATCACCGTCACCGGCAACACCCTCAGCGGCATCGAGGGCGGTGGCGGCATCTCCGTCACCGTCCCCACCGGCGGCGCCCGCCACCGGTCCGTCACCCTCAGCGGCAACACGATCACCTCGGTCAAGGGCGAGGCCGGGATCTACGCCACGCAGACCGACGGCCTGACGATCAGCCGCAACACCGTCACCACCACCCTGCGCACCAGCCCCACCGGCAACTGCCAGGCCCTCCACGTCCAGAACTCCCCGAACGCGATCGTCGTCGGCAACAGCGTCTCCGACGTCCAGGGCGACGGCATCGGCGTGGACTCCGCCGCCACCGGCACCCTCGTCGCCGACAACACGGTCCTCACCACGACCGGCCACGGCATCAGCGCCGGCGTCAGCGGCATCACCGTCCGCGGCAACCGCGTCACCGGCGCCGCCGCCTACGCCGTCCGCGTCGGCGGGAACGCGGCCGGCGCCTTCGTCCAGGGCAACACCGTGAGCGCCCTCACCGGTGGCGCCTCCAGCGTCGCGATCGGCGTCATGGCGGGCTCCACCGACACCTGGCTGGTCGGCAACGACCTGACCGGACGGGGCGCCGGCGTGACCGCGATCGTGGACTCCGGGACGGCGACGACCTCCGTCCAGAACGCGGTCTGAGGCACGATCGGAAAGAACCTTCGGCGCGGCGATGAGTTTCGTCGCCGCGCCCGGTCTTCACTCTCGTAAGCACCCCTACGGAACGGACCCGTACGGAACGGACCCGTACGGAACGGAAGAGAGAGACGACACCATGGCTCAGATGATCTTCGTGAACCTGCCCGCCCGCGACCTCGACGCCACCAAGGCCTTCTGGGACAAGCTGGGCTTCTCCTTCAACCCCCAGTTCTCGGACGAGACGACGGGCTGTCTGGTGATCAGCGACACGATCTTCGCCATGCTGCTCGCCGAGGAGAAGTTCCGGACCTTCACCGCGCCGGGGAAGGACATCTCCGACGCGACGAAGAACACCGAGGTGCTGATCACCCTCAGCCGTGACTCCCGCGAGGCCGTCGACGAGCTGGCCGACGCGGCCCTCGCCGCCGGGGGCGGTGCGGCGAAGGAGCCGATGGACCACGGCTTCATGTACGGGCGTTCCTTCACCGACCTCGACGGGCACCACTGGGAGGTCTTCTGGATGGACCCGGCCGCCGTCCAGGGCTGAGCACCGAGGCGGTGCCCGGAGGTGGTCCGGGCGGGCCCCGGCCCGGCGGCGGTGTCAGGCGGAGACGCCGCCGTCGACGACCAGGTCCGCCCCGATCGTCGAACCGGCCGCGTCGGAGGCCAGGTGCAGCACCGCCGCCGCCACCTCCGCCGCCGAGGAGATCCGCCCCAGCGGCGACTCCTCCTTCATCCGCACCTCCCGCTCGGCCTCGGTCTCGCCCGGCCGCAGCGACATCGAGGACTCCGAGGCACCCGGGCTGACCGCGTTGATCCGGATGCCGTCGGCGACGTGGTCGAGCGCGGCGGCCCGGGTGAGCGCGGAGACCGCCGCCTTGGAGACCTGGTAGCCGAAGACGCCCGGGATGCGCACGTGGGGGCCCAGGTTCGAGGAGATGTTGACGATCGCCCCGCCGCCGTGGGCGCGCATGTGGGCGACCTCCGCCTGGAGCGCGTGCAGGACGCCGGTGACGTTGATGTCGAGGAGCGTGTGCCAGTCCTCCAAGGGGAAGTCGGCGGCCGAGTGACCGCCGCGGAAGACCCCCGCGTTGTTCACGGCGGCGTCGAGACCGCCGAAGGCCTCGACCGTCGCGCCCACCAGACGCCGCATGGACGCGGCGTCCGACACGTCGGCGGCGAAGGCTGCGGAGGTGCCGCCCGCCTCTTCGATCAGCGCCACCGTCTCGTCCAGGGTGGCGGTGCTGCGGCCCGCGACGGCGACCTTCGCGCCCTCGGCGGCGAAGGCGAGCGCGATGGCCCGGCCGAGGCCGGTGCCGCCGCCGGTGACGAGGACGGTGCGGCCGGAGAAGCGTGCGGAGAAGGGTGCGGACGTCATGGTCGACTCCTTGGTGGAAAGGTGCATTTGAGGACGTTCACTTCGGACGTTCACTTCGGACGTTCACTTCGGACGTGCACCGAGGACGTTCACCTGGTGCGCGAGGCCGCCGCGGCCAGGGCCGCGAAGCCGAGGGCCGTCGCCGCCAGGGAGGCGGCGTCCGTGCCGAGGGTCAGCACGGCGGCGAAGACGACGGTGGGGCCCAGCTCCATCGCGGTGTTCAGGACGCCGCCCGCGAGGCCGCCGTCCCGGGCCGGCACCCCCTCGGTGGCGATCACGGCCGCCCCCGCGAAGGAGACCGCCGCGCCGACCGGGAGCAGCAGCAGGCCGGGCAGCAGGCCGTACGCGTAGGGCACGGCCGGGTCGAGGCCGGTGGCCGCGAGCAGCCCGAGGCCCACGGCCCCGGTGCCGAGCCCGGCACCGGTCGCGCGCCCCGCCCCGTACCGCCGGATCAGCGGCCCGGCCGCCCGGCCCGCGAGCAGCAGCGCGACGGCGAACGGCACGAAGGCGCCCGAGGTGCGCAGGGCGGACCAGTCGCGGCCCTCCTGGAGCGCCAGCGACAGCAGGACGAAGACCCCGGCGGTGCCGGAGGCGGTGAGCGCCACGGCGGCGAGCCCCAGGCCCCGGCGCCGGTCGCGCAGGAACGCGGGCGGCAGCAGCGGATCGGCGGCCCGCCGCTCCACGAGCGCGAAGCCCGCGAGCAGCGCCAGGCCGCCGAGCAGCGGGACGAGGACGTCGGCCGAGCCCCAGGGGCGGGCGTCGGTGAGCACGAGTCCGTAACTGGCGAGCGTGATCCCGGTGGTGGCGAGCAGCGCCCCGGGGAGGTCGAGGCCCCGGGCGGGCCGGGTGGGGTCCTGGTCCGGTGCCGCGTCCGGCAGCAGGCGCGGGCCCAGGAGCAGGGCGGCGGCGGTCACGGCGACGGGGACGGCGAAGGTCCAGCGCCAGGAGGCGGCGGCCGAGATCACCCCGGAGAGCAGGTTGCCCGCGGTCGCGCCGAGCACGGCGAGGCCGCCCCAGGTGGCCATGGCCCTGCCGTACGCGGCGGGCGCCGGGTACAGGGCGCGCAGCACGCCCATCGCGGCGGGGGCGACGAGCGCGGCGCCGAGTCCCTGGGCGAACCGGGCGGCGAGCAGCGTGCCGTACCCGGGAGTGAGCGGGGCGAGGGCGGAGGCGACGCCGAAGACGAGGAGCCCGGCGGTCAGCGCCCGGCGCCCGCCGTAGCGGTCGGCGAGCCGGCCGCCGAAGAGCAGCAGCCCGGCGAAGGTCAGCCCGTAGGCGGCGCTGAGCAGGATGAGATCGGCCCGGTCCAGGCGCAGTTCGGCGCCGATCCGGGGGAGCGGCACGGCGAGCGAGGCGAGGGTGAAGATCAGGGTGGCCTGGACGGTGCCGAGCAGGGCGAAGGCGGGGCGGGGGGAGCGCTGCGGCCGCCGCGGCCGGTGCGCGGGTGCCGGTGACGGTGCCGGTGAGGCCTGTGCCGGTGAGGCGGGAGCCGTCGAGGCCCGTGCCGTGGTCGTGCTGGGCATGAGCCCCCCCTGTAATAGACCGTACATTCCAGAATAAGGACCGAAGAGAGGGGCGCCGATCGGCGCCCCGGACGTCGGTGGACGTCAGTCGAGCAGTGTCAGTGCCTGTTCCGCCGCGTCGTGCACCCGGCCCGGGTCGCTCGACGCCTTGCCGACCACCCGCAGGCCCTGCAGCAGCACCAGCAGCATCCGCGCCAGTGCTCGCGGGTCCCGGTCGGCCGGGAGCTCGCCCTGGGCGGCGGCCCGCGCGAGCGCCGCGTGCAGCAGCGTCTCCAGCTGCTCCCAGCTGCGCTCCACGCGGCGTGCCACGCCGGCGTCGTGCGGGCCCAGTTCGGCGGCCGAGTTGGTGACCAGGCAGCCGCGCAGCCGGGTCTCGTCCGCGCCGGACTCGGCGGCGAAGCGGCGGACGAGGCCGCGGACGGCGGGCAGGGCGGGCCCCGGCGCCGACAGCTCCGCGAACAGGAGCGGGTCGTGCGTCTGCGCGTACCGCTCCATCGCCTTCAGGTACAGCTCGTGCTTGTTGCCGAAGGTCGCGTAGAGGCTCGCACGGCCGATGCCGAGGTGCTCGACCAGGTCGGCCATGCTCGTCGCCTCGTACCCCCGCTCCCAGAACAGGTCGAGGGCCGAGCGGAGTGCCGCGTCCGGGTCGAATTCCTTCGTTCTGGCCATGCGAGGACGCTACGCCTTTCTGGAACGATCAGTCAAGCAGGTGCTCGTGCGGGTGATCGGCGGGCCCGGTCGTCCGGACCGGGTAGACCGTCACCGACACCTCCTCGTCGTCCAGGCACCGGCCCGTCTCCAGGTCGAAGCGCTGCTTCAGCAGCGGCGAGGCCACGAAGGGGCGCCCGGCCGCCGAGCCGGTCAGGCCCCGCGACAGCACCTGCGCGCCCGTGAACGGGTCGCGGTTGTCGATCGCGTACGTCCGGCCCGACCGGTCCTTGAAGACGGCGGCCTGCCGGCCGTCCGGCAGCAGGGCCGCCACGCCCCGGCCGGGGGTGAGCCGGTGCTCCTCGCAGACCGGCGTCCACGCGTCGGCGGAGTGGGAGAGTTCGAGCATCATCGGGTCAGGGTCCCTTCGCGCGTTCCGATGGTCAGGAGCTGCAGGTCCGGCTTGATCTGGTCGCGCTCCGGCACGAACCGCACGGTCGGGTCCGGCGCCTCCGGCGCGTTCACGAACGACACGAAGCGCCGCAGCCGCTCCGGGTCGTCCAAGGTCTCCGCCCACTCGTCGCGGTAGCCGGCCACGTGCGCCGCCATCAGCGCCTCCAGCTCGTCGCACAGCCCCAGCGAGTCGTGCACGACCACGTCCCGCAGGTGGTCCAGGCCGCCCTCCAGGCGCTCCAGCCACACCGAGGTGCGCTCCAGGCGGTCGGCCGTGCGGATGTAGAACATCAGGAAGCGGTCGATCAGCCGGAACAGCTCCGCGTCCGACAGGTCCTGCGCCAGCAGGTCCGCGTGGCGCGGGGTCGCGCCCCCGTTGCCGCCCACGTACAGGTTCCAGCCGTTGGCCGTCGCGATCACCCCGAAGTCCTTCGACTGGGCCTCCGCGCACTCCCGGGCGCAGCCCGAGACGGCCGACTTCAGCTTGTGCGGGGCGCGCAGGCCCCGGTAGCGCAGTTCGAGGAGGATGGCGGTCCTCACCGAGTCCTGCACGCCGTAGCGGCACCAGGTCTGGCCCACGCAGGACTTCACCGTCCGCAGCGCCTTGCCGTACGCGTGCCCCGACTCGAAGCCCGCGTCCACCAGCCGGGTCCAGATCGAGGGGAGCTGCTCGACGCGGGCGCCGAACAGGTCGATGCGCTGGCCACCGGTGATCTTCGTGTAGAGGCCGAAGTCGCGGGCGACCTCACCGATCACGATCAGCTTCTCCGGGGTGATCTCACCGCCCGGGATGCGCGGGACCACCGAATAGGAGCCGTTGCGCTGGAGGTTGGCCAGGAAGTGGTCGTTGGTGTCCTGGAGCGCGGCCTGCTCGCCGTCCAGGATGTAGCCGTCCGCCCCGATCTCCGGGGCCAGGCTCGCCAGGATCGAGCCGACCGTCGGCTTGCACACCTCGCAGCCCTCCCCGCCCTTCGCCTCCTCCCGGCCGTGCGAGTCGAGGAGCCCGGCGAAGGAGGTCACCCGCAGGGTGCGGGCGATCTCGTACAGCTCGCTGCGGGTGTACGGGAAGCAGCCGCACAGGCCCGTCGCGGCGGGCGCCGGCAGCAGCTTCTCGATCACCTTCACGCAACTGCCGCAGCCCGTACCGGCCTTGGTGCACTTCTTCACCTCGGGCAGCGTCGCGCACTGGGAGATCGCGTGCTTGGTGACGTTGTGGCAGGAGCAGATCACCGCGTCGTCCGGCAACGCGGACGGGCCGAGCGCCTGCGCCCCGGCGCCCGCCCCCGCCGGGAGCACCAGCTGCTCCGGCGAGACCGGCGGCTTCGTGCCGGTGAGCGGGCGGAGCATGCCGTACGCATCGGCGTCGCCGACCAGGACGCCGCCGAGCAGCGTGCCCTCGGCGTCGACGACCAGCTTCTTGTAGACCCCGGAGCGCGAGTCGGAGTAGACGACGTCGAGGCAGCCCTCCGTGGCGCCGTGGGCGTCGCCGAACGACGCCACGTCCACGCCCAGCAGCTTCAGCTTGGTCGACAGGTCCGCGCCGGTGAAGCCCTTCGTGCTCTCCTCGGCGATCGCCGCCGCCACCGTCTGCGCCATCTCGTAGCCCGGCGCCACCAGCCCGTACACCCGCCCGTCCGACGCGAGCGCGCACTCGCCGATCGCGAACACCCGCGGGTCGGAGGTGCGGCAGTGCTCGTCCACCGCGATGCCGCCGCGCTCGCCGACGGTGAGGCCGCTCTCGCGGGCCAGCTGGTCGCGGGGGCGGACGCCCGCCGAGAACACCACCAGGTCGGTGCGCAGTTCCGAGCCGTCCGAGAGCCGCATGCCCGTCACGGCGCCGTCCTCGGTGACGACCTCCTGGGTGCCCGTCCCGGTGTGGACCGTCAGGCCCATCCGCTCGATCGTGCGCAGCAGGGCCGCGCCGCCGCCCTCGTCGACCTGCACCGGCATCAGGCGGGGCGCGAACTCCACCACGTGCGTGTCGAGGCCCAGACCCTTGAGGGCGCCCGCCGCCTCCAGGCCCAGCAGGCCGCCGCCCACCACCGCGCCGGTCGTGGCGCCCTTCGCGTACTCCTCGATCGCCAGCAGGTCCTCGATGGTGCGGTAGACGAAGCAGCCCCGGGCGTCCTTGCCCGGCACCGGCGGGACGAACGGGTACGAGCCGGTGGCCAGGACCAGGGTGTCGTAGCCGAAGGTCCGGCCGCCGGTGGTCGTCACCGTGCGGGCGTCCCGGTCGATCGCCGCCGCGGCGTGCGAGGTGTGGAGCTCGATGCCGTGCTTCTCCATGAAGCCGGCCTCGACCATCGACAGGTCGTCCGGGGTCTTCCCCGAGAAGTACGAGGTCAGCTGCACGCGGTCGTAGGCCGGGCGCGGCTCCTCGCAGAGCACCACGATCCGGGCCCGCGCGGTGACGTCCCGCTCCGCGAGCGCCTCCAGGAAGCGCTGGCCGACCATGCCGTGGCCGACCAGGACGATGGTGGGGATGGGCGCGGTGGTCATGTCAGGAGCCTCCGTCGTGGCTGAGCAGGTGGAGCAGAGGAGCGTCTTCGGGAAGGGCCTCGTCGCCCTCCCAGGTCCGGGCCAGCGTCCCGACCGAGGCCAGGTCGCCGAGCAGGACGCCGCCCACCAGCCGGTCGCCGCGGACGACGACCTTGCGGTAGGCGCGGCGGGTGGCGTCGGTGAGCTGCACGACGTCGTCGCCGGGCGTGGGCGTCGTCTCGCCGAAGGTCGCCAGGTCGAGGGTGTCGGCCGCCGGGCCCGACAGGGTGAGACGGGTCAGGGCGCGGGTGCCGGTATAGCGGGGGGCGGCGAGCGGCCCGGTGCCCCTCCCGCCGCCGTCGGCCTCCGCCGCGAGCAGGTCGGCCAGCACGTCCGCCTGGTCCAGGGCCGGGCCCGCCAGACCGTAGACCCGGTCCCGGTGTTCCGCGCAGTCGCCGATCGCGTGGATGCGGGGGTCGGAGGTGCGCAGCTCGTCGTCGACGACGATGCCCCGGCGCACGTCCAGGCCGGCCTCCCGGGCCAGCGCCACCCGGGGGCGGACCCCGCAGGCCAGGATCACCACGTCGGCGTCCAGGACGTAGCCGTCGGCCAGTTCGACCGCGGTCACCGCTCCCTGGTGCCGCCGCAGTCCGCTCACGCGGCACTCGGTGTGCACCTCCACGCCCCGGGCCTCCAGATGCTCCTGGAGCAGGGCCGAGGAGGTCCGGTCCAGCTGGCCCTCCATCAGGTGTTCGCCCTGCTGGGTGAGGACCACCTCGGCGCCCAGGGCCGCCAGCGCACGGGCCGCCGAGACGCCCAGCAGACCGCCGCCGACGACCACGGCACGGGTGCCGGGGCGGACGAGCGCCTGGAGGGCCAGGCAGTCGTCCAGGGTGCGGAACGGGTGGACGCCCGCCGGGAGTTCGGCGCCGCGCAGGCCGCGCAGCGGCGGCAGCACCGGGGCCGAGCCGGTCGCCAGGACCAGCCGGTCGTATCCGACCAGCGAGCCGTCCGCGCACTCCACCGTGCGGGCCGCGCGGTCGATCCGCACCGCCCGGACGCCGAGCCGGGCCGGCTCCCGCGTCCCGGGCAGCGCGATGACCTCGGGCCCGTAACGACCTGCGAGGACGTCCGCCAGCAGCACCCTGTTGTACGGCGCGTGCGGCTCCTCGCCGAGGAGCGTCACCGGCAGGCGCTGCGCCAGCCGGGCGCCCGCCGTCCCGCCGCCGACCACCACGATCCGTGTACTCATGTCCGAAGCGTGCGCGGAGGGTGTTACCCGGTGGCATCCCCACTGTTTCCCGTGCGGAACGCTGATCTCACCTCGGCCGGGTCGCCCTGTGAGGACCGGCCGGCGGTGAGGACCGACCCGCTGTGGGGGTGGGCGACGGGCGGTGAGGGTTAACCGGCGGTGAGGGACCGCTCAAGGCGGCCTTAAGGATCGTGCGGGCGGGCGGGAAGCGGCGTTTCGCCGGGGGTGGGCCGCCCTAGGGTGCCGACGTGACCACCGAGGCCCCGCACCCTCTCTACGCCCCGCTGTCCGTGTCGCTGGCTCCCGCCCCCGAGCCCGCCCCCGCCCCCCGGCCCGCCCCCGCCCCCGAGCCCGCGCCGCCCCGGCTCGCCCCCGACCGGCTCCGTGACGCCGTCATCGCGGGCGCCGGAGCCGTCGCCCTCTGCTGGGGCGTGCAGGCCCGGCCGTCCGCGCGGCTCGACGCCCTGTTCGCGAGCGGCGCCCACCTCACCGGGCTGCTCGCCGGGTACGGGGTGCTCGTCATGCTGCTGCTCATGGCCCGGATCCCGGCCGTCGAGCACGGAGTCGGCGCCGACCGGCTCGCGCGCTGGCACTCCCTCGGCGGGCGGTACGTCCTCGGACTCGTCGCCGCCCACGGCCTGCTCGCCCTGTGCGGCTACGCCGTCCACACCGGCGCCGACCTGCTCGCCGCCGTCCGGGGCCTGCTCGGCTACGCGTGGGTCGCCGCCGCCTGCGTGGGCACGGTCCTCTTCGCCGGCGTCGGCGCGGCCTCCGCCGGGCCGGTGCGCCGCAGGATCCGGCACGAGACCTGGCGCCGGATCCATCTGCTCAGCCACCTCGCGGCCGCCCTCGGCTTCGTGCACCAGCTCGCCGGGCCGGACCTCGCCGCCCCGGTCACCCGCTGGCTGTGGGCGATGGCGCACGCCACGGTCGGCGTCGTCCTCGTCTGGTACCGGATCGTCGTCCCCGTCCGGCGCGCCCTCCGGCACGACCTGCGCGTCGCCGAGGTCGTCGCCGAGGGACCCGACACGGTCTCCGTCCTCGTCCGGGGCAGGGGAGTGGCCGAGCTGCGGGCCGAGCCCGGGCAGTTCTTCCGCTGGCGCTTCCTGCGCCCCGGGCTGCGCTCCACCGCCCTGCCCTTCTCGCTCTCCGCGCCCGTCCGCGACGACACCCTGCGGATCACGGTGAAGGCGTGCGGCGACCACACCCGCCGGATCCGGCGGCTGCGGCCCGGCACCCGCGTCGTGGCCACCGGCCCGTTCGGCGCGCTCACCGCCCACCGGCGCACCCGCCGCAAGGTGCTGCTGCTCGCCGGAGGCGTCGGCATCACCCCGCTGCGGGCCCTGTTCGAGACCCTGCCCGGCGGTCCCGGCGACCTCACCCTCCTCTACCGGGCCTCCGACGCCGCCGGGCTCGTGTTCCGCGCCGAACTGGAGGCCATCGCCCAGGAACGCGGGGCGGCCCTGCACTTCCTGCTCGGCCCGTCCGACGCGGCCTTCGACCCGCTCGCGCCCCGCGCCCTGCGCAACCTGGTGCCGGAGCTGGCCGCGCACGACGTCTACCTGTGCGGGCCGCCCGGGATGGCCCGGGCGGCGACCGCCTCCCTGACCAGGGCCGGCGTGCCGGCCCGCCGCATCCACAGCGAGGACTTCAGCCATGCCTAGCCACCGCAGAGCCGCGGGCGAGCCGATCCGGCACCGCAGAGCCGCGGGCGAGCCGATCCGGCAACACAGGGCCCCGGAGGAGCGGCTCCGGCGACGCCGATCGCCGGGGGAGGAGATCCGGCGCCGGACCGCCGCCGGGCTGCTCGCCGCCGGCGCCCTCGCCGGCACGCTGCTGACCGTCGGCCTGCACCCGGCCGCCCCGCCGGCCCCGGACCGCGAACCCGCCACCGTGACCTCCGGGACCTCGGTGACGTCGGGGACCTCCGTGACGGGAGCACGGTGACGTGGGGGCTGCGCGACGGCAGCACGGTGACGTCGGGGACCTCCGTACCCGCCCTGACCTCCGTAAGCTCTGGCGAAGCTCAACTCTCCCGGGATCGATGGATCACGCAGCCATCCCGGCCCTAGGCTCGCGGGCATGCCTGACATATCCCTGACCACTGTTGTCCTGCTCTGCCTCGCCGCGCTCGTGGCCGGCTGGATCGATGCCGTGGTCGGGGGTGGCGGGCTGCTCCTGCTGCCCGCGCTGCTGCTCGGGCTGCCGCACCTGCCGGCCGCCCAGATCCTCGGGACCAACAAGGCCGTCGCGATCGTCGGAACCTCCGGCGCGGCCGTCACCTATGTCCGCAAGACGCCCGTCCAGGTGGGCCGGGCGGTACGGATCGGGCTCGCCGCGCTGACCGGCTCGATGGCCGGGGCCTTCTTCGCGGCCGGGATCAGCAGCGAGGTGCTGCGCCCGGTGATCATGGTGGTCCTCGTCGGGGTGGCCGCGTTCGTGCTCTTCCGGCCCTCCTTCGGCACCCTCGCGGAGGGCGAGGAGCGGGCGCCGCTCACCCGGGCCCGGATCGTCACCTCGATCGTCGTGGTCGGCGGCGGGATCGGCTTCTACGACGGCCTCTTCGGCCCCGGCACGGGGACCTTCCTGGTCCTCGCCCTGACCGCCGTGCTCCATCTGGACCTGGTGACGGCCTCCGCCACCGCCAAGATCGTCAACGTGTGCACCAACGTGGGCGCGCTCGCGATGTTCGCCTACCACGGCAGCGTGCTGTGGCAGCTGGCGGCGGTCATGGCGGTCTTCAACCTGACGGGCGGGATGATCGGCGCGCGGATGGCGCTGAGCAAGGGGTCCGAGTTCGTCCGCGGAGTGCTGCTGGTCGTGGTCTTCTCGCTGGTCGCGAAGCTGGCCTTCGACCAGTGGGCGTGAGGGCCCGGGCGCGCCCGCCCGGCGGGGCGTACGGACTCCTGAGGGCCCGCGGGGTCCGGCCTGCCGGCCCGGGCCCTGGGGCCTGTCGTCACACTCCCGCCTGCCCCGCGACGCCTGGCACGCGCTCTCGCCGCACCGGGTGAAAGTCCGAGTACGTCCAGTACGAGGGCTTCCACCCGGCACGCCGAGAGCACGCACCAGACGCCGCGGGGCCGCCCTTCGGGCGACGACGGGAGTGTGACGACAGGCCCTAGCGGACCCCGATGAGGTGCCCGAAGGCGACCACGTTTCCCTGGTAGCCGCCGGCCTTCTTCGAGAAGCCTCCGCCGCAGGTGATCACCCGGATCTCGGCCCGGTCCGCCTCCCCGTACACCTTGGCGTCGGGGAAGTGGTCCTTGTCGTAGACCTCGACCGCGTCGATCGTGAACACCGCCGTCCGGCCGTCCTGCCGGAGCACCTCGACGCGGTGGCCCTTCTTCAGGGCGCCCAGCGCGTAGAAGACCGCCGGGCCCCGGTCGTTGTCGACGTGGCCCGCCACGATCGCAGTGCCCTTGGCGCCGGGCCGGGTGCCGTCCTCGTACCAGCCGGCCAGGTTGCGGTCGGACGCCGGCGGCACCTCCAGGGAGCCCGAGGAGTCGAGCCCGAGGGCGGTCAGGGGCGTGTCGACGTCGATCTCGGGGATGCGCATGCGGAGCGGTTGCGAGGGCGGCAGCGGGTCGGCGGCGGCGTCGGTGTGGACGCCGGGACCGGCGGCGAAGGCCTGGGCCGCGGACGGGACGGGCGGGGTGACGTCGCCCGAACCGTTCTGGATCAGCCAGAGGCCGACGCAGGCCGCGACTGCTATGCCCCAGCCCTTGCTGCTGTTGCTCACGGACGTCCTCCGACGGAGCTGACGACGGTGTGGTCCTGCCCCCGCCGGGCCGTAGCGGGCGCGGCGGGGGCAGGACGGGTGGCGGTACGGTCAGTCGCCCTGCGCGCCGCTCGCCCGGCGGCGCAGGAGCCAGGTACCGCCTACGGCAGCCGCGGCCAGCACCGCCGCGCCTGCCGTGACCTGGGCGGTGTCGGGGCCCACGCTGCCTCCGACACCGGTCTGCACATGGCCGCTGGGGCTCTTGTGCTTGACGTCGAGGTCGCCTCGGGCGGTCCGCCCGTTGTCGCAGGCGACGCTGATGCCGTACGTGCCGGCCCGGGCGTGGTGCGGCACCGTGAACTGGCCGACCACGACCTCCTTGTGGGTGCTCGGGTTGAGCTGGAAGTCGCCCGCGCCGAGCGAGTTCGCGTCACCGACACCGTGGCCGTGGGAGCCGCAGGCGAGGGTGTTCACGGTGACCGTGGTCCCCGGGTCGGCCGAGGAGGGGAAGATCTCCAGTGCCTCGGGTCGTCCGTCGTGTCCGTCGTTGTTCGCGTACGCCAGGGGCGCGGCGAGGGCTCCGAGGGCGACGACTGCCAGCGCGGTACCGGTGAGCAGGGGGACAGGGGTGCGGCGCATGGGGGCCTCCGTGGCGCGCGGACGGTCTTCCGGAAAGGGGCTTCCGTAGGACCGAGATAAATGCGTGGAGGCGACGGGCGCCTGCTGATGTTCCATCAGAATTGCTCCGTCCGATACGGCGCGTCGGCTGGAGTTCGGGAGACTTCGCAGGTCAGGGCAGGTTTTGTGGCGTCAGCTGACGGTGCGTGCCGAACGGGTGAGGGAGGCGGCCGGTCCGGCGGGGGTCCGGCGTCAGAGGGTCTCCCACGGGGCCGCGTCGTACGCCGCGTACACCCGGTCCATCAGCTCCTGGTCGACGACGAGCTCGACCCCGTCGATGCGGGAGACGGGGGCGATGCCCCGCGAGTTCGTCACGAAGGCCGAGCGGAAGGAGGGCAGGTCCGCCAGGGTCACCCGGCGGCTCGTGGAGGGCAGCCGCGGGGCGAGCAGGGCCATGGTGATGCCGGCCAGGCAGGGCGCCGACGGCCAGATCACCGAAGTGCCGTCCCAGAAGGCGATGTTGGTGACCGCGCCCTCCGCGATCTCGCCGTCCGGCGCCGTCAGGAGGGCCTCGTCGAAGCCGGCCCGGCGGGCCGCCTCGCCGTGGTAGGTCTGGCCGAAGCCGCCCAGGTGCTTGATGTGCGCGGCGGGGCGCCAGTACGTGACCGAGCGCAGGGCCTGCGGGGTGCGGTCCGGCGGGAACGGTGCCCGCACGGTCACGACGGTGCGGCCGCCGTCGTACACGTAGACCCGCGCGGAGGCGTCCTGCCGGCCCGCCGTCTCCAGGGCCGCGCCGACCAGGGCGCGGACCCGGCCGCCGTCGAGGCCCCGGTCGAAGAGCTCCCGGGTGGCCCGGTCCAGGCGGTCCAGGTGCAGGCCGAGGCCCTGTACCCGGCCGTCGCGCACCTGCATGGCGGTGAAGTGCCCGTACCCGCTCATCAGCGTCGCGAGGAGTTCCGGGTCGGCGACGGGGGAGCCGTCGACCTCGACGTACAGGGCGGGGGTCCCGGTGGGGGACGCGGCGGCGGGTGTCGCGGGGGTGGTCATGGGTCCCACCGTATGCCGAGAGCTCCGGGCTTGACCTCAAGTCCGCTTGAGGTACCAGCATCCTCGTCATGGACACCACGCATCCGAACCCCCTCCGTCTCGCCGTCATCGTCGCCAGCAACCGCGAGGGCCGCTTCGGCCCCGTCGTCGCCGACTGGTTCACCGCCCGCACCGCCGAGCGCGACGACTTCGCCGTCGACGTCGTCGACCTCGCCGAGGTCGACCTGCCCACCGCCCTCTCCCACACCCCCGCCCCCGCCGTCCGCGCCGAACTCGGCAAGGTCACCCCGGTGCTCGCCGCCGCCGACGCCTTCGTCGTCCTCACCCCCGAGTACAACCATTCCTTCCCCGCCTCCCTCAAGTCCCTGATCGACTGGCACTTCACCGAATGGCAGGCCAAGCCCGTCGGCTTCGTCTCCTACGGCGGCATCTCCGGCGGCCTGCGCGCCGTCGAGCAACTCCGCCAGGTCTACGCCGAGATGCACGCCGTCACGGTCCGCGACACCGTCTCCTTCCACGGCGCCCACGGCCGCTTCCACGAGGACGGCTCCCCCAAGGACCCCGAGGGTCCGGACATCGCCGCCAAGTCGATGCTCGACCAGCTCGCCTGGTGGGCCCACGCCCTCCGGGACGCGAAGTCCGTCCGCCCGTACGCCGGTTGACCTGGCGATCCCCTCCGCGCGCCGGTCGGTTCGGCCGAGAGGCGGCACGGGGAGGTGGTTCACCCGCCGCGGCGCGGGGCGCGGAAACACCGGCACGGCCGGCGCCCCCGGCCCACCGCCCTGTCGTACGGTGGGCGGGTGATCCTCACCGTCCTCACCACCACCGACGCCCGCGCCAAGGCCGAGGCCCTGGCCCGCGGTGCCGTCGAGGCCCGGGTCGCCGCCTGCGCGCAGGTCTCCGGGCCGCTCACGTCCGTCTACTGGTGGCAGGGCGCGGTCGACGGCGCAGAGGAGTGGCAGGTGGTGTTCAAGACCACCGAGCTCCGCTACGCGGCCCTGGAGGCGCACCTCCTCGCCGCGCACGACTACGAGACGCCCGAGATCCTCGCGACCCCGGTGGCGCGGGTGAGCGCCGAGTACGCGCGGTGGGTCGAGCGGGAGACCGCCGCTCCGTGACGGACGAGGCGCTGCCCTTCTTCGTGTACGGGACGCTGCGCCCGGGCGCGTACAACCACGACCGCTTCCTGTGGGGCCGCACCGGCGCCGAGGAGGACGCCGTGCTGCCGGGGGCGCTGCTCCACGACGGGCCCGGCTATCCGTTCGTGGTGCCGGGCGAGGGCCGGGTCGCGGGGGCGCTGCTGACCGCCGCGCCCGGCCGGTACGGCGAACTCCTCGGCGTACTGGACCGGTTGGAGGAGCCCGCCGGGTACGAGCGGGTGGTGCGGGAGGTGGTGCGGTCCGGGGACGGGGCGTACCTGTCCGCGTGGGTGTACGTGGCGGCGCCCGGCGCGCCGCTCGGTCCGGTCATCGTGAGCGGGGACTGGTTCAGGCGCCCGTAGCGTCGGTGGCCCGCTCCAGGCGGACCGCGCACACCTTGAACTCGGGCATCCGGGAGACCGGGTCGAGCGCCGGGTTGGTGAGGGTGTTGGCGCGGCCCTCGCCCGCCCAGTGGAAGGGCATGAAGACGGTGTCGGGGCGGATCGCGGTGGTGATCCGGGCGGGCGCCACGGCCGTCCCGCGCCGCGAGTGCACGGCGACCGGGTCGCCCTCGGCGACGCCGACGCGTTCGGCGAGCCGGGGGTGCAGCTCCACGAACGGGCCGGGCGCGGCGGCGTTCAGCTCGGGGACCCGCCGGGTCTGCGCGCCCGACTGGTACTGGGACACGACCCGGCCGGTGGTGAGGACCACGGGGTACTCGGCGTCCGTCTCCTCCGCCGCCGGACGGTGCACCACGGGCACGAAGCGGGCCCGCCCGTCGGCCGTCGCGAAGCGGTCGAGGAAGAGGCGCGGGGTGCCGGGGTGGGGCCGCTCGCCGGGGCCGGTCTCGGGGCAGGGCCAGAAGACGCCCTGT
Organism: Streptomyces sp. NBC_01268; assembly: GCF_036240795.1. NCBI lineage: Bacteria > Bacillati > Actinomycetota > Actinomycetes > Kitasatosporales > Streptomycetaceae > Streptomyces > Streptomyces sp. NBC_01268. The sequence continues at coordinate 2,690,136 of NZ_CP108454.1, read as the reverse complement.
TCCTCCTCGATGCGGCGGTAGCCGATGCCCGCGTAGTCGGCGGCGCCGCCCGCGGAGGCGCGCCGCAGCTCGTCGAAGACCTCCTCGGGGTCGGTCGGGAAGCCCTTCTCCCAGTCGAGCAGCGCGGCGAGCCCGTGCAGCACCTCCAGGTCGCTGCGGACGCCGGGCGGCGGGGTGAGGGCGCGGCGGCGCAGCAGCACCCTGCCCTCCAGGCTGGTGGTGGTGCCGGTCTCCTCGGCCCACTGGGTGACCGGCAGGACGACGTCGGCGAGTGCGGCCGTCTCGGACAGGACGACGTCGGCGACGGCCAGGAAGTCGAGGGACCGCAGCCGCTCCTCGACGTGCGCGGCGCGGGGCGCGGAGACGACCGGGTTGGAGCCCATCAGCAGCAGCGCCTTCACCTCGCCGCCGAGGGCGTCGAGGAGTTCGTACGCGCTGCGCCCGGGCCCCGGCAGGGATTCCGGCGCGACGCCCCACACACCGGCGACGTGTGCCCGCGCGGCCGGGTCGTCCAGCTTGCGGTAGCCGGGGAGCTGGTCCGCCTTCTGGCCGTGCTCGCGCCCGCCCTGCCCGTTGCCCTGGCCGGTGAGGCAGCCGTAGCCGCTGAGCGGCCGGCCGGCCTTGCCGGTGGCGAGGCACAGGTTGATCCAGGCGCCGACGGTGTCGGTGCCCTTGGACTGCTGCTCCGGGCCGCGGGCGGTGAGCACCATGCCGCTGTCGGCGTCGCAGAACATCCGTACCGCCTCGCGCAGCTGCGGCACGGGGACGCCGGTGAGGCGCTCCACGTGCTCGGGCCAGTGGGACATGGCCCCGGCGCGGGCGGCGGGCCAGCCGTCGGTGCGGGCGGCGACGAACTCCTCGTCGACCCGGCCCTCGGCGACGACGAGGTGGAGCATGCCGAGGGCGAGCGCGAGGTCGGTGCCGGGGCGGGGCGCGAGGTGCAGGTCGGCCTGCTCGGCGGTGCGGGTGCGGCGCGGGTCGACGACGATCAGGGTGCCGCCGTTGGCCTTGAGTTCGGTGAGGTAGCGCAGCGCGGGCGGCATGGTCTCGGCGAGGTTGGAACCGACGAGGATCACGCAGCCGGTCTTCGGGACGTCCTCCAGGGGGAACGGCAGGCCCCGGTCGAGGCCGAAGGCCCGCTGGTGGGCGGCGGCCGCGGAGGACATGCAGAAGCGCCCGTTGTAGTCGATCTGCGAGGTGGCGAGGACGAGTCGGGCGAACTTGCCCAGCGCGTACGCCTTCTCGTTGGTGAGTCCGCCGCCGCCGAAGACGCCCACGGCGTCGGGGCCGTGCCCGGCGCGGGTGCGGCGCAGTCCGTCGGCGACGGCCGTCAGCGCCTCCTCCCAGGTGGCGGGCGCCAGCCGGCCCGTCCCGGGGTCGCGGACCAGCGGCTCGGTGAGCCTGACCCGGGTGGAGAGCACGGCGGGCGCGGTACGGCCCTTGCCGCACAGCGCGCCCCGGTTGACGGGGAAGCCGGGCCGCTCGACCACCTCCACGGGGAGTTCCGCGCCGGGCGTGGGGCGCAGGCTCATGCCGCACTGGAGGGCGCAGTAGGGGCAGTGGGTGGGGACGGTGCTGACCTCGGACATGGTCCGAGGGTGCGGCCGCCGTGTTACGGGCGGCCGCCCGCCGTATTACGGGGAGGGTGCCAGGCGCTCAGGTCAGGACCGGGTCCGGGGTGAGGCGGCCAGCGCCTTCGCGACCCCGTCCTCGCGGGTGCCGAGGAAGTGCGGGTCGGGGCGCAGGGCCGCGTCGAGGGCGGCCTTCCCGGCGGCGGCGAGCTCGCGGGTGGTGCCGTAGTACCAGGTGGCGTCGTGGGGTTCGGCGACCCCGACGCCGTACGAGGCGACGCCGGCCGCGCCGCAGAGGGCGACGGCCCGTTTGATGTGGAAGTCCTGGGTGACGAGGACGGCCCGGTCCACGCCGAAGATCTTCTTGGCGCGGACGCAGGAGTCCCAGGTGTCGAATCCGGCGTAGTCGCTGACGACCTTGTCGTCCGGGACGCCGCGGGCGGCGAGGTACTTCCGCATGGCGCTCGGCTCGTCGTACTCGGTGCGACTGTTGTCGCCGGTGACGAGCAGCACCCGGACCTTGCCGGAGCGGTAGAGCTCGGCGGCCGCGTCGAGGCGGTGCGCGAGGTACGGGGTGGGGCGCCCCTTCCACAGTCCGGCGCCGAAGACGACGGCGACGTCCTGCGCGGGCACGTCGGCGGTGGTCCGCAGCCGGTCCCCGGCGGTGGTGTGCATCCAGGTGGCCGGGGCGAGGGCGAGGACGGCGCCGAGCATGACGGCCTGGACGGTGCGGCGGCGGGCCCGGGTGGTCCGGGGGAGCGGCAGGCGTACGCCGCGCATGGGGGTCCTCCGTGGGTGGTGCGGGGGCGGTCACCTGCTCCGACGCGTGGGAACGCCGTTCGGTTCACTCGCCGGGGCGGCGGGATTCCCGTAGAGCGCGGCCGCGAGGCCCATGCCGAGCAGCATGCCGAGGAGCTGGGCGGCGGCGAAGGCGGGGACGGAACCGGGGGCGATGCCGGTGAAGGAGTCGGAGAAGGCGCGGCCGACGGTGGCAGCCGGGTTGGCGAAGGAGCCGGAGGAGGTGAACCAGATCGCCGCCCCGATGTAGCCGGCGACGGCGACCGGGGCGAGGGGGAGGCGCCCGATGCGGCGCAGGCCCTGGACGACGAGGACGAGCCCGGCGGTGGCGACGGCCTCGCCGAGCAGCAGGTGCGGTGCGGCGCGCGGCACGGTGGCGAGGGTGCCGGGCGCCCGCCCGAACATGGCCTCGGCGAGCAGGGCGCCCGCGACGGCGCCGGTGAGCTGGGCGGCGATGTACCCGGCGGCCTCCCCGGCCCGGCCCTCGCGGCGGCGCGACCACCACTCGGAGAGGGTGACGACGGGGTTGAAGTGGGCGCCGGAGAGCGGGCCGAGGAGGGCGATGAGCAGGCCGAGGCCGATGGCGGAGGCGAGGGCGTTGGCGAGCAGCCTGACGCCGATGTCCTGGCTGAGGGAGTCGGCGCGGATGCCGGAGCCGACGATGACGGCGACGAGGGCGGCGGTGCCGGTGAACTCGGCGGTGACGCGTCGGGGGAGGGACGCGGGGGACATTCTCATGGTGGAAAATATATTCCGCAGGGCGGAACCCGGAAAAGGGGTGGATGTCACCCCGCCCTCTCCCCTTACGATCCGCCCATGATCATCGACGCCGCGCTCGACGAAGCCGTCCGCAACAACGCGGTCTGGTGCGACACCATCTGCCGGGCCCACGGCCACGCCGGCGCGTTCGGCGCCCGTGCCTGGACCAACTCCCGCCGCACCCCGCTCTACTACCCGGACGCCGTCACCCTGACCGAGGACGCCGGCCCGGCCGACGTCCTGGCCGGCATCGACCGCAGCACCCCCGGCGCCTCCGTCAAGGACAGCCACGCCCGGCTCGACCTGGCCGCCGAAGGCTTCCGGCTGCTCTTCGAGGCCCAGTGGATCCACCGCCCCGCCGGCCTCCCGCGCCCCGCCGCCCCCGCCGGCTGGCGCCCCGTGAGCAGCCGCGCCGAACTCGCCGCCTGGGCCCTCGCCTGGAGCGACGGCGACGAGGACGAGGCGGCCCTCTTCCGCCCCGAGCTCCTCGCCGACCCGGACACGACGCTCGTCGCGGGCCACGCCCCCGACGGGCGGATCGTCGGCGGCGCCGTCCTCACCGACAGCGGCACGGTGACCGGCATCTCCAACCTCTTCACCGCCCCCGGCGTCGACCCCTCCGCCGCCTGGGCGGGCGCCCTCTCCCACCTCGCACCCGACCGCGCCGCCGTCGGCTACGAGTCCGGCGACGACCTGTCTCCGGCGGTGGCGGCGGGCTTCGGGACCATCGGACGACTGAGGGTCTGGCTGGACGCGTAGCGGCGCCGGCCGGGACGACGCCCACAGCGGCGCCCGGGCGCCCGGCGCCCCGGCTTCCCGCGCGCCCCGGCTCCCGGCTCCCGGCCCCCGGCTTCCCGCGCGCCCGGCGCCCCGGCGCCCCGGCTTCCCGCGCGCCCCGGCTCCCGGCCCGCGGCGCCGGCGCGCCCCGCCGCCCCGACCTGCGCTCCCCACCCGCCGCAGCCACTCGTGACGTCCGCGAAACGCCGGGGCAACCCGCCCCCGGCAGGATCCCCGCATGACGCCGCACGAGCCACCCGGCCACGCCCCCACCCTGATAGCCGTAGGCCACGGCAGCCGTGACCCCCGCGCCGCCGCCACCCTCGGCCTCCTCGTCGACCGGGTCCGCGAACTCCGCCCGGGCCTCGACGTCCGGCTCGCCCACATCGAGCTGAACGCGCCCCTGCTCCCGGACGCGCTCGCGGACGTGCGGGCAGCCGCGTCCGTGCCGGGCGCCGTGCTCGTGCCGCTGCTCTTCGCCCCCGGCCACCACGTCAAGCACGACCTGCCCGCCGCCGCCGCGCTCGCCCCCGGCACCCGGGTCGCCGCCCCGCTCGGCCCGCACCCCCTCCTCGTCGAGGCGCTCGCCGACCGGCTCGCCGAGGCCGGCTGGACCGCCGGGGACGGGGCCTCCCGGGCCACCGGGGTGGTCCTGGCCGCCGCCGGGTCCCGCGACCCGGAGTCGGGCGCCGGCACCCGCAGGCTCGCCGCGCTGCTCGGCGAACGCCTCGGCGGCGTGCCCGTCGTCGCCGCGTACGCCTCCGCCACCGCCCCCACCGTCCCCGAGGCCCTGCGCGCCCTCGCCGCCCGCGGCCGCCACCGGGTGGCCGTCGCCTCCTGCTTCACCGCCCCCGGGCTCTTCGCCACCCGCGCCGCCGCGCACGCCCCCTGGATCGCCTCGGCCCCGCTGGGCGCCCACCCGGCACTGGCCCGGCTGGTCCTGCACCGCTACGAGCAGGCCCTGTCCCGCGCACCCCGGCGGGAACTCGCAGCCACTTAGTCCCGGTTGTCCGTCCCGCCGGTTACCTTCGGGACATGGAAGGCATCGGAGACATCAACGGCACCTACTCCACCGACAGCACCGGCAACACCGACAGCACCAGCAACACCGGCAACGCCGACAGCACCAGCAACACCGGCAACGCCGAGAAGACCGACGGCACGGACACCCCCGGCTACGACGCCGCCGCCACCGAGCGCTGGGCCGCCGAGCCCGACAAACGCCCGGGGCGGACCGCCTTCCAGCGCGACCGGGCCCGGGTTCTGCACTCCGCCGCGCTGCGCCGCCTCGCCGGCAAGACCCAGGTCGTCACCCCCGGCACGCTCAGCCACGCCTGGGACGCCAGCCCCCGCACCCGGCTCACCCACTCCCTGGAGTGCGCCCAGGTCGGCCGCGAGCTCGGGGCCGCCCTCGGCTGCGACCCCGACCTCGTCGAGGCCGCCTGCCTGGCCCACGACATGGGCCACCCGCCGTTCGGGCACAACGGCGAGCAGGCCCTCAACGACTTCGCCAAGGACTGCGGCGGCTTCGAGGGCAACGCCCAGTCGCTGCGCCTGCTCACCCGGATCGAGCCCAAGCGGTTCATCGCCGACCCCGACACCGGCAGGCCCCTCGGCGTCGGCCTCAACCTCACCCGCGCCGCCCTCGACGCCGCCACCAAGTACCCCTGGGGGCGCGGCGGCCACCCCACCGACCCCGGCTCGCCGAAGTTCGGCGTGTACGAGGACGACCTGCCCGTCTTCGCGTGGATCCGGGCCGGCGCCCCCGCCCACCGCAAGTGCTTCGAGGCCCAGGTCATGGACTGGTCCGACGACGTGGCCTACTCGGTGCACGACTTCGAGGACGGCCTGCACGCCGGGCACATCGACCCCAACCTGCTGCTCGCCGAGCCCGAGCGCGCCGACATCTGGGCCGTCGCCCTCGGCCGGTACGTACCGGAGGACACCGACCCGCAGGAGCTCGCCGACGCCCTCGACCGGCTCGTCGACCAGGAGTGGTGGCCGCACGGATACGACGGGTCGGCCGTCGCCCAGTCCCGCCTCAAGGACGCCACCAGCCAGCTCATCGGGCGCTTCTGCCTCGCCGCCGAAGGGGCCACCCGGCAGGCCTTCGGCTCCGGCCGCCTCACCCGCTACGACGCCGAACTCGTCGTCCCCCGCGAGACCCGCAACGAGTGCGCGGTCCTCAAGGCCGTCGCCGACCGGTACGTGATGCAGCGCGCCGAACAGGAGGCGCTCCGCGCCGACCAGCGGATCGTCCTCGCCGAGCTCGCCGAGGCGCTCACCGCCCGCGCGCCCGAGGGGCTCGACCCGCAGTTCCGCGCCCTGTTCGCCGAGGCGCCCGACGACCGTTCCCGCAAGCGGGTGATCGTCGACCAGATCGCCTCCCTCACCGACGCCTCCGCCCGCAGCCTCCACGCCCGCTTCAGGACCCCCCGCGCCTAAGGGCCGTTCGCCCCCTTTCCCCGTCCGGCGCTCGTGCGGGACCCTCGCTTGCACGCCCCGAGGCGGTACGGCCCGGGCCGGGCAGGGGGGCGTAGCGTAGTGAACCGGTCGCAACGAGGAGGAATGAACGTGGTCGACGCAGATCAGACCTTCGTCATCGTCGGCGGAGGACTCGCCGGAGCCAAGGCCGCGGAGACGCTCCGCGCCGAGGGGTTCACCGGCCGGGTGATCCTCATCGGAGACGAACGCGACCACCCGTACGAGCGCCCACCGCTCTCCAAGGGCTTCCTCCTCGGCAAGGAGGACCGGGACTCCGTCTTCGTCCACGAGCCGAGCTGGTACGCGCAGGCCGAGATCGAGCTCCACCTCGGGCAGACCGTCGTCGGCATCGACCGCGAGGCCCACACCGTCCGCCTCGGCGACGCCACCGTGATCCGCTACGACAAGCTGCTCCTCGCCACCGGCGCCGAACCGCGCCGCCTGGAGGTCCCCGGCACCGGGCTCGCCGGCGTCCACCACCTGCGCCGCCTCGCCCACGCCGACCGGCTGCGGCACGTCCTCGCCGCCCTCGGCCGCGACAACGGGCACCTGGTGATCGCCGGAGCCGGCTGGATCGGTCTGGAGGTCGCCGCCGCAGCCCGTACGTACGGCGCCGAGGTCACCGTCATCGAGCCCGCCCCCACCCCGCTGCACCACGTCATCGGCCCCGAGCTCGGCCAGCTCTTCGCCGACCTGCACACCGAGCACGGCGTCCGCTTCCGGTTCGGCGTCAAGCTCACCGAGATCGTCGGCTCCGACGGCATGGTCCTCGCCGTCCGCACCGACGACGGCGAGGAGCACCCCGCCCACGACGTGCTCGCCGCCGTCGGCGCCGCCCCGCGCACCACCCTCGCCGAGAACGCCGGCCTCGCCCTCGTCGACCGTGCCGACGGCGGCGGCATCGCCGTCGACGAGTCGCTGCGCACCTCCGACCCCGACGTCTTCGCCGCGGGCGACGTCGCCGCCGCCCACCACCCCTCGCTGCACACCCGGCTGCGCGTCGAGCACTGGGCCAACGCCCTCAACGGCGGCCCGGCCGCCGCCCGCGCCATGCTCGGACAGCACGTCTCGTACGACCGGGTCCCGTACTTCTTCTCCGACCAGTACGACCTCGGCCTGGAGTACTCGGGCTGGGCGCCGCCCGGCTCGTACGACCAGGTCGTGCTCCGCGGGGACGTCGGAAAGCGCGAGTTCATCGCCTTCTGGCTGAAGGACGGCAAGGTGCTCGCCGGCATGAACGTGAATGTGTGGGACGTCACAGATCCGATCCAGAGCCTGATCCGCTCCCGCGCCACCGTGGACACCGACGCCCTCGCCGACCCCTCCGTCCCCCTGGAGAGTCTGAGCTCCTGACTCGTCCCCGTAGAATTCATGCGTGGCAGGCAGGATCAACGATGACGACGTGAAGGCGGTACGGGACGCGGTCCCGATCGACGCCGTCGTGTCCGAGTACCTCCAGCTGCGCAACGCCGGCGGCGGGAACCTGAAGGGGCTCTGCCCCTTCCACGACGAGAAGTCGCCCTCCTTCCAGGTCAGCCCGAGCAAGGGACTCTTCCACTGCTTCGGCTGCCAGGAGGGCGGCGACACCATCGCCTTCGTGATGAAGATCGACCACCTCTCCTTCTCGGAGACGGTCGAACGCCTCGCCGCGAAGGCGGGCATCACCCTGCGCTACGAAGAGGGCGGCTACAACCCCGGCCACCAGCGCGGCGAGCGCACCCGCCTGGTCGAGGCCCACCAGGCCGCCGCGCAGTACTACGCCGAACAACTCGGCTCCGCCGAGGCCGAGATCGGCCGCAAGTTCCTCGCCGAGCGCGGCTTCGACCAGGCCGCCGCCGCCCACTTCGGCGTCGGCTACTCCCCGGCCGGCTGGGACCACCTCACCCGCTTCCTGCGCGGCAAGGGCTTCTCCGACCGCGAGCTGATCCTCTCCGGCCTCTCCCAGGACGGCCGCCGCGGCCCCATCGACCGCTTCCGCGGCCGGCTCATGTGGCCGATCAAGGACGTCGGCGGCGACGTCGTCGGCTTCGGCGCCCGCAAGCTGCGCGAGGACGACAACGGGCCCAAGTACCTCAACACGCCCGAGACGCCGATCTACAAGAAGTCCCAGGTGCTCTACGGCATCGACCTGGCCAAGAAGGACATCGCCAAGGTCAGCCGCGCCGTCGTCGTGGAGGGCTACACCGACGTCATGGCCTGCCACCTGGCCGGCGTCACCACCGCCATCGCCACCTGCGGCACCGCCTTCGGCGGCGAGCACATCAAGATCCTGCGCCGCCTCCTCATGGACAACGGCTCGGCCCGCGTCATCTTCACCTTCGACGGCGACGCCGCCGGCCAGAAGGCCGCCCTGCGCGCCTTCGAGGACGACCAGAAGTTCGCCGCCGAGACGTACATCGCCATCGCCCCCGACGGCATGGACCCCTGCGACCTGCGCCTCGCCAAGGGCGACGAGGCCGTCGCCGACCTCGTCCAGCCGCGCACCCCGCTCTTCGAGTTCGCGCTCCGCCAGATCGTGAACCGCTACGACCTGGAGATCCCCTCCGGCCGGGCCGCCGCCCTCGACGAGGCCGCCCCGATCGTCGCCCGGATCAAGAACGTCGCCTCGCAGCACGAGGTCGCCGTCCAGCTCGCCGGCATGCTCGGCATCCTCGACACCCAGTTCGTCGTCCGCCGGGTCGCCCAGATCGCCCGCTGGCAGCGCGGCGGCGGCAAGGACCAGACCCCCGGCCGCGACGGCGCCCGGCAGCGGCGCACCTACGGCGAGGTCCAGGCCCCCGCCGCCCCCGCGGGACCCGCGCTCAACCTCCGCAGCCCCGCCCACCGCACCGAGCGCGAGCTGCTCAAGCTGGCCCTCCAGCGTCCTGAGCTGGTCTCCCCGGCCTTCGACGCCTACGGGATCGACGAGTTCACCGCCGCGCCCTACGCGGCCGTCCGCCAGTGCGTCCAGGACGCGGGCGGCGCCACCGACGCCCCCTCCGACTACCTCGACACGGTCCGCGAGGCCGCGCCCGACGACACCGTCCGCGCGCTCGTCACCGAGCTCGCCGTCGAGACCATCTTCGCCAGGACCGTCGACGAGGCCTACGCCGGCGACCAGCTCGTCACCGTCCGGCTGCGCGCCGTCGACCGGCGCATCCGCGACGTCCAGGGCACCCTGGCCCGCCTCGGCGCCCAGGGCGACCCGGCACAGCTGGCGGCCGTGCAGAACGAGCTGTGGGTGCTCACCCAGTACGGGCAGTCGCTGCGCAACCACGGGGCCACGGCGCTCTGACACACGTTCGGTCACGTACCGGACTCAAAAAGTCACCGCACGCCCCTCGTGGCGGCGATGTGTCGTACCCCACACTGGGTGACGGTGCAGTCCCGCTGCCGTCACGCCCCCGAACCGGCAGCGATCACCCACCCCGGAGGTCGCCCCCCGTGCAGACCCAGACCGTCACCGTGCCCCAGGACCCCTCTCCGGCCGAACTCGGCGCCGCCGAACAGGAACCCGAAGTCCCTCCCCAGCGCCGCCGCGCCGACCCCGGCGGCAGCGGGCCCTCCTCCGACCTCTTCCGGCAGTACCTGCGGGAGATAGGCCGCGTCCCGCTGCTCACCGCGGCCGAGGAGGTCGAACTCGCCCGCCGGGTCGAGGCCGGTCTGTTCGCCGAGGAGAAGCTGGCCAACACCCCCGACCTGGACACCCTGCTGGCCCTCGACCTGGACCGGCTCGTGGTGCTCGGCCGGATCGCCAAACGCCGGCTCATCGAGGCCAACCTGCGGCTCGTCGTCTCCGTCGCCAAGCGGTACGTGGGCCGCGGCCTGACCATGCTCGACCTGGTCCAGGAGGGCAACCTGGGCCTGATCAGGGCCGTCGAGAAGTTCGACTACGCGCGCGGCTACAAGTTCTCCACGTACGCGACCTGGTGGATCCGCCAGGCGATGTCCCGGGCCCTCGCCGACCAGGCCCGGACCATCCGCGTCCCCGTGCACGTCGTCGAGCTCATCAACCGGGTCATCCGCGTCCAGCGCCGGATGCTCCAGGAACGCGGCTACGAGCCCACCGCCGAGGAGGTCGCCGCCCAGCTCGACCTCGCCCCCGAGCGGGTCGGCGAGGTGCTGCGGCTCGCCCAGGAACCGGTCTCGCTGCACGCCCCCGTCGGCGAGGAGGAGGACGTCGCGCTCGGCGACCTCATCGAGGACGGCGACGCCGCGTCCCCCGTCGAGTCCGCCGCCTTCCTGCTGCTGCGCGAACACCTGGAGGCCGTCCTCTCCACCCTCGGCGAACGCGAACGCAAGGTCGTCCAGCTGCGCTACGGCCTCGACGACGGCAGGCCCCGCACCCTGGAGGAGATCGGACAGCTCTTCGGCGTGACGCGCGAACGCATCCGCCAGATCGAGTCCAAGACCCTCAACAAACTGCGCGACCACGCCTACGCGGACCAGTTGCGCGGCTATCTCGACTAGCCGCCCCCGGCCGAGGACGCCCATGGCCCATGCCGCGCGTCGTGCGGCATGGGCCATGGGGGTGTGCTCGGCGACGAGGCCGCCGGTCAGTCGACTTCGGCGACCGCCTGCGCGAACTGGGCCGCGTACAGGCGGGCGTACGCGCCGCCGGAGTCCAACAGCTCCCCGTGCGTGCCCTGTTCCACGATCGAGCCGTTCTCCATCACCAGGATCACGTCCGCGTCCCGGATGGTGGAGAGCCGGTGCGCGATCACGAACGAGGTCCGCCCGTGGGCGAGCCGCGCCATCGCCTTCTGGATCAGCACCTCGGTACGGGTGTCGACCGAGCTGGTCGCCTCGTCGAGGACCAGGATCACCGGGTCGGACAGGAACGCCCGCGCGATGGTGATCAGCTGCTTCTCGCCGGCGCTGACGCCCGCGCCCTCGTCGTCGATGACCGTGTCGTACCCCTCGGGCAGGGTGCGGATGAAACGGTCGGCGTGCGCGGCCCGCGCCGCCTCCTCGATCTCCGCCCGGCTCACCTCGCGCGTCGTGCCGTACGCGATGTTCTCGGCGATGGTGCCGCCGAAGAGCCAGGTATCCTGGAGGACCATGCCGATCCCGGCCCGCAGGTCCTCGCGGGCCATCTTCGCGATGTCGACGCCGTCGAGGGTGATCCGGCCGCCGGTCACCTCGTAGAACCGCATCAGCAGGTTCACCAGCGTCGTCTTGCCCGCGCCCGTCGGGCCGACGATCGCGACCGTCTGGCCCGGCTCCACCGCGAGCGACAGGTCCTCGATGAGCGGCTTGTCCGCCTCGTAGCGGAAGGACACGCCCTCCAGCGCGACCTTGCCCTTGAGGTCGGCCGGGTGCTCGCTGACCGGGGTGTCCGGCGCCTGCTCCTCCGCGTCGAGCAGCTCGAAGATCCGCTCGGCCGAGGCGACACCCGACTGCACCAGGTTCGCCATCGAGGCGACCTGGGTCAGCGGCATCGAGAACTGCCGGGAGTACTGGATGAAGGCCTGCACGTCACCGATGGACAGGCTGCCGCTCGCCACCCGCAGACCGCCCACCACGGCCACCAGGACGTAGTTCAGGTTCGAGACGAACATCATCACCGGCTGCATCACGCCGCTGTTGAACTGGGCCTTGAACCCGGCCTCGTACAGCGCCTCGTTCTGCTCGTGGAAGTCCTTCCCGGACTCCTCCTGCCGGCCGAAGACCTTCACCAGCGTGTGGCCGCTGTACATCTCCTCCACATGGGCGTTCAGCTTGCCCGTGGACTTCCACTGCTGCACGAAGTGCGGCTGCGACCGCTTGCCGATCTTCGTGGCCACCACGACCGACACCGGCACCGTCACCAGCGCCACCAGGGCGAGCAGCGGCGAGATCCAGAACATCATCGCGAGCACGCCGACGATCGTGAGCAGCGAGTTGATCAGCTGGCCCATCGACTGCTGGAGGGTCTGCGAGATGTTGTCGATGTCGTTGGTCGCCCGGGACAGCACCTCGCCGCGCTTCGCCTTGTCGAAGTACGACAGCGGCAGCCGCGCCAGCTTCGTCTGCACGTCCTCGCGCATCCGGTACACGGTCCGGTTGATCACCTTGATCGACATGCGCGTGGAGACCAGCATCAGCAGGCCCGCCAGCACGTACACGACGAGCACCAGTCCGAGGACCTCGCCGACCGCCGTGAAGTCGATGCCCTGGCCCGGGGTGAAGTCCACTCCGGACAGCATGTCCGCCATCCCGGAGTCGCCCTTGGCGCGCAGCCCCGCGAGCGCCTGCTCCTTCGTGGCGCCCTCGGGCATCTGCCGCCCGACCACGCCCGCGAAGATCAGGTCGGTCGCCCGGCCGAGGATCTTCGGCCCGACCACCGAGGCCGCCACCGACAGCACGCCGGCGACGAGCATCACCCACAGCGAGCTCCGCTCCGGCGCCAGCTGCTTGAGCAGCCGCTTCCCGGAGCCCTTGAAGTCCATGGAGCGCTGGTCGGGACCACCGCCGGCCATGGGCATACGTGGACCCGCCATCAGGCCGCCTCCGCCTCGGTCAGCTGGGAGAGCACGATCTCCCGGTACGTCTCGTTCTCCGCCATCAGCTCGTGGTGCCGTCCGGTGCCCACGACCCGGCCCTCGTCGAGGACCACGATCCGGTCGGCCTCCCGGATGGTCGACACGCGCTGCGCGACGATGACCACCGTCGCGTCGGAGGTCTCCGCGGAGAGCGCCGCCCGCAGCAGGGCGTCCGTCTCGTAGTCGAGCGCCGAGAACGAGTCGTCGAACAGGTAGATCTCGGGCCGCTGCACCAGCGTCCGCGCGATCGCGAGCCGCTGCCGCTGACCGCCCGACACGTTCGTGCCGCCCTGCGCGATCGGCGCGTTCAGCCCGGCCTCCAGCTTCTTCACGAAGTCGGCGGCCTGGGCGACCTCCAGGGCGTGCCACAGCTCCTCGTCGGTGGCGTCCGGCTTCCCGTACCGCAGGTTGGTCGCGACCGTCCCGGAGAACAGGTACGGCTTCTGCGGGACGAGGCCGACCGTCCTCGCCATCAGCGTCGGGTCGAGCTCCCGCACGTCGACGCCGTCGACCAGCACCTCGCCGCCCGTCACGTCGAACAGGCGCGGCACCAGCCCCAGCAGCGTCGACTTGCCGCTGCCGGTCGAACCGATGATCGCGGTCGTCTCGCCCGGCCGGGCGACCAGTCCGACGTCCTTGAGCACCGACTCCTCGGCGCCCGGGTACCGGAAGTCCGCGCTCCTGACCTCCAGGTGCCCGCGCTGCCGCAGCGTCGTCACCGGCGCCGCCGGCGGGACCACGCTGGACTCGGTCGCCAGGACCTCCTCGATGCGCTCGGCGCACACCTCGGCCCGCGGGACCATCATGAACATGAAGGTGGCCATCATGACCGCCATCACGATCTGCATCAGATAGGCGAGGAAGGCGGTCAGCGCGCCGATCTCCATCCCGCCGCTGTCGATGCGGTGGGCGCCGAACCAGACGACGGCGATCGACGACACGTTCACGACCGTCATCACGGTCGGGAACATGAGCGCCATGAGCCGCCCGGTGGACATCGACACCTCGGTCAGCTCGGCGTTCGAGCCCTTGAAGCGCTCGCGCTCGTAGTCGTCCTTCACGAAGGCCCGGATGACCCGGTTGCCGCTGATCTGCTCGCGCAGCACCCGGTTCACCGTGTCGAGGCGGGTCTGCATGGTGCGGAACAGCGGCCGCATCTTCCGCACGATCAGCGAGACGGCGATGCCGAGCACCGGCACCACTGCGAGCAGCACCGCCGACAGCGGCACGTCCTGACCGAGCGCCATGACGATGCCGCCGACGCACATGATCGGCGCGGACACCATCAGGGTGAACGCCATCAGGACCAGCATCTGGACCTGCTGGACGTCGTTGGTCGTCCGGGTGATCAGCGACGGCGCGCCGAAGTGCCCGACCTCGCGGGACGAGAACGACTGCACCCGGTCGAAGACCGCGGCCCGCACGTCCCGCCCGAGCGCGGAAGCGGTGCGCGCCCCGAAGTAGACGGCCCCGATGTTGCAGACGACCTGGATCACGGACACGCCGATCATCAGCGCGCCGAACCGCAGGATGTAGCCGGTGTCCCCGTTCACGACACCGTTGTCGATGATGTCGGCGTTCAGGGTCGGCAGGTAGAGCGTGGCGCTGGTCTGCAGCAGCTGCAGCACCACGAGCAGGGCGATGGGTTTTCTGTACGGCCGTAGGTGGGTTCGGAGAAGTCTTATGAGCACGGGTTCTACTATCGCCCGCGCCGCTGCGGCGTTACGACTGGGTTTCGAGGCCCGGGCCCAGGCCTGGGGAAGTCTTTACGAAGCGGGGGCGCCGGGGGCGCGAGGCCCGGGCGGCGTCATCCCCTCAACGGCTCCCGCCTCAGCCCCCGAAGGCCCCCGGGTGGATCTGCTCGCGGGTGGCGACGTACTGCTGGCGCACGGCCTGGCCGACGGCCAGGTCCTCGCCCGGCTCGAACACCTGGGCGGCGGCGCCCTGCCAGGCCGGGGGAGCGGTGGGGGTGAGGGTGCCCCGGGACACGCCGAGGGCCCAGGCGGCCTGCCGGGCCGCGCCGAGCGCCGCGTAGTCGGCCGGCTGGGGGACGACGACCTGCGCGCCGAACAGCGCGGGCGCGATGGCCTGGACGGCGGGCAGCCCCGCCGCCGCGCCGAGCAGGAACACCCGCCGCACCTCGACGCCCCGGCCGCGGAGCACGTCCATGGCGTCGGCGAGGGAGCAGAGCATGCCCTCGAAGGAGGCACGGGCCAGGTGCTCGGGCTTCATCGACTCGCGGCGCAGCCCGGAGAGGGTGCCGGCGGTGTGCGGCAGGCTCGGGGTGCGCTCGCCCTCCAGGTAGGGCAGCAGGACGAGCCCGGAGGAGCCGGGGGTGGAGGCGAGGGCGAGCGCGGAGAGCTCGTCCAGGGACTCCACGCCCAGCAGCTCGGCGGTGCCCCGCAGCGCCCGTACGGCGTTCGAGGTGTGCACGACGGGCAGGTGCATGCCGGTGGCGTCGGCGTACGAGGTGATCGCGCCGGCCGGGTCGGAGAGGGCCTCGTGGTGGACGGCCATGACGGAACCGGAGGCGCCGAGGGAGACCACCGCGTCGCCGGTGCCGAGGCCGAGCCCGAGGGCGGCGGCCATCGTCTCCCCCGTACCGGCGGAGATCAGCAGGCCCTCGGGCGTGGTGCCGGCGGCCTCGGCGGGGCCGAGCACCTCCGGGAGCACGGCCTGGTGCCCGAGCGCGAGCTCGACCAGGTCGGGGCGGTAGGTGTTGCCGCGGGCGGACCAGTAGCCGGTGGTGGAGGCGGCGCCGCGGTCGGTGGTGCGACGGGCGGGGCGGCCGAGCAGCTGCCAGACCAGCCAGTCGTGCGGCTGGAGGAGCATGGCGACCCGCTGGGCGTGCTCGGGCTCGTTGCGGGCGAGCCAGCGCAGCTTGGCGAGCGGCAGCCCGGAGTGCGGGACGACCCCGACGGCCTCGGCCCAGGCGGAACGCCCGCCGAGACCTTCGACGAGGTCGGCGGCGGCGACCTGGGCCCGCTTGTCGTTGCCGACCAGCGCGGGCCGCACGAGGGCGCCCTGCGGGTCGAGCGGGACGAGGCCGTGCTGCTGCGCGGCGACCCCGATGGCCTCGACGCCTTCGAGCAGGCCGCCGGTCGCGGCCTCACCGAGGGAGAGCAGCCAGGCCTGCGGATCGACGTCGGTGGCCTTGGGTTCGACGGGGTGCGCGGCATGGCCCTGCCGCAGCACGGCGCCCGTGTCCGCGTCGCACACGACGATGCGCGTGGAGTCCGAAGAGCTGTCGAGTCCGGCGACTATCCCCATGGCACATGATTCTGCCGTACGCGGGGCCGTGCCGGGTTCAGGTGTTGCTCGTGCCCCAGTCGTCCTCCTCGTACACGGAGAACTGGCCGTCGTGGTCGCGCCGCGACCGGATCTTCTGCGCCTGGTCGCCGACGGCGTGCAGCGCCTTCCCGGCCACCTGGCGCCCGGTCTGGGCGGCGGACTCGGCCGCGTTGCGCACGGCCGGGTTCTGCGCGACGGCCTGCGCGGACTTCTTCATCCGCTCGTACTGCTCGCGCCCGGCGCGGGTCCCGATCACGAACCCGACGGCCAGTCCCGCGACGAAGATCAGCTTGTACCGCACGGCTGTGACCCTTCCCTGGAGCGCCCTGGGGATACCGATTGGCGGAGCACCCCCCTGCTTGCGCTAATCTATGTCTCGCAGCGAGCGACCGCCCCCCGGCAAGGCCGGAGGTGGATCCGTTCGTCGCAACGCAGCAATCCCCTGTAGCTCAATTGGCAGAGCAGCCGGCTGTTAACCGGCAGGTTACTGGTTCGAGTCCAGTCGGGGGAGCGCGATCCCCTGTAGCTCAATTGGCAGAGCATTCGGCTGTTAACCGGAGGGTTACTGGTTCGAGTCCAGTCGGGGGAGCAGAGCGGAAGAGGACCCTACGGGGTCCTTTTTCGTTTCCCCGGGAACCACCGGCTCGCCCCCGGAGTCCTCTAGATCGAGCATGGCCGACCATCCGGAGCAGGAGATCGTATGAGCGGCTATGCTGCGGCAGACGGCGCGCACACTTGTACGCGCCGTGGTGTTCGGGGCGGTAGCTCAGCCGGTTAGAGCAGCGGACTCATAATCCGTCGGCCGTGGGTTCGAGTCCCACCCGCCCCACCACTGCCCGTGGCCGCAGGAAGGTTTTGCCAGCCCTGCGTCCACGGTGCCCCACCGGTGATACGCGTCACAGGAGCGACACGCCGGGATCCCACGAATGTACGTACGGATGCGCCCGCGCCGCCGCGTGGTGGCCTACCTGTAGAGCGCCGCGTGCGGGTGGAGGGGCAGACCGCCCCTGGCCATGACCCGGTACCCGAGCCCCCTGTTGTCCAGGACCTTGCTGCCGTACTCCCCGTCGGCCACCCATTCCACTTCCACGGTGAAGCGCACGTCCTGGGAGCCCGGGTCGAATCGGAGGGTGAGCACCTCCGGGTCGCTGTCGGAGACCTTGAAGGGGAAGTCGGCCACCGCCCCGTTCTTGCCGGGCACCGGCTCGGCGACGGGCGTGGGCGTGACGGTGAGGGCGACGTCGAAGGCTCGCGGCGTCATGAGGGCCCCGCAGCCGTCGGGCTCGACGACGACTCCGGTGCGGGGGACGGCCTTCGCCGAGAGCAGGGTGATCCGCACACCGGTGACGACGACGGCCTGCGACGTCTTCGCCTGCAGCGTCAGCGGCAGCTCGACGGGTTCGCTCCGGGCGCCGTGGACGGGCACGCCCTTGTCGGCGGCGTCCGGCTCCCGCTTCAGGTCCTCCAGCGACGCGTCGACGTACCGGGGTACGCAGCCGCCGATCCCCCCGTCGAAGACGGTGAGACCGGCCGGACCGGAGATCTTCTCCGCCACCCAGGACAGTCCGCCTTGGGCGAGCCAGAGCACCAGTGCGCCGACGAGCGGCAGTACGACGACGGTGACCCACGTGGTCCTGTTCCGCAGCGGCGGGGAGTCGCGCGGCGACGCCGGCGCCGAGGGCGCATAGGACGGCCTGGGCGGCGGCGTGACGGAAGGCACCTGCATGTCCCCCTGATCTGTAGGCGCGTGATCGCCGGACATCCTCCCAGGTGGCCGGGACCGCCTCCCACTCCGGGCGTCGCGCGCCATACGCCCCGCGCGTCAGGCAGCCGCTTGCGCGCGGCCCGGAACGCCGCCTCGGCAACAGCCGTCCGCCGACGTCCCCTTGGTGCCACCCCCTTGGCCCCGCCCGTGGTCAGTCGCCGTCCGCCGAGGCCCCCTCAGCCCCGCCCGTGGTCAGTCGCCGACGGCGGTCAGGTGATAGGTCGTGTCGACCCAGAACCCCTCCGCCGTCTCCCCCTTGATCTCCAGCACGTACTGCCCCGGCGTCAGGGGCGCGAGCCCCGTCCAGAGTCCCCAGGCGAGATGCATCCGCAGCCCCACCCGGAACGGCGGCGCGACGAACTCCTTGAGCGGAAGCGGAACGCCGTTCAGGTGAGCCGTCGCCCGCGTGACGTCCAGGCTCATCGGCTTCCGCGAGAACAGCTTCGTGTGCTGGATGTTGAGCACGGGGAAGAACACCCGCCGCCCGGCCGGCAGCTCGCAACGCCGCTCGACCCGCCCGCCGTACGTCCCGGCGAGGAACCACAGGTCCTCCGGCTGACGCCACCCCGCGTGCTCCCCGGTCTCGTCCGCGACCGGGCTGACCTCGTCGGGCGCCGACAACGCCCACTGCCACCAGCGCGCGGCGAGCACGCCGCCCGCCTCATCGGATATCTGCCATTCGCTCACGGCGACTCACCCTACGGGGTCACTGCAACCCACCCCCTCCCGTCGACGTCTTGGGGTGTGGACACCCCTGTCCCTGGGGGCGGCTACGCGCGTAGTTTGCGTCCCAGGGCAGCCATCGCCCGATCACAGTAGGGAGTCTGTGGTGAAAGCGAAGGTAAGTCGCACTGCGGAGAAGGTGACGTCCGTCGTCACCGTGTGGATCCCGCTCATCGGGGCCGCGATCCTCACTCTCCGCAACGTGTTCACGGCGGCCTGGACCGCTGACGGCTGGGCGGCGCCGGTGGCGCTCCTCCTGGCCGGGCTGGTCTTCCAGCGCCTCGACCTCGTCCAGAAGCAGCAGAAGAGCGTGGAGGAGAAGGTCGACGCGATCATCGCGTCCGCGTCCTCGGTCACCCACTACAAGAACGGGAGGGAGTTCTACGGAGCGCTGAAGACCGCGCTCAAGGACACCACCGACGAGGTGCGTTCCAGCTACTTCCGGCGGGTCCCGCCCGGGAACGAACGGGCCGCCAAGGACTACTTCAAGGCCTGCGTCACATGGGCCAACGCCGGCTCCGACCGCGCGCTCCTGCGGGTCATGGCCGAACCGCAGACCGACGCCATGCACGAGTGGGTCGAGGAGCAGCGGGAGCAGGCGAAGTCGGTCAAGAACGGGAAGTACCGGCTCCACTCGATCCAACTGCACGACACCCGCGCCATCTCCCAGGTGGACGCGCTGAGCATCGCCGTACTCGATGAGAAGACGGTGTTCTGCGCCTTCACGACGGACGACGAGACCGTGCGCGGATTCAGCGTCACCAGCGGGGACCTGGGCGGGTACTTCGCGCTGTACCACAAGAAGCTCTTCGAGGGAGGGAAGAAGATCTTCTAGGGCGGGCTGCCCTACCTGCTTCCTATGTCTGCCGCCCCGGCACCGTACGAGCGGTGCCGGGGCGGGCTCACATCAGTACGTCAGGATGCCCGGGTCCGACACGCCCGCCGCGCCCGTTTCCACGTGGCCGGCCAGGCGGCGGAGGAAGTCCGTGTTCGACGAGGACGTGATCGTCACGTCGTACCAGCGGGAGGAGCCGGTCAGGTCCACGGTGCGGGTGACCGTCGAGTTCTTCGGGACCGTCACCGTCAGCGGCTGGCCCGCGTACGCGTTGGTGAGAGTCAGGGTCGCGTCCGTGGACGTCCCGTTCGTCAGGGTCAGGTCCAGGTTGCCCGTCGTCGCGTTGTGGCGGGCCGTCACCTCCGGGACCGCCGTCTTGCCGGGGGAGCGGAAGCGGCGGAGGAAGCCGTTGGGGCCGTGGACCGTCAGGTCCGTGAGGGTCTTGCTGTACTTCGTGTTCCAGGTGTCCGCGATGGACTTGTTCGGTTCCGTCGTGTAGGTCCACGGTGCGTCCGTGCGGTTCGCCGACGTCACGTAGAACTGGGCGCCCGCCGACGGGCCGCCGCTGAAGGTGAGGCGGTACGTGCCGGCCGTGGTGTCCGCCGCGCCGTCCACGTACGGGGCGTAGCGGAGGGGACGGGTGGGCTTCGTGCCCGGTTCCTGGCGGGGCATCGTGCCGACCGCCGGGGCGGTGGCCAGGAAGTCGGAGTGGCGGTTCTTGTCCGGCGGGTAGTAGCCCGCGGTCGGCGGGAGCTGGGCGGACTGGGTGTTCGTGCGGGTGAAGTCGAACGCCGAGGTCAGGTCGCCGCAGACCGCGCGGCGCCAGGGGGTGATGTGGGGCTCCTGGACGCCGAAGCGGGACTCCATGAAGCGGATGATCGACGTGTGGTCGAAGGTCTCCGAGCAGGTGTAGCCGCCGGTGGACCAGGGGGAGACGACCAGCATCGGGACGCGCGGGCCCAGGCCGTAGGGGCCGGCCGCGTAGCCCACCTTGCCGCCGAAGTAGTCGAGGGTGGTGGGGGTCGTCGAGAGGCCCTGGGCGGCCGAGCCCGGCGCGTACGGCGGGACCACGTGGTCGAAGAAGCCGTCGTTCTCGTCGTACGTGATGAACAGGGCCGTCTTCGCCCACACGTCCGGGTTCGAGGTCAGCGCGTCCAGGACCTGCGCGATGTACCAGGCGCCGTAGTTCGAGGGCCAGTTCGCGTGCTCCGAGAAGGCCTCGGGGGCGGCGATCCAGGAGATCTGGGGGAGGCCGCCGGACTGGACGTCGGCGCGCAGCTTGTCGAAGTAGCCCTCGCCCGCCTTCGCGTTCGTGCCGGTGCGGGCCTTGTCGTAGAGCGGGTTGCCGGGCTGCGCGTTGCGGTAGGTGTTGAAGTAGAGCAGCGAGTTGTCGCCGTAGTTGCCGCGGAACGCGTCGTTGATCCAGCCCCACGAGCCGGCCGCGTTCAGGCCGTCGCCGATGTCCTGGTAGATCTTCCAGGACACGCCCGCCGCCTCCAGGCGCTCGGGGTAGGTGGTCCAGCCGTAGCCCGCCTCGGCGTTGTTGAGGACGGGGCCGCCGCCCGTGCCGTCGTTGCCGACGTAACCGGTCCACATGTAGTACCGGTTGGGGTCCGTCGCCCCGATGAACGAACAGTGGTACGCGTCGCAGATGGTGAACGCGTCGGCGAGCGCGTAGTGGAACGGGATGTCCTCGCGGGTGAGGTGGGCCATCGTGGCCTTGGTCTTGGCCGGGATCCAGTTGTCGTACTTGCCCTTGTTGAAGGCGCTCTGGCCGCCCTGCCAGTCGTGGTTGAGGCCCTGGAGGTACTCCATGCCCAGCTTGTCGCTGGTCGGGCGGAAGGGCAGCGTGACCTTGCTGCCGTCCGACTGGTTCCAGACGGACTTGCCGCTGGGCAGCGTCACCGGGCGCGGGTCGCCGAAGCCCCGTACGCCCTTCATCGCACCGAAATAGTGGTCGAAGGAACGATTCTCCTGCATCAGCACGACAATGTGCTCGATGTCCTGGATCGTGCCGGTCGAGCCCTGCGCCGGTATGGACGCGGCGCGGGCGATGCTGTCGGACAGCATGGTGAACGCGGCGGTGCCGCCTGCCAGTTGAAGGAACCGGCGGCGATTGAGGTCGGCCATGGGGGAGTTGTCCTCCGGGGGTGAGGGTGGGCGGGGCGCGCGGCGTGCCGGCCGACGGGCCGGCGACGGGCGCCCCAAGGAGAGCGCCCCCGAACTACCGCCCGGCGGCCGTCCGATGACTGCCCGCCGTACGGCAGGCGAATCCCCCGTATCTCAACATGAACGAGCAGATGCGAACACCCCCTGTGCGGGAAAAGTGCACAGGGGGCGTTCGGTTGCCGACGGCGGTGACCTTGACGGCCTCGGTCGCCGCGGCGGCCATGGGGCCGGTCCGTGGTTGCTCCTGGACCGTGTCCTGCTGCGCCACGACCTTGTGTGGTTACTCCACGACCAGCTCGACCTTGATGTTGCCGCGCGTCGCCTTCGAGTACGGGCAGAAGGCGTGCGTCTTCTCCAGGAGGGCCGCGCCCGCCTCGCCCTGGAGGTGGTCCGGGAACTCCGCGCGCATCACGACCGCCAGGCCGAAGCCGCCGTCCGACGGGTCCTTGCCGATGGAGACCTCGGCGGTGATGGAGGCGTCCGCGATGTCGATCTTCTCCTGGCGGGCCACCACGCCCATCGCGCTCGCGAAGCAGGCCGCGTACCCGGCGGCGAAGAGCTGCTCCGGGTTGGTGCCCTGGCCGTTGCCGCCGAGGGCCGCCGGGTGGGCGAGGGGGAGGTCCAGGTGGCCGTCGGAGCTGACGGCGCGGCCCTCGCGGCCGTTGGCGGTGGCGACTGCGGTGTAGATCGCGTCCATGGGTGTTCCCGTCCGTTCTGTCCGAGGAGGTGCGGTGTGCCGGCCGGTGCGCCGGCCGTGCTGCCTTCATATTTATAGTGCGCGATTTAGTTGTGCACAACTTAATTGCGTGTGATGCGGGTCTCCCGTACCCTGGACCCCATGGACGGACGCACCATCGACGCAGCCGCCGACGAGGACTTCCTCCGGCTCGACAACCAGATCTGCTTCTCCCTGCACGCCGCCACCCGCGCCTTCAACGGCGTCTACCGCGGCGCGCTCAAGGAGCTCGGGCTCACCTACCCCCAGTACCTCGTGATGCTCGTGCTCTGGGAGCACGGCGAGCTGCCCGTCAAGGGGATCGGCGAGCGGCTCCGGCTCGACTCCGGGACCCTGTCCCCGCTGCTCAAGCGGCTGGAGGCGGCCGGTTACGTCGAGCGGCGCCGCAGTCCCGAGGACGAGCGGTCCGTCACCGTGCGGGTGACGGGCGACGGGGCCGCCCTGCGCGAGCGGGCGCTCGGTGTGCCGCGCCGCATCGCGGCCGCCACCGGGCTCGACCTGGAGGAGATCGTCGGACTCCGCGACCGGCTGAACGCGCTGGCCGCCCGCCTCGACGGCGTCGACCCGGACGACCTCGCGGCCTGCGGGTGAGCACCGCCTCTCGTCCTTCACATAAATGTAAGGAGCCAACCGCCTAGGCGGTCCTATACTCCCCTCATGGTCGAGATCACCCTCAGACGCGCCACGGCCGACGACGCCAAGCGCCTCACCCAGATCGTCCGGAAGTCCGGTGCCTACCGGGGCGACTACGCCGCCATGGTCGACGGGTATCAGGTGGGCGGCACGTACATCGAGCACCACCCCGTGTACGTCGCCGTCGACGGCCGGGACAAGGTGCTCGGTTTCTACGCGCTGCTCCTCGACGAGGCCGAGCTCGACCTGGCCTTCGTCGCCGACGAGGCCCAGGGGCGGGGGATCGGGCGGCTGCTCGTGGAGCACATGATCGGGGAGGCGCGGGCCGCCGGGCTCGGGTCGATACGGGTGGTGGCCCATCCGCCCGCCGAGGACTTCTACCTGCGCACCGGCGCCCGCCGCACGGGCACCGTCCCGCCCTCCGGGCACATCCACTGGGCGCGCCCCGAGCTCCGGTACGACGTGCCGGCCGAAAGCGCGGGCGCCCGCACCGCCGCCGGCCGCCCCGCCGACGTCCCGCCCGGCCTCGCGGCCCCCGTCGCGTGACCGCCACCCAGGAGGCGGGCCCCGGGAAGCGCAGGGTCTTCGCCGACCTCACCCCGCTGCGCACCTCCGTCCACTACCGCCGGCTCTGGTTCGGCAACGCCGTCACCTGGGTCGGCCAGGGCATGACGACGCTCGCCATCTCGCTCCAGGTCTACGACATCACCCGCTCGCCGTTCTCGGTCGGCCTGGTCGGGCTGTTCTCGCTCGTGCCCCTCGTCGTCTTCGGCCTGTACGGCGGCGCCGTCGCCGACACCGTCGACCGGCGCAAGCTGGGGCTCGCCAGCGCCGGCGGGTCCGCGGTGCTCTCCGCCGCGCTCGCCGCGGCCGCGTTCGCCGGGTTCCACCAGGTCTGGTTCCTGTACGGGATCGTCGCCCTCCAGGCCGTCTGCGCCGCGCTCAACGCGCCCGCCCGCAGCTCGATGATCCCGCGGCTGCTGCCGCCCGAGCAGCTGCGTGCCGCCAACGCGCTCAACGCGATGACCACGACCTTCGGCACGCTCGTCGGGCCCAGCCTCGGCGGCCTCATCGTCGGACTGGCCGGCTACCAGGCGGCGTACACCATCGACGTCATCGCCTTCTCGGCCTCGCTGTACGCGATGGGGCGGCTGCCGTCGATGCTGCCCGAGCGGACGGGGGCGAAGCGGGCCTCCGTGCTCGACGGGCTGCGGTTCCTCGCGACCCGGCCCAACCTGCGCATGACCTTCTTCTCCGACTTCTGCGCGATGATCCTCGCCCACCCGCGCGCACTGTTCCCGGCCGTCGCCGTCCTCTGGTACGGCGGCGACGCCCGCACCACCGGGCTCCTGGTCGCCGCACCGGCGTTCGGCGCGCTCCTCGGCGGGGTGCTGTCGGGCTGGCAGGGCCGGATCCGGCACCACGGGCAGGCGATCCTGCTCTCCGTCGCGGCCTGGGGCACCGCGATCGCCGCGTTCGGGCTCACCCGGAACCTCTGGCTCGGGCTGCTCCTGCTCGCCGTCGCCGGGTACTCCGACACCGTCTCGATGATCTTCCGCAACACGATGATGCAGGTCGCGGCCCCGGACGAGATGCGCGGGCGGCTCCAGGGCGTGTTCATCGTGGTCGTCGCGGGCGGTCCGCGTCTCGGCGACTTCCTCGCCGGATCCGTCGCCGACCTCACCTCCCCGGCCGTGGCCATCACCGGCGGCGGCCTCGCCTGTGTCCTGGCGATCGGGATCCTCTCCCTGTACGCGAAGGGCTTCCGGCGCTACGACGCCGACAACCCCACCGCCTGACCCGACGAATCCCCCTCGCCCACTGGCGGTTGACCGCCACGGCACATAGCCGCCAGGCGCGACAAGGGTCAACTCCCGCCCCGCGGACCAGACTCCTCGCGACGCCCGGAACCACCTCTTCCCCCGGGCGCCCGAGGAGTGTGTCGTGATCAGACCTTCCGTAGGAGGAAGGGCAGCCGGCCTGCTCGCGGCGGGGCTCTCCCTGATGCTGCTCACCGCGGGCCAGACCCCCGCCGGGGCGGCGGAACCCGCCGTGCCGGACACCTTCAGGAACGCCGCGGCGTCCGCCTCCGCCACCGTCACCCTCGTCACCGGTGACCGGGTCACCCTCACCGACCTCGGTGGCGGCCGGAGCACCGTCACCGTCGAGCGGGCCAAGGGCGCCACCGGGGCCGTCCGCAGCGAGACGGTCAACGGCAGGGTCACCGTCATACCCGACGAGGCCCGGCCCTACCTGGAGTCCGGCGTCCTCGACCGGCGCCTCTTCGACGTCACCGGCCTCGTCGAGCAGGGCATCACCGGCGAACTGCCGCTGATCGTCACGAACGGAGGCGGCCGGAACGCCCGCGGCGCCGTGGGCGCCCCGCGCGGCACCGAGACCGTGCGCGCGCTGCCCAGCATCGGCGGAGCCGCCGTCACCGTCACCGAACCGGGCGCGTTCTGGCGCGAGTTCACCGCCCCGTCCCGCCGCTCGGCGGGCCCCGCCAAGGTCTGGCTCGACGCCCGGGTGACCGCCGCCATGGCCGAGTCCAACGCCCAGATCGGCAGCCCCAAGGCCTGGGAGGCCGGGCTCACCGGCAAGGGCGTCAAGGTCGCCGTCCTCGACACCGGCTTCGACGCCGGCCACCCGGACCTGACCGGACGGGTCGGCGAGACCCGGTCGTTCATCGAGGGCCAGGAGGTCGCCGACCGCAACGGCCACGGCACCCACGTCGCCTCCACCGTCGGCGGCAGCGGCGCGGGCTCCGCGGGCAAGGAACAGGGCGTCGCCCCCGGCGCCGCCCTCGCCGTCGGCAAGGTCCTCAGCGACCAGGGCTCCGGCAGCGAATCGCAGATCATCGCCGGCATGGAGTGGGCCGCCCGGGACGTCGACGCGAAGATCGTCTCCATGAGCCTGGGGTCCAGCGAGCCCAGCGACGGCACCGACCCCATGGCCCAGGCCGTGAACGCGCTCTCCGCCGAGACCGGCGCGCTCTTCGTCATCGCCGCGGGCAACTCCGGCGCCCCCGGCTCCATCGGCTCGCCCGGCGCCGCCGACGCCGCGCTCACCGTCGGCGCCGTCGACTCCGCCGACGAGGCCGCCTACTTCACCAGCAAGGGCCCCCGCTACGGCGACCAGGGCCTCAAGCCCGACGTCTCCGCCCCCGGTGTCGACATCCTCGCCGCCCGCTCCCAACTCATCGCGGGCAGCGGCCTGTACACCTCCATGAGCGGTACGTCGATGGCGACCCCGCACGTCGCCGGCGTCGCCGCGCTGCTCGCCGAGCGGCACCCCGACTGGACCGGCGCCCAGCTCAAGAACGCCCTCATGTCCAGCTCCAGG